>CAXSZR010000001.1:0-536654 GCA_964242385.1 uncultured Mucilaginibacter sp.
TCAGATAAAAGAGAATAGCGACATTTTTAGTCATAAAAAAGCTGTTAAAAGTTAAACAAAATTAACTTCGCAGCATACTTTAAACAAGATGTTCGACTAATGAACATCTTGATAATCAATTAGTTTATCACCTTCTGGTGAGCAGCTTAGTGTAAAGTGACCTGCTCACCAGAATAGTCACCAAAATGGCCGTTCAACGGTGAGCAAATCAAACCAAAATGCAACAAAAAACCCCTCAAACATAGCGTTTGAAGGGTTTTAGTGGTTTTTGATACCTACTTAGTGGAGCCGGAGGGATTCGAACCCTCGTCCAAACATGGTATAAGGTAAGCTTTCTACATGCTTAGCTTCTGTTTAATTGTAGGGAAGAGGAAGGCCAGTCGCTTGCCTGTACCGTCGTCCTTAGGTGCTTTATCTCGCCTGCTTGTCACACCTATAGCGGGCCAGTTTCATTTTTCGATGCCCCGGATGCCGATCCAATGAAACGGAAAACCGGCGGGACAAAAGCTATGCTAATTCTAAATTAGGCAGCTAAGGCGTAGTTATTTTCGCCATTTGTAAGTTTGAGCGTTCAGATTAAAGCGCTAATTCGCACAACGCGCTGCATGCTTACCTACTTATCTCCATCCTGTCAATTCCGGTCGACCCCATTTTTTAGAGTTTGCATTTGCCGGTGAGCAGTTTGCAATTTTGATAAGATTACAAATGTACAATTTTAAGTTAACAGTTTATTAATTACTGCTAACCGCCAATTGCGGGCTGCCAACAGTCCTTCCCGGGTAAACCTTCAGGGCTTCTTCCAGGCAGTTCATTGCGCTCCTTATATCCTCATTGTTCAAAACGTATGCCATTCTTACTTCGTTGAGCCCGGCACCGGCAGTGCTGTAAAAACCGGTAGCAGGTGCCATCATCACTGTTTGGTTGTTATGGCTAAAGCTTTCCAGCATCCATTGGCAAAAGCGGTCGGCATTATCTATAGGCAGTTGGGCAACTACATAAAATGCACCGCCCGGGTTAGGGCAAAAAACACCGTCCATGCTGTTAAGTGCGCTTACCAGGGTATCGCGCCTGGTGGTATATTCCTTATTTACAGCTGCAAAGTATTCATCGGGTGTGTCAACTGCCGCTTCGCCGGCAATCTGCTCTACCATGCCTGGGCTTAACCTTGCCTGTGCAAATTTTAAGGCCGCTGTAAGCACTTCTTTGTTTTTAGTGATAAGGCAACCCAGTCGTGCTCCGCAGGCGCTGTAGCGTTTGCTTACGGTGTCCATCACTATTACGTTATCATTTATTCCGCTAAGGTGCATAGGCGAAATAAAAGTTTTGCCCTCGTAGCAGAACTCACGGTACGCTTCGTCCGAAAATAAATATAGGTCATATTTGAGTGCGAGTTCCTTTAAAGCCTCCAATTCTTCTTTAGAGTACAGGTAACCGGTAGGATTATTAGGATTGCAGATGATAATAGCTTTTGTTTTTGATGTTATCAGCTTTTCAAATTCGCTGATAGGAGGGAGCGCAAAACCATTCTCAATGAACGACAGTATGGGTTTAACAACAATGTCGCTTTGGCAGGCAAAACCATTATAGTTGGCATAAAATGGCTCCGGGATAATCACCTCATCACCCGGATCAAGGCAGGCCATCATAGAAATGGTGATAGCTTCTGATCCGCCGGTGGTGACAATTATATTTTCGGGGCTGATGTTATAACCGAGTTTATTATAGTATTCAGTGAGTTTTTTACGGTATGAAAGTGTCCCTTCAGACGCAGTATAAGCCCAAACCTTAAAGTCGATATGCTTAATGGCGTTCAGCATGCCATCGGGTGTTTCAATATCCGGCTGGCCTATGTTTAGATGAAATACTTTTTTACCTTCCAGCTTAGCTTTATCGGCATAAGGGGTTAATTTGCGTATAGGCGAAGCGGGCATATGCTGCCCTTTATTTGATATTTTTGGCATAGCGCAAAATTAATAAAATTTTCTGTTGTGTTTTGAGTTTGCGGTTGCGGGTTGTGTGTTGCCGGTTGTTCGTTGCGGGGAAAAAATGACTCAATGACTTTAAATGACTAACCTAACGACGGTAAATAAAAAAGAGGCGTAACTTTTGGTCACACCTCTTAAATATTTTGCCTGATTTTAATTAAACCTTACCTGCTGCTGGCTGGCTTGGCTACCACTTCGCCAACAATATTCAGGTATTTCTGCGGCGTTTTTGCATTGGAGGTAACCACAATGGTTTTATTGAAAGGGGCGGCCACGGCTGCGTTATACGTAATTTTAATTACACCTTTATCACCTGCCTTTACAGGGGTTTTGGTGTAATCTGCTATGGTACAGCCGCAAGTAGGCCTTACTTCGGTTAAGATCAATGGCTCTTTGCCAATGTTTGTAAATTCGAACACGGTTGTTACAGGTGTGCCCTGCGGTATTTTTCCGAAGTCGTGCTTTTCTTCGTTAAATTTAAATTCAGCTTTTTCGCTGTCTTGTGCTGATGCTGTGAAGGCAAAACCTAACACAACGGCGCATATTAATAAAATCTTTTTCATAATATGTGTTTGAGGTATACAAATATAAAAGGTTTAACGTAATTAGGAAACTATTGTTACAACTCAATGTTTTGAATTTAAAATAGCTAAATACAAAATAGAATTTTATAATTTTACCGCCTAAACAAAATTTTATATGCCCGAAACTGCAATAAATGCTAACGGAACACTAAATACCGCAGAGCTCAGTTTTGATGATTTTAAGAAGATTGTGATCAACGACTATCGTGTTGGCTATGAGAGCCGGCAGGCAAGTGTGCTTGGTCGCAGAGAGGTTCTTACAGGCAAAGCGAAGTTCGGCATATTTGGTGACGGAAAAGAAGTTGCCCAGCTTGCAATGGCGAAAGCTTTTCGCAAAGGCGACTGGCGCGCGGGTTACTATCGCGATCAAACTTTTATGTTTGCTACCGGTATGAGCAACCTGCACGAGTTTTTTGCGCAGTTATATGCTTATCCGGATGTTGAAAAAGACCCTGCATCGGCAGGCAGGCAGATGAATTGCCATTACGCAACACGCTTCTTGAATGCCGATGGCAGTTGGGTAAACCAGGTGGATACCATGAACAGCGGTTCGGACATATCTACTACCGGTGGCCATATGCCGCGTTTACTCGGTTTGGCTTATGCATCCAAGCTTTACCGTGAAAATAAAGAACTTGCCTACCTTGATAAGTTTTCTATGAACGGTAACGAGGTTGCTTTTGGCAGTGTAGGTAACGGCTCTACTTCAGAGGGTTTGTTTTTTGAAACTTTTAATGCCGGTGGCGTTTTGCAGGTGCCAATGGCAATTTCCATTTGGGATGATGCCTATGCTATTTCTGTGCCTGCAAAATTGCAAACTACTAAAGAAGATATATCTGAGATCTTAAAAGGTTTTCAGCGCGAAGAAGGTACAAATGGCTATGAGATATTTAAGGTTCGCGGGTGGGATTATGTGTCTCTTTGCGAAACTTATGAGCGTGCAATTAATGTTTGCCGCGATCAGCACGTACCCGTGCTGATCCATGTAACAGAAATGACACAGCCACAAGGGCACTCTACCTCAGGTTCGCACGAGCGTTATAAATCAAAAGAGCGCCTGGCCTGGGAAGAAGAGCATGATTGCCTGCTGCAGATGCGCCGCTGGATGATTACATCGGCTATCGCAACTGAAGCGGAGCTCGACGAAATTGAGGCGACCGCAAAAAAATACGTACGCGACTGCCAGCGCCAGGTTTGGAACGAGCTGAGCGACGAGATAAGAAAAGAACTTAATGACGGTGTGCGTTTAATTGAAAAATTAGCGCAGCAGGTTACCGTAAGGGATGAAGTGCAGGCGCTTGCCACTGCCTTGCATGACACGGTAGACCCCGGCAGGAAAGATATAATTTCTGCCATAAGGAGGGCGCTTCGCTTAACGGTTAAGGAGGAAGCAGCAAAGAGGCAGCCCCTGCTTGATTGGATAGCTGAGGAAGAAGTTAAAATTGAAAGCCGTTACCATTCAAAATTATTTACAGAAACAGCAACCTCTCCGCAAAAAACAAAAGCAATCACAGCAGAATATAATGACGATGCCAAACTTGTTGACGGTCGAGAAGTATTGAATGCCTGCTTTGATGCCAATTTTGAGCGTGACAAAAGTATTGTTGCCTTCGGTGAAGACCTTGGCGCCATTGGAGATGTTAACCAGGGATTTGCAGGATTGCAAAATAAATATGGCGATCTGCGTATCACTGATACCGGCATCCGCGAAGCAACCATCATAGGGCAGGGTATGGGCCTTGCGATGCGTGGCCTTAAGCCAATTGCCGAAATTCAATATGTAGATTACCTGCTTTATGCGTTGCATGTGTTAAGTGATGATATTGCCAGCTTAAGTTACCGTACGTTGGGCGGGCAAAATGCTCCGTTGATTGTGCGTACTCGCGGACACAGGTTAGAAGGTGTATGGCATTCCGGTTCGCCTATGGGATTGATCCTTAGTTCTATGCGTGGTTTTCACATTTGCGTACCGCGCGACATGACCCAGGCTGCAGGTATGTACAACACTTTACTGCGCGGCGACGAACCTGCCCTTGTAATTGAATGCTTAAACGGTTATCGTTTAAAAGAAAAATTACCTGCAAACGTAGGCGAGTTTACAGTGCCTTTGGGCAAAGCCGAAATTTTGAAGCACGGCACCGATGTTACGGTTATCAGCTACGGCTCTACACTGCGTATAGTAATGGAAGCTGCCCGCGAATTAAAAAAACTGGGCATTAATATAGAAGTCATAGACCCGCAGACTTTGCATCCATTTGATACGGATAATGTTTGCGGCAACTCTTTAAAGAAAACCAGCAAATTGCTTATTGTTGATGAGGATATACCCGGCGCCGGATCTGCCTATATTTTACAAAAAGTACTAGAGGCTCAAAAGGGATATTACTCGCTTGATGTGCAGCCACGTACGCTTTGTGCAAAAGAGCATCGCCCGCCGTACGGTTCTGATGGTGATTACTTTACCAAACCATCTCTGGATGATATAGTTGAAGCTGTTTACAAAATGATAAGCGAAACAGATCCTAATAAATATCCGCCGATATTCTAAAAAACAGAAAGCCGCACTTATTTAAAGCGCGGCTTTCTGTTTAATTTTTTTGGCAAGGGAATTATATCTTGTTGTCACGTTCCATTTCCTGCGCCGATTCTTCTACTTTTTTCTTCAAGTCTTCTTTAAAGGCTATCAGATTCCTGGCTATCTGTTCATCGGCTATTGAAACCATTTGTGCTGCCAATATACCTGCGTTTTTTGCAGCGTTAAGGGCAACGGTTGCCACAGGAATACCATTTGGCATTTGTAATATGGAAAGAATTGAGTCCCAGCCATCAATCGAATTGCTTGATTTTACCGGCACACCTATTACCGGTAAATGAGTAAGGGAGGCCACCATGCCCGGTAAGTGGGCTGCACCGCCCGCACCGGCAATAATGACTTTTAGCCCGCGACCGGCAGCTTCACGTGCATAGGTGAACATGCGGTCGGGTGTGCGGTGGGCAGATACAACGGTTATTTCATATCCTACGCCCAGTTCTTTTAAAACGTCGGCGGCATCCTGCATCACCCCTAAATCGGACTTGCTGCCCATAATGATGCCTATTTTAACGTTGCTCATAATATTAGCTTATTACCTTTAATGTTTTTTGTACAAACCTTGCTTTTTCAATTGCTTTCTCGCGGTCTGCATCCACAATAGTTACATGGCCCATTTTACGGAAAGGTTTGGTAAGCGCTTTTCCGTAAAGATGAATATATACTCCTGCACATTTCAATACTTTTTCAATTCCCTGGTAAATGGCAGGTCCCTCGTATCCGGCTTCACCCAAAACATTTACCATTATAGCGTTATGCAGGCAGGCCGTGTCCCCCAAAGGCTGGTTAAATATCGCCCTTAGATGCTGCTCAAATTGCGAAACCACATTACCTTCAATGCTTTGATGCCCGCTGTTGTGAGGCCTTGGTGCAAGTTCATTTACCAGTATACGGCCGTGCTTATCCAAAAACATCTCTACTGCCAGCAAGCCTACAATTTTCAGGTCTTCGGCAATTTTAACTGCTATTTGCGCTGCATCCTGCTGCACCTCGAAAGGAAGGGTAGATGGCGAGATCAAAAATTCAACAAGGTTGGCTTCCGGGTTAAATTCCATTTCCACCAAAGGGAAGGTTTTAACCTCTCCGCTTTCGTTACGGGCAACAATTACTGCTATTTCCTTTTCAAAATCTATCCAGCGTTCTATCAGACTGGGCTCTTTAAACGCGCCTTCCAGGTATGACTCATCAGCCACTTTATAAACGCCTTTACCGTCGTAACCATCACGCCTTAATTTCTGTATATAAGGAAACGGTATGCGAGCTTCTTTTAATTGCTGAGCAGATGATATGATATGGAAATCGGCAGTAGGGATGTCGTTTTCCTTGAAAAATTGTTTTTGCAGGCCTTTATCCTGTATCAGGCGAATCACACGGGGCTGCGGGTAAACCATTACGCCTTCGCGCTCCAGCTGTTCAAGCGCATCCACATTAACCTTTTCAATTTCAATGGTTAAAAGATCTACCTTTTTACCAAAATTATACACGGTTTCATAGTCGCTTAAAGAGCCTACTACAAATTCGTCGCATAGTTTGCGGCATGGCGCCTCGCGGTCGGGGTCCAATACCTTCACGGTAACGTTGTAATTTATAGCCTGTTGTATCAGCATACGCCCAAGCTGGCCGCCGCCTAAAATTCCGAGTTTAAGTTCGCCGTAAAATGCTTTCATTATATTGGTGCAAGTTTAACCTAAATCTTTTAAAATGCCTATAGCCTTATGAAAGGGTGCCAGACTGCGCGCTTTTAGTAATGCGGTAAAAGAAAATAGCATGTACTATCAAAAATACCACAACAGTAAGCATGTAAACCGCTTTATCCGCATTGCTTAGCTTCAGGGTAAGGGTAGTGGCAAAAAACACCAATGGGCCAGAAAAGTAGAGCAGCGCCCTAATATATTTGTTAACCCAAATATTTGGATTCGCTAAAAAAATTGCAGGGACAGACATCACCAGCAAAATTCCGTTAAGAAACAAAGCACCTGATGCAATTTTAGGTACGGCGTGGACATAGTCTCCATTTTTTTCAATAACGCCGTAAAAGATACACGTTGCAGCAATGGAGATAATTGCCGATATGATAAATGTTTTAAAGAGTGATAAGAGAAGCGTTTTTGCCATGTAAATTAAGAAAATGCAAATTTGAGTATTTTGGCTGAAGATGTTATGGAACTAAAGTCATAATTTTTTGTTGTAACGTAAGTGTTATATTGACACTTTGAAAATTACCATGCCTCAAAAAAACATATATTTGCGGCATATTTACCAAAAAGGTTCTTTAAAATGAAAACAAAAATTGCCGTAGCTAAAGGGGATGGTATAGGCCCCGAGATAATGGATGCCGTTCTGCAGATTTTTGCAGCGAATGATGTGCAGCTTGATTACGAATTTGTTGAAATGGGAAAATCATATTTCGATGCAGGCCACTCCACCGGGATGACCGCCGCCGCGAAAGAAACCATTGAAACGCTCGGCATTTTATTTAAAGGCCCTATGGAAACCCCAAAAGGCAAAGGTGTAAAAAGTATTAACGTTACTGCTCGTAAAGTTTGGAATACTTACGCTAATCAGCGCGACTTCAGAACACTGAACGGTGTTGAAACTGTTTTCTCTAAAGCAGGTATCCCGATAAATCTTACCATCATCCGTGAAAATATTGAAGATACTTACGGAGGCATAGAGCATTTGCTTACTTATGATGTTGCCGTTGGCCGCCGTATTATAACCCGCCCCGGTTCTGCCCAAGTGATCCGTTATGCTTTTGAAATGGCCCGCCGTAAAGGTTATACCAAACTTGCTTGCGGTCACAAAGCCAATATCATGAAACTTACAGACGGTTTGTTTCTGGAAACCTTTTATGAGATAGCGCAAGAGTACCCCGATATTCAATCATCTGACATTATTGTGGATGACCTTTGCATGAAGCTGGTTACCCAGCCGCAAAATTTCCAGGCCATTGTGCTTACAAATTTACAGGGCGACATTGTATCTGATCTTTGTGCCGGTTTGGTTGGCGGTTTAGGTTTCGCACCGTCTGCCAATATTGGTGATAATATTTCCATTTTTGAAGCGGTACACGGCACCGCGCCGGATATTATGGGAAGGGGCATAGCCAACCCTACAGCACTATTACTTTCAGGTATTTTAATGCTGCGTTACATGGGCTTTACGGAAAATGCTGCAACTATAGAAAATGCGCTGCTTTATACGCTTGAGCAAGGCATCCACACCGGAGATTTCGGCGACCGAGCAACAACATCTTTAGGCACAGGTGCATTTGCAGATGCCATCATTGCTAATTTAGGTAAGGAACCATCAATTGGCAAAGTTATCGGCCAGCCAAATGTTGAATTTAAAGCTTCGCAAGAGCATCTTTTAAAAAATAAGTTAACCGCTACCGAAGGGATTAAGGAAGAAATGGTAGGAGTAGACGTGTTCATAGAATCAAATTATCTGCAACCGGCCGAACTTGCAGAACTTGCCAAGAAGAGACTTAACGAAAGCTTCGACCTTGTAATGATCTCTAATCGTGGTACGCAGGTATGGCCAACCGGTTCTATTTATACCGAACTGGTGAACGAGTACCGTGTTCGTTTCGAGAAAAAGGAAGGCACTACCGTAACACAGAAAGAACTGCTGTATATAGCTGCCGATCTTTCGCAGGATGCAAAGGTTTGCTCGGTAGAATTTTTAATGAAATTTGGCGGTAAAATAGGTTACACATTGGCACAAGGCCAGTAATTTGATATTTATAAATTTAAATTTCAGAAAAGCCTTAGCATGCAAATGTTAAGGCTTTTTTCTTTTCGATTTGTTTGGTATAACTGATTTAATGATTTTTATTTTACTGAAAATTAGAAAGATAGTAAACAATTTACTGCTTATTGAAAACCAATTAATGTTTTCTTAAGTTATATTTAAGTTAATTGTAACGAAACGCATCGTTCGTTTCTACAACATTATAAACTTTAAAACTCAAATAAGATGAAGAAATCAATTTTAACTGCGGCGGTAATGCTGCTGATAGCATCGTTTTCAAATAATTTATTTGCACAAACACAGCCTCAGCCTACCGCTACTACTGCAACTACTACAACAACAGATACTACCGCCAAGAAAGACATTGTAGCTACGCTGACAAACGTTGCCGATGAGTCTACCCTGGTATCTGAAATAAAGGCCGCCAATGCAGAGACAGATCTCAAAGGCGCAGGCCCTTATACGGTATTAGCACCTGATAACGCTGCATTCTCCACTATTTCTAAAGGAAAGCTGGACAGCCTGATGAAAGACCCTGCAAAGCTTGCTGTTGCTGTAAAAGCACATGTAATTAGCGGCAGGTATGACAAAGCTGCAATGATCAAGGCTTTAACTGCAGGTAAAGGTACCGCTACTGTAAAAACCATCGACGGGCAAACACTTACGCTATCAGTAAAAGATAAAAAGCTTGCCATTACCGATTCACAGGGTACTACCGTAGAGGTAACCTCATTTGATACACCGGCCACTAACGGGCTAATTGATGGGGTAAACGGCGTATTAATGTCGAAATAATATTTTTCAATCAATTAAATCCGAAAGCCGGGTCCGCGATGGACCCGGCTTTTTTTATGGACAGCTGATAATGGTGTTCGCATTTGGCCGATAGCTGTTTAACTAAATATTAAACTATGTTTAAACATTTAAGCTTTAAGCCTTGTTGACAGTGAATAGAATTTAACAAACATGATAAGAAGGATCTATTACAGAATCTGGACAGACGCTATAAGAAAAGAAAAGTCTAAACCGGTTGAAGGCGAAAGCTGGAAAGCTTATTCACTTGTACCTATTTCAATATTAATGGGTATGAACCTGCTTACCTTTATGTACTGGATGAAGGCGTTGAACAAAAACCTTCCTTTATATTTTTATATGGATATTTTTAACGCCAGGCCTTTAAATGGCTTTGTATCTGTTTTATTTACGCTGTTTTTTCCATTCGTGATTTTAAATTACCTGCTTGTGTTCAGCAATAACCAGTATTTAAAATTCACCAGCATATACCCGGCCGAAAATGGAAAACTGTACCGTAAGTATATCTATATAACCCTTGGTTTGCTGTTCATCCCTATTCTGCTGCAAAAGTTATTTTTTCAAACAGTGTAAGGGCAAAGTTATTTCATGTATTTATGCAGTAAAATAACGATACTTTGCCGGATGAATTCGGCATCAAACATAACGCCGTAATGGGGAGCGCCCGGTACGATGATCAATTTATTGTCTACACCCGAGGCGGTTAAGCGTTCACTCAATAATTTCGATTGATCCGGGTTTACAGATTCATCTTTTTCACCTTGTACGATCAGAAAAGGCGGATCATTTTTATCAACGTACGTTACTGGACTGGCTTTTTTTGCCAGATCTGGCCGCTCAGGAGCCCTGGCGCCCAATAGTAATGTGATCGCATTTTTGGGATCGGCACTGTCGTTACCTTTAAGCGTTAAAAATTCTGAAGGTCCATAAAAATCAAGGCATAATTTAACTTTAAACTTTGGCTTTTTTCCATTGGGATAAAAGGCACTTACAGTTTGATTGTTTGACAAAGCGAGCAGCGATGCCAGGTGACCACCGGCTGAGAAACCCATTACCGCAATCTTATCCCGATCAAGATTATATTTTGAAGCATTTTTATAAAGGAAGTCAATAGCCTGGTTACAATCCTGTATCTGGGCCGGAAACGGGGCTGTAGTACTCCAACGATAATCGATAGAGGCAACCGCATAGCCGCTGTCGATAAAAGCTTTAAGGGTGTTTGTCATATAGCTCATATCGGCATACTTATCATTGAGCATCCAGGCACCGCCATGTATCCATACAATTACCGGGTAGCGGTTTTTTTTAACGGGCGGCAGATAAATATCCAACAGGTGCTTTTTAAGCGTATCGTTAGCGTATGAAATGTTGCCATGCAACACGGTTCCTTTTGGAAAAATATCAAATTTAGGATTTGTTTGCGCGCCGGCCATGTGGATAGATACGGCACAAACAACAGCAATGGCTGCTATTACTTTTTTCATACGGGGGATTGGTAATTGGTATCCCTAAAGTAGTAAGAAATAATTAAAACGATCCGTAACAACAAAGAATATTTAACCTCAGGCTTTCAACAGGCTTTCACCTTCAATTTTTTTCTGAAGCTCAAGGATGGCACCTATCAGGGATTCGGGCCGGGGAGGGCAGCCTTGTACGTAAACATCTACAGGAATAACACGGTCTACACCCTTAACAACGTGGTAGCCATGCTGCCAGTAAGGGCCGCCACAGTTGGAGCAGGAGCCCATGGATATAACGTATTTAGGTTCTGGCATTTGCTCGTACAAGCGTTTTATGCGCTCTGCCATTTTA
Source organism: uncultured Mucilaginibacter sp. (assembly GCA_964242385.1). Classification (GTDB taxonomy): domain Bacteria; phylum Bacteroidota; class Bacteroidia; order Sphingobacteriales; family Sphingobacteriaceae; genus Mucilaginibacter. Next base: position 11,538 of record CAXSZR010000001.1, read on the forward strand.
AAGGTTACCGTACCGGCTATGATTAAAACATCGGCCTGCCTTGCAGACGGGCGGGGGAATACACCAAAACGATCCAGATCATAAGTAGAAGCCATTGACCCCATCATTTCTATAGCGCAGCATGCAATACCAAAGCTTAAAGGCCACAATGACGACATACGGGCCCAGTTAAGCAGATCGTTCATTTTAGTCAGCACTACGCCACCGTTCTCATTTATCGTTTCACTGTTCATTTGCTGGTTTCTTAAATGCAGGCTTAAATATCGGCTTTTTTATAGGCGTATCTGCAGTAACAGCCGCAGGTTTTGCCGCTGTAACAGTTACCGGCTCTATTTCAATAGCAAAAGGCTTTATCTTATAGGCACTTTGTTCCTGGTTTAGCTTTTCATATAATGACATAGGCACAACAACATCCGTTACAGGCACTACCGGGTTCGGTTTTATCCAGTCCAGATCGCCTTTAACACAAACGTAAACCAGGCCGAGGATCAGTATTCCTAAAAATATAAACATTTCGGTAAGGGCCAGCCAGCCCCATCTTGGGTCAGCACTTTTTAATTCGTGGCTGCCAAAAACAACCGACCATGGGAAAACAAATACCATTTCCACATCAAACAATAAAAATACCAGTGCAATAACGTAAAAACGCGAATTAAATGGGAGCCATGCGCTGCCGGTTGGTTCTTCGCCGCACTCATAAGAGCTTTGTTTTTCGGGGTTTGGATGATTTGGCGATAGTAAACGGCTGGTAAAGAAGGCTATGCAAACCATTATGGTACCTGTAATTAAAAAGATAAGTATCTTTCCAAATTCTGATATTTGCGAAACCCCTTCCATGACAGCAAATTTAATAAAACAAACAGATATAGATGCCATAATTATCGGTGCGGGTGCATGCGGTTTAATGTGTGCCGTACAAGCCGGATTTTTAGGGAAGCGTACGCTGATACTGGAGAAGAACGATAAGGCCGGTGCCAAAATAATAATAAGCGGGGGCGGCAGGTGCAACTATACTAATCTTTATACCTCACCGCAGCAATTTATTTCGCAAAACGAGCATTTTAGTAAATCCACGCTCTCTCAATGGACGGTAGATGATACCATCAACTTTTTTGAAACCTATGGAATAATCGGCAAAGAGAAAACCCTTGGCCAGTTGTTCCCCGAAAGCGATAAGGCAAAAGATATAGTAAATGTTTTTACATCGTTATGCAGCGACCTCGATCAGCAGATAAAATATAATTGTACGGTTGAAAATATAGAGCAGGCAGAAGGCGGCTTTATGGTTTACTTTGAAGAAGGCGGATCAAGGAAAAGTATCTTCTCGCCGAAAGTAGTGATCGCCTCTGGCGGCTTGCCGATATCAAAAATGGGGGCCACTGATTTTGGTTTGCGAATGGCCAGGAAGTTTGGAATTAAAATAACAGAAACCGCCCCGGCGTTGGTGCCCTTAACCATAACCGGGAAAGACCAGCCATGGTACGAGCAATTATCCGGCAACAGCCTATTCTGCAGGGTATGGAATGAAAGGATAAGTTTTGAAGAAAACATTCTTTTTACCCATTGGGGATTAAGCGGCCCCGCTATTTTACAAATCTCATCCTATTGGAAGCCCGGCGAGCTTATCTACATAGATCTGCTCCCGCATCAGAATATCAGCACATTGATACAGAAAGAAAGGGAAACAAACGGGAAGAAAATGCTGCTTGCTTACCTTGCTGCATTATTTACCCGCAAATTTGCCGAAGCGATAAGCGACAGGCTGCCTGCGGATAAAAACCTGGCCTCATTAACAAAAGTTGAACTGGAAGAGATAGATCAGCTAATCCACCGGTTTAAAGTAAAACCTGCGGGTGATAAAGGCTATGATAAAGCCGAAGTAATGCGCGGTGGCGTAGCTACAGACGAACTATCATCGAAAACCCTTGAAGCTAAAAAAGTGCCGGGCATGTACTTTGGCGGTGAATGTGTGGATGTTACAGGCTGGCTTGGCGGTTATAATTTTCAATGGGCCTGGGCAAGCGGTTTCGTCATCGCACAAAATATTTAATTTACAGATCGCGATTTATCGTTAGCTTCTACCTGCCTGTAATAAGCAATTAATTTATCGATATTGCCAAGCACGTATACCTTCTGCACAATTTTGTCAACCACATCCGGATAGTCGCCCATTATGTCGGTCATTACATCGGCAAAATTAAAGTTGGTAATCGGTTTCATCTCGTCGGTATTCTCGCCGTAAAAGTAAACAACCCTGCCGGTGTCTTCGTAACCACGGCTGTTTCTGCCACCCAAAGGAATAGAAATGCCACCGCCAAAACCTGCGCCAAAACCGGCACCTCCGGTTCCAAAGCCTGCGCCAATTCCAATTTCTGGTATAAAACTAAAGCCACCGCCATGCGAACCATCACTGCCATCGCCCGCTGCTGCATAAAGCTTTATATCTTCGTTTAACACAACTTGTACAAAGTCAATTCTTCTGCCCTGGTCTTCACCGGTGCCGGGTACGTTGGCAACTATAAAACTATCGCGGCCGGCAATAAAATATTTAAGCTCGCTTGCGCTTAGCCTGAATGATTTTGCCTTGCTGTTTTCCCTGAACTCTATAAAACTTTCGTCTTTGACAGGGCCTTTGCCTGATGGATCTATACGCATAAAGCCCGTTTGGGTGTTACCCTTAACATCCATAAAACGACCAGGAATCCATTTGCCGGATTGTGATTTTGCTGATATAAAAGTCAGCATGAAAAATAAAATGATTAAAATTGAGCGCATAACATTTTAAAACACAAATAACGCATTTTTAGACTGTTTAATTATATGATTGTTGATTTACGCAGTGATACTGTTACAAAACCTACTCCAGGTATGCTGGATGCTATGTTTAACGCTAAAGTTGGCGACGATGTTTTTGGCGAGGACGAAACAATAAATGAGCTGGAAAAAAAAGCGGCCGCTATGTTTGGTATGGAATCCGGAATTTTTTGCCCGTCGGGCACTATGACCAACCAGATTGCTATAAAATGCTTTACCCAGCCGCTGGATGAGCTTATTGCCGATCAAACCGCGCACATTTATCGTTATGAAGGCGGCGGCATCGCATTTAATTCGGCAGTGTCCACCCGCTTGCTAAACGGCTACCGTGGTATTTTAACCGCCGAAATGATTGAGCCTGAAATAAACGCAGAAAACATTCATTTTCCGCATACCAGTTTAGTTGCTTTGGAGAATACGGTAAACAAAGGCGGCGGCAGTTGTTATACCCTGGCGCAAATCGAACCCATTGCAGATCTGTGCAGGGAGAAAGTATTGAAACTTCATTTAGATGGCGCACGGATCTTTAATGCGCTTGTAAAAACCGGCGACAAGGCCGAAGATTACGGAAAATATTTTGATGGTATATCGGTGTGTTTATCTAAAGGATTAGGCGCACCCGTAGGTTCCGTATTATTAGCCGATAAGGATACTATTAAATATGCCCGCAGGATAAGAAAGGTATTTGGCGGCGGCATGCGGCAGGCAGGCTTCCTTGCAGCGGCAGGCATCTATGCACTCGATCATCATATTGAGCGTTTAAAAATAGACCATGATCATGCGCAGATATTAGCTAATGAGTTATCCGGCTGTAGCTGGGTTACCGGCGTTTTACCTGTGGAAACCAATATTATATTGTTCGATACAGTGGAACCAGCTACTGTAGTTTTGCAAAAATTAGAGGCGCAAGGTATTAAGGCAACTGCTAATGATAAAAACCGTATCCGTTTTGTTCTGCACCTGGATATACATCCCGACCAGGTAGAGCATACCGTAAAAGTGTTAAAATCGCTCTCTTAAAAACAAAAAAAGTCCGGAAGGCAATTCCGGACTTTTAAAAATTATTTCAATTGCCTGTCTCCAGACTGGCGTTCTACCATCCAGCCGGGGTATTCTCTTGGTAATGCGCTTACCTCATCAATCTTCTTAAGGTCATCTTCAGATAATTGAACATCAACCGATTTGATGTTAGCCTGTAATTGCGCTGCACTTTTAGCACCAATAATAGTACTGGTTATCCCTTTTTGCTGGCGTACCCAGGCAAGCGCCACTTCTGCAACAGAAATATTGTGAGCTTTGCTAACTTCGGTAATCACGTCAATAACGTCGTAAGTTTTGTCTTTATTAATAGGAGGGAAGTCGAAACTATCACGGCGGCTGCCTGATGCCTTTTCGGCGTTCCTTGAATACTTACCACCTAAAAATCCACCCGCTAAAGGGCTCCATGGCATTACTGCCAGATTCTGGTCTTCGGCTAAAGGCATAATTTCTCTTTCAACATCGCGCCCTGCAAGCGAATAAAAATATTGCATCCCCACAAATTTATTCCAGCCATGTTTTTCGGCAATGCCAAGTCCCTTCATAACCATCCAGGCAGGCCAGTTACAAACTGCTATGTAACGTACTTTGCCTGTTTGCACAATATCATTAAGTGAGCGCATTATTTCTTCAACCGGCGTTTTAGGGTCTACACCATGAACATATAACACATCTATATGATCCATTTGTAAGCGTTTTAAACTTTCATCCACAGACTGAAAAATATGGTAGCGCGAAAGGCCTACATTATTAACGCTTTCGCTCATGCGGCCACGTACTTTGGTAGCTATAACCAGTTCATTACGGTTTAGTCCATTGTCTTTTAAAGATTGGCCTAATAATGTTTCAGACTCGCCGAAAGAGTAAACATTGGCAGTGTCAATAAAGTTGATACCGGAATCTACTACAGATTTCATCAGGCTGTTAACTTCATCTTGCTGAATTTTGCCAATGGCTTCCCAGATCCCTTTACCGCCAAAGGTCATGGTACCGAAACATAGCTCGGATACTACCAGGCCGGTATTGCCTAAAAAATTGTATTTCATAAAAGTTGATGATTTTGATTGATTGTAAAATTGAGCCTTTACATAAACAGAATAGTCAGCCTTGCGTCAAAATCAATGTTCAGGGAATCTAGAGTAGGTTTTATTGGGATATCTCCAAATTAAATGCTTCAAAAAACTTAATGATTAAGGTATTGTTATTATGCCATGAACAGGCTGTTAAAAAAACTCGAAAAGATTGGAAGAGACCCGAAAAGTACCGCAAAAGCGGTTGGCTTAAGGTACGTTTCGGATTCGATACACGGTTACAGCCGCAAAAAATCCGGTAAGGGGTGGAGTTATGTTGATGCCGATGGTAAGCCGGTAAAAGATAAGGAACTTGTAAGCCGGTTTAACAAGCTGGTTATTCCGCCAGCATATACAAACGTTTGGATCTCGCCTTACGAAAACGGTCATCTGCAGTTTACCGGAACCGATGCTGCCGGAAGAAAGCAATACCGTTACCATCCCGACTGGAATAAGATCCGCAATCAGTCCAAATACCATCGCCTGCAAACCTTTGCGGCACATTTACCGGCCATACGGCAGCAGGTAGATAAAGATCTGCTGCGAAAAAATATGGATCATGATAAGGTAGTAGCGCTTGTAGTGCGTTTGATGGAACTCACCAGCATCCGTGTTGGCAACGAGTCTTATAAAAAGCTTTACGGCTCATTCGGGCTCACTACGCTTATGAACAGGCACGTAAAAATTGAAGGCGCCAATATCAATTTCGAATTTAAAGGTAAAAAGGGCGTTTATCATAAAATAGCACTGCATAGCGTTAAACTTGCTCGGCTAGTAAAACAATGCCGCGACTTACCCGGAAAAGAACTTTTTGAATATTATAATCATGAAGGGCACCGCTGTACGGTAGGATCAGGTGATGTTAACGATTACCTGAAAAATATTAGTGGAGAAGATTTTACCGCAAAAGATTTTCGCACCTGGGCGGGCAGCGTAAGCGCTTTATTTGCTTTTAAAACAGCAGGCGAATTTACCAGCATGAGCCAGTGTAAAAAGAATATCATCAGCGTGCTGGACGAGGTTGCCGTTACCCTGGGTAATACCCGCACGGTTTGCAAAAAATATTATGTGCATCCAACGGTGATAAAGGCTTACGAAGAGGGTTCTATCTTTAAGTATATTAAAGACCTGGACGAAAGTAAAGACGTTAACTCATCTGAGCTAAATAATGCCGAAAAGGCTTTACTGCAAATTCTTGAACACGAAAAACTGGCTGAGGCCAGTTAGACTGCTCACGCCAGTTAATTGATTATAAATTAACTAAAAACTGAAGGGCTTATTCTTTTTTTGCTTTTTTTGTGGTGATTATTACTATTCCGTTTTTTGCCTTATCGCCATACTTTTCGGTAACGTCCGTTCCTGTTTTTACGGTGATGCTTTCAACTTCAGATACCGGTAATTTTTTAAGTTCACGCTCGGTAGCTTCTTTGCCGTCGATAATCACTACGTTATCTCCCAGATGATCTATCATTGTATCGTTATCAAAGTCAACTCCGTTAATTCTTATCTTATCAACTTTAACCGGTTTTGTCCTCACTGTATTTCCGTTAACCACATAAACACGTTTAACATTACTTGCGGGGATTTTTGTCAATGTTAAGGCTTCTGCAACGTTTGATGAATCTGAACTGGTAACAAATACCGTTGGCGATGCTGTAAATTGTAGAACCGTTGCTTTTTTACCATTTACAGGTGCCTTGGAATATGATTTTGCCGATGTTATAGTATTAACCGTACCGGGACTGCTAACTGTTATCGAGTTAAAGCCAACCACTTTATGAGTTGAGTCGTTATTCGCTAAGCGGACGTTTTCAATCCTGTTCACCTGTTTAATTTCATCTAACTTGCTTTGGAATTTTTGTCCATCTTCAGAATTCCGTGTAGTTAAAAACAAAACACTTGTTTTGTCTGATGGGTAGTCAATAACTTTACTTGCTAACTTTGATGGCAAAATCTCAATATTACTGATGTCGTCCGGATTAAGCGCTTTAAAATCTGCTTTGGTTGCCTTTTTACCATTGATAACATACCGCAGGCTATCGCTCGATCTGATATACACCGGGTCATTTTTGATGGTGTCTTTAGCAGCCTTAACGTCGATTGTTCGCTTTTCGGGGCTCGCCGGTGTTTTTTTTATCGTTTGATTAACCGCTGCAACGTTTCCGGTATTTTTGGTGGGACTAATTTCGGCCTGCTTAAAGGGGTTAGCCTTTAGCACAGATATTTTAATCATCCGGATATTTCTTTTCAGGTAATCGGCTTTAGAAACAGAGAACACAAGCAGCAGCACGACTACTGCCGGGACCAGCAACACATATCGTGTCAGGTTGATTTTTGAGGATCTTTTACTGTTCATCATAATGATTCTTTTTTTTATGGTTGATATATTAAAATGGTTGACTAATCCCTGGTAATTGGTTGCAAAACTTACGTTTACAAGGCTGTACTGGTATTGCTTGCTATCCATCCCCTTGCTCAAGATTTTACGGTCGGTTATAAACTCAATGTTTTCCCGTATCGCTTTCTTCATCAGCCATATACCCGGATTAAACCAGTAAAATATGGTGCTTATTTCCGCAAGCAGTATATCAACGGTGTGCAGCTCATCCACATGGATCTGTTCATGCATTAAGATGGGCGTTAAATCGGCGTGGCTATGTTTTTCCGGATTGATAAAAATAGTTTTCCAGAATGAAAACGGGCCGGTATCAGCTTCCGTAATTCTCACATTAAACCTGCCTATGCGGGTAGGGGATGAATTACGGTAAATTGAAAGCAACGAACGCATTTGTAAAATAAGCCTCAGACCAAGCAAGGCAACGCCTGCCCAGAACACAACCTTAGCCCACAGCCAGTAATCGGGCGATGTAATTATTTTTGTCCCGACAGGCATTTGAATAGTATAGATGATAGATCTTACCGGTTCCGCAATATCCTGGTGTTTCAGCGCAAACCCGGTGAGGTCAATTTCCGGGTAAATACTTGCAAAAAGTATCGCAGCAAAAAGGTAGACCCTGTTAATTGTATAAAACGTAAGGTGCCTCAGAATTAAATAATAGCCCGCGCAAAAGAGCAGCAGTGCGGCATTTATTTTTAGCAATGTTATAAATAAAGCTGGCATAAAAATCAGGATTTATGGTTCTCAATCAGTTTAATGATTTCCTTTAATTCGGTTGCACTGATCTTTTTTTCGTTCGCGAAAAAGGTAACAAGGTTTTTGTAAGAGTTTTGGAAATAGTCGCTTACAAAGCCGCTCATAAATTTCTTTTTATATTCTTCTTCGGCTATGGCCGGTGAGTATCGGAACGAGTTACCTAATTTTTCACCTTTTACAAATCCTTTACGCTCCAGGTTCTTTACAGTTGATGCAAGGGTAGTATATGGCGGCTTCGGCTCGGCAAGCAGGTCAAGGAAATCTTTTATAAAACCCGACTGGCATTGCCATATCGCCTGCATGGCCTCTTCTTCCTGTATTGATAATTTTTCCATTATTTACGATTCTTTCGTAAATCTACGACTATTTCGTAATAATCAAAATTTTATTGGATTTATTTTTTTCATGTAATTAAATATTTACCAATCCTTTTCTGGTTATAGCTGTTTAGCTATTGTATCATTCATAATATTGCTTTAAATTAGAGAACTTAAACATTGCAACATGCCCATTAACCGTAAATTAGTTGTCACACTCAGCCTGTCGTCTGTAGTATCGTTCCTGGCGCTTACTTCTATGGCACCGCCAGAGAAAGAAGGATTCAAAAATCTTAAAGTATTACCAAAAAATATCCCTCACGAGCAGCTTGGAAAAGTGATGCACGAGTGGTCGGCTTCATTAGGTGTTCATTGCGATTTTTGCCATGCGCCAAATAAAGAGGGCAAAGGGCTTGACTTTGCAAGCGATGCAAAACCCGAAAAGGACATGGCACGCGATATGTATAAAATGATGGATAAAATAAACCAGAAATATTTTGCTGCTAAAAAGGATTCATTAGGTATGGTAATGACATCGGGCGTAAACTGCTACTCTTGTCACCATGGCGATTCGCATCCTGATGTAAAGCTTCCTGAAATGCATAAAGGCCCTGGTGGCCCGGGCGGTACGCCACCACCGGCTCCTCCTGCAGGCGGCGGCAACTAAAAAGCCTTAAAAAACAAAACCCTTTAGCTATAAACTAAAGGGTTTTATTTTTTAAAAAAGCCTCAGTTGGATAACTGACGCATTATTTTCAACGAGATGTACAACAAGACTACTTTATAAGCAGCCTATGTTTGATCGATTAAAAATTCTCAGATAGATCTTTTAATGTATTTTTTATAAAGATATTCGGCATAACCTACGCTTATGTAATCAGGAAATTTCCAGGTAGGGTAGTATTTTCTTTTTATGTATTTCATGGAGCCGAAGAATATTACCCCTATGCATAAAATAGCAGCGAGTATAAAAAAGATCTTGATTAGAGAAATTACAAATTCCATAAAAGTTTAGTGTGTGCTTAAATATCGGCGTTTTTTACGATTTGGGCATACGATATGTTGCGCAATTTACAATTGTTTTGTAACTTCTGTGATACAAAAAGGTGTTTGAACGGTTTAAGCTCTTGGTTTTTAACTAATGTTTAATTATAAAATTGTGAGTTAATTTAAAGTGGATACTTTCAAATTATTTGGTATGCTTTTAAAAAATTGTTCTACCTTAAAAGCTAAAATTAAATCAGCCATTCACAATGATACAAGACAAGTACCTGAACCAAACTTTAACCAACTGGATTGAACGCTACAAAAGCAAAGAAAAAACTTACCGTGCTTACTGGTACACCATCCTGACTGCAGACTATCTTTTAGTAATGGCATATCCGGTGATTTTTGCTTCAGGATTACATTTTGGTCGTATTAAAACCTTTTCTATCGTACTCCTGTTCTTTTTAGTGTTCCTGTTTACCACCATAAGGGTATGGAAAAGCTACAGATCATGCAAAGTGCTTATACAAGATTTGGAATACGAGCGTGAGCTATATGTTTCTGGTTCGGCACCTTATGAATTAGACGATGATCCATCTTTCAAACTTTTTGTAAAAAGGAACGAGATAATTATAACCAACAGCATTCCCGAGCTTTCTTATATGCCCGAGGATTTTGCGCTTTCTGTAATGTAATGCCACCTATAAAAAAAATATTGATTGCCAACCGCGGCGAAATTGCTTTAAGGGTTATGCGCTCAGCCCGCGAAATGGGGATCAAAACGGTTGCGGTATACTCAGATGCAGATCGTGATGCGCTGCATGTTCGCTTTGCGGATGAAGCAATACACATCGGCGAATCTCCCTCGGTAAAATCATACCTGTCGTCGTCAAAAATAATAAATGCCTGTATAAAAGCCGGTGCGGATGCCATACACCCCGGTTATGGATTTTTAAGTGAAAATGCATCTTTTGCAAGCGATGTGCGCGAAGCCGGTTTGATCCTTATCGGCCCGTCGCCAGAGGCTATGGAGGTAATGGGGAATAAGCTATCGGCAAAGGCAGCTGCCTTGCAATATAATATTCCTATGGTTCCCGGTACGGTACATGCCATAACCGATATGGAAGAAGCAAAATTGCAAGCCATAGCGGTAGGTTTCCCTGTACTGATAAAAGCTGCGGCAGGGGGCGGAGGTAAGGGTATGCGCGTAGTTGAGCATGAAAGCAGTTTTGATGAGCAAATGCAGCTTGCCGTATCAGAAGCTAAATCGGCCTTTGGTGATGGTTCTGTGTTTATTGAAAGATATGTTTCATCGCCGCGGCATATAGAAATACAGGTACTTGGCGATACACATGGAAATATAGTGCACTTATTTGAGCGGGAGTGCTCTGTACAGCGCCGCCACCAGAAAGTGATTGAAGAGGCGCCATCGGCTGTTTTAACGCCGCAAATGCGCCAGGAAATGGGTAAATGCGCGGTAGACGTAGCGCGCGCTGTAAATTACACGGGTGCAGGCACTGTTGAATTTATATTGGATGAAAACCTCAATTTTTATTTCCTGGAAATGAATACCCGCTTGCAGGTAGAACACCCGGTAACGGAACTTATAACCGGGATAGACCTGGTGAAAGAACAGATTCACATAGCGGCGGGTGAGCCAATCAGTTTTAAGCAGGAAGATCTGAAAATAAATGGACACGCCATAGAACTACGGGTTTACACGGAAGACCCTGAAAACGACTTTTTGCCCGACATAGGTACGTTGCAAACATATATAACCCCCAAAGGGCCGGGCGTTCGTGTAGATGATGGCTTTGAAGCAGGCATGGAGATTCCCATTTTTTACGACCCCATGATTGCCAAACTGATCACTTACGGGAAAAGCCGCGGGGAAGCAATACACAGGATGATCAGGGCGATAGATGAATACCAGATAAGCGGTGTAACAACCACTTTGGGATTTGGTAAGTTTGTAATGCAGCATGAAGCATTCATTTCCGGAAACTTTGACACGCACTTTGTAAAAAAATATTTTAAACCAGGTACTAAGCCGGTTGTAAGTGAAGATGAAGCTTTGGTTGCGGCGCTTATAATGGAAAAACTTCTGGCCGGGAAGCCTGTTGAAGTATTAGATACAGAACACGCGGCAGGTAATTGGGTTAAAAACCGCCGTTCTGTAAATTAAGCCGCTTTGCTGTTTATTAGTTAGTTAAAAATATTAACGTTAAAGGCTATGGACGAATATATTCTGATTTTCAGGCATGAGGACGGTAACAAGGTTGCCTCTTCCGAGCAGATAGACGTATGGATGAAACAAACCATGGATTGGATAGACACCATTGCTGCGCAAAACAAATTTGTCAGCGGCACCGGTTTACCTATGGAGAGCGCAAAAGTTGTAGGTTATAATAACACCGTAACTAACGGACCTTTTGGCGAAATAAAACAGACCATAGGCGGTTTTATTACAGTTAAAGCCGACAGTATAGACGAAGCGGTTGAATTCGCCAAAGGCAGCCCCGTTTTGCAGGGCGAAGGAAATACAGTAGAAGTAAGAATAGTGATGAAGCGATAAGTTAAATAAAAGACATTAAAGGGTTATGTTTTCTTAATATTAAGGTTCAAAAGTTTAATTTGTTTAAATGGATTTTAAGAAATAATCTAAAGTGGCAAATTTACTTTACTTTGATTTGAGAGTTGAAAGACAGAATTTCATTCCTTAATTTGGAATTTTCGAGTTTAAGTTCTTCTAATTCTTTCAATTTAATATAAATTGAGTAGGAACCTGCCTCATTTAAGTTATTTAATAATTCAAGTAAATTAGTCATCATTTTATCGGCACTCTGTTTAGTAATTATTACTTCCTTTCTCAACAAGTTTTCCGACAAATCTTGAATTGTGATAGTAGCCTTATGATCTAAATGGTAAAATTCGTTACTAATATCTCTCACTTCAAAATTACCGATTTTTAAAAAATTGAGTTTTCCGTCTGGATGAATTAATGTGTATTTTCTTAAGTTATAAGATATGTAAACAATTTTGATCAAATACTCTACGTCTGGAACTTGTGATAAGTCTCCGAGATTGTGATTGGATATGTGGTTACCGTCTTTAAACACTCCCATATAAGTTGGTTCTCCTGGATAAGTTGCAGATGAAATTGTCATAAACAAATATAATAAACTTGAAATTCGATTAACTAATTTCGTCAAATTTGCAATTTGAATTATAATTCATTCAGAAGTGTTAGTAACAAGATATCTTAAAAAACCATATCAATATAATAAATTCCTCTGGCTGCTTAAAACAAGTTGTTCTATAAAACTTACCTGCGCAGCGTTTATTTTAACTTTTGCTGTTTCAACATCCAGCCAGGCTGCGCGGTCAATTTCCGGGAAAGATTGCTGATTACCTGATTTTGGCGGCCATTCCATTTCAAAAAAGTTACTGGTAACGAACGCATGATCCAAATCGCCTTCTACAGCCCAGGCGAAAACAATTTTTCCGCTTTTAAGCAACACCGGCTCAAGGGGTATAAAAACGCCATTTACCTGCTGGCCGGTTTCTTCCAAAAACTCTCTTTTAGCAGCTGTAAGCGCATCTTCATCATCTGTAAATTCACCTTTTGGGATAGACCAAACGCCAGCATCTTTATTTTTAAAAAATGGGCCGCCGGGATGAGCCAATAAGACCTCTAAATTGTGATTTACAATACGATATAACAAAATACCGGCGCTCTGCTTTGCCATTGGTTTAAAAGAATGAGTTTTGATAGTGTTTGCCTGTTGCGCAATAACCGAACCAAATTAATTTAAGCTACCGATAAAGTATTTTTCTGATAAATCTATTTTTGGCTGACAGATACTTCTGATCCTTTAATTAATTTCGCTATATGTTTACAGGTATAATAGAAACTTTAGGAAAGGTAACAGATTTGCAACGCGATCATGGTAATTTGCATATCACTGTTGAATCATCGATAGCTGCAGAATTAAAAATTGATCAGTCGGTTGCGCATAACGGCGTTTGCTTAACGGTTATAGCCCTGGCCGATGGGCAACACACGGTAACCGCCATTGAAGAAACCTTAAATAAAACCAACATCGGCAGCCTTGAAATAGGCAGCCTGATAAACCTGGAACGCTGCATGCAAATGAACGCCCGACTGGATGGGCACATTGTGCAAGGTCATGTAGACCAGACAGCCATTTGTACCTCATTCAAAGAACTTGACGGCAGCTGGGAATACACTTTTACTTACGACACCTCTAAAGGGAATGTCACTGTAGAGAAAGGCTCCATTTGTGTAAACGGCATAAGCCTTACAGTTGTAAATTCAACTGCCGATGGTTTTTCAGTAGCCATTATTCCTTACACATTTGAACATACCAACCTGCAGCAGGTGCGCGAAGGCTCTGTAGTTAACCTGGAATTTGATATTATAGGAAAGTATGTTGCAAGGTTAATGCAGCGTTAGTGGTTTGTTCGTTATGATAATTAAGCTATTAATAATCATAAAAGCATCCTTAATATTTAAACTCTTTTAATCTTTCTTTAGCAAACGCAATATATTTCTCTTGCTTAACCGGTGGTTTTGAAGCAAGATACTTTTTGTAGTATTTTGCTGCATTAGCTTTATCGCTCAGTTTGGTATCGTAAAGGCTGGCAAGTAAATAGTATATGGTAGCGTTTTCACTAAACTGAAGGCCTTTGGTGTAAGCGGCCGCTGCTTTTTTGTAGCGCGAAAGTTCACTTTCACTATCGGCAATTTCTCCATAGTAGGAGGCAACGTTTGGAGATATGGCCTGGAGTAATGCCAGATTCAGCATGTTTATAGCTTGCTTCTCATCTTTTAAAGCTTTATAACAAAGCGCTGCATAATAAAATGTATACTCATTTTGGCCCATAGGGCTTATGCCGGCAAAACTTTCGGCACCGCATGCAAAGTTTTTTAAGTTGTAGTATGCTATTCCAAGTTTATTAAAAATCTGGTCTGTTAAAATACCAAGGCTGATCAGCTTGTTGCAAACCTCGGCCGTTGCCTGCCATTTCTGTTCGGTATAAGTTAGGTTAAGCATGCTCATTAGAAGTATTACATTATCGGGGTCTGCTTCCGATGCCTTATTCAACACTTTTAAAGCCGGATCAAAGCGTTTGTAAGCCGTTAAATATTCACACAGATCGCTGGCTACATTTACATCATAAGGGTTTACTTGGTTTGCTTTTTTTAGATAGAGTACGGCCGCGGTGCTGTCTTTTTTCTTTGTGGAGATTTCTGCCAGTTGTTCAAGCACCGCAAAGTTCGCTGTATCTTTTAATATGATCTTTTTAAAAAATATTTCGGCCTTTAAATAGTTACCCCGGCGCAGGTTTATATTGCCGATGCTGAACAGGGCACTTTGATTAGTGGTACCCAGGTCATAAACCCTTTGATAATAAGTTTCTGAAGCCGCAAGCTGCCCGGCCATTTGGGAGGTATAAGCCAGCCGGCTTAATACTTTTATATCGCTTACCGGTTCGGGATAATTGCTTTTCAGGTAATTCAATGCGTCTGCATACTTTTGCGATTGATAATATTCCAGCAACAATTCATCGTCAGATTTTTTCATCTGTTGTGCAGAAACAATAGTTGTGGAGATAAAAATGATAAGGTTTAGGAGTATCCATTTCATTCAACTAAATTATTAGTTATAAATGATAATTCCAAATTTCAAACCTTTTTCGGTAAAAAAAGTTATCCAATAGTAAATAAAACATAATATTATGGATAAGCTAAAAAAATTTGGCCTGATGGAAAAGATAGTCCACGAACTGGAAGACTTAAAAAACAGTCAGCAGGCTATTATACAGAAACTGGCAAAAATTGAAGTAGATAATATAGATTTGGGAGACAAACGTCTTGAAAAAGACCTTCCGGATATGCATCAACGCGTATCTGATAACCTGGATACCATTGCATCCATCCTTGAAGATTTTGCAAGCCAGACAGATCAGTTCAATAATCAGAACAACATAAGCGCCCTGCGCGAACAGGAAGCCCTTAAGCACTAATAATTCAATAATTTAATTTTAAAAGCGGTTTTGCTTGTTATAAACAGGTAAAGCCGCTTTTTTTTATTGGTATTGAATATAAACCGGCGCAGGCGTTTGCTGCAATACTTCTTTTGGGGTAAGCATGCGATGCGGCTCGTTTTTTATGTCGTTCTTGTAAAACAGCTTGAAACCGGTAAACTGAACAGGTTCGCCTTCTATAAAATAACGGTAAGTACCTTTTTTTAGATCCGGGCCGCCCCAGCCATCCATATCCATCACCAGCTGTACTTCCGAGCGTAATTTAATCTCTTTATAGTTTGTCACCATCCGTTTGGTAAACCTATGCACAACAAAGATCTTGGGCGGCAAATTATAAAGCTTAACCAGCGACGCCAGGTATTGCGATACATAATTTATATCGGCGGCATCAAACGTTCCTATCCTTTTACCCGGAACGCTACCTTCTTTCATAGAAAACTCCGGGTCTATACCAAGATGCACGCCGGGCATTTTTAAATATTTTTCTAGCAGCGGGATTTCCTTTTGTACAGTGCTAAAGCCTACTTGTAAATCTAAAAAGACCAATGCGTTAATAGTTTTAGCCATATGGATAACACTGTCTATTTGCTTAAAGGGCATCCGCAGGTTATGTAATCCGTTTGCACCTGCATCGGCCTGGGCGGTAACGCAGATATAATGCAAGGCTGGCTTAACGGGAATGGTAGTATCTGCCTTTTCCCAAACCTTTACCTCGTTCATCAATTTCTCCATCATTATTTTAGGGGGATACTGGCCTAAAACGCCCATGTTTTTTGAATACATGTTGCCATAATAAGCTACTACGCGGTAGAAAGGTAAAATGGCACCTGGGAGGGGGTAAGGAGCATTTTTTACTGGCCACCTGCCGGTTTTATCGCCATTTGCAATTTTAAGCATTAGCGAATCATACCTCGCTGTATCAATACTGGTGATTAAAATACTGTCTTTAGGCATTAAGGTATTTATCACCTGGGCCTTAGAACTCTGCCTGCCGATAAAAAATAGAATGGAAATAAGAACGATATAACGTATGGTGTTTTTCAAAACAGATTGTATGGTTATAATGGATTTGTACGTTTTATAATAAGCGCCGCAATATACATTAACTTATTCTATGCTTTTACCTCTCATTGCATGGCTTATCGCTTCGTCCATTAATCTTTCTGCAAACGGGCGTGTAAAATCATTTATCGCGTCTATGGCTTTATAAATGCTGTCTTTATCGCCGCTGGTAAGCGCGTTTCTCAAAGTCTGCAGGTAGTTATTCGTTTCGCTTACTTCTGCAACCGAAAGAAAGTTTCCGTTTTTCTGGATAAACCGTTCAACCGTATAGATCATTTGTTCGCCTTCGGTACGAGCCTCAATGAGCATGCGCTGGCTTACGTCGTCCTTTGCATGGGTTATGCTATCCATCAGCATTTGTTCTACCTGTTCATCTGTAATGCCGTAAGTTGGTTTTACTTCAACTTCCTGTTTCACACCCGAACGCAGTTCAATAGCCTGGATCTTTAAAATACCGTCCGCATTCAGCAAAAAGTTAATATCAACCTTAGGGAAACCTGCTGGCATAGAGGGAATTCCTTTCAAATCAAACTCTGCAAGCTTACGGTTTTCTTTTATCAGGTCGCGCTCGCCCTGGTAAACGGCAATTTTCATATTTACCTGCCCGTCTATCGATGTGGTGTATTGCCTTCCAGCTTTGGTAGGAACTTTTGAATTTCTGGGAATTATAACATCCATCAGGCCGCCCATGGTCTCAATACCTAATGAAAGTGGGGTTACATCCAGCAGCAAAATGTCTTTACGGTTGCCTGCTAATATGTCGGCCTGTATGGCGGCACCAAGGGCAACCACTTCGTCAGGATTCAGATCGTCATGAACGGGGCGGTCAAAGAAATCGCCTACCATTTTCTTTACCAAAGCAGTACGCGTAGAGCCGCCTACCATAACTACTTCATCTATATTCTTTATACCGAGTTTAGCATCTTTAAGTGCGCTTTGGCAGCAATCTATCGTTTCCTGTACCTTAGGTAAGATCAGTTGTTCAAGGGTCGCCCTATCAAGGGTGCACCATATGTCGCCTATTTTTTCATTGAACAGGCTCTGGTGTGCAAACGCTTTTTTCGCTTCTTCAGCTTTTAAGCGTAATTGCTGCGCCAGTGTGTTATCAGCAAAGATAGTGGCCCTGTCAAGCTGGTTTTTTTCTATCCAATAGTCTACAATTACCCGGTCAAAATCGTCTCCGCCTAAAAATGTGTTGCCATTAGTTGAAAGTACCTCGAAAATTCCATTTTGTATCTGCAGAATAGAAACGTCAAAAGTGCCACCGCCCAGGTCATAAACGGCAATGGTTTTTGTTTCCTCGGGATTTAAGCCGATACCGTAGGCAAGGCTGGCTGCAGTAGGTTCGTTAACAATGCGTAAAACATCTAACCCCGCCAGTTTACCGGCATCGCGTGTTGCCTGGCGTTGCGAATCGTTAAAGTATGCGGGTACTGTAATTACTGCACGGTTAACAGGGGTTTTTAGTGCATGTTCTGCCCTTGCCTTCAATTCTTTCAAAATCAGGCCGGAAAGTTCAATTGGGGTATAGAATTTATCGCCTACTTTTATTTTGACCAAACTTTCAGAATCATCATCAATCACTTTGTAAGAGAAGAAATCCTGATAGTTCTGAATATCTTTATATGAACGGCCAAGCAAACGTTTTACAGAAAATATAGTGTTTTGCGGATCTGTGATAAGAAACTCCTTTGCATCGTTACCTACGGTTATATCGCCAGTTGATGAAAAATGCACAATAGAAGGTACCAACACGCCCTTGCCAGTATCATTAATTACCTGTGGGTTTTTTTCGGGATTTATGAAAGCCACCAGCGAATTGGTGGTACCCAGGTCTATGCCTACTATTAATTCTTCTTTTTGTATGGAGCCTGTTGCCAGGTTGATAGAAACTTTTGCCATGATTGTATTAACAATGGGCAAATGTATAGAGTTTTAACCTATGATATGTCATTACATTGTTTTTGATCTATCTACCGTCTAAAAAATCTACGAGTTAAGCCGTTATCCTATAGTTTAGATAATTTAATTGAATGCTTTTATCATCGGGTTGTTAAACCTATTTTTGTAAAGTAAGTTTAACAAAACAAACATCAATTTTCTTTAAACCATTTCACATCACTCATACTTGTTTAACATGAAAAAAATCACAATTGCTTTTTTACTTTTAATTGGAATAACGGGCACGGGCTATGCGCAAACCATAACAGATACGCATGCCAATGCTACAATATTTGCTATAGATTACCAGTCGGGCCAGGAAGTACAGGCTTACAGCGATGCTGCGGTTCTGTTTAAGGATGCATTTATTGATCTTGCTGCCAATACAACCATTGCACGTTCCATTATAAAAGCTGCACCGGGTCATAAGTCTTACGTGGTCACACAGGTAGACCCCAACTCTGGCTATGGTTTTCAACTGGTTTTTCAAAGCGTTTTTTTGGGCCAAACCATTACTATTTATACTTTTTTATACAATGCCGACCAGAATGCACTTTACTTCTTCGACAAGCAAATGCAGGATTGGGCACCGGTAACAGTTTCAGGTGTTAACGCAGTAGCTTTAAATAACTTAAAGCAGCTTGCAGAATTTAACGACCCTAACTATAATCAACAAGCGCCGCAGGAAAACGCCCAGGTTAATGATGATGAAGACACTACGCCGGTTGATACGGCGGTATCTGCAAACGTTGCGCCACCGGCCTTACCAGAGTATGACCAACCGGAGTGCCCGCAGGATGGTTACTTGTGGCAGCCAGGTTATTGGGCTTACAGCCCTATGCGTGGCGCTTATTACTGGGTACCGGGTGCGTGGGTAGCACCACCGGACGCAGGTTTATTGTGGACTCCTCCGTATTGGGGTTTTGTTGGCGGCGTTTACGTTTTTCATAATGGCTACTGGGGTAATAGGGTAGGCTTTTACGGCGGCATTAATTACGGCTATGGTTATGCGGGCGTTGGTTTTGTTGGCGGCGAATGGCATGAAAACCGTTTCCGTTATAATACAGCGGTTGTACGTGTAAATACAACTGTGATTCACAATACCTATGTTAACAATACCGTAGTAGTTGTAAATAATAATCACACCAGTTTTAACGGCCGTGGCGGCATAATGGCAAGGCCTACACCAGGTGAAGCAATAGCCATGCACGAGCGCCACGTAGCTGCAACCCCTGAGCAGATCAGGAACCAGCGTATAGCAAGGGATGACCATAATCAGTTTGCAAATGCTAATGGAAGGCCTGCAAATCTGGCCACAGCCAAAGTGCCTCCGCACAATCCAAACCCTAACCCTGCCGCAAACAGAACCCCGGCAAATGGAGCAACTGGAAACAGGGGTAACTTTGGTTTTGGTAACCGCCCGGCCGGTAACGACGCAAACGGCAACAGAAATACTAACGGCGCAGCAACTACACCTGCAAATAATACAAACGGCAATTTTAATAGCAGAAATAACACACCTGCTTCTACCGGTGCTACCAATGCTCCTGCAAATAATAGCAATTATAACAGGAACAACGCACCTGCAGGTAATAACGCAGCCACACCAAATACCGGTAATGGTTTTAACAACAATAGAGGAAATACAAATACACCAGCGGCAGGTACTACACCTAACGTTAATCAAACCAATGCTAATAGCAGATTAGGAAATAGCACTCCAGCACCTAACGTTGGTAAACCGGTAATGCCGGGTTCGGCGGGCGGCAGGAATAATGCACAGGGTTCGAGATTTGGTTTCGGTCAGCGAAATACCAATCCTAAACCATCACCCAACAATAATAAAACAGAAAAAAATCCTAAGCCCGACAAACACTAAAATTCGATAGACAAAAGGAAGGCCGTGGTAAGATAATTATCATGGCCTTTTTGTTTAATAGTGTTTAAGGTCGATTCTTCGATTGCTAAAGATGATTTCCTGTTCCTGAAGTTCTTATTTATAAATTAAATAATTTATTTTTTAAATAAATATCGCGTTGATTCCTAAACACAAATTGTAAAAATTTGTATTTCATATACACTCATAGCGAATATGGAAACCAAGACTAACAAAGCAAAAATTGTAGACAGGGATGGAAACTTAAGAAGCCCATGGCAGAATGAAAGCAGGCAATTAAATACATCCGGAAATATTAATACGGTTTACGATGTTTTGGTTGTAGGAGCCGGAATTACCGGTGTAACAGCTGCGTTACTATTACAGCAGCAGGGAAAAATTTGCTTACTGGTTGATGCTCACCATATTGGTTTTGGAACTACCGGCGGAACGAGCGCTCATATAAATACATTTGCGGATACTACTTATAAAGAGGCAGCGAGCGCATTTGGAAAAGAGGGTGCCCAACTTTTTGCAAACGCGGTGAATGAAGGTTTTGCTATTATAAAAGATAATGTTGACAAATACAGAATAGATTGTGATTATGAAGCTAAAACCGGATACCTGTATGCGGAAAACGACGAACAGGTAAAACAACTTGACGACGTTTACCAGGGTACCGTGGCTGTGGGCGTTAGCGTTGCATATACTGATCATGTGCCCACGCCATTGAGCTATAAAAAGGCACTTGTTTTTGATGGACAAGCTCAGTTTCATCCCATAAAGTATATAAATGCGCTTATAGCAGAGTTTGTTAAAGCGGGCGGCTCTGTTATGGAGAATACGTTGATTGATTCTGTAGAAAAAGAAGATAATTTGTTAATTGCTAAAGCCGGCGAACAGGCTTATAAAGCAAATAAGGTGATCTATGCTACGCATATGCCCCCAGGTTTAACCTCTTTCAATTTCAGATGTGCGCCTTACCGGAGTTATATTATAGCAGTTAAGTTAAAAAGAGACAAATATCCCGATGAACTGATTTATGACATGGAAGAACCATATCACTATCTAAGAACGCATGTAATAGATGGCGAACCTCTGTTGTTAGTAGGCGGCAACGACCATAAAACCGGACATGACGATCCTAAGGCTGCTTTTGAAGATCTTGAAAAATACATCAGGAAAAATTATGCAGTTTCATCTGTTAAATACAAATGGTCATCACAGTATTATATTCCTGCCGATGGCTTTCCTTATGTAGGCCAGGTGCCTTCATTACCGGATGGCGTTTATTGCGCAACTGGTTTTAACGGTAACGGAATGATGCTGGGCAGTGTTTCTGCCAAGATTTTAAGCGATCTTATAGTCGGTTCGGAAAGTAAATATGAAAAAGTTTTTAGTACATCACGTATCAAACCTGTAGCTGGTTTTACCGACTTTATACAGGAAAATGCCGACGTTGCTTATCATTTTGTTGCAGACCGCTTTGGCGTGAAAGAAACAGATTCTTTAAACAGGTTACAACCGGGAAATGGGGAAGTAGTAGAAGTAAACGGTAAAAAAGTAGCTGCTTACAAAGATATGGATGGCAATTTGCATGTATTAAACCCGGTTTGCACGCATGCCAAATGTATTGTAAATTTTAACAGTGAAGAAATCAGTTGGGATTGCCCATGTCACGGCGCCCGCTTTGACGTTGACGGGCGTGTAATTACAGGCCCAGCAAGGCTTGATCTTGAAAAGGTAGATTATGAATTTAAAAGCCTGTGATTTTTAATTCTGGTTTAAAGGGTTTAAGATTAATTTAGCTATAAAGTTCCTGGCTATCGGTATAATAAGTTTTTCTGGAGCCCACCGGTTTCTGGTGAATAGTTTCTCCTTTAGCGGTTTCTTTCTTTTTAGGTAAATGCACTTTTAAAAAATCCCGGTATTCACCGCTTATAATATCGGGGGTTGCCTTTATGATCTGCTTTTCGGCATCTTTTAAAACATCGGTAACAGATTTAGCAAGCGTTTTTATTTTTTCATCGGGAATCTTATTGGATGCAGAAAATGGTGATAATTGAGCGTCATATAAAATCTCGTCGGCATAAGCGTTTCCAATTCCCCTAACAATATGCTGATCCATCAATACTGTTTTCACAGCAGTACGCGTGGCATTCAACTTTTCCTTCAAATATTCAAAGTCTATGTCAAGTGCATCTTTTACGCCAGTTTCCTTTGGGTCAAGCGTAGGAGTGGCCGCTTTCTGAAAATCCGTTAAAGCCAAACCGATGTTATCGTCAAAATGCATTTCTAAAATGGTGCTCTTTTGATGATTTGTATCTTCAAATAAATGGAACTGTCCGTGCAGCATTAAGTGAAGCCCTAACACATGTTTGTTTTTAAATTCAAAGTGCAGCTCTTTGCCTACGCGTACAACTTTTTCCAATACCTGGTTTTCCAGCGTTTCTTTTAACTCTTTTTCTGATACATTCAATTTGGCTGCAACCCTGGCTTCTATAGAAATTAATTTTTTGCCCTTTAACTTTTTATCAAGGTTTTTACTGAAAACTTGCAGGTCTGGTAATTCTGGCATATCAAGGTCTTTAATAAAAATATGTTGTATGATCCGGATATTAATCTGAAATTAAATAGTTCTTAAGATATGAAACTTTTAAGTACTTGAAATGGTTTTATAAGAACACATATTTATGAAGCCATTACGCATTGTTCTTGAAAGTACCCGTCCGTTGATAGTTGTTCCCGAAACAGACGTAAAAATGGATGGACATCCTATCCTGACATATAACTACACCATTTTTAACGATGTTAACAATGAGGCTAATGGCTTACTAAATATATCTGAGAAAAAATTAGAAAAAGTTGGAAACCCGAATTACCTCGGCATTATAACTTTTGAAAATCCGGGCCGATTATTTACCTACACCCGTGGTGAAGCCGCGTTGGAAAGTTCTGAAATACAAGAAATTATTGAGCAGATAAGTCATATAAGGGATAATCCAAGCCTTTGGAAAAGTGAATTAAGCTAACAAATAGCTCTTCTTACAGTCGCTAAGAAAAATAAACCCTGCACACAGGTTATCCAGGGCGCAGGGTTTATTTTAGTTGATAATACTATCCGTTTACAACTTCGCCGCCATTAACATGTATCACCTGGCCGGTTATAAACGATGCATCGTCTGAAGCAAGAAAAACATAAGCAGGCCCTAATTCAGATGGCTGCCCGGGGCGTTTCATTGCCGTTTCGCTACCAAACTTTTTGATCTTTTCTTCATCGAACGTAGAAACGATCAATGGTGTCCACACCGGGCCCGGAGCAACAGCATTCACCCTTATCTTTTTTTCTGACAAGTTAGTTGCCAGCGACCTGGTAAAGCTTGTAATCGCGCCTTTAGTAGATGAATAATCTATCAGGTTTGGAGAAGAGCGGTAAGCAGTTACCGAAGTGGTATTGATGATGCAATCACCTTCTTCCATATATGCTAAAGCAGCCTGTGCAAAAAAGAAGTAAGCAAAGATATTGGTGCGAAAGGTTGCTTCTAACTGATCGCGCGTAATGTCGCCAACTTCTTTTTCAGGAAGCTGAATGCCCGCGTTATTTACAAGTATGTTTAGTTTGCCAAATTCAGCTCCAACCTTTTCTACGGTTGTTTTGCAGAACTCTTCGTCTTTAACATCTCCTTTGTATAAAACACATTTACCGCCTTCTGCTTCAACCAGTTTTTTAGTTTCATGTGCATCAATATCTTCGTCAAAATAAATAATGGCTACGTTTGCACCTTCTCTTGCAAAGTGAACGCTTACCGCACGGCCTATGCCACTATCACCACCAGTTATTAAAGCTGTTTTACCGGTTAATTTACCAGACCCTTTATATCCTTTTTTGATATACTCGGGTTTCGGGGTCATTTCCGCTTCAATACCCGGCTGGTGATCTTGTTTTTGAGCTGTTTGGGTTTCCATTTTAATTATTTAGTTAACACTATTAAATTAATCATCCAATTATTCACCTGGTTTCAAAACAACCTTAACGCAGTCGTCTTCTTTCTTCTGGAACATATCGTATCCTTTAGAAACCTGGCTTAACGGTAGTGTATGAGAAATAATATCGTCCAGTACCACCTTTTCAGTTTTAACCAACTCAATTAAATGATCAATGTAGTTAATAACCGGTGCCTGGCCCATTTTCAGGGTAAGCCCCTTATCAAAAACACGGTAGAAAGGGAAATTATCGTAAGATGATCCGTAAACCCCCATTATGGTAACAGTACCGCTTCTTCGAACTGCTTTGAAAGCAAGATCGAGCACTTTCATGCTTCCTACTTCAAAATTAATTGCCGATTTTACTTTATCCATTATGGTACGTTCCGGCTCAAAACCTACAGCATCTACGCAAACGTCAGCACCACGGCCGCCGGTCATACTCCTAATGGCTTCAACAACATCAACCTCATTCGGGTTAAGGATCTCCACTTTGTTCACTGCTTTTGCTTTTTCAAGGCGATAATTTAATGGATCGATAGCGATCACCCTGCCTGCACCGTTTACCCATGCCGCTTTTTGAGCCATAAGACCTACCGGCCCCGAACCAAATATAGCAACGGTTTCGCCGCCTTTAAGCTGTGCCCAGTCAATTGCCGACCAACCGGTAGGAAAAATATCTGTTAAGAACAGAACCTGCTCATCGGTCATATTTTCGGGAACAATGCGCGGGCTGATATCAGCATAAGGGACACGAACATACTCTGCCTGGCCGCCGGAATATCCGCCATATAGATCTGTATAGCCGAATAATGCAGCACCTTTTTGGTCTGCCAAATCGCCGTCAGGCCCATAATGTTTATAATTAGAGTTTTCGCAGCTTGGCGATGCACCGTGCTGGCAAAAAAAGCAGTGACCGCAGGCAATTGGAAAAGGAACAACCACTCTATCACCCTTTTTAAGGTTAGTGATTGCAGAACCCACTTCCTCTACAATTCCCATAAACTCATGGCCCATAATCATGGGTTCTGTTTGCGGTACTGCCCCGCTTAATATGTGTAGGTCTGATCCGCAGATAGCGGTAGAAGTAACTTTTAAAATTACATCCCTGTCGTTTTCTATACGTGGGTCGTCAACGGTATCATAAGTGATGGTACCGGGTTTGTGGAATACGGCTGCTTTCATAAGTTATAATTGATTTGTTATAACTTAACACGAAGTGTTCCTAAGAGTTTTAAATTTTAACTAAAAATTAAACTTAAATATTTGTATTCTTAGCTGGTGACGTACTTAGCGGTAATCATCAGTAACAGGGTACGGTCGTCTTTTGCTTCGTCCAGGTTCTCTTTAAGTAACTGAGATATTTCTTCATTCTTGATTTTAGCGCCTATTATTTGAAGTGCCTGGAAAGATGCTACTTCTATACTTTCTATATTTTGCATATAAAAAAGTATCGACATGTCTCTTAATGCAGCATCATCTTTTTGATTTTTTATTTCTTCAAAAGCCTCCTGTACCATAGCAACAAGGCCATTGCAGCTTGCAGCGTTGTTTTTTGTTCCTAATCGTGCATACATATCGTCCATCCGGATAATTTGTTTTTTTACGTCGTCAATGGTTTCGTAGAGTGCATGGCTTATATCTGAAAAATATGCCTGATCAGCAATTTCAGGAAGATGTTCAACCATGTGTTTTTTTGCGCAATAGATTCTGTCGAGATTATCTAAAAAGAATTTTATCAGTCGTTTATTTCCGAGGTGAACGTTGGATAGGTTGTTGGTTTGATTTTCCATGTTAAAGTTTTCTTAAATAGGTCATACTCTTTAACTAATGTATAAGTTTTATGTTTCGATAAGTATGATCTTTAAATTATTGAAACAGATTTCAGTTTACTAAGTTGTTGAGTTATGGCGATTGAAAGTTTAAAAAATAAAGTAATAGTTATAACGGGGGCTTCGAGCGGTGTTGGCAGATCTGCTGCGCTTGAATTTGCCCAAACCGGCGCATCTTTGGTGCTTGCCGCAAGAAATTTAGATTCCCTGAATGAACTTGCTGCGGAATGCGAAGAGTTGGGGGCCGAAACATTGGTGGTGACCACCGATGTAACCGACCCAAAAGAAATGATAAATCTTGCCAACGCAGCAAAAGACTGGAAAGGCTTTGTAAGCATATGGATAAATAATGCAGGCGTTTTAGCAGGCGGTGCATTTGATGCTACACCTATTGAGGTACATACCCAGGTAGTACAAACAAACCTGTTTGGGTACATGAATGGCGTACACGCCATATTGCCTGTTTTTAAAGAGCAGAACTACGGAACAATCATAAACAATATCTCAATTGGCGGCTTTTTACCGGTGCCGTACGGCGCTGGTTACACGGCCAGTAAGTTTGGTTTAAAAGGATTTTCTGAAGCAATTAAGGCAGAATTAACGCCATGGCCCCACATTTATGTGTGTGATTTGTTCCCGGCGTTTTTAGACACACCCGGTATACAGCATGCTGCTAATTATACCGGTAAGGTTTTAAGGCCTACGCCTCCCGTTTATGATCCAAAATTGGTTGCAAAGGCTATGGTGTCTGTAGCTATAAGTCCCAAATCAAACACGTTTGTTGGCGGTATAGCAAGGTTGTTCCAATTGTCTCATGCCATTTTACCGGAAATTACTACAAAGCTTACGGCAGTTGTGATGCGCAATTACTTTAAAATTGCTGCTGATATTCCGTCAACAAGTGGCAACCTGTTTAATACCGTTAATTACGGAATGAGCACTAACGGAAGCTCGGGCATCTCAGGCAACAAAAAATTACGAAAAGCGGAAAGCTATATTGCCGGGGCGGTTGCCGCAGGTTTTATTGCCGGGTTTTTGTTGTTTAAGAAAAGTAAGTAATTAAAAAAATGAGTGGCGTATTAGGAGCAAAGAGTGCAGATCGGAAAATTAATTTTAATAACCATTTACACCAACTAAATCCTTTTAATGGCTTTAAGCGTAAATTGTATAAACTACCTGCATGAAATTCATATTGGCTATTATTTTATTGACTACCGGATATAGTGCTTTTGCACAATCAAAGCAAATAGGCGAGGATATGATGGTTGATGGTATTAAGCGTTCCTTTGTTAGTTACATCCCTGCTGTTAACGATAAAAGCTCTCGCCTGCCCCTGGTGATTTCTTTACATGGCGGCTTCGCAAGTCCAAAAGGACAGTTTCATTTGGCCGATTTTCGCCCGCTGGCAGATAAAGATAAATTTATAGTGGTTTGCCCGGCATCGAAATACATGTGGCACGATGGTGCAAATAACCATGGTATAGATGACGTTAAATTTATAGATCAGCTGATCACATACATCATTAAAACCTACCACGCTGATCCTAAAAGAGTTTACATAACCGGTATTTCAAACGGCGGTTTTATGACCAGCCGGTTGGCCTGCCAACTGCACAAAAGGATTGCAGCGATAGCTGTAGTTGCTGCAACGATGGATGAAAATGAAGGTTATGCCCCTGAAGTTCCTTTGCCTGTAATTTACATGCACGGTACTGAAGATAACCTGGTGCCTTATAACGGCGGTAAAATGTTTGGCCGCAGAATTTATTCGCAGCGCAATATGCTTAACAAATGGGTACAATTGGATAAATGCAACCCGAAACCGGTTGTGACCACCATTCCCGATAATGCGAAGGATGGAACCGATATCACTAAAGAAGAATACACCAACCCGGAAACAGGGTTTAAGGTAATTGGATATACCATAAACGGCGGTGGTCATACCTGGCCCGGAGGATGGCAATACCTGCCTAAATTTATAGTAGGGCAAACGACTAAAAACTTAAATGCCTGCGAAGCGATCTGGAACTTTTTCAAGGTATATCATAAAGAAAGTGCATAGTTCCCTTTGGTTTCAAAACGCATTGCTGCACTATTTAAATTAATTTTATTTTCTTTGTCTTTAAGCAAGAATCATTGTAAAAGATAAAATGGAGCTACCGTTAAGTGCATCAACAGACAGGATAAGTGAACTACAGGAACAAAAACTGCAGGAATTGCTTTCTTATCTGCATAAAAACTCTCCTTTTTACAAAGAGCTGTTTGCAAATCATCATATTGACATATCGTCGATAAAAACACTTGCCGATCTTCAAAGTCTTCCGGTTACTACCAAAGAGGACCTGCAGCGCCGTAATGATGATTTTTTATGTGTTGATCCGGGTAAGATCATAGAATATACATCCACCTCGGGGACATTAGGCAGCCCTGTTACCATTGCCCTTACGGAAAGCGATCTTAACCGGCTTACTACTAACGAGTTTAATTCATTCAGTTGTGCTGAAGGAACGGCTGCAGATACCTACCAGTTAATGCTTACGCTCGACAGGCAATTTATGGCAGGCATTGCTTATTATATGGGTTTGCGCAAATTAGGAGCAGGCATTATTCGCCTGGGTCCCGGTGTACCTTCTTTACAATGGGAAACTATACAGCGGCTTAAACCTACTGCCATAGTAGCCGTTCCTTCGTTTATTTTAAAGCTGATAAAATATGCAAAGGAAAACCACATTGATCTGAATAGATCTTCTGTTAAAAAAGCCATTTGTATAGGTGAAAACATCCGGAATACGGATTTCTCTTACAACATACTCGGCAAAAAAATAGTAGAGGGCTGGGACATAAAGTTGTATTCGACCTACGCTTCTACAGAAATGCAAACTGCTTTTACCGAATGCAGCGAAGGCCGCGGCGGGCACTTACAGCCCGACCTGGTAATTGTGGAACTACTAAATGAAGAAAACGAGCCTGTAGGTTGCGGCATCCCCGGCGAAGTTACCATCACAACACTGGGTGTAGAAGGTATGCCGCTACTTCGCTATAAAACAGGTGACATTTGTTTGTACGAAGATACACCTTGTGCCTGCGGCAGGGCCAGCTTGCGTTTGTCACCAATTATTGGTCGTAAAAAGCAGATGATAAAGTTTAAGGGTACTACATTATATCCACCGGCTATGTTCGATATACTGAACGAGATGGAAGAGGTGCTGGATTATGTTGTTGATGTTTACTCTAACGAGATAGGGATGGACGAAGTGCTGATCCATATTTTGCCTTTGGACGATAGTAAGGCCTGCGATAATCGTATCCGCGCTTATTTGCAAGCCCGGTTAAGGGTAAGTCCGCATGTTAATTACTTAACGGCAGAAGAGATACAAAAAATGCAGTTTAAAGAGGCAAGCCGTAAAGTGATTAAGTTTATTGACCGCAGGGTTTAATTTTAGGGTTTATTGATCAACAGCAATAAGCAGTGTCTGTACCGTCTCAAACCAATTTGCAAAGCTGTAAATTTTCAATTAAAGACCTATATTTACGGCTTTTAAATTCATAATTATCGCCTATGATACCTGTTGGACAGGACGTCCTCACCTTAAATAACTTTTCTGACATTCTGTTTAAAAATGAGGCTGTTACTTTGCCGCAATCGGCTTTAGATAAGGTAACGGCAAGTTTTAACTTCCTCAGGCAATTTTCATCAAATAAATTAATATACGGCATTAATACCGGTTTTGGGCCAATGGCACAATACAAGGTTAGTGAAGAAAACCTGTTACAGCTGCAATACAACCTTATCCGCAGCCATAGCTCCGGTAGTGGTAGTTTGCTCTCGCCGCTGTTGGTAAAAGGCTTAATGGTAGCCCGTTTAAACAGCATGATGCGTGCCTATTCTGGTGTGCATACAGAAGTTGTTGAATTACTGCGCGAGCTTATAAACAAAGACATCACACCATGTATCTATGAGCATGGCGGCGTTGGTGCCAGTGGCGACCTGGTGCAATTAGCACACCTCGGTTTGGTATTAATTGGTGAAGGCGAAGTAATTTATAAAGGCGATTTAAAACCAACCGCCGAAGTTTTTAAAGAACAGGGCATAAAGCCGCTCTCCATTCATGTACGCGAAGGGTTAGCTATTATAAACGGTACATCTGCAATGACAGGAATTGGCATGGTAAACATTATCCAGGCCCGTAAATTATTGAGTTGGTCGGCTATGTTTTCTGCAATGACCAACGAAATTGTAGAAGCTTATGACGATCATTTTTCACATGAGCTAAATATGGTAAAGCATCACAAAGGCCAGAATAAAATAGCCGGGATGATGCGCAGCGTTCTGAGCGGAAGTAAGATGATTCGAAGCCGTTCTGAGCATTTATACCAGCCGGATAACATAGATGTAGAGGTATTTGAAGACAAAGTGCAGGAGTATTATTCGCTGCGCTGTGTTACGCAGGTTCTGGGCCCGGTTTATGATACCATTGTAAATGCTGAAACTGTTGTTGTAGATGAGCTTAATTCAGTAAACGACAACCCGGTAATTGATCACGAGAACCAGAATATATTTCACGGCGGTAATTTTCATGGCGATTACGTTTCGCTGGAGATGGATAAGCTAAAAATTGCAATAACCAAGTTATCGATGCTCTCAGAAAGGCAGCTCAATTATCTTCTCAACAATAAGCTTAATCAAAAATTTCCTCCATTTGTAAACCTTGGAATATTGGGCTTTAATTTTGGCATGCAGGGAGTGCAATTTACTGCCACATCTACTGTAGCAGAGAATCAAACTTTGTCGTTCCCTATGTATGTGCATTCCATCCCTAACAATAATGATAACCAGGATATTGTAAGCATGGGCTGCAACGCGGCTTTGCTTACCAAAAAGGTGATAGATAATGCTTTTGCCGTGTTAGGTATACAACTAATGACCATTTTACAGGCAATAGATTATTTAGATTGCCAGGATAGGTTGTCGCCTAAAACCCTTGCTTTGTATAACGAAGTAAGAAACTTTTTCCCAAAGTTTGTAGAAGATACACCTAAGTACAAAGAAATGGAACAGGTAAGAATATTTCTTGAAACGACTGAACCCAAAATCCCTTTTAACCCATAATGAAAGCTGCATTGGTTACCGGCGGGTCAAGGGGCATAGGCAGGGCAATTTGCGTTAAGCTTGCTGCCATGGGATATTATGTACTGGTGAATTACAAAAGCAATTTGCAGGAAGCAAACCAAACCCTGGATGAAATTAAAGAGGCTGAAAGTGCTGGTGAAGTGTTGCAGTTTGATGTGTCAGACCGGGAGCAAGTTAAGCGAGCACTGGGCGGCTGGCTTAAAAACAATCCTGAAACAACTATAGAAGTATTGGTAAATAATGCGGGCATCAGGGATGATAGCTTAACCGGCTGGATGAAAGATGAACAATGGGATGACGTTGTAAAAACAAGTTTGGACGGCTTTTTCTTTGTTACACGCCTTTTGCTGGAGGGTATGCAGATGAATCGTTACGGGCGGGTCATAAACGTGGTGTCACTTTCGGGTATAAAAGGAATGCCGGGCCAGATCAATTATTCGGCGGCTAAGGCAGGTGTGATCGGTGCAACAAAGGCATTGGCCCAGGAAACCGGCAGAAGCGGCATCACCGTGAACGCAGTGGCACCAGGCTTTATCAAAACAGACATGACTGCCGACCTGGAAGAGAAGGATCTGAAAAAACTGATCCCGGTAAACCGCTTTGGCACAGCAGCAGAAGTTGCACACGCAGTTGGCTTTTTTGCATCAAAAGATGCATCGTATATAACCGGCCAGGTTTTGTCCGTTAACGGAGGCTTATATACTTAATTCATTTTACTGATGAAGCAGAATATACAATCTCTTATTCCGCAAAAGGCGCCGTTTTTAATGGTGGATGAGTTACTCTGTTGCGATGACACTACCGCACAAACAAAATTTGTAATTGATGCTGATAACGTGTTGGTCGTCGATGGGTTTTTTACTGAAGCGGGATTAATGGAAAATATAGCGCAAACAGCTGCGGCACACGCAGGTTTTACAGCACAAGGCCGGAATGAAAAAGTCACTCCTGGATATATTGCAGCGCTAAAAAACTTTGAGGTATTTAAATTGCCTAAGGTAAATGATGAAATTGCTACCGAAATAAAAATAGAAACGCAGGTTTTTGATATAACACAAATATCCGGTATGGTAACCTGCAATGGCGAAACGATGGCAAAATGTGAAATGAATATCTTTACCGGTAAATAAATGGAAGACATTTTTGTTGTTTCAGATAATATTTGTTCTCCGGTTGGACTTACCACCGCACAAAATTTTGACAACCTTAAAAACGGTATCGGCGGTGTGAAAATGCACCAAAACGCTCTTGCCCATCAGCCATATTATGCTTCTTTATTTAACGAGGATGTACTTGATAAAAGCAGCCGATACACCAGGTTTGAGCAACTGTTAATCAATTCAATAACAGATGCACTAAAAGATACAAACATATCAGTGCGTGATGAAAAAACGTTGCTTATCATTTCATCTACTAAAGGGAACATTAGCCTGCTGGAAGAAAATAATAGCCCGGAGCTGAAAGAAAGAATTGCTTTAAGTGCATCTGCACAATTAGTTGCCGGTCATTTTGGATTTGTGAACAAGCCATTGGTTATATCTAACGCTTGTATATCTGGTATTATGGCCATTTTAACAGGGATGCGGCTTTTAAGGTCGGGTAAGTTTGAAAACGCGGTCATTGCCGGTGCTGATGTAATTTCAAAATTCGTTTTATCGGGTTTTCAGTCGTTCCAGGCTATAAGTTCACAGCCTTGCAGGCCTTTCGATAAGGACCGCGATGGAATTTCCCTGGGTGAAGGTGCGGCAACCATGATCCTGTCTAAAAAGCCGCTTAGCGGGCAAAACATAAAGGTAATGGGTGGCTCGGTGAGTAATGACGCAAATCATATCTCTGCACCGTCAAGAACAGGAGCAGAGCTGGCACATGCAATCGATGTTTCTTTAAAAATGGCCGGACTTTGTGCAAAAGACATCGGTCTTATTTCAGCACATGGCACAGCGACAATTTATAATGACGAAATGGAAGCGAAAGCAATAAGCCTCTCCGGTTTGCAGTCTGTTCCGCTAAATAGTTTAAAAGGTTTCTATGGCCACACGCTTGGCGCTGCTGGTTTAATCGAGTCCATTATAGCAATACAATCATTAAAAGAAAGTTTAATGATTGGCACTCCGGGCTTTAGCGAATTAGGTGTAAGCAGCGAAATAAATGTATGCAAGCGTACAAGTGCCGGTAAATTTGATCATTGCATTAAAACCGCATCCGGTTTTGGGGGTTGTAATGCTGCAATTGTATTTGGTAAACAGTAATTAACAATTAGTTTCTTGAGCGAAAAGTACATTACATCAAGCTGTTTGATAAGCAACAACAGGGTCTATAAAAATAACATGCCTGTTTTTGCAGAAGAAGGGTTAAATGCAAGTGATTTTTTGATTTCACTTTACCGTTATCTTGATATTAATTACGCCCGTTTTTATAAAATGGATAACCTGAGCAGGCTGGGCTGGCTTGCTTCTGAAGTTTTACTTAAGGATAGTTTCAATAATGAAGATTATCAGCCTGAGGATATTGCACTGGTGCTTTCTAACGCAAATGCGAGCCTGGATACCGATCTACGTTATATGAACAGCGTGAATGATACGCCAAGCCCATCGGTTTTCGTTTATACATTACCGAACATTGTAACAGGAGAGATTTGCATCCGCAATGGTTTCAAAGGCGAAAATGCATTTTTTATATCCGAACAATTCGATTCCGGCTTTATTGAGAGTTACGTAAATGATCTTTTTGATAGCAATGTTGTAAAAGCCTGTATTTGCGGTTGGGTGGAATTGTTGGGCGATGATTATAAGGCTTTTTTATTTTTAATTGAAAACAAGGCAGCGGGTGAATCAGTTATTTTCTCAACAGAAAACATGAACAGTATAGCGCAAAAGGACGAACAAAAATTGGCAGATGATGAAGTTTACATTGCCGGGGCCGGCGTGATAGCTGCCATTGGCAATAACCTACAGGAATGCCTTGCCTCGTTCGAAAAAGAGGAGGCTGGTATCGGCGAAATAACATTTATGAACACGGTTCACAAAGGCGAGTTACCTGTTGCCGAAGTAAAGCTAAGTAATAAAGAGCTTGCTGATCTCACCGGTTTGCCCGAAGACATAAGCCGTACTACCTTGTTGGGTTTAAAAGCTGCCCGCGAGGCGCTTGCAGATGCCGATATTCCGAATATAAATTCAATGCGTGTAGGATTTGTTTCGGCAAATACCGTTGGAGGCATGGATAAAAGCGAAGCCTTTTTCGTTCCGTTTTTAAAAGATAATAGCAAAGGAAAATTGCGCAATGTTTTTGACCATGAATGCGGCAGCGTTACCGAGATCATAGCAGATCATCTTGGGATCAAAGATTACATGACCACCATCAGTACTGCTTGCTCGTCATCTGCAAATTCTATCTTTTACGGTACACGTTTAATTAAAAACGATATGCTGGATGTAGTGGTTGCCGGTGGTGCCGATGCCCTGACAAAATTCACTTTAAACGGATTTAATACCCTGATGATTGTTGATAAAGAGCCTTGCAAGCCCTTCGATGAAAACCGCTTAGGTCTGAATCTTGGCGAGGGGGCCGGCTATGTGGTGCTGGTATCGGCAAAGGTTGCCCGCACGCTTAATAAAGCAGTGTATTGCAAGCTGAGCGGTTACAATAACAGTAATGATGCCTATCATCAAACAGCATCATCGCCTGATGGAAAAGGCTCCTATATGGCTATGCAGGGCGCTCTTGAAAAAAGTGGTTTGCAGCCATCAGATATCAGCTATATAAACTTACACGGAACTGGTACTCCTAATAATGACAGCGCGGAAGGGACGGCGGTAAAAAGAATTTTTGATCCGCATTACCCGCCGGTTAGCTCAACAAAATCCTTTACCGGGCATACCCTTGGGGCCAGCGGCGGCATAGAAGCAGTATTTTCTGTAATGGCTGTAAAAAACGGGTTGATCTATCCCAACCTAAGATTTGAAAACCGCATGCATGAGCTTCCTTTTTCGCCGGAGACCAGGTTTAAAAAAGGTGCGGACGTGCAAAATGTAATGTCAAACTCTTTTGGTTTTGGTGGTAACTGTACATCATTAATATTCTCTAAAGTTTAAAATGAAAATATATATCCGTTCATCAGCCGCTGTTTCTGCACAGAATACTTTTGACGACGGCGATTTCCTGAACGAACCTGTTGAATACAACGATATTCGCCTGCCTGCCATAGAACCGGATTATACCCGCTTTATTGACCCTAAGCAAATAAGGCGCATGAGTCATATTATTAAAATGGGTGTGGCTGCTGCCAAAAGTTGCCTGGAGAAAGCCGGGATAGATGTACCCGGGGCTATAGTCACCGGTACTGCTTTGGGCTGTATAGAAGATACCGTTACCTTCTTTACCAGGCTTATAGAAATGGATGAAGAACTGTTGCCGCCAACTGCCTTTATCCAATCTACGCATAATACTGTGGCCGCACAAATAGCGTTGATGCTGAAATGCCATCAATATAACAACACATTTGTACACAAGGGAATTTCATTTGAAAGTGCGCTCACAGATGCTATTATGCTTTTAAAAGAGGGTGAAACGGACAATGTGCTTACGGGAGGAACGGAGGAAATGACCGATACAAGCTTTACCGTTTTGAACAGACTTGGTTTATTCCGCAGATGGCCGGTATCTAACTTATCCCTGTTTTATGATGAACCTGCAAAGGGAACAATAGGAGGAGAGGGTGCTACATTTTTCCTGCTTACCGGCCAGCAATCCGAAGGAAATCTGGCCGAGTTTAACGGCGTGCAAACTTTTTATAAGTTAAATGGAACCGCCGAAATTGTAAGTAAAATAACCGGATTTTTAGAAAAACATGGTCTTACTATAGGCGATATAGATTTGGTGATATCTGGTAAGAATGGAGATATTAAAAACGACTCGGTTTATGATGCTTTAAACAGTTCTATTTTCAGTAATGTGTCAATTGCTAATTACAAGCACTTATGCGGCGATTATGCAGTTTCGTCTGCCTTTGCTTTGTGGCTGGCAGCAAACATCATAAAGAGGCAAGAAATTCCGGCTATTATCATTGAGAATGAAGTTAATACCAACCCGCCTAAGAAAATCCTGATCTATAATCATTATTTGAATACTTATCATTCGCTGATGCTAATTTCGGCCTGTTAACTGTTATGTAATGCTGAAGAACTCCTTATATCAAATAGCGCACATAACGCATAATGACGTTTCTGTACAGGCGGAATTAACGTTAAACAGCGAGCATAAAATATTTAACGGCCATTTCCCCGGGCAGCCGGTTTTACCAGGCGCTTGTATGCTCCAGATTTTAAAGGAAG
Source organism: uncultured Mucilaginibacter sp. (assembly GCA_964242385.1). Lineage (GTDB taxonomy): Bacteria > Bacteroidota > Bacteroidia > Sphingobacteriales > Sphingobacteriaceae > Mucilaginibacter. The sequence continues at coordinate 48,146 of CAXSZR010000001.1, forward strand.
TGTTGGAAGTTGGATTAGGTGAAAAGTTAAGACTCAAAAAAGCCGATCAAATGAAATTTTTGACTATGGTTGATCCTGATAAAGATAAAGAACTGAAATTAGACGCAACTTATAGCAAATTGGAGAATAACCATCTCATGATTTCGGCAAGCCTGGCTCAAAACGCAGTGTGCTTTAAATTTAAAGGAACTTTTATCCTAATTTATATGTGACATAATTAGGAATTATCAAATAAAAAAACCGGCACATATTTAATATGCCGGGTTTTTTTATAAAAGTCTTGGTATTATTTGCCTTCTTTCGCGGTTATATAATCGGCCATGGTGTTTACATCTACTAATATTTTACGGCCTTCTTTTGGGTCCTGAATATTAATTCCATATTCCTTTTTTAATAGAACAATCAGCTCGAGCGAATCAATAGAGTCAAGGCCCAGGCCTTCACCAAAAAGTGGTTCGTCATCCTTTATTTGCTCCGGGGTTAGCGGAGACAGGTTCAAAAATTCAATTATCTGTTTTTTTAATTGTTGCTTTAGCGCTTCTTTTTCCACTTTTATTATATTAAATTTTTTCTTTTAAGGCCTGCATATATCACAACCTGTATAATCAATGTAGTAATAAACAATGCCGCCAGGTTGTTTGCAATATCTTTTAAATTTCCGCCTTCCAAAAATAAAGAATAATAGGCTTCAAGGCACCAATGCATAGGCGACAAATTCGCTGCCGTTTTAAACGCACCCTGCATGGCAAAACTTGGTACCATTAAGCCGCCAACTGCCGAAAGAATTACGATAGATACCGCACCAAATCCGTTTGATTGTTCCTGCGTTTCGGCGAATACGCCAACGCAGATAGAATAGCTTACGGCACACCAGCCACAAATGGCAGTAGTAAGAAACAGCGCTACAAAATCAGATGGAAGATTTAATGCCGGCAAACCAATATATGGAAACAGCCAGATACCGATAGAAAAGATAACGGTCGCCTGCAAAATGGTTACGCACATATAGGTAAGCTGCTTTGAGAACAAGCCTACCAGGTAATTTGTAGGCAGCGTTTTAAGGCGTATAAAACTGCCGCTTACTTTTTCTTTTACCACTATGCCACCTAAAGACATTATCACAAAAAACATAGAAAATATGGTCCATGCGGGCACGTTATGCTGGGTAGCGTTCGGTGTGCGGCGGGTACCATCTTTTGAAACCGGCACTTCGTTTATGTCAGTGCGGTTATTCAGCATTTCGTTTTCCAACTGCTGTGGCAATTGTTTTTCGTTGATAGAGAAATACAGCGTTCGCAAAGTTTCCCTGCTCTCAACCATCTGGAGCGCGCTTTGCAAAGCACCTTTAACCGATAGTCTTAAGGATTCCTGTAAAATAGGATTATAATCGATGGTAAGCGGTTCTATTCCTTTAGATGTGTTTTTAGCAGAATCGGCCTGTAGCCCAAAACTTGTCATTGCTTTGCCTGCTACTTTTTTAGATTGCGCCGTTACTTCTGCCGAAAAATTCATAGGTATTACAACGCCCAGCATGGCATCGGTTCTGTGCATCTCATCAGCCATGGAACTTGGAGTTTGCCCTTTCTGCATGATAGATACCTTGAACATACCTATTTTATTTAAGGCTGATATTAGCTGTTTACTTGATTGTCCTGTATCTCGGTTGCTGATGAGTATGGATAGCTTATTTTTATTGACCAGCTGAAAAGTGCTGTTCTGAATGCTGGTCACTACAATCACCAGAATTACAGGCATCACAAACATCAGTCCTATGCCTACCTTATCGCGCAGTAAAACCCTTACATCTTTCCTTATTGTAGCCCAAAGTTTAAACATTAGTCCCTGAATTCTTTACCTGTTAAATTAATGAATAAGTCTTCCAGGTCATGCTTGTCATGTTCTTTTAGCAGAAGGTCTATTCTACCCTGGGTAATAATACGGCGATCGTCGAGCATCGCTAATTCTTCGCACAAATCCTCGGCTTCATTAAGCTGATGCGATGTATAAATAAGCGTTGTACCTTGTGAATTTAAATGTATCAGATAATTAATTATTGCATGGCGGGTTTGCACATCCACACCAACGGTAGGCTCATCTAAAAATAATACCTGCGGGTTATGAATAACGCCTATTGCAAGGTTTACCCTGCGTTTCATACCACCCGAAAATTTTTGTACCTGTTTATCAGCTACATCTTCCAAGCCTAAGATATTTAAGAGCTCTTCTGTTCTTTGTTTTATCTGTGCTTTTCCTAAACCGCACCAAGCCCCAAAAAATTCAAGATTTTCTACTGGTGAAAGTTCCTGGTAAAAAGAAAAATCCTGTGGTACAAAACCGAATAATTGGTTTACTACTTTATCCTGCCTGCTTACATCATTACCCAGCAACAATATTTTGCCGCTTTTTGCCTTTAAAACACCGGTCATCAAGTTCATAAGCGTTGTTTTGCCAGCGCCATTAGGCCCAAATAGCCCGAACCTTTCACCTTTTGCAACCTTAAAATTAAAATGAGAAAAAGAGGCTTCGGCATTGTCCGGATAACCAAATCCCATGTCTGTAATCTCTATCGCCCACGGACTGCTTATTGCCATTTTATATTTTTTAATGCATTAAATGCTTTATACTCAATATCGGCAATTTCAATTAAATGGTTGCCCATTACGTCAAAATCAGCCTGGCTTCCCAGGCGGCCTTTATAAATCCCCGCTGCCTGCACAGCTGCTGTTCGCCATAGGTCGCCAGCTTCTGTAAACAGCCTGGAGATATCAATTAATTCGTCAACCGGATGATAGGCAAATGCCTCCTGTAGAAAAGCTGCATAAATATAACGAAATCCGCCGCCACCTGTGCCTATTTCTTCTTGCATGCGCACTAATTGTGCCAGATAAAGCCCGGCAGTTTTAAGACCGAGCGAATCGCGCCATTTTTTTATCCTTTTTCCTGTATGGCGGATGCCTTTAACCCCCGCAATAGGTACAATAGGTTGAAGCATATCGGCCGTATTTTTTTTTATACCCTTTATAATGGCGGCTTTAATCTGTGCTTCGGTTACTACGGTACCGGGTTTAGGGAAATAAAGCTGCCCGTTGGGGGATAGGGTGCCCTTTGCAAAGCGCACCCGTTCCAGCTCATAGCTTGTTAAAGAAGTGCTGGTTTCCATTACAGGGTCGCTCACCAGGTAACGGTCGCCTTCGCGGCCGTAAACTATCAGGTTATGAGCATTAAAATGGAAACGATATTCTTTTGGGAAATAAGGCAGATAGTAAACACCTACCTGGCAACCAACCGGGTGGCCAGCTTCTAAGCATTCGTTTAAAAAGGCTTCGGCTTGTTGCTTAGACCTGAATTTTTTACGAACCAGTTCTATGCCCAGCGCTTTGCAGGTTCTTTTAAAAACCAGGCCCGGCATGGGTCTGAATGCTATAACCGGCCCGTTATTTAATTTGATGAATGGAATATAAACAAAAAAAAGCCCGGCGCCAATACCAAATGCAAGCGGCTCGGTTATCTGCTCAACCCCGGCATTTTTTAATAAGCTGCGCGTTACCCCGTTTTCGCAATGTGCCGACTGGAGATGCTCAAAACTATACTCCATGCACGTTCATTGTTTTAAGATCGTCAACACTTACACTAAACACTTCTGCGTATTTTTGAAGTTTTTTTTCTGAAAGTTTTTTAAATACATCAGGCTTTAAATGTTTTTTTACCTGCCACTTCCAGAAACCTGTATAATCTGCAAGTATTGTGAGATCCATAAGCCCGCGCTCCATAAAAAATAATAAAGGGCTTGCCTCATTATTCAATACTTTTTGCCTGGCAAGTTCAATGCGGTTTTCTACTTCTCCCCAGGCGGCATCTAAAGCGGTTATTTTTACGTCCCACCCTTTGCTAAGCTGGGTTACATATTTGCCAGAACTGTCCGTAGCATAGCAAACCTCTTTGGTAATTTTACCAAGAGCGCTTAAATCCTGCGGAACATCTTCCTGTTTCATTATAATTTGATGTTTCTATTTAAACTACGGTTAGCATTGCGTACATATAAGAGAATCTTGCACTTTCCGGCACAAGCAGCAACAAGCGATCTCCCTTTTTTAATTTACCACTGTTAAACAACTCGTTGATCATCAAAAATATGGATGCTGCGCCCACGTTGCCTACGGTATACAGGTTAATAAACCATTTTTCGTAAGGGATGCCGCCGCCATAGATTTGTACCATGTCAAATATCTTGCTCCTAAAAAAGTCGCTGGATATGTGCGGTAAAAAATAATCTATATCTGCGGCGGTTACGCCGCGCCTGTCCAATATTTCTTTAATCTTTCTGCCGCCAAGCGGTACAATGTTATCGCTTAAAAGGGAGATATCCTGCTTTACACTGAAAATAGATTTATACATGATCTCTTCGGGCGTAAAATCCATAAAGCCGACTAATGAGCCGTCCGCCATTTTTTCGGCACCCATATACATACAGGTATCCATTTCGTTGGCGTAAGATGCACCCTCAATCCAGTCTATCCTTAAACTAAGGCCATCTTCATTCGGTTTATCAGACATTAAAAAAGCCGAAGCGCCATCGGACAACATCCACCTTAAAAAATCTTTTTGAAACGCTATATATGGGTTTTCAGTAAGTTCCTTTAATTTTTGAGTTTCTTCCTCAAAAACATCGGCAACCAACAAGCCCGAGAAGCGTTCAGAACCGGTAGCTACAGCCAATTTTACATCACCTGTTTTAATAGAAAGATAAGCGTATTTTACGGCATGCATGCCTGCACAGCAAACACCGGAGGGGGATACAACCTCCACACCCCCCAATTCAGGTAACCACCCATGCGCCATTACGCCATGGCTTGGCATCATTTGGTCTGGCGATGAAGTTCCACACGATAGCAGCTGCACTTGCTTTAATTTTTCCGGATCGTTTTCAAATAGCGCCTTTACAGCCAACGCTGTCATCTGTGCATTGCTGTGCGTTGATTTGCCGCCTTTTTCAAGTGCATAATAGCGGTTTTTTATGCCATTGTTTCGCAGTACAATAGGTTTTGATTTGGAAGGTTTACCATTTATATAGCCCAGGTATTGTTCCATATCTTCATTGCTAACAGGGGCGTTTGGAAAAAAGGCCGAGGTGCTATTTATGTAAACTTCGGTAGAAGACATATTTTTTAATTTAAATTTAAATAATACTGTTTTTTAGCCCGGATGCGTACCGGCGTAAAAAAACGAAGAAAAATTGCATCCAAGGTAATAAGAATGGGTGCACCCACAAAAAATGCAACAAGCAAATAATACTTAAACGCTTTTATCCAGGGAGTTTTATTTTGCTTTTTGGCTATGATACCGGCCCACACTCTAAATATCTTACTCGCTGTTGATTCTATGACCATTAAATTATAGTTTAGTTTAACAGCCCCTTCATTGTCCAGCTCCTGTTGCAGGTTTTCCCAGTTATCGTTATGTAAATGCGGTATCACCAGTTTGCCAAACACGCTTGTATGTTTTATATCGGTTGCTGGAACACCCGGAGGGGGGAAAATGTTTAAATAACGGTCTTTTTTCCCATGAAGCATCCAATGGAATATAGTAATAAAGCTAACTGGGTTTGGATGCGTATCTACTAAGGCTATGTTGCCCACATGTTTGGCGCCGGCAGCAGCAATTAACTTCTTAACACGTACAAAAGCGCTGAGCCACATATTACGAGCACCCGTAACTGTAATAACTGGCGTGTTTTTTAAAGCGTTCAATAGCTGCGGAGTGCGCATAAATGAGTTAAAAGGAATACTTGGCGATAAAAACCAGGCCTGGTATCCTAAAATGATAAGATCATAATGGCTTTCTTTAAGGGTAAAAGGCAAAAGCCCGGCAGGTACATCCAATTGGCAATCAGGCATTACGCTAAAAAAGCTGTTTGCTGTCCACGGAAATGGGTGATCTTCGGCGAGGTTTACCACAACTTTCTCTACGGAAGTGCCCGCTGCAATTAAAGGTGCGGTAAAACAATCAATGATTTCGCCCAACTGACCCGATTGGGTATAATAAATAGCCAGTACCTTTTTCCCCATCTTAAAAATCCTGCTGCTGCAATACTTTAGAATTTTTACTGTAATCGATGATGGCTTTCTGTACGGTTGGCGACAAGCTTTTAAAATTCTTTTTAACTATCTCCTTATCCGCTTCAATATCGGCATTATACTTTACAACCTTCGGTGCATGCTCTTCTATGCTCATCCTTAAAAAACGATATTCAGCGTTTTTATTGTCGTTCAGTATTGCCGTTTCCAGTTTAATGCGCCCTTTTTTAAATAACTTAAGCTTCTCAGAAGGGATAACTACTAAGCCGGCTTTCCTTATCAGTAAAGCACCTTCATAAGCTTCTTTTTCGCTTACAGATGATGCGCTTACCGCATTCAATTCCTCGTTTACACCTTTAAGCCTTCCGGATGACATCACCTCATAAAAGTGCTGTTTATCGAAGCTTTGAAATGCCCTTGCAGCACTTACTGCTGTAACGCTGATAACTGCAATTAAAAAGCAAAAGGTTTTAATTTTCATAAGTAAGATGCAAAGGGGATGATTGCAAATATATAGATTTATGCCGATCTTAATATATTGTAGTTATTTAGTCATAATTTTAGTAGTTTTCCCTTACTTTTGAAGATTTAAAATATAATGCCTATATGAAAATATATATTAGCCGCATCAGTTACACAATTAAAGGACTTAGCAAATCAGTAAACGCCTCCACCCTGTATTAGATATTTTATAGCATTACTTAATATCATAGCCTGCCTCAGCTTATTTACCCCATGCAGATACAAAAAAATTAAAAGTAAACATTAAAGACAATAAGGGTTAAGTGTACACAAACAATAAGCAATTTTCCGGATCATGGGCCATTATATTAGGCGGCTCCAGTGGTTTTGGTTTGGCATCTGTTAAAAAGTTAGCCGCACACGGCATGCATATTGCCATTATTTATCGGGAAACTGCGCTAACGGAAAAATCATTAAAGCAAGCATTTGCCAATATCTCAGAGGCTAACAATGTTAAGGTATTAGCATTTAATATAAATGCGCTCGACGCATCTGCCCGCGACAAATTCCTTACAGATTTTACAAATACCTTAAATCAAAAAAAAAGTGTTAAACTGTTGTTGCATTCCATAGCCAGAGGAAACTTAAAGCCGCTGGTAAATGAGCAACCAGGCGAAACCGATAGTACGTTATTAACTACCGAGGATATCCGTTTCACCACTTACGCAATGGCTACCAGTATGTTAGATTGGGCGCGGGCAATTTTAAATGCCAATTTATTTGAGGCTGACGCCCGCGTGATAGGCCTCACCAGTGAAGGCGCTCATAAATATTGGGATGGCTATGCAGCGGTTTCCATCGCTAAATCGTCTTTAGAGAGTTTAACCACATACATGGCGGTGGAGTTTGCAAAATTTGGCTTGAAATCAAACCTGATACAGGCAGGTATTACCGAAACACCATCGCTAAAAATGATACCGGAAAGCGATAAGCTTTTGCAGATAGCCAAAGAAAGGAACCCATTAGGCAGGGCCACAACGCCAGCAGACGTTGCTAACGTTGTTTACCTGCTTTGTACTCCTGAAGCTGCCTGGATAAACGGATCGCTTATACATGTAGACGGCGGCGAACATTGTAAATAAAAATCGCCAATTAAACCTTTGAACAAAATTCATGTACAATACATGTATAACGAAATAATTAAATTACTCCCTTATAAGTCGCATTTTCTTTTTGTAGATAACATTACAGAATTAACTGATGATGGCGTTAAAGGAGATTATACCTTAAAAACGAGCGAATTTTTTTACGAAGATCATTTTATCGGCAACCCGGTTACACCGGGCGTTATTATAACCGAAATTATGGCCCAGATAGGTTTGGTTGTTTTAGGTATACACCTGATGATAAGCGGTAAAAGCGAACCTGAAATTTCAATGGATAGCGATTCTTTTCCTTTGCTTACATCAACAGATGTATCGTTTTTTAAAATGGTTTTGCCGGGCGAAAAATTAACGGTAATATCTGCAAAACAGTATTTTAGATTTGGTAAATTAAAGTGCTCTGTAAAAATGTATAACCAGGCGTCGGAATTAGTTGCAAAAGGTATATTTTCGGGGATTATTAAAAATGCCGTTAAAGGAAAATTATAATGGGTAATCGTGTAGTAGTAACCGGTTTAGGAGTTGTTGCGCCAAATGGGCTTAACGTGCCGGATTTTCTGCATGCTATTCAGAACGGTATTTCGGGCATAAGGTTTATGCCCGAGTTTGAAGATTTAAAATTTAATTGCCAGGTAAGCGGTACGCCGGATTTTAATATGGAACTGCTGCGCAATTACATATCAGAAACAAGTTTATATGGCCTGAAAGGAAAAGGGATAGCGTATGGCATTAAGGCCGCGCTGGATGCATGGACAGATGCCGGGAATGAAATAGTTGGCGAAGAAACGCTTTGGGACACCGGCTGTGTTTTTGGAAGCAGTGTTGCGGATACAGATGTGATTAAGAATGCCATTACACGGGTTGATGCAAGGGAATCAAAAAAGCTTGGCTCGCGGGTGGTGGAGCAGATCATGAACAGCGGTGTTACCGCCTATATTTCCGGAAGGCTTGGTTTGGGTAACCGTATTATTAGTAATTCTTCGGCATGTGCAACAGGCACACAGGCTGTAATAATGGGATATGAATACATTAAGCATGGTATGGCAAAACGGATGCTGGTAGGCAGCAGCGAGTACGTAGACCAATACGTTTTTGGTGCTTTTGATTCCATGAGGGTACTTTCCAGGAAATACAACGATCAGCCTGAAAAGGCGTCGAGGCCTATGAGCCTTACCGCCGGTGGTTTTGTACCGGGTTCTGGCGCGGGTGCTTTAATATTGGAGGACCTGGACTACGCGCTTGCCCGCAATGCAAAAATCTATGCCGAAATTTTGGGTGGCCGTACCAATTCTGGCGGCCAAAAGGGTGGTGGCACTATGACGGCGCCCGGGGCGGCAGGTGTGGTACGCTGTATAAAGGAAGCATTAACAGATGCTAATATAGATGCCGGAGAAATAGACCTGGTAAGCGGGCACTTAACTGCAACAATTGCAGATAAACTGGAAATACAGAACTGGGTAGAAGCGCTTGGACGAAAAGGGCAGCAATTCCCGATGGTTAATTCGCTTAAGTCAATGGTAGGGCACTCGTTAAGTGCAGCTGGATCAATAGAAACAGTAGCTGCCATTTTGCAGATTGAACACGGCTTTGTTCACCCCAATGTTAACATTGAAGACCCTAACCCCGAAATTATTGATATGGTTAGTGAAAACAATTTGCCGTCAAAAATGGTACAAAGGGACATTAAAACTGTTGCCAAGGCAAATTTTGGTTTTGGCGACGTAAACGCTTGCTTAATTTTATCAAAATATAAATAAACAATGGATAGACAAACTGTTTTAGCTGAACTGAAGAAAGTATTGACGCCTTACACGGAAAACAAAGAAATGCTTAACGGCATCACTGAAGAAACCGACCTCATAAGGGATTTGAAGATAAATTCGGCTAACCTGGTGGATATTATAATTGATGCAGAATCTGCTTATAACATTGAAATCGATTTCGACTCGGCCGAAAAAATGTACAAAGTGGGTAATTGCATCGATGTGATAGTTGATAAAATGAATCAATCGGCATGATAAGTGCCGGCAACGATATTATCGCGCTCAATGCCATCAATAAGCAGCGCACGCTTGAACCAAGGTTCTACTCAAAAATATTGTCGCCGGCAGAACAAGCCCTTTATTGCCGGGCTTTGCATGCAATTCTTCCTTTTGAGATTTATGTTTGGCTGCTATGGTCCGTTAAGGAATCTGTTTTTAAATTTCTTAAAAGGGATGATCCCGGTCTAATTTTTTCACCTGTATCAATTGTTATCCAAAATTTGAATGGTTCACCTGATGTAGTGAATGACCTTGAAAAATGGGAATTTGATCACGGGAACGACGATCTATTTAACGGTGAAGTTATCTACAATTCAAACCGCCTTTATTTTAAAACAAAACTTGATACACAATGGCTTGCAACTGCTGTAAATGACAGTCCGGATTTTGAAGATTTTTGCTGGGCTGTTCACAAAATATCAGATCAGGGTTATCAGCAACAATCTTTGGCCGTACGGGCTTACTTTATCGAAAAATACAGTTCCTTCTACGGCAACCCAATTGCAATAAAAAAATCAACCGTAGGTTACCCTCTTATTACTCAAAACGGTGAGCTTTTAGTAAATCCCGTATCGTTTGCCCATGATGGTTTGTATGTTTCTTATTGTTACAAGATACTTGCGGAAACTTTGCATTCATAAACTTCGTTTCACAGGCATTTTATTGCTATCAAATTTTTACCGGTTATTGTGTGATATCATTAGTATAAGTGGGGCGGGAGTTTTATTTTTATAACATTAGTTTTATCTATGAATTATCAGCAATTACTTGAACAGATACAGGACTTTGCTTTATCCTATTATAAAGAACATGATACCAGCCGGCTTAGCTATCATAACCTGGAGCATACGCGGCAAGTAGTAAACGCCGCCGGTAAAATTGCTAATCATTATCAGCTAAACGATCACGATTTTTTTATACTTACTGCCGCAGCCTGGTTTCACGACCTTGGCTACATGGTAGATATAAACAACCATGAAGAAAAAAGTGCGGAAATAGCAGTAAATTTTCTCACTAAAAATAGTGTGGATAATGGAATTATTGACGGGGTAAAAGGCTGTATCGCGGCTACAAAAATGCCGCAATCACCCAAAAACTTAATGGAGCAGATTATTTGCGATGCAGATCTTTTTCATTTGGGTACGGACGACTTTTTTAAGTCTGATAAATTGCTCTATAAAGAAATTTTGCTTTTACACCAGCCTGAGCTAACAAAAGCGGAGTGGCGGCAAAAAAGTGTTACTTTTTTAAAGAATCATCAATATCATACCGATTATTGCAGGCTACTGCTTGACGATGGGCAGCAAAATAACCTGCGTGAAATTGAAAAAAAGGTTTTAAAAGACGAAAAAAAACTGACCGAATCGCAGGCAATCACCGGGTCGACAATTGTAGAGGATAATGATGGGCCTGTTAAAGATTTAAAAAAAGATAAAGTGAAAGCCCGGCCAGAAAAAGGTATTGAAACCATGTTCAGGATAAGTTCCAGCAATCACCAGCGCCTCAGCGACATGGCCGACAGGAAAGCGCACATCATGATCACGGTAAACTCTATCATTTTATCGGCTATCATAAGTCTTGTGCTTCGCAGGTTGAGCGAATATGGATACCTTCTTATACCTTCGGTTATTTTGCTTACCATAAGTGTGTTGGCTATGACGTTTTCTATACTTTCAACACGGCCAACTATTCCTGCGGGTACTTTCACAAAAGACGATGTGGACACTAAAAAAGTAAACCTGCTTTTTTTTGGTAATTTTTACAGAATGTCATTAGACGAATATAATTACGGGATGACGAAGATGATGGGTGATAAGGATTTTTTATACGGCAGCTTGATAAAGGATCTTTTTTCGCAGGGTGTAGTCTTGGGTAGAAAGTACAGGCTACTCAGAATAGCCTATAACATTTTTATGTATGGCTTAATAGTCGCCGTTCTTGCATTCATTATAGCTTCGGCTTTCTTTGGCCACCATCCACCAATAAAATAATGGAATCTGTATATTTTAACCGTGATCTGAGCTGGCTAAGTTTCAACGGTCGGGTAATGGAGGAGGCTGCAAATGAAATGGCCCCTTTGCTGGAAAGAATCAGGTTCCTGAGCATATTTTCATCTAACCTCGATGAATTTTACCGTGTGCGCATGCCTGTTTTACATGCATTGAAAAAGATTGGTGAAGATGAAAAATCGCCGATAGACCCGGAAGAGCAGGCAACCACGCTACAAACGGCAAAAAGCACGATAAACGAACAGCAAACTCGTTTCGGCGAAATCTTGAATACGCAGCTTATTCCATCGCTTAAAGAAAATAATATTTATCTGCTTTACAATGAGGCATTTCCTGATTTTGTACAAGAAGCATCACTTGAATATTTTACTTCGAACGTATTGGCTTTTTTGCAGCCTGTATATCTCGATGAGGATGATTCCTTTTTTCCGCAGAATAACAAGCTTTACTTCGTAATAACACTTGCAGATACCTCAGGTAAGGAAAGGGTAGCCTTGCTGAATATTCCATCAGACGAGATGCCGCGTTTTTTTAGCATAAAGGCAGAAGGCACAACTTACATTGCCTTTTTAGATGATGTAGTGCGATACAACCTGGATAAAGTTTTTAAGCACTATGAAGTTAAAGAAACATACGCTATAAAAATTACCCGTGATGCCGAACTTGATCTGAAGGATGAATATCCCGGCGCTTTATCGGAAGAAATTGAAACGCAATTAAAAAAACGCGATTTAGGGTTTGCGACCAGGTTTTTGCATCAGTCTGGCATGTCATTACGAATTTTGCAGACACTGATCAATCAGTTTGAATTTAGCAATGCCAATATTACACAGGGTGGCCGGTATCATAATCTAAAGGATTTTTATTCTTTGCCGGTAAGCGACACTACATTGTATTATAACCCCTGGCCGCCTCTTAAAAATGAATTATTAAATAATAGCGCTCCACTCGCAAAGCTCATCGACGAAATGGACCTTATTATTCATACCCCTTACCAAAGTTATGATGCTGTATTACGCTTTTTCAACGAAGCGGCTATCAACCCGGATGTAGAGGAAATTTTTACCACCTTGTACAGGGTTGCCAGTAACTCGCTAATTGTTCATGCGCTTATAAGTGCGGCAAAAAACGGAAAAACGGTTACGGTGGTGGTGGAATTAAAAGCCCGGTTTGATGAGGCAAATAATTTGAAGTGGGCCAAAGCAATGAAAGAAGCGGGGGTAAAGATAATTTACAGTATCACCGCTTTAAAAGTACATGCAAAAGTTGCGCTTGTTAAAACGCGTAAAGCTAACCGCGTTAACTATACTGGGCTGCTCGCAACGGGAAATTTTAACGAATCTACCGCGCGCTTTTATACTGATCATATTCTTCTAACTGCAAATCATGCTTTTCTCCGCGAGATAGAATTACTTTTTATTTTCCTTTCAAAACAAGAGAAACCGTCGCCAGATCTCAACATCCAATTTGAGCACTTGCTTGTTGCAGGGTTTAACCTGCAGACAGGTTTTTTAATGCTGATAGATAATGAAATTGCCTTAGCAAAAAAAGGTTTACCAGCAAGCATTGTCATTAAAGTTAACAACCTTGAAGAAAGGACGATGATCAATAAACTGTATGAAGCATCGCAGGCGGGGGTAAAAGTTTTATTGATTGTGCGTAGTATCTGCTGCCTGGTTCCGGGCGTTGCGGGCCTGAGTGAAAATATTACAGTTAGGCGTATTGTAGACCGTTACCTGGAGCATGGAAGGATTTTTATTTTCAATAACAATGGCGATGAAAAAATTTATTTAGGTTCGGCAGATTGGATGAACCGGAATATTCATCACCGGGTTGAAGTATGTTTCCCGGTATATGATCCTGGCATAAAACAGCAGCTGATTGAAATAGTGAATGCCCAACTGGCGGATAACGCACAGGCCGTAATGTTAGATAAAGACCTGCGGAATGTTCCTGTAACTAAAGGAGACCCGGCTGTAGAAGCGCAACTGGAAATTTACAAACTGCTTCAAAAACAAAATAACGGACAGCCGTTTAAATAGCATGACCAGAGCTGCTAAACATTTCTTAGCCGTTGTTTTTTCAATCACCTGTTTTTTTTGTACATCGGGCAGGCTGTCTGCGCAATTTATAACGCAAAAGTTTGACGACCGGATAATGATCAATTTGCAGGAAAGCAGAACACCAGAACAAACCGGGATCTTTTTGTTTCTAACCAACACGTACCGTTATGGCGATTTTGGGGTGCCTGCCGGCTTACTGATTGGCGGCATAGCCGGCCATAACCAAGCCATGCGCGAAAATTCCTTATATGTTGCCAGCAGCGAAGCTGTATCTTATGGATTTATGCTGCTGATAAAGCATTTGGTAAAGCGGTCGCGCCCATTTCTACAAAATGTAAATATTCACCCGGTTTATAGGGCAAGCGGTTACTCTTTCCCATCAGGGCACGCCGAATCTACCTTTGCAACCGCCACCGCCTTATCAATTGCTTACCCAAAATGGTATGTTATTGCACCAGCATTTTTATGGGCGGGGTCTGTGAGCTATTCGCGTATGTACCTTGGCGAGCATTATCCCAGCGATGTTGCGGCTGGGGCAGCACTGGGTGCGGGTTCGGCAGCATCTTTGATGTTTCTTAAAAGGTGAAATTTTTCTGAAAGCTTTTTCGTAAGTTAATATATATGTAATGAATTAAGCGTTAAGTGTTATGCTTACTTAATTTTGTAATTTTGCACGGAGTTAATATAGTTAAATGAGGTTTACCGGTTTTTCTGAAAATCCTTTTGTTGTAAAGTTATGTTTTCATAAAATTATTGAAAAGGTAGAAAAAATTGCTGCGGATAAGAACGATCCGTATGCTGGCACTGCCGTATCTTTACTAAAAGAACTGGAGCCGTTTCCTGAGTTACGCGACGGCATAACTGAGCTGGCACAAATTGAAAGAAACACTGATCTTATTTCGCGCCTGCTTGCCGATCTTTTTCCGGATGCGCTGCAGGATAACGAGATTAAAGCTGTAAGTATTCCATACCTCGGGCTTACCTTTAATTATACCCGCAGATTTAATAATATTTTAAACGAAGCAGGTGCATCATTTGATTTGGGAATACGTGACTTTGACGAACATCAATTTTACATCCGTAGCAGCTGTATCATACTTAACCGTTATTACGGTACAAACCTTGAGTTTGGGAAGCCGCTTTTTTATGATATTCCTACCGCTAAAGGCGTTATCAATCACTATCGAATTTTGTATAACGCCGATTTTTTAGAGGTTATCCCAACGGACAACGCCATTGAACTCACACAGGAAGATATTAACCTGTTGATGGACAATTATGATAATCTGGCCTTGTGGAAAGAAAAGTTTCCACCGGGAAGCTGGATTGTTAAGGGCTTTGGCATTTTAAACCTTTATGACGCAACCGTTGAAAACGCGGTATCGATTTTAAAAAGTAATTTACTTGGCCCATCGGATACAGAAAATATCCAGACAAGCTTCGGTCCGATATTCAGATCGATTTTTAAAATTGCCGAACTGCATGTAGGTTTCACAACCTTTGACAAGGACAATGATAAGTTTATCAGTACCACTTTTAGCGATAAGGTAAAAAGCTATTTACTTGAAAACGATAACGAATGTAACTGCGATAATATTTTGCTCAGTGACTCGTACAAAAACCTGGTTAAGGATCATAAATACTTTGCCGTATCTAACCTCGAAACATTCGACGCTCAATATCCCGAAAACAAACTTGCAAAGCGTTTCCTGTCGCAGAATATATCAAGCTTTATACTTGCCCCGGTTGTTAAAGACGGCAGCCTGCTGGGTATATTAGAACTGGTATCGAAAAAGCCGGGAAACCTGAACAGCGTCAATGCCGAAAAGCTGGACATAGTAATGCCTTTTATCATCGATACCATAAGCCGTGAATTTGCCAATCAGCAAAACAGCATACGGGCGGTGATACAGAAAAATTATACTACTTTACATGCGAGTGTTTACTGGAAATTCAGGCAGGAAGCAGTAAGATACCTGCAATGTAAGGATCTTGGATATACCTACGATGTTAATGAAATTGTATTTAATGATGTGTATCCGCTCTATGGGCAGGTAGATATTAAAAACTCATCGATAACGCGTAACCTGGGTGTACAGAACGATTTAAGCGAGCAATTGCAACAGCTTATTGAGTTGCTGAAACAATTACAACAGGGAAGTTATATTATAATTGCCGAAGAGATAGTGAAGGATTTGAAAGTGTTTGTCGACACCCTTAAAATCGATATCAAAGCAGATACGGAACAATCAATACAGCATTACCTGGAAGAAAATATCCATCCTTTACTTACCGAAGCCGGTAAAAAAAACGAAGCGGTTGCCAAAAACATTACTGCTTATTTTAAACAGATTGACAAGGTAGAAGGCGCATTTTTTCATAACAGGCGCAACTATGAAAGCACGTTAAAAACTATCAATGAAAAAGTAGTTAACATACTGGACGATCGCCAGGCTGAAATTCAGCAATATTTTCCGCATTATTACGAGCGTTTTAAAACGGATGGGGTAGAGCATAACATGTATATTGGTACCTCTATCTCACCTAATCAAAACTTCATATACGGAGATTTGCAGCGCCTTCGCCTATGGCAATTGCTGGTAACTGCCGAGATGGAAATTGAGCAATACATGCTAAAGGAGTCCTTACCGGTTAAATTGGGCGTTACTTCGTTGGTTTTAGTGTTCAGCGTTCCTATTGCAATTCGTTTCCGGATGGATGAAAAGCATTTCGATATAGACGGCGCTTACAATATCCGTTATGAAGTAATAAAAAAGCGCCTGGATAAGGCCTTTATAAAAGGTACAACAGAGCGCATTACCCAGGAAGGAAAGATCACCATCATTTATTCTAAAACAGAAGAGGAGGCGGAGTATAAAGATTACCTGCAAATACTTCAATCAGAAGGCCTTGTCTCCTCTAATATCGATTTTTTTGATGTAGAAGACTTGCAGGGCGTATCCGGCCTGAAGGCCATGCGGGTAGCGGTGCTTTACAACCAGAAAAATCCTTTTAAGCTATCGTCATACGACAAATTTTATCGATTGCTTAACGCACAACCGGTTTACGAATCGTAAATTCTGTTTTAGAATCTAAAACCCGCTGTGATGTAAGGGTAAGCGCCTTCTTTAGAAAAGCCAACTACTGCCTGTATTAGTATCAGTTGGCCCGGTAAAAAATAAATACCGACGCCATAGCCATCATGCAATGTGTTGGATGATTGGCCGCTGGCCCAAACCCTGCCAATGTCATCAAAGCCTATAATACCAAGCGTGCCCGGTAAAAGGTAGGAGGTAACATCCGCAAGTTTTACCCTTACTTCAAAATTGTCATAAGCCATTGACTTACCTGTGAAACGCCACAAATAATAGCCTCTTAAATTTAAGTTGCCGCCTAACTTAAGCTGATTATAATAGGCCGCATTACCAAAGGTGGTACCGCCGCCAATACGGTTGGCAAATACCAGTATGGAGTCTTTACCCGGGTTTACATAAAAGCTAAGCTCTGAAGTTAACTGACCGTAACTGTGTTCGTTAGAGTTTATTTGCTTCATTCCGGTTAAAGATGTTGTCCATAATACACCATTATGGGGCTCAATTCCTTTGTCGCGGGTATCCAATACGGCGGTAGTGGCCGCGCCTAAATAGCTCTCGGTACTAAAAACGTGTTCTTCAGGATGTTCCTGGTTATATATATTTAGGTATTTGGTTATGTTATCGCTGCCTTCGCCATTGTAATACTGTGCTACAACACCTTCACTTACCGACCATTTGCCATACTGATGCCTTAAGCGCACATCGGCATTTAAATAATCGTAGATATTTCTGTAATATTCAATTTTTTGCGAGCCTGCATTAACGAAACGGGTATCGTTACCCACCCCAAAAAAATCGCTGTGATAATTCGGTCCCTTTGATAGCACGTTCACTACCAGATCGTTATTGCCCACGGCTTGTTTAAAAATAGCATTGTAGTTTAGTAAAAGCGAGTTTGCTCCAAAACCGTAGTTTACGGTAAGAGCCTGCCTAAAAGCATAAGGATAGACCCTGAAGCCCTGCTTTTCATAAACAAATTGCCCAATTAATTGAAGGCCATAATCTTTATTATAACTGGCTAAAAGCAGCGGCTCTAAAAAATTGTATTTAAAGCTGGCCTTATAGTAAGTGTTTGCGTCGGTATCAACAGAGGTACGTAAATGTGCCTGGGAAGGCGGCGGTAAATTGTTTTTCTGATCCGAACGATCATAAATGTAGCGGTTACCCTTGCCCGTAATGTTGCTGTCTACTTTAAAAGTGTCTTCACCATCGCCACCTATCATTCGCACAGTAATAGGTGAGTGATCTGCACCGTGTACAGCAAACACATCCTTGCCACCCATGCCATACAGGCGTATTTCATTTGTTACCGATGGGTCGAAAGTACGCTGATAGATCACGCGTTCCCGATCGCCGTCTTTCTTCAACTTGTTTACAGTCACATTTACCTTCCCGCCGGCTTCGTTGGTGATGTTAAAATACTCGCGTTTATCACTTGTTGAAACCGATACTGTCTTCGATAAAAAGCGGTAATATCCAAGCGCCTGCTTCATTAACACATTGCGGCGTGCTATCAGCTTTGCTGCAATGCCTGCACCGCTAATTTTGTACACATTGGGTGGCATTTTTTTAAGTGCATCTGTAATAACCTGATCGGTTAGCGTTTTTTGCACATAACTGATCTGCTCTTTCCAGTCGTCTTCATTTAAAGCACTTAAAAAATAACGGTCAAAATAACGCGCGTTTAAATTCCAGCGGTTTATAGAGCGGATGTGGTCGCCATAAGCTTGCAGTTTTGCCATCAGCAAATACCTTGATACAAGCCATGGTAAAGCGCCATCTGCAAAGTAATATACCTGGTCCCTGTCGCGCGGTACCGGTTTATACATAATCCCTACGCTGTCTTTCAGACGCTCAAAACGCCATTGATCTTCATGCCTGTCCCAATCACCAACCAGCATATCCAATAACCTGGCTTTTAAAACTAATTTTTCATCAATGCGGTTATCATTGTCGTCCTGTAACTTATCCTGAACTTTTGGGGTATTATCTGTTTTGTCAACGTCAAGCGGTTCGCGCTCTTCAAAAAGAAAAACATGGTTGGCGTAATCCTTTCGGTATTTACCAAGTGCAGGGTCATCTGCTACATATACAATTTCAGGATGTGCATGAGGAACGCCCAAAGCCTGGGCAAGCGGGGGGATGGTGATGGCAGCAAAAGGATTTTCTGCAGAAATCTGATCCTGTACAATGTCTTTTGCGATAGAAGCCCGTAGCGTAGGCGGCAAAATTCTTTCAGGATATTTTTCTATGGTACGTAAAACCCATTCCTGCCCGGTGCTATCCTTTAAGCGAAGCGATTTAGTTTGCATACCCCCGCCCGGCTGTAAGATTTTTAAACCGCCGCGTTCTTTATTAAAATGAAATACCCTGATATTTACCGGTGTAGCCCACAGAGACCTATAATCGGTGCCAAAAAATGCACGATGTAAGTTACTTACGCTATCATACTCAGGTTTGATCGCAATTTTTATGCTGTCGTTTTTGATAACGGTTTGTGCGTTGGCTAAAAACCGGCAGCAAATAAAGCAGGCCGATAAAAAAACAGCAAAAACTAAACGGAGTAATGTTTTTTGCATAAGCGATGGTAAGGCAATGTATTTGGTACCTAAATTAAAGATTTTTCCTGTTTGCCACTTAACAACTAAAAATAAAAGGTGTATTTTTTCAGCAAAGCAAAAAAAGCAATTTAAGCCCCTGAGTATGTGAGTTAAAGCTAAAAAATATATGAAGATTACAAGCCTGTTATACTTCCGCCGTTTTTGGTGACACTAATACCTCTAATTGGTATCCAATAAATAATCCGCTATCAATTACACCGGTAATAGATTTGATGTCTTTTTCTAACTCAGGGTGATATTCTTTAAAACGGGCGTCTAAAATGAAGTTACCATTTTCGGTTATAACTGCGCCGTCTTTACCTTTTGCCGGCCTTAACGTGAGTTCAGTAACGCCAATTTTTTCCAGCGCGGATTCCACAAGGGTAACTGCTCCCGGAAAAACTTCCACCGGGACAGGAAATTTCTCGCCGAGCTGGCTCACAAGTTTAGAGTCATCAACAATAATAAAATTTTTAGGTGACGAACACATCATCATCTTTTCTTTAAAGAGTGCGCCACCTCTGCCTTTTATAAGGCTGTTATTAGGGTCAACTTCATCAGCACCATCAAAAAGCCAGTCGGGGCGGTCGGTTGTAAGATTGGTAAGCGGGATGCCCAGGTTAGTACAGGCCATCAATATCTCAAGCGAAGTAGGGATTGCTTTTATCTTTAAGCCTTCTTCTTTTATCCTTTTTGCAATGGAAAAAAGCGCAAGGTAAACCGTAGAGCCTGATCCCACGCCAATTACATCGCCGTTTATTGCTTTGGCTGCAATTTCATCTGCTACAATTTGTTTTCCGGCGCGGTTAATGATCGTGTCAGACCAGCCAGTGTTTGCTATCAGCTTACTATCCCAGTTCATTTGTTGTTTTTGTAAGGTGTATGGAAGACTTCCGTCTTTCGCGCCAAAATTAATTATTAATCTTATATAAGGAGTTTTAAATTACAACATTACCGGGAGCCGGCTTAAGTAAAGATTTTATTATAGTTGGCAATTAAGTAGCCGGGCAGTTTTAGTTATCGGGATAATGTGTTATGTTTATCCCGTAAGGTTAGCTGTTGCCACTTAGCTATAAGTTAGGCCACGCTAAGCTGAAGTTCAAAAACCAATTATATTTTATTTAGCTGCACGTTATACGTGCGGAATAAATATTAGCTGTAAACCTTTATTAAGACATTAAATTATGCAAAAATATTCCAGGCAATCTCACTTGCTGCTGGCTGTTGATTGTATTGTTTTCGGATTTGACGGCGAAGCGTTAAAGCTTTTGCTGATTAAGAGAGGCTTTGAGCCGGAAATAAATAAATGGAGCCTGATGGGTGGTTTCGTGCAGCCGGACGAAAGCATTGACGAAGCCTCTATTCGTATCCTTGAAGAGCTTACCGGTTTAGAGGGCGTTTATCTTGAACAATTACACACCTTTGGCGAACCCCTGCGCGACCCAACCGAACGCACTGTTTCTGTAGCCTATTTTGCATTGCTCGATATAAAAAAATACCACGCGCAGATTAATGCAGACTATCATGCCGAATGGTTTACACTTACGGATGTACCCAGGCTTGTATTTGACCACCGGCAAATGGTTGATTATGCTAAAGACAAAATACGGTACAAGGCAGCTATGCACCCTATTTTGTTTGAGCTGTTTCCAGAAAAATTTACCATACCGCAGTTGCAAACCCTTTACGAGGCTGTTTTTAATGCGGTAATAGATAAGCGAAATTTTAGCCGCAGAGTGCTTGCAACCGGATTGCTGATAAAGCTAAGCGATAAAGACAAGGCAGGATCAAAGCGCGGCGCCTTTTATTATAAACTGGATAAGGAGAACTACAAAGCCGCTTTCCAGGCTTTTATGAACTTTATCCCAAACCCTGATCAATTAAGGCAGGAACAGGCGGTTCTTTAATTTATTAAATGTAACACGCTGCTATGATTGCTATTGTTTTTTCCATAGCATTGTAATACTCATTAACACCTGGAAAACATATTCATGAAAAATTTTTTAGACGAAAATTTTTTGTTGCAGAGTAAGACCGCGGAAACGCTGTACCACGGGTATGCGGCATCCATGCCTATAATTGACTATCATTGCCATCTTGATCCTGCGCAAATTGCCGGCAACATTAACTTTGCAAACCTTACAGATATCTGGCTTAAAGGCGATCATTATAAATGGCGTGCCATGCGTGCTAACGGTGTAAATGAGCAGTTTATAACCGGCAATAAAAGCGATTGGGAAAAATTTGAAAAATGGGCCGAAACTGTTCCCTGTACCTTACGCAACCCGCTTTATCATTGGACGCACCTTGAACTACAGCGTTATTTTAATATTCATGAGCTATTATCGCCGACTACCGCAAGACACATCTACGACGAGTGTACCGAAAAATTGCAAAGTCCTGAATATAAGGTGCAGAACATTATCACTAAAATGAATGTAGAGGTGATCTGCACAACAGACGATCCTTGTGACAGCCTAGAACATCATCAAAGGATAAGTGAAAGCGGCTGGAGGGTGAAAGTATATCCAGCTTTCAGGCCAGACAAAGCCATGAATGCCGATGATACTGCCGCGCTTAATCAATACATAAATAAACTTGAACAGATTAGCGATAGCGCTATAAACAATTACAGCGAATATTTGAACGCGCTGAAAAAACGCCATGACTACTTTGGGGTTAATGGCTGCACAGTGTCTGACCATGGTTTGGAACAATTATATGCAGAAGATTATACCGATGAAGAAGTAAGCACTATTTTCAGTAAGATCCGTACCGGTAAATTATTGCAACCGCTTGAAATATTGAAATTTAAATCGGCATTGTTATTCGAATTTGCTTTGTGGGATCATGAAAAAGGCTGGGTACAGCAATACCATATCGGGGCTTTACGCAATAATAATATCCGTGGGTTTATAGAAAACGGACCTGATACCGGTTATGACTCTATCGGCGATTTTAGCCAGGCGCAGGCACTATCAAAATTTTTAAACAAACTTGATGCGGTCAACTGTCTTACAAAAACCATCATCTATAATCTTAACCCTGCCGATAATGAAATGATGGCCACTATGGCAGGAAATTTTAACGACGGAACCGTTGCCGGTAAAATTCAATTTGGCTCGGCTTGGTGGTTCCTTGATCAGAAGGATGGTATGATCAAGCAGCTTAATACGCTTTCGGGAATGGGCTTGTTAAGCAGGTTGGTAGGGATGCTTACAGATAGCAGGAGTTTCTTGTCTTATCCAAGGCATGAATACTTCAGGCGTTTGCTTTGTAATCTTTTCGCAGAGGATATTGAAAACGGTGAACTGCCTGCAGATATAGAATGGACAGGCAAGATCATACAGGATATCTGCTATTATAACGCCAAAAACTATTTCACCTTTAAATCCTGAAAATGGAAGCGCTATCAACGGGAAAGCAGTCAGTACTATCATTCGGTGAATTGCTGCTTCGCATATGCCTGGATGCAGGCGGCGAGTGGCTTAAAGAAAACTCACTGCCGTTTTATGTTGGCGGTGCAGAGTTAAACGTAGCTACTGCGCTTGCTTTATGGAACGTGCCATCCAAATATTTTACGGCCTTACCCGATAACGATCTTTCAAGACAATTGCTAAATTATCTTGGTCAGAAAAACATCGACACCTCGGCGATACAGTTTTCCGGCAATCGGATAGGTCTGTATTTTTTAACGCAGGGCAAAGATTTAAAGCAAGATGCTTTGGTTTATGATAGGGCAAACAGCGCATTTTCAGACTTGAAACCACGTGATGTTAACTGGGATGCTGTGTTGAGCGGTGTAAGCTGGCTGCATTTCAGCGCGATATGCCCGGCCGTTAGTCAAAGCGTTGCAGACATATGTTTAGAATTGCTGCAGGCAGCATCAATAAAGAGGATAACAATATCCATAGACCTAAATTACCGCGCCAAGCTTTGGAAATATGGCAAAGAACCGGAAGAAGTAATACCGCAGCTATTAACTTACTGCGACCTGGTTATGGGCAATGTTTGGGCGGCAGAAAAGATGATGGGAATAGCGGTCAACCCGAATATTCATAAAACAGGGGAAAAGGATGTTTACCTGCAGGAAGCGCTTAAAACGTCGCAGGCTATTATGAAGCGTTATCCTAAATGTAAGGCAGTAGCAAATACGTTCAGGTTTGATGCTGATAAATCTATCCGTTACTTCACAACGCTTTACAGCCAGAGCCAGTTAATTAACTCGAGCGAATATACTTCAGAACATATTGTAGATAAAGTGGGCAGCGGCGATTGCTTTATGGCCGGCCTTATCTATGGTTTTTACCAGGATTGGCCATTAGCAGATACATTAGAATTTTCCACATCAGCAGCCTTCCAGAAACTATTTATAAACAGCGACGCTACTAATAAAACTGTAGCCGAAATTAAAAAAGGAATAAAACTATGAAAACCAAGCAAGCGGTTATCGACACCATCTTAACCCAGCGTATGCTGCCATTATTTTTTTATAAAGATAAGGAGGTAAGCATAGATATAACCCGTACTCTTTACAAAGCCGGGGTGCGCGTGTTGGAATACACAAACAGGGGCGAGGCTGCGCTTAAAAATTTCCAGGCTTTAAAGGAATTACAGAAAGACGAAATGCCGGATCTGCATCTCGGGATCGGTACCATCAAATCGACAAGAGAAGCTATTGATTTCATTACCGCCGGTGCCGACTTTATTGTATCGCCAATTATGAACCCCGATGTAGCAAAAATTGCAAATGACAGGGATATGCTCTGGATTCCGGGATGTATGACACCTACTGAAATCTTTAAAGCGCAGAATAACGGTGCGGCCATTATCAAAATTTTCCCTGCGAATGTTTTGGGCCCCGATTTTATAAGATCAATAAGAGAGGTTTTTAGAGGGCAGCTGTTTATACCAACCGGAGGTGTTGAACTCGATAAAGATAATATAGCAACCTGGTTTAAGGCCGGTGTTTGCGCGGTAGGTATGGGCAGCAAAGTGATCAGCAACCAGGTGCTTGATCAGAAATTATATGATCAGCTCTATGCCGATACTGTAAAAGCACTGGAACTGGTTGGCTCTGCAGAATATTAAAATCGAATCAAAATGGCAGCCATTGGCAAATATAGATGGGTAATAGCTACACTGCTTCTTTTCTCTACCACCATAAATTATATGGACAGGCAGGTAATAAGCTATGTGAAAGATTTTTTTTGCACCCCCATTGCCAAAGGCGGTTTTGGGTGGACTGACAATGAATACTCTTATGTAACTGCTTTTTTTACTGCCTTTTATGCTGGAGTTACAATTTTTGCCGGTTGGGTAATAGATAAGATAGGAGCTAAACTTGGTTTAGCACTTTCATTGATCACATGGTCGGTATTTGGGATGCTGAATGCCTTGGCAGGGAGCACGGTTTCTGTTCATATATTAATGCGAAGCCTGTTTGGAATAGGCGAAGCCGGTAATTTCCCCGCATCTATAAAAACTGTTGCAGAATGGTTCCCTAAAAAGGAACGTGCCCTCGCTACCGGTATCTTTAACAGTGGATCGAACATTGGTGCTATGGTAGCGGCCTTGTTTGTCCCTTGGTGCCTTATTCACTGGGGCGAAGCAACCGGCTGGAAAATGGCTTACCTCATTACCGGTGCAGCCGGCTTTATATGGCTTTTTTTCTGGTTCAGGTTTTACAATCCACCTCATTTATCAAAAAACTTAAACAAAGAAGAATTTGAGTATATACACGAGGATGAATTAGCGGTACATGCTGCTCCATCAGAAGATGTAGCTGTAAATGAAAAAATATCATGGGGTAAATTATTCCGGTACCGCCAAACCTGGGCTTTTTTCCTTGGTAAATTTTTGACGGACGGGATATGGTGGTTTTTGCTTTTCTGGCTGCCCGACTATCTGAAAAAGCAGTTTGGGATGGATAAGCACCACATAATGTGGCCAACATTTACCGTTTATGCTATATCTATTATTGGCAGCACTTTTGGTGGTAATCTTCCCCGGTTGATGATAAATAAGGGCGTTGAAGTCTATAAAGCGCGGATGACATCGATGTTTATTATAGCGCTATTTCCCTTGTTCCTGTTGTTAACACAATACTTTGGCAACAAAGCTATTTTTGGTGATAATGCAGCCACCCTGGCCATAGCAGTGATATGTATAGGTGCCGCCGCACATCAGGCCTGGTCTGCTAATTTATTTACAACCGTTTCTGATATGTTCCCCAAAAAAGCTATCGGCTCTGTTACCGGTATTGGCGGTATGGCCGGTGGGATAGGAGGCGTGCTTGTGCAACGCCTGGCCGGGATATTAAATACCAATTACCAGGCTAATCCTCAAAAAGCTTATTCAATTATGTTTATTGTTTGTGCCGTAGCTTATATTACCGCCTGGACGGTGATAAGGATTTTAACAGCAAGGCCAAAACCTATAAATATTTAGATCACTGATCTATAAATTCCCATGCGCTTTTGTAAGCGTTTAGTTTTTCTGCGTAGGCAATCATATTTGCGTAAAAGGGTAGGGTAGATAGCGTTCCGCTGTCACCAATTATAACTAACTTTTTCCTTGCTCTTGTCATGGCCACATTCATCCTGCGAATGTCTGATAGAAAACCAATCTCGCCATCATTGTTGCTTCGTACCATGCTGATTAGCACCATATCTCTTTCCTGCCCCTGGAAACTATCAATGGTATTTACAGATACGCTGTCACTATATTTAACCAGGTCAGGTGTGTCGTTAAGATGTTCTTTCAAAAGCCTGATCTGTTCGCGATAGGGCGAGATTACTGCAACGCCCGGAAAATTTTTACCATTTAATTGCTGTTCAATTTCTTTAATTAACCTTATCAGATACTTAAAAGCAAATGCAGCTTCTTCCGGGTTTACCGTACTTGTACCTTCGGGTTTCTCGTCAAAACCACAACCGGCAGTATCAACGAATAAAAACGGTTCGTCATCAGTGAATAGCAATTGCCCGGCAACTGATTTATGCGCCTTTAATTCATTTTTATAAAACACCTGCGAAGAATAGTTCATGATAGCCGCATTCATTCGGTATTGTTCGTTAAGCATTACTACCGCTTCCGGGTGCGAGATGATGCATTTTTCAAGCAGTGTGGTGCTCAGGCCATTTTTTGCTGCAGTATTTGATTTTATAGTTGGTGATAATTGATACGGATCTCCTGCAAGTATAGCTTTTTGTGCCTTTAGTAAGGGAATCCAGCAGGCCGGCTCCAATGCCTGCCCTGCTTCGTCAATAACCACAGTATCGTACTTTACATTTTTAATTGAATAATGATCTGAACCTATTAAAGTGGCGGTAATTACCTGCGCTTTTTCAACCAGATCATCAATAATAAATTGTTCAGTTTTTGCAACCTCCCTCATTATTTTATGGGCTTCATCAAACAGCGCCTTTCTTTGGTCACGTTCTGCTTTGCCAAAGTTACGCTTGTACTTATGGCCCATATTTTTAAATTCGGCAGCCTGTTTTTTCAGTTTCTTACTCTCTTTCATATACGGATGGTTTATCATTCGTCCATCCAGGGTAAGTTCTGTAAGCTTTTCCGAGATCTTCACCGGGTTGCCTATTCGCAGAACATTCAATCCTTCGCCAGAAAGCTTTTCGCTTAGTAAATCAACAGCGGTATTACTTGGAGCTACAACAAGTACCTTTTCCTTACCTTGATTCACAAGCGCTTTAATGGCTTGTACCAGCGTAGTAGTTTTACCTGTCCCCGGCGGGCCGTGCACAATGGCTAACTGTTGCGCATTGACTATCTTATCAACGGCAGCCTGCTGAGAAATATTTAAATTGTTGGTGGGTAATCGCGACTTCGGATCATTAAAAAATGGTTTTTTAACGCCAGTTAGTGTTTGAACCAGTACACCATCCTTTTCATTGTCTGATAACTTATCTGCACGTTTAAGCGCATCGAACATTTCGTCATAACTGTTATCATCGAACAATAACTCCACGCCCAATTTGCCATCTCTCGTCCAGTCCGGGAGTTCTTCGGTAAACAAATTTATTTTTAAGCGATTACCGTTTATATGAGAGATCACGCCTTCGGCGCGTAAGTTTTTAGGATCGTGATTTGAAAAAAGCACTGCCGGGTTACCAAACCTCAACTGATGTGTTACATCCAGGTTGGTTTTACGTTCAACTTCCACATTCAAATAATCGCCACGGCTTGGTTCACTGCCTGTAATTGCAATTGGATACCATGCAAGGCCTGCGGCGCGGCGGTCTGTTATCGATGTAGTTTCTGATAGCTTAAGGTAATTATTGCGGTCTTCGGTACGTTCAACTTTCAGCAGTTCCTGCAGCTGTTTAAAATAATCCATTCGCGGCAAAGGTAAACATTAGGCCAAATATGCCGTGGAAACATTATTTCACAAAAAAAGACCTCACTAACTGCAAGGTCTTTTCTAAGATATTCGCGATATGATTAAACGCCCAGGTCGTTCATAATAGCAGCTATTTTTTCTTCCAGTTGCAGGTCTGTCTCGTGGAATGCTTCTTTGCTTTCCAGTTTGCCGTTTACGCTGCAATAGAATTTAATCTTAGGCTCTGTACCCGATGGCCTTGCCGAAATAATGCTGCCATCTTCAGTTACAAATTGTAGAACGTCGGAAGCAGGTAATTCTATTTTTTTAGTAGTATTAGATGCAATATCCGTTTCTATGCCTTTCTCGTAATCTTTCAGGGTAATTACCTTCGATCCGCCCAAAGTTGCCGGAGGTGCAGTCCTGAACTTTTTCATCATCTCTACAATTTCTTCTGCGCCGGTCTTTCCCTTTTTAGTTAAGGAGATCAGTTTTTCTTTATAGAAACCATACTGAACGTAAGTTTCTATCAAAGCCTCAAACAAGCTGCTTCCTTTATCTTTATAATAAGCGGTCATTTCGGCAATAAATGCGCTCGATACTACCGCATCTTTATCTCTAACAAATTCGCCAACCAGGTAGCCATAGCTTTCTTCGCCGCCACCAATAAAGGTTTCTTTACCTTCCAGTTGGGTCATCAGTTCACCAATGTATTTAAAGCCTGTTAAGGTATTGAACAACTTTACATTTTTAGCTTTAGCAATCTGCTCGATGAGGTTTGTGGTTACAATGGTTTTCACAATGTACTCCTTGCCGGTAAGCTTGCCTTTTTCTTCCCATGCGGTTAGCAGGTAATTGATCAGCATTGCACCGGTTTGGTTACCGTTCAGCAGCACAAACTCATTATCAGTATTTTTTACGGCGATACCTACGCGGTCGGCATCCGGGTCGGTCGCTAAAACCAGGTCAGCGTCAACGTCCTGCGCCTTTTTAAGCGCAAGTGTCAGGGCTTCCTTTTCTTCAGGGTTTGGGTAAATTACAGTAGGAAAGTTACCATCAGGTGTAATCTGCTCATCAACCAAAATCACGTTTGTAAAACCAAATTTCTTTAAGGCCTTTGGGGTTAATGTAATACCGGTACCGTGAATAGGTGAATAAACAATCTTCAGGTCTTTCTGGCGCTCAATCGCTTCTTTAGAAACAGACAGCGTTGCTATCTTTTCAAGATATAAAGCGTCAAGTTCTTCGCCAATCTCTTCTATATTTGAGTCTATTCTATTGAATTTAATATCATCCACGCTTGCAATGGCTGCAACTTCGTCCATTACGGCTTTATCGTGCGGCGCTACAAACTGTCCGCCATCAGCGCCATAAGCCTTGTAGCCATTGTACTCTTTAGGGTTATGTGATGCAGTAAGCATTACACCGCTTTTGCAGCCCAACTGGCGCACCGCAAATGAAAGCTCCGGGGTAGGGCGCAGGGCTTTGAAAAAGTAAACGTAAATATCATTGGCTGAAAAAACTTCGGCAGTAATACGCGAAAAAACTTCGGCATTATTGCGGCTATCATGTGCAATAGCAACTTTAATTTTTTCACCAGGGTAAGTCTTTTTAAGATAATTGGCCAGGCCTTGTGTAGCTGCGCCAATGGTATATTTATTTATGCGGTTTGAACCAGGGCCCATAATGCCTCTTAAGCCGCCGGTACCAAATTCAAGATCCCTGTAAAATGAATCGGTAAGTTCGGTATATGATTCACTGTCCAGTAAGTTTTGAATTTCCTGTTTAACATTTGCGTCATAACTTCCCTGAAGCCATGAATTAACCTTTTGAAGAATGGCGGGTTCTAATTCCTGCATAAATATGTTTCTATTATAAATTGTGATGTAGTTCTGTTCAAATATGAAAATAAAACGCAGAACTTTACAGTGCTTAGAACAAGTTTTTAACCTATAAGTTTTACCAAGGGAGATAATTTTACGGGTTATTTGCAGCAGGCATTGCGCTGTTTATGCGGCTTCCATATTTTTCAAGTAGTGATACCAGTTCGGTAATTTTCATAGGCTTGCTCAGGTAATCATCCATGCCGGCTTTAAGGCAAAGTTCCTTATCCTCGTTCATTGCATTGGCAGTCATGGCAATGATGAAAGGCTGGTTTATTAGCTGAGTACGGATGGCATGCGTTGTTTCCAACCCGTCAAGCTCGGGCATTTGTACATCCATCAAAATAAGCTGATAATTTTTTTGCGTAAGTTTTTCCAACACCTCTACACCATTGCCAGCTATATCTGATTCGTAACCCATTTTTTTGAGTATTTGCTTTGCCACCCGCTGATTGATAGGGTTATCTTCTGCAATCAAAATATCAATAGGGTATTTTTCTGCAAGCAAATTTTCCGGTTGTGCAGTTAATACCTGTTTACCGGTATCTTTTTGCACATTTTTATTCAGCTGTTCAATAACATGCTTATATAGCACGTGATACCTGGCCGGTTTATTTAAAATAACATTGAAAAGATGGGCCTCACGTTTACTGTCTTGATTATCAACCGAGGTTAACAATATGATTGGTACTTCCGTCGAGAACTCTTTAATGCGCCTGGCCAGTTCTACGCCATCCATCCCGGGCATTTTCATGTCAGTTATCACCAAGTCTACATGTCTATTCGTTTTAAAATAGCCAATCGCTTCATCGCCGCTTGCTGCAACAAGCGAATTTAGTTTCCACTGTTTAAGCTGATTGCGCATAATGGAGCGGTTGGTCTCATTATCATCTACAACCAGAATGGTTTTATCCGAAATTTCATTTACCTGTTTATCTATTAGTTGCAGCGGTTGGGTAGCAGCTTTTTTTGTTTTAATATGAAAATTAAAAATGGTGCCTTTTCCTTTTTCGCTTTTCACGGTTATGCTGCCATGCATCAGGCTTATCAATTTTTCGCTTATCACAAGTCCTAAGCCTGTACCACCGTATTTACGCGTGGTGCTTGAATCTACCTGCGAAAAGGCCTTGAAAAGCCGGCTCAGTTTGTCGGCATCGATACCGATCCCCGAGTCCCGTACAATGAAAGAAAGTTCCAGTTCATCATTAATAATTTGTCGTGCGCTTATACCTAAAAATATTTCACCTTCATTGGTAAACTTAACGGCGTTGCTTAACAGGTTTATCAGGATCTGTCTTAACCGTAACGAATCTCCGGTAATATGCGCCGGCACATCCGGCTCTATGTTATAGATCAGGTCTACATTTTGCAGTGATGCTTTCTTTGTGAAAAGATCGAGCACATTTTCTACGCAAACCCTTATGTCGAAATCATGCTCATCCAGTTCCATGTTTCCCGACTCTATTTTTGAAAAATCGAGGATGTCGTTAATAACGGTAAGTAATGCGTCGCCAGAATTTTTTATAGTTTCAGTATATTCCTGCTGCTCGTAAGTTAATTCTGTTTGCGAAAGCAGGGCCGCCATACCGATAACACCATTCATAGGTGTTCGTATTTCGTGGCTCATGGTCGCCAAAAAAATACTTTTTGCTTTATTGGCTTTTTCGGCCTCTTCCCTTGCTTTGCGTTCTTCTATAGTGAGCTGGGTGATGCTTTCTGTACGTTCTTTTACAAGTAATTCGAGGCTGTCCTTTTGTTTGCGGATAACACGCACCCGAAATTTAAACAGGGCATAGATTAATCCCACAGCAAATATCGCCCCTAATACCTTAAACCACCAGGTATCCCAAAAAGGCGGCACAATGATAACAGCAAGCGGAGATGTTACAGGCGACCACAGCCCGGCGCTGTTTCTATATTTTAATTTAATGTGATAGGTACCGGCAGGCAAATTAGTGTAAGTGGCTGAGTTATGGCTGCCTATATAGTTCCATTCATTATCAAAGCCATCCAGATAATAAGCATACTGCTTTCTATCTGTAGATGCATAATCAAGCGCGGCAAATTCAAATGTAAATACTGTTTGCTTATATGAAAGGGTAATACTTTTAGCTTCTGTAATATCGGTTTTTAACGGAGAGGGATCAATTTTACTTTTCGCGATACTTAGTGGTTTATTAAAAATTGAAAAGGAGGTAATTACCAAAGGTGAAAAGCCATCGGGTTTAAGAATTTTACCGGGCGAAAATACATTGAAACCATTAATACCGCCAAAGTAAAGCCTGCCATCACTCGCCTTTAATGCCGAATGCGGTTTAAACTCATCGCCTTGTAATCCGTCTTCAACAGTGTAATTAGTAAAAATCTTTTTATCAAGGTTAAACCGTGAGAGGCCTCCGTTACTGCTTATCCATAACCTGCCCTTGTCATCCTGCCTTACAGCGTAAATAATATCACTCGGTAAACCGTTTGCTTTTGTATAAATAGTAAAGTGATTGGTTTTACGATCCAGCATATCAAGCCCGGACAAGGTAGCAATCCACAAATGCCCCCGCTTGTCTTCAAATATATCTGTTACGCCATTATTGCTGAGGCTATTATCTTTTTCACTGTGTTTAAAATGGCTAAAAACACCGGTTTTTTCATTGAGCCTGTCAAGCCCGCCATCTGAGGTGCCTATCCACAAATTGCTGTCAGCGTCTTCATATAAGGCATAAATTCTATCGCTGCCCAGGCTTGAAGCATCATTTAACTTATAGCGGTAGTGTTTAAATATCCCTGTTTGCGGGTCATAACAATCCAATCCGTTGTTAAAAAGGCTGAGCCAGGTTTTTTTGTCCCTGGTTTGCAGCAGGTAATAAACGTTGTTGCCACCAATTCCGTTAGGTTTGGCAGCATCGTACTTAAAATTTTTAAAGATTTTTGTTTTTGGGTCGAGTACGCTTAATCCATCTCCCCATGTACCAATCCATAAATTATTATCAGTTTCCTGCCTTACCACCAGCACGTAATTGCCGGTAATGCCGTTCTTGCCAGCAGGTTGTTTTTTGAAAGAGCTGAATGTGTGGCTAATGCCATCAAATTTATTTAAACCACCGCCATCTGTTGCCACCCAAATGTTATGATCTCTGTCTTCCGACAAGTCAAGCACAAAATCATTAGATAAACTTTCTGGTTGATTGGTATGCTGGTAAAGTGCAAAACTTGCAGAACTTTTTTTACTAAGATTTATGCCACCCCCAAAGCTCCCTACCCACATGTTACCAGCCCTGTCTTTACAAATACCGTAAACCGAATTTCCGTTAAAACTGTTATTATCTACATCATCATGTTTATAAGTATAAAACTGACCGTTTTTTTGGTTCAGGATACATAGGCCCGCATTTTCGGTTCCAATCCACAAGTTGCCATTGTCATCATTATTCATGCTGTATATGGTATTGCCGGATATGCTGTTTTTTCCTGTCTGAGTTTTAAACTGCGTAAGCGTTTTAGTTTGCCTGTTAAAAAAGTATAATCCTTCTTCCTGCGAGCCTACCCACAAATGTTGCTGGCTATCCTCAAAAATAGAAATAATGTTACCGCCTTCTACGGAGTGCTTCAAAGGGTTCACATAAGCATATTTGGTGAAACTATTGCTTGCCGGGTTGTAAAGGTTTAAACCGCCTTTGGTAGTACCTGCCCAAATATGATGTTGTTTGTCTTCATAAACGGTGCGTACATCGTTATTGCTAATGCTGCCGGTATCCATGTCTGTGTGAAAATGGTGCACAAATACATGCAGCTTAAAATCCAAATAATCCAGTCCGCCGCTTTGCGTTGCAATCCAGAGGTTGTGCTGTGGGTCGAACTGAAGGCGGTTTATGATGTTATCTGAAAGGCTATGGCCATCATTTGCATAGTGCATAAAGCGTGTAAAGTTCCCACTGTTGCGATTGTACCTATTGAGACCCCATTGCGTGGCAATCCAGATATTTCCGTCTGCG
Source organism: uncultured Mucilaginibacter sp. (assembly GCA_964242385.1). Classification (GTDB taxonomy): domain Bacteria; phylum Bacteroidota; class Bacteroidia; order Sphingobacteriales; family Sphingobacteriaceae; genus Mucilaginibacter. The sequence continues at coordinate 81,864 of CAXSZR010000001.1, forward strand.
TCCTCGGCAAGGTCGGTTACCATGTTGTTGCTTAACGTAGTGCTGTCTTTAGAGTCATTGCGATAGGTAATAAACTGGTAACCGTCGTACCGGTTTAAACCATTGCGGGTAGCAATCCAGATAAAGCCGCGGCTGTCTTGTATAATGCAATTGACGTTTATTTGCGAAAGGCCCTCGCTGGTACCAATATGATGAAATTTTAAATTTTCAATTTGCGCATAACATTTTAAAGGCTTGCAAAAAAGGCCGGCGAGAATAATTACAATGAAAAAAAAACTGAAACGCAAATTACACATCAATCAATTAGCATTATTAAATTTCTGTAAAAGAGCAGGCGATGGTTTATAATCTTCTAAATTATGAATACGGATATGCAGAATTTTTGGTTTCAATATTCTTAATTATTTCAACCGTTATAAATTGATTTTGCTTAACTATTAGGCAACAATATTGTTGCTAAATACCAAGGCTTTGTGATCTTTTTGTACTCAAAGCACTTGGATAATAGGGTTGTAAATAAGGATTAAAAAGTCAATTTATTAAATTATTGACTTTATTGTAATTTAAATAAGCTTGACAAATAGAAATTGCAATTTTTGTTGCAAAAAAATAAAAATGTGTTTAAATTGGTATAGGTAATAGAGATTAAAGCGAAAATTTTTCCCTTCTTTTTTAGTTTTAAGAAATATTGGATTTCTTTTTTCAAAATAATTATCAACCTGCAATTATACATTCTACCGTCATTCGATACCGCGAGTTAAAGTTTTTTCTGCATTATGGCACATAATTTTAATAGGGTTCATTTTGAATCAGATGATTTGAAAACATTTTTTATCGATCAGCTTAATAAAAGCTATTGTGCTAAATCGCACCTTTATGAGCGGTTCTCGGAATTAGAAGATCATCCCGCTTTTGTGGATCTTAAATTTGCCATAACTTCAGTATTACAGGACATACAAACCGAACTATCTGCACAAGACAAATTATTCTCTTTTTTACAGGTTAATTATGACTTTGAAAATTGTGTTATACTTCCATCTTTAGAAAATGACTTTTTCACCATCCAGGAATTTAGTGAAAATAAAGTAATGCGCGATTTGTCTATAATACATTATCTTCAGCGTATAGAAAATGGAACTTCCCTCTCCTGTAGTTCAATGGAACGCATTGGCCGCCGCCTTGGTGATTCTGATCTGAAAAATGCTATAATGAACGCTTGTGGCAAATTTACGGCTGTAAGCGCGTTTTTGCAGATCTTTGAAAAAGACGAAGCCAGCACATTTTAATCCATCTTAAACTTCAAATAACGATCCGGGTAAGCCGTTAAACGATTGCTTGTTGCCTGCTACCGATTTTTATTGATTTGTATAGTTTAAACAAATAAACATAATAGATTTGTTTGCGTTACTATTCAAAAACAGTTTTGGTATACCGGCATGAGTAAGATATTTACAATAACCGAAGGGTTAGAAAACATGGGCGCCTTGCGAACGGGCGGCCAGGGTTCTGTTTATAAAGGCAGGCGTATTGGCCCAATCATTACAGCCGTTAAATTATTACCAACGCCCATCCACAGCGAAAGTACCGAAGATAAAAACTACAGGAATTTTCTAAACGAGGTTGAGAAGCTTAAAAAAGTTAACGAAATCCCAAATCCAAACGTTGTTAAAATATTAAATTCTGGTATTACAGATAGCGGGTCTTTCCCATTTATAGAAATGGAATTTATTGAAGGCCCCGACCTGGAAGAGCTTCTTAAACCGCCGCACGAACCTATCTTCACCATTAAAGAAGTTATAAAACTTGCTGATCAATTAGCATGTGCTTTATCACACTGCCACAAAGTAGGGGTTAAGCATGGCGATATTAAAGGCAATAACGTAAAGTTTAATATCCATTCTGGTAATTATGTGTTGTTAGATTTTGGCCTTTCGGTAATGTCTGATGAAGAACGCCGCAGCAGCATGCGCCATGCCGGAGCCATAGAATTTATGGCACCTGAGCAAAACGATGGAAAAATGTTTTTCCAGACCGACATTTACAGCTACGGAATTATCCTTTATGAATTACTGGCAGGCCAGGTACCTTTCCCTTTGCAGGATAATGGTGAAACCGCAAGAAATACGGTCATGCTTTCGCATATGGAAGCGCCTGTACCAAATCTGTTAGAATTGCGCAGAGAACATTTACCCGAATCATGGAGTGAGGCACAGCAAGAACGCGAAATGCAGGTCCCGGCATGGTTGCTTCAGCTTATTGCCAAATGCCTTGAAAAAAACTCTGATAACCGTTACGAAAACGGTATGGTTTTGCATGATGCCATCGCAGACTACAGTATAGCGGAAATTAAAACGGAAGTTGCAAAAGAAATTGTAGAGAGCGTTCCGGTTACACCCGTAGTAACGCCTGCGGTAAATCAACAGCAAAACGCAGATCTTATATTTATATCAAAGCCCGTATTTGCGGGGTTAATGATCCTGTTGCTGGGTTTCATGGCTTACAGCGGTTATTCACTTTTCCATAAGCCAACCCTAGAGATAAAAACGGTCACCAAAGTTTTACCGACAGATACCATTCCAAACACTAACAGCAACCTGGACGAAGAGAAACAAAAGAAAATTGCTGAGCGGGAAAGACGGAGACAAGCAGATTCCGCAGCACGGAGTGCCATAAATGATGTGGTTAGTAAAGAAAAGGAAAAAAATGCAAATGGTGCAGATAGCACCGCTGTTGATACTTCCGCCGGCACTAATCAACCCAATAATTAATTAAATGGATCAAAAAACTTCTATATGGCAGCGCATTGGTTTGCAAGACTGGTTTTTAACAGGCGATAATCCCCGCGCAAAACAGAAAAAGGAACTTACCTTAACACCAGATGATGTTTATAACTATGTTGTTGCCAAGTTTGATGAGTCGGTAAGGCAATTGTCTTTTGGCAACAGGATTGTTTTTTACCACGAATATATTATCAGCTTTAATCCCGACGATTATAAAGCGTTTATGGATAATAAGCAAGGCTTGCTGGGTTTGATTGTTAACGAAGCGGTAAGAAAATTCCATGAGTTATTAAAACAATACCGGGTTGCAGGTAAAACTGTTACACCCTCAAGTTCCAAATGGGTTTTCAGGATGGTCTCGCATCCCGATTATGCAAGGGGAGATATTGGATTTATAGGTAAGTTGATGCCTGGTAGCCAAAAAAAAGAAGAAAACTTAAGGGTGACCTTTATACCGCGACAAACAGGCATTGCACAAACTTTTGATATAAGTGAAGAAGTATTAAAAGGATTTAATTATTATAGTGAAGGTTATTACGAATTACCTTACTTAGAAGAACCAGAAGAAAACACACCTGTTAGCACTGCAAAAAAACATTTCGCACGTTTTGAAACTATCCTGCCGGAAAAGCAATTTGCCGGCAAAAAGGTAGAATATTTTATGAAAGATGACGAGATAGTTGTCTCTGGCAGCGAAGAGATCCGTGATGATCAGCATATTTTTAAAATCCCTACAGAGTGGGTAAACACTCCTCATCTTCGCATCAGGTACAACAAGGCAGATGGTAAATTTTACCTTACCTCGTTTGGAGAATTAACTATTTTGAACGAAAACGAAGTGCCGAGAAGTGACATAAATACACCTGCATGGGTAGAGTTGCCCATAAATTCGCGCATATTGCTCAATGGCATTGTAGGAATTAACTTATTTAAAGCATAAAGTATGTCGCAGGTATTATCGGTAGGATTATTTATTTTGTGTGTATGCCTGCTTGCAAGCCATTTTATCGACATTAAAAAATCCCGTAAAACAGATGACTGATCAGTTTTTTGGTGCAACCGATACCGGCAAGGTAAGGCAAAACAATGAAGATGCCTTTATAGCTCAGCTAAGTGCCGATAAGCGGTTTATTATTGCTTCGGTGATAGACGGCGTGGGCGGTTATGCCGGTGGAGAAGTTGCAGCAGAACTTTGCAGAATAGCTATCATAGAAACCCTTGCACTTTCAAAATCAGACCCTTTGGAAGCTGTCTTTGCCTGTTTTAAAAATGCAAACCAAAATATACTTGGTGAAAAGCAGCAAACAAAAGGGTATGAGCAAATGGGGTGCGTTGCATCCCTCGCTTTGGCAGATGTCGAAAATAATCAATTTTATTACGCCCACGTTGGCGATACCCGCTTATATCTCTTCAGAGATCATTCGCTGGTAAAAATATCTCATGATCAATCATTTGTAGGCTTCTTAGAAGATTCTGGCAGGCTTACGGAAGAGGAGGCCATGAACCATCCTAAGCGTAATGAGATCAATAAGGCTATCGGGTTTGATAGAAGTATTAGCACCGAACCGGATTACATAGAAACAGGGCAGTCGCCATTTTTGCCAGGCGATGTATTGCTTTTATGCAGCGACGGCCTTACAGATATGGTTAACAGCGCCGAAATAACAGGAATTTTGAACAGCGATACAACATTAAAGGATAAGTGTAACCTGCTTATTGAAGCTGCCAATACTAGAGGCGGCAGAGATAATGTTACAGCTGTACTTGTACAGAATAGTAAATCGCAGGTAAAACGCGAACCTGTAAAAGTAATTGAGACAAAGAAATCTATGCCTGAAACCGGCTTTGTGAGCCCAACTGAAACAAAATCGCATCCAGAGACTGTACCCCTAAAAAAAAACAATCTTCCGGTAATTATTCTAAGTATTTTGCTGCTTTTATCTATTGCAATAAGCGCTTATTTGTACTCTCAAAATAAGGCAGCTCCAACGGTAACGGAAACAACTGCTATACCTGTTGTTAAAAGCCCGTCGTTCAACGCCCAGGAAATTAAACTACAACAGGCAATGCAAAACCTAAAAGGCAATGTGCTTATTCTGGCAGATTCTGCTTACAAAACTCCGCTTGTAATTAGCAAAGCCATACAGATTGATAAAGACAGTTTAATTATAAAGCTGAAAGGTAAAATCATAATTCAAAGCGATAGCGCTTACAAAGGGCCTGCGTTCGTTTTAACCGGTAAATGCAAAAGTCTGAAATTAGATAGTTTGTCTTTTCAGAATTTTGAAACCTGTATTTTGCAGGTAAACAATGCTATCGAACTAAAAAATGTGCGTTTTATTAATTGCCGGGTAAGCGTAAACAATAATATCGGTTTTGCCGAAAAAAAGTATATAAGCGGTAAAATTCTGCCAATTAAATTAAAATCAGATTCAATACCTGTAATTGTCAAATAAATGGAAGGCAGAAAAAAGGAGCGCATATTTCTGTTACTGATATTTGTTTTATTCAGCTTTCTGTTTGCCCGCTTATTTTGGGTGCTCCAACAAAATTTTAACGACGTAGATAAACGCGTTAAGGATGGAAGCATGGTGAACCTGAATGCGCCTGGCATGCCTGCAAATTTTAGCCTCTTGCTGCAAACAGGGCATTATTTTGAAGATAACAGTGATATAAGCCTCATTGAGGATGTACTTAAGCAAAAGCTTCCTACAGTTAAAAGATTCGATAATATAGGTGAGATCAACAAACTGCAATTTAATATTGATGCCGATGAAGCGTACGGTAAAGGAGGTACATCTTTCAGACAGCGTGTAGCTGTATCCCGGGCCTTATTAGGTTATACCGGAGATGATTCCTCACGATTTACGCAGGAGAAAAGTTCGCCGCCTGATTTTCCTTCTGAAACAAACATTGGTTTAAATGGCTACCAGATCTCTGGCCTTATAGAAAATAGAATTGCGCCGGTTGCAGGTGTGCTTGTAAAGCTGCAAATGGTATTACCCCAGGATAGCATTTACAGCGACGAAGAAAACAGCCTTGCCAAAACGCATAGTGCAAGCGGCCGGGGTTATAAAATTACCTACGTTGCAGATGCGCAGGGGAAATTACATATACAAACCTTAGTTGCTTTCGCCCGTACAGATGCCAACGGTCATTTTAATTTTACCAACCTGCCCGAAGGCAGGGCATTTGAAGTGCTTCCTTTACAGCCGGGTTTTCAGTTTGGCCGTTCACTTGGCATAGATGCGCTTCAAAAAGATGAAGATTTTACCTTCTATCAAACTAAGCATACCATCAGGCTTTTATCTGCAAAAGATTTTAATATCCTTAAAAAGGAAAAGGCGTTAATTGTGCGCACACCTGCCGAATTTATTTTTTGGTACTGGATCGTAGCCGGGGCTTTTTTAGCCGGTTTCCTGCTTTTACATATCCTCTTGAGCTGGAAGTTCTCTACAGCCGATCAGTTAATTTTGCCGGTTGTGATGCTGCTTACAGGCATTTCAGTAATAACGCTTCTAAATTTACAAGACCCTTTACGCGATCGCTTTTTTGCAAAAGATTCATTGGTTTATCTTGGTATGGGTTTTCTGGCGATCATCATCGCTTTAAATTTTAATTTTCGCCGGTTTACACCAGATTCAACTTTTTATCGCCTGCTGTTCTTTAAAAATAATGAAAAGGCTGCCAATGGCTGGCCTTGGATAGCGCTGGCCTTGCTGTTGCTTACACTTACTATTCGTTTTGGCTCCGGCCCGGAAGGCAGCGGAGTAAAAGTTAATTTATTCGGCTTTCAACCAAGTGAAATTGTAAAATATCTTACTATACTTTTTCTCGCAGGCTTCTTTGCAGCTAATGAAAAATTTATCAGTGAGTATGCCAGCTGGCGTAAAAGATGGTCTTTTTTTTCCTTTGCTTTAATTGCGATAGGATTAACATTGTTGTTATTCCTGCTGCTTGGCGATATGGGCCCGGCTATAGTAATCTGCTTTACTTTTATTGTTCTTTTCTCGTTTTCGCGCGGCGATTTTATGTTCATGATGATGAGCATAGTTTTCTATGTGCTGGTAATGTGGCTTTTTAAAAATATTTGGCTTGCTACAGCACTCACCGCTGCAATGGTTATTTGTTTTATTTTTTACAAACGTAAAACCATCAGCGAATCGGCAATTATGGCGCTGGTGATTATTTCCGGCTTCCTTACAATCGATCAGATTCCGCATTTATCGCATATCATTCCGGGGCCGGTTCAACGCCTGTCGGACAGAAAAGCCATCTGGCAAAACGCCTGGGATAACGAAGTTTATGGCGGCGACCAGGTTGCAAATGGACTATGGGCAATGTCGGGCGGTGGTGTAACAGGGCAGGGAATAGGCGAAAGCTTTTCTAAAACTATCCCCGAAGCGCATACAGACATGATTTTGCCATCTATTGGCGAAGCGTTCGGGTGGATGGGTATCATCAGTATTTTCCTTTTATTCTTATTATACCTGCATAGGTCGGTGATCATTGGCAGGCAGACAGGTACGCCATTTTTATTCTATTTATGCGCAGGTGTTGGTATCTGTACGTTCATACAGTTTTTGTTGATAGCAGGCGGCTCTACAGGCGCTTTGCCGTTATCAGGGGTGGCATTGCCTTTTGTTAGTTATGGAGGTTCGTCGCTCGTAGCAAATTTTCTTGCAGCAGGTTTTTTGTTGTCGGTATCGCAGGTTCGTGGCACACCGGTACAGATGGCGTTTATAACCCGCCAGCAGGATCGTAATCTAATGCCTGCGCTATTGGCCGCATGTACAGGTGTCCTGCTGCTTATCATCAATATTTCCGGTTATCTTTTTCATAGCAGTAAGTGGGTGGTAAAGCCGGCATTGGTAGCCGATAAAAGTGGCGCACGTATGTTTAGTTACAATCCGCGTATTGCTATTTTAATGAACAAGTTGGAGGCAGGTACGCTTTACGACAGGCAGGGAGTTATACTTGCTACCAGCGATGCAGCTTTGATCAATAAACAAAAAAATAAGCTTAGCGAAGCAGGGGCGCAGAATTATAATCTCGATTCGGCCATGCATAAACGGCTTAACCGTTATTACCCTTTCGAAGAACAAATGTTCTTTTGGGTGGGCGATGAAAATACGGGTGTGTTTAACGGCGGCACCAACGGATATTTTGCGGAGTATGAGCATGCAGCAGAATTACGGGGTTTTAAAATGCCGGTAAGCAGTTATGTTGCACATGCCAGCCGATACCAGGAAAACAGGTTTTTACCACGGGGCGTAAAAGAAATGTCGGTAAGTAAGAAGGATTATAGTGCGCTGGCTCCATTTTTACTTTCAGGAATTAACAGCGCCGAGGTTGACGAATTTAAAAAGAAGAACCGTGATGTGCAGCTTACAGTTGATGCATCTTTGCAAACGGAAATTCAAAGATCCATGGCCGCAGATACTTCGCTCGCCGATAACCGGGTTTCGGTTGTAGTGATGGAAGCAACATCCGGGGATGTGCTTACGTCTGCAGTGTATCCCTTGCCGCCGGTTCATAACTATGATCAGCTTACTATGTCCACGCAGGATCAAAATAAGCTGGCGCAGTGGACTTCCACTACCGACCTTGGGTTTACCTATGCTACGCAGCCCGGCTCTACCGCCAAGATCCTTACGGCAATGGCATCGTTTAATAAACTTGGCGTAGCCGCAGATAGCGTTACCTACAATGTTAGTGAGCAGGAGCGGATAAGAACCAAAGGCATAGAGCCCGATGAAACAGGTTTGATAACGCTCGAAAAGGCGATTGCAAAATCCAACAACGTTTATTTTATAAAGCTGGCCAATCAGCAGCATTTGCAGGAAGATATGGCAGCGCTTTATCTTAAAACAGGCATGTTTTTACATGGTGTAGGTGGTTATTTTTATAATAAAAAACAAGATAATGCCGATCAGGAAGAAAAATGGATGAACCTGTGGCGAAAAACTGAGTTTGATACAAAACCGCCGTATGACCCGAATCATATTCGCAGGTCGCGTTCCATTGGTATCTCCGGTATGGCATGGGGGCAGGGTGGCCTTATAGCAACCCCTGCTGCCGTTGCGCGGCTGGTGTCGGGTGTGGCCAACAAAGGCGTTTTAACAGCAAGCAGGTTTGTACTTAAGGTAAATGATACCGCCCAGCCTGTAAAGCCAGGTATAAAGCTGGCAAATGATGCGCAGTACGCCTCTTTGCTTACCCGTTACATGATTGAGCAAAGCGCTCCTAAAAAAGCGATACTGGGTTTAAAAGTAGCAGGTAAAACCGGAACGCCGGAACGGATCTGGAAAGGCAACAGTATTAACGACGGCTGGTATGTTTTTTTTGCACCCAAAGCAAAGGGCAATGGAAATGTTGTGGTTTGTATCCGTATAGAAGACACCAGGGGATCATCTGATGCAGTAAGGCTGGCAGGTCAGCATGTTATCCCCGCCCTGTTAAAAAGAGGTTATATTAAAAGTATGGACGCCGGCGATAATGAACAGCCGGCAGAAGAATAATTTAGAAGCTATTTATGTTCAACTTATTTAAAAAGGATGAAGAAAAAGGCCCGCAGGACGTAAAAATGCTGCGGGATACTTTATTGCGTTTTATAAAAGATCATTTGCAAAAAGCAGAGGGTGGCGAAGGGTATCACATTAAAGGGATCAACCTGTTTATAAATACCGATGCCGATACCCGGCACCTGTATGAAGCCGCTGTTTACCAGGAAGAAAAAGAGAGGTTCAAAGCAGAGATACAAAAGATAGCCGACGACTTTGCGCTTGATCTCCCCGAAAACTGGACGCTTGAAATCAGCTTTGATGAGGAAATACCTGCTTTGGCCATTACCATTAACGGATTAAACGCTGCAATATTTATCCGCACAAAAGATCACTTTATACCAAAGGCATCTGTTGCTTATGTGAAAGTTTTAAGCGGCGAAGCTGAACAGCAGGAATATGAGATAACATCAACCGATGGAAAAACAAACATAGGCCGGGAGAAAAAAGCACAGGTTAGCGACGGATTTTTCAGACTAAATCAGATCGCTTTCCCCGGTACAAGTGAAAACGAAAGCAACAAATATGTGAGCAGGCAGCACGCACATATTGAATGGAATACAGAGGATGGAGTTTTTATGATCTTCGCTGACGAAGGCGGTCTGCCACCTGGCAATAAAGTAAAAATAAGATCAGAGGCAAGCGATAATTTAATCAAACTATTTTCGAGCCACGTAGGCCATAAACTCGAAGAAGGCGACCAGGTAATTCTTGGTGAGTCGGCGGTGATTGCCTTTAGTTATCATGCTACAGCAGCGGAGTAGGTTTTTTTGATCTACGACTTAAAAGCATCTTATTAATTGCTTTTTGAAGGCATAATTTGATATATTAGCTTCGGCGACAGCCAAACTATTCCACTCTTATTTCCGCTATGCAAACCATCAAAAGCCTTAAATTATTTTGTTGCCTGCTTTTTGTATTTCCCATTATCTCTTATGCACAAGATGTAAAGATTGTAACTAATCACGTTGGTTACGAAGCCGACAAGTCAAAGCATGCGGTAATTGTTGCCGATAGACCAGAAAACATAAAAGCTTTTGATCTTGTTGATGTTAATTCCGGCAAGGTCATTTATTCGGGTGCCGCTGTATTTAGCGGTAAAGTAGATAAATGGAAAAGTTGGCTGTTCTGGACAATAGATTTTACCAATATTACTCAACCTGGTACTTATAAATTGCAGGCGACATATGCAAATGGCATCGCGGCTTCTTATCCTTTTATCATCGGTAAAAACGTATTAGAAAAATCTACTATTTCTGATGTGGTTTATTACTTTAAAGGGCAACGGAGTTCGGGCCTGCTGGATAAGGCAGATCGCAGACTCGCGGTACCATACAAAACATCAGATACGATAGATGCACATGGTGGTTGGTACGATGCCACCGGCGATTACGGAAAACACTTGTCACATCTCTCATTCTCCAACTATTTTAATCCGCAGCAAATTTCACTTACCGCATGGAGCTTATTTAAAACATACGAACTTTTATCTGCAAGGCCCGGGACAGATTTCAGGCAGTTTGACAGGCGTATATTGGACGAGGCTATGTATGGTGCCGATTACCTGGCACGCATGCAGGTTAAAGATGGCTCGTTCTATCGTTCAGTAGGGGCACCCGGCCCTGGTAAATTACCTAAAGACAGAGGATTACAGGCAGATGAAGGCAGCTATAGAATAAAGCAAAACAAAGACCAGTCGTTCACTAAGGGGAATGATGTTAAAGGCGAGCGCAGCTATTTTTCAAGTTTCCGTTCAGGCGGAGGGATAGCCATTGCCGCGCTGGCTATGGCTTCGGCATACCCGGTGAGCGGAGATTATAGCAATGCCGATTATCTAAAGGCAGCCGAAAATGCCTTTGCTTTCCTCGAAAAGGAAAATCCTAAGATTGATTACGACGGTAAGGAAAATATAATAGATGATTATTGTGCCTTAAGCGCAGCTACCGAACTTTTTAAGGTGAGCCATAAAGAAATATACGGGGCAGCCGCAGAAAAGCGCGCTTTGAGCCTAATTTCACGGTTGTGTAAATGGGAAAACTATACAAACTACTGGCGCGCCGATGATAAAGACAGGCCGTTCTTCCACCCATCCGATGCAGGGATGCCGGTTGTTAGCTTGTTGTATTATTATCCTTTGGCAACACCTGTTGTACAGTCTAAAATAAAGGCTGCTGTAAAAAGCTCCATGCAGTATGAATTTGCTATTACCCATGAGGTTAATAATCCATTTGACTACAGCAGGCAGCTGGTGCAGGATACGCTTGGTAACAGGCGCAGTTCCTTTTTCTTTCCGCATGGCAGCGATGCGTCACCCTGGTGGCAGGGAGAAAACGCAAGGCTTAGCTCCATCGCCGCCGCAGCTAAAATGGCTGCCGTTCTATTTAAAAACGATAAAGCCTTTCACGATCAGTTAGATGCCTTTGCCCTTGATCAGCTTAATTGGATATTAGGTTTAAATCCTTTTAATTCGTCCATGCTGCAGGGAACCGGCTATAATAATCCTGCCTATGGCTTTTTCGGCACTTTTGAGTATACCAACGCACCCGGCGGAATTGTAAACGGTATCACCTCGGGATTTGATAATGAAAACGACATTGATTTCAACCTGCCTTACAGCCAAACCGGCAAAGATGCCGACTGGCGCTGGGCAGAACAATGGCTACCCCATACGGCCTGGTACCTACTGGCAGTATCATTAAAGGATTAAAAAACTAAATTTCAGGAAACTTTACGCCGGTAAGTTCTTCGCAAATTTTTAAAAACTTGTTTTGTACAGCCGAATCGTCGGCTGCCTTGTGATGCGCCTTGAGCTTTTGATGATAAAAATATTTGCCGCTTACTGTCGCAGTTTTATCATCACTTACCGCCAGCCATACCTGGGTCTTTGGCCCATCTTCCAAACTATCCGGTGCATTAGGGCCGCCCATTTTTGTAGCTACCCAGCCAGGTTCCAATGCATTTGAATAAACTTTGGGCCATTTGCGCGCTACCGCAAAAGCCAGGAGAACATTATGCAGCTTTGTATCGGCATAGGCCTGGTAGCCGCTCCATGGGCGCTTATCCCAGGTGAGGTCTGTCAATGAAGCATCGCCGTCGCGATGCAAACCCGAGCTGAGGTAAATGAGGCGTTTAGGTGGGTTGATAAGACAAGTGAGTATATAGGGAGCAAGGCTGTTCACCGCTAATAGCGGCGGCAATCCATCTACGGAATTTAGCCTGCTGCGCTCCTGGTAGCCAATGCCTGCATTATGTATTATAGCGTCAAAGCGGCCAAGTTCGTTTATCTTATTTGCAAGTGAAATCGTTTCCCTGATGCCCGACAAATCACCGGCTACAAAGTTTTCTGCATCGGGGACGGCTGCTAATGCTTGCCTTCCCCGCTCGTCATTGCGGGCGTGTAATAAAACCTGATGACCGTCCTTAACCAATAGTTTTGCTGCCATTAGCCCAAGGCCATCGGCTGCGCCTGTAATTAAAATTCTCGACATACCGCTAATGAAAAAATTAATTTACAGATTTTGCATACAATCCGGTTAGTTTGCCTTCGGCAAGTACATGGCCTTTTATCGCTTTTTCGAGTCCCTGCTTATTTGTATTGCTGTCGAGGGATAAGGTAACGTCAAGTGCGTAAACTTCAAAGTTGTAATGATGCGTACCAGATTGCGGGCAAATTGCTTTGTAGCCTTGCTTGTTATCTGAGTTCAACCCCTGTGCGCCTCCGGTGTAACTTTCGGGGATGTTACCATCAACCGGAAGGTTCCAAAGTACCCAATGTGTAACGCCACCCGGTTTGGGTGCATCCGGGTCATGTAGTGTTAACGCAAGGGATTTTGCGCCAGCCGGTACGCCCATAACCTTTAACGGCGGACTAACCGCGCCGCCGTCACAAGAGTATTTTACAGGTATCATCCCATTGCTTTTAAAGGCATCACTTGTAACTATCAAATTGGTTTTGCGGGTAAATGCCATTACAGCCATTGCGACTATAATTAAACCGGCAAAACTTATTAAAGTGGTTTTTCTTAAATTATTCATAATCTCAATCTGATTAAATAACCCGGGCTTATGCCCCTATATTCAAAACATTGAAAATTGTAAATAGTTCAGAAATGTTTTATGTGCCACGCTCCGCGTTTATATTGCGTTTATTGCATCTTGTAAATTTTCGCCAAATAAACTTAATCCTGCGTTGAGCGGCTCATTATTATCTAATGTGAGATCTGTTATCGTATCACCGGTCAGGTTTCCGTTTGACAGATCAATGGTCCAGTTTTCCTGCAATATTTTTCGGCCTTTATCCCCGCCATTGTTGTCATCGAAATAATTAATGCTTAGCTTATCATCTTCCAGATCTAAAAGCACATAGCCATTATGACCGAGCGGAATATCACCCTTAATTACTTCGCGCTGCCGCTGGTCGTACAAAATAAGGTTTCTGTTCTGAGGGTTAGCCGGGTCGTTACTCTTAGGTGCTTTAATGCTTCCGTTTTCATTTTTTAGTTCAACCGGCATGCCGCTGTTACCTATGCAACGGGCAAATACCGTACTTCCATTTTGCAGCTTATTAGGGCCGTAAACAGATAGCATATGTTCATGCCCCCAGAACCATAGAATGTTGCGCGTAGGGCTTATTAAAGAGGCAATTGTTTCTGCCGGATTAGGAAATTCAATTTCAAACGCGGAGAAACACTGGTGATGTGATAAAAAGATGATTCCCCGGTTATCATCGTTTAATTTAATTGTATTCTCAAGCCAGCTCTTTTGTTCGGGCGTAAGGTCAAGTTCGCGGTTAGGAGTTAGACCAAAGAGCCCCGTAAGTGAATCATAACCCGTATCAAGACCTATAATGCGCCAGTATTCATTTTCCAGGCAAAAAAAGCTGGCGAGCTGCGTTTGTACTACTTTTTTCTTACCGTCCTTATAGATACCCATCCTCGGCAGCAGCTGTGTAAAATAGCTTTGCCCGCTCGAGTACATTTCGTGGTTCCCTATCATGGCAAAGCTTCCGTATTTTCCGTAAGGCCAGGTGCCGCCCTTGTCAGTATTAAAATTTTCAGCAATTTCTTTTTCATTGCCAACATAATAGGTATCCCCTAAATGAATGCTATAATCCTGTATGCCTGCCTGTGCTGCTATCAATTGTGATTCGGCAGTGTCTGATGCCCAGTCGCTTAATAAAGCAATACTTATAGCGCTATTGCCAGGCTTGTGTATTTTAAAAATGCCATTGTTTTTAAAAGAATCGCTGTAAACAGGGTAGGGTTTATAATGTCCGCGCCATATGCTGCCAAAGTTTTTTTTAATCCAGGTCCATTTATTTTCTGATACCAGCCCGTCCATGTTATAAACCGGCAGGGCTTTTGTAATACTATCAGAAAGGGCTTTGATCTGGTTAACAAGCGGACTGCGGCCTAAACCAACAAGCTCGTGTTTGCTTTTCATATTATTAAATCAGGACGTTTGGTAGATGCTAATTGATATAAAGGTATAAAAAGCTTTGCGGGTGGTTGTAAAACAAATAAATACACTGTATTAAATTATTCTACTTTATAAGTAAATACATTTCTGCCCGGTCGCCCTGCATTATCAATACCTTCAATTATCACCTGGTAGATACCCTTTGTGTCGCTATTAAAAAATTCTACCGAAGCTTTTCCATCTTTATCAGGTATGATTTCAGGGTTCCAGTAAACAGTGCTGCGCAAATCTGACATTCTATCGTTGATCTTTGGATTATCATACTTTGGCGAATAAAATTCTTTCGCTTTGTAAAAACCGTTGAAAATATAATTAAGCGTTCCTGGCAATGGTTCTTTATTTGATGCGTTAAGCTCAATCCCTTTTTTTGTTGTAATTACCAGTGCGCCACCTGATGCATCTTCTCCATAAATACCGGTGTATTGAGGACTTGTAAGTACTTCAATGCTTTTAATTGAACTGGTATTAATTTCACCAAGAATTTCACAGGAACCCGCCCGTTGTACTGCCCCGTCAATGATTAAAGCCATTGGCTGTGGTGGATTACCAGCTTTTGTTTTCGCTATAATGCGATAACTGTACGGAGCTCCATTCATGAGGCTTACGCCTCTTAACTTCCCTATTAAACCCTGTAAAAGAAAAACAGATTGATTTAAATCGTCACCGCTAATTATTTGGTCTGCATTGCCTGGGCCGTTAAGATTGGCAGAGGTACTTAAATCCGTTGGGTGAAGTTTGGTAACGCTGTGCGACTTGATCACTACTTCTTTAAGTTGTTTTCGATCCTTTTGTAAATCACCTGCCTGCGCCTGACGTTTATGGGTACTATCAGAACCTGTTTGTTGCGACACTGGTAAAAAGGTAAAGAATTCAGGTCTTTTACCTTTATTAACAGGTGGATTTAGCGGTTTATCTATTGCTATAACAATATTATTATTGCCTCCTGCCTGCTTGGCATCTAATGTTACCTTCGTTGAGTCGGGCAGGTTCAGATTAGTGAAGTTAAAATGCCCGTCTGCATCTGTAGTGGTATCCGTAGCGAACCCGTTTTTAAATGCAACGAGATTTATTTTACGGTTAGGGACCGGTTTACCTGAAGCTGTTTTTACAAAGCCCGAAATTGAAAGCCCGTTTTCTGACTGGTGGATATTTTCGGGCGGTTTACCATCTATTATTTTTTTCCACTCAAAGCGCTGGTAACCCTGGGTAAGCATAAGTGCATCCAGGTCGGCATTGGTTTGTTCGTTCGGATTTTCGAAATAATAAGCAGGTTGCTCTACAAAACCTTTAAGATCAGATGTAAGGAGCAGGTAACTTAAGATGTTGTTTGCAGAAACGTTATCGGTTGCATTGTCTTTTTTAACGATGGCGACAGATAAATTGCCGCCGACGGTAGCATCAACTTGATTTTTTAAGCTTATATCTATTTTAACTTTTTGCCTTGTAGTATAGGTATCCGAAGCGGTCGATCCGTTTAGTTTCAGCAAATCATCGTTCATGATAAATGCCGTGCGTTCGTTCAATATTTCCATACGGTCCGAAAAAAGTGTAAACCGAATTATCCCGGTAGGAAAGCGACTTTTTTCTACAGATGCCTGCACTACAGGCCCGGTTAAAGAAGCGGAGGCGGTATAATATATTTTACCACCCGACTGGCCGATGAGATAAAAATGCCTGTCTTTGTTTTCTTTAAAAAAAGCTTTGTTCACTTCTACGCTTAAAAGGACACTGTCTTTATAATTATTATTTAATTTAAAAACATATCCTTTTTCCTTAGCTGCCGGTAAACTCACTGTAGTTGATGTTTCCGTAATTCCCTTAATTTTTGCTTTGTATGTTTTTCCGGCTTGTGGTGTAAGCACAAAAACACCCATCCCAAGATGTTGGGTGGTAAACTCAGCAACAACATTGCCATTATCGTCTTCAACCGTTCCGCTTACATCTTGTCCCAACCCATTCGAATTAACTGCTTTTACAGCTATTTTAGAGCGTAAACCGTTAACCATGTATCCGCTTTCAGGAAAAAATTGCACATCTACATTTGCTTGTGTTGCATTATTGGACTTAGGCTGTGGCGTATCTTGATCGCCTATTTGCAATACCTGGTCGTAAAAATATTCATTCCCGTCATTACGCATCCGGTTAGTATAAGCGCGTATCCGGTAATTTTCGGGTTTAAGTTTGTAAGGCAAAGCTATGTCGGCCCAAGCAACCCCGGCTTTTAATTGCAGCACCTGGTGAGTAATTACAGAATCGGTAGGATCAATCAAGTCAACCTGCAAAATACCGCTTCCATCAGATAGCTGGTGATGCTCGCCCGATACTACATAGGCTTTGTACCAGATGGTATCTCCACTATTAAAATGAGTGTTATTAAGATGCAAATAAGCTTTTTCATTAACGCTTTGTTTAGTAAATCCATCCAGTTTATTACTTATTTGCGTTAAACTTGTATCTGCTGCATTTTTTTTGGTAATAACATCTGCGTATTCTTCAGGTAATAAACATGCGACCCTTTTCTTTGCCCAAACCCCGTCAAATGTTACACTCGATGGGTCAAACAACCAACCATTACTGTCAAAATACACATATATGTTATTGAATGAGATCAAAGTGTTTTCCTTATTGAAAGCGTCATTTACATCCCTTATGGTATGCTTGTCAAAAATATGATAAGCATTAAAGCTTACGTAAAGCTCATCGTTATCGCAGCCAAGTACGTAAATGCCTTTTTGATTTGTTCTTTGAACTATGTCTTCTATTGGCAAGGGAAAAGGGTTGAATTTTTGTAAGGTTGCCGGCAGTTTTAATTTTCTTTTCCAATATGATAATGAATCATGATCAGCAGGCCTTTTTTCTTTTAACTGATCATAATAGGCGATTTTTGCTTTTATAAGGCTGTCCGGCGGTCTGTTGGGATTGGCGTAAACAGATAGCTGCTCTATTTTAAAACCATCGTCATAGGAACTACCGGCAATTAACGCCCGCAAAAAATGCATAAGCGAGTTTTGATAAACTTCATGCCGGGCCTCGTTCCATCGGCGTTGTTGCGAAGGTGTGCCGGTCATTTCCTCAAATAACACGTGGCCACTGTACGAGCTTGATGTTTTTGTAAGGTCATGCCTGTTTAATGTAAAATCAGTCAACAAATATTTTAGCCTGTAACCTAGAGCGTTATTTTCTATCAGCAAAAAATCACCTGACGAGCCATGTAAAATATCGGTGGCTTCATCATATTTAAGATCAAGAATTTTAGGGTTTATAATTTTGCAGTCCTCAGGTAACACTTTGTCGCCCAAGAACTGTGTCTTAAATAATTCGTAATTTCTGTACCATAGCGGGTCATCAACCGGTTTTATTTTTACTTCGCCCAGCATCTGGGTTTTGGCAAATATGCCAATGTCTGAAAGGTTAATGTTTTTATCGGTAACAATTACAGACTGTGTATAAGTATCAAACCCAACTATAGAAACCACCAGCTCATATTTCCCTGGTTTAATATTATTCAGGCTGAAAGTTCCATCAACCTTTGTTTTAGTACCGATGGTAGAGTTGCTTATAAATACGCTTGCATCTGGCAGCGGCTTGGTATCTTGCTGATTCAGGACACGGGCAGATATACTGTATTGCGCAACGCCTAACGACGGCAGCAGTATTACAAATAGGAGATAAATATATTTCATTGATAACAGTGCGTGTAGCTACCTTATAAAATGGTTTAGATTTTAGGGCTATAAACCTAAGGTAAAGAGAAACACATTACATTGCCAAAAATGTATGTAACAAACATATATATAAACGCTTTCGGTTGGTTTGTAGAATGTGTTAAACCTTGTTAAATATTTTTTAGATGTATAAAACTGAGATAACTTAGGATTAGATAAATAGTTGCCTGCAGCATGAAATCAGTATTATCCATATTTTTCGTATTGATCTGTTTTGATGTATCAGCCCAAGTGTTAAGAGGTAGAATAATCGACAGCTTAACTAAGCAGCCAATACCAAATGCTGTAATAGCATCATCCTTTTCAAAAACGTTTACTCAATCCAATGGGGTATTTTTCTTATCCAAAATACAGCATCCTGATAGTTTAAAAATAAGTAGTTCCGGTTACCAATCTGTTGTTTTGTTTATAGGTAAGATTACGACTACCGATACCTTGCTGATTATGATGCGGCCTGCGGTTCTTATGCTGAACCAGGTTACTATAAAAGGTTTTCGAGACTACCGGGCAGATTCTATAAAAAACCGTATGGAGTTTAGATCGGCATTTAATTATAAGGCTCCAGCTTTAAAAGATGTTTTTATAGGGAATTCTAACAGTGCTTATGTCCCATACTCCTACAATCAGTCTACCAACAATGCCACACAATTGGTAAACATAAACCTGCTATCATTAATTGCCTTGATAGAGAAGGACAAAACGCCTGAAGCTAAACTGCAAAAAACCTTGTTACGGGACGAGGAAGCGGCTTATGTAGATCATGTTTTTTCAAAAGAAAAGGTAGGCTCCGCAACAAATTTACATGGTGATTCGCTACAGGCTTTTATGGATATTTACCGGCCCGGCATACTGCAATTGAAAAAAATGACCGACTACGACCTGATAATTTATATCAGGAGCAGTTACAAAGCGTTTGTTAAAAATTATCATCAAGAAAATACATCGCTGCTTAAACAGTAGCAGGTAAATGGTCTTTTAATTAAATTGTTTTACCCTCAATTTTCGGAAGCGAGGAAGGAGCGTACCCAAACTGTTTCTTAAAGGCGTATGAAAAATGCGATAGATTTTCAAAGCCAACATCCATGTAAACATCGGCGGCTTTGCGTTTCTTTTCCTATAAATGGTGATGTGCAAGTTCCAGCCGTTTTTTAGTAAGCCATTTTTGCGGCGTGGTGTAAAAAGCCTTTTTAAAATCGCGTTTAAAAGTGGTGAGACTGCGGCCGGTTAAATAGCCAAACTGATTGATTGGCATATTGAACATGTAGTTCTTTTCCATAAACTCTGCCAGGTTAATTTTGACGGGCTCTTCAAAATGAGCAAGCGCATTAAATAGCCGCTCGTCTATCAGTTTTAAAATGGAGATTGCTTCGTCAACTTTACCTTCCGCAATACTTTGCGGCAATTCATTTTTAAGATCAAAATAGGGCAGCAAAGAATTGAACAGGCTTTCCAGCAGTGGATGGGGCTTTAGCATTGTAATGCCAGGTTTTTGCTCGTCAGTAGCAGATTTTAAGTGATGCTTCGCAAAGTAATGCTGCACTGATTCGGGTGTAAAATATATGGCTGCCGATTTATAAGGTTGTCCGTTTTTTGGCAGCTTCATTACCTTCGCCAATTCAAAACGAGGGAAGAAAACCGTATCGCCCGCACCAACTACCAGTGTGCCGTCGGGTAAGATGATTCGCATCTCGCCCGACAGCATCCTTATCAGTGTGTTTTTTTGAACCACCATCTGGTTGCTATGATATTTCTCTTCCGTACTTGTTAAAAAAATACTGGCTTTGGATATAGCCTGCGTGGTATGGTTTATCATATCATAAAGTTAAAAAATCGATACTTACCAGGCTGCATATCTGCTACCAGTGGTACAGCTGGTGGCTTAACGCCGTTAATCTCAATGCCACCGTGCTGCATCATCGGGATCAGGTCCTTGTATTCAGATAAAAAAGTAGCCGGTGGGGTTGATAATGCGTCGAGCGATGCCACCTCTTCCTTCGACAAGTTAACATCTGTAGCTGTAATATTAGCTTCCAGTTGCTGCAGCGTGCGCACGCCGATAATAGTTGAAGCGACGCCAGGTTTGTTATTTACCCACGATAGTGCTATTGCCGCAGGCGTGGTATTATGAATACCCGCTAAGCGTTCCAACTCGTCAATTATGCTCAACTGTTTCTCGGTAAGCCCCGCATTACCGTTTCGGGTAGCAAAACGGCCATTTGCCTTACCCATGTTTTTTCTGTTATACTTGCCCGATAATAAACCTCCCTTTAAAGGCGACCACGGTGTAATACCTAAACCAAGCTCCAGTGCCATTGGTACCAGTTCGTCTTCTACGGTGCGCTGCATCAGCGAGTATTCAATTTGCAAACCGATAAATGGTGTTCAGTCTTTAAGCACGGCGGCAGTTTGCGCCTGCGCAATTTTCCAGGCGGGTGCGTCACTGATACCTATATACCTTATTTTCCCGTTTTTTACTGCGTTATCAAGCGAGCGCATGGTTTCTTCCATCGGCGTTAAAAAGTCCCACGAGTGGATCCAGTAAAGATCAATATAATCGGTCTGTAGTCTTCGCAGCGAGTGTTCTAAATTGGTCTGCAACGAAAGGTTACCCGTACCGCCTGTATTTGGGTTGCCAGGGAAAGCATTGTTGGCAAACTTAGTTGCTATGACTGTCTGCGTTCGGAGGGACGAATTTTTTCCAACCACATCGCCAATTATTTTTTCTGAATGGTTGTTGGTGTAAATATTGGCAGTATCTATAAAGTTTCCGCCTTTTTCAAGATAAGTATTGATAAGCCTGGTGGAATCATCCACGCTGGCGCCCCAGCCCCAGTCTTCGCCAAAGGTCATGGCACCTAAACAAAGGAGACTAACTCTTAGCCCCGATCTTCCTAATATTCTGAATGATTGTAATGACATAGTACAAATTTACATTGCTTTTGTACCGGCCGCTTTGTTTTGCGGGCCTAATTAACTTTGTTAAAAAGGCCAGGCACGCTCAATAGTTGAAAAGAGCTGCGCTTTTAGCGGTTATTTTACCAATCCTAACGTCTTTATTTGTCACTAATTCACATAGCTGTATAGCCGCACTTTCAAAGTCTTCATGACTATCACTTAACAACAGCCAGGCAGTATCAAAGTTATCGCCTTCGTCAAACGTGAAATCTGTAATGGCAGGCAAATTCGACTTCAAACTCAAATGGTGTTCCCGCTTAGTAGAAATCCAGATACCATTATGCTGCGGATTTTTTGCGGTCTTCCTGAAAATAAACACGATCTTTTTATCGAAATAAATGTAGAACATGCCGATAGCAGGCTTAACAATCACCGTTGGCGGCAAATAATCAAGCAGGAAATCGTATGGCATCGTTTTTTTCATGGATCGATACCCGAAAATAATGAATATTTAGTTTGGGTCTTAGGCTTGTCTATCTAAAGATGAAAAACGTTAAAGGTGGCAAGGCAGCGACATATAATTGCCAATGTAGAGCTTGTCCAATAAAATCCATGTTTTCCGCCTTTTATTTTACCAACAGACGAAGTCCTTTGTGACAGAATGGCTATCTTCAACCGTTAGCATATTTTATGAAATATACTTTTATTTCGTTTCTACTTACTTTCTGCTCTTTTTCGTTCGGTCAAACACAAGTAAATGGCCATTTATCTGGTTTTGGCGAAATTAAAACATGTGAGGTTTATGTAACCGTGTAACAAAACGATTAAATTTAGTAAAACATTAATTGGTTCACAGCTACCTGCTGTTCCCGGCAACTGGAAAACTAAGAGCCGTCCTGTATAACAACCTTCATTTTCCGGCGCAAATCTTTTTCCCTGCATTAAGAATATTAATCATGAAGACAAATTTTTGAATAGTATAATTTAATACTATATTGATATTATTAAAACAATATTGTACTATTATTGTCTTTTGATAAATTGATTTGAAAAACAAAGAGATATTGGTTATTGGTTCAGGTTTCGCAGGCTTGAGTGCCGCAGCCTACCTCGCTCAGGCGGGCAATGATGTTACCATTTATGAAAAAAATGCTTCAATCGGAGGGCGTGCCAGACAGCTTATCAAACAGGGTTATGTTTTCGACATGGGTCCAAGCTGGTACTGGATGCCGGAAGTGTTCGAAAAGTTCTTCAACGATTTTGATTGCCGGGCAGCCGACTTTTATAAACTGGAAAAATTAGACCCCGGTTTTGTGATGGTCTTCGGTGATCAGGATATCTCCGTACCTGCTGATTTTGAATCCTTATGTAACCTGTTCGAAGAGATCGATCCAGGAAGCTCCGCACAGTTACGTTTGTTTTTAAAAGAAGCAGCTTTTAAGTATGCTGCCGGTATGGACAAGCTTATTTATAAACCCGGGCTATCTGTTATGGAATTCTTAGACTGGGATCTGTTTAAAGGTGTTTTTAAGCTGCAGGTCTTTACAGCATTCAGCAAACATGTACGGAAATTTTTTAAAGACCCACGGCTGATTGCACTTATGGAGTTCCCGGTCTTATTTCTTGGAGCGATGCCGGAAGATACACCGGCTTTGTACAGCCTCATGAATTATGCAGGTCTTAAGCTTGGTACCTGGTATCCTCAGGGTGGCTTTGGACAGGTGATCAGCGCCATGGAAGTGGTTTGTAAACGCCAGGGCGTCCGTTTTAATACAGGAGAAGCGGTTACCGGCCTGTCGGTGGAAAATAAGTTGATTTCCACAGTCAATACAGAAAGGCACGAATTCAATCCCGCAGGTGTTATAGCAGCAGCAGACTATCATTATGTTGAACAGCAATTGCTCAGGCCGGAAAACCGTAATTATAGCGAAGCCTACTGGGATGAACGTGTGATGGCCCCTTCAGCACTGATCTTTTACCTGGGAGTAACCTGCCGCGTTGAAAAGCTGGCGCATCATACCTTGTTTTTTGATACCAGCCTGGAACAGCATGCCCGTGAAATCTATAAAGTGCCGCAATGGCCGACCGACCCTCTTTTTTATGTTTGCTGCCCATCCCAAACCGATAACAGTGTTGCTCCGCCGGGAAATGAAAATTTATTTATCCTGATGCCTTTAGCGCCGGGGCTAAATGATAACGACACATTGCGAGAAGAATATTT
This sequence comes from uncultured Mucilaginibacter sp., assembly GCA_964242385.1. Classification (GTDB taxonomy): domain Bacteria; phylum Bacteroidota; class Bacteroidia; order Sphingobacteriales; family Sphingobacteriaceae; genus Mucilaginibacter. The sequence continues at coordinate 105,526 of CAXSZR010000001.1, forward strand.
CAATCGCATTATGCAAAGACTGGAAAAATATACAGGGATAGCCATTCGTTCTTCAATTGACTTCCGGGAAAGCTATTGCATCAAAGATTTTAAAAAAGATTACAATGCTTTTAAAGGGAACGCCTATGGCCTGGCAAATACGCTGATGCAAACAGCGAATCTCAAGCCATCTATCAGGAATAAGCAAGTGCGAAACCTTTTTTATGCCGGCCAGCTTACCGTCCCCGGCCCGGGCGTTCCACCATCAATCATTTCCGGCAAGGTGGCTGCCGGCCAATTAATAAAATTTCTCAACCGAAAGAAATGAAAGCGCGATTTGACACATTATCCGCTAAATGCAGCAGGGAAACGACCCGTTTATACAGCACCAGTTTTTCTTTGGGCATCTATTTCCTGGGTCAGGATATCAGAGATCCGATATATGCGATCTACGGCTTTGTCAGGCTGGCAGACGAGATTGTCGATAGTTTTCACGATTACGACAAACAAACGCTGTTAGCCGAATTTAAGGACGATTGTTTCCGGGCGATTAGCCGCGGTATCAGCATCAATCCGGTGCTCAATTCCTTTCAGCAAGTGGTTAATCGATACCGGATCGATCCTCAACTGATCGAACAGTTTTTGAAAAGCATGGAAATGGACCTGGACGCACAGTTGTACACGCCGGAAAGATATGAACAATATATACTGGGTTCGGCGCAGGTCGTAGGGCTGATGTGTCTGCAAGTCTTTACGAACGGCGACCGGGACGCTTACCAGCGATTGCGGGAACCGGCCATGAAACTGGGTTCAGCATTTCAGAAAGTTAATTTCCTGCGGGACCTTAAAGCCGATCATCTGCAGCTGGGACGGACCTATTTCCCTGGCGTGGACATAACCGCCTTTAACGACAGCGATAAAAAAAACATCGAAAAGGATATCGGCAAAGAGTTTGACGAAGCTTTAAAAGGGATCAGGCAGTTACCACGGCCCTGCCGGAAAGGGGTATATCTCGCCTATGTGTATTACCGCCAGCTTTTCCGGAAAATCGCCGGAATACCGGCTGCAAAAGTGATGAATGAGCGTATACGGGTATCCAATGGACACAAATTCTGGTTAATGGCCGATTCACTGGTACGTTATAAACTGAACATCCTATGAGATTGTTATGCCTGCCTATAGTCGTAAGCAGTCTCTTGACGCTCATTCAAAACAAGGAACTTTCCGATGTTCGACAGCTGTACCGTCAGGCGGGCAGCTCCAAAAATGATGCGCGCCGGTTGCAGCAGTTGTTATCAAAGGTAGATAGCAATTCATCACCGCTTTTGTACTGCTATAAAGGGGCAAGTGAAATGATACAGGCCAAATACGCCCTCAACCCCATGAATAAGCTGGCAAGGTTCAGCAGCGGAAAAAGCTGGATCAGCCGGGCCGAGAGCCGCGATACATCCGACATCGAAATGCGTTTCATCCGCTTTTCGGTACAAAGTAACCTGCCTGCATTTTTAGGATACCGGCAGGACATAAACAGGGATAAAATCTTTCTGAAAGAACACCTGAAAGATGTTGATGATATGGAACTTAAAAAAATGATTGTTAATTATTTAAACACCTTCAGTGATTTAACGACGGTGGAAAGGAACGGACGCAACAATTGACAGAAAAACTGATTTTGGTAGATACCAATGGCCTTATGACCGGTACCATGGATAAGATGGCGGTACACCGTACCGGGGCCTTGCATCGTGCCTTTTCTATTTTTATTTTAAACACCCGCGGTGAACTGCTTTTGCAGCAGCGGGCGGCAGATAAATACCATTCCGGCGGATTGTGGACCAATACCTGCTGCGGGCATCAGCGTCCGGGAGAAACAACTATCAACGCGGGTAAACGCCGCCTGATGGAAGAAATGGGCATACAATGTGATCTGGAAGAAATGTTTGATTTTACCTACCGGCATGAATTTGACAATGGGCTCACCGAAAATGAATTTGACCACGTATTGATCGGATTTACGGATGCCTTACCGGAACCCGATTCGGCAGAGGTAGCTGACTTTCGCTACATCGAACCGGATACGCTGGCCGCGGACTTGATATCGAATCCTGAGATTTACACGGCCTGGCTTCGCATTTGCTTTGGCCGGGTTTTAGCATCACTTCTACAAAACTAGTGAATATGATTTGGCTTGTTTATACCCTTATAGTTTTAGGAGCGTTCTTCGGAATGGAAGGCGTAGCCTGGATAACCCATAAATACATTATGCACGGTCTATTCTGGACACTTCACCGTGATCACCATCACAAAGAGCATTATAACTTTCTGGAACGAAACGACCTGTTTTTCTTGATTTTCGCATTACCCGGAATTGCTTGCCTGGCTGTCGGAACCCTGAAACAGCTGCCTATATGGACTTGCATCGGATCAGGGATAACCATGTATGGTGCATGTTATTTTTTTGTACACGACCTGTTCATCCATCAGCGCCTGAAAGTGCTGCGCAATTCCAATAACCGGTATTTGAAAGCGATCAGGCGGGCGCATAAAATGCATCATAAGCATTTAGGTAAAGAAGATGGTGAATGTTTTGGTATGCTTTGGGTGCCACGTAAGTATTTCAGGGATACTCAAACCGAAAGAGTTATATGAAATATACTTACCTGCTGATCGATCTTTTATCGCTGCTGTTCCCATTATTATTTTCTTTTCATCCCAAATTGAAATTTTACAGGAACTGGCCCGCTTTCTTCCCGGCTGTATTAATCAGCGGCTGCTTATTTATCGCCTGGGATATGTATTTTACGAAATTGAAAGTTTGGGGCTTTAACCCGTCTTACATAATGGGTGTTTCTGTAGGTAACCTGCCGGTGGAGGAGATACTGTTCTTTTTTTGCATTCCTTATGCTTGCGTATTTACCTACGCCAGTGTACCGTTGCAGGGTTTTTCAAAAAATAAAGAAATAGTCTCCAGTGCAATATTAACTGGCATATCCGTGTTGCTGGCGGTAATGTTCCGTCACCGGTTCTATACTGCTTCCGCATTCTCTGTTTTAGCGGTGCTGATCTTTTTTGCGCAGTTCCTGTTAAAAGTCGCCTGGCTGTCACGGTTCTATCAAATATACATCATCCTGCTGCTCCCGTTCCTGCTTGTGAACGGATTGCTTACCGGAACCGGTCTTGCCGCGCCCGTCGTATGGTATAATGCTAAGGAAATGTTTAACATCCGGCTGCTTACGATTCCGGTAGAAGATATATTTTACGGCATGGGACTTGTATTGATGAATTTATTGATCTATAACCGGATACTTGAAGGCCGGTATCTCCGGTCCAGGGAACATAAGAAAGAAAACTTAGCGACAATCTGATTCCTGAATGCACATTGCTGAATAAATTGAACTCAACCATATGATACATATTGATAATGGGCAGATCGCTGCCATGCAGAAATACGATCGCATTAACCTGGTGAACAGTTTAGCGGGTTACAAGCCACTTCATTTGCTGGGTACTGCTGCTCCTAACGGCATCAGTAACCTCTGCCTGGTGAGTTCGGTCTTTCATCTCGGCGCTAACCCGCCCTTGATTGGGATGGTGATCCGGCCCGAAAGACCGCACAATGACACGTTAAAAAATATCCGTTCGACCGGAGAATACACCCTGAACAATGTATTGCCGGAATGGTACAAAAGTGCGCACCAGACCAGCGCCAGTTATCCTTCCGGCGTTTCGGAGTTTGATGCCTGCGGATTCAGTGAACTATACACTCCGGAGTTTAAAGCGCCATTTGTGGAACAGGCTACCGTCCGCATTGGCCTTAAATTAAATGAATTCATTGAGATGAAACAGAATGCTACGACACTAGTGGTCGGTGAGGTTGTTCACCTGTTCATTAATGATAACCTGGTGGAAGCGGACGGGACCATCAATCATATCCAGGCCAAAACGATGACCGTAGCCGGTCTGGACAGTTATTTTTCACCAGTATTTCTGGCAAGGCTCACTTATGCAAAGCCCGATAGCTTGCCGGAGGAAATAGAAGCCGGATCATTCAAATCCCGATGATAAGCGGTCAGACTATATTTAACGAAGCATTCCTGGACAGCAAAAGACTGGCAGGTGATATGGAAGCGGATCGCTTCATTGCGGATGTATTTCAGGATATACAGCAAAAAGAATTTTTACAGCACTGGCTGAAGAGTGCTGACTGTAGCCTGGACACCCTGGTAAGGCAATTTCCGCGTACTGTTTTTATAGCGCATGCAAACCGGCTCCCCGAATGGGCCAACCTTAGCCAAATGAAAAGTGGCGCCGTATTTTTCAGCAGGCATTCCGAAATGATCATGAGCCTGCTGGGTCTGTTGTCTTTGCCATACTGCTATAACGCAGCTAACGGTGCGATGGTACTTTACCTTTCCGAGCGGATCAGAAAAGATACTGCAAAAAGGCTGTATGAAACCGCTCTGTTTGTCTGGGAAGTGATGTCTCCACATGCATTTCTGGATGGTGGAAAAGCCTATACCGAGATTTTGAAAGTTCGGTTAATGCATGCCGCCATCCGTCGTTATACATTGTCAAGCGGTAAATGGAACGATAGGTGGGGGCTGCCGGTAAACCAGGAAGATATGGCCGGAACCAATCTCTCCTTTTCCTTCATCGTTGTGCGTGGCCTGAGACTGCTGGGCTTCACAATCAGTAGGGAAGAACAGGAGGCATTTTTACATCTGTGGAACGTGATCGGTTATTTAACCGGGCTCGAGGACGAACTTATTGCAAAAGATCCGAAAACAGCCCGCGAATTAGACCGGATGATCAGCAAGCGGCAGTTTCGCGCATCGGCCCATGGACGTGAACTGACCGGGGCTTTGACAGCACATATTATGTCGGTAAATAACAGCAAGGCTACTGCAAACGATATATTGGGACTAATGCGTTATCTCCTGGGTCCTGATATAGCCGATCAACTTGGAATCGACGTACCTCAATTGCCCGCTTATAAATTAAGCTTGCTCCGTATGGTCAATATGCTGAAGAGCATGAGGCCACAGGGCGATCCGATATGGGCATATCACCAGGCTTATCGTACATTCCGTACACAAAAACAGTTGTAATAAAATAAAAACTGCATATTTGAACCTACTTAATCATGAAATCTTATACGCTCCTGCATCAATTACTTAACCTGGTGGAAACACTGGAGAAAGAGAATGACGGGCGCGAAGTTTCTATGCAGGACTTTGCCGGTTTTTTGGTAAGCCAGATTAGCGGACAGCTGGGTGAAGAAGGACATACAGATGTCCGGTTCGGTGAGCAGGAGCGGTACGCGCAGACGATGGCTTTCCAGTTAGATAACGCTATCGGAAGATTGTTCGTCTACATGAGCCGATATGCTAAATCATACATCAAAAAAACCCTCGACGGAACGCTACTGCAGTCTGGCGAGGATTTCACAGCGCTTGCGATATTACTTACCCATGAACATCTGTCAAAGACAGAACTGATCAGCTATAATCTTCAGGAAAAAACGTCGGGAATGGAAGTAATCCGCCGACTGATCGCCGCCGGGTTAATTGAGCAATGGGACAACGTTGAAGATAAAAGGGGTAAATTTATCGGGATCACCGATTCGGGCCGCAAATTTTTATATAAGGTATTCGTCGAAATGGGGCACGTCAGCAAAATGATTACGGGTGACCTGAACGAACTTGAAAAACTGAATCTGCTTTATTTATTACAAAAATTGGATAATTTTCATTTCGAGCATCATCAAAAAAAGACGATCGCCACCAAGGAGGACTTAAAGGATTTTATTAAAGAACGGTCGTGAAAGCTCTTTTAATGCAATAGTGCATCCGAATGAGTGAACCTTTTTTTGTCGTTTTAGCCGTCGACCCGGCCGGCCGCAGGGCATTCATGTCATAAATATACTTGCAAATAATTAAATTGCCTTAAGCCGGCATTTTGCAGGCGCTGCAGCTACAATCTATGTACTGGGCGGCAAATGGAAATTTCCTATTATCAATTCGCTGTGTAACGGAAACAAACGATTCCGGGATATCGAGCGGGGCATACCCGGCATTACTACCCGGATGCTGTCACGCGAACTAAAAGAAATGGAATCGAATGATTTACTGAAACGCACTGTTACGTCCGATATCCCGGTACTGGTTGAATATACCGTGACCGATTATTGCCAAAGCTTCGGCAATATCATTCTTGAGATGATTAAATGGGGCAAAGCGCACCGGGAAAAAATTCGCTCGGACAGGATTTCTGAGTTTTATGACACGATTGAGCATGCCTGTAACGCAGGATTTGATGATTGCTGATAACCTTAGTTGTTTCATTCAACTTGACCGTATTCCCGGTATATACGGCAATGCCGGGCCACAAAAACAGCATAGCTGAAAGCAATTGGTCACTTCAATATGTACACGTTTTCAAATGCACCGCAGCGCCTGATATAAAAGGCAAAAGGGTCGTTAGAAATTTTCATCTTTCCAAAGCCAAGCCAATAACAAATTATATTATAAAATTTTATATGGCAGGAAATTTGTAATGTTTCCAAGTTAATATAATGTTTTTGCCTTGAACACTTTACAAAACGGAGAATTCAATATTTCCCATGATAGCAACAAAGAAGATTTTGAATTGCTTTTACGAGCGCTTGACGCTTCTATTTCCGGTATTATATTGACCGATAACCGGTTGCCGGACAACCCGATCATATTTTGCAACAAAGCTTTTGAAACCATTTCAGGTTATTCACGTAGCGAGATTATAGGACACAATTGTCGTTTTCTACAGAAAGACGACCGTGGACAGCATGAGCGGATCGTTCTGCGGGATGCAATTGAAAACGGGAAGAGCTGCGTTGTAGACATCCGCAATTATAAGAAAGATGGCACCTTATTTTATAATGAACTGTACATGTCGCCTATCAAAGATGAAAACGGTAAGGTCACTTATTTTATCGGGGTTCAGAATGATGTTACCAAACGCAAACAGGTTGAGCAGGAATTGCGGCAGCAAAGGGAAACCATGGAAAGAAGGGTAATTGAACGTACTCAAAGTTTAAAGGAAAGTGAAGATTACCTCGCCAGTATCGTTCAGACCGTACGGGAAAGCCTGATCGTACTGAACCCAGAGTTTAAAGTCCTGAGTGTAAATGATCATTTCCTGAAAACATTCAAGGTAACCAATGAGGATACCATCGGAAGAATGCTGTACGACCTGGGGAATGGTCAGTGGAATATACCTGCGCTAAAAGAATTGTTGGAAAACGTATTGCCAACCAATAACCCGGTGGAGAACTTTGAAGTTGAACATGATTTTCCCCATATCGGCAAAAAACTTATGCTGCTGAACGCGCACCGGATAGAATTGGAAGGCCAATACAAGGACCGGATTCTCTTGGCTATCGAAGATATCACTGATCGCCGCGACATCGAACGCCGGAAGGATGATTTTCTCTCAATTGCCAGTCATGAACTTAAAACTCCTCTGACAACCATAAAGGGCCTCGTTCAGATAATGCAAAAAACGATCCCTCCGGAGGTCAGTGAAAAATTCAGGACGTTATTAGATAAAACGGGGATGTATATTAACCGGCTGAATAATCTCATCTCCGAATTACTGGATGTATCTCGAATACAAACCGGGAACATCGAATTACACAAAGACAACTTCGACTTTGATAAGACTGTTTTTGAAACAGTGGATGTGATTCAGACGGCCTCTAAATCTCACCGGATTGAAGTCAACGGTCGTACAGGCGAGCAGATAATAGGCGACGAATCACATATCGTGCAGGTGATCAATAACCTTTTGTCCAATGCGATCAAATATGCACCCGATAGCAAAGAGATTAAAGTACATCTTTCCCGTGTTAGCAACTTCATCAAGTTTTCTGTAACCGACCAAGGCCTGGGGATCAAACAGGAGGATCACAAAAAAATATTCGATCGGTTTTACCGAGTGGGCGATATACAACAGCGTTTCCCTGGCATGGGCATCGGTTTATATATCTGCGATCAAATCATCAAGAATCATGGTGGTACACTTTGGGTTGAAAGTGAAGTTGGTAAAGGATCAGTATTTAGTTTTACACTTCCTCTAAATATAACCGCATGATTGCAAACAAAACCATCCTTATCTGTGATGATGACGAGGGCATTCTCGACATGCTGGAAATTGTATTGGAAGGCAGCGGGTATCACACCATACCTGTTCAAAACAGTTTAAATTTGTATGACGTTATTGAACGTGAAAATCCCGATTTATTATTATTGGATCTGTGGATGCCGGTTTTGTCCGGTGATCAGGTGCTTATTAGTCTGCGAAAGAATCCGCAAACAAAGCAGCTGCCGGTGATCGTCATTTCCGCCAGCCGCGATGGTGAACAAATTGCCGCCGACGCTGGGGCAAATGAATTTATGCCTAAACCCTTTGACTTGGATTATCTGCTTGAAAAAATCAAACAATACGTTAATTAATTGCTGAGCATGTTTAATAAATTGCTACAGTAATCAATGTTTAACAACAAGTAGCGTGATCCATTATTTCATTTCTATTCCGGTCCCAGATCGGGCGGTTGAGGGACAGGATGGTAGCAAGGCGAAACTGCACTTAAATTTATAGGCAATCGGGCAATAATTGAAGGTATAATCTTAGTTCAGTTCGGGTTTTCTGGTAAATGCCTGCCTATTCGAATTCTCAAAATTGCTATCTTTTATTTTAAACAAAAAAGATGGCAGACAGTTGTATCCCAATGGAGAACTACCCGATAGCAATTACCGTTAACAAGGAGGCACGTTACTTTGAAATAGGAGAGTACGTTCATCAGGATGAGGACAAATGCAAGTTCCGTGTTTTTGAAAACGCCGTTTACGTTGCAAGTTTTACCCCGGATCATCTGGAGATCTTACAAATTTGCCAAAATCCAGGTTCAATCGATGAAAAGATCTTGCACCTTTTAGCTGAAAGGATCGAAGCGCATCATCCGAATGGTGTTAATGATAATGTTAGAAAAGTAAACAAATGAGAAGCATCTGGACAGGTTCAATTGGCTTTGGCCTCGTTAGCATTCCTATCAAGCTGTTTTCTGCTGTTCAGGAAACACGACTGGATCTTGATATGCTGGATAGTCGGGACCATGCCCATATTAAATTTCAACGGGTTAACGAAAATACCAAAAAGGATGTGCCTTACGACAAAATCGTTAAAGGCTATAAGTATGATGACGATTATGTGATTATCGAGGATACTGATTTTGAGGCAGCTGCGCCTGAAAAGTCGAAAGTGATTGAAATAGAAAACTTTGTCGACATAGCATCGGTTAATCCGATATATTACGAAACATCTTATTACACTGAACCGGCCACCAAAAAGAATAAAGCTTATGCCTTGCTGTTGGAAGCGCTTAGAAAATCCGGCAAGGCTGGCCTCGCCAGATTTGTTTTGCGAAGTACAGAAAGTTTATGCATCGTTCATCCGGTAGACAAAACCATTGTAGTAACGCGTATCCGTTTTGAACAGCAAATAAGGGATCAGGAAGAACTGAATTTGGACGATAAGATGGTGGTTAGTAAAAAGGAGTTGGATATGGGCCTGGCACTTATCAATCAATATGCTGAACCGTTGGACCTCTCAAAATATAAAGATGAATATCATACGGAACTGTTAAAGATCATAGAACAAAAAGCAAAAGGAAAGCGCCCTACTATAAAAAAACTCAAACCAAAGGCGGCAAAAAGCGACGATTTGTACGACCAGTTAATGCACAGTTTAGCGGCAAAAAAAAGTTCCTGATCAAGAGACAAATTTCGGATCGTTCTGTGTTTGCAGAGGCTTACATTATGGTACCACTACTCCACAATATCTCAAAACGCACTTAATCGTATTTAAACTGTTTCATCTCTTAACTACAAAGCAGGAGGTCTTCGGTATACTTTAACGTATAGATGGACATTCCGGAGCCATTGATCCCTTCGTTCCGGGATGGTATACAATTAATTCTGTAATACTTTGATCATTCTAATCAATTAATAATTAATCGTGATTTTCTTAATCGCTTACACAATTCGGTGCTCCAAAGCGCACGGAATAGCCTGGTCAAGCTTCCCGGAATATTCACGTCTTTTCATTTTTTGACTGATTTTGAAAAGACTCTACAAATGACGCAAAAGAGTTTTGCGATTATTTGCGAGTTTTGATAAGTATAGAAAAGAAAAAGCCCCTTAATTTCGCAATTAAAAGGGCTTTTGACACTTTTGTTAATGTAATCAGCGGAGAGTTAGGGATTCGAACCCCAGGAACCTTTCACAGTTCAACAGTTTTCAAGACTGCCGCAATCGACCACTCTGCCAACTCTCCGGGGACAAAAGTACAAATCCGGGTTGATTTGGCAAATTTGATGTTAAGTTTTTTTTAACTGTGTAATAAGTCTCTGATTTTAAGCTAAATGTTTTTCAATTTTGCCCGGTTCTTGCTCGAAAATCTCCGGAAATTGTACTTTAAAAGGGCTGTTTGTAACGAAAAATCTGCGTAAAAAAGCACGAAAGCTTAATTAATTGTCTTTTGCCTAAAGGTGTTAAACATGGGTTTTACTTCCTTTATATTTCGCTGGGAATACTCTATGCTTGCGTTCAGCTCAAAACCTATAAGCAGGATGGTTGAGTTGAGATAAAGCCATAGCATCAGGATGATCAGTGTACCTATGGAGCCGTAAACAGAGTTGTAGGATGAAAAGTTATCGATATAATAAGTGAAACCGATAGACGAAGTAACGGCAAGTATGGTAGCGATGATAGCCCCGGTACTTAAAAACTCCCATTTTTGTTTATTGGCAGGGCCGTAACGGTAAAGTAACGATATAGCAATAAAGAAAATGGCAGTAACAATTATCCACCTGGAAAATTTTATAACATAGATCCAGAAATGGCCCTTGCTATCTATATGATGCTGCAGCACGCCAATGATCGATTCGCCCAGCGTCATGATGGTGATGGCTATCAATAATGAAATACTGATAACCAGCGTAAGCACAATGGCTATCCAGCGCCTTTTCATCCAGGTACGTTTCTCAATCACCAGTGATGAACGGTTAAATGCCTGCATCAGGTTTGAGATGCCATTGGTGGCAAAGTATAAAGCCGATAAAAAACCTACGGACAATAATTTTCCGTTCTGATGTTTTACAAGATCTACAATGGTAGCCTTAAACGTTAAATAGGCGTTATAAGGTAAAATGGTAGCCAGGATGTTTAATAACTGCTCCTGGAAATTATGTACCGGTATATAAGGGATAAGCGTAAATAAAAAGATAGTTGCAGGGAAAAACGCCAGCATAAAATGAAAGGCCAGTGACGACGCACGGTTAAACAAGGTGCGCTGCTGAACTTCGTGCGCAAAAAACGCCAGCACATTATAAAGCGGCAGCGGATTAAAACCGGGCAGTATATAATTTTTTGACCAGGTGATAAAATTACGATAGAATTTAAACCGGAGTAAAAACCGATGAGTCCAATTCATTAAAGCGCGCTACTTTGTAAAATATGGCTTTAATTTATCAATAAATTCCTGAGATGGCAAGCAGGGGCGGTTGGTTTTCATATTAATGAACACCAGCAGCGTTTCTCCCACATTGATAAGTTCTTCCTTTTCATTAAACAGCTCATACCTAAAATGGATCTTTATCCTCGGCATCTCATTCATGATCACTTTGATGGTGATCTCTTCATCATAAAGCGCGGGTTTAAGGTATTTGCAATGCATTTCTAACACCGGCATCATAATACCGGACTCTTCCATACCACTATAAGTTAGCCCAAGGCTGCGCAGCATTTCTACACGGCCTACTTCGTAAAACTCTGCGTAGTTGCCGTAGTACATATAGCCCATCTGGTCTGTTTCTCCATAACGGACACGCAGCTTAGTCGAATGTTCAAACATTACCTCTTAATGTTCCTTTCGTTCAACGCTTCCTGGAATTTTTTTGCGTTTACCAGGTGGTCTGCCATGTTGGTTGCGAAATTATGGTAGCCAGAAAAATCTTCTTTGGCACACATGTATATATAGTCGCTTTTATGAAAATCAAGTACTGCTTTTACCGCGTTTGTAGATGGCATCATGATAGGCCCCGGTGGCAGGCCGGTATGTAAATAAGTATTATAAGGCGAATTGATGGTTAGATATTTCGATAAAACCCTATGGATGGTAAAGTCGTTCTCTGCAAAAATTATGGTTGGGTCGGCTTCCAGTTTCATGCCTTTGTTAAGGCGGTTCAGGTATAAGCCTGCAATGGTGGGCATTTCATCATCATGTAACGCTTCGGCATCAACAATAGAAGCTAAGATGGTTGCCTTGATAGGGTCGAGGCCTGCTGCGGTTGCCTTTGCTTTACGCTCCGGTGTCCAGAATTTTTCATAGCTGGCATACATGTGCTTAAAGAATTTCTCTGGCGATGTATTCCAGTACAGCTGGTATGTATTAGGCAGAAACATAGTGTACACGTTATCCGGCGTAAAGCCAAATTGCTGTACATAACTTGCAGAGTCGAGCAAATGAATTATTGCAGCCGAATCCGGTTCTATCTTTTTAGCTACCGCACCTGCAAATTGTTCTTTAAGCCTGATGTTATGAAAGGCAAGCGTTACCGGTTCCTGCGTACCCGATGCCAGCATATTTATAAGCCTGCGGTTATTCATACCCTGATGCAGGTGATAACGCCCGGCCTTTACACGGCTAATGTAGTTCATGTTTTCGGCAGCCTTATAAAAGGATGCGGTATCCTTAACTATGCCTTCACGTTTTACGGTGTTATAAACATCACCAAACGATGCGCCGGTGTGGATGTACAAATATTCCTGATTATCGGTGACATTCGGACTGAAATATTTTAGATAGTAATTAAGTGCAGTGAACGATAATGCAATTATCAGTATGATCACCATTGCAACGATAAACTTTCTTAAAGTTCCGCCTGATGATGTTTTTTCTTCAGTCATTTTAAAAGGTAGTTTAGTATTTTAATTTTTGAATGGCCATAAGTCCGCCGGTTAAGTTGCGCACGTTCATGTAGCCATTTTGTGTGAAAATTTTTTTTGCAGTTTCGCTTCTCAGTCCAACTTTGCACATAACAATAATCTCGTCCGTTTTGTTATAAGTTATTTCTTCCGGGTTTTGCATAATAACCGGCAGGGGAATATTTTCACCGCCAATGTTATAGGTATGATATTCCATCTCTCCGCGCACATCAAGCAGGTTAAGTTTTTCCCCGTTGTCTAAACGCCTTAACAGCTCTTTTGCATCAATTTCCTGCATCGGGTTTTTGCGACTGCGACTGCGCTACGGTTACATTAATCTTTGAGCCAAGGTTTACTTTGCTGATGGAATCTGTTTTAACCGGCGATTGTGCAACAACGTTCACGCTGGCAGAATCTGTTATGGCACCCTGGTAATTAACTATTCCAAGTACAAGTCCGTTCTGCTTCAAAACAAATTTAGCTTCGGTTAAATCAAGGTTTACCAAATCCGGTATGTCAACTTCACTTGCGCCAAAGCCGTTACCCAGCACCAGGTCAATTCTGGATCCTTTGGGTAATTTGGTTCCGGCTTTAATGGTTTGCCCGGCAAATTTTACTTCCAGTACGTGGTTGGCAATATCTGGTTTGGACGTAGTATCGCCAATTTTTAAGCCATAATTTGCAAGCGTTGCTGCCGCCTCGCGGTAGGTAAGTGGCTCCAGGTCCGGCAGTGCTACAAGCGGTGCCTGGCGGGTAACTACCGTAAGGTAAATGGTACGGTTTTCCTTTACATTGGTGCCTGCATCCGGGTCTTGCTCAACAACAGCGCCTGGCGGTTTATCAAGTACGTAAACAGAATCTATTTTATAATCAAAACCCTGGTCGTCCAAAACGCTGATGGCTTTTTCTACCTGCATCCCTTTTAACTGCGGTACGGGAATACCTGTACCGTGGCGGGTATAAAAGCCCAGGCTAAAAAAGGCAATCAATATAACCAGCAGCAACGAGCCGATGGCCATTATTAAGGTATTACGAAATTGTTTGGTTTTTAAATAAGCCCAAAATTTACTCATCTGTGCGTATTGGAATTTATCCTAAAATAAAGGCCAAACATAGGTAAAATTTCGCATAATACGTTTGAGATATACCGCTGCTATAAGTAGTGGTCATCTTAATTTTCAATTCGGTATTTGTAAAACAATGGGTCGCGCGTTTATTTATAAGCTGCTTAAATTTATGTGTAAACAGGTATGTCGAATTACAAAAACGCTATCTTTGAACCGTATGACACCTAAAAACATTGCCCTTTTGGCCGGAGGTTTTACCGGCGAATATGAAGTATCTATTAACAGCGCCCGTAACATTGCTGCTAACCTTGATGCCGAGAAATATAAGGTTTTTACCATCCTGGTACACCGCGATCGCTGGTATTATGATGCAGGTCATACAACAGTAGATTTAGATAAAAGCGATTTCAGCCTAACAATAGAAGGTGAAAAAATAATGTTCGACCTGGCGTTTATTACCATACATGGTACGCCCGGCGAAGATGGAAAGTTACAGGGATACCTGGATATGCTAAGCATTCCTTACAACACCTGTGATGCCACCACATCGGCTATTACCATGAACAAGGCTTACACCAAGGCTATTGTAGAAGGAATACACGGATTGCATACCGCAAAATCAATGCGGTTGTTAGATAGCGAAATACACGATGTTGCCAGTTTAGCTGCGAACCTTAAATTTCCGCTTTTTATAAAGCCTAATAACGGTGGCAGCAGCGTAGGTATGAGCAAGGTTTATAATGTTGCCGGTTTACAGGAGGCTTTGCATAAGGCCTTTAAAGAAGACTCGCAAGTGTTGGTTGAGGAATTTATAAAGGGCCGTGAATTTAGTATTGGCGTAGCGCGTTTACACGGAAAGATCACCGTATTACCTGCCAGCGAGATTAAGTCATCGAAAGACTTTTTTGATTACGAAGCCAAATATTCTGCAGGCGTAGCTGAAGAAATTACACCAGCCGATCTGCCGCAAAGCAAGTATGAACAGATCTCGGGCATCGTAACCGAAATTTATCTGCGTTTAAATTGCAAAGGAATGGTGCGTATCGATTTTATCCTTTTAGAGAACACCATGGAATTTTACTTCATTGAGGTAAATACAACGCCGGGTCAATCGGCTACCAGCCTGATCCCTCAGCAGGTTGCTGCCGCAGGTATGAAGATAACCGAATTTTACGGCGAACTGATTGAAGGCGCATTACGCAACGCTAAATAAGTTATAGCAGCGGCGAAAGCAGGCGACAGATCTTTTCAGGCAGTTGTTTAAACAAGCTGCGTTTGTCCCATGTTTTTGGATTGATCTTTTCGGCATCCTCAAGGTCTGTGAAAAAGGCATCTTTTAATTGTGTTGCAATCTTTTTATCATAGATCATGCTGTTCACCTCAAAGTTTAATTCAAAGCTGCGGTGATCCATATTCGCTGAGCCTACTATAGCCAGCTGGCCGTCGGCCACTATGGTTTTAGCATGTACAAATCCCTTTTTATACAGGTAGATTTCGGCACCGCAATCTAAAATTGAACTGTAATAGGAGCGGGCAGCCGCATTCACAATTGCCGAATCTGATACCTTGGGTACCAGTAGCTTTACTTTAACGCCGCTTAAGCAAGCCATGTTTAAGGCATCCAATATGGTTTCGCCGGGGATAAAATAGGGCGATGTAATTAAGATTTCTTCCTGTGCCATGCCAATCACTTCAATAAGCGATAGCATAATGGTTGGCGTATCGGAATCGGGGCCGCTTGCTGCCATTTGTACAATAGCATGCCCTTTCTTGCTTTTTTCCGTGCAGAAAAAGTCTTTCTCTATTTTAAGATGTTTTTTGGCGGAAAAATTCCAGTCGCATATAAACAGGTATTGCAGATAGAAAACACCTGGACCTTTGATCATTACATGGGTATCCCGCCAATATACGGGGTTATCATTTGCAGGTTCGTTTATGTAGCGGTCACTTACATTAATACCGCCAACAAAACCTATGCATCCGTCTATCACAATTATTTTGCGGTGGTTTCGGTAATTCGTCCGGTTAGATAGTGCTACAAAAAGGATCTTATAAAACGGATAGGCTTCAACACCTCCAGTAACCAGTTGCGGTACCAAGCTTCTTCTTATCGACCGGCTTCCAAAATCGTCATATATAAACCGAACCTTTACACCTTCGCTCACTTTTTGTATCAATATGTCTTTGATCTGGTTGCCGATGCCGTCGTTCTCAAAAATGTAATATTGAATATGTATATGATGTTTTGCACTCTTTAGTGCTTCTATTACCTTCGGAAATTTTTCTTCGCCGTTTATTAAAAGTTCAACTTCATTGTCGCCACTTAAAGGGCTATCATCGTTCATCAATAAACGGGCAAGCTTTTTATGCGATTTAACTTCTGCCTCGCCCGTATCCCAAGATTTTTCAGACTCAAGCATTACTTTTTTCCTGATATCGTTAAGCAGCTGTTTATCTGTTGCAATTTTCTTGCTGTAAAGCTTATTTTTTCTGTAATTAACACCTACTGCAAAATAAATGGCAGCGCCAATGCCCGGAAACAAAACGGTAATTAAAAGATAGGCAAAGGTTTTACTGGTCGACTCTGTATCGTATAATATTCGCAGGCAAACAAATATTGTTAATATTAAATAAGCAGGAATTACTATAAAGTACCAGTTCATTTGTTTGTATATTAATTATTAATAGCGAATATAGCCCGGATGTAATTTTTAAAACTCTGGCTGTTCCATCCCTGTAACCGCCCTTTTTGCAGCAGCACAGTTTTATCGCTGCCTCCGATTAAGGGGTAGCTGAATGCAAAAGATGCATCCGGCACATTCCAACCCTGTACCTGCTCAAACCGGACGATGTTGAAATAATAATTACCTTTTGTTCTTGTAACTACATAATCGTTTTGTGCAAAGGTTTTGAGATCATTGATAAGCAAAGGGTCATTTATGTTTTTTAATAAAAACTCACGTTTAGGGTGATATTCAAAACGCAGTGAATGCTGATCACTATCCCATACGGAACGGTAGGTCGTTAGGTATCCATCATTACTCTTAACTGCCACGTACCATAGCATACAATTAAAAGGAGCGGGTGTTGTAAAAAAGTTTCGCTGCTTTTGTTTTTGTAATGATTGAATCACGACTGTGTCTACAGTGCTTTTACAAAAGAAGGCAAATACAAGATACAGGATTGAAAGCCCAATAGCCGTAGCAGCCCATTTGTTCCTGTTTTTATGACTTGAAGGAACAGCGGTTAAATAAATAGCAGCTATTAACAGGCCCAACGTAAACAGTGGATCGGCAACGTATAAAAGATTGATAGAAAACCTATGATGACTAAAGGGTTCCAGCAGGCCGGTACCATAACTATTGCAGGTATCCAGCAGGTCGTGTAGCATGAGTTCAAATCCAAAGAAAAGAAACAAAGGGTTAAAGCTAACTTTTTCTTTCCGTCGCGTTAAGTAAATTATGCCGGCTAAAATAAGGCCTGCAAGCAACGCAAATAATAGAGAATGAGTAATTCCCCGGTGGATAAGATACCCTCGCTCGGGGCGGGTAAATGGATCGGCTAATACGTCTATGTCGGGCAGGCTTTGAGACAAAGCACCCCAAAGCATTGCTTTTTTACCGTATTTTTTACCAAAAATGATTTCTCCGGTGCAAGCTCCTAAAGCTAAATGAGTAACGGAATCCAAGTGACAGGTATTTAAGATTTAAAGTACTGCAAGAATAAAATGTTTTAGCCTTTCGTTTATTTATATCGGTAAATAATTTAACGTGATAATTTGTTGCTGGCAGCTTTTTTAAAATTGCTTCAATTTCTATTAAATTTAGCTTCGTTATTATAAACCCCTTTTGAATTCATTTATGCGTCTTTTATTTAGTACCCTGTTTTTAGCTGTTGTTACTTTCAGCGCCAATGCGCAGCTTACGGCTGCAAAGTTATTTGCCCCGCACATGGTTTTGCAGCGAAACAAGGATGTGCCGGTATGGGGATGGAGTGCTAAAAACGCCAGGGTTACAGTTAGCTTTAATGGGCAGGCTGTTAGTGCAAAAGCCGATGAGCAGGGTTATTGGAAAGCCGTATTAAAGCCGATGATAGAAGGCGGCCCTTATGAAATGAAAATATACTCCGGTAAAGAGCAGCTGGATTTTGACGATGTGATGGTAGGAGAGGTATGGATCTGCTCGGGCCAGTCAAATATGGAGTTTGCACTTAAAAATGCTTACGGCTTTAAACAGGAACAAAAGGCAGCTCCCCAAATGGCTATCCGCCAGTTTCAAGTGGCTAAAAAAATAAGCTTAACGCCCGAAAAAGATCTCAGCAGCGGTCAATGGATTAAGGCAGATACCGGCACCGTTGGCGACTTTACAGCCGTGGGTTATTATTTTGCTAAAAAGCTCTCACAAAACCTGCATGTTACCGTAGGCTTAATTAACAGCAACTGGGGCGGCACACAAGTGGAAGACTGGATAAGCAAAGATGCCATGCTGGCATCGCCGGATCTGGGTGCTGTTGCCAAAACATTACCCAATAACTTTGATGAAATGAAATTACGGGTAGATAAGCAATTAAAAGAATATGCTTACCGAAAACAGCCCGCAGTAAACTTTACCGCAGCACAACTTGCTGCACAGCCTGCATCATTCTTTTCTGCCTGGCAAAATGGAAATGCGCCGGGCTCGTGGGAGTGGATGGGTAAATTCTATTCTTACCGCGGCGAAGGTTTTATGCAAAGAACCATTAAACTGGATAGCTTTTATAATAAGCGAAAATCCGTTTTACGTTTGGGAACAACCGATGCGGATATGCTGGTTTACGTGAATGGCAAATTAATTAGCCAGGGAGCTTTGCCTGCGAATGATCAGTTTGAGTTACCTGCCGGAAGCTGGAAAGGCGGCGATAACAGCTTACTGATAGAGTTAAAATCGCAGCAGAAAAACCCGTCGTATTTTGGATTAGGCTTAAACGGGGCGGGGAACGATTTATATGTTCAGTTTGCAGATACCGCTATTAACCTTGCCGATGCCAACTGGCATGTGATGCCCGATCTGAGCAAGCCATACCACTTTGATTTTCTGCCAAATAATTCTGCCTTTATGTTGTACAATGCCATGATCAACCCTTTGATACCTTATGGTATTGCCGGTGTGATCTGGTATCAGGGCGAATCTAATACAGACAGGGCTTTGCAATACCGCAGCAGCTTTAAACTGATGATAAATGATTGGCGCAGCCGTTGGAATTATGATTTTGCATTCCTGTTTGTGCAATTATCATCTTTCGGCGGGTTTCAGAACAGTAATTTTGGTAGCGGCTGGGCCGAGCTGCGCGAAGCGCAAAACCTTGCGTTGCAGCTTCCAAATACAGGTATGGCCGTAACTACGGATATTGGCGATGCCTTTAACATTCACCCCAAAGATAAGGCTGATGTGGGTTATCGTTTAGCAAATGAGGCACTCACTAATACCTATCATTTAAGCGGTTTCCCGGTTAGCCCTCTGTTTGCTTCGGTAAATTTTAACGGCGGTTATGCTACCGTAAGCTTTAACCACGCCGAAAAGGGGTTAGTGGCACTCGATAAATACGGCTACATAAAAGGTTTTGAAATTGCAGGCGCAGATCACAAATTTTATTATGCGCAAGCGACCGTTACCGATGGGAATAAAGTAAAGGTATGGAGCCCGGATGTGAGCCAACCGGTGGCAGTTCGCTATGCCTGGACAGATGCTCCCATAGAGGCAAATTTGTATAGTAAAGACGGAATGCCCGTGAGTGCCTTTAGAACTGACGACTTGAAGGCAATTACAGCAGGTAAGAGCTTTGAATAAACCCTAAGAAGTGATTGTATTTTAATCTGGTCAAAACTTTTTTTTAACATTCCAGTTAGAATTAGAAAATCTAAAATGGAATTATCAATCGACCCGGTTTACCGCCATTGGTGGGCGTTCTTAATCAGAGGCTTGCTTTTCTTACTGGTGGGTATTTATATGATAGCGTCGCCTGCAAGCAGTTATGTTGCGCTTGGCTTTATGTTTGGCTTAATTATCTTTTTGGCAGGCGTTGCAGAGTTTTTGCATGTTACCCGCGATAATGACCCGGGCAGCCGCGGCTGGCATTTAATGCTTGGTATTATAGATGTTATTTTAGGTATAGTATTAATGGGCCATATCACTACCAGCGTTGCTATATTAAGATTTATTGTAGGCATCTGGTTTTTATTGCGCGGTATTTCGGTGTTCCGGTTTTCCCGCAGAATGGGGAAATCGTTATGGCTTACCCTTGGTGCGGTGCTCATTATTTTATTCGGCTTACTCATTCTTTTTAATCCAACCTTCGGCGATATGACCATTATATTGTGGACAGCCATTGCCTTTATTATAACCGGCCTGTTTAATATATGGATAGGCGCAATGATGAGAAGGGCTTAGCAATTTATTACGAAATAACGAAAGCGATTGTCCTGTAATAAAGGACAATCGCTTTTTTATTGATAGCTTTAAAGCCTAAACAAGGTAGTGATCCACAATATCCTGGGGAATTTTTGCACCCCGCCCGGTTAACATATCTATCATTACATAGTCAAACCAGCCATCGCAGCAAACTTTAGCGCTAACCTTATTCGTGATGGTGAACTTTACGCGGCATCCTTTTTCGTCTATAGTTTCTATACCGGTTTTTACAATAAAATACTCGCCTAATTTTAGTGCTCGCTTGTAGTCTACGTAGGCAGTTCTTACAACCCAGCCAAAGCCACGCTCCATAAATTTTTCCATCGCCATACCATAGCAGCGCTCCATCTGGTCGTATCGCCCGGCAAGTACATAATCAAAATATTTGCTGTTATGCACGTGGTTAAACATATCTATATCATCGGGCCGTACGCGGAACTCTGTTTCAAAGGTGGAATACATAGGGAAAGTATAAGTGAAAAGTCAAAATTAAAAATTAAAAATTGGGTAGGTGAATGTTATTTTCCAGGTGTTTATTAAACCTGGTTCAGAAGATGTTGTTTTCACGTCAGGCTTTAAACGTTAACTTGATTTTCAATTAATTATAGTTTATTATTAATTGTATCCTATTTTTAAATTTTGCCTTTTTAATTTTGATTTATTCACCTATCTTTGCCCCTCAATTAATCAAATTTTAAACGCTTTAGTATTATTCAAGTAATGTATTTAAGTAAAGAAGCAAAGGAAGAAATCTTTGCAAAACATGGTAAAGGAACTACCGACACAGGTTCGGCCGAAGGTCAGGTAGCGTTATTTACAACCCGTATTGCACATTTAACAGAACATTTGAAAAAGAACAAAAAGGACTTTTCAACCCAGTTATCGCTGCAAAAATTAGTAGGTAAACGCCGCGCATTGCTGGCTTACCTGTACAATAAAGATATTGGAAGATACCGTGCTATCATCAAAGCTTTACAGCTAAGGGATATCATTAAGTAACCTGTCAAAATTTTAAAAAAAGCCATCTCCTTATTGAGATGGCTTTTTACATTTAACCATCATAAGAAATTGTAAAAAAGCTTATGATAGCTTACAGACATACACAACAGAAAAACAATACACACAAACATAAAATCGATGCGTTCCAAAAGATGAAAAGCGCATCACAACAAAAACAAGATGAGTTTAAATGTAATTAAAAAGGTTATTGATTTAGGTGACGGCCGCACCATTGAGATCGAAACCGGTAAGCTGGCCAAACAAGCAGATGGTTCTGTAGTAGTAAAAATGGGTGATACCATGTTACTTGCTACAGTAGTGTCATCTCCTGATGCAAAAGAAGGCGTTGATTTTTTACCGCTATCTGTTGACTACCAGGAAAAATATGCGGCTACCGGCCGTATTCCCGGAGGTTTTTTACGCCGCGAGGCACGTTTATCAGATTACGAGGTATTGATCTCCCGTTTGGTTGACCGCGCACTACGTCCATTATTTCCTGAAGATTATCACGCAGACACACAGGTTATGATCAGCCTGATCTCTGCCGATAAAGATATTATGCCCGATGCACTTGCCGGTTTAGCAGCTTCTGCAGCTTTAGCGGTATCTGATATTCCTTTTAATGGCCCAATATCAGAAGTTCGGGTTGCCAAAATAGATGGCAAGCTGGTTATCAACCCTACTTTAAGTGAGCTTGAAAAAGCAACTTTAGAATTTATTGTTGCAGGTTCAGAGCATGACATCAACATGGTTGAAGGCGAATCAAAAGAAATACAGGAAGATGAACTGGTAGAAGCAATTAAATTTGCGCATCAGCATATAAAAGTTCATTGCCTGGTACAAAAAGAGCTTACCATAGCTGTTGGTAAAACAGAAAAACGTGTTTACAGCCATGAAAACAGCAACGAAGATCTGAAAAAAGCTGTCTATGCTGCTACTTATGATAAAGTATACGCGATAGCTGCCGAAGCTTCTGCAAAAGAAGAACGCGCAAGCAAATTCAAGGCAGTACGCGACGAATTTATCGAAACCCTTGGCGAGATCGACGATGTAACCAAGTTTTTAGCCAAAAAATACTATCACGACGTTGAGTACGATGCTATCCGTAACCTGGTACTTGATGAAGGTAAACGTTTAGATGGACGTGGTACCAAACAAATACGTCCTATTTGGAGCGAAGTTGGTTACTTACCATCTGCACACGGTTCGGCGGTATTTACCCGTGGCGAGACTCAGTCATTAACAACTGTTACCCTTGGTGCTAAAAACGATGAGCAGATGATTGATGGTGCGTTTATTAACGGCTATCAGAAATTTTTGCTTCATTATAATTTCCCTGGTTTTTCAACTGGTGAAGTTCGCCCTAACAGAGGAGCTGGACGTCGCGAAATTGGCCACGGGAACCTTGCACAACGTTCATTGAAACAAGTACTTCCTGCCGAAGACGAAAACCCATACACTATCCGTGTAGTTTCTGATATCCTGGAATCAAACGGTTCATCGTCAATGGCTACTGTTTGCGCAGGTACACTGGCATTGATGGATGCAGGTATTAAAATCAAATCTCCGGTATCTGGTATCGCAATGGGTTTGATCACTAATGAAATGGGTACAAAATATGCAGTATTGTCAGACATTTTAGGTGATGAAGATCATTTGGGCGATATGGACTTTAAGGTAACAGGTACAGCAAATGGTATCACTGCCGTACAGATGGACTTAAAGATCAACGGATTATCGTACGAGGTATTGGCCGAAGCCCTTTTACAGGCTAAAGATGGCCGTTTGCACATACTTGGTGAAATGAAAAAGACCATTGAGCAGCCTCGCGAGGATTACAAACCACATGCACCGCGTATCATCACCTTAAAGATCGATAAAGAATTTATCGGTGCAGTTATCGGGCCCGGTGGCAAAATTATTCAGGAAATGCAGCGCGAAACGGGTGCAACCATTTCTATTGAAGAAGTTGGCAACCAGGGTATTGTTCAGATCTTTGCAGATAATAAAGAAGCCATTGATAAAGCCGTTTCACGCATCCGCGCCATTGCTTCAAAACCAGAAGTTGGTGAAATTTACGAAGGTAAGGTAAAATCAATTATGCCTTTTGGGGCATTTGTTGAGATAATGCCGGGTAAAGACGGTTTGCTGCATATTTCAGAAATTGATCACAAACGTTTTGAAACTATGGATGGTATTTTTGAAGTAGGCGACGAGGTTCGTGTAAAACTGCTGGATATTGACAAGCAAGGCAAATTGAAACTATCAAGAAAAGCTTTATTGCCAAAGCCAGAGCAGAATAAAAACTAATTTACAGGGGCTGTTTTCAATATTTGCTGACAGCCACTATGCTAAATAATTTTTTAAGAATAATAAGGCCCTCTTTAGAGGGTCTTATTATTTAAGTTTAATTTTTTTTTAATTTTTTTAAAACAAAACGGAGGCTTTTTTACTTCATTATTTTTAAAGTTAGCTGATGAACTAAATTCCGATCCTTATTGAAAAAATGGCCTCTACTACTAACGATCCTTTAGATTTTATAAACAATAGTAATTCAGCTGGGATACAATCTGGTTCACAAACTGACTTGGTTCAGTTACTGTTATACGAAATAATAAGGGTAAAGGAATTAATTGTTTATTACGACTCCATCCCAAATGGAGCAGGGCAGCTCGGTTCTTCTATTTTGAACGAACTTGTCTCAGAAGCCTATACATCTCTGGTAAATTACGATACCATCCTGATGCAGAAATACTACGATCTGCTTTTAAACTGCGACTAATTATTCTAAAGTCATTGATCTTAATGATCATTGATCTCATTTCTTTTCAACTAATTTTTATTTACGCTGTCACGTTTGCTTATTAAATAGCATCTTAACATAAAGATCAACGCACGCCTTATGTTTAGCAACTATTTTAAGATAGCTTTCCGAAACCTTTTGCGGAATAAAAGTTTTTCGGCAATCAATATTTTAGGCCTGGCAATAGGCCTTGCTGTTTGTATGCTTATAACCTTATTCGTTCTGGACGAATTAAGTTATGATAAATTTAACCTTAATGCCGACAGGATCTACCGCGTAAATTCAGATTTTAAGGTGAATGGAAGTCTTTTCAGAGACAGAGAATCACCAGCGCCTATGGCCGCCACTATTATGCGTGAGTTTCCAAAGGCAGAGCAGGTTACAAGGTTGATGGGTGGCGGCAGCGTGCTGGTAAGAAAAGGTCCTGTAACTATTAAAGAACCAAATGATTTTTTTGCCGATGCTAATCTTTTTAAAGTATTCACTATAAAATTTATTGCAGGCGATCCTAACACTGCCCTGCTGCAACCGCATTCTATTGTTATTTCGGAAATAGTAGCACTTAGGTATTTTAACAGTATTGATGTAATTGGCAAAACCCTACATCTTGATAACACAGATGATTATAAAATAACCGGTGTTATAAAAAGCTTGCCAGCGCAGTCACATATTCATTTTAATATTATTAGGGCCATGTCTGGGATGAGTGACAGTAACTCTGCGCAATGGACAAGTGAAAATTACCTCACATATGTTTTATTGCGCGAAGGCGCAACCCAAAGCCAATTAGATGCTTATTTAAAAACGGCTACAGAAAAATATGCCGGTCCCGAGCTATTGAAATATATCAACATGTCTGTGAATGACATAGAAGCAAAGGGCGATCATTTCAGGTTTGTAACTATGCCGCTTAAAAAAATTCATCTTTTTTCAGATTTGAAGGAGCAGGAGGTCGGCGGCAGCATTCAGTTTGTTTACATTTTTGTTTTAATAGCGGTTGTGATCTTGCTGATTGCCTGCGTTAATTTTATGAATCTTTCAACCGCCCGTTCATCGGGCAGGGCAAAGGAAGTTGGTGTGCGCAAAGTCTTAGGCTCGGATAGGAGTAAGCTTATTTATCAATTTTTAACAGAGTCTATACTCACCAGTTTTATTGCATTGTTAATAGGTGTTTTGATAGCTGAGTTGTTGTTGCCATATTTTGATCAGCTTGCCGGTAAACAAATAACTTTCAATTTATTTTCATCCATTTGGATTGTGCCGGTTTTATTGTTAGTGACCGTTATTATAGGCTTAATGGCAGGTTCTTATCCGGCGTTTTTTATGTCTGGCTTTCAGCCTATAGTAGTTTTAAAAGGTAAACTTGCAAACGGTTTTAAGGGAAGTTGGCTAAGAAACAGCCTTGTGGTTTTTCAGTTTGTTACCGTTATAGTTCTTATAATTGGGACCTTGGTGATATACACGCAGCTAAATTATATTCGTAACCGCAAGTTAGGTTATGATCGCAGCCAGGTACTGGTAATAAATAACACTTACTCACTTTATAAACATATAAATTCTTTTAAAGCAGATATATTAAAATTACCGGGAGTGCATTCCGGAACTGTCTCACGCTTTCTTCCTACAAACATATCTACTAATACGGAAGTATATGGCCGCGAAAATTCTGATATCAGTGGGTCTTTAGCACTTGCAACCTGGGATATCGACCCGGACTATATTCCTACTTTAGGGATGCAAATGGTTAAGGGAAGGAATTTTGCAAAAGAAAATATTACAGATTCTACTGCAGTTATCATCAATGAAACGGCTGCAGCAATGCTTGGCTTTAAAGATCCGCTTAAAGGGCGTTTAACAAGGGGCACACCTGCAGACCACGTAACCTTAAATATTATTGGCGTAGTAAAAGATTTTAATTTCGGTTCGTTACGCAATAAGATCGAACCGCTTTTATTGCGCTTACATAATGACGCAGGGATGATGGCTTTCCGGGTGGACACTAAAAACCTGCCTGCGTTAATATCTCAAATAGGAAACCTGTACCATTCTGCAGATGCAAACATGGCCGGGCAGCCCTTTGAATATTCCTTCATGGACGATGACTTTAATCATCTTTATCAATCGGAGCAAAGCATGGGCAAAATATTTATTGCCTTCGTGTTCTTCGCCATTCTAATAGCTTGCCTTGGTTTATTTGGCCTGGTTACTTACGCGGCCGAGCAGCGCACCAAAGAAATAGGGATCCGAAAAGTTTTAGGCGCAAGCGTTCAAAACATAGTAACCATGCTCTCTGCAGATTTCCTGAAACTGGTGGCGGTTGCTGCGCTTATTGCCTTCCCAGTTGCCTGGTATGCTATGAACAACTGGTTGCAGGGTTTTGCTTATAGAACACATATCAGCTGGTGGATATTTGCCGCGGCAGGTATAATGGCTATTTTCATTACATTAACTACAGTAAGTTTTAGGGCAGTAAAGGCAGCCCTGGTTAATCCGGTTAAAAGTTTAAAGACGGAATAAAAAGGAAATATAGTGGCTGTCAGTGATTAGTAATTTTGAAAAGTGATCGAATATAATTTGAAGTAAATACCTTGCTGATAACTTCAAATCGTTAATTTTACCTCACTATGAACCACCTGGTAGCACCATCAATTTTAGCAGCTGATTTCGCCAACTTGCAACGCGACGTTGAAATGATTAATAGCAGCGAGGCCGACTGGATACATGTGGACATTATGGACGGTATGTTTGTGCCAAATATCTCGTTCGGCTTCCCGGTAATGAATGCGATAAAAAAGCACACCCAATTACCGCTTGATGTGCATTTAATGATTGTAGAGCCCGACAGGTACCTTAAAAACTTTAAGGATGCCGGTGCAGCAAGTATAACCGTTCATTATGAAGCCTGTCCTCATCTGCATCGTACCATACAATACATTAAAGAACTTGGCTGCTACGCCGCAGTTGCTTTAAATCCGCATACACCGATATCTGTGTTGGAAGACATTATTATCGACCTGGATATGGTTCTGATCATGTCTGTAAATCCTGGATTTGGTGGGCAAAAATTCATCGAAAACACTTACAAAAAACTTACTGATCTTAAAGCGCTTAGCGCCCGCAGAAATCCTGATGTATTGATTGAGGTTGACGGTGGCGTAGACGCGGGTAACGTGCAAAAATTACTGGGTGCAGGCGCAAATGTGTTTGTAGCAGGCAGTTCTGTTTTTTCTGCGCCAGATGCAAAAGCCGCTATTTCTTTTCTCAAAAATCCGGCTGATCCTAATCGATCGTGATACAACCGTTTTAATAAAAGTCCTGAATTTTTTTGATTTTTTTAATAATCAGGTTCTTTTACCTGTTAAATGTATAATCTTTCAAAAAAAGCAAATAAAGTCTATAAACATTGTCAAATTAATTAACTTCGGCCCATCTAAATACGAAGTTGTTAATTTGGATATAATTAACCAACCGATTTTTAACCAATGAAACCATAATCCCGGCTGAGGCAGGGATATAAATAAATAATACAATGAAACATAATTTTGGTGCCGGACCTGGCATTTTACCCCACGAGGTTTTAAAACAGGCAGCAGCGGCTGCGGTCGATTTTAATGGAATTGGATTGTCTATTCTTGAAATTTCGCATCGCTCGCCTGAGTTTGAAGCTGTGTTGGACGAAGCGGTAAAACTGGTTAAGGAATTGTTAAACGT
Organism: uncultured Mucilaginibacter sp.; assembly: GCA_964242385.1. GTDB lineage: Bacteria > Bacteroidota > Bacteroidia > Sphingobacteriales > Sphingobacteriaceae > Mucilaginibacter. Next base: position 133,553 of record CAXSZR010000001.1, read on the forward strand.
TCCGGAAGGCTATTCAGTATTGTTTTTACAGGGTGGCGCAAGCACGCAATTTGCACTGGCTCCATTCAATTTATTACCAGACGGTGGCAAAGCTGCGTATTTGGAAACAGGCGTTTGGGCAAACAAAGCACTTAAAGAGGCTAAATATTTTGGCGAAGTACAGGTTGTTGCATCGTCAAAAGAAAGTAACTTTACTTATATCCCTAAAGATTATGAAATACCTGCCGATGCAGCTTATTTTCATATGACTTCTAACAATACTATTTACGGTACACAATCACAAAGTTTCCCAAAATCACCAGTGCCATTGGTTTGCGATATGTCTTCTGACATTTTTAGCCGTAAAATCAACGTGGCTGACTTCGGGTTGATCTACGCCGGTGCCCAAAAGAACATGGGGCCTGCTGGTGTTACCCTTGTAATTGTTAAAGATGATATTTTAGGCAAAACAGGCCGTAAGATACCTGCTATGTTTAACTACCAGACCCAGATAGAAGGCGGCTCTATGTACAACACACCTCCTGTGTTTGCAATTTACGTGTCTATGCTTACTCTTAACTGGTTAAAGTCAAAAGGCGGCGTAGATGCTATCGAAAAAGAGAATATATCAAAAGCAAGGGTTCTTTACGAAGAAATAGACCGCAATCCGTTATTCCGTGGTGTTTGCGCGTCTGAAGATCGTTCGCACATGAATGTTTGCTTTGTTACAGAAAACCCGGAACATGAAAAACCTTTTCTTAAATTATGCGATGATAAAGGCATAGTAGGAGTAAAAGGCCATAGAAGTGTAGGTGGTTTCAGGGCATCTATTTATAATGCTTTACCTATTACCAGCGTTTATGTACTGGTAGATGCAATGCAGGAGTTCGCCGAGAAAAATAAATAATTAAATACCATTAGGCTATTGTGTATAGGGTCTTAAACCAGATTCGACCGTGCAATGGCTTGATGAATCAAAGACACAAACAATGATCAAGATATTAGCCAATGATGGTATCGACCCGATAGGCAAAAAAATGCTGGAAGATGCCGGATTTTTTGTAGATACCAATAATATCCCGCAGGAAGAACTGCCTGTTAAGTTACAAGAATATGATGCCATTACTGTACGCAGTGCAACTAAAGTAAGAAAAGCGCTGATAGACGCTTGCCCTAACCTGAAATTGATTGGCCGCGGTGGTGTTGGGGTTGATAACATAGATGTTGATTATGCCCGCGAAAAAGGCATCGGCGTTTATAATACCCCTGCATCTTCTTCTTTATCTGTTGCAGAGCTTGTTTTTGCACACTTGTTTACAGGAATTCGCTTTTTGTATGACAGTAACCGCAAAATGCCTGTTGAAGGGACCACTAAATTTAACGACCTTAAAAAGGCTTATGCCAAAGGCATTGAGCTGCGTGGAAAAACGATTGGTATTGTAGGCTTTGGCCGCATTGGCCGCGAAGTTGCAAAAATTGCTATCGGTATCGGAATGGAAGTGTTAGCCTATGATTTATATCCATTTAAACCAGAGGTTGAGATTGTATTAGGCGGAGGCACAACTGTTAATGCATCTGTAAAAATTGCTACGCTTGAAGAGATCATCAAATCTGCAGATTTTATAACCTTGCATACGCCATTTGTAAATAAAGCTATAATCGGCGCAGCCAAACTCGAGCAGGTAAAAAAAGGAGTGGGGTTGGTAAACTGCTCCCGCGGTGGTTTAATTGACGAACTTGCATTGGTGACTGCACTGGACACTGGTAAAGTAGCCTTTGCAGCGCTGGATGTATTTGACAACGAACCTACACCACGCGAAGAGATCCTGAAGCATCCAAAGGTATCGCTGACACCGCATATAGGTGCTGCGACTAATGAAGCCCAGGAACGCATAGGAGTAGAGCTTGCAAACCTGATCATCGGGCACTTTAAGAAATAGAGCTTAGGTATTCTCCAAATAGAAAGCGGTTTCCGGCTTAAATGTTATTTGCATTTAGCCAGAAACCGCTTTTTTATAGTAACCCGGTAAGGTTATCTAAAGTTCATAGCTCAATCCCGCCTCCGGTATAGTCACCGGGTAATCATTCTCTTTAAGTACGGTTTCAAACGCCTGCATACTGCTAATCTCTCCGTGTACCAGGAAAATGTTCTTCAATTTTTGTTTATCTAATTGCTTAACAGTGTTCAGTAAGTCGTCTTGGTCGCCGTGTGCACTTAACACATCCGTTTGCTTTATGGTGGCATAAACAGATAAGTCGCGGTCTTTAATATGAACAATAGGATCGCCCCTTAACAGTCTGTGTCCAAGCGTTCCCTTTGCGCAATAACCAATAAACAATATGGTGCAATAATAATTCTGGATATTATGAAACAGGTGATCCTGGATACGGCCGCCATCCAGCATCCCGGCAGATGATATGATAATGCAAGGCTCAAAATAATTTGAAACCTGCCTGCTGTCTTTAAGCGTTTCTACATAAGTTAAATTATCAAATTCAAACTCGTCGCCGCTTTTTCGGTAAAACTGCTGTGCCTCCTCATTTACCAGGTTATGATACTTTCTAAAAACCTCTGTTGATCTTACGGCCAGCGGGCTATCAACAAAAACCTTCACCGCAGGCAGTAAGCCAGAACTGAATATACGATTCAAGGAATAAACCAGCGACTGTGTGCGACCAATGCTGAATGCCGGGATAATGAGCCTTCCCTGTTCTTTTATGCAAGCCTTTTCAATAATTTTTACTAAGGTCTGTTCAACTGTTTTATCCTTTGTATGGTAACGGCCTCCATAAGTAGACTCTGTTACAAGATAATCAACAGGAGGCAGTTGCTGCGGATCGTTCAAGACAGGATAATTTTTTCGGCCTATGTCCCCGGTAAATGCGATTGACTTTTCCATGCCGTTATCATTTATTTTAAATACGGCAGCAGCAGCACCTAAAAGGTGACCAATAGGCACAAAAGTTAGCTCCACATCACCGTTTATTTGAAAAGGGCGGTTAAAGCCTATGGTTACAAAACGCTCAACAGTATCCATAACGTGCTTTTGTAAATACAGTGGTGCTGTGGAGTGGTTAAATGGCTTTCCCTTTTTGCGTTTACGGGCGCTATGGCTTTTTTGCATAAAAATGCTTACCGAATCGAGCAACAAAAGTTCTGTCAGATCAGCCGTAGGAGAAGTACAGAGTATTTGCCCGTTAAATCCGAAGCGGAGCAGCGTTGGTAAATTACCCGAATGATCTATGTGCGCGTGTGTTAAAACAACAACATCTATGCTTGCAGGGTCAAAAGGGAAATTTTCATTTGCATGTACACTCCTGTCTTTTTCATAATCCAGGCCGCAGTCAATCAGTATTTTATATCGGCCAGTCTCCAGCAAATGCATGCTTCCCGTTACCTGCCTGGCCGCTCCATGTATGGTTAGTTTCATTATTTTAGTTCGCCGTCTTTATTATTCGGATTACTACTGCTTTTTATACCGCCAATATTTATCAGCGGGGCGCAAACTTATTATTATTGTTGTAAAATTGTGAACAGAATTAAAGTTTAAGGCAATTTTTTTGTACTTTAATTTTAAAAAGCACAACTTTAAACAGTTAAATTTTAAACATCCAGCTTAAAATTATGATAAGGCAAGTTAGTTATAATATCAATACTTTTGATGGGCCGGTACACTTAACTATAACCCCGGTAAATAACCAGCTCGCAGGGGGCAATTATTATGCAACCGGCATTTACAAATTAAGCGATGGCGTAGTTGGAATGGGGCAGATAGTTTTTGATGCCGATATGCAGAACTGGAATTACGAAGGTATGGATGAACTTACTTACAAAGAAGCCGAAGAAGTTGCTAATTTTATAAAGGCTTATAAAGACCCTGAAGGTTCAGACCCAGCGCAGTTATATTAACTTTTATACATGGCCGAGATAGAAAATTATTCTGAACAGATACACGAAGAAAGCAATGAGCATGCACATCATATACTTTCTGAAGGGAAGGAGAAGTGGGTGCTATATGTAGCCCTCACCACCGCTGTAATTGCCGTGTTGGCGGCAATTGCAGGGCTTTTAGCAGGCGATCATGCTGATGAGGCAATGCTGGCACAGATCCGCTCTTCAGATCAATGGGCTTTTTATGAAGCTAAAAGTATCAAGTCGGAATTAATCGCTTCGTCTAATAAAATGATCGTGGCCATGGGTAAAGTTCCAGCACAGCAGGATTCAGCTAAGATCAACGCTAATAAAGCGGAACAGGCAAAGATTATGCAGGAGGCAAAGGATGCGCAGAAAGAATCTGACGAACACGTTGCGCGCCATAAAATATTGGCAAGAGCAGTAACGCTTTTTCAAATTGCGATAGCTATTGGCGCAATATCCATTATCACAAAAAGAAAAGCGCTTTGGCTGGCCAGTGTGGGTTTTGCGTCTATCGGGATAATCTTTCTACTACAAGGCACGCTGTTTTTTTAATCAATCTGAAATGAGCAATAACGATATAATGAAAAAGCTGCGCGTGGCCATGCATTTCACTGATGACGATATCATTGAAGTAATGAAACTTGTAGATTTCAGGATAACTAAAGCAGAGTTAGGTGCGATATTTCGTAAGGAAGATCATCCCAACTTTAAACCATGCGGCGATCAGATCTTGCGCAATTTTTTAAACGGTTTGATCATTCATCAGCGCGGACCTAAAAATCAGGAAGCATAAAAATCTTTTTTTACCCAAATCAGCTAATGTCATTCCTTTCGGATAATGGTATTGCTCACCACAATCTCATTTAACCCCGCCGAATTTTTAGTATATTCTTTGTATTGTTTATCATTCGATTCAGACATTTTTACGATATCAGAATTGGTTTGATTCAGCTGCTTTATCAGGTTATTGATAACCTTTAAGTGGGTATTGAATAATTTAGCTTTAGTATTGTAAGCATCTATTTGAACGTTATTTCTGGATCCGCCTATTTTAGAAGTATCTGATGCAAGATAATTATAAGGAGACAGATCACTTACTGTAGTTATAACCGGCATTAATGATGCGGTGGTATCCTTGTCGTTCAGTTTAGACAAATTCAGCTTAACAGGATCAGGGTTGTAGTCTGTCAATACCCTGTATTCACCTATTATAGCCTGCGCCAGTCGCTTTTGAGTTCCGTAAGCATCTTCTATCAGCTTTGATTTTACACTGGCTTTGAACCCGTTAAAAAGCAGGGCCGTAAAATCGTAGGCTTTAGTACGCAATACCGAGTTTTGAACCGAGTAATAATTGCTAAGGGTTTTGTTTTTGGTATACAATACACCCAGGTTAGTGCTTAGCAATGAAAAATTAGGATCGCCGGCCATAAGAGATATATCGGCCTCATTCCCGAAGTTATAAAACTGCTTACCGTAAATCTCCAAATCGTCTATCCGTTCATAGGATGATAAAAAATAAAGCCGGTATCGCTGGTATTGCTGATCGGGATTATCTATTTGTGAATAGCAATTCTGTAAAAAAGCCTCGAACGACTTGTCGTTTATGATCTGGTAAATAGTAGCATTGGCGCTTGGTTTCCATCTCAATAAAGACAGTTTCCCTTTAAATTCCAGTTCTTCCGTATTATTAACACGGAGCGAATCAAATAACTTAGCGATAAAGGTAACCTGCGCACCTGCCTGGAACGATTTATTATTATTGACCATGGCATAAAGACTGTCCTGGATAGAAAAATAGGTTTCGCTGTTATTCCAGAAAGATGGCTCGAGCGGCGGCAGCAGTAAGCGGTTTGTTTTGGTATCAACAAAAATAAACGTACCCAAGGGATAAACATTCTGAAAGTTATTTTCCAAAAGCGAAAGGCTCGTCATGGACGATGAATCCATTTTCATTAAAAAATTAAGCACTTTATTATGCTCCAGCTTTAAGCCAAGCGTTTCTACCGATTCAAAATTTGCGCTTTCTTTTTGCGGTATGATGATGGGAATGTAATAGATCTCGTCTTTCTGCTTGCTCAGCAATTCAAAGTTTTTTCTCACAATGGCCGACGTTTCATCTTCTGGGTCCTGGCCATAAAATGATATAGTATCGGCTTTACCTAAGGAAATTTCTTTTATCTTTTCTTCGCCTGCTTTCAGTTTCAACAACGATTTTAGCTTAAACTCTCCCGATTTTTTGGTGATCTTATAAAAAACGTTCACCTGGTTTTTAGTGGTGTTTTTTATTTTGAATTTAAAGCCTTCTGCATTGGCTAAGCCTGGAATATAGAACAATGCAAAAAGTAACAGAATTAAAGTGCCTGGTTTTTTAAACCGCAAGAATATATTTGATAACATAGGTAGATAATTTAGGGCCAAACGCTCACCGCAAGTTGGCCGCTTACAGCTTAGCAAAAATTAAGCCTTTATAAATTTTAGAACTAAGTTAAGCCGATTTTAGCATTACAAAAAACCTGCAGCACATATCTTCATTTTATCTTCATGCTAACAAGCATTTAAGAAACAGATCAATTTCTTTCAATCAGCCTGTATTTGCCGTTTTTTATTAATTTTTGCTGCTCTGCTGTGAAGGCCTCCCGGCCTCCAAAATCCTGTACCCAGTAAGTATTGTAAAATGCAATGCCAACCTCTTTAAATTCAGGATTCATCAGGTTTCGGCAATGGCCAGGGCTGTTGAACCAGCCGCGCATTACTTCGGCAATGCTCATTTGTCCCTGTGCTATGTTTTCTCCAATCATAAAACTTCTATATCCATTAAAAGTGTAACCAGCCATAGCAATACGATCTTGCATGCTGCGGCCATCTTTACTGGTATGGCTAAAATAATTTTGATTAAACATATCTTCTGCATGCCCCATTGCAGATGTTTCCAGCTGGTCGTTCCAGGTAAGCGGGGGGGCGGGCGGCATATAAGTAGTACCGCAATTGCAACCTTTTTGTCTTGTGTGATTTATGCTCTCTAAAAATTCGCGCTTAAATTCATTTCTGCTTGTTAATTGCTGGCAGTAGGCATTTACACCTATCGAAAAAATAATTAAAAATACGCACACAAATCTCTTCATAGCTATAAGACTATAATTTAGGCCCGTGGTTTAATAAAAGGATTTTGTTTGAAATGTGATGAATCAGCGTTTTATTCTCCTGATGCCCGAACGCCATATACTGCCGCGTTTTCTTTTGTTTCGAACCAATACGGCAATTGTGATTGCTATGATAACTAAGATGAGTGTTACAACGAGGCTATCCTTCCGGATGAGTTGTTTTTGTAAAGTTTTCTGGTATCTGAGGTATATACTTTTTTTTTCTGCAAGGAATCAACCTTTTTCTTTTGTATCAGTGTTTGTGCTTTTAACGCCGCAAGCTGTTTGGCATCCTCATCTTTCTGAATGCTCGCCAATAACGAATCGCGTTTCTTTAAATATAACTCCTCTTTCGGATAGTTTTTAGCTGCACTATATAACAGCGCATAGTTTTTAAGCACGTTTAGTTCTATCTGCTGATAATGATGCGTTTCTGCAAGCCTTTGTGCTTCGTCCAAATCTTTTATTGCCAGGGCGTAATCTTTTATTTCGCCTTTTACTGTCGCAAGCATCATCAATGATGAAATTATATTTGGAACATCTTTTTTAGAGCGCGATAGCGAGTTCGACTGCAGAACAAACCATTTAGCCTGACTGTACTTTTTTTGAGACAGGTAAACCTTTGCTAATCCGTCAAAACTTACTCTTAAGCCGGTAGTGTCATTAAATGATGAGAACTGGTGTAAGGCGAGCATAGTGTAATTCAATGCTTCGTTTTGATAGTTTGTCCTGATCTTTTTACTGCTGATGGTATCATAAGCAAGATAACGCGCAGCAATCTCCGAATAAAGAGGACCTTTTAAAGATTGGTATTTATTTGTTTTTGCTACTTTTTTTAAACTATCGAGGCTTATTGATTTGATGTTTTTCTTCAGGCTGTCTGCATAAACTGCTTCGGCGAGTTTAAGGCTATCAAGATATTTTACATTAAGCGTAGATTTTAATAGGCTATCGGTAAGTTTTACTGCAACAGCAAGTTGAGCACTATCAGGCGCTCTGTTAATATCGGCGCTATCTAAAGCAAATACCATTAAGCCGGGCTTTACACCATTACCGGTGGGAAGTTTACGAAGCGTTCTGCGCCCGTTCAAAAGGGTAAGGCCGTAAACCTGCGAATTTAAAATTACCTCAGATTTAACACTATCAGTGTGTGTGGCTTTTACAGGTAACTTAATGGCGTTAATTTTCCTAAAGGCAATTACATTGGTTTTTACAGATGCCGGTGCGACAGCCGCAACTATTTTTGCACTATCAACTTTAGAAATATAAGAGTTTACGTTAAATTCTATAGGGCTTGCAATTACAAGTGTGTTAAGCAGGAGCGGAAAAATAAACAGGGTAAAAGCAACTTTCATTGTAAATGCAGAAAAGGTGACACCAAATTACTATTTAGCTTTGCAAATAACATGCCCGTTTTTATTAATAACAATTAAATTACATGCCTTCCATGTTTAATTGCGATAGGATGTATTAGACGCGCAAAATTATAATCAACCTAAATTGACTTAAATAGTAATCTCAATAAAAACGAAATTATTTAGCGAATGGATTTTTCATAACTATCTATGAAACGCTTGAAGAAAGGCACTTTGGTTAAAAGAAGATTAAAAATTATAATTCCGGTTATTGCACTAACTATACCTGCAAGTACATCTAAAATATAATGATGACTTGCGTACACAGCAGTAAACCATATACCCAGCATTACTATTAAAAAGAAGACGTTGGCATATCTTAACTTGTTTTTGATGCCATAATACAGCACCACTACAGGGTAAGAGGAGTGAAGTGAAGGCATTGCGGCGAAAACGTTAGAGCCCTTTGCATAGATAGATTTGAAAATACCGGCGTGAAAATAATCATCAAATTTTGCAAGGCCGGCGGTATTGCCGGGAGTATGTGCGTGAAAAACAAAACCGTTATATTGTACATACCAGGGTGGGGCTGCGGGATACAGATAATAGACAACAAAGCCTATGAAGTTAATCAGCACAAAGGTTAGTGAAAAGTAAAGGAACTGCCGCCTGTTATAAAAAAACAGGAAGCCGGCAAAAGCGAGGGGAACGGGGATCCAGCACAAGTAAAAAATGCCGGCCATTACGTCTATAAATGTATTTCCGTTTATGCGCCAGTACTCATTCGGGGTAAGCAATTTACCGTTAAAGTGGATTCCGAATAAATGCTTTTCTGTATTATAAAGTTGTGCAATGTGTACGGGATTGTAATTATAGTTAGGGAAGGCCTTCATATAATCAAATATGATCCAGTAAATTATAAAAATGCCAAAACCGATAATAAACCTGCGCGTAAGTGACGACAGGAAAAACATTGTGAGAAATATGCCAATGAGTACTAACTGATCTGATTTAAAGCCTACCAGCAGTCGCGATATTAAAAGATAGACAAGTGAAATTACAAATACAGAAATTGCAGATCTTACGGTAAGTTTTGCATTAGGATTAACAGCATCGGCCATGCTATTTTTTAACAAAGTCTGAACGGAATATTTTATCCCAAAGCGGAGAACTTACACCATAACCTCTATCTGGGTCCTGGTAATGGTGAAGCATATGATGTTGCTTAATTTTTTTCCAGATATTGCCTTTAAAGTTAAAGTGATGTATGGCGTAATGAGATATATCGTAAAAAAGGTAGCCTAATATAAAGCCCGGGAAAAATCCGTAAATATAAATTCCGGGAATGATGGCTTTAAATAAAAAATAAAACGCGGTGGCAAGCGGTATACTAACAGACGGCGGTAAAACCAGGCGTAGCCTGTCGCTCGGGTAATCATGGTGTACACCATGAAATATAAAGTGCAGCCTCATGGCCCATGGCTTATCTGCGGGCACGTAATGAAAAACAAAACGATGCATTACATATTCTACCAGGGTCCAGACAAATAAACCAATGATGAAAAACTCAACATAGGTTAAAAATCCCATTGAAAGAGAAAAAGCTTTATATGTAAAAAATAGAATAACCGGAATAAAAATAAAAAGCGGAACGGTAAAATGAACCTTAGAAAGGTTTTCGAGCAGGTTGCTCTTAAACATCCTTACAGATTCCTGTGAATTTGATACAAATTTCTTTTTCATAAACGTCAGGGTTTAAAATTTTAGAATTTCTCTGCCTGTTAATACCTTATAAGTTTTGTAATTTTTAAACGGCACAAAATGCGCTCATAAAATTAAAGAAGATTTGCCTACGCAAAACAACTTTATTTAATTGTTACGAAGATATGATATTTTGCGCATTTGGCCGCGTTATTATTAAAACCGACTCTTTACATTGTTTATTAATCCTGCTGTTCCAGCAATGATTTTTTTGCGTCCACCAATCTTTTAAAAGCTGTAATATTCGTTAACACCGCTACTATGGCTATTGGGAACGTGAAGATAGACATGGTTTCAAACACATGGAACTTAATGCCCGGTACATATAGTTTGTAGTCACCACCAATATAAAATGAACAAATGCCACAAAGCAAAGCACACAGGCCTATTGTTACCACACGCTCTGGCCTTTGCATTAAACCTCCTTTACATTCAATACCCAAGCCTTCGGCACGGGCCCTAACATAACTTACCATCATTGAACCTATAAGGGCTATAAAAGCAAATATTGAACTTAAAAAATAGTGGTGGCCTACGAGGTAATAGCAAATACCCAAAAACATAATCAGTTCGCTGTAACGGTCAAGTACCGAATCATACAGGGCGCCAAAGGTAGATTTCATATTACCAAGCCTTGCGACCTGCCCATCAAGCATATCAAATAAGCCTGCAAATAAAATTAAGCCGCCGGCCCAGCCTACGTAGGTAAGATCGCCGCGGTTACCTTCTTCAGCGCCAACTATAAATATGATTGCTACGCCTACGTTTAATATAAACCCGATAGAAGTTACCGCGTTAGGGGTTAAGCCTAACTTTATAAAAACCTTAACAACCGGGTCTATCACTCTGTATATACCCAACTGAAGGTTTGTGCGTACGGAGGTTTGTTGTGCCATACTTTATTCTTGTCTTAAATTTTAGAAATTAAATTGAACCAATGTACGAATGCCATATTTCGCTACATCCGGATGATCCAGATAAGTGAAGCGCCTTACAAGATCCACGCGTATAAATTTAAATATATTTTCGATACCAACACTTGCTTCAACATACGGAGTTGTACCTAAAGGATAAGTGATCTGTCGGCCGTTGCCATCAACCGGGTATTGATACAAACCCGGATGTAGTAATGGGTTATTATTATCTGTTACACCACCCCAAATTGCCTTAAAGGAGGCGGTTTCGCGCCATTTTAACTTTTTAAGCAGTGGTATTTTGTTGAAGAAGAAACCGTTAAAGTGCTGATCGATATCTATACTTTCATAATGGTCACTCACAAACTCTAAAAAGTTCATCAAGTTGTATGAATAAATATCATAAGCATAGGTTTGGTTAGCCCTGAATATGTTCAATAACGGGTACGGAACCTGCCCAAATATTTTTCCTGCCTCACCCGTAACGTCTGCATATCCTAGTTGCGAAAAATAAAAGCGTTTGTCTATACGTGCATGTAATTTCTGATAGCTGTAAGCACCGTCAAACACATCCTTTATACCTTCGGTATAATCTAACGACATGATTGGATATTTACTCGGGATAGTGATACGGTATATTTTCCCCTGGTAAAACTGCTCGTTAGGCGCGTAGCGAACGCTGGCGGTTACTTCCGCTGTTGTTAAGCCCCTCACGTTTTGAAGATTGCCGCTGTTATCCAAGTTAATGAAGTAAAGGGAGCCCGTTGGGTCTTGCGTTAACCTGTTTAAGCCGAAAGTATACGAAAGGTGATTTTCAAATTCATGCACATAATCTAAGCGGTAATTAAGATCATAGTAGTACTTATCATTGGTGCCACGTTTAAACGATAGCAAGAAGTTATCCTCCTGTACAAACTGCAGGTTTTCTCCTGGTATGTGTGTATCGTTCTGAACGCTGGCCCTGATATAATTCTGCGGGAATTTATAGATGGTCTTATCATTAAGCGAATAAGTGGCGCTTAAGAAATATTTAAACCGCTGGTCTTTAAAGCCATAGGCACCATAAGTTTCAAAATAGTAACGCTTACTTAATTCGGGAGTAGTACGGCCACCAACACGCAGTTTTAAACCTTCAATAGGGTTAAAGCTGTAAAACGTATTGGCGGGTCCTAATTCCCACCAGTTGAAACTTTTATAACCGGCAAGTACAAGCGTAGCAATATCCATAGTACGGCGATAAGCGGGCATAGTTTTCAAACTGTCTACATTCTTATAAACCTTTGATTCTGCTTTACTTAACGTATCCAGCCTGTTTTCGGCCCAGAACTGATCGCTTCGGTGTTTTGCTTCATCCGATGCGGTAAACTCGGTATTTTGGTATGTGGTATCCGGGTGCGGCTTATTCAATACATAGTTTTTATAAACTATCTCTCGAATACCGAAAAGACCTCCGTTCTTTTTCTTATTGGTGCCAAAATCTGCAAGCGTGGTGCTTTTACTTAGGTGATAACGGCCATCAGGATTTTGTTCGTATTCCTGGTTTACCTGTAATGATTTTACAAAGTTTAAGTTGATGTTTTTATTGATGGTAAGCTCATCTTTTTGAACAGCATAATTGCCATCTAAAGTAATATAGATCTTACCCTCAAAAAGCATATCTGTAGTATTACGCGGAGTAAAGCTTAATTCTACCAGTTTCTGGTTATTCACCACTACTGTGTCGGTGATAAAGAACTTGTAAAAGGTAGGCGCCATGTTGGCAATTGGGCTTAAGAACTCGTTGGTCATTAAAAACACTGCATTATCATAAATATCAACTTTATAATACATGTGTTTAAAATATTGATTAAGACCCTCGCTATCAATAGCTCCTCCAAAATCAACGTTTTTTTCTCCCAGTGTTACACGCTTTTCTTTTTCGGGCGATTTACGGTAATAATACATGGACAGCTTTTCGTCCAGAAAAATAGGCAGCAGGTTTTTTCCGGGAACGGTAGTGCTATCGCGGTTGTTGATAACAAATGCGTATTTCTTAAAGAATTTTCTATCGGCAAAATTGGCGGAGACATTCAAAAAAGAAAATTGCATTTTATCATACTCCTTGTATTCTACGTAGTTATAACTTTCGGGCCGGTTCTTTTCTTTGTTTTCTATTACTTTCCTTATCAATTCGACCGCGGGGTTATCCTTGTTACGATACTTTGGTTTTTTTCCGGATTTTACCACTACTTCATTAAGTTGCTGTGCAGCCGCTGCAGACATTTTTATATCTATTACCTGCTGCGTGCCGGCTTTAACAGGTATAATAACATCGCGATAGCCTAAAAAAGTTGCCTTGATGCTGGTAACCGGTTTGTCGGTTGTAATAGAAAACTTACCGTTATTATCTGTATTAGCGCCAATAGTAGTACCGGTAAAAGATACCGTTACAAAAGACATAGGCTGTTTATTATGAGTGTCAGTAACCGTACCGCTTACCACTGTACTTTGAGCCAGCAAAGAGTCGGCAATAAACAGGAGGGAAAATATTAAGAAAAACTTCTTTTGAAAATATTTTAATTTCATTCAGTTATTGAAATTATTGTACCCGGTTTTTAGATTACAGATTCTTCGCCTTATAACACCTGCAAACATTATTTGCAATACCGGTGTTATTGAACAATAAATACTCCAAAAACGCGCGATTATAAATTGTATTTTAAACGTTAAAAATTAAAGCCTGAAAAGGCTGTTGAACAACATACGGGGTTATATATTATCAGCGACAAAATTAAGAAAAAACCTTGTAGACTATTGTGGTCAAAAAGTCAAATCAAGATTTATACAAAAAAATTCTGTAGAAAATCAGAAGAGTTTAAACCACACAATACTGGACATTATTATATTAGCGTAAACGCCCGATAACACGTCGTCCATCATTATTCCCCAGCCTGCAGGCAGGTTTTCCATTTTGCGAACAAACAGGGGCTTCACAATATCAAAAAACCTGAACAGAACAAGTGCCACTATAACATATTTTAAAAGCACAGGTATAAATAGCAAGCTTATACACATTCCGGAAACTTCGTCAATAACAACTTTGCTGGGGTCTTTACCCCAAATGCCTTCAACTATTGATGATGACCATACCCCCAGTAATGTGATGATAACAGTAATAGTAAGCGATAACCATACCGGGGGAACATTCCCACGCCAGGCAAAGTACCATAAAATACAGCAAAAAATAGCTGCATATGTACCGCCGCCTTTCAAATAGCCAATACCAAATGTTGATGAAAATATTTTGTGAAAGGTGAGCATGGCAGCGGGATGGTGAAAGTGAGTGGTTCGATTGGGTTGAATAAGTTAGTAGAGTTAAAAATTATTGAATAGACCATCAACTTAAAACAGAAAAAGTTGATCAAGTTTGCGGATTGATACCACTCACTTAATCAACTTAGTCCAACTAATTCAACTTATAATACGTCAACCAATTCCTGGTAGTAATCCAAGCCAAGGTGAGTGATCAGATCTTCGCCCATCATATGGCGCAGTGTGTTTTGTAATTTGATCAGTTGTTTGAAAATATCATTTTCTGGTGGCAAACCTTCTGCTGTTTGCGGTGATTTAAGGTAGAATGATAACCATTCCTGGATACCGCTCATGCCTGCACGTTTTGCAAGATCGCTAAAAATAGCAAGGTCAAGTGCAATTGGTGCAGCGAGAATAGAGTCGCGGCAAAGGAAATTGATCTTAATCTGCATTTTGTAACCTAACCAACCAAAAATGTCGATGTTGTCCCAGCTTTCTTTGTTATCGCCGTGCGGAGGATAGTATTCAATACGGATCTTGTGGAATAAATCTCCGTAAAGTTCAGGATTTTGTTCTGGTTTAAAAATGTCTTCCAATACACCCAATTTGGATACTTCTTTAGTTTTAAAGTTATCCGGGTCATCAAGCACCAGGCCATCGCGGTTACCCAAAATATTAGCTGAGAACCAGCCGCTAACACCTAGTGAACGCGCAGCCAGGCCAGGAGCCAGGATGGTTTTCATTAAAGTTTGGCCTGTTTTGAAATCTTTACCAGCAATTGGAGTTTCTGTCAGTTTAGAAAGTTCTACCATTGCCGGGATATCAACGGTTAAGTTAGGAGCGCCATTCGCAAATGGAATACCTAATTTCAAGGCAGCATAAGCGTAAATCATACTTGGCGAAATGCGGGTATCATCGGCTTCTAAGGCAGCTTCAAATTGAGCAAGGCTTTGGTGTATTTCTGATGGTTCGTAATAGATCTCAGTAGATCCGCACCAGATTAGCACGATACGGTCACAGCCATTTTTTTCTTTGAACGATTTGATGTCATTTATAACTTCCTGCGCCCACTCGTAACGGGTACCGGTTTTAATGTGCGTGCCTTGAAGATTTTTAGCATATTGTTTATCAAAAGCAGCTTTCATCGGTACTACCGATTCTAATTCGGTACGTACAGAATTTAACAGTCCTGGTTCAAGAACCTTTGCATGCATTGCAGCTTCATAAACGTTGTCAGAATAAACGTCCCACCCGCCAAAAACAATATCCTCAAGCTTTGCCAGTGGAACAAAATCTTTAACTTTAGGAAAACGGTTTTCAGTTCTTTTACCTAAACGGATGTTACCCATTTGGGTTAAAGAACCTATAGGTTGCGATATACCTTTTTTTACAGCTTCGACACCGGCAATCATGGTAGTAGCTACCGCGCCCAAGCCAGGAATTAAGATACCTAATTTACCAGTTGCTGGTGTAATATTAGTTTTCATATTTATTAATTATAGTGTAATACAATAGTTATAGCCATTTATTGGCCTTATACCAATTAAGAGTTTCTTTTAAGCCCGATCTGAGGTTATGCAAGGGGGTGAAGCCAAGATCAGTTTTTGCGGGTGTGATATCGCAGTGCCAATTTACAGCCATCAGTTCGTTTAGCTTTTCAACATTCAAAACTGTGGCTTTATTATTCAAAGAACCTATTTTTTCTGCAATCATCGCTATAATTTTTACAAAACTGACAGGTAGATGAATTTTTATTGCCTTAACATTTAATTCATACTTGCCAATTTCGCCTAATTCATACCTGCTGTAATGGTTTCCGTCGCTTAAATTATAAGCTTTTTGTTGCCCGGTATTTAAAGCTTTGATAGCAACCTGTGCCACATCACCCGCATAAATTAAGCTTAAATGCTGTTCCATACGGCCTATGTAAGGTTCCAGGTGATTGCGCAACTGCTTAAAAAAAATGAAAATGTCTTTATCGCGCGGCCCGTAAATACCAGTTGGCCGTAGAATGGTATATCTAAGGCCTTTAATACTTTTTAATTGTTCTTCGGCAAGCAGCTTGCTGCGGCCATAAGCAGTAACCGGTTTTGGTTCTGTAGCCTCCGTTATAATTCCATCCAGTGTATTAAGTGGACCTATTGCAGCAAGGCTGCCTATTAAAACAAATTTTTTAACCCGGTATTTGCTTTCTGCGGCTGCCTTTGCAAGGTTATAGGTGTGGCCCGCATTTATATTGTCATATTCTTCAGCGCTGCGCGCACGTGTTATACCCGCAGCATGAATAATATAGTCGTATTTATTTTCTGAGATTTCTTGTTTGAGAGAATCGGTATTGCTGTAATCAGGATAAGTGAATTTTAAATCGAGATCTTTAAGATGATTTATATTGCTGGTTTTCCTGATGGCGGCATAAACCTCCAGGTCGTTTTTTAAAGCTTCGCAAATAATGTGGTATCCTAAAAATCCGCTTGCGCCGGTTATTAAAACCTTTTCTTTCATATAGCCTTTTCGTACAAGCGGTATGTTTTGTACGGGTCGCCTTTAATTGCTTTGATCGCTTCGTTTATCAATACATTATTTTCCAGCGTCCAGCCAGCTTCTGCATGCTTAAGCCCGCGCTCGCGGTATTCTTTAATAATCGAACCGTATAAACAAGCCTCAATACCCATTTTACGATAACCATCCACAACGCCAAGCGCATAAATACGGATGCTCTGGATGTTTTTCTTACCTAATAGCAATTTGAAAATTCCGGTAGGAAGCAGGCGGCCGCGTTTTATCTTTTTAAAGATCTCGTTATAATTAGGCAGGGCAAGGCCAAAGCCAACTATTTTATTGTTCTGTTCGGCAACGTATACGAAATTTTCGTCGAGTATCAGTTTAAGGTCTTTAGCAAGCCAGTCAAATTCGTCATCAGTAAAAGGCACAAAACCGCTGTTCTGATCCCATGCGGAATTATACACCTCGCGTACCTTTTCAACTTCGCTTTTAAAGTTTTTAAGGTTTACTTTTCTGATAACAATATTATTGCGCTTAAGACGCTCCTGTAGTGCGCCTAATAGCCGGATAGATTTATCGTCATAGCCGTCACCATCCCAATGCCAGGCAATCAGATCCATTTGCTTTTTGTAGCCGTAATGTTCAATCAGGTTTGCATAGTACGGGGCATTATAGGTCATCATCAGCATCGGAGGGGTATCAAAACCTTTGATAAGAAGCCCGCAAGCCTCATTGGTAGAAAAGTTTACCGGGCCTACTATATCCTGCTCAACACCTTTATCTTTTAACCAGCCGGTTACGGCATCAAATAATAAATTGGCCGTTTCCTGGTCATTTATGCAATCAAAAAAACCAAAAAAGCCGTCGCTTCTTTTATTGTGCTGGTTGTGTGCGTTGTTTAGTATAGCTGCAATACGGCCGGTTACCTTATCGCCATCATAAACAAGAAAGCATTGCAATACATTATGTTTATGAAAAGGGTGCTTGGTAAGTAAGTCTCGTTGGGCTATGAAAAGTTCCGGAACGTAGTTCGGATCATTTTTATACAGATCGTGCGGAAAATCAATAAATGCTGTAAGTCCTTTTTTTGAATTGACCGCTATAATTTTTTTCATTTATTGCCTATATAATTAGGTAAGACTTTAAACAAATAAACATCGGCACTTTATGGGTTGCCAATGTTTATCAGATGGGTTTGCTTTGTAAAAAGCTTTATATTTTTTCTTTGATGGATATTACGCCAACATCTTTAAATGCCTTTGTTATTTTTTCAACAGCCTCATCAATCTGTTCAAAAGTATGAGTAGCCATTAATGAAAAACGTAATAATGACGAATCTGAAGGTACTGCCGGTGAAACAACCGGGTTTACAAATACGCCATCGTTTTGTAGGTGTTTGGTAACCTGGAAAGTTTTAAAATTATCGCGTACGTAAATTGGCAGGATAGGGCTTTCAGTAGGGCCAAGGTCAAAACCTTCTTCCAGTAAAAGCTTCATGGCATAATTTGTATTATTCCAAAGCTTTGCAATGCGCTCGGGCTCAGATTCTATAATATCAAGTGCTGCAATTACGCTTGCTACGGAACCGGGTGTCATGCTGGCACTGAACATTAATGCACGGGCGCGGTGTTTTAAAAAGTCGATGGTTTCATTATCGGCAGCGATAAAGCCACCTAATGATGCTAATGATTTACTAAAGGTACCCATTATAAGGTCTACCTGGTCGGTTAAACCAAAGTGCGATGCAGTACCTGCACCTCTTTCGCCGATAACACCAAGGCTATGAGCATCGTCAACCATGATATTAGCGCCAAACTCATCGGCAATTTTCGTGATTTCCGGTAGTTTTACAATATCACCTTCCATACTGAAGATGCCATCAACAGCTATTAATTTAATGGCTTCTTCTGGCAGGATGCTCATCTTGCGGCGAAGATCATCCATATCGTTATGGGCGTATTTGATAACTTTTGAAAAGGAAAGGCGGCTGCCATCTATCAGGGAAGCGTGATCATACTCATCAAGTATAAGATAATCATTACGGCCGGTTACGCTTGATAACACGCCCAGGTTAACCTGGAAACCTGTACTGAATAATACAGCAGCTTCTTTTCCAACATACTGTGCAAGCCTGTTTTCAAGCTCTATATGAATATCAAGCGTTCCGTTTAAGAACCGGGAGCCTGCGCAACCTGTTCCATATATATCAATAGCTTTTTTTGCAGCTTCTTTTATTTTAGGGTGATTGGTTAAACCCAAGTATGAGTTAGAACCAAACATTAATACACGTTTTCCTTCTATAATAACTTCTGTATCCTGCCCAGACTCAATAGGCCTGAAATAAGGATATAGCCCAGCATCACGAACATTTTTAGCATCCGTGAACTGAGCAAATTTCTCATGTAATTTTTTAACCATGTATTAACCCTGCTTAAATTTTTTGTAAAAATACCATGAAATCTGTTACAACTTAAATTTGGTATATAAATTTTTGCACAAGTCTAAAATCAAACCTGTACCCATCCGGCAAATTAATTAAATTTTTTAATTATTTGCAGCCTCTAATTTTCATTTTTTTGTAAAAGAGCTGAAATACAATACCATTAATGTTTTTTATGACATCAAAAAAGCATTAGATAACAATCAGCCTTTTCTGTTACTCATTTTTATTAAAAATAGATCTTCTAAGCTTTAATATTCATAAAATAAGTCCACTAAAGCTATTTGCAAGTGTCAAAATCAATAATATGATACTTTAACACTAACGTTGTAAAAATCAATTTTTAATCTTGCAAAGATCGTAAAATTTATAAAAAATTCAATTGAAGCGACTTTTTAAAATGTACGGGAATGTTTTGACTAAAAAGTATTCCCTACGCTTTTAAATGTAATGGATTAGTAAATACGGTAGTGTATTTGCTATGGTTAAATAAATTATTCATTAATTAAACAATTGCATCTAACATGAAAAAATTTACAAAAATTGCAATGGCTGTTGCTGTTGTATTTTCACTAACCGGCCTTTTTTCCTTAAATGCCAATGCACAATCAACAGCACTTGGTGAAATTCGTTTTGGTATTGGTGTTGAAGCTGGTGCACCAATAGGCAACGCACATACTTATCTTTCCAGTTTTGAAGCGGGTGGTACAGGCAGGTTTCAAATAGGTTTAAGTAACAATCTTGCCGCCATTGTTACCTCAGGCTATTATAATATGTTCTCTAAACAAACTAATATTAATGGTGTAGCTATGGAAGCGCCAGGTTTAGGAATTATACCTGTTAAAGGTGGTATAAAGGCGTTTTTAGGTAGCGGAGTTTATCTTACCGGTGAAGCTGGTGCAGGTTTTGAAACGTCAAAGGATGATAACACCAATCAAAAAGATACAAAGCTGATCCTGTCACCAGGATTAGGCTATGCAACTAAATCGCTAGATTTTGGCGTTCGTTACGAAAACTTTAGCGGACAGCATTTTAATTACGGTTTAATTGGTTTACGTGTAGCTTACGGCTTCAGGATAGCAAAAGGCGACAAATAAAAGTACTTAACCGTTTTAGTCCCGCAACAATTAATGTTGCGGGATTTTTTGTTTTATGGCTACAGGTTTCCCTGGCTTTCCATTTGTATGTTGCCTTTTTGGCCTTTTTTTCAGGCAACATTATCGTTACTTTACTCCAAAAGTTAATCAATAGATTAATTTTTCTTTCGACGAATTCAGAAATGAGATTCGTTTGACCAATTGTATTAATAAGTCAGAATTATACTGAAAATCAGCAGATAAGCGGCTAACAAATGTTTATAAAGTGAAACCTATTTACTTTTTGAAGCCATGTTTATGTTAATATAATGTTAGATGATGCCATTAATGGCAAAGTATTTGTAAACGGCATTGTATAGTAATAAATACTATCTATTATTCACTTAATGAAAAACACAACAATGAAAACAACAACTAAATTATTAGCCGCTGCATCATTTGCCGTTGCTGTATTTTTTGGAACAAGCGTAAAAGCACAAACAATTACACCAGATAAATTTCGTTTTGGAGTAGGTGTTGAAGGTGGTTTAGTTACTGGCGCAGCCCATGACTATTCAAATCTTGAATTAGGTGGTACCGCCCGTTTACAATACGGTGTATCAAATAACCTGGCTATTACCTTAACTTCTGGTTATTACAACTTTTTTGGTAAAGATGATGGCTTTGGTCAAAAATACCAATCATTAGGTATGGTGCCAATTAAGGCAGGTATCAAATACTTCTTTACTCCAAGTGTATACTTTGGTGCAGAAGCGGGTGTTGGTATTGAAACTAAAACATTTGCTTACCAGGGCGAAGAAGATAGTGCCCCTTCACAAACAAATACCAAATTATTATTAACACCAGGTTTAGGCTGGGCTAACAAACACTGGGATGTTGGTGTACGTTATGAAAATTATTCTGGACAGAGTACTAACTATGGTGTAGTTGCACTAAGGTTAGCTTACGGTTTTGGAATATAATAAGCTAAAAAGAAAAATTAATAAAAAGTGGAAACCGGATACCGGTTTCCACTTTTTTGTTTACTGCAATTTAGAAAGCGCTTCTTTAATACGCCTTACAGCTTCAATAAGTTTATCTTCGGCTGCTGCATAAGAGATACGGATTGATTTTTTGTCGCCAAAAGAATCGCCGCCTACGGTAGCAACGTGTCCTTCTTCTAATAAATAAATGCTCAGTTCTTCTGCATCATTAATGACTTTACCGTTAAAGCTTTTACCAAAGAACGATGTAACATCAGGGAAGAAATAAAACGCGCCTTCGGGCAGATTTACTTTTACGCCGTCAATTTCTTTTAACAGGTTGTAAACAATATCACGGCGTTTTTTGAACTCATCACGCATTTGCAGCACAGACTCCAGTCCACCTTCATAAGCAGCAACACCGGCACGCTGGGTAATAGAGCAGGTGCCAGAAGTTACCTGGCCCTGTAATTTATCGCAGGCAGCAGCAATCTCTTTGTTAGAAGCTGTGTAGCCAATTCGCCACCCTGTCATCGCGAAAGCTTTTGAAAAACCGTTAATGATAACTACACGGTCTTTTATTGCTTCAAACTGGGCTATCGATTCGTGTTTATCTACAAAGTTAATATGCTCGTATATCTCGTCGGAAAGAATGTAAATCTCAGGGTGTTTTTCAAATACTTTTGCAAGGCCTTCCAGTTCGCTTTTACTGTAAACGCTACCGGTAGGATTACACGGCGACGAAAACATAAATACTTTTGTTTTTGGAGTTATAGCCGCTTCAAGCTGTGCTGGTGTAATCTTAAATTCCTGCTCAACGGTAGTATCAATGAACACACTTACACCATCGGCAAGTTTTACCATCTCTGAATAAGATACCCAGTAAGGTGTAGGAATGATCACCTCG
This sequence comes from uncultured Mucilaginibacter sp., assembly GCA_964242385.1. Lineage (GTDB taxonomy): Bacteria > Bacteroidota > Bacteroidia > Sphingobacteriales > Sphingobacteriaceae > Mucilaginibacter. Next base: position 155,820 of record CAXSZR010000001.1, read on the forward strand.
TCACCCGGGTTTACCAAACATAAAATGGCATTTGTTAAAGCCTGCTTGGCACCAGTTGAAACAACTATCTGACTAAAATCATAATCCAGGTTGTTTTCGGTCTTTAATTTATTGGAAACAGCCTTTCGCAGTTCCGGGTAACCTGCAACAGGTGTATAATAGGTATAATTTTGATCCATTGCTACTTTGGCAGCCTCCTTAATATGCTCGGGAGTATGGAAATCTGGTTCGCCAAAGCTTAGGCTTATTACATCTACGCCTTTGGCAGCAAGCTCACGGCCTAATTTGGCCATCTTGATAGTTGCGGATTCTGACAGGTTATTGATCCTGTTACTTAATGCACTCATAGTTTTTTTGTTAACGCGCAAATATAAAAAATAAGCTGAAAGCAAGGGGGAAAGCTTTTATCAAATGCCGCAAGTTGTTTTGTGGTTTGGCTTAAGGCTATAATTAATAACTTTGCCTGGGTTGATCATGGCTTTTGATGCTATGGTCAAGATAAAATTAACTCTACAACATGTATCCATTTAACGTACGGGTTTACGGCCTGCTTATTAATGAAAACCAGGAAGTATTGATAAGCGATGAGCAGGAGTATGGCATGCGCTTCACCAAATTTCCCGGCGGTGGTCTTGAATTTGGCGAAGGCTTAACAGACGGCCTTAAGCGTGAATTTATAGAGGAATGTAATTTGCCGGTTGACATTGTGAGCCATTTTTATACGACCGATTTTTTTGTAAAGTCGGCTTTTAATGAATCGCAGGTAATTAGCGTTTACTATGTTGTTAAAAACCTGGAGCCTGTAAATCTGGTGATAAAAGCGGCTGTTTTTGATTTTGACTGTGAAGGAGATGTTTTACAGGCCTTTAGATGGGTAAAACTTGCCGACTTGAATAAAGAAGAACTCATTTTCCCGACTGATGCACACGTTGCAAGAATGTTAGCAGACAATTTATGAATTTAGTAGAAAGAGACTTAAAGGTAATTTGGCATCCTTATACACAAATGAAGCTGGCCCAGCCGCCGGTGCCTATAGTAAGGGGCGAGGGTGCTTGTTTATATGACGAAAACGGGAAAAAGTATATTGATGCGGTATCATCCTGGTGGGTTAATATTCATGGGCATGCAAACCCATACATTGCAGAAAAGGTTGCCGGGCAGCTTAAAAAATTAGAGCATGTAATTTTTGCAGGTTTTACCCATGAGGGCGCAGTTGAACTGGCTGAGCGCCTGCTTGCAATATTGCCTGCCAATCAGCAAAAAGTGTTTTACTCTGATAATGGTTCTACCGCTATAGAAGTAGCCATGAAAATGTGCCTTCAATACTGGCACAATAAAGGCGAAAGCCGCACAAAGATCATAGCCTTTAAAAACGCATACCATGGCGATACCTTTGGCGCGATGGCAGTTAGCGGGCGCAGTGCCTTTACTGCTGCATTTGACGCCTTGCTATTTGAGGTTCAGTTTATAGATCTGCCGGATAAAGAAAACATTGCAGCCATTAAGGAGCGCATATCGCAAATAAAAACTGAAACCGCCTGTTTTATCTTTGAGCCGCTGGTGCAGGGTACTGCAGGTATGGTGATGTACAAAGCTGAATATCTTGATGAACTGATGAAGCATTGCCGCACTGAAGAGGTAATGATGATTGCCGATGAGATCTTTACAGGATTCGGTCGCACCGGGAAGTTGTTCGCCTGCAATTACGTAACGGAAGTGCCGGACATAATGTGCTTTTCGAAAGGGTTAACCGGGGGTACTATGGCTTTGGGTATTACCACCTGCACACAACAGATCTATGATGCCTTTTTATCAGACGACCGGCTTAAGACCCTTTTTCACGGGCATTCATTTACCGCTAATCCTATTGCCTGCTCTGCTGCTTTAGCGAGTATGGATATTTTAATGAATCGGAATACCTTAAATGATATTCAACGCATTGTAGAATTGCATGCCGGTTTCATGCGCCGTATAAAAGATCATCCCAAAGTTAAAACGGTCAGGCAAACGGGAACTATCATCGCGATGGAATGGGAAACCGGCGACAACACTTCTTATTTCAGTTCCCTGAGGGATACCTTATATAATTATTTTTTAGATGCAGGTATTATACTTCGTCCGTTAGGCAATATTATCTATATTTTACCTCCGTATTGCATAACAGATACCGAGTTAAATTATGTTTACGAAAAAATTGAACAGGCATTACAAGAAATCTAAATGGAATTAAATACAATACTCCCGCGCATTATTACAGATAACCGGTTGCATGCCCGCTGGTTAAATACGTTATCGTTGATGGAAAATACCGGCGCCCGTAAAATATCGGCCAGTGAAGACCCATTAACAGTTACATATATCATATTAAAACACGCCGCAGAGGAACACCGCCACGCATTTTATTTAAAAAAGCAGATAGAAAAAACCGCTGCCGATAGCTGCCCAACTTACGCAGCAGAATACTTGGTTGCTCCTGCGTTTAGTAAATATTACCTTAATCAGTTGGACGTACAGGTAAGCCGTTATCTTAAAAATGAATTAAGCTTATCAGGCAAAAAATTGCGTTTTGCAGCTTATTTACTGGTCACTTATGCTATAGAAGTGAGAGCTGATGAACTTTACCCGGTTTATCAGGAAGCCTTAGACTTTGCCGGTAGCAAAGTGAACGTAAAATCTATCATATTAGAAGAGGAAGGACACCTGGAAGAAATGATTAACCAGCTGAAACAGTTTTCACCTGAATGGGAGTTGCACGCAGAAAAGGCAGTTGAATTTGAAGCACAGCTTTTTGCAGACTGGGTAGAAGCACTTGGCGAGGAAATAATGGATTAAGACCTGTAGTTATAAATAAAAAACCCTGCGAATTTACTTTCGCAGGGTTTTTTTATTTAGCAAATAACAATTATCTGCCGCCGCCGCTCATAGCTTTTAAATCGTCCATAGTGATTTTATCAAAATCAGGTCCGATTGTAAATGTTCCGGCTGGAGCTTTTACGTCAGAAATGCTTTTAATGGTAACATTTGCCTGACCTTGTTGGCTGAACGATGTATATTGAATTGGCACACCACCGGCTCCTGCGTAATATTTGGCAACAGCGCTTTCTGGAAGTGAAATATCATTGGTTACCCAAACATCATAAGTCTTATTGGTTTTAGTGTCTGTAGCAACCACTTTTTTGCAATTAAAGCCAGAAATCTGTTTGGTTTCGCTGCTCGGTGCAAAAGTGAATTTTGGTATTGCGCTCATAATCTGGTCAATCTCATCAGGAGTGGCAATGGCTGCTTTTTTTATGGAGGCAACAGGCACATCTACCAAAATAGCAAAAAATGTATACTTAGCATTTGATAATATCTTAATTGTGGCAGGGCCAGTAGTGAAAGATAAAGCCGTTGAATCAGGTGTAAAATAGTCTTTTGCTTCAACCTGTTGTCCACGGGCATCGGTAGATATGGTAATTAAACCCTGTTTGTAAGATTTTTGCGCATTGGCACTTAAAGCTGTTGCTGTAAGCACTATGCCCAGGGCAACGTTGAAAATTTTAAACTTCATAAATTTAGATTTGTTAGTACAATTTAGATTTTTAGTTAAATAGATACAAATTTTGTTAATTATTTATTCAATTGTTAGATGCGGTAATAAACGAATTGTTACGTTTTAGTATCTTATATTTTATATGTGCCGCAGTTGCCTGTTCTGTAATCTTGGCAATTCGCTGGGTGCTGTTAGTTCCGTCCACAAGCATTAAATGATAATCGAAGTTAGTATTTATATCAGTTAAAGCTTCAAATTTATTTTCTGTCAGGTAAATATAATCGGTTGTTATCTTCCCAGCCGGTTTTGATGGCTTTATCGGGCGGTCGTAGATAAATACCTTTTGCTTTAAAAACTGCACCAAATTATATCGTTTAATAAACCAGTCGTTTTGCAGGTTGTCATTCAAACCAATTACTTTAAGATTGTTTACCTGGCAACTATCCAGATAAGGTTGAATAGAGTAGGCAAAGATTTTATCACTTGATTTTAAATCTGCGATTACAACTGCCTTGTTACCTTTTTTAAATACGATGCCCTGATGCTTATTAAGGTTTAGCCATGCTATATTATCAGCCTGCTGCAAACGTATTTTTTTCAAACTGATGCTAAAGCATAGGATAAGGATAGAACCAAGAGCCACTTTTAACAGCCAGGGGCTTTGGTAATTTAAAAAGCAAAAAACGCAGATAATAATTACATAAAGCAAAAGGTACTCCGGTATGGTAAGCCATATTTTACCGATGCTTGCAAAAGGAATGTGTTCTACATAGGCCAGGCAGTTATTCATTATCAATATGGTATGCTCCAGCACATAAGCTGCGGCTTTTGATACAAACGGCACAATGGGCAGCAATAAATAAATAATGCCCGAATACATTATGATAGCCGATGGGATTACTATAAACAAGTTGCTGATTAAAAAGTACACGGGAAACTGATGGAAATAAAATGCGCTTAAGGGAAATGTAATTACCTGCGCCGCTATGGAAACCGAGCAAAGAGCCCACAGTTTATCGGCCCATTTACTTTTAAAGCTAAACCATTTATAAACCAAAGGCTGGAAAGCAAGAAGCCCAAAAACGGCAAGGTAAGATAATTGAAAGCCAACATCGGCAATAAGAAACGGATCGTACAAAAGCAAGGCGAAGGCAGAGATTGCTAAAATGTTCAACGTGTTAGTATACCTGTTAAAAGTTTTGCCAACAATAACCATACTGATCATCAAAGCAGCGCGACAAACGGCAGGCGAAAAACCTGTTAGTAAAGCATAAAACCAGATCAGGCTGATAATGATACTGGTTTTTAATAATTTACCGTATTTAAACCTATTCAAAAAACTTAAACAAAAGCTGAGCAGCACATAAACGATAGCCACATGCGCACCTGAAACAGAAAGCACATGCACGGTGCCTGTTTTTGAGTAAGCCTGCAAAACATCCGGATTTAGATCTGCTTTGTAGCCAAGTATCAGGGTAGAAGCTACGGCCATAGCATTGGTATCGCGTATATTCAGTTTTAGCTTTTGTACCAATCGCTGGCGTAAACGCAAAGAATAGGCAATGAGTGGATCGCCTCTATTAGAATCGAGCCTTACAAATTGCCGGGGATACAAAAACTGCTGATAAAAGATGTTTTGCCTGGATAGGTAATTTTTATAATTGAACGCGGCCGGCGTACGCGGCGGCTCAATTGCGTTAAATTTTGCGGGGACTAACAGATCATCGCCATAATAAAGATCTTTCGCACGGCTATCTTTAATGCTGATAAGTAAAGTACCGCTGCATGGAAAGATTTTGCTGTTTTTCACGTAACCCTTTGCACTTGCTGTGAATCGCAGCAGGCCATTTTTAAATACCGGTTCGTTGTTGATCCTCACCACCAACGCCTGGGCAGGGGTTGTAGAAAAATGATCGGGTTGGCGCAATTCATTGTAATTGAGAGCCAGTAAACAACCTGCTAAAAAAATAACGATGTGTATTAACGTCCCGCCAAGCCATCTTGCCTTATAAAGCTTAAAAGGATTATAAAATATGTTGAGCGCTATAAAAGCTGCAAACGAGAAAAGAAAAAGAATTAAAAGTAACTGGAAATTAAAAATAGCCGGCAAGCCCGTGCCAAAACCGGTTCCCAATAAAAATGGCAGCAACAAAATAAACGCAGGAATTTCGCCTTTGTGATTTGCGATCATATTGGATAAGGCACCGTATTAATTACTGTAAAAGTAATTTTTTAGTAGGTAATTACAACTGGTCACGCACTTCTATCAGGAAACTTTTAAGGCTTTCGAGCGCGTTTATCACCCGGTAATTGTCTTTAGAATCTGATATATTGCTTTTAAGGTATTCTTTAGCCCCGTTAAGCGTGTAACCTTTGTCGCGGATGAGGTGAAAAATGATCTTCAGGTTTTCAATATCCTCGGGAGTGAAGTACCGGTTGCCCTTTTTATTTTTTTTAGGCTGAAGAACGTCGAACTCTTTTTCGTAAAACCTTATAAGCGATTGATTTACATCAAATAGGATAGCAACCTCGCCCATGGTATAGTACATCTTGTTGATTTCGCGTTCTTTATAAGGCATGTGCAAAAGTAATACTTTAATATAAATTTCGAAATTCGGATATCCTATTTCGAATTTAAATCTCGACGAAAACTATTCATAAATTCGAAATTTAAAATTCGACATCCGAAATATTATCTTTGCTTTCTATGACAGCTACCGAAATTCGTAAAGCATTTCTTGATTTTTTTGCATCCAAAGGCCACACCATTGTGCCGTCTGCACCTATAGTTATAAAGAACGACCCAACATTGATGTTCACCAATGCGGGGATGAATCAGTTTAAATCGATTTTTTTAGGTGAAGAGACACCTAAATCTACCCGTGTAGCGGATACGCAGCGCTGCCTGCGCGTTTCTGGTAAACACAATGATCTGGAAGAGGTTGGGATAGATACCTATCATCATACCATGTTCGAGATGCTGGGCAACTGGAGCTTTGGCGATTACTTTAAAAAAGATGCCATTGCCTGGAGCTGGGAGCTGCTTACCGGTGTGTACAAAATAGATAAAGAGCGTTTGTATGTTACCGTTTTTGGTGGAGACGAAAAAGAAGGATTGCCGAAAGATCAGGAAGCTTACGATCTATGGAAACAGGTTGTACCCGAAGAACGCATTCTGCTCGGAAATAAAAAGGATAATTTTTGGGAGATGGGAGAAACAGGTCCGTGCGGCCCGTGTTCAGAGATCCATTATGACAGTCGCCCGGAAAGTGAACGGTTACAGGTAAATGGTGCTACACTTGTAAATGCAGACGATCCGCTGGTTATTGAGATATGGAATAACGTTTTCATGCAGTTTAACCGCCTAAAGGATGGTTCCCTGCAATTGCTGCCTGCAAAGCATGTGGATACCGGGATGGGCTTTGAGCGTTTGGTTAGGGTATTGCAAAACAAAACATCTAACTATGATACCGATGTATTTCAGCCATTGATCCAGTTTATTGCCGAGAAGAGCGGTAAGATCTACAACGCAGCGGTAACCGCAGGCAAAGAAGGCTGGAACGAAGCCGTTGCCATGCGCGTTTTAGCCGACCATATCCGTGCCATCAGTTTTGCTATTGCCGATGGACAATTGCCTTCAAATAATAAAGCAGGTTATGTGATCCGCAGGATTCTGCGCAGGGCAGTTAGGTACTCATACCAGTATCTGAACTTTAAAGAACCTTTTTTAAACCAGTTGGTGCCTTTGCTGGCCGGTCAGTTTAAAGGTGTTTTTGACAATCTGTATGAGCAAAAAGATTTTGTGCAGAAGGTTGTCTTGGAAGAAGAAGTTAGCTTTTTGAGGACTTTGGGAAGTGGTATTAATAAATTTAACGAATATGTAAAAAAGCAAACAAACGCTTTTGAAACATCTAGTTCAAAATTGGGAACAGTAAGTTTTTCTATCGGGAACAAGATTTATGACTCATATTTTGAAGCCAGAACAATTGTATCCGGGGTTTTTGCTTTTGATCTGTCAGATACTGAAGGTTTTCCTATTGACTTGACAGAGCTAATGGCTCGTGAAATTGGATGGCAAGTTGATATTAAAAAATTCAATGAGTATTTAATAGAACAAAAAACCCGCTCACGCGCCGCTACCGCTATTGATACCGGCGATTGGGTGGTATTAAAAGATGACGACAGCGTTGAATTTACCGGTTATGACGAAACCGAAACTGTTGCGCACATTGTAAAATACCGTAAGGTAACGGCGAAAGGAAAAGAACAATACCAAATTGTGTTGGATAAAACACCTTTTTATGCTGAAAGCGGTGGTCAGGTAGGCGATAAGGGAGAACTTGTTTTTCCGGATGGTGAGATTATCGAGGTGACAGATACCAAAAAGGAAAACGGATTGATAGTCCACTTTACAGACAAATTACCGGAATCTGTTGACGATGCCTTAACCGCCATTGTAGATGCCGGATTGCGTACAGGTACCGAGCGCAACCATAGCGCTACGCATTTGCTGCATGCCGCCATGAAGCAAATTCTGGGAACGCACGTTAATCAAAAAGGATCATTGGTAAATGCAGATTATCTGCGGTTTGACTTTTCTCATTTTGCCAAAGTAACAGACGAAGAACTGGCCCAGATAGAGGCCATTGTAAATGAAAAAGTTCGTGAAAATATTCCGCTGAAAGAGGAACGGGCAGTAGCTTACAAAGAGGCGATCACCATGGGGGTAACAGCATTGTTCGGCGAAAAATATGGCGAATATGTGCGCGTAATCACTTTTGACGACGAGTTTTCGAAAGAGCTTTGTGGAGGTACACACGTTAAGGCTACCGGGCAGATTGGCTACTTTAAAATTGTTGCCGAAAGCGCAGTGGCGGCAGGCGTACGCCGTATAGAGGCTATCACAGGCATAGCTGCAGAAGCCTTTGTTAACGAGCAAACTAAACTGGTGCAGCAGCTTAAAGAGATATTAAAAAACCCTAAAGATATTTCAAAAAGTATAGAGAGCATCATTGATGAAAATGCCCGTTTAAAAAAGGAAATTGAAAAATCAATCCTTGAAAAATCATCCGGACTTAAAAATGAGCTTGCGCAAAAGGCTCAGGCTATCAACGGCGTTAACTTCATCGCTCAAAAAGTTGAGCTTCCTAACGCTGATGCTGTAAAAAACCTTGCTTATCAGGTAAAAGATATCGTAAATGATCTGTTCCTGGTGCTTGCGGCAGAAATTGGCGGCAAGCCTTCGCTTACTGTAATGATTGCAGAAGGTGTAGTTAAAGAGAAAAATCTTAACGCAGGCACTATCGTGCGTGAATTGGCAAAAGAAATTAAAGGCGGCGGCGGCGGTCAGCCTTTCTTTGCAACCGCAGGCGGAAGCGATTTAAGCGGCTTGGATAAAGCGCTCGAAAAAGCTAAATCATTTATTGGGTAGTAAATAAAATAGCTATCGGATGGATAACCCGGTGGCTATTATTATAAAAGGTCGCCTGTAACGAAAAGATTTTCTACACTGCCATTTTTTTAACAGTATAAATTACGATCTAACCGCTGGGTAATCCAAGTAATGGTATTATAATATCATGCTTTCAATAAAGGCGACGAAACATGAAGCTTTTTGCATTTAATTTATACCTCATTAATAAGTAATAACTCTATATTTGACTTGAAATAGGGCTATTATGTAGCCAAGGCTTATTTTTATGACAAGTGTTACAACAGAGGTAAGTGACAAGTACGAACTGGTTGTTGGGTTGGAAGTACATGCACAGCTATCTACCTTAAGTAAATCGTTTTCTTCAGATTCTGCGGCTTTCGGCGCCGGTCCAAATCAGCATATCAGCCCGGTGTCTTTAGGGCATCCCGGTACGCTGCCATACATCAATAAAAAAATGGTTGCTTATGCAATCAAAATGGGCCTCGCATGTAATTGTACCATCAATCTTAACAACAGCTTTGCCCGTAAAAATTATTTTTATGCCGATCTGCCAAAGGGTTACCAGATTACACAGGATCAGCACCCGGTTTGTTTAGGCGGTTTTGTAAAAGTTAGGCCGACACATGGTGAAGAAAAGCAAATAGCCATCCACCACATACACATGGAAGAAGATGCAGGCAAAAGCATGCACGATCAAAACGATGCAGATTCCATGATAGACTTGAACAGGGCAGGAGTTCCGTTAATTGAGATTGTTACCCAGCCGGATATAAGAAGCAGCGAAGAAGCAGGCCTTTTCCTTACCGAGATCCGTAAACTGGTGCGTTACCTGGATGTTTGCGACGGTAACATGGAAGAAGGCAGTTTACGCTGCGATGCAAACATATCTGTACGGTTAAAAGGCGAACAGCAATTTGGCAACCGTTGCGAGGTTAAAAATCTGAACTCTATCCGTAATGTGCAGCGTGCCATAGAGCATGAATTTTTAAGACAAATAGCCGTTATAGAAAATGGCGGCCATATAGATCAGAATACATTAAACTTCAACGCTGATACCGGCGAAACGTCTGTATTAAGATCAAAAGAAATGGCGAACGATTATCGCTACTTCCCCGAACCGGATCTTACACCGCTGGTAATCAGTAAAGAATACCTTGAACAAGTAAAGCAGAGTATGCCGGTTTTACCAGATGCGCTTTTTGATGTTTATACATCAGAATTTGGTTTATCAAGATACGATGCGGAGGTAATAATTGCAGACAGAGATATAGCAAATTATTTTCAGCAGGTGGTGGCATATACTAAAAATTACAAGGCAGCTGCCAACTTGTTGATGGGGCCGGTAAAGTCTTACCTGAACGAGACGGGAATAAATATTGCAGATTTTAAAGTAGAACCTGAACATCTGGCAGACTTAATAGCGCTGGTAGATTTGGGTAAGATCAACAATTCATCTGCTACACAAAAACTTTTCCCGGCAATGGCTAAAAATTCCGGCAAATCAGCGACAGATCTGGCAATTGAACTTAACCTGTTCATTAGCGCCGATACCAGTGACGTTGATAAATTTATACAGGATGCAATTGCCAAATATCCTGATAAGGTGAAGGAATACAAAAAGGGGAAAAAGGGAGTGGTTGGCCTTTTTATGGGCGAGATCATGAAAATTTCAAAAGGCAAAATAGATCCTCAAAAAACAAATCAATTATTAATCAAAGAACTGGAGGCGCGATAAATTCCGTAGATAAACAGAAATGAGAATCATATGATGTTTATTTGATTTCGAATTTTCATTTTTGGCTACTTTCGGTAATTTATCAGTAAAAGTTCTACCTGTAATAAATCTAAATTTCATGAAGAAAAATATCGTTTTCTATAGCATCGTATCCTTATCACTGTTCATCTTTTCATGCAAGGACAATAATGCATTTACCGTTTCGGGAACGCTTACCAATACCGGTAGTTTAAAAAAAGTGTATTTGTTAGAAGCTGATAGCTCGCAAATAAGTGTAATTGACTCTACTAATTTAAGCGATGGCGGTAAGTTTCAGTTTAAACATGCCTCGCCTTATGCTAACCTGTATAAACTGCGTATGGGTGGCACCATATTCGATTTTATTGCAAAAAATGGTGACGCCATCGATTTTTCTGCAAACCTTACCGACCCTACCAACGCTTATACCATAACCGGTTCGGCCGAGTCTGAAAAAATAAAGGAGTTTAATAAGATAAGTAACGTTTACGCTGACAGAAGCAATAAGATAAGCCAGGAATACCAGGATAAATCGCAGGCTTTGGGTAAAGAATCCGACTCGCTGGTTAAAGTATACATGCCGCAGTTTCAAAAAGTAATGTCTGACTATAGCGTTGCCGTTCTGAAATTTGTAAATGATAATAAAAATTCTTTAGCCGCTTTTTATGCCGCAACCTCATTGGATGCCACCAAGAACGAGCAGCAGTTAATTACTTATGCCGATGATATTAAAGGTAAATTTAATGACAATGCCGCTGTACAACGTTTCATAAAGCAAATGGAAACCATTAAGCCGATATCAATTGGCCACAAGGCACCAGAGTTTACTATAGGCGGAATTGATGGCACACCGATAAAATTGTCAGATTACAAAGGTAAGTATGTGCTGCTTGATTTCTGGGCATCATGGTGCGTACCATGCAGGCGGGAAAATCCTAACGTTGTTAAACAATATGCCATCTATAATCCTAAGGGCTTAAATATACTTGGTATTTCGCTCGATCAGGATAAATCTAAATGGCAGCAAGCCGTAGCAGCTGATAAACTTAGCTGGAAACACGGATCAGATCTTAAAAACTTTGAGGGTGCTACTGAACGCCTTTACCACATAGAAGCTATACCGTCAAACTTTGTGATAGACCCTAACGGTGTTATCATTGCAAAGAACGTAACTGGGCCCGATCTTGAAGAATTCTTAAACAAAACATTTAGTAAGCCTCAATAAATCGTTAAAATAAAGTAGTATTTAACAATTTATTAATGTTGAGATAATCATTATCTTCGTTTCCGGGCATATTTTTACGCAAAAATTCAACCCGTCATGAGTAACTCAAACAAACAGAAAATTTTAATTGTAGACGATGAACCGGATATCCTGGAACTGATCGAATATAATTTAAAAAAAGAAGGATACCAGGTGTTCCTTGCCCGCAATGGACAGGAAGCTGTAGCGGAAGCTAAAAGATCCCTACCGGACCTTATTGTTTTAGATATCATGATGCCTAAAATGGATGGTATTGAAGCGTGCCGCATTATGCGTACCATGCCCGAGTTTAAAAATACCTTTATGGTATTCTTAACCGCAAGGAGCGAAGAATACTCAGAAATTGCCGGTTTTAACGTAGGCGCAGATGATTATATTGCCAAACCAATTAAGCCGCGTGCATTGGTAAGCCGCATTAACGCTATACTACGTCGTAATGCACCGTCTGAAGATGTTACCGATAATAAACTGGAGATTGGCGACCTGGTTATTGACCGAGAAGCTTACCTGGTTTACAAGAACGGACAAAAGGTAGTTTTAGCCAAAAAGGAATTTGAATTGCTTTACCTGCTTGCTTCAAAACCAGGCAAAGTATACACCCGCGAAGTGATCCTGAAAAATATCTGGGAAGACTCTGTAGTGGTAACTAACCGTACCATTGACGTACACATCCGCAAACTACGCGAAAAGCTTGGCGACGATTGTGTTGCTACCGTAAAAGGAGTAGGCTACAAGTTTGAAGCTTAAAAATATAAATACAAAAAGCGCCTATTAGGCGCTTTTTGTATTTATTGATATATCTTAAAATTAACGTGCTGCAGCAGTACGTTTAGTTGTAGTTGCCTTTGAAGCTTTAGTTGCTGCTACTTTTTTTGGAGCTGCCTCAGCTTTTACCTTTGGTGCCGCTTCTTTAGCTTTTGATACTGCTGTTTTGGCTTTGGCTTCAGTTGTCTTTGCTTTTGCAGCTACTTTTGGTTTTGCTTCTGCAACTTCTTTTTTAGCCTTCGCGGCAACTGTTTTTGTTTTCGCTACGGTTTTGGTTTTTGCATCTGAGGCAGCTGTCTTTGCTTTATCGGCAGTGCTGGTTGCTTTTTTAGCAACCGTTTTCTTTGTAGCTGATGCTTTATGAGCGGTTGTTGTTTTTTTTGAAGACGATTTTTCCTTTAGGTCGTCAATTTTATCTTCGGCAGATACTTTTAGTTCTTCTGCCTTATCTTTAGTTCCATCCCAAAATTCTTCTATAGTTTCTTTAACCTTTTCGAAAAATCCTTTTTCTTCGGGTTTACTTGTTTTTGTACTCATGATATTTGTAGTTAGATTTAACTGTATAACAGATGCTTAAATATTTTGTTTTTTTGATGTTAACAAACGGTTAACTAAGGAATATTGATGCCCGGGTTTATTTGTATTATTTAGCGTATTTTTGCCGCCTTAAACTTTTATATGAAATTCCCCAAATTTGCCGACCTGATATTATTTGAAGATGATGATGTGATAGTGGTCAACAAACCGCCGTTCATCAGTTCGTTGGATGAACGGGAAGGCGGCGAGATCAATATGCTCAGGCTGGCAAAGGGCTATGCCGACGATGCACAGATATGTCACCGGCTGGATAAGGAAACTTCGGGCGCACTTATATTTGCTAAAAATCCTGAAGCGTACCGCACTATTTCAATGCAGTTTGAGAAGCGCCAGGTAAAAAAAGTATATCATGCTATTATAGACGGCACTCATGTCTTTGATAACCTGCTTGTCGATCTGCCTATTTTAAATTCCGGTCGCGGTAATGTTACCATTAGCAGGCAGGAGGGAAAGAGAGCAGAAACATGGTTTCAATCATTAAAATTTTTCAAGCATTATACATTAGTTGAGTGCCGCCCTGTTACCGGCCGTATGCACCAGATCCGTATTCACCTTGCCACCCAGCGCGCCTCCATAGCCGGCGACGAAATGTACAAAGGACTGCCTGTTTTTCTTTCTAAAATAAAGCGTAAATACCATTTAGGTAAAGACCAGGAAGAGCAGCCAATAATGAAGCGTTTTGCTTTACATGCTTATGAAGTTACCTTTAAATTATTGAACGGAGAGCCTATTACCATACATGCCCCATATCCTAAAGACTTTGAAACCCTATTAAAGCAACTGGAGAAATTTGACGTTTAATAAAAAAACAAAAAGCCTCACGAGTTAATCATGAGGCTTTGATAGTAGGTTTACCTTTTAAAATTAGTAGCCCAGAATTTTAAGCACTTGCTTGCTGTTCTGTTCTTCACCAAACACTTCAAAGTTAAAGGTCTCGTCACGGTTACGGCGGATGATAACATGTTTGGGAGATGGCAGCAAACAGTGGTGAATGCCTCCATAACCGCTTAATACTTCCTGGTAAGCTCCGGTATTGAAAAATCCTATATATTGCACCTTGCGTGTCTTAGGCATAAACACACTGTTCATATGTGCCTCCTGGTTATAATAATCCTGGCCATCGCAGGTGATGCCGCCAAGGTTTACACGCTCATATTCCGAATCCCAGTTGTTAATAGGCAACAGAACATATTTTTGATTCAAGGCCCAAACGTCTGGCAGGTTGGTGATAAATGATCCGTCAAGCATTAGCCATCTTTCACGGTCGTTTTGCTGTTTACGTCCCAATACTTTGTACAAAATACCAGATGCTTCTGCAACTGTATATTTACCAAACTCAGTAATGATATCCGGTTCTTCCGTATCGTTATCGGCACAGATCTCTTTAATACGGCTTACAATTTCGTTAATCATGTACTCATAATCGAAATCAAAAACCAACGAATCTTTAAATGGCATACCACCGCCAATATCGAGCGTATCCAGATGCGGGTTTATTTTTTTAAACTTGCAATACAGGGTAACGTATTTTTCAAGTTCGTTCCAGTAATATGGTGTATCAGAAATACCAGAGTTGATAAAGAAATGCAGCAGTTTTACCCTGAAGTTAGGGTTACTCTCAATTTTATTATAGTAAAAATCGATGATGTCTTCCAGGCGCACACCTAAACGGGAAGTATAGAATTGCGAATCAGGTTGCTCTTCTGCCGCTATACGGATACCAAGATTACATGGAGTATCCATTTCAATCTCGTCGTCATACAGGTTAAACTCTTCCTTATTATCCAATACGGGAATGATGTTTTTAAAGCCATCATGCAGCATATCAATAATGTAAGTTTTATATTGAAAAGTTTTAAAACCGTTACAGATAACGGTTATATCTTTATTCACAACACCTTTTTTCTCAAGCGCGTCAATAACGGGCATATCAAAAGCAGAAGAGGTTTCCAGGTGGATCTCATTCTTCAAAGCTTCCTCAACAATGTGCCTGAAATGTGAGCTTTTAGTACAGTAGCAATATTTATAGCTGCCGCGGTAGTTGTTTTTTATGATGGCCTGCTGAAACAGCAATTTTGCCTGTTGGATTTTTTTTGAAATAATTGGCAAATAAGTAAAACGCAGCGGTGTGCCGTACGTTTCTATCATTTCCATCAAATTAAGATCATGAAAATATAGTTCATCATCAATTATCTCAAAACCTTCCTGTGGGAAACCAACGCTAAGATCAAGAAACTCTTCGTAACTCTGCATTCTTAAAAATTTTGGCAAATGTAATTTTTAAACACAATAATATGTTAATTGTTGCTGTATTTTTTGTAGTGAAATTGTAATTAGTTTTTGCTGAAGTTAAAGTAAAAATCAACTTACTAATCAGATGATTTTACTTACTTCAATGCGCTTTAAACATTACATGTTAACTATTTTTTTATCAATAAGATAATAGCAATAAAACTATCTTGATATTCAAGTAAACTAACTATGCAACCGGTAAAAATACCTCGGCCATCATACAACGGGCGCTACCCCCGCCATTAGTTTCAATGGTATTAATGTCGGCATAGATCAAATTGCTGTATTTTTCCAACTCGACCTTTTGTTCAACAGTTAAAATGTCGTAAGCGCTTTTTGACATAATCAGCAAGCTTTTTCCGTCGCGGCTATTTACTTCCAGCATATTACCGGCAAAGTGATTCATTTGGTCGAAGCTTATTTCGATAATTTCTTTTTCAGTTGTTTTAAACGATTCTTTTATAAGCACCTTTTCGTGCGGATTGGCAATACTTTCCATACAGATAACCACAAATTGACTACCTATACACATCAGTACATTCGTGTGGTAAATCGCTTTGCCATGGGTATCAACAGCGTCAAAGCTTATCGCTTTAAAACCTGCCTGCTCGCAAAACAGGTTAAGCACTTCGCGGTCGGTTCGTGGCGAAAGGCATGCGTAGGCAATCTTATTTTCCCGGTCTAAAACCATGCTGCCGGTTCCCTCTAAAAACTTTTCCTCATTTTCAAAACGGCTCAGATCGATGATATGCTTAACTTTAAACTTATCTTCCAGCGTGGCAATGATATCTTCCCTGCGCTCTAAGCGGCGATTCTCAGCCTGCATGGGGTAAAAAAAAATACCGCCATCATCGTGAAACGACACCCAATTATTCGGAAAAATGGAATCGGGAGTGTAAGGCTCCAGAGTGTCATCAATCACGGTTACATCTACTTTGTTGTGCCGCAATACATTAACTAAGCGGTCAAACTCTTGCTGCGCTTTTTCATTGATCCCGTTTTTATCGATAAGCTTTTTTTGAAAAGCATTGCTTTCGGCAGTTTCTTCGTTAAATCCGAAGTTCACTGGCCTTATCATTAATATATGTGATGCAGATTGTTTCATTGACAAAATGTTATTTTAACGTTTTTGCGTGGCTGTCCAAAGAATGACTACATTATTTTATCTCTTAAAAGCGGCATGCTCATACAATGAAAACCGCCACGGGCCCTGGAAAGTTCTGATGATGGCATCAAAATCAAAGTGTTTTCCAGTTTTTGCGGATCAAGTTCGCCGCTCTCAAATTTTTGCAGTAATTCGCTTACCTTTACAATTTCAAAACCATGCGATCTGAAAGCTTCAACGGTTTTGTCGTTACGGTCATAGCCAAGCACCACACCTTCTTTCACTGCCAGTAAATTACAGGAGTCTGTCCACTGTTCGCGGGCATCAAAAGGGAAGGTGTTATTCCCTGAATAAAGAAACTCCGCTTTTTCGGAGCTTTTAAGATCTTTTTCGCTAATGTCGCAAAGCAAATCTTCAATAGAGTTAAACGTTACAGGGGCTTTTCCTTTTTCAAACTGAACAATTTCGGGTCTGTCTTTTGTTTTTTTATCGGCAAACCAGGCCGCAGGTTCATCGCCATCAATAGGGCTTTCTGTAATGGCAAGCGAACGCAGCAAGATCCATAGATTTCTTTTTACCTGTGTAAATATGGTATCAATGTGCATGTAATCCCGCTTATGCGGAATTTTAACAATGGTCACTTTCCTAACCACATTATTTACGAAAAGGAGTTTTATAGCTTCGTTGGCACCGCTTACCGATGTGCGTTCACTGCATCCAATAATCAGATGATCGGGGCTTACCATCATTACATCGCCGCCTTCCAACGTGGTTTTTTCCTCGTTATCTTCGCCGGGCCTTAAAAAATGCTGCACAGTTTCGGGTATCTCAAGAATATTGTCACGGTAACCGGCAAAAAGCGGGTGGTTAAAAAAAATATACCTCATCAACAAGGTCTCGCGCGAGCGCGCCTTTTTTGCCGGTTTATTTAAAAGCATGTAATTGTTAATGGCAATGCCTATGTCCCTCGAAAAAATGAGATTTGGGATAGGAGCAAAGATCATTTCATCATCATTCAAAGATCCCGAGATAATGATCTTAGCCAGTTCAACAGGGTCGGTATCTATCAGCTTTATCTGTAGCCGGTAATTGCAGCTTTCAATAGCACATACAGAAGCGACCAGTTTTTTGCGGATATCGGCTTCGCGTAAAATGTCTTCCAGCAAGGTTTGGATCTCTATTACTTTGTCTGATGCATGAAAGTTTTCGTTATCAGGTTTAAAAAAAGCACGTTTGCTTTCTTCCGAATCTATATCTGCAAGTTTTCCTTTTATCTTCTCCGGGTCAAGAAAATACATCAGCAGCTTTACATAATAGTCGTACTCATTCCGGCGCATGGTATCAAGGTGAACAATATCTTCAAAAAGCCAGTCTTGTGCTTTTGAGGGTACAACTTTACCCAGGCCATTATCCGGGCTATGGATCAAAAGACTGCGCAGATTGCCAATTTCTGAAGTAACATCTATTTTAAAATTGCCTTTATTTTGTATCATAAGTAAAATGCCGCAAACGCAAATCTATTTAGAATAATCCGGATATTATGCTGCCCCGAACTTTGTTCGACCAACAAAATAAACTTGTTTTTCGCTCTGCCTGGTTTAATGCAGGCCGCTTAACACACCACTTATTTTGCTTATTTTTGCACAATGAACTTTATTATTGATGCCACCCTTAAAGCTGTTAAAGAACTTTATGGTATGGATATTACAGCAGAGAGCGTTAATCTGCAGGAAACCCGTAAAGAGTTTGAAGGACAGATCACTATAGTTACTTTTCCTTACACTAAGTTTTCAAAAAAATCACCTGAGCAAACCGGTACCGAAATAGGTACATACCTTCAGAATAAATTAAAAGAAGTTTCGGGTTTTAATGTAATCAAGGGTTTTTTAAATATCTCATTGTCTGATAATTATTGGAAGGAAAAATTGTTCAGCGAGATTTTACCAGATAGTTTTGCCGTTTCAAAACCTAAGGGTAAAACGGTAATGGTAGAGTATTCATCGCCTAATACAAACAAGCCGCTGCATTTAGGGCACGTGCGTAATAATTTGCTGGGGTATTCCGTATCTGAAATTTTAACTGCTGCTGGTTACGAGGTAATTAAAACTAACCTGGTAAATGACAGGGGTATCCACATTTGTAAATCAATGCTGGCCTGGCAAAAATTTGGTAATGGCGCAACGCCGCAATCATCGGGTTTAAAAGGCGACCACTTGGTAGGTAAATATTATGTAATCTTTGATAAAGAATACAAAGTAGAAATAGAAGCTTTAAGGGCTACCGGGCAAACTGAAGAAGATGCAAAAAAGAATGCACCGCTGATAAAAGAAGCACAACAAATGCTTTTAAAATGGGAGGCCGGGGACAAAGAAGTGATCGACCTTTGGAAAACCATGAACGGCTGGGTTTATGCGGGCTTTGAAGAGACTTACAAAAAATTGGGTGTTAGTTTTGATAAATTTTATTACGAATCAAATACCTATTTGTTAGGTAAGGATATCATAGAAGAAGGGCTTGACAAAGGCGTTTTTTTTAAAAAGGAAGATGGTTCAGTTTGGATAGACCTCACCGACGAAGGGCTGGATCAAAAGCTGGTTTTACGGTCGGACGGTACTTCGGTTTATATTACCCAGGATATGGGTACTGCTCAATTAAAGTACAATGATTACCATATGGATAAATCTATTTATGTGGTTGGTAATGAGCAGGACTATCACTTTAAAGTACTGTTTACTATTCTTAAAAGGTTAAGTAAGGATGGTGCCGATGGCCTTTACCATTTATCTTATGGCATGGTTGACCTGCCATCTGGTAAAATGAAATCGCGCGAGGGGACTGTTGTTGATGCCGATGATTTGGTAGACGAGATGGAAGCTACTGCAAAACAGCAAACAGAGGCCATGGGCAAGGTAGAGGGCTTTACGGAAGAGGATAAGAGGGAACTTTATCATACCATAGGCATGGGCGCTTTAAAGTATTTTCTTTTAAAAGTAGATCCCAAAAAACGCCTTTTATTTGATCCGAATGAATCGGTCGACTTTCAGGGGCATACAGGGCCATTTATTCAATACACCCACGCCCGTATCCGTTCCGTTCTAAGCAGGGCAGAAATTGCAGGCATTGAGAAAGCAAAAGAATATAAAGACTTAGCAGCAGAAGAACGCGACCTGATTGTCGCATTAACGCAGTATCCACAATTTATACAATCGGCTGCCGAAGCTTACAGCCCGGCGCTCATTGCCAATTATGTTTACGAGCTTGCTAAAATCTATAACAAATTTTACCACGAAAAATCTATATTACAGGCTGAAGCAGAGAATTCCAAACAGTTCAGGCTGCAACTATCTGCTGCAACCAGTAAAGTAATAAAAAGCAGTATGAAACTTTTGGGTATTGAAGTACCCGAGCGTATGTAACAAAAAAGGCGATCAGATGAATTCTAATCGCCTCTTTTTATTATCTCCAATGGCCTCTATGCCACGCATAACCACGTGGGCCGCGATACCAGTTACCCCTTACATATACGCGATTTACACGCGGGCGAGCCCAGTAACCACGAGTGTAAACGTAGCGGCCGCCATTCCAGGCCCAGTCGCCGTCTATCCATACCGCACCGGCATAAGGCGGAGCAGGCCTTTCATATACAGGCTCAACAGGTTGGTCTACTACATAATAACTTCCTGCACATGAAGACAGGAATAAGGATACTGCTAATGCAAGCATAAATCCTAATTTTGAAATTGTTCTCATTTTAATAGGTGTTGTTAATTACCTATTGACAATTTTTTGCTAAAAAAGTTTAATGAGCAATATTGATGATTCTTAATCATCATAAAACTTTAAAGATTAATGTAATTACCCGCGTCAATAACAGCTTTTTTATCTACAATATTGTATTCTGGAATGTGTCCTAAAATTTCGAGTTCTGAGTATGCAGTAATAAAATCCTTTGAGTAAATGTCTTTTATTCCATTAAAAATGATCCCCTTTATCGGAATGTCATATTGTTTTAAGGCGTATACAGATAAAAGCGTATGATTGATACTG
Organism: uncultured Mucilaginibacter sp.; assembly: GCA_964242385.1. Taxonomy (GTDB): domain Bacteria; phylum Bacteroidota; class Bacteroidia; order Sphingobacteriales; family Sphingobacteriaceae; genus Mucilaginibacter. Next base: position 176,609 of record CAXSZR010000001.1, read on the forward strand.
CCCAGGTAGTTACGGGATACCAGTATCACTTCAGCATTTAATTTTTTTATCAGGTCTATGATCAAAAAATTACTATTAAGCGGCACCATCAAGCCGCCGGCACCTTCAATAATAAGTCTGTTATTTGTTTCAGGAAGTGAAAACTGATCTGCCTTAATGGTAATCCCATCGATAGCGGCAGATTTATGCGGCGAAAATGGCTGGGTAAGCCTGTAAGTTTCCGGGTGTATTACCGTTGCCTGGTTGCTCAACAAACTCTTTACGGTTATAGAATCACTTTTATCCAAATCGCCGGACTGGACAGGTTTCCAGTAATCGGCCTTTAGTTTTTCCACAATCGCTGCAGATAAAATGGTTTTACCAATTCCCGTTCCTATGCCTGTTATAAATATTGGTTTACCTTCCATTTGTATAGTTGTTTAAAATTTCGGTCAATAAAATTATCTCCTTTTCGGTATTGAACGAATGGAGGCAGATTCTTATCCGTTCTTGCCCTGCGGCAACTGTTGGCGATAAAATAGCCCTTACATCTAACCCGTTTTGTTGAAGTAACGCTGCCATTTCCTTAGCTGATTCATTGCTTCCAAATAATATACATTGGATGGCACTGTTACTTTTTATTACAGTATAGAGGTTGTTGTCAACTAATTTATCTTTAAAAGATACGATATTTTCTCTAAGGCGGCTTATTTCTTCTTCTGCACTGTTTAACAATTTATGCGCCTGGCTTATTGTAGCCAATTGATGGTAGGATGGTGCTGTAGTAAAAATAAAAGACCGTGCAAAATTTACCAGATATTCCTTAAGCTGTTCGCTACCCAACACTATAGCGCCGTGGCTCCCTAAAGCCTTTCCGAAAGTTACGATTTTTGTAAATATTCTGTCTGATAAAGTTTCATTTATTAAACCTAGATTATAGAGTCCGGTCGCATGCGCTTCATCCACAATTAAGCTTGCGTTATACTTGTTGGTTAGATACAAAATATCTTCAATTGGTGCAGCATCCCCATCCATAGAGTAAATGCTCTCTATGGCCACATAACAGTTCCCTTTAGCGTGCTTGAGTTTGTCTTCCAGGCTGTTCAGATCATTATGCTTAAAGCTGTATCGGTTAGCATAGCTAAGCCTGGCGCCGTCAATAATAGACGCATGAATCAATTCATCGGTGATAATGGTATCGCCCCGTTGCAGAACTGATGAAAACAAACCAAGGTTGGCGTCATACCCGGAATTGAAAAGCAAACCAGATTTAAAACCATACAGGTTAGCTAACTCAGCTTCAAGATCTTCGGCATAAACAGAATTCCCTGACAACAGTCTTGACCCGGTAGACCCATTCAAAAACAGATTGTTTTCTGATATTTCCTGGATGGTTTTTTCTTTTAAAGTGGAGGAACGTCCAAAACCAAGATAATCGTTAGAGCAAAAGTCCACCAAGTCTGAAGTCGTTTTCAATGACCGGTAGTTGCCTGCAAGTTTTCTTTCTGCTAACTTTTTAGCAATAAATATCTCGGAACTTTTCAAGGAAAGATGTTTGCACAAAAATAAAAAAGCGCCCGGTTTTATAGAGCGCTTTTTTATTTTTTTAAGCAGACGGTCAATTAATTACCACCGCCGCCACCGCCCTGTTGCATTCTGGCGCGTCTTTCATCCATCATTTTCTGATAAGCAGTAGCTTGATCAGGAGTTAAAAGAGCTTTAACTTTATCATTAGCCGATTGCATTATAGGGCGAAAAGCAGTTCTGTCGCCACCTGCATTGCGCAAGCTATCTACACTTTTTGCCATTGCAGTATAAATTGCAGTAACTTTTGTAGTCTGGTCGTCAGAAAGTTTTAACTGCGTTTGTAACTGTTTTGCTCTGTCTTCAGGGCTCATCCTCATGCCACCTTGTGCGCGGCTAACAGCTGTAACTCCAACCAGGAAACAGCACATCAACAAAAATTTTTTCATCTTCTTAGTTTTATTATTGGATAAAGATATGCCGTAAAGGTTTAATAATGCGGATGTAACTTAAATGTTGCTTTTTAGTTTAAAGTTAACATTCGGCCTTTACCAATTATACTAAGTTATGCCACCAATTAATTGTTTCCCTGAAGATTTGATATGGAGCGCTGCATTTGCGCCATCATACTGGTAAGGCTCTCTAATGTTGGTTCTGGCGTAGGGATTGGAAAATGAGTTGATATATAAGCTTTGGCTTTCCAAATCTCCAGGATGTCTTCGCCGCCTATTTCATACGGATCATAAACTGGATTATCAGACATTAATTTCAATTTCTTATTGTCTTTAAATTTACTGCCTATGCGTTTATATACAATCCCCTCATTTTTCGAGATGATCACATAGGTTTCTGCGGTTTTTACATCTGCCCAGTTCTCTACATACTCACCTATTATAACAGTGCCTGTTACCAGCGGCAACATTGAATCGCCTTTTATTTCAAAAGCACGGTAAGTTCCCTGCTTAAACATAGGCAGGTAGAACTTAGGTAATTTCGCCACATATTCTGGGTCGGCATAACCATTAAGATAGCCTGCGCTTGCCTTTAAAGGCACCAATTCTATATTTTCATTATCATCTTTATCTACCGAAATACTTAATACGCGCAGGTTTGCCGGGTTGCCTTTTGGCTTTGGCGACCATTTTTCATTGATAACTTCATTGATAAAATCGTCAATCGATACTTCAAAATACTCTGCTATTTTTTTTAGCAAATCATATTTCGGTTCAGCACGTTCTTCTTCATATGCGCCTACAAGTGAGCGCTTTATGCCTATTTCATCTGCAAATTGTTGTTGTGTAAGGCCTTTCTTTTTTCTAAGAAATTTAATATTTGAAGGAATTTTCGACATAAAATTTGGAATTGCTAAAATAGTTAGTATTTTTATGCTCATAAAATTAGTAATTATTTTATTAACCGGCAAATAATATTATCAATATGAAACGCTTTATCTATATCATTACCGACAGGAACCGTAATAACCTGCATGTTGGCTTATGCTCAGACCTGTTGAAAACGCTTGAGTTTTACCGCCAGATGCCTACTTTATTTTTTGATAATGCGAATCAGCTTAACCGCCTGGTTTATTTTGAAGAGATAAATACAGAAGAACAGGCTATGGAAAGGTTTAAGGTGGTGAGTACTTATACAAGGCCCCAGAAAGAAAAAATGATCAGACCGGTTAACCCTGATTGGGTAGATCTGACCATTGGATTAAATTATGAGAACGGTGTGAGGATCAGGCCGCAGCTTCGTCCGTCAATTGGTTCACATAGAAAAGCTATTGCTTTTTAATAAATTTTAAAGCACCAGAGTTCATGCAATATCTTTTGCCGCCACGGTTTGCCGGGCCGTCGTCAAAAACGTGCCCAAGGTGTAAGCCTGTGCTACGTTCAATAACTTCGTCGCGGGTCATACCGTCACTGTTATCCTGTACTATTTCAATTTTTTTCATATCTACAGGCCTCACAAAGCTTGGCCAGCCGGTTCCGCTATCAAACTTATCAGCCGAACTGAATAAAACCTCCCCGGTTGCGGCGCTTACATAAACGCCTTTTTCCTTATTCTCGTCATATTCATTGTGAAAAGGCGGTTCTGTACCGCTTTCAACCATGATATAATATTGGTTTGCAGTAAGGATTTTTTTCCACTCTGCAGGTGTTTTACTGTCTTTACGTTTGGGGTCGTATTTTTTTAATTGCTGTCCTGATGTTTGCTGGCATCCAAATGAAAGCAATGCGAATAATGCTATTATCCCTAAAATTGATCTCTTCATTTTTATTTGTTTTTAATTTAGTCGTAAAGAGAAATATTTCCTTACAATATGAAATTACGAGAAATTTTAACGGATGGTTGTCAGACAGGTGTCTGTTTATATAGCTTTTACCTTTGGCACCAGTACAGCATTTACAACATGCAGCATGCCGTTGCTTTGCTGTATATCAAATTTACTGATAACGCATTGGCCCCCGTTTTCATCTACCAGAACAATGTTGCGGTTTTCGTCAATGCGTGCTAATAATTTGCTGCCTGCCAATGTGATAAGTGTTGCCTGGCCATTGCTTGAGTTGATTTTTCGCTGAATGTCTTTTGCACTTAAACGACCAGCTACCGCGTGATAAGTTAAAAGATAGCTAAGATCTAGCTTGTGGCTCGGTTTTAATAAAGTGTCTAATTGACCGGCAGGGAGTTTATTAAAAGCCTGATTAGTGGGAGCGAAGACAGTGATTGGCCCTTTGCTTTTAAAAGTATCTGTTAAACCCGCATCTTCAATAGCTGTTACCAGCACAGAATACTCTTTTGATTGGGTAATGTTTTCTATAACGTCATTCGATGAGATCATGGCAGTGCCATCAACAATTTTTACTTTCCCCCATTTTGCCTTAACTGTATCGTTAATTGCATTATTAGCAGGCGCATTCTGAGCAAAAAGCAATGTGCCATTCATCAAAAGAAAAGCAAATATCATCCAAATCTTCATGCCGCAAAAATAGCATAAAAAGATTTAACCTGAATTAGAAAGGCATTAAGATATAGCATTGAAAGGTGAAAATTAATTGTTCTTTACCGAAACGAGTTTTGGTAAATTGTAAATCAGTTTTAATTATAAGGCAAATATGATTTAAGCCGGATATCGATGATGCAATCCGTTCATCAAATGTTAACAAACCGGCTATCGATTATAAGCAATCAATGGCCGGTTTTTATTAATTTAATTACGGTTTTGGAGTGGTATTATCCTCCGGGGCGGTTGGTGCAGCAGGAGGCGCTTCTGTTTTTGTGCTGTCAGCAGGTTTAAACAAGCTGTCTGTTTCGGCAGAATCTACTCTAAGATGCGGAGTAGGGCAATCGTATTTCTTACTGATTTTTGACCATGGTTTTGGAAAAGCACCATAAGTATAGCCGGATTTTGGATCGGCGTATACCTTTTGCATAAAGGCGCCGAAAATAGGAAGCGCAGTATGAGAACCTTCCCCGGTTTCAGAATTGCTGAAGTGTACGCTGCGATCATCTGCACCCACCCATATACCTGTAACAAGGTCTTTGGTAATACCCATGTACCAGCCATCAACATATTTGGATGATGTACCAGTTTTACCGCCAATCTGATTATCTTTTTTCCATAGACCGGGATATTCCCACAATGCCTGCGATGTGCCGCCCGGTTCTTCCATACCACCGCGAAACATGTAGAGCATCAGCCACGCAGTTTCATCGCTTAATACTTTTTCGGTTTTTAAAGTAAACTCCTTTAAGGTGTTACCATCCTGATCGGTTATTTTGGTAACCAGTAGCGGATCAATCTTCTCACCCCTGTTTAAAAATGTACTGTAAGCCCTTACCATTTCATAAACAGAAACATCGTTAGAGCCGAGTGATACAGATGGTACAGATTTTAGGGGACTTTCAATCCCGCACTTGTGTGCATACTGTACAATTTTATCCCAGCCGACCTGTTCTGTCAATTGCGCGGTAATAGAGTTAACAGATTTCCCCATGGCCCATCGTAATGACATTTCCTGGTATGAGAATTTGAAATCTGCATTTTGCGGTTCCCAAACCTGCGCCTTACCTTCATCCACATATTTTATAGATACCGGTTTGTCGGTAAACTTATCGCATGGGCTAAAGCCGTTATCCAATGCGGTTAAATAGGCAAAAGGTTTAAATGTTGACCCTGCTTGTCTTCTGGCCTGATTAACGTGATCATAATTAAAATACTTATAATCTATACCTCCAACCCAAACTTTAATTTTACCGCTGCTTGGCTCAATGGTCATCATGCCGGTATTCAATATTTTAGCGTAATATTTTATTGAGTCTTCGCTGGAGAATGTTGTATCGCGTTCGCCATGCCAGGTAAACACTTTCATATGCTTAGGGTGGATAAAATAATCGTTTATAAGTTTAGCATCGTTGTTGTATCGTTTTTGCAGCATTGCGTAAACCGGCAAGCGCTGTTCCGATTTAAGAACGAAATCGGTTATGATATTACCATCCAGATCGCGCCATGGAATTTTATTCCCCCACAAGTTATCGAAACGCTTTTGCAGCATCTTCATTTTTTCGTTTACCGCCTCTTCTGCATATTTCTGCATACGCGGATCAATGGTGGTGTAAATCTTTAAGCCGTCCTCATAAAGATCATAATCGTTATCGTGGCACCATTTTTTTATCCATCTGCCTACTGCTTCGCGCAGGTATGAATCGCCCTGGCCTTCGTTTTCAACATAACTTAGGTCGAGCGAAATAGGCTGCTGAACATCCGCATCAAAGTCGGGCTTTTTGAGGTATCCGTATTTAAGCATTTGACCTAACACGGTGTTGCGCCTCTCGAGCGAGCGTTTTGGATTGGTGACTGGATTATAGGTGGATGTTGCCTTTAACATGCCAACCAAAGTTGCAGCTTCGTCAACGCTAACCTTGTCGGGCGTTTTATTAAATATTTTTAACGAGGCCGTTTTAATGCCAAATGAATTATTACCAAAAGGAACCGTATTTAAGTACAGTGTAAGTATTTGCTGCTTATTATAAACGTGTTCAATTTTAAATGCAGTAAGCCATTCCTTGCATTTATACACCATGGTACGGATCAGCGGAATATGTTTTATAATGCCTTGCGATTTCTTTTTACGTGTCTCGAACAGGTTTTTGGCAAGCTGCTGTGTTATGGTGCTGCCGCCGCGTCTATCGCCTTTGGCTGTTGAAAGTATGCTGGTAAAAAATGAATAAAAATCCACGCCGTGATGCTTGTAAAAACGCGCATCCTCTGTAGCAACAAGTGCATTGATAATATTAGGCGATATGTCTTTAAATTCAACCGGCGAACGGTTCTCTTTGTAATAGCGTCCTATAAGAGTTCCATCGGCATAATAAACTTCTGAGGATAATGATAAAACAGGATTTTTAATATCCTGCATATCAGGAGAATATCCGAAGAGCCATAAAAAGTTGAGTTCTATAGCGCAAAAGAAAAGTATAATAAAGTATATGAGAATGACAAAGTATCTAAGGAATCGGTTTTTTATTCGTCGAAACATGGGGGTAAAGATGTAAAATTATGCGCCCAAATCATAAAAGTATGGACAATTATTAACAACGCAATTTTAACAGGTAAATTTTAAGTTAACCTTAATGTATGATTTTTATTGTTAGGTATGGAGCTGCTTTAACTAAATGTAAACAAATTGACTATATAGTTTATTATAATACACACAAAAATTACAAGCTTTAATGAGTAACATCATCAACAAATTTCGCATAACAGATGGAAAGGATTTCTCGTTGCATCATCATAAAACCGATTGGTGCGGAGATTACAAAAAAGAAGAATCAGAAGAACTGTTGCTTGAATTGATAGATAAGACGGCCGGGCTGCAGTCGGCTTTGTATGCTGATAATAACTACGCGGTGCTGATCATATTCCAGGCAATGGATGCGGGCGGTAAAGACAGCGCTATTAAGCATACATTATCCGGGCTTAATCCCCAGGGCTGCAATGTATTCAGCTTTAAACAGCCAAGCGCAGAGGAACTTGCACATGATTTTTTATGGAGGCATTTTAAAACCCTGCCTCAATATGGCAGGATAGGGGTTTATAACCGGTCGCATTATGAAAATGTACTGGTGTCAAAAGTGCACCCAGATCTGCTTGTTAAAGAACATTTACCCGGTATAAAATCCGGGAAGGATGTAAATAAAAAATTTTGGGAAAACCGGTATGAAAGTATCCGTGATTTTGAAAAGCACCTTACCGTTAACCGGACAGTTGTAATTAAATTTTTCCTTCACATATCCCCGGAAGAACAAAAGGACCGTTTCCTTAAAAGAATAGAAGACCCGGCAAAGAATTGGAAATTTTCTGCGGCTGATGTTTATGAACGCGAATATTGGGCAGAATATATGAAAGCTTATGAAAAGGCAATAAAAGAAACTGCAACGGAAAGCTGCCCCTGGTACGTTATTCCGGCGGATAAAAAGTGGTTTGCCAGGGTAGCTATATCCACCATTATTTTGGATACGCTGAAAAAGCTTAAACTTGAATATCCTGAATTACCCGCATCAGAAAAAGAAAAACTGGCAGAAGCGAAAAGAAAACTTTTAAAAGAGTAAACGGTTAAAAAAGAATATTAAATAATTGTTAAATATACTACTATATCTATAGGTAATATATTATTTAATTATGTTTGTGTCTTATTATTTTATATGAAACATATTTTACTTTTTACAGCAGCGTTATCAGCACAGCTAATTGTAGCCAAAGCAGCAGATATTTATAGCAAAGCAGACCCAGGAGATGTAATTATAGAATGGAATCTGATTACCGTAAAGGCAACAAAATTACTCGGGCAGAACAGTAACCTTGCTACCCGTACAGAAGCAATAGAAGCTATAGCCGTATATGATGCGGTTAACTCTATTAAAAATATAGGTAAGCCCTACCATTATTTTGTGAAACCGCAGGGTGCTGCATCTGCGCAGGCTGCGGCAGCGCAGGCCGCTCATGATGTACTTGTAAATTACTTCCCAAAGCAAAAAAGTTCTTTAGATTCTGCTTTGAATACAAGTTTGCAGCATGTAACTGATGGCCCTGTAGAAACCGGCTGTAAAACCGGCAGCGCCTCAGCTGCAGACATTATTGCTTTGCGGGCTAATGACGGATCGAGCCCTTTGACGACCTATGCCGGACCTGAAAAAGTTGTTCCCGGAGCTTACCGCCCAACACCCGGAAAATTTGCACCCGGCATTGATGTGGAGTGGGGTAGGGTAAAATTATTTTTATTAGACGACGGTAAAAAGTTTTTACCAATTGCACCACCAGTGATAGGCAGCGAAGCTTATAAAAAGGCTTTAGACGAAGTAGCAGAAGTTGGTAGCATAAATAGCACTAAAAGAACAGAAGAGCAAACTCACATTGCTCAATTTTATAAGCAGGATGCAGAGCTTACTGTAAATGAGGGTTTAAGGTTGTTAGCAGCAAGCCATCACACTACGTTAGAGCAAAATGCGCTGATATTTGCACTTACAGATATTGCCGCGGCCGATGCCAGGATAGAAATATGGACAAGTAAATATGCCTACCTGGTATGGAGGCCGGTTACCGCCTTGAATGCAGAAGCAGACGGCAGCGTAAAAGATTACAACAAGTGGACGCCATTGATCACAACGCCCCCGCACCCAAGTTACCCAAGCGGCCACAGCGCAACAGTAACTGCAGGATACGATGTGCTTAAAAAATTCTTTGGCGATAAAAACAGGCTCGAACTTCATACAACAACACCTGGCGAACCGCCCCGCGTAGTGGAATCGTTAAGCGTACTTGAATGGGAAAACGGTTACAGCCGCGTTTATGGCGGTATCCATTATCCTTTTGAAAATACCGAAGCACAAAATGCAGGCAAAAAGATTGCTTCTTTTGTACTGGCGAACGGATTAAAATAAGATAATTTATATTGAGGCAGGAAGCGATTATATGTTGCTTCCTGCTTGTTAATTATAAATTGATAGCCTTTCCCTGCTCCGGATATATTAGGTTTAAACCTGCCTTATTCTCTGCCTTTAGTTGAACCTTAATTTTTTCGATATTGATTTGAGGAGGTTTCACATGGGTGACAATTACATTAAAGCCTTTCAATGAGTTTTCTCCTGTTAAAGCGGCCAGGTCATCCATCTCGTTCATTAACCAGCGCGGGGTAAGATGCCCAAAAAGCGATTTGTCTGGTTGTTCATCGGGGAAGGAGACTTCTATCATGATTGCTTTCAACTTTTTTGATTTTACTAAAGGTGCAACAGCTTCCCAAAGCTTGTGCATATTACTGCTTTTCTCAACCTGGTCTGCGCCGGTATCGCCAAGGTAAAGAATGTAAGCGCCATTGCTTTTTACCAGAAATGCGGTACTGGTTAAGTTAGAATGTGCCAGCGGATATGCTGTTACAGACATTTCGGTATTTTTTATTGCAGTGATGCTATCGGGTGTTAAAACCTGGTAATGATATTTTTTTATAAGTGGCGCTTCGCCCTGATCGGCGAAGTTTGCCCAGCTTTCCCAGGTAAAGTAATGCGTTTTTATGGTTTCTAAGGTGCTTGCAAGCCCGTAAATTGATTTGGCAGAATCATCGGGAGCATTGATAAGCAGACCTGATATATGATCCAGGTGTGCATGCGAGATAAAATATCCCTTTATATATTTTTTCAAAACCTGTTCGGCCGGGATATTAAATGCCTTATTATTTACTGCTCGTTCAAGCCCGTAATGTAAAGTGCCTGCGTCAAGACATATATAATTGCTGCTGCCGACAGGTGCAACCATGTAAGCCGAAAGATTACTTTCATCAATACCGCCTTTTACACCCAGGGGCACAATATGAAATGATTGGGAAAACGCAATGAAGGGGCAAACACACAATAAGAAAATGATAAACCTGCGCATAAATATGATCTGTATTTTTATTCTACAATAATTTCGTCAGCAAAAATGTATGACTGTTCACCACTGCTTTCATGCCACTGCGGTAACGGACCAAATTGTTTTGCAATAACCTTTATGTAGCGTGCATTCAAATTTACAGGAGCTGTAAAATCCTGCGTTTGTGCATGCATGTCTTTTATATCTATCTTATTAACCACCACGGCAGCCGGTTTATAATTTACACTATCATCAGATGTAAAGTATTCAACCTCTTTTGGGAAAATGATCCACGACTGTGTGTCCTGTAAAGTGCCTAAGGTTACCTGTTTAATAGGTTTAATACTGCCCAGATCTATAATGGCAACAAGGTCATTTCCTTGGTAACCCTGCCAATTACCTAATCGCCAGTTGCTTTTTCCGCGAATGCCATTGATAAGTGAATTATCACCTTGATCTGGGTATTCGTTCAGGTATTTGTTTACTAGGGTAAGTTTAATATCATCCCGTAACTTGGTGTAGTTTGCTTCGGCTGCAAAGCTTGCCTTGCCATCCTCAACGGCAATAGCTTTAATTGTTGTGTTAACGGAAATTTTAATTGGGCTGTTATACAATGTAGATGCCGCGGTAGGAGCAGAGCCGTCAAGCGTATAGTAGATTTTTGCCGCAACGTCTGCGTCTTTTATTTCAACAGTAAATGGTTGCTTAAATGTTTTTGCCGGGGCTATGATATAAGGAGTTGGAACTATTGGATAATCTGAAATTTTAGAAATTGGCTTTTCCAATTGTTTTTCAAAGGTTTTGTTTACCGTTTTGCCCGTAGTTACCTCAAAGATACCTCCGTTTTTGATAGCGTTGTATTCAAGATAAAGTTTACTGTAAGCCTTTTTATCAAGCATTATGCCCTGCAGGTAAATATCATCCTTACTGATGCTCGCTCCTGAATTTAAGATGGTAAATTTTTTGCCGTTTTCTAAATTTATTACAGCTTTATCAAACTGAGGCAAACCTATCTGAAATTGCTGTTGCCCCGGCGCGATATTATAAATACCCAAGGAACTTATTACATACCAGGCCGACATTTGCCCGCAATCTTCATTGCCCGAGAGCCCATCGGGTTTATCACTGTATTCTTCTCTTAAGATCTTATCAATGTAATACTGCGTTTTATGGGACGAATCTGTGAAATTGTACAGATAAGCCATATGGTGGCTCGGCTCGTTCCCATGCGCATATTGACCAATCAATCCGCTCACATCATCTTGCTGGCGGCCGCTTAATTTGGCATTTGTGCTAAAAAGCTCGTCTAATTTAGCTTCAAAAGCACTTTTGCCGCCCATGCGTACGCTTAAACCCTCAACATCCTGCGGTACCAGGAAAGAATATTGCCATGAATTGCCTTCGGTATAATTATTATTTATTTCAGTTGGTTCAAAAGGCGTATACCAGCCGCCATTTGTGCGGGCCTGCATAAAGCCGTTCTGGTTATTAAAGCTATTTTTCCAGTACTGCGCCCTCTGTATAAATTCTTTATAATCTGCGCGCTTATTGAGCATAATTGCCATCTGGGCAATGCACCAGTCGTCAATGGCGTATTCTAATGTTTTTGATACCGATTGATCTTCGTCATCTGCCAGTACCACGCCGTTTTTCCGGTAAGAGTCTAAACCAAACTGATTGCGGTTAACGGCGGCTTTCATAGCTGTAAAGGCCTCCTCCGCATTAAAACCGCGTATACCCTTTGCGTAAGCATCCACTATCACCGGGATACTATGGTTACCCACCATGCAGAAAGTTTCGCTGCTGGCAAGCGGCCAAATGGGCAAAAGGCCGCCTTGTTCATACATAGCAAGGAATGATTTTACAAAGTCGAGCGTACGTTTTCTATCTATTAAATTTAAAAGCGGGTCTTCGGCCCGGTAAGTATCCCATAGTGAGAAAACGGTGTAATAATCAAAACCTTCGGCTTTATGAATTTTTTGATCCATGCCACGGTATCTGCCATCAACATCACTATAAATATTTGGAGCGGCCATGGTATGATAAAGCGCTGTATAAAAAGTAGTTTGTTTTGCTTTGGCATAATCTGCAACAATCTTTTTTAATTGCTGTGGCTGCATCGGTATTCCAATCCTACCTTTAAAATGAGGTTTCCAGGCAGCTAAGGCAGCGTCTGTTGGGCTGCCGCCCTCTACTTCAATTTTTGCAAGCTCATTCATCCAAAGATTCCTGGCATCGTGCCTTACTTTTTCAAAGTCAAAATCCGGCACTTCTGTGTCCAGGTTCTTCAAAGCACCTTCGGTGCTTACTGAAGAAATACCTACTTTAGCAATCACCTGGCCGGGGTTGCTGAATTGCAGAAACATTTTTATGTTTTTTCCCTGTAATTTGCTTTTTCCGGCTTGTAACTGGTTGTCGCTTGCTATACCATAAGTTTTAAAGGGCTTGGAAAATTTTGCATAAAAATATACCGATTGATCTGATGCCCAACCGGCCGACCTGCGTAAACCGCGAATTTCGTGATCATTTACAACTTCAATCCACGAATCTATAACCGGGTCACGGTGTTGCAGGTCTATGACAATGTTAGCCTGTTGCGTATTGGGGAAACTATAACGGTGAACGCCCGCACGGGTGCTGGCCGCAAGTTCAACATCAATATTATATTTATCCAGGTGGGTTTTATAATAGCCGGGGCTTGCTGTTTCGTTCTTCTTTTTAAAGCCCGAAAGATATTTTGTGTTTTCAAACTGCGGTTTGCCTGTGGTTGGCATAAATAACACATCGCAATAATCGCCAACACCTGTGCCGCTTAAGTGGGTGTGCGAAAACCCATAAACAACCGTATCTGTATAGTAATAGCCGGAGCAACCATCCCAGCCGGTTAAGCGGGTATCGGGGCTTAACTGAACCATGCCAAACGGAACTACCGCGCCGGGATAAGTGTGCCCGTGACCCCCTGTACCTATAAAAGGATCAACAAATTGAGTATAGTCTTTTTTCTTTTGTGCCGATGCTGAAAAAGCAAAGAATATGGAAAAGACAAGCGTTATAATGCGCGACAGATGCTTCATTTAAGGACAAAAATTTTGAGGTAAAGATAAACTTACGGATCAGAAATTAATGTTTTTAAATGCTAAAGAAACGGAATTTAAGAATGATCTACTCAATCTCAAAATGATCCATATCTTTCAGAAAGGGGAGAGCCTTCCGCGTTTTTTCCACCTCATCTGCAATAATAGAGAAGGTATACAGGTCTTCTTCATCGCGTTTATAATATACCACGTTGCCAAGCGGATCTATACAGGTTGAGTCGCCCGAGTGATAAACCTCGTGGCCATCATGCCCAACGCGATTTACGCCAATAATGTAAGAGAGGTTTTCAATTGCACGTGCGGTAATAAGTGATCGCCAGTGATGAGCGCGCCGCTCGGGCCAGTTGGCAACAACTATCATTAGGTCATAAGCGGCATCAACGTTTCTCATCCAGACAGGGAAACGCAGATCATAACAGATCATAGGGCAAATTTTCCAGCCGTTAAGCTCCACTATCAGTTTTTTAGTACCGGCGGTATAAGTTTGGTGCTCTTTGCCGAGTGCAAAAAGGTGGCGCTTATCGTAACATTCAAAACTACCGTCGGGCCGCATCCATATAAGGCGGTTATAAAACTTGCCGTTATCTTTTATGATGATGCTGCCGGTGATAACACATTTGTATTCGGCGGCGGTTTTACTCATCCATTGCATGGTCTTGCCGCCAACAGGCTCTGCAAGTTCGGCAGCATTCATAGTAAAACCTGTAGTAAACATTTCCGGAAGAATGATCAGATCTGTTTTTTGTCTTATCCCCGGCAGTTTTAAAGTGATGTTCTGCAGGTTTTTATCAATGTTTTCCCAGAATAAGTATCCCTGAAAAACGGTGATCTTAAGATTCTCCATAGTGTTTGAGTTAACAGCTTTTGTTATTAGCAACTGCTGTAATTTAAATCGAATAAAATACCAAGTTATTAACCCGGCTGCTTTAAACCTTTAACAATCTATCAACGGCTTTATCCAGCGTTTCTTGTTTTTTTGCAAAACAAAACCGTAGTATATGGTGATCGGTCCCCTTTGTATAAAATACGGAAATAGGGATAGATGCCACTCCTATTTCGCGGGTTAAACGCAGTGCAAAATCACTGTCCTTTTCGTCGGTTATATCGTTAAATGTGACTGATTGAAAGTATGATCCGATGCATGGCAGCAGTTTAAACCTGCTTTGCTCAAGGCCGGCCCTGAAATAATCGCGCTTTTGCTGAAAAAATGCCGGTAATCCCAGGTAGTTCTGTTCATTTTTTAAATATTCCGTAATTGCATATTGTACCGGTGTATTCACACTGAAAACCATAAACTGGTGAATTTTTCTGAACTCCTGCATTAATTCGGCAGGTGCCATACAATATCCAATCTTCCAGCCAGTTGCGTGAAAGGGCTTGCCAAACGATGCAGCAATAAAACTGCGCTGCTGCAATTCAGGATAGCGGGCCATACTGTGGTGCGTTTCACCATCGTAAATAAGGTGCTCGTAAACTTCGTCGCTTAATATCAGGATATCCTGGTTTTTAACCAAAGCACTCAGTTGCTCTATATCTTCCTGATGCAGAATGGTAGCAGTTGGGTTATGCGGCGAGTTAAGGATGATCATCCTTGTTTTATTGTTGATCAACCTTTTAACCATTGCCCAGTTTATGCGGTAATCCGGCGGTTCGAGTTCAAGCGATTTAACGATGCCGCCCATCAGCTTAATGGCAGGGGCATAGGAGTCATAAGCAGGTTCAAAAATTATAACCTCATCGTTGGGGTGAATAACGGCATTTATCGCTGTAAACAACGCTTGTGTACCACCGGCAGTTATGGTTATTTCTGTATCGGGGTTATAGGAGGCGCAGTATAGTCGTTCGGTTTTTAAGGCAATTTGTTCACGCAATTGAGGTAAGCCTGCCATTGGCGCGTACTGGTTATGCCCGTTCTCCATCGCCTTGGTTACAAGGTCTATCAGTTCGGGAGGGGTCTCAAAATCCGGAAAACCCTGCGATAAATTAATCGCGCCAACCTCGTTTGCCAAAGCAGACATGATGGTAAAAATGGTTGTTCCGGTTTGCGGTAATTTAGATATCATCAGATGTTATATATGGCTAAAGTAGTAAAACAACCCGGAAATCAAAGACTAAAGTGGTAAGGTTTTACAACGAAATGTAATAAAATACGCGTTATAACCTATTTGCAACAGGGTTTTTGTGTGTTAGGTTAAAACTGATTATTTTAGTAGCATGAAATCTGCCAGATACCTTTTTTTAGTAATTGCTGCTGCCTTTTTTATTTCCTGCCATTCGGCAAATAAGAATAATGTACCGGTAGTTGGTTTTGTAGATGCTTTTGAAGACGCCACTATTGCCCCGGCCCACACCGGGTTTGTAGACGCTTTGAAAGAAGGTGGTTTTAGTGAGGATAAGGGAAATATTAAAATAGAATATAGAAATGCACAGGGCAGCATACCATCGCTAACGCAGATTGTAAATTATTTTGTATCGCAAAACGTTACTTTAATGGGAACGTGCACTACGCTTTCGTCCATAACAGCGGCACAAAAGACAAAAACCATCCCTATTTTTATGATGGTATCACCCACCGTTGCGCGGATGAACCTGATTGTCTCTGATGGTAAAGGACCGTCAAATTTATTGGGGGCGGTTGAGGATCTCAATTATATCGATACATCGTTTTCAAATATTCCAAAGTTTTTGAAGCCTAAAACCGGTAAATTGGTAGTGGGGATGATCTTCAATCAATCAGAACCACAATCTTTAGATGCAAAACAGCGCATACAATCGCTGGCCGATAAATTAAATATAACACTGGTTGCTTTGCCGCTAAATTCATCGGCCGATGCACAGTTAGTTACACAATCCTTACTTAGCAAAAATATCGACGCTTTTTTTGCCAACCCGGACAACACCGTTTTCGCGTCTTTTGAAACAATACTAAAGAGCTGCGAACAAAAGAACGTACCGATATTTACCAGTGAGGCGGGTTTGGTGAAGCGTGGTGCTGTAGCTGCGTTTGGTGCAGACATATATCAATGGGGGCACCAGGCGGGTGAGCAGGCAGCGCAGTTTTTAAAAACTAAAAGCACTGCAGGTTTACAGCCGGAAATGGTAAAAATAAGAAAGCGGGTTTACAATCCTGCTGCTGCAAAAAAGTACAATGTTAACGTACCCTCTAACTTTGAAGCCGTTAAATAATGGATTTTTATCTTACCGCCTTACTTCAGGGATTGTGCTTTTCGGCCATTGCATTGGGTATTTACATATCTATGAAGATATTTAACATACCCGATATAACAACTGATGGCAGTTACACATTAGGGGCAGTAGTAACGGCAATATTGTTAACGCACCATCAGCCTGTTTATATTATTTTACCTGCGGTGTTCATTGCAGGTGCCGTTGCAGGTGCTCTGACAGGTATTATCCACACCAAATTAAAAATTAACGCATTGCTGGCTGGTATACTGGTAATGACCGGTTTGTACTCGGTTAACCTTACATTGATGGGGCGCTCTAACCTGCCACTTATCAATATACCATCGTTATTTACAATTATCAATATTAGCAGCAACACAAACCATAATACTTTTTTTATCCTGCTAACTTTTGTGGTGATCATTACCCTGATAATTGGCTACTTGTTAAAAACAGATTTCGGACTTGCAATGCGAGCTACCGGGAACAGCGAATCAATGATCCGTTCTTTAGGTGTAAATACAGATAGGATGAAAATAATCGGCTTGGCGCTGGCAAATGCATTAACTGCCGTAAGCGGATACCTGATCAGCCAGTTCCAGGGCTTTACTGACATCAGCATGGGGATCGGTATTGTTATAGTGGGCCTGGGTTCTGTGATCATTGCCGAAACACTGATTAACTGGTTTCGCATTACTTCTGTTTGGGTAAATCTTTTACTGGTGCTTGCCGGAGCAATTATTTTTCAGCTCGTACTAGCAATAACGCTCGATATAGGTGTAGATGCCAACCTGCTTAAGCTTGTAACTGCCGCTTTTGTATTAGTAATAGTTAGTTTGCCAAGGCTAAAAAAAACAACCTGATAAAAATACAATTAAAAAGGCTGTTGCAATGATAGATATTAATGATGTTCAAAAGGTTTTTAATGCAGGGCAGCCTAACCAGGTAAATGCTGTAAACGGTATAGACTTGCATATAAACAAAGAAGCCTTTTTGATTATTGTTGGGGCGAATGGTTCTGGCAAGACCACCTTGCTGGATATGGTTGCAGGTAGTGTTTTCCCAACGTCGGGCAGTATCAAGATCAATAATACTGATGTCACTAAAATGCCCGACTATCGCCGCAGCCAATGGATAGCGCGTGTTTTTCAAAACCCATTAAGTGGTACCGCATCTGATTTAAGTATTTTAGATAATTTCAGACTTGCTACCATACGCACGCGACCCAAAGGATTAGGCATTGGGGTAAATGATACCTTTAAGAACCAGGTAAGAGAAAAAATATCAACCCTTGGTATGGGGCTTGAAAATAAAATAGAACAGCAAATGGGAACACTCTCTGGTGGGCAACGGCAAGCTTTAACGTTGTTAATGAGCGTTATGGATAGCTGCAAAGTGCTGCTGCTGGATGAACCCACTGCGGCACTTGACCCAAGATCTGCGGAGATAGTAATGCGGACTGCCGATGAACTTATAAAAGACTACCGCTTAACGGGTATACTCATTACCCATAACTTAAAGGATGCTTATACTTACGGTAACAGGATCATATTAATGAGAGAAGGAGGAATCCTGAAAGACCTGGATAGCGATCAAAAGTTGGCTTTAAAGCAAAATGATCTGTTCGACTGGTTTGCGTAAACTGCGATATTTTATTATCTTCGTATTATAACAACTAAAGATGCTACTGTTAAACAATGTTTTCTCTGAAACCCGAATGCGGCCCATAGTCGTAAAAGAGAAGGCGTACGCATCGGCCTTACGCTTTTCATAGCGTTCAAATTGCCGCACAGGCAACACAATCTACCAATTTTTATTAGTGAATTTTATACCGGGATTAACCCGCATTTATAAATTTATATGGATACTTATTATACTGTTGAAGAAAAATACCTGAAGGCACTGGAAAAAGTAAACTACGGTAAGTCGCCAAAGGCATTGAAGCTGTTGAGGGATATTGTAAGTAATGATCCTTTATACGCACGTGCGCATTACCAGCTGGGTAAGCTTTATTATTACGATATAAACGATTACCAGACGGCAGGTTACCATTTTAAAACCTGTGCAGAACTGGAGCCCGCTTTCCCCGATGTTTATTTTGATTACCTGCGCCTGGTTGTATTTTTAAACATGGAGAAGCAGGTACATGTCATCGCTGCCAAAGCGCTTACCGTTCCGGGAGTGGATACTGCGGAGATACATGATCTGCTTGGACTTTTTTATGAAAAAAAGAAAGACTGGAAAAACTCTTTAGCTGCTTACCATACCGCATTCTTAGAGGTAACTGATAAGAATGATAAAAAGAATATTGAGGAAAGCTTAGCGAGGGTTAATGCCAAGATAAAATTAGGCACGGCTTACCAATATCATCTGGCAGAGTAGTTTTATAAAAAAAGCGGGGATCAAAAATCCCCGCTTTTTTTTATTTTGCTGTATTAGCAGCTCTTACTTTCTTCACTTCGGCAGCCGTTACCGCACCAGCTGTATTTCCAAAACTTTTACGTACATAAGTTAAAACATCAGCAATTTCCATATCGCTCAGATCACTGTGTGGTGTCATGTTATTAGAATATGTTTGCCCGTTTATTGCAACGTCTTCGTTAAAGCCGTTTAAAACAATGGTTATCAGTTTTGTTTTGTCACCTAATACGTAAGAGGTTTTTATAAGCGGCGGGTTCATATTAGGCACGCCGTTACCTTGTGCCATATGGCAGGCGGCGCAAATCTTTGTGTAAACAATTTTTCCGCGTGCTACAGATGCCGCGCTTGATGAGCTATGGTGTACAGATCTTTTTACTTGTGCCTGTGCAGCCAGAGTGCATGTGAATAGTGCCAGCGCTAAAGCGGCTTGTTTAATATTCATTTATTATTTTTTATAAGTTATTTTATAAATAGTGCCTTTCTGGTCGTCGCTTACATAAAGAGAACCATCCGGGCCTTGGGCTAACCCGCAAGGGCGATGCTGCGCGCCGTTTGGAGATTTGTCTGGTCCTGCAAATCCATCTGCAAATACTTCCCATTTACCATCAGGCTTTCCGTTTTTAAAAGGTTGGAAAACTACAAAGTATCCTGCCTGTGGTTCAGGTGCGCGGTTCCATGAGCCATGGAACGCTATAAATGCGCCATTTTTATATTTTTCAGGGAATTGGTTGCCTGTATAAAAAAGCAAACCGTCAGGAGCAAGGTGGCCAGGATAAGCAGCTACCGGGTCTATGTATTTAGATGATGCTTCTTTTACACCATCGCCGCCATATTCAGGGCCTTGCATTTTTTTGTGCTTAACATCGTCATAATATAAATAAGGCCAGCCTGCATTATCGCCTTCTTTTAATGCATACATGCACTCGGCAGGTAAAAGGGCCGATTGCTGTACAGTATATAATTTTGGATAAAGATCATGCAATGCATCACGGCCATGCTGCATTACAAATAACTGGTTATCCTGCTGGTTCCACATTAAGCCAACTACGTTGCGTAACCCTGTAGCGTAACGGGTGCCGTCACTTTGTTTTTGGTTAAGCTTATCGGCTTTAAATCTCCAAATGCCGGCAGCAGAGTCTAATACCGGGCAGCCTTTTTTTTCGGGATCAAAATCGCTGCAAATGTTTGAGTAAGCGCCAATGTTTACATACAGATAACCATCGTTATCTAACTCAATAGCTTTAGGCTGGTGCATTCTTTTAGTGACTAACCCGCTTACTACGGTTTCAGGATGTTCGGGATCTATCACTTCATCTTTAGGGTTTAATTTATAACGGAATACAGCGTGGTCTGACGATGCATATAAGTAACCGTTTTTTATGCGGATACCGGTTCCGCCAAAATTTGCAAAACTTGTTTTTTCGGTAGCTTTTTCACCTTCAACGTGGTAAACAAGAATGCCTTTTCCATTCTTAGGGCCCGCAAGGTGAACATACAGATCATTATCCGGAGTAACAACCATGTGCCTGGCGCTGCCAATGTTTTCTGCAAGAATTGCAGCGCCAAATCCCGATGGAAGGGTTAAACCTGCATTGGCAGTATTTGTAGCGGTGCTGTCCGCATTTTTACAGGCATTAAATAGAATGAACCCAAGAACCGCCAGTACAGGCAGCGCAGGGATCAAAAGTTTTTTCATTTTCATAAACAATGTTCTTTTGAGGTATTATGTGGTTAAATGTTGGTTTTACAAATTTAGTCTACTCTGTAACATTTAAGGTATCGATTTTGTAGTAAAATAGTTACAACTTATTATTTTTTATTTTTCTGCTACTTATATCTTTTCAGTTTTATATCATAGACGCCTTTCTAAGAATTTAAATTAAATCGTTTTTCGATGCCTGTCGATAAACTAAAATTTCCGTAAAATCTTTCAGTTTAAAAGAATATAATATATCGTTTTTGTTACTTAATGGTTTTCTAATAAGAATTAAATTATTTTAAAAATAAAATTTTTGGAATTTAATTCTGCTATATACATCATGTATAAAATATAAATTCTTTTACATTAAACCCTACCTGCTTTTTATCGTCCTAACTGTATAAAATTTAAAACAATGAAAAAGTTAGCAATATTATCAGCAATAACATTAAGTGGTTTAGTTTATAACACTGCAAATGCACAAATTGGCTTACATGTAGGCTTGCGTTTAGGCCCGGTTCATGTTGGTTATACAAGCGCTCCGGTAGTTGTTGAACAGGCACCGGTTTATGAACAGGCTGCACCGGTATACCAAGAACAGGTACCAGTTTACGACAACCCTAACGACTATTATTACCTGCCGGATGTAGATGCCTATTATGATGTTAATGATCAGTGCTACTTTTATAATAATGGTTACGATTGGGTATCAGCTCCATATTTGCCAGGTGTTTACAGGGATTTTGACTGGAGGCGCGCCCGCCATTATGAAATCAGGGCATCAAGACCATACATGCATGCAGCTGTTTATCGTGAAAGATTTAACGGACGTGCCTTTGCCGAATGGAATCATAGAAACTTTGACAATGGTTTTAAAGGTGGCGACAGATTCGACGATCACTTTAGGCCAGAAAACAGCCGCGGAAACGTTCAACGTTTTGAAAACGACAGGCTCGATCATTTTAACGATCAGCGATTTGATAACAGGGATCATGGTTTTGGCCAACAAAGGGACGGGCAGATGAACGGTCGTCAATATGATAACAGGAACCGTGGTTTCGGCCAGCCAATGCAGCCTCAGCAAAATCAGCAATATGATAACCGCAGACAGGGAAATGGCCAGCCAATGCAGCCACAACAAAATCAGCAGTATGATAACCGCAGACAGGGAAATGGCCAGTCAATGCAGCCTGAACAGAACCAGGGAAACCGTGGCCAGCAATTTGATAGCCGCGGACAGGAAAGGGGAGGCCAGCCTGCAAATAATAATAACGGTGGTCAAAGACCCGCAACCGGCGGAAATGAGCATTTCGCACAAAACGCTCAACGTGGCGGCTTTAACCGCAATGAAAGGTTTTAATACACAAGGATTGTCAATTAAGTATATATGAAGAAAGCTGGCCGCCGCAAGGGCGGCCTCTTTCGTTTTTATACCTTAATGCAGATTACATATAACTGCTCGCACTATTAAGCGAGTTGATTGCATCACTGCTTAGGTTTACTTCTGCAGCTTTTGCAATTTCATTCAATTGCTGAATACTTGTTGCACTTGCAATGGGCGCAGTTATACCCGGGCGGCCAATGATCCAGGCCAAAGCAACAGCAGCCGGTGTAACGTTATATTCTGCCGAAACTTTATCCAGCGCAGCAAGGATCTTATAACCGCGCGGATTTAAAAACTTTTTTACACCCTGGCCACGGTTGCTTTTTGAAAGGTCGTCTTCAGAACGATATTTACCCGTTAAAAATCCGCTCGCTAAAGAATAATAACTAATCACACCAATGTTTCTTTCCCTGCAAACCGGCTCAAGGTCTTTTTCATAAGCTTGTCTTTCATACAAATTATATTCTGGCTGCAGGCATTGGTAAGCTGCAAGGTTATTGTCTTTGCTTATCTGTAATGCTTCTTTAAGCCGGTCGCCCTCAAAGTTAGATGCGCCAATTGCTCTTACCTTGCCTTGTTTAATCAGTTCGGTATAAATTTCAAGTGTTTCCAGCTGCGGGGTGTCTTTATCGTCGCGGTGCGATTGATAAAGGTCTATATAATCTGTTTGCAGCCGTTTCAAAGAATCTTCTACCGCCTGGGTGATGTATTTTTTCGACAAGCCTTTTTTATCTTCGCCCATTTCTATACCAACTTTAGTAGCAATGATCACCTGGTCTCGTTTGCCTGATTTTTTCAGCCAGTTACCAATAATCGTTTCAGATTCGCCGCCCTTATTTCCGGGTGCCCAGCGCGAATAAACATCCGCCGTATCTATAAAATCAAATCCGGCATCAACAAAGCCGTCCAGTATTTTAAATGATTGCTGTTCATCAATAGTCCATCCGAAAACATTACCTCCAAAAGCCCAGGGATATACCTTAATGCCCGAGGTTCCTATTTCGCGCTTTTCCATATTATGTAAAATGTATAGTTGTAAATTTGTTAAACTATCTGCTGGGCCAACTCTGCAACCCAACTTGTTAAAAATGGCTCTGTGCCTGCTATGCGCTGCCATTTACCGCTTTCATCTTTTGCAATGATCAAATGCAGGCTGTTATCAATTGATTCAAATTCATAAGCGTCTTCAAATCCGTCGAAATTTAAGCGGGTGGCAATACCATCAACCGGGTTATCAGAGCCTGTTAGCATCGCTTCAAATTGTTGTTTCATATTTATAGAATAGAGTAAAAATATTAACCATTTAAACAGCATACTGTTTTCGCTTGGCTAGATATTGAATTTTTGTGTGGGTAATAACTTTCAAGCGGTGCAGGAAATCGCATATCTTTACGGTATGGAAAACGTTGCGCCAGACCCTAATATTTTGGTTGAAGTAGTGAAGACGAGGATGCCTTTTGGTAAATATAAAGGCACTTTAATTTGCGACCTCCCTGTATATTACCTGGAATGGATGCATAACAAAGGCTTCCCACCGGGGAAAATAGGCATGCTCCTAAGTACCACATTCGAAATTAAAACAAATGGCGTAGGTATCATTCTAACTAAACTGAAGGCGAGATTAAGCTAAGATTACATTACGCTGTTTTTTATACTCAACCGAACTTATCTTCTGTGCGTATGTTATCTTATACTTAAGATAAACATTTATGAAAAAATCCATTTTATATATTGCCTGTATCCTGCTTTTTGCCGGATGTGTAAACGGGCAATCTGCAAGTAATCAATTTGCATCTTTACCAAACCCCGCACCGGGCGAGCAGGTTGCCACCTTTGGCGGAGGTTGTTTCTGGAGCATGAGCGAGGCAATGTCTGAGCTTAAAGGCGTAAATAAGGTAATATCCGGTTATGCGGGTGGCACCACTAAAAACCCAACTTATGAAGATGTGAGTTCACGTACTACCGGCCATGCCGAGTGTGTGCAAATTTACTACGACCCTAAGGTGATAAGTTTTGCAACATTAGCCAATGCTTTCTTCTTTGCGCATGACCCAACCGAATTGAACCGCCAGGGCCCTGATGAAGGAACGGATTACCGCTCTATAGCTTTTTACCGCACACCCGAAGAAAAGGAAACTTTGCTTGGCGTAATTAAAAAAGTAAATTCATCAAAGCATTATTCAGACCCTATTGTAACACAGGTTGTTCCCTTTAAGGCGTTTTATGCGGCCGAAAAATATCACCAGGGTTATTATCGTCTAAATGGTGATAATCCCTATATCCAGCAGGTATCAGTGCCAAAGGTGATGAAATTCAGAAAAGCTGAAAAAGACGAACTGAAACCTGCGTTTCAGAAGTAAACGATAAGCTTAAAAAGGACTTATAATTAGAAGGCGGGAAGAATTTTCTTCCCGCCTTCTAAAAAAATTAAAACACTATAAAACGTAAATCAGAGAAGTAGTTTAAACTACTGCTGCTCTAATCATTAACGCTCCAACAGTAACATTAGTACGGCTATCTATAATTATGGCGCCGCCGTTTGCCTTATTATCCTGGTAAGGGTCAAAAGCCAGGGATTCGGCTGTTTTGATCACTATCCGCCCGATATCGTTTAATTTAAATTCTTCATCAAATTCTTTTTCAAGCGTATTGATGTTTACCTTATAAAGCACTTCTTGTATACGGCAACGGGTTACTTTGCTGTTATGCTGTATAAAATAAGTGAGTGATGTGTCTAATGCACGAGTGTCCATCCAACATAAATCTGCTTCTATCTGCTGCGATACCTCGGGTTGATATTGACTATTTACAATCAGGTCGCCGCGGCTAATATCAATCTCATCCTTTAAATGAAGCGTAACAGACATTCCTGCAACCGCTTCCTCGGGTTCTGCATCCAGCAATTCAATTTTTTCTATGGTTGAACTAAAGCCTGATGGCAATACGGTAACCTTATCGTCTACCTTAAATGATCCGCTTGAAACACGACCAGCATATCCGCGGTAATCATGCAATTCTTCCGTTTGAGGGCGCACAACCCATTGCACCGGGAATCGGGCATGCGCTTTGGTATTATCTGCTTTTATTTCTATTGTTTCAAGAAACTGAAGCAAGCTTTCTCCTTTAAACCAACCAATGTTAAGTGACGGATAAACAATGTTGTCTCCTTTCAATGCACTTACCGGGATATAGTAAATACTTTTCAAGCCTACTTTAGCAGCAAGCGTTTCATACTCGGCAACAATTTTGTCGTAAACTTCCTGGCTATAATCAACCATATCCATTTTGTTTACGCAAACAACTACCTGAGGCAAGCCTAATAGCGAAACCAAAAAAGAATGGCGAATGGTTTGTTCAATAACACCTTTACGTGCATCTATAAGAATGATAGCCAGGTTGGCATTTGATGCCCCGGTAACCATGTTGCGGGTATATTGAATATGGCCCGGGGTATCGGCAATAATGAATTTGCGTTTATCTGTTTGAAAATACTTATAGGCTACGTCAATGGTAATACCCTGTTCACGTTCGGCTTTCAGGCCATCTGTTAAAATGGCAAGGTCAATAGTACCGTCATCATTTTTACGGTTAGAGCGGTGCAATGCTTCCAGCTGATCGGCAAGTATCGATTCGCTGTCATATAATAAGCGACCTATCAAGGTGCTTTTACCATCGTCAACGCTGCCTGCTGTTATAAATTTTAATATATCCATTTGGTTATTTCGGATTTAGTTGGAATTTCGGAATTCGGATGTTCGATTTCGGATTTATTTAAAATTTCGAATTTGGATGTTCGATTTCGAATTTATTTTATGTCTATCATGCATTGTTGTTGATGACAACACCAACAAGGGCAGAGTGGACATCGAAAACGGTTTGGTTAGAACTCTAAATCCGAAATCCAACATCCGCAACCCGACATTAAAAATATCCCCCTTTTTTACGGTCTTCCATGGCGGCTTCGCTTACTTTATCATCCATACGGGCGCCACGTTCGCTTATCTTTGATTCGGCTATTTCATCAATTATATCGTCGATCTTAAAAGCGTATGATTCTACCGCCGCGGTACAGGTCATGTCGCCTACGGTACGGAAACGTACATTACGGGTCTCAATAATATCTTCCTCATCCATATTTAAGAACGGAGAAGCGGCCATCAGTTGCCCGTTACGGGTTATAACCTCGCGCTCGTGTGCAAAATATATGGATGGAAGCTCAATCTTTTCGCGGCGAATGTAATTCCATACGTCCAACTCTGTCCAGTTACTGATTGGGAACACCCTCACGTTTTCACCTTTGTGTATTTTGCCATTAAAGATATTCCAAAGCTCTGGGCGCTGGCGTTTTGGGTCCCATTGGCCAAATTCATCTCTTACAGAAAAAATGCGTTCCTTGGCACGGGCCTTTTCTTCGTCCCTGCGTGCGCCGCCAATACAAGCATCAAACTGATGCGCAGCAATAGTATCTAATAAGGTAACGGTTTGCAGCGCATTACGACTGGCATTTTTCCCTTTTTGCTCAACCACTTTACCCTGGTCTATAGAATCCTGTACATGGCCTATGATCAATTTCTCGCCCAGGCGTTTAATCATATTGTCCCGATACTCAATAGTTTCTATAAAATTATGCCCGGTATCAATGTGTACCAGCGGAAATGGAAATTTGCCTGGTCTGAAAGCTTTTTCGGCTAACCTGACCAGCGTTATAGAATCTTTTCCCCCCGAAAATAGCAGGGCCGGTTTTTCAAATTGCCCGGCTACTTCGCGCAGAATAAATATCGCTTCGGCCTCTAATTCGTCTAAATAATCCAGTTTACTCATTTTTCAATTACTTCATTTACCCCATGCAGGCCACACTCTTTTTTCGACTGATCTTCCCACCACCAGCGGCCGGCGCGAAAATCTTCGCCGGGTTGTACGGCCCTTGTGCAAGGTGCGCAGCCTATGCTTGGGAAACCTCTGTCGTGCAGGGTATTGTAAGGTATGTAATATTTTTTAATGTATTCTTTTACGTCGTCGAGCGTCCAGTCATAAATAGGATGATACTTAACAATCTGGTTGCCTTCGTCCCATTCTACATTTTCCATGTACTGCCTGTTGGCAGACTGTTCTGCGCGGATGCCGGTGATCCAGCATTTATTACCTGCAAGGGCACGTTTAAGCGGCTCTATCTTACGGATCCCGCAGCATTCTTTACGGTTCTCTACCGATTCATAGAAGCTGTTTGGCCCTTTTGCATTTACCATTTGCTGCAAAAGCTCGCTTTGCGGGTAATATGCATGAATAGGCTTGCCGTATATTTCCATGGTACGGTTCCAAACATAATAGGTTTCAGGGAATAATCGGCCTGTCTCCAGGGTAAAGATTTTAACAGGCAGATTATTAGCAAAGATCATGTGAGTAATAACCTGGTCTTCCCAGCCAAAACTGGTAGAGAACACAATTTCACCCTGAAACATATCTGCTAAAAGCGTTAATGTCTCAACCGGGTTTAAACCTGCCGTTTCCTGTTTTATGTGTTGTGCTAACTGGCTCATTAAAAAATCTTTGTCATAAAGGCATAAATGCTTTTAATACTTATTAAAATAACAATAATCCCAACGGCCGTCATAATAACTTTTGCGGAGATCTTATTTGAAATCTTTGCGGCAATTGGAGATGCTGCTGCACTACCTATCACCAAACCTGCTACTGCGCTCCAATGATTGCTTTTTAGCATGTAAATAAAAGTAGTTGACCCAACCAATGCAATGAAAAACCGTGATAACTTAACTGTTCCTAAAGAAAAGCGGGGATGACGACCGCCGGCAATTAAAGTTGATAAAACGATTGATCCCCAGCCGCCACCACCTACGGCATCAATGAATGCACCACCCAGGCCAAGTAGTCTTATATTTTTGAATTTTTCGGACGATTTTTTCTTTTCTGTTTTAAACGCTTTTGATAAAATAACGATACCTAATATCAGCGTATAAACTGATACGAAGGGTTTGGTGTATTGTGCATAATGTTCTAACGATGACAGAATGAAAGCGCCTGAAAAAGCGCCTATCAGCCCTGGCCATAACAATAGCCAAAACAGCTTCCAGTTAATATTGCCCATGCGGTAATGCATCCAGCCGGCAATACCATTACTCATGATCTCTGATAAATGCACACCCATGCTGGCCGAAGCCGGCGGCACGCCCATAGATAAGGAAAAGGATGTAGATGTTACCCCATATGACATGCCAATAGCGCCATCTATCAGCGCAAAAACAAACCCTGCACCCAAAAAGTAGTAAAATTCAGGTTTAATAGTTTCAGCATAAGCCCTAAAGGCAGGCTCCCTGGTCCACAAAGCGACAACTGTTATTATAACTGATACTATAAGCGCACTCCAGATAAGCCAAATAAGTTTTTTCCCCGAAGGTTTGGCTGGAGCCACCAGTACGGAAGTTACCGCGTTCAGCTTTTTCACTTTATAGGCAAAATCACCGTTTAAGGTATTGCGCAAAGCATTCATTTGTTGTATGGTAGTATCAAGTTCATCAGGAAGGTTTTGGTTAAGCACCTCCTTAATGCGTTTGGCAACCGTTGGAGATTTTCCATTGGTTGAGATAGCGATCTTAAGATCGCCTTTGCGCACGATGGAGCCAAGGTAAAAATCGCAAAGTTCGGGTGTGTCGGCAACATTCACCAGCAGTTTCCGGGTGCGTGCCGCCTGCCGTATAATATGGCTAAGTTCCTTATCGTTTATTGCAACCACCACCACATCTGCGGTATCGAGATCGCTTTCTGCAAATGATTTTTGAATGATCGTTACACCCTGGTATTCCGACGCAAGTGCATGAACCTCTGGTAAAATTGAAAGCGCAACAACGGTTACCGCTGCATCCGGACTGTTGTGCAAAATGGCGGTAAGCTTTTCAAGGCCTACGTTGCCAGCACCTATAAGTATCGTGTGCAAGCCATTCAGCTTTAAAAAAACGGGAAATAATTCATTGCCTTCCGTTTCTTTGGGCTCAATAGTTTTTATTCCGTTATTCTGCGGCAACAATGTCATAAAACTCTCTTATCGGCTGAAAGCTTGGGTGCAGGGATACTACGTCGCCAAAAACAATCAGCGCAGGCGAAGCAATTTTCTGTTCTTCTGCAATTTCAACAATGGTATCAACAATACCGATGGCCACCTTTTCGTCCTTTGTCGACCCGCTTTGAATAATCGCGACAGGCAAACGGTGTTTTCCCTCTTTTTTATAAATTTCGGTTATGTCTGCAAGCTTATGTAAGCCCATCAGCACTACTACGGTAGCATTACTGCGTGCAGCATCGTAAACATCGGCAGAGATCTTTCCGTTGGCGGTAGTACCGGTCACAACCCAGAAACTTTCACTCAGGCCGCGATGTGTAACAGGGATTTGCTGCATCCCAGGTACACCAATCGAGCTCGAAATACCAGGTATCACCTGAGCCGGGATACTGTAAGAAGCTGCCATATCCAGCTCTTCGTAACCTCGTCCAAATACAAAAGGATCGCCGCCTTTGAGCCTTACCACGTGGCCGTAATTGATAGCATAATCTATCATCAACTTATTTACCGCGTCCTGTGAGTAAGAATGATCGCCCGAGCGTTTTCCTACATACACCTTGGTAGCTTCTGCGGGGGCATACTGTAACAGATCGCTGTTTACAAGCGCATCATACAAAACCACGTTTGCAGTTTGCAAAGCCTTTAAACCCTTTAACGTTATCAGTTCTGCATCGCCGGGCCCTGCACCTACAAGGGTGATACGCGGCTCTTTTGTATCTTTCTTTGTTGCTGTAATAATCATGATTGTATCAGCTCCTCTCTTTTTGCTTTAACGGTTTCCAGAAAATCGGTTGCTGCAGCAAGGTAGCTTACTGCAAAAGTTTCAGAAGGTTCGTTTTGGTTTATCTGTAATATCAGGTCGTTAAAAGAGCCTTCTATTTTTATCTCACCAGTGCTTACGTAATTGTTATCAAACTCTTTAATAATGCCCGACTGCGTACTGCTATTTACATTTTTATCAAGCAGTAAGGCTTTTGCTCCGCTTACAAACGTATTATAAGCGTGGTAAATGGCATCGGCCCATCTTCCGTCGGCGAAGGCTTCTTTTGCCCAACCTAATTTTTCGTCAGCTTCGTAAAGCAGGGTAGCAACCAAGTCAATGATAACGCTGGCACATTCACCAACACCGATAGCGGTTGCAAAAGTTTCCTGGTGGCCCCAATCAACAAATTCATCTTCTTCCAGGTTTGTCAGGTCGGCCAGCGGCTTCAGCAACTGGTAAAAATAATCCTTGCCCTGGCGGTCATAATAGAAGTGGAAGGTTTCTTCACTTATAGAATTAAGTTTGTAATCGTCCAGTACAGCCCTTAAAACATGGGTGGCACGTTTTGCAGGTACTTTAATAACTTTTTCTGCCGCACGGCCAACACCATCGCCAACGGTTCCGCCGCCCAAAAGCACCTGAACCGATGGTAAGACGCGGCTGCCTGCTTTAAGCGAGCTGCCGTGGAAACCTATGTGAGCCAAACCATGCTGACCGCAGGAGTTCATGCATCCGCTAATCTTTATCTTGATTTCGCGGTTATAAATGAAGTCTTCGTATTCGTTGTATATCAAATCTTCCAGCACACGCGAAAGGGTCATGCTGTTTGATATACCAAGATTACAGGTATCTGTACCCGGGCAGGTGGTTACATCTGCAGGGCTGTCAAAACCCGGAGCAGAAAGATCCAGCGCTGTTAAACGGTTGTAAAGTGCTGATAAAGCTTCTTTTTTAACAAATTTTAAAAGCAGCCCCTGGTTTTGAGTGATGCGAATTTCATCGGCAACGTAAGGTTTAATAGCATCAACCAGTTTACGTGCTACATCCGAAGGAATGTCGCCTACCGGTACTTTTACATATACACCATAAAAACCCTTTTGCTTTTGCTCAAATACATTGGTAGCCAGCCACTGCTCATATCGCAAAGGGTTGCTTACTTCCTCTTCAATATATTCAATAGCCTCAGGCAGGGCAGGAGATGCAACCGCATCGCGGTTAACCGGATATGATTTTACTTTCAGCGCCAGGTATTCGGCTTTAGCAAGGTGTAAAACCTCATCGAGCCCAATTTTCTGGATCAGGAATTTCATGCGGGCCTTGTTGCGGTTATTGCGTTCGCCGTAACGGTCAAATACCCTTATAATAGCTTCGATGTAGGGAATCAGCTGATCCTCCGGTAAAAACTCTTCTACTATACTTGCCAGCATAGGCTGCGCGCCAAGGCCGCCACCCAGCATTATTTTAAAACCACGCTCGCCTTTTTCATTCACTTTTGGTATAGCACCAATATCATGAATGTAAGAAAATGCGGTGTCAGCTTCGCTTGATGAAAATGAGATCTTGAATTTGCGGCCCATGTCCTGGCAAACCGGGTTGCGCAAAAAATATTCAAAAACGCCATGCGCATATGGAGATACATCAAAAGGCTCCTGCGGATCTATCCCTGATGCGGGAGAAGAGGTTACATTACGAACCGTATTTCCGCAGGCTTCGCGCAGAGTAATATCATCCTGCTCCAACTCTGCCCACAACTGGGGCGTGCGGTCAAGGCTTACATAATGGATCTGTATGTCCTGGCGGGTAGTTAAATGCAGGTTGCTACTTCCGTACTCGTCTGATATATCAGCAATACGCAGTAACTGCTTAAACGTAACCTTACCAAACGGCAATTTAATGCGCACCATTTGCACGCCCGGCTGGCGTTGCCCGTATATACCGCGAGCCAAACGCAGGCTCCGGAATTTCTCATCGTGGATTTTTCCTTCGCGAAAAGCCCTGATTTTTTTTTCAAGGTCGATGATGTCTTTTTCAACTATCGGGTTCTCCAGCTCAGTTCTGAAGCTTTGCATATAATATCAGTTTTGGATATAAAAAAACCTCTTTGGCTTGTGCGAAAGAGGCTTGTATTAAATATTTTTATAATAAAGCCCTCACTTGCCGCCGTAAATACAGCAGTACATCATAAAAGCCTTACAGGTATAGACAATGCTTGTTCTCATTTCTTAATGACAAATATATATATACTATACCGAACTACTGGGATTTTTTTTAAATTTATTTATTTCTGACCGTTACCTTACAAAAGGAATGTGCTTGGATACTTCGGCTTCTAATATTTTAGTTACAAACAAGCATTTAACTTTAACCTAAGTATGATGATTTGAAAACACCCAGGCTCATAAAAATGTATATCATAGATAATCAACGGAGGATATTTATGAAACAACAAGTAATTGACGATGTGAACATTATGCCTCAATTAGATAAAGCCTGTGGTTTGGACATGCACAAAGACAAGATCGTTGGCTTTATCTCCGGGAAAGACGGCAGCAATCAAGAGTTTAGGGAGTTTGGCACTTACACCTGTGAACTCAAACAGATCAGAGATTGGTTACAAGAATGTGATATTCACCATTGCCTGATGGAGAGCACGGGCATTTATTGGATGAGCTTATTATGCCATACTTACCGAAGCAGGTATCGAAGTAATAGTCGCGAATCCAGTTCATATCAAGCAGATGCCGAAACGAAAAACTGATCGCAAGGACGCTAAATGGCTTTGTACATTGTTACTGCACGGATTAGTCCGGCCAAGTTTTATGCCTGACAATACTCAGCGAATAATCAGAGATTATTGCAGGAATCGTTTATTCTATACTTGGCAACTCAATCGGATACGGAACCGCTTGCTTAAGATATTGGAAAGCAATAATATCAAACTTCGTTCTGTCATTAGTTCAATACATACTTTATCGACAATGGATATGATACGAATATTGGCAAAAGGAGTTACAGATCAGGAACAACTGCTGAATTGCGCCAGAGGTAAAGTAATCAAAAAGAAAGACCAATTAGTTAAAGCTTTGGATGGTACACTTCAAGCCTATCACCATACCCAACTACAGATGTTATTGGAAGATTATGATCATGTGCAAAAGCAGGTCGACTTTTTAGACAAATCAATTACTGAAATCATCAGTGAGCATTATGCACAAGCTTTTGAATGTCTTGATAGCATCAGTGGTATAGGTATCAAATCAGCAGAAATCATTATCAGCGAGGCTGGAAAAGACATGAGCCGATTTCCAACGGCAGATCACTTTACTGCGTGGTGCGGTATTGCGCCGGGTAATAACGAAAGTGCAGGTAAACGCAAAAACACTGCAATTAAAAAGGGAAACACTTATTTAAGAGTTGCCATTGTCGGCGCGGCATGGGCTGCGGTTCGCATGAAAGATTCCTACTGGCATGCTTTATTTGATAAGTTACGTAAACGTATGAAAGCGCAAAAAGCGATTGTAGCTGTCGCACGAAGATTGCTCAAAGTGGTATATAACACATTAGAAACGCTAACTATTTACGAAGAAAAGGGAATCGCTCACTTCGTTGACTTGCAGATTAAAGCAACTTTGTATCATAATTCAAAGCTATCGTGGCCTCAAACAAATACTGATTAAAAACACTAAAAGGACGGAAAAGGTAATAGAATAAAGAGTCTGAAACCTAAGCTGCCAAACTGTAGATAGCGCCCAGGCTTGTTCCATGAGAACGCAGAGGAAACTTATTTTTGAATGGTAACATTACAATTCTGTTTAAAAAACAGAAATAAACTTTCAAAAATCGATTAGCTATTGATGATTTTTAACTTGGTTAAAAAGGGTTTGAGATAAATGTATATCTTATCTTTATTTAAAAACTCTGATATGGGCTTTTGATCCAATTTCTTATAAATAATATTACTTGTAAAATACCATAAGTACAACGAGCATACAGCAATAGTGGAAACGAATATCAATAGCCCCACAATTGTCAAAATAATTCCAGGGGTTCTTGGTATGTAATTGTTATTGGCTATCCAAAAAAATAAAGGGCTGGCAATAAAAAGATTATAGAAAACGATAATCCAACTATTATTAAACATGGAAAGGAAATTGACACTGTGAAAATGATTTTCTTTGCCAATAGTTTTTTTGACTTTATAAGTAGCATCGGAATACATAATGCCAATGAAATTGCCATAATCGCAATATAAAGTATAAGACCCATGAACAGTAAAAAAGTTGGCGGCATATTTAAATTGTCATCTAAGCTATAATTTTGTCTTTAATCAAAGTTATACTTTTTCACACTAACAAAGGATCTTGCTAAGTGGCTAATATTTTTAGAGGAAAAGGAATGTGCTTGGATACTTCGGCTTCTAATATTTTAGTTACAAACAAGCATTTAACTTTAACCTAACCTTATTCTTTTATTTTTGGCCGTAATCCATCATCATGAAGAAATATATTTTATTTACGATAGCTCTTTTGGTATCGGCAGCAGGTTTTGCACAGGTTGATACTGTTCAGAAAGTAATTGAAGGCAGAAAAAACGACGCCGCCCAACAAAAAAAACCCTATGTGATCCTGATCTCGGCAGATGGTTTCAGGTATGACTATGCACAAAAATATAACGCTACACATTTATTGCAGCTTGCAGGCGAAGGAGTTAAATCAGAAGCCATGCTTCCTTCTTTTCCATCTGTTACGTTTCCAAATCATTATACCATTGTAACCGGGCTGTATCCGTCGCATCACGGCCTTGTGAATAATTCATTTTATGATCGTGATCACAAAGATTTTTATGCTTACTACAACCGCATAAAAGCTGCCGACCCATACTGGTATGGCGGCACCCCGCTTTGGGTACTCGCCGAGCAGCAGCATATGCTTGCCGCAAGTTTTTACTGGGTAGCATCTGACGTTAACATCAAAGATACCAGGCCAACCTACTATTATGCCTACAATGAAAAAATCAACATCCATAACCGCATTAAAGCGGTAACCGACTGGTTGTCATTGCCGGAAGAAAGCAGGCCGCATTTTATCACTTTTTATTTTCCCCAGGTAGATCATGCAGGTCACACATACGGCCCTGATGCGCCTGAAACGGAAAAGGAAGTTCATTTTGTAGATTCAGCCGTTTATGAATTAACCAAGGCAGTTAAAGGTACGGGGCTGGATGTAAACTATGTTTTTGTGTCTGACCACGGCATGAGCAAAATAGATACCGAGCATCCTATCGGTGTGCCATCGGCCATCGATACATCGAAATTTATCGTTTCGGGTGATGGTACGTTGGTTGAACTTTATGCAAAAGACACAAAATTTGTAAAAGAAACTTACGAATTGCTGAAAAAAGAAGCCAAAGATTACCAGGTTTACCTGCGCGAAGAAATGCCTGCCAACCTGCATTACAGCAAAACCGACGACTGGCATAACCGCATAGGCGACATTTTATTGGTGCCAGCCTGGCCTAAGGTGTTTAATTTAAATGGCCGCAAGCTTAACCCGGGCACACATGGCTTTAATCCTTATACTGTGCCAGAAATGCAGGCAACATTTTACGCCTGGGGCCCTGCTTTTAAACCGCATACCTTTATCGCCAGATTCCAAAACGTAGAAGTGTTTCCGGTGATAACTAAAATACTGGGCCTTACAGCTACCGATAAAATAGATGGAACCGGAAAAGTTGCTAGGGAAATTCTGAAATAAAAAAATGATTTGACCGTTGGTTGAAAAAACGACCGGCGGTTTTAATAATTTTAGCCTATTAAAGTGTTTTCACGGGCAATAATGTCGGCAATACTGGTTTCTGAAAGGATCTTCAAGGTAGCATCCCTTACTTCAACAAATACATCGCGTATTCCACAGGTAGTTTCCTGTTTGCATTCGTCGCATTTATGGTAAAAATTCAAGCTTGCGCATGGTACCATGGCAATAGGTCCATCGGTGATACGCATTATGCTTACAAGAAAAATTTCTTTAGGGTCTTTGTTCAGGCTGTAGCCACCTCCCGCACCTTTTTTACTGTACAGGAAGCCCGCATTACGCAGGTCCAACAATATCTGTTCTAAAAACTTTTTAGGTATGCGTTCTTCTTCGGCAATCTTCGAGATCTGCATCGGTGGTTGCCCCGAATTTTTCCCAAGCACTACGAGTGCCTTAATTGCGTATTTGGTTTTTTTAGACAGCATGCTTTAAAATACAAAACACAAAGGTATAAGAAGTTTTTGATTTGGCCCGATTACAAAGAAAGCGAGACTTTGGTTTCGGCAACGTTCACTATAAACCGGTCGTCATTGTTATGGCTGTTCACAACAAGCTCATCGCCAATGCTGATGATCCCTTCATCATTATGAATAAGGTTTTGCCCGAATAAGATCTTTTTATTTTTAAGGCGATAGGTGGCAAGTGTTTTTAAGGGTTCTTTGCCTTTTATGCCGCTAAACTGGTCTACAGTTGTCAAAACGCAGCGCGCGCAAAGTTTTACTCCGCAAAAGTCAACGCCATTGATAGTAAAGTTGCCTATCAGGTCTTCTTCATATGGCAAGCCACCTGTAAAAACAATGTTAGGCCTAAAACGATCCATCAATATAGGCGCGGCCAGCCTGTTATTCAGATCATCCAGCGAAGCCTGGCCTATAAGCAGTGATGGATAACCGTCGGAAAAAGAAGTGATCGTATCATCCGGGGCGTATTTCTGGTCTACCATACGCCGGCTATTGTCGGGCATATATACCAAACGGCAATTTATGCCCAGCGCGTTGCTAAACCATTTATCCGCATCCTTACTTACTAATTCGGCTTCACAGGTATCATCCCAGATGGTTACCGTTATTGTTTCTCCCGGCAATTGCTTTAAAAATGGAATATGTATAAATGTGTTATTGCGGCTATCAGTTACTTTTAATGCATTGGGTTCTATGGATACTTTAAGCCATACCATTTGTATCACTTCCCTTTGGGAAATGAAGCGGTTGTTTTCGTCTATCAGCATCCATCGGCGGTCATGCGCTAAACCCATCACTGTTACTTTAGCCGAAGACAGGCTGATGCCAGACAAAGACTTGATTGGATAAATGTATAAACCGCTTACTTGTAGCATAAAGATTATTGTGATTGAGCAAATATAAAAAATGTAACGAAGCGGTTAAAATTGCGAACGGCTTTGCAGATATATTGCTCAAAATAAATAAATTAGTATCTCCAATCAATAAACTTATTCAAACATGCCGGCAAGTGAATTTAATTATCAGGCTAATACTGATCATACTTATGATGCCATTGTGATCGGTTCGGGTATTAGCGGAGGGTGGGCAGCCAAAGAACTATGTGAGGGAGGACTTAAAACACTTGTTCTGGAACGTGGTAAAAATGTGGTCCATTTAAAAGATTATCCCACAGCAACGAAAAACCCGTGGGATTTTAAACATCACGGCCATCTGCCGCTTAAGGAAAAACTCGACAACCCGGTAGTAAACCGTTGTTATGCTTTTGATGAAAGTACCGAGCACTTTTTTGTAAAGGACAAAGATCATCCATATATACAAAAAAAGCCTTTCGACTGGATTCGCGGCTACCAGGTTGGCGGCAAATCGCTTTTGTGGGCACGGCAAACCCAGCGTTGGAGCAAATATGATTTTGAGGGCCCTGCAAGGGATGGATTTGCAGTTGACTGGCCGATACGTTATGATGAAATAGCACCGTGGTACAGTTACGTTGAAAAATTTGTCGGTATTGCCGGTAATCACGATGGGTTAGACACTTTGCCAGACGGAGAGTTTCTGCCGCCATGGCAAATGAATGCGGTTGAGCAGGTGATTCAAAAACGCATTATGCAGAATTATAATGAAAGGAATGTCATCATAGGCAGATGCGCACATTTAACCCAACCTAAAGAAGTTCATTTGCAACAGGGCAGGGGGCAATGCCAGGCCCGCAACCTTTGCCAGCGCGGATGCCCCTTTGGCGGATACTTTAGTTCAAATTCATCTACCTTGCCTACAGCAAATAAAACCGGTAATCTGACAATACTGCCTAAGTCGGTAGTGCATTCCATTATTTACGATGATGTAAAGGGTAAAGTTACGGGTGTGAAAGTAATTGATGCCATCAGCAAAAAAACTACCGAATACTTTGCCAAGGTGATCTTCGTAAATGCGGCTACTTTAAATACAAACCTGATATTATTGAACTCTGTAAGTAAGCGTTTTCTTAACGGGCTTGGCAATGATAACGGACTATTGGGTAAGTATATCGCATTTCAAAACTACCGGGGATCTATTAGTGCAACCATCGCTGGTTTTAAAGATACCTATTACTATGGTCGCAGACCAACCGCAGTAATGATGCCTAATTTCAGAAACGTTTATAAACAGGAAACTGACTTTTTACGAGGTTACATGGTGTTTTACACCGCAACCAGGGCAGGCGGCGGGCAATATTCCGAAAGCCCGCAGATAGGGGGCAAATACAAAGACAACCTTGCTGAAGCAGGCGACTGGAGCATTTACATGATGATGCAGGGCGAAACTATCCCAAAAGAGATTAACCGTGTTTATTTGAGTAAAGATGATAAAGACGAGTGGGGAATGCCGTTGCTTACCGTAGATGTGGGTTATGATGACAACGATGTTAAACTAATGAATGATTTTTTATACCAGGGTACCGAAATGCTGCAAAAGGCAGGTTGCGAAAACATTAGCACAAATGATAGCGGCCAGGCGCCGGGTCTTGATATTCATGAAGTTGGCGGGGTGAGGATGGGTAAAGATTCCAAAACCTCGTTATTAAATAAATGGAATCAATTGCATGCCTGCCCCAATGTATTTGTTACCGATGGTGCCTGTATGACATCAACCGGCACTCAAAACCCTTCGCTTACATTTATGGCGCTTACTGCCCGGGCGGCTAATTACGCTGTTCAGCAATTTAAGCGTGGTAGTTTTGCTTAAGCAGGCAATTTCGCAGCAACCGGAGTTTGTAACATTTAACCGCTTTTCATATCAAATTATAAACTGCAACAAATTAGTTGCAATAAAGGATTAAGATCATGTTAGTAACAACAAGCACCCAATTAGAAGGATATAAAGTAACCCAACAAATGGGCATAGTAAGAGGTATTACAGTACGTTCGCGCGGAGTTGGCGGTAATTTTTTAGGTGCGCTGCAAGCTGCCTTTGGCGGGCAAAACTCAATTTATACAGAATTGTGCGAACGCGCCCGTGAAGAAGCCTATGCCCTTATGATACAGCATGCCCGTGAACGCGGTGCAAACGCAGTAATTTCTGTGCGATACGATGCCAATGAAGTAATGAACGGCATTACAGAAGTGCTTGCCTACGGTACAGCAGCCGTTGTAGAAAAAGTACAATAACCGTAAAGTAAAAAAAGCATTTAAAGCGTGCCATCTTCATAGATAATTCTGATTTTTGGTGAACATAAATCACATAAAAACATGGCTACAATAATTGGAATTAACGAAGAAAACAGAAAGGCAGTATCAGACCAGCTTGCCAAGCTATTAGCTGATGAGTTTGTACTTTATACAAAAACCAGAAACGCTCATTGGAATGTTGAAGGCCGCGATTTTCACTCCATGCACCTGTTTTTTGAAACCCAATATGAACAGTTGGATGAAGTGATGGATAGCGTTGCGGAACGAATCCGCAGCATTGGTCATTATGCACCCGGCACTTTAAGCAGCTTTTTAGGTCTTACACATTTAACCGAAAAGATTGGCGACAAAAACGACAGCCTTTCTTACATTAAAGAGTTACTTGCCGACCATGAGAGCATCATTGAGTTTATAAGAGGTAATATAGATCCTTTTGCTTCAAAATATCAAGACTACGGAACAAGTGATTTTGTGACCGGCTTAATGGAGCAACATGAGAAATTAGCCTGGATGCTACGTTCGCACTTAAAATAAAAAATCTTTTACATGGTTGATTAATGCCTTTTAGCACAACAGATAAAGCAGGCTTAATCAACCATAATTTTGTATTTTTGCGGTCCGGGCAAAAAAATGCAAAAGAGCAAACTCACAGTATACATCGTAATAGCGCTTGTTCTTGGCATTGCAGCCGGGTCTATTTATAATCTGTCGGTTTTAGATAACATCAATCGCAATATCAGTACAGCATTAGCATCAGTTAAAAAGTTAGATGCGCGTTTAAGTCAAAATCTTTCAACCGAGGTAAGAAGGCAGTTAACGGCTCAAAAAGGTGGTCAGATTGACCTTATAGATGCCGATGAACATTTACGCGATGCTAAGCTCCAGGGCTTTACAATTTTAAGCGACATATTTCTAAGGCTGATAAAAATGGTGATCGGTCCGCTTATTTTCACTACGCTGGTGGTAGGGGTTGCAAAGGTAGGCAGTATAAAAGCGGTAGGTAGAATTGGCGGCAAAACGCTGTTATGGTTCTTGGGTGCTTCATTGGTATCCCTGCTTTTAGGCATGTTTATGGTGAACGTACTTAAACCGGGAGAAATGATGCCGATGTCATCCTATCTGTCAGTTGGCTCATCGGCAAAGCTTAATGCCTTTTCACTGAATGATTTTGTAGCCCACATCTTTCCAAAAAGCTTTATC
This sequence comes from uncultured Mucilaginibacter sp., assembly GCA_964242385.1. Lineage (GTDB taxonomy): Bacteria > Bacteroidota > Bacteroidia > Sphingobacteriales > Sphingobacteriaceae > Mucilaginibacter. The sequence continues at coordinate 217,275 of CAXSZR010000001.1, forward strand.
GAAGCAATGGCCAATAACGAGATATTGCAGATAGTTGTGTTTTCGTTGTTTTTTGGCATAGCCACTGCATCTATCGGCCCTAAAGGTGAACTTGTAATTAAAGCGATGGATGCCTTTGCAAGCGTTATACTTAAAATAACCGGTTACGTGATGCTGTTATCGCCGCTGGCCGTTTTCGGTGCCATTACCGCGATAGTCGCGAAGCAGGGCCCCGGTATATTATTAACCTACACTGTGTTTATTGGCGAATTTTATTTTTCGTTGATTGTGCTTTGGGTTTTGATTGTAGCTGCATCCTTTTTAGTATTAAAAAAACGAGTGTTCGCTTTGCTAAACCAGGTAAAAAATGCCATGCTCATTGCATTCGGTACCTCAACCAGCGAGGCGGCTTACCCCGAAGTTTTATTAAAACTGGAACAGTTTGGCTGCAGTAATAAAATAGTGAGCTTTGTACTGCCGCTTGGTTACTCGTTTAACCTGGATGGTGGCATGATGTATATGACCTTTGCTACCTTGTTTATAGCGCAGGCTTATCATGTGCATTTATCGCTTGTGCAGCAGCTAACCATGCTGCTTATACTGATGTTTACAAGCAAAGGTGTTGCCGGGGTACCCAGGGCGGCATTGGTGGTGGTAGCCGGTATCTTACCGCAATTTAATATTCCTGAAGCAGGTTTTGCGCTTATAATTGGTATTGATCCGCTGCTGGATATGGGCCGTTCTGCAACTAATGTGCTTGGCAACGCCATGGCTACGGCAGTAGTAAGTAAATGGGAAAAAGAACTTAATTAAAATAAAAAAAAATAATGTCAGACAGAGCTAAAAAAATATTCCTGATCTTCACCGTAATTGTGCCGTTTCTTTTCTACTGCGTTTATTATTACGGCCACATGCTTAAAAATGCGCCTTATAAATTTACGGAATTTAAATCGTTTGTGTTTGAATACGGTAATGGCGACAGTCTGATAAATAAGTATAATTCTGCCACGGGCGATTTTCAATATGTGAACAGGCACGATTCGTTGGTGAAAACAAATTTGTTGCTAACAAAAAGCGACCTGCTGTACCTGCATCGCAAAGCTGCTGACCTTGGTTTCTGGGATTTTCCATCCAACGAGCTCAATACCGACACTGCTTTACTGCATGGACAAAGGCCGCCGCGTTATTACATAGAATTTAATTACGAGCGCAAAAGTAAAAAAGTAAAATTTGATGCCTCTTACCTGGGCGATGACAAATTAAAAGATGCCAACATACAGTTGATCAACGAAATTAAACACGTGTTAGCTGATGCACAGGACAGGAAGAAAAAATAATACACTGTTGTTTATTGAAATTTATAATTCTATATTTGCACCTCAAATTTTAAAATAATAATTAACAAACATGTACGCAATAGTAAGTATAGCCGGACAGCAATTTAAAGTTGCAAAAGACCAGCAGATCTTTGTACACAGGTTACAAGGTGATGAAGGCGCTAGTATTGAATTTGACAATGTATTGTTAGCAGAAAACGAAGGCAAATTCACATTAGGTTCTGATCTGAAAAGTGCTAAAGTATCGGCTAAGATAGTGTCTCATTTAAAAGGTGATAAAGTAATCGTTTTCAAAAAGAAAAGAAGAAAAGGTTACAAAAAGAAAAACGGTCACCGTCAGCAATTTACCAAGATAGAGATCACTGGTATTTCATTATAATTTAAGGTTTAAACCGGGCCTGTTAACAGGGCTCATAAAAAATATAAAAAATGGCACACAAAAAAGGGGCCGGTAGTTCACGAAACGGCCGTGAGTCGCATAGCAAACGTTTAGGTATCAAAATTTTCGGTGGTCAGCCAGCAATCGCAGGTAACATCATCGTACGTCAGCGTGGTACCCAACACAATCCAGGTCTTAATGTAGGTATTGGTAAAGACCATACTTTATTTGCATTGGCCGAAGGTGTTGTAGTTTTCAAAAAGAAAGCAGATAACCGTTCATACGTATCTGTACTTCCTTTCCAAGCTGAAGCTGTAGCAGAAACTGCTGCGCCTGCACCTGCCGCAAAAGCAGAAAGCAAACCAGTTGAAACACCGGTAGCTGTTGCAGAAACAGAAACTGAAGAAGCTCCAAAAGCAAAAAAAGCAGCTCCTAAAAAGAAAGCTGCCGATACTGAAGAAGAAGCAGTAGCTGAGTAATCAGTTTTAAATATAATAATAAAGCCAGGTCTTTTAAAAAGACCTGGCTTTATTGTTTTTAGTATTTCCCTTTTTTGGCAGATGAAAAGTCTGTTATTCTATGATGATCTTTTTAAGATAAAACGAATCCTGATCTATAACAGGAAGGGTTTTACTTGTTACAATTATGCCTTTGCTATCTACAACCACCTTTTTTACACCGGCATCTGTTGCGATTTCCATGGGTAAAGGCAGGCTCATATTAAGCAGCTGTATCTGGTAACGGTTGTTAGACATTGTTTTAACGTGTACCTCGAGTTTATTAACCGAACGCAAGTATAGGTCAAAAAGTGGTTTCAGGTCTTTCCCAGCCTGCTCGCTGAAAAACTGTTGTACATCGTCAGTATTGACTAAGTTATCATATGTATATTTAGGCGATGTAACAAATTTCTTTAGTGCAGGGAAGAAAAGGCTGTCGCCCATGATATAGCGAAGGGTATGCATAAAAAATGCACCCTTGCCATATATATCACCGTTGTAAGCAGCTTCCTCATCAATATCTTTTCCCATTACAATAGGGATTTTGTTGCCAAAGCGGTAAGATGCATTCTGAAAAAACTTATTGTATGCGGCTTCACCTTCGTATTCTCTTACATAAAGCGCATCGCCAAAGGTGTTAATGCCCTCGTGTATCCAGTAGTCGGCCCAGTCTTTAGCGGTTACTTTATTACCCCACCATTCGTGACCAAATTCATGGTGCATTAAATCGTCGTAGTCTTCGCCGCCAATTTTGGTGTAGCGGAATTTATTACCGTATGCATTCATGGTCTGATGCTCCATACCCAAGTGTGGTGTTTCGCAAATAGCTATCTTCTCTTTAGCCCATGGATATTCGCCGAAGTATTTTTCCTGCTCATGAATGGTTTTCTCAAAGATATCCAAATGATGCGCGGCTTTTGCTTCATGTTCCTTTAAAACATAAAATTGCAACGGTACTACATGCCCATCAACTGTTGTATATTTTCTGCTAACTACAGCAAAATCACCCACGTTAAAAAGAATGCTATAATTGTTGATGGTATAATTTGTTTTCCAGTGAAAGGTAGCTACATCTGCGTGCTTGCTTACGCTTTTCAATAAGCCCGGCCCGGCAACTACCAGGTCTTTGGGAACGGTAATGATCACGTCTACGCCTTCGTTGGGTTCGTCAGACGGGTGATCTTTACAAGGAAAATATAATTTACCCCCGGTGCCTTCCGCGGTAATTGCAATCCAGGGATGGCCGGTAGAATCACGGCTCCAGATAAAACCGTCGTCCCATGGCGGTCTGCGGGCCACATGCGGCTTGCCGCCGTAAATAACCTTAACACTCACTTTGCCCGATGGTAGCTCTTTGGCAGTATTAATGCGGATCAGGTTATCCTTGTATTCAAAGGATTCTTTTTTATTGTTTACCAAAACCTGGCTCACCTTTAATGAATCAAGCAGATCAAACAATAAAACGTGGGTGGGTTTAGCCACCAAAAGATCTATGACAGTGTAACCGTCAATTGTTTTTTGTGCAGGATTTACAGTGAGGCTGATGGTATAATGCCTTATATCCATGTTAGCCTGCTCTGGTTTTAATTTACCGCCGGAGGTAAGGGCTTGGGCGTGAACTTTTCCAACTAACAGCAGTAGTAGTAGTAAAAATAAGTATATTTTGCGCATAATAAATGAAGCCTTTATGCTTCGCGGGCCAATATACTTAATTCTCCCTTACCAGCAATCCGTCTGCAAAATCATGCAGGTATTGTTTATGATCCTGTGGTAGCTCTATCTTTTCCAATGCCTCAAAAGCCATATCAGCGTACTGCTGCATTGCATTTTCTGCAGCTTCCCGAACATTTAAATTATCATAGATAGCTGTTATTGCTGAAATCTTTTCTTCAGCATCAAATTTCTGTAGAGAAAGCCATTTTGCGAGTTCGATCTTCTGATCATCTGCAGCAAGTTCAAGCGCGCTTATAAGCAGGTAAGTTTTTTTATTAGAGATAATATCGCCGCCAACTAGCTTGCCGAATTTTTCCGGATCGCCATAAACATCCAGAATGTCATCTTGTAATTGAAAAGCAACACCAAGGTTTTCACCAAAACTGCTTAATAGTTCTGCATTTTGTTTATCGGCACCACCCATCAATGCGCCTATTTTCAGGGCTCCACCTAAAACCACCGCAGTTTTAAGCCTGATCATGTTGATATATTCGGCTATGCTTACGTTGCTGCGATTTTCAAACTCCATGTCAAATTGCTGCCCCTCGCAAACGCCAATGGCGGTAGTGTTAAAGATGTCTAAAATTGGGCGTAGTAAATGGTCCTGCACCTGCATCATCAATTTGTATCCTTGTACCAGCATCACATCGCCCGAAAGGATCCCAACATTTTGATTCCACTTTTCATGCACGGTTGTTTTTCCGCGTCGAAGCGGTGCGTTATCCATAATATCATCGTGCATCAACGTGAAATTGTGAAACACTTCTATAGCAAGGGCCGGGGGAATGGCCGCATCAACATCGCCGCCAAAAAGGTCGCAAGCCATCAGCAAAAGCGCGGGGCGCATGCGTTTGCCGCCTAATGATAAAATGTATTTTATCGGCTCGTATAGTTCAGCAGGATATTCAGGTAGGTCGAGATCTTTAACGGCATCACTGATTATTCTTTGTAATTCTTCTAATCTCTTCATTGTAGGAGTAAGCTGCAGCAACGCTTTATTTCTGCAACGTTATATATTATTCTTGTACTAACGAAAAATCAATCTGTTTTTTGGTAAGATCTACGTTTTTTACTCTGATTTTCACTTCATCACCCAACTGGTAAACCTTTTTCTTTCGCTGACCGATGATGGCATAGTTTTTCTCGTCCAGGGTATAAAAGTCGTCGGATATATCACGAAGCCTGATCATGCCCTCACATTTATTTTCGATGATCTCTACATACATTCCCCATTCGGTAACGCCCGAGATCACCCCGCTGAAAATATTGCCTACCTGGTCTCTCAGGTATTCTGCCTGTTTATATTTTACAGAAGCGCGCTCAGCATCGGCCGCCTTTTTTTCCATCTGCGAACTGTGCTGACAAAGCTTTTCATAATGCTCTGCATTGGCAGACTGGCCTCCATTTAAATAATGAAATAGCAGGCGATGTACCATTACGTCGGGATAACGGCGTATAGGAGATGTAAAGTGCGTATAATGGTCAAATGCCAAACCATAATGGCTGGTGCCCTTGGTTGTGTAAATGGCCTTAGCCATTGAGCGGATGGCAAGCTGCGTTAATACATTCTGTTCTTTTTTACCCTCCACATCTTCCATCAGGTAATTAAGCGACTTGGCTGTTTCTTTATCTGATTTAGTATTGATCTTATAGCCGAACCTGGAAGCGAACTGAGCAAAATTTGCAAGCGACTCTGGCTTTGGCGAATCATGCACACGATAAACAAAGGTATATTTATGCTTGCCTTTTCCCATTTTGCTTACATGCTCTGCAACTTTACGGTTGGCAAGCAGCATAAAATCTTCAATAAGCTTATGAGCGTCTTTACGTTCTTTTACATACACGCCAACAGGCTTGCCGCTTTCGTCCAGCTTGAACTTAACTTCCGTTGTTTCAAAGCTGATAGCACCATTTTTAAATTTACGATCGCGAAGTTTATAAGCCAGTTCGTTTAATTTAAGAATCTCTTTGTCAAAATCTCCGGCTTTTGCTTCTATTACTTCCTGTACTTCTTCGTAAGTAAACCTGCGGTCGGAGTGGATTACTGTTTTACCAAACCATTCGGTTACAACATTGGCATTCTCGTCCATTTCAAAAACCGCTGCAAAGCAAAGTTTATCTTCTTTAGGGCGAAGTGAGCATAAACCATTTGATAGTCGTTCCGGAAGCATTGGTATAACCCTGTCTACCAAGTAAACGGATGTTCCGCGTTCTTCGGCTTCTTTATCTAATGCGGAATCAGGTTTTATATAATGAGCAACGTCTGCAATATGCACACCCACTTCATAATTACCGTTATCAAGTATCTTGAATGATAAGGCATCATCAAAGTCCTTGGCATCGAATGGGTCAATGGTAAAAGTGGTGGTATTTCTAAAGTCGCGTCGTTTTGCTATTTCATCTTCAGAAATCAGGTCCGAAATTTCTTCAGCCTCGTGTTCTACTTCAGCAGGAAAAGATAGGGGAAAACCGAATTCGGCCAGGATGGCGTTCATTTCCGTATCATTCTCGCCTTGTTTCCCTAAAATTTGTTTAATCCTGCCAATGGGATTTTTGGCGTCTGCCGGCCAGTCTGTTATTTCAGCAACAGCTTTAATCCCGTTCTTTGCGCCGTTAAGTTCGGCAGCCGGGATATAAATATCATGCATCATCTTCCGGTCGTCCGGAACTAGAAAAGCATAACGATCTGACATTTTTACAATGCCGGTAAATTCCATTTTAGCGCGCTGCAATATTTCTATTACTTCGCCTTCTTTATTTTTTCCCTTGCTTTTAGCGTAAACGTAAACCTTTACACGGTCGCCGTTAAGGGCGTTGCGCAGTTTGCGAGGCGCAACAAATATGTCGTTCTCAAATTCGTCGTCGGTAACTATAAAGGCCGAACCATCGTTGGTAAGATCAACGCGACCTTCTACAAAGGTTTTAAGTTCTATAAGTTGAAATTTGCCAGGAGCTAATTCCTTTAATATGTTTTTTTTGGCTTCTTCTTTTAAGATTTCGAAAATGGTTTCGCGGTCTTCCGGCTCCCGTACATTTAATTTAGCTGATACCTGCTTATAATTTAAAGGAGTATTGCCATTTTGTTCAAAAACATCAAGCACTAACTGGGTTAGCACTTTATTTATTGATGAACTGTTTTTCTTTTTAGACATGTGTATTATTTGTACAAAAGTAACGATTTTAGATTTTACGCATGCCGGTTAATTAGCGACTTATAGCTGGTATGGATTTTTGTAATCTAACGAAGTAATGTTTTTAAAGTCATCGGTATTTCTTGTAAGCAAAATTAAATTATTGATAGTCGCTGTAGCTGCAATAAGTGCGTCCGGAAGTTTAACTCGATGCAGTCGACGTATTTCTATCGTTTTAAGAATAACTTCTTCGCTTAAATTTAAAACAGAAGAATTTTTTACAAATGCGTTTAAGATGTCTAATTGCTCTTCGGTCGCTTTTGGCCATACCAAAAGTTCGATGCGAGTTATTACCGAAAAATGAATTGTAATATTATCAAGTAGGTTGTTAGCTTTATCTGGTAATTTATTGTCCAAATAATCGATAAGTGTATTGGTATCTGCTAAATATCCTTGTCCCATTCGTTACGAATATTCTTTAAGTGATCTTGAAAATCCTGATATTGGCCCGCTGTTAAGTTTAATGAACCTCTAAAATTTTTACGCTTATCTGCTGTTTTTTCGCCATTATTAAGTTCATCAACGGCATATATCATCACCTCTATTTGTTTTCCAACATACTTTTCAGGGATATGTATAGAAACGTCTTGATTATCTGGAGTCAAAATTGTTCGAATCATTTTATGACGCTTTTTATCAAATTTAAGTATTTATATCATAACATTTAAACTGTGCCTGGTATAGATGCGATCAGCTTCCTGGTATATTCTTCTTTTGGTTGATAATAAATATCTTCAGGATCGCCGGTTTCCACTATTTCACCTTTGTTCATCACGACCATCCTGTCCGACAGGTGTTTGATCACCGCCAGATCGTGCGAAATGAAAATGTATGTAAGGTTAAGTTCCTGCTGCAGATCGCGAAGTAAATTAAGCACCTGGGCCTGCACAGATACATCCAATGCGGAGACCGACTCGTCACAGATGATAAATTTAGGCTTTAACGCCAGTGCGCGCGCAATCACTATCCGCTGTCGCTGGCCGCCGGAAAATTCATGAGGATAACGGTTGAAATATGCGGCAGGTAAATTTACCAGATCCAAAAGTTCCAGGATCGTAGTTTTACGCATAGCCTCAGTCGCGTAAAAATTATGAACCCTTAAAGGCTCCAACAATGATTCGCCAACTGTAAGACGTGGATTAAGCGAAGAATACGGATCCTGGAAGATGATTTGCATATCCTTTCTTATCGCCCTCAACTCAGCTTTTTTAAGTTTCAGAACATCCGTGTTATTGAAACTAACAGTGCCGGATGTTGGCTCAGTTAAGCGAAGGATGCTTCTTCCGAGTGTTGTTTTACCACTGCCCGATTCGCCAACAAGGCCAAGTGTTTCACCGGGATAGACCTCAAAACTGACGTTATTTACTGCTTTTACAAACGATTTACTTCTTAATAAAAATTTGTGATCTGCAGGGAACCATGTGTTTAAGGCTGATACTTTAAGTATGGGAGATTGTGTGTAAAGTTTTTCTTTCCTGTTATTTATTTCTGCCGCGGTATAGGCATTTGCCTCTCTTACTTTTTCAATACTCGCGCCACCCAGGGTTTTGTTATTTAGAAAATCTGCTACTACCGGTAAGTGTTTCAACTTCCAGGCAGGTGAGGGGCGGCAGGCTAATAATCCTTTTGTATAAGCATGCTGCGGATTGCTAAAAAGTGTCTTAACCGGCGCTTGTTCAACAATTTCACCTTTGTACATTACAAGCACCCTGTCTGCAATTTCATTGATAACGCCAAGATCGTGCGAGATGAAGATCAGGCTCATCTCGCGTTCTATTTTAAGTTTTAAGAGTATTTCAATGATTGTTTTTTGTATAGTAACGTCGAGCGCGGTCGTCGGCTCATCTGCAATCAGTATCTCGGGATTACAGGATAGCGCCATGGCAATCATTACCCTTTGCCTTTGCCCGCCGGAAAGCTGGTGCGGGTAACTTTCAAATATCGCATCGGGGCGCGGCAGCTGTACTTCTTTAAAAAGTGTTATAGCCTTTTCTTTAGCTTCTTTTTTTGATAAGCTAAGGTGTAACTGGATTGCTTCTGCAACCTGATAACCACAAGTAAAAACCGGGTTTAATGATGTCATGGGTTCCTGGAAGATCATCGCAATCCTGTTCCCCCTTACCTTACGCATTTCAGCTTCAGAAAGTGTAAATAAGGAATGTTCGTTCAACAGAATATCGCCCTCTATTATAGAAACACCTTTATTGAGCAGGCGCATAATAGCCAGCGACGTAACCGATTTCCCAGAACCCGATTCGCCTACAATGCCTATTGTCTCGCCCTTGTTAAGTGTAAACGAAATATTTTTTACAGCTTCGTAATAACCTTCAGGTGTTTTAAATTTGATGTTCAGGTTATTTATGTTTAGCATAATTATTCAACAATAGTTATGCACTCATCTGCAATTAGTTCTTCGCCACGATAGCGCCTTAGTAATTGTGCCGTTGTAACAACATCCTTTTGGCAATATACGCAGATTCGTTCCAGGTTATTTTCAACCCAGTAAACATGGCCAACCATGCTGCCATCAATATCGTCTTTCGGGGTAAGAATATTAAAAATCGCAGCCAAAAGATTTAATGATGTGTAATTCTTATAATCACCGAATTTCCAAAGTTCCATGGTATCCAAATGATTGATCTCCCATGGCTTTTTACCTGATAACTCCAGCTGCGAAGGTATCTTTACGCCGTTAACCAGCATTCTGCGGCAGATATAAGGAAAATCGAACTCCTTGCCATTGTGCGCACAAAGAATTAAGCTGGGAGCTTGCCCGTTAAGTAAAGCCGAAAAACTTTCAAGCAATTCTTTTTCATTATGAGATGCGTATGATTTTACCCTTAAGCCAAAGTTTTTGCCTGGTTTAAAGATTCCTACCGATATGCAAACAATCTTACCAAATTCGGCCCAAATCCCTGCGCGGTCGTAAAACTCCTCCGCTGTTGCTTCCTTGCGCTGTGTTTGCGTTTTAAGATCCCATAATTTTTGAAAATGTTCCGGCACCTGGTCAAAACTGCTGTATTGAGGCACAGTTTCTATGTCAATTACCATCAGGTTTTGCAGGTCGTATTGTTCAAGCATTTGTAAAGCGCAACGTTTTTATTACAGCGGGTTGCTTGTAAAAATAATGCTTTTCGGTTTAAATGAAAGTTTTTCCGCTCAGCGCAGTGTCATTAATCTATTTGGCCAATACTTCAAATTTTACACCGGTTACATTGCCGTTAGCATCTACCAGTGTTAATTGGTGATGCCCGGGTGTGGGATTAAGCGCCATCTGATGAAAATCAATTGTTTCGCCTACGTATTTATCGTCCAGGTGCCAGAATATTTTTACACCCCGCTGCCTGTGTGCTGCATTGAAAACTACGCGGCCGCGCTGTCCGTCTGCTTCTAAAGGCACGTAGATCTTTGCATTTTCCTTAGGATAAATTATTTCCATTGGATTGCTAATCCCATTTTGCAGGCAATCTTGTCGAAAAGGCGGTAATACTTTGTATTGGTAATTGCGGATCTTATAATAAAATTCCATTGACGGCGGCAATACAAACCAGCTTTTATTAACCATATTGAATGTCGGCTCGCAATTACCGGTAACCTGCCATTTTTCATCGTAGCTTAAATGTACCAATTGATGGTAAGGGCAAACCGGTGCCTTTAACCCGCTTTTGGGTACCCATTCGTCATCCGTGTCATTGCAATACTGGCCTGCACGGTACCCACTTTGTTTGCACACTTTTATCTTTACCATCTCGCCAATTGGTTTCTCAAACCAGTCGCGTGCTACCGGCAATAGTCTGAAAATTTCAAAAAGGGCAGGGGCTGCCGTATTGATGCCGGTTAAATTCGGTCGACCTTCGCCATCAGTATTTCCAACCCATACACCAACAACATATTTGGGCGTAATACCAATAGCCCAGCCGTCGCGAAAGCCGAAGCTGGTACCGGTCTTCCAGGCAATGCGCTGGGTTGAGCTAAAGCGCTGCCAAAGCATTTCTTCGCCCGGGCGCATCACTTCTTCCATAGCCTGCATGGTGTAATAAATAGACCCTGCATCCAATAATCCGTTTTTTTGAAGTTCGGGGCTTTTTGTATTATTCAATGCGTAAACAGGGTTATGATAATCTGCCGCATCGTATTTCCCGTTGTACTTAATGTAATGATTTAACACCCTGCCCATATCCGCGTATGCGCCGCATAATTCCCACAAGGTATTTTCTCCTCCGCCTAAAATTAACGACAAGCCATAATGATCAGCAGGCTTTTTTAGTGTGGTGATGCCTGTCTTATGTAAAAAATCATAAAATCGCTGATATTTAAATTGTTGCAGCATTTTAACAGCCGGCACATTGAGTGACCTTGATAAAGCCTTTGAAGCAGGTACCGCACCATCATAACCCAGATCAAAGTTTTCGGGATGATAACCGGCTATCTGCGTAGGGATATCCGGTAACAGGCTGTTAGGTAAGATCAAACCATCATGCAGCATAGATGCATATAGCAGCGGCTTAAGCGTACTACCGGGGCTGCGGGGTGCGTTAACCACGTCTACATCACTCTCCATATTTGGGTCTGTCGAATGCTCAGTATTCCCTGCGTAGGCCAATGTTGCTCCGGTTTCAACATCTAACACAAGCGCAGCTATGTTATTGATGTCATTGGCTTTTAAAACCTGGTGATGGCGTTCAAGAATATCATTTACCTGCTGCTGTAAGGTAAGCTTAACACTTGTGCGTATTCTTGTGCCGCCATTTCTGTCGTCTTGGTGGTCGGCTTTAAAGCGTTGCAATAAATGGGGCGCGTATTGAGGCAAGGGTAAAGGCCTGTCGGGAACGGGTTCTAACGTAGCAAGTGCGGCGGTGGCAGAGTCAATTATATGCTGATGAAAAAGTTTTTGAAGTAAAGCGTTACGTTTTCTTATCAACGTAACACGGTTTTTGCCCGGATTAACCAGCGATGGCGAATTGGGCAAGACGGCCATTGCCGCCATCTCACCCCAGGATAGCTGTGCAGGGCTTCTGCCAAAATAACGCCATGCCGCAGCATCCAAGCCGATTACGTTACTGCCGAAAGGTGCATTACTGCTATATAGAGAAAGGATTTCGGCTTTGCTATAAGTACACTCCAGGCGCATGGCCATAATTATTTCTTTTATCTTATTCCAGAATGTTCTTTTATGCCTGGTGGCCAGCCTTATAACCTGCATGGTTAAGGTGCTGCCGCCGCTTTGTCTTTTTTTTGAATGCAGATTTTGTTTAATAGCCCTCCCAAGCGCAAGCATATCAAAGCCTGGATGCTGCATAAAACGCTTATCTTCAAAAGAAATAATGCATTGCCTGAATTTTTCGGGAACCGAATTATTTGGTGGGAAACGCCATTGCCCATCCGAAGCGATAGCAGCACCAAGCAGCTGCCCGTCGGCGTCATCAATTACGTAAGACGTGGAGCTGCTAAAAAGAGGATTGGGTAGACAAAACCAAAACAGCAGGATAAAAGTGAAAAAAAAGGCCAGTAATATTATTACTTTTGGTTTTACTAAATAAGTTTTAAGTCGATTTAAACCTGGTTGCATTTATACGAATGAAGATACAAAAGTTATCAATTGTTATCCCGGCCTACAACGAAGGAAATACCATCCACCTGATATTGAACAAAATAAAAGCGGTTGATCTTATTGAAGGTATCCAGAAAGAGATAATAATTGTGAACGATTGCTCAAAAGATCATACCGAGCAAGCGGTGTCCGATTATCAAAGCGTCAATCCTGATCTGAATATTCAATATTTTAAACACGAAATTAATAAAGGAAAAGGCGCTGCCCTGCACACCGGTATATCTAAAGCTACCGGCGAATACCTGATCATCCAGGATGCCGACCTGGAATATGATCCTGCCGAATACAATGACCTTTTGAAACCTGTTTGCAACGGCTTTGCCGATGTGGTTTATGGGTCGAGGTTTATGGGCAGCAATCCGCATCGCATCCTGTTTTTCTGGCATACCATTGGTAACCGCTGGCTCACTTTTGCCTCAAATATGTTCTCCAATTTGAACCTTACCGATATGGAGACTTGTTACAAATTGTTTGATACTAAAATGATACAGGGTATTAAACTACAGGAGCAGCGTTTTGGTTTTGAACCGGAGGTAACACAAAAAATAGCGCGCATTTCAAAGATCCGCATATACGAGGTGGGCATATCTTATTACGGCCGTACTTACGACGACGGTAAAAAGATAGGCTGGAAAGACGGCGTACGGGCTATTTATTGCATCCTTAAATATGGTTTGTTCGGAAGTAACTAAAACTGCGTCACTTAGTTACCTCAATCCATTGTCCCTTCATCAAAGCGTTGATGGAATGGTTATACATGGCCTCGCAATACGTTGCAGGCAGATAATATTTACCGGCGTAAGCTGCATTCAACATTACATAGTAAGTAACCTGTTTGCCTTCCAGTAAACTAAAATAAGTATTTACCCTGTCGTCCCTGATATCGCGATAATCTGATTCTGATGATTGGAACGCATCCTCGCTACCCATCATTCTTGTATTCAGTATCTCCCAGCCCGAAGGAAAGATCTGCGTAAGTGCCAAATTATCGTACCGCCCGCGCTTACCGGGATTTGTTATCGTTACCTGCGCCACAAAGTCGGTTCCCTGTTTTAAGCTTGATGGATCAATTTCCTTGCCACCTAAAGTAAAATAAGCCATCCGCAGATCAAGTACATCCGGGTTGATGTTCGTTTTAACATCCTGGCCCGAGGCAGGTTGCCCTTCCTGTATAAGCCTCACATACAGTTTATTGGTCCCTTTATTCGTTAATACCATCTTGCCGCCGTTGCCAGCAAGTGGGCTTTCCCACAGATAGGAAGTTGAACTGACAGTTGATTTTGCAGCACCCACCTGGTAGTTAAATGTTAATTTAGACGAAGCCTTATTTTCACCGCAATATTGTGCGATGGCAATCAATGAGTAAGCTGTAGTTTGCGTGCTATACCAATCGTCCTGAGATAAGCGTGCAGCAATAGTGCGCAAAAGTCCCGCTGCTTTCTGTTGCTGGCCAAGCAGGGTAAGTGTTTCCAATATCATGGCCTCATCCCGCAGATCGGAACCAAATGTGCCATACATGGAATTGTATGGCTTAATTGTTAGCGGCAAACCTGCAATTAACTGCAAACCAATTTCGGGCTGGCCAGCCAGCTTGTAAGCTGCTGCCAAACGCCATTTTGCTTCCACGCTCAAATATTTAAATTCTCGTAACCGGTTCATAGCACCTAATTCTGGCGAGCGTGCCAATGCAAGCAAGTATAAACGATACGATTGTATCAGGTCGGCCCCATAAAAACTTCTTGAATCGGGTGCCCAGCTAACTACCTTTTGCTTTTCGTATCTCTTCCACTGCTCAATAAAGCTTAAAGGAAGGCTGTAACCCTTTGCCTGCGCAGCCAGCATAAAGTGCCCCGCATAATTGCTACCCCATTCATCGGCATTGCCCATTCCAGGCCAGTAACTTAGGCCGCCATCAGTTAACTGAAAACCGTTAAGCCTGCTGATAGTTGCTTTAATATTTCTTTCAGTAACTGCTTTTTGTTCGGGCGATAGATCCACAAGCTGATTCAGGTATAATTGCGGAAACGCAGAGGACGTGGTTTGTTCCACACATCCATACGGATACTCGATCAGGTAATTCAGTCGCTTGGTTAAGTTCATCGGTGGGATGGAAGCAACGTTCAAGCTAGCCTTATTAGTACCGTTTATGCCAATAGCCGAATAAGCCGTACTCCACGTTTCACCGGGTTTAAGTTCTTTCTCAATGATCTTTGTAACAGGCGGATTAGGATTACGTACATTCAATTCTACATCATAAGCTGCTGTCTCACCACCACTTTTAGCAATGATCTTAACCTTTCCAACGCCCACAAAATCTTTCACATTTAGATCGAAGGTTACTAACTGATCTCCTGGCTTAGTAAAAGTGATGGTTTTCTGGTTATTTCCCGCAAGGTTGCTGAATGCGTTTGACTGTACCTGTATGCTAACGGTTTTAATGTTATTTTCCATCGCAAACACTGTTACCGGTAGTTGTATCTTTTCAGTTGGTCCTAAAACTCTTGGCAGGGTAGCCAATATCATCAGCGGCTTTTTAACTGCAACAGTTTTATCTGTAAAACCATAGCTGCCATCATGCCCGGCAATAACCATGGTTTTCACTGCACCAATGTATTGCGGTAATACAAAATTATGTGTTTGTTTTTCGCCTTTATCTAAATGGAAAGGCCCCATAAATTTTACCACCGGCTTAAACCTGTTTACAGAAACATTTTTATTGTTTCCGGCTGTACCATCCCCGCCGATACTTAAAATACGTTCGAGGCCGCCGCCGAATGCGCCGATCACATAATCAAACAAATCCCAGGTTTTTACACCAAGCGCCTCCCGTGCGTAAAATGTTTCGTGCGGATCGGGCGTTTTGAAATTGGTGATGTCCAGCAATCCTTCATCTACAATAGCAATGGTATAGGTCATCTCCTTGCCCGATGCTTCTGATACCGTAATAGAAGATTGCGTTTCGGGCCTTAGTTTATCAGGCATATTGATTACCGGTTTCAGGACCGTTTCCGGATTTTCTATTGTGAGCGGTATGGCACCATACATGCGTATAGGCAGGTCATTCACCGTTTGCGCGTGCCGCTGTAAGAGCGTAACGTTCACAAAAACATTTGGAGCCATGTCTTCATCTACCTTGAAAGTAAAGCGTGTTTCTCCTTTTTTAGTATCTGTCCAATAAGTTTTTAATACCCTGCTGCCATTTTCAATGCTGATAAGCGCACGGCCGTTTGACATAGTTGGAATGGTTAAGGTTGCTTCCTCACCGGGGTGATAAGTGTTTTTATCAGACGTAAAAGAAAGCATGGAGGCTTCGGTAGGGTTACTCTGCTGCAATCTTTCCGACCAGTTTGGCCAATCGACGTATAGTATTTTGCCGGTAGAGTGGCCGGTTTGCTCATCTTTAACCCTGATCAGGTAACGCCCCCAGTCTGCCTTATCAATATGCAGATTCCATTTCCCGCGCCCGTTAACCAATCTTACACTTTCTGTTTTAACGAGCTTATTATACTTGTCCTGCGTAAAATTACTCATGTCGCTGCCTGTCTGGTCCCACCACCAGCGCCATTGAATTTTATACAATTCCAATTCAACATTTCGTGATCCTTCAAACGGGCGACCCTTTACGTCTACATCGGCAATGTCGATTTCATGGTCTTTATCCGTTACCAGCATGCCCGATAATTCGCTGCCTTTAGGCGTTTTAATCCCTACATAGCCCGGGTAAACATTGTAAGGCATACTAAGCGTTTGAATGCTGAAATTACCGCCGGGCTCAAAAACCTTAATTAAAAAGTTGGCCCTTAGCTGCCCGGGTGCTTGTTTATCTATATTAATATCGGTGTTTATACTTGCTTTGCCATTTGCATCCAGCCTGTTATCAAATAATGTTTGGGTTTGGGTGGTAAATGCCGGGGTAGGATCGTCAAAGGTATAATCTTCAAAGCTTTTAAAGATAGTAGCCTGCGGGGTAAAGTAAGCATCTACCTTTGCCTTAAGGTTTTGGGCAGCACCACCAAAAAGCCATTGCGCCGTAAGGCTGCCTGTAGTGCCGCTGCCTTTTGTTAATTCTGTAGCATTGCCAAAGGTTAAGCCTAATTTTAGCCTGTTAGGCATGATGGTTTCAACCTTTATGTTTTTTTCGAACGTTGCACCGCCAACTTTTACCTTCGCCTGCCAATTACCTGTAGGAGATGATGTTTCTGTAGCCGTATGAAAGCTGTAAAAGCCATCCAACGCTTTAGTCTGCATAATGCGACGGTATAATTTACCATTTGGATCATAAAGCTCAAACTCAACCGGGTGATCTGCCGGCAAAGTTTTCAGCTTATCCTGTAAGATGAAAGACATGTAGATAGAATCGCCGGGCCGCCATACGCCGCGCTCGCCGTAAATAAATCCCTTTAAACCATTTTGCACTTCATCGCCGCCAACTTTAAACCGCGACAGTGGCAATGAACTACCATCGTCTAATTTTAAATAACCCCGCTGGTTGCCTTTTTTAGCAACCAATAAATATGGCTTACGCTTTAAATCGAACTTTGCAAGGCCATCACCGTCTGACGTGGTTTTTAGCAAAGTTTGTTTCTGATAATCGAGCAATTCAATATCCACGCCGCTCATAGGTTGTGCCGAAAGGATGTCGGTTACGGCAACCATCATGCTGTTATCGTTACCGCGTTTTGCAACAAGCCCTATATTTGATGCGATTACATTCCTGGTGGCCCAGCGTTGCTTGGTGAAGTAGGAATTGGTGCAAGGGTCGTCGCGGTCCTGCCAATTATAACCATCCGGAAAATAATTGTCATACCGGCTCCAAAAATCATCATCTTCGTCGCTGATAGTTCCCGTATTGCTGCCCGTTTCGCCACCCTCATACTCGTCGTCTCCATTATTATTTACAAAAGCCTTATTACCAGCAGAGCAGTTGTAAAGTGAATACTCTTTTCTAAAGCCTATCACAATTCTGTAGATAGCACCCGGTTCAGTATGCAAAAGCTGGTCTATGTCCAGCATAAAGCGGTTCTTTTTATTCAGATTAAGGCTTTTATCATCATCAAGCCTTATTGTTTTTTGTACAACAGGTTTACCAACATGGCGCAGTTCATCGCCACCATCAAAGCCATTATTCTGAAAATATTGCGGTACGTTATCTGCGTAGATTTTAATAATGCTAACATCCACTGCGTTAAGATTCACAGCTTCAAAAGGCATCATCAATTTACCGGAATCGGGGAGGATAACCCCTTTGCCGGGAATGGTTACCGCCGGCAAGCGGTTTTCAAAAAACACATTAGCGCTGTATCGTTTGCTGGTTTTTTTATGAGATATATTTTCAACACCTTCGTTTACACTCACATCATAATTTCCTTCCAGTCTTTCGGGAGCGTAAATTTTAACGGTGCTGCCGTCAATTGTATAAGCAGCATCCGTTACATTACCAATAGTTAATAAACCGTTCAGTTCCTGCCCAACCATAATTGCATCAGAAAACTGTACAAGTACATACTGGTCGTTATCTTGTATGGCGCGTATATTTAACACTTTAAAATCGCCAATTGCGGGTATCAAGAACGTTTGATTGCCTTTTTTATCTATGTTAAGGCCTTCGCCGTCCCAGTTAACGGTGAGCGGTGTGGTGCCGCTTTTTGCACGGTTTAAACCGGTAATTACAAATTGATGGCTTTTTAAAACAGGATTATGCTGCCAGCTGATATGTACCGGATCAGAATAATTTGCTGTGATCAGCTTTTCGATATTATCAGCAGATTCATTATCGGCAGTAACCACCGTACCTGTCAGTTTCATTTTATCGGTAGAGGTGTTAGTCGCCGTCTGCAAGCCGTTAAAAGTTATGGTAAAGTCTGGCCTAATAGTTTGAAAGCCAAAACTGAAATGTTCAAACT
Source organism: uncultured Mucilaginibacter sp. (assembly GCA_964242385.1). Classification (GTDB taxonomy): domain Bacteria; phylum Bacteroidota; class Bacteroidia; order Sphingobacteriales; family Sphingobacteriaceae; genus Mucilaginibacter. Next base: position 235,885 of record CAXSZR010000001.1, read on the forward strand.
TGTTCTCAACTTTAACAATCTTACCGAGATTAAAATCGGCGGTGTAGCTTTTGTCTGCATCCAATTTTTTATCAGGGCGAAATTCAATTGTCCTGGCATCTACCCAATATGCTTTGCCTTTTATCGATGGCGAGAAATCAAAAATTCCATCGCTTAATTGTTCGTTTTGCGCGTGGCTCACCTCAACTTCTCCGGCCAGACGGATGCGGATGGCTGTTGTTTTTGAAACCACACCCGTGGTATATGACTCTATGTATTTGCTGAATGCAGGGTCGGCCTGCGGCTTTTTATTATGACGGCTGCCAAACACTATCAGGCTTAAAAGTGCTGCTAATACTACAACTATAAAAATATTGATCAGCGATTTGCGCTGGTACAGGAAATTAAAAGAAGGGCTCATTAACAGGTTAGATTAATACCTGTTAAATTAAATATTTTATGGCAATAAATAATTTTTTTAAGTTAATGTTTAATAAAGATAATATTAAACAATGTGGGGGCGAAAACGGAAAAGCGGCTAAATTTGCGCAATGTTTAACCTTAGCCAATCATCACGCCAATCTTATCAACAACGGGCAGTTTTATAAAGTTGACCTCAACAATGCTCTCCGGCAGAAAAATGAACTTCTTATCGTAAATGTTTTTGCCGATATAATAACTTAGCCAGTACTCGTTATTAAGCCCGAAAGTTTGCTCGTCAATCGGCTCAATTAATTTATAAGAGTGCGGTTCAACTACCGGGAACATATGCCTTAAAACAGACGTTTTTACCTGCTCGCCGTTGCGTTCACCGTAACCTTTGGAGGTAATTAAAACGTTTTCAAGCGTTTCGTTTTTAAGATTGATGAGGTAAACGTACCAAAGTTTACTTTCGGCACTTTCCTTTTCAAGCGCCACTGCTATCGCAATATCTTTTACGGTATTATCCGGAAGGTCTTTTATCATGTTTTAAATAATAACAGCAGTTAAAAATTCTTAACTGTTTTGATTATTTCTTTTTAGCAAATTTCTTTCCACCTTTTTTAGGCTCCTTTTCGGCAATGGCAGCCAAAGCCTTACAGTCTTCAAAAGACAGTTCTTTAGGGTCTTTGTCTTTCGGGATCTTAATGTTCAGCTTGCCAAATTCAATATATGGCCCCCAGCGCCCGTTGAGTACTTTCATTGTTGGGTCTTCGTCAAATGCCTTTATCAGTTTTTCAGCATCCTTTTTACGCTTTTCAATAATGATCACAATCGCCTGTTCTTCAGTAACAGCCATTGGGTCCACTTCTTTTGGGAGCGAATAAAAAGTGCTGTTATGCCTTACATATGGCCCAAAACGGCCAATGGCAACAGTCATATCTTTATCTTCAAAACTGCCTACCTTTTTTGGGAGTTTAAATAATTCGAGTGCGTCCTCAAGGGAAATTGTTTCTATACTTTGCCCGGTACGTAAGCTTGCATAAAGCGGCTTTTCAGGTTCCTCATCCGTTGCATTCTCGCCAACCTGTACAAATGGCCCGAAACGACCGATACGTACCGAAACTTTTTTCCCGTTTTCAGGATGAACGCCAAGCTCACGCTCGCCGGTAGCTTTGTCTGCCGTTTGTATGGTACTTTCTACTTCTTTATGAAAAGGGGTGTAGAAGCTATGCAGCATGTCTGTCCATTCGGTCATACCCTGGGCAATCTCGTCAAACTGTTTTTCAACCTTTGCAGTAAAATTAAAGTCGACAATACCCTGGAAATATTGCACCAGGAAATCATTTACAACAGCACCAATATCGGTAGGGAAAAGTTTACCACGCTCTGCACCGGTATTTTCGCTCTTATCATCCCTGGTTATGTTTCCGTTTTTTAGCGTCAGCACCTTAAAGTTCCGTTGTTTACCGTCGCGGTCTTCTTTAACTACATAACCACGATTTTGAACGGTTGAAATAGTAGGAGCATAGGTAGATGGGCGACCAATACCAAGCTCTTCCAATTTCTTTACCAGACTTGCTTCCGTATATCTTGCCGGTGCCCTTGAAAAACGCTCTGTTGCGGTCATTTCCTGTAAAGCAAGCATTTGCCCTTTTGTTAATGGAGGTAAAATGGCGTTGTCGCCGTCCTGTACATTTTCTTCCTCATCATCGCTCGATTCAAGGTAAACCTTTAAAAAGCCATCGAACTTCATTACCTCACCATTGGCAACAAGATCTTCCCTGCGGGTTGATATGCTTATTTTAGCAGTAGTTTTTTCAAATTGTGCCTCGCTCATCTGCGAAGCTATGGCACGCTTCCATATTAATTCGTAAAGGCGTTTTTCGCCGGCATCACCATCAATGGTATGCTGGTTGAAGTACGTTGGCCTGATGGCCTCATGCGCTTCCTGTGCGCTTGCGTTCTTGGTTTTATATTTTCTTTGCTGGTGATACTTATCGCCGTAGGCTGATACAATTTCCTGCGCAGCCGCGTCTAAAGCCAGGTCTGATAAATTTACCGAGTCGGTACGCATATAAGTTATATGCCCTGATTCATACAGCCTTTGCGCGACCTGCATGGTGCGTGACACCGAGTAACCCAGTTTTCTGCTCGCTTCCTGTTGCAGGGTAGAGGTGGTAAACGGCGCTGCCGGTGATCTTTTTGCCGGGCGTGTTTCTAAGGATTTTATTTCAAAATCTGCCGCGATGCAATCCTGCAAAAATTTTTCTGCGTCTTCCTGTTTGCTGAAACGTTCGGATAGTTCGGCTTTAAACGCTTCTTTTCCATTGCCGAAAATGGCAACTATCCTGAAAGCAGCTTCGGCTTTAAATTTATTTATTTCGCGTTCGCGATCAACAATCAATCTTACAGCAACCGATTGTACACGGCCTGCGGATAAAGATGGTTTTACTTTTTTCCATAAAACGGGTGACAGCTCAAAACCTACCAACCTGTCTAAAACACGGCGTGCCTGCTGGGCGTTTACCAGGTTGTAATCAATTTTGCGGGGTGTTTCTATAGCACGCAAAATTGCCGGCTTGGTTATTTCATGAAAAACAATGCGTTTGGTTGTGGCATCTTTTAAATCGAGCGTATCAAACAGGTGCCATGATATCGCTTCCCCCTCTCGGTCCTCATCGGATGCGAGCCATACAATGTCTGCTTCTTTTGCAAGCTTCTTTAATTCGCTTACTACCTGCTTTTTATCGGCGGGCACTTCATACTTTTGTTTAAAGCCGTGGGCGATGTCAATGGCATCGTCAGACTTCACCAGATCGCGGATATGTCCATAGCTCGACTTTACGGTAAAGTCTTTACCCAGGTACCCTTCAATGGTTTTGGCTTTCGCCGGTGATTCAACAATTAGTAAGTTTTTAGCCATTTAAACCGATTATTTCTGCAAATAAAACATAAAGTAAGCGAAACGCAAATTTGTTTTAATGAAATTGGGAATGTAAAAGCGTCAAAAAGTGCGTTTTTTAACACAAATTAATGCATAGTCATTGATGTAATTAAAGATTAAACTAAACCGAAAAATAATTATTGTATTTTAGCTTAGGTACATGAAAGATAGTTTCTACATCAAAAATCCACCGCCCAGCAAATCGTCGCCTTCGTAAAAAACTGCCGACTGCCCGGGCGCTATACCGGATACATTGTGATGAAAATCAACTTTCATATGCTGGCCCATTTGCACTATGGAACTCTGTGTCCCTGCATCTTTGTAGCGTATCTTAGTAACCGCTTCATTCGGTTCGTTAATAGTTTCGTATTTAATCAGATTCAGGTTTTTAACCCAGGCCTGTTTACGCTCCAATTCCTCGGCGGTACCCAGCACAACAGTATTGGTATCTGCCTGGATGTTTGTCACAAACATAGGCTGCCCTAAAGCTATGCCAAGGCCCTTTCGCTGCCCGATGGTATAAAAAGGATAACCCTGGTGTTTACCCACTACGGTTCCGTTTGTTAAAACAAAATTGCCGCCTGCAACACGTTCTTCCAGGTCTTCAACCTTGTGTCTTAAAAAAGCACGGTAATCATTATCGGGCACGAAACAGATTTCATAGCTCTCGCTTTTTTTAGCAAGTTCCAGTTGCCCCATATCCAGGGCCATTTGCCTGATCTCGGGTTTTGAAAAGCTTCCAAGCGGAAATTTAGTGCGAGCAAGATTTTTCTGAGAAACGCCCCATAGAACGTATGACTGATCTTTATTGGTGTCCTTACCTTTATAGATCACATACCGGCCATTATTTTGTAAGCGAATATTTGCATAATGCCCGGTTGCTATAAATTCACAATCAAGTTTATCCGCGCGTTTAAGCAGCGCTTCCCATTTGATATGGGTGTTGCATAATACGCAAGGGTTTGGGGTGCGGCCGGCCAGATATTCGTCAACAAAATTATCGATCACGTAATCGCCAAATTCATTGCGGATATCCAGTATATAATGCGGAAAGCCATAACCAACTGCAAGAGCACGCGCATCATTAATACTGTCAAGGCTACAGCAGCCGGTTTCTTTAGAGCTACCGCCGGAAGAAGCGTAGTCCCACGTTTTCATGGTAAGCCCGATCACCTCATAACCCTGTTCATGCAGCATTACTGCTGCAACAGAACTATCAACTCCGCCGCTCATTGCCACTAAAATCCTGCCGTGCTTACTCATAATTTTGCAAAGATAACTATTTATACAGTAGCTTATAAGACCATTGGGTCAGGAGATGGTCAAATGGCTATCACAACAACTGAGAACAAGTCGATCTATATAAAAGATGCAGGGCTACGCAAACGAAAGTATAAAATACTTATTAACGGAAAAGCAATTATCCGGCGTTAAAAATGAGTTTTTAGTACTAATAAAACAAATATTCCTATAACGTTTGCTTTTTATGAAACACATTTTTTATCGATAAATAATGGATTAGAATATTGTATATCAATATTTTAAAAAATATAAGTCAGTCAGTTTTGTCACATTCGCACGCTAAAAATTTTAACAGTAGAAATATTCTTAAAAGAAAGCAAAAGTTTGTAACCTGACAATAAGATGCGGCGTACAAGAACTCAATTACATCAATTAAGCATTTTAGAATATTCAAATACCCGAAACCAATGCAAATGAAAACTCAGTTAACTTTAGAACAAAAATTACAAGGCGTTATCTTACTTATTATAGGTTGTGTCGTGATGGTTAGTTATCTCGTTAAGTAAAGATATTAGATATATTAAAGATTTTGAGGTGCCCGTTTAAACTGGCACCTTTTTTATTTTCTCACCTGTCCGGTTCCTTTAACTATCCATTTATAGCTGGTTAATTCTGCCAAACCCATAGGGCCCCGGGCATGCAGCTTTTGAGTACTGATTCCTATTTCTGCCCCCAGGCCAAATTGCGCACCATCTGTAAAGGCTGTAGATGCATTTACGTAAACAGCTGCTGCATCCACCTCGTTTAAAAACTGTTCAGCATTTACTGCATCTTCTGTAATAATAGCTTCGCTATGCTTGGAGCTGTGCGAGGCAATATGGTCTATGGCTTCATTAAAATTATTAACGGTTTTTACAGCCATTTTCATGGATAAAAATTCGGTACCAAAATGTTCTTCGCTGGCCTGTTTTAGGAGTTCTGCAGGGTAATGATTTTTTAAAATATCAAAGGCGCGTTCATCTGCATATAATTCGGTTTGCGTGCCTGCAAGCGGTGCAATCAAATTGTGCAGATCATCCAGGCGATTTTTATGGATAATAAGGCAATCAAGTGCGTTGCAAACACTTACACGCCTTGTTTTAGCATTGAAAACAATTTCGCCGCCCATTTTAAGATCGCCCGATTCATCAAAAAAAGTATGTACTATCCCGGCACCTGTCTCTATAACCGGTACCTTGCTGTTTTGCCTTACATGATCTATCAATCCCTGGCTTCCCCTTGGAATCAGCACATCCACATACCCGACAGCACTTAATAACGCATCTGTAGCTTCCCTTTCGGCAGGAAGAAGAATTGCGGCATTTTTATCAATACCATGTTTTTCAAGTACATTATGTATAATAGAAATAATGGCCCTGTTTGAAAAATCTGCGTCGCTGCCACCTTTTAAAATACAAACGTTACCGGTTTTAAAACAAAGGGAAAATACATCGAAAGTTACATTAGGCCTTGCCTCATAAATTACACCTACAACACCTAATGGCACACTTATTTTAGTGATATGTAATCCATTTGGCATAACGTTGTCAGAAAGAACATGCCCGAGCGGTTTATCCAGCTTTGCAACATTTTTTATTTCACCGGCAATTTGGGCAATACGCTCGGCTGTAATTTTTAAACGATCATATTTGGGATCATTTACATCCATGCGGTCAAGGTCTTTCTTGTTCTCCTGTAAAAGAAAATCTGTTTTAGCTACCGCTGCTTCTGCAAGATCATTTAAAACAGCATTTACATTGCCGGCATCCGTTAGCTTGCGGGCGGCCTGCTTTGCCTGTTCAAAAAAGGGTATATAACTGTTTAACATTCTAAATAAAGATAATCATAATGTACAAGTGGTTTCTGGTTTTTAAGGCCTATCATTTCCTTAGCCTTATCCGATCCGTATTCTGCTATACCTAAGCCTATTTGCTTATCAGCTTCATCTAATAGTTTTATGATTTCGCCCTTTTTGAATTCTGATACTATGTTGGTAACGCCTACAGGCAATAAGCTGGACGCTTTAGGGGATGTAAGGGCCATTTTCGCACCCTCGTTAAGCCTTACAGCACCTGTTGCAAAATTACCCGAGTGGGCTATCCATTTCTTTTTACCTGATGCTGTTTTATTTGCAATGAAATGCGTGTGAATAATGTTGTTATTCAATACATCGGTCAAAACATTGCTTTTTGTCCCGTTTGCGATATGTACAGAGATACCCAGTTGTGCCGTTTTTTGCGCCATAGTAGATTTGGTGATCATCCCACCCCGACCAAACTGCGACCTGCCGGAACTTATAAAAGATGAAAAATCTATCTCGGCACCACTTATCTCCTCTATTACTTTAGAGCCTTCGTCATTTGGATTGCCGTCATAAATGCCATCTACATTGGTAAGCACTATTAATGCCTGCGCGTTCAGCATAGCAGCTACCAGCCCGGCCAGCTCGTCATTATCAGTAAACATCAGTTCTGTTACTGATACAACGTCGTTTTCATTCACTACCGGTATTACATTGTGCTGCAGGAGTATCTCCAGGCAGTTTTTCATGTTGAGGTAATGCAGCCTGTCGCGGAAATCTTCTTTGGTAACCAACACCTGCGAACAAAGGATATCAAACTGCCCGAATAACTGGGAGTATGTGTTAATGAGTTTGACCTGCCCGATAGAAGCCAGTAATTGCCGGGCCGCCACGGCATTAAATTTTTCGGAAACGTTAATCAAACTTCTGCCTGAAGCCACCGCGCCGGAGGAAACAAGGATTACCTCTATGCCGCTTTTCTTGATCTCAACTATCTGCCCAACCAACTGGCTTATAAGATCAAGATCTGGCAGGCCATCTTTCTGAGTGAATACATTTGACCCTATTTTTATAACAATTCGATGGTATTTATACTTCATTTTATCAAAAACGATGCAATATAGGGTAAATTGAAATGAGAAATCTCTAAAGTAGGGGCGTTTCGTTGTTAAACTTATTCTAAATGTTTAAATTTTATATTTAACTAAAGGAATGTATAATTAGGCGGTATTTAAATGTCCTGTTTTTAACCAAATCAGTTTATACATTATTTTACATTTTAGCGGGTAAGTTCTTCTTTTGGGTTTAATAATACTTCTTCCTTAGAGCCAAACTCGATGATCTTTGGATAAAATATATATCAGATACACGGCGTACCTGCCTTAAAATCTGCTTTACTAGCACTATAAATGTTTTATTTTAGGCTCATAAAAAAATCTTCGATGATGTAGTCCGAAACAGGATCAAGCGCAGAGGAAGATTCATCGCACAAAATAATTTCAGGGCTTACTGCCAAACCGCGCGCCGGGAAAAAAAGCTGTTGCTGCCCTATAGACAAACGTATTGCCGCTGCAGTTAATTGATATTTAATTTCATTCGACAAGACTAATACAGGTATTATATATTATATCTACAATATATCCTATTTACTAGTTTAAAAAAAAATATCGATTTATTTGAATACCAAACATTTATTGAAAAAATATCAAGATATAATGTAAAACTTTTTTTAAATATTTTTAAATCAAGTTCTTATAAAATAAAAAATCCGGACCTGAAAAAGCCTGGATTTTTAAATTTTAAAGCTAAATTGGTTATTGAAGGCTATCTCCCTGCCTCAATTCGTCAGAAGCGTGGAGTAGGATTTTGTCGTTCGGTTTCAAATTTCCAAAAATCTCTGTCGAATCTTTTCCGGCAAGCCCTTCTTTAATATTAACTAAGGATGCTTTACCACTGCTGTCTTTAACCAGATACTCATGCTCGGTTGAGCGGATAATGGCATCGTTAGGAACCAGCAATGACTTCGCGCCGGATAACATGGGGATGATCACTTCGGCATACATGCCGGGTTTTAGCTGCCGGTCTTTATTAAAAACATCTATTTCTACCGCTTCCTGCCGCATGGTTCCCAATGCATTGGCCGAGCGGCTTATTTTGGCCGTATGCTGGTTGCCCGGCATAGCATTAAAAGTAAAAGTAACCGATTTACTCAGGTCAACTTTGTCTACATAATCTTCGGGGATGTAAACGGTCAGCCTCATGCGGTCAATATCCTCAATGATAAGCATGGGCTGGTCTGCTGCTTTGCCGGGTGTAACCAAAGCTCCGGGCGATACATTTCTTTGCACGATGGTACCATTAAAAGGGGCATAAATACGCAAGTAGCCTTTTAATGCCCTTTCAGATGCCACATTTGATAATTCTGATTGTGTAAGTGCCTGGTCTGCCTTCATTTTAGCCATGGCGTTATCAAGATCAAGCGGTGATACGGATCCTGGTTCTTTGGCTGCTTCTTTTAGTCTTTGATATTTTTCCTTACTTGCACCCGCATTTTCCTGCGCCTGCAGATAACGCGAGTTGGCAGATTGTAATTGCGCTTCAATTTCGGGTGCTTCCAGTATCATTAATAACTGTCCCTTTTTAACGACCGACCCACGATCAACCATTATCTGTTTTACAAAGCCGTTTATTTTTGGAAAAAGATTCACCTGGTTATATGGAATTAACTGGCCAGGCAAGCGGGCAGATGATGATAATGTTTTTTCAGATACTGCTGCGAATACATATTTTCCTGAATTGTTTTTTTGTGAGTTTGTTAGATCTACCGGTTTTTGATTGCCTCCGCAGGCAGCTAATAAGCCTAAAGAGCCTATTAATAAATACGCTTTAAATTTCATGCTATACTGTTGTTAAGTGATTGGTTTCTGTTGTTTCTTCGGGCATTAACGATGGGTCTTTAAAATCTGCTTTGTTTTGTACCCAGGCAAATACAAGTGGTAAAATAAATAGGGCTGCTATTGTAGAGGCAAAAAGACCTCCGATTACGGCCCTTCCAAGGGGAGCTGTTTGTTCGCCTGCTTCGCCCAGGCCAGATGCCATGGGGATCATGCCGACTATCATGGCCATACTGGTCATCAGAATAGGGCGAAGCCTTATAGCCGCGCTGGTTACAGCAGCTTTTGTTACGTCCCTGTATTCAAGTCTTAATTTTTCGGCATTGGTGACTATCAGGATAGCATTTGCTACCGAAACACCTGTAGACATAATCATACCCATATATGATTGCAGGTTAAGTGTTGACCCGGTAAGCAATAAAAGGGTGAGCGATCCTAAGATTACGGCCGGGATAGTTGAAAGCACAGTTAAGGCTACCTTGAAAGATTGATAATTTGCCGACAGTAGTAGAAATATAACAAGAATGGCAAAGCCCAGGCCATTTTGAAGGCTACTCAAAGTTTCTTTTAGCAAGCCCGACATTCCACCAACTTCGGCAACCAAACCCTTAGGCGGCGTACCCAGTTGCTTTACTGCCTGCTCCACATCGCTTGTAGCTTTACCTAAATCCTTTTTATAAATATTTGCGCTGATGGTGATAAATCGCCTCGGTCCCGAGCGGTCGTATTCGCCTGGCGAATAAACAACATTAAAGGTTGCCACATCTCCAAGTGTAGGGCTGCTCTGTCCTTTTATTAACGGAATCTCTTTAAGTTCATCCATCGAGTTCATTACGTATTCAGGAATTTGTACCTGTACCTGGTAGGTATAAGCATTTTTATCATCGAGCCAGAGATTCTTCTCTGTAAACCTGCTGGATGATGTACTTGCCGTAACCGACCTGGAGATGTCTTTTACATTAAGCCCTAATTGCGAGATCTTAAAACGATCGAGCGATATGGATATTACTGGAAATTTAAGCGGCTGGTCTATCTGCACATCTCTCAGATAAGTGATCTTTTTCAAACTGCTTAACACCCTGTTTCCATAACTTTCAATTTGCTGCATATTTTTGCCTGCAACCTGCACCTGGATAGGAGTAGAAGCTCCCTGGCTCATTATCTTCTCCGTCATGTCTATCGGCTCAAAGCTTATGCTCATTTCAGGCAGCTCGTAGGCAATGTTTTTGCGCAAAGCGTCTTTAAGCTCATCAAGATTCACCTTGTAATCTTCATCAAGGTTCACTTGCAGAACAGCTTCATGCGTTCCTGTATTAAATACATATAAGTTACTGCTGCCGAAACTGCTTGGAATTAAGCCGATATACCCTGATGTGATCTTTACATGATGATTGACGGTCTTATCAATAATCTGCAATACTCTTTTAAATTTCTCTTCAGTACGCTCCAACCGGGTTCCTTCAGGTTCCTTGATCCGCATCTGGAATTGACCGTTGTTCAGCTTCGGCATTAAATCCTTGCCTATGATGGCAAAACCCAGGCCCGCAAGAAATATTACCACACACAGGTAGATGAGTACGATTGGTTTTTTTAAGGGCATTAATCCCGCTACCGTGTGCATGTAGCGGCTTTTTACCTTTTCAAAAAGCGTATTTTTCTGGGGTTCTTTTTCTTCTGCCCGTATGTGCTTGTTAACCTCATTTTCTTCGGGTTTATCTAAAGCTTCCTCTGCGTGCGCATGTTTTTCGCCATGGTGATAGTGATGGTAATGCTCAACCTTTAAAATCCAGTTGCTCATTACAGGCACCAGTGTTTGCGAAAGCAGGAAGGATACGATCATGGTTAAACCTATTGATAAGGAAAGAGGTAAAAACATAGCCTTTGGCACACCATTCATAAGAAAAGAAGGTGCAAACACCGCCAGGATGCAAAGAAGTATAAGCAATTTAGGGAATGCGATTTCCAGGCAGGCGTCATGTATAGCCAATCGTTTCGCCTTGCCCATTTCAAGGTGCTGGTGAATGTTCTCGATGGTTACGGTAGATTCGTCTACCAGTACCCCAATTGCCAGCGAAAGGCCGCTCAAAGTCATGATGTTAATTGTTTGCCCGAAAATGCTTAATAATAAAACTCCTATCAGAATGGATACGGGTATGGTAGTAACAACGATCAACGAACTCCGCAGGTCGCCTAAAAAAAGTAATACCATTAAAGCCGTTAATACCGCGCCTATTCCCCCCTCAGACATCAAGCTCTTTACAGCGTTGATCACAAATACAGACTGGTCAAACTCATAAGAAAGTTTTACATCGTCTGGGAGTAAATTCTGCATTTCGGGCAGTTTCTTCTTGAGCGCCTGTACCACGCTCCATGTAGAAGCATCGGCAGTTTTAACGACCGGTATATATACGGAACGCTTGCCATTTATTAAAGCATAGTCAACAGTTACATCGGCAGCGTCCGTTACCCGTGCAATATCCTTTACATAAATAGGAACGCCATTTTTTGTTAAAACAGGAATGTTGCCAAATTTATCAGCGCTGGTTATCAGCGAGTTCATGGTAGTAAGAAACATGGTGTTATCCAGCCTTAAATACCCGGATGGCGACATCACGTTAAACTTGGATAAGGCCTCTACCACCTGGTCTGGCGTAAGGTCAAAACTTCGTAGTTTGCTTGGGTCTACGCTTAAAATGATGGAGCGTGCATTTGACCCAAATGGCGGTGGTGCCGATAAGCCCGGGATGGTGGCAAACATTGGCCTAATACGGGTAGCGGCAAGGTCATAAATATCTTTCAGGCTTTCTAATTTACTGTCCAAAACCAATTCGCCCACCGGAAGCGATGATGCATCAAAACGAATTACCTGGGGCGGTAATGCACCCGGCGGAAAAAAGCTTTGTGCACGGTTAACCTGTAAGGCTACCTCTGCCGAGGCTTCGGCCATATCCGTGCTTTCATAGAATGAAAGCTTTACAATGGTTAAGCCCTGAATGTTTTTGCTGCTGATATTTTTTATACCATTTACATAAAGAAACTGATCCTGCAGACGGGTAGAAAAAAAACCTTCCATTTGCTGCGGTGACATGCCACCATAAGATTCTATTACATAAATAGTTGGAAGATTTAATCGTGGAAATATATCTATGGGTATACTTAATATACTGATTACTGCAAATATTAAAAGGCTGGCGGTTACAACCAACACTGTAACCGGGCGTTTTAAAGCAGCTGTTATGATTGACATTGTTTTTAATTTAAAAGGTTTAATACTGCATTTACCTGGTTTTGGGATATGGCCTTTTGAAATAAAGCACTGGAATACTGGTATTTCGCCTGTGCATAGTCTGTCTCGGCGCGGTACAGGATATTAAGCGCAGCGTCCAGCTCCACGATATCTGTGAGGCCATTTTTATAGAGCGATAGCTTTTGCCGGTAGCCGTCATTGGCGGCCTTTAATTGTTTTGGGATTTCTGTCAACCTATCTATAGCAGTCTGCATCTCAACATCGGCCTGATTCAGACTGACGGATAATAAAGTTTGCTGCTCCTGTAGCTTTTTAAAAGCGTAGTCTGTATTTGCTTTTTGTGTCCGAAGCTTTACTTGCCTGCGGCGCAAGTCAAATAAATTGTAAGAAATGCCTAAGCCAATCAGGTAATTTCCGCGCTGAAATCCATAGCCGCTTTGCAGGCTGTTATACTGGCCCGAAGCATCCACACTGGAAGCCCGGCCCCAGGCAGCAGCCTGAAATGATATTTTGGGATTATATAACTTTTTTACCAGGTTTTCACGTTCCAGGCTATTGTTATATTCGGCACGATAGAGGTTTATCAGCGGATGGTTTGCTGTATCTGCCGGCAATAACAGCGCCTGTCTGTCTTTAATAAGCAAAGTTTCAACCATTGTATCCGGAACGATAGATTGATAAGAAATACCGCTTACGGCAGATAATTGCAGCTGTACCTGTTTAAGCTGGTTATTGATATCGATGTAATTTAACCGGGCTTTTGAAAGCTCCGCCTCAGCTATGCTGGTATCAACCCCGGCACGTACGCCACTTTTGGCAAGCGATTCGATAGACCGGCGTATCTGTTGTGTTCTTCGAATATTGCGATATTGTATGTTCAAAAAATCCTGCAGGCGCAATAGCTGCAGATAATTACCCATGGCGTATGCTTGCATTTGGTACCTTGATTGGGCAAACTGATTTTCCTGTACGTTTACGTTTGAGGCTGCAACCTTATTTTCGGCACCATACTTGCCAAAATTGTAGATCTCCCAGTCAAAAGCCGCAATACCGAGATTGTCTGCAAGGGTGGTGGTTACGCTGGTATTATGTATACCCCCGGAGCTGGACGGAATAATACCGAAACCAAAGTAAGGGCCTGTAGTATTATTGCTGGTGCCAATATCGGCCTGGTAATTCAATGTTAGGTTTGGCAGCCAGTTGTTACGGGTTTCTGTTGCTTGTGCGCGCTCTACAAGTATGGCGGCCGAGTCTGATATAAGTTGTGGCGCACGTTTATAAACCGTGTTGAGTAGCTCTTTTAAAGTTACCGCTTGTTGTGCATGCAGGCCGGTTGTTGTGAATAGCAGCAGGCATATGCACATACATCTTTTTGATATATGCATTTTAATTTTGAAAATTTAATGAAATAATAAGCAAAGGCTTTAAACAGCCTGTTGTTGAAGCATTGTGCAAAGCACAACGGAATCATTAAATTTTCAGATTAAAAGCGTGCTGTTGAGCAGGTAAGAAGGAGCGAAGGGAAACGAATTTCGATGCTTGTTTAAAAGAGCCTGGCTAACCTGGCGCACAAGCCCGAAAGCAAGAGGAAAAAGGATACTTAAAAAGTAACTGAACCGAAAAAACAGATTTAAATCGGGATGAGACAGGTTTTTTAAAATTACGTTTTGATCGTAAATGCTGTCTTCGGCATATTCAAGTTTTCTTTTATTGAATACTTTTATAAAAATATTGCTTTCACTCGGCGGGTGCAGGCGGCTAAAAATTGTAAAACCTAAAAATGGCTTTGCAACAATCAAAAGAGCTGCTATGCAGAAAAAATTTCTGGCAGCTTTCTTTATAAGTCGCAAATTAAAATTCATTTGTTTTTACAATATTTTGAGTTTGACAAATTTCGTAAGAAAAAGTTTACTTAAAGGCTGGTAACATTAATGTTGCAATGTTAGTTTTGAAACAAATAATCGAAAATTCTAAAAAATTTAAACTAAGGTTTACTCATTTTTAATACAAGCGATTTTTGTATATCTTGCCCTTAAAATTAAAACCTTCAACTATGAATCTTAATAAAAGCCTTATCGCTTTTTTGCTCTGTATTTGCGCCTTAAATCTGCGTGCGCAAACACCGCAGGCAACATCTAAGTATGATCAGCACAAAGTATTTACGCCCTTATTTTACCCCGACAAAGGAAATGATATAAGAGCAGCTTCTGGCGCTCCGGGTGCGAAATACTGGCAAAATCATGCCGACTATAAATTAAACGTTACCCTTGACACCGCCAAAAAGCGCGTAAGTGGGTCGGCATTGATTACCTATACAAACAATAGCCCCGATGCCCTTGGATTTTTGTGGCTGCAGGTAGACCAGAACATTTACCGCGAGGATTCACGCGGTGAGGCAACAAGCCCTGTAGAAGGCGGCCGCTTTAACAATAAAACCTTTACCAACGGCGATGAAATAAAAGGTGTTTATGTGATCAAAAACGGTAAGGCCGAAAAGGTAGATTACCTTATTACGGATACCCGCATGCAGATAAAGCTGAGCGATACCTTACGCACAGGCGGTGCAAAACTTCAATTAAAAATTGACTATGCATTTGATGTGCCTGAATATGGAACCGACCGCATGGGTCGTGTTTTAACAAAAAAAGGCTGGATCTATGAAATTGCCCAATGGTACCCGCGCATGGAGGTCTATGACGATGTCACTGGCTGGAATGTGATCCCTTACATGGGCGCGTCTGAGTTTTACCTGGAATATGGTAACTTCGATTTTACCATTACTGCTCCTTCTGATATGGTAGTGGTTGGCTCAGGAGAATTGTTGAACCCTGCAGAAGTTTACTCGCCAAAAGTATTGAGCCGTTTGGCTGTTGCCCGCGGAAGCGACAAAACTGTAATGATAAAAGATTCTGTTGATCTGAATGATAAGAGCTTTTACCCAGCAAAGCCGATGTTAACCTGGCACTTTTTCTGCAAAAACTCACGCGATGTGTCATGGGCTGCATCTAAGGCATTTATATGGGATGCCGCACGCATCAACCTGCCAAGCGGAAAAAAAGCGCTTGCCCAATCGGTATATCCTTTAGAGAGTAAAGGGATGCACGCATGGAGCCGTTCAACCGAATATGTCAAAGCCTGTATAGAATTATACTCAAACGAGTGGTACGAATATACTTATCCTGTTGCTACAAACGTTGCCGGTATAGTAGGCGGTATGGAATATCCGGGTATCGTGTTCTGCTCGTCAGACAGCCAGGGTGGTGGTTTATGGGAGGTTACCAATCACGAATTCGGTCATAACTGGTTCCCGATGATCGTTGGTTCTAACGAACGTAAATATGCATGGATGGACGAAGGCTTTAATACCTTTATTAACAAGGTAGATACCAAGGTATTTAACAACGGAGAATATTTTGAAGCGGAAGACGCTCAAAAAATGGCTCCATCTATGTTTGCACCGGGCGCAGACGCTATCATGAACACACCGGATGTGATACAGGCAAGCTACCTTGGTTTTGCTGCTTATGAAAAACCGGCTATGGGCCTTACCATTTTACGTGAACAGATATTAGGCGAGCAGCGCTTTGATTATGCATTTCGCACTTACATTAAGCGCTGGGCATTTAAGCACCCAACACCATGGGATTTTTTCCACTCAATGGATAACGCTGCAGGAGAGGATCTGAGCTGGTTCTGGAATGAGTGGTTCTTTACAACGTGGACAGTAGACCAGGCTGTTAAGGCTATTGACTATGTGGATAATGACGCTGCGAAAGGTTCGTTGATCACTATCGAAAACCTTGGGGAAATGGCCATGCCTGTAACCGTATTGGTTAAAGAAGAAAACGGCAACACCGGTACCGTTAAATTGCCGGCCGAAATATGGCAGCGTGGCGGGGTATGGACATTTACTTACAAATCTACCTCGAAAATTAGCTACGTAACTATAGACCCAGATCATAAACTGCCGGATGTAAACACCGAAAACAATTCATTTAGCGGAGTGGCAATTAAATCTGGTGTTACAGCTGCAACTGTAACTAAGGCTTATTTTGATGCTATTGGTGGCGAAGAACGTGTTAAAGACATAAAAGACCTTACCATTACGTCTGAAGGTAACTTACAGGGCTTCAAACTGGAGCGTGTAAATAAATTTAAAATGCCGGATAAATTTTACCAGGATATAGTTGTTCCTTCTTATAACAACTTTAAACTTTCACATATCACTATTGATGGCGACAGTGTTTCTGTAAAATCAAACAATGGGCGCGAAATGAAATTGAGCGGCCCTTCGGAAAAATATGCGGTTAAAGCCAGGTATAAGTTATTCCCTGAACTTGAGTTCAGTAAACCGGGGTATACAGTAACGCTTGAAAGCTCTTTAAAAGTAATTAACAACAGCCTTGCTTATCAACTGACAGTGACCGGCCCTGAAGGCATTAAGGTGAAATACTTTTACGATGTTAATTCTGGCTTAAAGGTTAAGCAATATACCGATGTGCCAAACAGCACCCGTATGGAATTTAGTAATTACCAGAACATTAACACAGGAGTAAAGATACCGTTTTCAGATTTAAACAGTGTTAACGGTGCTCCGGTAACTTACAAGGTTATTAGTGCTACTGCAAATACAGGTTTGACAAACGATAATTTTAAATAAATATTTTTGCAATAAAAGAAACCCGGTGTGTAACAATGCCGGGTTTTTTTACGTCTATACTTTTAGCAGGTATTGTTTCTTATACGGTTAACCATCATTAGTCGGCTAACTGATTGAGTTGCTAAAAAGCATCGTTGGTATTTATTGATAAGATGTAAATAGATGATTGAAAAAAAATCAAATTTTTAACTGCGAAGTAAAACCAGGGAGCAAAAAATTTCGTTTTTTCATTTAAATAACCTTTACTTTAAACCAATACTTAATATGCTTAAAGCAACTTATCACAAAAAATCAAAAGCCCTCAAATTTTCTTTTCCCCTAATATCGTTGTACATGTAAAATCCCTTATATATGTTAGCATCTATTCCCTTTCACACGCTTAATGCCTTAAAAGAACTAACTGTTACGGTAGCCCGTATTTCAATTATCTCTATGGTTGACTGTAAATTGCTAAGAGACCTGATTATAAATAAAACTAACGATTATATCAGTGATATTGCCTTGTGCCGGCTTTTTGATCTTGAACCAAGCAAATTCAGCCCATCATTGTATACATTGAATATATTATCAAAATATTGCGGATATAAGGATTGGCCAGATTTTATTGCGAACGGAAATAATTACAACTTTCCGGATTTTAAAAGAGATGGTTCGTGAATAAAAAGAGAGACCCATTTCTCAATAAGTCTCTCCTTTTTATATAGTTGATCTTTGGTTACTTACTCAACAACTGAGCATTTGATAATGGAGCAACGTTTAATAACGCATTTATTTCGGGATTGTTAATGTTCTTACCATATTCAACCGCTGTTTTGTGCTGTTTATCCCTTTCGTTTATTTCGGCACCATATTTCAAAAGCGTTTTAACAGCAAGTGCGTTGTTTGAATTTACGGCCATAATCAAGGCAGTATTTCCATCGTTATTTCTGATAGATAAATTTGGGTAGTGGTGAGCAAGCAAGCTTACTTCCTGGTTGTTTCCATTTTGGCAGGCAATCATGATAGGGGTGTTTCCCGATTTATCTTTAACATCTACGTCTGCATCGCGCTGTAGTATTAAGATAACAATACGATCCTGCTGGTTTTTTACCGCATTTATAAGCGGGGTATTTCCCTGGTTATCTTTAGCGTTTAAATCAATACCCTTGGTTAAAAGATACTTAACCGCAGCAACATCATTTGAAGCAACGGCTGTAAAAATGTTCTGTGCAAAAATTGGCAATGAGCTTAATAAAAATAAATTTAATAAAATAAGATTCTTTTTCATGTGATTTTCTTTTCGGCAACGCCGTATTATTGTGTTTTTTGCACAATTACGGAAAATTACATTTAATGATTTTGAGGATTTTGAATTGCACTTTAGTTAACACTTTTTTTCTACAGATTTTTTTCCTGGTACGAAATACTCCACAACCGTTAAAAAATGCGCTATCTATTGTTAAATCGAATTTTTAGAAGCGAGTTAAATATTAGTTTATTGAAAACTTCGTGTAAGGAAAAAAACAGCATTTTCTTTGTGACAAGCCATTGACAAAAAATCCACTTATTATTCCTGAAAAGTTTAAGGTTTCAAAAATCAAAAGTAATTATGTAGTCAAGTTTTTTGTAATGAAATTGTTACAATTTTGCGAGTAATGATACGTTGATGTTGCTTACTCAGATTGTAATCGTTTGTATATTAGCGTAAAGTTAATAACCTACTATGAACCAGTTAAAACTCGTAATTCTTGTTTATAAGCTTATTTGTGTTTTTTCGGCAGGGTTTTTAATAACATGCGGCTTCTTCCAGATTTTTATCCATCAGTTATATCTTTTCGGTTGTCTTTATCTGATCAGCGCCTGCGTGGTATCCTTTCTACTTTACTTTACATCTGCAATTAAGTCGTGGGCAACAGCAATCGGCTTATTTTTATTTCCATAAAAAAGCCTTTACATTCAGCGTTTTTAGACCGCTTCACATAAAGGCCTTTCGGTATTATTTCTTGATTTTATTAGTTATTCTTTAGCCCTAACTGATAAGTGCTTAAATTAAGCATATATTCATTATTCAGAAAGTATTCAAGGCTCACTATAGATACCTGGCCACCCGTAGTATTAGGGTTTTCTACATAAGTCAAATTGTCGGTTGAGCTAACAGTATAGTTATATGTAAAACCTACGCTTGTAGAAACTGTAACAGTACTGTTGGGAGCAAGCGCGGAATACGTTCCTGAAGCCGATTTATCTTCTATATAGCTATAGGGTTCTGTCCCTGAGTCAAACAATACATAGGTAGAAACTGATTTATTATTGTAAGTTATAGTAGCAGGCAAATAAGGTATATAACCGTCCCCGGTATAAAATTTAAGTTGGTGCATTGTAAAACCGGATGATGTTGAAAGATCTGATGCCGTGAGGCCTACAGTAATAACACCTGGTACATATGTACCTTCCAGTGAAAAATGTGAGGTACCCAAAGCAGCCATTTTAAAACCTTTTGTGAGGCCGGTTCCCGGGTCGTAATAACCGAATGGACTGGTTATATATGCGTTATTTGCAAAGGTGAGATCATACTCCGGCGAAACCCCGAGCAAATCGAAATCGTGCGGTTCTGCGACAGTTCCATCCGCATTTACTCCTTTATAATACAAAAAGAAAGGCAGCCGTTTTATTTGTATGTTGCCATCGGCATCTCCAATTGTTACCGGTGCATAGGCGAGGTTGCCGTAAACTTTTGTCGTAGAGTTATTGTCATCGCCATACTCAATGGTATCTTTCTGGTTGGTAATGGTGATGCCGTTCACTACAACAGAATCGCCGGTAAAGCTAAAGCCGGATGAGCTCATCATCGTTTTAGGTACAATGTCGGTACCATCCAGTACCATGCCGCCAGACCCTGTGTCGAATATTAAACCGTAATCTATACTTTGGTTACCAACTTTAGTAACGTCAACAAATACCAGTTTGTATATGGATGAGTCGGCTTCGTAAACACCAATTTTTGCAGGTGTGGCGTCTACCACCTTTGGCGTATTATTCGAGTTGTTATCTTTTTTACATGATGCTATAAAAAACGCTGCCAGCGTAACTAATAAGATTGCAGATTTGTAAGAGTATTTTTTTGCCATATAAATTGAGGTATTAAATCCAGTTTATAAACTGTGCTTTCAATACTTTAGTATTTTAAATTGTTAAATAGACCTTTATAATTTAATTTTCATGTTTAAATATCGAATAAGCAAAAAATTAATGTCCGCTTGTTGCTTTGCCTGTTAATTCGATGTTGTTTTTACCATAGTTAAAACTGTTGGCAATTGTTGCTTTCAATTCATCGTCGTTTAGGTGGCATGTAAACGTTTCTGTATGCGGGCTTTCTATATATCTTATCTTAAGTTGGAGCGTTTGTTTATCCAACCATGCAAAACAGCTTTCTATTTTGTACGGACTTAACAATTTAAAGTTTTCCTTAGCACCGTATAAAAGGCTTGGGCCCTGCATTTCTGTTGTGCCGGGAAACCATGCTCCAGATTGAAAATTGAAGGTGTAAGAAGCAGAATCTTTAGTAATTACTAAACGGCAGGCTTCGCCGCTAACATTAAAGGTAAGCGACTTTATTTTTAAAGGATTAGGTTCCAGTTTGTAAATTTTATTGCTGATGACATTCAGCGAGTTGTCAAAATATTCAATAGGAGCAATGC
Organism: uncultured Mucilaginibacter sp.; assembly: GCA_964242385.1. Lineage (GTDB taxonomy): Bacteria > Bacteroidota > Bacteroidia > Sphingobacteriales > Sphingobacteriaceae > Mucilaginibacter. The sequence goes on from CAXSZR010000001.1 coordinate 256,791, forward strand.
CTAACAAATTTAAATGCTTATCGAGCGTGGCATCGGCTACTTTATTTTCAGGAATTGCCTGCGGGTGCATGGCCGGTAACAGATATTTCCAAACTAAATTCAGTTCGCCTTGCATGTCTGGCGTTTCAGAAGTTATTGTCAGCACCGCATCCTGATCGGGCATAACAATCACGTATTGCCCAAAGGCCCCATCGGCACGAAAGGCGTTATGCCTGCAACGCCAAAACTGGTAACAGTATCCCTGCATCCAATCGCTCGAATCTTTTTTGCTTTGTACCACGCCGGGCGCCTGGTCAATTTTAAAAGTAGTAGCTTCATCAACCCAATCTTTTGGTAATACCTGTTTGCCTTTCCACATGCCCTTTTGCAGGTAAAGCTGACCAAACTTTGCCATGTCTTCCGTTTTTAAACGCAAACCCCAGCCACCTGTATTTATACCATCGTTATTTACTTCCCAGTCTATTCCTTTTATTTGTAAAGGTTCAAAAAGCCGCGGTTTTAGATAATCGAATTCCTTTTGGCCTGTTACTTTCTGTACTATGGCCGATAACATAAAGGTTGAAACCGAATTGTATAAAAATTTAGAACCAGGTTGATTAACTATTGGCGTTGCCAAAAAAGCTTTCACCCAATTCATGTTTCCAAAAGGTATTACGGTAGTTGGGTCGGGTTGCTGCCCAACGCTCATAGTTAAAAGATCTTTAACGGTAAGCTGCGCCAGGTACGGAGATACAGTGGCCGGTAAATATTCAGGGAAAAAGGAAATTACCTTATCGCTCACCTTAAGTTTTTTTTCTGCTATTGCAAAACCAACAGCGGTAGAGGTAAAACTTTTACTGGTGCTGTACATAGAATGCCTTAACGTTGGCTCATAAGGATTCCACCAGCCTTCTGCAATTACTTTTCCATGCCGTAGCAGCATAAAGCTATGCATTTCGTGAACACTGCCGGAAAATGCGTTTATAAAACTATCTATCCCGGAGGCAGAAACACCTTCAGCCTCGGGTGTGCTATGTGAAAAATACTTTGTTTTTTGCGCAGAAACGTTTCCTGCTACGCAAAGCAACATCAGCAAAACAGAATTGCATAATTTCTTAAGTGCGGGTAATTTGTAAAGTGTAAGCATAGATGTAGTATTAAGGAATAAAACTTTGTGAATTTAAAATACTTTAGCCGAAAAATGTATTGAAATTAAAACTCTTTAGATTTGGAACTCTTTATCAAAACACTCTTATTTTCGATAACATGAATCCCGCAAATATTATAGTTTACACTTTGCTGTTTTGCGGTGCTGCGCTTTGTGTTTACCTTCATAAACTCACATTATTTGGCGGGGTAACAGGCGCCTTGGTTGCCGTCCTGGTATACAACGGCGCAGGCTATACTGGTATTTTAATGCTTGCATTATTTTTTGTATTAGGTACGATAACTACCGGCTGGCAGCGTGCAAAAAAACAGGCAATAGGCATTGCTGAGGAAAATAAGGGCAGCCGTACAGCAGGGCAGGTGATAGCAAATGGAGGAGTAGCTGCAATATTGGGTGCATTGATAATCTTCTTAAAATTGTGGCCCGCAAATCTTCAGTTGATGATGGCCGGTAGCCTGGCTGCCGCCACGGCAGATACCTTGTCGTCCGAACTCGGTTCAGTTTATGGCAGCAAATTTTTTGATATACTGACATTTAAACGAATACAACCCGGACCTGATGGTATAATAAGTTTAGAGGGAACGCTGATTGGGATAGTTGGCGCTTTAATTGTAGCACTTGCTTTTGCTATAGGTTTTCACCGCTATGGTATGATCTGGGTTATAGTTGTATCCGGTGCTTTTGGTAATTTAATTGATTCCATATTAGGCGCAACACTGGAACGAAAAGAATTATTAAATAACAATGCCGTTAATTTTCTAAATACTTTAACAGGAGCGGTGACGAGTGTCTTGTTGTTATGGATAATTAAATGAGTAAGCACTGATAGCTTAACACATACAACTCCTGTTTTAAAGGGAGCTGTATGTGAAATTTCAATATTTGTTTGCTATCAATGACCGCCTTTAACAGCACCTGTGGCTGTATGTGTTACGTTTTTCCAACAATAAAAGCCAAAGTAGGCTATATAAAGATAGCAGAACACCGGCATAAATAAGGCCTTTTGAATGCCAAAGCTATCTGCCAGTGCACCCTGTATAACAGGTATTACAGCGCCGCCTAATATGGCCATTACCAGCAACGAAGAGCCCTGGCTGGTGTATTTACCCAAACCCGAAATTGATAAGGTAAATATATTGGAATACATAATAGAATTAAACAGACCTATAGCAAGTAACGCCCACATGGACACATGCCCGGTGCTGAAAATTGCTGTTAACAGAAGTATTAGGTTAACACCAGCAAAAATGCAAAGTGTGCGTGCTGCAGCCGATTTGCCTAAAGCAAAGCCCAGCAGATTGAGAATGATAAATACAATGAAGATGCTTATCTGCGAAAAAGTAAGATTAACGATACTAAGGATCAGTACAAAAACCAATGCCGAAGCAACCACCATGTAAATAGCTTTTTTAACAGGAGTTAAGCCCTGGCTTAGGGAAATGGAACCCACAAACCGGCCTATCATGGCACCTCCCCAATAAAGCGACAAGTAATTTTTTGCCACAACTTCTGGCAACCCTGCAATAGCATGCTGACCCAAAAAGCTGATAATAAAGCTACCAATAGCAACTTCGCCTCCTACATAAAAGAAAATGCCAAAAATACCACGCTTTAATTGCGGAAATTTTAATGCGCCAAAGCCACCCAATTCAGTTTCTTCGGCAGTGAAGGTTGGCAGTTCAACTTTGTAAATGAGTACACCAAGTAATAGAAATATGCCGGCAAATATAAGGTAAGGAATTTTTGTTGAGTTTGCAGATATCTGCCCATGGTCTGAAAAAAACTCAAGTATTAAAAAGCCCCCCAAAACAGGAGCAATGGTGGTACCGAACGAGTTAAAAGCCTGTGTAAGATTTAAGCGGCTGGATGCGCTTTCTTCCGACCCCAGTAACGATACGTAGGCATTAGCTGCTATTTGTAATAAAGTGAATCCTAAACCGAGGGTAAAAAGCGCTATAAGGAAGATCCCGTATTTAGAGAAGCTTGCAGCAGGGTAGAACAGGCTGCAACCTATTGCAGAAATAAGCAGGCCCAATAAAATTCCGTTTTTATAACCTATCTTATTTATAGGATCGCCTTTAAAGTACGAGAACAGAAAATAGATCACCGAACCAATAAAGTATGCTCCAAAAAAACAGAACTGTACCAGCATAGATTCCAGGTAGCTAAGCTTGAATAACGATTTAAGGTGAGGTATCAGAATGTCGTTCATGCAGGTAATAAAGCCCCACATAAAAAATAAAGAAGTTAAGGTAATAAGCGGAACTGTGTAATTTTTTTCAGTTTTCATTAGTAGAATATATGTCCAAATTGGTTAAGTGTTCAAACATAAATTATTTTGGGCATAAAAAGTTTCCGGCTTTTTGATAATTGTGTAAAGAATTCATTGCTTGCTGAAAAGCGCTTTCGCAGTAAATTGATTTGTAGTTGACTACTAAGTAAGGGCATTTAAGAATTTTGCAGAATCAGCTAAGATTTCATCCATTTTATCTGCCTTCATTGATCTGAGAGTTTTATAAGGAAACGCAAGCCTTTGGTTTTTCTCCAGTTTGCTGCTGTTTGTTATTAAAAAATTCCAGTACAGGTAGTTGAACGGGCAGGCATTTTCTCCGTTCTTTTTCTTTACGTCGTACCGGCAATGTTTGCAATAGTTAGACATCTTGTTTATGTAAGCGCCGCTGGCCGCGTAAGGTTTGCTACCTAAAAAGCCACCATCAGCAAAAAGAATCATGCCGCTTACGTTGGGCAACTCCACCCATTCATATGCATCGGCATAAACTATCAGGTACCATTCATTTACATACTTTGGATCTATTCCTGCAAGCAAGGCAAAATTACCTAATACCATTAACCTTTGGATATGATGCGCATAGGCATTCTGTTTGGTTTCGCTTATGCATTGTTTAAGGCAATTCATATCTGTATTGGCATCCCAATAAAACCAGGGAAGTTTTCTTTTGGCTTCAAGAAAATTTTGTGTCGAAAACTCCGGCATTTTGAGCCAGTATACGCCGCGTATGTACTCGCGCCAGCCAATAATCTGCCTTATAAATCCTTCTACCGAGTTTAGCGGTGCTTTTCTTGCATTATAGGCATCTTCGGCGGCTTTTACAACTTCTATAGGATGCAGCAGTCCGCAATTAATATAAAAGCTTAAATGTGAGTGATACAGCCACGGCTGCCCCTGCAGCATAGCATCCTGGTAGTCACCAAATAAAGGCAAAGCTTCGTTGATAAAGTGACGCAACACTTTTAACGCGTCTTTGCGCGTTACTGCAAAATAAAATGGTTCCAGGTCGCCAAAATGATCGCCGAAACGATCGTGTACAAGCTTCAGTACTTCTTTAGTTATATCATCAGGCTTAAAAGATTCCAGTTTAGGTAAAAACAGATCGTTTTCATCTGGTACTTTCCGGTTTTCTATATCATAATTCCATTCGCCTCCGGCAGGTTCACTGTTGTTTACAAGCACACTGTACTTTTTACGCATTTCGCGATAAAAAAATTCCATGCGCAATTGCTTCTTTTCTCCTGCCCAATTTTTAAATTCGTTGGGAGTGCATAGAAACCGTTCATCATCCCGTATTTCAACATCCACACCGAAATGCTTTTGCCAGGTGAGCATGTCTTGTAACACCCGGTATTCCCCGGGGAAGGTAACAATCAACCTATCAGCACTAAATTTCTTTATAGCGTTTTCAACCTCGCCTTTAAATGAGCCTGCATTTTGCGTGTTATCCAATTTGGTATAATAAACATGATAGCCATCTGACTTTAATTCTTCGGCAAAATGCCTCATAGCCGAAAACAAGAATGCAATTTTCTTTTTATGGTGCCTCACATAAGTTGCTTCTTCCCAAACTTCACACATCAGGATGATGTCATGTTCTTTATCACAATCTTTTAAACTGGAGATTCGATGTGAAAGCTGGTCGCCAAGAATAAGCCTTAATGTATGTGGCATAAATAAATAACCGGATATTAATTGTATTAAATATTGACTAATTGCCTAATAGCATGCATGCTAATGTCTTTTTTCATAAGCACCTCGTTTGCAAATTGGTATAATGTATTTCCGCATAATTTGTTTTAGCAACAAATTGCATCTATAAATTCAAACATCTGTCAATCAATAATTTAAACTTGTGGTTGTAAATAAATTTAATATTTAATTAAAAATTATAGCTTTTGGTATATTTCGTGTGAATGTTAATTATAAACCAATATTACTTTTAAACCAAACTACCATGAACAACACCATAGTTTTTATCCACGGTATGTTCCAAAATCCTAAAAGTTGGGAGAAATGGATCAATTATTTTGAAGAAAAAGGTTACAAATGCATAGCACCTGCATGGCCATTACATGAAGGATCCCCGGCTGATTTAAGAAACAATCCGCCTGCTGGTCTGGGCGACCTGCATTTACAAACCATTGTAGATGAAATGGAAAGCATAGTTCGTGCTCAAAGCGAACCGCCAATTTTAATAGGCCACTCAGTAGGCGGCATTATAGTGCAATTGCTGGTAGCTAAAGGCCTTGCTGAGGCCGGTGTACCAATAGACTCGGTTGCGCCTAATGCAATGTTATCATTCGACTGGGGTTTTATGAAAAACAGCGCATTGATTGCAAATCCGTTTAAAGGGAATGATCCGTTTTTAATGGATCTGGAAAGCTTTCACGGTTCCTTCTGCAATACTATGAGTATGGAGGAAACCGAGGCTGCCTATAATGAAACTGCAACGCATGATAGCCGCAACGTATTGCGTGATTGTATGGGCGAACATGGCCAAATCGATTTAGATATGCCGCATGCGCCTTTGTTATTCATCGGAGGTGAGGAAGACCAGATCATTCCGGCATCTTTAAATGAAAAGAACGCGGAAGCATACACCGACGAGGTGAGTATCACTGATTTTAAATCTTTCCCTAATCGGGGCCACTTTATCTGCGGCCAACCGGGCTGGCAGGAAGTTGCAGCTTATATAAATGAGTGGTTGCAGGTACATGAACTTGCACCACATCATGCAGAAACTTCGAGGTTTTAACAAAACCCTTGTCAAAACCTGAATAATGCCCCGTTTTGTTGTTTACAACAAGCGGGGTTTTGTTTTATATGATATTGGCGTAGAAACAAAAACGGGTTTCCATTTTGGAAACCCGTTTTTGTTTAAATGGTATAACTGACTATAATACGTTAGTATCAGCCAAAACCTGGTTCATTGCTCTTACCGCATCCGCGCTCTTGTTAAATTCAGCCTGTTCAGCATCGCTTAATTTAAAGTCGAGGATTTTGTCCCAGCCGTTTTTACCAAGTATAACCGGCACCACGAGTGAAATATCGCTCTGTCCGTACTCGCCATCAAGTGCAACACCGCAAGAAATTAATTTTTTCTCGTCGCGAACAATGCTTTCAACCATTGCAGCGGTACCTGCGCCTGGTGCATACCATGCAGAAGTACCTATCAGTTTGGTTAACGTAGCGCCGCCAACCATAGTAGCTGCAACAACTTTATCCTGCTGCTCTTTGCTTAACAATTGAGTTACCGGGATGCTGTTCCAGGTAGCGTGATTAATTAATGGAATCATGGTGGTATCACCGTGGCCGCCAATTACAACCGCATTTAAATCGGCAGGTGAGCAACCTAATTCCTGGCTTAGGTAATATTTAAACCTTGATGAATCTAAAGCACCACCCATGCCTAAAATTTTATTTTTAGGCAAGCCCGAAGTTTTAAGGGTTAAGTAGTTCATGGTATCCATTGGGTTAGATACCACAATGATAATTGTATCAGGAGAGTGTTTTAATATATTTTCGGTTACGCTTTTTACAATGTTAGCGTTAGTACCAATCAGCTCTTCGCGGGTCATTCCCGGTTTGCGCGGTAAGCCGGAAGTGATTACAACTACTTCTGATCCTGCGGTGGCGGCATAATCATTGGTAACACCTTTAACCTTGGTGTCAAAACCTAACAATGCCGAAGTTTGCATCATATCGATAGCCTTACCTTCTGCAAAGCCTTCGCGGATGTCTAACAATATTAATTCTTCAGCTAATTCTTTCCTGGCTATGTTATCAGCACAGGTAGCGCCTACAGCTCCGGCGCCAACTACAGTTATTTTCATGATTATATTTTTATTGGTAGTACAAATTGGCCGAAGATAGAGATTATATTTTTCTCAATATAAAAAATATGCAATAACCGCGATGTTGTAGCTAAACACATTTGGTTGCACTTGTTAAACAATTGCTTTAAGGGATTGTATATTAACATATAACCGCTTCTGCATGAATTTCACGAATATTTTTTATGTAGTTTTTTTAACTGCACTATTACCGGCATGCCGGCAATCGCATCCCAAGGCAACATCGGGTGATCTTAATAAAACCAGTGTTACCATTAATGGAAAAAAGGATAGTGTTTTAAATAACACCGAAAAAAATTACACCAGTGAAGCAACACTTTCAGAACCTTGTGTAAAATGCCTGATTACTGCGGTGCAGAATGCCGAAAGCTATAAAAAATTGATATCCGGTGTTCCTTTAAATACCGTTGTATATAATATAAACTGGATCACTTCAAAAACGCCTGCAAAATTAAGTAGCGACAGCAGCATTATAAACGGTGTGCGCATCGATTTGATTAAAAAGTCTGCAAATAAAAGCGCAGACACTCTTACAACTTATCTTTACGACAACAAAACGTCAAAATTTTACATTAAAAACGCTCAGGGTGGAGCCAAACCCAATGCAGAAATTAATGCGGTAGACTTAAAAAAGATTCGTAATAGTTGTTTTTGGGGTGTAGCGTCAAATAAATAAACCCAGCTAAAGACTAAAAACAGCGCTTTGAAGTTTTAATTTACAAAGATTAATCGCTAAACTTAAATTTTCTCTTGTTTTGCAAGTAAAGGCTTTTGACGAAAAGGATTTTCAATGTTTTAATCATATATGGTAATCTTTTAGAAACATTCATTAAAATTTTATCAATTTTTAATGAATTTTATAAAATTAATTTAAATTCGCCTCGATAATTGTATATAAGGATAAGGAAAATACGATTTCACCCTATTTTATTAAATTCTAAACAATGGCAACTAAACTCGAGTACATCTGGCTTGATGGATATAAACCAACTCAAAGCCTGCGCAGCAAAACAAAAATTGAAAAAGATTTCAGCGGTAATTTAGAAGATTGCCCGCTTTGGAGCTTTGACGGTTCATCAACCGAACAGGCACCAGGCGGATCATCTGATTGCGTTCTGAAACCGGTTTTCATTTGTAAAGATCCGGGAAGATTAAACGCTTACCTGGTAATGTGCGAAGTATTAAATGCTGACGGAACTGCGCATCCATCAAATGGCCGTGCCACAATTCAGGATGATGATAATGATTTCTGGTTCGGTTTTGAGCAGGAATATTTTCTATGGGATATTGAAACTAACAAACCGCTTGGTTTCCCTGAAGGTGGCTACCCGGCTCCGCAAGGCCCATACTATTGTTCTGTAGGTGCTAACAACGCCTTTGGCCGTGATATTGTTGAAGAGCATCTTGACCTTTGCCTTGAAGCTGGTTTAAACGTTGAAGGTATCAACGCAGAAGTTGCCGCTGGTCAATGGGAATTCCAGATATTTGCTAAAGGCGCAAAAGAAGCCGGTGACCAGATTTGGGTTGCCCGTTATTTACTTGAAAGAGTAGGCGAGTCTTACGGCGTATCAATTAACTGGCATTGCAAACCGTTAGGTACTTTAGACTGGAACGGTTCTGGTATGCACGCTAACTTCTCAAACACTACCTTACGTACTGCCGGCAACAAAGAAACTTACGACAAAATTTGCGAAGCTTTCCGCCCGGCTGTTGCTGAGTGTATTGAAGTATACGGTGCAGATAACCACCTGCGTTTAACCGGTAAACATGAAACTGCTTCTATCCATGATTATAGCTACGGAGTATCTGACCGTGGTGCTTCTATCCGTATCCCGCTGGCAACTGTACAAAGAGGCTGGAATGGTTATCTGGAAGACCGCCGTCCAAACTCTGCTGCAGATCCATACAAAGTAGCAGCTGTTATTATCAAGACTGTTAAGTCGGCTAAGTTATAATTTCCTAACTAAACTAAATATGATTGATTCCCCTGGTTGTAAAAAACCGGGGGTTTCTTTTTTTAAGAAACATATCGGGCACAAATCCGGTTCTGTTATTTGTCCGGGTATACAGCAAGATAATTCCCTGATTTAATTCGATTCAATTCATTTACAGGTAAATTATAAAGATAAACCCAGCACGTCAAGTTTGTCCCCGGTGTATTAACGTTGATAAGCTTTCTTATAAATTCGTTTGGTTGCTGTTCCTGTTCTCCAAAGCCTTCATAACTGTCCAGTACTTTTAAAACAGCGTTTACGTTCAACATTTGATAGATCTTTCCATGTACCATATCATCGCTGTTTAATGCTTCTATAGCACCCGGATATTCACCCACATTGTAAAGCAGTCCGTTAAAATATCCGTTACCATATAAAACACAGTGCGCCCGTAAGTAATTCGCATACTCGTTTTTTTGTTTAAGCAACGTGCCGTACACAAATAAATAAACTGTTGTTTGTTCCATTATTAGTTGTAAACGCAAACTAAGAATAATTATAAAACGTATAGAGACCTAAAAGAGCTGCAATTAAAAATAATGTAATACAGAATGTTATACGCTTATAACAATTTATTCTTTTAAGCATTACATTATCTTACTTAACTTGCGCTCAAATTCAGGCTCCCATGAATGAAGACCAAATTATAACCTACCTTAAAGACAATGATATTAAAAAAATTAAGTTCGCCTTTGCCGATATAGACGGCGTTTTGCGCGGAAAGGTAATTCATGCAAAAAAGTTTATAGACGGCCTTGCAGATGGTTATGGTTTTTGCGACGTGGTTTTTGGCTGGGATTGTAACGATGCCTGTTATGATAACGTAAAACTTACCGGCTGGCATACCGGTTACCCCGATCAGCTTTGCCGGATAGATCTCGATACCTTTCGCAACATTCCCTGGGACGAGAATATGCCTTTCTTCTTAGGTGATTTTAGTCGCGAAGATGGTAATGATTTATCTGCTTGCAGCAGAAGTTTACTAAAAAGGATCTCAAAACAATGTACCGATTTGGGTTACCATGCAAAATTTGCTCAGGAATTTGAGTGGTTTAATTTTTTGGAAACACCGCAAAGTTTGCAGGATAAGAATTTTTCACACCTGCAGAACCTTACACCCGGGATGTTTGGGTATTCTATTTTGCGCACGTCCCAAAACAGTAGTTTTTATAACGACTTGTTTGATCTGCTACTACAGTTTAACGTACCCTTAGAGGGATTGCACACCGAAACCGGACCCGGGGTTTATGAAGCCGCTATTTTACATGATGAGGTAATTGCTGCTGCCGACAAAGCCGCTATTTTTAAAACAGCCGTTAAGGAAATTGCATATAAGTATGGCATTAGCGCCACTTTTATGGCAAAATGGAATGAAAATTTGCCCGGTTGCAGTGGCCATATTCATCAAAGCTTATGGGATAAAAATATAACGGAAAATCTTTTTTATAATGCTGATGATAAGTATTATATGAGCGATTTGCATAAGCATTACCTTGCAGGTCAAATGCATTGTCTTCCTTATATATTGCCAATGTACGCACCTACCATTAACAGCTACAAACGGCTGGTGGAAGGCGCCTGGGCACCGACAACTGTAACCTGGGGGATTGATAATAGAACAACTGCTTTGCGGGTAATTAACACATCGCCGAGTTACACGCGGTTAGAAACAAGGATACCTGGCTCAGATACTAATCCATATCTTGCTATGGCGGCGGCGCTTGCCTCCGGCTTGTATGGTATAAAAAATAAACTGCCTTTGAACATCGAGCCGGTAACAGGTAATGGTTACAATGATAAAAGTAACGGTGTGCTGTCGTCAAATTTATATGATGCTACACGCTTAATGAAAGAATCTCCTATAGCGAAAGAATTATTTGGAGAAACGTTTGTAGATCATTTCACCCAGACAAGATTTTGGGAATGCAGACAATTTGGAAAAGCCGTTACCGATTGGGAACTGAAAAGATATTTTGAGGTGATATAACAACACGAGTTATAAGCGAAAGATTGAGAAAGAAAATAGAACGATAAGTGAATAAAGAGATAGAAGAACTTACTGAGCCTTTAACTGAAACAAAAAAGGCGAAAAGCAATAATGCAGATAAGCTGGATTATGAGCTTATTTTAAAAAATGCATGGGAGGGTTATGACGCATCAAAATCTATCAAAAAAATAGATGACATAAGCGCCATGGTATCTACTAACCATGTGTTCCGCATAACGTTTCATGATGATGATATTATAATTGCCAAGTTATCACATTTTGGCCAATATGAATATTTCAAAGAGGATCACCGTATTATCCACAGTTTATCAAATAATTTGCTGTACCCGTTTGAGAATCTACTGGCAAAATCTTTATTGAAAAATAACAGGGTTTACATTTACAGACATAAACAAGGAAAAACGGATGCATGGGTGGTTTTTTATAATCCCACACGTATTTTAGAGCGTATGCCCCGCCGTTTGGACGATTCGCATATCCGTAAATTGGGGCAGCAGGTAGGAAAATTTCATAAGGCATGTTCAAGGGTTAAAAATGTGCTGCCCAAGTCATCCAAGACTTTACGCACTGATATTTTCGCCTTGCAGCAAATGTTGGATACCGACGAAAGGCAGTTCGGTTCGGCCATGCAGGTAGATTTTCTTAAATACCATTGCGATCTGTTTCTTAAAAACAGATCGAAGTATAATATGAACTCTTTTGAGATCATCCCCGTCTTCATTGATTGGAATATCGGGAACTTTTCAGTTACACCTAACCTTGAGCTTTACTCACGCTGGGATTACGATTGGTTTAGAATGAGTTACCGGATATTGGATTTTTATTTCTTTAGCCGGGTAGTTAGCGACAGGGGTGACCGTACCGTATTCAGTTACGTGATCAATACTATGATGGAAGACAGGTTTATTACTTTTCTGGAAGAATACCATAAGGTGAACCCAATAACCGCCGATGAAATCAGATTTTTAAAAGAAGCTTACCGGTTTTTTATATTAAATTACGTAATTAAGGATGGTAAGCATTTTTTTAGCGAACAATACGCAAAAAAATTGCAGGCAGAGGCTTTTGAGATTTACCTGCCATCGGTAGATCGTGATTTTGATGCCGAAAAAATTATAAAGGCTTTAAATCTTACATAACATTCATGTAGGTAAGGGATCAAAAAGTCAATCATTAATATATTTACTCAACATTCTTGTCCCTTAAATGCAGCTTACAGATAATTTTAAATCGATAGTAGATAAATACGAGATTGTTTTTTTTGATGCATTCGGCGTAATTAAAACCTACCAGGGGCTTGTACCCGGCATTGAGAAAACCTTTGCTTATCTTGAATCACAGGGGAAGGAATATTACATTGTTACCAATGATGCATCGCGCAGCCCAGTTCAGCTTGCTGAAAGTTATCATATAAAAGGATTAAATGCCATTGTGCCAGAAAGGATCATTTCTTCAGGAATGCTCACTAAGGAATACCTGGATCTGAAAGTTCATGATGGTATAGTAGCTTATTTGGGCACTCCCGAATCATCACACTATATAGAAAGCGAAGGGCTGCACACTTTACCGGTAAGCCAGATAAACGAATCGAATATTGACCAGGTAAATGCCTTTATTTTTTTAGACGATGAAGGTTTTAACTGGTGCGATGATCTTAACAAAACCGTAAATATCCTGCGCAAGCGGCCCATCCCTGTAATTGTGGCGAATACAGATCAGGCTTATCCGCTTACCGAAAGCGATGTAGCAATAGCCATTGGTGGTATTGCTTCTATGATTGAAAACATCATTGACAAAAAATTCATACGCTTTGGCAAGCCCGATTCCCAGATGTTTATGTTTGCGTATGATCTGATACGTTCATACCGCTCAATAACCAAGCAGGAAATCTTAATGGTAGGCGATACTTTACAAACGGATATTTTAGGGGCTAACAAATTTGGTTTAGATACGGTATTGGTATTAACCGGCAACACCCTTAAAGGCGATGCCGCGGCAAGAATTACAGCTACGGGTATACTGCCTACCTATATTTGCGAAAACGCCGTTATCAAATAATTGTTAATATAATCGAATGCTGATATAGGATATTGTATTTAATTTTAAAACTAAAATGCTAAATATGCATTTCAATTAAATCCATTAACCTAAATAAGACATGAAACTTCCATTCAAGCGTATCTCATTTATACTTTTACCGGTATGTGTACTATCTTTAGCCGCCTGTACACAATCTAAACAAAAAGCGGCAGCAACATCAACCATGGCAGATTCTACACAAGCAGCTCTACCGCCTTCAAAAGGGTTTGAAAAAACAATAGATGGCAAACAAACTCATTTGTATATATTAAAAAATAAAAATGGGGCAGAGGCTGCCTTTACTAACTACGGCGCCCACCTGGTTAGTTTGTTGGTGCCTGATAAAACCGGAAAGCTTACTAACGTAGTTATCGGTTTTGATGATATTGACAATTATAAAAAGGCCATGTCGGCCTACTACGGTGCAACCATTGGCCGTTACGGCAACCGTATTGCGAAGGGCCATTTTAAACTGGATGGTAAGGAATACAATCTGTTTATAAATAATAAGCCCAATACGTTGCACGGTGGTAAAAAAGGGTTTAATGATGTAGTATGGGATGCTACCCAGAGTGGCGATAGCACTTTAACGCTTACTTATTTATCTAAAGATATGGAGGAAGGTTTCCCGGGGAATCTGAATGTTAAGGTTACATATCAATTAGAAAACGACAATGCGCTTAAGATAAGTTACGAAGCAACTACAGATAAAAACACGGTAATTAATTTAACAAATCATTCATATTTTAATTTAAATGGCGCAGGTAGCGGAACCGTGCTAAACCATACCCTAATGCTGGACGCAGCCAATTACCTGCCGATAGACCCCACATCTATCCCTTTTGGAAAGATTACACCCGTTGCAGGTACACCGTTTGATTTTACCAAAACACAGACTATTGGAAGCAGGATAGAAACGGCAGACGAGCAGCTAAAGAATGGTAAAGGGTACGATCATAACTTTGTATTAGACAAACATGATCTGGCTACGCCGATAGCCATTGTTACGGGCGACCAAAGCGGGATTAAAATGGAAGTCTATACAGATCAGCCTGGTATTCAATTTTATAGCGGCAACTTTATGGATGGCAGCCATACCATTTTGGGCGGTAAAAAGGATGAAAAGCGTACTGCTATTGCATTAGAAACGCAGCATTTTCCAGATTCGCCTAACCAGCCGCAATTCCCATCTACGGAACTTAAACCGGAAGAAACTTATAAAACAAGCACCATTTACAAATTTTCGGTAAATAAGTAATTATTGTTTTAAATAAAGCAATATGAGCACACTTAAGTTTATTCATGTTGCTTTGTTGTTTTATAGAAAAAAATCTTGATCTCAAATTTGTCTTCGCGCAAACTTTATGATCGATGCTCATAATTATTTTAATGGATAAATTAGGGTGCTTTGAAGAAAAATACAATAAAACAACATAAGCAAAAATTGTATTAAGTACTTTTACAATAATGGCGGCATTAGTATGGAGGGCATGTATTTGTTAATTGATAATCACGGAAGACCAGTAAACTATTTAAGGCTTGCAGTTACAGACAGGTGCAACCTGCGCTGTTTTTACTGTATGCCCGAAGAAGGGCTTAACTGGCTTTCACGCTCTGAATTGATGACTTACGATGAGATGCTGCAAATTTGCACACTTGCTGTAAAAATGGGTATCGAAAAAATCCGCATTACCGGCGGCGAACCTTTTGTTCGTAAAGACCTGATGCCCTTTTTAAATGCACTATCTAAAATCCCTAATTTAAGGGAGCTAACAATTACTACCAATGGCGTTCTTACTGCACCTTTTATTCCTGAATTAAAGCGCATAGGCATAAGTTCAATCAATCTTAGTTTGGATACGCTTGATGCCAATAGGTTTTTTTCAATTACTAAACGCGATGAGTTTGCCAACGTTATGCAAACGCTTAACGAAGCGTTAAAGCATAGTATGCAGGTTAAAATAAATGCGGTAGTTATGGATGGCAAAAATATAGAAGACATTCATGCCCTAACCCAGATTACTAAAGAGCTGCCTGTAAGCGTTCGGTTTATAGAAGAAATGCCTTTTAACGGGGACGGACACGCTTATAAAGGTTTAACCTGGGATTATAAGCGGATCTTAGATGAAATCAGTGATCATTACCCGTCTATTGAGAAAATAACAGACCCTTTATATTCAACATCTTATAATTATAAAATACCGGGTCATAAGGGAGATATAGGAATAATAGCAGCTTATTCTCGCACTTTTTGCGGTACCTGTAACCGAATCAGGATAACGCCTACCGGCGAGTTAAAAACATGCCTGTACGATAACGGGATCTTAAATATACGTGATTTGATACGCAGCGGAATGGATGATCTTGATTTGAGTAAACTGTTAGAACGATCTATAGGCCAGCGGGCAAAAGATGGCTGGGAAGCGGAAGCATCCAGAAATAAAAATACGAAAGTACATGAGTCGATGGCAACCATCGGCGGATAAAATAATTGATAAATGGCATTGCTATGATCACCGTTGAAGAAGCCGAAAAAATAATATCAGCACAGGTAACCGATTTCGGAGCAGAGATAATTCCGTTTGAGCTATCTCTGGGAAGGGTTTTAGCAGAGAACATAAAGGCCGACCGCGATTTACCTCCATTTAACCGGGTAACTATGGATGGTATCGCGATAAATTATTCTGCAATTGAAAACGGCATAAGCACCTTTAGGATAAAAGGCACGCAGGCAGCAGGCGACCCACCCATCGAAGTCGAAGATCTAAACGAATGTATAGAGATTATGACAGGGGCAATGCTGCCGGGATTTACCAACACAGTGATACGCTACGAAGACCTCGAACTGCGGGCGGGATTGGCAACGTTAATAACCAACGGAATAAAGCAAGGGCAATATGTACATTATAAGGGCAATGATAAAAAACAAGGCGATATCGTTGCCAGCATTGGCCAGGTAATTACCCCCGCTATTATAAGTCTTGTTGCTTCGGTAGGTGAATTAGAATTACGTGTTAAAAAAATGCCGCGTGTTATGGTCTTGTCATCCGGAGATGAGTTGATCGAAGTTAATCAGTTGCCAACGCCTTACCAGATAAGACGCTCTAATAACTATACTGTAAAGGCTGTATTACAGCAGCAAGGCCTGGAAGCCGCCATGATGCATCTGCCTGATGATGCCGACATCATTAAAAAACAGCTGCAGAACTATCTTCAAAATTATGATGTTATCCTGTTAAGCGGAGGTATATCAATGGGCAAATTTGATTATATACCACAGGCGCTGCAGGAGTTGGGCGTTAACCAGCTTTTTTATAAGGTTCAGCAGCGGCCCGGTAAGCCGTTTTGGTTTGGCAGGCATAGTAATGGTTGCCTTGTTTTTGCTTTTCCCGGTAATCCGATAGCCACATTTATGTGCCTGCATCGTTATTTTTTGCCCTGGCTTAGGGCCTCGCTCGGGCAGAAGATACGACCGGAACTAAAAGCAATTTTAAGTAGAAATATAAGCTTTTTACCGCCTTTGAAATATTTTCTGCAAGTAAAATTGAACTTTAATGAACATTGCCAGTTAATGGCGACCCCGGTTGAAGGAAATGGCTCGGGAGATTTTGCAAACTTAGCAGATACCGATGCTTTTATAGAATTGCCGCTTGAAAGAAACGAATTTGAAAGCGGAGAAATATTTAAAGTATGGAAATTTGCTTCTGGTAATTATTAAATAATATAAGTTAGATGTTGAGCCATATAGATAAACAAGGGAACCCTAACATGGTGGATGTAAGCGAAAAGCAGGTTAACCATCGTGTTGCTGTGGCGCAAAGCATTGTTGTGCTGCCTGATGAAGTGATGGCACAACTAACAGGCGGCGATTTGAACACAAAGAAAGGTCCGGTTTTTCAAACGGCAATCATTGCGGGAATTATGGCAGCAAAAAAAACAGGCGATCTTATTCCGCTTTGCCATCCGCTTGGGTTAGAAAATTGCAATATCACTATCGAAGTAAACAATAAAAACGAAGTTGCCATCAATTGCACAGCCAGTATCACTGCAAAAACAGGGGTAGAGATGGAAGCTTTAGTTGGTGCATCGCTTGCGGCACTAACTGTATATGATATGTGTAAGGCTATGAGCCATAACATCGTGATAAAGGAAACTAAGCTGTTATCAAAAACAGGAGGTAAAAATGATTTCAGAAGAAGTTAAACAACCGGTTACCCTTCATAAAAAGCATGCAGACCTTACAAAGCCGTCCTTTGGTAACTATAACAGGAACGAATGGGCTTTATTGGGAGCGCCATGTGCTTTAATAAAACTTTTTTCAGAGCAAATTATAAAAGCTTTATCTGCAAAGTATAAGGGAGCTTATGCCGATACCGCCCATAATGATGATATAGTACCGTTGCCTGGAAGGTTAAACAGTGGTGCAGTTATTGAATACACCAATCAGCTTAATTACGATCAAGTAAACTATAATAGCCGGTTTGATCACTTTAGGCTTCGCGATATATTTTCCCAAGCCGATTTCGTGTTGGTAAATGGCAATCATCAGCAAGCTAAAGCCCAGGTTGTTATCTTAAGTGAAAATAAAAAGGCATCGCTACAGAAAAGAGTAGATCAGCTAAGCAACGTTGCTTTGTTCTTACTAAACGATGATACCAGTGAAATATTTGATTATATTAAGGACGCTGTACCGGGTTGGCAACAAATCCCTGTTTATCGTATTAGTGATACAGAAAAGATTGTTTCTTTTTTTGAGGAAAAGTTACAAAGAGCCAAACCTGTATTAAATGGTCTGGTACTTGCCGGCGGCAGAAGTGAGCGTATGGGTTTTGACAAAGGCAAAGTAAACTGGTACGGTAAAGAACAGCGGTATCATATGGCAGATTTGTTACAACCTTTTTGTAATGATGTATATATATCCTGCCGTGCAGACCAGCAAAACGAAATTGACAAACAGTATTTGACCTTACCAGATACCTTTACCGGCCTCGGGCCGTTTGGAGCAATATTGTCGGCTTTTAGGGAGAAACCAGACAATGCCTGGCTGATTATAGCGTGCGATATGCCGCTTTCAGATCAGCAAACATTGAAATATCTTATAGAGAACCGCAACCCGGCCTCTGTTGCAACTGCTTATCAAAGCCCTGACAATAGCTTCCCGGAACCATTGATAACTATCTGGGAACCTAGAAGTTATACCGTGTTACTTTCATTTTTAGCACAGGGTTATTCCTGCCCTCGAAAGGTATTGATAAACAGCGATGTTCATTTGCTTACCGCACCAGACATAGCGGGTTTAACAAATGTGAATACTCCGGACGAACTTGATAAGATTAAGCGTATTCTGCATCAAAAATCAGCGGCCGAATGAAAAACGATTTTTCAAGATACAATTGTCAAATGGCCTTGCCCGGTTTTAACGAAGAACGGCAGCAGCTAATGTTAAATGCAAGGGTTGTTATCATTGGCGCCGGAGGTTTAGGCAGCCCTGCTGCGCAATATCTAACAGCCGCTGGTGTAGGCACAATTGGAATTGTAGATTACGACACCGTTTCTGTAAGTAATTTACACCGTCAGATACTTTATAACCCTGCTGACGAGGGTAAGAAAAAAGTTCTTGTGGCCTGTGAGCGCCTGCAAAAGCAAAACCCAGACGTTCAATTGATCCCGCATGATTTAAAGGTCACTTCTCAAAATATCATGCAATTGATTGAGGGTTATGATCTTATTATTGATGGAACGGATAACTTTGAGACACGTTACCTTATTAACGATGCGGCAGTATTAAGTGGTAAACCCGTAATTTACGGAGCGATTTATCAATATGAAGGTCAAATTGCTGTCTGGAACCTTCTAAATGAAAACGGCGACCGAAGCCCGAATTACCGCGATGTTTTTCCCAAAGTTAATGCCGATCAGATCCCCAACTGTGCGGTAGGAGGAGTGATTCCCACGTTGGCGGGTATTATAGGTTCCATGCAGGCAAATGAGGCAATTAAATACATTACCAAAACAGGGGGCCTGGTTGCCGGTAAAATGCTTTTATTTGATTCACAAACCTTACAGGGCCGTATTATTAGAATAGGCGATAAAACCGAAACCAAAATTACAAGACTTGTTGAGACACTCGCCATATCAACAATTTCTGCCAGTGAATTACAACAGAAAATCGACGATGGATCTTTGTTATTGATTGATGTCCGTTCTGAAGAGGAACGGGAAGACTTTAATATAGGAGGAGAACACATACCGCTCGAAGACTTATATAATCAGATAGATGAGATTGCAGCGAAAAGTATAAAAACTGTTTTTTACTGCGCAACGGGAAAGAGAAGTGGAGATGCAGTAAAGCTGATTAAAAAAAGACATCCGGATGCAAATGTTTTTTCGCTTGAAAACGGTCTTGCAGGTTGGGAATAAATAACCGGATCTGTTAAGGATGTGCGGCGACCCAAACTTCCCCGTCTTCAAAAAATTCCTTCTTCCAGATAGGAACTGTTTCTTTTAAGGTATCGATGATATACCGGCAGGCTTCAAAGGCAGCCGCACGATGGGCTGCAGATACCGCAATCACAACCGGAATCTCACCAACATTCAAAATTCCCGTACGGTGGTGAACTAAGACCTTTTGAACCGGCCATTTTTTAAAAACATTATCTGCAATTTTCTGCAACTCTGAAATAGCCATAGGCTCGTATGCTTCAAATTCAAGCCGTAATACCTTTTTACCTTTGGTAGCATTGCGCACCGTACCAATAAATACATCAATGCCGCCAGACTCAGGCAGTATAACCCAATCAATGGCCGCTGCTGTGTTCAACGCATGCTGCTGTATAACAATGTTGCTTTTAGCTTCAGTTTCCAAGTTTGTAAAATTCAATCGCATTTAATCCCCAGAAAGCAGCTTGCTCATCGCTGCTCAATTTAGAAATATAATTTTCGGCAACAAAGATAGTTTGTTCATAGCCACCGGCAAGATTACATACCGGCCAATCTGATCCGAACATTATACGCTTAGTGCCAAATGCTTCAAATATAATATCTAAGTAAGGCGTAAAATCTTTAATATTCCAATTAATCCAATCTGCCTCTGTTAGTACCCCGGAGATTTTACACCATACATTTTCAAGTTTGCCTACTGCTTTTATGCCGTCGGCCCATTTATCAATGTTCTGGTTTTTTATTTCTGGTTTGGCAATATGATCAATAACAAAACGCTGGCCAGGAAATATTTTTGCAAATTGTAAGGTATAGTTTAACTGATCAGAAAAAATTAAGATATCATATGTCCAGTCACGATTTTTTAATGCACGTATCCCATTCATAAATCTGGGGGTGAGCATCAAAGCCTTGTCTGCTTCTCCCTGTAAAATATGCCTGAAACCTTTTAATTTGTCTACATTTTGATATTCTTCAAGGCGCTCTCCAATATTTGATGATTGCAGATCGACCCACCCAACAACGCCTTTAATAAAATCGTTACGGTTGGCAAGATCCAGTAAAAAGGCTGTTTCGATATCTGATTGATCTGCCTGCACTGCAACGCAGCCGGCTATTCCATTTTTATCAAGTAAGGGTTTTAGATCGTTGGGATAAAAATCTTTCCGGATAACCGACATCGAATCATTAATCCAGCTATCGCGCACGGGATCAAATTTCCAGAAATGCTGATGAGCATCAATTTTCATCGTTCTTAAAGAGGTTGTGTATTGCCTTCGATATGATGTATATTTTGTTTTCTATGCATTAGCCAAAGCCCTGTCCAAATGTACATAGCCGCCATCAACGTGGATCAGTTGCCCCGTTGTATGGCTTGATCTGTTCGATAAAAGAAATGCCGTAGTATTTGCTATTTCTTCGGCGCTTGTCATGCGGTTGCCTAAGGGAATTTTTGCTTCAATTTCTTTGCGTTTTGCTTCGGGATCGGGCAATGTGTTTATCCAATTTTCGTATAATGGTGTCCAGCACTCGGCAACAACTATAGCATTTACACGGATTCCGTATTTAAGCAATTCAACTGCCCATTCGCGCGTTAACGCATTACGGCCGCCATTTGCCGCTGCATAAGCTGATGTGTTTCCTTGCCCGGTGTCTGCAGTCTTTGAGCTGATGTTTAAAATAGATCCTTTTGATATTTTAAGTGCAGGTAAAGCATAATGAGCCATTAAATAATAATGTACCACATTTTTATGCAAAGATGCCATAAATTGCTCGTAATTGCCGTTTTCAAGGCCTACACCGTCATTAACACCGGCATTGTTCACCAAACCATCTATCCTGCCGTATTGTTCAAGAACAGTATCTACCGCCTTTTTGCAGTCTTGCGGGATGGTCAACTCTGCCTGTATTTGGAAAGCTTTGCCGCCGGCAGCTGTAATCTCTTGTAAACAACTTTTGTTATCGTTTTCATCCCGGCCAACAATAACAGGGATGGCGCCTTCACCGGCTAATACTTTTACTATGCCTTTACCTATACCGCGGGCACCGCCGGTTACAATGATGACTTTATCTGTAAGACCTAGATCCATATTCAAATTTTAATGAGCGGCTACAACATCCAGGTTTTTCACCTTCAAGTTTCTGTAAGCAAAATAAAGAATGTATGAAAAACTCACTACCGGAACCAGGTAAGCCATTTGGATGTTGCTCAAGTCAGATACCTTGCCCATAATAGGAGGAAGTATCGCCCCACCAACTATACCCATAATAACAAGCGAAGAACCCAGTTTTGTTTTCGATCCTAAACCGCGTATACTTAACGAAAAAACTGTTGGGAACATAATAGACATAAAGAAAGCTACACCCATTAATGCATAAACCGAAAAACGTGCATGCAGGGTAACTGCAAGCAACAGTAATACAATATTTATGCAACAGTATAAAACAAGCAGTTTAACGGGGTTTACAAAACGCATTAAAGCAGTACCCGCAAAACGACCCAGCATAAAACCAAGTAAAGAAATAGATAAGAAAAATGCGGCAGCTTTTTCCTCAATCCCTGCTACTCGCTCTGCAAAACGGATAAAAAACCCCAATGTACCGGCTTGTGCTCCTACATAAAAAAATTCTGCAATGATACCCATCACTAACTGTTTCCTTTTTAAAAGAGATAAGATGTTGGAAAAAAGTGTGCCGCTTTCTTCTTCCTCAACATGCTGATCTTCTACAATCTCGGGCAATGAGGTTCTGTAAATTAATATGGCTACAGTTAGCACTATTAAACCAACAACCAGGTAAGGTAGCTGTACAGAGGATGCTTCTTTATTTAAATAAGAATTTAACTGATCTGCAGACATACCCGCGGTTTGTGATTTTGTAAGCGTTTTTCCCGATAAAATAAACAGGCCGCCAACCAATGGGGCTAAAAATGCTGCCAGGCCGTTAAATGATTGCGCGAAGTTAATGCGTTGGGTAGCACCTTCCGGCTCGCCCAAAACAGTAATGTAAGGGTTTGCTGCTGTTTCCAGAAAAGCAGCACCGCTGAAAATGATAAATAAAGCAAACAGAAAAAATACGTAACTGCGCACGGCAGCGGCAGGGTAAAACAAAAATGCACCAATAGCAAAAAGCACTAAACCAAGTAAGATCCCACCTTTATAACCCCGTTTTTTCATAAACTGAGCCGCCGGGATCGGTAACAGAAAGTAAGCGATATAGGATGCCGAATCTACCAGTGATGATTCAAAATCAGTTAGCTGGCAAGCTTTTTTTAAGTGCGGGATTAGTATAGGATTTAAGTTTAAAGCAAAGCCCCATAAAAAAAACAAGGATGTGATTAAACCTACGGCAAAGATTTTATTGTTTTTGGGCATGTATTGAGGCTTGTTGAAAATATATGAATTGGTGCGTTCAATATAATTATTTATCCTTAGCCCTTAACTCCTTTTTTTAATTAAGTATAACGATTTTTAGGATTTACATTTACGGTATTTATTAAGGTGCCAATACCATTAATTGTAATCATTACTACGTCTCCAACCTGTAAAGTAAAGTCGCCGCCGGGTACCAGGCAGGTTCCGGTCATTAAAAAGCACCCTTGTGGAAAATCGCACTCGCGAAACAGGTGTTCAGTTAGTTCGGTAAATGAACGTTTAATGCGCGAAACTGATGTGCTGTCATCAAAAATGATTTTACCGTTTCTTTCAATTTGCATCTTTATTTCCGTCTGGGTAGCAATCGGCACGGAGGCAACATAAAGGCATGGCCCCAATGCTGCACTTCTGTCATAGATCTTTGCCTGTGGTAGATAAAGCGCATTTTCACCTTCAATGCTTCTCGAGCTCATATCATTACCAACGGTATAAGCTTCAATTTTTCCTTCGCTGTTAATGAATAGGGTTAACTCAGGTTCGGGTACGTTCCAAACAGAATCTTTACGGATGTAAACCTGCTGACACGGTCCGGCAACTCTTAAAGCATTTGCCTTAAAGAATAACTCTGGTCTTTCTGCATCATAAACCTTATCATACAAATTTGCAGCACCAGATTTTTCTGACTCTTCCATCCGTGCGTCGCGGCTTTTGAGGTAAGTGACACCCGCGGCCCAAACTTCCTGGCTTCCAATAGGAGCAAGGATCATATCATCAGACAGCCATCTGTCTTTCTCAAACTCACTCAGTTCATTACTTGTATCAGCTTTTTTTCTTAGATATCCTTCAAGGTTGTGCCGGTTAATGAGTTCGTCCCAAGCTTCATTAATAATAAAAGCTTTCTGTTTATAAAGCAATAAAACGCCTAACCTGGTTTTGTAGAGTTGCATGATCAATTTTAAGAAAAAATTATCTTTTAAAAGATTGCAGATGTTTCTTTTAAAAAACGTTTTTTACATTAAACGGCACATAATTAAACGCTTTTAATTTATTTTTGATAAATGAAAATTAAGGTTCTCGCATTTGGTGTTTCGAAAGATATTTTAGGAGGATCGTTAGTTAATTTAGAATTGCCGAACGACTCCACCGTTTATAACCTTAAGTACAAACTCGAATTACAGTATCCCCGTTTAAAGCAGCTGGCGTCATACATGGTTGCTGTAAATAACGAATATGCGCTGCCGGGTGACACCCTGCACGAAAGGGACGAAATTGCTATTATCCCGCCGGTAAGCGGAGGTTAATCTATTGCAAACAAAAAAGCTTATCCGTTTGAATAAGCTTTTCTCCACAATAAAATTTTACTTATTTACAATAACGCTTAACAGCAGCCACAGCATCTTTTGATCCCAGGGTTACTGCCTTATTCAGGTCTGAACAGGCCCTTGCTTTATCAAATTCTGTAGTAATAATGGCTATACCGCGATTGTAATAGGCATCTGCATTATTGTCGTTCATTTCTACCGCTTTATTAAAGTCGGCCATTGCCGGTTCTTGTTCTTCCTGGTTTAGTCTGGCCTTACCGCGCAATATATAATTGTTTTCGTCTTTAGGGCTTACCTTCATTGCGCGGATAAAGTCTGTGCGCATTCCTACCGTGTCTTTTGTATAGCTCTCTGCCAAACCGCGGTAAGCATATACCTTTACATTGTCGGGGTTTATCAGTAAAACGCTTATGTAATCGTAAACAGCACCTTCATAGTTCTTTTGTGCCATGCGCAGGTTTGCACGATAAAAATATGCCTCGTCGTTATTTTGGTCGCGGTCAAGCGCTTTGTCAATATATTTCTGAGCTTCAGGATAATTTTTCTGATCGAACAGCACTTTACCAATGTTGCTGTTAGCCAATGAGCGCACATTTGAATCAATGGTCATTGCCCTGTTGAATTCAGCAATGGCACCCTTACTATCACCTAAGCCATTCATAGCTATGCCACGCTCAATGTACATTTTCCCGTTTTTCGTTTTGGCTGTGATTGCCTTATTCAAAAACAATAACGACTCGGAATATTGGCGATCGGCGTTCAATTCCCTGCTAAGTCTTAAATATGCATCCTGATTATTAGGGTCAAGTTCAATTTGCTTTTTAAAGTCTTTAATTGCTCCCCTGCGATCACCCAATTTACTTTTTACTTTTGCCCGGTCGCCATAAGCGTAGGAGTTGCCTGGATAAAGGTCTACAGCCTTGTCAAGGTCTGCAAGCGCTTCTTTATATTTTGTTTGCAAAGCTTCTACATTGCCACGGCCTGCATAACCGTCTGTGTTTTTTGGATCAAGACTTATTGCTTTACTAAAGTCTGCTAAAGCTCCTGTTGTATCCTGTAATGCAACCTTTGCCTTAGCACGCGTTATATAAGGATAGGCATCATTATTTTTATCATACATAACAGCGGTGTCGCCATCAGCTAAAGCATTATGGTAACGTTTCATGCTGATCTCCAGGTCGCCGCGATTTTGAAAAGCTCTGGAAAAACGGGGATTAAGGGATATCGCCTTATTGAAATCTGCTAATGCAGAAATAGTATCGTTTAGTTTACTTTTTGCAATACCACGATACATGTAAAGTTCGGGATTTTTAGGATCGCGCTGTATGGCTTTATTAAAGTCTTCAACAGACTCGTAACTGTTGTTGATGTTACTTACCGCTTTTGCAAGATAGTATTGCGCATTTGGGATATTCGGATTAATAGCTATCGCTTTTTTGTAATCGGCAATTGCACCGTTAAAGTCTCTTAAATTCGTTTTGGTGTTACCACGGTAAAATATAGCTTCGGCGTTTGATGGATTCATAGCTATAGCAGTATTGTAATCTGCAATAGCGCCGTTATAATCGCCTATGGTGCCTTTTGAGTTTGCGCGGTAGTAATAGACATCGGCATTTTTAGGGTTTAATTTTATAGCTTCATTGTAATCTGCTATAGCTGCCTGGTTATCGCCCATGTTTGTTTTGGCAGTTCCACGATATTCATATAATTCAGGATTGCCGGGCGTAATTTCAACTGCACGGCTAAAGTCCTCAATGGCACCTGCATAATCAGAAGAGTTTACTTTGGCGTTTGCACGGTAATGATAAATGTCTGCCGTATGGATACCCATTTCAATGGCTTTGTTGTAATCTTCTACCGCTTTGCCGTATTCTTTGATATTGCTATTAGCATTTGCCCTGTAGTAGTAAGCGTTGGCATAGCTTGGATCTATTTCTAAAACTTTAGTATAGTCATTAACTGCCGATGCGTAATCCCCGCTGTTGCTGTAAGCGTTTCCACGGTACAAAAATGCTTTTATGTTATTTTTATTTAAGTCTATTGATTTTGTAAAATCCTCAATTGCAGCGGCATATTGTTTGCGCGCCGCTTTTTGATTTGCGCTGTTCAGAAACTGATCAGACGTTTGCGCAAAAACCAAACAAGGGAAAAAAGAAAGAATAATTAATAGTCTTTTCATAATCAAGTTAACGGTAAACATTGGCAATAAATAAGCCAAGCATTTTTTTAACGGCTAAACCACTGTTTCTTCGCCTGTATTAAAGCAATTTACGTGATATCGTTATGGCCGAAATCTGTCAAATTGTTATTTTTCGCTTAAAACGCACCAAAAATGTGTTGTTTACAAACGTGGAAACAAATTCCGGTCTAATACGAAACTACGAACCAAATTGTTTGGAATTGCAATTTGTGGATTACTTTCTAACTTTTGGGATTAATTATCCCCAATGTTAATAAAAAACGAATCGTAAAGATTTGCTTGTCGGGCATTGTCACCAGTTTGAGGAATAGTATAAAAGCCGCCTTTGATTTCGATACCGTTTTCATTTTTTTCTATGCCGATATTTAGAAAGCCATGCCTGTCGTCGCAATATTTCTCAAGTATTACATTTTCAAATAAAGCGCTTTCATCAGGAAAATCCGGGTCGTTTAGTTTTGCAATACTGTGCAACTGCGCATAGCCTCCGGCACCGGCCACCACAAATGGAACTGTTTTGCCGTTTTTATATGTCTTGCTAAAACGCTGGTAATTATGAACGTGCCCGCTTAGTACAAGATCTGGTATTACGCCGGCTTCATCAAAGGCCGATTGTAAAAACGTTTGCATGGCTAAACTTGAGCCGTGATTGGTATCGGCAGAATAAGCTGAATGATGGAGGCTCAAAATGATAGCCTTTTCTTTATGATTGGCTCCCGCAGCTTTAAGCTCTTCTATAAACCAGGTTTTTTGTTCGGGCGTAATGGTACCAAAGCGCGGTACATTGCTATACAGACAGATAAAGGTTGCAACCGGTGTATTAAGCGTCCAGTACACGTTAGGTTGTGTATTGCTTTTGTATTGTATGTCATCCGAAAAGGCAACCGGCTTAGGAGTATCGTCACAAAAAACCTTTAAAAACGCAGCCAGGCTATCGGGTTTTTCCTGGTCGAGCGGGTCTACATCTGCATCATGATTGCCTGCAATAGCAAACACCGGCAGCGGATAATTTTTAAAGGGCTCAAAAAACTGTGTATAATAACCAGATTGCTGCCCGAAATTATAAACTACATCGCCCAGGTGTAAAAAGAAAGATGGCCGCTTATCCAAATCTGATCCATTTATTTGTTTTATCATTTCTGCAACAACCTGGTGCTGAAATGTTGGCAGAACAATCCCGCCTGTATCGCCGCAAGCCTGAAATACAAGTTTATCGGAAGCTATTTCCGGATGTAATTGTTTCAGATCAAAGCGGAAAGGATATTTACCGGTGGGAGGGGGTAGCGGTTTAAATTTTTCCTGATCATCTATCGCGCTAATCTTAAAAACCGGTTTACGGCGTATTTTGGTATTTTTAATTATAGGCATATTGCACAAGTAGCTGCAAATATAAACGAAGCGGGTAAACAAAATATTAAATTATTGAACCCGTAAACCAACCGGCAAAACACAAGCGTTATATAGCCAAGATATTTAAACAAAATTTTACGTTACAAGGTTAGCCAATGATATAATTTGAGCTATCTTGTAAATTGTTTGCCAAATGTAAAGAACCAAATTTTATTTATATGTTTAAACATCTATTTAATACATTTGAATTAAGCAAATAAAACAATCTAAAAATCAAAAACATGGCAACACTAACCAAATGGGTAATAGACCCAATGCACTCAGAAGTTCAGTTCAAAGTTAAACACCTTGTAATATCTACAGTAAGCGGTTTTTTTAAAAGCTTTGAAGGTACTTTAGAATCTGAAAGCGAAAATTTTGAAGACGCTAACATTTCTTTTTCTTTAAATATAGATAGCATAGATACCAACCAGTCGCAAAGAGATGAGCATCTTAAATCTGCTGAATTTTTTGATGCTGCTCAATATCCAACCATCGATTTTAAATCTACATCTTTCAAAAAAACAGGTGGTGATGATTACGAATTAAAAGGCGATCTTACTATTAAAGGTATTACAAAGCCGGTTACATTAGAAGCTGAGTACGGCGGCTCTACAAACGATTTTTATGGCAACACAAAAGCTGGTTTTGAAGTGACCGGTAAAGTTAACCGTAAAGAATTTGGTTTAACCTGGGATGGCGTTACCGAAGCAGGTTCTGTAGTTGTTGGCGAAGACATCAAATTGCTTATCAACATACAATTTGCTAAACAAGCTTAATTAAAGCAAATTTATTTATAATATTGAAAGACCCTGGCTATGTGGCCTGGGTCTTTCTGTTTGTAAAACAATCGGCCTTTTTTAAACTTTTATTAATTATGCTAATTAAAATATATCCGGAAAATCCTAACCCACGTGCCATTGAGCAGGTGGTTGAAGTTTTGCGAAAGGGCGGATTAATTATTTATCCTACCGATACTGTTTATGGTTTAGGTTGCGATATTACCAACCAGAAAGCTATCGAGGCTATTTGCCGCATCAGGAACATTAAGCCCGAAAAGGCAAATTTCTCGTTTATCTGTTACGATCTTAGCCATATATCAGATTATATAAAACCGATAGATAACACCACTTTCAGGGTTTTAAAGAAAGCGTTACCCGGGCCGTTTACTTTTATATTCAACGCAAACCACAATGTGCCAAAACTGCTTAGCTCCAATAAAAAAACCGTAGGTATAAGGGTGCCGGACAACAATATAGCGCGTGAAATTGTAAAAGCATTGGGCAATCCCATTGTATCTACTTCTATTAAAGATGATGATGAGATTATAGAGTACTCTACCGATCCTGAGTTGATACATGAAAAGTATGAAAACACCGTAGATATGGTGATCGACGGTGGTTACGGCGAAAACGTACCATCAACCGTAGTAGACTGTACCAACGGCGAATTTGAAATTATCCGCGAAGGTAAAGGCGAACTGGAACTTTATATTTAATTTATTCTTCGCTGTGGTGATGTTTTTTCTTGTGCTTTTTTGAATGTTTCTCGGTTTTGTGCTTTTCCTTTTTATGCCCGGATTTTTTACTCTTTTTAGTTTCGGTCTGTTTTGCAGGCTGCGCTGGAGCAGCAGTTACCTGTTTTTTGGCAGAACTTTCTTTTACAGGGTTTTCCTTTACAGAAGTTGAGTCGGTACTTAATTGTTTTATAGTGAAATTGTTACTGCGCAAACCGTATTGAAAGATCCGTTTTTGCCCGGTTGGTTTGGCAGCCGATGTATTTCCGTCATAAATAGGAAATTCGCGCATCAATATGCCTTCCTTAATATAAAAATTATCATCGCCCCGGTATCCTTTTCTTTGCGATTTGGTGAGTTTTGGAAAGTCAAGCTTTTCGGCTTTACCATTATCGAATTCAAAGGCGTAAATGTTAGTGAAATTGATGGTATCTTTTCCTTTAGCCTGGATTAGTATCTCGGGATTGCCATCAAGGTCCATATCAGAGTTGTAGACATCAACAATGGCACCATCCAGATCGCCGGTTGTGGTAGTAAATTTTGCGGTAGCCGAGTCTGAATGTAAAATTTCAAAGGCGCCTGTTTTGGTAGCACCACGGCCCCAGCTCAGTATATCATAATCCTGTCCTGGCGAAACTTCTATCAGTTTATGAAATCTAAATGGCTCCATAATAACCGGTTTCTTGGTAATATTAGTAGTAACGCCCGTAGGCTTTTCATTATCACTACAACCGGTTAAAAGGCTGCAGCCTATCAGCATAAAAGTATAAAACGCTGTTGTACTTTTCATTTAGTTGTTTAATTATACAATAAGTCGGCGGTTAGCTCGCCTTTTGGCTTGTCTGGCATAGTCATAAACACCTTTAAAGAACCTGCGTTACCAGTGTCAAAATATTTAACAGTTATTTTATGAAAGCCTTTCAATAAAGGAACGGCTCCGCCCTGATCATAAACAGTGTGCTTACCATCGTTGTCAACAACCGGCTGATCATCAATTAACAAGGACGAACCATTTGCAGATGCTGTTGAAAAGCCATACACACCATCATTATCAATACGTACATATCCTGTATATATTACGCCAAAGCCTTTTATATTTTTTTTAAAGGCAGCTGTGTTAAAAGTAGTGGTAGCGCCAGAATCGACCATGGCTGCAGTATTTAAATCTTTAAGACTTGTAAAGACACCTGTAAACAGCTGGTATTTAACGCCCGTGGTTTTATATTGAAATGTAGAAGCAGCTAAAGGCGCTTTGTTATACATAGTCAGATGTGTGATCTGGCTTCGCTTTCCTGATGGTGTGATCACAATGGTTTTAAGTTCGCGATACTGATCCTGCGGAACGTCGTAACTCATAGGCATATTGTATAATAGGTCTGTTTCGCCAGGGTTATAACCGTCTATAGTGTAATAAACTTTTGCACCTGCAACAGATGGCTTTAAGGTAACGTTCATTTTAGAACCGAAAATAATAGTGTCTTGCCCGCCGATTGCAGTTGGCACCCTGTAGTCGTAATTGTTAGCTTCCAGCCATGCCAGGTGCAATGGTAAACGGGTATTAGCAAAATCTTTGTAATTCTTACCCGTAAGTGGCGTCCAGGCAACTTCAGAAAGCGCAAGCACACGCGGGAAAGCCATATACTCAACCTTGTTTTGGGTTGGAATATATTCTGTCCATAAGTTTGCTTGTACTCCTATTATATATTTTTGTTGGTCGGCAGTTAAAACGGCAGGGGTAGGATTGTAGCTGTAAATTTTTGTTAAAGGCTCATTGCCGCCAATGCTAAGCGGTTCGTTTTGTTTGCTTTGCGCGTGGTCTATGTATAAGCCGCCGCTGCCAGGGGTCATAATCACGTTGTGGTTTTGTTGTGCGGCTGCAATACCACCTGCCTCGCCGCGCCAGCTCATTACCGTTGCGTTAGGTGATAGGCCCCCTTCCAAAATCTCGTCCCAACCAATAATACTGCGCCCTTTCGAGTTAACAAATTTTTCCATCCGCTGTATGAAATAGCTTTGCAGCTTATCTTCCTTGCTTGATGTTTTATCATCTTTTAAGCCCAATTTCTTAATCAGTTTTTGACAGAATTCAGATTTTTTCCAGACATCCTTCGGCGCTTCATCGCCGCCTACGTGGATGTATTTGCTTGGGAAAAGTTCCATCACCTCGGTTAACACATCCTGCAAAAAGTTAAAGGTTTTATCAGACGGGCAATAAATATCATGAAATACACCCCATGTTTGTGAAACCTGGTAGGTAAGTGACGGGTCGCAGCTTAACTCGGGATAAGCGGCAAGTGCAGCCTCTGAGTGGCCGGGCATCTCAATCTCTGGTACAACATTTATGTAACGGTCTGCTGCATATTTAACAACCTCGCGGATCTGGTCCTGTGTATAAAAACCGCCGTAAGGTGTATTGTCAAATTGCTGTGGCGTGCGATCATGATAGTTTCCGATAACGGTTTGTGCACGCTGACTTCCTATCTGCGTAAGCTTCGGATATTTTTTTATCTCTATTCGCCAGCCCTGGTCGTCTGTAAGGTGCCAGTGAAAATTATTCAACTTATAAGCAGCCATTACGTCGATATATTTTTTGATGAACTCAACCGGGAAAAAGTGACGGCACACGTCAAGCATCAAACCGCGATAACCAAAGCGTGGGTAGTCTTCAATTTGCACACAAGGTAATTTAATAACTGCGCCCCTGTCTTGCGGTATTAGTTGCAACAGCGTTTGTACGCCATAAAATAAGCCAGCACCTTTACCAGCAATGGTAACCTGTTGCGGCGTTACGGTTAAACGGTAACCATCGGCGGGTAGACCATCTGCTCCTGCGGAGGTAAGCACTATACTATTTGCAGCAGATGTACCTGTGTTTTGCTTAGGCTGTACGCGCAGCATAGCTTTATTTTGCAGATAATCGCTTAAAAAAACAACAGCTTTGTTAGATGGTGTATCGGCAAGGAGTGTAGTTTGCTGACTAAGTACAAATTCACCAGCCAATTTTTTAACAGAAACAGGAGCGGGTATAATCCCAAGATTTGGATCTGTTTCTTGTGCATTTGCCATGCCGGTGGCAACAACCATAATAATGCAAAGCTGTAGTAAAGATTTTTTTAGCATACGGTAATTATACTGGTAATTATGAGGTTGTGAATATAACAGATTCTGAAAAGAAATTTTAGGATAGCGTTAAAAATTGTGACTCAAATAAAAAAGCCATTCCGGGGTGGGAATGGCTTTTTATTACTTTTTAACCTCTGGAGTAGCAGTCTCCGTCGCCGGTTTGGCTGCTGATTTACTATGCGGCCTTTTTTTGCCGTATGATCCCATTGCTATTTTTCCTTTTTTAGTTTTTTTATCACCTTTTCCCATAACATGTAAATTAATTATTAACGCTATTTAATTAAATACAATGCAACAGGATATTTGCTTTAAATTTTTGCAAAAATAGGAATGTGCAAAAGCTTAAAATATTAAGCGGTTACTACGTGTTCTTTTGCAGCAAGATAACGCTCGGCATCAATAGCAGCCATACAACCACTACCGGCAGCGGTTACAGCCTGCCTGTAAATATGATCCTGTGCATCGCCGCAGCAAAACACGCCTTCTATATTAGTAGTGGTTGACCCTGGAGTAGTTTTTATATAGCCTGTTTCGTCCATATGTATCCAGCCTCTAAAAATATCTGTGTTAGGTTTATGTCCTATAGCTACAAAGAAGCCGGTAACATCAAGACGTTTTTCTTCATTGGTTTTATTGTTAAGTACCACAACACCGTTAACGCTTTGTCCGTCGCCTACAATTTCTTTTGTTTCGGTATTATAAAGCAACTCGATATTTGGGGTACTTAAAACGCGTTGTGCCATTGCTTTAGATGCACGGAATTCATCGCGGCGAACAATCATGTAAACCTTACGGCATAACTTTGCCAGGTAGGTGGCCTCTTCGGCAGCGGTATCACCGGCACCTACTATAGCAACATCCTGGCCTTTAAAGAAAAAGCCATCGCAAACAGCACATGCAGAAACGCCAAAGCCGCTATATTTTTGTTCCGAATCAAGCCCGAGCCATTTTGCAGATGCTCCGGTTGATATTATTACGGTATCAGCAAGGATGGTTTTTACATCATCCACCATTACCTTATGCGGCAGGGTTGAAAAATCAACACCACTTACGTATCCAAAACGTATATCTGTACCCAGGCGCTCGGCCTGTTTCCTAAAATCTTCCATCATTTCTGGCCCCATGATACCATTCGGATAACCCGGAAAGTTTTCTACATCCGTAGTTTGGGTAAGTTGGCCGCCGGCAAGTAAACCGGTGTACATAACCGGTTTTAAATCAGCACGTGAAGCGTATATTGCCGCCGTATAACCAGCAGGGCCAGAGCCTATGATAAGGCATTTAACATGTTCTAAATCCTGAGACATTTGTTTTAAATTGATGTGCAAACTTAGTAAAAAGTAAAAGTTTTACAGTCAGTTACCAGTAATCTTTAGTTTACCGGCCTTTTACATTATTTAACTGCAAATTTTGAACCGTTTTGGACTATTTCCCCTTGTTAGCCTTCAATACCCTTATAAAATTTCCACCCATAATTTTATATATGTCTTTTTCGGTATAGCCGAGCTTTAATAATTCGGCAGTAATTTTAGGATAATCGGTTACATCATCCATCTGTGAGGGATAAGAGGGTGCACCGTCAAAATCAGATCCTATACCCACGTGCTCTACGCCGATAAGTTTCGCAATATAATCGATGTGTTTGATAAGCAGGCTTAAAGGTGGGCGAATCAGATCCGTTTCCGCCTTATGATTGGTGAATAATTTGTCTGTAGCAAGGTCTTCATCGTTGTAAGCCTTTGTAAGCGAATCCAGTTCTGCTTTGTGCAGCTTTACAAAAGCCACTTCCTTTTTTGCAAAGGTGCTGTCTAAAAAGCCGCTATAAAAGTTAACAAAAACAACACCGCCATTTTTTGCAATAGCTCTTAGCTGATCGTCCTTTAAGTTACGCTGATGAGGGTTAAGTGCATAAACGCAGCTGTGCGATGCAATTACAGGTTTGTTTGTAATGGCCAACACATCATAAAAAGTTTTTTCGCTGGGATGAGAAAGATCTACTATAACACCGAGATCATTTAGATGATGTAGTATCTGCCTGCCATAGTCAGTAAGGCCATGATGCGAAAGGCTGTCATATTTATATCTTTCCTCATAGGCGGAAGTTGCCCATGAGGTACTATTATTCCAGGTAAGCGTTAGGTAAATCATGCCGCGTTTGGCAAGGCTGTCTATATAATCCATACGGTCTTCAATCATATGGCCGCCTTCTACGCCTACCATAGCGGCAAGCTTTTTTTGCTTTACGGCTTTTTCCAATTCGCCCGCATTGCGCACAAGCGTTATTTTATCAGGATACCTTGCCATCAAGGCATAGAGGGAATCTATCTCGCGGTTGGCAAATTTAAAAGCGGTGCCTTTGCCATACTCGGGCCCGCACCATATAGAAAAGATCTGTGCATCCAGGCCACCCTTGCGTGCGCGAACCAGGTCGAAATTGCCCGTACTTTGCAGTTTTCCAAGATCAAGCCTGGTGATAAGTTCGCCCGACAGGGCATCGTTATGTGTGTCTATTAAAATTGCCCGCTGGTGAATTTCTGTAGGGGTTTGGGCATAAGATTTAATGAAAATTAGTAAAAGCAGAAGCGGCAGCAGTTTTTTCATCCCTAAATATATAAAAAAGAGGAGAAAACAGTGCGGACTTATTAATGAGCAAAGAAAATGTAGTAGACGCTAATCCCGATCAATACAGCTGAAGCGACCAGGAATGCAAGCATACCATACAGGTAATTATTATCGTTAATGATAAATTTTTCGGGATGTCTGTCAGTATACAGGACCTGAATACTATCGCCTGGTTTATACTTCTTATAATACCCAATGGCAATGTCGGTTTTACCGGTTAAAGTCTCGCCGCTAAAAGTAGTGTAGGTTACAACCGGCCAGTAGGTAATACTTTCGCCACTGTTATCTTTAATCACTTCTGCAATAACGCCCTTTGCTCTTATTCCTAACTTTTGTATTTGCCTGTATCTGTTGAGCTTAATAAGCCCAAGTATTAATATAACAATACCAATAAAGCCTGTAAAATACAACATCAGGTTATTATACATAGAAAGTTTAATTGCGTTGCAAAACTATAAAAGGTTTGAAATTGAAAAGTATAAATAAACATTAAACACCAAAGCCCTTAAGTATAACTTAAAGGCTTCGTTAAGATATTAAATGATTTTAGGGATAGCTTGCTATATTTTAATTTGATTCTGTATAACTTTTAAAGTTGTTAAGTATAGCCTGCCAGCCATTTTTTTGCATTTCGAGCGAATTTTGATCTTCAGCGTCGAACGTTACAACTACTTCTGTCTTATCGCCTTCCGGTTTAAAAACCACGCTTACCTGCCTGCCATTCGGCATGCCGTAAGTAAAGCTTTCGCCGTCAGTTATTACACTGTAAATTGCCTCAAAATCAAACCCAAAACTGCCGTCTTTCGCTTCCATTCTTGCAGCATACTTTCCGCCTACCCGCATGTCATTACTGGCAGAAGGGCATTGCCACGATGGATCGGCAAAATTCCATTTGGTTATATGTTCTGGCTTGGTGTAATAATCCCACACTTTTTTAGCGTCTGCATTTACGGTAGCGGTTACAGTGATCTGGTTACTCATGATGTTTGTTTATGGTTTATGATAAATTTTTGAACCCTCGCTTTGCAAATTAAATACATTACAATTATGCAATTTAGGGTTTCAACATTATCAAGCTAATATATTTATTTGTTAATAATTATAGCTTTCTCTTGGTGTATTATTTAGCGCTTATCCGCCATATTTTGTTGCTTGTATCATCTGCAACCAGGAGCGATCCATCGGCTGCTACCGCCACGCCAACCGGCCTGCCATAAACTTCGCGGTTAGCGGCATCATGAATAAAACCTGTTAAAAAATCCTCTGGTTTACCCGGTTTGTTATTTACAAAAGGAACAAAGACAACTTTATAACCTGCCAATATCGACCGGTTCCATGACCCATGCTGCCCTATGAAAGCACCATTTATATACTTATCCGGAAAAGATTTTCCATTATAGAATGCCAATCCTAAAGAGGCGGTGTGTGCACCAAGTGATACATCCGGCATAATAGTTTTCTTTACCAGGTCGGGGCGCTGGCCTTTCAAACGCGGGTCGGGGTGAGGGCCGAAATAGGCGTAAGGCCAGCCGTAAAAGCCATTCTCTTTTACGCTGGTAAAATAGTCTGGTACCAATTCATCACCCAATTCATCACGTTCATTAACCGAAGCATACAACACACCTATACCCGGCTGAACAGCTATCCCGGCAGGGTTACGCAAACCTGATGCATAAACACGCTCGCCGCTGCCATCCGGATTTATTTCCAGAATGTCGGCCCTGCGTATTTCGTTATCTATACCATGTTCAGCAACGTTACTGCCCGATCCTACGGCTACAAATATTTTAGTACCATCTGCATTCGCTTTTATGTTACGCGTCCAGTGGTTGTTATAACCACCCGCAGGCAGGTTTAAAATTTTTTTTCCGGAGGCGGTCATCCTGGTCTGCCCGGTTGTGTAAGGGTATTTGAGTACGCCATCTGTATTGGCTACATAGAAAGAATTGCCAATCACCAAAATTCCGTAAGGTTGATTTAGTCCTGACAGGAACACTGTTCTCAGATCGGGGATACCGTCGCCATTCGTATCCCTGAGTAATATGACGCTATTGGCACTTTTACCATACTTTTGAGATTTGCCTATGCCAACCAAATGTGCTCCCAGGCGCATTACGGCGCTAAGTTCCGTATTGGCCTGTGATACAAAAATATCGCCATTGGGTGCAACGTAAATATTACGGGGACTATCCAGGCTATCTGCAAATAGGTTAACCTTAAAACCCGCAGGCGCAACGGGCATTTTCCCTTTTGGCCAACCAATTACCTTACAAAAATTGCGTACCGACTTAGTTTGATAAGGGGAGGGCAGCTTAATAGTTTGCTGACTGGAGTCCTTCACCGTAGCTGCTAATGCAGGGTCTGGTTTATTCTGCTTACAGCCCACGCCGACTGCAAAACCAAAAGCAATAAAAGCAATACAGATAGTTTTGATTTTCATGAAGTTTAAGTTGTAAAGATATACGGATGCCGTGTATGTTTTAACCAGAATTTAACTGTACTGTTTTTTGCGGATAGATTAAGAGTTAGGTAGGTTTTTTTTAGAATGATTGGGGAGAGAGTTTAATTTATGCTATGGAAAAGACCGTATAGACTAATGATACGGTCTTTTTTTTCCTTTTGTCGTCTACTTATACAGATTTAAATCTTTTCTACACGATCAGAGGCTCTCGGCAAACTTGATTTTGCGTTTATCGCATTGACGCATTTTAAGAGTTTTTGTTAACAAATGTCCTATGGAACATGGCTGAAATTATCAGAGTTATGTTAATTTATGTAAACAATCATATCTAAATAAAGTAATTTAAATGGAAATCATTTCAATTTGAAAAAGTTAAAGTTTTATTTAATTAAAAAGTAAATAAAGATTTGATTGATTAAATCAACTGCAAATTAGATGCGGAATGATTTCTCCTAATTTACGAATCGCAACGAGAAAGAACCTGTACAATATCAAAAGGATGCGGGACGGATTGATCTGATTTAGTTTAAATGAGTAGGTTTAGTCTTAACGATCATGATGCTTACAAATGATCATTATATTAGAAAAATGAGTATTGTGCAGGTTTTTACCAAAATAAAACTTGAAAATAAACGTTAGATAAAAAAAGGCAATCAAAATGAAAAGAGACATTTTGACATTTGGCAAATTCATATTCTATTTGCTGGCTTTAAACTTGATGCCCTTTGCAGGGAAGGCGCAAACCGAAAGTCAGCCAGTTAGCGGATATTTTGCCAACGCTCGAAAAAAAGCGACTTTAATCATCAAGGCACCTCAAATGAACAGTACCGAAACTGGCTGTGACGGCGGTTGCATCACTATTATTTCATTTTCAGACGCAGCTATCCCAGCCATCAGAGTTACCGGTTGCGTAGGTGGTAACCTCACCAACCTGGGCGATCTTAATGGCGATGGTTTAGACGAGATCGGGCTGCTGCCCGGGTGGTCTGCAGGCTGCTGGCGTGATTACCGGGTTTATACATTTAAAGGCGGTGAATGGGGGTTGGCAGTTGCGCCATTTCCTACGCATTGTAACGAGTTTGAGGCTCCAGGTGTAAAACCGATTATAAAAGACCCTGCAAAGCCAGGTAATGTAATAATTACGTACAGTGTGCTCGAAAGCAATGACATCGTCTTTAAGACCAAATCGGAACCTGTTAAATAAGCTCAGAAAACTTGATTTCTTAAATTACTGACGTGGAATGTACTTAGTGTTTTATACTGCTAAAGGGTCATTTATTTTCGCTAAGTTTTCCATGTGATAGTTCGCCTAAAGGTTAAAAGAACAGTTCTTGAACAAGTTGCCGGTTCACTCCTCAACATCACATATCATAACGATTATATAGAAATGTTGTAGGGAAGGAACGGTTAATACCACCACTTCACGAAAAAACGAGCTATGTTGGTTCTAACAATACTCCGATTGTAATATGACTTTTCTGTTATTCACATTGCTTTCTTTACAGGTACATTTATAACATATTTGCTTATAATCAGAAGATGATTGATAAAGCTATAAAAGTATCGGATACCCGACCAAAAAAAACTTAAAAATAAATTAAAATGAACATTGGAATCATTGGAACAGGTGCTATCGGAAGCATACTTGCAAAAAAATTATCTGCAGCTGGCCATCGTGTGAAAATCACTAACACCCGCAGCATGTCTGAACTCAATAAAATAGCTACTGATTTAGGTGCTGAGGCTGCTACAATTGAAGATGTGGTGCATGGTGTTGACGCCATTATCTTTTCTATACCCTTTAACGCCTATCAAAATTTGCCCGAGAACTTATTGCAAAACGTACCTCAGGATGTTACCGTCATGGATACTTCCAATTACTACCCTGTACGCGATGGCGAGCTGCCTAAGTTGCGGAACAAAAATGAAAGTGAATACATCTCGGAAACCTTGAGAAGACCTATTATTAAGGTATTCAATAATATATTTGCATATACCTTGCAAAATAGAGGAAAAGCTGCAGGAGAAGAAGGAAGAATTGCCATTTCAATTGCCGGGGACAACGAAAAACATAAGAAAGTTGCTATTGAACTGGTTGAAACTTTAGGTTTTGATACGGTAGATGGCGGAACTTTGGCTGAATCCTGGAGACAAGAACCAGGAACTCCTGCCTATTGTACAGAACTAAATTCCGCAGAACTTAAACATGCATTGGCTGAAGCCCAAAAAGGAAAAGCACCTGCTGCGAGAGATTTTGTTATGGATAAATTACAGAATTTCCAAATTGATCCAATGCCTCCCCACGATGAGATCATTGCCTTGAACCGATCAGCTTATGCTGTAAGTTAAAGAAATTTGGCATGCTCATGTTAAATATTACTTTTAATTTCTTAAAAAGCTGCTGATTTTTCAATAGGAAACTAATTAGAATTGTGGAATATTGATTTCCAAATCTATATAATATAAAGCCGTTTCGAAGTATTTGAGGCGGCTTTATAAGAATCTGCTATATTCATTGAATGAGATTAATATGTTTTGTGAGGTATCTAGCCTTCACTTTTTAGAATAATAGGAAATCTATTAGCACTTTTACCATATTTTTGAGATTTGCCTATGCCAACCAAATCTGCTCCCAGGCGCATTACGGCGCTCAGTTCCGTATTGGCCTGTGATACAAAAATATCGCCAGGAGGCGTAAGAGCAAGTGTAAATATGACTTGTAGAGAAACAAAAAAACGCCTTTAAATTACTTTAAAGACGTTTTGCTTTGTGCGTCGGGATGGCAGGAAGCCAACCTAACGTTGTATTTGTCTAATTTCCAATAACTTAAAAGGACTATTCCAAGCTGTTCACCTTTTTGTTCGCGGGAATGCTTTGGTTTTGTAAAAATACGGTTTTTACCTTGAAAACAAATATTATTTTTCTTTGGTGACGGGTTCACGGGAAACACGACGCCCACATAGGCCACACTGGACATGTCTTTATTCGTTAATTATCAATCACTTGCAAGATGTAGCGGCGATAATGGTCGTTGCTTTGGTCGCTGACGGCTCAAATTTACGGATTTTAAAGTTATCAACGGCTGCCTTGCAGCACTCTAGATCCAGTTATGATATAATTTCCGCTAAATGCCGGTTTTCATCATTAATAAAGACTAATTCAATCAACTCACGGTGTGCCAGATCTTTGTTATGCTAACAGGTAATTCTTTACTCTTACCGATTTCAACTATTTTTAAGTAGTGAATAATGTCTTTATGATTTATAGGTTCAATTAATTTCTAATAGAGGTCGACGATACTTACTACGATAATCTAATCAGTTAGTGGGTAATCATCGATGAGTTTTTTAACATCTTTGTTAAACCAGTGCCTATCTCTTATAAATACATAGTCATGTAAATCACGGTATAATTTTGAATTAACATAGTCATGAAAATGTACCTGATCAAAGTTTGCAGGGATTATTTTTTCGTACCAGGCTTTGTGTGCTTCCGCGCTGATATCTTTACCCATGCGTGCAAAAAAACCGATCATTCTACGTCTTGACCGGGCATAATCCGTTATCATTTTATAGTATCGCTGCCCATCCCTGATTACAGTATCGTCATTATACCGTGCCCTTATTTTGAATATATTAAGATTTCCAC
Source organism: uncultured Mucilaginibacter sp. (assembly GCA_964242385.1). GTDB lineage: Bacteria > Bacteroidota > Bacteroidia > Sphingobacteriales > Sphingobacteriaceae > Mucilaginibacter. The sequence goes on from CAXSZR010000001.1 coordinate 298,256, forward strand.
TTTTTGAGCTATCTTTTATTATTCCCATGTCACCAAACATTTGCCAATATAGGTCATCGGCCCGCGTCACCCTAACGTCTAGATCGAATCTTTGGATCACATTTCCTATTTCAATTGGTTTGATCCGAAGCGCCGCCACATAGCCGCCTTTGTACGGGTTAATATGATATTTCTCGGTAACAGTATGCTGACCTTTATTATAGGAAGCGTTACAATAAGTATCAGAGGGCACCAGATTAAATAATGTATAAGAAAGTACCGGATGGTTTTTCTTTTCAAAAAAATGGTCGAGTTCGTGCACTTCCCCAGTTTGCCCTTCTTCACCAGCGACATAATTTACCTTGTGAAGGTTACAATAAGGACAGACCAGCATCAATTCAGGCTTTTGCCGAAAAAAAGTCTTAATCGGGACAACGATGCGTGTGCATTCCTTGAAGTTAAATATCATGTCGAATATTTTCTTCTCCAGCCCAGTGCTGATATTATAAGTAGTTGTCAATGAACTATGTTTAGCCAAAAGGCCGTCCGGGGGGCATAGCAGCAACCCCTTTAACTCCGTCCCGTTGTTATCGGTGAAAAATGTCAAGAACTTGATCATATTGTCAATTACACTGTCGGGGATCTTTTTAGCATCAGTTAAATATTTTTTTATAGCAATGGTATATTTCCCTTTGGCAAATTCGTTTAACTCCTTTTTAGGATCAGCCACTAGGTTAATTATATCTACTGCCATACCTTTACATAAGGTAAAGTCGTCATCATCTTCATCAATATTCAGGCCTTTTAGATGATCCAATGCTTTCAGGTAACGACCGATTTCCTCTGTCATCGCTTTGCCGACTTGTAACCAGTACTCGTCTATTCGCTGCTGTGGTACCTCTACTTTGATCATACGGCTTTGATAAATTCTCTTATACTAACCCGTAAATAATCATCGCCAATCTTTTTAATTAACAAATTATCTTCTTCATTTAGCGGTATTTTATTTTTGACCTTATCGATCAGTTTGTTGATCTGCTGTTCTGCGAACTTGCCCATCAAGCTTTCTTCCAAAAAAAAGTTATCTGCCAACAGGTCGTTGATATTTGCCGCGAAAGTTTTATTGGCTCGTTTTATAACCGACCTTCCGGTACCCTCTTGCAGATCAAGCAATAAAATATTGTTGTCTGGTATATCACTAAGCAAAAATGGAGAATGTGTAAGTAGTTGGACATTGATAGCTTTTATGCCATCCACATCCTTCAAATAGAGATTGCTGAACGCCTGTAACAATTCACTGACCAGTCTTCGTTGATATTCAGGGTGAAAATATAGTTCAATTTCATCGTAAATAACATTGACGGAGTGATAAGTTAATCGAGGCACTTTGCTTAAATGTGCCGACTGGAGATTGTTTATATGGTAAATAACGGATTGAATAACGTGAATCAAATGTTGCTCACCCGAACTCAAATCTGTGAAGCGGCTTCTTTCTTGTGTTAGAGGATTGATCAGTGCAAAGTCAATGTCAAAAATAGACGGTGGAAGTTTCTGAACAACCTCGCCCGCGTTCTCCAGGTTCATCCAGTCAATCAGCCGATCAGGTGCAAATTCCATCAAAACATGCCCATCATTATGTTGGAACTTTAGTAGGTAAGATTGTAGCTTTTCCCATCCATTTAATGAAATATACCGAAGAAAATGGAGTGCCTGTAATAACTTATTGGTGATATGCGTACCATCATCGATCAGTGATTGCAAGAAATTTAGGTTTTCGGGCTTTGAGGCTTCGTTCCTGGCTTTAAAACCGTGTTCAAAACCTGGATATAATTCAGTTATGCGGTCAACTTTCCGAATGATATAATTAAATAAATCATCTTTTAACAATAATGGTTGATGGAGCGACATCGCCATCGGCAACGAATTATCGATCAAAGTCATGAGTTCCGATATCAAATCGTAGGCCCGTTCGTTACCAGTCACATTATTTTCTCCGCTACTTAGCAATGATTTCATCGCAGCCATTTTTTCGGTATTTAACCTAAAAATGATCTTTTCTACTACTAATGTCTCGGTAATTTGGAGCGGTCGCTTTTTGTCATGATATTTTTGGACCAAAAGATTGCTTAATAGCCTATACTTGACAAGTGACATTTCTCTATTAATGTCAAAGTTCCCTTTCGTGCGCATTGGATTAATTACCAGCGGTGTACGGTAACCGTCGTTTTTATGAAAAAGGCTATTGATCCAATCACCTAAGACCTTTGCATTTAAACCATGATGCGAATAGTTAATGGAAATGGTATAAAAAAGCAGGTCTTTAAGATAAATCTGAGCTTCCTGCTGATCTATAACTTCAGGTTCTGATCCCTGCTTATTAAATCGCAGGATCGAACTGATAGGAGATTTGTGGTCATCGGTATTACACCGGATTAAATAATAGCTTTCATCAATTTCAAAATACACTTCTGCTTTTAACCTTTCTCTAAATACCTCCAGCCGCTGTCTTCTCAGGGGCAAATTGGTCAATTTTTTATTTAGTTCTCTAAGGCGGTCATTGAGATATATCTCATTTTTACTGAGCGTAAAGTGCTTTTCAAGTTCGTTCTCGGGAATATCTGTGGCGGGATACTTTAGTCTCAATTGTTCATAGGCATCGTTCTTATCTGCCCAAAGACTGGTTAGATCGATCTTTATATCTCTGATATCCTCGCGAATGTTGCCAGCGGTATCTGGTGTTGTTAATTCTGTTTCGAGTAATTGATTGTCGGCCGAGAATATATAGATCACAGCGAACAACAACTCAATAAGGGAACTTTTACCCGAACCATTCTTTCCCGCTACGGCAGAGATGTTTATTTTCAGTTCCGTGCCATCGGCTGTTTGTACATTATACAAGCGCTCAGGTGCGGTATGCCTAACTTTGATTTGGTATATATCCTGATCATCTGATACGTCTTCACCGTTTTTATCTAAAAAACGATAGTCACTATAGAATGGATAAATTAATCCCGTGGTTAAATTCTTGAGATATTTTTCATCGCAATTTATTAATGGGCGAATTGCCAATAGTTTAAAATCAGACATCGGTAAGGGTGAATATTGTTTCAGGCGGAGCCAAATTACGTTTTTATAATATTTCTTCTCTTAATAAATAAGCATTAACTGATGCACGGTAAATCAGAAACTCCAATATGATCAACAGCTTTGTCCTTAAATATCTATCCCCTTTAAGCTTTGTGCGATTGAGATATACATACTTGCGCACCAATACTTCCAAGTAATAAACGGTATTTACTTCAAGTTCTTCGGTTGAAAGGTTGTCATTTTCAGCCAGCATATCGCTTATCCATATCATACCATCACCGATATATGGGGTTGCGATTTCGTTCAATATTTTGCCCATTCCGTAAAGCGCCGCGGGATGGCTGCCCATGTCTTTTGCACACCTGGCGTAAAATAACTTTTCCCGGTCTTTAAGGCTATGCCAGCTTTTGGTAGATTTTTTCCACCAGGGCCAGGCCAACAAGTAAGTATGAATAATCTCGTTCAGATATAAAGCGCTGCGTAGCCCTGAAAACTTTTTGATGATTGGGTAAAAGCATTCCCAAACCAACCAAAATTGATCGTAGGTATTCAGAATATCTTCCGCTTGCAATAATTCCTGCAAAAATGTGTCGCTATCCCGCGATAAAGCTAAGCCAGTAACAAAAGGGGTAACCCATTCTTTTGTATCTACAGGATCGCGTTTTAAAAGAAAGTAAGCAGCTTTTTTAGAGAAGCGCAACTTTATCTTGTGGTCAATTCTTTCATCTCGTTTTCGTCGATGATCATCTTTTAGCAGTTCCTGCGTCAGCGATGGCAAAGCTGCCCTGGCAAAATTCAAGTGAACGATATCTTTGGAATCAATAGGGATCAGTTGAAACAGAGTTTCTAAAATTTCGATACCCAAGCCATCTATCCCTGCTTCATTTAGGGGCAGCTCTCCTGTCCGCCAACTGCCGAATTCTTTGTTATGTTCTTTAATAAAGTCATCGATCATTACGCCTCTTTGATAGGCAACGCGTGTGGTACGTACCTTGTGAATAAAAGCCTGTTCATGACTTTTGAACTGTATGGCGAATAATAGATAACCTTGAAATATGCGCATGGCATGTTCCGGCTGTGTGGGATAAAGATTTTTGACAATCGCTTCAATCGCATAATCGCAAACACGCTTATAAGCACCGATGGCATGGGTATCAAGGAGGATTAGCAAGAGAATGGCGTCAAAGTCAGTTTGGAGTTCTGGAAACTTCCCATATAATAATGTGAGCGCATGAACTGACACTTCTACGCCATCCGCTATTTGATAGTCATATTGATCCTGCAAAGGCAATTTGGCATACTGCAAAGCCACGTCGCAACAAAGTTTCATATCGTCGCCCGATAGCGAATCAATATGCGTCGTGATCAAGCCATAGCAGCCATAAGGCGTATTAGCGCGATTAAAAAAGATAAAATTATCCGATGGTTCACTATTTAATTCAGCAAGTAATTTCCGCAAATCCGCCATTACCACTTGCGGATCGTCATATGCAGGATATTCATAATTCTCCCTATAGTCAAACTTTTGAGAACCCCAAAGTTTAAGCTGTGTATAACGATGAAAATCAACGCCATTTTGCTGAGCGATCTCGCTGATACTTAGAAGGTCATCATCCAGTTCAGGATTAAAATGTACGACCAGTTGATCTTCCTGTCGTTCCACGGTGGGGTTCATCTTCCGCCGGTCGATCCTGGCAATCAATAAACGATATGCATGCAATTCGTCGTCTTCAGAACTAAGCCGAGTGATACGGTCATAATGCATATCAATGATCCCTTGTATGGTTTCCAGCTGGTGTTCGGCTTGCTCGTCAGTAACACCAGGATTTCGGAAAAATTGATAATTGAGTGCAAGGTTTTCCAAAGCCATTTTGCGGTGCGGCTGGTCAACGGTCGCTAAACGTTCATCTTCGTATATGCGTTCATTGACATTCATCCCAGCCCCTATAGCGTAAATTGACTTGGCTTCGGTTTCTCTAATCAGCCGATAATTGTCATGTTGCATAAATTCATATGTGCCGAACAAAATAGCGGCTACTTTGAAAAACTTGTCAGGAAAAGCGGTTACAACACTGGCCACTATAGCCGTGATAGATGCAGAGCGGCTGTGTTTGACGAGATAAATCAGCCAACGTTCCATACCTTCTGCACTCGCAACTTCGGCAATACCTAACAAGTATTTCTCTAGCGCCATGTGGTAAGATTGCAGTAAATAAGGAGATACGGGCGAACCACTCCCTCGAAATATATTCCATATTCCAATACTGATAAATTGTTTGATCGTGGTCTCCGCATCAAAATGAACGTTGACTTCAAAAACACTGTCATCATAGCCACTATTAGCGTAGGCCTCTATCGCCCGGTTAGTATAAGCAATTATGAATTTGATCGTTTCCGCGAATGCACTCTCCAGGCAATAATAGATAGGTGTCTGATAAGCGCTTGCGGGGGAATACTCATGGCTCCAACGACTTGGGATGTTATAATACTCCTCGGTGCCCATACTGCCATAATCCATTTCGTGCCGCTCGTCTGGAGACATGTACCAAAATTTTAAAGCCAGCTTTAATGTCTCCTTTGGCATTTTTCTAATGAAGCCGATAGCTTTGAATTCTGCCTTTAAAATGCTTTCCAATATGTCATCATATGGGCTGCTGTGATGATAAATATCGTCCTCAAGCATTTGGTTTACTATGGCGGTGAGTTCAGTTTTTAATTCCTCCGTCCCTGCCAGGATAACCGACAGTATACGATCATTGATGCCGTCTCCGTAAAATATCTGAGATTCTTTTTGCCCCTTTTCATAAAAGTGTAAGGCTGTAAGAGCGGCATAACGCGTTGTTGGACCGGTTTTGTTATCTGTTGTCCACTCATCTAATAAGGCAAAGTATAAAGGCAGATCAGTTAAAGTTAATGCAGCTCTGTGGTCATAAACAAACTTTATACAGTGATGCCAGCCCTCACCTTTGGGTTTAGTGATTAAATATGCGGTATCAAATGAGACTTTGTCAAGTATTGACGTATCCTGGTAAAGCATTCTGTCAATCTCCTTACACGCTATCCGCAATAAGAAAATGATCTTTTTGAGATAACCAGCATCATTCGCCAATAACACAGATTCAAAATTCGTGAAAAATTGCTCCGCATATTCGGCCAACAAAATACTTATCAATAATTCGTCTTTCCAAAAAACATCGGTAAGCTCTGCTGTAAACGCCCCTTCTATGAATGGCCGCACCCTGTTGATTTCCGTGCTTAATTGGTTGGATAGCCAATGCCTAAATGCGCGCCTGATAATCAGTGAGGTGCCTATCGCGGCAAAGAAGGTATCAAAGCTATCCATAGCGCTGAATTCCCAATCAATGATCTTATCTAAAGCCCATTCTTCATAAATATCATGGGTTATAAAATAACCTTTTTGTTTCTCATCATATTGGATGATCTCGTCAGTTGATAACCGAGACAGTATGCTATTATTTAGATTACTACCGTCTATATAAAAATGGCCGCTTGCGCAGCGTGCCTTGACCAGCGAGACAAAGCATTGTTCCCTGGCAAGGTGGATATTATCCTTTTTGTAGGTGGAGTTTTGGATTTTTTTCTGCCATAGTGTCTCCCGGAAAGTAGCTACATCCGTTCCTTTTTCAATATCTTTATATTGAAAAAGATATTCGTCCAAGTAAAACAGGTTCGTGATTAGCTCTCGCAACTTTTGATTTTCCGGCAACTGAAAGTTGTTTGCGGTGCCAATTGCTGTTAATTCATCATTAGTAAGATTATTGACACGAAACACCCCAAAATCTAAGCGATATATTTCCAGCAACTGGAAAGTAAGGTCGTTAAGATAACTTAATCTGGTTGTAAAGAACAGTTGCCATTTATTCTTTAATAAAGCGGATAACAACTCTTTAAAAGCATCCTGATCTTCCAGATCCGCTAAACGTTCTGCCGAATCAATGACAACGATTTTTTGCGTTTCCTCCTGATGTGCCTCGATGAAATCCGTTAGTGCATAGCTGCCGAATCGTGAAAATAGATCGCCAATATGTGCAAGATTAAATTCAGCGGCTTTAAAAACATAAACCGGGTTAGCCGTTTGAGAAAAAAAGTCTTTGATCAGCGCTGTTTTACCGCTGCCACCTTCGCCCGATATGATAGTTACCGGGCTGTTCAGTTGTTCCAGTTGCTCAATCAAGCCTAACCGGTCAATCTTAATGCACTTGTCTTTAAATGCTATTTCAGAGCGGATCGGAAATAAAATATTTTCTGCATGGCTGCGTATTTCATTCAGAAAATCGATCCGGTTATGGCTTAATTGAAAAAAGTATTCGGCCAGGTATTGATTTTCGGATTGAGCGAGCTGTACTTCAAAATGACTGGGAACGCGCCATTCGATCTTTACTTTTGCTTCCTTTGCAGAATCTTCGATGTCAATAAGATACTGCGGTTTCTTTTTTTGCGGTGTGCTGCTCTCTGAAAACTCCTGGTTTACGTAGAATAATATTTTATGCAGGCCGCTGTTTTCCCGTTTTGCTTTCTTTAGCGAACTAATCATGTCCGCCTTATTATCGCTTAGATTAGTTTCATAATATTTAGATTGAAAAGCAACCTGTTGCTTGCCCACGGTAATGGGTTCTGTTTCAATGCCGGTCTGATTTTTAAAACGGAAAATACCTACTTTGATATTATGCTCGGCACAAAATAACATATAGGCCAGTTGCTCAAATACACTCGTTTCCCTTCCGTTAAATTTTGCTTTAAAGTTGTGCCAATTAAGATCGATCATGTAATATATATATTATGTTAGGTTTAGAATTTAAAAGTAGCTAAAAGGTCGCAACCCTTTAAATGCAATTTACTAACATACAGACCCCCTCTGTTTAAACCTTCGAAGAAGTCCAACACTGTGAACGACGCACATCGGTTGGGATTGCTGGGTCACACGTAACTGCAAAATGATTAGTTTTGCAGCTTAACCATTAACCCTCAAAAGATTGGCCGCACCTTTAACCTATCGCTTACTTGCTGAATTCTCAGCCATCTTTGATGAAGCGCCTAAGACCTCGGATGAATACCTTAAAGGCATTGACCGTGAAACATTCCTCAATGCTGTGGCTTTTTTATTGGGATTCTCTAATCGAAACTCTGAGTATGACAGCCATCACGCGCTGCTGAGTATGTTTTTTAATGCCGATAACAATGAACTGGCTAATCAGATCAATGATAGGCTGAATGCGCTTCAACAAGAATACGGCTCCTCACCACTGATCGTCAACCCGCTCACCGCGCTAAAGTTGTTTGAATATGGTTTCGATCACCTGAACGAAGAAAGCACCCAGAGCAAATCTGAAACGGAAGTCAATATATTCAAGGCAATACTGGCTCAAAACGAGGCCAATACCAAGGCGCAGCAACTCGGTTATGACAGCACCGAAGCCCTTGAGATGCCTGGCAAACTACATGCGATGACCTTTGCTACTTCGCTGCCCTCTTCGGAACTGGTCAATTATGATCTGTATGAGGTAGCGGCTACACAGCTGATCAAATCTATCTACCTTTTTGAGTTTCTGGCATCCAATGAACGCACACAACCGCTGCTCCGGGCTTTTCTACTAAAATTTAATGCAGATACCTGGCAGGATTTTTTAAAGAAGCTGACTCCCCTGATGTTTTCCGTCTTAAAAAAAGACCGGGAAGCCCATACGGATATTGTAGTTGCCGATAATGCTGATTTTACGGAAAGCACCGCTTTTATCGAGCAGCTGATCGCGCAGGATAATGAATTACTAGAGGATTTTGATTTCAGGCAGATCAGGGGAACCCCATTTTATAAAGCCGGGAAAGGTGTTTACCGGGTCATCTTTGACCTGTTCGTTGCCGAACTCCTGCACAAGGGACTTTATTTTAAACTCAATGAGGTCAACAAAACACTGCCTAAGGGCGAGCAGATCAAAAGTTTCAGAAGTTTTTATACGGATGAATTTTCGGAGCGATACCTCCTGTACGGCATACTGGAAAGTATTTATGAAAAGAGATACGTAAAGTTTACCGGCTCTGAAATGAAAGCCAGCGGTATCGACGCAGAACCCGATTATTACATCCGAAATGGCAATAAAATGTTCCTGTACGAATCCAAAGATATTTTGATTAACGCCAAAGAGGTGAAGACAAATTATGATTTCAATGTGCAGGAAGCCGAGTTCAGGAAAAAACTGTATTACGAAGATAAAGATGGAAAGCGGGCTAACAAAGCAGTACTGCAACTTGTCCTTAATATAGAGCGGGCGCTCACCTTACAATTCCCTTTCGACAAGAATTACAAGCCGGCTAACCTGTACATTTACCCGATCGTAATCCTGCACGACCACATGTATAATGTGCCCGGTTTGAATTATATGGTCAACCAATGGTACCTGGACGAAGTTGAAAAACTCCGTGAAAGAGGGCTGCCAACCCAAAGGCTCAGACCGCTGACCATCATCGATATGGATACGCTGATCTACTATCAGGATATCCTACGTGACCATGATATTCGGCTGGAGGATGCCATCGATGCCTATCATGATTTTGTGGCCATCGATCCTAAGAAAAAATATAGAACTTTTGAGGATGCTAAAGCAGACTACCAGGGCAAGACAATTGGGTTTGCAACCTTCCTCGCCGGTTTCGTTAATGATAAGGGATTCAAACCGCCTAAAATGATCCGAAAAAAAGGCATTTCACTTTTTGACCAGGCAAACGATGAGGCTATTTGACAGCACCGAACATGATTTGGACGGACCGGCCAGCCATACGATAGATACCTACACTTTCTTTGACCGGAGTTCAAGGTATGATGTGGGCAAGGTCAGGGATGATCTGGAATCCTGGTTCAGTTATTTTCCCGAACACGATAAAAAAGATCTGAAAGCACAGTTCAAATCTAATTTTTCGTCCTGCTTTTTTGAGTTGTACCTCCATGAGATATTCCGGCGCTTAGGCTATACATTAGCGGTGCACCCGGCAATTGAGGGAACTGGCAAGCGGCCTGATTTTTTTGCTGAAGGCCATGGCACAGCATTTTACCTGGAAGCGAAAGAGGCCACCAATACTTCCTTTGATGACCAGAAAGAGAAAAAACGCCTGAACGCTTTGTATGAGGTGCTGGATAAAATGCCATCCCCCAATCATTTTATCCGCATGAATAAAGTACAATTCAAAAGCAAAGAAAACCAGCCAAGCAGCGTTAAGATCAGTAAGTACTTCCAGAAGATACTGGCACAGCTTGATCCTGATGTAATGGAACAAACCCTGCTGGCCGGTGGTATTGCGGCCATACCAATCTTCCGTTATGAAGATGACTTGGCTATAGTTGAAATTTCGCCTATCCCCAAATCAAAAGAAGGCCGTAATAAACCCGGCCGGACCATCGGCATGTATTCTTCCGAACCACAATGGATGTCCAACGATGTGAGCATCAAAAATGCGATCAAGAACAAAGCTAGCCGTTACGGTAAATTAGATCTGCCTTATATTGTTTGCGTGAATGCCACCGGCACTATTGGTATTGACGAGCACGAAGTGCTGAATGCCCTCTTTGGCTCTTTGGCTATAGAGTACAATATCAACGCGCCAACACCTGACGAACGCTACGTTCGTCAAAAAGACGGCATTTTTCTTGGGCCGACAGGTCCGCAGCATACGCGGGTAAGCGCCGTTTTTGTGACCAATGTTAACCCTGGCACCTATCGTACAGCCGAACACCGGCTGATCTTACATCCAGCAGCAACGCTACCGCTCGATCCATTGAAAGTTGGTTTAAATTATACCCAGGTCAGTGGCGGTAATTTAGAAAAAATAACCCTTAAAGCGCTGCATGATGTGCTGAACGATAGTCCTGATCAATTTCCATCCTGAATATGCCTGAAAAAATCATCATTGATCCCTGTTCGTTCTTCCAAATCCAAAGCCAATACGTTTGGCAAAGGATCGCGTTTGCAAGAAAAATGAACCTACGCATCAGCGAAACCTCAGTGACCGAAGAATTACTCTATCGATTTTATCAATCTTTTTTCGACTTGGGCATGCCCATCCGGCTATTTGAGTCCATCGAAGAATACAAGAACGGGAGCGATATCGAAGTTTTGGTCAATACCAAACACGGCTATATCCTGCTGGCATGCCAAGCGAAGATCACTTACAAAACGGGCAATTACCGGGCCTTTCACCATTATGTTGGCGGTGAGCGACAGATCGACCTGTTACAAGCTTATGCGAAACTTCACGGCGGCATCGCCCAATACCTGTTCTATAATCACGTACCGGATGATATGACCGGCTGGAGTGCGGGTGCAGCCGATCCTATTGAGAACCTGGGTATCACCCATCTGGAAGCAGAGGAAATCCAAAGCTGGATGAACTTTTATGAAAGCCGCGGAAGAAAGCCGCCGACACCACATTTTAATACCTTTCATCCCATGGCGGCATTACCCTTCCATGAATTAATCTGTCACTTGCTGAGCAACGATACTGCTTATCTGCACAGTTTCCCGGATGAGATACTATCATCGCTCACCTTTTACGATGAAAAAGATCTCCGGGATGCGGAGTCATGGCAACAGGTCACCAGCTTAGCCACGATAGGCTACACCGCAGAACGTTACGCCGAACCGCAATATTACGATCTTAAAAATATTGATGAAGATCAAATGACAGCAGCTCCAAAAGAACAAAAACAGAAAGAGCCACCAATTTTCAAACCCAAATTCCGTTTAGTGATCGGTGGCACGAACAACGGAGGGGCGATCTACCACATTGAATAGTAACTCATTGAATTTATTGACTTTACAACCTTTATCTGTTTTCTCCCTGTTAACTCATGATCGTTATCTTAAAATCCGACTTCGGAGGATTTTTGCCTGGACCCCCGGCCGACTTCGGAGGGTAGGCTAAACGCAGTCATTTTTTTTCGGCGGAGCCGCAAGATTCAATTGTGACACAATTGTACATCTTGCTAACCGCTGCGAAGCGGGCGGTTTTATCCTGCTGTCAGTTTCTCAACCGGCATTCTTTATTGATTTGTTTCGGCTTCGCCCTCTGGTCAAGATGGTTTTTAAGTACCCGTATAATAACTTTATTATCGCCGGTTTAAGAACTTCAAAATGGCTTTATCAGGACTAAAAGCGCCTTATCAAATCGTGTCCATTTGTAAATTTAAAGACCCCATTCAATTGTGTTAAGATAATGATTAAAGTACGTTCTAAATGACCATAATTTAAATGACCACTCGATATTTTTTGGAACGGAATTATTCCAAACTTTTAATTCAGGGTTACCGTCGCTGATAGCATCATAGTTTGCTAGCAGCATTTTTGATTACTGGCAGGCTAACATCCTATTATTATAGTTTTATAACTTGCTATTTATTTCGTAATTGCTATATAGCTATCAAACTAACATCGTATCAAAATAGGTTTATAGTATTTTATCATTATAGCATTCTAACAATATAGGTTGCTATTTTAGCAGCAATCTATTAAACTACAATCATAGCAACCTATCATATTATAATGCAACAATATAGTATGACAGGTACCATTGATATCATCATCAACAAAACCGCACCGTGCTTTGCACCGATAATAAAATCGGTCCGCAAAGCCGGGGCGTTCCTGGGCCGGCATCGCCGGCCCGCCGGGCGATTTTGATCACCGCCCGGCGGTGGCTAAAAGTCAGTCTTTCTTTCAGGTGTTAAGCCTCACTCAAAAAACAGCTCAACTGCAGGTTTGAATTTCGGGTCGGTGTTCCTGCCGAGGGTGATGTACTGCACCAAAGCATGTGCGGTAAATATGGCCATAAAGCCGCCGAATAACTGGTCGGAAAATACTGTCGAACTCTTGTACAGGTCTTTTGGATATTTAGCCATCACCCGCTGCACCTCGGCCGCCAGTTCAAACCAAAGCCCGGCATCAAACATCTGGTCTTTCCATTCAGCAGCAATCTGCTCCTTGTCATTCAAAACCGTTTCGGTCAGTTCGTTGAGATAACCTAAAAACTCAGGTATCTCGTTGGTAAATAAGCTGTGCAAAAGCCTCGCTTTCTGCACATTGTTCAACATTTTTAGTGGTTGCATGTCCTTAATTTTAATAAATGATTAACCCGCTTCCCCTTTACCCGTGCGACCCTCCCGGATAGCTGTTTTCAAAGAAAAAACGGTAAAAAAGAAAGTCAAAGGAGCGGTCGTAAGGCCGGGCGGGAGAACTATAAGTCCCGGAGGGTGGCCGAAATGGAATGAGGACATTATGCGTTCGTACGCGAGGCCTGACCGAGATTGACGCCGCTTTTGTCCGTTTTCTTTGAAAACAGCGTTAGTGTCCATATTCCTAACAACCTCATATCCGTGTCAGGCAAATACGGAATACCGTTTTTGCCCTATGCAGGGAGGGTTTTGCAGCGCAGCAAAAATGCCGCACCGCGGTAGGGAACGCCGCGGCATCCTGCCTAATCAGGCAGATACAGCAGAGTGCCCGGGCCGACGGCACCGCCACCCGCCTTTAAATCAGGGGCTAATCTTCTATTTCAACTATGAGTTTATCATATAGCCCTTCAGCTATATGATACAGCTGGACTACTTTATCAGCTAAATCTTTCACTATTTCCTTGTCCGCCATAAAATCATCCTTATACCTCGCTGCTGAATAGGCATTTTGCAGCAGCGTAAACAATTGTATATCCTCAGGCTTGGTCAAATCGAATAAATCCCGAAAATCATCGGTAAACATCAAGGTTAGTTTGAACATCTTGGACAAATTGTGATTGACCACCCTATAATCCAGATTAACCCGGATAATGGCGCTTAGTGTGCTTTCTACTGCCTGATGCAACAAAAAGGATGTCAGATTGAGATCTCCTCTCTCAAAACGCTGCAATGCGGTATCTAAAAAGGCTTTGCCCTGATAGCCCCATCTTTTCCAATAGTTGTCCATGTTTAGTTTTAACGGCTGAAGAGCCGATACTAAAGGCTCGGGCAAATTGATCTCAGGCGTTTGATAACAGACGTTGCCAGCCGATAAGGCATTACTAAAAAAACGGTTACCTTCTTCCAGTGTTCTCATAAAAGCATCCGATTTATGAACCAAAGCATGTACGTTGATCCGGTACCTGCAATGATCTTCTATATTATTGACCAGTTCATGTTCCGGTGTTTTATCTTTTTCATCAGTGATCACCAGCAGGTAATAGGCAGCAGGATTGGGATGTGTACCCAAACAGCTGATCAGTTGTACCGAGGCAACCTCGTCAAGGATGATTTTTACCAATTCGTTTAAGCCTGCTATTTCTTCCGGTGTCAGGCGTTCGTTAAAACGGCAATTCCGCTGAATGAGCGGAAAAGTTGAGCTTTCGTTTCTTACAAATTCAGTTGAGCACTCCTTATCATCAAAATCCTTTTTTAAGACAGGTTGAATTTCACGCTGACGGATGATCCACGCCGCTTCGTAAAGCTTTTGCATGTGCTCGTAGAAATATATAATGTCGGAGGGCTCCAGCGTTTCATCTGCGGCGTGATTGGACAAACCAGTTTCCAGCCACTCGTAAAGGAACGCGCGATACTGATTAATTGTGTAGACGTCGAAGCATTGTTGAATGGCCATATAGGGATTGATGAGCTCGGCACAAGACAACAACTGCGGATAATGCACCCATTCTTTCTCTTCCTGTTTTAATTGCTCACTGTAATGAATATGTATGCGCTTAGCCAGTTTTACAGCCTGCTTGGTATGACTTAGCAGGTAAAGCGCTTCCACGAGGCGGGCATTTAACTGATGGGTGAATAATAAGGTAGCCGGGCTGTCATCAGGTTTTGAATAGTAGTTATCTTCAATGACAGACTTCCGCCAATCCAGTAATTTTTTCAGGTGCCCCGGCAGCCAGTCTACAGAATAAAAATCAGCTAAGACCGACAGCGGGCTATTGATCTCATATTCGCTAAGATATTTGGGATAAAACTGAGGAGTATTAATTTGACGGGCGTCCATTGCTAACGTATTTAAACCGGCCTTCATTAACCGGCAACACAAAAGAATAGTCGCCTGACAGCGTAGCGAACCATAACGAATTGTATTTTACAAATCATCGGTTGTTTTGTACATTTACCGTAATTAATACCTTTGAACTATGGCAGAACCTACATTACATATCGGCAGAAAGATCAGCAAGATCCGTGAACTAAAAGGCATCAAGCAAGAGGCTTTAGCTACGGAACTAGGTATCAGCCAACAAGCTGTTTCGAAAATAGAACAGAGCGAAGAAGTTGAAGATGCAGCTTTAGAGAAAATTGCTAATGTTTTAGGGTTGTCGCCTGAAGCTATAAAAGCCTTTACAGAAGAAGCGGTGTTTAATATTATTTCTAATACATTTCAAGATAGTAGTTCAAATAATAATAACTACATGTGTACATTCAATCCTATGGAAAAGATAATTGAATTGTATGATGAGAAGGTTGCTCTGCTTGAACGTCTCTTACAAGCAGAAAAGGAAAAGAATAAATAAAAGATAAATAAAACTTATTTAAAAATAAAAATGGCTGTCTGCAATCTTGCTTTGAAAAAGACAGTGATTAGAATGGTATATCTTCGTTGTCGCTATTTAACTCTTGAGCAGGTAGGATGGGCGGCGGCGGTGTGAAGGCAGTGTAAATACTGGCAGACTCTTCCTCATCGGTATCGTCATCGTCATCAAAATATTCCGGCCCTGTTGTTATCTTCATTTTTGAGATATCCTGTATACGGTCCTCCTTATAAAATGAAACCTTTTTGTATTTTAAAATTTTGAAAAAAGGATTCGTAGCAATGTAATCTCGTGGGCTTGTCAGCCATCGTTTCATCTTCGCTTCATACGCAACTAGCCAGTATTCCGAACTCAAGTCACCACTTGTTAACAGAGTCTTCCAAGATGTACGGTCTAAACCTTTGGGAATGAGACCTAATTTGAAAAGATCAAGGCTAACCAAGATAACAACGGGATTCATGTTTTCGGACAATACCTTCCCTATATTTTCAGACAATGTAATATTAAGTGATTTGGCGATCCATAGCGCCCATGCGATTTCGAAATCATTACCTAATTCTGAATGATAGGTAATCAATTCTTCAAGTGAGTTTCGGACAAGTATCACATTTACGCCATGGCCTTTTTTATGATAGGCGAGTAAGATTTGAGCTATGTAAGGCAATATCTTCGGTTCTATCAGCAGCACATTTAGTAATAAAGATTGAAATATTTTAAAGTTCCTTTTATTAAATACAGTAAAAGTTAGTTTTGCCATTGCATAAACTAAAACATGTTCATCCGGGAATTCTCTTGAATAAGAAACTATCATGTCAAAATAGCTAATTAAGTGCTGTCTCTGCTGAGCCCATTTATTGCTAAATCTAAATTCCCCGATCGCCGTAAACCATATACTGTTTATGATTTCAGGTAATTGGAACATAGTTTCTTTGCTCTGATTTAATTCCAATTCGTATTCTTTGAGTGTTTTATTTATCGCTGCTCTGCCTTTTTCCAGATCTCCATGAGTTTTGAAGTACAGATGATAATCATCTATGACCCTTACACCTTCTAAATATCCCAATCTGGCTTTAACGGATTCGTCAATTGAACTCAAAATAATCTCTGAAATAATCCTACTAGTATCTGGTCCGATAGGTATGCCAACTGTTTGTCCATCCTGCATCTTTCGACAATCCTCATCTATTGCATTACCATAAAAAGCTGTTCTATCGTGTTGATTCACTTTTGCTACTGGCTTTGTATGAAGCGCCCACGGAATACTGTGTGTATAAATAGAGTTGTAAAATTTCGCAATGTCAATTTTTAAAACAAAACGATGACCTGTCGACCTGAGAATTTTTTCGCGAGTAATCGTTTTAAAACTTGATTTCAATATTGCCCTTGCCGATCCAGGCTTTATCTTGATGCGTGACAAGGAAATATCTGATTTACTACAATGGGCGATAATTGCGGGCCAATTTTTTACAATTGTGTACGATAACCTAATATGATGCAAAGGATTGTGGAATTCCTAAAGTCCTGCGATAGGCTTTTATTTTTGGTATTGAAAATGTTGTCATTTTAGTTAAAAACATTTTCTTACCTTTTGCAATTGGATCCAAGGTATCTATATTGGCAAGTACCTCGTCTTTTATCATACCCATATCCTCGGTGGTGAACGGCGGTGGTAATTCTTCAGGGAAATAACCTTTTACGAGCAAATCAAGTAAATCCATGTTAAGATTAGGGTTGAGGTAATAAATGTATTATTTTTAATTTATAATGGATATATTTTAGTTTTATTGTTCAATTTGCAAAATCATGAATTATCCTTATTACTTTGTCGGATCGGCAAATTAGATTGATATAGACGTTCCTGTTGACCATCCTGAGGCTACTGGAGATGAGAAGGATAAAGAAATAATTAAGACACTTAAAATACAATTTCCTGATTGTAAAAATTGGTATATTAACGTCATACAAATTAGAGACAATGTCGTAATTAAAAGTATTCCCAGTAAAGGGGCAATTGATTCATTCATAATAGTCTTTTTTACACATATGAATTACATAATCAATTTACCGCCCGTCACCATTGCATAAACCTGTTAAGCGTAATTTGCCCTTGGCCGCAATTCGTTGTATACGCTTCATATTAACAGCTTCCAAAGACACACTTCGGGACCCATTTTACAAATCGGTTAACCGTCGAGATTTTAAATCTGGAAACTGGAAGGCTCGATTGGAATTATTGCTAAAGCAGGATTACGATCAACCCTTTAGTGAAGATTCTGTAGAAAATCTAGATGTTTACAAGCGCATTGCCTTTTTCATTGGTCAGACAATATCGTTACTTTAGGGAGTTGAAGTTTACACCAAAGATGATCTGATCAAAAACTATCCTTCGCTAAGCAATTTTATTAATAGAATTGACACTAAAAATGAAGATAGCTTAAAGGCTAAGCTACGTGAGCTTTATTATATTGTCGAAAAATTGGATTTTGAGCAGTCCGATCCCTTTATCGTTAAATCTGAGAACGCAAAATTTGATTTTAAACACGAACGTCTAACAAATTAGCCAGCCGGGTTTTGAAAGAATATGAGATTGGAATGGGTCACTGATATTGTAATATGTATTTTATACATTAATTATTTAACAACTTATAGGAATTTATGCTTTTTTGATCAGAATTAACTAAATTTGTTAGTATTTAAAATCCTAAACACCAGTACTAATAAACCTAAAATGCAATTAAATTTCTTTCCTTTAAACTTTGAGTTCGAGAACTATCAGATTAGCGACGTTGAATATAGTGATGACTTATTGCTAGATTTAAGAAGACGATACAACACTTCACATTCGTTTTTCCGATACGGTGATCGCATCTTTCTTTCAAATTCCGACTCCGAAACTAGGGTTGATATTCCAACCACGACCACTTCTAAAAGCGTTTACGGAGATAATTTAATTACCTCCTCCTTAATAAAACATATATTTTTCAGGACATTCAAGAGGCGGTTTATCTCCTATACCCCTGTAGATTTTTATCCTTTTCGCTTCTTTTCGAGCAAAGACAAAGACGATTTATTATTTGATTTATTACCTAATCAGTTGAAAGGTCGTATAGGGTATAAAAAAATGATTGAGGTGCAACTCAGGTTGGCGACGATTGCAGGTAAACAACAATATGGCTTTGTAATCAACATTGCCCGCAATTGGATATTCGATAAAAACTGTGCTACGTTAAATTTAGAGGGTTATAATCTTTTAAATGTTGAAGTACTTCATTCCGAAATATATCCTGGCTCCGGTGGTATTCTTGCTCCCAATGAAGAATTTATTGGGGTTATTTCTGAAATAATCAATGATGAAACTGCCAAAGTATTAACCAATGAGGGGGAACAAGAATTTCCGCTTACTGAGTTATTCATTCGCAAAACTAAGTTCAATATAGCTAACTATTTAGACTTTGCCTTAACGTCTGATAAAACAAGCCAAATTCTGAATCATATCGAGAGTAAAAAACATGAGATTTACAATACCAAAAGTCTTTATGGGGAAATTTGTGAAATAGCAAAAGCGTTGTTTTCTAGCAAACTTGATGGCCACAGCATTGAGTTCATGAATAAAGACGGCTTTTATTTTACGGTTCAAGATAAACCATTAGAGGTAACCAATACATTCGATTTAAAAACCCCGACTTTCATTTTCGATCCTGCTGGAACAAAAACTAATAACAATAACCCGGATCTTGGGCTTTCAAACTTTGGGCCTTATGACAGTATTAGTTTTGATATAAAATCACCATCTGTTTTATGTATCTGCCATAGGGAAAACCGGGGTTATTTCTCAAAATTTTTAGCAGACCTTAAAGACGGTATCCCGAGTTCAAGATATTTTATTAAAGGCTTTCAAAAAAAGTATGAGTTAACTGAAGTTAATTATCAAATACATGAATTGTCTGCATTCACATTGGCAGAATATGTCAGAGTGATGAAAGAATGGGATCAGGAATCTCGTCCGGATTTGGCAATCATTGAAATCCCTAACGAATTCAGAAAATTAAAAGATGCCGATAATCCATACTATCAATTAAAAGCAAAACTGCTCTCTTATGAAATACCCGTTCAATACATATTAACAGAAAGGATTAAAACCTATAACGAGTATATATTAAATTCGATTTGCTTGCAGTTATACGCAAAACTTGGAGGTACACCGTGGGTGTTACCTGCAAATCGGTCTGTTGACAGGGAAATTATTGTGGGGATTGGACATAGTTGGATCAGAAAGAACCAATTTAAAGGAGCAGACCACTCTAAAATAGTCGGAATAACAACTTTCTTATCAAGTGATGGGCAATATTTACTTGGCGATAAAGTAAAGGATGTTCCGTTTGAAAATTACTTTGAAGAACTTCTAAATAGCTTAAAATCTTCATTTAATAGGTTGGAAAGTGAGCAAGGTTGGCAAGATGGGGACACGGTAAGATTAATCTTTCATATTTTCAAGCCCGTAAAGAATACCGAGTTTGATGTAATAAGCCAATTTGTAAAAGATATCACTAAGTACCGTATCAAGTTTGCTTTCGTTACAATCAGTAAATCCCATCCTCATTTATTATTTGACTCAAGCCAGCCTGGAGTAAACGGTAAGGGAGCATTTATTCCTAACCGCGCGACCAATGTGTTTTTGGATTCTGAAACATGTGTCGTTCAGATGCTCGGCGTTCGGGATTTAAAAACTGCGAAGCAGGCCATGAGTACACCTATTCAGATTAAAATCAGAACACCACAGGGAAATTACCACAATCCCGAACTTAACGATATGTTGTATTATGACTTGGCTTACATTGTGCAACAAATTTTCTCTTTTACTTATTTGTCTTGGCGTAGCTTTTTACCAGTCGAATTACCAGCAACTATGTTGTATTCAAATTTGATCTCTAAACTACTAAGCAAAATGAGAAATGTAAACGGCTGGGACGCAGACCGTCTGAATTATAGTTTAAAGCGAAAAAAATGGTTTCTTTAGAAAGCAGGTCTGCATATTTACAGGAAGTAGCTGATAACTGGCTATTGTCGTCATTCAATGAATTTATAAACCGCAGGAAATATCAGTTATCTGACGAATTGAATGAGATTGATAGTGTTTACATGGATAGCATTAATGGTATTTTAAATAATGATGCCGAAGCATTCCAAAAAGCCTACGCTATTATCAGTAGACGCGTACCGCAATCTGGTGCTCAATCTCCATTTGTTCACAATGATCTTTTAATCTTCGTTTTAATTGCTGGAATAGTCAAATTTAATCATGATAAATCGTGGATCAACCAAATTTTGAAGTTAAAGGCTAAGAATACAATAACGACGACACTTACGAATATCTTGATTGAGGACTTCAGCAGTAAAAGCAGTAATCATAGTATAGCGTATTGCTTTGCAGACTTGATCCGGCCTCAAGAGGTCACTAAAAATTTGCAAGATGCCACATACAATGAAATAGCAACGAATAATCAATTATTTGGCGATAGGAATGACATTGTTAAAATTTGTTCGCTTCATGCCTTTGATGCCGTTATAATATCACGACAAATTACCGATACCCACAGATTTGATTTTTTAGTGCAATTTCAAACGAAGTTCCTTAAACGCATCAAGATCACAAGTAGAGTGATTTATAATATATTGATTTTACTTACAGTATTTGGGATTTACAAGCTGATACTTACACCAACCTTTAAAGAAAAAGCTAATGAGTTTGCAATTGTAACCGGCTTATTGGGAGCTGGGATAGGAAATTATTTCAGCGGATTTACCGACAAAATTGAGATTACGTTAAGAAAACTATTTGGTCATACCGGCTCGGAAATATAACCACCAATACTCAAATAGTACGCAAAACTTTTACTTAGATGAAGAAAATTTTACTTGACTCAAATATAATTATTAAATACCCGAAGCTTTTAGCCCTTAAAATTCCAGATACAGAATTTGTTACTACCATAGATGTTTTGAGCGAGTTGAATGAAAGACGTAATAGCCCAAAGTCTGCCCTCAACGATAGAAATAAATTAATTGATGATGCGATAGCTGACGGAAGAGTAGAACTAATTAATAATACGCTGCCTGCTATTCAAAAATATGCAAGGGAATTTCCACATAGAAATTTATCCTTTGGTGACGTTTCGCTAGTGTCAACTGCATTATTTCTGAAAGAAAAGGCCGAGATACAGATCGCCACTATAGATAAAGCTATAATAGATTTGTCTAGTTCGCTGGGGTATTCTATTCTTCATGACGATGAAATTCAATTATTTCTTCAACTTTTTCCGCTACTAGAAAAACAGAAAGATAAACTAGCAAAAAAGGTTGCCAACTATGAAAGTCTTGAAAAACGAAGTTTATGGCTAAGCATTGCAACTAGTCTTTTAACCGCTTTGGCCGGTATTTTTACGGGCAACTTTTTTAAGGTACTGCTCGCACATATTAATGTTATTGGGTTATCATTGATCTTCTTTGTAACTGGAATAGTGTTTTTTCTATGGCGAGAAAAATTCAGATTCAGTTATGGGTTGTTTGAATTTTTGATTGGATTTGGGGCTATCGTCATGACTTTATATAACGATGGCTTTGATTATATAAAATTAATAAATAATCCAGAAGTTGATATTAAGTTAATTGGCGGATTGTATATAATGGTTAGGGGTCAGGATAATATAGTAAAAGGGCTAAATGGAACCAAAGTAGGTGTTTATCTAAAAGAGAAATTTGGAATAGGTTAAATTGTTAAATTAACAATAAAGCATGTTTACAAACATTATAATTCAATATTATTAAATAAGGAATGTTATGGGATATATGAAGTTTATATAAGAAAGTTTTCAGTTTGATGTTAAGCCCTTGAAAACAAATTAACGCTAGCTCAGGCCTTTAAACAAAAAGGCCGGGAAATCCCGGCCTTCCATATATTTATGAAATTAACTACTTTTTGATTTCCGAAAAGGTCAGTTTACTTACAACAGCTTTTGCTTCTTCTACCTTTTTGAGGACGAAAGGATCGTTCGAATGATCTTTTACATCATTACTGATAGTAACACGTCCGGAATTTATCTGGTTATTGGTCTTTTTTATTGCGGTCATAATACTTTTTCTTTATTACAAATATAATGGTTTACTTTCTTTTTACTAAAAATGCGTCATAATTAACATTTTTTTGAAAAGGATATGCTATCAAATTTATTACTCCGTATACTATAAAGTCATCGCTAATTTTATCGATCATAGCAGCAATACTCATTTGATATAATCTAGTACGCGCAGGAGAACTTCCAGTCGCATAGATCAGGTGGTTGCCATAATGATCACTAAAATCGATTATAGTATTCGCTACAGTAGCCAAAACTTTGTCGCGATCTTCATTATTGCTTTTCACACCGTCATCCAACAAACCGGTTTTAGGGTTTTCATCCCCAAATGCTAAATTATACATGAGGGGGGCATCCTGGATTTTGGTGTAAGCGACGAGCTTTTTAATAACCCCCTTTGGGCCTCTACTCTCGAATTCATACTGCCGAAAATCCTTCGTTGCATAGTTATAATGTGGTATGTTCATATACAGGTTTTTTTTTAGGATTATCTATACTAATTAAAGATCGGTAACACGTCCAGCTCAATTGTGAACGCAGTGCGTTCACAATTGGAAATGGTTTATCTCGATTTAATAATAATCGATGCAGGTCGTTAATGATTGCCCGTTCCATTAGCTTGCCTTCTTTAAGCTTGCTTTTAAAATGGAATTACGTTTTACAGGGTTTGCCTTAGGCAAGGCGAGTTTGTCACGCAATACGTTCATATCGTCACTGACTTTGCGTTCAACTACTTTGGCGTAAATCTGTGTAGTTCTGATCGTGGTATGACCGAGCATCTTGCTTACGGTTTCAATGGGGACGCCGTTAGAAAGCGTTACAGCCGTTGCGAACGTATGGCGGGCGACATGGTAAGTCAATGTTTTATTAATGCCGCAGAGGTCGGCTACTTCTTTCAAATAGCTGTTTAATTTTTGATTGGAGATATGTGGCAACAGCGTTCCTTCAGCTACAGCCTTGGGATGTGTTTTATAACGTTGAATGATTTTCGAGGCCTGTGGCAGGAGGGGCACGTTTACAGCAACCCTTGTTTTCTCGCGGGTAGTTTTGATCCAAGGAGTGTTATCGATACCCTGCACCAGGTTATCCATAGTCAATTCCATTACATCTACGTATGCCAGACCTGTGTAGCAACTTAGTACAAACAAATCGCGCACATAGGCTATCCGATCTATGGTCAGCTTCCTGTTTTCAATTTTATTTAATTCCGCTGTTGTAAGGTAACCGCGTTCCGTTTTATTAAACTTCAACTGGAACATAGCGAACGGATCTTTTTCGAGCCAGCCCATTTTAACAGCCAGGCGAATAATTTTGCGGAAACGTTCCAGGTGTTTCATCAGGCCGTTGTTTTCCAATTTCTTCTGATGATCTTCCGGCTGACGCCTTCTCAGGTAAGTTTCCAGTTTACTGATAAAGCTGTAGTCAAGTTCTGAGAGATAGATATCCGAACGCCGAAATTCTTTCTTTACAAACTCCTTTAAATATGCGGCCGTGGTATAATAATTTTTCATCGTGCCACGGGCCAGCACGTCTTTCATATTTGTATTGTGATATTCAACGATGGTATGTAAGGTATGCTCCGAATCTTTAACACCCGAGAAAAGGTTTTTAAGCACCTCGGCGGTGATCACTTTTTTCTTTAGTTGTAGTTCCTGGTAGTGACCGGCCATCATACCCCGGAGTTGTTCCAGGTGGCTGTTTAATTGGCGTAATTCGTCATTTTTTGGCTTTGCATGACCTCTTGCATCGTTCCAATCGGCTAATGCCACCTGTCGTTTTAAAGCCACCTCGGAGCGGCTTTTGTTGACAACGATACGCATGTAAATAGCCGAGAGGCCGTTTTTTCCACGGTTTTCCCTCAGTACGAAGTGAATTCCGAATGTGTTTGTTGATCTCATCTTTCCAGATTTTTAAATAATTAATGAATTGTTTTGAACTGTTATAGCCAAAACTGTTCACCGGAAAGGCAAAAAAGTGATCTAAATGCGCCCTTTTTAGTCTAAATTTTAAATGATGTAATTAATTGTACATCAGTTAGTTAAACCCTTTCTGGTGAACAAATCTAAAAAACGAAATCTGTTCACCTCTTTGTTCGCATAAAGCAAGGAATAGTATGTATTGAAAAGGATTTGAATAAAACAAAAAACCCTGTAAATGAGACATTTACAGGGTTTTGATACTTCGTGGTATCGCTTTTCGTCGGGATGGCAGGATTCGAACCTGCGGCCTCCACATCCCAAATGTGGCGCGATACCGGGCTACGCTACATCCCGTTGGCTTTCGCCGGGTATTATGATCTTTCAATCTGAAAAGAAAACCCTTTAAACTTACGGTTTAAAGGGTTTTGATACTGGTATCGCTTTTGTCGGGGTGGCAGGATTCGAACCTGCGGCCTCCACATCCCAAATGTGGCGCGATACCGGGCTACGCTACACCCCGATAAGGAGTGCAAAGGTAGCCTTTAAAACTTTCGGTGCAAATATTTTAAAAAATATTTTTTATCTCGCTTTGATGGCCTAATCGCATGTAGATTTACTACCTAAATGCAGGTATCTTTTAAATTCTGAAATTCAATCGGTTATTAAAAATACCCCTTGCACGCTATCTGATATGACATCATTAAACGATTCTTCGGCAATATTTCGTTACCACCGCGATATGATTGCGCTTCACGGTAACAAAGGAAGCGCCGCACTCGGCTGGAAAGATCAGCACAGCCAGGATGTAAGATTTTCCGCTCTTGGAACCATTGCCAATCTTACCGGCAAGTCCGTAATGGACGCAGGTTGCGGGCATGGAGATTTTTATACTTATTTAAATCACTTATATCCCGGTATAGATTATACCGGTGTGGAGCAGATCCCGGAGCTTTTTAACACAGCCCTTAAACGACATGCAAAAGCCCCGGCAAAATTTATACAAGGCAATTTTATAACGCTGCAACTGCCGCAGTATGATTACGTATTCGCCAGTGGCTCTTTAAATTACCGCAGTGCCGATCCTGATTTTATTTATAAAGCTATCTCAAAGCTTTATGAACATTGCACCCGGGGTGTAGGCTTTAACCTGTTAAGCAACGTTAACCCTAACGGTTTGATCACAGCGTACAACCCTGAAAAAATAATGGCTTATTGCACATCCATATGTGCCAGCGTTGTTTTTAAAAACGATTACGACCCAGATGATTTTACCATCTTTATGTATCGTTGATATTGTTTAAGCAAAGTCATATCTCGGATAGCAGGCTGTAAGGGCGTAATTTTAGCTTTAACTTTGAGGTATGAATTTAAGTTCCCTTAAAAACATTTCTTATTCGGTGCTTGACCTTGCCACCGTTGCAGAAGGCCATACCATCGCCGAATCATATAAAACGAGTCTTGATAATGCACAGCAAGCCGAGCGCTTAGGCTATAAACGTTATTGGTTTGCGGAGCATCATAATATGGCTAATGTTGCCAGTTCGGCCACGTCTGTATTAATTGGGTATGTGGCAGATCATACATCAACTATAAGAGTAGGGTCGGGTGGTATTATGCTGCCCAATCATTCGCCGCTTGTTGTTGCAGAACAATTCGGCACCCTGGCTACGCTTTTCCCGGGAAGGATTGATCTGGGCTTAGGTCGTGCGCCGGGTACCGACCAGGTGACCGCACTGGCCATCAGAGGCGATAATATGAATGCTGCTTTTCATTTTCCAAAGGATGTAGAACGCCTGCAGCAATATTTTTCTGATGATAATTACGATTCAAAGGTTCGTGCTATCCCGGGCGAGGGTGTGGAAGTACCAATCTGGATCTTAGGATCGAGTACAGACAGCGCGAGGCTTGCCGCCGCAAAAGGCCTTCCGTATGCGTTTGCAAGCCATTTTGCACCAACGTATTTTTTAGAAGCTATTGCACTTTACCGCGAAAACTTTGTACCATCAGAATTTTTGAAAGAGCCCTATGTAATGGCTTGCGTAAACGTGGTAGGGGCAGATACCGACGAAGAAGCCGAATACCTGTCTACCTCTGTTAAGCAATTAATTATGGGCATTGTTACCGGCAAGCGCAAATTTTTGCAGCCCCCTGTACCCTCCATGGATAATATTTGGAACGTTTTTGAAGAAGAAGCCGTAATGCAAATGCTTTCATACGCTTTTATTGGTGGGCCCGAAAAACTGAAAGCATCCATTAATGATTTTGTTGCCAGAACGGGCGTAAATGAAATCATGGCAACTTCGCATATTTATGATCCGCAGGCTAAGCTTAAATCATACCGCATACTTTCAGAAATATTCAATTAAAGCCGGTAGCTACAATCTCATTTTTTAAATAAAGGCGATTAGAATTAAAATTTTAATCGCCTTTCTATTTGATATTGACGCTTCAGTTAAATAGCTATTCTTGGTAGTTGTTATGATGCAAATTGCTTTCTTAAAAGTAAAACCTTACTTTAGTCGCTTATTCTGCCGAACAATTAAATAATGCCGATCCTTTGGAAATTACTGTTAGCTATAACAGTTTAAATATCCGGTTAGCTATGCGGGCCGATAAACGGTTAACAGTTTAATCCGTTAAAACCGGGGAACAAAAAACAGTATGAATAGTAAAAAATCTTACGATTCTGAATTCTGCGGAAGCCTTCCGCTTAACCATATTAATGTTATACAAGCTTACGGTTACCTGGTTGTATTAGAGCGCGAATCGCTTAAAATTATACAGGTTAGTGAAAATACAGCTGATCTTTTTAATAAAAAAGTGACGGAGATTATAAATACATCCTTTGCGGGTTATCTTAGAGAAAATGAAGCGGAAAAACTAACCGAACGTTTTTCTACCGAACTAAAAGATAAAATTCCGCTAACGGTGCATGTTGGTGAGAAAAGAATGCTTGCCCTTGGCCATTTAAAGGAAGCTTACCTGATTCTGGAGCTGGAGCATGCGGAAAACGAAACTGACAGGCCGTTTACTTCTGTTTTTGAAGAGATAAAATATGCCATGGCTGCAATTGAGCTGGCCGGTTCTGTAGATGAGGTAAGTAAAATTGCCGTTCATGAGCTAAAAAAGCTTTCCGGCTTTGACGGCGTTATGATGTACCGTTTCGACAGCGAATGGAATGGAACGGTAATAGCAGAAGAAAAGGAGCAGGGCTTGGAAAATTATATGGGCCATACTTTTCCGGCCTCTGATGTTCCTAAACAGGCACGCGATCTTTATCTGAAAAATTCATACAGGCTTATACCCGACAGGAACTATACACCTATACGCTTATACCCGGTTATAAACCCCGGCACCCATACCTTTACAGATCTTTCAGATTGTAACATCCGTGGCGTGGCAGCGGTGCACCTCGAGTATTTAAAAAATATGAACGTTTGTGCCTCCATGTCTATCCGGGTTATCCGCAACGGGCAGCTTTGGGGTTTAATAGCCTGCCATCATATAACGCAGCGCTATTTGAATTTCGAGGTTTGCTCGGTTCTTGAACTATTATCGTCTGTGGTATCCAATAAAATTTCAGCTATTCTTTATAAAGAAAATTTTGAATTTGAAACGGATATTCAGAAAAAACAAACCTGTATACAGGCGCAGATCTATGCTGCCGACGACCTGATAAGTGGCCTGGTGAAAGAAGACGGTGAAAATTTGATGGATCTTTTTACTTCTACCGGTACGGCGATAATTAAATCGGGTAAAACATCGATATATGGCGAAGTTCCGGATGCAGACTTTCTGGACAACCTGATGCTTTGGCTGCAGAGCAAAGGCATAGATAGCGTTTATGCATCAGACCAATTTCCTTTTGTTTATGACGATGCGCTGCCATATGCCGAATGTGCCAGCGGTATATTAGTAATTCCAATTAACGCAGATAACAGCGATTATATCATAAATTTCAGGCCGGAAGTGATCCAAACCATAAACTGGGGTGGTAATCCAAACAATGCCATAAATTTTGAGGCAGATGGTAAAAACTACCATCCAAGAAATTCGTTTAAGCTTTGGCAACAAACGGTTAGGAATACTTCGGTTGCATGGAAAAAGGAAGAACTTGAGGCGGCGGAAGACCTCCGCAGTTTTATACATGATTTTATAACTAAAAACTAATAAGGGTATTAAGGTGATTAAAGGGAGTCCGGTGCAATTTTCTGAAGCGAAAACTATAGATCGTTATATTATTGCTATTGGTGCATCGGCGGGTGGGCTGGAAGCTATCCACGAGTTTTTTGATCATATGCCTGCTAATTCGGGCTTTACCTTTATTGTGATCCAGCATTTATCGCCCGATTATAAAAGTCTTTTGGTAGAGCTGGTATCCAAACACACGCACATGAAAGTGTTTGAGGCTGCTAATGATGTAACGCTTCAGCGCGACTGCGTTTATATTATCCCCAATAAAAAGCTGATGACCATAAAAGGCAATAAGCTTAAACTGGCGGATAAGATAAAAGATAAATCGCCCAACACTGCTATCGATACATTTCTGTTCACACTTGCAAAAGATAAAAAAGACAAGGCGATAGCTATCATATTATCCGGCACAGGTACAGATGGTACCAAGGGTGTGGAAGCCATTAAGGAATGCGGCGGGATGGTGATAGTACAAGAACCTACCAGTGCCAAGTTTGATGGCATGCCCAACTCCGCAATTACATCAGGCAACGCCGATTATATATTGCCCCCGGCACGCATGTACGAAGAGGTTTACAATTACGTAAACCAGAACGAAAGCCATTTTTTAGAAGATAAAAAGATAGACGAAACGCTGTTGGATAAGATCTTTAAAATGGTGCACAATAGCAGCGGTCATGATTTTAATTTATATAAAACGCCTACCATTTTAAGGCGCATTGCACGGCGAATGGCGGCCTTGGAAATTAAGGAGCTTAAAGATTACGTAACTGTATTGGAAGGCAATGCAGCAGAGGTAAAAACCCTTTCGAGCGATTTTCTTATTGGTGTCACTAAATTTTTTCGTGATAAGCAGGCCTTTGATATTATAGCCAAAGACATTATTCCTAACATAGTAAAGGGTAAGATCGATGGCGATATGCTTAAGGTTTGGGTATGCGCCTGCAGCACCGGCGAAGAAGCTTATTCTATAGCGATTTTAATAAACGATTACATTATAAGCGCCGGAAAGGACTTAGAAGTAAAAATATTCGCTACCGATATTGACGAAGCCAGTATTGAAATTGCTTCTAAAAACAATTATCCGCATACTATAGAAAAAGAGATAAATCCAATTCTCCTTAAGAAATATTTTATAAAGGATAGTAGTGGCTATTCGGTTATTCCGTCTATCCGCAAGCAGATTGTATTTGCGCGGCATAATGTTATGAAATCGCCGCCGTTTATTAAGAACGATCTGATCACCTGCCGCAACATGCTCATTTATATGAACAACCTGCTGCAGCAAAAAATCATCACTACTTTTCATTACGCATTAAATAAAAACGCTTACCTGTTTTTGGGATCGAGCGAAAATGCGGGCAGTATCAAAGAAGGCGTCACAGAGATAAGCAGCAAATGGAAAATTTATCAAAAAACCGGTAATGTTAATTTCGGCTTGCATCACACTTATACTGCTTTTACACCATCATTAAAAACGCCTGAAAAAAAGCAGCCTGTTAAACCTGCGGAAGCGGCAAAATCGCTTGAAGATGAATTTAAAGATCTGGTAGTTGAGGAATTTGGCCCGGTAGCAGTATTTATCGATAAAAGCTATATTATAAAAGAGACTATCGGTAATTACCGCCAGTACCTTACGCTTCCTGAAAAAAAGCCCGACCTAAATATCCTTAACATGCTCTCGCGTGAGGTTTCGGTCGTGTTAAATACCGGTATCCGCAAAGCATGGAAAGAAAACAAGAAAGTAAGGCTGCACCGCCTACGCATTAAGCAACAAAAGGAGGATGTTTTTTTGCAGGTTACCGTTCGCCCGCCTGATGAGCGGTCGGTAAATGATTATACGCTGTTACTGTTTTCAGAAACCCGGGTTGATATACCCACAGGTAAAGATGGCGTAATGTTGCCGCCTTCGGGAGGTGGACCGCACGAAGAGTACCTGATGGAGATGGAGGCCGAGTTAAGCGAAACCCGTTCTAATCTTCAGATGGCAGTTGAGGAAATGGAGACTACCAATGAAGAACTCCAATCAAGCAATGAGGAACTATTATCTGCAAACGAAGAGCTGCAATCGGGCAATGAGGAATTACAATCACTGAACGAGGAGTTGCATACTTTAAACACCGAACATCAGTCGAAAATAAAGGAACTTGTTGAGCTGAATGATGACCTGGATAACTATTTCAGAAGCACTGATATAGGCCAGGTATTTATAGATTCAAACCTGCGCATTCGCAAATTCAATCCTGCAGCTATAAAACTGATCAACCTCATTGAGGCCGATATTGGCAGGCCCATCAACCATATCTCCAATAACATTCGTTACGATAATCTCATTAGCGATATCCACACTGTTTTAGCAAATGGCAGTATGATAGAAAAGGAGATCCAGATAAAGAGCGGTAGCAATAACCTGATGCGTATTATGCCTTATGTTCGTAAGGATAAGAAAAACGATGGGGTTGTAATAAGCTTTGTTGATATTTCGCGGATAACAGATCTTAACAATATTATCTCAGGAGTGTTTAACGCAAGCCCATCGGCTATACTTGCATTTAAAGAGGTAAGAAACAGCGATCATAAGACCATCGACTTCAAATGCATCACCTGGAATAATGCAGCGCTTGATCTGCTGAACAGAACCGAGCAGGAGATGGAAAAAAAGCTTTCCATAACCCAGTTTCTGGAACTAACAGGGATTGGTAGTATTGATAAGCTTGTTAAAGTTGTTGAAAACGATAAACCACTGAATACCGAGATCAAGATCAAGGATTTTATGTGGTTCCATGTTGTAGTGGTAAAGATGAACGACGGCTTGATAATGGCCCTCACTAACGTTACCGAACGCAAAATTGCCGAACAAAAGCTTAAGAAAAATTACAACGAACTGATCTCGGCCCGCGAGGATCTGAAAAACCTGAACCATCAACTGGAAGATAAGGTACAGGAGCGTACGCAAAAATTAACAGAAAGCGAAGAGCGTTTTAACCTGGTTGCCAAGGCCACCAATGATACTATTTGGGATTGGAATATGGTAAACAACACCATGTGGCGAAGCGACAACTTTACCACCATGTTTGGTTACCAGGTAAGCGAAGAAAATAGCAATGTAAACTTCTGGTTTGAACACATCCATCCGGATGACCGCGAACGGGTTAAAAGCGGAGTTTACGATGCCATAAACAACCACGATAAGCAATGGTCTGCAGAGTACCGTTTCTTAAAAACAGACGGCAGCTATGCAATTATCCTGGATAGGGGAAGCATACTGGAAGATGAGTTTAAAACTCCTTACCGTATGGTAGGGTCTATAGTAGATATAACAAGGCTGATAGAGACCGAGAAACAATTATCAGTAAGTGAGCGCAGGTTCAGAAAGATATTTGAATCTAACCTGATAGGAATGGTATTTTCTGATATGAACGGTGGCATACTGGAAGCCAACGATCCGTTTTTAAAGATGCTGGATTATACGCGCGGCGATGTCTCTTTTAAACCCTTGCACTGGGACGATATTACCGCGCCGCAAAACAAGAGCATTAACAAGCGCATTGTTGAGCAGCTGAACGAAAAAAAGGTATCCCCGCCAATGGAAAACCAGTTTGTTAAAAAAAGCGGTGAGATAGTATCCGTATTAATGGGAGCGGCTTTGCTGGATCAGGAAAGTGAACGCGGTACGGTAGCTTACATCATTGATATAACCCGGCAAAAAGAGGCAGAGCAAAGAAAGAACGAGTTGCAAACGCTGGTTAAAAAGCAACAGGACGAGTTTTATAGTATATTCACTAATGCGCCGGCTTTAATATCTATCCGCAGGGGAACAGACAGGGTATACGAATTTGTAAATAAGGCATTTATACAGTTTGATGGTGGCAATGATTACATTGGGAAAACCACTTATGAAATTGACCCCCAGTTTGAAGGTACAGAACTTGATAATATAGAGAAGCAGGTTTTAGCAACCGGCGAACCGTATACTGCAAATGCTTTCCAGGTAAACCGAAAAGACAGAAATACTGGGAATATTATTAACAATTGGTTCGATTTTATTTTCATCCCTATTTTTTCTGAAAATGATAAAGTTGATGGCATTGCTTTCTTCGGTTTTGAGGTAAGCGATTTGGTAAGAGGCCGTGAAGCCACGGAAGACCTGATGAAGAAAAAAGATGAGTTTATGAGCATAGCCAGTCATGAACTTAAAACGCCTATTACAAGTCTCAAAGGCTCGTTGCAGATATTAGACAGGCTTATAGGCAGGAAAGATATAGACAAGCTGTATCAATTTGTTGAAAAGGCAAATAAGCAAACCGGTAAGATCACAACCCTTGTTGACGATTTGCTTGATGTAACACGTATACAGGAAGGTAAAATGCTTTTAAACATAGCTCCCTTTAACGTGTATAATATGATAGATGAGGCTGTAGATGAAGTACAAACACAAACAGCAGATCATAAAATTATATTCACAGGCGAATCTAAAATTGAGGTTAAAGGAGATAAAGCGCGTTTAGAGCAGGTTATCAATAATTTTTTAACCAATGCTATCAAATACTCCCCGGGTGCCGATAAAGTGATGATAAGCTGTATTAAAGATGGCAAAAACGTAAAAGTTTCGGTAGAGGATTTTGGTATTGGCATCCCCGCAGATAAACAAAAATTCCTTTTTGACCGTTTCTATCGCGTGCAGGAATCTTCTACGCACTTTTCAGGTTTAGGACTAGGGTTGTATATTTCTGCCGAGATCATTAAAAGACATTCGGGCCAAATAGGAGTAGATGCTAAGCAAAACGGCGGTTCTATATTCTGGTTTACGCTACCGCTCAGCATTTAACACATCAGCTGGTTTATTTTCACGCTGAATATCTTATAGTTTTGTATCAGCTATTCACCTATGATTTATCCTAAATAAAAAATCATAAAGTATTTCTTTTAATGAAAATTTAATTTACATTTAGCAAAACTTACCTGCATAAGCGCTTACACAATTAAAACTTGAAACGGATATTTACGATATTTTTATTGAGTATTCACCTTTATAGCATTGGTGGCTATTCCTTATTGTATCAGTATTATATTCATAAAGCAGATGCACACATTGTAAAAGAGATTTTTGATAATAAGGTAGATAACGCTAAGCTTATTGAAATAAAAATCCCCGTTCATTTTCCCACCATGCAAGACTGGACCGAATATGAGGTCATAGAAGGTCAGATACAATTAAAAGACGCGTATTATAACTATGTGCGGTTAAAAATGACCCGCGATACCATGTACTTTGTTTGTTTACCCAACACCGTAAAAACGCGGCTCGAAAAAGCCAACGTCATTATGGCTAAGGAAATAACAGATGTGCCGTTATCAAAAAAAGGTCATGATGCTGCTTTAAAAAAGCTTACTGTACCAGGTAATTATAGCATGCAGGCTTTTGAATATCATTACGATGATTTTGGAAGCATTGTTAAAACAGTTGGAAGGCGTTTATCTTCAAATTTCGACGCCCCTTATCTTGATTCTCCCGGCAAACCGCCCAATCTTATTTCCTGATTTTTCTTTTCATGTTTCAAAACGTAGCCATCTTATGGCCTTTGTTGCCATTTGGCTTAGCCTTTTGATTCTTTTTGTATTCACAATTATTTAACGCGTGCTTTTAACGTGCGCACAATTTTCATTATCTAAAATGCAGTAGCTGCGTTTTTGACCGGCATTTTTTTGCCGGATAAATTTCTATATCCCATTATGAAATCACTTTTACGATTAATATTATTTGCCTGCGTTTGCATTTTATTTTCACAGGGCGAAACTTTCGCACAAGGTTGTGTAGCTATCAGAAGTACCGGCGGCATTTGCGCCATGGATGAACATCCCGATAGCAGTGCATCATCATCTGGCTATTGGTTATACAATAATAATGACCGTTATTACAAATCATTCAGGCATTTTATTGGTAAACAGGAACAATTTCAGCGTTTTACGCTCCATAATAACGTTATAAACAAGGTAGTTACACAGGATAATACCTTTACACGCGTTTTTGATAACAGGTGGTCGTTAGCAGTTGACGTACCGTTTGCAGATAACAGCCGCTCGCAGGTAAGCAGCGGCAAAAGGTTTGCTACACACTCATCAGGCTTGGGCGATATGAGCGTTACAGGTCTGTACTGGCTTTTTAATCCCGCTAAAGCAAAAAAAGGCAATATACAGGTTGGCTTAGGTCTTAAGTTCGCTACCGGCAAGGATGATTATGAAGATTATTTCTTAAACGGCGCTACCGGCGCACGTACGCTGGCACCTGTAGATCAATCTATCCAGTTAGGTGATGGCGGTACAGGTGTGTCGTTGGATGTAAACGCTTACTACAATTTTACGCATTCATTCGGCCTGTATGGTAACTTTTTTTACCTGGCTAACCCACGCGACGTAAACGGTGTAGCAAGTTCATCGGCTGCACCTACAGCCACCAAGATAGCAATTACCAGCGACGTACTAAGCGTGCCCGATCAGTATCTTATTCGTTTTGGTGCAAGCGTTGCTGTAAATAAATGGAACTTTTCTTTAGGTATGCGCGACGACTGTTTGCCGGTTAAAGATCTTTTTGGCAGCAGCGACGGTTTCAGAAGGCCGGGTTATATCCTTTCTGCAGAGCCCGGAATAACTTACGGGTTTAAAAATATAGCCGTATATGCTTATGTGCCTATTGCAATTATACGCGACCGTACCCAAAGCGTACCAGACATCAGGCAAACAGAATTAACAGGAATATATACACACGGAGATGCGGCGTTTGCCGATTATGTTGTAAACATTGGCATCACCGTGAAATTTTGAGAATAAAGTTGAATTAATTGATTTAGGGAAAGCCGGGCGTGAGATACCCGGCTTTTTATTTTTATGTTTGTTTAGTAATAACAGAACAAATGAATACAGCTGATCAAAATTTTGCCGCAACCGGCCTTAACCTGCCCCCGGCTCCAAAACCGCTTGGCGTTTATAAACCATTTTTAATTGACGGTAAATATTTATACCTGTCTGGCCATGGCACTGTTCAGGACGATGGTACGCTTATTATCGGCCGCATTGGCGATACCATAAGCCAAGAGGATGGTAAACTTGCTGCAAGGCAGGTAGGCCTTACCATGCTTTCTACTATTAAAGCAAACCTGGGTAGTTTCGATAAAATTAAGCGTGTTATTAAAGTTTTGGGTATGGTTAACTGTACGCCCAATTTTGAAAAACATCCATACATCATAAATGGCTGCAGCGAACTGTTTGCAAAAGTTTGGGGCGAAGAAAACGGTATAGGCGTGCGCAGCGCTGTAGGCATGGGTTCATTGCCAGATAATATTCCGGTTGAAATTGAAGCCCTTTTTGAACTTTATTAAAATGCAAATGTCCGAAAAAGACTGGTACATTATTGATAATGTTGAGGAACTTGATTCACCTTCTCTGGTAGTATATCCGGAAAGGATCAGGTATAATATCGATCTGTTAAAATCCATGATCGACGACCCTGCAAGATTGCGCCCGCATATCAAAACGCATAAAAATCCTCAGGTTACAGCATTGCTTATAGAAGCAGGAATTACAAAATTCAAATGCGCAACCATCGCCGAAGCCGAAATGCTGGGCATGTGTAAAGCAACTGATGTGTTGCTGGCCTATCAGCCGGTTGGACCCAAGCTGGAAAGGTTTGTAAAACTTATCGGGGCTTATCCCGATACGATGTATTCCTGCCTTACAGATAATGCAACCGCAGCAAACGCGATATCGGCACTGGCTGTTGAAATGGGATTGGAAATTTCCGTTTATATTGACCTGAATGTTGGTATGAATCGTACCGGGATTGAACCCGGTAAAGGTGCTATTGAGCTTTACAGATTGTGTGATAACCTGGCGGGTATAAAACCTGTTGGTTTACACGCTTACGACGGCCATATTCATGATTCCGATCTGCAAGTACGTGAACAAAAGTCCAATCTGATTTTTAATCGGCTGATGGAGTTGAAAGCTGAGCTTCAAAACTTTGGTTTTGAGCCCGAAATCATAGCCGGAGGATCGCCAACTACGCCTTATTACTCAAAAAAGGAGGGTGTCATTTGTAGCCCGGGTACCTTTGTTTATTGGGATTATGGTTATAAGGAAGCATTTAAAGAACAGCCTTTTTTGCCCGCAGCAGTTCTTATTGCAAGAGTAGTTTCCTTACCCGATGAAACAAAAATATGTATTGATCTTGGACATAAGTCTGTAGCTGCAGAGAATGTGCTTGCCAAAAGAGTATTCTTTTTAAACGCTGCAGAGCTTATTTTCACCGGCCACAGCGAAGAGCATTTAATTGCTGATGCCGGTGAAGACCATAGTTATAAGGTTGGCGATGTTTTGTATGGTTTGCCTTATCATATTTGCCCTACGGTAGCAGAATATGAACGTGTGAGCGTAATTGAAAATAAAAGGACTGCAGGTGAATGGAAAAACATTGCCCGCGACAGGAAAATAACGATTTAATCTTTTCTACCGGCTCTTAGCCGTTATAGTTTTAATTTTATCAGTATAAAGCTGCGTTTTAAACGCTATATATACAAGTATCTATGTTTACAATAGACGCCCATTTAGATTTAAGCATGAACGCCCTGGAATGGAACCGAAATTTGCGGAGGCCCGTTTCAGAAATTAACGAACGAGAGAAAGGCCTTACAGATAAACCTGATCGCGGTAAGGCGGTTGTATCGCTGCCAGAATTACGGAAGGGAAACATAGGTTTAGTTGTAGCTACGCAAATTGGCAGATATGTGGCACCTGATAACCCTTTGCCGGGCTGGCATTCGCCCGAGCAGGCTTGGGCACAAACGCAAGGTCAGGTGGCGTGGTATAAAGCCATGGAAGACATGGGCGAAATGGTACAGATCAATAACCTGCAAAGCCTCGAAAAGCAGGTTGAGCTATGGACAAATGGCTCAACAGGCGAACACAAACCGGTCGGTTATATTTTAAGCCTGGAAGGTGCAGATTCATTGGTAACAATTGAGTATCTGGAGCGCGCTTATAACTATGGCTTACGTGCTGTAGGCCCTGCGCATTACGGCCCTGGCAGGTATGCACAGGGAACCGATGCAAACGGTTTTATGGGCCGAAAGGGCCTTGAGCTGCTGGAGGAAATGGAAAGGCTGAACATTATACTTGACGCAACACATTTATGTGACGACTGCTTTTGGGAAGCTATGGATAATTTTAATGGCCACGTTTGGGCAAGCCATAACAATTGCCGTGCGCTGGTAGATCATAACCGCCAGTTTAGCAACGAAATGATACGCGAATTGATAAGCCGGGGCGCAGTGATAGGTGCGGCCTTAGATGCCTGGATGATGGTGCCCGACTGGGTGAGAGGCATATCCACACCAAAAGGAATGGATTGCAACCTGGAAGTAATGATTAACCATATAGATCATATTTGCCAGTTGGCAGGTAATGCGCTTCACGTGGGTATCGGTTCTGATCTGGATGGTGCTTTTGGGCGCGAGCAATGCCCTTATGACCTGGAAACTATCGCCGACCTGCAAAAAATACCCGACCTATTTAGAAAACGCGGCTATACTGAAACGGATATAGGAAATATGATGCACGGTAACTGGCTCCGCTTTTTAAGGAACGCCTGGAAATAATCTTTTAAACTATCTTACCTATGAATGCCGAACAAACAAGATTAGCCGATACATCGTGGAAAAAATGGGGTCCTTATGTAAGCGACCGCCAGTGGGGAACCGTTCGGGAGGATTATAGTGCTGATGGAGACGCCTGGAATTTTATAACCCATGATATGGCCCGTAGCAAGGCTTACAGGTGGGGCGAAGAAGGAATTGCCGGTATTTGCGATGATAAACAGCTGCTTTGTTTTGCGGTAGCATTATGGAACAAAAAAGACCCTGTAATTAAAGAACGCTATTTTGGCTTAAGCAACCCGGAGGGAAACCATGGTGAGGATGTAAAGGAGCTTTATTACTATCTTGATAACACGCCTACGCATTCCTACCAGAAAATGCTTTATAAATATCCGCAGCAGGCTTACCCATACCAATGGCTGGTTGATGAGAACAAAAGGCGTACAAGGAATGACCCGGAATTTGAATTGATAGATACCGGAACATTTGACCACGACGAATATTTCGATGTTTTTGTTGAATATGCAAAAAACGAACAAGATGATTTACTGATAAACATAAATGTGCATAACAGGGGGATGGAAGAGGCTGCTTTAAACGTAATGCCTACCATATGGTTCAGAAATACCTGGGCATGGGGATATGACAATTATGTTCCCCGCTTAAGCGCAGGGTCGCATGGGGTTATCAGTATCTTTCACCAGGCAACCGGGCAAATGTGGCTAAATGCCGAAGGCGATCCGGAACTTTTGTTTTGTGATAATGAAACCAACAGCAAGCGGCTATATAATTATGATGATGGAAAAAATTATTGCAAAGACGGTATAAATGATCATGTTGTAAACGGTGCAGATACTGTAAATCCTGAAAGAACCGGTACTAAGGCCTGTGTTAATTTTGATATAAAGGTCCCTTCGTTGCAAAGTGTTACGTTACGCCTCAGGCTTTCGAAAGAAGCCACTAACGGTTTTGAAGATTTCGACCAGATTATACAGAACAGGCGTAATGAAGCGGATGAATTTTATAACGAAATTCAAAAGGGTATAACAGATGCAGACCGTAAACTGGTACAGCGCCAGGCTTTTGCAGGTATGCTCTGGAGCAAGCAATTTTATTATTACGATGTGCGGCACTGGATAAACGGCGACCCGGCACAGCCTGCTCCGCCGGCGGGGAGAGCATCGGCCCGTAATAGTAAGTGGACACATCTGAATACGCGCGATATTATTTCCATGCCCGATAAATGGGAGTACCCCTGGTTTGCGGCCTGGGATCTGGCATTTCATTGTTTGCCACTGGCTACACTGGATATGGCCTTCGCCAAAAATCAGCTTACCCTGCTTATAAGAGACTGGTACATGCATCCAAACGGGCAACTGCCTGCCTATGAGTGGGATTTTAGCGATACAAACCCGCCGGTTCATGCCATGATCACCTGGAAAATTTATCAACTGGATAAGCTTAATAATAACGGTAAGGGCGATACTTATTTCCTTGAGCGGATTTTTCATAAATTGATGATCAACTTTACCTGGTGGGTGAACCGGAAAGATGCAGCAGGTAATAATATTTTTGAAGGTGGTTTTTTAGGTCTTGATAACATAGGCGTATTTGACAGGAATGCACGTTTGCCTCTGGGCGAGCGTTTAGAGCAGGCAGACGGCACCAGCTGGATGGCTATGTATTCATTAAACCTGCTGCGCATAGCGGCAGAACTTGCCGTAACGGACAAAGCTTACAATGATATTGCAAGTAAGTTTTTTGAACACTTTATTTATATAGCAGGCGCGCTTTCCAATTTAGGGGTTAACAACGAAGGATTATGGGATGAGAACGACGGCTTCTTTTACGATCAGTTACGCTTGCCCGATAATAGTATTAAAAAAATGCGCGTGCGCAGCATAGTGGGATTGATTCCGTTATTTGCTGCCGAAGTTTTGAATGAAGACGATATTGTGAACAATCCTATTTTTAGCAATCGCTTAAAATGGTTTTCAGAAAATCGCCCCGATCTCGCATCGCTGGTTTCCCGTTGGACGGAAACAAGAGTACCAGGCAAGCATTTGATAAGTTTGCTCCGCGGTTATCGCATGAAATCCCTGCTGAAGTATATGCTGGACGAAAAGGAATTTTTAAGCCCATATGGTATCCGTTCAGTATCAAAATATCATCTGGATAACCCTTACCGGGTTACTTTGGATGGAATTAAATTTGAAATAAAATATCTACCCGCGGAAAGCGACAGCGGTTTATTTGGAGGTAATAGCAATTGGCGTGGCCCTATCTGGATGCCTATTAACTTTCTACTGATCGATAGCCTTCAAACTTTTCATGAATATTACGGCGATGATTATAAAATAGAATGCCCTACAGGGTCTGGCAATTTTATGAATATGAAACAGGTTGCCGATGAATTGTATAACCGTGTTTCAAATATATTTCTTCGGGATAAAGACGGTAAGCGGGCAGTGTTTGGAAAGAATGCCAAGATGCAGACAGATGCCAATTTTAGAGACAATTTGTTGTTTCATGAATATTTTGATGGGGACAATGGCAGGGGAGTAGGCGCATCGCACCAAACAGGCTGGACCGGCCTGATAGCCAACTGTGTAAATAAATTTAACGTGCAGTCCTGATAGTTTAATTTGTTGTGTTAAATCGACACAATTAATTTTTTATTCTGGTTTTAATCATTTAGCTTTACGTAACCACATAAACTAAATTACCAAATAGAATGAATTACAACAGGCGCAATTTTTTGCAAAGTGCTGGTACGCTGGCACTTGGCAGTTTGGCTCTATCCAGTAAAGCCAGCTCATTACTCAACTTTATGGCTCCACATCCGGTTGGCCTGCAGCTGTACACTTTTTTTGGTGTTATTGACGAAGACGTAAATGGCACGCTGAAGAAAATTGCGGATATTGGGATAAAAGAAATAGAATCTGCTTACAGTAAAAAGCCAGGTTTTTACGGAATGAAACCTAAAGAATTTAAGGCTTTGCTGGGCAACATGGGCTTGTCGTGGAAATCACACCATGTACTGGGTGCCCCATTTAAATTACCTAAAGGTTATAAAATGCCTTTAGGCGCTGATGGTAAGCCGATGGTCTTCCCGCCTATGAGAAACCTGAAAGAAAATATGCAGCAATTGGTTGATGAGGCGGCTGAAGGCGGAATTCCTTACCTTGTTTGCGCTAATTCACCAACCGAAACACTTGAAGAAATTAAATCGACTATAGAGGTATTAAATAAAACGGGCGCTGCTGCAAAAAAAGCAGGCGTACAGTTTTGCTATCATAACCACGATATGGAGTTTCACCCGGTAGATGGTAAGGTTCCTTATCATATGCTTTTAACAGAAACCGATCCTGAAAACGTAAAAATGGAGCTTGACCTGGCTTGGGTAACCAAAGCAAAACAAGATCCCGTTGAATTATTTAAACAACATCCTGGCCGTTTTCCGCTATGGCATGTTAAAGATCTGGATGCAAGCCGCAACACTATATTACCTGTGGGCAGCGGTACCATAGATTTTAAACGCATATTTGAACACCAGGCAGAATCGGGCATGAAACACTTTTTCATAGAGCATGATAACCCTAAGGACCCATACGGAAGCGTAAAAGCAAGTTATGCTTACATAACTAAAACGCTTAAGGCCTAATATAAAAAGCCGCCTGAATTTGTTTCAGGCGGCTTTTTTAGTACTGTCGAATTTTTTATTGTAATAAATAACCCGATGGCTTAATGGCCGAACGGATCACTTTTACCTTATTTTTAAGCCATAGGTATATAGAGGAATCTTCCAGGTAGTTCCTGATAGAATCGTCATTTCTGATGGTGGTGATCATGTCTCTCATGATGCTTCTTAAAGGCGAACTTTTACTAACGTTTGTAACTATTTCTTCAAGCTCGTCTGCATATACAACCGCCTCGTATTCATTATCAAATAAAAGTTCAGTATAGCTGTCGTCTTTTGCGTTTACACCCTTAGATGGTACTGGCAGGTGGTAGGTCTTAAAGTCGGCATAAGTTACCGGCGATGGGCCAGAAGGAGAAAGATCAATTTTTAACATGGCAACACATTTAAAGGTTCAACTCATCTATCTTGAATAACTCTGTACAAATTCATCATTGCGGATAGCAACAGTTATATAGCCTATCGCCTCATATTGAGGGGTGGTTTTATCATCCAGTTCACTTGCCAAAACTTCTAACTGATCGGCATAAACAATCGCGTCTTCCTCGTCTTCAAATTTAAGGATCAGATCATTGTTAACTTCTGCATCCACACCATTTGGCGGCGGTGGTAATTCAAAGTCCTCGAATGTAGAAAACGATAAGTTAGATGAAGTGTTTGACGGAACAATGATATTTAACATATACTTTTTATTAAATTGTTATCTGATTAATAATCATTGAACGAAGCAAATGTAAATCTGTTTTAATAAATTTATATGTCGTAAATGTTAAATATAAGTATCATTTTGATGATTTTATTAACAATCGGATAATGCAATTGCAGCTTTGAAATATTGGCATCTTTCCGTAATTTGAAACGGAAAAATCAACAATTAACGAATGGCTGAGAACAAAGGGGAACAATTAAAAAAAGTACTTAAACCTGTTCACCTTTGGGCCATTGCAGTAGGCCTGGTTATCTCCGGCGAATATTTTGGCTGGAACCTGGGATGGGGTGTATCCGGTACCATTGGCTTTTTGATAGCTACCCTGGTAATCACCGTAATGTACATCACATTTATTTTTAGTTATACTGAATTAACTACCTCTATACCTCATGCAGGTGGTGCGTTTGCCTATGCATACCGGGCAATGGGACCGTTTTCAAGTCTCGTAGCCGGCTATGCCACCCTTATAGATTTTTTATTTGCCACACCTGCCATTGCCTTTGCTTTAGGAGCATATCTGCATTTTCTATATCCCTTGATCCCGGTTTTATATTCCGCATTGTTTTTTAACGTGGTTTTTATAGGCGTAAATATTTTAGGCGTTAAAGAGTCGGCAATGTTTTCTGTGTTCATTACCATCTTGGCCGTTGCCGAGCTGCTCTTATTCATGGGCGTTGTGTTTCCGCATTTTAAATTAAGCAACTATGTAAGCCACCCG
Organism: uncultured Mucilaginibacter sp.; assembly: GCA_964242385.1. GTDB lineage: Bacteria > Bacteroidota > Bacteroidia > Sphingobacteriales > Sphingobacteriaceae > Mucilaginibacter. Next base: position 341,888 of record CAXSZR010000001.1, read on the forward strand.
ATGCCGTATGGCTGGAGCGGTGTTTTTGCAGCTTTGCCCTACGCGGTATGGTTTTACCTGGCAATTGAAGGTGTTGCAATGGTGGCAGAAGAAGTAAAAGAGCCGAAACAAAATATTCCTAAAGGTTATATTTACGGTTTAGCTACGCTCATCTTCCTTGCACTTGGTGTTATGGTCTTAACAGGTGGCATAGGGGACTGGCGTAAATTAAGTAATCTTGACTATCCACTGCCCGAAGCTATTAGCCTCGCTTTAGGCACGGGGAACGGATTAACTAAAATTTTTGCAAGTATTGGTCTGTTCGGCCTGATAGCATCTTTTCACGGCACTATTTTATCATCATCAAGGCAGGTATTTGCCATGGCACGCAGCGGTTATCTGCCTGCATTGCTTGCAAAAGTAAATCACAGATACAAAACACCTCATTGGGCAATAATTGCGGGTGGGATAGTCAGCTTTATTGCCCTATTTACAGGGACCACAGCTCAGATTGTTATCTTATCGGTAATGGGAGCTGTACTAATGTATATTTTAAGCATGATAAGCCTGTTTGTACTGCGGAAAAAGGAACCAGGATTAGAGCGGCCTTTCGTATCTCCCTTTTACCCGGTTTTTCCCGCGGTTGCGTTGATCATATCGGTAGTAACATTGATCGCTATTGTATATTTTAATCTTTTATTGAGTGCTGTTTTTGCAGCCGGGCTTGCACTATCAATATTAGTTTTTGTGGCAATGGGCAAGCATAAAATGAAGGTAACGGACGAATATATGGTTACTACCAAAAATATCATTGTTCAGGCTGAATAATTTAATTTTTAACTTGTGTACAAATTCACCGTTCGGAATAAAGTTTATCAATTTAAAGATTTAAAGACCTTACTTGCCAAAGCCTCTCCGTATCGTACTGGAGATGAATTAGCAGGGCTTGCAGCAGAAAGCTATGAAGAGCGGGTAGCTGCACAAATAGCACTTGCTGATGTTCCCTTGAAAGCGTTTTTGAACGAATCGGTTGTACCTTATGAAAAAGACGAAGTTACACGGCTAATCATCGATAGCCATAATGAACAATCATTTGGTAAGATAAGCCACCTTACAGTCGGCGAATTCAGAGACTGGCTTTTAAGTGACGAAACAGATACAGCTGTTTTAAGAAGCATTGAAGACGGGGTTACGCCAGAAATGGCAGCAGCAGTATCAAAATTGATGCGTAACCAAGATTTAATTGCCGTAGCAAAAAAATGTGAGGTAATCACAAGCTTTCGCAACACCATTGGGTTGAAAGGTCATCTTTCTACCCGTTTACAGCCAAATCATCCCACTGATGATCCGAAAGGAATTGCAGCCAGTATTATCGATGGCTTGCTATTTGGAAGCGGTGATGCTGTTATTGGTATTAACCCGGCTACTGACAGCCCTGCGGCGGTATCTAATATGTTAAAATTGATTGATGCTATACGTCAGCAATTTGACATACCTACACAATCGTGCATTTTAAGCCATATAACAACCACACTACAACTGATAAATGAAAATGCCCCTGTAGATCTTTGTTTCCAGTCTATTGGTGGCACGGAGCAAACTAACAGCAGTTTCGGAATAAACATCGCTTTGCTTGATGAAGCTTATGATGCAACCATGTCGCTAAAGCGCGGAACCGTCGGCCAAAATGTGATGTACTTTGAAACAGGGCAGGGCAGCGCATTGTCAGCAAATGCCAATCACGGAGTAGACCAGCAAACCTGCGAAGCAAGAGCCTACGCAATTGCCCGTAAATACAAACCGTTATTGGTAAATACGGTGGTAGGTTTTATTGGTCCCGAATATTTGTACGATGGCAAACAAATAACCCGTGCGGCCTTAGAAGATCATTTTTGTGGGAAATTGCTTGGTTTACCAATGGGAGTAGATATTTGTTACACCAACCATGCAGAGGCAGATCAGGATGATATGGATAACCTGCTAACTTTGTTAGGTGTGGCCGGGTGTAATTTTATTATGGGTATCCCGGGTTCTGATGATATCATGCTCAATTACCAGTCGACTTCATTTCACGACGCATTATACCTGAGAAAGGTATTAGGTTTAAAACCTGCCCCAGAATTTGAACAATGGCTTTTAAAACAAGGAATAATAAATTGTGCAGGAGATTTAGTTCAGCTTGATGCCTCACATAAATTATTATCCGAGATAATTAGTTAGACTTGAAAAATCAACCGCAAAAATACGATGCCCTTAACGCATTAAAGGAATTTACAACGGCACGCATTGCCATTGGCAGGGTAGGAAGCAGTATCCCCTTAAAACAGTCTTTAGAGTTTAAACTGGCACATGCCCATGCACGGGACGCGGTCTATTCTTCATTGAATATTGATAATCTTTCGGTAAAGATCAAAGAATTAAATTTGCCGGTGTTACAACTGCACAGCCGGGTAAACAACAGGTTTAACTATCTGAAAAGACCCGACCAGGGCCGTAAACTTAACGACACTTCCCTTCAAATAGTAAAAGATTATGCGGCAATTGCTGATATAGCCATAATTATAGCGGATGGTCTATCGGCCGAGGCGGTAAATGAAAACGCTTTGCATTTACTTGATAAATTAGTCCCAAAACTTTTAGCAGCTAAATTTAGCCTTTCACCAATTAGCCTCGTTGAACAGGGCCGAGTGGCAATAGGCGATGAAATTGCATTCGGACTTAAAGCAAAACTTTCATTGATCCTGATAGGAGAACGCCCCGGATTAAGCTCCGCAGATAGCATGGGTGCCTATCTTACTTTTAATCCAAAGCCCGGTTTAACGGACGAAATGCGAAACTGCATTTCCAATATAAGACAATTGGGCTTACCCGTTGCAGGCGCTGCCGATAAGATCTTCTACCTGATCTCAGAAGCTTTCCGTTTAAAACTTTCAGGTGTTAATCTAAAGGATAATGCGGGTTTGTTAAAAGAATAGGGTCTATTTCTTTTTAATGATCTCCTCAATTGTTCCGTCAAAGGAAATCTGATCACGGTTAGTGCTGGAGATCTGTAAGCTTGAATATCCTTCAGAACCAACCCTTAGGATTACCTGCTGTACATCGTCCATCCTGTTTATGTGGGTAGTTTTAGGTCTGATACTGATCTCCCAGCTTCCGTTCTTTTTTTGTTTTACAACGTAATTATAATCCGTCCAGGTGAATTTTACTCCGCCATCTGTTGGATATAGATCTTGCGGCGCTACATATGCTCTGCCAAAGTAAGGCAGGAACGCAATAACGGTATCTTTAGTAACAGTGAGATCATATTGTGATGTTAAAGCCCTGCTTGCACCGCGTTGCGGCTCAACATAGTTTGCTTCTAACACAAAGTTCTGACTTTCTATCAACTGTTTAATTCTTTCCTTTTTTGCGGCTTTTCTATCCGCCTTTGCGTTTTGGGCATATATTATATTTATACTGCAAGCAAAAAGTATAAAAGCTAAAGTAAGTTTCAATAAGAGCTTCATAATAAGTTATTTAATAGATAACGTAAAAACCGCCAAATTGATTACACATATAATATTTAATAAAAAAGCCGCTTGCAAAAAAGACAAGCGGCCCGATAAATATACACCTGAACTTAAATCAGGTTCACACTACGATTTACAAATTCAGTAAGTTCGGCACCTGTTAATAAACCTTGAGAAAGAAGTGCAAGATCAAAAGCCTGCTTTGAAAGCTCTGTTTGTACCTCTTCGTTTTCTTCCTGTAAAATACGGCTTATTAATTTATGGTTACCATTTACAATAACTTTATAATTGTCAGGCATGCTGCCATAAAAACTCATTCCACCGCCCATAGCTGCCATTTCTTTCATGCGGCGCATAAATTCATCCATGGTTACAGTAACAGGGAATTCATCAGGGCTAAGGCTTTCTAATTCAACTTTATAAGCGGGCTTGCTGATTGCCTTATCAAAGATCGATTTTATTTTAGTAGACTGTTCTTCAGTTAAAATATGTTCCGGCGCATCATCCTTCTTTATAAGTTTGTCCGCAACATCGGCGTCCACACGTTTAAATGAGGTTTTTTCCAGCTTTTGTTCCAGGTGGGCTATAAAGTGATTATCGATAGGCGAGTTCATCAGCAAAACATCATAACCTTTTTTACCTGCCGATTGGATAAATGCATCCTGTTTTGCAGGGTCATTGGTATAAATGTAAACTAACTGATCTTCTTTGTCAGTCTGCTCAGGAGCTACCTTTTCTTTATATTCAGTAAGGGTAAAATTTTCTTTTTTTACGTTGTTCAATAAAACAAAGTCCTTTGCCTTATCATAGAATTTTTCATCACTGATTATACCGTATTTTACAAATAAACCAATGTCAGACCATTTTTCTTCAAATGCCTTACGGTCGCTTTTAAATAGTTCTGAAAGCTTATCGGCTACTTTTTTAGAGATATAGCTATTTATCTTTTTTACGTTACTATCAGCCTGAAGAAAGCTGCGTGATACGTTTAACGGAATATCCGGTGAGTCAATCACACCTTGTAATAACATTAAAAATTCAGGAACAATGTCTTTCACTTCATCAGTAATAAACACCTGGCGTGAAAAAAGCTTGATCTTATTCCGCTGAACTTCAAAGTCGTTCTTCAATTTAGGGAAGTATAATACACCTGTTAAGTTGAAAGGATAATCTACATTTAAATGGATCCAGAATAACGGGTCTTCAGAAAAAGGATAAAGCTGCTTGTAAAAATCAAGATAATCTTCATCTTTAAGATCGGCAGGTGCTTTAGTCCAGATAGGGTTAGTATCGTTGATGATGTTATCAACCTCAACGGTTTTATATTTTGGTTTACCTTCCTCGTCAACACCATCTTCTTCTGATTCGGTCTTTGTACCAAACTTGATAGGTACAGGCAGGAACTTACAGTATTTATCTAAAATTTCCTGCAATTTGTGCTTGCTAAGGAACTCTTCCGATTCGCTGTTGATGTGCAGGGTGATCTCCGTACCGCGTTCCAGCAAATGGCCTTCGCTTATTTCAAACTCTGTGCTGCCGTCGCAAACCCAATGGGCTGGTTCCGCACCGTCCTGGTAAGAAAGAGACTCAATTTCTACCTTATCGGCAACCATAAATGCAGAATAGAAACCTAGACCAAAACGGCCAATAATTTCATTTGCGTCTTTAGCTTCCTTAAACTTTTCCATAAACTCAGTAGCTCCTGAAAAAGCTATCTGGTTTATATATTTTTTTATTTCATCGGCTGTCATTCCCAACCCGTTGTCAGAAATGGTAATGGTTTTTGCCTTTTCGTCAAATGCAACCTCGACTCTTAGATCGCCAAGTTCGCCATTGTATTGGCCTAACGAACTTAAACGTTTTATTTTTTGAGTAGCGTCTACGGCGTTTGATACCAATTCGCGTAAAAAAATCTCGTTATCCGAGTATAAAAATTTCTTAATAATCGGGAAGATGTTTTCGGTATGGATCGAAATCGTGCCTTTTTCTTGCATAATCTTTTACTTTTTTATAATTATTGTTTTGTGATACCTATAGCTATCAATGGACGTTCCAAAGTGAATGTATTGTCAAATTGGCAGTGGGACTAAGATTTTTAGAATTATATGATTATAGGATTTTTTCGCGATGAGTACTTTTTGTGAAGAAGCAAATAATAAAATTTACATCGAAATCCTAAATCCAATCATCCATATCTTAGTCGAGACTTACCCCAAATTGCAAAATAAAAGTAGACCCCATGCCGTCTACAGATTGTACCTGTATATTTCCTTTATGAAGCAGCATAATTTGTTTACACAAGCTTAGGCCAATACCGCTGCCTGTCTTTCGGGTGCTAAAGAAGGGAATAAAAATTTTGTCAAGCAACTCTCGCGGCATGCCTAATCCGTTGTCGGCCACTTTTAGCAGTATTTTTCCGTTTGATGATTCGGCGGATAATGAGAGCCTTGGTTCTTCCCGGTCTTTTACAGCCTCGATAGCATTAACCAGCAGGTTTATCATAACCTGTTCAATTAGATTAATGTCTGCCTCCAGAGCAAGAGCCGGGTCGCGCAGAATAATCTCAAGCTCGATGTTTTTCTTTTCTAAGGTCGGGCGCATCAGGGTATTAAGCGACTCAAAAAGATTGCGCACCAGAATTTTTGTCAGATCAAGTTTAGTGATTTTGTTAAGACTGCGGTAGCTCTCGGTAAACTTTAATAAGCCTTCGCTGCGGCGTTTAATGGTATCTATACCCAGTTCAAGGTCTTCCAACTCACTGCTTACCGGGCTGTTTGCGATCTCCGGGCTTTGAAGGCGGTTTTTCAATGTATCAGCAAGGGATGAGATAGGGGCAACTGAATTCATAATCTCGTGCGTCATTACGTTTAGCAATTTTTGCCACGCCTTCGATTCCGTTTCGTCCAGCGCTTCACTTACATTTTGAAACGCAACCAATTTATATACTTTTTCTTCGCTGCGTAATAAGCTGGCTGTAACCAGTATTTTAATAAGCTGCTGGTTCCTGGTTATGGTTAATATTCGCGAATCCCCAGGTTTTAATGCGATTACGTCTTTGTACAAAGCCTCGTCACGTTTCTCAAGCGAATGGATGGTTTTAAGGTATGGGACGCCAAAAATTCTTTTGAAAGCTTCGTTGATCCAACCTGTTTCACCGCTTTCCTGCTCGTAGGAGAGGATACCGGTGTCTACCAGCTCCAAGATTTTTTGCAGGTAATGATATTGCGTTTCGCGTTCGCGGCTTATAAGCTTAAAAGTAGAATTTATTTCATTAAAACCTTTACGCAAAGGCTTTAACTCGTTTGGTGCTTTGCGAACGTCAAAATGCCTGGAAAAGTCGCGGTAGTGAATGGATTCTACAAATTGCCTTACTTCGTCCTGTGCTTTTTTCTGAAAACGGATCAGATCTAAAACTTCATAAACAGTTAAAGTCAAAGTAATAAGCAAAAACACGTACAACTCGCGCACAACCAGTATAGATGATGCTGTCACTGTAATAAATAACAGTATTACACGCAGCACCAGCCGCCATTCGTAACGGTTAAATATCATATTTGCTTAATCTGCGATACAAGGCTGTACGGGTAAGCCCTAATTCTTTTGCGGCACGGGTTATGTTACCGTTATGCTTTTCTATAACTTTTAAGATGGCATTTTTTTCCATTGTACTCAGCGGGATGTTTGCATCATCGTCCACGGTATTATCACTTTGGGTCTCCAGGATAGAAAATATCAGATCGTCTGCTTTTAGCATATTTTCATCAGCCATAATAACAGCACGTTCAATTGTGTATTGTAGTTCACGTACATTGCCTGGATAGTTATAGGATTTTAGCTTCTGTACGGCACCAGCGTCAAAATCCATGTTAGATTTGACATATTTACTTGCATAAAGCCTGGCAAAGTGTCGCGCTAAAAGAACAATATCATCATTGCGTTTTCGTAAAGGCGGCATATTGATCTCTACCGTGTTGATACGATAGATCAGATCTTTACGAAAACGGTTTTCGTTGGCCAATTCATGCAGCGGAACGTTTGTAGCGCAAATAAGCCTTATATCAATATCAACAGCTTTGTTGGTACCCAGGCGTGTAACCTGCCTGTTTTGTAATACCGTTAGTAATTTTGCTTGCTGTTGTAATGGGATGTTACCAATTTCATCTAAAAACAAAGTACCGCCCTGTGCTTCTTCAAACCGCCCCGTACGGTCTTCGCGCGCATCGGTATAAGCGCCTTTCTTATGGCCAAAAAGCTCACTTTCAAATAGCGTATCTGTTAATGCACCCACGTCAACCTTAACAAAAGGTTTATCGGCACGTAGTGAACGCTCATGTATTGCTTTTGCCATCAGGTCTTTACCTGTACCGTTTTCTCCAAGTATCAGGATGTTGGCATCCGTCGGCGCAATCTTGTTTACTTTATAAAATATATCCTGCATCACGTCTGATTCGCCCAGGATGGTTTTTTCGCCCGTTGCGCTTTTAACACCGGATTTGGTAGATTTTACACCTTCTTTTTTATCCAGCAGTTCTTTCATGGTGTCAATCAACTTCTCGTTATGCCATGGCTTAACAATAAAATCGTTTGCACCTTCCTTTAATGATCGAACGGCCAGGTCTATATCGCCATAAGCAGTTATCATAATAACGCAAACGGTAGGTTTCCATTCCTTTATTTTTCGCAGCCAGTATATCCCTTCGTTACCTGTGTTTATGGCGCTGTTAAAGTTCATGTCCAACAAAACCAGGTCTACCTGGTTACGTTGCAGCAGCCAGTTAAGATTTTCTGGATTTTTTTCTGTTATAACTTCTCCAACTTCTGTTTTTAACAACAGCTTAACTGCCGTAAGCACATCAGGGTCGTCATCAACAATTAAAACGGTCGCTTTTTTTAATATCATTATCGTAATTTAACTCGTCGAATGGAATTTACAACGTGAAATTTTCTTTTACCAATATTATGTTTTTTCTAACTAATGAAGTTATCAATAATCAATAAGCTGTCCGTTAGTTAAACTGTATATTTTCATCAATTTTTATGCTAAGAGAGGTGAGCATTACCATTCTTAATTGACCCAAACCTATAACTTGCTGAATTTCAGTATAAGGTTAAGGAAGTAATTACATTGATACTTATAAAGCTAAAGTGAACTGCCGACAGCATAGGTTAATGGTTGTATCATTACCGGACACCGGCTGTAACAGAAGCGTACGCCCATATATTCATTTTTAAGCTTAAGTTATTGAAAAACAGATTTTTAATTTGTGGCATGTGTTTTTATAACTCCTAATCAAAATATAACATTACACTGTGGACAGAATAATTGAAAAAAAAACCTGGAATACAAAAAGACTGTTAACTATTGGGGGCATTGTGTGCTTCGCGCTCATTGTTGGGTGGATCATTTACTCTACGTCCGGAAAGAGCAAGCTTGATGTTGATACTGAACGTTTAACTATCAGTGAAATTAAAAAGGGGCCATTCCAGGAATTTATCCCGGTTAATGGTGTAGTAATGCCATTAACCACCATATATCTGGATGCAACAGATGGGGGCCGTGTAGAAGAAAAATTTGTTGAAGATGGTGCAAAGTTAAAAAAGGGTGATCCGATTATAAAATTATCTAATACCGATTTAGAATTAAGGATGGCAGATGAGCAAACCGCTGTTTATAACGCTGAAACGCAGATGAATATATCGCACAATGCGGCGCAGCAAAATACGATCACTAAATTAAATTCTATGGCCGATGTAGATGTTGCATTTAAAGAGGCCGAACGTACTTACAACCTTGATAAAGATCTTTACAGCAAAAAAGCAATTGGCCTGCAGGAGTATACAACTGCGGTTAATCAGTATGAATATCAGCTAAAGCGTAAAAAGCTTGCATCTCAGATTCTTACACAGGATACCTCTATGGTTAAGCAGCAGGATGTACAGGCCCGGGAGCAGTATACGCAAATGAAAGCTACGCTTGATCTGTTAAAGAAAAAAGTAAATGACCTGATCGTTCGGTCGCCTATAGATGGCCAGCTTACTTCGTTCGATTCTGAAATTGGGCAGGATAAAAAGGCTGGTGAGCCGCTTGGCCAGATAGACGTATCTTCCGGCTTTAAAGTAAGAGTTGGTATCGAAGAACATTATATATCAAGGATATTTAACGGTTTAATGGGCGATTTTCAATTTGCCGATAAAACATATAAATTGATTATCAAAAAAGTATACACACAGGTAGTTAACGGACAGTTCCAGGTAGATATGGCGTTTGTGGGGCCTGCACCAACCGGGATAAGAAAAGGCCAGACCTTACAGGTAAGGCTTGCACTAAGCGACCAAACTACCGCTTTGCTTTTGCCTAAAGGTGGATTTTTCCAGCAAACCGGTGGTAACTGGATCTTTAAACTTAGCGACGATGGTAAAACGGCTTACAAAGTTGATATACAGATTAACCGCCAGAGCCCGGATTATTATGAACTTACATCGGGATTAAAAGAAGGGGATAAGGTAATCACATCCAGTTATGAAACTTATGGGGATATACAAGTGCTGGTGTTAAAGAAGTAGGTAGAGAATTGGATATAAAGTATTGACAGAGATAACTTATTAAATTATATAAACTAATTAATCAAAAAAAATACCGGCTAAAACCGGAGTTCGGGAGGCACATATGATCAAAATTACAAACCTTGAAAAGTTTTACCGTACAGAAGAGGTAGAAACGATAGCACTTAACAAACTATCGCTTGAAATTAAGACCGGCGAATTTGTTGCCATAATGGGTCCCTCAGGCTGTGGTAAATCAACACTGCTTAATATATTAGGCATGCTGGATGATCCGGATGAAGGCAGCTATGTTTTTAATGGCATAGAGGTGGCTCATTTTACCGAACGCAAGCGAGCCGACCTGCGAAAACACAACATCGGTTTTGTATTCCAGAGCTTTAACCTGATAGATGAACTTACCGTATTTGAAAATGTGGAATTGCCTTTGATTTACACCGGTGTGCCATCCGCAGAACGAGTTAAGCGCGTAGAAGAAGTGCTGGACAAAATGCAGATCATGCATCGTCGCAATCATTATCCCCAGCAATTATCGGGCGGTCAGCAGCAGCGTGTCGCAATAGCAAGGGCAGTGGTGAATAAACCTAAAATAATACTTGCCGATGAGCCTACCGGTAACCTTGATAGCAGTAACGGGAACGAGGTTATGGAGCTTTTAACCGACCTAAACGAACAAGGTACAACCATTATAATGGTAACCCACTCTGAGCATGATGCACGTTACAGCCACCGCATCATCCGCCTGTTAGATGGGCAAACCGTTATGGAAAATATCATGATTTAATTTGCAGGCTCCAAGCCTGAATTAAATACAAACTGCGAATAGTTTAATATAAGTCAATAATAAGTGCCTCCGCTAATCCCCTCCATTTATGGAGGGGTTAGCTTGAGTGTGTCTTTTCGAGCCGATTTTGAGTTACCTCCAAAGTTAGATTTAGAATCAAGAGACAAGAATCAGGAGCCAAGACAAAAGCAGATTCCCGGCAAGAAGCTTATCAACAAAGTTAACCTGGTACAAAAGTAAAGGCGGTTTAATTTATATACAGATGATTTTAAATTACATAAAAATTGCGTGGCGAAATCTTGTAAAGCAAAAGCTTTACAGCCTTATCAACATAATCGGGCTTGCAACTGGCTTAGCTGTCTGTATGCTTATTATGCTTTATGTGTCGCACGAAATGAGTTATGACAGGTTTCACAAAAATGCAGATCGCATATTTAATCCGCATGCGAAACTAAAAATTGGTGGCAATACCATGAATATGGCATATATGAGTTATGCTTCCGGGCCTCTTATTAAACAAAGCCAGCCCAGTGTGGAATCGTACATGCGTACATTGCCATACTTTAAACCCTTTATTGTTAGCAAGCCAAATTCATCAGAAGAAAAATATCAGGAAGATAAACTTTTATTTGCCGACCCGGGCTTTTTTAATTTTTTCTCTTTTAAACTTGTATCGGGTAGCGCTGCAGATGTACTCAACAAGCCATTTTCTATTGTTTTATCGCAGGATATGGCAAAAAAATATTTTGGTGATACCGATCCTATTGGGAAAACACTAACATTAAGGTTAGATACCATTTATACTTATCAGGTCACCGGTGTAGCAGAAAATGCCCCCTCCAATTCATCAATTGAGTTTAACTTTATAGTGCCAAATCAAAGCCTTCTTGCCATGAAAGAGGCGGCTAACTATACAGGTAAGCAGCAAATAGGCATCGGATCTTTTAATGTTTATCTATTGCTTAAGCACGGCGGTGATACTTCCCGGTTGATAAACAGCATGAACCTGGCCGCAAAAAAAGATAAAGCTTTTGACGACATTAAGTTTTCAATGCAATCCTTACCAGATACGCACCTGAAAGATAACTTCGGTGATTCGTCGAATACCAAATACCTTAAAATATTTCCATTAGTTGCAATTTTAATTCTTTTGCTGGCACTGGTAAATTACATGAGCCTGTCTACAGCAAGGGCAACCTTAAGGGCAAAAGAGGTAGGAGTAAGAAAGATATCCGGCGCGAGCCGAAAAACAATCGCGACCCAATTTTATGTCGAATCAGCTTTGTTTGCCTGTATTTCTTTTGCATTCGGCTATTTTTTGTGTTACCTGTTCAAGCCATGGTTCTTTAATATTTTACAGTTAAAAATCGATAATTCATTTTTATACAGTCCGCTTGTATTGTTTCTTCTATTTGCCCTGCTTGTTATAACCATTATATTATCTGGTAGTTACCCATCTGTTGTATTATCGGCATTTAAGCCAGCAGTTACTTTAAAAGGAAAAATGAGCCGGCAGGCGGGCGGTGTACATGTTCGCAAGGTGTTTACCCTGTTACAATTTGCCATTTCAACCGGGCTGATTGTTTGCGGTATAGTTATAGATAAGCAACTTTACTTTTTCAGACACACAGACACCGGCGTTGACCGTGAAAATGTGGTAATGATACCCATAGGAAAATCGGTAGGGAAAAATTATCCATCTTTTAAACACGATGTACAATCGCTTGCAGGAGTAAGCAATGTTGCCACTTCGCATTACGCCATGTTTAAAGGATATGATATGTTCTGGGCATCTGGCAACTCAAAAGAACAGGCTACAGGGATTGCATCACTTGTTACCGATAAAAACTTCATAACAACGCTTGCCTTAAAATGGAAATATCCACCGGTTGCCAATTCAGAGCTGGCAAGTCGTAAAAAGGTATTGATCAACGAGAGTGCAATTGAACAGTTGCATCTTCCACTAAACCCGGTTGGTACTTTTTTGCAAACCGGCGATAGCAAAATAGAAGTAGCAGGGGTTATTAAGGATTTTAATTTTTCGTCGTTACAATCTGCTATCACACCATTAGCCATTAATATAGCTAATGATACCGACGCTTATTTTAATAAGTGGGGCTGTAATCTTTTTGTTAAGATAAAACCGCACACTAATCTGCCTGCTACTTTAAACATTATCCATAATCTATATAAAAAATATGATCAGGATACGCCGTTCAGTTACTCGTTTATGGACGATGCGTTTAACGAACAATATAAAGCAGAAGATCGCCTTGCGTCTATATTCAGTGTATTTACCGCCATCACCATCGTGCTTGCTACTTTAGGTTTATTTGGTTTAGCCGCGTTTACAATACAGCAGCGTGCAAAAGAAATAGGAGTTCGTAAAGTATTAGGAGCAAGCCTTGCTTCTATTAATATCCTCTTATCGTTAGATTTTTTAAAACTCGTTGTATTTGCCGTTATAATCGCATCGCCAGTTGCCTGGTGGGCAATGCACAACTGGCTGCAAACGTTCGCATACAGAATTGCTATATCCTGGTGGATCTTTGCCGCCGCAGGAATGATTGCTGTAGTAACAGCGATTATCACAACCGGTTATCATGCCTTAAAAGCCAGTATTGCTAACCCGATAAATAGTTTGCGAAACGAATAGATGTTTAACGTCAAGAGCCAGATACTTAGAATCAAGAATCAAGAACCAGGATTTAAGAATCTGGAGATTGGCTATTGATCAGTCGATTGACTTAATGACGAAAGGCAAATGGGTGAATCACAATGATTTTTAAAAATTGATGCAACGTTATTTAGAAATTGAGAGTCTTTAGATTAAAAACAAAACCATCACTATATGTTTAAAAACTACCTCAAAATCACCTGGAGAAATATGCTTAAACATAAAGCATTTTCGCTTATTAACATCGTTGGCCTGGCTATAGGAATGGCAAGCTCGTCGCTGATCCTTTTGTGGATACAGAACGAAGTGAGCTACGACCTGTTTCATGAAAAGAAGGACAGGCTTTACTCGGTTTATAACCGCTCTGTTTTTGATGGAAAGCTTTGGTGCTGGGAAACTACACCAAAGGTGATGGGGAAAACACTTAAGCAGGATTACCCGATGGTTGAAGAGGTAGCAAGGGTTAACAATGCAGGGTTTTTATTTACTGTGGGCGATAAGCATCTTAATGTAGACGGAATGTTTACCGATCCTGGTTTTTTAACCATGTTTACTTTCCCCCTGGTGCAGGGTAATGCCAAATCTGCACTAAACGGCGAGCATAACATCGTCATTACAGAAAAGCTTTCTAAAAAGTTGTTTGGAGATGATCCTGCTATGGGCAAAACGGTTAAGATAGACAGTAATGCTTATTTTACTGTAACCGGCGTAATGAAGGATTTGCCTAACAATACGCGTTTCAATTTCGAATACCTGCTTCCGTGGACCTATCTTAAAACTATAAAATGGGATGATGATTTTTGGGGTAACAACTCAATCCAAACCTTTGTATTGTTAAAGCCGGGTGTTACCGAAGCTATGGCAGATAAAGCCATCTTGAACCTTACCAAATCACATTCAGATGTTAAGGACATTCAGCAATTCTTGCATCCTTTAAAACAATGGCGCCTTTATTCAAAGTTTGACGAAAAGGGAAATGTATCCGGAGGCAGGATAGATACGATCAGGATTTTTTCCATCATAGCCGGTTTTATACTTTTAATTGCTTGTATCAATTTCATGAACCTGAGTACGGCACGCAGCGAAAAGCGCGCCCGCGAAGTTGGGATAAGAAAAGTGGTAGGCGCTTTAAGAAACAGCCTTATATGGCAATTTTTAGTAGAGTCGGTTTTTATCGCTTTAATTGCAGGTATCATAGCGCTTATTATAGTGCAAATCAGTCTGTCAGGTTTTAACACATTAACAGAAAAACAGCTTTTTATTCCGTACGGCAATTTTTATTTCTGGCTTATATTCTTGTCATTTATTTTATTTACGGGCGTAATATCTGGCAGCTATCCTGCATTGTATCTATCATCTTTTAGGCCGGTAAGCGTATTAAAAGGAACGTTTAAAGCGGCCAATGCGTTGATTACTCCGCGCAGATTACTGGTTGTAATCCAGTTTACATTTGCAGTAGTTTTAATCATTTGCACCATTATCATCAGGGAGCAGTTGCAATATGCACAAGACCGCGACGCCGGTTATAAAAAGGATAACCTGGTTTATGTAATGATGAGTGGTAAGACCGGTAAGAACTATGAAGGTATTAAGAATGAACTTATTAGCAGTGGTGCCGCGGTATCGGTGGCAAAAACAAGCTCGCCGGTTACAGCTGGGTGGAGCGATAGTTGGGGATTCCGTTGGAAAGGCTCAGCACCCGATAATAAAGTAGATTTCAATATTTACAGTACGGATGGCGACCTGGTTAAAACCATGGGACTTAAAATTGTTGCCGGCAGGGATATAGATCCTAAAGTTTACCCTACCGATTCATCGGCAGTGCTTTTGAACGAGGCAGCTGTTAAAGTTATGAATCTAAAAAATCCTGTAGGTGAATTAATTACCAACGGCGAAGGGAAAGATGCCAGGACGATGCACGTGGTAGGCGTTATTAAAGATTTTATCCTGCAATCTCCTTATGAACCTGTTAAACACATGTTAATACAGGGGCCAAAGGGTTGGTTCAATGTAATTCACTTTAGACTAAATAATGCGCATGGAACTGCAGAAAATTTGAAACGTGCCGAGCAGGTATTTAAAAAATACAATCCTGATTATCCTTTCGAATACCACTTTGTAGACCAGGAATACGCCAAAAAATTCGGCGATGAAAAACGCACCGGTACCCTGGCCAGTTTATTCGCCGGTTTAACCATCATTATATCCTGTCTCGGTTTATTCGGTCTTGCGGCTTATATGGCACAAAACCGGATAAAGGAAATTGGAGTAAGAAAAGTTTTAGGGGCGTCTGTAACCGGTATAACTACGCTGTTATCAAAAGACTTTTTAAAGTTAGTGATGATTGCTTTTGTAATCGCTGCACCTATTGCATGGTTTGCTATGAATAAATGGCTGCTAAGCTATTCATACAGGATTAGTATCAGTGTGTGGGTGTTTTTGATTGCCGCAGTTATAACTATGTTTATTTCCATAGTTACCGTAAGCTTCCAGGCAATTAAGGCCGCACTTACCAATCCCGTTAAAAGTTTACGTGGCGAATAACAGAGGTTGGCTTTTTATTCAATATTCAATTTGTGAATTACTTCATTATAAACATCATCCTTTTTTAAAGGATAAATAATCAATAGCGATGATAAAAAGTTATTTTAAGATTGCCTGGTGTAACTTAAAAAAGAATAAGTTTTATGCCTTTGTAAATATCACCGGGCTTACTGTAGGTATTGTAAGTTGTTTACTTATAGGTATTTATATAAATCATGAATTAAGTTATGACCGCTTTCATAAAAACGCAGACAATATTGTGCGCGTAATTATGGAATATAGTTTTGGTGGAAACCCGCAGCGCGTTGCCGTTACCGGTACTAAGGTAGGCCCGCAGTTTAAACGTACTTTTCCGCAAGTGACAGACTTTGTAAGACTCGAAAAACGGAACGCAGTAGTTAGCTACAAAAACCAGTATTTTAAGGAAAAAAATCTGCTGTACGCCGAGCCTTCGTTTTTAAAGATCTTTTCATTTAAACTTATTAACGGGGATGCCAGTACCGCCTTAAATGACCCGGCCAGTATCATTGTAACCCGTGCCACCGCTCAAAAGTATTTTGGTGCAGAAAATGCCATTGGTAAAACGCTGAAAATCAACGACAAAAGCTATACAGTTGTCGGTGTTGCAGAAAATACTCCGTTAAATTCACAGATCCAATTTGATTTTGTAATACCGTTCAGTAATCTGTCTGCCGCTAAAAAACCTGAAACTTACAGCGAAGCTAATTACATAACGTATCTGCTGCTTAAAGATCACACTGATTTATCACAATTACAGCGGCAGATCACATATTATATGAAGGAGGAATCAAGTAAGAACCAGGACAAAGGTTCATTTCTTGCCTTTTTCATAGAACCTTTAACCAGTGTACACCTGCGCTCTAACGTACCCGATGGGCTTGAGCCTACAGGAAGCATTACCTACATTTACATCTTGATTGCCGTTGCAATACTCATATTGCTGATAGCTTGTGTTAATTATGTAAACCTTTCGGTAGCGCAGTCGGCTAACAGAAGTGCAGAGATAGGCATCCGTAAAGTAATGGGTGCTGCCAGGCTACAGCTTTTCAGGCAGTTTATAGGCGAGTCGGTTTTTGTAACCGGTTTAAGCGTGATCTTAGCTTATGGGCTGGCATTTTTGCTGTTGCCCTTATTTAACCAGCTATCCGGAAAAGAGCTTGATTACAATGTTTTATTTCAGCCGGTCATAATCTTATCGCTCTTAATATTAGGCTTGCTAATAGGATTTTTTGCAGGTGCCTACCCGGCGCTGCTTTTATCCAGCGTAAAAATTATCAGGATATTAAAGTCTGGATTTTCGTTTACTTCTGGCGGTAACGTGCGCAAATCATTGATTGTGTTTCAATTCATTATATCCATATTTTTGCTGATAACTACTGTTGTAATTTTACAGCAGTTATCTTTTATCCGCAATAAAGATATCGGTTATAATAAGAGCAACGTGATTGTTTTGCCGGTAAGCTACACCATGCAGCCTAAAATAGACGCAATTAAAAAGTTAATAGCCAATGTACCCGGCGTTCAAAATGTTGCAGCTGCCAATAATGAGCCGGTTGATGTTAAATGGGGCGACGCCATAAAAACAGCAGACGGCAAAAGCCTTACCGTAAATGCCTTGCCTATGGATGAGGATTTTATCAAAACGATGCAGCTAAAGATTGTTGCAGGCACAGACTTTAACCAAACCGATGTTTTACAAGTTGATACAACTAATAACGGAAAAAACTTCAGATACTCTTTCATGCTGAACGAGTCGGCAGTGCGTGCGTTAGGATGGACGCCAGAAGAGGCGATTGGAAAGGAAATATCTAAAAATGCACCCGGCAGGATAAAAGCCGTTGTTAAAGACTTCAATTTCCAATCTTTCCACAGCCAGATAGGCCCATTGCTTATTTTTTTAGACCACTTTCAAACACAGGATCTGTTTGTGCGTGTTTCTGGTAATAATACTGCCTCTATCCTTAAATCTATCAATGGGATCTGGAAAGAACGTTTTCCCGATCAGCCTTTCGAATTCAAGTTTTTAGACGATGACTACGATGCCTTGTATCGTGCAGAGCAACGTACCGCCGGTGTATTCACTACTTTTTCTATGCTGGCAATTATGCTGGCATGTTTAGGTCTTTTTGCAGTAACAGCTTATACGGTGGTGCAGCGTACAAAAGAAATAGGCATTCGCAAAGTGCTTGGGGCAAACACAGCAAATATAACACTACTTATCTCGAAAGATTTTTTGTGGCTAATTGTAGTTGCAACTATTATAGCTTCGCCGGTAGCCTGGTATCTTGCTAATAAATGGCTTCAGGATTTTGCTTACCGTGTACACGTACAGTGGTGGCTGTTTATTGCAGCAGGCACATTATCGCTTATAGTAGCGGGCCTTACAGTAGGTTTGCAAACCTTCAAAGCAGCTATGGCCAACCCGGTAAAAAGCCTCAGGAGCGAGTAAGCTATTATTACCCGGCAATTATTACTGCATAATCAACACCTTATGAAATATTTATAATTATTTTTCACAAGTGTGCAACATGCTGTTTATTTGCTTGTCTATTAAGCGTAAATCGGATAAAAGAAATGAAAACTTATTTGTTGCTATTTTTAATTGCCTGCCAAAGTTATGTAGCTTTTGGGCAGGACAGCAAAACACCTTACGAAGTTAAATCGCTGGCTAATGATGCCATAAAAGAAGTATTTGTAAAAACATCTGGCGGCAGCATATTGGTTAGCGGCCAGGCAGGCGAATCGGCAAGGATCGAAATTTATGTACAGGGTAATAACGGCATGGATCTTTCTAAACAGGAAATAAAAAAACGCCTGGATGAAGACTATGACCTGGAAGTTGCTGTAACCGGTCATGAATTGCATGCCATGGCTAAAAGAAAGCATGATGGCGGCTGGGACTGGAAACGCCAGCTAAGTATATCTTTTAAAATATTTGTGCCTAAACAGGCAAATACGCATTTAAGCACCAGCGGCGGCAGTATCCATCTGGATAACCTTACCGGTGATGAAAATTTCACTACCAGTGGCGGCAGCTTAAATGTTGATGCGTTAACAGGAAACATTAAAGGCGAAACATCTGGCGGAAGTATCCATGTATCAAACTCTGGTGATAACATCAGTCTTGAAACATCGGGCGGAAGCATACAGGCAAACAATTGCCGCGGCAAAATAAAACTGGAAACTTCCGGCGGCTCTCTTCATCTGGAGGATTTGAAAGGTTCTATCAATGCTAACACCAGCGGCGGTAGTATTCAGGGCAGTAATATAGAAGGCGAATTTATTACAAGCACATCCGGCGGAAGTGTAAATTTGAGCAGGTTAGCCTGCAGCCTGGATGCATCAACCAGCGGTGGCAGCATGAACGTAGAAATTATACGTGCCGGAAAATATGTGAAACTCGATGACAGCGGCGGCCATATCAGTTTAAGATTACCCGGCAACCAGGGTTATAATCTTAACTTAAGCGCCGACAGGATTAACCCTTCAAGTGCAGTTGGTAAATTTAACGGCGAATGGGAAAAAGACCATGTAAAGGGAACTTTTAACAGTGGCGGCATCCCTGTAAATGTCGACGTAAGCGGCCATCTGGACATCGCTTTCAATTAATAAAATTCAGTTTAAATAGTTTAGTCAGGGCGGTTTTGATATCACAGTATGTCAAAGCCGCTTTTTTGTCAGGTGATAAAAGACAATTGTATCGTAAACGAACGATCATATGTTTCATATTCGAACACTCGAGTTTGGAATGATGTATTAAACTACTTATTTACAATTACTTATGCATGTGGCATAAAGTTAATAGTACACTTAAAAAGATTTAGTTATGCTAAGAAACTATTTTAAGATAGCGTGGCGCAATATTATACGCCATAAAGGTTACTCGGCAATAAATATCAGCGGGCTTACAGTTGGCATTGCTGCTTGCCTGCTCATTTTTGTTGTGATACAATATGAATTGAGCTTTGATACCTTCAGGCCAAATTACAAAGACATATACCATCTGGTAACCCGCGAAAAGCAGGAAGATGGTTTTAGCCTTAATCCGGGTGTATCTGCACCTTCCGGCGATGCATTAAGGCTTGATTTCCCGCAGCTTAAAGTGGCTGCTATTAACCAAAGCTATGGAAGCCAAATAGCTGTAACGGATAACGGCTCGTTAAGCGGTAAAGGCGATAAAAAATTTATTGAAAACCTGGGCGTGTTATTTATGGAACCCCAGTTCTTCGATATTTTCAAAGCCGACTGGCTGGCTGGTGGTCCGGAAGTGCTGAAAGATCCAAACATGGTGATAATTGATAAAAGCAGCGCTATCAAATATTTTGGTGATTGGAAAAATGCTATGGGGAAAACGTTGAAGATGGATAATGTGCTGAATTTAAAGGTTGCAGGTATTATTGAAGACAGCAGATCAAATAGTGATTTCCCTTTAAAAGTACTGGTATCATACATTACCTGGAAACAACACCCGGTTGACTATGGCTACAGTGACAACTGGGGATCTGTAAGCAGCAATCACCAGGTTTTTATCCAGATACCTAAAGGGGAATCGGCTGTTAAAATAAATGATCAGCTTAAAAATTTTGATTATCGTCATACCGGTGCTAAGGGTGCGGTAAGGCGGGTGGAGTTTTTGCAGCCTTTGTCAGACATGCATTTTGATACCCAGATAGGTAATACGCTCACAGATCACGTAACCAGTAAGGCAACTCTGCGTACTTTACTGTTTATAGCAATACTGATCATTTTAATGGCTTCTATCAATTTTATAAATCTGTCTACGGCGCAATCAGTAGGGCGATCAAAGGAAGTAGGTATCCGTAAGGTTTTAGGCAGTTCCCGCAAGCAACTGATCATACAGGTTATCGGTGAAACAATTATCATCGTTATCATTTCAGTGCTGTTAGCAATTGTTTTGGCAAAATTCACACTGCCTTATTTACAAAATATTGCCAGTGTACCGGCTGATATCAGCTTAATTAGTACAGGCAGTCTTATTTTTTTAATTGGGGTTACAATTATAGTAACTATATTATCAGGTGTTTATCCTGCATTGGTTGTATCAGGTTTTAAACCTGTGCTTGCATTAAAAAATAAGATCACGGCTGCATCAATTGGCGGTATCCCTTTACGCAGGGGGCTTGTTGTGCTTCAGTTCGCCATTTCTCAATTACTCATCATCGGGACGATCATCGCAATACAGCAAATGGATTTTGTAAATAGTGCTGACCTGGGCTTTAATAAAAATGCCTTGCTTATATTGCCTGGCTATACGGATAGCATTAGCTTGCGAAAAATGCAGTCCTTTAAGGAGTCGTTGCTACAAAATGCAAGTGTAAAATCAGTAAGTTTTGCCTCAGATGCGCCATCCTCAGAAAATAATATGGCAACCAATTTTTATTTCGACCATTCTGAAAAGGACAATGGCCTGGTTACCTTTTTGAAATACGGTGATGCCGACTACTTCAAAACCTTCGGATTGCGATTTGCCGCCGGAAAAGGGTATGAGCCAAGCGATACAACGCGGCAAGTAGTAGTAAATGAAACCTTTATTAAAAAGTTAGGCATCAAAAACCCGGAAGAAGCCATTGGTAAAACAGTACGGGTAGGCGGCGATAGGGGAAACTGGAATAAAATTACCGGTGTGGTAAAAGACTTTAAAACCAATTCGTTAAGGGAAACTGTAAAACCAATAGTTATTTTACCAAAAAAGTCAGCGGAGTCGCAGGCAGCTGTAAAAATTGAAACGCATAATTTAAATAGTACGGTAGCTAATATTCAAAAGCTATGGGAAGATACATATCCTGAATATGCTTACAGCGGCTACTTTCTGGACGAAAATATCGCTAAGTTTTATAAACAGGAAAATCAGCTCGCACTGGTATATAAAGTATTTGCACTTATTGCAGTATTTATATCGTGCCTTGGTTTATACGGACTGGTATCGTTCATGGTAGTTCAGCGCACCCGGGAAGTTGGCGTAAGAAAGGTTTTGGGGGCATCGGTAGGCAGTATACTATTTTTGTTCTCTAAAGAGTTCCTGGTACTTATTTCAATTTCATTTATTGTTGCAGTACCGGTATCATGGTTTATCATGTCGGGATGGCTGCAAAGCTTTGCTTACCGGATTGCTATAGGAGTAAATGTATTTCTGCTGGCAGTTTTTACATCCATATTGCTTGCCTGCATTACGGTTAGCTATAAGACGATAAAGGCTGCGCTTGCAAACCCGGTTAAAAGTATGAGAAGCGAATAAAACATTCCTGAAAAGGAAAAGACCATTATAAACCGGATTGAATTGTTTAAGGCTAATACCTAACAATTGAATCCGTTTTTATTTTAACCAATTTGGTCAAACGCACAACAGACAACCGCAAACCCACAACTCACAACCGACAACCACATTGTATCATTACCGTACGCTGCATGTTACATTAACGAACAGTTTTATTGAGTGATTTGAATTTAAATAACTGTAAATTAATAGATTATGTATTTGGTATATTATTGATGCTTTTATGCCAGGTTGAATTAACGGCTTAGGAGATTAAGCTTCTTTATTAGATTAGTAGCTAATAAACACAATTCACAAATTAATATAATCAACAAATACACATGTTATCATTACAGCATATTTCAAAGTATTACCAGGTAGGCGGAAATAAGACCTATGTATTAAATGATATAAACCTCGAAGTAGATGAGGGCGAATTCATATCTATTATGGGGCCATCCGGTTCAGGTAAATCTACTTTACTTAATGTAATAGGTATGCTGGATGAACCATCGGAAGGCTACCATTACTTTGTGAATAATGCGGTTCACCAACTAAAGGAAAAGCAGCGTTCGGCGCTTTACAAGCAATATATAGGCTTTGTATTTCAGGCTTATCATCTGATAGATGAATTAACAGTGTATGAAAACATTGAAACACCGCTTATTTACCAGGATTATAAAAGTTCTGAACGTAAAGCCCTGGTTGCCGATATACTCGATCGTTTTCAGATAGTTGGTAAAAAAGACCTTTTTCCTGCGCAGTTATCCGGTGGGCAGCAGCAACTGGTGGGCATTGCAAGGGCGCTTATTGCCAAACCCAAACTTTTGCTGGCTGACGAGCCTACCGGTAACCTTAACTCCAAACAGGGCGAAGAGATCATGAGCCTTTTTCGCAAGTTGAATAAAGAAGACGGAGTAACCATAATACAAGTAACCCACTCCGAAAAAAATGCAGAATACGGCACCCGTATTATTAATCTTCTGGATGGTAAAATTGAATCGTCGAGAAAGTTTTAATCTACTACAAACAGCAAAAATGCGACTTAATAAATTTATTTTAACACTATTTACATTAGCCTGCGGTTTGGCGGTGCAGGCACAGCAAAACAATGTTATTACACTGCAGCAATGCCTTGATATTGCTATAAAAAATAACTTGCAGGTAAAGCAAGGCAATACTAATGCAGAACTTGCCAGGATAGACCTAAGGCAGGCACGAGAAAACCTGATACCATCAATAAGTGGTAATGCGCAGCGTACTTACTACCAGGGCCGCGGGATAAGCCCGGTAACCAACGCTTACGTAAACCAGTCGCAAACAAACGATAGTTACAACTTAGCGGGCAGCGTTACATTGTTTAACGGCTTTGCACTTCAGAATGCTATTAAATCGGCATCGCTGGCATACCAGGCCGGGAGAATGAACTTTCAGGCAGCTAAGGATGTAGTAACCGTAAATGTAATAACCGGTTTTTTAGCCGTGTTAGATAATGAAGAGTTATTAGCCGCTAACAAAAGCCAGCTGGCGGTACAAAAAGAAAATGTAGACAGGCTGAAAATTCTGGAAGAGCACGGTGCAAACAAAGCCGCTTCGGACCTTACCGATCAGCAGGGGCAACTTGCTACCAATGAAGTTGCGGTGGTTAACGCACAGAACAGCCTGGATGCTTCTAAACTGAACTTATTTCAATTGATGAATATACCTTACCAACCCGATGCGCAGTTCCAGGATTTGAACGCCGACGAACTAACCGGCGAATACGGATCAAACCCAGATTCCATGTATCAAACCGCATTGCAGCAATTTGCTGCTGTAAAGGCAGCTTCTTTAAGCAGGGAAAGCGCAGAGAAATCGGTAAGCGTAGCAAGGGGATTGTTATTACCATCATTAACCTTAAGCGGAGCTTTGGCAACCGCGTATTCAAATACCGCACAAAAGCCCATCGTAATAGATTCAACAACCTTTTATCAGAACGTAAATTATGGGGATCAGTTTAGAAACAATTATAATTCATCGGTTTCTATAGGCTTAAATATACCAATTTTTACAAATGGTGTAAAGCGCAACAGCCTGGCAAAAGCTAAGATCAACGCACTATATGCCCGCGATGTGGAGGAAAACTCAAAGATTGTTTTGAAACAAAATATTGAACAGGCTTACTATAACATGATGGCAGCTTACAGAAAGTTTCAGTCGCTTACAGAACAAGTTAAGGCTTATAAAGAAAGTTACCGTATCTATAAATTGAGATTTGATGCCGGCGTAATAACTTCAGTAGATTTCATCATTGCAAAAAATAATGTGGATGCCGCTACGGTAAACATGATCAGCGCCAAATATGATTATTTTATAAATAGTAAAGTGCTTGATTATTACCAGGGCAAACTGTCTTTATAACATTTAATAACTTAAAGTTATAATTATCCGGCATGCACACAACTAAACGTGTATGCCGGATATTTTTGTTTGTAATGCGTTATATTTGGCTTGTTAAAACATCACTCATATGAAAAAAATCCTGCTTACATCAATAGTTGTTATTACATTCATCAATTTTGCTTCCGCGCAAATATTGCCATCCTTTCAATTTGGTATTAAGGGCGGGGTAAACCTAAGCAGTTTAAGCAATTCTTCCTCAACTTTTAACAGTAACAATAGGGCCGGTTACCTGGGTGGTTTCTGGGCAAGGGTAGGGGCGATTGGTTTTAATTTTCAGCCTGAAGTTTACTTAACCTCAAAAAACGTGGATATTTCCAACAGCGATGGTGAGGTAAAAGCAAAATTCACCAGTATCGATGTTCCGCTTTTGTTTGGTGGCAAAGTAGGTGCCTTTGGTTTTGGATTTAGGTATTACACAGGTCCGTTGGTATCATTTGCCATTAATAAAGATCAAAGTTTCAGCAACGCCGCCGGTAATGCTTTGGCATTAGATTATAAAGACCAAAATTACGCGTGGCAGTTTGGCGCTGGTTTGGATATAAGAAAAATATCGTTAGACGTGCGTTACGAAGCAGGTTTATCTAAACAAATCTATGGTGATGACGAACATACCCGCGTTAGCCTCTTCAATATAACACTTGCAGTGCCGCTTACTAAATTTTAACGCGATAGGTTAAGTGTTTTGTCATTGAAAACTTGACTATGCAGTATCCTTATTTCGGCTAACACAAACCTTAAATTGGCTAAATCATCGTCACGGCATTGATTGACTTTTGTATAAACAAAAGCAAATTATGAAAATCATTGTCACAGGATCTTTAGGACATATAAGCAAACCACTCACAGAGAGGTTATTAAAATCAGGGCATGAAGTTACGGTTATCAGCAGCAAACCAGAAAGGAAAGCAGCAATTGAAGCGTTAGGTGCTAACGCAGCCGTTGGTTCAATTGATGATGTTTCTTTTCTTAGCAAGGTATTTACAGATGCGGATGCCGTTTACACGATGATGCCGCCCTTTCCGTTTGAGAAAGATATTAATATTGATGCACGGGCGGAGGCTGCCAAACATGCCAAAAACTATTCAGCGGCAATTATCCAGTCTGGTATTAAGAAAGTGGTGCATTTGAGCAGCATAGGAGCGCATACCGACAAGGGGAACGGCTTGCTTGCATTTCATTTTGTTGCAGAACAGATTTTTAAGCAATTACCGCCCGATGTTTCAGTTACGTTTATGCGGCCCGTAGGTTTCTATTATAACTTATACCAATTTATGGATATAATTAAGGGCGGTGGATTTTTAAAAGGATTTGTAGGCTTTATCATGACTTTACGTTTTTATGGGTTAACAGGTTTGATACAGGGCAAAAAAGGTTTGATAATATCTAACTACGGCGCTGATGACACCATGCCCTGGGTATCGCCGACGGACATTGCCGAAGCGACTGCAGAAGAATTAACCGGCCATCAATTAGAAAAAAGAAATATCAGATACGTTGCCAGCGAAGAGTTAAGTTGCAATCAGATAGCCACAATTTTGGGGACCGCCGTTGGTAAGCCCTGGTTAAAATGGGGTACTATAAGTGATAAGCAAATGTTGAACGCCTTAAAGGGAATGAAATTACCAAACGGCTTGGCAAATGATATTACAGAAATGAACGCAAGCATGCGTAATGGTGGATTGTTATTTGAGGATTACAACAAACATAAACCGACCTTGGGAAAAATTAAGATGAAAGATTTTGCCAAAGAATTCGCAACAGTTTACAACAAACAATAATGCACAAAATATAAAGTCGCAATCAATATTATGCAGCCCTTTCGTATTAAAACCATCACAGAATATCACCGGCTTACCGGGCTGCCCAAACCTGCGCATCCTTTAATTAGTCTGGTTAATATTGAAGCGCTTGCGCCGCAGCCAACGGATCATATTTTAAGTTTGGTATTTGAGTTTTATACCATTGCTGTTAAGAAAAACCTGCCCACAGTTGTAAAATACGGTCAACAATTATGTGATTTTGACGAGGGGTTGCTTTTTTGCACTTCACCGGGCCAGGTTTTGTCTTTTGAGTTTGGAAAACATACCGACAGAAAACCCTCGGGATGGATGATCCTGATCCATCCCGATTTTTTATGGAATACATCGCTGGCTAAGAACATTAAGCAGTATCAATATTTCAGTTATTCGGTTTATGAATCACTGTATCTTTCAGATAAGGAAGAAACCATAATTTCAGGCATTGCCGCACAAATTGAGCAAGAATATCATTCTAATATAGATAAATTTAGCCAGCCGGTGATTATCGCACAACTGGAACTGCTGCTTACCTATGCGGAACGCTTTTACCAACGACAATTTATCACAAGGAAAATTTCAAATCATAACCTCATCCATCGCGTTGATGAAATTATCACGGCTTATTTTGAAAGCGATTTATTGGGAAAGAAAGGCTTACCCGGTGTAAGCGATATAGCAGATGAATTAAACGTTTCTCCGGCTTATTTAAGCGAGATGCTAAAAACGCTCACCGGCCAAAATACACAGCAGCACATACATAATAAACTGATAGAAAAAGCTAAAGAGCAGCTATCAACCACCGGGTTATCAATAGGCGAAATTGCTTATAGCCTGGGATTTGAGCATGTACAATCCTTTAGTAAATTATTTAAGTCGAAAACCAATTTTTCTCCTTTAGAGTTCAGGCAATCTTTCAACTAAAAAATTACATTAAGATTCCTGCAATAGTAGCAGAAAGATAGGAGGCAAGCGTGCCGCAGATGAGGGCTTTGATACCCAATTTAGAAAGGTCGGTACGTCTTTCCGGTGCAAGCTCGCCAATACCGCCAACCTGTATAGCTATAGAACTGAAGTTTGCAAAACCACACAAAGCAAAACTGGTAATTACCAGTGTTTTAGGTGCTACGCTTCCCTTAACTTTAATCAGGTCTAAATAAGCAACAAATTCATTCAGAACCATTTTAGTTCCCATTAACGAACCGGCGGTTTGAATATCTTTATGCGGAACGCCCATTGCCCATGCAAATACTGCAAATAAGGCACCTAAAATTTGTTTTAGGCTGAGTGTTTTAAGGTCGATATTTAAAAAATCAAGGCTAAGGTGAAGATTGTTTGCCAGAAAAAAACCTGTTTTGCCTAATACATAATCTAGTAGGCCAATTATTGCTATAAAGCCAATCAGCATGGCAATTACATTCAATCCAATTTTAAGGCCATCACTTGCACCGTGTGAAATGGCTCCTACCAGGTTAGCATCTGCCTTCTTTACTTCCAGGGAAACTTTTCCTTTGGTTTCGGATTCTTCTGTTTCGGGCCATACAATTTTTGAAATTACCAGTGCACCGGGTGCTGCCATGATACTTGCTGCCAACAAATATTCAGCCGGAACACCCAAGGCTATATAGGTGGCCATTACGCCACCGGCTATGCAGGCCATACTTCCGGTCATGGATGCCAATAACTCAGACATGGTCATGGCCTTCAAATAAGGCTTAATCATTATTTGTGCCTCTACCTGGCCTACAAAAGCGCTGCCTACGTTTGATACAGCTTCTGCGCCGCTTACCCCCATAACTTTATAAACTATCCAGGCGAATACCTTCACAATGCGCTGCATAATGCCAAGATGATATAAGATGCTGATAAGCACCGCAACAAAAATAATAGTAGGTATTACCCTGAAGAAGAATATGAAACTATACTGTGAGCCCAGTACTTTGGTCAATTCGGAATCCTTGTTAGCTACTACGCCAAACACAAACTCTGCACCCTGGTCTGAGAAAGAAAGTACTTTTTTTACACCTTCTGCTAAAAAACCGAATATGTTTTTACCTATAGTAGTTTTTAATATGAATAGCGCCAGTAAAAGCTGTATACCCAGGCCCGATAGCACAACACGGTAGTTAATGGCCTTGCGGTTGTTTGACATTGCAAAAGCAATAGCGAAAATTAATGCAATACCTATAAAACCGGTATATCTTTCCATATAAGCGTCAATAGTTTAAATTCCGGCTCAAATTATTAAAATTATTTGAAATAGATGCCATTGATAGCCTGTTACCATTAAAATTTAGCAACAACGGAATACATTAAACAAGACTAACAGCCGTTTTAAGAAGATTTACGTCGCGTTAATTCATCGCGGATCTTTGCTGCTTTTTCGTACGATTCTTCGTTCAGCGCCTCGTGTAATTTAATTTTTAGCTCATCTACACTCAGCGAAGTATATCCACCGGCAGACGGGGTCGCGTTCTTTTCTTCTGGAGTTTCAGTTATATTTTCGAGATAAACAAAGTCGTTGCCCTCAATTACAATTCCTGCCGATGACAAGATAAATTCATAGGTAAAAATAGGGCAGTCAAACCTAACGGCTACTGCAATGGCATCGGAGGTACGTGCATCAATTTCTACCAGTTTTTTACCGTCAGAACAAATTAATTTTGAATAAAAAATACCGTCGACAAGGTTATAAATGATAACCTCCTGCACATTTATATGAAATGCCTGCCCAAAACTCTTAAACAGATCATGCGTAAGCGGGCGGCTCGGAGTCATTTTTTCAATCTCAATAGCTATAGCCTGTGCTTCAAAACTACCAATAATAATTGGCAGCCTTCTGCGGCCGCTAACTTCGCCCAAAACAAGGGCATACGCACCAGATTGTGTTTGGCTGTAAGACAAGCCAACAATATCCAGTTTAATTTTTTTCATGTCGTTACCCATCACAACGAGACTATACTGCCAAAGCTTTGTATTCTTTAATTGCTGTTATTAATTGCGGCAATACTTCAAATGCATCGCCTACTATTCCGTAATCTGCTACTTTAAAAAATGGTGCATTAGCATCCTTATTTATTACAACAATTACCCTTGAAGAATTTACTCCTGCAAGGTGCTGAATAGCACCCGAAATTCCGACTGCAATATACAAATTTGGGCTCACAGCTATACCTGTTTGTCCAACATGTTCGCTGTGTGGCCTCCAGCCAGCATCAGAAACAGGTTTGGAGCATGCCAAAGCAGCGCCTAAAACGTTTGCAAGCTCCTCTAATAAAGCCCAATTTTCAGGGCCTTGAAGCCCCCGGCCGCCCGAAACAACAATCTCTGCATCAGGAAGCGAAACTTTATCAGTTGACCTTACAATCTCTTTAATCACCTCAGATAGATCGGCAGATTTAATTTCAGGGCTATAATTCTCAATGGCTGGTTCTACAGGCTTTTCAATTAATTTGTATGAATTTGGTGTAAGCGATATAACTTTTTTTGCAGATGTAAGCTCGACCAATGCAAAGGCTTTGCCAGAAAATGCAGTAGTTTTTACAATAAATTTTCCATTGTTTTGATCTGGTAACTCAATTGCCGAACTTGCTATAGCCGCATTTAGCTTAGCAGCAATCCTTGGTGCAAGTGCTTTTCCTGCAAAAGAATTTGAGAGTATCGCTACATCAGCATTGCTATCATTCGCTGCCAATGTAATCACAGATGCATAAGCCTGGTTGTTAAAGTCTTTTAATTGAGCGTTTGACACATTCAATATCTTTTCAACTCCATACAGGCCCAATGATTTTAATTCGGCTTCTGCTACATCGCCAATGGATATGGCAACCAGGCTGGTGTTGTTCTGATCTGCAATGGCACGGGCGTAAGATACAACCTCGTATGTGGATTTTTTAAATTTTCCCTCAGCACTTTCCGTATAAACTAATACTGACATATTTTTATAAATGAAGCTAAGCCCTTTTAGTTTTAAAGATTATATAATTCTGGCTTCGGTATGCAACAGGTTTACCAACTGGCCAACGTTATCAGCTGCTATAAGCTTTACCGCACTACGCGGAGCCGGTGTCTCAAATGCGGTTATTTCAGATAGTATTTTTGTCTCTACCGGTTCAACAATAGCCATCGGTTTGGTACGCGCAGCCATAATACCGCGCATGTTTGAAATTTTAGGTTCAGCAACACCTTCAGCAACACCAATTACGGCAGGAACAGGTATAGAAAGGATCTCTTTACCGCCCTCTATTTCACGTTCAACAATTAGCGCGTTGTTACTGAAGTCGATCTTTTTTGCGATCGATACCGAGGGTATCTCTAAAAGTTCACCAAGCATAGCAGCAACCTTGGCGCCATTATAATCGATAGATTCGCTGCCGGTTAAGATCAGATCAAATGGATTTTGTTTGATGTAAGCTGCTAATTGCGAAGCCACGAACCAGGCATCATGCGGTTTGGCATTAATGCGTACGGCATCTGCAGCCCCGATAGAAAGTGCTTTACGGATGGTTGCATCTGCACCTGCCTCTCCAACGTGTATAACCGTTACGCTGCCACCATTGCCTTCTATTAATTCAATAGCACGTGCCAGTGCAATTTCATCGTAAGGATTCAAGATAAACTGAACGCCCGCTGTATTAAATTGCGTGTTATTATCAGTAAAGGTTATTTTTGTCGTCGTATCCGGAACATTACTTATACAAACCAGGATTTCCATCTTGTCGCGTTGTTTTTAAGGTGATGTAACCTGGAGTTCAAAATTGATACGTTAACAATGTCTTTAACCGACTATTGATGTATCTTTTCACAGGTTTTGCAAATTTAGTTAAAAAACATAGAGTTTAAAATGCAGGTAAGCAGATTAGAAAAGCTATTAGAGTTTATAAAGAACGAACCCGAGGATCCGTTTTTGAAGTATGCCCTCGCTACCGAATATTTTCGTATCAACGAAACTGATAAAGCGCTTGCTTACTACGAAGACCTTGTAAAAAATCACCGTAATTACACCGGCACTTATTACCATTTAGGAAAATTGTACGAAGCCTTAGGACGAAAGGAAGATGCGATAAGTACTTATGAAACCGGCATACAAGTAACCCGCGAACAGCGTGATAGCCATGCACTATCTGAATTACAGGGCGTATATAACCAACTGACAGGTTTATACGATGATGACGATGATGATTATCAATTTTTGAATGAACGGTAAGTGATCAGTTGTGAATCAAAACGATAAAAATGAACAAAAGCCGGCAGCTTATTTTTATACGCGATGTTAGTATCTATACCTTTACTGCTTTTGGTGGGCCGCAGGCTCATATAGCTGTTTTATTAAGAGAATTTGTAGAAAAGCGCCGTTATATTTCAGAAGAGGAGCTGATGGAATTAAATGCGCTTGCGCAATTGCTGCCTGGGCCATCATCAACGCAAACCCTGGTAGGTATCGCCTGGAAAGTTGGTGGTATTAAACTGGCTATTATCACATTTTTGATTTGGATATTGCCATCATCAGTGATAATGTGTCTTGCTGCAATCAGCTATAAAATGTTTGCTGACAGGGCCAGGTTTGCCGAAATACTTCGTTTTGTACAACCTGTTGCCGTGGGTATTGTGGCCTATGCAACTTACACTTTTGCCAATAAGTTTTTAAAAAGCCGGGTAAGTACCATGCTTGCTATAGGGTCTTTAATAGTGACGCTTATCTTGCAAAACGCCTATGCGTTCCCATTACTGGTAATGCTGGGCGGAATAATTTCATCTGCCCTTGAAACGCAACCGCAAGAAAATGAGTTAAGAACCAAGTTGTTTGCTAATGTTAACCCCAATAAGGTTTTTTATTTTATAGGTATTTTGCTGTTTTTTGCTGCTCTGGGCGCTATAGTAAATCAAACATCTCCATTCAGCTTACCAATACGTTTATTTGAAAACTTTTATCGTAACGGCATTCTTATTTTTGGTGGGGGGCAGGTGCTGGTTCCGCTTATGTATACAGAGTTTGTAGAGGTTAAACATTATTTAACCAATCCCGAGTTTCTATCGGGTTATGCGTTGCAGCAGATACTGCCGGGGCCAACCTTTTCTTTTACGTCTTTTTTAGGTGGCATTACCATTGGTAATAAAGGCGGAGGTTTAATTGGCGAAGTTGTAGGAAGCGCGGTAGCGGTGATCGGTATCAATTCGCCCGGATTGATCCTGATACTTTTCATTGTACCCTTTTGGGACGATTTAAAAAAAATAACCCGTATAAAAAACTCATTAAGTGGGATTAATGCTGTTGCCGTAGGCTTTATGGCTACGGCCCTGATATTGCTTGTAAGGCCCTTCGATTTGAACTGGATGGCTTACCTGATAATGGCGGGCACATTTCTTTGCCTGAATTTTACTAAAATAAAAACCCCGATAATGATACTGATCGGGATTATTTTAGGATTAATATTTTAGATATTATTCAGAAAATTGACGATTGTTAAAAAGGAGCTTCGTCGTCCATATCATCCATTCTGGACGGCCTGATGATAAAGTTACTTTGTTTCTCAAAATCGTTTGATGGATTTAATCCGGAAAATGCATTAGGAGGGGCAAAGCCCGAATCCATTCCTTGCTCCAGATCCGTAAACTTCACGTACTTACCAACAAACTTTAACCTAACCCTGCCGGTTTCGCCGTTACGGTGTTTTGCAATAATAACTTCGCCAACGCCTTGTGTAGGGTTATTATCCTCATCCACATCCAGGCCGTAATATTCGGGACGATAAAGGAATAAAACCATATCCGCGTCCTGTTCAATTGACCCGGATTCACGTAAGTCTGAAAGCATAGGCCTTTTTGAGCCACCCGGCCTGTTTTCAACCGCACGGCTTAATTGCGAAAGTGCAATCACCGGCACGTTCAACTCTTTAGCTACCGATTTAAGCGCACGGGATATACTACCAATTTCCTGCTCACGGTTACCGCCTTTTCCGTCGGCTTTTCCATGCATTAACTGCAGGTAGTCAATGATGATTAACTGTATATCATGCTGAGATTTTAAACGACGGCATTTGGCCCTGAATTCAAATATATTTAATGCAGGTGTATCGTCAATTATCAGCGGAGCCTGCTCCAAACGTCCAATTTTTGAGTGAATCTGCTGCCATTCCCATTCTTCCATGTTACCCTTACGGATTTTTTCCTGCTCAATTTCTGACTCGCCCGAGATAAGACGATTCACTAACTGAACGGACGACATTTCAAGAGAGAACACAACTACAGGTTTATTAAAATCTACCGCCGCATTACGGGCACAACTCAATACAAAGGCCGTTTTACCCATAGCAGGGCGGGCAGCGATGATAACGAGGTCTGATTTTTGCCAGCCTGAGGTCATCCTGTCAAGTTCTGTAAAGCCCGATGCTATACCGGTTAAGCCATCCTTTTTATCCTTTAAAGATTCAATTTCTTTTAACGCTTCATGCATCAGATCGTCCATTTTGCGGGAGTCTCGGCGAAGATTGTTCTGAGCAATATCAAAAAGATTTTTTTCGGCCTTATCCAACAGATCAAGCACATCCGAAGTATCTTCATAAGCGCTTTGTATCACATCGGTAGAAATACGGATCAGTTCGCGCTGAATGAATTTTTGAATAATGATGCGTGAATGATATTCTATGTTGGCAGCCGAAGCAACGCGATTGGTAAGCTCGGTAATGTAATAGGCACCACCTATCATTTCCAGTTCGCCCTGCTGCCTTAACTGGGCTGTAACGGTAAGGATATCAACCGGTGATGATTTTTCGAACAGCAAGCGGATGGCCTGGAATATTTTCTGATGGCTGTCTTTATAAAAAACCTCCGCTTTAAGTATATCGATAACAGAAGATAAGGCATCTTTTTCCAGCATCAAAGCCCCTAAAACAGCCTCTTCAAGATCTATAGCCTGCGGCGGCAACTTTCCTAATCCTGTAAAAGGAGTTGGGTTAGTGATTCTTGTTCTTCTGTCTGTGGTGTTGGGCTTGTATTGGTTATCGTTCTCAAAAATCATATCGAAACAAAAATATACAAAAAGAATTTTGAAACTGTACCGGTTGCTAACAATCTACCGTTTTTGACATAAAAATAATTTTAAAAATTAAATTTTTTCCAACTTCTAAGCCAACATCAGATGTTTAAAAAATGTTAATAAAATTAAATTGACATTGATTGTCAAAGCTTTAACCATGTGTGGATAAAGTTTTAAAATGTTAATTATTTGGAAGTAAACCAAAGTGGTGTTTGAGTTCAATAAATGCTATTCCATTTAATATACCTATTTTTGGCCATTACAGTATTAAAATATGAATTATAATTCCAGGCCTCCGCGCGAAGTTAATCAGATGGTTTTTGGCATCCGGGCGGTTATAGAAGCCATCCGTTCTGGCAAGGAAATCGAAACTTTGTATCTGCAAAGAGGCATCGGAGGCGGGCTGCTTACTGAGCTCAAGGAACTAATGGCCGAGTACCAGATCACCGCACAATTAGTTCCCGTTGAAAAGCTTAACCGGCTTACTCAAAAGAATCATCAGGGTGCCGTTGCTTTTATTTCGCCTATTGTTTATCAGAAAATTGAAAACATCATCCCGCAGATCTTTGAAAACGGCGAGGTGCCATTGATCCTTGTATTAGATTCAATAACCGATGTGCGTAACATGGGTGCAATTGCCCGTACTGCAGAATGTGCAGGTGTGCAAGCCATTGTGGTACCTGCAAAGGGTTCGGCACAAATCAATCCCGATGGCATTAAGACATCGGCAGGCGCTTTATATAAAATTCCGGTTTGCCGGCATGATAATTTTATGCAAACGGTAAGGTTTCTGCAAGAATCAGGGTTGCAGCTTGTTTGTTGTACAGAAAAAACGGAAGATTTTATTTATACACCCGACTATACCGTCCCAACGGCTATCATTATGGGATCGGAAGAGGATGGTGTAAGAAATGAGATCATCCGCATAGCAGATCATCTGGCTAAAATACCTATGTACGGCGAGATAGAATCGCTTAACGTATCGGTTGCTACAGGTATCATTTTGTACGAGGCAATTCGCCAACGGCGGGCCGAATAATTGAGGTTGTTATCTCAATTATTCAGCCTTTGGGGCGCTTAAATATATTTTGTTCCGAATTGCTGTTTAACATCAGCAACTACTTTTTTCACGTTCTGTTCCTGGTCGCGCGGGCAAATAAGCAGGGTGTTATTAGATTCTACAACAATGTAGTCATGCAGTCCCTGTAATATAACCAATTTATCGGCAGGTACGTTAACCATGCAATTCGATGAGTCGTACATAATCACCTTATCGGCCGGGATTACAGCGTTTCCTACATAATCTTTTTCAGAAAGTTCATAAATGGATGCCCAGGTACCCAGGTCGCTCCAGCCAAATTCAGAAGGTAATACATAAACATTCTCTGCCTTCTCCATTATTCCGTAATCTATAGAGATGTTTGTACATTGCAGGTAGGTTTTATGAATATGCTCGCGTTCTGTATCGGTATTATAAACCGGCCTTGCGTCAGCAAAAATTTCGTGCATATCCGGCAGGTGTTTACCAAACGCAGTCACAATTGCTTTAGCCGACCATACAAATATCCCGGCATTCCATAAAAAATCTCCGCTTTGTATAAACGTTTTAGCAATTTCTAATGTAGGTTTCTCTGTAAAGGTTTTTACTTTATGAAACTCCTCATTAAGGATATTATCTGTATATTGTATGTAACCATAACCGGTATCCGGGCGAGATGGTTTAATACCTAACGTGATCAGACAGTTGTTCTCAGTAGCTGTTTTTAGCGATTTTTCAATGGCGCTAATGAAAGCTGGTTCATCAAGTATAAGGTGGTCTGAAGGCGCAACAACAATTGCAGCATCAGGATTCATGCTTTCAATCTTAAAACAACCGTATGCTACGCAGGGAGCAGTATTGCGCATAACAGGCTCTGTAAGAATCTGGTGGTCGGCCATTTCTGGTAACTGTTCTTTCACAAGGCCCGTATAAATCTCGTTGGTTACTACGTAAATGTTTTCTTTTGGGCAAACCTTTAAAAATCTGTCGTAAGTATTTTGGATAAGTGTTTTACCGGTTCCTAAAATATCAATAAACTGTTTAGGGTATGAAGTACGGCTGATAGGCCAAAACCGGCTTCCGATGCCGCCCGCCATAATGATGGCATAATAATTTTTGTTCATAAGTGTTTAGACAATTTTAATTTGGTTTTAGCGATGTAAAACTGCATATAAAATTTGTGAGTTGGAAACCTGAAAAAATTAAGTAAATATTAAACTTTAACAACGTTCTATTCAACGGCGTAAATAAGCAAAATGTTTTCAAAAGAATAATCATTTATATCTAAAATTTAAAAGTAAATGTGTCGTTTAATTGGAAAAATTTGTTACTTTAAACTTTTAATAGACTTACAAGATTACGTGAATAATGATAGAAACTAAGAAGTCCCTTTTTGACAATCTCCAGAATTTTTTTGGGTTTGACAACTTTAAGGGCGAGCAGGAGGCGATTATTACAAATATACTGGCAGGTAACGATACTTTTGTTATTATGCCAACCGGGGGCGGCAAATCAATGTGTTACCAGTTGCCCGCCCTGATGAGTGATGGAACAGCGATCGTAATTTCCCCATTGATCGCATTAATGAAAAACCAGGTTGACCAGTTAAGAGCTTTTGGCGGGTCAGACAGTATAGCTCACTTTTTAAATTCATCGTTAACCAAAGCAGATATAGGTAAGGTTAAAGAAGATGTGCTTAGCGGTAAAACAAAGCTTTTGTATGTTGCTCCCGAATCACTTACCAAGCAAGAGAATATAGATTTTTTAAAGCTTAATCATGTATCGTTCGTTGCAGTTGATGAAGCGCATTGTATATCAGAATGGGGCCATGATTTTCGCCCCGAATACCGCAAAATAAGGCAGGTTATCAGCAACATTGGTGATAGTATCCCTATCATAGCTTTAACTGCTACAGCAACGCCTAAAGTACAGCAGGATATCCAAAAGAACCTGCAAATGAACAATGCTACTGTTTACAAATCTTCTTTTAACCGAGCTAACCT
The DNA here is from genome assembly GCA_964242385.1 of uncultured Mucilaginibacter sp. GTDB lineage: Bacteria > Bacteroidota > Bacteroidia > Sphingobacteriales > Sphingobacteriaceae > Mucilaginibacter. The sequence goes on from CAXSZR010000001.1 coordinate 379,552, forward strand.
TTTTTACGAAGTACGTGCCAAAAGAAACGTTGTAAAAGAGATAGTAAAATTTGTTAAACAAAACCAGGGTAAATCGGGCATTGTTTATTGCCTTAGCCGCAAAAAGGTAGAAGAAGTTGCCGAGGCATTGAACCTTAATGGTGTAAAGGCATTGCCTTACCATGCAGGTCTTGACCCTAAGGTACGTGCCGAAACACAGGATAAGTTCCTGATGGAGGATGTTGACGTTATCGTTGCAACCATCGCTTTCGGTATGGGGATTGATAAACCCGATGTTAGGTATGTAATACACCATGATGTACCTAAGAGCATGGAAGGTTATTACCAGGAAACAGGCCGTGCCGGCCGTGATGGGGGTGAGGGTGTATGTATCGCCTTTTATTCTGAAAAGGATATTGATAAGCTTCAGAAATTTATGAAAGACAAGCCTGTTTCTGAACGTGAAATAGGTACTCAAATATTAAAAGAGGTTATTGATTACGCCGAGTCTTCTGTTTGCAGGCGTAAACAGTTGCTGCATTATTTTGGTGAAAACTTTAATGAAGCAGGCTGCAACAATATGTGTGACAACTGCTGCGCACCAAAAGAGTATTTTGATGCAGAGCTGCATTTGCACAAGGCGCTGAGCCTGATCAAAGCCATCGGAGAAAAATTTGATGATCACCATATCATCAGCATCCTGTTAGGCGATGAAACAGCCCAGATCAAGAGCTATGAGCATGATCATCTCGATTATTATGGCTCTGGCAAGGAAGAAGGAAAAAACCTCTGGAATTCGCTTTTAAGGCAGGCTTTGCTGAACAATTTCCTGGCAAAAGATATCGATCAGTATGGTTTATTACATTTAACTAAAACCGGCAATGGGTTTATTGATAATCCGTACAGTATTCGTTTCCTTTTGAATAAGCCAATAGAAGCGGCTGATGATGATGATAGTGAGGACGGACTGAAACAAAGCGGCGGCGCATTGGATACGCAGCTTTTGCAAATGCTGAAAGACCTGCGTAAAAAAATCGCCAAGCAAAAAAGCCTTCCGCCTTTTGTGATCTTCCAGGACCCATCTCTAGAGGAAATGTGTACGCACTATCCAATAAACACCGAAGAGTTAAAACAAATATCCGGAGTAGGTGCGGGGAAGGCTTTAAAATTTGGTAAGCCGTTCACAGATCTTATACAGAAATATGTAGAGGATAATGATATAGATCGCCCGGTAGATATGGTTATTAAGAGCGCAGCCAACAAATCGGCGCTCAAGGTATTCATTATACAGAATATAGATCGCCACCTTAATCTGGACGATATAGCGGCTTCTAAAGGCTTATCTTATGAAGAGATCCTGAAAGAAGTAGAAACTATCGTTAATTCAGGTACTAAGCTTAATCTTAATTATTATATAGATGAAGTAATTGACGAGGATAAACAGGAAGAAGTATTTGACTATTTCCGCACCGCCGAAATCGATTCTATAGATGATGCGCTTGCAGAACTTGGTAATGACGATTATACCCGCGAAGAAGTGCAGTTAATGCGCATTAAATTCTTATCCGAAATGGGTAATTAAATCAGTGATAACAATCTTTCGAGATAAACAGGGACGCAATTTGCGTCCTTTTTTTGTGAACTTATTTACCAATGATCTTAAACTCTGTTCTCCTGTTCTTTTGCCGGCCTTCATCGGTTGTGTTAGGCGCAATGGGTTGCGTTTTACCATAACCCTTATACACAAGCCGCGCAGGGGTTACTTTGCTGGTAATAAGATATTGGTATACTGATTTTGCGCGGTTTTCGGAAAGTGTCTGGTTCACCTGGTCGTTCCCAACGTTATCTGTATGGCCCGAGATTTCTATTCGCAGGGTTGGATTCAGGTTTAAAAATTCTATGAGTTTTTGCAGTTCGGCTACAGATTCGGGCTTTAAATCAGTTTTATTGGTATCGAAGAAAATGTTGTTTAGCACTACTTTGTTGCCAACTTCAATCGGCTCAAGCGTTACTGTAATATTATAGGGTGTTTTTGGCTCGTGTCCTACCAAAGAAAAGTTTTGTGAATAAAATAGGTAACCCTCTTTTGAGATGTTTAAACCGTAATTTTTACCTGATGTTAAAGTGGCCAGGAAATAACCCTGGCTTATATCGCTGTAGTCCTGGTAAACTGCTTTGTCTCTTTCAAGATCTGTGATCTCTATGGCGGCTTCCAGTGGCTGATGTGTTCTCGAATCAAAAACCTTTCCTTTTACGTAGGTTACCACATGCGGTCGCAAAGCAGGAGGCATCTCGAACGTGTAAATATCATATCCTCCAAGCCCGTTTAAGTTATTGGAAGCGAAAAAAGCATAACCACCGTTAGCTGTTAAGGTTAAACCATTTTCATCGCCGCTTGAGTTTATAGGATAACCTAAGTTAACCGGTTTCTGCCACTTGCCATTTTTATCCAGCCGGCTCACAAAAAGATCTTTACCGCCTAAACCCGGCCATCCATTTGAGCAGAAGTATAAAGTGCTGTCGTCGGGGTGTATAAATGGCGATTGCTCGTCAAAAGAAGTATTGATATTTGGCCCAAGGTTTTCGGGTTCGCCCCAGCCTTTTTCTGTTAACGTTGATTTCCAGATATCATAGCCGCCATAACCTCCTTTACGGTTGCTTACGAAGTATAAAGTTCTTCCATCGGCGCTTACGGACGGTTGCGATTCCCAGCCGGGCGTATTCAGCGGAGCGCTCAGGTCAAACGGTTTACCCCAGTCGTCGCCTTTTTTTTGTGCAATGTAAATATCGCACCTGCCTAACCCGTCAGGCCGGTTGCACCCGGTAAAGAAAAGGAATTTACCATCCTGCGATATAGATTGTGCGCCCTCATTATATTGCGGGGTATTAATTTGGTCACTCAGATAGGTAGCTTTTTGCCATTTGCCATCTACCTTAATGCTTTTATAAAAATCTTCGTTGTTGCTTATTTTACGGGTAAATATCAGCGTACTTTCATCGGCGGTGGCAACCGGCAGGTATTCGTCATTATCAGTATTTATTTCAGGACCTATGTTCACCGGTTTAAAAGGAACCGGATGTGCTATTGCCTGCACGCTAAACTTGCAATCAATGATCAGCTTTTGCGCCAGGTAACTATTTTGATTGGTAACATCAGGATAGGTTAGATATTTTTCAAGGTGATGCTGTGCATTGTTATAATCAGCAAGTGATATTTCTTCCTGACCAATTTTAAGATATGCGGCTCTGTTAAATTCGGGGCTTATCGTAATTACATCTTTATATTCATCTGCGGCTGCTTTATGCTGCAGCTTGCGGCGATAAACATCACCGAGTAAGAGGTGTGCTTCAACAAAATTTTTATCCTCATCTATAGATTTTTTCAGCAATACTATAGCATCGTCAAAAAAATGTTCGTCAAGGCTTTTATTAGCTTGGGCATAATACTTTATGGCTTCGTTATTTGTAGAGGTGTATTGCCTTTGCTGCCCGTAACAAAATATACAGCAAAGCACAAGCAAGAACGATAAGGAAAAGTATCTCATATTTAGGATATGCGAAATGACATCCTAAGGTACAATATATTACGGTATATTTAAATATTTGTGCGTTTGCAGAGATATTTCCCACTGCGGATTAGCCATTACATACTCAACAATAAGAGGTGTCATTTCTTTTGATTTTGACCATTCGGGTTGTAAAAATAATTTACAATCTGCCGATACCTGTTTAGCATAATGCTCGGCAAATTCAAAGTCAGATTTATTGAAAATAATAACCTTCAATTCATGCGCCTTTTGAGCAACCTCTAAAACCGGGGCTTTAAATTTTTTTGGCGAAAGGCAGATCCAGTCCCAGTTGCCCGAAAGGGGATAAGCGCCGGATGTTTCAATAAAAGTTTTAAATCCCTTTTGCTGCAGGCCTTTGGTCAGGTAATCGAGGTTGTAGATAAGTGGTTCGCCGCCGGTTACCACAATAGCTTTTGATGGATATTGAGACGCGTTCTGAACAATTTGATCAGCAGCGGTAAGGGCGTGCAGCTCTGCATCCCAGCTTTCTTTTACATCGCACCAATGGCAACCCACATCGCAGCCGCCGAGGCGAATAAAGTATGCGGCCTTCCCGGTATTATATCCTTCGCCCTGTATCGTATAAAATTCTTCCATTAAAGGAAGCAAACTGCCATCTTCCGGAATTACGTGTGCCATAATTAAGCCTCAAATTTACGTTTAAAGCGCAAAGCATAAAACATAAACCTTATTTATTACAGTTTAATGGCTTTGATTAAGAACTAAGTAATCCAGCGTTTTTGATTTGCTAAAACTAAGCGTTGTAAAAAAGATTTTCACTGTAACATTTGGCGCTTATTTGTTATTATTACTACAAAATCGACAGGATGAAGAAATTTTACTACTTAATTGCATTTTTAGGTTTGTTTTGTTTTTCATCGTGTGTAGACGTTGAAGAACGCTATGATTTTAAACCCGACGGCTCATGCAATGTGGCTTACGGTTTTGACATGAGCAGCGCCGTATCGGTTTTAATGAATTTGATGACAGATTCTGTTAAAGCAACTCCGCAATTTTCGTTGGTAAAAGACACAACACTTGACTTTTATTCGGCTTTGCCGGATAGTACGCAACACAGGATGACGGCGGAGGAAGCCAATATGGCTAAAAGCAGTAATCTGAACGTTAAGATGAACCTGCAAAAAAACATTATGAAAATTAGCATAAATCATCATGCTAAAAATGCTGCCGATCTTGATTATTACTTGAAACATTTATCCAAGCTGTCTGCCAGTAATCAGTTGAACGCAGTTGCTAAGGACAGTAAAACCCCCAAGGGCTTTGACGCACAACAATTACTGGCCGGCGAGGATTATTACCTTTATGAAGTTACACCGCATAAATTTTACCGCATAATTGACAAGGTTAAATTCAATGCCTTTTTAAAACGAACTCAGTCTACACTTTCAATGGCAAAAGCAATGCTGATAGACATGCCTTATAAAGTGATACTTAATTTCGCTAAGCCGGTTAAAAAAGTCTACAACTCAAAGGCTATAGTATCCGCTGATAGAAAAAAAGTGATCCTGCAAACCAACATGGACGATGTAATAAAAAATCCTTCGGTTATGAATTTGAAGATTGATTTTTAGCTTTGCCTTTTTAACAGACCACTACGTATGAACACAAGAGCCATTGATTATATCACAGAAGATTTTTATGAATCGTTAAGTTTTCAAGATGGAGAAATGCCCGACCTTGAAACCGTTACAGGCTTATTTTATGATGATGGCCTGCTGGTAAACAACAGCTTCTCAAAACCAATTAAATATACAGCCGAAACTTTTACGCAAGAGTTTGAATCGCAAATTGCCGAAGGAAAACTGCAGCAATTTATGCAGCGGGAGCTATACTCAAAAACAGAAATATTTGGAAAAGTGGCCCAGAGAATAAGTATTTATGAATACAGCATGGCCGACCATAATACCGAATATTTACCCCGTGGAATTAATTATATACAATTCATCCAGGTTGACGATAACTGGCAAATTACATCTATGGCCTGGAATGATGAAAATGAAAACTACCAGATCCCGGCAGATCTGTTGAAGTAGAATATTAAATGATAAAGGCGCATAATAGCGCCTTTATCATTTATAACCAGTGCTATATTATTCTTTTGTAGTACCCACAAGTGACAACATACAACCGAGCGCTATTTGTAAACTTCTTTGTTTGCCGAAGCCAAAGTATTTTTTAACAAGCCGATAATGGTCATTAAGCCCACACCGCCGGGTACCGGGGTGATCCATGATGATTTTGGCGCTACGTTTTCAAAATCTACATCGCCATAAAGCTTATAGCCCGATTTGGTTGTAGTGCTTGTTTCGCGGTTCATACCTACATCTATTACAACAACGCCTTCTTTCACCATATCGGCAGTAATAAAATTTTTCTTACCGATGGCCACTATAAGTATATCGGCATCAAGAGTGAATTTTTTGATGTCGGGTGTACGGCTGTGACAAATAGTTACCGTGCAATTGCCCGGATTGGTATTCCTGGCCATCAGGATGCTCATTGGCGAGCCTACTATATTACTTCTACCAACTACAATGCAATGCTTACCGGCAGTCTCAATTCCATATTCGGCCAACATCAAGGTAATGCCATAAGGAGTTGCCGGTATAAACGATGGTAAGTTACGCTGCATGCGGCCAAGATTAACCGGGTGAAAGCCGTCCACATCTTTACGGTGATCAATTCTTTCAGTTACCTTTTCTGGGTCTATATGTTTTGGTAAAGGCAATTGAACAATAATTCCGTCAATGTCTGCATCGGCATTCAGTTCTTCAACCTTTTGCAGTAATTCTTCTTCGGTAACATTGCTCTCATACCTTACAAGTGTCGACTTAAAACCAACCTGCTCGCAATTTTTAATTTTGCTGGCTACGTAAGTTTCACTGCCACCATCATGGCCAACCAACACGGCTACTAAATGCGGCTTTCTGCCGGTTTGTTCTAATATTTTACCTGCCGCATTGGCTATTTCGCCTTTTAATTTTGTCGATACGTATTTTCCGTCGAGTAATTCCATAATATAGGGTCAAGAATCAAGAGCCAGAAATCGAGATGAAGGAGTTAATTCTACAAATCGGCTTCCGACTGTTTTTATCTAAAAGATTAATCTAATTTAAGTACAGCCATAAACGCGCTCTGAGGTATTTCAACGTTACCTACCTGGCGCATGCGTTTTTTACCTGCCTTTTGTTTTTCTAGTAATTTACGTTTACGACTAATGTCCCCACCGTAGCATTTTGCCGTAACATCTTTACGCATTGCCTTTACTGTTTCACGGGCAATGATCTTGGCACCTATAGATGCCTGGATAATGATCTCAAATTGCTGGCGCGGCAAAAGCTCCTTTAATTTTTCGCAGATCTTCTTTCCAAAATCGTACGAATTGCTCCGGTGAATTAATGATGAAAGCGCATCCACAGGTTCACCGTTTAAACGGATGTCCAGGCGTACAAGGTCAGACTGGCGGTATCCTGTCTGATGATAATCAAAGGATGCATATCCTTTAGAAATGGTTTTAAGCTTATCGTAAAAGTCAAACACGATTTCGCCCATCGGCATTTCAAATACCAACTCCACACGGTCGGCGGTTAAATATGACTGGTTTGCAATCATACCACGTTTTTGAATACAAAGAGACATTACTGGCCCAACAAATTCGGCCTTGGTTATGATCGTAGCTTTGATGTAAGGTTCTTCAACAAAATCTATTTTACTTGGGTCGGGCAGGTCAGACGGGTTGTTTACAATCACTTCATCGCCTTTGGTGGTAAAGGCTTTGTATGATACGTTGGGCACGGTGGTAATAACCGTCATGCCGAACTCGCGTTCCAACCGCTCCTGGATAATTTCCATGTGCAACATGCCCAGGAAACCGCAACGGAAACCAAAACCTAACGCCGCAGATGATTCCGGTTCAAAAACCAACGACGCATCATTTAATTGCAGCTTAGCCATTGATTCGCGAAGTTCTTCATAGTCTTCCGTATCTACCGGGTAAATGCCGGCAAAAACCATTGGCTTTACCTCTTCAAAGCCTTGTATGCCTACAGCGCAAGGGCGCTCAACCTGCGTTATGGTATCACCCACTTTAACTTCACGGGCTTCCTTAATACCAGAAATAATATAACCTACGTCACCGGTTTTGATCACATCTTTTGGTAACGGGCGAAGTTTTAGCGTACCAACTTCATCAGCCAGGTATTCTTTTTCAGTAGCAACAAATTTTACCTTATCGCCTTTTCTTATCTCGCCGTTAACTACTTTAAAGTAGGCAATAATGCCACGGAAAGAGTTAAACACCGAATCGAAGATTAAAGCCTGCAATGGTGCTTTAGGGTCTCCAACCGGGGCAGGAACCCGTTCTACAATTGCCTGTAAAATCTCATGCACACCCATGCCCGTTTTACCGGACGCCGGGATAATTTCATCTCGTTTGCATCCTATCAGGTCAACTATCTGGTCTTTAACTTCTTCTGGCATAGCGCCAGGAAGATCCATTTTGTTTAAGATCGGAATAATTTCAAGGTCGTTTTCCAGTGCAAGGTAAAGGTTGGATATGGTCTGTGCCTGTATACCCTGTGCAGCATCTACTATAAGCAGAGCACCTTCGCAGGCGGCAATGGAACGTGATACCTCGTACGAAAAATCTACGTGGCCGGGAGTATCAATCAGGTTCAGAACATATTTTTTGCCATCCAGCACATAATCCATTTGTATGGCATGGCTTTTTATGGTAATACCACGCTCACGTTCCAGGTCCATATCATCAAGTAACTGAGCTTGCGATTCGCGCTGTGTAATCGTATTGGTATATTCTAATAACCTGTCGGCAAGCGTACTCTTACCGTGGTCAATGTGTGCTATAATGCAAAAATTACGAATGTGTTCCATTGAAACGCAAAAATAGCTTTTTTGGGCGGATATTTGTATAAGCTATACGTTTTACATCGCAACTGCTTATGGGCATCAGTAAAGAAATTATACAAACCTTAGAACATCAATTACAGGTGAGTGTAACCGGTTTTAAACCGGTTAGCGGCGGCAGTATAAACGATGCTTTTAAATTACAAACCGATAAAGAACTTTTTTTCCTTAAAATAAACGATAAAAATGCTTACCCCGGCATGTTTGAGGCAGAGGCTACAGGTCTTAAACTCATTGCAAAAAAAGGCGCAATCAAAGTCCCGGATGTAATACATCCGGGAAACGCAGGCAATGAAAGTTTTCTGCTGTTGAAATGGATTGAGAGCAGGCGCCCTACTATAAGAGCCAGCTCACAATTAGGTATGCAGCTTGCACAAATGCACAAACAATCAAATCAATACTTCGGGTTAGATAGCGATAATTATATGGGCAGCCTGCGGCAATCAAATAACAAGCATTTGAAATGGTCGTCTTTTTTTGTTGAAGAAAGGTTAATGCCGATGGTAAAAACTGGTATAGATAAAGGTTTACTTAACAGCAAAAACGTTACAGAATTTGAAATACTTTACAAAAATATACCGTCTTTGTTTGATGAAGAAGCACCTGCTCTTATTCATGGCGATTTGTGGGGCGGCAATTATCTCATAGGCGAAGATGAAACACCATTCCTGATAGATCCGGCCGTAAGTTATGGAAACCGTGAGTTCGATATAGCCATGACCACTTTGTTCGGGGGCTTTTCAACGGAGTTTTACCAGTCATATAATGAAACTTTTCCATTACAAAAAGATTGGCAGCATAGAATAGATTTGTGGAATTTATACCCTTTGCTGCTCCATCTAAATTTATTTAGTTTAAGTTATTTACCGCAAGTTAAAGATTGTTTAAAGCAATATATTTAATTATAACAAGTCCATCATCTCTTTGGCGTTGAATACGCCGGTAGCATCATAATCATTATTAAAATAGCACCAGGCTTCTTTGGATGTTTCACAAAGTTTTACGGCATCAACAATCTTTTTCAAAAATTCAACGGAATAGCGCGAACGATACAGATCAGGTACGCCGTGAAAGCGGTAATAGAGCACTTCGGTATTTTGAATCAGATCGTCTGGTAATTTAGGATGGCTCATGCCGCAGAATGTAATTTTATGATCCGCCAGTTTTTTATAAACTTCATGATTCCACCAGCTTTCATGCCTTAGTTCCAGCACATTTTTAAATGTGGGATTTAAGCTATTTAGTATCTTATCCAATTTTTCATCGGTATAGTTATAACTTGGCGGCAATTGAAAAAGCACGGGGCCTAACTTTTCCTGCAAACCTGAATTTATGGTGTCATAAAAACTGGTGATCAGTTCAGTGCAATCATTAAACTTTTTATAATGGGTGATTGCTCGGGGTGCTTTTACAGCAAAACGGAACTCTGCCGGGCTTTTATTATACCAGGTTTGCAAAAATGAAAGCTGCGGAAACCGGTAAAAGGTAACATTTAGTTCAAGTGTGCTGAAATGTTCGCAATAGTAATCGAACCATTTTCGCTGCGGCAGATCTACAGGATAGAACGGACCTTTCCAGTCGCGGTAATGAAAGCCCGAACAGCCTATGTGCCATTTTATCATATAGTAAGTTTGATTAATTAGAAGTAAAAAGATGCTTGTTTTGTTTTTGGCGTTATAAGGTTGATAGACGCTTGATAAAACAATTGTATTTAATAAAAGAGTTACGTTATTTTTTAGCTTTGCTACATATAACCGGATAGCCAGCATGCATTTTTTATATCCTCGTTTTCTTTTTGCATTATTACTGCTGGTTATACCTGTGCTAATTCACCTGTTTAATTTTCGCAGGTACCAAAAAGTTTATTTTAGTAATGTTCAGTTCTTAAAAGAGATACAGGAGCAGCAATCATCAGCAAGAAACCTTAAAGAAAGGCTCATTTTGGCTATGCGAATGCTTGCTTTAACTTTCCTGGTGCTGGCGTTTGCAAGGCCATATTTTTCGAGTAAGAATTCCGCCGTTGCGGGTAAACACCAGGTGGTAAGCATATTTGTGGATAATTCCTATTCCATGGAAACCCTTAACAGGGAAGGCTCGCTATTAGACGAAGCTAAACAGCGTGCAAAGGCAATTGCATCAGCTTACAGCATAAACGACGAATTTCAACTCCTCACACAAGATTTTGAAGGTAAGCACCAACGCTTACTCAGCCGCGATGAATTTAACGATGCTGTAGACGTTGTAAAAATCAGCCCGCAAAGCCGTAATCTGCAACAAATTATGAGCCGACAGCAGAGTTTGCTCAATATGAGCAAAACTGCAATCAGGTCGGTTTATCTTATATCCGACTTTCAAAAAAATATGGCTATAAACCGGTCTGTAAATGCAGACACCGGTTTGAACATTAACCTTGTTCCGTTAAAAGCCAATTCGCTGCCTAATGTGGCGATAGATTCTGTTCAATTATTAAGTGCTATTCATCGCCCGGGCGATGGTGAAAAGCTGGTTGTACGATTACACAATTACGCCGGCGAAACAGCCGAAAAAATTCCTCTTAAACTTTCTATAAACGGCGTGCAAAAGGCTTTAGGTAGTTATACGCTTGCCGGGCGTGCCATACAATATGATACACTTTCATTTTCAGGGCTGAAAGCCGGGTGGCAGCGGGCCGAAATAAATTTGCAGGATAATCCTGTAACTTTTGATAACCGTTTTTACTTCACTTTTGATGTAAAACAGCAGATGCCGGTATTGTTAATAGATGACGGAACGCCAAACCCTTATTTGAAAGCTGTATTTGCTGCCGATCCGTTTTTTTCGGCCAAACGGGTTACCGATGGCAACGTCGATTATGCCTCATTAAATATCTTTCCTATAATTGTTTTAAGCGATGTAGATAGAATAGCGGCTGGTTTAGCACAGCAGTTGAATACTTACGTAAAAAAAGGTGGTACACTCCTAATTTTTCCTGGTAATGAAATTGACTTCAACAGCTACAAAACTTTCTTACAACCATTGCATGCCGCTTTTCCCGAAAAAATTCAAACAGGCAATTTCAAAGTGAACGCCATTAACCTGCAGAACCCTGTTTTTAAAAATATCTTTGAAAACTATCCTCAAAATCCCGACCTGCCGGTTGTAAAAAAATACTACGGCTTTAATAATCAGGCGCGTGGCGAAAATCTGATGACATTGCAGGGCGAAGATTCATTCTGGGAGCGTTTCAGTTTTGGTAAAGGGAAGGTTTATCTTTCTGCGGTGGCTTTAAATGAAGATTTCAGCAATTTACCCCGGCATGCTCTTTTTGTACCTGCAATGTTTCGCATAGCTTTACTTAGCGGCCACGATCAGCCGTTGTTTTATGTTTTAGGCAGGGATGAAACTATTGAACTGCCGCCAGTGCAAACAACTGATAAACAATTAATAAAATTAACACAGGGTACTATCACTATCATTCCAGACACGCGCCAACAGGAGGGAAGTACACTCCTTTACACTGCAGATCAGTTGCATAATACCGGCTTATACAACATCACAAAGCAGGATAGTTTAATTGGGGTTGTGGCCTATAATGATAACAGAAGCGAATCGGATCTTAGCTATTTAAGCATTGCAGATTTAAAAAAACTGATACCCGCCGCAGCCATTGTAGCAGACAACGGAACCGCAACTTTAAACAGCACATCAACAGAAACAAATTTCGGCATACAATTATGGAAACTTTGTATAATTTTGGCCTTGATTTTTCTGGGGCTCGAAATTATCCTGATAAGATATTTTTCAACTGATCGAAAAAGTGTTTCGCAACCGGTTTAATCGGATACAAACTCATCTAAATAAAGCATCGTAAATGAATCTGCTTATCAAATCTGCCACTATTATTGATCCTAACTCGCCATTTAATCAACAAAAAGCGGATGTTTTAATTGAGAAAGGAGTAATCACAAAAATTGCTTCTGATCTTAAAGCTGAAGCAGAACTTTTTGAAGCAGATGGTAAATTTTTATCGCCGGGCTTTTTTGATCTTAATTGTAACATAGGCGAACCGGGCCTTGAAACAAAAGAAGATCTTTATACCGGGACAAAGGCAGCAGCATCCGGGGGGTTTACAGGTATTGCGTTGATGCCTAATACAACCCCGCCGGTACATTCAAAGGCAGAGATTGAATACCTGCTTAACCGCTCGCAAAAGAACCTGGTAGATGTTTACCCGTTGGGCGCCATATCTTACAAACGTGAAGGTAAGGACCTTGCCGAAATGTACGATATGTACCTGAGCGGTGCAAAGGCATTTACAGATGGCAACAGGCCGGTACAGGATGCCGGTTTAATGGAAAGGGCAATGCTTTACGCCCAGGGGTTTGACGCACTTATATTTTCTTATCCCGAGGATACTGCTATTGCAGGTAAAGCTAAAGTAAATGAGGGCGAAATCAGCACCTTACTTGGCATGAAAGGTATCCCTTCACTTGCTGAGGAGCTGATGATAGCCCGTGATCTTTACCTGGCCGAATACACCGGTTCTAAAATACATTTCAGCACTATTTCTACCACGCGCTCGGTAGAACTGATAAGAGAAGCTAAGCGAAAGCGGCTCGAAGTAACCTGCGATGTAGCATTACACAGCCTTGTACTTACTGAAGAAGTGCTTTTAGGCTTTGATAGTCAATATAAGGTTAAACCGCCACTGCGCACCCGTGATGACCTGAATGCGCTGCTGGAAGGTTTAAATGATGGAACTATAGATGCTATTGTTACCCAGCATACGCCACACGAGGTGGAATTTAAAGATGTAGAGTTTGAGGTGGCAGAATTTGGTATGATCGGATTGCAGACTGCTTTCTCACTCGCCTTAAAGGCAGGAATGAATTTAGCGCAGATAGTGCAAAAACTGGCCGTTGGCCCCCGCGAAATATTAAATGTAGAAATACCATCGATAGCCGAAGGGCAGGCAGCAAACCTTGTTTTGCTGGATACTGAAAGTGAGTGGGAATACAACAGGAAAAACAACCGGTCTAAATCTTATAATTCGCCTTTTATAGGGCAGAATCTAAAAGGTAAAGTGCTGTTAACTTATAACAACAATCAATTTTACAAATAAATCAACATCCTATGATCGATCCTAAAGTAAAAGCAGCCGTTGAAGCAGCGCTTGCCGCTTTCTCAAAATACAGTGACTTTAACGCAGAACCATTTACCGATGCTTTTAACGAAGTCTTCGCATCTGAAGAAGACTTTTTATCTAAAGTTGATCAGCTGGATGAAGTGTTTGATGATTACCCGCAGCTGGAAACATTGCGCGAAATTTTCTTTGACTTGCTGATGATCAATTTCTTTAGCGCCGATATTAAAAAACTGGAAGAAGATTATCTTGATTCGCCGGAGTGGGAAGATATTGAAGAAGAAACGCTTGACCGCGGGACTGAGCTCTTAAACATGCTGCTTTACCTGAATGAATGTGCTGATGAAGACATTCAGCCTGAACTGGACGATTACCTGAAAGAATTTTTGCTTGTTGATGAAGATGAATTCCAGGATGAGTACCGTATTTATGAACCTATAATTGCTAACCAGATTTTGATAGAAAGCCCGGTTAGTGAAATAAGCGCAGTTGCGCAGGCTTTACCGGAAGATTCGGAACTTAAGGAGTTGTTCTATCCATTCATGTGCTTTTTTCAGAACACCAATCCATCCGACAAGGAAAAAGAGGAAATTGCAAGCTACGCTGCAGAAAAAGAATTTGACATGGCGGTGCTGGATATTCTGGTAAGTTTTAGCAATTAATTTTTAGATGAACCAGGACAAGTTTATAAGAATAACAGGTTTAAAATACGGATTTGTATTAGGCGTTGTGCTGCTTGCAATCAGTATCATATCTTTTTACGTTACGCTTTCATTTGCAACCAAACCGGTGTTATTTATCATGACACCGGTTGCTTTTACCTTCATATTGCCTATTATAGCTGTTATTTTAATTTGTTTCCGCTTCAGGAAACGCATTGGCGGCTATTGGGTCATAAAACAAGCAACATCGGGCATATTTATAATGTTCCTGGTTACTTACGGAATTCAAACCATTGGGCACGATTTTATTTTTGCCAAACTGATTGAACCCAACATGTCTGAAAAGACGGTTGCAGCTACCAACACAGCGGCCAATAAGATGAAAAAAAGCCCAAAGGTTGATAAAAGAAAAATTGACGATAATCTGGCCCAGATCACGAAGAACCTCGAGTTGCAAAAAAATATTACTGTATTCCAGGTAGTATCCGGCTTTGCCATTAATATCATCCTGATCTTTGTTTTCGCCCTGATATTTGGAGCTTTATTTAAAAGAGACCCGCCAATATTTGTACCCGCCGACGAGGTATAGGCACCAAGCGATATTTATTTATTTTTTGCTTATCGTAAAAAATAATTAGCTTTAACAAAGAGTTAAATTCTGTAAGCTCTTTAGCCAATTATAATTTATGATAACTCGATACCGCGTCACGTTTAAAATGTGGAAGCCACAGACTAACAATCTATCAATCAAATTAGCTTCAATTACCTTTTGCGCATTGATACTGATGGCATTTAGCGTATCGGCAAAAAAGAAAGTGTTAATATTCAGTAAAACGGCAGGGTTTCACCATGCTTCTATTGCGATTGGCTTACCTGCTATTATTAAGCTTGGGCAGCAGAATAATTTTGATGTGGATACCACTACAGACGCGTCTAAATTTACCTATGACAACTTAAAGCAATACGCTGCCATTATTTTCTTAAGCACCACCGGCGATGTATTGAACGATACCCAGCAAGCCCAATTCCAAAAATATATTGAAAAAGGTGGTGGTTTTGTGGGCGTTCATGCCGCTACAGACACCGAATATGACTGGCCTTGGTATGGTAATTTAGTTGGCGCTTACTTTAAAAGCCATCCCAAACAACAGGAGGCTGTTTTGCATGTTGTAGATAAAAATTTTATAGCAACTAAAGACTTGCCTGCCGAATGGAAAAGATTTGATGAATGGTACAATTATAAATGGATAGCTAAAGACATACACGTTCTGATAACTATTGATGAGAAGAGCTATACGGGTGGCGAAAATGGCGATTATCATCCAATGAGCTGGTATCATAAATATGATGGAGGCCGTGCTTTTTATACCGAGTTGGGCCATACGGATGAATCTTATGCAGATCCGTTATACCTCGGTCATTTATTGGGCGGCATTAAATACGCAATGGGCGTAAAATAAGTCCATTGCACGGTAGCTATTTTTTAATGGTGAAGAAAAACGTTGCACCCTTACCTAATGCGGATTTTACAAATATGGTTCCGTTTAAAACATTGACCAGATCTTTAACTGTAGAAAGGCCAATCCCGGTGCCTTTATTGCTATAACGGTCGGTAATTTTAAGCGTAAAATTATTTTGGAATATTTTTTCGTGATACTGCTCCGCTATGCCTATGCCATTGTCTTTTATTTCAAAACGATAGTAATCATCGTCCTGGCTAAATCTGATTTCAATATACCCGTTCTCTTTATCATTGTACCTTATAGCATTGCTTATCAGGTTAATAAAAATTTGTTCAAACGCTACAAGGGAAATTTTTAACTTGTTTTCGCCCTGCGGAATGTTAATTTCAAAGTTTTCGGGCACGTTAACCATCGAGATGATCTTACGCAATGTAACACCCAGATTTATCTCCTGTTTCTTTACCAACAGCAGATCCGGCGATCTGGAGTAGGCCAGCATTTCGTCCAGCAAGGTCATCAGGCTTTTAATTGACCCGATATTAAGGTCAATCAACCTATTGCAACCATCGTCATGATATTTCTCTAATCTGATCTTTAATGCCTGTGATGTTAGTAAAATGCTGCTGATAGGATTTTTGATATCATGTGCCGCCATAGAGGCAAACTTTTGGATAAACACATTGGCATCTCGCAGCTGCCGGTTCATTTGTTCAAGTAATAAAAGCTTGCGCCTGAGTTCTAATTTATCAATTACCTGTTTGGCTAATATTTTAAGCGCATGGATCTGCGTTTCAGAAAGAACTTTTTTTTGATGGTCTATAACGCAAAGCGTTCCGAGCGCAAAACCATCTTCATTTATTAAAGGAACACCCGCATAAAAACCAATTTGCAAGTCGCCGGTTACCAACGGATTTTGTGCAAACCTATTGTCAGTTGCAGGGCTGTCAACTACTAAAATATCATTTGGAGAAACTATGGCATGCGCGCAAAATGAAACATCGCGAGAGGTTTCGGAGGCCTCTAAACCAAAATGAGATTTAAACCACTGCCTTTTATCATCAACAAAACTAATAAGTGCGATAGGAGTTTGACAAATGGCCGACGCCAGGGTAGTTAGTTCATCGAAATCTTTTTCTTCTGCTGTATCAAGAATATTATAAGAATTGAGCGCCTCAAGTCTTTCTTCTTCATTGGCGGGCAAAGGAAAAAAAGTCATAAACTAAAAACGAAAATAAACGGGTAAGGGTTTTATCAATTAACTTAATAGTTATACCTTATGCCTAACTATTGAACTAATAATTGCAATGTAACCATTAAACCAGGATATTGTTCTTTATTACTTTGTTTTTTAAATTTATAAAGGTAGTTAATTTAAAAGCTTGCTTAGGTAGGCTTATTGCTCTTAGGGATCTTTATATCATAAGCGCCGTTTTTGTATTCCTTCATGTATTCCTGGTAATATTCTTTAATGGTTTTTGCATAATTAACAGCATAATCTACAACACCTTGCTGCCACTCGGCAGAGGCTCCGAAAGCCATCAGGTCGTCTATTATTGAAGACCCCTGCATACCGCCGCTGCGTAACTGCGCCGATGCCGTTAACGCAGCCATATCATCTATTACCTGGTAAATGTCGCGATATTCGTCTCTAAGCAGCTTAAATTTGATAGTGTCTTTAACAGGCTGTAGTTCCTGAATGATAAATGATTCACCTCTGAAAGTGGTTGTGCTTAATAATGATGAAGATACATACTGCATGCGTTTCTGAATGCTAATCACTCTATCTGCCTCAGAGTCCCATTGTAACTGTTTAACTTTTATATAAGGTAACAAGCTTGACGGTAACGCCTGTTTCATATCCACAAACAAGTATTTATTTTTCGTATTGGTACTTTTCAATAAAAACAAATAACGTTTTACACCTAAGCTGCCGGTGCCGGCTACCCTGAACACAACGCCCTTAACTTCGTAATTATAAGGCCCATCACTGCTATTGGTAATCCACTCGTTTATGTGTTGTGTTAATTCCTGCCTTAGCGGCTTTTTTATTTTAAAGTGCCTTTCATCTTCAATAGATAACATTACTTTCTTTTTCTTGCTAACCGTACGTTTCTTCAACAAATCTCTTTCTTTTGATTCTGCGGCGGCGTTTAAAAAATTGCATACAATACCTTTCGCCGTTCTGGGATCGATGCTTATTGCTTTCCCTGTAGATAGGGTTGCTGCGTAGGTTTTCAAAAAAAGCTGCGCCATCTTTAAAGCCTTTTCGGGTTCAATCTCTAATGAATCGAACGCAATCAGGATGCTGGTTACCATACGGGCGAGTTCATAGCTTGCCGGGGCTAATACAGCTTCGTCAAAATCGTTCATGTCAAAATAAACCAATTTGTTATCGCCCTTGTAACTGCCATAATTTTCTATGTGTAAATCGCCGCAAACCCAGGTAAGCGGCGATAACGGAAGCGGCGAGGCTTTTAAAAGGTCTTCATAAAACAAGTGACAAGTGCCCCGGTAAAACCGGAAAGGGTTTTCTGTAAGTGCTTCGTATTTGATTTTTAGTAACTCGGGCAAAAGGCCCTCATTATGTTTTTTTAACCTTTCCTGTAGTGTGGGCATATGTTTAACTAATTTATTTTAATAGCAGATATTTGATTGTAAAGGATTTAAATTTGAATATGTGTTAAATATTTAAATTATAATCTTAAAACTCATGAACGCGCCTAAATTTCAATTGAATGGCAGAATTTGGATAGAAACTGCCGACGACCGTTTGCTTGGCCGCGGACGCGTGGAGTTGCTTGAGCGAATAGAAACATCCGGATCAATAAGACAAGCCGCATTGCAGATGAAAATGTCTTACAAACAAGCCTGGGATATGATTAATCATATGAATACAAATTTTAGTTCACCGGTAGTTATATCTCACAGGGGTGGTAGAGGCGGCGGCCATGCATCAGTAACAGATCACGGTTTAAAAGTTATACAGCAGTTTCATATATTTCAAAACAAGCTTAAAGAATTTTTATCAGAAAATAGTTTAGAAATTACTATTTAATTATTTTAACTATCACTAATTTAAATCTGTCTTTTTTGCGACATTGCGTTATATAAATTAAAGTACAACGTAACCTCTATGAAAAAACAATTATTATTAAAATTATTCCTTTTTGCTAATATTTTCTTTGCATCTGTAGCGAAAGCACAAACACCAGTTGCTGACACAGGCAGGCATATTTTTCAATTGGGCCAGGTTACAATAAACGGTAACAAAGACAGCCTGCGTTCTAACAAATTAAATGCTTCATCTATCAACCTTTACAATCGGTTGGATGTGTCACATGCGCTCAGCCTTTTACCTGGCATAACTTTAACATCTATAGGGCCCAGAAACGAATCTGCCGTAAATGTGCGCGGGTTTGACATTCACCAGGTGCCTATCTACCTCGATGGGGTTCCGCTTTATGTGCCTTATGATGGTTATGTGGATCTGGCGCGGTATACAACTTTCAATATTTCTGAAATTGACGTGCAAAAAGGTTATTCATCCGTACTTTTTGGGCCAAATGCCGAGGGCGGTGCTATTAACCTGGTTTCGCGCAAACCTGTTAATCCCTTTGAAGTAAATGCTTTGGCAGGTTACCTTAGCGGTGGCTACAGGCTGAATACCAATATTGGGTCAAATTTTGGAAAGTTTTATTATGAGTTTTCTGCCGGTCAATTAAAGCGTAATTACTTTCCACTATCGTCATCGTACGTACCAACTAAGTACCAACCCGACGGCAACAGGGCGAATTCTTACAGCAATGACGTGGATATAAGCGGTAAAGTTGGTTTTACCCCAACCGATAACCAGGAATATGCAATTGGCTACAGCTATCAGCACGGTGAAAAAGGCACACCTGTTTATGCAGGTAATGATCCGCTTAATTCACAGCTTAAAAGTCCGAGATTTTGGAAATGGCCATTTTGGGATACCAAAGGTTTATATTTGTTAAGTAATAACAAGATCAATAGTACTAATGTGATTAAAACCCGTTGGTATTACAACCAGTTTAATAACGAAACCGATAGTTACGATAACGTAAATTATAACACCATAACAAAGCCATATGCCTTTAAGAGTGTATACAATGACTACACTTTAGGTACCAGTGTGATTTTTGAAAATACTGATATAAAAAACAATAACTTTAGTATCGCAGGCCATTTTAAAGAAGATGTACACCGCGAGCATGACATAGTTGGCGGAGAACCACAGATACGGGATGCTGATAATAATTATGACATAGGTGCTGAAGATACCTATCATATTACACAGGCATTAAAGGTAAACGGTGGTTTTGCTTATATGGACAGGCAAAGTACTGCTACGCAGCAATATACTAACAGCGTAATATCTAATTTGCCTGCCAACAATAACAATGCCTGGAACCTGCAGGGATTGGTGCAATACGATTTTGATAAAAACAACTCTTTAGGCTTTTCGGTTGCCCGTAAAACAAGGTTTGCAACTATAAAAGATCGCTATTCTTATAAGTTAGGAACCGCCATCCCTAATCCTAATCTTAAAGCAGAGGACGCATTGAATTATGACCTTACTTATAAAACTTTAATAGCAAGCAAGCTAAGCATTGAAGCTTCCGGCTTTTACAGCAAAATAAACAACAGTATCCAAACAGTTAACAACGTTCAATATAATGCCACTACTAAAACCTACCTGGCACAGGTACAGAACGTAGGTAAAGCTGAATATTATGGGGCAGAGTTTGCTATAGGCTACGATATTTTACCGCAGCTACAAATAAATGCTAACTATGCTTACATCGTGCGCAACAACCTGTCGGCACCACAGATTTATTTCACCGATGTACCGAAAAACAGAGTATTCGCTTCAATTGAATATAAGCCTGTAAAGGCACTTTATATACTGGCATCTGAAGAATATGATTCCAGGCGTTACAGCACCAGCTACGGTACTGTTTCCGGCGGGTTCTATTTAACAAATGTTAAAGCGCACGTAGTATTGCCGAAGGGATTTTCAATAGAAGGCGGTGTTAACAATCTGTTCGACAGAAATTATACTTTAGTAGAAGGCTACCCGGAAGAAGGACGAAATTATTTTGTAAACCTTATTTATAATTACAGATAAGCGCATTATATTTAAAATTGCCGCATTAAGGCCTTAGTTTTCAAATATTAAATGAAAAGGCAAAGAAATAGCATAAGTTATTTAATTACTTTAAAAGGAAAAAAGCACATCGTTGTGCTTTTTTCCGGTTTAGCTATGCTGTTGCTTTCTGCCTGGGTTTCTTTAAGTGATAAGATAGAAACCGGCCCTTATCAGTTAATTTATCCTGCAAATTTTGGCAACCGGTTTACCATTCCCGATGATAACCCAACCACCAAAGAAGGCGTTTACCTGGGCCGAATGCTTTTTTATGAAAAAAGATTATCCCTAAACAATACTTTATCATGTGGCAGTTGCCATGAACAAGCACATGCGTTTACAGATGGAAAAGCATTTAGTACGGGCGTTGACCATGTATTAACCCCAAGGAACGCCATGTCGTTAACAAATCTGTTATGGACACGCCGTTTCTTTTGGGATGGAAGGGTAACAGGTCTTGAAAATCAGGCTTCGGTTCCGTTGACTAATCCTCATGAAATGGGGCAACCTTTAGCGGTCTCGGCGAAGAAATTAGGTGAAACAAGTACCTATCCGGAATTATTCCGGCTTGTTTACGGCGATGGTGAAATCACTGCCGACCGTATCGTAAAAGCAATAGCCCAATTTGAGCGTACCCTTATTGCCTGTAATTCAAAATATGACCAGTATCTGCGCAATGCCTATCAACCAACAAAACAGGAGATGGCCGGGATGGAACTTTTTATGAACGGGGCCGATCCGGAGAAAAACATACGTGGCGCAAATTGCGTTCACTGCCATGGGGGCGTGAAAAATTATTTAGAATTGTTTCATAATAATGGTTTGGATAGCATTCCGGCAGATAAAGGTGTAGAAGTAATTACCGGCCTGGCTGCTGATAAAGGAAGATTCAAAGTGCCAACCTTAAGAAATATTGCATTAACTGCGCCGTACATGCACGATGGTAGGTTTAAGACACTTGACGAGGTTGTTGATCATTACAGTGACCATATTAAACAGTCGCCATATTTGAGTTCTTTTTTAAGGGGCGAGTCTAATACAAAAGGAGGGAAGTCGCTGGATTTGCGGCCCGAAGAAAAAAAAGCTATTGTTGCGTTTTTAAACATGCTTACCGATTCTACATTTATAAATGATCCGCGCTTTTCTGATCCGAATAAACCAATTGAACAAACCAAAATAAGAACAGATACCAAATGAAAAATTTTTTAATAATAGCAGCAATTAGTTTTATAGGCCTCTTTGCAAGCCCCGTACTAAAAGCGCAAACCGCAGAAAAAAAAGGAATGATCAAAGTTTCGGGCGAAGTAATTACACCGCTTGAATTAAAGGAAAGTGATCTGCAGCAATACCCCCAAACAACAGTAGTCCGTAAAGACCGGGATGTTAAGGATCATAGTTATTCGGGAGTATTGCTTTCAGCAATACTGCAAAAGGCTGGTGTAACGCTTGGTAAAGATCTGCGCGGCGAAAACCTTACAAAATATGTTTTGGTAGATGCCAGTGATGGTTACCAGGTTACATTTGCATTGGCCGAACTGGACAAGGAATTTACAGACCGAACCATTATACTTGCAGATAAAGTTGACGGTGCATTATTAGCGCCTGCTGATGGCCCTTTCCGCATTATTGTACAGGATGAAAAGAAACCAGCAAGATGTATTAAGCAGGTTACTTCTATCAAAGTACAATTTGCTAAATAACACAGGTAGTAACTGCATAAAATTAAAACAGGAAGCGAATTTTATATCCGCTTCCTGTTTTTTTGTTTAATTACCCTTTTCCTCAACTGAATGTTGTCATTTTTAGGGAATACAAAATAACTTGAAAAGGTTAAAACAATTTCTTAAAATCCCGGTAATTAACACATTCTTATTTACGTGCTAGAGAAGAAATGTTTGCAGGTCTTCGTATTGTCGATACAAGCTGTTAAGCATTTGAATAATTATATATTGCAGCTATTATTTTACAAAAAATATCATGCTTTACGTATTTGCGTAACAATATTGTAGAGTTAATGCGCTTAATAATACCTTAACAATATTGTTACCTGTTACATATTTTGTTTTTATCATTTTTGAAGAAACACATTAACCAGGTGTTTTATATTAAGATTCTTATCTGATATATCTATGAAATATTATTTATTAAAATGCGAATCATACTGTTTTAAACATGACGAATATATTTTTTAGTATGAAAGCAGTGCGTGCCGTTTCGTTAGTTGGCAGCATGTTATGTTTATCATTATGTACTAACGCACAAAATACCCCAAAAAGCCAAAATAACGCATCTGAATTAATGCCGGATACGGGGAAGAAAAGCCTGCTGATGCCGGTGGTTTTAACAAATGGTACGCAATTTCTTACCTTAAAACAATGTATAGATTATGCGCTTACACATCAGCCATCTTTAAATATAGCTTTGCTTAACATTGATGTTGCAAAAACTACCAATGCCATCGCTTTATCTGGCTGGCTGCCGCAAGTTAGCGTTTCGGGAGATCTGATACATAATATCCAGGAATCAAGTGCGGTTTCAACGGTTACATCTGGTGGAGTAACAACTGGTTCAACAGGTAGCGGAACAACTTCCGGCGGTACTACAACCGGTGGTACAACAACAACCGGAGGCACAACCACGGGCGGAACAACTACAGGTGGCACAACCACAACCGGCGGTACTACTACAGGTGGCACAACTACTACCGGGAGTACCTCATCATCTGGAGTTACCACCAGGGGAGAATACAAAAATACTTTTATACCGGGCGCTACCGCATCGCAAACTATTTTTAACCCAAGTTTGCTTTACGCTTACAGAAGCGCGCCTTTATATGTAAAACAGGCACAGCAAATTACCGATAGTACCAAAATTTACCTGGTATCGTCCGTTACAAAATCGTTCTATAACGTATTGTTAACCCTTGAACAGATCAACGTTTTAAAGGAAGATACTGCACAGTTTGGCAAAAGCCTTCGCGATGCTTATCACCAGTATAAAGGTGGTATTGTTGACGAAACAGATTATGAGCAGGCCCAGATAACTTTAAATAACACCATGGCCCAGTTAAAGCAGGCCAATGAAAATGTTATTCCACAATACGCTACCTTAAAGAGAGCTATGGGGTATCCGCCAGATCAGCAGTTCAATGTGAGCTTTGATACCCTCGAGATGATGCAAAGTATCCATATCGATACCAATCAGCAGCTTCAGTATGAAAAACGCATTGAATATCAATTAAATAAAACTAACAGCGATCTGCAGGGTCAATTGGTTAATTATTATCGTTTTTCGTTCTTACCAACAGTTTCTGCCTTTTATAATTATAATCTTGCTTTTGAAAATAACAGGTTTTCGGATTTGTTGTCTACTTCATATCCCACATCGCTGGTAGGTTTATCATTCAGTATTCCAATTTTTACGGGCTTCGCCAGGATACATAATGTGCATAAAGCAAAACTACAGCAGCAGATCATCGAATGGGATCGTACCGATTTAAAATCACAAATTTATGCTGAATACACTTCTGCTTTAGGCAACTATAAAAGCAATTATTATAACCTTCAATTGCTGCAGAAAAACGTAAACCTTTCGCGCAGAGTATATTTCGTGGTAACCCTTCAGTATAAGCAAGGTATTGTACCTTACCTGAACGTGATAACCGCCGAATCCAATTTAATAAATTCAGAGATCAGTTATCTCAATGCGCTATTCCAGGTACTTACTAATAAGGTGGATCTGCAAAAAGCAATGGGAAATATTTCATATTAATTCTATAAAAAATCAACCGTCTACTCTATGAATAGAGCAATATTAAGTTCCGTTTTTATAAGCAGCCTTATCCTTACCGCTTGTAAACCAAAGCCGGCCCCTGTAAGCCCCGAGGTGCCTGTTAACCTGATGTCTGTACAAAAGCAAAACGTTTTGTATTATGATCAATATCCGTCTACTACGCAGGCGCTAAGTCAGGTAAATTTGCTTGCCCAGGTAACAGGTGCAATCACCGCCATTTATTTTAAAGAAGGCAGCCACGTAACTAAAGGACAAAAACTTTATGAAATAGATAAGCGCATATACCAGGCAGCTTATGACCAGGCCGTTGCAAACTTAAAAGTAGCGCAGGGAAACCAGGTGCAGGCACAGCAGGATGCAGACCGTTATGATTACCTGAATAAATATAATGCTGTTGCCAAGCAAACATATGACCATGCTGTTATCACGCTGGATAATTCAAAGGCTTCAGTAAAAGCGGCAGATCAGGCTGTTAAAACGGCTAAAACCAATCTTAATTATTCGGTTATTTACGCGCCGTTTGATGGAACAATCGGTTTTAGTATGGTAAAATTAGGCGATGTGGTAACGCCGGGTACCACCATATTAAATACCATATCTACAGACAACCCAATGGCGGTGGATTTTATTATTAATGAAAAGCAGTTGCCGCATTTTGAAAAGCTTAAAGAAGGTGCTGCTAAAGGAATAGATTCTTTATTTACCATTTTACTTCCCGATAATACACTTTACCCATCAACCGGTAGAATTTCTGTAATTGACCGTGCCGTTGATGCACAAACCGGATCTATCCGTGTAAGGCTGGTATTCGACAACCCGAAGGGCTATTTGAGAGTCGGTATGAGCTGTGTGGTAAGGGTACACAACCAGGAAACAGCACCTGTATTACTTGTTCCAAGCAAGGCCGTTGTTGAGCAAATGGGCGAGTACTTTGTATTTGTAGGCCGAGATACCACTATAGTAAATCCAAAAGCCAAGACTGATACCGGAAGAAATAAAAAGGAATTTGTTGCTATCCAGAAGAAAGTAATGACCGGCCAAACCATCGGACCTAATGTTATCATTAAAAGTGGTATTAACGAGGGCGATAAGCTGGTAACAGATGGAGTTCAGTCACTGCACGACGGTTCACAAATTACTACTGCCAATAAGGTAGCGCCTACAGGCAAAAAAGGAGCGTAAAAAACTCTTTAAATTATTAACGCGCTTCCTTTGTTTAGATGATGATTAGTTTATGATCGCGAATACTTTTATAAAAAGACCTGTAACTGCAATAGTGATATCTATTGTACTGGTAATTACCGGTACAGTAAGTATACTGCTTTTACCTATTGACCAATACCCGGATATTACCCCTCCGTTGGTGCAGGTAAACGGACAGTTTACAGGTGCAGATGCCCAAACAGTTGAGCAAACTGTTGCAACACCTATTGAAGAACAGGTGAATGGTACTCCGGGCATGGAATACATGCAGAGCAATAGTACCAATAACGGTTTAATGACATTAAACGTAACCTTTAAAATCGGTACCAATATTGACGTTGCCGCGCTAGATGTGCAAAACAGGGTAAGTATAGCTACCCCATTGTTACCGGCTGTTGTAAGTCGTTTAGGCCTTACCGTACGTGCGGTTAACCCCAGCATGCTAATGATGGTAGCTATTTACGCTCCTAAAAACACCCATAATATAACCTTCCTTGATAACTACACCAATATATTTATACAAGATGCATTATTGCGCGTTCCGGGTGTAGGTAGTATCAACAGGTTTACGGATGATTTTAGTATGCGTATCTGGATGAATCCTGAGAAGATGGCATCTTACAGTTTAACACCAACAGATGTTATTAACGCATTAAATGCACAGAACGTACAGGTGGCTGCGGGTACGGCAGGTGTACCACCACAGTCTTCGTCACAGGCATATGAGTTAGGTATATTGGTGAACGGGCGTTTAAGCAAGGTTTCTGAATTTGAAAATATCATTATAAAAACCATTCCCTCAACCGGCGAACTTGTTTACATGAAAGACATTGCCCGCGTTGAGCTTGGAAAGTTCACCTTCTCCAGTAACTCATTTGTTGACGGGCACAGGGCTTCATACTTACAAATCTACCAGGCACCGGGAAGTAACGCGCTCGAAACTGCAAAAGGTATTTATGACGAGCTTGCCAAATTAAGACAGACTTTCCCGGCAGACGTTGAATACAGCGTTCCATTTGAATCCGTTACTGTGGTAAAAGTTTCCATGGAAGATGTGGTTGGAACCTTGTTAAAAACACTGGCTCTTGTTGCTGTGGTTGTGTTCCTGTTCTTACAGACATGGCGCTCAACGCTGATACCAGTACTGGCAATTCCTGTTTCCATATTTGGTACCTTCTGTTTTTTTATTCCTTTAGGATTCTCAATAAATACCTTAACCATGTTTGGTTTCGTATTAGCCATCGGTATTGTGGTGGATGATGCGATCATTGTGGTAGAAGCGGTACAGCATTACATCGATCATGATAAGATGTCGCCTAAAGAGGCTACCTACCAGGCAATGAAGGATATATCTGCGCCGGTAGTCGCAATTGCGCTTATCCTTGCTGCGGTGTTTGTGCCGGTAGGCTTTATCCCGGGTATAGTAGGCAGATTATATCAACAGTTTGCAATCACAATCGCTATTTCGGTAATGATTTCGGCTTTTATAGCCTTGTCTTTAACACCTGCGCTTTGTACACTGCTTTTAAAACCAACCGATGTTAACAGAAAACCAAATTGGCTCGACAGGCAGTTTGCACGCTTTAATGCATGGTTTGAAAGGGTGACTGCAAAATATACTAATGGCGTTAAAAAGAGCATAGCTGGATCAAGATACATAATTATTTTACTGGTTTGTATCTGTATAGGCACTTACTTCATGTTCCAGGCCAAGCCATCAGGTTTCATACCTTCAGAAGATGACGGAAACTTATATGTAACCTTCCAGTTGCCTCCGGCAGCGTCTACGGCGCAATCAGTGCAGTTGATGTCAAAACTGATGAAGGTTGTTGGTTCAACACCGGGTGTTGCTCATTATGCAGCACTATCGGGCTTAAACGTGGTAACTAACGCAAGTAACTCTAACAACGGTACAATTTATTGCCAGCTCGCTCCCTGGGATGATCGTTCAAAAGAAAGCGAACAGGTGCCTGGAATTATCGGTGAAATGCAGAAGCGTATTTCTGATGCTGGTATCAAGGATGCAAACGTGGAAGTTATACAGCCGTCACCACTTCCGGGCGTAGGTACTACTGTAGGTTTCAGTATGCAGATAGAGCAGCGCAGTACCAACGATGATATTCACGCTTTTGAAAAAGTGGTTAACAACTTTGTAGCCGAGGCAAATAAAAATTCGGCTATCACGAAAGCATTCAGCTTTTACACAGCACATACGCCAAACTTTAACCTTACCGTAGACAGGGAGAAATGCGAAAAGTTAGGCGTGAATATAGGCGACGTATTTACGACCATACAAGCCTATATGGGAAGTTTGTACATCAATGACTTCACTACTTACAACAGAACGTTCCACGTGGTAGTTCAGGCCGATACTGCTTTCAGGGCTAATATTGGTGAAATGAATAAATACTATGTGCGCAACCAGGCGGGTACCATGGTGCCGTTGGGAACGCTCATCAGCTATAAGCCAGTTGAAGCTGCGCCGGTAATATCTCACTTTAATATATTCCGCACTGCAGAGATCGATGGTTCATCATCACCTGGTTATAGCAGTACGGATGCTTTGAACGCTATGCAAAGCCTGGCTAAGCGCATATTACCAGAGGGCTATACTTACGAGTTTTCGGGCCTAAGTTACGAGGAGGTGAAGGCCGGTTCTACAACCATTTACATCTTCATGTTCTCTATTACCTTCGTGTTCCTGTTCCTTGCGGCATTGTATGAAAGCTGGTCTGTACCGTTCTCGGTTTTACTTGCGGTACCGGTAGGTGCATTCGGTGCTATACTTGCATTGGTGCTGGTACCAAGTTTAACAAATAACGTTTACGCGCAGATAGGTTTGATCACGCTGATAGGCCTCGCGGCCAAGAATGCTATCCTGATCGTAGAGTTTGCTAAAGTAAGGGTAGACAGGGGCGAGGATCTTCTCAAGTCAACCCTCGATGCGGTAAGTCTTCGTCTAAGGCCAATCATCATGACCTCGCTGGCCTTCATACTGGGTGTGTTGCCACTTGTTTTAGCTACCGGTGCAGGTGCCGTTTCGCGCCGTACTATTGGTTACACGGTATTGGGTGGTATGTTTGCAGCATCTACAATAGCTATTTTCATAGTGCCTGTTCTGTATGTAATCATTACCCGGGTGTCATATGGTAAAGCAAGACTTGAATACCTGAAAGCACATCACGAAGAGCTTCTTGAAAAGGAGAAGAAAGTAGAAGAACAGAATATAGACCCTGAATTGGAGTTTGAATTGCGTAAATCGCGCGAAATGGGTAATTCTTAACAGATTATGATTGCTAATACATTTATTAAAAGGCCGGTAACTGCAATCGTTATATCTGTAGTATTAATGATTTCGGGTATTATTTGCCTTTTCAATCTTGCGGTTGACCAGTATCCTAATATTTCGCCACCAAGTGTGGGTGTAAACGCCTCCTATACAGGGGCGGATGCCGAAACTGTTGAGCAAACGGTAGCTATACCAATTGAAGAGCAGGTAAATGGTACACCAGGAATGGAATACATGCAAAGTACCAGTACCAACAGTGGTGGTATGAGCGTGAGAGTTACATTTAATATTGGTACCAACGTACAGATTGCGGCTTTAAACGTCCAAAATAGGGTAGGTATTGCCTCACCATTATTGCCATCGGTTGTAAGTAAGCTGGGTGCAACTGTCCGTGCGAGTAACCCGGATCAGCTGATGCTTATTGCAATTTATTCGCCAAAGCATACGCATAATATAACTTTTCTGGACAATTATACATCTACGTTTATTGAGGATGCCATCTTACGCGTTCCCGGCGTAGGTGACGTTACCGCGCGTACCGACCAATTCAGTATGCGTATCTGGATGAATCCGGATAAAATGGCATCTTACAGCCTTACACCCACAGACGTGGAAAACGCATTGACAGCCCAAAACGTTTATGTTGCAGCCGGTGCTGCAGGAGCGCCGCCTCAAAGGTCTACACAATCCAGCGAGATAGGCATACTTGTAAACGGAATGCTTAATAAAGCGACCGATTATGAGAAAATAATTGTAAAAACTAACCCAACAACCGGTCAAATGGTTTATTTAAAGGATGTTGCAAGGGTTGAACTTGGTAAGTTCACATTTTCAAGCAATGCCTTTGTGGATGGAAACAGGTGCTCTACCATACAGATTTATCAGTCACCTGGCAGTAACGCGTTACAAACAGCAGATAATGTTTACGCAGAACTGGCCAAACTTAAAAAGTCTTTTCCATACGACGTTGATTATATAGTTCCCTTTGAGTCGGTTACTATTATCAAGGTGTCTATGGATGAAGTGGTGGGAACATTGTTAAAGGCACTTGGATTAGTGGCCATAGTGGTTTTTCTTTTCCTGCAAAACTGGCGCTCTACTATTATTCCGATACTTGCCATACCTGTGTCCATTCTGGCTACATTTTGCTTTTTTATCCCGCTTGGGTTTACCATCAACACGCTAACCATGTTTGGTTTCGTGCTGGCTATTGGTATCGTGGTGGATGATGCCATTATTGTGGTAGAAGCGGTACAGCACTATATTGATGAGCAGAAAATGTCGCCTAAAGAAGCTACCTATAATGCGATGAAAGAAATTTCGGCGCCGGTAGTGGCTATTGCGCTGATACTGGCATCGGTTTTCGTTCCTGTTGGCTTTATACCCGGCATCGTAGGTCGTTTATACCAGCAATTCGCTATAACCATCGCGATATCGGTAGTATTATCGGCATTCATAGCGTTATCACTTACACCTGCGTTATGTACAATATTATTGAAGCCAAGTAAACCTTATTCAGAAAAGTCTAATTGGTTAGATAAATTCTTTCACCATTTTAACAGTTTCTTTGAAAAAATAACTTTACGTTATAGCAACGGCGTAAGCAAAAGTATAAAGGGCGCACGCTATATAGTAATTTTGTTAGTGTGTATTTGCGTTGGTACATATTTGTTATTTAAGATAAAACCATCGGGATTCGTTCCTTCAGAAGATGGCGGCCGTTTGTATCTTACTTATCAATTGCCTGAAGCTTCATCTACCACGCAATCTGTTAAAGTGATGGAAAGGCTGATGAAAGTAGTAGGCTCAACACCGGGGATTTTACATTACACGGCAATATCAGGTTTTAACATTTTAAATGGTGGCGCCAATTCCAATAACGGCTCTATGTTTTGTATGCTAACGCCATGGGATGACCGTACAACGCCAACCACGCGTATGGACGGGCTGATGAAAGAGCTTAGAAAACGCATTGCAAAGGCTGGTATTAAAAATGCAAACGTGGTAGTTATACAGCCGCCGCCTATAAGGGGTATTGGTTTAGCTGCCGGTTTTAGCATGCAGATTGAACAAGGTAGCAGCACCGACGATATACATACCTTTGAAAAGGTAATTAAAAAGTTTGTAGCAGCCGCACAGAAAAACCCTGCTACATCAACAGCGTTCAGCTACTTTTCAGCACACACACCAAGCTTTGACCTTAAGGTAGACCGCGAGAAGTGTGAAAAACTGGGTGTTAATATTTCCGACGTTTTTTCGACCATGCAGGCTTATATGGGGAGTTATTTCGTAAATAACTTTACCCTTTATAACAGAACATATCACGTAGTAATACAGGCGGATACCGCTTACAGATCGCTTATTACCAATATGAATAAGTATTATGTACGTAACTCTGCAGGAGAAATGCTGCCTTTGAGTGCCGTAATAACTTATAAGCCGGATATTGCTGCACCTTTAATTACCCACTTTAACATTTTCAGGTCAGCAGAGGTCGATGGTTCTATTCCTCCGGGTTACAGCAGCGGCCAGGCCCTGGATGGGTTAAAACAACTTGCAGCTAAAACGTTACCACGCGGGTATACCTACGAGTTTTCCGGGTTAAGTTATGAAGAGATAAAAGCGGGTTCCACTACGATCTATATCTTTATGTTCTCGATCATATTCGTATTCCTGTTTCTTGCTGCGCTATATGAAAGCTGGTCAGTACCATTTTCTGTACTACTTGCCGTGCCTATAAGCGCGTTCGGTGCCATTTTAGCGCTTACTGCAATCCCAACACTTACCAACAATGTGTATGCACAGATAGGCCTTATTACGCTGATTGGTTTATCAGCTAAAAACGCCATCCTGATAGTGGAGTTTGCAAAAATAAGGGTTGACCGTGGCGAGGAATTGATAACATCAACACTTGAAGCGGTGCGTTTGCGCTTAAGGCCAATCATCATGACGTCTATGGCATTTATCCTTGGGGTTTTACCGCTGGCTTTAGCAACAGGTGCAGGTGCCGAGTCGAGGAATACCATTGGCGTAACGGTTTTAGGTGGTATGATAGCATCTTCAACTATTTCTATATTCATAGTTCCGGTTCTTTTTGTACTGTTTACAAAAATGTCATATGGTAAAAAGCAACTGGAATGGCTTCAGGCTAACCATGATCTTTTAATGGAAAAGGCACGCAAAGTAGAAGAGCAGAATATTGATCCTGAGCTGGAATATGAAATTGCCCAGGAAAGCACCCGTAACAAAGAGGTTTGGGAAAAACACGATAAGCAGGGAGACACAGATAAACCTGCGGACGGCAAATAAATTATATCATAACAATTTTTTAATTTGGTAAAAGCGGATAAACGTTAGTTTTGGAGTTCAATACTTCTAAACTAATGTTTAATCTGAACAAACTTTTATTAGCGGGCTTACTCTTAGCAACCGTTACTGTTAGTGCTCAAAGCAAAGTAAAAAAAGCCGTATTCATCATAGCAGATGGCATCCCTGCAGATGTAATAGAAAAATTAAACACTCCAAATCTAAAACGCATAGCCGAAAAGGGTACCTACCTGCGTGCACATGTGGGCGGTGAAAAGGGAGGATATTCACAAACACCCACCATATCTGCAAACGGCTATAATAGCTTGCTTACCTCAACCTGGGTTAATAAGCATAATGTCTGGGATAACGATATTAAAGCCCCTGATTATAATTACTGGACAATATTCAGGATGTTTAAGAACAGCAATCCTGAAAAGAAAACCGCAATTTTTTCAACCTGGACAGATAACCGCACTAAGTTGGTGGGAGAGGGTTTGAAAGAAACCGGTGGCTATAAAGTTGATTATATATCTGATGGTTATGAGCTGGATACTTTGAAATACCCGCACGATAAATTAAGCGGCTACATTCATTTGATTGATGAGAAAGTGGCAGATGATGCCGCAAAATATATAAAAGACAAAGCACCAGATCTTAGCTGGGTATATCTGGAATATACAGATGATATGGGCCACCGCTATGGAGACAGCCCTCAGTATTATGATGCAATAGAAAAGATGGACGCGCAGGTTGGCAAGGTCTGGGCTTCTATAGAATATCGTGAGAAACATTTTAATGAAGATTGGCTGATATTTATAACTACAGACCACGGCAGAGATGAGGCCACAGGCAAAGGCCACGGCGGGCAAAGCACCCGCCAGCGTTCTACCTGGATGGTTACTAATTATAAGCCACTTAACAATTATGCAAAATACTTTTATCCTGGCATTACAGACATTACGCCTTCGATAAATACATTTTTAAATGTGAGTATACCGCAAGCGCAATTAAGGGAAACGGATGGCATATCACTAATCGGGACTGTATCTGTAGCCCAGCCTGAGGCTAATTATGTACAAGGTAACCTGGATGTAAGCTGGAAGGCCTTAAATGAAAAAGGGAATGCCAAAATATGGGTTGCGGCATCAAATAACTATAAAACCGGCGGTACTGATGACTATAAATTACTTGCAACGGTACCTGTTGGTAAAGAGCATGTTTTGATAAACGTTAAGGACATACCATCAAAGTTTTATAAAGTAGTTATTGAAGCAGAATATAATACCATTAACAGATGGGTAATAATACAATAGGTACTTATTCTGAAGCGGGCAGTTCTACATAAAACGTAGTACCGATGCCTGCAGTGCTTTCAAACCAGATGCGGCCATTATGACGGGATACTATTTCTTTGGAGATTGACAAGCCAAGACCAAAAGCTTGCTCACCATCGGTGCCTGCTTTTTTTGCAGGGGTAAACATTTCAAATACACTGGCTTTTTGTTCGTCTTTGATGCCGATTCCCTGGTCGGCAACAAAGATTAATACTTTGTTGTTCTCTTTTTTTATGCCAATTTCTATGTTTTTAGCAGCATGACTAAACTTTATAGCGTTTATGATAAGATTGTTAATAACCCGCCAAATTTTTTCGTAGCTAACATCAGCATAAAGGGGAATATTTGATGTAACCATTTTTATTGATTGCTGCTTCTCATTGGCTTTGAATTGCAGGAGTTCGGCAGAGTCGTAGAGCAGCGCGGTGATATCCGTTTTTTCCGTTATTAAAACTTCATCTTTGTTAGATAATCCGTTTTTAAGCAATTCATTGATCATATCTAAAGAATGAGAACTTGTGCTTTCTATCAGTTTCAGCATTTGAAGAAAATCCGGCGAGCAGGATTCATCAGTCATCATCTCATTTGCCAGTCCGTTTATACCGGCAAGGGGATTTCGCAGGTCGTGGGCCATTACACGCATTATGCGTATGTAATTTTGATTAACCAGTTCCAGTTCATCTAATGCTTGTTGCAACTGCCTGTTTTGCCCGGTGATTTGCGCCTGGTTATCTTTGGTTCTGTTTAAAACCTGATAAATCATCAAAATAATGGCTAAGGCCAGCGCAATTATGATAATTGAACCGGTTATATAAATTTTCTTTTCTTTATTTTTTTGGATGAATAGAGCAAGATCCTGCTTTTTTTGCATTACACTTAACTCATTATCAACGTTAAAGCTGTATAGCTGCTTAAAATCACTCTCAAGTGAATCTTTTGAGGCTATATAATTATCCTGGTAACGGTAAGCTTCCGCAAGTTTTCCTTTTTGAAAAAGATATTGAGAATAAAGACGGTTCCACTTAACTTCCGATTCGCGGTTGTTTCTTGAATATTTTTCCAGTAACATTCGTGAAGCAGCAAACGCAGAGTCGGCACCTTTATCGTTACCTGTTTTTGTATAAAGGGCGGCAAGTTTTACGAGTGCCGTTAAATTGCTGTCGTTATCTTTAGCACCAAGTTTAAGACAGTTTACAAGGTAAAAATCAGCCTTTTTTAATTCGTTGTTTTCAAAGTAAAGTCCTCCAAGATTATCATAAACCGCTTTATAGGCGGACTGAAGCGATAATGAATCTAATCTTGAATTTTTTGAAGCCGCCTTGATGGTTGCCATGTCTTTTAAGTAGTAAAAAAGAGCGCTATCTTTTAATCCAGCTTTTTGATAAGCATACCCGGTATTATTAAGTAAGCCCTGCTGCATGGAAAAAAACTTTTGTTTTGTTACCGTATGGCAGGTATCCAGCATATGATACGATTTAGCCCAAAACCGGGCCGCCATGTGATAGTTTTTTTGACCGAAATATATATAACCTATTTTATCGGCAATTTCACCATTTGCGCAGCCTGTTTTAAGTTTTACTTTTTCACTTTGATAATAATAATCCAGCGCGTCGATATACTTGTGCATCTGTAATGCCGCATTACCTTTTGTAAAAAGGGCAAGATAATATTCGTCTGGGTGGTTATTTATTCTTGATTCTGTAGAGAAAAAGGAAATGGCACTATCAGCATACCTGTTCATTATTTCTGGCTGATAGACAAAATGCTGTGATTGCTGGCAATAATAATTAATTATTAAGGGAGAGTTAATAGTTAGTTTAGGGCGTGTGCTCTTTAGAACAATTTCTCCGCTATCAATTTTACCGGTACTGAAAAGGCTATCTGCTAATAGTAAATTTTTTCTTAACACCGCATCGTCTTTAACACCCTTATGAGTACATGAAAACATGATGGTGATACACCATAAAATAAGTATAACTTTTACCCTGCTAAGGGAGCGGCCACTATTTATTTGTGCTTGCAATGTGAGGTTTAAATAAGTTTAGGAAATTGTAAATACGAAAGTAATTAAATATAAGACATAAATTAATATTTTCTTATTTTAATATACTTCAAAGCAAATTTTATAATGAATAAGCTAATCGTCATTAGCGTATTGTTGTAAAAATGATTTAAAACTAACGGCTTAAGGTCTTGTTGTTTATATAATAGTTAAATTATTAAACTAAAAATATTAACAAGATGGAAACGAATAGCAAATACGCACTTGTTACGGGTGCAACAAGCGGTATAGGTTTTGAATTAGCTAAGCTGTTTGCAAACGATCATTACAACCTGGTAATTGTAGCCAGAAACGAAGATGAATTACAGCAAGCAAAAACCGATTTATTACAAAAAGGGGTAGAAGTAGTAACAATATTAAAAGATCTATCAAAAAAAAAAGATGCATTATCACTCTGCAACGAAATTAAAAACAAGGGTATACAAATTGATGCTTTGGTAAATGACGCAGGCCAGGGTTTGTTCGGTTTGTTTAAAGACACTGATTTGGATCGCGAGCTTGATATTATCAATTTAAATATTGGTGCCACTGTAATACTTACCAAACATTTTATAAAAGAAATGGTGGAAAGGAACGATGGTAAAATCCTTAACCTTGCATCTGTAGCAAGTAAGATACCCGGCCCATGGCAATCTGTTTATCATGGTAGTAAAGCGTTTGTGCTTTCGTTTACAGAAGCTATACGCAAAGAGTTGAAAGATACTAACGTAACAATTACAGCACTTTTACCTGGGGTAACCAATACGGATTTTTTCAATAAAGCTGGTATGCAGAGCAGCAAAATAGCCCAGGACAAAAACGCTATGTCTGACCCTGCCGACGTAGCTAAAGATGGTTATGAAGCATTAATGGCTGGAAAAGATAAGGTGGTTTCTGGCTTTAAAAATAAAATGCAGGTTTTGATGGCTAATATCTCGCCGGATAGTATGGTTGCTCATATGACTGAAGCACAGCAACACCCGGTTGAACAGTAACAAGTAACACTTAAAAAAGACACATAGATGTATTGGGCGGTACTTTTTTATACCGCCCGTACTTTTACTGGGGATTGTCA
This sequence comes from uncultured Mucilaginibacter sp., assembly GCA_964242385.1. Taxonomy (GTDB): domain Bacteria; phylum Bacteroidota; class Bacteroidia; order Sphingobacteriales; family Sphingobacteriaceae; genus Mucilaginibacter. The sequence continues at coordinate 416,501 of CAXSZR010000001.1, forward strand.
ATCTGTTCACCAATACTTTGAATTTCTGCAGCACTTAAAGCTTGCGGATCGTCGCTTGCCCAGGTGTATAAGGTGTCTTTATAAATACTCACACTGTAATCATCAAATAAAACATCGTAATATGTCCTGTCGTTTTCTATGTGTGAGTGCACCTTTACAGCTATTTGCTTACTGTTTAAGGCAAGTGTTAAATCAAAATCTTCCATAGCTTATTAACCCGGACAAACTAAAAGAGTTTTCAAACTTCTTGCTCTTTACTGCAATAAAAGCTTTGACGATCTGATCTAAGCTTTACACCGATAAACAAATTTTAAACAACTTAAATTATGGCATTTATTGAAATTTTGGGCCTGGTTGCCGGCCTGTGTACTTCATCGGCAAGCATACCACAAATTGTTACCACTGTAAAAACCAAGAAAGCCCAGGACATATCACCTTTTATGTTCATTGTAATGCTTACAGGGAATGCCCTATGGACATATTACGGAGTTAATAAATCTGACTTACCCATTATCCTGACCAATGTGCTTGCAGTAATGCTGGACATAGTAATGCTCGTATTGAAATATAAGTACAAAGACAATAAAGAATAAAATGTAAGTTGTTACACCGCAAACTGACAGTTTATGAATCTAATTGAATTTAAAGGAAACTAATAAAATCAACCTCTTTACTTCCAAAGCAATCAGAATCAAAAATGGAATTAAAAATGGTCTTTTCAAAGACAAGAAACATCCTATTGTCGAAATAAATCGCGATGAAAAAATGGAAGATGGCAGTCATCCATCAAATATCACCGGTTCATCTCCAATAAAATTAAAAGGAAAAAGATGATTTAAGGTGTTATAGCGGGTATATTTCCAACCACAAGTAAATCAATTAGTTACGTTATTTCGACTATAAAATGTTAAAGATAGGATTTTTAATAAGTTATTGATTGTCAGTATATTATAGAAGTTTAAAGTGGTAAGAACTGTCGATTTTATAGTGGTTCAATGATATTTTCAAAAGAGTAAAGCCTTAACAATTAACATGTTAAGGCTTTGAAATTTACTCTCTGTACCCAGAGCCGGGGTCGAACCGGCACGGCCTTGCGACCACAGGTGTTTGAGACCAGCGCGTCTACCGATTCCGCCATCTGGGCCTGCTTGTCTGTATGAACGGTGGATTAGTCGTTCAAAAGCGGGATACAAATGTATCTAAACTCTCTTTAATACGCAACAAATATTTTTTTCTGTAGTAACAATCCGCTACTTCGCTTAAGCGGCTCTCTTTGGCAGTATCATCTAACTGGACATATCCGCTTGTTGCTTTATCCAGCTTGTTGTTTATATCGGCTTCAACGTCAAGTACTTCGGCAGTGATTCGCGCCAGTTCATCGGCACCATCAACCTCCATAAGCCGCTCATTCAAGTCCATCATCTCCATCAAAAAATCACCCGGAAGCTGCGGTTTAGCGCCCTCTTTTAGTAACTCATGTACCTTTAATATATATTCCAGCCGCTTATCTGCATCAGAAAGCGTTTTGTATGCGTTGTTATTAAGCGTAGAAAATTCCAGAATTTCCTGTTGCTTTTCATCATCGTCATTGGCATAAAAATCGGGGTGAAACTGTTTGCTAAGTTCATAGAACTTTTTCTTTAGCAAAGCTTCATCCGGCGTAAACGATTCGCTGATATCGTAAAATTCGAAGTAATTCATATGCAAAAGTAACTATTGTTAACGCAAAGTGTTTTGCTTAGCGGCATAGGGCTAAAAATTTAAAAAAGGCAGACAAACGCTTCGGCTTTTAACCCTTTGCTGCAACTTCCGCACTCCGTAAATAATTCTCATCTTTGCAGCTTATTTATACAACTATGCTTTTTGAACAAATTCGGCAAAAGCCATTTTTTATACTGGGGCCATGCGTAATGGAAAACCAGGAGTTGTTATATACCGTGGCCGAAAAGGTTGCACAAGCGGGGCAGAAATATAATGTTCCGGTTATTTTTAAATCGTCTTTTGATAAAGCAAACCGTACCTCCATACATTCTTACCGGGGCCCGGGCCTTGAAAAAGGAATGGAAATGCTTTTAAAAGTTAAAGGCCGTTTCGGGCTGCCACTTATCACAGATATTCACGAAAGTTACCAGGCTGAAGTTGTTGGCCAGGTAGTTGATATATTGCAAATCCCCGCCTTTTTATGTCGGCAAACCGATCTACTGGTTGCCGCTGCGAAAACAGGCAAAATAGTCAACATCAAAAAAGCACAGTTTTTATCGGGCCAAGATATGTTCTATCCGGCCCAAAAAGTTTTGGAGGCAGGCAACAAACAGGTAATTTTAACAGAACGCGGTAACATGTACGGTTATAATAACCTTGCGGTAGATTTCAGAAATATTTATGATATGAAATCGTTTGGTCATCCTGTTTGTATGGACTGTACACATTCGGTGCAACGTCCCGGTGGGGCAGGTGGTAAAACCGGCGGCGACCGTACATTTGTGCCGATGATGGCACTGGCTGCAAAAGCTTTTGGCGCTGATGGTTATTTTATGGAGATACATCCTGACCCTGACAATGCCCTAAGCGACGGGCCAAACATGGTTAAGCTGCAGGATCTGGATAAAGTGATGGCACCACTGGTTTAAGTAAAACTGCATGAAAGACATTGCCAAAAAAGTTTTTGAAACAGAAATTGAGTCGCTCAAGTTCGTAGCCGAAGCTATTGACGACGAGTTTAGCCGCGTTGTGGAAACTATTTTGCAATGTAATGGTAAAACAGTAGTTACCGGGATCGGCAAGTCCGGCATTATTGGTAAAAAAATAGCCGCTACTTTATCAAGCACTGGCACTTCAAGTTTTTTTTTACATCCCGGCGAAGCTTTCCATGGCGATTTAGGGATGGTAGGAGCGAACGATATTGTAATAATGATATCTTACTCTGGCGAGACAGATGAACTGCTTAAGATTATTCCTTTTTTAAGATGGAATAATAATACGATCATCAGTTTTACAGGTAACCCAAATTCTACCATCGCCAAAAATAGCAGCCATCATCTTAACATTTGCATAGAAAAAGAGGCGTGTCCGCTTGCTTTGGCGCCCACCTCGTCCACAACGGCTGCGTTGGTGATGGGTGATGCCCTGGCAGTTGCCTTGATGGAATCGCGTAGTTTCCAGCACGAAGATTTTGCCCGTTTCCATCCCGGAGGAAGTTTAGGGCGCAAACTGCTTGTAAAAGTTAAAGATCTGATGCGTACCGAAAATCTTCCTTTTATTGACGAAAGCGCGTCTTTTACAGAAATGATATTGCGTATGTCTGAAGGGCGTTTAGGTATGGTGATAGTAGGCAGCGCTGATAATGTAAAAGGTATTATTACCGATGGCGACCTGCGCCGTGCCTTATTGCGTAACCCCGATACTTCAACCTTAAGCATTCATGATATGATGACCACAAATCCGGTTTTTATCGATGAAGACGAATTTATTCACCATGCAGAGCAATTAATGCTTCAGAAAAAGATAACAGCAGTTTTGGTAGGCTTGGGAGATAAAAAAAGTTTGAAAGGTATCTATCAGATTTACAACCAATAAGACACGGATGTTTAAGAAACTCGATAAAAAACTAATTTTCGATTTTATAATTTAACAAATTAGGCTATCTTTGCAGCCTCATAAAAATCCTAAAGATGCGGAAGTGGCGTAATTGGTAGCCGCACCAGACTTAGGATCTGGCGCCGCGAGGCGTGGGGGTTCGAGTCCCTTCTTCCGCACTGAATTTGAAAGCCGTTAACTGAAAAGTTGACGGCTTTTTGGTTTTATATATTTTTAGTAATTTCTCCCGGCCTAATTATATTTTCTCCAACACGGCTTTAAATATTAACTTCACGTCTCATTTCTGATGGAAAAAGGAAAAATAATTTTAGGCGTTCAATATTTAAGGGGATTTGCGGCAATCGGCGTTCTATTTTGTCATTACGGATCTGAGTTAAAAGATTACCACGTTTTATCGAAGGTTTTTAATTATGGGCAAAATGGTGTTCAGGTATTTTTCTTGATAAGCGGTTTTATTATAGCCTATTCTTTAATGAAAGTTAATTATAAACCGAAACAATTTTTAAGATTCTTAGCCAAAAGATGTATCCGAATCGACCCAAGTTATTACGTCACAATTATCCTGACAATTTTACTGTTCAAAGTACTTTCTATAATACCTTCATTTAAGGGGTCCGCAATACCTATAATACCAGGGCAATTTATAGCACATATATTGTATATAGTTCCTTTTACCGGTTACTCATTTTATAATCATGTATTTTGGACCTTGGGCGTCGAATTTCAATTCTATTTAATCATAGGTCTATTGTACTTCCTTAGTGACAGCAAGATTTACAAAACCGCGTTTCTGCTCATTTTTTGCGGCTTAAGCTTCATTAAATTTAACGAAGGGTATTATATTGTATCCACTTATGCACCTGTTTTTTGCTTAGGCATCTCCCTGGTTAATGTGGTAAACAATCGAAATATTTATAACATAATTTTTTCATCAATCTTCACCTGCGTAATAGCTTATCAGTTCGGGATAGGCATTTTTATATTGTTAATTGTATCGAGCTTAATTATTGTATTTATTGATAAATTTAATAAGCCTCTTTTTTTGCTCGGCGAAATATCTTATTCGTTATATCTGACACATAATTTAGTATTCATTGTTATAGCCGGCCTTTTGAAGAAAATGCATTTCGACCTGGAGAGCAGGCAGTTAGTTTGGCTATTAATAGAAGTCATTGCAGCTATGTCATTTGCGTATCTGTTCTACCAGGCTATAGAAAAGCCGTCGTTGCGTTTGTCAAAAAAGGTGTTTTATAATAAAATTAATAAACGAGTAAAAGCAAAGGGATGACTTGTATCGTCACAAATTTTTGAATTAAATCAGTAGCTTTTATGTCACTTTCTGATATTTAGTTACATCTTCTTGATTAAATTATCAGTTTCCGGATTTATTTTAATTAAATACGTTGAAACCTAATCTTGCTGATAAAAATATTAAGCCTTAGGCAACCTATGCCACTTATTTACCTGTATCGGTAATATCTGCTTAATATTAAAAATCACAAAAATGAAAAAAGTATCAAAAATCAGGTTAGGACTTGTTGCCTTTTCCGCCTTGTTATTAATGGTAGTTACAAAAGCACAGGCGCAAACAACAGAAGCTAATAAATTTCAATTCAGCATTGGTGTAGAAACCAGCGACCCCACCGGTAATGCCCGCTTAGGCTCGTTATTCTCTTTAGGTGGCACAGCACGCTTCCAATATGGCATAACCAATAGTTTTGCAGTAACGCTTACTTCCGGCGCTTATCACTTCTTTGCAAAGAAAATTCCGGGTGAAGACAAAAGATATGACAGCTACGGTGTTATACCCATCAAAGCCGGTGTAAAGGAGTTTTTTGTTAAGAATTTTTATGTAGGTGCAGAAGCCGGTTTTGCTATCGAGGCCACAGATTCAGGTTTTGGGCCGGATAGATTTTTGTTATCACCGGCATTAGGTTATGCCAATAAACATTGGGATGTGGCGGCACATTTTGAGCGTTTCTCGGGCGATGACGACCGTTACGGACTACTTGCTTTGCGTATTGCCTACGGTTTTGGCTTATAAACGAATTAATATTTACCTTGAAAGCATAGCTTTATGAAGCGGAACTTAAAGTTAATAATGCTATTTGGTAGCATTGTAGCAACCATTATTATTAGTTGCAAGAGCCAGTTTGCAACCACAAAAACGAGTTATACTGCTGTTGCATCTCCTGCCGCGTTTGAACGTGGTAAGGTGCTTGCTTACAGTATCTGCGGAGGTTGCCACTATAACCGGTCGGTAAATAAATTCATTGGTACACAGATCGAAGACATTCCCTCAATAGCAGGTAAAGTATACTCAGCTAATCTTACGCATTCAAAAGCACATGGTATCGCGCCTGAATATTCAGATGCGGAGATTCGTCATCTCCTTAAAACCGGTGTTGCCAAAGATGGAAGGTTCTTGTCATATATGCTTCGCCCCAACATGGCTGATGAAGACATCAATGCAATTATTGTCTATCTGAGGTCTGACGATCCCGCAGTAAGTGCGGCTGATACCACTGTAGGCCTTACTCATTTAACTTTTATCGGTAAAACGTTTATGAACTTAAATGCAAAACCGGCGCCATATAGGGCAAATGTAAAACTACCGGTAGCCAGTGACAAAATTGCTACGGGTTATTACCTGGTAGATAACCTGGGGTGTTTTCATTGCCACTCAAAAAACCTTACAAAGCTTAATTTTGAGTATCCCGATAAAACAAAAGGTTACCTGGCCGGTGGAATAAAGCTTAAAGGGATGAACGGCATTGAAATAAAAGCATCGAATATCACACCCGATAAATTAACAGGTATTGGAAATTACACGCAGGAACAATTTAGAAAGGCTTTAATTGCTGGCCAGGCTCCTTATAGAAAATTGAAACCGCCAATGCCTAAATTTACCATGCTTAAAGAATCTGAAATAGATGCCATTTATGCTTACCTGCAAACCGTACCAGCTAAATATAATATTGTAAAAAACTTTTAGGGCTTGGAGAGGAAGAATTTAATGAGTTCTTCCACTCTAAATTTTTGTATTGTAAACTTGTCTTTCGTGCAAAGATATTACATGTTTTTTATCCGAAAAATAAGTATGCTACAAAGATAGCGGCAATAATACCTGCTAAATCAGCAATCAGCCCGGCCGGGATTGCATACCTGGATTTTTTTATTCCTACCGAACCAAAATAAAGTGCCACAATATAAAAAGTTGTATCAGCCGATCCGTTAAAAATGCAACCTAAACGGCCCGCAAAGCTATCAGGTTTATACGTGGTCATTACATTTATCATCATTGCCTTAGATCCCGAACCGCTTAGTGGTTTCATATAAGCCACCGGCATTGCGTCTACAAATCGCGTATCCAGATGAAACTGCTCACAAATCCAACGCAATCCTTCATTTAGATAACCCAGCGCGCCACAAGCTCTAAAAACGCTGATTCCTACCAGCATAGCAACCAGGTAAGGGATGATCTTAACCGAAGTTTCAAAGCCCCGTTTTGCACCATCTATAAAAACCTCAAATACGTTTACCTTTTTGTAAACAGCCCCAAGGATAAAAACTACCGGCACCAGGAACAGCATCAAGTTACTCGCCACTTTTGATACCAGGCTTATTTGTTCTTTGCTTAAGAAAACGGTAAAGTACCAAACCAACAAGCTTATAAAAAGGGTTATACCGCCTATCCAGCTAATAATAACGCGATCAAATAATTTGATACGCTGTTTTATCGCAACCACCAGCATACCGGTAACTGCCGAGGCATAAGTAGCAATTATACAGGGTATAAAAATATCGGTCGGGTCTTTTGCATGCAGTATGGCACGCTGCGCAATAATGGTTACAGGTAATATCTGCAGGCCCGAGGTAAGCAGCACCAAATACATTATTTGCGCATTGGAGGCCGTCTCTTTATCAGGATTAATGTCCTGCAAACTGCCGATAGCCTTTAAACCAAGCGGAGTTGCAGCATTGTCTAAGCCAAGCAGGTTGGCAGAGAAGCTCATAAGCAATTGCCCTGTAGCAGGGTGGTTTTTGGGAATTTCTGGAAAAAGACGACTAAAAAAAGGTCTAACAATGCGTGAAAGGAAATTTATAGCGCCTGCCTTTTCACCAATATTCATTATCCCCAGCCATAAAGCCATATTACCTGCAAGCGGCAACGCTATATCCATTACAGATGCCTTTGATGAATCAAACATGCCCGAAACCAGGTGCATGAAAATTTCGGTATCGCCGAAAAAAACAAGTCTTACCAGCGCGATAATAAATGCAATAAGAAAAAAACCAACCCAGATATAATTAAGAGCCATTACTAAGTTTTAGTTTTTGAAGATAAGGCTTTTTGATAATTATTGGAACGATGACGCATTCACAATTAAATTAATTTACGGCAAAGATTATAATAAAGTAGTAAAACTATTATTACACCATGTTTACACATAAAATCATAAGTGTTAAATAGTATCCTTTAAAATGTTGTTAACTTAGTATTTTATAAAATATATTATGCCTAAAATAGAATTAATCCGTGTAGAAGGTGATTACGGTTTTGAAGCCAAAGACGAATACGGCCACATTGTAAAAATGGATAGCAGCACCGAAAGCGGGGGAAACAATTTTGGAACCCGCCCAATGCAAATACTGTTGATGGGTTTGGGCGGCTGCTCTGCAATTGATGTAATTGCTATTCTGAAAAAGCAACGTCAGGATTTGAAGGACTATAAAATGATTATAAGTGGCGACCGCGAAGCAGGTAAGGAGCCATCTTTGTGGCAAAACATAACAATTGAATTTCATCTGTATGGTAATATAGACGAAGACAAAGCGGTTAAGGCTGCAGAGTTATCACTTGATAAATATTGTTCTGTAGCAGCTACGCTTGAAAAGGCAGGTGCGGAAATTAGCTGGAAAGTTTTCATACATAGAGACTAATGAGATAATATATTTTTATAATATTATTAATTGATTAGGATAGCTTAAACCCGTTTGAACTTGAATTTAATATTTCATTAATATTTTGTACATAGTTTTATATCCAATAAGATACAAAACTGTAGTCTTTTAAACTCATTTTGATATGTGACTGAAGATTAATATTAAATAATATTTAATTATCAACATCACTAAAAGTTGTTATTCAAAAAATATTTACTTTAAAATACTTGTATAAACGCTTAATTACTAATTATTTAAGTAGTTTGTTGTAATTTATATCTTTTTCAAATGTTAACTATTTTGGGCCTTTTATGGCACCAATGTTGACCGAGCGCATGTGTTCTATTACAGGAACATTATAACTAATTACAACAATATGAAAACAAATTTAAAGAAAGCCTCCCTTATGCTAACGGGCATTCTCGTGGGTGGCAAATTATTCGCACAATCCTCTGATACAACACATGCAGCTACCGACTATGTAAGGCCTTTTTCTGGAAACGGTGCTTATAACACATGGTCTATAGGCGTAAACGGAGGTATACTAACCCCTAACACTATCTTAGGCTCTAACAGAAACCAGGACTATACAAAACCACAAACCGAATTTGGTTACGGTGGTTACATCAAAGACCAGGTAACGCCTGCTTTCGGTATCCAGGCAAATTTTATGGCCGGTAAATTAGAAGGAAGCGGAGCACAGCCTTTAGATGGTGCAAATATTATTAACAGCTACAGCACTAAACTACATTACTCTGCATCTTTAAATGCAAACTTTACTTTATGGAACATCAGCTGGAAAGATAATAAAAGTGCTATCCAGCCTTATTTAACTGCAGGTTTCGGTACAATGAACTATACACCGGTTGTTAATTATGCCGATGGTACCACAGCTGATTTCAGTTCTAAAGGTTCAATAAACGAAGTGTTTACTCCAGTTGGCTTAGGCGTTAAGTTTAATGTTGCCCGCGGTATCAATATCGATTTAGGCTACCAGGTTAACTTCGTATACTCAGACAATGTTGATGGTTATAAATTTGGTTTAAGCAATGATAAATTTGCTTATGCACACGCCGGTTTGGAGTTTGCATTAGGAAGCTGGTCTAAACCACAACTTGCTGTACATAACCCGGTATCGTCAATGCGCCAGGAATACATGTGGGAAAATCAGCACACAAAAAATACTTTGCAAGCTGAAATTGATGCAGAAAAAGCAAGAAACGAACAGTTAAGAAATGATTTGAACACTACCAATGCTAACCTTGCAAAATTTACAGTTGACAGTGATGGTGACGGTGTACCAGACTTTTTTGACAAATGCCCTAACACACCAGCCGGTACTAAGGTTGATGGTTCAGGTTGCCCGCTACCAAAACCAGATGTTAAAGTTTACGTAACCGAGCAGGACAAAGCTGTTGTAAGGGAAGCAGTAAGAAATCTTGAATTTGATTTCGGTAAAGCTACTATCCGTCAGCATTCTTTTGAAAGCTTAAACAAACTTGCTCAATTAATGGTTGCGAAAGGTTTCAGCTTAAAGTTAGCCGGTTATACAGACAACGTAGGTTCAGTAGAAGCTAATCTTAAATTATCGAAAGATCGTGCTGAAGCAGTTAAAACATACCTTTCAACACAAGGTGTAACCACTGATAAAATTCAGACTGAAGGTTACGGTAAAGCACATCCAATTGCAACCAACAAAACTGCAAAAGGACGCCAGATTAACCGTAGAGTTGAGTTCTCTTTATTCTAAAATAGAATCAATTACTATAAAAAACGCCCTGCTTATACAGGGCGTTTTTTTATACTTTTAAAACTGGTTCAACATTATCAGTTTTGGGTCTCCATGTCATAGTTTCATAAATGATCTTGAGCCAGATAAGCACGCAAGGCAAGGCCTTTAACTTATAAGGCACTACATAATGCATTTTTATATACCGCGGAAAAAGATCGGAAGGAGAGAAGCTTGTTAAAATAAGCGCAAGTACAAATAGAAATATTTCTAAACCTGTAACGGGCCTTTGCAGGTTCATGAACCATATGGCTACACCCGCCATAGCAATTATATAAGTAGGCGATTCTGACGAACTGCTGAAAATAATTACGAAGATCAAAGTAGATGCTAAAAGCAGTAATTGGTAAGGTAAAAACTTATAGTATTTAACCTTGGAATACCACAGGTCAAAAAGTAACACACCTGGTAGTAATACAGTTAAATTAGAAAGCTGGTGATAATTAAAAATATTCCTTATCAGGCCCATTACTGAAATGTCTTGCAGTGTGAAACCGGCATTACTGTTATTCTTGGCTTTCAAATCAAAATACCAATCGTGGTACATTTTTACAACATAACCAGGAGATGATATAAGCATCGGCAGTACAAACAGCAATACCGACCAGAAGATAAAACTGTAAATGAACTTGGCTTTATCTTTAGAAAAAAAGAAAAAAGCAAGCCCCACAATACCGTAAAGCTTTATAAACGTACCTGCAACAATCATTAGCGCAGCCCAGAAATCTTTTTTCTCCCGTATCCACACAAAGCTTAGAATAATCAATCCGCCTATCATCGGGTTTATTTCTACGTTAGATGATGAGGTCATGAGCTCATGTGCACAGATGAGCAAAATGATAACATAATAGTTCTCTTTTAAAGGCAGCAGCTTGACTGCCATAAACAATACCCAGGCATTAAACATTACCCATAAGATCACTCCCAAGCCATCGGGCATTAAGGCAAATGGTGCAATCAATAACGCAAACACAGGCCCGTAATGATTAAGATCTGTGTACTGCGACTGTGGGCCGAATAAAGTATGCTGATGAATTACATTAATAAAATTGTATTTGTAAACAATGTAATTATTGTGGATATGATTGAGGATAACACTTTTAAATACTGCAAAAAAACTTAAACCAAAATAAACTGTGAAAACAAAAGGTTTATTGATTACAAGGTTTTTAAGTCTTTGCATAATATCGGGGATATGCGGCAAATATAGTAAAAGGCTTATCCAATTTTTAACGCTGTAAAATTCAAACCATGGAGAAATTTACATTCAAATTCGGCTCAAACGAAAAAAGCTTCCCGATTAAAGAAGCTTTGAAAGAACACTAGCGTATCAAACTAAATGGCCTCAACTGTTTCCTGAATTTCCTGAGCAAGGTTTACACCGGTAAGCTGATCGGCAAAAGCTACGAACGCTTTATTGTCTGTAATTAATTGTTGATTCTCTATCAGGCTTTGGAGATTGATTTTCCCGATAACATACTTGTAATTACCAGAAAGGTACCTTTCCTGGATATGGATAAAATTTAACGTATCAACCAGGCTTTCGTCTTCATATCGCAGGTATACACAAAGTTCAATGTTGTTGGTGAAATTTAATCCTTTGCGCTCCTTGGCTTTTTTGTATTCGTATTGATAGCCGTATCTTAAAGCTGCAATATCAGATAGTACAGCAGAACCTGTAGGGTGGCCGCCTGCGCCTTTTCCAAAAAAAAATTGCTGATCGGCAAAGGCAGCCTGTACAATCACGCCGTTATATTCGTATTCAACGTTATATAAAAATTCCTTATCGTTTACAAATTTTGGTAGTACAAACAATGCCACATGCTTTTCGTCCAGCTCTTTAGCTACAGGTACCAGCTTTATTTTCAGGTTTTTTTCTCGTGCATATTGTATATCCTGCGCGGCAAGGTTTTGTATGCCCAAGTTAAATACATCATCAGGCTGTACAATTACTCCGTATGCATGCGATGCGGCAATCACAAGTTTATATTTAGGGTCAAATCCACCCACATCACTTGTAGGGTCTGTCTCTGCAAAGCCAAGATCCTGTGCTTGCTTCAAGGCAGAATCATAATCCAGTCCCTCGTTAAAGCCTTTTGAGAGGATGTAGTTGGATGATCCGTTAAAAATGCCGCTAATAGAATGTAAAAGTTCGTTATCATAATATTCTTCCAGGTTGCGGATAATGGGTATACTACCGCAAACAGCACCTTCATATAATAGGGAGGTATCGTGTTCATGCTGTAGCTTGATCAATTCATCCAGGTGCAGGGCGATCATTTTCTTACTGGCCGATACTACATTTTTGCCGGAACTTAAGGCTCTTGACACAATCTCAAAAGCGGCTTCCGTGTCATTGATCAGTTCAACAATGGTATTGATGTTTGGGTTGTTAAGCAATTCATCTCTTTCAGTAGTAAAAAGCTCTTCGGGCAGCGAACGTTTTTTATGCGAGTCTTTAATGGCGATCTTTACAATTTCGAGATTAAGGTTTTTGGTTTTTATAATATCATATAAGCCCTGGCCTACAACGCCAAAACCAAATAGTCCGATAGTTAACTTTTTACTCATTACGCAGTTTGTTGTAATTCTATTATTTTTCCTTTTACATCAGTTTTAAAAAACGATGTAATGATTTTTGTTAATATGCCTGTCTCAATTAAAAAGCCATCGTGCCCGTAAAATGATTCCAATTCTGCAAATGCCGATTTTGGGATATGCCTGAATAAATATTGCTGCTCATCAATTGGAAATAGCAGATCTGATTTTATACCGATAACTAATGTGCGGGCTTTAATTAAGCTTAACGCTTTCTCCACACCGTGGCGGCCACGGCCAACGTTGTGCGAATCCATACTTTTTGAAAGATACCAGTAGCTGTAAGCATTGTAGCGGTTTACTAATTTTTCTCCCTGATATTTTTGATAAGATGCTGCTTTATAACCATCTACTAATGTTTCCTCTTCCTCCTGCTGCGTTACTGCATAGGTCTTATAGTTACGGTATGATAATAGCGCCATGCTCCTGGCGGCCTTTAATCCGTTTTTTCCGCCATCAGGTACGTTATTATAAAAGGTTGGGTCTGCGCTTATGGCAAGGCGTTGAGATTCATTAAAGGCAATTCCCCATGGAGAATGTTTTGCGTTGGTAGCTATAAGGATGAGGTTTTTTATTTTCTGCGGTTCTAATATGGCCCATTCCATAGCTTGCTGGCCGCCAAGCGAGCCGCCAATTAAAATCTTAATGTGGTGGATGCCTAAATAGGATGCTAATAATTGATGTGCCTTTACTATGTCGCGGATAGTAAATTGCGGAAAGTCGAGATAGTAAGCATTTCCGGTCTCCGGGTTAATACTTAAGGGGTTGCTGCTGCCGTAGGGAGAACCAATTATATTTGCACAGATAACAAAATGTTCATTGGGGTTAAAATAACTGCCTTCTCCAAAAAAACCTTTCCACCAATCAAATACATCAGAATTCGCAGTTAAGGCGTGGCATACCCAAACAACATTGTCGCGGTTTTTATTTAATATTCCATAGGTATGAAAGCCAATTTGAAGTTCTGATAATTGCTTTCCCGATTCAAGTTCGAATGGTTTATCGTATTTGTATATTTCTGCGTCCATTTTCAATTTGTTATTAGGGAGTTAGATACCGTTGACTGTTACGATATCATAACTCCTTCATAACTTACTATATCACTTTAAAAATTTATTATTCAACTCTCTAATATCAGAACACAAGCTGTTCAGTAAAATAATATTGCTTTGCATTTGCTTTAAGCTGGTGTTTATGTTTTGTTTGAGCATTTTTTAAGTTTTAATGGATTAATGTTTTGGATAAAAAAGGGTATAAAACTCCTTTAGGGACACGTAGTTTTCAGAAAAATAGAAAAGGCTACCGTGCGGACTTAGCAACAGCTATACATCATGTAATCAGCATGGCTGTAAACAGATGTAGTTTGCAGGCTATTTAAAGCCTCGCTAAGATTTTGAGAAATGTAATTAATCCGAATTTTCATGGCTATTAATTTATATTTCCCGGTGTTATTTGCCGGGGCAGGAATTGGCACCTTCTTCAACATCTGAAGGGTTGCCAGCGGGTCATGGAGCCTGATCTCTCGCCGCTTCTTTATAAACCAAAACCTTTATGAGAGGTAATGATTACGGTATTGCTACCAAATTTTGTTTCAAATATAGGGCGAACAGGATTTATTTTCCAAATTTTATTTTATTTAGTACAAAACAGAAAAGTATAATTTGAAAACCATCATGCATTTTTTATAGCCTGACGTTCCTATTAATTGAATGCCTGATCTAAATCGGCAATCAGATCATCGATATGTTCAAGACCTGCAGATACCCTTAAAAGGTTAAAAGGCGTTTTAGTATCCGGCCCTTCTACAGATGCCCTGTGTTCTATCAGGCTTTCTACACCACCCAGACTGGTTGCCTGCGTAAACAGTTTAAGTCCGTTTATAACACGTTTTGCTTCCGTTTCACCGCCCTTAACACAAAATGAAAGCATGCCTCCAAAATATTGCATTTGTTGTTTAGCAATTTCATGCTGCGGATGCGATGGCAGGCCGGGATATAAAACCTGCTCCACTTTTGGATGCTTTTCTAAATAAGCGGCAAGTAACTGTGCGTTGTGTATATGGCCGCGCATGCGGTAGGGTAAAGTTTTAATACTTCGTGTAAGCATGTAGCAATCAAGCGGCGAAGGAATAGCGCCTCCCATTTCCTGAACCCGTCTTATCTTCAGCCACCAGTCGCTTTTTTCCTTCGTTACAAGAACACCGCCCATCAGGTCACTGTGCCCGCCAAAATATTTTGTGCTTGAGTGCATTACCAGGTCGGCACCTAAAGCAAGCGGTTGCTGGCAAACGGGTGTAGAAAAGGTATTGTCGCAGGCAACTTTTACTCCTCTTGCATGTGCTATTTTTACCGTTTGCTTTATATCTGTTATCTTTAAAAGGGGGTTTGAGGGTGTCTCTACCCAAATTAAGCCGGTTTCTGGTTTTATATGTTGTTGCAGTACATCCGCATCATTGATGTCAATAAAATCGAAAGTTAAAATGCCTTCGAAAAGTGATTTCAGCTGATTGCGTAAACCGTGGTACATGTCATTAGGTACAATAACATGTGAGCCAGGGGCGAGCGACTGAAATACAGCCATACCCGCAGCATTTCCGGATGAAAAAGCTGCTGCTTCAACACCGCCTTCCAATTGAGCCAATACATTTTCCAGCATGGAGCGATTAGGGTTGCTCGACCGGCTGTAGATATACCCACCCGGATAAGTACCATCTGCGGCACGTTCAAAAGTTGTAGATAACACAATTGGTTGTATTACTGCTTTTGATGATGGGTCTGTGTGGTTGCCTGCATGTATAGCAATTGTTTCTAACTTCATTTCTAAAAGTATTTTCGCAAACTTATAGTTTCTATACTATTTAAATAAAATTTACTTAATTTCATTTTATAGGGCAGTCGTTGTAACTAATTAGGTTATGGATAATCCTATCTTAGTAAAAACATTATTATGAAAATCGGTCGCTTACCCATTGCTTCTATCGCTTTAGTTATCATTGCTGCGGCAAGGTTTCTGACCAGGATTTTCTTTCCCCACTTTTCAAATGTTTCCAGCTTTTTTGATGGCATATTAACCGGGGTGTTAATCACTTACCTTGTCTACTACGCCAGTATCTACATTACCGCATGGATTAGAAATAGGAGAGAAGCTGCCGGGTCAAAATAGTTTTTTCATTAAAACCACCCAGTCTTTAAATCTGCCAAAGTCAATGCTTAGTCATTTTGTGTGTTCAAACACGTATGCAATGTTAGATTGTATCTAAATAAGCAGCATAGCGTTGCAAATTCTGTCGGCATTACATTTACATTTCCTATTTTTGCCTAAAATCTTTTCTAAATGGAAGCTGAAAATAATTTACTGCTATTATTACAGAATCCGCATTTATCTGCCGGTTTAAAAAAAATTGCCCAAAAAGTACTTGCCCGTGAACGTATCACATTTGACGAAGGCGTATTGCTGTACGAAGAAGGTGAACTTGGTTACCTTGGTATCCTTTCAAACTATATCCGCGAAAAGCGCCATGGCAATAAAACATATTTCAACCGTAATTTTCATATAGAACCTACTAATCTATGTGTTTATGATTGTAAGTTCTGTTCATATTCCCGCCTACTTAAACAACGTTCTGAAGGGTGGGAGTACACCATGGATGAAATGTTTAACCTGGTAACTAAATATGATGGTGAGCCCGTAACTGAAGTACATATTGTTGGTGGTGTTTTACCGCAGTACGATGTGCCTTTTTATGTAGAGCTTTTTAACCGTATACGTGCACATCGCCCTGAATTACATATAAAAGCTTTAACGCCGGTTGAATACCATTACATATTTAAGAAAGCTAAAATAGATTATGCAACAGGCATGCGCCTAATGCAAGAAGCTGGTTTGGGATCCATACCTGGTGGTGGCGCAGAGATCTTTCATCCCGAAGTAAGGGACCTTATATCAAAAGATAAATGTACTGCCGATCAATGGTTGGCTATACATGAAGAGTGGCACAAACTTGGAGGTCGTTCAAACGCCACCATGTTATATGGCCATATTGAAAAATTCTGGCACCGGGTTGACCATATGGACAGGCTGCGCCAGTTACAAGATAAAACCGGCGGATTCCAAACATTTATACCGCTTAAATTCCGTAATAAAGACAACCAGATGTCACACGTGCCGGAATCAAGCGTGGTAGAAGACCTGCGCAATTATGCTGTAGCAAGAATTTATTTGGATAATTTTGACCATATAAAGGCCTATTGGGCTATGATCAGTAGAACCACCGCTCAATTATCGCTTAACTTTGGCGTTGATGACATTGATGGTACATTGGATGATACTACCAAAATATATTCAATGGCTGGTGCAGAAGAACAAACTCCGGGCATGAGCACAAAACAATTGGTTGAATTGATTAAAGCCGTTGGCCGGGAACCAATTGAACGCGATACCTTGTACAATGTGGTTACAGATTTTACCAACCATGTTTTTGAGGAAGAGCAAAAGCCCCGGTTTTATAAATTACCGGTAATTAATTAACCGGATTAATGGCCGGTAACTTTAAGCTTATCACAAAGTTTAGCAACAACTGTTACCGGCATAACTGATGAACAACATTATAAAAACGCTATACATTGTCCGCCATGGGCAAACAGAATTAAATAAGCAAGGCATTATTCAGGGCAGAGGGATGGATACTGACCTAAATGATGAAGGCCGTAAACAGGCGCAACAATTTTTTAATGCTTACGAAAGCGTTCCGTTCGATAAAATATACATCTCTAAACTAAAACGTACCCAGCAAAGTATTCAGCCTTTTATTGATAAAGGAATACCCTTTGAAAAACTAGCTGGCTTAGACGAACTTGGCTGGGGTATTCACGAGGGCCAGGCGCCTACACCCGAAAATAAAGCAGAGTTTTTACAAATAATGCGCAGCTGGGTAAATGGTAAGCTGGACACCAAGTTTGAAGGTGGTGAAAGCCCTAACGAAGTGAAATCCAGGCAGCAAGAAGCCTTAAAGGTGATTATAAGCCATCCGGAAGAAAAAACGGTGCTTATTTGTATGCATGGTCGTGCTTTAAGATTATTGCTATGCCAGCTTACCAGAAAACCGCTTACCGAAATGGATACCTTTCCACACCAAAATCTTGTATTATATAAAGTAGCATTTGATGGCGAACAATATCAAATTTTAGACTTTAACAATGCGCAGCATCTTAAAAATTAATATACGTACTACCTTCTAATATATACTTGTGAATAAGATCAGAATATCGGCCGTTAGCTACACAAACACCAAACCTTTTATGTACGGCCTGCAACATTCGGGCATTTTAAATAAAATTGATTTAAGCCTCGACATCCCGGCAGATTGTGCCCAAAAATTAATTGATGATGTAGTTGACATCGGCCTTATACCGGTAGCTGCTACGCTGGGCTTACCAAAATGGGAAATCATTGCCGATTATTGCATAGGAGCAGTTGGAGCAGTAAATTCTGTTTTTATTTTTAGCAACTGCGACATTAATGAAGTTAAAACATTGCAGCTTGATCCGGAATCAAGATCATCAAATAACCTGGCAAAGGTTTTAATTAAGAATTTCTGGAAAAAGGATTTTGAGATGGTAACCAATGCAGCTGATTATTCAACTTCGACAGATCCTAATACAGCCTTTGTTCAAATAGGCGACCGTACATTTGGTAAGAAAGACAAATATCCTTTTGCTTATGACCTGGCCGAAGAATGGCAAAAATTCACCGGGCTACCATTTTTATTTGCTGCATGGATAGCCAATAAGCCAATCCCGCAGGATTTTATGGACGAGTTTAACCGTGCCTTAAAATACGGTCTTGACCATCGGGCGGAATTACTAAAGGAATTACCTAAACGTGATGATTTCGACGTTGAAGAATACCTGATGCACAACATCGATTTTGATTTAACCGAAGAAAAGAAAAAGGCGCTGTATATGTTCCTTGATTATGTTCGCAATTTGTAACTCATAGTCCTTTTGTCTGTTAACTTATAAATCATTTCTTATCCGTTAAAATAAACGGTTTAAAATAAATCAAATGATTACAAGTAGCAGGCGGTTATGAAAGATTTTTATCAGGTATTAGGGGTTGATGCGTATTGTTCTTTAAATGAGATCAAAGACGCTTACAGAAAGCTATCGAAAAAATTTCATCCGGATCTTAATTCTGATGATGCATATTTTGAAAGCAGATTCCGTGAAATAACCGAAGCTTACGATACCCTGAGCGACGCAGACAAAAGATACTGGTACGACAGGGATTTAAGAACTTCCTGGCCTGATGCTATTAATTCCGGTCACTCTCGCAGACCGTCAGCTGCGGCTTACCAGCAAACTTACCGTTTAAAAAGACGGAGCCCCGGCCTGGGGATCATTGTTTTACTCACACTTTTGCTTATCGTTTTCGGAGTTTACTTCTTTAATTATTTTAAGCATTCGCAGCAGGTTGCAACAGTTGCGCCTGAAACAATTTTGAGCACGCCCGATCCTGTTTTTCATCCTCATAAAAAGCACAAAAGAAAGCATAACATTAAAAAGATTGCCTCTGAACAGGCAGCGCATAAACTGGATACAATTCCATCTGCTGCTGTTAGGCCTAATACTTTAACCAAACCGGTAAAAAATAAGCCGTTTGTCGATAGCCCGAAAACAACGCATCAGGACAACCCTTTTCTTTATGCTACCTACGTGAAGCCAAATGTTACAGGCATCATCAATATGCGCGAAAAAGACGATTTTAATGCTGCCGTTATAAAAACCATCCCTGCTAACTCTCGTGTTTATGTTTTGCAAAAGGGAGATGCCTATTATAAAATAGTTTATAACGGGTATTCGGGATATGTACCTAAATGGTCTTTAGAAATAAAGTGAATTTATCCTTATAGTTTTATTTCGTCAAAACCGGCTTTCCGCCGGTTTTTTTATGCAATACTTTTTGTACTCTCAAAAGTATCCGGAATGCTGCAAAACATTAATGTCTTATATTTATTTAAGTAATAGTTAGCAAAGCACGTATTTGATAATTATCAATTTTTAACTTAAGATAATTTTAGTTTTATATAACCCCTTTAAATTTACACAATGAGTTTATCATTAAAAGGACAATCGGCCTTAGTTACCGGCGGCGATAGCGGTATAGGCAAAGGCGTTGCATTGGCTATGGCTGCTGCCGGTGCAAATGTTGTTATTAATCATGTGGATGCGCATGAAATTGCCCAGAAAACGGTAGATGAAATTACTGCCGCAGGCGGCAACGCTTATGCTATCCATGCTGATGTAAGCAAGGAAGATGAAGTGCAGGCTATGTTTGCAGAAATGTATAAACAATATGGGACTATTGATATACTTGTAAATAATGCCGGCTTGCAAAAGGATTCTAAATTTGTGGACATGACTTTAGATCAATGGAACACGGTGATAAACATAAATCTTACCGGGCAGTTCCTTTGCGCACGTGAAGCAGCGCGGGAGTTTATAAAAAGGGGCGTTGTAAACGAAAGGAGCAAGGCAGCGGGTAAGATCATCTGCATGAGTAGTGTACACGAGGTAATTCCGTGGGGAGGCCATGTTAACTACGCTGCAAGTAAAGGCGGCATTGCTATGTTTATGAAGAGCATAGCCCAGGAGCTGGCGCCGCATAAAATACGTGTTGTTGCAATAGGCCCGGGTGCTATTCAAACACCTATTAACAGATCTGCCTGGGAAACCCCGGAAGCACTCGATAAACTTTTAACATTGATCCCTTACAATAGGATAGGTGAGCCCGAAGATATTGGTAAGCTTGCTACTTGGCTCGCTACAGATGAAGCAGATTATATTACCGGAACAACCATATTTATGGACGGCGGTATGACGCTTTACCCTGGCTTTGCAGACAATGGATAATGCGAATTGTTTGTTGTAGGTTAGCTGTTGCCAGGAAGTTACATTGTGTGCAATGAGTTTCGTTTTAGCAAAAGTGTAATTATCACAATAAGATAGCCGTCAATTTCAAGCCGATTTAAATAGATTTTTATTGATATAAATAGTAAAAAAGCTGTTACAAGTTATTTGTAGCAGCTTTTTTTATAAAAGCAAACTAAAGATATTGTAAAAAATACACTAAGTAAGTTACCAAAATTTAAATTTGGCACCGTTAAATCATCTATTTTATTAAATATTCATAAAAATTCAATTTTATTTTAATTATTTGCAATTGAGAGTTATTTTTGTTGCGGATTTAAAATTGAAAAGAAAATGAAAAAGATATTTTTAACAATCGCAACAGCTGCTCTATTAAGTGTAAACGTTTTTGCTGCAGATGGTGGTAAAAAAGTTGAAGCTGCAACAACAGTTTCTTACGGTGTTCAACAAGCTTTCAATGCAGATTTCGCAACTGCTTCTAATGCAAGCTGGACTGTTACTAAAAACACTCAAAAAGTAGACTTCATTATGGATGGTGCTAAAAGAACTGCTTTCTACAACTTAGCAGGCGACTTTTTAGGTGTAACTCAAACTGTTAGCTACAAAGCTATACCTGCAAGGTCACAAAGAATCATTGCTGAGCAGTACAAAGGTTACAACGCTGGCGACGTTATAGTTTACCAGGCTAACCAGAACTACAATAGCGAAATTGAATCAACTACTTATTTTGTTGATTTGAAAAACGATGCACACGAAGTATTGGTTAGAGTTACCGAATCTGGTGCTGTAGAATTCTTTAAACAAGTAAAATAAGCTCCTTTTTATTTGATATAAAGGCCATTCGCTTTAAAGGCGGGTGGCCTTTTTTGTTTTACAAAGGTGTGTTAGTGTATTGAAGCTATTAAAATTAAAACAACTTGGCGTGTTAAAACCTTTCTATTATGAAAGGTTTAATTTTTTATGTCAAAAACAATAATTGTCTCAAACAGGCTGCCGGTTAAGATTTCGAAAAATGGAGATGAATATACGCTTTCTACAAGCGAAGGCGGTTTAGCAACCGGTTTGGGTTCTGTTTATAAGCATGGAAATAACAAGTGGATAGGTTGGCCGGGAATAGAAGTCATCGACGAGGATGGTCGCCAGAATATAACTGAACAACTAGCTGATCAAAGCCTGATGCCGGTGTTTTTGGATCAGGAAGAGATCAATCAATATTATGAGGGGTTTTCAAATGACGTTTTATGGCCCATATTTCACTATTATACATCTACTTACGCGGTTTATAAAGAGTCTAACTGGGATTACTATAATATTGTAAACAAGAAATTCCGCGATGCGGTTCTTGCTGTTGCAGAACCCGGGGATACTATCTGGATACATGATTATCAACTGCTTTTACTACCGCAGCTGATCCGCGAAGAACTCCCTGATGTTTCCATTGGCTTTTTTTTACACATTCCTTTTCCATCGCATGAATTATTCCGGCTTATTCCCTGGCGATACGAGTTGCTGGAAGGCATGCTGGGAGCAGACCTGATAGGGTTCCATACATTTGATGATGTCCGTCATTTTCTTGGTGCCACAAGTCGCATTTTACCTGTAAACACGTCCTCTAACATCATCACCTATGGCGAAAGATCAATAGTGATTGAGGCATTTGCAATGGGTATTGATGAAAAAAAATACGCTTCGCTGCCGCAAAGAAAGGAAGTAAAAGAGCAGATTAATCTTGTTAAGGAAACTTTTAAAGATTCGAAGATAATTTTATCTATAGACCGGCTGGATTACAGCAAGGGGATTTTACAGCGTTTGCAGGCATTTGAACAATTATTACAACAATATCCTGAATATTGCGAAAAGGTAACCTTGTATATGATTGTGGTGCCATCACGTGATAATGTGCCTCAATATGCACATCTGCGCGATGAGATAGACAAACGTGTTGGTAACATAAATGCCAATTACCGTAAAATGGATTGGACGCCTGTTCATTACTATTACCGTTCATTTCCGATAGAAACATTGTCTGCTCTTTACTATTCGGCGGATGTTTGCCTGGTAACACCGTTACGCGATGGCATGAACCTAGTTAGTAAAGAATATGTTGCAAGCCGCATTAATAACGATGGCGTTTTAATATTAAGTGAAATGGCCGGCGCATCTAAAGAATTGATAGATGCCATTATTGTTAATCCTAATAACACTAAAGAAGTATGCGAGGCTATCATCAAAGCGCTTAACATGTCTGACGGGGAAAAAAAGATCAGGATGCAGCAGATGAGGCAGCTGGTTTCCAAATTTAACATACTGCATTGGGTTAAAATATTTATGGAGCGCCTGAAAGAGGTTAACCAGATGCAGCGATCTATGCAAACAAGGCATGTAGGCTCAACTACGCAGCAATCTATCATTAACCGCTATTTGAAAACTAAAAAGCGCATTATCTTTTTGGATTATGATGGCACGCTTGTGGATTTTAAAGCAAACATGCTGCAGGCTTATCCGGATAAAGAGTTGTTTAATTTATTTGAAAGGCTAATTGAAGACCCGGCAAACGAGCTTGTGCTAATAAGCGGCCGTAAACACGAGAACCTTGGCGAATGGTTTGGTGAAACAAATATGTACCTGGTTGCAGAACACGGCTCGTGGTTTAAGCCTAAAGATAAGTCGTGGAGTAAAATACCAGGTCTTTCAGACAGTTGGAAAAGTGAAATATCCCCGGTGTTGGAAACCTATGTAGACAGGACGCCGGGAACTTTTATTGAAGAAAAAACATATTCTTTGGTGTGGCATTACCGCAACGCACAAAAGGGTTTAGGTGAGCTTAGAGCAAGTGAATTAATGAATAACCTAAAATACCTTGCGGCAGACAAAGGCTTGCAGCTTTTACCTGGCGATAAAGTGCTTGAGGTGAAGAATATAGAAATTAATAAAGGCAAAGGCGCAATGATGGCAATTGGCGATAAAGAATATGATTTTATAATGGCCATTGGCGATGACTATACCGACGAAGATATTTTTAAGGCACTGCCAGAAAGTGCCATCACCATAAAAGTAGGCAGTAGCCTATCTGCAGCTAAATTCTTTTTACGCAATCCTGCGGAAGTTCGTAAACTGCTTTCGAGTTTTGTAGAGAAAATTCCGGTACTTTAAATAAAACGCAGAAAGCTTTGATTCAGAACCGGCTTTCTGCTTTTGCTTAATTCAAAATCTATAAAAAGATCGGCCTGTCCAGTTTCATTGCTATACGATAGGCAGCGTTCATTAAGCCTACATGGCTATAGGCCTGCGGAAAGTTACCCCATTGGCTGCCGTCATTTTCATCTACATCTTCACTAAACAGCATTAAATGATTGGAGTACTGCAATAGGCTTGCAAATTCTTTTTCGGCATCATCTAAACGCCCCACACTTGCCAGTGCTTCTACATACCAAAAAGCACATATCAGGAAAGTGGTTTGTGGCTTTCCAAAATCATCTTTATATAAGTACCGGTAAAACAAACCGTTAGGCGTTTTTAGCTCTTTCTCAAGTGCAATTAAATGATCTTTTGCTTTATCTGATGCCGGGTCGAGGTAGTTCATCATAATCAGCTGAAGCGTGCTTGCATCCAGGTTAGGGCTGCCGGCAGAGTTAGTGTAAACCTTTCTCACTGGATCGTAGCAGCTCTCAATATGCGCTGCTGCACGGTTCTTTAAGCCAATCGCCCTTTCAACGAGGTCGTTATTATCGATAGTTCGCGCCATCTTTTCGGCAGCCGAAGCACCGGCCCACTGAAATAAATTACTGTAACAATGAATATTTTCCATATTTCTAAATTCCCAGATACCGGCATCTTTCTCGTCAATGGTTTTTTCAATCTTGTCAAGCAAAAATCCTATCCATCGTACAGAATCCTTCCGTTCAGAAAAAACAAAGCGGTGATCAGTATAGAGTGGTAACATAGAGATCAGCACCTGGCCGTAAATATCGTTTTGTATATGTTCATAAGCCTGGTTGCCAATCCGCACGGGCTTATTGCCCATATAGCCCTCTAAATCGGTCAGAATTTCCTCTGTAAGGGTTTTGCGGCCTGTTATGCCATATAACGGCTGGTAACGTGTGTCCTCATTAAAAGAAATATCGGTAACGTAACCGAAGTACTTTTCCATTTCCTCAAAATGTCCTATGTGGTTAAGTGCAGTTATCACATAGTAAGTATCCCTCAGCCAGCAATACCTGTAATCCCAGTTTCGGCCACTGCCTGGCGATTCTGGCAAGCTGGTGGTGCTTGCTGCAATGATTGCACCTGTATCCTCATACTGATGAATTTTTAAGGCTAAGGCAGATCTGATCACAAAAGGTTGATAATAAGTGGCAATGGACGAGTGCTTAATCCATGTACGCCAATACTGGCTGGTTTCGCGCAAAAAGCGTTCTGCAGTGCTTATCAGTGGGGCTTCTAACGGTTCGCCATAGGTTAGTACTAGGTACTTACTTTCGTTCAGTACAAATGGCTGCTCGTCAAATACGTAACTTATGGGTATATTGGTAGTTAAACGCATATTCTCATCGCCACCTAAAAATTGAATATGATTGCTTCCACGATTAACGCGAAGTTTGGTGTCGCCATAATCAGATACCGGCTCACATCTTACAATTATTTGTGGTGATCCTTCAAGTGGTTCTACCTTACGTATCAGCATCAGCGGTTTATAATATCGCTGATGTTCAGAAAAGCGAGGTGCAAAGTCAGTTACACGGTATTTATATCCGCCTTCTGTTGTTATCTCGGTAATCAATACATTGGTGTTTTCAAGATAGTATTGATAAGATTCGTAGTTGCCGGTTGGCAGGATAGAAAATTTACCACCCTTTTTTTCGTCCAGCATACCTCCAAAAATAAAAGTACTGTCAAACCGGGGCCAGCATAACCAGTCGATGTTGGTGTTTTTGTTGATATGGGCAAGGTAGGCGCAGTTGCCGATTATCCCGGTATCATAGGTGTGTCTTTTCATGTATCAGCTTTATAAATGAAGTCAACAATCGCAACAAACAACTGTATATAATGTTGAAGTAATTTTTTATATACAATGTCTATATAAATTGTAGTAATTTTGCTAACGCCATTGATTTATAAAACAATCGGTATAACTTAGTACATATTTATACATCTAAAATTTAATATCATGAGTTTAAGACTGGGAGATAAAGCTCCAAACTTTAAGGCAAAGACCTCTGAAGGAGAAATTGATTTTTACGAATACCTGGGCGATAGCTGGGGTGTTTTGTTTTCGCACCCGGCAGATTATACGCCTGTTTGTACAACAGAATTAGGCAAAACGGCTTCATTAAAGGATGAGTTTGAAAAACGCAATGTAAAAGTGATAGCACTGAGTGTTGATAATGTAGAATCGCACAAGGGATGGATAAAAGACATCAACGAAACGCAAAACGTTGAAGTTAATTTCCCGATCATCGGTGATGAAAACCGAGAGATTGCCGAAGCCTATGACATGATACATCCAAATGCTTCGTTAACTGCTACCGTACGTTCGTTGTTTGTGATAGCACCCGATAAATCTATAAAGCTGATCATTACTTACCCTGCATCTACCGGCCGAAATTTTCAGGAGATATTACGTGTGATTGATTCGCTGCAGCTAACAGCTAATTACAGCGTAGCCACACCAGCCGACTGGAAAGATGGTGAGGATGTTGTTGTAGTCCCAGCTATTAAAACAGAAGACATTCCGGCGAAATTTCCAAAAGGTTATACACAAGTTAAACCTTATTTACGCCTAACTCCGCAACCAAATAAATAATTTTATTTGGTTGTTAAAATTTTATATATTTGATTAGTTAGTTTTCTATATCTATCTGATTATAATTGCTATATTATTCAGTTTGGAGATAGTTTTAAAACTGTAACGAATTTTTTAATGCAACAATTATAATATTTATGAAGACAGGTAAAGTAAAATGGTTCAACACACAAAAAGGGTATGGGTTTATCATTACTGACGATGGTAAAGATCTTTTTGTTCACTTTAAAGACGTACAGGGCGGTGTAAACGCTATAAAAGATAATGATAGTGTTACTTACGAAATTGAAGACGGCAGAAAAGGCCCGCAGGCAGTAAATGTGAAAAAAGTTTAATCAATTTATTAATATGATATATAAGAAACCTCTGTTTTGCAGAGGTTTTTTTGTTTGAAATTTTCCATTTTTTTCTAAATCCTTTACATTAGCCTAACCAATTATTTTAACTATGACAGACGGTGTAACCGCCAGATCCCAACGCAATGTAATTTTTCTTGTACTGGTTGCTTCTTTAGGCTATTTTGTAGATATCTATGATCTTTTAGTATTCTCAATTGTCCGTAAATCAAGTTTGCTGGCAATAGGCGTTCCCGCAGAAGATGTATTGTCCCGTGGAGTATTCATCATTAACCTGCAAATGTTAGGTCTGTTACTTGGCGGTATATTGTGGGGTGTGGTTGGCGATAAGTTAGGACGAATAAAGGTTCTATTTGGTTCCATATTACTTTACTCCATAGCAAATTTCGCCAATGCTTATGTGCATGATGTAAATATGTATGCAGCCGTAAGGCTTATAGCAGGCATTGGCCTTGCAGGCGAACTTGGTGCAGGAATTACCCTTGTAACAGAAACATTGAGTAAAGAAAGACGAGGTTACGGAACCATGATCGTAGCGGTTGTAGGCTTATTTGGTGCTGCCGCTGCTGTTATGGTAGCAAAACATGGATGGAAAACGGCTTACCAGGTAGGCGGCATTTTAGGTGTGCTTTTGCTGTTGATGCGGCTTGGTACCTTTGAATCGGGCATGTTTAAAAATATAGAGCAAAAAGAAGTATCAAAAGGAAATTTCTTTATGCTGTTTAGTAGTTGGGGCAGGCTTAAAAAGTATTTGTGCTGTATTTTAATCGGAGCACCGCTCTGGTATGTAGTAGGTGTTCTGGTAACGCTTTCGCCCGAGTTTGGGAAAGCACTTGGAGCTAAAGACCCACTTAATGCAGGTGAAGGTATTTTGTACACATACATTGGCATTGCGGTAGGCGGCTTATTTGCAGGCTTTTTATCACAAATCACAAAGTCAAGAAAATTAACAATGCTGATTTTTTTACTGCTCTCGGCTGTAAGTGCAAGTGTGTATCTAAATTCTACAGGGTTAACGGCTTCTCATTTTGTATGGCTCTGCTTCTTTATGGGTTGCACGGTAGGTTATTGGACAACCTTTGTAACCATAGCGGCAGAGCAGTTTGGTACAAATATCCGCTCTACTGTGGCAACTACAGTCCCTAACTTTGTGCGCGGTGCTTTAATACCCATTAATATTGCTTTTACCGCTTTGGTTTCCAGCTATGGCATGATAAAAAGCGGTTACATTATGATGGCTATTTTAACGGTTATTGCACTAATTGCTTTAAGCCAGCTACAGGAAACCTTTAGTAAGGACCTGGATTACATAGAAGTAAGTTAGCATTTTCTTAGCACAATTAATGTTGTACAACTTAAAGAGCGCAATTTGGCAGAATGCAGTACATTTGCCATTATGATAAGCAAGGAGCAAATTTCTGCAGATTATAAACTGATACAGGACGAAATATGCGCTGCGCTGGAATCAGTGGATGGCAGCGCGCATTTTGAAGAAGAAGTATGGGAGCGTGATGGTGGAGGAGGAGGCCGTACGCGAATCATTCAGAACGGTAATATCATTGAAAAAGGTGGCGTAAATTTTTCTGCTGTTCATGGCCAGTTGCCCGATACTATGAAAAAGGCGCTAAAGGTAGAACAGGATGATTTTTTTGCTACCGGTGTTTCCATCGTTATGCATCCTAACCATCCAATGGTGCCAATCATCCACATGAATATCCGTTACTTTGAAATGCCATCATCATTAGGTGCCGGTAATTCGCCCATGCGTTGGTTTGGCGGGGGAATAGACCTTACACCACATTATATTTTTGAAGATGACGCCCGGTATTTTCATTCACAGGTAAAAGCCGTTTGCGATAAATATCATCATGATTTTTATCATCGCTTTAAATTATGGGCCGATGATTATTTTTTTATAAAACACCGGGGTGAAACCCGTGGTATAGGCGGTATTTTTTATGACCGTTTAACCGCTTATGATGATCTTACCTGGGAGGACATTTTTGAGTTTTCAAAAGCACTTGGCCGTTCCTTTATACCAACATACACCGAATTGATAAGCCGCAACAGGGATAAGTCCTTTTCAGAAAATGAACAATTATGGCAATACCTGCGCCGCAGCAGATATACAGAATTTAATCTGGTATATGATGCCGGCACCCGGTTCGGCCTGGAGACTAACGGCCGCATAGAATCTATTTTAATGAGTTTACCGCCAACGGCTAAATGGATCTACAATCATCAGCCACAACCGGGCAGCGAAGAAGAGAAAACATTATCCCTGCTTAAAAAAGGAATCGACTGGGTTTTATGACAAAGTACTGCCTTATTTTTATTTTGACTTTTTTATATAACGGGAGCGAGCCAGCCACGTTAAAAGGGACCTGGAATTTTGTTGGCGGCATTTACAACGGAAAAAAGGAAGGGCCGACTAAAGAATATACTTTGCAGCGCAGATACAGCGTTGCCCAATATGAGGCATTCGCCATTGAAACTGGGTATAAAACGGAAAAATACGAAACAGGTAACTATGTACTTAAAGGGGATACATGCATAGACACTGAAACCTTTTGTAGCCAGCCATCAAAAATTACAAATATTCCTATACACTACCTTTATAAGATAAGGCATGATACTTTGATATTAACCGGCACGTTGCCAACAGGAATGCAGGTTGAAGAATATTGGAAAAAAGTAAAGACAATGTATAAATAAGTTCAACCCTTTTGAACTCCCTGAGCTTTGCATAGGTACATTTTCTTGAACTAAAACCATGTTCAAAACCGTAATTGTTACCAACATCTCGCGCTTAAATCATTAATTTTTATAACTTCGCAGGTCGTTAAAGAAACATTTTTTTAACATCAGGACACGGAGAATATTCTACAAGAAAAAAAATGGCCGAAGAAACAGGAAACGGAAGTACACCACCAGAAGACAGAATAATTTCGATTAATATTGATGAGGAGATGCGGTCGGCATACATTGACTATTCAATGTCGGTTATCGTATCAAGAGCGCTTCCAGACGTGCGCGACGGTTTAAAACCGGTACACAGGCGTGTTTTATACGGCATGCTTGATTTGGGTCTTAATAACAACAAACCTTATAAAAAATCGGCCCGTATTGTGGGCGAGGTACTGGGTAAATATCACCCGCATGGCGATACTTCTGTTTATGACGCCATGGTACGTATGGCGCAGGACTGGAGCTTACGCTATCCGTTTGTAGAAGGACAAGGTAATTACGGCTCAATAGACGGCGACGAGCCTGCGGCAATGCGTTATACAGAGGCAAGGCTGCAGAAAATTGCCGAAGAAATGTTGGCCGATATAAACAAAGACACCATTGATTACCAATTAAACTTCGATGACTCACTGCAAGAGCCTACGGTACTTCCATCTAAGTTTCCAAACTTACTTGTAAACGGAGCATCGGGTATTGCAGTAGGTATGGCAACCAATATGGCGCCGCATAACCTTACCGAGGTTGTTAACGCTACTTTGGCGCTGATAGATAACCGGGATATTGAGATCGCAGAGTTAATGACCCACATAAAAGGCCCTGATTTTCCTACCGGGGCAATTATTTATGGTTATGAGGGTGCCCGCCAGGCATTTGAAACAGGCCGAGGCAGGATCATTATCCGCGCACGTGCCGAAATAGAAACTTATAATAACGACCGTGAGCGTATCATTGTTTCAGAGGTGCCATACCAGGTAAACAAGTCGCTGATGATTGAGCGTACTGCCGAACTGGTTAACGAAAAGAAACTTGAAGGAATCTCTGCTATCAGAGACGAATCTAACCGTTTGGGTATCCGCGTAGTTTATGAAATAAAACGTGATGCCAATGCAGCCATTGTATTAAATAACCTGTATAAGTACACCGCTTTACAAACCTCGTTCAGTATTAACAATATTGCACTGGTAAAGGGTAGGCCAATGTTGCTTAACCTTAAAGACTTGATCCACAACTTTGTGGAACACAGGCATGAGGTGGTTATCAGGCGTACAAAGTTTGAATTAGCCGAAGCCGAAAAACGTGCGCACATATTAGAAGGTTTGCTGATAGCGCTTGATCACCTTGATGAAGTAATCAGGTTGATCAGGGCCTCTAACACGCCGGAGGATGCGAGAGAAGGCTTAATGTCGCAATTTGGATTAAGCGACGTACAGGCACGTGCCATCCTTGATATGACCTTAAGGCGTTTAACAGGACTTGAACGTGATAAGATAAAAGATGAGTACGATGCCTTGATGAAGCAGATAGATTACCTTAAATCTGTATTAGCAGACGAAGGCCTGCGGATGAACATCATTAAAGATGAATTGACTGAGATCAGAGAGAAATACGGCGACGACCGTAAAACCGAGATGGTTCATTCATCGGCAGAAATGCAGACCGAAGACTTTATTGAGGATGAGGATGTGGTTATTACCATATCGCGCGAAGGATATATTAAACGTACGCCGCTTACCGAGTACCGCAGGCAGGGCCGTGGTGGTAAAGGATCAATAGGCAGCAATAGCCGTGATGCTGATTTTATTGAACACCTGCTGATAGCATCTAACCATAATTATATGCTTTTCTTTACAGAAGCAGGGCAGTGTTTCTGGTTAAGGGTATTTGAAATTCCGGAAGGAACTCGTACTTCAAAGGGCCGTGCTATCCAGAACATTATCAATATCCCTAAAGAAGAAAAGATCAAAGCTTACATAAAGTTAACCAGCTTAAAGGATACTGAATACCTTCAAAATAACTTTATCATTATGTGTACCCGCAAAGGTACCATCAAGAAAACTTCGCTTGAGGCTTATTCACGTCCGCGTGCTAACGGTATCAATGCCATCAACATTAACGAGGGCGATTCGTTATTGGAAGCGACACTTACTACCGGTAACAGCGAAATTGTTATGGCGCTTAAATCTGGTCGTGCTATCCGTTTCAATGAATCTACCGTAAGGCCAATGGGTCGTACTGCTACCGGGGTACGTGGTATCACGCTTGAAGACGGAAACGATGAAGTTGTAGGTTTGATCAGTATCGATAATCCTGAAACAACCGTATTGGTAGTATCTGAAAAGGGATACGGAAAACGTACCGATATTGAGGATTACCGTGTAACCAACCGTGGCGGTAAAGGTGTAAAAACCTTAAATATTACTGATAAAACAGGAAAACTTGTTGCCATAAAAGGTGTTACTGATAGTGAAGATTTAATGATCATCAATAAATCTGGCATTATCATAAGAATTGGCGTAAGCGATTTGAGAACAATGGGCCGTGCAACACAAGGTGTGAGGCTGATAACCCTTAAGGATGGCGATGAGATAGCTTCAGTTGCCCAGGTAGAGCGTGATGAGGAAGAAGAAAAAGAAATAGCAGAAGCAATTTCGAATATTGAACTTGAACATTCTACAGAAAATGCGCCCGAAGTAACGGATGAAAACATTAGCCTGGAACCGCTGATTGACGAAGATGATGATAGCGAGGATAATGATTCTGATCTGCCGGGTACAGAACCTGACGAAACAAATGAATAATTAAACATGCGAATCCCTAAAATAGCGATATCGTTTTTTGTACTGGTGTTATTATCACAAGCAGCATTTTGCCAAACCGAAATGCTGAAAAATGTGGTAAATAATCTGGCATTTTACCGTCAGAAAAAGGACACGAAGTTTTTGGCTAACGCCAAAAAGTCTGTAGATAGTTTGTTTACAACGCATGCAGATACGCTTAACGTTGAGAAGAGCGTTTACCGTGCAGTAGTTAACGCTACCATTCTTTATATCGATTCGCTGAATAAGCTAAAACAACCTGATAGCTTTTTTGCACAAACTGTTGCCTGGACTGACAAACTGATAGCCAACAAAAGGAACTTTCGTTACCAGGTTGAGATGGATTATATAAGGGCCTGTATTACAAACGTTTATATTCGTAAAGCCTTTGTATATGTTGGTACTACAGATTACATTAATGCATTAAGTTCATTTCAAGCTGCAGAAAAGTATACGCCATCGTTTAAACCACTTAAAGCCTATATAGCATATTCAAACGCGCGCCTTGGGAACCTGCAGGCTGCTGCTAAAAATTATTCTATCCTGATAAACGATACTACTAAAAGTGAGTATGTAGAGGCGGCATCAAGCATTTATAAATTAGTAGGGGATACCGTAACCGCACTCGATATTTTAAAAAAGGGCGAAAAGCTTTTACCTAACGATAAATCTTTATTATTGGATGAGGCAAATATTTACAATAACCGTAAAGACTACCGCTCATTGGCAACACTTATACCCAGATTGCTTGAAATAAATAACAATAGTGCCGACATAGCATTTGTATCTGCAAATTGCTATGACCGTTTAAATCAGTACGATAAAGCGGAATCTTTATATCTTAGATCAATAGAATTGAACGGCGTTGCTTATGACCCGGTATTGAATCTTGGTATCTTGTATTTTAAGCTAAGTGCTATAGATGCAAAAAACAAAACGCAAAATACCGAACACGCTATACAGTGGCTTGAAAAGGCCAATGAAATGTCGCCTAACGATGCTAACTGCTTGCATGCCTTGCAAATGGCCTACGCACAAACAGGTAATCAAAACCAGCTGAACCGAATTAATGATAAACTACAACAATTAAATAATCAATAAACTACAACTATGAAAATCAAATTTTTGATGATAAGTCTGTTAGGATTAAGTTCCGTTACAGCATTTGCTCAAAAAAGCGAATTAACTACCGCTCAAAACGAATATAATAATTTTGAAGTTACAGGTAATTCTAAAGTGCCAATGTTAGCAGCTAAAGCCAAAACAAGCTTGTTTACTGCAAAAACATCTATCGATAAAGCATCGACCAACGAAAAAACATCAGCTTTACCGTTAACCTTCGCTTTAAAAGCTGTGATATATGCTTCCATTGCCGGCCAGGATTCTGTACCTGCAAACGTTACTGCCGAGTTTAATACCGCCTCAGAAGCGCTTGCTAAAGCAAAAACAATGGATACAAAAAAGGAAAATGAAAAGATTACCGATAAGGCTGCTCTTTTATTAGCCAACACCATGATGCAGCAAGGCGTTGCAGCTTATCAAAATAAAAAGTATGATGATGCTTACAAAGCTTTCAACACGGCAAATGATTATTATCCTAATGACACGCTGATCATGTTCAATGCTGCTATTTCTGCTGTAAATGCTAAAAATTACTCTGGTGCCATTAAGCAGTATAATAGTCTTCTTGCGGTAAATAATTATGGCCAGAAAGATCGTATTTACAGTGACCTTCCAAATATATATCTGGCGAATAAGGACACTGCGGGCGCAATTAAGGTGATTGATGAGGCTTTGGTTAAATATCCACGAAATTCTGGCTTAAGAAGACAGGAAATAGCTATTGGCTTACAAACCGGCAAAACTGAAACCATAATCGGTAAACTTGATGACGCTATTAAGAACGATCCGAAGAACAAAGAGCTTTATTATTTTGCAGGTTTAGCTTACATGCAAATTGCCGATGTTGCTAACGCTAATGCAAGCAAAACTAAAGATGAGGCGGCTAAAAAGACTTTAATACAAACCGCAAATGATAACTATACAAAAGCGTCAGGTTATTACAAGCAGGCAACAGAAATTGACCCGAATTATTTTGATGCAACCTTAAGCCTCGGTTATACAACCATGATGCCAGGTATTATTGTGTATAACAGCGCAAGGGTTTTACCTGCAAGTAAAGAGAAAGAATACCAGGCGTTGCTTACAAAAGCAAATGCTCAGTTTGACCTTGCAAGGCCTTATCTTCAAAAAGCGGTTGATCTTAACCCAAAATCTGTTGATGCCTTAAATAACTTAAGAAACTATTACAGAGGTAAAACCGACCCGGCACATGCCGCTGAGAATACTGCTAAGGCTGCTGATTTGAAAAAACAAATTGATGCGCTTAATGGTGGTGCTGCACCAGCAGCTGCTCCTGCCAAGCAATAGTTTTTTCCAATAAACAAAAAACGGCTGTTTCTGAAAAGAGGCAGCCGTTTTTTACTTACCCGGTTTTTCCATCAAGATCCTTACCGTAACTAATAATTGCCCCACATGCCTCATGGTGTGTTCAGCAGAATGCACATACAGGCCTATAACGGTTGAGGGTATTTGAGACCGGCCAACACCTCTTGAGTCTGTTAACATTTTAGGGTCTGTTTGGCTTAGCTGGTATAGCGATTTATCTACTTGATTATTAAATGTTTCGGTTAAATATTTTGTGGTAGTATAAAGATCCGGTTTACCTTCTTTACTTAAGTATTCTAATTGTTCACTAATTAACTGACTCGCGCGGGCGTAAGTAAACAACCTGTCGAGTACGCCTGTAAGATGTTGCAGGTGAAAACCGGGTGATGCCAAACCGGCTAAATTTTCCCAAAGCAATTCATCAGGAAAATTCGCCATCATTTGGTTAATCTCTTCCCTGGCTTGCAGCAAAGCATGCACTACCGGTTGCAGAAGGGCAGGCATATCTTTCAATGGCCCTCGTAACCAAACTTCCGGTTTATCAGCCATTGTGTTATTTAAGTTTATCCTTAATATCTTCGTGACTGAGCGTTTGAGGCAGGTTGTAGATCTGCTTTACACGATCATGGGTATTGTCTGTCCATAACCAGCTTGTCCATACCATAAACCAGGTCCACTCCGGTTGTGCCTTTAATATTTCGGGCTTTGGCAGTTCTCCGGTTTCCGTTAAAGCGATGGGCTTACCATTTGCAAGCTTAAGCAAAGCTTCATAATCCTTTTGTTCATAATCAAAGTGGTAAACATCAGCACCTAAAATATCTACGTATTTGGGCCCCGGATAATAGTCTTTATAATCATAAGCCTCGTCAAACGGAATGTCCCTTAAACCGTTAGCGCCCCAAACCCAAAGCAGGTTATTTAAATGATGATAATTTGTAAAACGATCATACATCATTTTCCAGAGTTTACTGATGCCATTTTCACCTTTACGATTTCCCCACCAGAACCAAACGCCATTCATTTCATGATATGGCCGCCATAACACTGTCACGCCCGAATCGCGTAGCTGTTTCAGGTAACCTGCAACAACATCTACCTGGGCAAGCCACTTTTTATTTAACTCGCTGCCGGGCGTAATCAGTTCGTTCCATTCGGCATCTGTCATTTTAGCCAAAACGTTTTTCGTGAACTCATAAGGCGGTTGGTCGGTTGGCTTTCCTTCGTGCCACATTAAGGATACCAGGTAACCTTCACGCCATTTTTTAGTAGCCTCGGCAACTATCTGTGGCCCCAGATCCTTATCGCCCCAATTAATAAAATCACTTCCCCAAACTGCGGGATATTTTCCTGTGATGTTATGCGCGCTATCAGAAAACACATTCATATCACTGTTAAAATTCTGCTGACCCGATAAAATTTGTTTTCCTTTTATTTCGTAAATATAAGCGAGTACTTTTTGTGTGCTTTTGGTAGCAGCAGGATTTACAGGAGCAAGATTTTGCGCATCAACCGATAAATTCATTAACAATATGAGCAAAATAACGAAACTGGTTTTCATTGGCATATTATTGGCTTCATTGATATAAGTACCGGGTTAACCCAGCATGTTGCAGTCCAAAATTATAACAAAAATTTAACTGCCCGCTGATTTAGCGCTTTATAAATAATATTTATCTTAGATGCGATTTAACTATGATTGACCGAACCACGGTAAAAAAAATTACCGTTCACTTTTTAGTACTAATTTTACCGCTTTTGTTATTTACGCTTAACGGTTGTAAAAAAAAGCGCCCCGAACTGGCAAATATACTTTTCAAAAAAACGCACAATAAAGTTTTCCAGGATATAACTCCCGAAGGGTTTAAAAGTGCGTTAAACGATGCTTACAATCAAAACAAATCTCAGCTTCAGCACCCGGGGGCAATTCTTGATTTTTATAAGCAAAACCATTTTGAGCCGGTATTTTTATTAAACCATGTATTTAACGGCGACCTGGACGCGGCTGCCGACTATTTTTCGCACGCTGATGAGCATGGTCTGGATGCACAAATGTTTAAACCGGAAGAGTTAAAAGCGCTTGCAGATAAATTTAGAGAAAAGGATGGCATAAAAACGCCGGAAGAAGCATACCGCCAGATGGCATTGCTTGAATTAACGGCCGCAAACGACCTCATTAATTATTCTAATGCTTTGCAATACGGTGTCATTAATCCAAAATATATTTATCAACGCTACTTTATTGCCACCAAAAGGCCCGATAATACCAGCATGCAACGCGTATTTCATATAAGTGATATGCGGGTTTACCTTGATAGTGTACAACCTAAAGACCCGCAATATATTGCGCTGCAAAAAGCGTTGAAAAACTCTCGTAATGATGAGGAAACCAAAAGGTTGTTACTTGTTAACCTGGAGAGGCTAAGGTGGCGCAATAAGCCATTTGAGCCGAAATATGTAATTGTAAATATTCCTGATTTTACCCTGAATGTAATTGACAGCAACAAATCTGTTTTACATATGAAGGTTTGCGTAGGGCAGGGCCGTAATATGAGATATGAAAACACACTTGCTTCTTATAACGACACCTGTAAAATAGATAAACCCAACGAGCATGAAACGCCGCTTTTAAATAGTCTCATTCATAGCGTTGAGGTGAATCCTGTTTGGAATATACCCCGTAGTATTGCCAATAAAGAAATTATAGTAGAAGCTGCAAAGGATCGCTTTTACCTGTCTAATAAAAGTATAGATGTTTATAAAGATGGCCGTAAGATTGATGACCCGGAAGACATTGATTGGAGCACCGTTACAAAGGAAAACTCGGATTATGACTTTAAACAAAACCCGGGTGAGGATAATTCTTTAGGTAAAATAAAGTTCTTGTTTAATAATAAAAGCAGTGTATATCTTCACGATACGCCCGCAAAAAGCGCTTTTTATAAAACGATGCGTGCCGTTAGCCATGGCTGTGTACGGTTAGGCGACCCGCAAGGATTAGCGCTCAATCTTTTTGGGCAAGGAGATAAATACAATACCATCGTAACGGATATGGGAGGGGATAATACGGACCCCACCAATATAAGGCTACCTAAAAAAGTTCCGGTTTATATTACATATATAACTTGCTGGGCAGATGAAGAAGGACAACTACAATACCGTAAGGATGTTTACGGGTTAGATATTGTATTGTATGATCATTTACAATCTTTTCTTCCTAAAAAAACCGATAATACTTTGGCATCAAGATAAAATAAAAGCTCTGCCATTATCACGACAGAGCTTCTAATATTCGAATCATTTTACTATTTATTTAGCCATATATATTTTATCTAAAAACAGGTATCTGCTGCGAAAGGTATCTGGTTTAAGCTGGGTATTAACGTTTATATCGATATATTTTGCGTTACCTGAGCTTGCATCAGGAGCCCATTTTGGTAGACCTTTTCCGTTAGGGTCGCCGGTCTTTATAAAGTTTGCAAAATAGTTTTCCATAGTATTTGATACTTTATAATCGTCCGGAGTCCATGCATATACTTTATCGTATTGCAGGTTTCCCATAGCAAATTCTATTTCTGATGCATGCGAAGCACCTACCATTGCTGGCGGCAGATTTCCCTGAGGCTTGTTCGCCGGCTGCACTTCTGGTGGGCGCGGGCAGGAAAACATGTAACGATAAACCGGCTTTCCTCCGGTTTTTGCTTGTAAGTCCGACCATTTCCAGGTGCTGTATGCTATAAACCGGTCGCTTGCAAGTGCGGTAGCAGATTGTATCACTTCTTCTTGTGTGTTGCCCGGATAGAGCTTTAATACTTCGGTAGCGTTATCTCCAAATTGCTGTTTAACCTTGGTTGCATAATTTTCGGGGGTCGGCATATCCCCACCGGTAAAGGCCTGGTATGGTATCTCGGCAGAGTTCCAGCCTACCAGTAAAGGCACATGTGCTTGTTCGCCTGCTTCAAATATGTCAACAATAGGTTTCGGTAAAAAGTAACCATCAATGGTAGCCGCTAATTTATAGTACCCTTGTTTAGATGCATCGTCCAATAATTCGGCAGCGGGAATTGCACGCAGGTCGGCCAGTGATTTGGCATTTACCTTTTGTGCAAAATCAGTTCCTATCTTTTCATTTTCAGCTTGTGAGATAGCCGGCAAAGTAGGTTTGATCATTGCCCCGCTTTCGCCGATAGCACCTGCAATTAAATTTTTTGATAATGGCGATGCCATCTGCGCTGATACAGCGATAGAACCAGCTGATTCCCCTGCTATAGTTACGCGTTTAGGGTCGCCGCCAAAAGCTGTAATATTTGCCTGCACCCATTGTAGAGCTGCATTTTGATCAAGCAGGCCGTAGTTGCCCGAAGCATGATTCGGCGACTC
This sequence comes from uncultured Mucilaginibacter sp., assembly GCA_964242385.1. Taxonomy (GTDB): domain Bacteria; phylum Bacteroidota; class Bacteroidia; order Sphingobacteriales; family Sphingobacteriaceae; genus Mucilaginibacter. The sequence goes on from CAXSZR010000001.1 coordinate 455,908, forward strand.
GGCAGTAAGCTCAGGATGAGAGAAAAAGCCTAATATACCTAACCTGTAACTGATAGTAATAGTAATTATACCTTTTTGCGCCATGCTATCGCCATCATAACGATATTCAGATCCGTCGCCACCTACAAACCCGCCGCCATAAAAATAGACCAACACGGGTAACTTTTCACTGCTGTGCTTGGCCGGCATCCAAACATTTAGATAAAGGCAGTCCTCGCTCATGGTATCTGCCCGAAATACCATATCAGAAAAAACTTTTTTCTGCATAGGCTGGTGGCTAAAGTGATCGGCCTTAAGCATGCCTGTCCAGTTGTCTGTTGGTTGCGGCTCTCGCCAGCGCAATTTGCCAACAGGTGGTTTTGCATACGGTATGCCCTTGAAGCTATTAATGCCGGTTGTTGAATTAAATGTACCTTGCAGGGTACCGTTGCTGATTTTCACTTCTGGAGCGCTTTGCTGCGCGTTTACGCTGTTCAGGAAAAACAAGCCCGACAACAGCAGGATAGAGAAAGTCTTCATAAATTTGTTAAATTGGTTTGCAGGTAATTACCTAAGGATCGCTTATACAATATTAAGGTATTAAAAGGATTGAATTCATAAATTTACCATAATAGTATTTAAAAATTATTTATTAAAAACTGCACGCTTGAAAATACTTGAAACAGAACGATTGCTGTTCAGGAACCATTTGATAGAAGATAAGGAAGCTTACTGCGCCATGGAAATGGACGAATTACTTCGCCGTTATGTTGGCGGTGCACCAAGAAAAAGAGACGATGCCGAGCGCAGGTTTATGAACGCTATGAAACCGGTTGATGGTAAATTGAATATGTGGGCCACCGTTTTAAAAGCTGAAAATAAATACATAGGCCGTTGTGGTATTTATCAAAACCAGGATGAATCCGGAAACCCTGTTATAGGGGAGGCTGCCTTAGGTTTATATCTGTCTTCCGGTTATTGGGGCAGGGGTTTGGCAACAGAGGCTGCACATGCTTTAATTGATATTGGCTTTAATGAAATTAATTTAAACCGGATTGTATCGATGGTGCAAATCGGCAACGATGCTTCTGTGAGCGTGATGGAAAAATTGGGTTTTAAACTGGATAGAACTGAAAAAGGTATCCTGAAATCGTTCTATCACTTCGTATTGGATAACCCCGTAAGATAATTGTTAAACCGACTCTTTCTAAAACCTAAGTTTTTAAACTTACGTTTTAGGTTCTTATCTTTTTCTTTACGTTTTAACGAAAAAAAACTTAATAAAAATTCGGATTTTAGCGACAAATCTACGTTATGAATATTGAGCTGTTTATTCCTTGTTTTGTTGACCAGTTGTTTCCCGAAACTGCCTTTAACACTGTTAAGGTACTTGAAAAGGCCGGGTGCACTGTGCAATATAATCCGGAACAAACCTGCTGTGGGCAACCTGCATTTAATGCCGGCTTTTGGGACGAAGCAAAGACCGTAGGCAGTAAATTTCTAAATGATTTTTCAGAAAACAGCGTGATAGTAACCCCGTCTGCATCGTGTACAGGCATGGTGAAAAATTATTATAACGATCTGTTTACCAATACCGCTGCACATAACAAGTGCCGTAATATACAAAGCAATATTTACGAACTTTCGGACTTTTTAGTGAATATTATGCAGTTTGATTACTTTGGGGCAGAACTGGATGGAAAAGCTGTATATCACGATAGCTGCAGCGGCTTGCGCGAATGCCGCATAAAAGAAGAGCCAAGGCAACTTTTATCAAAAGTACTGGGCCTTGATATGGTCGAATTGAAAGACAATGAAACCTGCTGCGGTTTTGGAGGTACTTTTGCTGTAAAATTTGATGCAATTTCTACTGCAATGGCGCAGCAAAAAGTAGACAATGCGCTTGCTGCAGGCGCAGATTACATTATCTCTACTGATGCATCATGTTTAATGCACCTGCAGTCGTACATCGATAAGAACTCGCTTCAAATAAAGACAATGCACATTGCAGACGTGCTGGCGCAAGGTTGGGGCAATATTTAATTACACACCATTAGCTTTTCCTGGCAAAAGTAGCCCACCATTTCTTAATAATTGAACTTTTTGAAGTTAGCGTTACCAACTGGCAAATGTTTTGCTCTGTAATTTATACTACCATGAACAATTATAGACATAACACACCTGACACAGGTATAACTGCTTACGAAGCCGGAGACGATAGTATTATTATAAGATTCAATGACGGTGCAACTTATCTTTACACTGCAGAAAGTACAGGTGCGCAGGCAATACAGCAAATGAAAATGCTTGCCAAAAAAGGAATCGGACTTACTACTTATATTAACCAATATGTTCGTAACAATTACGAGCGCAAGATCAGGTAAACGCTTATCGTTTAGTTTGAGGTAAATGACATTCCAGATCTGGTATTGTGTTTAATCTACGGTCAATATTAACTTACCTGCTTTAAAAGTCTCTTCAGATAATCATTACACTTTTACGCCGATTAGTGGCGATTGTACGGTATAAGTACCGTCAAAATTATCCTCTATTGCCAATCGGTTGATAATAATCCGGCGAATACATATAAATAATTATAAATTTGCCGGTAACAAATAAGATCACTTTGTAGGTGACCGAATATCAATTCAATTTTATAAACAATAAATCATAGTTGTAGATGATTAATATTACACTCCCTGATGGTTCCGTTCGTCAGTATGACAAAGGGATTACATCGATGCAGATTGCACAATCAATCTCCGAAGGATTAGCAAGAAACGTTTTAGCAGCCGAGGTTGACGGCCAGGTTTGGGACGCAAGTCGCCCTATTGAACATGATTCTGCTGTTAAATTATTGACCTGGAACGATACCCAGGGCAAGGCAACCTTCTGGCATTCTTCGGCACATTTAATGGCCGAGGCCTTAGAAGCACTTTTCCCCGGGACTAAATTCGGCATAGGGCCTGCTATTGAAACCGGTTTTTATTATGATGTAGACTTTGGCGACCGTGAATTTTCATCGGATGAGTTTAAGCAGATAGAAGACAAGATGCTCGAACTTGCTAAAACACGCGAAGAATTTATCCGCAAGCCTGTTAGCAAGGCAGATGCCACCGCATATTTTACTGAAAAGGGTGATGAGTACAAGCTTGATCTGATTAAAGACCTGCCTGATGGTGCCATCACTTTTTACTCACAGGGTAACTTTACCGATTTATGCCGCGGCCCTCATATACCTAATACAGGTTTTGTAAAAGCTGTAAAGTTAATGAGTGTAGCGGGTGCTTATTGGCGCGGTGATGAAAGCCGTAAACAATTAACCCGTATTTATGGTGTTACCTTCCCTAAAGCCAGTGAACTTACCGAATACCTGCACTTTCTGGAAGAAGCGAAGAAACGCGATCACCGTAAGTTAGGTAAAGAAATGGAGCTGTTTGCGTTTTCAGAAAAGGTGGGAATGGGATTACCATTGTGGTTGCCAAAAGGAGCTGCGCTACGCGAGCGTTTAGTTAATTTTCTACAAAAGGCACAGGTTCGCGCAGGCTATGAGCAGGTTATCACTCCGCATATTGGCCACAAAAATTTATACGTTACTTCCGGGCATTACGAAAAATATGGAGCTGATTCATTTCAGCCTATAAAAACACCGCAGGAAGGAGAGGAGTTCTTTTTAAAACCGATGAACTGCCCGCATCACTGCGAAATATACAAAACTAAACCACGCTCGTACAAGGATCTACCCGTGCGTTATGCTGAATTTGGTACTGTATACCGTTACGAGCAGAGTGGCGAGTTGCATGGATTAACTCGTGTGCGAGGATTTACTCAGGACGACGCGCATTTATTTTGCCGCCCCGATCAGGTAAAAGACGAATTTAAAAAAGTAATCGATCTGGTTCTTTACGTTTTCGGTGCGCTGGGTTTTGAGAATTTTATTGCACAGGTATCGCTTCGCGACCCCAACAATAAAACCAAATACATTGGTTCTGATGAAAATTGGGCACTTGCAGAGTCTGCTATTATGGAAGCTGCTGCCGAAAAAGGTTTGCCAACAGTGGTAGAAACCGGTGAAGCGGCATTTTACGGCCCTAAACTGGACTTTATGGTGAAAGATGCCCTTGGCCGAAAATGGCAATTAGGAACCATCCAGGTAGATTATAACCTGCCAGAACGCTTTGAACTGGAGTATACCGGTAGCGATAATCAAAAACACAGGCCGGTGATGATCCATAGGGCGCCATTTGGTTCGCTGGAGAGGTTTGTAGCGGTACTTATTGAGCATTGTGCAGGCAATTTTCCACTATGGTTATCGCCAGAACAATTTATTATCCTTCCTATCTCGGAAAAGTATGAAGATTATGCAAAAAAACTTTCAGAATCGTTAAAAGATTCAGATATTTGCGGGCTTATAGATTTTCGGGATGAGAAAATAGGCCGAAAGATACGTGACGCAGAAGTGAAAAAAATTCCTTATATGCTGATTGTTGGAGAAAAAGAAGCAGCAGAAGGCGTTGTTTCTGTTAGAAAACACGGCCAGGGCGATTTGGGAAGTATGAGTATCGAAGATTTTAAACAACAAATAATTAAAGAAATAACAGTATAACTTGGCATTAAACAAACCCTTCAACAGAGGACCAAGACTTCCGATTAAGAAAAAGGAAGCCGAGCATAATATCAATCAGTTTATCAGGGCTACAGAAGTTCGCCTGGTTGGTGATAATGTAGAGCAGGGCATTTACTCTTTAAGAGATGCGCTTGCTATTGCAGAGCAGCAGGAACTTGACCTTGTGGAGATATCTCCCAACGCTGTTCCCCCAGTTTGTAAAGTAACGGATTACAACAAGTTTATTTACGAGCAGAAGAAAAAGCTGAAGGAAATAAAAAGCAACGCTAAGCAAACGGTTATTAAAGAAATACGATTCGGACCAAATACCGATGACCATGATTTTGATTTTAAACTCAAACATGCCACAAAGTTTTTGGAAGCCGGTGAAAAGGTGAGAGCTTACGTACACTTTAAAGGCCGTGCCATTGTTTACAAAGAGCAGGGAGAAATATTACTGTTACGTTTTGCCCAGGCATTAGAAGAAGTGGGTAAGGTAGAACAGTTGCCTAAGCTTGAAGGAAAACGTATGTTTCTGACTGTTACGCCAAAAGCAGTGAAGAAATAGATTATAGAATCAAGAGCCAAGAATTAAGACAAATTGAAAATATTGGTACTTGATACATGACTCCTGATACTAACAAAAGCAAATAATTAAATAAATATACACACACGGTTATGCCAAAAATGAAAACCAATTCCAGTGCTAAAAAGCGTTTTTCGCTTACTGGAACAGGTAAAATCACCAGGAAGAACGCCTACAAAAGCCACATCTTAACAAAGATGTCTACAAAACGTAAGCGTAACCTTACTCACACCAGTTTAGTTTCTGATGCTGACATGGGTAACGTAAAACGTATGCTTTGCATAGGTAAGTAATTAACAAATTTTTTAACCAGGTATCAGTGTATTAAGTACCGGCTTAACCCGGACACCTGCTACCAAACAACAACAACATGCCACGTTCAGTTAACGCAGTAGCGTCGAGAAGACGCAGGAAAAGAATCATGAACCTCGCCAAGGGTTATTGGGGTTCACGCAGCAAGGTTTACACCGTTGCTAAAAACACAGTTGAAAAAGGTTTACAGTACGCTTACCGTGACCGTAAAACCAAGAAAAGAGAGTTCAGAGCTTTATGGATTCAGCGTATTAACGCTGGTGCCCGTCAGTATGGAATATCTTACTCACAGTTAATGGGTAAATTATCAGCAAAAGAAATTGGTTTAAATCGTAAAGTATTAGCCGATTTAGCTATGAACAACCCAGATGCTTTTAAAGCAATTGTGGAAGCAGTAAAGTAAACTAAGATCTGTCTTAAGAAACATAAAACAAAGAACCCGCTTTCGGCGGGTTTTTTGTTTTATAGATTTTTAAATATCTGGTTTTATTCGAGTACTATAATAACATCACCGCTGTCTTCAATATCCATATATTGCTTAAAGTTTTGCACGTCGGCATTTATCATATTTTTAAATACCGGGTTTAACACATGAGCCACGCTGGCACCAAAGCCGCCGGCAGGCGGGCGATAGGAAATTACAAGATCTACCAATGTGCCGCCATCAATCGTATCTCTGAATCGAACTTTACCGGCATTGTCTATAGCAGACCCCGGCAGGGAACTCCAGCCAATCAATTCGCCAGGTACGTCGGTTACAATTTCGGCATCCCAGCTTATTTTTGCCGAGCCGGCCGGCAGTTTTAACACCCAGTGCGAACGTTCACTGTCTAAAACATCTACACTTTCCAGGTGATTCATGAATTTCGGCAGATTGTCCAGTCGGCGCCAAAAATCATAAATGTAATCTTTCGGCTTATTTACAGTAAATGATGATTTGATATTAATATTTATCGGGTCGGTAGATGTTTTGCCAATTTGTGAATATAGTTCACAATGGCCTGATACGCCCCGGTTTAAAAGATAGCCACCCGCACCCAGTTTTAATAAACTGGAAAACGGACTGGAAAAAATATGCTTAAGACCCGAAAGACTGAGTTTTACGCCTGCGGCGATAGATACATATCTTTCAGGCCAATTTAAATTTATTGTATTACCAGCACCGGTTTTGAAACCATTAATGCGCTGTAGTGATGTAGCTGCCATAATAATGTTCTTATAATAGGTATAAGTTAAAGACAAACTATTAAGCAAGTAGTTTTCTTAAAGAAAATTTAATGAGGGTCAATTTTGTAAAAATTTGCATGTTGAATTCTATGTTTATAAATTGACCGGAAAACAGTTGTGCACTTTCTTTGCTAACCACCTTAAATGGTTATTTTTAGGCGTTTGTTGTAAGACAATAAGCTATAAATTATATGAAATTAAACCTTACTCTTTTTGCGGTTGGTATATTGGCCATCACCATTACCTCCTGCCATAAAGACCAAAAAGTGGTGCCTAATTTATATCCAACAAATAAAGCTGGTATTTACGTAATGAATACCGGCAATGTTGGCGGCAACAACACTACAGTATCATTCTACGATTATACTACCAAACAACTTGTATCGGATATATTTAGTCAGTTCAATGGACTAAACTTGCAGGGCAACGCGTCTTCAATAGGGAACTATGGTTCCAGATTTTATGTATTGCTTAGTTATGGATTGCGGGTTGTAAACGCAAAAACGACCAATTTAATAAAGACCGATAGTATAGGGCCTGGTCAAAGTTTTACGTTTTATAAAAATAATATATTGATCAATACAGGAGGTACAGGTAATATAGGTGTAATGGACACTGCATCTTATCAAATATCAAAGACTATAAATACTGGCAATGGCACAGTAGTGCAAATGAAAATAGTGAATAATAAGCTGTATGCATTAAACGCCGGTGCGACATCGAGCTTTGTTTCGGTGATTGATTTAAATACGTTCAGTATAAACAAAACTATTAATATCGACGGAACAGGGACATCACTAACGGCCGATACATTAGGACACATTTATGTTGGTTCTCAACTATCGGGCGGAACAGTTCCCGGAGAAGTAACTGTTATTGACGATAATGCAGATGTGGTAAAGTCGCTTTTGAATTTTTATGTTGGCGGTACTATTTATTATCAGAATGGATATATCTATTATCCTGCATCTGGAGGTAAGATCATAACATATAACATTGTTTCTCAAACTTTTGGACAAAGCAACTTTATCATTGATGGAACCATACTGAGTAATCCTTACGCGATATCCGGCAATCCTGATACCGGTGAATTATTTGTAAGTGATATCAAAGACGGTAGATCCAACGGCGTAGTTTATGCCTTCGATAAAACAGGTACGAAAGAATATTCAATTCCAGTTGGTATAAATCCGTTTCAAATTTTGCTGATCAGTAAGTGATATAAAAGTTTCTTTTTTTTTAATATTATAATGAAAAAAGTAGTTGTGCTAACCGGTGCAGGGGTTAGCGCGGAAAGTGGTTTGAAGACTTTCAGAGATAGCGATGGTTTATGGGAAGGGTTTAACATAGAAGATGTGGCCACACCCGATGCCTGGAGGCGTAACCCCGAACTGGTACAGGATTTCTATAATCAGCGGAGAAAATCCGTTTTAGAGGCAAGTCCCAACGCAGCACATTATGCCTTGGCTAAACTGGAAGAAAAATTTGACGTTACTGTAATTACACAAAACATAGATGATTTGCATGAACGTGGTGGTTCTAAAAATGTAATCCATTTGCATGGTATAATTACCCGTTCTCAATCAAGTAAAAATCCAAATCTTACCTATCCTATAAACGGCTGGGAAATAAAAATGGATGAAAAATGCGAGCTCGGTTCACCTTTACGAGCGCATGTTGTTTGGTTTGGTGAGGATGTACCGATGATAGAAACGGCTGCGCGGATTTGTGCAGATGCAGATATATTTATTTTAGTTGGTTCTTCGCTTGCGGTTTATCCCGCTGCAAGTCTTGTAGATTATGTTCCTTATAATACTCCTAAATATATCGTAGATCCAAAAATACCGTATGTAAGCGGCAACTTCATCAAAATAGAAGAGAAGGCTTCTGTCGGTGTCCCTATGTTGATTGAGCAGCTACTTGCTGAGTAAATTCCTTAAAAACCCTCTTCCATTTTTGCGATTTACCTGCGTAAGCAGTCGGTTTTTCTAATAATATTTTGAAACCTGACTTAATTAAAGATTTCACATTTGAACAAATAAAAGCTCATTTATTTGGCTAAAATAGTCACCAAATAATATTTTGTTTGACACGATTTAGTTGTATAACTATCTAATAATCAGATTTTTTCGGCTAATTTTTAAACAATTAATACGCATATCTATTTTTATGGTAAAATAATTATTGTAACTACAGTAGCGCTTGGATAAAAAATGCCAAATTAAATTTGGTTTGTCATTTATTAATTGTATAAATTACTTAATTACAACTACTTATAAGTTTTATATACTTAAACGTTGTAACGAAAGTAAGTTTCGTTAAAATCCTTTTGCATTAGGATAAAACGTGAAGCAACGGTCGATAAAAAAGTGTCGTCTAATAATTCAAACACACTGTTTACGCCGTCCATCAGGTCTATTTCAGGTATCTTATAAGTCTGTTCAAGCGTGCCCTTTTCTATTTTTACCAGGTACTTGCTGTTCATGCTAAGAATGGATATTTTGAAATCCGGATGCGGTAGTTCTGCTATTATTCTCATATTTTTTAATTAAAATTTTAATGTCGTCTAATTAAAAAATTAATTATGAGATTAGGCTTATTTAGTTTTCAATCCTTCATTTGTATTTTTGGCATATGGCAGAAGACTTTAGCATTTCCACATCTACGGATAAAACAGAAATTTATAATACCCTTACACCGCAAATTGAAGCATTGCTTTATGGAGAAACAGATTTGATAGCTAATCTGAGCAACGTTTGTGCTGCCCTTAAAGAGCAATTTAAATGGTTTTGGGTTGGTTTTTATCTTGTAAAAAATAATGAGCTGGTTTTAGGGCCGTATCAGGGTCCGGTTGCCTGTACACGCATTAAGTTTGGCAAAGGAGTTTGCGGATCGGCATGGGAGCAAAGCAAGACGCTTGTGGTAGCTGATGTAGACGCCTTTCCAGGCCATATTGCCTGCAGTTCATTATCGCGTTCAGAAATTGTTGTACCAGTATTTAAAGACGGCGTTGTTGTGGCCGTATTAGATGTTGATAGCGAACTACTCGATCAGTTCGATGATGCAGATGCAACCGCGCTTGAAAAGATCTTGTCGCTTTTAAATTTTTAAATGACTAAGGTGTTTTTGATCCCTGGCCTGGGTGCTGATAGCCGTATATATAGCAATATAGAACTTGAAGGTTATGATATAATACCAGTAAACTGGATTGAGCCTGATGTAGCAGACACTTTATCAAGCTACGCCCAAAAGCTTATAGATGAGTATAATATTCTTCCAGATTCTATAGTTATAGGTAATTCCATGGGAGGGATGATCGCTATCGAGATTGCTAAAACCATTTCCCTTTCAAAAATAATCCTTATATCCAGCATCCGCACTGTAAGAGAAGCGCCCGATTACTTTAAGTTTTTTAGAAAGTTCCCGGTTTATAAACTGATACCTGGAAGTTTTTTTACGTCTGTAGATTTCCTCTTAAAACCAATTTTTGGGCATTTGAATCCCGAGGATAGTTGGCTATTCAGAGATATGTTGAAAAAATCGTCGCCCGTATTTGTAAAGTGGGCTATGGGGGCAATTCTCCATTGGGATAACCAGGTAATTCCCTCAAATGTATACCAGGTTAGCGGAGACAAAGACAGGTTGTTTCCATACAGGAAATTAAAAGATGCTGAGATTATAAAAGACGGTACCCACATTATGATCTTTGAAAATGCGGCACAGATCAACGATTTTTTAAAACGTACCTTAGAGAAATGAAACTGCCCGATTCTTATTATCACCATAATGATGTAGTAGCTTTAAGCAGGGATTTGCTCGGTAAGTACTTATTCACTTCTATAAACGGAGAAATCACGGGAGGATATATTGTTGAAACAGAAGCTTACAATGGTATTATTGATAAAGCTTCGCATGCATACGGTAACCGTAAAACTGCGCGTACCAGCACCATGTTTATGCAGGGAGGCATCGCTTATGTTTATTTATGCTATGGTATTCATGAAATGTTCAATATCGTTACATCCACACAAGGCGAGCCGCATGCAATATTGATCAGAGCTATACAGCCAACCGATGGCTTAGAAATTATGCTCCGCCGGCGAAATATGCTTAAAGAAAAACCAACTGTTACTTCGGGGCCGGGTTCTGTTGCAAAGGCTTTAGGCATATCAAGGGCAATAAATGCTTTTAGCCTGCAAGGTGAAACTATCTGGATAGAAGACAGAGGAATGAAGTTTGACGATGACCAGGTAGCGGCTGTGCCGAGGGTTGGCGTTGCATATGCTGCCGAAGATGCACTCTTGCCTTACCGGTTCTATGTAAAGGGAAGCCCTTATGTAAGTAAACCGAATAAATAATTGATTTTCTTTTTTTGCTTCCTTAAATAAATAACAATTATGACCTACGAAAACTCTATAGAATTTGCAGCAATGATGGATGAACAAGATCCGTTAAGGAACATTGCCGGGCAATTTTATAAACCTAATTTCAACGGAAAAGAAGCGATTTATTTGTGCGGTAATTCATTAGGATTGCAGCCGATTGCTGCGAAGCAACACGTAGATAAAATTTTTGAGGGATGGAAGAGCAATGCTATTGAAGGTTTTTTTACCGGTGATGAACCTTGGCTTGGATACCATAAATCGCTCACCAAAACATTATCATGGTTAATTGGGGCTAAAGAGCTGGAGATCACTGTAATGAATTCACTTACAGTGAATCTTCATTTACTGATGGTAAGTTTCTATAAACTAGATAGTAAAAGATATAAGATTTTAATGGAAGGAGGGGCGTTTCCTTCAGATCAATATGCGTTTGCGAGCCAGGCAAGGTTTCACGGTCATGATCCCAAAGATGCCATTATAGAAGTGTTTCCGCGCGAAGGAGAATTTACTTTGCAAACTTTGGACATTGTAAATGCAATTGAAAAAAATGCAGATGAACTGGCATTAGTGCTTTTTAGTGGTGTAAATTATTTTACAGGGCAGTACTATGATATCCATGCGATCACTCGAGCCGCTCACGTGGCTGGTGCATACGCAGGGTTTGACCTGGCCCATGCTGCTGGAAATGTTCCGTTAAAGCTGCATGATTGGGATGTGGACTTCGCCGCCTGGTGCTCATACAAATATTTGAACTCAGGCCCCGGTGGCATCAGCGGTATTTTTGTGAATGAAAAACATTTCACCGACGCAACACTACCGCGTTTTGAAGGATGGTGGGGTTACAGGGAAGATCAGCGTTTTTTAATGACTAAGGAATTTAAAGCCGAAAATGGTGCAGCCGGTTGGCAATTGAGTACCAGCCCTATAATGTTACTGGCGTTGCATAAAGCAGCACTTAGCGTTTTTGAGCAAATAGGTGCTATGGATCAGCTTCGGGCTAAGAGTGAATTATTAACCGGATACCTGGAGTATTTGATTGAAAGCATCAACCAAAGAAATAACAGTGAATTGTTTAAGATCATTACACCGGTAAAATCAAAAGACAAAGGTTGCCAATTATCTATTATTTGCCGCGAAAAACCTAAGGAGGTATTTAAATTTTTGATGAAAAATAGTGTAATAGGCGACTGGCGTGAACCTAATGTGATTCGCTTGAGTCCGGTGCCTCTTTATAATAGTTTTAAGGATGTTTTCGAAGCTGGGCGTATACTTGCTTCGTTTTTTGACAATAATTGATTTGAGAGGTTATTTGATGCTTAAAATTGCCTTCGATCCAATATATGCATATCCATTGCCAGCCGGGCATCGTTTTCCTATGTTGAAATATGAGCTTATACCGGCTCAGTTATTACACGAAGGGGTAATAGAAACAGACAATCTTTTCTCACCGGGTTTGCTTTCTGAAGAAATTATTTTATGGACGCATGAGCAGCATTATTGGGAGCAACTTCGTGATCTGAGCTTACCAGCATCAGCGCAACGGCGTACCGGCTTTCCATTTTCTGCGCAACTAATAGAAAGGGAGGTACGCATTGCCAGGGGTACCATTGATGCTTGTCACTTCGCATTTCAAAACAACATTGCCTTTAATGTGGCTGGCGGTACGCACCATGCAAGTAGTAACTGGGGCGAAGGCTTCTGTTTGCTGAATGATCAGGCAATTGCTGCTAACTATCTATTAAATAATAATTTAGTAAAGTCTATTTTAATAATAGATTTAGATGTACACCAGGGCAACGGAACGGCGCAGATATTTCAAAACAATCCAAAAGTATTTACTTTTTCCATGCATGGTGCCAATAACTTTCCTTTCAGAAAGGAAAAGTCAGATCTGGATATAGCATTGCCTGATGGTGCCGGCGACGTCGAATATCTGCAATTGCTAAAGTCAACGTTGCCTGGATTGATCGCGAGCCAAAAACCTGATTTTATCTTTTACCTTGCCGGAGTCGACGTTTTGGCAAGTGATAAGCTGGGCAAAATGTCTCTAACTAAAAATGCATGCAGGGAACGAGACTTGTTTGTTTTTCAGCAATGTAAGGAAAATGATATTCCGGTACAGGTAAGTATGGGTGGTGGATACTCGCCTGATATTAAAGATATAGTAGAAGCTCATTGCAATACCTTTAAAATAGCAAACGAATTGTTTTTCTAAAATTCTAACTTCTTAATAACTTGAAAAAAGGGATTCTGAAGAGACCTGCTTTTTACTAATAAAATGAAATCGAAAAAATAATAGTAACGAAGATACCATAAGCCCCAGAACCAATCCATACCATACACCCCTTACACCCAAATGAAGTGGTAAACCTAAAAGATAACCAAGTGGTAAACCTATTACCCAATATGCCAAAAAGGTTATAACGGTAGGGATATTTACATCGCCCATTCCTCGCAGTATTCCCAGTCCAACTACTTGGGTGCCATCAAACATTTGAAAGAACGCTGCAATGATAAGTAGTTGTGATGCAATGGATATAACTTTATTATCAGAAGTATAAATCCATGGTAAATCCTTGCTGAAAACGGTAAAGGCAATGGCTGTACAGCACATAAAAACGATTACAATATGATAACTGGATATTGCAGAGTGTCTTAATTTTCCATGATCTTTACTGCCAAAATAGTTGCCAGATTTTATTGCCGCTGCCGAAGAAATTCCGCTTGCCATCATGTAAGTAATAGATGCCAAACTTATTGCTACCTGGTGAGCCGCCTGTTCATGATAGCCTATAGTGCCGATGATAACAGCCGCGGCACTAAATGCACTGATCTCAAAAGTGTATTGCAATGCCACCGGCGTGCCTATTTTAAGGATGCTCAAACACCTTGTACGATCAATATATTTTAGTGAAAAAGTTGACAGATACTTTTTAAAATTAACCGACCTGAAAACATACGTACCCATCACGAACGCCATTAAAGTACGGTCAATTAATGTGCTAAAGCCTACACCTTTAATTCCCATAGGTGCAATTCCAAACAAGCCTTTGACTAAAACAATCCCTACAATAATATTCAGCGCATTACCCCATATAGAGATCATCATAGCCTGGCGGGTAAAGCCTAAGCCTTCTGTAAACTGTTTAAACGTATTAAAAATCAGCATCGGGATTATGGAAACTCCAAGCAGCATCAAAAAAGATTTAGCCTGCATTACAACAATGGGCGTTTGGTGTAAGTGACCAAGTAAAAACCGGGAACATAAAAAAGTAGAAACCAACAGAATTATTCCTGTGATCGCATTTATAAAAAGGCTGTTTGACAAAAGCCTTCCGCATTCAGCAAAGTTATTTCGGCCGTTGTGTTGAGCTATCAAAGGCGTAATACCATAAGAGATTCCGATACCTATAACCAGCAGGATCACAAAAATGCTGTTCGCCAATGACACGGCAGCCAATGAAACCGTACCCGCAAAATGCCCTACTATAATTGTATCAGACGTTTGTACCAGCGTATGTCCTAATTGTGATATTACAATAGGGATAGCCAGATTAAGATTATCCCTGTAATGTGATTTATATTTCTGGTAGAACGGCATGGTAATTAAAGTGATTATTGGCAATCGTCAGGCAGATGGTTTAAACCGCAGTATAATACTCTTCCTTTTCAGTAGTATTTATTTTGATGATGCCAGATAAAATTAAGTCTACCAATAATTTATGAGCGCGTCTTCTGGATATATTTAGTAGGTCGCAGCATTCCTTTATATCAATTCGCGGGGTTTTATCCAGGTACTCTAATAAAGTTTTTTCCTTAGCAGAATATTCAATTAAAACCCCTTCGTCGGCACCTGATCGTTTTAATACATCTACCACAATTTTACTGGCCAGTACACTTTTATCTTTTACACGAACATATACCCACCATTTACCGTCTTCAGCCAGGGAATAATGAGGCTTAAGATTGCTTTCAGGCGTGTCAACAACCAGTACCAATTTATCGTCTACATAAATTTCCTCGAAAATCGGTTCTAAGGCAGGTTTCGCATAAAGATGTGCTGCCCGGGTTATCATATATCTTTCCTCATCTTCAGACTTTACACCTTTAACAGTGCCGTCATCTGCAACGCCGATAAATAATTTGCCGCCTTTGTTGTTTGCAAAGGATACCATTGTACGGGCTATTTTTTCGCAACTGGTAATGGTTTTTTTAAAATCAAGTGTTACACTTTCACCTTCTAAAATCATCTTCTTCACATTCATACCCGTATCTGTAATTTTTAAAGAGCTTGATAAGGTTTAAAAATTTCCATCCATTTTTCAGGATGGCTGATTTGCGTAAAGCCAAATTGGCTATACAATCCATGTGCATCATTGGTAGCTAAAGACCATCTTCTTAAGCCCTGCAATTCTTCATGGTGAACAATAGTTTGAATCAACCATTTTGATAACCCAAGACCACGAAATTCAGATAAAATAAACACATCGCAAATGTAAGCAAAAGTCGCCTTGTCGGTTATTACCCTTGCAAAACCCGCCAGATCATTCTGCTTGTAAACACCAAAACAAAATGAATTGAAAATCGCCTTTTTCAATTTTTCTTTCGGGATTCCCTGAGCCCAGTAAGACTCTTTGTCGAGATATTCATAAATCAAATCAAAGTTTAAGAGGTTTCGATCTGTCGAAATCAAAAACCCTTTCGTATGAAAAAAATCGTCATTTATAAAAACTTTCATCTCAAGTAAAATACTTAAATTAAGATAGTTTAATCAGCTGATTTATTGATTTCTATGTAAGATAAATTTCTTACATAAATCTCGTTAATAATAGTTGCACACAAAACTTTATCACGGTCGTAAATATCAACCGGAAAAGAATGTTTGTATTTGCCAAAAACATTAAGCTGGTTTTCACAATCTATTATGTCCTCGTCTTTAACAGTTACATCAAAAAAAAGGTCGGTGAGGCTTGGCTTAAAAAATCGCACTGTGGCGGATCTTGACCAGGCTGTGATTTTGTAACCGCGCCTTAAAAGCATTTGATAAAAAAGAACAGGATAAAGTGGGTCGGCGGCAGAAAATATCGTACCCCCAAATATCGATTTGTTGTAGTTTTGGTTAAGTATGCTTTTGCTTATTTTGACGGATGCGCCTTTGAAATCCTTTTCAAAATTTTTTATCCGGATGCGTTGAAAGAGGAGAGGAGGGTAAAGATTCATTACCCATTTCATAACACCTTCGGATACCAACATAACGGATAAATATCTAAAAAATTGTCGAAATTCCTATAAGCAGTTTTATAACTAACAAAACGTGAAAGGGTAGATGCTTGATTTTAAAATGTTTCACCTTAAATGTTGCAAACAATGCATTAGCGTTTTATGTTAATAAAATTGAATTTAACTAAAAACCAAAAAGTCAAACCCCATGAAAAAGCAAATTTTAAGTTTTGCGCTGGTCGCTGCAATGATCGGCTCAATAGCAACAGGTTGCAGCTCATCAAAAAGCGCAAGCGGTAGTGATACAACCTCTAAGGATACTTCAAAAGTTACTACACCTGCAGCAACTGATACAATGAAAAAAGACACGTCGATGAAAAAAGATTCGACAAAGAAGGATACCACTAAACAATAACAGAAAACGGCCGGAGATTTATTTCCGGCCGTTTTCTGTTTATTCATAAATTAAAACGCGCTTTTAACCACACCGCCGTCCGCACGGATCAATGCACCGTTGGTAGCGATGGAAAGATCACTCGCCAGGTAAGCAACAAGACTTGCAATTTCTTCCGGGTCAATAAAACGTTTCAATATGGATGTTGGACGCATTGATTGAAAAAATTGTTTTTCTACTTCATCAGTCGAGGTGTTTTTGTCCTTAGCCAAGCTTTCAATAAAACCTCCAACACCCTCAGACAATGTAGGCCCCGGCAATACAGTGTTCACAGTTACGTTTGTTCCTTTGGTAAGTTCAGCCAGTCCTCTGGCAACAGCAACCTGCGCAGTTTTTGTTGTTCCGTAGTGGATCATTTCTTCAGGTATCTGTATGGCAGATTCGCTCGAAATAAAAATAATACGACCCCAGTTTTGTGCTATCATATTATCAAAATAGGCTCTTGATAACCTTACACCGCTTAGCACATTCACCTCAAAGAATTTAAGCCAGTCTGCATCCGGAATATCTTTAAAAGCTTTTGGCTCAAATATACCTATGTTATTTACCAAAATGTCTACGGCCGGCAATTGCCCAATTAAACTATTAATTTGATTTACGTCTGAAAAGTCGGCTGCCAAGCCTTTTACTTTTTCGTTGCCGGTTTCTTTTATAATCGCTGCCACTGCCTGGTTAACGCGTTCTTTGGTACGTCCATTCACAAAAACTTCAACGCCTTCATTTGCCAGAGCTTTAGCAATCGCAAAACCGATACCGGCTGTAGATCCGGTAACCAATGCTTTTTTATCTTTAATTTTTAAATCCATAATTTTCTTTTACAAATTATAACAATTTTAAGAATTGATGTTTCGATATATAACTCAAAATGGATTTACGTTGACATTTATGAGCTATAAATATTTAAAATGAAAAATCTCATAATTAATATTATGTTAAATAAAAAACATTGATTGTTATTTAATTTTACGTATTGCGGCATTTGCCGGATTTGATCTCATTACCTCTTTCCGATAGTCATCTTCTTTAAATCAATTTATGGGTTGATCTTTTAAACATTAGTAAACATACAATCATTAAACAAATACACAAAGCCGGGTAACAAAAGGATTAAATTATTCGTAAAAAAAGTAAAGACCGTTGTGTTATGTGATAATAATATCATAGTTTTATTAACGACTTGAAAAAATATACTTAGAATACGTAAGCGCTTCTAATTAAGCTATCATTAAACGTAGTTCTGCGAATGAATAAAACATTTACCAAAAATATTTTTTCTTTAGTATTCATCTTGTGGTTTAGTATAGGCTTCGCTTTGAGCCAGTCAATCACAATTAATACTGTTGATCCCGGGCCTTACACTCCGGGTTCTACTATCGCCGTTCCCATAACCACTAATTTGGGTTGTGTCACCAATGTATCCCCAACTTTTAATTTGTACCTTTCTGATGCATCTGGAAATTTTACAAATCAAAAGTTAATTGGAACATTCAACGGTTATTACGCTGCTTTTGTGAATGGCGTTATACCGGCAAATACACCTGCTGGTACCGGTTACCAGGTAAGGGTAATATCTGCCAACCCATCTGTTACAAGTGCCGTGTCGTCTCCGTTTACAATAATTAGCGGCACTGCAGTCACTGCCGCATTATCTTCACAATTGATCAGTTCAAATTATCCGGAAATTTTTGGCGT
The DNA here is from genome assembly GCA_964242385.1 of uncultured Mucilaginibacter sp. Classification (GTDB taxonomy): domain Bacteria; phylum Bacteroidota; class Bacteroidia; order Sphingobacteriales; family Sphingobacteriaceae; genus Mucilaginibacter. The sequence goes on from CAXSZR010000001.1 coordinate 474,369, forward strand.
ATGTAACGGTATAAATAATTATGCCTATAGTTTTAGTGATCAATCAACCGCCGGATCTGTTGTAACCGCAACTTTTTATAACGAGCTTTCTCAATCGCTTGAGGGAGTTATTACCCCTACTGCTGCCGGTACATCTTTTACAGCGAAAGCAGCTCATTATTTAATAACCGTTAAAGCGGTGAACGGCGGCAGCGTTGCTACAAAAGCATATTTACTTGTTAATAACCTGGTGAATACCAGCTTTGGTGTAACGGGTAACAATTCTGTATGCTTAACCGGCGGCGGAACGTTAACCTATAACGTAGACATAACATCATCAAACGGCATTCAGAATAATTTTCCCGGTTCCTTATACAATATAGGCTGGGGAGATGGCACAAGCAGTGTTTACTCCCTTTGCGATATACAGGGTGCAAACGGTAAAATCAGTCATAAATACAGCAAATCATCCTGTGGGAATAATCCTAACGGGCAGAACAATTCCTTTGAGGTTGACTTGCAAATTTCAAATCAATATTGTGGCAAGGTGGGTACGCAGGTTACCAGTTATGCCCAGGTTGTAACAGCGCCGGTAAACAGGTTCAGAGCACCGGTTGCGGCTTGTACAGGTTCTGCAGTAAGTTTTGATAATATTTCAGATCCGGGGCAAAGCCCGCAAAGTACCGGGTCAAGTTGCCAGTCGGCTAACGCGCTTTATACCTGGCTTGTAGATGGCACTACTGCTGCAACCAACCAGGCGTTAACCAAACCGTTTGTTTATACGTTCACTACTCCTGGTACACACAGCGTAACATTGCATCTTCAAAACGGTAATACGCTTTGCGCAGCAACCGATACTACACAAACCATATGCGTTCAAAATCCCCCGCAACCGGTTTTTAGTCTCCCCGTAACAAAGGCATGTTTGCCTTATACCTTTACTCCTGGCAATACATCTGTTATAGATTCTAATTGTAACGCATCTAATAAGTATGTATGGCAGGTTACAGGGCCAGCTAATATTACTTATGCCAATGGCACTACTGTAAATAGCAAAAACCCGCAATTTGTATTTCATGCTGCAGGCGTTTACCAGGTTAAGATGGGCATAACAACAGTAAGTTGCGGTAGTATAGTTGCCGATGCGCAATATATCGTTATAGATTCAACGGCATCTGTAAAGCTATCACCAGATACTATTTTGTGCGGCACCAATCAGATGTTAAACTTTAACGCAAGCAAGGGAATAACGCAAACAATTTTTGCAGGTGATGCGCTTGACACCCCCAGCCCATACCACTGGACCGTTAGTGGCGGTAATTATTCTTATACGGGCGGTACAAGCGATACGTCAAAATATCCTCAAATATTGTTCACCGATTTGGCTACCTACACAATAACGGCAACTAATACCAACTCGTGCAGTACAACCGCATCTGCAACACAGCATATTACTTTTAAAGAAGCGCCAAGCGTAAATGCCGGTACCGATCAAACATTTTGTGGAAATAAACAGGCTCAATTGAGCGGAACAGTGACCGGTACAGTGAACGGAACTGTTTGGGTTGGCGGCAAAGGAACATTTTCCCCAAGTCGTAATGTGTTAAATCCTACATATCTACCAACCCTTGCCGAGGTAAACGCAGGTACATTGAAGCTTACTCTTGTTGGTCTTACATCGCTTGCACATCCTTGCGATAGCATTATGAGCAGCGTAAATTTGTCAATTACCAAGCCCGACTCTATCACCTCCTCACCTATCGATACCGTATGTTCTGGTGTTGCTATCAACTACCAGGTTACAGCAATAAATCCAAACAGTACTTTCAGCTGGGTAATTGATGCGGCAAATACAAGTGCATCTGCAACAGGCTATGCGGCAAACGGTTCGGGTACAACCATTACAGACGCCATAACTAATAACGACCCGGCCAATTATGTTAAAGTGACTTACAATGTTACCGCTGTAGGTGGTTCCGGGTGTGCAAGCAATACGTTTGTACTATCGGTGTATGTTGCCCCAAAACAAGCGATTGCTAAATTTACGCAGGATGTAACAGCTGGATGCGATACGGTTAAAGTGCAGTTCACCAATCAATCTACCCCTGCTAATAGCGGTTATACCTGGTTATTTGGTGACGGCTCCGCTCCTTCTTACGCTGTAAATCCCACACATACTTTTTTGCCGCGTACCGATGGAAAAGATACTACGTACACTGTAACGCTTAACATCGCTTCAAAATGTAATAATTCGATACCTTTTACATCTACAGTTTTAGTAAGGCCAAAAACCCCTATTGCATACATAGCTCCAAAACAAATTAATGGGTGCTCGCCATTTGTATTAGCGGTGGACAATTATTCGCCGGGCACAAATCAGAAATATGACTATTATTTATACGATGGACCTACGCTGGTACAACAAATAACGGTTACCAATAAAAGTGAGGTACGGTTTAATCCGATAAATACCACAACCACCAAACAGTATTCGCTTTATATGGTAGCTACCGGTTTTTGCGGAACCACCGGCGAGAGTAGTATTATACCGATAACAATATCCGCATCGGGTATTAACGCGCAAATGTTTTTAGAAAATGGAACAGATAAAGGTTGTGCCCCTTTTACCACAACGTTCATAAATAATTCTTTTGGTGCAGATACTTATTACTATACCATTTATGATGTAAATAATACAGTGTTAGACCGCCGCCAAGGAGGTACCGCTCCCCTGCCATACACTTTTGCTACGGCAGGCACTTATTATGTTACCATAACTGCAGCTAACAGTTGCTCTACTATTGAGTCTGCCCCTAAAATAAGGATAGATGTTTATAACGTACCGGTTCCGCAATTTACTGCCGACGTAACAAGCGGCTGTAAGGACGTAACAGTGAATTTTACAAATCAAACTCCTGGCGATGTGAATACTCAGGCTACTGCCCTGCTGTATGACTGGGATTTTGGCGATGGTTCACCGCATTCACTTGCCTTCACCCCCCCTCCACATACTTATAATTTCAAAAACGCGCCATTTACAGTAACGTTAACGGCCAACAATTCTGTAACAAATTGCTCGGGAGTAGCTACCAAAACCGCTTACATAAACGTAACTGCGCCGCCTTTAACAGATTTTACAGAAACACCCGACAGTGTAATCACTTATCCGGATTATCACTTTTCTTTTATAGATAAAACAACCGGTAATCCAGTGTCATGGAAATGGAACTTTGGTGACGGGCAAACATCTACAACTCAAAACCCAGGTCATACTTATATTGATACCGGTTTATATAAAGTTACTCTTACAACGGCTTTACAATCGGGTTGCGACAGTACTATTACCCATAATGTAAGGATAACAGGTGTACCGGGTCAATTGTATTTCCCGAATGCCTTTCAACCAAGCAGTTCCATTCCCGAATTGAAGATATTCATGCCAAAAGGTTCTGGTATGAAAGTATGGCATCTGCAAATATTTAACGGGTTTTCACAGCTCATCTGGGAAACCACCAAGTTAGACAGCAAGGGTGGCCCGGTTGATGGCTGGGATGGCACTTTTAAAGGTGCGGCATTACCTCAAGGCGTTTACATATGGGAAGCATCGGCAACCTTTATAAATGGAACGGATTGGAAAGGCAATACGATAGGTAACTCTTTACCAAAAAGAACCGGAACCATAAATTTAATCAGATAGCAAATGAGATACTTGCTCCAAAAATATGCTTTACTGATTTTACTGCTAACTGCGGTGCTTAGCGGCTACACGCAGGATCACATGTATTCACAATTTTTTAATTCGCCATTATACCTTAACCCTGCATTAACAGGGCAGTTTGAAGGTGATTTAAGGATGAATTTAATTTATCGTAACCAGTTTACATCCATCCCGGGCAGCTTCAATTACATTTCGGGGTCTATCGATTATAATATCCCCAAATTTGGCGGCGGTATAGGGTTATTGGTTACGCATAGTAGCGAAGGCACTGCCTATCTTAATGTTAACAATATTGCAGGTACTTATGCATATAGCGTCGGTTCGGAAGATTTTGTATTATCGTTTGGTATCCAGGCTGGTATTACCAATCAGACCATAGATTTTGGTAAACTTATTTTTGGCGACCAGATAGATCCGCAATATGGACTAATACCAGGTGCTTCTACATCTGCACAATTGCCAACTTATAATAACAAATTTTATTTCGACTCTGGTGCTGGTATAAACCTTGCCACAGGGCAAATCAATATAGGAGCCGCCCTGCAACACGTTAATGAACCTAACGAATCTTTTACCGGTACCCCCGCAAAACTTCCTATGCGGATTACTGCACACGGCAGTTATAAATGGGATTTAAATCCTGACGATAATAACGATGAAGATCAAAAATCATTTATCATACCATCTGTTGTGTTTTACAAACAATCTACCTCCAGTTCATACAGCATGGGCTTTCAGTACAAACGGAGCAATATCAATGCAGGCTTATGGTATAGAAGCGGCGGAACGGGCGGCCCAAGCGCTATTGTGCTTTCTTTAATTTTTGATATTTTCATTAATAAAGATGGTGGCGAAAAGCTTCGTTTTGGTGCCAGCCACGACGTTCCTACCTCAAAACTTAATTACAGTAACACCAGCGGAACTACCGAAGGCAGCATAGGTTACGAAACCACATTGCCCTCACGCGGAGACACTTACCATAAATTTGAAGGCTCAACACGCTGCTATGATTTTTATTAGGAAATTTTTATATTAGTCGACACTTTATCACAATGAGTCAGGAATATATCAATCAAAAAAATCAAAAAACGGGTATTACCAAGCGTGGAATAATTGTCCTTCTTATTTTCGTTGTTCTATTTTTGAGCGTTATTTTCAGATTTGCAATCCGTTCAGATTTCGGTGGGTTTTTTAATCAGCTACCATCTGGTGACGATGCTTTTGAAGTTTCTAAAGATTTTGTTCGCCCGACTTTAAAAGCCGTAGATGCACATTTTGCAGAAGACAGCTATCAATATACTAAGCTTTCCGACTCCGTATATGAGGTTAAATCGTATTTTGAAACTAATAGTAATTTCCAGACCGCAAAAACTAACTATGATGCTGTGTTAAAATATAAAGGCGGGTCTAACTTAAATGATCGTAACTGGTCTTTAGTAAAGTTACAAACCAATTAAAAAAGGAGGCCGTAAAAAATTTACGGCCTCCTTCAATCACTCTAAAACAATCACCTCTAATTAGAAGTATTTTATATTCAGACTAACTTTTCCTGACTAATCTGAAAACATGGTCAAATATAGATGATATATAAAATCTAATAATGAGTTTAAAACATTTTTACTGCTGGTTGACAGTAAGTTTTAATTGCAGCGGAACATAAGCCCCTTTATAAACATATCAATCAGTAACAACCTCTTATCCCGAATTTCGTCCAGGTGTTCCTTGTTGTGAAAAATTTGTTTTTTATGTGGTGCTGAACTTGCTTTAACGCCGTGCATCGCATCCAGTAAAAGAATTATTATTTGATCAGCATTTTCAATTTTAGGAATATTACCTCTTTCTGTTTCTTTTTCAATTGCACTTACCAGTAAGCTCACTTCCGAAGCATGTACCTGGTCTACAATTTCCCAGATGGCATCGGGTAGGTTTTGGTCATTTAATTTGAAAAAGTCGAAAAAATTGTAATTCGTTACAATAAAATCATGATTAGTATTGATCTGAAAATCAAAAGCTTCTTTAATGCTGTTGAACGAGCCGGAATTGTCGTTCAGTATTTTTATATACTCGTTAGCCACTTTGCGCATAACTGCTATGTATAGCTGGCTTTTATCAGGAAAATAATAATACAGCAACGCTTTTGACATTGACAGGTCACCAGCTATTTCATTCATGGTAGTTTTAGAATAGCCATAATGCAAGAATCTATAATGTGCTGCTTCTAATATCTTCTCTCTCTTTATATCTTGCTGATCGGTAACTGAAATCATTGCGTTGACTCGCTATACGTAATTAATTTTTTGAAGTGTACTGACTTTTTTAACAAAATTATCAAAAATTATAACATCATTTCATTTCGCAAATTAAAAAAACATTAATCATCAAAATCATTGTTTAGACCAACGCAGGCCCCTAATACTAAAAGATCTTCCGTAGCACCTATTATCGGGTCGAATAAGGAAAATCTGTCAACCATATCTTTGCGTAGAAAAAAACTGCCAAAGGTTGCTCCTAAAGCCGCTATTGAACCAAGTGCTGCGCCTGCAAAAGCGTTTTTTCCACTTGCCTTAAATATCGAAGCTCCGGCAAGCGAACCAGCTAAACACCTAAAAACCAGACCCGCGGGTTTTATCCTGTTTGGTGCAGATGGTAGCTTATCGCCTACAATTTCGCCGATGGCAAGTACTTTAAAAACAGTAGCTGCCTTTGGCGACTGCATGAAATCTAAAGGTGACTTAGCCAGATGACCCGAATTGTGATTACTTAATATGTGGCTTGCTATTGCAGGCCCGGCAGTTGAACGCATTCCTGCAAGCGCGCCAACACCGACAGCCTGCCATGCAGACTTAGAGATTTTTAAATTCATTTTAATTTATATAGGTTATTAGGAAGGGTGCAATAATCATTCCTAAAGCAGAAATATAATTTCGTAATAATTAAATCAATCGGCACAGGGAATTGTTAAACAAACTAATTAAACATTTTACCATATGAACTTACACGAAGAAAATACGCTGGGCGAATTGGGCAGTGCCATTGGAAAGGGACTTTTAGCAGGTTTAGCAGGTACGGCTGCTATTACCCTTTCACAAATGATAGAGATGAAAATAACCAAACGCGAACCAAGTGAAGCAACCATTAAGGTTGTATCTGCAACAGCAGGCGTTGGCCCGGTTAACGAAGAAGAAAAGCAAAAGGTATCACAAGAAATACATTGGAGCTATGGCACGGCCTGGGGAGTTGCACGCGGCATAATCGGCCTTACCGGCTTAAAGGGTCTGCCCGCATCACTGCTACATTTTGCAGCAATCTGGGGTACCGCAATGGTGATGTTGCCTCAGTATGACGCTGCCCCGCCTGTAACTGAAGAGAGCCCGAAGGCAATAGCAATTGATGGATTACATCATGCGGTTTATGCACTTGCAGCCGGTTTTGCTTATGATGCTTTAGATTCAGGCGGCCGCCACGAGCGCAAGCTAAATAAAATATTAAAAGCTTTAAACTTAAAAGGTTTATAAAACCTTATTAAATAACAAAGCCGCTTATTAAATAATGAGCGGCTTTGTCGTTTTTAAAATTATCTTAAGCAGTTACAGCTTCAGATACTTTTTTTACTTCCTTATTTTTTCCGCTTAATCTGTCCTTTAAACGTACACGTATTATATACATACAAGGGACTAGTATGAGCGTTATAATTGTGGCAAAACCTAAACCGAAGATCATTGTCCATGATAAAGGGCCCCAGAATGCGACGTTGTCCCCACCAAAATAAATATGTGGTTTAAACGATGAAAATAAACCTGCAAAGTCGATATTAAAACCTACCGCAAGAGGCACTAAGCCTAAAATTGCAGCAGTTGCAGTTAATAATACCGGTGTCATACGGGTGCGGGCTGCTTCTACAACCGCATCGTGCAGGTTGGCACCTTGCTCAATCAGCATATCGGTAAACTCTACCAGCAAAATACCGTTCCTTACCACCACACCGGCCAAGGCAATAATACCTACGCCCGACATTACTATAGAGAATGTCATATGGAATATGCTTAAGCCAAGGAATACACCGATGATACTAAAAAATATCTCGCTAAGAATGATCAGTGTTTTTCCAATCGAATTAAATAAGGCCATGAGGATGATCAATATCAATCCGAAAGAAATAGCCATTGCAGAACCGAGAAAATTAGAAGTTTCCGCCTGGTCTTCCTGCGATCCTCCCATACGAAGGGATACGTTCTCTGGCAGTTTAAAGCTTTTTATGGCCTGCGCAATTTGTGTATTAACGTCGGCAGGCGTGTTTGGCTTTATAACATTAGATCCCAGCGTAACCACGCGGCGCTGCTGTTTATGTTTGATGTTGGCATAAGTGTTGGTGTAACGGATATCGGTGAAAGCCGAAATTGGTACCTGGCGAATGGCACCTCCTGAAGCAATATCGCGGAATGTGATTTTTAAGTTTTTTAACGCGTCAATATTATTCCGTTGATCTTTTTCAGAACGGACATCAATTTCATAGTTATCTTCAGTAGTATTCCTATAATCTGATGCCTTGGCGCCATAAATAGATGCACCCAATGCCTGGTTAATCTGCGATGTTGTAATACCTTCGCGGTTTGCACGTTCGCGGTCAATATCAAAGATAATTTCCGGTTTATCGCTCTGCACATCCGGTACTAATTCCTCAATACCTGCTATGTTTTGCTGGTTAATAAACTTTTTAAGGCGAGATGCAGTGTTAACCAGAGTGTCCAGGTTATCGCCTGCAATTTCAATACTTATATCTTTTTGCACCGGCGGGCCGCTTGCTTCCTGTGCAACTGCTATTTGTGCACCGGGTTCGCCTTGTACTGAGGCACGGATACGGTTTAATATGGCCTTGGTATCTTTCCCATTTCTTTTGCCAAATTCCACAAAGGCAACTGTAATTTTACCTTTGTTGTAATAAGTTCCCTGATCTTCATCACTTGGGTCGGTAACGCCAACAGACACGTTTGATATAATGGATGACACTACGTCTTTGTCGGGCTCAACAACCTTTGCAACCTTCTTTTCAAGCCGGCCTATCACCTCGTTTGTATATGCCTGGTCTGTACCTATCGGCATGGTTACGTATACATAAGCGAAGTTTGGGTCGCCAGAAGGGAATAATTCAACATTAAGTTTGGTAATAACCGCAAAAGCAATGGTAAGGAAGAATAATAAAATAGTGCTTCCTAAAATTATCCATGGGATTTTTACAGCGCGCTCCAGCCATTTGGCATACCAGGTTTGAAATCTTGGCCAGGCGTTTTTCTGAAAACTGTCTATCGTTTTTATCAGAACAAAATGATTGAACAGATACAACACAATTGCAAGCACCATAAAGTTACCTACACCAATGCTAATAGCGTGGCTTGCAGCAAGCAGGTAACAGAAAATGGTTATGCCAACAAGTATAATGGTCGTTCTCCTGGTAGATTTATCAAAACGCTGGTTATCATGTTCCCCTTCAAAATGTGGTTTCATAAAATCCACTGCAAAAACGGGGTTCATAATATACGCAACAACAAGTGAAGCAAGCAAGGTAATGATTAACGTAATCGGCAGGAAGAACATAAAGTCGCCGATGATGCTATGCCAGAACGCAAGCGGAATAAATGGTGCCAAGGTGGTCATCGTTCCCGAAAACACAGGCATGAACACCTCTCCTGCCGCTGTTTTGGCTGCTTTGGCAATTGGAACGGCGCCATTATTAAATATACGGTGCGTATTTTCTATAACCACAATAGCATCATCCACCACAATACCCAAAGCCAGCAGGAAAGAGAACAGCACGATCATGTTAAGCGTAAACCCTATCCACGGCATAATAAGGAACGCTATAAAACAGGACAAAGGAACGGATAACGCAACGAAAAATGCGTTGGTGGTACCCATAAAAAACATCAGGATAACCGTTACTAAAACGAAACCGATGATGATAGTATTGATAAGGTCATTAAGGGTGGTACGTGTTTTGTCAGACTGATCGCCGGTAACGGTTATATCCAAACCTTTAGGGAAAATGGTATGCTGTTTTTGTTTTATCAGCGCATAGATCTCGTCCGAAGCCTCTATCAGGTTCTCTCCCGCCCTTTTACTTACGTTAAGCGTAATTACATTTTTAAAATTAGGATTGTTTGGAGTTTTAAGCCTGGCGTAACTTTCCTGATCCTGAAAACCATCTTTTACCTGCGCAATGTCTCTTAAATAAACTGCGCGCCCTGTAGGGTTTCTGATCACCATGGCGGCAACCTCGTCAGCATTTTTAAAATCCTCTTTTATATCTACTGCACGCTGCTCACCATCGGCAGTGATAGTACCGGCAGTAGATAGAATATTTTCATTGCCTATTGCCTGGATGATATCGCCATAGCTAACCTGAGCGGCAGACATTTTATTAATATCAACGTTGATCTGAATGTTAGGCTTCAGCGCACCTACTTCGTCAACCTTTGATATTTGTTTCATGCCTTCTATGTCATCTTTCAGGTTATCAGCATATTCTTTGAGCTTTTTCAAATCATAATTGCCTGATATGTTGATGTATAGAATCGGCTGATCGGATACGTTAATGTCTGATATAGTTGATTCCTTTAAGTTGTTATCATTTTGAGGAAGGTCGGCCTTCGCTTTATCTACCGCATCCTTTACATCTGTTTTAGCATCGCGTATCTTAACATCTGTATTAAACTCTGTTGTTATAACCGATACGTTTTGCTGCGTATTAGATGTTACCTTTTTTAATCCTTTTAGTGATTTAAGCTGCTTTTCTATCTGGCGCGTAACCAGGGTCTCTATATTCTGAGGCGATTGCCCCTGGTACACAGTAGTAATATAAACTTTCGGTATGGTAATATCCGGAAAGTTTTCTTTTGGCAGATTATTGTACGCAGAGAAGCCCAGTAATGCTATTAAAAACATTAATACATAAACAGCCCGCTTATTATCAATGGCCCAACTGGAGGCCGCAAATTCCTTTTCCTGGTCTTTCATATCAATCCTTTTTGTATTGATTATTTAGCTGTGTTTATAACACGTATTTTGTCGCCATCTTCAACTTCACTGGCACCCTGGGTTACTATTTCTGCACCTGCTGATAAACCAGATAATATCTCAGATTTTCCACCATAAGTAGCGCCTACCTTAACGTTTACTTTTTTGGCAACGCCGTTTTGGTTTATAAAGAGATAATCGCCTGTTTCGGAGCGTTGTATAGCGTTCAACGGTACAGCAATTGAGTTTTCCTTTGAATAATCGGCAACTTTAATAATTGCTGTCATGTTAGGACGGAGTGCCTTTACCTGCGGAAGTTTTATCTCGATACCAAAACTTCTTGAAGATGGATCAATCACTTTAGCTGCAAAACTTACCTTAGTAACCAACGAATCGTCGGCATCCGGGAAAACTATCCTTACATTATCGCCTGTGTTTATGCTGCCCGAGTAAGATTCCGGAACATCGGCCTTAACTTTCAAGATATCGGTATTCACTATTCTTATTCCTGTATTACCCGGTGCGGCAACCTGGCCTAACTTGAGATCCATCTGGTCGATATTGCCTGATATCGGCGAAACAATCCGGTACATATCAGCCTGTTGCCTTAATGAGGCTACCTGTTTTATGGAGCTTTGCAAGGCTGTTTGCGCCTGCAAAAACTGAACTTCGGTACCAATTTTCTGATCCCAGAGATTTTTCTGGCGCTCAAACAGCGTGCGGTTTAAATTTACCTGGGTTTCTGCCTGCGCTATATTCTGAACTAAAACATTGTTATCCAGCTGAACAAGCACCTGCCCTTTGTTAACGTGCTGACCGGTTTTTGCATAAATGGCTGTAATAATGGCCTGGGCCTGCGGATACGCAGTTACGTTATCCTGTGCATCTATGCGGCCCTGTATCTGTACATAGTTGGTGAAGTTTCCTGGTTTAACCACTTCGGTACTTACATCGGCAGATTTTACAGAATCTTTTTTACCAACTTCAGCTTCCAGTTTGGTAATCTTCGCACTGATGGCCGCCTGCTGATTTTTAAGGTCGGCAAGCTCGGCAGACTTATCTTTCGGCTTACTGCAAGCTGCCAGAATCAATAGCGCAGGGATGTATATTAATTTTTTCATGTCTTTATTTATGATCTTTTTAATCTTTTTAATAGTGATTGTTAGTTAATACGTCCATAAGCTTTATCGAGGTCTACCTTGCTGATAAGGGCATCATATAAACCTTGTATGTAAGTGTTATCGGCTTCCTGTAAAGATGTTTGCGCCTGTGTAACCTCAATGCTGGATCCTACCCCTTGCTCATACTTTATTTTAGCTACACGAAGTACTTCTTCTGCAAGGGCCATATTCTTCTTTTGGTCGTTAAGGGTTTGTAAACCGTTTATGTACGATACACGTGCCTGATTTACCTGCATGTTGATGGTATTTTTCATATCATACAAATCGTTTTGAGATTTCAAGACCGTTATTTGCGATTGCCTTAACTGGTTAGTGTGCTGAAATCCGGAAAAAATAGGCACACTAAGTGAAAGCCCGATATAACTTGAGGGAAAATCCATCTGGTAAAGGCTGCCAAAACCATTGGCCTGGTATGATGCAGTATAGTTTGCCATCGCCGAGAGTTTAGGCAGATAAGCACCCTTTTTCAACTTCACGTCATACTCGTTTAAGCGTTTTTGAGTTTCAAGTAAATTGTACTCTATCCTGTTATGATAAACCGAGGTATCACTTACCGCCGCGGCCACGTTTTCATCCAGTTTAACGTTTTCCAGCTTGTCTTTCAATGTTAACTGCCTGTCTATAGGCATTCCCATTTGAAATTTTAATAATTGGTAATTTAGGCCAAGTGAGCGAATGGTGTTTTCCCTATTGGTTATCAGTGAATTGTATTGAACGGTTATACGGTCAACATCTATTTTTTCAACAAATCCCTGTTTGTTACGGGCAAAGGTTTCGTCTACCTGTTGTTTAAGCTGGGTGATATCAGCATCAATCAATTTTAATTGTTCTACACTTACCAGTACCTGATAATATGCTTTCGTAACGTTCACATTCGCTTCAATTTTTGAACGTGTGCTGCTGCGCTCGTAAAGTTGCTTATAGGTTCTGCGACCGGCAAGACCCACAAAGTAACTTGGGTCAAAAATTATCTGGCTTGCACTGGCTGCAAGATTTGACTGGTAGGTAACGCCAAATTTTAATGGCACCGTGGTACCGGCAGGTTGCCCAAAAAACTGGCCAGGAATTAAAGTAACCGGTATTTTAATATAATCATAGAAGTTTGCGTTACCGCTTATCTGCGGAAGCCCCTGCCCTATAATTTCTTTTACATGGTAGTCGGCACTTTTAACGTCGAGGTTTGCGTTTACCACATCGTGCTGATGCTGATAAGCGTAGCTCACGCAGTCGGCCACGCTGAAATTGTACGCCGTCGTGTCAGGAGCTTGCTGGGCAAAGCTGCTCACCGACAAAGCGCTTAGAAATGACATTATAAAAAAGACTTTTTTCATTTTTTTATCTTATCGTAATTTTTAATTTCTTAATTATTCAGTTCAATGTTCACAAAGGAATATTTAGTGTTGACAACTTTATGTCACCAGCTTACTCGTCATGAATATTTTTGTATTGGTTTAGCAGCTTATATCCTTTAAGCGTACAAATTCCGTAATTAAAATGCTCATTAAACTGCTGCTGTACCGTCCATGTGTTAAATTCGGCTATCGGGAATATGGCAGAGTTAAAACCAAACTCTATCTGGCTTACCCTCATCCGTGCTATAATCCTAACATCAATCTCTGGCCTTATATAGCCCTGTTGTATCCCTTTATTAAGTAATTGCTCCAATGTTTGAACCAATACCTGCGATTTGAAATTCTGAAACTGTTTCCACGCATCGGGATGATATTTCTGCAGATCATGAATTACAATCGGGTTTATCCTTGAAAATATTTCTTCAGAGCATTTCATCATATTGATCATCTCTTCAATTACGGTAGTCGATTTTTCAATGATCTCTGTCATTTGATCCTCGTCTTCCTTTAGCTTCTTTTTGATCAGCGCTATCACCAATTCATTTTTGTCTTTAAAAAATTGATAAATGGTTTTTTTTGACATGCCGATATGCCGCGCTATATCATCCATCGTGATACTTTTTATTCCCGATGTTAAAAAAAGCTCTTCGCCTCCCTGTAAAATTCTTTCTATTTGAACCATTGACTAATTTGGTCAAAACTAAGGAAACATTTTTAGATTTTAAAGTTTCCATCAAAAATTACTTTTTCCTGATGTACAAGTAGATACTGCATCTCTAATTAATCTTTAAATAAGTTTTAATGGTTCAAGTAAGTCAGCAAATTTGTACCCGCTTCGTTAGGCTTGTTTTATACTGCCCTGTATTTATTACCTTTGCAAAAAATATATAATATGAATCTTTCTGCTCTTTCAGCTATTTCCCCGGTAGATGGCCGTTACCGAAACACCACTGCAACACTGTCTTTGTATTTTTCGGAATACGCGCTTATTAAGTATAGGGTATTTGTTGAAATTGAATACTTTATAACGCTTTGCAATTTTCCCTTGCCTCAGTTACAGAGCTTTGATAGCGATGTAGCCGAAAAGTTACGGGACATTTACAGAAATTTTTCTGAAGCTGATGCTGATCAAATAAAGCAGATTGAAAAAACAACCAACCATGATGTTAAGGCGGTTGAGTATTTTATAAAAGCAGAATTTGATAAACTAAACCTGCAGGAATATAAGGAGTTTATCCATTTTGGTTTAACATCTCAGGATATTAATAATACAACCATTCCATATACATTTAAGCTTGCGCTAAACGAGGTTTACTATCCTGCAATAAATGAACTGATAGCACTGTTAAAAAGCTATGCGACAGATTGGGAAAAGGTGCCGATGCTGGCACATACACATGGCCAGCCCGCTTCGCCAAGCCGGTTGGGTAAGGAAATACAAGTGTTTATAGAACGTATAGAAAACCAGTTAAATTTACTGAAAGCGGTACCTTTTTCTGCAAAATTTGGTGGAGCTACCGGCAATTTTAACGCACATAACGTTGGTTACCCGGCAATAGACTGGAAAGCTTTTGGTAATCATTTTGTAAATGAGGTACTGGGATTAAGCAGATCGCAATTCACCACCCAGATTGAGCATTACGATAACTTTGCCGCACAATGCGATGCTTTAAAGAGGATTAACAATATTCTGATAGATCTTGACCGCGATATGTGGGCTTATATCTCCATGAATTATTTTAAACAAAAGATCAAGGCAGGAGAAATCGGATCATCGGCCATGCCACATAAGGTGAACCCGATAGATTTTGAAAACTCTGAGGGCAACCTGGGGATTGCAAACGCTTTGTTTGAGCATTTTGCCGCTAAACTGCCTATCTCACGTTTACAGCGGGATCTAACAGACTCAACTGTTTTACGCAATGTTGGCGTGCTGGTAGCACATACACTGATCGCCATCAAATCGACAATAAAGGGCTTAAATAAGCTGTTATTAAATACTGATGCTATAAATGCCGACCTGGAAGCAAACTGGGCGGTTGTTGCTGAGGCTATCCAAACAATACTAAGACGTGAGGGCTATCCCAACCCTTATGAAGCGTTAAAAGAACTTACCAGAACCAACCGGACGGTAAGTGCGGATACGATTGCTGTGTTTGTTGAAGGTTTAGATGTTAGCGAAGCTGTCAAAGCAGAGATTAAAAATGTAACGCCGATGAATTATACGGGTATTTAATTAAACGTTTAAAATAAGCTGTTTGGTTGCAAGTCATTATCAGGTAAAAAGACCTTATTAAGACTGATTAAATCAAAATGCTGATTAAATTTGTTAAATCAATATAAATTAAGACAAAGATGAATATCAACGTATATACCGAATCTACGCCAAACCCGGCAACCACTAAGTTCATTGTGAACAAGTTGCTTATTAACGGCAGCGCGGATTTCCCAACTAAAGAAAGTGCAGAAAAATCTCCTTTTGCAAAAGAGCTGTTTAAATTCTCTTTTGTTAACGGTGTGTTTTTCGCAAGCAACTTTGTTACCGTTACAAAATTTGAGAATGATAACTGGGAAGATCTTACGCCGATCTTGAAAGAGTTTGTGAAAGGTGCCGTTGAAGCGGAGCTAAAAGTACAGCAGGAAGAAACCAGCGACGAAACAAATTTTGAAGGTACAGATACCGAAGTTAAAATCCAGCAGATATTACATGATTACGTACGCCCGGCAGTTGAGCAGGATGGCGGTGCTATCAGCTATAAATCATTTGACGAGGGTATTGTTACTGTAGAGCTTCGTGGGTCATGCAGCGGCTGCCCGTCTTCTACCATTACCTTAAAGGCCGGTATAGAAAACCTTCTTAAAAGAATGGTACCTGAAGTTACCGAAGTGGTATCTGAAGCGTTATAATAAGCAATATAAGATTTTGTATAAATGCCGGTTTAATAACTTAAACCGGCATTTATATTTGGCAGGATTTATAAATATCGCTGTATTTTTTCCAGCATTTCATTCGTTATTTTACCGTTGGTTGCTAATAACTCCCGTGAATTAAGACATTCAGCCCCGCCTTTAAAATTCGTTACTTTCCCTCCGGCCTGTCTTACTATTACAATCCCGGCTGCAACATCCCAAGGGTTTAAATTATATTCGTAATAGCCATCTACCCTTCCGCAGGCTGTATATGCAAGGTCGACAGCTGCAGAACCCAACCGGCGTAAGCCATGGCAGCTTTGCATTAATTCGGTAAACAAACCGATATAGGCCGCCTGTTTTGAAAAGTCATAATAAGGAAAGCCGGTTGCAAGCAGGCTATTGCTAATAGTTGGACAATCGCTAACCCTTATCTCCTTTCCGTTTAAATAGGCCTGCGAATCAGTCCAGGCGTAAAAGCATTCGTCCTGGTTCACTTCATAGACTACGCCGACTACCAGTTCGTCCAAATCCTGCAAGGCAATACTTACAGAAAAAACAGGCAAACCATGGATGAAATTAGTTGTGCCGTCCAGCGGATCGATGATCCAGTTGTACCGTTCGCCTTTTTTATTGATAGTTTTTTCTTCAGTAAGAAAACCTGCCTCCGGAAGTAATTTTTCCAGGGCTGATACGATCATCATTTCCGCATTTTTGTCAACGTACGAAACAAGGTCATTTAAGCCTTTGAACTCAATTTTATCGGTGCTAAAGGTTTTTCTTTGTTCGCGTATAAATGCACCCGTGTTCCTGGCAATTTCAGTTACCTGGTTGGTTATTTGTTCCAGATTCATATAAATAATTAAGGATTATTGGTTAGCGATGTGCCTAAGAGGCAATGGCACTTTCGCCCTTTTTTTGCCTCGACAAGTTAAACGAAAAAAACTTGTGAACAAAAAAACTAAGGAAGAATAAGCTTAGCGCAGCCAATGGACGTGCTACCGGTGGGTAAAGGTGAATTTGCTGTATGAAAAACTTTAACATTACCAGGTTGGCAAAAAAACCTACCATGGCAACTGTTATAAACCTGAAAAACTGTTTATAAGGCGAAAGCTTGGATTCAGCAAATACAAAATACCGTGTAATTACAAAATTTACCAGTACTCCTAAAAAGAAAGATAAAAAAAGAGACAGCGACGAATTACGTACGGTAAATGAAAATATCTGATAAGTTTTTTCGGTAAGCAGATTGTGGTAAAATAAATAGTAAGCAGATATATCTACAAGAAACCCGGCACCGGCAGATAGCACAAACCTCACGATCTGGTTATTCATGAATTTATTTCCGGGGCTTTGTTTGCTCATGCAGTTACAGGTGCTTTTTCATTTGCCCTGGCATTAACTATTAAAGCTATACCGCCTAACACCATTATGATAGAAATTAATTCTGCCTGGGTAAAGCTTATGCCCGCAACATGGTATTTTGTGTTAACGCGAATCAATTCAATAAAGAAACGCTCCACACCGGCTAAGATCATATAAATGCCAAACATCATCCCCGGCAGTTTAATCCTGTCGCGAATGGCCCACAGAAAAAAGAAAAGTAATATACAAACTACCGATTCATAAAACGAGGTTGGGAAAACCGGTACAGCCAGCATATGGCAAAACTTCCCTGCACACATAGGTATGGATACACCTTCGTCGTTTACGTTGTGTGGAAAGTTAAACGACCACATCCAGTCTGGTGCCCAGCTTAGCCAATGCGGTTTTGGTGCCGTATTGTTAATGCCCCAGTCACCATCGCCAGACATCTGGCAACCTATCCTTCCAACGCCGTAAGCAAGCATCATGCCTGGGCCGCCAATATCAAGCATGTTAAGTGGTTTTACACCGTGTTTATTTGCTATATACAATACCGCTGCGCCTCCACAAATTAAACCTCCGTAAAAGGTAAGTCCGCTAAAACCTATCAGCATCCCCACGGGGTCTCTTAAAAAGTCGCCCCAGTTCTCAAGCGCGTTGAAAATTTTTGCACCTGCAAAACCGCAAACAGCAGCCCAGAATAATATACTGCCCATTAATTCTGCAGGATGAACTAAAACCGTCTGTGGTTTAGGCTCGGGCAATCTTTGTTTCTTATTCTCATCCCAGGCCCACCAGGCAAAAGCCGCTGCACCCAATAAGCCGCCTATCCAGCTGCCTCTTAACGACAAAATAAAATCCTGCGGGTTATCTAACAGATCGTGATAATGAAATACAGCATCCAGTAATTTATAACCTAAAATAAAACCGAAAATACCGTTACCCGCCAGTTCTGTAGTTGATAAAGGTGCCCCAACTACTATATCTTTTTTAAAAGGAAATATATAGCCAAGCTTTTCTTTGCGGTTAAACTCTTGAACAAAAGCCCAGTACGCAGCTACAAAAGCAATAGCCACAAAAAAGCCGAAGGTTTGAACAGGCAGGGGAATGTAAAGACCGGTAAGATATTGGATAAGCGAAGACAGGGTTGGAAACATCGAATAAAATTTGGCGCCAATATAGCGTTAATGCACTAAAATTTCTTCGCTTTCAGTAACTTCAACATCACCTTCAGGTGAAATTTTTGTTAAGCAAACGGTTTTTAACTCGTTAACAAGCACGGGGTCAAATTTGGTTTTTACCTTTACATAATTACGGGTAAAGCCGTGCATGTAACCGTCTTTAATATCACCCTCAAATAACACTTCTTCGCTTTTCTGAAGATTGCTTTCATAAAATGCCCTGCGTTTTTTTTCTGATAAAATATGAAGCATTTTACTGCGGTCGGCCCTGGTTGAACCGGGCACCACTCCTTCCATTTCAGCAGCCGGTGTATTTTCTCTTTCAGAATAGGTAAATACGTGCAGGTATGATACGTTAAGCCCGTTTAAAAAATTATATGTTTCTAAAAACTCTTCCCTTGTTTCGCCAGGGAAGCCAACTATCACATCTACGCCGATGCAGCAATCGGGCATCAGCTGTTTTATTTTCTCAACGCGGCTTGTGTAAAGATCGCGCTTGTAACGGCGGCGCATTAAGCCGAGAATCTTATCGGAGCCGGATTGCAGTGGAATATGAAAATGCGGCACAAACCTCTTAGAGCGCGCAACAAACTCTATAACCTCGTCCGACAACAAATTTGGTTCTATAGATGATATGCGGAACCTGCTTATACCTTCAACCTCATCCAAAGCAGTTATCAGATCTAAAAATCTGTTTTCGCGCTTACCATCCCTAATGCCAAAATCGCCCAGGTTAACACCTGTTAGTACAATTTCTTTAACACCTGATGCAGCAATTTGCCGGGCTTGTTCTACCGCATTTTCAATAGTATCGCTTCTGCTGGCTCCCCTTGCCAATGGAATGGTACAAAACGAGCATGAATAATCGCATCCGTCTTGCACTTTTAAAAAAGTACGTGTACGATCGCCAAATGACCAGGCAGAAACAAACTGATTAGCTTCAGAAACTGGCTGATTGTAAATAACTGCTTTAGGCTTTTTAGTAAGATCTGTAATGTGATCGATGATCTGAAACTTTTCTGCGGCGCCCAACACCATGTCAACTCCTGGTATCTCAGAAATTTCCTTAGGCTTTAGCTGGGCATAGCACCCAACAATAGTAACATAGGCAGAGGGCGAAATTTTTAGCGCCTCCTTAACTATCTTTTTGCATTTTTTATCGGCATTGTCTGTTACCGAGCACGTGTTAATTACAAACACGTCTGGTTTATCGGTAAAGTCCACCGTTTCAAAACCGGCATTATTAAAAAGCCTGCCTATAGAAGAAGTTTCCGAATAATTCAGTTTACAGCCTAAGGTATAAAATGCAACTTTTTTAGTCATTTTTTCAGCGTGCAAAGATATACAAAATTGATATCATTCATTTATTACAATTACTGTTTTAATACGAGAAAAACAACTTAAAAGAATGCTTTTTTGTAAACTATCAGTTAAATACAACTGTTAACTTTACAATTATTGATGATCAAGGCCCTCCATGTTTGATTTTTTAAAAATTAACAAGGGTTATTTTATGATTTCAGGTGCAAGAAAAGTTCCTGTTTTAAGATACTTTCTTATTCTAACACTTTTCGCAATTCTTATAGCCGGAATACTGTTTTTACTACTTCATTACCGTAAAGCGCGCGGCGTACAGTACAGCGTAGAAAAGTTAATGTCTGCCAGGGATGATTATGAAATTATCAACGATTGTTTGATAACATTCTATAACGCCAGCGATAACAGCAGCCTCTATAGTGCCACCAAGAATAACATCTATATTCAGAAATTTTCAGACGATGTTCGCCATGCTTCAGTTGAGTTAAAAAAATTGAACATCAACGATTCGCGTCTTCAAAATCCGGCATCTTACATAACTAAACTTAAGAATGGTAAGAGTATAAATGACGGGTTAAGATTAAAAAACCTTACAGACAGTTTATTAAAATATGCCGCTAAATTAAATCAAAGAACTGCTCTTATTGTCCATAAAATCAATAAACCAATTACTGTAACGGAACGGCAGGTACTATTAGATACCATTAAGGCTACACCGCAACAGAAAGCTAAAAAAAGATTTTTTGGACGACTATTCAGTTTTTTATCAAGCAATGCAAAAGAAAGTGATCATCCGCCTGTTATTGTAAAGCGCGATACCTTTATTAAAAGAATAGTGAATTCAGCGCCGCTTTATAAGAGCGAGATTCCTAAACAAACTGCCCAACAGTTACTTATAACCAATAGACTAATAAGCGAGATTACAGCTTACCTTAAGTTATATCGCGACAACCGTGGGCTTTACGTTCAATCGAGTAAGGCCGCACTTAGCGACAATATGAATGATGTATTTTATGGCTTTAGAAAAATTGCTGCTTTTTGTATAGCGTTTTTATCGGTTGTAGTAATAGCTATGCTCTACAACTTTTGGAAGATATTCCGTAATGAGATTGAGATTGTGGAGTACAGCGAAAAAACCACGCAATACGCCTTGTTGAAAAGCAAATTCCTGGCCGGCATGAGCCACGAGATCAGGACTCCGTTAAATTCTGTTATTGGTTTCTCTGAACAGTTGCAGCAGGAGGATTTGCCCGATGAGCAGCGCGAACAGGTGGAAGCCATTCGTAGCTCCTCAGAAATGTTACTCGAACTGGTAAATGAAATTTTAGATTTTTCTAAATACGAAACCGGGAAGATGAATTTTGAGCAGGCGCCCTTTATGCTTAATCAAACCATTAGCGAAATGTTGCAGAGTATGCAGGTGCATGCCACTAAAAAGCGTATCATACTCGAAAATTCTATTGCGGTTGATGATGACATTTGCTGTGAGGGAGATAAAATGCGGCTTAAGCAGGTAATTATGAATTTGCTAGGTAACGCTATTAAATTTACGCCCAAAGGTAAAGTAACGCTTACAGCTTACGTTGTGAACAAAACCGTAGATTATTTAACGTTACGCGTATCTGTTAAAGACACCGGTGTAGGTATTGATAAAAACGACTTGCCGCATGTATTTGATGAATTTTCGCAGGTAGAATCAGCGCAAAAAGTTACCAGACATAAAGGCACCGGCTTAGGTTTGGCCATCTGTAAAAAGATAATAGAGATGCAAGGCGGTAACATCAGTGTAGAAAGCGAAATTGGCAAAGGCTCTGAATTTAGCTTTGATCTTCCCTTAAAAATTTCCGCTAATGAAAGTGTAACCGAAACACAAATTTTTAGTGACGAGTTAATGGCCGAACTGGTACGCGACAAAAAGGTTCTTTTTGTAGAAGATAACAAACTAAATGTATTACTTGGTGCCACGATATTAAAAAAATGGAAAATTAACCACGATGTGGCGTACAACGGTTTAGATGCTTTGGAACTGTTTAAGAAAAACAATTACGATGTGATCCTGACTGATATACAAATGCCTGATATGAACGGACTTGAATTAACCGGCGAAATAAGGAAATTCCCCGATAATTTTAAATCGCGCACTCCTATAATGGCATTAACAGCCAATGTAATGAAAGAAGACAGGGATATCTATCTAAATGCCGGTATGAACGATGTAGTACTGAAGCCTTTTCTTGAAAAAAACCTGATAGAAAAAATAGCGCTTGCCTTACAAAACCATGTATCAGGATTGCGTTATGTTAGTTAAACTTCTGAATCGTTGCCCCAGCGAAAGCTGTTATTTTCAAGGCCGATAAGATCGGTTACGCGGTTAATTACCGTCATGGCCAGTTCTTCAATCGTTTTAGGCAGGCTGTAAAAAGACGGCATGGCTGGGCAAATTATCCCGCCTGCTTCGGTAATAGTTTCCATATTACGGATATGAATCAGATTAAGCGGCATATCCCTTACCACCAGGATCAGTTTACGGCGTTCTTTTAGTATTACATCTGCAGCCCGTGTTACCAGGTTATCTGATACGCCGGTTGCTATTCTGCCCATAGTACCCATTGAACAAGGGATAACCACCATGGTATCAAATTTTGCCGAACCAGATGCAAAAGGCGCCATAAAATCGCCTTTAGAATAAAACTTGAAAGGGAAATTCTGATAATCCTGGTTGCCCAATTCAAATTGCCATACATCCATTGCATTTGCAGACATAACTACGCCTACTTCTGCAACCTGGTCATTTAATTGCGCCAATTTTTGAAGCAATAATTTGGCATATATGGCTCCGCTGGCACCGGTAATAGCAACAACAATTTTCTTTTTCATAAGGCAATTACCTCAATATAAAACTAAAAGGCACAAAAAAGGGTCGAATAACAAGTACTCGACCCTACATCTACCTATGAAAAACATGCCCTTTTTGGAGGGCACTACAAATATAAAAACAGTTTTTTAATTTTTAAATAATTTCTTAAAATAAATTTAACCCTGTTTTGGAAAGTTTTTTTCTATAAGGGTCTGAATAATACCGTCTACCATTCCAACTTTTGGTACGTAAATATTCTTGATATTGGCGCATTTCATAACGGTCATGTAGATCTCGCAAGCAGGTATAATAACATCTGCCCTGTCCTGGTTTAGCTCTAAAACATTTATCCTGTCTTTAAGAGAGAAAGAGCTTAAATAGTTATAAAGAGATTTCAATTTAATGAAACTTAAAGGTGCATTATCTTTTTCTTCTGATAGCCTGTAAAGTTTATTGATATTGCCACCCGTGCCAATGCCCGATATCATTTTAAACTGACGCGTATTTTCACGGATAAAATCTTTCATGTCGTTCCAGGTTTCTTCGCTGTCTTGGTTGTCGAGCATGCGGATAGTACCTATATTAAAAGATTTTGAAGCCCATAGTTCACCATTGCTGAACAGTGAAAGTTCTGTGCTGCCGCCGCCAACATCTATATAAAGGTAATTTTTACTTTTATCAATGTTTTGTTCAGCGTGGCTTGCGTAAATGATCTTAGCTTCTGTTTGCCCATGAACAATTTCCAGTTCAATGTTGGCTTCTTCCTTAATTTGCTTAACAACCTCGTCGCCATTTTTTGCCTCGCGCATGGCGGATGTAGCAAAGGCCATATAGTCAGTCACCTTGTAAACGTCCATCAGGTTACGGAATGCCTGCATGGTTTTGACCAGGTCAGTGCGTTTTTTATCCGAAATATGATGATCGAGGAAGGCATCGTCACCCAGCCTGAGCGGAACCCTTATCAGGGTATTTTTTTTGAAAGAAACTGAACCCTGGTTTTCAATAATATCGGCTATAAGCAGCCTTATGGCATTTGATCCGGTGTCAATGGCGGCGTATTTCAATTTTTGTTGGTTGTTTTATATTTAAGGTATTCGTATATATCTATTTGCGCCCTGTGCGGAGTTACAGAATTTGTTTTATGGTATTTGTTGGTGTTGTGGCTATTAATTTCGCGCGATTTGGTATTATCAGCCAGCTGCAGGTTAATAATATCGCGCACTTCCTTTTTAAGGCCCTCGTCGTAAATAGGAAAACCTACCTCTACGCGGGTATCTATATTACGGGTCATGAAATCTGCCGATGTCAGATAGATCAGCTCTTTGCCCCCGTTGCAATAAATATGTACGCGCGCATGTTCAAGATATTTGTCCACAATACTTATTACCTCAATGTTTTCACTATAGCCCTTAGTGCCGGCTATAAGACAGCACATTCCGCGAACTATCATTTTTATTTTAACGCCTGCATTGCTTGCCTGGTAAAGTTTGGCTATCAATTGTTCATCAGCCACGCTATTCATCTTTAATATCATGTAAGCCTCTTTACCAGCCTTTGCATTTTTTATCTCATTATCAATAAGTTTATAAATTGCAGGGCGTGCATCAATGGGAGATACAATCAAATTCTTTAGGCCTTTTGGTAAGGCTCCCTTGCCTAACGCTTTAAATACCTCAACCAGGTCTGATGTTATTTTTTTATTTGCAGTGAGTAAGGTATGATCGGCGTAAAGCGCAGCCGTTTTTTCATTAAAGTTTCCTGTGGATAAACAGGCGTAATGTTCTGTTTTCCCTTTGTTAACCCGCGTTACCAAGCAAATTTTAGAATGTACTTTGTAACCGTCTATGCCATAAAGAACGTTTACACCTTCCTCTTCCAGCCTTCTGCTCCATCCAATATTATTCTGTTCATCAAAACGGGCTCTAAGTTCTACCAGGCAGGTTACTTTTTTGCCATTCTTTGCAGCGTTCATCAAGGCGTACATCACTCTTGAATTTTCTGCCAGGCGGTAAACGGCTATGCTGATCTCTTTTACCATCGGGTCGATAGCTGCTTCGCGCAAAAAGTGGATCACATAATCATATGATTGGTATGGTGTGCTGATGAGATAATCTTTTTTAGCGATCATCCCCATCAGGCTTCGCCCAAAAGATAAACCGTCTACCGGTAAGGGAATATTTTTTTCATACTCCAGCTCGTGGCGGCCCACATTAGGGAATGCAATAAAATTTTTGAAATTATGATAGCGGTTACCCGGGATAAGGCTTTCACCATGTAAACCCATTTTGCCAACCAGGTATTTGAGCATGTCCAGCGGCATTTCTGAGTCGTATAATAAACGCATCGGTTTACCCTTACGTCTTTTCTGTAAACTCTTGGATAATGCATCTATAAACTTTTCGCTCACTTCTTTATCCAGGTCCAGCTCCGCATCGCGCGTTAACTGAATGGAATAAGCTTCAATGGAATCGTGCTCAAAAATGAAAAAGATATCTTCCAGGCTGTAACGGATCACATCGTCAAGCAGGATTATAAACTTTAAATTATTGGTTTCGGGCAATACAATAAACCTGGATAGGTTATCAGGAAACTCCACCAAAGCCAGGCGCGATTTTCCATTTTTTGTAAGCTTAACAAAGAAATAGATAGCACGGTCGCGAAGTTCCGGTAACGGCAATGCATCATCCAGCATGATGGGTACCAGTGTAGGCAGAAGCTTTTCTCTAAAGTAGTGCTTTACAAACTCGCCGCGGCTTACGTTTAATTGCTTGTCGTTCAAGATAAAGATCTTTTCTTCGGCAAGCTGCTTTACTATGATATTCTCATAAAGGTTGTTGAACTTGCGTTCCTGCCTTACCACAATATTTTTTATCTGGTTTAAAAGCTTTTTAGGGTTGTATCCCAAAATCTCTTTAGCTTTTTCATTCAGGTTGGATAAACGACTTAAGGTTGCTACTCTTACACGATAAAATTCATCAAGGTTGGATGAGAATATGGCAAGAAATTTAATCCTGTCTATCAAAGGTACCGTTGGGTCGGCTGCTTCCTGCAAAACGCGGTCGTTAAAGTACAACCAGCTAATTTCACGATTAATGATAGGTACGTGCTTGTTATCCATAAAAAGGTAAGCTTGTTAAGCTTTGTGTACAAATCTGCCTATTTAAATGTTAATTTTATATTAACTCATTTAAATCAAAATGTGTTTTTGATGTTATTTACTGCTATCGCTGTTATCGGCTACAATATATAATATTATTTCCTGCAAAATACTTTGTTAAATTTGCGCTCTGCATTTAATGCCTGTAAACATATGCCAACATTTGATATAGTAAGTAAGATAGACGGACAAACACTGGATAATGCCGTTAACACCGCTAAAAAAGAAATTTTAAACCGTTACGATTTTACCGGTAGCAAAAGCACTATTGATCTGGATAAAAAAACTAACGTGTTAACCATTGTAACCGAAAACGATATGCGCCTTAAAGCAATCACCGATTCTATTATAGGCCGTATGGTTAAACAGCATCTTGACCCTAATGCGCTTGATTTTGGAAAAGAAGAATACGCATCGGGCAATATGATCCGTAAGGAGGTGAAAATTAAGGAAGGTATTGATAAAGAGGCTGCTAAAAAAATAGTTAAAAAGATAAAGGACAGCGGCCTAAAAGTACAAGCTTCTATTATGGACGACCAGGTTAGGGTGCAGGGAAAGAAAATAGACGATTTGCAATCCGTAATAGCACTTTGCCGTGCTGACAACTTTGGGCAGCCCCTGCAATATATTAATATGCGAGATTAATCATTTACTTGCCGGTAACACAAGTGATCATATTCAATCCGAGTTGATGAAAACAAAAGGCCGTTCCTTACGGAACGGCCTTTTCAAACTAAACCAACTTACTATGAAAACACTCTTTTTATCTTAAAAGCTATTACTTTACAGCAATTTCTCTTGTCTGTATTTTAGCTTCTTCTTTTTTACCAACGTTCAGTTTAAGAATACCATCTATGTATTCGGCTTCAATTTTCGTTTGGTCGGCTACTTCTGGTAAAGTGAACGAGCGGCTAAAAGAATTGTAGCTGTACTCGCGTTTGCTGAACTTTTTGCCTTCTTCAACATTTTCTACTTTCTTATCGGCAGAAACGGTTAATACGTTTTTATCAAGGCTGATCTTAAAATCTTCTTTTTTAAGACCCGGAGCAGCAAGCTCTATCTGAAATTCATTTTCGGTTTCTGCAACGTTAACGGCAGGAACACGGTTTGATAACTTTTCGCTAAAAAACGAATCGTTTAAGATTGAATTATACACGTCGCTAAAAAATGGATTAACTGCGTGATTTTTTTGTCCGTTTGCAAATTTTACTAAAGTCATTTTTAATATCTCCTAAGTTTCTTTTATTATCTTCGCTTAAGGTATAGTCAACTGTTATACCAATGGATAAAACTGCTGTTTGTGCAGACATTATGTCGCTTTAGTTTAAATAAAAGCGACAAACTGACGTATTATGACTGAAAAACTATCAGAATATAAGTTTAAAGTACCCATTACTATCCGTTTTTCGGATATAGATGCGATGGGGCATGTGAACAATGCTATATACCTTACCTATTTTGAATTAGCACGTTTACATTACTGGAGAGAAGTAATTCAGTGGAACATTCGCGATCACGGAGTAATTGTAGGTCGCTCCGAAGTGAATTATCTAAAACCAATAGTACTCGAGGATGAGATCACCTGCTATGTTCGCACTACCCGTATTGGTAACAGCAGCTTTGATGTGATGCATGTGCTGGTTAAAAAAACGCCGCAAGGTGAAGAAATTTGTACCACTGCAAAAACCGTTTGCATTAGTTACGATTACCTTGCAAACAAATCAGTGCCGATACCGGAAGGTGAGCGAAATAAAATGATTGCTTTTGATGAGCCTGGCCTCATTACCAACACCAACTGATCTTATATAATATAAAAACACATCTTTTTCCTTCAAATTTAATATTTAGAAATATTCCATTTAGCAAACAGCTATTGCACAAACAAATAAGTGCTGGAACCGTAAGCTATCTTTGCTGCATATAATTTATTCTGTATGAATGATTTTATTGCTGCAAGGTCGCAAATGGCCATTTCCCTTGGTTTTCATATTATTTATTCTTGTATCGGGATGGTTATGCCTGTATTTATGGCTATATCCCATTATCGATGGATAAAAACAGGCGACCCTATTTATAAAAATATCACACAGGCCTGGAGTAAGGGCGTCGCTATCTTTTTTGCTACCGGCGCTGTATCAGGTACCATATTATCTTTTGAGCTCGGTTTACTTTGGCCCCGGTTTATGGAACATGCGGGTCCTATTTTCGGGATGCCGTTTTCGTTAGAGGGAGTTGCCTTTTTTATAGAAGCAATTGCCCTCGGTTTTTTCCTTTACGGCTGGGGTCGTTTAAACAAATGGTTTCACTGGGTAACCGGCGTTATGGTTGGTTTAAGCGGGATATTATCAGGGATTTTGGTTGTCTCGGCA
Organism: uncultured Mucilaginibacter sp.; assembly: GCA_964242385.1. Lineage (GTDB taxonomy): Bacteria > Bacteroidota > Bacteroidia > Sphingobacteriales > Sphingobacteriaceae > Mucilaginibacter. Next base: position 502,766 of record CAXSZR010000001.1, read on the forward strand.
AACTCCTGGATGAACAATCCCGCAGGCTTTGATTTTGTAAACGGTCAATACGTGAACATTGATCCTGTAAAAGCGATGTTTAATGGGTCATGGTTTTCTGAGGCTTTGCATATGACACTCGCTGCATTTTCTGCTACGGGCTTTGCCGTTGCAGGCATTCACGCGCTGATGATCGTCAGCAGAAAAAACATTGAGTTCCACACAAAAGCTTTTAAAATATCCATACTTTTTGGTGCTATCGCAGCAATACTGCAACCTTTTAGTGGAGATATCTCCGCAAAAAATGCTTACAAAACGCAACCGGCTAAGTTAGCTGCAATGGAAGCTTATTTTCATACACAGCCATACTCGCCTTTAGTAATGGGTGGCATTCCTGATACTGCAGCTAAGAAAGTTAATTATGGTATTGAAATACCAGGCCTTTTGAGTTTTTTAGTACATGATAATTTCAAAGAACCGGTTAACGGTTTGGATAAGATCCCGGTAAAAAACCAGCCTCCTGTCACAGTAACGCATATTGCTTTTGAAATAATGATTGCTATTGGTTCTGCAATGATGCTTGCCGGTATTATTTATTTACTGGCGCTCTGGAAAAAACGGGAGTGGTTTTCAAAAAAATGGTTTTTATATCTTTTTATCATCTGTACGCCGTTTGGCTTTATAGCTGTAGAGGCTGGATGGACAGTTACAGAGGTAGGGCGGCAACCGTGGATCATACAAGGTGTTATGAGAACCAGTGAGGCTGTTACACCCATGCCGGGCATAAGTTATTCATTCTACCTTTTTACCGCAGTTTATTTTACGCTTAGTATAGCGGTGATATTTTTATTAAGCAGGCAGATAAAAATGGTTCCTGAACTCTATAATCATTAAACCCGGTTGGTATGTTGTATATTGTAATTACCTTTTTATTTTTGGCGATAGTGCTTTATTTCCTGTTAGGGGGTGCTGATTTTGGTGCAGGTATTATTGAGCTTTTTACTTCATCAAATAATAAAACTGTTACCCGCAAAACAATGTACCAAGCCATTGGCCCTATATGGGAAGCCAACCATATGTGGTTAATTATCGCTGTAGTGATAATGTTTGTGGGTTTCCCAAGGATATATAGCGAAATGTGCATTTATCTGCATATTCCACTGCTTGTGATGCTATTGGGTATCACTGCGCGCGGAACGGCTTTCGCATTCAGAAATTACGACGCCGTAAAAGGTGCAAAAAGTCAAAATTTTTATAATCACATATTTGTTTATTCCAGCTTTGTAACGCCTTTGTTTTTAGGTATTATAGCAGGCAGTGTTATATCAAAGCATATAGACGTTAACGCAAAAGATTTTTTATCGGCTTATATTTTTAGCTGGTTAAATTACTTTTCGGTTGCTGTGGGTTTATTTACCGTGGCTTTAAGCGGTTATCTTGCAGCCATTTATCTTATAGGTGAGGCCGATAGCGAAAAAGATATAAGGCGTTTTGTTAAAAAAGCGAGAATATCTAACATTGTTGCTGTGATTTTTGGCGGGCTGGTATTTATTGCCGCAGAATACGAGCATGTAGGGCTTGCACATTTTATATTCGGTAATGCGATAAGCCTTACGGCAGTTATTGCTGCATCGGTATCACTTATAATTTTATGGGTTTTGATCTATCGCAGAAAGAAAAAGATCATCAGGATACCGGCCTGTTTCCAGGTGACTATGATATTACTTGCTGTAGGTTACATGCACTTCCCCAATATTGTAATGGTAAAAGGCGGGCAAAACCTGTCGTTACTTCAATTGCATGCACCGGCAAAAACCATCCACGATTTAGGATGGGGTTTGTTTATAGGCAGTTTTGCAATCCTACCATCTTTATTTTACCTTTTCTATAGTTTTCAGAGAAAGAACGAAATAATGTAATAGATCACAGACTGTTAATGCAAACGTTTCACTTTTATACTTCTGAAAAACGCTTCGTTACCATGATCCTGCAACAAAAGGTGACCTTCCTTTGCCTCACCGAAGTTTTTCCAGATCACGTACTTACTGATTGCCACCAGGTCGCGGTATTCCTTTGAACCTCGCTCATAATCAAGCACTTTTACTCCGTTTAGATAATGCTCTACGTGGTTGTTAGGATAAACAATTATGCGCCCTGTATTCCACGCGCCAATTGGATGTACAAAACGTTCCTGCTTTTTCGCAGGTATCAGATCATATAAAGAGGCGAGTGTACGGTCGCCGTTTCTGCCGAGTTTGGCATCGGGATGCAGTTTGTCGTCTAATACCTGGTATTCCAGACCAATAGCAGACCCTTTGGTAACCTCAGAGAGCGTAACAAAATATTTTACCCCGCTGTTGGCACCCGGAGTGAGTTTGAACTCGAACGAAAGATCAAAGGCGCTGTACAGATCGTCGGTTACAATATCACCCCCACCCGACTCTTCTTTCCCTTCCGATGGTAATACGTGCATAACACCATCCGCATATTCCCACCCTTTGGCCGGGAAATTTGTTAAAGTTGCGCCACGCCACCCGGCAGAAGTATGCCCATCATACAATAATTTCCAACCGGCAGCTTTTTCCTGAGCCGATAAAGAATTAGGCTGATAGTTTACTATAAAAATATCTTTTGGAAACGGCTTAGGTACCAGATTTTTAGTTTGGATCCGGATATTTTTGAAAAAAACGTTTTTACCGGCTTGGTCAGAATTGCTTACAGCATGTACCTGTAAGCCAATAAAACCCTTACTATCAACCGTATCAACTACGTCTGCTATCGCAATACCGTTTATCCAGGTACGCATTTCATTGCCTATACATTCTATACGGATATGATTATAGGCACCAACCTTAAAGGCATTTTTAGCTTTGGCGTTCAAATCGAGCGGGTATAACCAGTCGCGGCGGCCCTCGTCGTAAATTCCACCAGACCATTTGCGATCGGACGGGTCAATTTCAAATTGCCTACCATAAACCTTTCCCTTGCCATCATTGCCGGCCGGATCATGATGGCTTCTGGTTTGTATGCCCGAATTACTTAACGGACTTTCAATCTTAGTATCCAGCTCCAGTATAAAGTCGCCGTATTCTTTTTCGGTAACCAAAAATGTATTTCCAGAATTTTGGACAGAGGTGCCAACTATAGCACCATCTTCAACTTTGTATTCCGCAGTGCCGGCTAATCTTTTCCAGCCTTTTAATGTTTTGCCATCAAATAGCTCCGTGCTGTTTTGTGCTTTAGAAAGCACTGGCAACAAAATGGTTACGAATAATAGATTTATGATCGCTTTTTTCATCAGGTTTAATGTGGATTGATCTATCAGATTTTTATTTCCCAGCCCTTTTCGTATTCGCGGCTCCACAGCTTCATTGCTTCGGGATTATTTAATATATGGCCGTTGTTTGTATCTATGTGTAAAACCCTGTCTACGCGGTAAGAGATATTCCCAAGCTGCGGCAACAAAGTAGATTTAAACCCGGTTTCAATCGGGCAATTCAAGCTGGCTGCCCCACGTACAGCATCTACAAAATTTTTCATGTGTGTGCCGTCCAGCGCTTCGGTAGGGCTTACTTTGTTTGTAGCATCTAAAACAGTATCGTCCTTTACTTCTTTAACCAATTTGTTATCACCGTCATACACCTTATAGCCGTTAGCTCCTTCGTAAAATAACGTGCCTTTATCGCCATAAAAAATAACACCGCGGCCAAGTCCTTCTACGTTATAACCATTACAACTTCGCCCCTCCCACTCAGCTGCGGTATCATTAGGGAAATTGTATAAAATGTTTTGTGTATCGGGTGTTTGCCAGTCGTCTTTAAATTGAAAGCGGCCACCAGTTGACACCACCTTACTCGGAAAGTCAACACCAAGGCCCCAGCGAATCACATCCAGCTCATGTGTGCCATTGTTCAATGCTTCGCCGGTTCCCCAATGCCAGAACCAGTGCCAGTTGTAATGTATAAGATTGTCTTTATAAGCTTTTCTTGGTGCAGGGCCTTGCCATAAATCATAATTAAGATTTGCCGGCACAGCAACTTCTTTACCTATGCCAATGCTGGGCCGGTGGTTTGCGTACCAGCCTTTTGCATAATACGTACGGCCAATAACGCCTTCATGCAGTTCCTTAACCATTAGCTGAACGTTTGAAAACGACCGCCGCTGGCTGCCCATCTGCACCAATTTGTTATATTTCTTTTGAGCAGCTACTAAAAGTTCACCCTCATGCGGGTTATGGCTGCAAGGTTTTTCTACATATACATGCTTACCTGCCTGGCAAGCCATGATTGCAGCAGGCGCGTGCCAGTGGTCTGGTGCAGCTATTACAACTGCATCCATATCTTTTTTCTCCAACAGCTTGCGGATATCTGTAAAACCTTCGGGCTTTTTACCGGTACGTTTGTAAATATCGGCTATGGTGCTGGCCACTACATTTGCATCCACATCGCAGATATAGGCAATTTCTACATTTGGAATTTTAGCAAAATTTTGCGCCAGATACAGGCCACGGCTATGGGTACCCATAAAACCGAGCACTACTTTTTCGTTTGGTGATCCTCTATAAAAACCAGACGCACGGCTTAACTGGGGTGCAAGCAAAAAGCTGGTGCCCGCAACAGATGCACTCCGGATAAAATTTCGGCGGTTGAGCATAAGCAGATTTATTAATTGGTAAGTAAATATAGCAAGCCAAAATTGACTTATGCAATTCCTCACGGAATTATTACGAAACCAGATACTTCATGAACATACCACGCGTCTTAAAAACGCTTAACTGATTAGCTAAAATGGAATATAAATCAATTAAGAATTTAGCAGTGCATAGCATTGGTTAACCATCTCTAATTCCTCGTTAGTAGGTATCACTAAAATTTTTACTTTAGCCTCTGGCTGATTAATTTCTCGGAGACCCGGTATCCGAGTACTGTTTTTTTCTACGTCGAGCTTTATCCCCAGGTAATCCATATCAGTGCAGGCCATCTCCCTTACTTTGGCGTCGTTTTCGCCCACTCCGGCGGTAAATATGATTGCGTCTACCCCATTTAGTATTGCTGCATAGCTGCCTATAAATTTCTTAATTCTGTAGCTATACATTTCGTAGGCGAGTGTGGCGTTTTCGTTTCCCTCGTTAATGGCTTTGGTGATGTCGCGCATATCGCTGAAACCTGTAAGGCCCAGCATACCGCTGCGTTTGTTAACCAGATCGCTCACCTGCTCTATGCTGTACCCTAACTGATTAACCAGGTAAAATATTACAGTGGGGTCAATATCGCCGGTACGGGTACCCATAACAAGGCCGCTTAGCGGGCCAAAACCCATGCTGGTATCTGTAGATTGTCCGTTTTTTACAGCTGCCATGCTGCATCCATTACCTAAATGAATGCTGATCAATTTCAGATCATCACGTTTTAAATACTTAGCTGCCTGGTCTGTTACATATTTATGGCTGGTGCCATGGAAACCGTAAGCACGTATGCTGTAGTCGTCGTAATAGGAATTGGGGATGGCAAAACGATAAGCTTTAGCAGGAATAGACTGATGAAAAGCGGTATCAAATACAGCCAGCTGTATGGCCTTATTAAATATTTTTTCTGCAACCTCTATACCAAGATAAGCAGCAGGATTATGCAACGGAGCAAGCTGAAAGGTTAATTTCAGCTTTTCTTTCACTTCGGGAGTTACAATAGTTGTGGCAGAAAAATATTTACCACCATGCACCACCCGATGCGCCACTGCTGTTATCTCGCTCACATCATTAATTACACCTGTGTTTTCATTTGTAAGTAAAGCGTTTATTTCTTTTAATCCTGCTTCATGGTCGTTAAGATGCAGTGTCTGTTTTAAAACCTGTTCGCCATCTTCGTTAAATATTTTATGTGTGATAACAGCGTCACTTAAACCTATCCGTTCTACCAATCCGCTGCAAACAGGCGATGATGATGGCATTTTAAAAAACTGATATTTGATAGAGCTGCTGCCCAGGTTTATTACAAGTATGTTCATTCTGTTAAATTCTTTTATAATTAATTGTCCTGGCACTGTATAGCGGTGATGATAACGGTGTTAAAAACATCGTCTATGGTACATCCCCTGCTTAAATCATTTACCGGTTTATTTAAGCCCTGTAACATTGGGCCAATAGCCAGGGCACCTGTTTCACGTTGTACCGCTTTATAGGTATTATTACCGGTGTTTAGATCGGGGAAGATAAGCACGCTGGCACGACCGGCCACCTCAGAACCTGGTAACTTGCTGCTGCCAACAACCGGATCTACTGCAGCATCGTATTGAATAGGCCCTTCTACCTTCAGATCAGGCCGCTTAACGCGAACAATTTCAGTAGCGTGGCGCACCTTTTCCACGTCTTCACCTTCACCAGATGTACCTGATGAGTAAGAAAGCATGGCTACCCTTGGTTCAATTCCAAATCGTAAGCTGCTTTCTGCGGAGGAGATAGCTATCTCTGCAAGTTGTTCTGCGGTAGGATTTGGATTTACGGCGCAATCTCCAAAAACGGAAACCCTGTCTGGCAGGCACATAAAAAATATGGATGACACTACCGAAATTCCCGGTTTGGTTTTAACAAATTGCAGTGCAGGCCTGATGGTGTGCTGGGTAGTGTGTACCGCGCCTGATACCATTCCATCGGCATGCCCCTTATAAACCATCATGGTGCCAAAGTAAGATACGTCGGTCATCATATCACGGGCCATTTCCAGGTTCACGTTCTTATTTTTACGCAATTCATAAAGCGTGTTCACGTAGTCGTTATAATAAACGTCATCGGCAGGGTTTACTATTTTAATTTTATTGAGATCGAGGTTAATATCCAGTCTTTTAATAATAGCAAGAATATCGTTCACGTTGCCAAGCAAGGTTAAGTCTACAATTTCCTGGCTTATCAGCCGCGCTGCTGCTTTAAGGATGCGTTCATCCGTTCCCTCTGGTAAAACAATGTGCTTCTTTGAGCTTTTGGCCCATTTTACCAATTGGTACTGAAACATGCGCGGCGTAATGCCGGATGCTTTAAAAGTTACCAAACTTTTGTCCAGCTCTGCTACGTTTACATATTTATTAAAGGTATCTATAGCAAGTTGTATCTTCTTGGTATTATCAGCAGTGATCTTGGAGCGAATGGCGCCTACTTTGTTTGATGTCTGGAAGGTTCCTGTTTCTACCGCAATGATAGGAACTACCGTTTGCAAACCTTTTATCAATTTTAGTATAGGTTCTTCAGGTTCATATCCAGCGGTAAGAATAATACCTGCAACCTTTGGGTAACTGGTGGATAGATTAGCCTGCAACGCACTGATGATGATATCGCCACGGTCGCCTGGGGTAATGATCAGTACGTTTTCCTGCATATAATTAAGGAAATTGGGTACCTGCATAGCGCCGGTAATAAAGTTATCGGCCTGGTTAGATAGCAGTTCACTTCCAAACAACAGCTTACCATTTAACTTGTCGCAAATCTCCTTTAAAGTGGGGCTTTTTAAACCCGTATCTTCCGGTATCAATGCTAACAGGATTTTTTCAGAAAGCTGTTCTTTTAAAAGTTCTTCCACATCCTTTAAAAAAGCGGGTTTTATTTTATTTACTATCACGGCGAGCACCTGCGTTTCGCGTGCATCAAAATTATGCAATGCGGTAAGCGCACCGTTTACAACCTGGGCCACTGTCTTGTCCTCGCCCGAGGTTACCAAAATTACCGGAGCACGCAGATTTTTGGCAATCTGTACATTTATCCCAAACTCAAACGCCGCACCCTCGCCCTGGTAATCCGTACCTTCAACAACGGTAAAATCATATTCGTCTTCCAGCCTTTTAAATTTGCGGATAATGGTATCGAGCATTTCGCCTTCGCTTTCTGTTTCCATTTGGCTCATGGCTTCCTGCCAGGTAAAGGCATAAGTATCTTCGTAGATTATAGGCAAGTCAAAATAGCGTAGTACGGTATCTATATGATCGTCCCTTTTTGAAGGTTCGTGCTGACTTATAATGGGTTTAAAATATCCGATTTTTTGGGCCTTACCCAATAACATGTTAACCAGCCCGATAGAAACTACTGATTTTCCGCTATGCGCTTCGGTACTGGCAATGAAAACTGTTTTAATCATAGCTATATGAATGATGCACTGCAAAGGTAAAGATTTACCTAAGTGCCGGGAGTAGAATTATCAAAACGCTTTTATCTGCGGCATCTGTAAAAGCAGTTTATCGAGCGTACGTATTTTGCTGCGATGGCCGGTTACCATCATGGCAGCCTGCAGGCAATCGTTCTTTTTTGAAACCTGTACAATATGTGATTTCAAACCAAGCTGCTCAATCTCCCTTTCCATGGCTGTAATGTGTTTATAATCTGTGTCGTTGAAGGTTAAAACGAATAGCTTATCACGGTGTACTTTGTCGATATATTTTTCCAACTGGTTGAATACGAGCAATACAAGCAGCGTTAATAATGTAGATACCAGCGCAAGCATGTAATTGCCGGAACCTGCTGCCATGCCGATAGCAGCCGAGATCCATATAACGGCTGCCGTGGTAAGGCCGCTTACAGTAATATTATCCTTGAAAATAACGCCTGCGCCAATAAACCCTACACCGGTGACTATATTAAGGTTGGCAACCTGACCAGATCTTTGGGCCACCATCGTAAAAATGGTAGAACCCAAACAAATCAATATAATGGTTCGAAAGCCTGCGGTCTTATTTTTGTATTGACGCTCAACTCCAAGCAAGCCACCGCATACAACGGCTATCACTATTTTAACGACATCCTGGGTTGCTATATTAAATTCGAGCGATTGCATTTATCGTAGATTGGATGTGATAAAAGTTAAAATATTTTACCTGGATTTAAAATTCCGTTTTTATCAAAAACCTGTTTAATGCCACGCCAAAGAGCATAATGTATTTCATTGTATTTAAGCGGCATAAATTCCTTTTGTACCAAGCCAATCCCGTGCTCGCCAGATAGCGTACCGCCAAGTGAAATGGTCAGTTCAAAAATTTCGCGGATTCCGTCCTTTAACTTAATATGCCAATCTTCATCGGTCATTTGTCCTTTAATAATGTTTACGTGCAAATTCCCATCACCGGCATGCCCGTAACAAACAGATCCAAAACCGTATTTGGCGCCGGTTTCTTTTATCCCTTTTATTAACTGAGGCAATGCTGCACGGGGTACTACGGTATCTTCTTCTTTATAAATAGAATTTGATTTAACAGACACTGCCATAGTGCGTCTTATGCGCCATAATTCTTCCTTTTGTGCAGCTGTATCGGCAAACAGCACTTCCTGGCAATTAAAAGATTCCAGTACCTGGTTTATTTTTTCGCAATTATCAAATATTACGTCCTGGCTGGTGCCATCAACTTCTATTAATAAAAAAGCTTCAATTCCTTCTTTAAGATCAAATGTTATACCGTCATGCTCAATTACCCACTCTACCCCCCGGCGTTCCATAAACTCTAAACCGGATGGTACAATACCCGCCCTGAAAATGGCCGACACTGCCTCACACGCAGCTTCGTTTGAATTGAAGGAGGCTAAAAGCAAGGCATCAAGCGTTGGCAAGGGTATTAATTTAACTACTATTTTGGTAACAATACCCAAGGTACCCTCCGAGCCAATTAAAAGCTGCGTTAAATTATAACCGGATGAGTATTTTAAAGTATTTGCACCTGTCCAGATAATATCCCCTGAAGGTAGTACTACTTCCAGGTTTAAGATATATTCGCGGATAGTTCCGTACTTCACTACCCTTGGGCCGCCAGAACCATGCGATACATTGCCGCCGATAAAACAGCTTCCCTTACTGGCAGGATCCACAGGGTATAACAGGCCTTTGTCGGCCGCTGCGTTGATAAAATGTTCTGTTATTACACCGGGTTCTACCGTGGCTTGCAGGTTTTGCTCATCAATCTGCAATATTTTATCAAAGCGCTCCATCGCCAGCACCAGCCCGCCCATTACCGGTAAAGCACCGCCGCTTAGCCCTGTACCAGCCCCTCGTGGTGTAACCGGAATTAAATGCTCATTACAGATTTTTAATATTGCAGATACTTGTTCCACCGTTTGTGGTTTTACTACTACTTCAGGAAAGTATTGCAGATCTTCCGTCTCGTCGTGGCTGTATGTTTCAAGTTCGGCATTTGCTGTTAAAACAGCATCTTCACCTGCAATAGCAGCAAAAGCTTTAAGTGTCTCGGGTGTAATTTTGTTATAAGACATTTTTAATTATTGTAAAGTTACAACCATCAAAACTTTAAATGGTTATAGTGATCTTTGAAAAATCGACTTTTCCCTTTAATGGAGGATTTACCTTTTTTACCGACACCTGAATGGTACCTGCAAAGGCATAGCGCTTTTTTATTTTATCGGCTATACCCTGCGCAACGGTTTCGATAAGTTTACTGGTTTGTTTCATTTGCGCTGCCGCAATATTATGTAAAAGCTCATAGTCAACCGTATGGCTTATCTTGTCAGTTCTCAAATCACCCTCCGGTTCAAAACTTACGTCAATATCTACTATGAATCTGTTACCAAGTTTTTGTTCTTCGGGGTAAAAGCCATGATAAGCAAAAAATTCGGCACCATGCAGCGAGATTGTAACCATAAATCAAAAGTAATTTTTTTGCGATATTATTCCCGCTAAATCTAAATCATCCCTTACAAATTCAGTTTATATTTACTCATTACATAATGTTGCCGTATGCCAAAACAAGATCTTTTTGAATCCCCTGATTATTATGCTATTGACGACTTGTTAACGGATGAGCATAAGTTAATTCGCGCATCGGTTCGGAATTGGATAAAGAAAAATGTAAGCCCCGTTATCGAAGACTATGCACAACATTCAGAGTTTCCCAAACACTTATTAAGTGGCCTTGCAGATATTGGCGCCTTTGGGCCGACCATCCCTGCCGAATACGGAGGCTCCGGACTTGATTATATTTCCTATGGTTTAATTATGCAGGAAATTGAACGCGGCGATTCGGGTATCAGGTCTACCGCATCGGTTCAGAGTTCATTGGTTATGTATCCTATTTTTAGTTACGGCTCAGAAGCGCAAAAGAAAAAGTATTTGCCTGCACTTGCAAGCGGAAAACTGATCGGTTGCTTTGGCCTTACGGAACCAGATCATGGGTCTGACCCCGGCGGAATGAAAACGAATATCAGGGATGCCGGTGATCACTATATTTTAAATGGCGCCAAAATGTGGATATCTAATGCGCCTTTTGCCGATATAGCCCTTGTTTGGGCAAAAGATGAAAGCGGTAAAGTTTATGGTGTAATAGCAGAACGCAGCATGCAAGGTTTTACAACGCCCGAAACACATAATAAATGGTCTTTACGTGCTTCGGCTACCGGTGAGCTGGTTTTTAACGACGTTAAAATTCCGAAAGAAAATGTGCTTCCTGGCGTGGTTGGTTTAAAGGGTGCGTTAAGTTGTCTTAATCAGGCAAGGTATGGCATTGCCTGGGGTGCACTTGGTGTGGCTATGGATTGTTATTATACAGCACTAAAGTATTCAAAAGAACGTAAGCAATTTGATAAACCAATTGCTGCGTTTCAGTTACAGCAGAAAAAATTGGCAGAGATGATCACAGAAATAACCAAAGCGCAGCTGCTGGCGTGGCGGCTTGGTATGCTCATGAACCAAAATAAAGCTACACCGGCGCAAATATCAATGGCTAAAAGAAATAATGTAAAAATTGCTTTGGATACTGCGCGTGAGGCAAGGCAAATACTTGGTGCTATGGGAATTACAGGCGAGTACCCGGTAATGCGACACATGATGAACCTTGAATCGGTAATAACGTATGAGGGTACACACGATATTCACTTGCTAATCACAGGTATGGATATCACCGGTGAAAACGCGTTTAAGTAATACGTAACAAGGTGCCTTGTGGTAAATTTTCTTTCGGCTTAATAAATTTTTATTATATTAGCGATTAATTAGTTATGAATAAGGCTAATTATCTCCCTGATTATTTTAAACGACCGGTTTTTGGCGTGTGGAAATTCTTTTGCTTTATTTTTTTAATTATACTTTCCTCCTGCCAGGAAAAGAAAACCGGAAATTTCGGTTATTCCGAAGCGTTTAAACCCATTTTTAAAAAAGCTACTTTATTATTTGGTACCGACAGAGTTGAGCAGGGTATGCATTATATTGATTCTGCATCATCAACTATTACCCTTAACGCCGACGATAGCTTTCGCATTTTAGGCTTTCATTATGTTTACTGGAAAAAAGCAAAAAATGATAATCAGCATGCGTTAATGATTGGTGATACTATGTTGATGCTTGCCCGCAAAAGTGAAGGCAAAAGCAATTACGTAGCTAATTATGTAGAAGCTAATATGGCAATTGGCGACGCCTACTTTGACATGCAGCGCTACAACGACGCTTATCAGCACTATTTCATCGGCTATACAATTGGAAAAAACAATCTGAACAATCGTGCCCTTTCTGATTATGCTTACCGAATGGGTATGATCACCTATAAGACAGGGAGTTACCAATTGGCAGCAAAGTATTTTAAAGACAGTTTTCGCCTAAGTGAAAGCACTGATGATGAATTTGCGGATTTTTACCGTGACCAGGAAGTGCTTGATAATATAGCATTAAGTTACAAGCATAATAACCAACCGGATAGTGCTATAGTATATTTTGATAAGGCACTTGTTTACATTAATAAATACGGCCCCCGTTTTAATGTACGTAAAAATATGATCGAAAGCGCAAATGGTGTGGTTTACGGTAATAAGGCAGAAGTATTGATTGCGCAGCTGAAATATTCAGAAGCTGCTGAACTGTTAAAGCAAAGCATAGAGATAAATCTTAGAAAGGGAAATGATAATACCGATGCAGCGCTTGCCGAAATAAAACTGGCCCAGATCTATTTCGACACCAATCAGAATGATGCCCTGTTCGCTTTGCTTAGCAATATAAGGCCGCAACTGGACAAAATTAAGAATGCAGATGCCGAAGCAAACTGGAACCGGTTGATGAGTGCTTACTATGAGCGTAATAGAAACTTTGAATTTTCTTTAAACTACCTTAAAGTTTATAATGTTATTAAAGATTCCATTAATCAGCGTTTAAACCGGTTAAAAGAAAGTAATATAAATGAACAGCTCGAAAACTATGAAAAGCAATACAAGATAGATAGTTTATTGAATAACAATAGGTTGCAGCAGATATATCTTTATATACTTATTGCAAGCGGTATAGCAGGTACAACAATTATTGCTTTGGTTTTTCGTAACTGGAAACGCTCAAAAAGAGACATTGCTACCGTTAACAAGTTAAATGAACAGGTAGGCGATCAAAAAATAGATCTTGAAAAAACGCTTGAAGAGTTAAAGAGCAGCAGTTTTGAAAAAGACAGAATACTAAGAACTGTAGCTCATGATCTTAGAAACCCGATTGGAGGAATTTCTTCCCTTACAAAAGTTATGCTGGCGGAAGACGATCTGAAATCCGGACAGATGGAAATGATAAACCTGATAAAGGAGACATCTGATAATTCGCTTGAACTTATAAACGAAATATTGGAGGTTACAGATAACGGCAAGTCTGGGTTGAAAAAGGCGTTGATAGACATAAATTCTTTACTAAGCCGCAGTGTAGAGCTATTGCGGTTTAAGGCTGCAGAAAAGCATCAAAATATTAATTTATCAGTTTTAAACAGCCCTTGCGAAATCTGGATCAACCGGGAGAAGATATGGCGTGTAATAGGTAATCTAATCAGTAATTCTATTAAATTTAGTCCGGTTGGTGCAAGCATAGAGGTAGGAATTATTGAAAACGAAAACGATATTGAAATAACAGTTAGCGATAAGGGTATTGGAATACCTCAAGAATTGCAATCAAAGGTTTTCAATATGTTTTCTGAAGCTAAAAGAATAGGTACTGCGGGCGAAAAGTCGTTCGGTTTGGGCTTATCTATCAGTAAGCAAATTATGGAAAGCCACGATGGGCAAATATGGTTTGATAGCCTAACGGGAATAGGATCAACCTTTCATCTTAAATTCCCGAAGCCTGTTGGCAAAAAAGAAATTATTTCAGAAAATTTGCATACCACCAGCCAGAATTTTTAACGGTACGTTTTAGTGTATTAAAATTAATATGAATTAAACCGAAACGCGGGTGATAGCCCTCTGCCCATTCAAAGTTATCTGTTAAGGTCCAGACGAAATAACCGTTTATTTTATATCCATCTTCTTTGGCCGTTAAAACTTCTTCCAAATTGTCTTTTAAGTAAGCAATACGATCACGATCATCTATTGCATTGTTAACAACGTTATCTTTAAATGCAGCCCCGTTTTCGGTGATATAAAGCTTTTTAACCTTTTCATAACTGCTAAATTTTTTAATCATTTGGTATATAGCGTTAGGGTAAACTTCCCATTTCATTTCGGTTAGTTTAACATTTCTGTTTTCAGCTTTTACCAGTGTAGCATTAACGTAAGGCGTAAAAAGAGAATATTTTACAATCTCACGGGTGTAGTTCTGTATACCAATAAAATCAAAGTCGAACTGCATATTGGCAGCGTCGCCGTCTTTAAAATATTTATCAATGCCTTTTAGAACCGGCATTTCTTTAACAGGATAACCCATTCCCAAAAGTGGCTCTATAAATAAACGATTGATTAGCGCATCTGCACGGATAGCGGCATTGATATCTCTTTTCTTGTCAGAATAGGGTTCTATGAATGAGCAAGAAAATGTTGTACCTATCTGCGTTTCGGGCGGCAATAATTTGCGCAGTGTTTTAGCCCCTGATACAATGCTTAGCACCACATGATGTATAGCGGGCAGGAAATTTTTTAAACCGGTTCGGCCTGGCGCGTGTATTCCTAAAAAGTAACCGGCTCCTGTAAAAACAGCCGGCTCATTCATCACCATCCAATGCTTTACCTTATGGCCAAAGTTTTCTGCACATACGGTCACAAATCTTGTAAACCATTCAATAACGTCGCGGTTAGTCCAGCCGCCTTTGTTTTCGAGCGCCTGAGGTAAATCCCAATGGTATAAAGTGATCCAAGGTTCAACGCCTTTTTCAAGGCAGTAATCAATTACCTGGTCATAATAGTCTATTCCAGCCTGGTTAACCGGACCTGTTCCGTCGGGAATGATCCTTGTCCAGGATATTGAAAATCTGAAATTTGGAATGTTAAGCTGCTTAATCAGGTCTATATCAATTTTAAACTGATTATAGAAATCGCAGGCCGTGGTGGCATTTTCGCCGTTTAAGATCTTACCTTTTTTTGCCGTAAAGTTATCCCAGATGGATTCGCCCTTGCCGGCAACATCACATGATCCTTCAACCTGGAAAGCTGCTGTAGATACTCCCCAGTCAAAATCTTCCCCAAAAAGTGTTTTATTGAACGTTATTTCCTTAGTACCGGATTTCATTTAGATGAGCCAACCAGCCCAAGTTACCTTAGATGAATAAACAGAAATTATAAATGATTTTCTTAGTGAATAAATGACGACTTCATGCTTCTAAGGATCATCCATTCGCGAAAGCTTTTAAGCAGCTTTGGGAAATTGATAAATTTCATGGTATATATGTTTAGTATTCAGCTAATTTAACCATAGGTTGTGATATTTTTATGTAGTTAATATTATTAATTTGTTAACAGCTTTTTTGAAAATAGGTTTACGAGCCTCTCTTTTTTGTCTTTACACTACCAGATCAAATTTATCAGTCTTCACTTATTTCGACTAAAATGATAATCTGCAAACATTCTTTTATTTAATAAGTGCAATTCTGTAAGCCAGTTTGTTGCTATACTTGCATACAATTTTGCTGCGCATGAAAAAAATATACCTGCCGGTAGTTTTATTTGTAACAATATCGGCCTGCACCAATAACAATGCAACACCTAAAGCCACGCTGGATGACGTTATAAAAATCCACGACAAAGTGATGGCCGCAGATGAGCACCTGGAAAAAAACAAAATGCTGCTGGATAGCCTTGCCAAACAAGGTAAAGCAGGCAATAAAGATTCTGCAAAATTAGTGTCTGACAAGCTTGCCGTGGCAGATAGCACGATGGAAAATTGGATGCATAAATTTGATCCTGATCAAAAAGGTAAGTCAGAGCAGCAGGTTGCTGATTATATGGCGGATCAAAAAAAACAGATCACTGCCATTGATTCTCAACTCAACTCGGCCATTACAGTATCTGATCAATATCTTAAAAGCATAAAACAATAATTATGAAAAAGTTGATTGCGGCGTTTTCGTGCCTATTATTAATGGCTGCTTGTAAATTTAACAGCAGCGATAAAAAAACATTACCGATATATGGAAACCGCCAGGCAGAAACTAAAACAGTAAACGGGCAAACAGTCACTGATACGGTTTATCAAACCATACCGGCGTTCCATTACGTTAACCAATACGGGGATAGCATAAGTGATAAAAATACAGAAGGAAAAATTTATGTGGCCGATTTCTTTTTTACCAGCTGCCCTTCTATTTGCCCGGTAATGCAAAGAAACATGTTGGATGTTTACAATAAATATAAAACAAGCGGCGATGTTAAGATACTTTCTTTTTCCATCGACCCAAAGTATGACAGCGTTAAGGTTTTAAAAAAGTATGCAGATAAATTAGGCATAAATGGTAATATGTGGTGGCTGCTGCAAGGAAAAAAAGAAGCAACCTATTCTCTTGCAGAAAAAAATTACCTCGTAGCTGTTAACGAAGATAAGACTGTGCCGGGTGGTTATGTACACCAGGGATACTTTGTTCTAATAGACAAACAAAAGCGTGTTCGTGGCTCTTATGATGGTACTAATAAGCAACAGGTAAGCCAGCTGATTGACGACATAAAAACTTTGGAGGCAGAATCACCGGGTAAAACATCAGAATGAAGATAAAACTGCTTGTAATTATCACGCTTATTATACCCATTTTATTGTTTTCCTGCCAAAACGAACAACAGGTAGAGTTTGATCGTTATTATACCGCCGGTAACGTCATTTATCAGAGCCGCTGCCAAAACTGCCACGGTGAAAAGGGCGAAGGCCTTAACGGACTTATACCGCCGCTAACAGATAGTACATATTTAAAAACTAATAAAGCCGCTCTGGCCTGTTCTATCAAATTCGGGTTAAAAGGGAAGATCACTGTAGTTAATAAAGAGTTTGAGGGCGAAATGCCTGCAAATGATCTTGCACCGGTAGAGATTGCCGAAGTACTTACCTATGTAAGCAATTCATTCGGAAACAAAACCGGAACCATTACGCTGGATATGGCTAATAAGTATCTTGCCGGTTGCAGATAGATCTCATATACATTCAGCAATTTTAAGTCATAGTCGCTAAGCTAAAAAGTTTACCTTTGTTATTGCAAAACGTTCTATCGCTGCCGGTTTATTCCGGTGGAGGAAAGTCCGGGCAACACAGAGCATCCTGCTTCCTAACGGGAAGGCGCCATAAGCAGGCGACAGCAAGTGCCACAGAAAATATACCGCCAGTCTTATTTATAAAATTGGTAAGGGTGAAAATGTGAGGTAAGAGCTCACGGCTTTTTCGGGCAACCGGAATTGCGGTAAACCTCAGGAGTTGAAAAACCAAATAGGTCCTGGAAGCGAAGCTGCTCGTTTCCGCATGCGGGTAAAACTGCATCGCCAGGATGGGTAGGTTGATTGAGCGCGCCAGTGATGGCTGCGACAGATTAATGATAGAAGTTATTACGTAACCCGTAATAAAACAGAACCCGGCTTACAGCTTTGCTGCTAATTACCCTTCCCCTTAAAAGGAAGGGTTTTTTTGTTATCAATGTTGTAACGCCTCATAATTCGGCCATAAATGCAGACCAATAAAAAAGTTTAACTAAATGAAAAATAGTGTTTGTTTTTCTATACAATCGTTTATATTAGCAGCATTCATTTACACTACCTATAGATTTTGATAAAAAATGGCAAAAATTTTAATTATTGACGACGAACGGGCGATCCGTAGTACGTTGCGCGAGATTTTGGAGTATGAAGATTACGTTGTTGAAGATGTTGATAACGGAATTGACGGTTTAGAATTAATAAAAAAGAACGATTACGACCTGGTGTTATGCGATATCAAAATGAATCGAATGGATGGTATGGAAGTACTCACCGAGGGGCTGTCTATCAAACCCGATCTTCCTTTCATCATGATTTCTGGTCATGGAACGGTTGAAACAGCGGTTGAAGCAAGTAAAAAAGGTGCATTCGATTTTATATCCAAACCACCGGATCTTAACCGCCTGCTGATAACCGTTCGTAACGCGCTGGACAGAGGTAGTTTAGTTACCGAAGCCAAAGTATTAAAACGCAGGGTATCAAAGGTACGCCCTATCTTAGGCGACTCCCAGGCCATATTAAAAATAAAAGAAACTATAGATCGCGTAGCCCCTACCGATGCCCGTGTACTGGTAACAGGTGCTAATGGTGCCGGTAAAGAACTGGTAGCCCGTTGGCTGCACGAAAAATCTAACCGTGCTAATGCCCCTTTAATTGAAGTTAACTGCGCAGCCATCCCTTCAGAATTAATTGAAAGTGAATTGTTTGGACACGAAAAAGGTTCATTCACATCGGCTATTAAGCAGCGCATAGGCAAATTTGAATCGGCAAGCGGCGGTACTTTATTCCTTGATGAAATTGGCGATATGAGCCCTCCTACCCAGGCTAAAGTATTACGTGCCTTGCAGGAAAATAAAATTACCCGCGTTGGCGGCGAAAAGGAAATTGAAGTAGATGTGCGTGTTGTAGCAGCAACAAACAAAGACCTTTTAAAGGAAATTGAGGCCGGTAATTTCCGTATGGACCTTTACCACCGTTTAAGTGTTATCTTGATTCATGTACCACCACTTACAGAAAGAAAAGACGATATCCCGCTGCTTACACAAAGTTTTCTGGATGAGATCTGTAATGACTATGGCATGCCGGTTAAGAAAATATCAGACGGTGCCCTGGATGCGCTTAAAAATCTGCCCTGGTCTGGTAACATCCGCGAACTGCGCAACATGGTTGAGCGCCTTATTATCCTGAGTGATAAAACGATAACCGAAAACGATGTGAAGGTATTTGCCAATCCGTCTGCACCTGCACCAGTTAATACCGGCGCGCAGGCTCCGCAAACAGACTTTGACCAGTTCACCAATTTTCAGGAATATAAAGACTTTGCCGAGCGCGAATACATTAAGTTCAAATTGGAGAAAAACAACTGGAACGTATCTAAAACAGCGGATGATATTGATATTCAGCGTAGCCACCTTTACAGTAAGATTGAGAAATTTGGGTTGAAACGGGGAGAATAAATAGACCGGTTAAATAAAGCGGAACCTTACGGCTCCGCTTTTTGTTTATAAATGATACATCCAGAATGCCGCAAATTATTTATTTTAAGGCATGAATAAATATTTATTTCTCGTTCTGTTGTTTTTTGGTGGCTTATTTATTTCAGCAATATCCCCACATGACTATTTTACCTGGATTTTGGAAGTTTTCCCGGCCGTAATAGGATTTTTCATATTAGTTTTTACTTTCAAAAAATTCCGTTTTAGTTACCTGACTTATGTAATGATATTGCTTCATTCCTACATTTTATTTATAGGTGGGCATTATACATATGCTTTGGTACCTGCATTTAATTGGGTTCGCGATGTGTTTCACCAATCAAGAAACAATTATGATAAGGTCGGGCATTTTTTTCAGGGATTTGTACCGGCTTTAATTGTGAGAGAAGTGTTTATACGAAAAACTGTTTTTCTTAAAAAAGGATGGATTCCTTTTTTAACGATTTGCGTTTGTGCAACCATTAGTGTGTTTTACGAATTGTTAGAATGGCTGGTTTCTATATCGTCGGGTCAGGCAGGCGATTCCTTTTTAGGCACGCAAGGTGATGTATGGGACACGCAATCAGATATGTTATTTGCGATCATTGGGGCATCCTGCATGGTTTTGTTTTTTTCTAAAATACAAGATAAACAGTTAAGCAGTACACGATAGCATCAAAACATATTTGGTTTTTATTCTTAATTAGGTATATTCCAACTCTCAATTAACCTGATTATTAAACTTGTATGACACTTCAGCAAAAAGCACAGCCTGCCGACGATTTCGACGCGGCCCCTACCCGTCTATATTCTTTAGATGCCCTGCGTGGTTTTGATATGTTTTGGATTATGGGTGCCGATGAGATTTTGCAAAACATGGGCCATGCAACAAAATCGCCATTCTGGATGGCGCTGGCCACGCAGTTCACACATCCCGACTGGAACGGCTTTCATGCATACGATCTGATATTCCCGTTGTTTTTATTTATGGCCGGTGTGTCTACTCCGTTTTCGGTAGGGCGCGAAATTGAAAAAGGTAAAAGCCGGGGCGAATTATTATTGCGGGTTATTAAAAGAGGTATGATCCTGATATTGCTTGGATTGGTTGTAAACAATGGCTTAAAAATAATGCCGCTTGCACAGGTACGTTTTCCAAGTGTATTAGGCCGAATTGGTATTGCTTATATGATTGCCAATATTATTTACCTGTATGCAAAGGAATGGGCGCAGATTTTCTGGTTCTGGTTTTTTATCCTGGGCTATTACCTGCTTCTTAAATTTACAGCTGCGCCGGGCTTTCACCCTGGTGATCTAACCCCACAAGGTAATTTTGCATCTTACATAGACCGCAGTATCTTGCCGGGAAGGCTTTATGTTCCGTTTCCTGACGGAAGGCCAAATATGCACGATCCGGAAGGTTTATTTTCTACTATTCCTGCAATAAGCACAGGGTTGTTAGGTATTCTGGCCGGTTCATTATTAAAGAATAAAAACCTTTCTCAAAATACCAAAGCTTTACGTTTGGCTGCATTCGGGATAGTGTTTCTAATACTTGCACAAATCTGGAACCTTGACTTCCCTATAAATAAAAACTTATGGTCGAGTTCTTTTGTGCTAAATGTCGGCGGTTTAAGCTTATTGTTAATGTCGCTTTTCTATTATATTATAGATGTACTCGGTTACAAAAATTGGGCGTTCTTCTTTAAAGTAATCGGGATGAACTCTATCCTGATCTATGTATCCGGCCATTTTATAAACTGGAATTATACTAATGCCGGCTTTTTCGGCTGGATAGCGCAGCTTGCAGGCGAACCTTACGGTGCCGTAATCTTATCCATTACTTATGTGCTGGTGAAATGGGTTTTTCTATATTATCTCTATCAGAAAAAGACCTTTTTAAGGGTTTAATACGAAAGGTCTTTTCTATCAATCTTCCTTTTCCAGTATAGCTTTGAGGCTTGCCGGTGAATAATTTACAGATTTAAGCGTTTTGTTATCCCCAGTGCGATAAACCAGGAATAAACCGTCGGCTTCGCTGTAATGCGCGTCGGTATTGGCAGTGTTTTTGTAATGTTCAATTGTGAGATTAGCTTCATCAATGGTTTTACAGGCTTTGCTCATGTTAGACCGGTGAACTTCGTCAAACAGTTCTTTGAATTTTTCGCCAAGGCCAAATTCTAAAATAGCTCCGGCAAGCACATATTGCAGATCGCACAAAGCGTCAGCAACCTCAACCAGGTTATTATCGTCTATCGCTTGCTGCAGTTCTTTTAACTCTTCGGCCAAAAGCGATACACGTAAATTACTACGTTCCATTATAGGTATAACTGGTTTTGATTCGATAGGGTGTTTAAAAGTAGAATGGAATTCTGCTACCTGGTTTAAAGCGCTTGTTTCTTTGATCATTTTTGCAATTGAAATAGGTTGCTAATATAATGTTTAAGCTTATAACAAGCTTTCCGTCAATTTATCGAAACACCAATCATATAAAATAAATTTACACAATACGTTAAACCGTTTAGTTTTTATTAAGTCTATAATACAACAGCGAACAAGAAACAAGCTGTTAAAACAATCAATTATGAAAAGGGCATATAAATATTTTTTATTATCAAGCTTAAGCGGGTTGCTATGCCTGTCTTTAGTTAATACTGCCAGCGCACAGCACAGAGGCGGCGGTGGTGGAGGTGGCGGTCACTTCGGTGGAGGTGGCGGCGGCGCACATTTTTCCGGCGGTGGTGGCGGTGGTCACTTCGGCGGTGGTGGCTTCAGCGGCGGATCACATTTTTCTGGCGGTAGCAGTGCACGCTCATTTAGCCCTGGCCGTTCAGGCGGTTTTGGCGGCGGCAGGGTTGGTGCAGTTAACAGAGGTGGTTTTGGTGGCGGCGGCAGAGCTGGTGGGTTTAATCGCGGTGGATTTGGCGGCGGCAGAGTTGGTGCTGTAAACCATGGTTATGCGATTAACAGAGGCGGTTTCGGCGGACGTGCTGGTTTCGCAGGACGCGCAGGCTTTGGTGGCCATGGTTTTGCTGGCCGCGGTGGGTTTATACCGGGTCGTGGTTATGCATTTCACGGAGGTTACCGTTCATTTTATGGCCCTCATTACTGGGGTGCCCGTGGATGGTGGGGCCCACGTGGAGGGTTTTACTGGCACAGTGGCTTTTATGCCAGCCTTTACTGGCCACGTTTAGGTTTTAGCGTAGGCTATTTACCTTACGGATATTATCCATTCTATTGGGATGATATGGAATATTTTTACAGCAATGGTTTCTATTATAATTATAACAACAGCCAGTACACCGTTGTTGAGCCGCCACTTGGTGCAGAAGTATCACAATTGCCATCACAGGCACAGCCTATCAGTATTAATGGCCAGCAATATTATGAATACAATGGTGTGTATTACCAGCCTGTAACTAAAGACAACGGTACTATCGCCTATGTAATTGCAGGTAAGGACGGCCAGTTAGATACCAATAACGAAGGTTCTGAACAAGGTGCTTACAACGATCAGCAAAATAACGGGCAATCTAATGCAGCTGTAAGCAACGGCCCGCTTCCGCAAATGGGCGATATGTACGATGAGTTACCAGAAGGTACCCGCAAAATAAGATTGAACGGACAAACATTTTATGTGTCTCCAGACGATTATTATTATCAAACATCATCAGATAATCAGGGTAAAACAGTTTACAAAATTGTAGGAACCCCGGCTGATGAACCCGGAAATTAATTAACAAAAATATAATAGGAAAGGGCGACCGCGAGGTTGCCCTTTTTATTTGTAAATCAGTATCTTGTACCTCATTAGGGCATAACTTTTGCTTTACCTTTACGTATAAACAATCAATTATCCCCAAAATAAAATATTTATATGAACAGAAAAATTACCAGCTTTTTATTTACAGGTATTGTAGCTGCTGGCTTAATGTGCAACGTCACATCGTGTAAAAATGATACACTTAATAATCCGCTTGCATCAACCACAATAACCGAGGCAGATGCGGCAGAATTAACTACCGATGCCGTAATTCCATCAACAGGTGGCCTGGTTACTCAGATGAACAGTTCGCTTGTGCTTATCAAAGCATCTATACCGGCATGCGGATTAAAAAAGGATACATCATTCGTTCAGTCAAGTGCGACGGGCGTAAAGCCATCTTACACATATGGATTAAGCTGGGAATATTCATTAAACTGCACAGGTGCAATTCCTAACTCGCTTGTTTTTAGTTTTACAGGGAATTCTACTTACTCAGGCACAAGAATGTCATCGAGCGATAAAAGTACGGGCGGCTTCACTGTAACAGGTTTTGGAACTGCATCGCAATATCTCATCAATGCAAATTATGCTCGTGTAGGTACCGCAACTTCTCAAATCAACAACAAGTACACTTTTAATAATACAATTACCATTGTTGCAACCAATGTAGCGGTTGATAAAACTACTAAAGAAATAGTTTCGGGTTCTGCTACGGTTAGTATTGTTGCAACTTCCACATCCGGCAAAACATTTAATTTTAGCGGTACCATTACCTTCTTAGGCAGTAAAAAAGCTACTCTTGTGTTAAACAGCGGTACTACTTATAACATCCAGTGGTCTTAAACGAAAAGAGCTTGATAAATGCAGTCCCGGTTAATTTTAACCGGGATTTTTTGTTTAATCAAATTCATAAAATGCTGTCAATTTTACATAAGTTTAATAACGTCATAATAAGAATAACCGATATTGGAATAAATTATAACATTTTATGCAAGTAAATTACGGAGCCCTTAGAGGAAAGATAATCGATTATATAATTTATAAACACGGTGCAGATCATTTTCAAATAGAGGTAAGTGCCGATCAAAATTATCGTATAGCTGTTGATGTATATTCACAATTTGCCGGTCAGCAAAGGCATTACTCACCAGACGGCGACAACACGCTGGATACCGACCGCATGGTTATGTTTTACAAGGACGAAAATTTTAGTCATCCCATCACCAACGAAATATTAAATCTTCAAACAGGGTTCACTTCTAAGTCGTCTCTTAACGAAGTTTTGCAGTTGGATTATTTACGTACCCGGCCTATACTTTTTCCTATTGATGATATGAAAGTTGTATCTCCTAAAGGCCCGGGCCATAAGGGAGACGATTTAAATGATGATATAAAACCATGGGTTAAGAAGTCTTTAAATAATGATGATGCCCAAGTTTTTGCATTTGGATCTGGCTGGGACGATAATGCAGCCGGAGCTCATCCGGATGCACATCCATATTTTACTCCTAACCCATCTGTTGGTATTCATGATATACATATGAACCAGGGCGATACCGGTAAAGAAGCAAAATACAATGACACCTACCAGGATGGTGCCTTATTCTTCTATTTTAAATCTACGGGGCGATGGGTTGCTATGTTTTTTAAATTCCAGGTTCAAAGTACACGAACAGATGATAACGGCAACGCGTTGTAATGCTATTTTAAAACTTGACTTTACTTGGATTTATCTTACCCTTGAAATTTCTATACTTTTATCATGCTATAACAAGTATGAAACTGTTTTGTGCATACTCTTACCTCCCCTTTTTGCCTGTATATAAAAAGTACAGTTTCGGGTATAGTTAATTTACTTATAAGATTAAAACAATAATTACAGCAGACGAGTGATCTGTCATCAGGCGTGGCCATTTAAAGCATTTGCATCGTCAGGATAACCACCATTGCCATCAATATCATTGGCAGACGTATCTTTACTGTCAGTGTCGTCTTCTTCGTCATTATCTTCCAGATCAGATTCGTCCTCTGCATTAGGCTCGTTCAAATCATCGTCGGCTTGTATCTCATGCAAATCATCCAGATCTTCAACATTGTCCGGATTTTCGTCAGAATTGTAAACTTCATTATTAAATTCTGCTGAACTATCAGAGGCGGAGCTTTGCTCATTGTTAACGCCTTGCGTATTAATTGGGTTTTGATTTTGGTTACTCATGATTGTTATATTTTAATACCAACACCCTTAAATCAGGTCTGTTTTAATTAAAAATTAATAACGTATCAATTGACAGATTTTACCAATAGATACTATTTCGTATCGTAAGGTGTGATCCGTTTCACAATGGTAGTTAGTACCATGCTAAAAATCACAAAAAGGACAAATACAAAATAACCAAATTGTAGCCAGGTGTTGTTTTGGGTTTCGGTGTTAAGGAAACTGTTGTGGATATTGAGGTTGGAAAGCTGACTCTCCAATATACCGTTTAAACCAATGTATGTCATTAATATACCTACTACCATAACATCGGCCATGGCCCAATGCCCTGATTGAAAGGTGAAATATCTTACTATTTTATTGTCTGCAAACCTTTTGGGGGTAAGTATATGCACACCGGTAAACACCAGCCTTAAAATTGGAAACACAATTACAAATACCAGTATTAAAGCGCCTACAACAATAGCATCGGGTTTAGGCTGCCTCATCAATACTTCCACAATACCAAGTACACTTTTGCTTTGAAAAAACAGAACCTGGTTGTCAAATGCCACCTTTTGGCCTAACAACATAAAGTTGAGTGATTTAATGCGGGCATCTACCTCAATAATAGATGATGTTATACCAACAGTTACCAGTACAAAGGCAAATAGCAACGACATCCCGTAAAGAGTAGCCTTTAAATGATATTGATTCCTGATAAGCCACCAAACTAAAAAAACCAGCAATACAGCACCAAGCATTACAAATAAATAATGGAAGGATAAAGTGCGGTTATTATCTAACTGTGCTAAAATGCGGTGATCAAAATCCTGTGCGTTCGATACCCGGTATTTTTTATACATGAAATCGGTAAGCGCATTGGTTGCCGTTTTAGTACTGTCAAAAGTTTGCTTTTCCAGCTGGTTTAACTTGCTTGAAGCGATGCTTTTTAGTCGTTTTTTGCTTGAAGGGCTGGTTACCTTGTTAACTATCGTTCTTGCAAAAGTTGGGATCAGTGATTTTACCTGGTTGGTATCAACAAAGTTATTAAACGCAAATCTTTTTAACTTACCGGTAAACGTTTTTTGCGGCTTGTTAACGGTGGCTATTGCTTTGGTTACCAAACCGTTTAATTGTTGTTCTACCTGTATCAGCAACATCCTTTTTTGTTGGGGTGTAACGTTAAAATCATGCACCTGGCCGTTTACAACAGCAGATATTTTATCGCGCCATTCATCTACTGAAAATAGGCCGAAAGTTATATTGTTTATGGTCGCATAATCTTCTTTGATCTGTTTGCGCTGGCCAGATAGGTCATGCAATTGGTAACCGCTGTAGGCTTCAACACAAAGCAGGATACCTACCCCTAAAATGAGCAAGACGTTGGATAAACCAAATTTTTTTTGCGGTGTATGTTGTTGCTGGTCGGTCAAAGCGTTTGTATTAAATTAATTTTGTTTATAATTTATTCGGAATCGTATGGTGTAATAAATTTAAGGATGGTAGAAAGCACCAGCCCATATAATACGAAACTGATAAATATGATATAACCGGGTTGTAACGCCGTGTTATTGGTAGTTATAATGGTTAAAAAGTCAGTCTTTATGTTAAAGTTTTCCAGTTGTGTTTCTAACAAGCCATTAAGGCCTATATAAGCCATTAGGATGGCAATAACAATAACATCGGCCATACTCCATTTACCCGATTGAAATGCAAAATATTTGATAAACCTGTTTTCTGCAATACTTCGTCTGCTAAGAATATGGATACCAGTGGAGCTGAGCTTCATCACCGGGAATAAAATACTAAATACTAATATCAGTATACCTACCAATATAGAATCGGGCTTGGGTTGTTTCACCAAAACTTCAACCACATCCAGTATGCTTTTGCTTTGGAAAAACAAAACCTGGTTTTTAAAGACAACATGTTCACCCAGTAATACAAAATCAAGCGATTTAATACGTGCATCGACCTCAATCATGGAAGCCGTTAAGCCTACAGCAAGTAAAATAAATGCAAACAAAAGCGACATAATAAAAAGCGTGGCATGCAGCTCTACCCGTTTTCTTAACAACCACCACAACATCAATACAATAACAACGCAGGCCAGCATGGCAAACGAATAATCGTAAGTAACGGTACGGATATTATTTAATGAGGCAGTCAGTTTATTTTCAAATTCCTCGGGTGTGTGAACTTGATACCTGGTATACAATTTTTGAGTTACAGAATCATGTGCTGTAATGGTACTGTCTAAATAGCCGCTTTGCTGTGCCTGCTGAAATTTACCCAGCGCCATGGTACTCAGTTTATTTTTGTTTTGCGGATTATCAATCTTGGCGATAATGCTTTTCGCAAACCCCGGAACCTGGGCTTTTATCTTATCGGTATTTACAAAAGTTTTAACGGCAAGTTTTCTGATCTTCCCCCCTAATGATTTTTGAGGTTTGTTTACCAGTGCTTCTGCCTTATTAATGAGTGCCAGAATGATTTGCTCAACCTCTGTTTGCAACTGCCGTTTTTGCTTTGGTGTCAGGGTAAAATGCTTTACCTGGTGGTTGATGATGTCTGCCACCTTATCGCGCCATTGCTCTACCGAAAACAAGCCAAAGGTGATATTATTCATGTCAGAATAATCTTCTTTTAATTTCTCCTGCTGGTTTGAAAGCGTGTGCAGCCTGTAGCCAAAATAAGCTTCGCCACATAAAAGTATGCCCAAACCTAATATCAATACAAGTTTGGAGATATTAAATCCTTTCGAAACTTCGGTCTGTTGCTTAGCCAATTTTGGTTTTTTAAATGATTAGAATGGTGTATTAACTTAAAAATTCAACAAATGTTTGAAACGATAATTAAAGCCGATTTAAAGCGATATAAATATTGGCAGATTGTAAAAGGCCATCTTTTATTGTTCATTTCAAAAGGTATATTTATACAATCAATAATCAACCTTTGCCCAATGCAGGACGCCAATGCTATCAAATCAAAACCTCATTATCCAATTTTAGACGGCTTGCGTGGGGTAGCTGCCATAATTGTAGTTGTCTTCCACGTTTTTGAGGCTAATTCAACCAGTGTTTACGATCAAAAAATCAATCATGGCTATCTGGCGGTCGATTTCTTTTTCTTGCTTTCGGGCTTTGTGATTGGCTATGCATATGACGACCGCTGGGGTAAATTAACTGTAGGCGGCTTTTTTAAACGGCGTATAGAACGTTTGCAGCCTATGGTTGTGATGGGCATGCTGATAGGTGCTGCGTGTTTCTACTTTGGCGATTCGTCACTTTATCCCATGATTCATACTGTACCGGTTTGGAAGATGTTGCTAATTATGCTGATAGGCTTTAGTTTAATACCGATACCTGTATCATGGGACATACGTGGCTGGCAGGAAATGCACCCGCTGGATGGCGCTGCATGGTCTTTGTTTTTTGAATATGTTGCTAATATTCTTTACGCGTTAGGTTTACGTAAACTATCAAAACCGGCATTAACGGTTTTAATGGTTTTATCTGGCCTGGCATTAATCCATTACTCCATCAGCTCGCAATCCGGAGATTTAATTGGTGGATGGTCACTAAATGAAGAGCAATTGAAAATAGGATTTACAAGATTGATATTCCCCTTTTTTGCTGGTCTCTTACTTTCAAGAACGGTTAAGCCCAGTAATATTAACAACGCCTTTCTTTTATCGGCCTTGTTGCTTTCCATAATTCTTTTTATGCCGCGCCTTGGCGATCCGCAGCATGTTTGGAAAAATGGATTGTTTGAATCCTTGAGTATCATTATCATTTTTCCGCTTGTTGTTTACATCGGTGCCAGCGGAACGTTAAAGGGAAATAAAGAGAATAAAGTATGTAAATTTCTGGGGGATATTTCATATCCTATTTACATCACTCATTACGGTTTCATCTACATTTATACCGCCTGGATAAAAGATCATAGTGCATCTACATTTAATGAACGTTTTCTATACGGTTCATTAACCTTTGTAGTAGCCATCATAGCCGCATACTTAAGCCTTAAGTATTACGATGAACCCGTAAGGGATTGGTTAAGAAAGAAATGGAAATAAAAGGAGCCGGTCAAATAATCAACCGGCTCTTAAATACCTTTTAAGTTAACTTTAATTATTGCACAATAAAGAAAGCTTTCTTTGCGCCCTCGTTGTAAATGTGTACTTGTTTTTTCACTGCCTGGTTACCTGCAGAAACAGTAATAGTGTAATCGCCGTCTTCAAGTTCTGAAAGGTTAAAGCCTTTTGCCTGGCTTTTAAGGGCAGTTTTATAAAGTTTGTTACCATCGTTGTCGGCTATTTCAACTATGGCTTTTCCGGATATTTGGCCGTTTACACTTACAGCAACACCAATATTTGATTTAAGGCTATTGATGCTTATAACATTTGCTGCACCTGCACCTACATTTTCTACAGGGGTAGCTGCTAACAGAGTACCCACACTTAACAATGAAACTAATGCTGATAATACGATTGACTTTTTCATGATGCTTATTTTAATTTTTTACTTTTTTATTTCGTTGAGTCAAAGTAACGCAGCATTTTCCGGCTCAAAAAACGCGATAGACCACCGCCATTAGATAATAGACATTTAAATATTCTCAATCTATAAGGTGCTATTTTCCACATCGAAAACTTATAAAACTTTAAGCCGTCGGTAAAAACATCGGTTCCGTCTATTTTCAGTTCAATCTGAT
Source organism: uncultured Mucilaginibacter sp. (assembly GCA_964242385.1). Lineage (GTDB taxonomy): Bacteria > Bacteroidota > Bacteroidia > Sphingobacteriales > Sphingobacteriaceae > Mucilaginibacter. The sequence goes on from CAXSZR010000001.1 coordinate 532,765, forward strand.
CGATAACTGTTTAAAAAGCGGATAAATAAGCTGTCATTTGATTAAAATCCTGCCGAAAACTGAGATTAAAGTGGGGTTTAGTTGATTAATGCGCCTTGGTGAGAGAAGGCGCATTTTTTGTATCTTAGTATGAACCAATTTACACCTGAAACTAATTCCCCGTCTATGGCATTTATGTTGCCTAAAAAGCTTTTTGTATCCGCCCAATTTTGGGTATTGATAAGTTTGCTGGCATTTGTTTGCCTGCCGCTCACTTTTCCCATTAAATGGCCGTACCAGTTTTTTGTTAAACAGACCTTTGACTTTTCGCTTTGGGCTGCCACGTTCTATCTGAATGCCTACGTACTGGTGCCTAAAACTGTTTTTAAAGGGCGCATACTGTTGTTCATTACCATAGTGTTATTAGCGCTAATAGCTATTGTCTTTTTAGACAACCAGTTTTCGAGGTTGATTAATCTTCCCGGGGCTTTGGTCAGGGTGTTTCATTATAAAAAGAACAGCGTACCAGACATCGGCAATTACATTCTACTTATTGTAACGCTGATAGTATTTGGCATCAGCACCGTTGTTCCCGTAGTTCAGAGATTTCAGTCCAACCAATTGCGAGAGCAGGTCTTAGAAAACGAAAAAACAATTACTGAGCTTTCGTTTTTAAAAACGCAGATTAATCCGCACTTTTTTTTTAATGTGCTGCATACCATTTATGCCCTTATAGAAACCGATGCAGCAAATGCCAGAGATGCAGTATATACACTATCGCACATGATGCGCTATGTTTTGTATGAAACTAAAAACGACATGACCACACTGGCCAAAGAGCTGGCTTTTTTGGAGGATTATATCAAACTGATGAAAATAAGATTGCCTGATACCACTCAGGTTGTTTTTAAAAAGCCGCAAACCGTACCAGATATAGAAATTTCGCCTATGCTTTTTTTGCCTTATATAGAAAATGCATTTAAACACGGCACCAGTACCGTACACCCCGGATATATCTATATTGAAATTGGCCAACGGGGCGATGATCTTCTTTTCGAGATCCACAACCCTTTGTTTAATGATATTGCCTCGGACAAAGAAGAAAGCAACGGAATAGGCTTGAAAAATACCGAACGGCGTTTGAATTTGATTTACCCTGGCCGGCATGAATTATTGATTGAAAAAAACGAAACAGCACATGAGTTTATAATAAAGCTTAAAATAAACACCAAATGATCATAAAATGTATAGCGGTTGATGATGAGCCCATTGCCTTAAATCTTGTAGCATCTTACATTGAGCAAACACCTTTACTACAGCTGGTAGAAAAATGTTCGAGCGCTATCACCGCATTGCGTGTTATACATGATCATCCCGAAGTGCAGCTGCTGTTCCTTGATATCCGTATGGCAGATTTAAGCGGTATGGAATTAGCGAAAATTTTAGACCAGGGTGCCAGCAAACGCGACCGGCGCATCATTTTTACTACCGCATATGATCAGCATGCATTGGAGGGCTATAAGGTTGGCGCATTGGATTACCTGGTGAAGCCATTCAGCTTTGTAGATTTTTCAAAGGCAGCGGCTAAAGCTTTTGAATATTTTTCAATGTTTGAAGATATAAAGCCCGTAATTGCTCATGTGCCTGGCACCGCAGTAAAGGAAAAAGATTTTATTTATCTGAAAGTAGAATACCAGCTTGTAAAGGTTGACACCGATCATATTTTGTATATAGAAGGCCTTAAAGATTATGTGAAGGTTTTTCTGAATAATGAACCAAAGCCCATACTAACACTTACCAGCCTGAAGAATTTAGAAGAAAAACTTCCCGAAAAAAACTTTATGCGCCTGCATCGCTCCTACATAGTAGCACTTGATAAGGTAAAAGCGGTAACCAAAAATTCCCTGCAGGTAGATGGCATTACTATTCATGTAACTGAACAGTATAAAGATGCATTTGCAAGATTTTTGAATAGCTGGGGATAAAAGAAAGACAATTAGTAAGCCGAATTACATCTACACATTCAAAAAACTTTGCCTTACGCCGAACGTTATTTAGCGTAACGAATATTATAAAATACTTAATAAACATGCTAATCTTCAAATAGATAACCGCTGTACGCCAAGCCCTTTGCAACGCTTTGAAAATTATCGCCAGAGTTCAAGTTAACGTGTGGGAATTTACTTTTAAATAATTTTTGAATGCTGCTCACCATAGATGTACCTCCGGTCAGGAATAAGCTGTCTATATCCGTTGGGGTGATGTTATGTTGCAGCATAAAGCTATCCAGGTAATCAGCAATCTTATTTACATCCCTGGAGATGATTTGCTCGTAAACGGGCAAAGGTATTTCTTCATCAATTTCAATACCCATATTTTGATAGCTAAACCTTGTGTAGTCTTTGTCAGAAAGGTCGATCTTCGTTTTTTCGATGGATTGAAATACCGAGTAGCCAAGATTATTTTCAATCAAGGTGATCAGGTTTTTGAACAAACGGTCATTACCAGAAAAATAGTAATAATCCTCTATTTCTTTTTTTATGCGTAATCCATTAAAAAAATTCATCTGCTCCCAGGAGCATATATTAGCAAAAAGCGATTTTGGCACTGTTAATACCTTCCCTGGTGTAGCTTCATATTGGGTGTATTTACCAAAGTAAGGCGTTCCTTTTTCCCACATAAACGCAGAATCAAAGCTATCGCCGCCAATGTAAACGCCGCCGCTGGCCATCATATCGTTTTTCCTGTCTTTGCTGCCAACTTTTGCAGGATCCAGCACTAAATAAGTAAAATCTGTTGTTCCTCCGCCTAAATCGGCCACTAAAACATTTTCCCGTTTTGTGAGGCCCTTTTCATAAGCAAAAGCCGCCCCAATGGGTTCAAACTGAAAACGTACTTCTTCAAAACCTGCTATTTGTGCTGCTTTACTTAGCCGGGTTTGTGCCAGTGTATCTTTTTTTACGTCGTCATCATCAAAAAATACAGGCCGACCAATCACCGCCTTACGGCAATCGGCTCCCGTTAATTGATCTGCCCTGCTCTTTAATTCTTTTAAAATGAGAGAAACAAGGTCTGATGCGCTGTATTTTTTATTTTGGATTCTCGTTTCAGAAAAACTGCTTTTAGATAAAATCTGTTTAACAGACTTAATAAAGCGGCCTTTCATACCATCATTTAAATAAGCTGCGATCGCTTCTTCGCCTACAACATAATTTGCTGCCCCTTCCCTGCCCGCCTGTTGATAAAAATAAATAAGTGAAGGTATGATAATGGTGCCTGTTATTGCGTTAGCTTCTTCATCATAAATAGCCAGGGCAGAATTGGTTGTTCCAAAATCAATTCCGTATAAAAACTTTTTCATATCTCAGCATCGAAAAATTAAAGGGCGGCGAAGATATTAAAAAAAGAGCATCAATAAAATTCAGGTATTGGCACTTTATCATTTCCCGTTGAATCTGCATTGGGAAACAAAACCTAAAATTAAACTTATTGGCAGACCTCAAATGGGATATAAATTTGCGTTGGCTGCATCGGGGTTTTCATTCGTATTCGTATGCTAATTTAAACCTGCAGCTACCCTAATCCGCGAAACGTTCGGATAATTCTGATCGCGAATAATCTTGTCTCCTTGCGTATATAAAACAGCTACAGATAAAGGGAAATTAAACGGGCTTCCGTTAGCTAACTTTGTGCCGCTGATATGGAACCAACGAAAACAGTTGATCCGTCGGCAGCCGGCATTGAGTCTACAGTAACTTTTTCAATCTTGAGCGATTTATCGATGATGCTTTCGGACATCCGTCCGTAGTGTTTTCAGATGACTTCTATCCCTTCAATTTTATATTTTCAAAAGCGACTTGAGCGATTTATCGATGATGCTTTCGGACATCCGTCCGTAGTGTTTTCAGATG
>CAXSZR010000001.1:536754-1518702 GCA_964242385.1 uncultured Mucilaginibacter sp.
TCCGTAGTGTTTTCAGATGACTTCTATCCCTTCAATTTTATATTTTCAAAAGCGAAGGGCGTTTCATATACACCATTTGCAGCGAACAGATCCACAAACGACCTAAAATCGCGTGTCTCAAATGATTTTCGGATGGTTTCTATAATTCTAATACCATAACTTATTGGTCGTTAAGATTTTTTGATTATAATTTTTGGGATTCAACAAAGTTAATTTTGTTGTGTCGGGCTTCACACACTTCATTTTTAAAACCCAGGCCTGATCCTGGGCATCCAGTTTCCGAATGTCTACCGGCCCCATTTTAGGTAAAACTACCTTTCCTTTTTTCCCTAAATTAAAACTGAAGTTAAAAGCAGTTTCTGTACAGCTTAAGGTTTGTGGCATTCCTGTCTGCGCATTAACGCGCACGAAACAAAGCAGCATAATGGCAATGACAAAAATAGTTTTCATTATAGTGGGTAATAGCCTGAAATGGTTTTTTGTTTTATGTGGCAAGTAACTTCATAAATCACAAAAAATCTCTTAAAAAGAGATTCTCTTACTTGTCGATACAAAAGGTGGAAATGCTTTACATATCAATAGTTGATATTATATTCCTGATTAATATTATTAATGATACAAACAGTGCCCGGTTTGATTTCCTGATTAAAATATAAGGCAAAATAAGCAATCATCACTTGTTTCAGCGCAATTTAATCTGTAAATTATTTATCGTTAAATTAGGGCAGCTGTCGGCTGCAGATAAATAGATCTGATGATAATTGCAAAGGCCGTCGTGATAGCGTACCGAGGCAAATCCCGAACTCATGGTTTTAAGTCCGGGATATAAACGTTCTATTTCTACCGGATCATTCTTAAAATGAACGCATTTTTTGCAGGTGTTGCCAGAATTGCGAATTTGTATACTATCTAATATTTTCATTAATGTGTTATTATTGATGACCAATAATGGCCGAAAACAATCACTGAAAGAAAATAGCCTAAAGCTACATTGATAATTACCCCTGCCGTAAATGCAATGATCGGTTTAATGCCCGCTGCCGCTAATTGACGGAACCGGGTAGTTAAACCAATACTTAAGAAACTAAAGGTGAATGCCCAGGTTCGTAGTGATGTGATTGGTATAATAAGTGACGGTTTAACAAATTTATTATAATCCGACAAATTATGCCCGTGTACTATTATTGTTGTTAACACAGAGGCTACCAGAAAGCCGATCACGAATTTTGGAAATCGCCACCAAATCTGGCCAATTTCTACTTTTGAATTTGTTTCAGAGCGCTCCCACACGGTAACTGAAATAAGTGCAAGTACAAATGACCAGATTCCAATCCAAATGTCTCTGCCAATTATTTTTATTAACGTATAGGCAGCAAGCGCTTGCTCCGGTGTGCCAGCTACCAGGTGTGAACTTGCCAGGCCGCCATAAGACTGTGCAGCTGCTAAACCTGCAGCATCTGCAAATTCTGAAGTACCGATCCAGGCACCACCCACCCCCGATGGCAATTTAAGCGCACGGGACACCAATGGCAATGCAAAAATTAAAATAATTGCCCAAAACACTACGAGACTGATGGCAATGGGCGGATGTTCTTTTTTTGCACGCACCGCACCAGCAACTGCTATAGATGCCGAAACGCCACAAACTGCGCCGCCTGCACCTAATACTGCGGCGAGCCGATGATCTAGTCCTAACCTGCGGGCAACAAAAAATATTACTAAAAATGTAACTAATGAGACGATAGATGCCTGAAGTATGGCTGTAGGGCCGGCCCAAATTATGAGCGTAAAAGGTAACGTTGCACCTAATAAAACTATTCCGAGTTTAATATAAAACTCAACTCGGAAACCGGCATCCAGCCAGCTCGGTAAGCCTAATACATTTGAAATAAATAGACCTACTGCAAGTGCAACCAGCGGCGGTTCGAGATTATACTTGTTAGCCTGATCCCAGCTGCCAGCAATATAAATAACTGCAGATAATATAAATATAAAAATAAAGGCTGGTATAAAAGCTTTAGGTTTTTGCCCGATGAATGATGATACAATGGTAAAAACAGTTAGAAACGCCGCCAGTAGAGCAAGGTATTTCACACCGTTTTTAGATAGTTGTGTACCTAACTGAGATAAATTTGACCACTTACCCGGTGCCACTGCAATCCACGAAATGCTTGATCCGGATAAATAAAATATGTAAGCAAGCAACACGATGCTTAGCCCAAGTAATACTGCCCACCAGTCTTCTTTTAACCAGAAACCTTGCTGGCTTGCAGGTTTTTCGTTTGCAGTTTCAGTTGCAATTGTATTCATAGTAATTATATTAAATTTAATATTAATTTTTTTGTCTGATATTTTCCGGCTTAAAAAGCACGCTACCATCGGCCTTTATCTGCCAGGCCGTAACCGGATTTAAGTGATATCCGCCAAGATCCTGACCACGGAGGGCAATCAGCTGTTGCAAAGTTGGTTGTGTATAGCCGGTATCGTCGGTAGCCCGGCTTAATATTTCCGTTGCGTTCACATCCCAATTCCACAAATATCTGAAATAGGTATGTGCCTTTTCTAATACAGGGCCTTGTAAGTTAGCTACAAACCAGTTTTTTCCAGCATCAGTGCTTACTTCTACCTTTATAATCTTGCCACGGCCGCTCCAGGCAAGTCCGCGTATTTCAATCCACCCCCGTTCTACTTTATTTGGAAAAACCGGATACGTTATTATAGAGCGAGCATCCAGTTCAAAATTGAACATACTTATTTTCCCGTTTACCGGATATGTATATTTAGAGGTCTCTTCTCTTGTCCAATATGGCGTATCGGAAATTTCAATGCGCCGCAGCCATTTGATATTCATGTTTCCCTCCCAGCCGGGCAGTAATAAACGCGCAGGGTAGCCTTGCTCTGGCCTTATTGCTTCTCCATTTTGTGCGTAAACAATCATGGCATCATCCCAGCCTTTACTTAAAGGTATGCTCCTGGTCATCAATGCAGCATCACCGCCCTCGGCTAAAAACCAGGAGGCAGCGGGTTTAACGCCAACCTCCATTAAAATAGTAGAGAGCATCACCCCGGTCCACTCACTTTGGCTGGTTAGGCCCAGTATATCCTGTGGTGTCATATCTTCTTTGCCAGTACGAAAGTTACCCGCACATTCCAAAAAACATGTTCTTGTAACAGCTGGATATCGCTTCAGATCATTAAGTGTAAACTTCAGCGGTTTGTTTACCATACCATGTATAATCAGCTCATAAGTTGCCGGGTTTATTGCCGGTATCCCTGAATGATGGCGCTCAAAGTGCAGATCGGATGGTGTTATTGTACTATAAAAATCCTGCAAAGGTGCACGTGAAGATATATCTGACGGCTTTTTTAACGAATGCTCAAAAGGAGATCGTTTACCTAATTTACCTGGGCCGGGGCCAGGATATCTTCCTTGCGGGTCTTCGGCAAGCCGGTTAGGGCTTACCCCTAACTGCAAAAATTTACTGTAAGTTGTTTTAAAAGGAATAACCGCTGTAGTTAACAAACCACCTAATAAGGTACGTCGGCTAATACTTAATGTTGTTTTTTTTTCCATAGCCGTTTAACGAATTTCGGGCCCGGGTTTACGCACATCCTTTATATAAAGCTTGCAGGCAGGCATCACAACTTTTGGAAGATTTGATGCATTTAGCGTTATGTTAGCAGAAATTATCTTATTAGCGTTAAGCAAAAATGCAGTAACATTATATACTTCATTATCAGATAATGATCCGGGCTGATTGTAAGGCATCGCCCGGCGTATATAATCAAACAAAGTGGTTGCGTATGGCCAATAGTTTCCAATTGTTTTGGGTGTTAAATTAGCTGCCGTATCACTGACTAATGCTGGTGCAGGTAATTTCACACCTGCTTTTGCCTCGCCGGTTTCACCGTGACAGGCAGCGCATTTAATTTTATAAACTGTAATTCCGGCATTTACTGTGCCTTCACCAGGAGGAAGCCCTTTTCCATCGGGTGGTATGGAAATGTCCCAACGAGCAATGTCCTGCGGGCTGGCCGCACGGCCAAAACCAAAAGCTTTTGGCATCTGTGTAGTATCCACTGCATAACTTATGTGTTTGCCTGGTTGCTTCCATTGGCGGGCAACGGTAGTACCAATTATAGTGGCGCCAGTCATAATTAAGTATAAAAGCTTTGCTGCCATAATTAAGATACTTAACTAATTTTAAAAATATCTTTCAATGCACGCTTTGCTGCGTGATAACCGCACATACCGTGTACGCCGCCGCCCGGCGGCGTTGATGATGAACATATATAAATCCCTTTTGCGGATGTACGGTAAGGGGACGAACGTAATGCAGGCCTCGTAAACAATTGCCCCAGATCGATAATGCCCCCATTTATGTCGCCGCCAATATAATTTGGATTATATTTTTCCAGTTGCTTTGTAGAAAGTGTATGCCGTGCAAGAATACGATCTCTAAAGCCAGGTGCAAAGCGTTCAATCTGATTTTCAATAGCTGTAGTCATATCCTTGCATGAGCCATTGGGTACATGGCAATAGGCCCAGGCGGTGTGCTGCCCTTCTGGAGCGCGGCTTTTATCAAATAGACTTTGTTGCGCAAACAACACAAAAGGATGCTCGGAGTGAATACCGCTTGCGGATTGCTGCTCGCTCCGGATAATTTCTCCTATCGATCCGCCAATATGAACCGTTCCAGCGTTACGAGACTGTTCTGCTATAAATGGAACCGGGCCATCTAAAGCCCAGTCTACCTTAAATACCCCCATTCCATAGCGGTATCGCTCTAATTGCCATTTATAGATATTAGAAAAACGATGCCCTGCAATTGTTAGCAATTGTACGGGTGTTACATCAAGCAATATAGCTTTAGCTGAAGGTAACTGATCCAACGATGTTACGTAGAAGTTGGTTTCTATTTTACCACCAATTGATACAAAATAAGCGGCCAGCGCATTAACGATGGATACAGACCCTCCTAACGGTATAGGCCAGCCCCGTAGATGAGCGTTTGCCATTAGTACAAGCGCAATGGCAGATGTAGCATAATTTGTGAGGGGCTGTATGCTATGTGCCGCCATACCTGCAAATAAACCTTTGGCTGCATTTGTTTTAAACTGCCGGGATAAGCGGGTGGCGCTTTGCAGGGCTTTTAAGCCAAACCCGGCCATGGCAAAAGGATGCGCTGGTATACCTAACGGACCAAGTGCATCGTCAGCTATCAGCGGCCAATTCTTCACCGTTTTACCAATAAGCTTCAAATACGATTCGCGGTCACTGCCAAGCAATGCCGCTGTTTCTGTGAGAGAATGCTTTAACACTGCTGCTGTACCGCCGTCAAAGGGATGCGCAGCAGCAACATCCGGAAAAATATATTCCAGCCCGTATTGCGACAAGGGCAATGAACTAAAGAAGGGTGAAGCTATTGCCATAGGATGAATGGCCGAGCATACATCGTGTTTAAAGCCTGGTAAAGTTAATTCTGCAGTTCTTAATCCACCACCTATAGTATCTTTACCTTCAATAACCAAAACTGATAAACCTTGCTGCTGCAGTAAAATTGCAGCGGCCAGCCCATTTGGGCCACTGCCTACAACTACAGCATCGTATGTGGTGGATAGCTTTTTCATTTAATTATATTTCCCTGCATTAAGCGTATTTTTAGGGAGAACATAGTGACGATTATAACGGTCAAGTACTACATAAATCGAATCCTTGTGCTCGTTAATGCCTGTAAGAACAACCTGTGATCCATCTGTTGTTTTATAATTCAAGATCATATGCGCCCTTTTTGGTTCTGGTTTTTTATCTGCAAACTCCCTGTCGCGACGTGTTGACCATGCATGAGGATCAATCATCTTTTTTTCGTCACCAATGTGCTGCCAGGCAACAGGGCTAATCCAGTTATCAGATTTTTTGCTTTTTGCTTTGATGCCATTGTGCCCGCGACGACCCGCTCCGCGTAAGGTAACCGCATTCTTATCTTCCAGGTATAATACTTTATCTATTGTATCGGCATAGTAATGAAACGCCCGTTCTCCCCCGGCAACGCCTGTAATTTCAAACGTTCGCTGCACATCTTTCATTGGGCTGCCACCACCATTTGATGGATCAATAACAACCGGATGATTAACGCGAAAGGTAAGAGTAGTCCAGTTTTCAAACGTTGCCTCCTGCCATCTTACAGAATCTAACGGGTTGTATGGTATTTCCTGCCCGTTTAATTTAAACGTAGTAACATGATAGTTACCTCTTAATTGCTTAATACCTGCAGTTGATGGCTGTTTATAAGGGTCGTATTTAAAGTTAATTACTTCCGTGTAGGTTAGTATTACATATAAAATTATGAAAGTAAGTGTTTTTAAAACAATGCGGCTGTATTTGAACGCAGGCTTCTTAAAGTCGGGGTATATGCGATGAGGCACAGTATAACGTTCGCGTATCAGCAGATTATAAAGTTTAGGCACATCGTCAGCAATCAGGAAAAGTGACAGAAATACAAAGTAAAAAGCGTAAACATGCACGCCTCCGTCATACGCATAATTTACACAGGTAATGTCAAATAATGCCCCGGCAAGTAAAATTGCTCCTAACGTGGTAGTTTTCCGGAAAAAAAGCATGGTTCCAGCCGCTATTTCCACTATTCCGCCAAAAACCTGATACCAGGGAACAATGCCTACAGACAACCAGTATATTTTTTGCGCTGTAAAATCACCAAAATTGCTATTAAGCAGCCCCAAGGACGGGTAAGGCATTTGAGTTGGAAACAATTTGGTGAAACCGAATCCTATGATGCCGATGCCGGCGCGGTATCGCACAACTACCCTTATCCAGTAGTAAAGGAAATGATAAGATTTGCTTTTCCTGTCAAAAACGGTCCAGATCGCTCCGCCCGCAATACCTATTAGCAAAGCAATTCCCCAGTCGGTATAATCTGTAAAAAAATTCCGTTTAGGTGGCGTGGCTGAATTGTTGTCATTGTTGCTTTTGTCTTTTTTGTTAGTAACTACCAATGCGGCGTTGGTTGATGTATCCGTACCTGCTACACCAGCACTTTTAAGCGTATCCCTTTGATGTCGATGACGCTTACCAACCTTTGCTGTGTCTGCATTAGCCAATCCACCGCCAGCCTGCAATGATGTGCTGCTGCGATTATAGTGATGCGTTATAATATCGGCCGAATCATTTCTTAATGCTCCGCCCGATTTATTGACGGTTGAATCGTTATCGCGGTGATGGCTATGCCTGCCTGATACCCTCGGTGAACTGGCATCCGCCACCTGTGCTTTTTTAGTTGCAGGACTTCCGCCGCCATCGCTTGTTTCACCTTCGCCATATTCATTGCGCCCGCCAAAAAATTGCAAAAAACTGGGCTGGAAACGCGCAATGTCATAAATATCGCGATAGTGAGGATGAAACCAATCCAGTGTAAAAAAGTTTTTGTACCAGCTGCTGGTAAACGGAATACACATTGCCAGCATAAAAACAAAAAATATTCTGAAAACCAGTTTTTGGTACCATGTCCATGGTGCCGGTTGCTCTCTGTTTAAATTCTTATCAGACATAAACTTTTATCTTTAATAATTATGGTCTTAGGGCTTAAAGTTTCAATACTTTTCTACGGCCCAGTTGTACAGGATATTTTTTATCAATTTTATTTAGCACGACATAAACAGAGTCGCGGTGCTCATTTATACCTTGTAATATAATTGTGGAAGTATCGGGCCTGGTGTAATGCAGTTCAAGATGCTCGTTCTTATAATGTGGATTTTTATTTGTAAGCAACAGCAAATTTTTGTTGGTATCTATGGTATAATGGTAATAATGGCGCTCGCCAGAGCCTATCAACTCGTAATCCCTATCGGCATCTTTGCGAATAATTTTTTCGTAATTAACGGAATCGATGGTTACCGGCCGATTTGACCGGATACTGATAGTAGGCCATTTTTCAAATACAACATCTTTCCAACGCACAGAATCAGTGGCCGAGTATGGCAGTTCCTTGTTATTGATTTTAAATTCGCTAACGTTATAAATTCCGCTTGAATGCGCTAATCCTCCTCTTTTTGGATATTGATAGGGGTCATGATGATATCCGTATGACGTTTTAAAAGCGTACAAAAACACAAAAAAGAAAATAATCAATGCCTTTATTACCAGCCTGATAGTGCGCTGTTTACCTTTAAATGCCGGTTTGAAGCTATTTGGCTCTGTCGGTAATTCAAGGGATATAAGGTTATAAAGCCGTACCGCATCAAACCAAAATATAAAAAATGCAAAACTGATAAGGTAAAAGCTGTACACATATTCACCGCCATCATACGCCAGGTTAGATATAAATACGTTTCCGGTAAATACAATTATAAGCAATGCGCCTATAGAAGCAGTTTTACGAAAAAGCAGTAGTAATCCTGCTATAATTTCAACACTTCCCAAAAAACTTTCATATCCGGGCACCACTCCTAAACTCATCGAAAAAATTTTCCAGTCGGTAAAAGATCCGTAGCTGCTATTTAAATTACTGATAGACGGAAACGGCGATTGTAATGGAAAAAACTTAATGAAGCCGTAGCCCAGTATTCCTATTGCAAGCCTGTAACGCACAATAGCTCTTAACCAGTAATAAAAAACATCGTAATCCTTATTGGCATAGGCAGAACGCCCCCAAATAACGGCACCAATTATAGCAATCACCACAATAATTATCCAGTTGATGAAATTGTCTGGCCCGGGTATAAATTTCGCTGATAAATGTGTTATATTAAAAATATCTCCATAGCTAATATCTAGCCAGTTAAAGCCAAAAATAACTTTAAAAAAGTCTATGCTGATGGGCAGGGCCTGGATAATAAAATATAGAAAAAAGAAACGGAATATTACCTTTTCCTGTTCACTCCAGGTAGACGAGTTTTGATTTGTTAATATCTTGCTCATTGGTTTAAATATGATTTATTGCAATCTGTAATTATTATCGTTTAATCGTCTGTGGTTTTGTTTTCGTTAACGCCAGGTTTGCGCAGGGGCTTAATTACTTCTCTTTTATACAGATCATATTTCTGCCCGGCACTTAAAAAGAAAAACGGCCCATCTGATGCGGTAAAATCTTCCTTGCCATTAACTACATGTTTCTGGCTGCTGATTATATTATTAAAGTCATAAATAGCTACGTAAGATTTACCAAGCACTGTCACCGTATCTTTTTGCACTAATATTGCGGTAGCTTCGTTTAGCCCGATTCCTATTAATTGCGGTGCTTTTTTAATAAAATCAACCAAGGCGAATTGTCGATTACGCGCAAGAACGTGTTGGTCTATCGCTGCATTTTTTAGAAAGCCAAGGCCTTGCGTATGGTCGCCTATTTCTATTTGTGCACCTTTCGTATCACCCCGCCATAAAAAAGAGCCTATAATGGTTGCGCCAGCCGAGCTTCCTGCTATAACGCCACCGCGCTTAAGTACATCAAAAAATGCCAAATGTGTTAAGGTATTCAGGTAAGAGTCTGCAATACGCCACTGCCTGCCTCCTACAAAATAAACGGCGGTCGCTTTTTTTAAAGGCGTTATAAACGCTTCGCTATTAGCTTCCTTTAAATCATTGGTGTGCAGTAATACTACTTTTTTTATACCAGTTTGCTTTTTTACTTCGTCAACATCCTTTTGATCATAAGCGGCAGAATCTCCCGATGCGGTTGTAACTACCACTACAAATCCATTTTCTTTGCCACCTGCTAATTCCGTAAATTTATCCCATATGTCTTTTTGGAAACCTACGTTTCCACCAATTATTAGAAGAGAACCATTCTCCGGGCCATGGGCAGTAGCCGAGGCTTTATTAACGGTGATAGGTGATTTTTGAGCGGCAACCGGTAACCACCTACCTAAAACAGCCATTACTAATAAAATGAATACTTTTTTCATATATAGCGCTTGAATATTAATAATTAATAACCAGGATTATTATTAGGAGAGGCAATCTGCGGATCAACCAACATTTGGCTAAAAGGTATTGGAAACAGATACAAGTGCGTATCGGGCAATGACAATACGGTCTGCGCCCTGCCTGTTCTTACTAAGTTAAAGAACCGGTCTGTTTCAAACGGAAATTCTACTTCACGTTCCTTTTCAAGTGCCAATAACAGATCGTTAAGATTGGCAGCCGTACTTGGTGGAACACCGGCGCGCGCTCTTACTGCATTCAGATCGGCTAATGCACTTGTATAGTTGCCTTGCTCAGCTTCTGCTTCAGAGCGTATCAGATAAATCTCCGCTAGGCGGATTACATATGCCGGATCTGTACCCGCCGGCTGGCGGTAATAAAGCTGCCCGTACCATAAATTACCAGGGGCGGCGGTACGCGCAATTAGCGCACTCCTGTTACCGCCAACATTAGGGTCATTTAATAAGGCTACCAAAGCATCTGTAGGCGCCCATTCCCGGCGGCCGCCCAAAGCAGGCGGCAACCACCAATTGCTATGCCCGTTGGTATTGGATGTTGTGTAAGCCAATTCAAATATTGATTCTTTAGAATCTGTAACGTTATTGGCAAAAAATGCACTATATGGCGTAACAAGTGAGTAATCTGCTGCATCACTAATTACCTGACCTGCATATTGTTGTGCTAACGCCCATTGTTTAGTATAAAGGTAAAAGCGGGCTTTTAACGCCCAAACCGTTTTTTGGGTAACGCGGTTGCGGTTTATAGCAACCGGCACAAGCGTTTCTGCAGCATTTAAATCGTTCAAAACCTGCACATATGTTTCTGCCTGTGTACTGCGCGGAACATTGGTATTTTCGGTAGAATTTTCTGTGGGCTTAAGTATTAACTGAACACCGCCCCAGCCACGTGCAAGGTCAAAATAAGCCAATGCTCGAATAAAATATGCCTCGCCAAGATATTGGTTTTTAGTTGCTGTAGTAAACAACGGATCGCTTACCTTAGGAACATCAGCAAGAATGTAATTGGCCTGAGAAATGGTTTCATAAATAGATGTCCACGCTGTAAGCACATATCCATTGGTAGCTGAGGTTAAATGCTTATTGATTTCACTCGCATCGGCCTGCGAACCTGTCCATTGAATGTCGCCGCCGCTCAGATAAGACAATGCCGGGAAATTCTCTCCGTAGTATCCACTGCTGCCGAGCGTATTGAATAAGCCATTTGCCGCAGTACCGGCAGATCCTGCATCGATAATTGCCTGCGACTGGTCTACATTTTGTTTGGGCTCCACCGCAAGAAACTTTTTGCATGAGCCAAGCAATAAAATAGCCGATATTGTATATATTAATCTTTTCATTTAATTTTTATGTTTTTAATCCAGATCTTTTAAAAAGTTACATTTACCCCAACTTGTACGGTGCGCGGTATAGGTGGCGTACCAAGGTCATAACCTAACACAGTTGGTGAAGACGAAACATTAATTTCCGGATCTGGGCCCCGGTAATGAGTTAGTAACCATAAGTTAGTTCCGTTAACATAAATTCTTGCAGAAGAGATTTTAACCTTTTCTAATAAGCTATGCGGCAACCTGTAGCCCAAGCTTGCATTACTTAATCTTAAAAAAGATCCGTCTTCTATGTTCCTGCTTGTCGGGCTTATTGTGTAGTTATCACCCAGTGCAGTTAAACGGGGCATATCAGTTATTTGGCCTACGTATGACCATGCAGATAACTGACGGGTATCAATTGCCCTGTTAGCATCACGCGTTCCGCCGCCTTCCAGAAAGTATGCGTTGTTATTGTAAACCTTGTTGCCTATTTCATAATTAAATGATACCGACAAGTCAAAATTCCCGTACGTAAAAGTGTTTGACAATCCGCCGGTATATTTCGGCAAAGCACTGCCATCAGCTTCAATATCGCTTGATTTTGGCGTTAGGGTACCTCCGTCATGTTTCGCATCGTCATAAACGGCATTACCTGTTTTAGGATCAACATACAATTGCTTATAAACAAAGAAAGTATACATCGGCAAACCTTGCACCATTCGCTCTGCAGCATAAGCAGCTACAATAGGCGTTGGCAACTTTACAATCTTGTTTACATTGGTTGATATATTAAAATTTGTAGTCCATTTAAAATGATCGAAACTGATATTTGTACTGCTGATGTTTAATTCAATGCCTTTATTATCCATCTGCCCGGCGTTTTCTAATATTGATGCAAACCCCGAACTAACCGCCAAAGGCACATTTATTAGCAAATTAGACGTAAACTTGTCATATACATCAGCCGTAATATTTAAGCGACTGTTGAATAAACTTGCATCTATACCAATATCTGCCTGGCGGGTACTTTCCCATTTTAAATTAGGATTTGCTAACTGCGTAGGAAGCGTTCCCGGGTTGTTTTGATAATTTGCACCTGCTCCCCAAAGGCCTCTTGAAGCGTAATCGTTAATATTGTTCTGGTTTCCTGTCAAACCGTAACTTCCTCGTAGTTTCAAGTCATCAACAAAAGAGACATTTTTTAAAAAGTCTTCTTGTTTAAGGCGCCAGGCTACACCCGCCGAAGGGAAATATCCAAATTGATTATTAGCACCAAATTTTGATGACCCGTCTGCACGGATATTAAACTCTGCATAATATTTCTCATCGTAATTATAATTTACCCTGGCGAAAAAAGATGAAAGCTTATATTCCAGTTCACTGGCTGTTGAAGTTGTGACAGCAGCAGATGCTATTTGCGTATATGAATCATTTGGAAAATTAGTTCCGTTAGCAGTAGTATTATCTGTTGTGGTACCTTCCAGCGAATTACCGATCAATGCGCCAAACGTATGCTTGCCAAATGTTTTTGAATAGGTAAGCGTTTGCTCATCAGACCATACCTTATTGGTAGTAATACTTGATGTGCCCAAGTTGTGATTAGCTATACCAAGATTTGTTAAACTATTCCAGTATTGGTATTCATTATATGTGTTATAATCAAGGCTCCAACTGGTGCGAAATTTTAGATCGGGAGTGATTTTTGCTTCTAAGTAAATATTACTTATTAATCGGTCGCTGGTGGAGTGCATATTGGTATTGCCAAGCAAAACGTCCAGATTATCAAAACCTGCCCATTTTGCGGGTGTACCGTCGGCATTTACTTCGGGTAAGTAAGTTGGCGTATGCAAAGCGGCTTGCAAGACGCCTCCCTGCGGCCCATCGCCAACACGGGCCAGAGTTCGGTAAGTAGAGGTAATGGTATTACTGGTACCTACAGTAAATATGTTATTTATTTTTTGATCGATGTTGATCTTAAAACTTGATCTTCTGAAATCATCGGTTTTTAAATCTGCCTGCTGCGTATTTACACCGCCGCCTATGTAATAAGTGGTATAGTCGTTACCGCCAGAGATAGAAGCATCGTAATTTTGCAGAAATCCGGTACGAAAGGCATCGTCCAAACGATCATAGGTTTTTTGATCCTGAGGTAACCCCCGGGGTGCCGGCGAAGCAGTAGGATTGTCAGTTAAGGCTCTAAACGGTAAATATTTATATTGGGCTGCTGCAGTTGCGTTTCCCGTAGCTATAGCATCTGCTTCAGAATTCGCATACATCGTATTTATTATCTGAGCTTGCTGTGGGCCGGTAACCAAGTCCCATAATTTAGGTGCCCAGGCACCGCCTACATAAGTATTTAAACTTATTTTAGGTGCAGAATTACGCTTACCCCGTTTGGTAGTTATCAATACAACACCATTTGCTGCGCGCGCACCATAAATAGCGGTGGCATCTGCGTCTTTTAAAACAGTAATGCTTTCAATGTCATCGGGGTTTATATCAGAAAGCGGGTTACTTGCCTGCCCTTCGGTCGAAAGTGTTTGCAAAGAACTGCTATTAATGTAAACACCATCAATAACGTACAATGGGTCATTACCGGCATTAATAGATGTAGTACCACGGATACGGATAAATAAGCCATCGCCGGGTATACCGGTAGAAGCACTAATCTGCAAACCGGCAGCCTGTCCTTGTAATTGCTGTTCAAACGTGGCCTCGGGTTTATCACGAACCTCGTCTTCTTTAATAGTAGAGACAGCACCGGTAAGGTCTTTGCGCGCTTGCGTGCCGTAGCCTACTACGACTACATCATTAAGCTGATTTATATTAGCTTTCAGAGAAATAGTAATAGGTGATCCTGATGCGATTACCTTTTTATTCTGATAGCCAATGTAACTTATTATTAAAGTATAAGGAAATTTTTGGCCGGTAACAAAAGTAAATTTTCCATCTTTATCTGTACCAACTGCGTGTGTCGTGCCATCAATGTGAACCGCTGCACCAACTAAGGGTTCTTTAGTTACCGAATCGATAACATTGCCTTCAAGTTTAGAGTTAATTAACGGCGTTGTTTGCGCAATGCCGTTTTTAGGGATTGTAGAAAAGAAAAGAAAAGTTGCAAATAGCCATATAAGCTTTTTGTTATGGAGAATTTTTTCCATATTTAACGGGTTTATGTAATAAATAATCTTGTTGCTTAAGCCAGAATGATGATCAGTGAGTGATTGCCGTTACGTAACTGGTCATTCATTTGTACAACCGGCAAGGCTTCCTTGCCGGTTTTTTATAACTATTTTTTTTGTTTTATTCATACTATAAATTGATAGGCATTGAGAAAATCAATGCTTTCTTTATGTCCGAGAAAAAATCTTAAACAGTTAGTATAGTTGTTATAAACAACAACAACTAACACAGGCGTTTTGGTAACACGCCATTGGATGAGCAGATAAACATCCTGTATCTTGAGTAGAAGAATTTCTCATATTTTCCTTTTGACGAAGCAAATATATAAAAAAGTCTATTAGTTCTATAGACAAACTAATTTTATGTGTGACATTTTAATAATACATAACAGGCAATACAAATCATATACTTATTTTTTTTAAAAAATTGTGTTTTATTAAGTTATATTAGGCATTTAGCGCTTTAAAGTATCTAAATCGTTACAATAATATCGATACTATCTGGTAAAATTCAACATAGAATACAAGCTGTTTTGTAAATCAATTTCCAATTGAAATCAGTGAACGTTGATGTTACCTGTAAAAGGGTTATTGAATTTTTATTTGGTGTACAAAATGTCTGTAATAGACGATGCGATGCTTTAAAGCATACGTTTTCTCAAAAGCTAAATTCAGAAAAACTACAGCTTTAATTCATATTGTGGATAAAGGTTGACGAAGATATGAGAAGAAAAACTACTTAATGCTTTTTAGCTACAATTCTTAAACGGACGCTGCATTATTCAAAAAAGTATAAAATCTGTTAACCAAATGAAATGTTGACTTTTGTAACGTTTTGGTGACGCTCTTAAACTTGTACGGAAACCTTAATAATTACTTGCCGATACAGAATATTCTTAATAACTCTAAATACCTCATAATTAATATTTTATGAATAATAATATTTAAATAGGGACAAATTGGGGACATTCTGTATTAAAAATAAGTATTTTCTTATTTTTTCCCAAATAATGCTTTATGTGCACCGGGCCCTTTTCGCTTTAGCCCCATGCCTATCAAATACAAGTCAGGTATATGGAACCGTTTTTCACTATTCTTGGGAGTAAACCGATATTCATATAATACGCCAATATCTTCTAACGACTTTTTTATATCCGGGATAGAATTAGATAATTTAGGGTAATCATTAGCTAGAGCTTTAAAAGCACTATCTAAAGCTGATTCTTCAACGGGAAACTGTTGACGGTAGTTTTTTAGGTTATCAAATATTGGTTGAAAATTAGGATATTCTTCTTTTATGTCTTGCACTCTGTGTTGTGATACTTTTTCCATTGCCATTTCCATGTTTCTTGGCCTTAACGGATTATCTCTATGCTGTATTTCTTTTTCTTGAATTTGTAATGAAGCAGCTTCACTAAAAAGATTTAATAAACTTCTTGGTTGTATTCGAGTCTTAGTGTCACTAATATGATAAAGTATCCAATTGTAAGGAAAAGCTTTATTATTTCCGCCCATATACTCTCCTAATAACTGGCTTAGAAATTTTCGGTTATCAAATTCTTGAAGTTCTGGAATAATTCCTAAAACATTATTTTCTTCAGATTTCTGTAATATTGTATTTTTAACCCATTCTGGCAATTTTACATCAGAATGCCATAATCTTTTCCATACGATATTTAGCAATTGATTATATTCCCAATTAATTTCAGATATATGATTGTTAAGTTTTACTTTATCAGTTAATTCTACTTCACGTTCGAAAATATCTTTTCTCATAAATATTTTTGCACTCAAACTATTCTGTCGAGTTTGAAGGGACCTCCAAATATCTAATAAAGCACTTAACAATTTTCCTCTAAGCCCTTTGTCGTCAGGAATTAATACATCCAAATAATCATAGATAACTGTTATATAATTATTGTCTTTTTGAAGGCTATTACTTATTGCCTCAATGTTACTATCTAATGATATAGGATTGGCATTCTTGGCAATTTCAATAAAATTTGCCCAATCTGATATGGGGTCTGTATTCTTAAGTTCCTCGTTAAGGTATTGAATTAATAAGGATTTCCAAAAGTTTTTATATGTTTTGGTCTCTTCTCCCTCTAAACTTTCAAAAACAGTTTGACCTGGATATCCATGTACCCTATCTAAGCCTTTTACCCAAGTGGTAGCCTGCATTTCTGAATCATTTATATCACAGAACTTTGCTAAATCGACAGCATAAGATTTATGAGATAATACAGCATACAAAGCAGTTTTCCCAGCGCCTTTCTCACCTAATATTAGATATTTATTTTTATCGAAAATAAATCGATAATCCTTTCGAGGATAAAAATTTTTCTTCAAATCATCGTCTGATTTAAATTCGTATTCACTAGCTGATGAACCTAATGATGAAATATCTTTTAACCCTTTTAATAATGCCTGCTCTTCAGGTTCGCTTTTAACTATTGAATCAACTAGCATTATTCTATTTCCCGTTTCGATTAAACTGGCTAATGTAGCATATGCATTGTTTCCGTTGTTTTCATCGACTAACGCCTTTAATTTCTCACCATTGTCTAATAATACAGCAAGATTGTTATAAGGTATTTCAATTGGATAATGAGGTGCAGTTTCATCTGCTATGTAGGGACTACTTTCATCCTCGTAATATATTTCTGAAAACAATGAATAAGAGCGCTCAAGAAAGTATTCTCTTTCATCTTGAGCAAGAGGAGACGGCGGAACTGGTGAATTTACTATGTAAAATTTCAATTCTTGACGTTTTACTTTGGGCAGAATTGCCTCTAAGCCGAACATGTTTTGCCTTGAACCATAAAAAAACAAAAAAGACTGAGTAGAGTATCGAGTAAGAAAAAGCCCACCTAAATCATTTAGCCCTGTTCGAGTGTCAATTAAGATAGCGTCAGGTGCTAATACGCTTTCAATATTACTAAATAAGTTATCGATAGGCGAGTGTTCACTATTTAAGAAAATTGAATTTATCTTAGAAAATTTACTTAAATAATTATTCTCATCGCTTTCCATAATTGAAGCCGGAAAAACTAAAAGTTCGCCACCTTTACTGCCTACGATATCCTGACGGCTAATGCTGTAATAATAATCCTTAATAGTTATTTCCGATTCATTGTAATTAAATGCCATTAGGTCAACTAAATAATCTAACACTCCTTTAAACTGTTCGATCTCAGGAAAATCATTAGAAAATAAAGTAGCTAATCCCGGTGCTTCTAAATCAAAATCTAATAAAGCTATTTTTTTACCTTGCCTTGCCATTTGCATAGCAGTAAGTACTAATGCAGTTGTCCGTCCTAAACCACCCTTAAACGAGTAGAAACCTACAACTGGAACTTTAGATTGAAAACGTTTGGTTAAATCCCAATTTTGTAAGCCAACATGTCTATCTACGAAAAAAATATTCCTTTCAATATTAACGGGAGGCAAAAAATTAGGGTTATTTAAATCCCTATATATGTAATCATTTATTTCAATTATTTGTATACTCTCAACTAAAGTGTCAAGGTTCCCAGTCAAGGCATAATATAAATTATTTTGCTCACTAGCCACCAAATAGATTGAGAATCTCGCATAAATATTATTGACTATAAAAACAATTTCATTATTTACTGTTTCTAAAACTAATTCCTTGATCCTATTTTTTAATTCTTCAAATGTTTTCATTTTACATTGTTATTACCCCGTCAATTTTCATTTTTGCAATCATGCTAAAACATTTCTCCTTTTCAATTTGAAAGGAATCACTCATTCCTTCAACCCATTCTAACGTTTCTTCTTCATATCTTTTATTAGGATTCCATGTGGATGATATATTCGGGCACTCAGTTGCCATATCAACTAAATATGACTTAAAAGCTGCTGCGGCAGCTGAATTTGATACGGCAAATTGTAAATTTGCATTTATTTGAACAATATTGTGACCGAATGATCTTGGTGTATTTGTTGTAAAACCTAATCCAAAAAAGATTTTTAAATAGCATTCTACCACATAACCAGCCATATAACATGAATTATGAAATTCTAAATTAGTATGTAAGGTTTGGCTGCTCTCGCGCATTCTTTTGGCAGTTTGTATATAATTGTCAGGCATAGTTATTATTCAATGTTTAAATGTAAAGATTTTCTATGTGTATATTATAAACATTAATTTCCATCATAAATCCTAATATCAAGTAAGGTCCAATTATGCCCATCATCTGCGTTACCTCCAGTATACTTCATCTCTACCATATATTTACTTCTAATCATAGCTCCAAACCCGTTCTGAGCATCTACATAGGACTTAACTGTATATGTTGAATCATACTGATTAACAAAGCATTTATAATCACTTGTGGGAAAAGAAGCTGTTGTAGGAGATTTGATGTTCTCTTTAACAAATTCTTGTGAAAATAGATATGCATCTATCTGCATGTCATCAGCAGAGTAAATTTGCTTATCGTTATAGTCGTGCGTTACAGAATGATGAACAACTAAATTGTATATGATTACTAAAACAATGATGCCAGCAAAGAAAAGCCTAATCTTATTCTTATCACTTATCTTATTCGAGGGTGATGAATCATTAGTCAAAACGTTGGGAACATTTTCCATTACCTCTTCATTTTCTATGCCCTTAAATTCAGATTTAAGATCAAATCCGCAATTATTACAATAGTTGTTGGTGCTTAAATTTTGAAAACCACAGTTTCCGCAAAAGATTTTTTCCATAGGTTAAAAATAATAAAATAGCGCATATATGAGTCTAATAAAAACCTCATTAATGCGCTATTTCGTTATGTGACCAATCTTCGGAATCAGGCTTATATAAAACGATTCGGTGATAACTTAAGGGTTATTAGGCAAGAAAAAGGAATGTCTCAAGGTCAACTTTCAATCTTATCTGATCTGCCATTGAGTCAAATAGGACGTATCGAAAGAGGGGAAGTTAACACAACTATAAGTACCTTATTAGCATTGGCTGATGCACTTGAGTTGGAACCTAAAACCTTATTAGATTTTATTTACAGAAGAAATTAAATTCGTTAACGTTATTGGGTTGAGTCTGATTCTTGAGCGATATCGCCTTTATTTTCCTGTAATTTTATTGTGAGTCGATCATTTAAAGCATTGAAACGATCGTCTTGTTTTTTATTTATCTCGTCAAATTCGTTTTTTTCGTTAGCCTTCAATTCTGAAATCATTTGTCTTAAATTTCCTATTTGGACGTTCATGTCTAAGATTTTTTTTGCAGAGTTCGTTAGTTCGATTTTATCTTTCTTTGTTTGTGTATCGCCGTCAATAATATCTAAAGTTCCTAATACGTTTAATAATACAATTGCACAGCCTATTAATATTTTTTTCGTCCAGTTATATTCAGTGAATTTTTCAAAATAAGGCCAGCTTGCAAATAAAGCCAGAATAATAAAAATTAGAATTTTTATGTATAAGCTGATATCCATGTAGTGCGCTTAGTTTCACAATATAATTAAAGAATAATTTACAGACGGTAATTGCATGTAAATAAAAAAGGGTTTAATGTCGCTATAAAAAAATTGTAGCCGTTAAACCCGTATTCAGTATTAAGCGATCAGAAAATCTATAAAAATCAGATGGAGGACAAAACCTGTTTCTTTATTTTTTTTATTTTTTTATTCAATTCAATTACTAATTCATTATCTCCATGTGGTTTACATAGTTCAATCTTAGTTGAATCTCTTAAATATCTACGCTTTCCATACGGTAAATCTTTTACATCGCTCCAAACTTCTATAAGTGTTGGAAGAATCTTCGGACCGATGGCTATCATTCCGTTGACTTGAATAAATTTGTGAAACATTTTAAAATCCTCGGGATAGGCATACGAATATGTAATCTTTGTTATAATCAAATATTCTTTAAACCACAACCTTACTAATCTTTTATAAATTTTTATTCGATAAAGATCAGATACGTATAGATGTGATTTTCCTAAATTTAACGTATCTGCAAGTGCCTTAGTTAATCTCATTTCATATCTGATAATATTTTTATCTTCGATTTTACTTGGTTTCGAATTTTTATACCTGTTTCTGATATTCTCTTTTCTTTTATCATAAAAAATTATACTTTTTTTCCGTTTCCTAAACTCAACAGTTTCACCATCATTTATTACATGTTTTACATATCGATAACCTTTATACAAACATAAATTATAAAGTTTCGGATCGTGTTTAAGTTTAATGTTAGCACCTATATCCACCCTTGTAACAATTCCTGTATTTATATTGAGTCCTAATTCATCAGACAAATTAGATATTGCATTCTTTAGTTCATCAAACTTAAAGTCACTTGTATTATTCCCTTTAAAATATTTATGTATACTACCCTCAATTATTATGGTATAGTTATAATCCTTTTTGATTATTCTGATTTTTATGTTCTTAAAATTGTAATTAAATAAATTTCCATTCATTGGATCAAAACTTAGCAAATCCGGTAGATTACCTAAATGACTGCTATTTACAATTACCTTTATTGTATCTATCATTCTATTATTTTTTTATCATAACTATATACTTATTATAAGGGACGCTTATTTCATTGCATCTTTAGCCCGGGACAAAATTTCTTCTTTTGTTGCAATCCGATTTGAGATTAAAAAGTTATCAAGATCACTTTTTAAAAAGTAAACTAACTTTCCCTGGGGCTTATAGTGAGGAATCAACTGACCATGTGTCAGCTTATAAAGGTGGGATTTACTAAAGCCGGTATATCTAACTGCTTTTTTTAATGATAGAGGAGTTCTATCAATTTTAGCCAGAAGCCTTTCGATCTTACGAAGCTTCTTGTAAAGTGTGGAATATTCTTCTTTGCTCATATATTTTATTTTGAGCAAAGGAGCCAACAAAGCGAATGAAAACGAATTAATTTAGATTTATTTAATATTAATTAAGATTGAAAGCATTAATTTTTCCACTTTAATATGCTTATTTGTTTCCATAGTAGAATAATGTATACCTCATATTCTCTTGAGTAATTATTAGTATATCTTCTTTTAATATTCTGTTTTTATTCACAAAGTCCGCTAATTCTCTTTGAGGCATAAACCCAACGAATGCCTGCGCAAATAAGATTTTCATTTACTAATTAATTGATCTATAAAATTGAAAATATTAGAATTTAAATTATCTATTTCAGATGAATATGTTGATTTAATAGATTGTAGATTAAGTTTCGTTTGGGCATTATTAATTCTAAAATGGTATTTAATCACTTTGGAAACATTTTTATCGTTCAATAGAAAATATTTTTCATCAACCATATATTTGAACCAAGCTATCAACTTGTATTGAGCCGCAATCCAAACTATTGGTGTTTGATTTTCGCTATTAAAAAAATTGGATGTAAATTCTTCAAAAGTAGATTTGATCCATTTTTTTTCAATCAATGCGTTAAAAAGTTTTTCAGCAAATAATTCTATGTCATTGATTTTATCAGTAAAACTAATGACTTGACTGATATTTTGGGACGAATCAAAGCCCAAATCAGCCTCTATAATATCATTTTTTTTATCCCCAAAAAACAGTAACCTTTCATCAATAATCCTTTTTAACTTGATTGATTTTAGTAAAAGTTCTTGGGCATTTTTGTTTTTTAATAATTCGTTAATTAAAGCATTCAAATCCCAAGCACATTCTAAGTAATATAAATACCAATTATAAGAATCAAATAGTTGGTTTACTTCCCCTGCTTCCGACAAATCATTGAGAAGATACAAATTAAAGTTCTCTTCAACTTTATCAATACACTTATCTTTAAGTGTTTCTAAAGTTTCATTAATAATTTTGCTATTCATTTAGGTCATTATCATTCGTGAAGTCTATACTCTGAAGTTTCTGTACAGCATTTATTTTCCTCAGGTCCAAAACCCTCGTATATATTTGAGTTGTCTTTATCTCACTATGCCCTAATAATTTAGATACAGTGTAAATATCAACCTCTTTAGTTAACAATAAGGTTGCGTAACTATGTCGTGCAACGTGGAAGGTTACATCTTTTTTAATATCAGCGTTCATCACCCATTTTTGCAGTTTAAGGTTTGTCCATGCACTATATTTTAGTCCTTTAAAAACCTTATCCTCTTCCTTTCCTCTTTTTCCCAATAAAGCTATTGCAGTTTCATTTGCAGGCAAAGATTCGTTTTTACCCGTTTTCTTTTGTTGATAGCGGATATAATGACCTATGCTTTCATCGTGATTCAATTCGGACCATTTTAATTTGATTATATCAGACCATCTTAGACCAGTTAATACACTGAATAAAAATGCCTTTTTTAATACTGGAGGATCACATTCAGTTTTGAACAGTTTTTTAATTTCTTCTTCTGTTAAAAACTCTCTTTTTGGATTTTGCGCTGTTATACCCTTTATTCTTTTACCGGGATTTTCATTCAATATTTTATCTTCAAATGCCCTATTTAATGCTGCTTTGGTTTTTGCAAAATATGACGAAGCAGAGTTTTTGGATACCTTAGACAACAAATACTTTTTTAAGGCCTCTATCCTTTCTTCTGTGATTTCGTTAAATGCAATACTCGGTCCCCAAAAAGTTTTTAGATGTTTCAATGTACTATCCCAATTGCCATAATTACCTAAACTCTCTTTTCTTTCGAGTGCCAATTTTTCAAAGTATTCGATAAAATTCCTTTTAGATTCTTTTTTTGAACCAAACCCGTTTAGGCCATTTTGGAGATCGATTTGTTTCTGGCCTTTCAAAGATTCTGCTAACTGCAAAGTTTCTTTGTTATGGGTTTTTTCAATTGGGCTTTTTGGGTTGGTGTATATAAATAAATTTAAATATTCTTTTTTCCTTTTTGTGCTTACACCAGCTTCCGGATTATATATATCAAGGTATAATCTTTCCTTATTATTTGATAGTTCTTTCTTACGTAATGTAACTTTCATTGTCCCCGTATGTCCCTTTTAATGATATAGGGACAAATTAGGAACAATTAATTGGAATCCAAAGGAAAACAAAGATTTTTTTATGTTTTTTATATATCTGTCCTACAATGTTTTAAGTGTATAAAAAGGTACAGTAAATTTCTTTTGATTTATAGGTTACTTTCCGATACAAAACTTGCTAAATATATTTTCCAATAAATCGTCGGTTGTAACTGTTCCGGTTATTTCGCCTAAATAGTGCAGCGCCTGTTTAATATCCATTGATAAAAAGTCTGAGGTAATTAAATCGATGCTTGATAGTACGCGGCTTAATGCCTCCTGGGTTTTTTGGAGGGCTTCCAGGTGGCGTACGTTGGTTACCAGTGTCTCGTTGCCGGTTAGTTTTTCGCTGATGGCAGCATTATAAATTTGTTCTTTTAATTCGTCTATATGCAGCTTTTCTTTTGCTGAGATTTTGATTAATGCACTGTCTGGATTGATTAAGTAAGTTGTTATATGTGCACCATCATCTGTTAGCAGATCCACTTTGTTGGCTACTAACAGCATCTTTAAACCTGGTTTTTTAAGGCTTTCAATATCCTGTTTCAACTCTTCTTCACTTATGATCGCTGCATCAAAAACGTAAATTAGCAATGCCGACTGTTCTATTTTTTCCATGGTGCGTGCTACACCAATTTGCTCTATCGCATCGGTCGCCTCGCGGATACCTGCCGTATCTATCAACCTGAAATTGATTCCGTTTATATTGAGTACTTCCTCTATAGTATCGCGGGTGGTACCGGCTATGTGGCTTACGATGGCTCGTTCTTCATTTAATAACGCGTTTAACAGGGTAGACTTCCCGGCGTTTGGCCGACCTGCAATCACCGTATTTACACCGTTTTTAATAACGTTACCTAACTCAAACGAACGGATAAGATTTTTAATCACGTAGCTTATTTCATCGATTAGCTTCTTTAGCTGATCGCGGTTGGCAAATTCTACATCCTCCTCTGCAAAGTCGAGTTCCAGTTCAATCAGCGATGCAAACTGAACCAATTGTTCTCTTAAACCCTGTAATTGATTACTGAAACCGCCGCGTAATTGCTGTAATGCAACCTGCTGCGACGCCTGCGAATTGGCTGCAATTAGATCGGCCACAGCCTCTGCTTGTGAAAGATCGAGCTGGCCGTTTAAAAAGGCCCTTAACGTAAACTCTCCCGCCTTAGCCGACCGTGCACCTTTTCTGATCAATAGTTTGATGATCGACTCAAAAATATAAGCAGACCCATGACAGGATATTTCTACAACATTTTCGCGGGTGTATGATTTAGGTGCTATAAATAGAGAAACCAACACCTCGTCCAGTATGGTATCAGCATCTACTATGCTGCCAAAATGAATAGTATGAGATGCTTGCCTTGTTAAGTCTTTACCTTTAAAAACGCTGTTTGCTATGGTTATCGCGTCCAGTCCCGAAAGGCGGATCACTCCTATTGCTCCTATTCCGTTTGCGGTGGCCAGCGCTACTATGGTTTCGTTGTTAGTCATTGAATCTTTTATTGAAGCGGAAACATCGGTTACCTTGATAACCTATGTTTCCGCCTTATTTAATGAGACATCAAATTTCAACATTCTAAAGCGGAATTCTGTTATCTCTCCGTTATAAACTCAATATCAAAAATAGACCTTGAATATCAGTAAGATTAAGACTACTTTATAAATGATTTCACCGCGTATTAGAAAATCATACCTTCGCTCCTATTATGGTAACTTTTTTTGAAGCTTCGCTTGATACAATTTCCGTTCATCACGTAGGTAATCCTGCACAAAATGAGATGTATGCACTTTCCGAAAATCCTTTGACCTTAAAGGACGAGTTGGTTGGTACCTTATTGATGCAATATTTCCTAAAGCCCTTCGAAAAAGCGAATGAGGTTTATCACCTGATGCATAATAATGATCTCAATTTAAACGAAGTATATCATTTTGCAACGCAGATATTTGAAGATAAAAGCAAGTTTCATGAAGCTTCGCAACAATTAGCTAAACATCTTCATAATGTATCTAACCATCCAAATATTAAAGGTGGCGAACTTTACGTGGTTTATTTTAACAAGGTCCAGATTGAAGGTAATTTGCTTGACGTAATTGGCATCTTCAAATCAGAAAACAAGGAAACGTATTTAAAAGTATACCCAGATACAGGCGGCTTTCAGGTTGATTATGAACAGGATGCTATCAACATCAATAAACTGGATAAGGGTGTACTCATCTTTAATATTGAAAAGGAAAACGGCTATAAGGTAGCAGTTGTTGATAAAACTAACGGTGGTCAGGATGCCGCAGTTTACTGGAAAGACGAATTTTTACAACTACGGATTCGCAACGATAGTTTTAACCAAACAAGCAATGCGCTTGGTATCTATAAAAACTTTGTAACGCAAAAGCTCGACGATGAGTTTGAGCTTACCAAGGCAGATAAAATAGACTTGCTTAACAAGTCCATGAAATATTTTAAAGAAAAGGAAACTTTTGACATGGATGAGTTTGGCGACGAAGTATTGGGTAATCCGCAGGCAATTGAATCGTTTAAAACCTTTAAAAGTCAGTACGAGCAGGAGTTTGATACTCCTATTGCAAATACATTTGAAATTTCAGAAAATGCTGTTAAAAAACAGGCGAGGGTTTATAAAAGTGTTTTAAAGTTGGATAAAAACTTTCACATCTATATTCATGGCGATAAAGACCTGATAGAAAAGGGTTTTGACGATGGAAAAGCAATGAATTATTACAAGGTTTATTTTAAAGAAGAAGCTTAAGCAGATGTGCAGATGTATAAAATGTGCGAGTGTGCGGATGGTGAAGATTATCGTAATATTATTTAGGATACCTAATTATTTTCATAAGCTAAGACCATAAATTTAAGCACTTCATTATTTATGTCTTCAGTATTATATATTCTTAAATGGTGATTAAACTGGTTTTGATCGTCGGGTACCTGCGCAATTTTTTGGAAACATAAATTATCGGCATAAGCTTGTTTGAAAGGAAAAACTATATGCACAAAGTTTTTACCCAACTGAGTAACCAAGGCAATTCTACGGTGCTTATTTATAATGCCTATCATAGTTTTAGTAGTATAAAATGAGATAGGTCCTATTTTTTCATATTCCAAAATGAAATAATTAAAAAGGGAAAGTGCCTGTTCTGATTTACCTGAAAGAAATAAAGAAAGATCGTTATTGCGCTCCATAGGCTTATTTGCTTAAAGTTAATAATTTAACAAGCACAATGAAGTTCACTGAAATCAAAATGGTTTTTCTTTAAAACTTCTCCTCTATTCCCAATCCAAACAGAGCAAAATCATATTTAACCGGGTCCATAGGGTCGAATTCACGCAGGCGGGTGGTAAGTTCAACAGCCGTTTGCCAGTCGGTTTGTTTGCGGGTAATTAAATTAAGCTTTCGCGAAACCCGGTCTACATGCAAATCGCAAGGCATAATAAGTTCTGCCGGGGTAATATTATTCCATATCCCAAAATCTACGCCATAATTATCTTTTCTAACCATCCAGCGCAAAAACATGTTTAAGCGTTTACAGGTTGATTTTTGCGAAGGCGAGGAAATATGCTTTTTTGTACGATGAGGAAAATCAGGCAGGGAGAAAAAATATCTTCTAAAATGATTAAGATATAATTCGATAGGTTCATGATCAACTATTTCTGCTCTTTTCAGGTATTCACCTGCCTGGTGATCTATCGGAGTTTTCTGAGGTAAAAAGGCAGCTTCTAAACTTTCGTGATTTTTGTAATGGTACCTAAAGAACGAGATAAAATATAAGGTATCAATATCATTAAAAGTGCGATGCTTAAAATGAAGCAGTTTTTTAAGATCCGGTTCCTCATGGTTGATGATAAAATCATAAGGAGCGTCATCCATAAGCTTGATAAGTTCTCTGCACTTATTTATAATAGTTACCCTTTGTCCCCAGGCTAAAACTGCTGCCCAAAAACCCATTATCTCAATATCCTGTTTTTTTGAAAACATATGCGGTATAGAAACAGGATCATTCGCTATAAACGCAGGCTGGTTGTATTGAGCGACTTTAGAGTCTAGAAATGCTTTGAGATTTTCAATCACTTTTAATTATAAAAAAATCAAAGAGCCAAAGTTTAATGGTAATTTGATATTAACATTTGCTTCTTAACTTCCGATCTTAATTGTCTCCTTCAACGGTTAACTTAACGCGTTTTCCAAATCTTGTAGTAGATCTTCCGCATCCTCTACACCTACACTTAGGCGCAAAAGGTTATCCACCACGCCGGCTTTTTCACGGCTTTCTTTTGGAATAGATGCATGTGTCATGGTAACAGGGTGATTGATAAGCGATTCGACGCCTCCCAAAGATTCTGCAAGCGTAAATATCTTGAATGAAGATGCAATACGAAAGGTCTCATCCAATCCTGCATCTTTAAGAACGATGGAGATCATACCGCCAAAATCCCGCATCTGCTTTTTTGCAATTTCGTGATTAGGGTGGTCTTCAAAACCTGGCCAGTATACCTTTTCTATTTTAAGATGATTTTTTAAATATTCGGCTATGATTCTTCCATTCTCGCAGTGCGCTTTCATGCGCAAATGAAGGGTTTTTATACCCCGTAAAACCAAGAAACTATCCTGCGGGCCGGGCGTTGCACCACATGCGTTATAAATAAACCAAAGCCTTTTGTAAAGCTCTTCATCATTTAACATTAATGCACCCATTACCACATCACTATGACCGCCAATATATTTAGTAACCGAGTGCATTACTATATCTGCTCCTAAATCCATCGGGTTTTGAAGGTATGGCGATGCAAAGGTGTTATCTACAACCAAAAGCAAATTTCTTGACTTTGTGATTTTTGCTATTGCTTCAATATCAACAATTTGCATTGTAGGATTGGTTGGGGTTTCGATCCAAACAAGCTTCGTATTTTCGTTTGTATAGGTATTGATTATCTCAGGATCAGAAAGATCGAGGAAATGAAATTTGATTCCGTAGTTAGCATATATTTTAGTGAAGATCCTGTATGATCCGCCGTAAAGGTCGTTCCCGGTAATTACTTCATCGCCGGGCTGCAGTAACTTCATCACGGCGTCGGTAGCACCCATGCCGCTCGAAAAGGCAAGCCCATGCTTAGCGTTCTCAAGCGCGGCAAGGCAGTCTTCCAGCGCCTTACGAGTCGGATTTGTGCCGCGCGAATATTCATAACCCTTATTGTCTCCCGGCGATTTTTGCCAATAAGTAGATGTCTGATATATTGGCGTCATCACCGCGCCTGTAGTCGGGTCGGGCTCCTGCCCTGCATGTATAGCTTTAGTTGCGAATTTCATGTATTATCTTAATCAGTTATTGATTGCAGAAGTTTCACTGCGATTCTAATTTAAAATATGTAGTAATCATGTCATTGCGAGCGTAGCGTGGCAATCTTGGCGATGAATTACGTCAATGCATTGACTTCAAGATTGCTTCGTTCCTTGCAATGACAATTTTATATTCTTTGAACTTAATAAGCCCTGGCGAAAATCACTCGCTGCTTAGACGGCTTACCTGTTAAAATACAATTTCCTTCTTCTTGCTTGTTGTCTAAAGGGATGCAGCGGATGGTTGCTTTAGTCTCTTCTTTAATCTGTAATTCTGTTTCAGTTGTACCATCCCAATGAGCGGATATAAAGCCAGGCTGTTCATCCAGTATGCGTTTAAACTCTTCGTAAGTGTCTACCTCAACGGTGTTTGCCGTTTTAAAGTTTAACGCTTTTTGGTAAACGCTATTCTGGATTTCTTCCAATAGCTGCTCAATACGGCCGGCTAAACCTTCCTGGCTAACGGTTTCTTTGGTTTTAGTATCGCGGCGGGCCAGTTCTACCGTACCATTCTGCATATCACGGCTCCCGATAGCAACGCGTAACGGTACTCCTTTTAGTTCATATTCTGCAAACTTAGCTCCGGGGCGGTGAGTATCGCGTTTATCAAATTTAATGCTGATATTCTTTTTCTTAAGTTCTTTACTAAGTTCAGACACAAAGGCCGAAATATTTTTCAACTCCTCGTCGTGCTTATAAATCGGCACGGCTACCACCTGAATAGGTGCTAGTTTTGGTGGTAAAACCAAACCTGCATCGTCCGAATGAGCCATAATCAGGGCACCGATCAAACGGGTTGATACACCCCATGAAGTTGCCCAAACGTAATCTAACTTATTCTCTTTGTTTGTAAATTTCACATCAAACGCTTTAGCAAAATTTTGTCCTAAAAAGTGGGATGTGCCTGCCTGCAGCGCTTTGCCATCCTGCATCAACGCCTCTATACAATAAGTATCCAAAGCACCGGCGAAACGTTCGTTAGCTGTCTTTTTGCCCCTTATAACCGGCAAGGCAAGCCAGTTTTCAACAAAATCGGCGTACACATTAAGCATTTGCTCCGTTTCCGCAATTGCTTCATCTGCAGTAGCATGGGCAGTGTGTCCCTCCTGCCATAAAAACTCGGTAGTACGTAAAAACAGGCGCGTACGCATTTCCCAGCGTACCACGTTTGCCCACTGGTTAACTAAGATAGGTAAGTCGCGGTATGATTGTATCCAACCTTTGTAGGTATTCCAGATAATAGTTTCTGAAGTTGGCCTAACTATTAATTCTTCTTCCAGTTTCGCTTCTTCGTCAACAATAATATTGCCTTCTCCGTCATTCTTTAAGCGGTAATGCGTTACAACCGCACACTCTTTTGCAAAGCCATCCACATGGCTCGCTTCTTTTGAGAAAAATGATTTGGGTATAAATAGCGGAAAATATGCATTGGTATGGCCGGTCTCTTTAAACATAGCATCCAATACCGACTGCATTTTTTCCCAAATAGAATATCCATAGGGCTTGATGATCATACAACCTTTTACCGGCGAATATTCGGCCATATCGGCTTTTATCACCAGGTCGTTATACCATTGCGAATAATCTTCTTCTTTACTTACAACCCCTTTGCTCATTTTCTTAACTGAATTATATTAGATCTTTAACTATAGCCGCCAAATTTATAAATTATGAACTAACATTGAGCTATGATTTTGGCAGATTGATCTAACTTAAATCAGGCCGTAAAATTACGGCCGTAAATATTTTCAACAATACCCTCCAAATAAAAATAACACGGCATCTTTGTAGCTTATGGTATTAAAACCGGTTATAGATTATCAAAGCAGCGGCGTTATCTGGCGGATGGAAATAGATGACCAGACAGACAGCATCGCGATAGAAAACCGCAACGTAGACGAAAAGCAGGTTTCCTTTTCGGCATTAAATCTAAATACCGGAAAAGTTCATTTCGATGGTTTAACGAATGAAGAAAGATGGTTAACCGGTATGGAAGCATTTGTTAACGGTGTACTCTTAATGCATTTTTACCAGTCTGAAAGCATACCGGTACACAAGGGATTGCTTGCCATTGATGTGCTTACAGGGCAAACTTTATGGAGCAATTATACGCTCGCATTTAATAATGTTGATCAAAACGGCATAATTGTTTATGACACCCGCATACAGCCCCGTAAATTATTTTTTGTCGATGTTGAAAGCGGGGCGACTTTAAAAAAGGAAGATATAAAGTCATCCAATAAATCAGAAAATCATATAATCGTTCCTGAAATTGTAGAAGCAGAAAGTTTGCCATCAGCGTTGATAAATGAAACACCTTATTCGAATATGGTGCATTATCTTGATTACAATGATTACAGAATTGTATCTTTGCACGCGTTAACGGACGGGCAGTTGACCCAACGGCTTTTTGTTTTTGATAAGATATTTACCTTAGTTTACGAGGATTTATTGAACACCGGGATACAAAAAATTCAACCGGAGTCGTTTATATTGCACAAAAACCGTTTAATTTATATAAAGAACAAGTCCCGGCTTAAGGTTTTATCCCTATAAATCATTGTTTTATAGCTAATTATGAAATTTAAAATTCTATTATTTACCATTTCGTTATTCACAATTACAAACGCTTCGTTTGCCGCTTCTCTGATAGATTCTGTGGGCGTTAAAAATAACGACGGCAAAAAAATGGTTCAGTTTAAAGTGAAGGCCGGCGATACCTATTATTCTATCGGCCATCGTTATAACATAAAGCCCGAAACTTTAATGAAGTTTAACGGCAGTAAAAAACAAACACTAAGTATAGGTGCCATTGTAAACGTACCAACTGACCAGCCTTTTAAAAAATCAAAAAAAGAAACTGAAGCAGTCGCAGCTAAAGAAACTAAAAAAGACAAAAAACATAAAGGTTTATCTGAAAAGAGCGAAAATGCAGAACAACCGGAAAATGCTGCACCCGAGCGTGTAGAAGTACAACAACCGGAACAACACACCGTACAGGTACAAACACAGGTACAGGATAATACGCCGCCTACCCAATATAAAGTATCTGCAGGCGAAACGCTTTATGCAATCAGCAAAAGGTTTAATACCACGGTAGATGAGATTACAAAACTTAATAATCTGCCTAATACAACCGTACACCCGGGGCAAATATTATTGGTTAAATCGTCGTCTGCTGCCTCTGTAACCACTACTACGGTAACAACTCAGCCTACTGCTCAACCGCAGGCACAGGTACAGACTGCTGCCCCGGTTCAAAGCCAGCCACAGCATCCTGCTCAAACGGCAACAACACAGTTTGCACCGCCGGTTGCTAAACGCGATTCACCTAATGCACAGCCTTTAAAAGACAGCAGTGGTGCTGACCGACACCTTAATCCTAACCGTTTTGGCTTATATGAAAAAAATGAAAAGGGTGTAGCCACCTGGATAGATGATCCTAGCCTTGACCCTACTAAAAAATTGGTTCTACATCGCTTTGCACCTATAGGTACCGTTATAAAAATTACTAACCCAATGACTAACCGCACTACTTTTGCGAAGGTAGTAGGCCGCTTTGCTGATAGTGAAGCTACTAAGGATGTAATTATTGTAATGACAAAAAACGTAGCCGATGCTTTAGGAGCTTTGGATAAACGTTTTCACGTATACATTAGCTACGGCAGCCCGAATGAATAAGCCATTTGTTATAGGTGTTGCCGGCGGCAGCGGTTCTGGGAAAACTTTTTTTTTAAAGTGTTTCCTGGAACATTTTACAGGCGCCGAGGTTTGCCTGGTTTCCCAGGATGATTATTATTTCCCAGTGGCGCATAACATGACCAAGGAGGAAAATAAACTCTATAATTTTGACCTGCCCGGAACGATTGATCATGAGCATTTTGAGAATGATATTGAAAGTTTAATGCAAGGCGAGGCCATCCAGAAAAAAGAATACACTTTTAATAATCCTGATGCTATCCCTAAAATGCTTGAAATAAAGCCGGCTCCTATCATGATTGTAGAAGGCCTGTTTATTCTGCATTTTAAAAAAATAGCACATACACTTGATCTAAAAATCTTTATTGAAGCCGACGACGATATTGCCTTGCAGCGCCGCCTTAAAAGAGATTTGATAGAACGTGGTTACTCTCACGACGATGTGATGTATAAGTGGGTAAATCATGTGGTGCCTGCATACAACGAATATCTTTTGCCTTACAAAGACGAATGCGACAAAGTAATAGTAAATAATGGCCATAAAGCCGAAGACATTATTTGCATTACTGAGGAAATCTCACAGCAGCTACGCACGCAGCTTTTTTGATCTGATTCTCCCGGGTGATTTTATTTTGATATTTATCGTATTATCGATAGATGATTTAACGCATCTAAATAAATTCACGTAAAACAAATACTTATAAAAAACATTATTAATTATACATTAAATTGTATAATTATGAGTTTTAATAACAACGAGCCCGCAAACGAAAACGAAGAACGTTTGGAGGCAACTAACGATACAACAATCAATGCATGGCAGGTTGAAGACGATAAGAACGTTGAAGAAAAAGACCTGGAAAGAAGCTTTGTAAGAGATGCCGAAAAACGGCCCGTAAGAGAAGGTTCACCGGCTGGAGGTCAAAAATTTGGACAGGATAATCTTACGCCGTCTGCAAATGATAAAAACAACCCTTCGCAATATGCAGGGAACACAAATGCTTATTTTGACCGTACCGAACCTTCTGAAGAACACCCCGAGGATACCAATTTTAAAGTAGCAAGCCAGGATGGCAGTCCTGATTACAGCAAGGCTCAACCTCGCTTATCTGCTGATGGTAGTGAACCAAAGCCGGAAAACCGGGAGGAAAGAGGAAACGGAGAAAACGACCGCCCTCACGAGGAAGAATCTTATCAGGAAGGCACTGTGGATAATGACGAAGAAAATATCCCGGGCCCTGAAGAATTGCCAGATCAGCAAAAAGTTGGCGAAAATGTAGATGACGAAACCTTTCAGCGCGACCATCTCGACACCAAATAATTTATATTAATGAAACCGGAGACCGATCATTAATGAGCAGGTCTTCGGTTTTTATTACCATATTTTTTCCTGTTCCATATAAACTATAAGATCATCGGCCATTGCTTGCTGTTCTGTTACGCTCGGATGCCCGTAAGTATTTTTGTAAGGAATAAAGTGTGTATAAATTTTGCTATCCTTTAAACCGGAAACCGCCTTTTCAATATATCCCGGCCATGGCGAACCTGATTTTGTCGCGTCCATACTACCTAAAACACAAATAATCTTAGCCTTTGGGTATTTTGTCCTTACTGTTTTAACAAAGGACTGGTATGCGTTTACAATAAATTCTGCTGTTGGCGCGCTTGTGCCAAACCTCGTTTTAAATTCGGGATTTTGTGGTTGCAAAACAATCCACGAATCATTTTGGAATAAATTGATCACCACTACATCAGGCGTATATTTTGAAAAATTCCATTTGCTGTTTGGGTCTGTAGCATCCAAACGATCATACATTTCGGGCATGGTTAAAGGGAACCAGCTTACAGTAACTCCTATACCGCTTTTTGATGTGTTATAAAAATCTGCATTAAAATGCCTTGCAGTGATTGCTGCATAACTCAAATAGCCATTTTCATATGGGCTGGTACCACGGTCTTTTCCGGATGAATCTTCATCTGCAAATCCGCAAGTGATGGAATCGCCGAAGTATTCAATTTTACGTTTCTTTTCGGCAGGGGCAGTTAGAAAGGAACCTCCTTTTGCAACCATTAACTGGTAAACCCAGGTTTTCCCCATGGCCCACTCTGTACGTTTAAATAACTGCAAAGTATGTTTCCCGTTTGGTAAACCTTCAACCAGCCGGTATTCTTTTTTTATTTGCTCTGGGTGAAGCACATTAATAACCTTACCATCCACAATGACATTGTAATTGTTGTCAGCACGCTCATCTTTTAACCAGGCGCTCAACCCGGTACCGGTAAAATTGACAATTACAGAACTTGCAGACCAGGAAAGCTCGGCAGTAGAATCTGTAACTGCTATACGCCCGGTATATCTTATGTGAGGATCATTTGATTTAATAATTTGCTGTGCAAAGCAATTACTACTTGTTAAGCTTATAATGGCGGCTATAATGTTTTTGTAATTCATGGGTAAAGCTTTTATTTAAATATCAACTATTTTAAGTAAACATAAGTAATACCGTCTCCACCCCTGTCGGCATGTTCATCTTCCATACGGTCTACCTGTTCGTACTTTTTAAGGTATTGCCTTATCATTTTTCTTAGTATGCCGTCTCCCTTGCCATGAATGATCTTTAAATTACCAAAACCCATCATCAATGCACGGTCAAATAAACGTTCAATATTATTTAATGCATCCTCTGTACGCATTCCTCTCACATCTATTTCCGGGCTAAAGTTCGACACATCACCTGTAGACCCAGAAAAACTACGGCGAACTTCCTTGGGTACAGATGATCTTGATACCTTAACTACACGTTTTTTCTTGGCAACCGTACGAAGATCGCCAATAGCAATAACAACATTTTCTTTGATAATCTCAATCACTTGCCCGGTTGTTTCGCTATCGGTCAATTTCACCCAGTCGCCAGCCTTTAGTTCATCATTTACGGGCGCTGCCTGTTTAACAACGGCTGGCTTAACGGTATTTTTTTCAAGCTCCTTGTTCAGGTTTTCGCGCAGGTTACGCGTTTTTTCTTTATCGGCATTGGTGTTCTTAATTTCTGATATGGTGTTTTCAATCAGTTTATTAGCGTTAAGAATAATGCTTCGCGCCTGGTCTTTTGCATCTTTTATCAGAGTTTTTTTATTCTCTTCCAGGTAGCTTTTTAACTTTTCATTCTCTGCTAATAAATTATTTACCTGTCTTTGCTGCCTTTCAAGCTTTATACGGGTATCGTAGATCTCCTTTTTTTCACGTTCCAAGTCCACCAGTAAAGTGTCTACCTTTTTTTGCCCGGCGCTGATCTTGTTTTTTGCAAGGTTAAGCACGTTTTGAGGCAGCCCAATTTTCTGCGCTATTTCAAATGCGTATGAACTGCCGGGCTTTCCAATTTCCAGTATGTAAAGGGGCTTCATTTCCACGTTATTAAATAACATAGAGGCATTTTCAAGGCCCTCGGTATTACTTGCAAAAATTTTAAGGTTAGAGTAATGTGTGGTAACCATTCCCTTAACTTTTTTATTATTCAGCGATTCAAGCACCGCTTCGGCAATCGGTCCGCCAAATTGCGGATCGGTACCTGTACCAAACTCATCTATCAGTATTAACGATTTACCGTTAGCATTCTCTACAAAATTCTTCATTTTAGATAGATGCGCGCTGTAGGTACTCAGGTCACTTTCTATCGACTGGTCATCCCCTATATCAACAAAAAACTGCTTGAAAACGCCAACGGTACTGGTATCGGCAGCAGAAATCAAAAGTCCGGCTTGTACCATCATCTGCAATAAGCCAACCGTTTTCATACAAACAGATTTACCACCGGCATTGGGGCCAGATACTACAACAACCCGCGCACTTTCGTCAATGACAACGTTTAAGGGAACAACTGTTTTTCCCTCTTTTTTGAAATTAAGCAACAGCAACGGGTGGCGTGCATTGTTTAATTTAAGGATGGCCTCATTTACCAGTTGCGGCATTTCTGCTTCTATATCTA
This sequence comes from uncultured Mucilaginibacter sp., assembly GCA_964242385.1. Lineage (GTDB taxonomy): Bacteria > Bacteroidota > Bacteroidia > Sphingobacteriales > Sphingobacteriaceae > Mucilaginibacter. The sequence continues at coordinate 573,218 of CAXSZR010000001.1, forward strand.
TTGCGTATAGTGCTTTTGCTCTAACAAAGTCAAGTTTGGTTAACAGGCTATGATACGATAAAAGCAAAGGCACATAAGGCCTCAATTCATCAGTAAGGGCGGTTAAGATTTTGATGATCTCGCGGCGGCGCTCAAATTCAAGATCGCGGATGCGGTTGTTCAATGTAAACACTTCCTCGGGTTCCATATAAACCGTTTGCCCCGAAGCAGATTCATCATGTATAAAGCCTTTTATCTTTCGCTTATTTTCGGCCAGTAATGGAATACATAATCGCCCGTCGCGGATGGTTAATGATCCATCTGCAGTCCAGCCGTTACCCGCAGCGCTTTTAAAAACCAGATCAATTTTTTTACGGGCTTCCTGCTCTGCTTTTGCTATACCGGAGGTTATATCCTGCAATTCGCGCGAAGCATTGGGCCTGATCTTCCCTTTCTGATCTATCACCTGGTCAATCTTTTTTAAAATTGCTTTTTCAATTGGCAGGTGTTCAAATAAAGCTTCGAGGTTTGGATAAAGCCCTTCCCGCTCGTTAAAATAGCCAATTACGGCAAATACCGTTGTTAACGAGGTTTGTACCTGGTAAAATTCTTCCTCGCTCAAAAAAGTCCCTTCTATGCGGGCTTTGTTTGCAAGCGTTTTTATATCAAAAAAATGATTAATGGGTAATGCATCATCATTTATAAGTATATTCTTAAATTCATTGGCTTGGTTAAGAAATTTCAGGATCTGATCATAATTGTTCATTACCTGTATGCGATCAACCATCTGGCGGCCCATCTCGCTAAGGCAATGCGCTTTAATCAGTTCCTTTACATCATTAAAACCAAGCTTATCAAAACTGTTATTTATGAGCATTCTGTTGCTTCATTTGTAATTTGTTAAGCGAATCGGTTTTTTGTTTTAGTTTATCAAGCACCTTATCATACATGGCAGTTAACTGCACCGAGTGCGCCGTATAATATTGCAGGCTGTTTTTAAATTGGTTAGAGTCGGTATGAAATTTTTTGAACAATGCTAAATACCTTCCCTCGCCATATTTATACAAAGAATCAGGCGCCTGCTGTACGCCATACATCTTTCCATCTACAAGGTGCAGATCGGTAAGCAGTGCTACCATCCGGTCGGGTTTTATCAGATTGTCGGGTACTTTTTCATTCTGACAAGAGAATAAAAACACCGATACTAAAAAAAACAAGATTATGTATTTATGCATTCTGTAATTTAGCGGCTTAATAATTAAGCAAAATTACGCATTAATGAGCATTACAGATAATATCAAAAGCTTAAAAAAAGAAACCGGGCTTGTGAATGTTACATTGGTAGCTGTTTCTAAAACAAAGCCTGCCGAAGAAGTGCAGGAAGCATACAATGCCGGCCAGCGCATCTTCGGTGAAAACATGGTGCAGGAGCTTACCGAAAAATACGAACAACTGCCAAAAGATATTCAATGGCACTTAATTGGGCATTTGCAAAGCAACAAGGTTAAATATATTGCCCCTTTCATCAGCATGATACAATCTGTGGATAGTTTAAAGCTTTTGCAGGAGATTGATAAGCATGCAGAAAAAAACAAACGCGTAATTGATTGCCTTTTACAGATCTACATTGCCGACGAAGAAACAAAGTTTGGATTAGGCTTTGACGAGGCAATAGAACTGATTCGCTCCGAAGATTTTACTGCATTGCAACATATCCGCATCAGGGGTTTTATGGGTATTGCAACCAATACCGATAATGAAAAACAGCTTAAAGAGGAATTTTATGAGTTAAAAACCTTTTTTGATGGTGTTAAACAAAGCTTTTTCAGAAAGGAAGACAGCTTTGATACTTTATCAATGGGCATGTCATCAGATTATAAAATAGCCGTTGAGAAAGGGAGTAATATGATTCGGTTGGGAAGTACCATTTTTGGCCAGAGGGTAATTAAACACTGGAAAAACAATTAATCGCGATAAGATAAAATGAATTTGAATTTGCGGGAAGCGCGTAAAAAAGATTGCCCAAGGCTTTTAGAACTGATAAAGGAACTTGCGCTGTATGAAAAAGCTCCCGAAGAAGTAACGGTTGATCTGAAGGATTTTATTGATGCCGGTTTTGGCGAAAAACCTGTCTGGAAAGCCTTTGTTGCCGAAGTTGATGAACTTATAATCGGTTTTGCATTATATTACATACGTTATTCTACCTGGAAAGGTTCACGGCTTTACCTTGAAGACTTGATAGTTACCGAAAGCATGCGCGGTAAGGGAATAGGTAAAATACTTTTCGACAGGCTGATCATCGAGGCTAAAGAACTTGGTTACAGTGGTATGGTTTGGCAGGTATTGGACTGGAACGAACCGGCCATTAACTTTTATAAAAAATACAAGGCCAGTATAGATGCCGGTTGGCTGAATGCCTCTCTTTCAAAAGAGCAACTTTTAAATCTGTAGTTATGAGATTCAGTTTTGGTATCGCCGCTTTAATTGCTTTAATAACGACCTCGTGCAACTGGAATAAACCAGGCAAATCGCACCCGGCAGTCACTAAAGACACTTTGGTTTACAGCTATAAGACGTTTAAACAACGTGCAAACGATTGTGGTGGTAAGGCAGATACCGGCTGTACCGTATTCTCTTTCAAATATCCTGATTTTATAGACCAAACTGAACTGAACGATACTATTAAAAACAAGTTCCTGCTAACCTTTGGTCAAAGCGGAAAGGATACCGGTATCACCCAGGCAGCGAAAAGCTTTTTTGAAGATTATCAGAATTTTAAAAAAAATCCCCGCTACCTGGTTTTTTATACTGTTGATAGCTATGCAAAGGTTTTAAGGCAGGATTCGTCACTTACCACTATTGAGCTTGGGGGTTATGAGTTTCGTGGCGGTGCTCACCCTTTATCTTTCATAAAGTTTATAAACTGGAACACCAAAGCTAACAAGATCATAACGCTCAATGAGATTTTTACAGACGGTTATGAAGAAAAGCTCAATGCAATTGCCGAAAAAGTCTTCCGCAAAAACGAACGGTTAGCCGATACGGCATCCCTGGCAGTTAATTACTTTTTTAAAAATAACAAATTTGCGTTAAACAGCAATTTTTCGCTTACACCGCTTGGCATCAGGTTTTTGTATAATCAATACGAGATAAAGCCATATGCCGCGGGTACAACAAGTTTGTTCATACCCTACTCTGAAACTAAATTTTTACTCAGGCCGCATACCGTTGTGGCTCAATTCATAAAATAATGCTTGTTTTTAAATTTGGCGGTGCATCGGTAAAAGATGCAGAAGGTATAATAAACCTTGCGAACGTTGTAAAAAAATACCCGGACACGCGATTACTGATAGTAGTTTCGGCCATGGGCAAAACCACCAATGCGCTCGAAAAATTAACCGCTGCTTATGTTAACGGCGATGAGGAGATGCAGTCAATTTTTGATGAGATAAAAGCCTATCATTATCAAATAATTGAGCAATTATTTGAACCCGGCGACCGAATTTTTGACGACATAGCCAACACTTTTGTTGAGATAGACTGGATGGTTGAAGAAGACCCTCATGACGATTATGATTTTATTTATGACCAAATCGTTTCTGTAGGTGAACTGGTTTCTACCCGTATTATTAATGCTTACTTAAATAAGGCTGGGTTACAAAGCCAGTGGCTGGATGTAAGGGGATATGTTCACACAGATAATAATTATAGGGAAGGCAATGTTCATTGGGACAAAACGAAGGAAAGTATCGGTGCAGAAATCCCCAAATTATTAGACAGGGGCATTGTTGTAACGCAGGGTTTTTTGGGTGGCACGTCAGAAAACTTTACCACTACACTGGGCCGTGAGGGCTCTGATTATACTGCGTCCATATTTGCATCCTGTTTAGGGGCACAATCTGTAATTACCTGGAAAGATGTACCAGGGATATTAAATGCCGATCCTAAATTATTTGCCGACACGGTAAAGTTTGACGAACTTACTTACAACGAAGCTATTGAGATGACATTTTATGGAGCAAGTGTGATCCATCCAAAAACTATTAAGCCATTACAAAATGCTTTAATCCCTTTGTATGTAAAATCGTTCAATGACCCGGATGCGGCAGGAACTGTTATAAAGGACGACGCAATAAACCGTTTTGAAAAGCCTGTTATTATAGTAAAACAAAACCAGGTGTTACTATCGCTCTCCTCAAGGGATTATTCGTTTATTTCTGAATATCACTTAAGCAGCATTTTTGGCTTTTTTGCTCAAAATAATATTAAGGTTAATATGATGCAAACATCTGCATTAAGCTTTACGGTTTGCTTTGATCTTGTTGAAGAACGTTTTAAAAAATTGCTGGCCCAGTTAGCCGCAGGCTTTAAAGCAAAGTACAACCAGGGGCTTAACCTGATTACGATAAGACACTATTCAGAAGCTGCGCTCATTGAACTTAAGGCAGGCAAAACCGTTTTATTAGAACAGGTAAGCCGTAATACGTTACAAATAGTGGTTAAGTAAAAATGTTGTTTAAAAGTCTTAAAATATGTTAAACCTAACAACGTTTAATTTATTTTAAACCCTAATGGGCTATATTAGCCGTGCTATTTCAAAGTTAATTTAAACTCATGAAGCTTTTTAAAGTTTTACTTATACAATCTGTTCTATTACTACTTCTAAATTTTTCGGCATCGGCACAAAGCGATACGGCTGTTTTAAATCATATTATGAGGAAAACAACCAAGCTGGCAACCGATTATCCTATAGAAAAAGTTTACCTCCATCTCGACAAACCTTATTATGCCGCTGGCGATACCATTTGGTTCAAGGCTTACCTAACGGTAGATCATCACCAGCTTTCTAATCTGAGCCGTGTGATCAACGTATTGTTAATGAGCTCGCGCGACTCGCTGATTGAGTCACTTAAATTGCAAGTTAAAAACGGTGTTGCGTGGGGGAGCATTCCTTTACCGTCTACCTCAGTAAAGAAAGGTAATTATCGCATAATTGGTTATACCAACTGGATGAACAATAACGACCTGCGGTATTTTTTCAATAAAATAATCCCTGTAGGCGATGCTATCAATAATGATGTAGCAACCCAGGTAAATTTAAAAAGCAGCATTGCCAATAAGTTGACTAAAATAAGCGCAGGTGTTACTTATAAAGACGGTAACGGTGCGCCATATGTTCAAAAACGGGTGAGCTGGACGGTTGAGAAAGATGATGAAACTATAGCTAAAGGCAAGGGCGAAACCGACAAGAACGGCTTTATTGACATCAGCTTTATCAATACAAAAAAAGTAGGTCTTGATTCTGCAAGTATTGTAGCTGTTATAGATAACGGCGAGCATAAGCAGTTTACAAATACTTTTCCATTAAATACGGTTGTGGAAACTAATGATTTTCAGTTTTTTGCAGAAGGCGGCCAGCTTATAAGCGGTATAAAATCTAAAGTGGCATTTAAGGCTATAACACCTAAAGGGTTGGGTATTGACGCAAAGGGAACCATAGTTGATAACACAAACACGGTGGTTGCCGAATTTAGCTCTTCTCACCTCGGTATGGGTGCTTTTGATTTTACACCGCTTGATGGCAAAAATTATACTGCTAAAGTAACTTTTGCAGACGGGACTACAGCAACACCGGATCTGCCTAAGATTGAGACCGGAGCTATAGGACTTGGATTGGATAACACCAATGCTGATACCCTAAAATTAAAGATTCAGGCAGACCCCTCCTTTCTTCAAAACTACCAGGGGAAGACATTTTTTATTATAGCTAAATGCAGCGGCATTATTTGTTTTGCCGCAAAAACACAGTTGCAGAGTGCTATTTATTACGCATCTATTCCCAAGAGTAAGTTTCCTACAGGCATTGTTCAGGTTACACTCTTTACCTGGGATGGCGACCCTATAAGTGAGCGCATTGCCTTTATACAACATAAGGAAGACATGCTAAACATATCACTTAACAGCGATAAACCGTCTTATTTAACAAGGCAAAAAGTTTCATTAAATGTATCGGCTAAAGCCAACAATGTCCCTACTGAAGGTAGTTTTTCGGTTACGGTAGTTGATGATTCAAAAGTGCCCTATAGCGAGGACTCTGAAACCACTATATTAAGCTACTTGCTGCTAACATCAGACATTACCGGTTATATTGAAAAGCCTAACTACTACTTTAGCCATCAGGATGCAAAAACACATGCCGATCTGGATGTATTGTTACTCACCCAGGGCTACCGCCGTTTTTCTTACGATGGTATAATGAACGAGAAATACCCGGCTATCAGGTTTCTGCCTGAAAACGGCATTACCCTTTCAGGAACGCTTCGCCAGTCGAACGGTATACCCGTATTTAACGGGAACGTACGCTTGCTGATACCGGATAAGAACATATCTGTAAATGCCATTACCAATGCCGACGGCAAATTCGGTTTCCAAAACGTTGTATTTCAAGATTCATCAAAGGTAACTATAAGTGCACGTAACAATACAAAGTCTAACGACATGGTAGTTACATTTGATGGCGAGCAGGCGCAGCGCCTGCCTGCAAACGTTAATAAGCCTGATTATGTAACGAATATTGATAGCACGCTTAGCGCTTACATAAAAAACAGCAAGCTGCAAAACAGCTACAGCACTACGCTAAAAGAAGTTGTTATCCGCGATAGAAAGATTGAAAAACCAACTGTAAGCCATAGGGATTATGGTAGTTTAACAAGCTTAAGTGCTATTGCAGATCATACTATATTGGCCAGCCAGTTAGAAGGATGCTTAACTCCGCTTGAATGTATCCAGTCGCTTGCAATGGGTTTAACCTACCAGGATGGAAACTTTTATGTTACACGTAATATTGGCCAGGGTAAAAAGATCCCGGTGGCGATATTTTTGCGTGGCCAGTTTGTTGATGTTAATGCTATTCAATCCTTAAATCCGAAGGAGATTGAGTCGGTTGAGATCTTTGTGAAGGACGAGCTTGGTCTTATTAACAGCACTTACGGTACAGACGGTGCGCTGGTAATTAATATGAAAAAATCGCCTGAGTCACAAGGTACTAAAGTTAGCCTTGCCGATCTTAAAACCATGCTGCCGCAGCCAAATGAAATAAATTTTAGCCCTAAAGGATATGCTAAAGTAAGAACATTTTATATACCACGTTATTCGGGACCTGCCGAAACACAGTCAAAAAAAGTAGACACACGGAGCACCATTTACTGGAACCCTAACGTGGTAACCGATAAAACAGGCGCAGCAAACCTGGAATATTTCAATGCAGACGGTGTAGGCAGTTATCGCGCCATCATTGAAGGTATTGATAAAGATGGAAACATTGGCCGTACTATTTACCGCTATACAGTTAAAAAATTAAATGGCAGATAAACTCACTCCTTTTCACGTGGCCGTTCCGGTTTATGAGCTGGAGGAAGCAAGGAAATTTTACAGGGAAGTACTGGGATGCAGCGAAGGAAGAAGTTCTGAGGTGTGGACGGATTTTAATCTTTACGGACACCAGTTTGTAATCCACTTAAAGCCTCGCCCTACCCAGAAAACAGCGCAGCATTCAAACCCCGTAGACGGGCACGACGTACCTGTTCCGCATTACGGGGTAGTACTGGAATGGGATCAATGGGAAGCGCTTAAGCAAAGGCTGTTGGATCATAAAATCAAATTTATAATAGAGCCATATATACGTTTTAAGGGTTTACCCGGCGAGCAAGCCACCATGTTTTTTCTCGATCCATCTGGAAACGCGCTTGAATTTAAGTCGTTTAAAGACTTTGGCCAGCTATTTGCCGTATAAGCAACCAAATACTATTTACAATAGTATTGATAAATAGAACTCAATTTTGAGTAGATTTGGTTATGGATGTAAATGAGGTTGAAAGATTAATTAAGATAAGCAAAGAGCATCCATTGATGCCTGAAACTTATGTTCCGTGGCAGCAAGACCCGCAGCCCGGCGATATTTATCTGCCCGAAGTTTTGACCTCATTACACGGACTTGATATTTATGATACTTTAACGGCAGAACAAAAACTGGAATTAGGCCGCCATGAACTGGTGCAGGTAATAGCATCTTACGGCTGGGGCGAATGCCTTTTTTGCTTATTCATGACCAGACACATCCTTACGCTTCCTCCTGATAATGTTGAACATCGCTTTTTGTTGAGAGAACTTATAGAAGAATTCAGGCACCAGGAAATGTTTGGGCAAGCAATAAAAAGAATTGGCGGCAAGCCAATTAAACAATCGGGCTTACACAAGTTTTTTGGAGAATTCAGCAACAAGTACCTCCCGGCAGATTATCTTTTTATGGGTAGTGTTTCGGTAGAATTAGTTACCGATATTTACGGTAACTATGCCCGCCGATCTCCTAACATTTATATCGTTCTTAAAAAAATGTTCGACTTGCATAACATTGAAGAAGGCAGACATATCCTTTTTACCAAAAGCCTTTTAAAAGGTTATGCAGCTAAAGCCGGCTTCATAAAACGAACACTTTACAGCTATGTAATTTTGTTCAATATTTTATTTGTGCGGACGATGTACGTTAAAAAAGAAATTTACGAACGCATTGGCCTGCAAAATCCTGATAAAGTGTATAGAATCGCATCTGCCAATTTTAAAAAGAAATTTGGCGAAACCTGCCTTAAGGATATTATAAAATTTGTGGACGAATGGGGTGGCTTTAATCTGCTTACCCGCTTTGCCTGGAGATGGATTTTAAGCGCAAAGGTTTAAAAGAAAAAAGCTTGCAATTTAAATGCAAGCTTTTTCATTGAACTAAACGTGCTGTTTAAACGCCCGCTACTTCTTCTATATTTTCAACTACGCCGGGCTTTCCATTTTTGAAAGCTTTACGCGGTTTTAATCCAAGTAATTCAAACATTGCCATGTCTGTATCGAAAGATGGATTTGGTGTGGTTAACAGTTTTTCGCCAGCAAAAATTGAATTTGCACCGGCCATAAAACAAAATGCCTGTTCAACAGTGCTCATTTCAGTGCGGCCTGCAGAAAGGCGGACCACCGTTTTAGGCATGATGATCCGTGCCGTTGCAATCATACGTACCATCTCCCAAACAGAAACACGTGGCTGATCTCCCAGTGGCGTTCCCTTTACAGGTACTAAGGCATTAATAGGAACCGATTCCGGATGTTTAGGCAGGTTAGATAACGTTTTTAACATAGAGATACGGTCTTCAACGGTCTCGCCCAAACCTATAATGCCGCCGCTGCAAACGGTAATTTTAGCCTTGCGTACATGCTCTAATGTTTTAAGGCGATCGTCGTACGTGCGGGTAGTGATAATACGTTTGTAATCTTCTTCGGATGTATCAAGGTTATGGTTGTAAGCATACAGGCCCGCATCTGCTAATCTTTGCGCCTGCGATTCTGTAAGCATGCCTAATGTACAGCAAACCTCCATATCCAGCTCATTTACAGCCTGTACCATTTCAATCACTTTGTCAAAATCGCGGTTATCCCTTACTTCTCTCCATGCTGCACCCATGCACAACCTTGATGCGCCGCCTGCTTTAGCTTTTTCGGCTGCAGCTATCACCTCGTCCTTCGGCATCATGCCATGAACATTTACACCCGTGTTATAACGCGCGGCTTGCGGGCAATAAGCACAATCCTCCGGGCAGCCGCCGGTTTTAATAGAGATTAAAGAACTTATCTGTACTTCTGAGTAATCCTTATTTTCACGATGGATGGTTGCGGCTTCATAAACCAGGTCTAACAACGGTCGGTTATAAATCTCAGCTATCTCTTCTTTTGTCCAGTTGTATCTTACTTCGGTCATTATAGTATTCTTTTTATGATGTTCTTAAAAATTATAAGCTTTGGTGTAAAATCAGTTTAGTTGCAAACCATAGCGGCAGCAAAAAGCCGGCGCAATCTGTAAATGTTGTTATGATGATAGACGATGCAACCGCTGGGTCTATCCCTACCCGCTTTAACACCAGCGGAATAGACGCGCCCGTTAAGCCCGCAACTATCAGGTTGCCCGTCATCGCCAAAAACAATACCAGGCCAAGCATAGGATTGGCGTCGTAAAACAAGGCGATAATAAACACGATAATACCGTTAGCCGCCCCGTTTAAAAGGCCTACTAAAAACTCCTTTAATACAGCATTGTAAGCCTGTTTATCGGTAAGGTCACTTAAAGATATACGCCTTACTGTTACCGCAAGTGCCTGCGTGGCAGCATTACCACCCATGCCCGCAATAATGGTCATGTAAGCAGCCAGGATAGGAAGTTTTTCAACAGTGGCATCAAAATGCCTGATTACCGAAGCGGCAAGATATGCAGTCCCTAAATTGATCACCAGCCAGGGAAGGCGGCTTTTTACCGCATCTTTCCAGTTACCGCTAAGTTCTTCATCTTCAGATACACCGGAGATTTTTAATATATCTTCGGTATTTTCCTGCTCCATTACGTCAATGATATCATCCACCGTAACACGGCCCAGCAATTTCATTTGGTCATCCACAACCGGGATGGTTGTAAGGTTATACTGTGAGATCAGATCCGCAACATCCTCCTGGTCAAGATCAGCTTTTACAAAAACAAAATCTGTATTTACAAGGTCGCGAACATGTGCGTCAGCACGTGCTTTGATTATAGATTTTATAGAAAGTATGCCTTGCAATATATCATGATCATCTACCACGTAAATGGTATAAAACTCTTCCATCTCTTCCGACTGGCGAATAATTTCTTCAATGGCGTCCTTTTTATCAAGGTTAATATTCACCTTAACAATCTGGGAGTTCATTAAGCCGCCGGCGGTATCTTCTTCGTATTTTAAAAGCGCACGGATACTGTCTGCATCGTCCTGATCTATATCTTCAAGGATTTCCTGCTGATCTTCCTCGTCAAGCTGCGAGATAATGTCTGTAGCATCATCATAATCCAGCTCTTCAACAATTTCAGATCTTTTTTCTGGATGGAGGTTAATTAGCAATTCACCCGGACGATGTTCTTCGTCCATTTCAGAAATTACTTCAGAAGCAACGTCCGTAGGCAACACATTTATGATACGTTCTCTTGCTTCCTGCGAAAGCTTGCCGAACAACATTGCAATCTCCGAAGCATGATATTCCTTCAGAACAATCTCTAATTCAGCATCATTACCCTCAAGCGCGGTTTCGATGCGCAACAGATCGGATTTATCTATTTCAAAGGATTGCATATCCGACTAAAATACACATTTATGATACAAAATGGAGAATAAAATTGGTTACTGTTTGGTTAAAATTAAACACTAACAGGTGTAATCATACCTTGCGTTTACACCCTCCAGGTAGTTAATTTTAGACAATACCTGGTTTACTTTTGTTTTACGAACAGAGACCTGCACAGCGCAATTGTTATCAAAATGCTGGCTTATTATTTCCATGTTTTCATCTTTAATTAAGCGCATTACATCGTTCATTTGCAAATAATTAAATGATATGGTATAAACGTCATTAACGCTTTTTTGAATAATGTTTGCCTTGCTAAGCGCATCTTCGGTTGCCATTTTATAGGCATTTATCAATCCGGGTACGCCAAGCAGCGTACCACCAAAATAACGCACTACCACTACAAGCAGATTGGTTATATCCTTAGATAGCAGTACGTTCAGGATCGGTCTTCCGGCTGTGCCGGATGGTTCACCATCATCATTTATTCTGAATACAGAGCGGTCTATGCCAAGCCTCATAGCCCAGCAATGATGATTTGCTTTGGGATGCTGGGCTTTTAAATCGTTGATAATTTCTTTGATCTTATTATCGGTGGCAATGGGATAAGCGAAAGCAAGAAATTTACTGCCTCGATCGCGGAATACGCCTTCACAGGGCTTTTCAATTGTCCGGTAGGTGTCGTCAAAAAGCATTGTTAAGCTTTGGCCATTATAACAATGGCAATAATAGCAAGTGCAAGCCCCACTTTGTTGATAGTGCTTAGCTTTTCTTTAAAGATGATAAATCCTGTTAATGCCCCTAAAACAATAACGCCGATATTCATTGCCGTAAATACGGTAGAAGGGTGATTGATGAGCGCCTTATGCGCTTTAAGATAAAATAAAATATTGCCGAAGTTGGCTATTCCGAGCACCCAGCCTATAAGAATATGCGGCCATGAAAAACGCATTTTTTTTGTGAATACCTGGTAAAACAAACCTATAAGCGCAAAAATGAATGACAATACGAAAACTATAAATAGCGAAGTTGTATAAGGTATTGTGGTAAATGTTGCCAATTGCTTAAACAAAACATCAATAATACCCATACCCGCAAACACAATTAGAAGATAAACCCAGGCGTTACCGTTTGATTGTTTACCTGTAGCCTGCTTTTGCCATGGAATTAAACAGGCAATAGCTGCAAAACCCACTATAAGTCCGCCAACCCTTAATATCGTCAATTGCTCATTAAAAATTAAGAACGAAGCTATTACCGGTATAAACAACGAAAGCCTTTGTGCTACATCAGTGCGCACAATACCCGATAACCTTACAGATGCTGCCAGTATAACGAAAAGTGCCGGGAGTAATATGGCAAGCGTTATATAATTTACTACCGGCGCGCCTTGCAGGTGATTTAGCTGAGGTTTTAGGAATATCCAGCTGAGTAAAACGGCCATCGAGTAGTTCCAGGTTATAGCCTGGTAAACATCTATATGATACCGTTTAGCCAGTTTTAGCATAACGGATACCGAAACGCTGAAGCATACACTAAGTATTATAAAAATCATTTAACGTCCTAATAAGGTTTGTTGAGTAGCGATAAATCTATAGAAGTTTAAACGAGTTAGTTATTGACAATAATTTTAAGATCGTCATTTCCAACTTTATAAGTTCCTAAATTTTTACCTGTTATAAACGGTGCGTTTATTCCCTCCCTCAGGGTAATTCCAACACCGGTAAAGATTCGGGCTTCATCCCATGTGCCTGCTTCAATAAAAGCCGCAATAGTCTTAGCCCCACCTTCAATTATAACAGACTGAATATCCTGCAAGTATAATTGATATAAAATATATTGAGGCACATAACGGTCAAAATCTTCAAGCGCAATGTATTTGTTTTTACCATCGAAATCCGTTTTTATTTCATTAAAAATCAATGTTTCAATAGATTGATCAAAAATATTTAAAGTGCTGCTTAATTCAAGCCGACGGTCTATCAAAACCCGCTTAGGCGATTTGCCAGTGCCGTAACGTACGTTTAATTGTGGATTATCATTTTTTGCGGTATTCTTTCCAACTAAAATAGCGTCTTCTTCGCTACGCCATTTGTGTGTTAACCTGCGCGATTCTTCACCGGTGATCCAAAACTGCCGCTCGTTACCGGGTGCAAAATAGCCGTCGTCAGTTTGCGCCCATTTAAAAATAACGTAAGGGCGTTGTTTTTGAACACGAGTAAAAAACCTGCGGTTTAACCAAATGCACTCTTGTTCCAGTACCCCAACAATTACTTCAATACCAGCTGATAATAACTTTTCAATTCCCTTACCATTTACCTGATTAAAGGGGTCACGGCAACCCACTATAACCCGCGATATTTGATGTTTGATAATAAGATCGGCACATGGCGGCGTTTTTCCATAATGTGCGCAAGGCTCCAACGATACGTAAATAGTGGATTGCTTTAATAAGCTGTCAAAATCAGAATATTTCTCAATTACCTGGTTTATTGCGTTTACTTCTGCATGTGCTTCGCCGTAACGATGATGATAACCTTCGCCAATGATCTTACCATTATGAACTATTACCGCCCCAACCATTGGATTCGGGCTTACATAACCCATCCCCAATTGGGCAAGTTCAAGGCAGCGCTGCATAAATATTTCATGTTGGGCCATACAGCAAAAGTAGGTTTTATGTTACTTTGTTTATGCAAACAGTAAAGGATGTTTTTAACAGCTACAAGATTAACTTAAACAAGCTTTACGAAGATAATGAGATAGAAGCAATAACATTATTGGCTATCAACGATATAACCGGATTCTCTAATGCCAAGATTAAAGCTTTCCCGGAAATAGCTTTAGCAGACCAGCAATCAAAGCAAATTGATAACATATTATCACAATTAGAATTGGGGACACCCATTCAATACGTTTTAGGCACAACAGAATTCTACGGACTACCTTTTTTGGTAAATCCTGCTGTACTCATACCACGCCCGGAAACAGAAGAACTGGTAGCGTGGATTATAACCACCTGCAAAACGGAAAACGTTCATGGTTCCATACTTGATATGGGCACCGGCAGCGGTTGTATTGCTATCAGCTTAAAGAAAAACCTCCCGTTTTTTGAGGTTTCGGCAATTGACATTTCAGAAGGAGCGCTCGATACTGCAACTAAAAATGCAAAATTGAACGAGGCGGATATTAAGTTTTTCAACGCCGATATTTTAAATTTAGAAAGTTTTAAGAGCATTGATATTCAGAGTCCTATATCCGTTATTGTAAGTAACCCGCCTTATGTAACATTGCATGATAAAATGCAGATGCATACCAACGTCACTGATTTTGAACCGCATACTGCGTTATTTGTGCCTGAAGATGATCCGCTTGTTTTTTACCGTGCTATAGCCAACTTTGCAGCTTTAAATTTATGTAGTAATGGTCTGCTTTTTTTCGAGATAAATGAAAGTTTGGGAAAGGAAACAGTTCAGTTACTTTCAGATAAAGGCTTTATAGAAATAGAATTACGCCAGGACATGAGTGGACGTGACAGGATGATAAAATGCACCTGGAATAAAGCTTAGTTAACTTTTTAACTCCGCGGATGATATTGTATGATAGTTCCTTTCAAATATTCCCTATCGAGATGAGTATAAATTTCTGTTGTAGTAATGCTTTCATGCCCCAGCATTTCCTGTACCGCACGTAAATCCGCACCGCCTTCAACCAGATGCGTTGCAAATGAATGCCTGAAAGTGTGCGGACTTATTGCTTTCTTTATTCCGGTTAATACAGCCAAGTCCTTAATCACTAAGAATATATAAACCCGGCTTAACCGCGCACCTCTGCGGTTTAAGAACACAATATCTTCTTCTCCTTTTTTAACAGGTATATGCACCCGAACTTGCTCAATCCAAATTTTAAGGGCTTTGATTGCTGAGCCGCCTATAGGCACCAGCCGTTCTTTACTTCCCTTACCCGTAACCTTAATAAATTCAATGTCGAGATAGAGATTAGAAAGTTTTAAATTGGTTAGTTCGGAAACGCGCAGTCCGCTGCCGTACAACACTTCCAATATCGCCTTATTCCGCGCCCCCTCCGTTTTGGACACGTCTATGGCATCAATCATTTTATTGATCTCTTCATAGCTTAAAGTATCCGGTAATTTACGCTGTATTTTTGGCGCTTCAAGCAGTTCAGACGGGTCAAAAGCAATCAAATCTTCCATTAAAAGGTATTTGAAAAAAGACTTGATGCCCGATATCAAACGGGCCTGCGACGATGGTAACATCCCTAATTCTGCCGCCCACTCTATAAAATCGCGAAGCCGATTTAAACAAAAACTTTCGGGATTTATTCTTTCGTTTTGGGTTTCAGCAAATTGCTGTAATTTTTCTATATCACGCTTATAAGCTTCCACAGAATTTTCGGAAAGTGATCTCTCCAGCTTCAGATAAGACTGAAATCCTTTAATTGCCCGTTGCCAATCCAATTGTATTATTAATGTTTTTACTTAAGTTTGAACTGATGAAGATACAAATTATAAACGGCCCTAATTTAAACCTTCTGGGCGTTAGGGAAAAATCAGTTTATGGTAATAGCGATTTTAATAGCTATCTACAGGAATTACGTACCCGCTATCCGGCCGTTGAAATTGAATATTACCAAAGCAATTTAGAAGGCGAAATTATAAATAAAATACACGAAGTAGGATTCAGCTATGATGGCATCGTTTTAAACGCAGGTGCTTACACCCATACTTCAATTGCAATTGCAGACGCTATATCGGCTGTAAATAAGCCGGTTATAGAGGTTCATATATCTAATGTTCATAAACGTGAAGCATTTAGGCATCATTCAATGCTGGCAGCAAGCTGTAAGGGTGTGATAGCAGGCTTTGGCCTTGATTCGTACCGTTTAGCAATTGAGAACTTTGTAAATAGTTAAGTAATTTTATCCGGTTTAAAACTCTAATTATCCTGATGCGCAAAACATTTTATGTTACTTTTTTATCCATCCTTTGTCTTACCGGGTTATGCGTTAATACATCCCAAGCTCAGGATAAAACGAAAAAGAAACAGATCTCTAAACGGGAGGCTGAAAGACGCAGAATACATTCTCAGGATTCACTTATGCGTTCCATTAATAAGTCTGATACATCTATCAGTAGCTTATTACAGCGCATTGAAACCTATGAAACGGCATTTAATCAGATCAACAATAGCTTGGCCGATGGTCTGGACACGGCGTTAATAAGCCAGCAATTACCCCAGGTAATAAAAGCGATAGACCGGATTGGAAATGCTGCAAATACACACAAAGCAAGTACACTTCGTTTTCTTTTTGTATTAAGGGATAACCTTGATCATTTGCAAGACAAATTGGATGGCTGGCAGAACGATCTGCAAACAGTTAACACAAAGCTTGCGCAAAATCAAAGTGACCTTTTAAAATTTACAAAGGATTCTTTACTAAAGACTATTCCTGCCGATAGCGAGGTAAGGGTAACATTTTTCAGGCAAAAGAACATAGTAAAAGTTTTATGGAAAAAAGTTGATTCAATTAATCGGAGTAATTTATTAAAGGTTAATTTATTACAAGATAAAACCGCAATATCTTACACCAAAATCCTTGATGAAAGTGATCAAATAGACAGCAAGATAAAGGGTTTTGCCATGAAGGCAATTGATGGTGAATCCGGTTACCTGTGGGAGAAGAATCCACAGAATAATAAGTTCAGCGATGCGCTGAATGGCACTGTCCGTCTCAATAAATTATTGTTCGGCTATTTTCTTAAAACGGAAACAGAAACGCACCTGGCCGGCATTATTTTCTTCATTCTTATTTTTAGCTGGATAATTTACAACCGATCTAAAATTTTCAGGAATAATGAAAATGTAGAAGCCATTTGCCTTGAAGCTAAATATATCTGCAAGAGGCCAATTGTATCTTCGCTTTTGGTTATAGTGGCTATCACGCCTTACTTTTATGATCAACCCCCGGTTGTATTTCTGCAAACCTTTTTCCTCGGTTCAATGATCTTATCATTAGTGCTGCTAAGGAAAGATGTGGCGAAGTCACTTTTCAGTTTTTTAATTATCTTGTTTGTATTGGCAATAGCTTATGGTGTAAGTAACCTGCTTATAGCAATTTCAAACGCCGACAGATACCTGATCTTACTGCTCAGTGTTTTTTCAATCGTTCTTGCATACGTTTATCGTAAAAAGCTGCAAACCGTTACGGAGGGTAATTTGCCATATGCGGATGTTGCGCTAAAAGCTTTTATGTGGATGCAGGCGTTTTCGTTGCTGTTAAACGTTTCAGGACGGTTTAGCCTTGCAAAGATTGTGGGCGTTACCGCGGTATTTAACCTTTGGCTGCTGGTCATTTTATACCTGGTGGTTCATATAATTATTCAGGGTCTGTTTCTTCAATTTCAAATAAAGAAAGGCGGCAACAGCTTCATTAACTGGATAGATTACAACCTGGTACAAAAGAAGTTTAAAAACATGCTGATTGTTGCATCGGCACTGGTGTGGTTGTTTTTCCTCTTGCAAAATTTAAACATAGATGATTGGGCAAAAGGCTACGCCAGTGATATACTGGATGAACCTCGTTCTATCGGAGGGGCCACTTTTACTTATGGCGGTTTCGTTATTTTCATCGTTGTGATCTGGTTGTCGTCCGTAGCATCGAAAGTCATAAGTTATCTATATGATGTATCGGCACAAAGAGTTACAGATCTATCAGTATTTAAAAAGAAGAACCGCACATCTGCTTTGATCATCAGGATCGGCGTTTTTTCAGTAGGATTTTTACTGGCTGTTGCTGCATCAGGATTCCCTTTGGATAAGCTTACTATCATCATTAGTGCCTTTGGCGTAGGCATCGGCTTTGGTTTACAAAATATTGTGAACAACCTGGTTTCCGGATTGATCCTGGCCTTTGAAAAACCGATCAATATAGGAGACGTGGTGGAAATTGACGGCCACACAGGTACCATGAAAGAAATCGGTATCCGATCAAGCAAAGTTGTTACCGGCGATGGCTCGGAAGTTATTA
The DNA here is from genome assembly GCA_964242385.1 of uncultured Mucilaginibacter sp. Taxonomy (GTDB): domain Bacteria; phylum Bacteroidota; class Bacteroidia; order Sphingobacteriales; family Sphingobacteriaceae; genus Mucilaginibacter. Next base: position 591,425 of record CAXSZR010000001.1, read on the forward strand.
TCCCCAACGGCGACCTGATATCGCACCAGGTAGTTAACTGGACTTTAAGTAACAGCAACCGACAGGTAGAGCTTAAAGTTTTAACAGCTTACGGGGTTGAAATAGACAAGGTAAAAGACGTATTAAAAAACCTGCTTTTAAACCGGCAGGATATTATGAATACGCCGGCGCCAGCTGTTTTTGTAAATAATGTAAGCGAAGCTGCTGTAGAATTTAAGGTTCTTTTCTGGGTAGCCGATATAAACACTACCGGCGAGCTAAAAAGCAAAATTTTAACTGCCATATACGAGGCTATTGGTAAACAAGGCATTAAGATGCCTTCTACCCAAAAAGATTTCTATATTCATTTTCCAGATGGTGTGCCTTTAAGCAATCCGGTTGCGGTCCCTGAAAAGAAAACAGAACCAGTAATTGAAACTCCTAAAGAAAATCCTGAGAAGAAAGATCAGTAAAATGTTTCTTTTTTTTCAGGAAGAAGGCCCACACAATGCTGCCTTTGAAAATACAGCTTAAAGGATAATGCTTTGATAATGCAGGCTTTGCTTTTTTGTTTCTTTTTATGAAAAGGCTTCGCACAAAATATTGGTGAGCCCGGCTAACCGCCCAGGCATCTTTTCTTTTCCCCTCGCCCAAAAAGCGAAACACAGCAAGCAGATCCATCCATATACGCGCGTTGATGGTAAATACCGCCCTCCAAAAAGGAAGATTATTTTGCAGGAGTAAAAGATTGTTTCTAAAATTCAGATAGGTTTTGAAAGGATTTTCTACGTTAAGCGTTCCTCCGCCTAAATGGTACACTTCAGATTCTGCACAATACATAACCTTGTAACCCATGTTTTTTAAACGCCAGCAAAGGTCAATTTCTTCCATGTGTGCAAAAAAACGGTCATCAAAGCCGCCTGCTTCGTCCCAGCAGTGCTTTTTGATAAACATGGCCGCTCCGGTTGCCCAGAAAACTTCTCCGGATTGCTGGTATTGGCCCCTATCCTCTTCAATCTCGTAAAACATGCGCCCACGGCAAAAAGGATAGCCATAACTGTCAATAAATCCACCCGCCCCGCCGGCATGTTCAAAATGAGTTTTTTGCGTAAATGCTTTTATCTTGGGTGCGGCCACTGCAATAAGCGGATCGCTTTCCATCAGGTTGATTACAGGAGCAATCCAGCCTGGCATCACTTCAACATCAGAATTTAAAAGAATATAGTAATCAGCATCAACTTGCTCCAAAACTTTGTTGTAGCCACCGGTAAAGCCGTAGTTCTCATCGTTTTCAATGATCTTAACAGAAGGAAAGTTTTCTTTTAAAAAAGCAACAGAGTTATCGGTAGAAGCATTATCCCCTACAATAATCTCTAAGTTTGGCCAAACAGACGTTAAAACAGATGGCATAAATTTGCCAAGATGTTTAGTGCCGTTCCAATTCAAAATTACAACAGCAACTTTTGGTATCAGGCTCATTTCTTAATATCCTCCGGCTTAACTTTCCACCTTCGGTGAGACCATAGCCAATACTCTGGTTTTTCTTTGATCACTGTTTCCAGGTAATTCATGTGTGCTTCTGTAATTTGGTATGGTTGTGTGTTTTTGGTATCTTCAATCAAAGGGACAAATGTACAAGTATAATAGCCTCGTTTCACCCTGTCCATGCGGTAAAAAATCAAAACACTGTCGCTTATTTGAATCAGTTTCTCAATACCTAAAAAAACTGCCGTCGGCTGGTTCAAAAAGGGCATAAAGTATTTAACATCACCTTTGGCAGGTGTTTGATCTGAAAGTAATACAGTAAAAGTTAACTCGTTTTTTAAAGCGATCAGGCTTCTCAGTGTTTGCCGCATAGAGATCATCGTAACGCCAAACCTGGAACGGGTGCGGTTAAAAAAATCATTGAAAACCATGTTCGACTGTTGCTTATACACCACAATGCGCTTTTTATCGGTATGCAATCCAAGCCTCAATGCTGCGAGTTCCCAATTGCAATAGTGTGCAGCCGCCGCCATGATACTTTTGCCCTGGCTAAAATAATGTTCCGGAAGTTCGGGATTAATTGGCACCAGCCGCTTGCGTACCTGCTTTTCTGATATGCTGATGCATTTAACCGTCTCCATTATCAGATCGCCCATGTACCGGTAATACCTTTTACCGATTGCATTAAGTTCCTGTTGAGATTTCTCGGGGAAAGCGTTTCTTAAGTTTTCTGAAACTACTTTTTTACGGTAGCCGGTAATGTAGTATAACACTATGTACAGAAGATCTGATATAAGATATAAGATCCAAAATGGCAGCAATGAGATTAGGTACAATATAACCACACCTATTCTCGAAAGCCACTTATTTATCATTAATTTTACCGGTTTTAACTACAAACATAAAAGATATGATTGAAAGTGGCGCTGTTTTGCCGATGTTTTATCTGCCGCCTGTTGAATATTTCACAAAGCTGAACAGTTATAAATCTGATATTCTGATTGAAAAAGAAGAGCATTTTCCAAAACAAACTTATCGTAACAGGGCAAACGTTTACTCACCTGATGGGGTATTGGCCCTGGTGGTACCGGTTATGAAAGGCTCAAAAAATCACACAAAAATTAAAGACGTTAAAATCAGCTACGATTTTGACTGGCAGCGTTTGCACTGGTTAAGCCTGCAGGCATGTTACCGCCGCTCGGCTTATTTTGAGTATTATGAAGATGACTTTTCGGTATTTTATAAAAATAAATTTCCTTTTCTTTTTGATTATAACGAGCAATTATTGCACTTTCTGTTAAAATCGCTTAAGATAAAAACAGAGATCAATTATACAGAAACCTACCAGGCTGAATACACTGACAGGATTGATTTCCGTGCAGCCATACACCCAAAAAAAGAAACAGACTTTAATCAAATACCTTATTTTCAGGTATTTGAAGACAGAAATGGTTTTATTAAAAACCTAAGCATCATAGATCTGTTATTCAATCAGGGTCCTCATTTGGCATCTTACTTATAACGGCTTAATTGATTTTCAATTTAAAAGTTTTATTTTGATTTAATAAACAACTACATATATTTGCGCAACTTCAAAGTTCTGCTATACAAAATGAACGGTTATATGTTACATCATTCACATCTGCACCATCACCACTTTGTGGTGATCAGATAAATGTATGTTTCTACGCGAAATAACAACCCCGGTTCATTCTCTTTATTATAGTAAATACTTAAAATCAATCTGTGAAAACACTTAAAATAGCGATCCAGAAATCGGGTCGGCTTAATGAAAAATCCGTTGAATTATTAAAAAATTGCGGTCTCAACTTCGAAAATTATAAAAGTTCGTTAATCTCCCCGGTATCTAATTTTCCACTCGAAATTCTATTTCTGCGAGACGATGATATCCCGGAATACGTTCAGGATGGTATTGCCGACCTGGGTATTGTAGGCGAAAACGTGATACAAGAAACCGAGGTTAAAGTAAGTTATCTGCAAAGGCTTGGCTTTGGCAAATGCTCTCTTAAAATAGCGGTTCCTAATTCTCATGATATAGAAAGTATCTCTGAACTTAACGGAAAATCAATCGCTACCACTTACCCTGTTATTTTAGGGAAATTTTTAAGCGAAAAAGGTATACAGGCAGATATAAGAACTATTTCCGGATCTGTTGAAATCTCTCCCGGTTTAGGGCTAAGCGATGCCATTTGCGATCTTGTATCAACTGGCGGTACCTTAAAAAGCAACGGGCTTAAGCCATTTGCCGATGTGATGTCGTCTGAAGCGGTGCTAATAGGCCGCGCAGGTACCGAAAATGAGGATCTGGTACAGGAACTTATTCAAAGAATACAATCTGTTTTAAGGGCAAAAGAAACTAAATACGTGGTTTTGAACGTGCAGCGCGATAATCTTTCTGCAGTTACAGCATTACTGCCAGGCGTAAAAAGCCCTTCTGTTGTGCCATTGGCCGAGGAAGGTTGGGTGGCCGTACACACGGTAATCCCCGAACGTGATTTTTGGGACCGGATAAGCCAGTTGAAACAAGCCGGCGCACAAGGCATAGTAGTAATGCCAATTGAAAAAATTATTATTTAAAGCTTACCCTTACAGGAAATTAGTACAGGGCATATGAAAATATATAAGTATTCAGATCTTACAAAAGATGAAGCCAGAAAGCTGGTGCAGCGTAATGCCGACCCTGCTAATGAGATCAGGAATATAGTTGAAGAAGTTATTGCCAACGTGCATCAGCACGGCGACCGGGCCTTATTTGATTATGCGAATAAATTTGATCACGTAGAACTGCAAAAGCTATTTCTTGATAAGGATGAACTTACTGCAATAGCAGCCTCGATATCCGAAGATCAAAAAAAAGCGCTTGAAGTAGCTTATAACAATATTTACAAGTTTCATGAAGCCCAGCTTAGGGCCGAAGACAAAGTAGAAACTATGCCGGGTGTTAACTGCTGGCGCGAATTAAGAGCTATAGAAAAAGTAGGATTGTATATACCTGGTGGCAGCGCGGTACTTCCAAGTACATTTTTAATGCTAGGTATCCCAGCGAGGATAGCCGGTTGCAGCGAGATAATAGTATGCTCACCACCGCAAAAAAACGGTAAGGTGAATGCATTTATAGCCTACGTATCTTTGCTATTAAATATTGACCGGATTTACCTGGCAGGTGGTGCACAAGCTATTGCGGCTATGGCTTACGGAACCGAAAGTATTACCAAGGTTGATAAGATATTTGGACCCGGAAATCAGTTTGTTACCAAAGCGAAAACTATTGTACAGTCTACCACTTACACAGCTATAGATATGCCGGCCGGCCCATCAGAGGTATTGGTTATTGCGGATGAGTCAGCAAATCCTGCATATGTTGCATCAGACCTGCTGGCCCAGGCCGAACACGGTTTAGACAGCCAGGCAATTTTAGTTTGCACCAGCAATGAGATAGCAGAAACTGTTTTAGCCGAAGTTGAAAAACAGGTGCCGGTGTTGCCGCGTGCCGAAATTGTAACTAAAGCACTGCAAGGCTCCTACATTATTGTTACCCATAACCTTGAGGAGGCTATGCATTTTAGTAATGATTATGCTCCCGAACATTTGATACTGGCAACTGAGCAATGGCAGCAATTGGTACCGAAAATAATAAATGCAGGTTCTGTATTTTTAGGCAATTTAACGCCGGAAAGCGCAGGCGATTATGCATCAGGCACTAATCACACCTTACCAACAAGCTCTTATTCAAAGGCTTATTCCGGCGTATCGGTCGATTCTTTTGTTAAGAAGATAACTTTTCAGCATATAACACCGCATGGTATACAAAATATCGGCCCTTCAGTTATGACGCTTGCCGAACTGGAAGGTTTGCATGCGCATAAAAACGCGGTAAGTGTAAGGCTTGCTTCGCCTGATAAAGGCTTGGCTTAATGAAAATTAAAATGGACGAACAATCAAACAAACAATATTATAGCCAGGCAGACGGCAGTTCCCCCTTTAAAGGACTGGACGGGCTGTTACGCGAAAACATAAAGCGACTGGTGCCTTACTCTTCTGCCCGGGATGAATACCAGGGCGAAGCAAGCGTATTTTTAGACGCTAATGAAAATGCCTTTGGTTCACCATTACAACAGCAATTTAACCGTTATCCGGATCCGCTGCAATATGAGGTTAAAAAACGCCTAAGCGAAATTAAAGGCGTACCGCCACGTAATATTTTTTTAGGTAACGGAAGCGATGAAGCGATTGACGTTTTATTCCGTAGCTTTTGTAACCCGGGTGTAGATAACGTGATACTGGTACCTCCAACTTACGGTATGTATCTGGTATCGGCAAATATTAATGACATTGAGGTAAAGAATGTTCCGTTAACAGACGAGTTTCAGCTTAACCTGGATGGCATTGCCGAAGCCATTGACGAGCAAACTAAACTGATATTCATCTGCTCGCCCAATAACCCGACAGGCAATTCCATTAACAGAGCAGATGTGGAAACCCTTCTGGCTAATTTTGCGGGAATTGTAGTTGTAGATGAGGCTTATATCAATTTTAGCCGCCAAAAAACTTTCATACAAGAACTTACTGAATACGGCAATCTGGTGGTTATGCAAACACTGAGTAAAGCATGGGGCTTAGCCGGTTTACGCGTAGGTATGGCTTTTGCAAGCGAAGAAATTATTGAGGTGATGAATAAAGTAAAACCACCTTATAACATCAATGAAGCTTCGCAACAGTTAGCTTTACAGGCATTAAACAATGTTGACCAGGTAAATAGCTGGATAAAGGAAACGCTATTACAGCGCGACAGGCTGGTTTTAGGTTTAAAGGATTTTGACTTTGTGGTGGATATTTACCCATCGGATGCTAATTTTATCCTTGTTAAAACAACCGCTGCTGATGCCATTTACAATTACCTTGTAGAACAAGGCATCATTGTGCGTAACCGTTCGAAGGTGGAATTATGCGAGGGATGTTTACGCATCACTGTTGGAACTCCGGACGAAAACACAACATTAATCAACTCATTACAGAATTATAAATGAGCAAACTTCAAAAAGTACTTTTTATAGACCGCGACGGTACACTGATAAAGGAAACAGCAGATGAACAGATAGATTCGTTTGCTAAACTTGAATTTTATCCTGGTGCGTTACAATATCTCCCTAAAATTGCTGCCGAGTTAGACTTTGAGTTGGTAATGATAACCAACCAAGACGGCCTCGGGACAGCATCTTTCCCGGAAGACACTTTTTGGCCTGTTCAAAATTTTGTAGTTAAAACCTTTGAAAACGAAGGTGTTGTATTTTCAGAGTTTTGCATCGACCGCACCTTTGCAAAAGACAACGCTCCTACCCGCAAGCCAAATACCGGCTTGCTTACAAAATACCTGGATACTGATATATACGATCTGAAAAATTCTTTTACTATAGGCGACCGTAAGAACGATGTTTTGCTTGCTTTCAATTTAGGCGCTAAAGCAATTTGGCTAAACAATCACTCAAACCTTGGCAGCTCAGAATTTACTAAAGAAGAAGAGGAAAAGGTGAAAAATACGGTAGCCTTAGAAACAACCGACTGGAAAAAGATCCACGAATTTTTAAAACTCGGTGAGCGGGTATTTGAACACCGCCGCACAACCAAAGAAACCGATATTTATATTAAGATCAACCTGGATGGTAAAGGCGATGCAAAGGTATCAACAGGCGTTCATTTCTTTGACCATATGTTGGATCAGATTGCCCGCCATGGAAATATTGACCTGGAAGTTACCGCAAAAGGCGATCTGCATATTGACGAACACCATACTATTGAAGATACCGGTATAGCCCTGGGCGAAGTTTTTGCTGCTGCCCTTGGTGATAAAAAAGGAATTGAGCGTTATGGTTTTTGCCTGCCGATGGATGATTGCCTTGCGCAGGCAGCTATTGATTTTGGCGGCAGAAACTGGATTGTTTGGAAAGCAGATTTTAAAAGAGAAAAAATTGGTGAAATGCCAACCGAAATGTTTTTTCACTTTTTTAAGTCATTCTCGGATGCAGCTAAAGCGAACTTAAATATAAAGGCCGAAGGTGTTAACGAGCATCATAAAATTGAAGCCATATTTAAAGCTTTTGCAAAAGCCATCAAAATGGCTGTAAAAAGAGATGCCGATAAAATGGTGTTACCATCCACCAAAGGTGTATTATAAATATTTGCGCGGCAATGTCAGAAAATCAAAATACCGGATCGATAAACTCAGAAAATGCTGTTAAAGGAAAGGTAGGCATTATAAGATATGGTGCCGGTAATATTTTTTCGCTTACAGCAGCGCTCGATCGTTTGGATATTCCTTACGGGATGATCTTTGAAGAAGATGATTTTAATCAGTTCGACAGGTACATTATTCCCGGCGTAGGTCATGCTGGCGCAGCTATGAATAAGCTGGAGCAAACGGGCCTGGTTCCAAAGATCAAGTCTTTAACAAAACCTACATTGGGCATCTGCGTGGGTATGCAATTGTTAACAGCATATTCTGAAGAAGGCGATTCTGAGTTACTGGATATTTTCCCGGTCAATACTTTGCGCTTTGCAAACAGTGCAGACCACAAAGTACCGCATACTGGCTGGAATAAAGTTTATCCGGAAAAGACAAATCCGCTTTTTGCAAATATTCCCTCTGGATCACATTTTTACTTTGTACATTCATACTTTATTGAGTATGATGCTGCATTTACGCTATCATCGGCTATTTATAACAATAAATTCTCTGCATCTATCTGGCGTGATAATTTCTACGGCGTGCAATTCCACCCGGAAAAATCAGGCATTTATGGTGAGACCTTATTAACAAACTTCTCAAAAATATAAAATCATGTATATTATTCCTGCAATTGATATTTTAAACAAAAAGGTAGTGCGGTTGCGTGAGGGTGATTATAATCAGGTTACCGAGTATGATGTTTCAATAGAGGAAATGATTCACCAATACCAGTCAAACGGTACCAATTTTATTCATATCATTGATCTTAACGGTGCCAAAAACGACTTTACTAATCAGCAGTATCTTTTTGACGTAATCAGAAAAACCGATATGAAAGTGCAGTATGGTGGAGGTATCCGTAGCATAGATAAAGTTAAGGAGCTTATTGATGCCGGTATACACCGGGTTATAGTAGGCACCCAAGCTATTACAAATCCTACTTTTTTAGAGGAATTGAGCAAAGAGATTTGCGGAAAAGAAAAATGTTCAGACCAGGTTGTGATCGCTATCGACGTGCTTGATGAAGTGATAAAATATTCAGGCTGGATGGAAAGTTCGCCTATAAAACTAATGGACTACGTTGATAAATGCCTCGCTTTGGGCTTTTTCCGTTTTCTGTGTACAGACATTAATAAAGATGGCAAACTGGGTGGTGCAGGGATTGAACTTTACGAAAAACTGCTTGACCATTCTCCATTTATTAAACTTATTGCTTCCGGTGGTGTTAGCTCGATGGTTGACGTTGAAAAGCTAAACAATTTAAAGGTGGAATCGTGCGTGGTTGGAAAAGCTATTTACGAAGGCCATATCACCATTGAAGAAATAAAAAACTGGAACCTGGATGCACTGATCAGTATCTAAATAATAATTTATTGATGACTCATAACTACTCAACAAATAAATAATGGAAATCAGCACACCCGGCAAAGGCTTAGGCGGATTATCCAAGCGCATTATTCCCTGCCTGGACGTTAAGGATGGCCGCACGGTAAAGGGTGTAAACTTTGTTGACCTAAGGGATGCCGGCGACCCAGTGGAACTTGCCTGGAACTATTCACAACAAGGCGCTGATGAGTTGGTTTTCTTAGATATAACCGCTACTGTTGAGCGCCGCAAAACCATGGTTGAGTTAGTTAAGGCAGTTGCCAGGCAAATCAATATCCCCTTTACTATTGGTGGCGGCATAAATGAAATTGCAGATGCAGATGCCTTATTAAACGCAGGCGCAGATAAAATATCTATTAACTCGGCTGCCGTAAAAAATCCGGCTTTGATTGATGAATTAGCAAAAGCCTTCGGGGTGCAATTTGTAGTGATTGCTGTTGATACAAGAGTAATAGCCGGTAAAAATATAGTACACCTTAACGGCGGAAGGCTTGCTACCGAAAAAGAAACACTCGGCTGGATATTGGAAGCGGAAAGCCGTGGTGCCGGTGAAATACTGCTTACATCTATGGATCATGATGGTACTAAAACCGGCTTTGATAACAAATTTTTAAAACAGGTAAACAACGCGGTCAATATTCCGGTTATTGCTTCGGGCGGTGCCGGTTCGGTGCAACATTTTATAGATGTTTTTCACCAAAGTAATGTAGATGCGGCTTTAGCAGCTTCGGTATTTCATTATGGCGAAATATTGATTCCTGATTTAAAAGCAGTACTTAAACAAAACAACATTGAGGTTAGGGAAATTACCCAACTACTTTAATATATAGAGCAATCCTTACAAGGTTTGCAACACTAATATGAACATTGATTTTAACAAAACAGACGGACTAGTTCCGGTAATTATACAGGACGAGCAAACGCTTGAGGTATTAATGCTTGGCTACATGAATAGCGAAGCTTATGAAAAAACAGTTAAAGAAAATATTGTAACGTTTTTTTCCCGATCAAAAAATCGCCTTTGGACAAAAGGTGAAACAAGTGATAATTTTCTGCATGTTAAAAGCATCCACCTGGATTGCGATAAAGACACGCTTTTGATAAAAGTTAAAGCCGACGGCCCCACTTGCCATACTGGTTCAAGAAGTTGCTTTGAGACAGACTACAATCAAAATTTCATTATGCAACTTGAGCAGATCATAGCCGACCGATATGAGAACCCACAGGAAGGATCATATGTAAACAAGCTCAGAAACAAAGGCTTAAATAAGATTGCGCAAAAAGTTGGCGAAGAAGCAGTTGAAACGGTTATTGCAGCGCTGGCACAAACAGAAACAGATATGATTAATGAAACATCTGATCTTGTTTTCCACCTGCTGGTATTGCTTCGCGAAAAAGGCCATACATTAGAAACTATTGCAAAAAACTTAGAGAGCAGGCATAAATAATTGCCTTGTTTTGCTGAATGATTGAAGTTAACAAAACGGCGGAATTAACCGGGCATAGTAATCCTATTTTCACGTCAGAATTATCGCAAAAACCTGGTATCTTATTTACAGGTGGTAACGATAAAGGGCTTGTAGAATGGAGCCTTAAAAACAATGCGTTTATAAAGGTGATGTTTCCGGTCGCGGCCTCAGTATATGCCATACACTGCCCGGTAGGACATCCGCTTTTATTTGCAGGTTTAAGAAATGGCAACGTTTTAGTATTCGATTTCATTCAGCAAAGGTTGCTTGATCCAATTAAATACCATCAAAAACCCATCTTTGATATTAAAAGTATAAACCACAAGAACGAATTACTATTAGCTTCTGAAGATGGAACTGTATCTATTTGGAATTTGAAAACGCTTCAAATGGTTCATCGTATGCAGGTGTCGACTGATACCGTTCGCAGCATAGCTTTGACTGCTAATGAAGAACAGGTAGCCTTTGGCTGCCGCGACGGTAAAGTTGCTATTTATAATTTGGATGACTATACTTTAAAAACAACGTTAAGCGGTCACAGCATGCCTGTATTCGCTGTTCAGTATTCCACCACTGGTAACTATCTTGTTTCGGGAAGCCGGGACGCGCAACTTAAAATATGGGATGCAGAATCATATCAATTAATTCAAAATATCCCAGCTCACATGTTCGCTGTAAATAGCATCTCTTTCCATCCAACTCTTCCATACTTTGCTACCGGCAGTATGGATAAAAGCATTAAGATATGGGGCGCAGATGATTTTAAATTATACAAAATTATCAGCAGGGAAAAAGGCTACAATAGTCACCAACTTTCGGTTAATAAAGTGATCTGGAATGGTAATCAATTAATATCTGTAAGTGACGACAAGCGAGTAATATTATGGGATATTGCTTTTAATGATTGAAAACCCGCCTTATCGAACTTAGCTTGTGGGTGTAACGTTTCAGGTCTTCAGAATAAATTCCCTTTTCATCAATGTTATCAATTTTCACTTTTCCGCTTGCGTGAATAATCTTGTCGTGATTAATAATTATACCTACATGAATGATTTTAACTTCTGCATTTTCGAAAAAAGCAAGGTCACCAAGTTTTACATCATTGAGTGATGATATTTCATAACCCTGTGTTACCTGCATACTTGCATCACGAAGCAAATTTATACCATGTAACTTAAATACCGTTTGTGCAAAGCCAGAGCAATCTATACCAAAGTGTGTGCGGCCGCCCCATAAATAAGGTGTATTTAAAAAAGAAGTTGCAGTTGCCAGTAAATTTTCCGGTTCACCAATCTCTCCTATTATTTCAAATTTATCCGTACCCAAATGGCAGGTAGTTCCTTCCATGAATGCAAGTGAACTTCCTACCGGCAAAAACATAACACTGTTATTTTCTATCTTCCAGGCTTGTGTAACCGGGCGGTAAGTTAGAGGTGCAGGATTTTGTTTAAAATTATTATAGTCGATATGCCCCAGCATAATGAATTGCAGGCGACCGATCCACCCTGTGTAATGATCGAACGTGGTAATAACCTTAACCCAGTTTTCTTTCCATTCTATTATTTCAAATATTTCGCCGAATAATACCTGCGAAACCTGTTCGCTTCTTTCGCTTGCTTCGGAGCGCAAAGGGATAATGGAGAGATTACAGATGCCGTATTCCATAAGTGTCAACTTATAACGCAACTTTTAGTTTAAGGTTTCAAATAAAAAAGGGAAGCTTTTGAGCTTCCCTTTTTTATATCATCAGAACTTTTATTCCATATGGAGCCACTCTTTTTTAGCAAGCAGCTCTTCTTTAGATTCTCTAATATCTTCATCATCCACGCAACAGTCAACAGGGCAAACTGCAGCACACTGCGGCTCGTCATGGAAGCCTACACATTCTGTACACTTGTCAGGAACAATATAATATATATCATCAGACAAGGCGGCCTGCGTTTCATCGGCATTTAAAGTATTGCCATCGCCAAAGTCAATTACTCCGCGAAGTTCGGTACCGTCAGAAAAGCGCCATGCAGCGCCAGCGTCGTATATAGCATTATTAGGGCACTCTGGCTCGCAGGCTCCGCAATTAATGCATTCGTCGGTGATTTTAATCGCCATATTTCTTTATCTTATAATCTCAATTAACTTTGCCCGAAATATCAAGCTCACAAATATAACAAAAAAAGGATTTAAGGGTTTCATAACCGTCCCATATATATGTCAAAATTTAATAAAGCGCAACTGGTGCACATTTTCGCCCAATTAGGCAGCCAGCTTAAAAATCCTGATTCAGAATTATCAGCAATTATAGAAAATGAACACGTGCACAATGCTTGGTTTACACCGCAAAGCGTTTTCAAAGCAGTTACTGCAATTGGCCAAATGCTGAATGAAAATGATCTTAACGCATGGTTGGATCGATATCCCGAAAGCGACGGTAATAAAACTATCGGTTTAATCCTTGCCGGTAACATACCGCTTGTAGGTTTTCACGACGTTCTCTGCGTACTCATTACCGGTAATTTTGCAATGATCAAAGCATCATCACAAGATGCCAGATTAATAAAATATGTATTGGGATTATTAACGGCAATAGAACCAGCTTTTAAAGATCGATATGCCGTGGTAGAACGTTTGGAAAAATTTGATGCTATCGTTGCCACTGGTAGCAACAACACGTCCCGTTATTTTGAATACTATTTTGGAAAGGTGCCGCATATTATCCGTAAAAACCGAAGCAGTGTAGCGGTACTTACAGGTAACGAAACTGAAGCTCAGTTACACGACCTGGGACATGATATATTTGATTATTTTGGCTTGGGATGTCGCAACGTTTCGAAATTATTGGTGCCCAAAGGCTACAACTTTAACTTCTTTTTCGAGTCGATAGAGTCATATAACGACATTATTAACCATAACAAGTATAACAATAATTACGGTTACAATAAATCTATTTACCTGGTAGGCAGCGAGAAACATTTAGATAATGGCTTTTTATTAGTTAAGGAAAGTGATAAGCTTACGTCTCCCCTCGCGGTTCTTTTCTACGAATACTACGACAGTATTGAATCGGTGCAGCAGCTTTTAAAAGACCAAAGCGAAAGCTTACAGTGTGTGGTAACCGGCGCAGTTATCAAATTAAATAACCAGGTAGTAGGTTTTGGTGAAAGCCAGCAACCTGCACTCTGGGATTATGCCGATGGAGTAGATACCATGACATTTTTAACAAACTTATAGTAATTAAATTTTAGACGATATTTGTAAAGATTGATTTGGATAAGCCTGATATAGAACGAAGTTGCCTTTATCGTCGGTTTGTATTTTAACTTTTACTTTCCTTTCGCTTTGCAGAACAATTGCTTTCTTCCATTTAACAGGTATATAAGTTTTTAGTGTAAGCGGATAATTATACATTTTATGATCTAATGCGTGTTTAAGGTCAACGTTGATTGCACTTGCGGTATTATGTGTATTTATTTTTGAAGCCTCCCTTTCGCGCATATATTTTGTTACGTCGCCGAAGGTTGCAATCCATAGTTTGCTTTCATTTTGTTTAATGTATTGAAAATATTCATCAAGTAGGGTGTGCGGTAAAGCCTCGTAGCCCAGATTATCTACGCCATGAAAAACAAGTACAAGCCATGTATCGTTTCTGGAGCTTGCTGTATCCACCCAGGCTTTCATTAGCGGCAACGATGTTTTAGTAGTGGCCCCTCTTTGCCATTGTATGTAATCCTTGTCTGTAGAACCGGGAGTTTGTTTACTTGCCCTGTCAATTTCCTTTAACCATGGTTCGGGCATGCGGTTACGTAATGCAGGATATATTTTATAGGCAATTTTCATTACCCTTGCGTTTTCATACCCATAAGGCACTTCTGACGAAAAAGTGTACTGCTCGCCCATCTGCTTGCTAATCTCCTCTTTACTTTTTTCCAATTCATATTGAATGTTTACAGAATCCAGGCCCGGCATACTCGCGTGTGTGATAGAATGGCTTGCAATTTCGTAACCTTCAGCAGCGTATCGCCTAAAATCATCCCAGTTAGAACCTTTCTCCTGTAAAACTTCATCACAGGGTTGGTAGCCTGCTTGAAAATCGCCATGTCTTACCTTTGCATAAAGTTCGTCAAGTATCTTACAAGCTTGCTCTGTTTTGCCTTCGTCATATAAACTGGCAGATTTTGTATGATAACTTATGGTACCGGTATAACCCAGGTAACCTGCAGCCGAACACCTTTCCAGAAAATTTTGAGCATTAGTTGGTACGGTTGCAGATTCGGCAATGATCTCTTTAACAGGGCGGCCAATAAATTTACCGTGGTATTCAGAACCTGGAATACCACCTGTTATAACAAAAAAAGTAGCAGGCATTTTAAGCCGCTCCATAATGGGCAACGCGTATTTAAATTGGTTGTATGAGCCGTCGTCGTAGGTTAACGAAACTGCGCCTTTCTTGCCATATTGCCATTCTGAGATATTCGTTTCGCCGATACGAGCTTTTTGGGCTGTCGCAATATTAAATGATAAAAAAATTGCAGAACAAAGTAATATAGCCTTCATGATGGGTGCTGTTGATTTGAAATTGGTATTTCAAATATAACGCATCAATCAAATAAGCATCAATTGTTTAGGTATCAAATCTGTTATAATCTAATGGCTTGATTATTCGCCCCAGGCCGTAATCACTAAATTTCGTGAATGCCCATAGTTACGGTGTTCGCAAAGATATATCCCCTGCCATGTTCCGAGCGCAAGCCTGCCATTACGGATAGGAATTGTTACCGATGCACCAAGCATCGCAGCTTTCAAATGAGCAGGCATATCATCCGGCCCTTCATCGTCATGCTCATAATCAGGATCGTTTTCTGGAACCGCCTTGTTGAAGTACATCTCGAAATCGCGCCTTACGGTGGGGTCGGCATTCTCATTGATTGTTAAAGATGCTGAGGTATGCTGAATAAATACCTGGCAAATACCTGTTTTAATTTCGCTTAACTGCGGTAGTGCGCTTACAACATCCTGAGTGATTAAATGGAATCCCCGTTTTCTTTCTCTTAGTTGTATTGCCTGTTGAAATATTTTCATCGATAAAGCAACGAAGCCAAAGTGGGTTTGTTTGGAAAATAAAGTTGGCTTGAAACGCAGATTTTATGTCCGTTATTTTTTTATCGGAGTTATGCCCGCTTTTTTCATTTTTTCTATGATGTTTGAAGCCACGCGCTTACCCTGCACATTGCCATTATCCACACTTTCCATATAATGGATGCCGCCGTAAAAACGGGATACGGAAGCTTCGGCAGCAGCTTGCCTGAAAGACTTAAAATCACGCTGGCCACTTCCAAAAGGTATTTCTGTGTTGTCTGTATAAGCAAAGTTATCACCTAATAAATAAGTCAGCACTTCAGCCGAAGCATTGGAGATAACCGCGTGGCCACTGGTATATTCCGGGAATGGCGGAGTTTGTAAAACCGGCTTCCAGCTCACGTCCATATACTTGTTGATGTAAGTTTCGGGCCTGATGCGGTTGCTGTCATACTTCTCTTCCCAGCAACTGATAAATGAATCCATTAGGCTAACGCTTACTAAAGACATCACTTCTACCGATTGGTCAAACGTTAAATTGGCTTGTTTTACCACCAGTCCGGCTATGTGCATCCAATGCCCGCCCGGGCTTATCTTTTTGAAACCAATAGCCATGTGCCCAGAAGTGGTGATAGCGAACGGATTACAATCCCAAAAAAGAGCTATATTAATTTGTTCTGTTGTTAAATGTTTGGATGCATCATATACAGATTTTACACCTTTGAAAAATAACGATGTGGTATCCTTACTAAACGGAATTAATGGTTTTGGTTTAAATTGATTGGACGAATCGATCACCAATGTGCGTATGGTTTTCCAATTGGGCTCTACTGCTTCGAAATATCCCGGAGGGGTTGGATACCATTTTCCTTCCTCCTTTAAAGGGGTATATCTTTTAAGAGCGCTTAACCTGTTATAATGATCCGTTCGTGAAAAGGCAACTATTGCATTAGCTGCTATTTGGCCAGCTTTCACTGAATTTCTGATGACATCAGGATTTCCATTCGTTTTTTGAAGCAGTTGTACAAACGCATCTTCATCGTCGGCAAGCATAAAACCGGATGGAAGTAACAATTTCGCTGATTCTAAAATGCTATAATAAGCCGCTATTCGGTGATCATATTTAAAATGTATGGTATCCAGGCTTGAATTTGCATGGTATTCGCGAATAAATTTTTCCAAGCCCGGCATGCTTTTATTATTTGCAGATACTAAGTTATAAGCACCCAGCATACAATAAGCATAATATCGTGCGGCAACAGGCGGGCTGGTTACATCATGCACCATCACCATTGTAACCGACATAATTGCATGATCGGGTTGCAAATAATCCGGAAAATCGTTCGCTTTATTTTGCGCTAAACAATGCTGAGTTAAAGGAAAAAGAAATAAAAAAAGCAGTTTAATAAATTGTCGCATTATTCTTTATAAAATTGAAGCGGCTCTCCACTCACGCCAATGAGCAGATAGGGAATATCATTGATTTTTGTTTCAACCGCAGATTTTACATCTCCATTGATAGACAAGCCCGAATTGCTCTGGTTTATGTATTTAAAACCACCTTTGCCATTTCCCTTTAAAAAACAGCCGTAATTTGCGTCAAAACTTCCCAGCTTAAGCCTGTTGTCAGAATGGTTGCCCAATAAAAGCATATCTTGCAAGCCATCATGATCAAAATCACCGGTTAAAATCTGGCTTACTGCAGAGAATTGGGCTTCCATTGGCAAGTCAGCAGCTTTGAACTTTCCATTTTCATTGAGAAATAAAGTAGTTTTTAATTCATCAACAGTAAGCTTGCCTGCCTTGCTCAATTCTTCAGGTGTGAATATCTCGTTTATTGAGGCGTCTGCATAGGCTTTATAAGAATTAAATCTCCTCCTCATCGGATAGATCTGTTCATTTATTTCATCGCGACTTACAAAGGGGTAACTTTTGCCTTGTACATAAAAATTAAAAAATGGATCAATGGATCCGTTGTTATCAAAATCGGCAAAATAGAGTTCTGCAGGTTCCTTATCTGATGCTTTGATCTGAGAATTTAATCCAAGGTTACCGGCTATCAGATCGTGTTTGCCATCGCCATTTACATCCGCAAAGGCAAGTTTAAACCAAAATCCTTTTTTAGGATTATCAAAATAATCGGCTGTTTTGTCTTTAAACCCATCGGGCATATTGATAAAAACTGTGATTGGCATAAACTCACCACATATTACCAGATCTTTGCGCCCATCGTTATTAAGGTCGATCCATTGTGCATCTGTTACCATTCCAATTTTACTGAAAGGAACATCTCCCTTGGTAAACTTGCCTTTGCCGTCATTTACCAATAGATAACTTTCGGGCGCTAAGGGATATTTGCCAGGGATAACTCGTCCACCAACAAAAAGATCTATATCGCCGTCACCATCAAAATCACAAGGTTTTACACAAGCTTTGCTATTGTCATTAAGTACAGGTAAAGCATTTGCTGATAACACAAAATGCCCCTGCCCGTCATTTAAATATAATTCATCCTGCAAATCTGGTGTGGCAGGATCATATAAAGCGTACCCTCCTTTTGCAATGTAAAGATCTGGCGCACCATCTCCATTCGCGTCAAAGAATACTGCTGCTGCCGTTGTTCCTATATTATCATTACTACCACGGGTTAAGGTGGTTTCTGTATATTTGCCTCCTTTTTGCTGCAAATATATCTTACCCACATTATCCTGAGTAGTACTTACAAACAGGTCCTCCAGCCCGTCGTGGTTTACATCTGCTTTAACAATTACCGGTGTTGTTTTAGAGTACATAAAAAGCATTAGCAACTGCCTTTTAAAATCATTCAGCGTAATTTCTTCTGGTTTAACATCTAACAACGGCGCCACATGGTTAAACACCATTTTATTTGCTGTAAACGATTGATTATATTTCTTTTGAGACGATTGATAATTTATTGTCAATAACTGGTTTGCATTGATGGAGGTTAAAAACTGCGTGGTCTGGTCGGGCCAAATGATTCTGACAGAATCAACTTTTTTATTGATACCCAAACCAAAATTAAGCGTAGTAGACACACAAGATAAGTAACCCCTGTTTGGGTTAACTTCCTGATATTGTTTATTACCTTGTGTGTAAACATAAACCTTTGCACCAATCGCATTTGTGTTTTCACCTGTTCCTTTAAGTTTTACAGCAATGTAATTAGAGTTATTATTCTCGCGGCTCATATTTTGGTAAATAGATGCCGGTTGATTTATATTGTTTACTACCAGATCCAGGTCGCCGTCATTATCCAGATCTGCATATACGGCACCGCTCGATATACTTGCCTGCCCCAGGCCCCATTCTGTTTGCTTGTTGGTAAAAGTAAGGTCATGATTATTGTGGAAGATATAATTAGGCAATGAAGTTGATGGCATAGCGCGGATCAAATCCATCAGCAAAAAAGGTTCACGGGCTATGGCCTTTTTTATCTTGTAATCTCCCCAGTATCTTAAAAAGTCTTTGTTAGTATAATCTCTTAAATAACCATTGCTTATAAAAATATCTTTGTAACCGTCGTTATCAAAATCTGCAATAAGCGGACACCAGCTCCAATCTGTGTTTGATACGCCAGCAAGCTGCCCTATTTCACTAAATGTGCCGTCGCCATTGTTGAGCTGCAGCATATTGCGCATATATTGTTTATACAAGTCCTGATTTTGCATTAATTCAAAAGACTCATAGTTTTCCTCTAATTGTAAAGATTTTTGCCGGTGATTATCCTCTGGCAACATGTCTAAAGTCATGATGTCCGGCAAACCATCGTTGTTAAAGTCGGCAATGTCAACTCCCATTGAAAAATGAGACATATGCCTTAACATTTGCTTTGATTTTTCTGTAAATGTACCGTCGTGATTATTTATATATAAATAATCAGGCTCATTATAATCATTGGTTACATAGATATCCTGCCAACCATCTTTATTGATGTCAGCAACTGCTACGCCCAAACCAAAGGTTAGCGGATTTTGTACAATCCCAGCCGCCTTTGAAACGTCCACAAAATGCCCGTTATCATTCCGGAACAATTTATTGCTTGCAAGTTCATCAGTCACATTTTTATATTTTGCAAACTCCATATTGTCAATCTTTTTAACATTATGGTTAAGTAAAAACATATCAAGGTCGCCATCATTATCATAATCAAAAAAAACGGCTTGTGTGCTGTATCCCGGGTCGTCTAAACCATACTCCTTAGCTTCTTCTTTAAATTTATTATGACCTTGATTTATAAATAATTGATTCCTGCGTGTTTCATTATCTACCTTGCCAGAATAGCATATATATATATCTATCAAACCATCACCGTTAACATCGGCCATGGTGACGCCCGTTTTCCAACCGCCGGATCGGCCTTTTAATGCTGGGTTCGCCTCATTTGTAATATCCTTAAATTTTAAATGCCCAAGGTTCAGATAGAGTTTATTTTCACCCATGTTGCCTGTAAATAAAATATCAGGCAGCCCGTCGTTGTTAATATCGCCTACAGCTACCCCTCCTCCGTTATAAAAATACTCGTATGACAAAACATTTAGTTCTTCAGATTCATTGATATCGTTACTGAATTTAACGTTTGTTTCTTTTGATGACAAAAGATTAAACAATGTTTGCTGGCAAAAAGCCGGGATACTGCCCAATAACAAAAAAATGATTAACAATATTCTTTTTGTTCGGAAAAAAAGGTAAAAACTTTGCCTAAGCATTATGGCTAAAAAATTACGATATATATTTAAACGAACAAAGAGACAATATTGTCTCTTTGTTCGTTTTTAGTTGTGGAATTTTTATTTGGTATCCCAGTAAACTCTTGTTGTAAAACTGTCAGGTCCTTGGTCGGCAATTGCGGCTGCATAACCAGCTGCATTTGTTCCCACCAAAGATTGAGGATATTCAATTCTTCTTGGAATACTGCCGTCAGTAAACTGACCTGGGTATTTAACCGGTACTAAAGCAGGATAACCTGATCTTTTCCAGTTGTTCCAAGCTTCGTTAAAATCGAAAGTTGTACAAGTTTCAACAAAATACTCCATGTTGATCTGTTGTAATGCTGTAGCCGCATTCAATGGGTGCGCAGCTACATAAGTTGCAATAGCAGCAGGGTCAACAACCGCCTGAGGTGTTGCATTAAGTTGAGTCAACTCTGTCATGTCGGCTGTTAATGCGTTAGCATAATGAGTTGCAGCAACTCCCGTAGCCCAACCTCTTGTAGCTGCCTCAGCAAATAACAATTCAGTTTCGCCATAAGTCATAACAAAGTTCGACCTGTTCAAATCTACGTAAACTGCAAATCTCGGGCGTGAATATTTGCCAAGCGGTGCGGGAGAATCTCCACTAACAGCAGGATTTGCAGGAGTAGCGCCAGGATAATTTGGTGCATGAGAGATATCTGTAGCACCACCATTCAAATCGTATCCGTTCGGCATACCTATTTGCAGGCTTGCGGTATTATTACCTGCAACATAAGTGTCATTTGCTGCTAAACCGTTACCTGCTGCAATTTCTGCAACTGCAGGTATGCGTGGGTCGCTTGACGATTGCATGAAGCTGATCAGGGTATTTGACCAACGTACCTGCTCAAAATCCGGAGTGTTGTTTTTTAATGTAGTTGCATCAGAGTTTGCATTACCATTGGTATTATCTGACAAAGCCTGAGCGTCATCAGCAATACTTGCCATAGCTCCACCAGCATACGCCATTTCTGCATATTTCTGTGCAGTGGTAGGATCCACTTTAACCAGGCGCATGGCACATCTTAGCATCAAAGAGTAACCTAACTTTTTCCACTGTGCAACATTGCCACCGTAAAATAAGTCAGAAGTTGGTCCGCCTTTGGTAGCGTCTAAAGCTGCGGTAGCAGTAGCCAGTTGGGTCAACATACTTGTGTAAATGTCCTTAGTTTTATCAAAAGCAGGTGCAAAAATACCTGTTTTAGCCTGGTAAGCCTGTGAGTAAGGGCAATCGCCATAAGCATCAGTTACACGTTGTTGGTAAAGGGCTAACAAAATGGTACCGCAATTATCCAGGTTTGTGTAAGCGGCGTTACCTTTAATCAAGTTTTTCATCTCATAGATTAAGGTTCCGGCTCCATAGCATTCGTTCCAGGTTTCGCTCAAATAGCTGCCAAAACTACCGCCAAGTACATACTTATCGCCATTGGTGTAGTATCCTTCAGTACCTGCAAGTCCTTGTACCCACATACTTTGAAATAAAAGCTGATCGTAACCCGGATTGTTAAACTCTATCTGGGATTGCGACATCAAAAAGTTTGGATTAATTAAAGAGGCAGATACCTGATTTGGGTCTGTATTAATCTTATCAAAGTTCTTCGTACAGCCTGCCAAAAGAGAAGCGCCTAAAGCCAGGCTATATATAAGTCTTTTTTTCATGTCTGTTAATTTTTTAGTTTAAAGTTCACACTAAACCCATAAGTTCTGGTTGCCGGTATGCTGGTACCTTCAATACCTGCATAAGCTACCAAAGGAGAGAAACCTGACTCAGGGTCGATATTGTCGCTGCGTTTCATGATAGTCCATAAGTTACGACCAACTAACGAAATGTTGATTGCGCTAAATGGAGTTCTCAGTAAAGTAGTTTTAGGAATGGTATAACCAAAAGTTACCTGGCGTAATTTTATAAAGCTTCCATCTAAAACATCCAATGCCGAAACATTTTTAGCTAACGCCTGGTAGTATGTTTCTGCGTTTACTACTGTTGTATTAGGCGATCCATTTGCTGTAACACCCTGTCCAACTATGCCACCATCTCTGCCTGGAAGAGTTAATTTGTTTTCTCCACGGTAGATGCTGTAATAAGCTGTAGAAGACAAGATTTTATTGCCGTAACGGTAATCAATCAAGAATCCCAGATTGAAGCGTTTATAGGTAAAATTGTTATTAAAACCACCGTAAATTTTTGGAACAGTGCTTCCCATTGGTGTTTGAGGGCCTCTCTGAGGCAAACCGCTTGCATCAAATATAATTTGGCCTTGCGCATTACGCAGATAATCGCTCGCCATAATCTGAGGGCCGGCTAAACCTACAACAAACGCAAGATTAGCACCGTTTAATGGACGGTCGGTTCCTAAAACTTCACTTGTGTTAGTTGCATCAGTTTTCAGGATTTTGTTTTTTACGAAAGTAAAGTTAAAAGATGGTGTCCAGCTAAAATCTGATGTTTTAACAGGAGTACCGTGAACTTCAACTTCAACACCACGGTTTTGAGTAGAACCTGTAGCAACATAATGCGAAGTATAGCCAGATGATGGATCTATACCAGCAGATGTGATTTCGTTATGCGTTTTGCGGGCGAAATAATCAGCGTCGAAACCGAATCTATCTCCCCAAAACTTCATTTCTGCACCAACTTCAACTTCATCTAAAGTATATGGTTTTAAGAATAAGTTTGGAAGCGCAGAACTAAAGCTCGCTGCCGGAATGCTATTGATAGCGTTATCAATATTATAATAAATAGCATCAGAATAAATGTCAGTTGGTTCACCGCTTGTTTGCGCGTATGATAAACGGATTTTACCGAAATCTACACCATTCATATGGTAAAGATCAGTGAAGATAAAACTGCCTGAAACTGAAGGCGAGAAAATACCACGATTGCTGCTTGGCAACGTACTGTAAGTATCATAACGGCCTGTGGTACTTAATACCAAGAAATCCTTTATACCAAAATCAGCAGTATAGTAAGCGGAGTTGGTTTGCTTTTGATCATAAGAAACACTGCTCGATCTGCTTCCAAAGTTAGTTAAACTGTAGAAGTATGGAATGATAAAGTTGTTGTTACCGCTAATGCTTGTACCTTCATCACCATGCTTACGAACGTTCGCACCTACAGACAGATCCAAGTTTAATAGGTCTTTAATCAAATCGTGTTTCAAACCAATCAACAAATCGGAGTTTTGTTCAGTAGTTTTTCCGGTTGACTGATCCATTGTACCAGCGCTGTTATAACCTGTTCCTGTTGGTGTGATATCTATACGTTTGTCATTTATAATATCATAACCAAGGCGCAACTGAGCGTACAACCATTTGGTAAAGTTATACTTGGCCGACATTGATGTTATTAAACGATTACGCTGCGTGTTGCTTACAAATTTATAAGCTGCAAAGTAAGGGTTAGTAACATAGTTATCATTAGTAAACTGTTGATCTATACCATTCGCGTTGTATCCAGGAGATAAAATGCTTTGATTTTCGTTAGGTGCCAGGAATAATACGTTATTCGGGTTACCCGGACCGTCACTTAAGCTTGATTTATTTTTTTCGTTATCAACAATATAATTTGCAACAACGTTTATATCTAATTTTTTAGTAACTGATTCAGTAGCGTTGAAGTTGAAAGTTTTTCTGTTCAAACCACTGTTAGGAACAACTGAATTGTTATTTAAATCAGATACTGATAAACGATATGAACCGGTTTCGTTACCACCTGTAAATGCTACTGTATTTGTATAAGTGTTACCAACTTTGTAAAATGACAACGCATTGTTTTTCACAGCCGAGTAAGGATACTCTTTACCATTGAATTGAATTACTTGTGAACCGTCCAATTTAGCACCCCATGCAAGGCTTCCAGAGTTTAATGCGTCTGTAGCACTCACAGGTTTAAGACCAAATTGGCCTTGACCATACTCTTGTTGGAAATCAAGGTCATTACGCACATGATCGAGCTGGTAGTTGGTTGTATATTCTACGCCAAAGTTCGAATTCTTTTTGCCGGATTTTGTAGTAATCAATATTACACCATTTGCCGCTCTGGAGCCGTATAGCGCTGATGCCGACTGACCCTTTAGAACAGTCATAGATTCAACGTCATCAGGATTTATATTAGCGATACCATCACCGTAGTCTGCACCACCCCACTCGCTTGATGTACCCCTTGGTGTGTTATCCATAGGTACACCGTTAATAACGAATAATGGAGACCCTGCACCGCTTTGGCTGGTTACACCACGTAATAAAATACGTGCTGATGCACCCGGGCCACCACTTGTACCACTGATACTTAAGCCTGCAACACGACCTTCTAACGAATTTGCAATGTTTGTTTCTTTAGCCTGGTCTACAAGATCACCGCCTACGGTAGTTACTGAGTAACCTAATTTTCTTTCGTCTTTTTTGATACCTAATGCTGTAACAACAACCTCGTTAAGGCCTTTGCTTGCAGGTACAAGTGAAACAGTAAGAGAAGTTCTGCCGTTAACTGCAACTTCTTTAGATTCATAACCTAAGAAAGAGAAAACTAAAGTTGCGTTATCAGGTACGTTGATAGAGAACGCACCGTTAATATCTGCAGTTGTACCAAGATTAGTACCTTTTATTTTAACAGATACACCAGGAAGTGGTGAACCTTTGTCATCAACTACTTTACCACTTACTACAGTATTATTAACAACTTCGTTTTTAGCTGTTATTACAATAAGGTTATTAGCAAGGTTGGTAAATGTAAAATTGGTGTTTGCAAGCAGTTGATTAAGTACTGCTGAAACATCGGCGTTTACTACATTGAGAGACACGTTGTTTGTAGCAGGAATTTTACGCTCGCTAAAAACAAAGTGGTATGTAGTTTGCTTCTGTATTGCAGCGATAACCTTTTTAAAATCAGCAGACTTCACATTGATAGTGACTTTTTGCTGAGAGAAAACGCTCGCTACAGACTGAAGGGTAAAAATTACAATAAAAAATAGTGTTAATTTCATTATTAATATAGACTTATATAGCCAATATTTATCTATTACACCCACCGGGTGTTTAAAATATTTCATACTTTTGCTTAATTTAAAGGTGACTGATTAAATAGCAATGACCTGTACCAGAGGATATTGCATTATTAACTATTGGATGTTCATCTTTTACGGGGGTTACCATTGGTGATTCCCGTTTTTTTTGAGGTTTGTAGCTCTTTTATTTCATAGGCAATTTTTAGTTTAGTTTAATTAGTTTAGTTTGAGTTAATAGATATATACTGTTTGATTTTTATATTTATAATCAAAGGTTTCGATCATTTTTAGTGCATCAAGAGCCTGTACAATGCTCTCGTTTTCAAAAACACCGGTAAAATGATAATCTTTAACATTATCATTCTTAAACCTAACCTTGATACCATACCAGCGCTCCATCTGGTTAGCCAATTCATTAAACGGTTCGTCTTTAAAAACTAATTTATTATTTATCCACGATGTTTCAACTATCATAGTATCGTTAGTTTTTAAATGTGTTAGGCTAGTTAGCGCATAATTAGAACTACCTGTATACGCCGGCGTAGCAGTTAAGTGAGCGGTTGCCTTACGTTGTTTAAGTATCTCACTGTTTAATATCAGCTTTTCATTAGGCTTTAGAATAATTCGGTCTGATGGTCTGTCGGCCATAGTTACTTCAATAGCTCCTCTAATTAAGGTTGTTTCACTTTTTGCATCGTTATCATAATGTTTCACGTTAAAGGCAGTACCTAATACTTTAATGTTCATTTTACCTGCGTGTACTATAAACGGGTGCGCATGATCCTTAGCAACATCAAAAAAAGCCTCTCCGCTTAGGTAAACTTCGCGGGTAGCTCCATTAAACGAAGCGGGATATCTTAAAACCGTTTCAGAATTCAAAGTAACCACCGAACCATCGCTTAAATAAATTTTCGATTTAGACCGACTTGGGGTCGAAGTTGTTTCAAGGTTTGCTTTTAAATTTTTATTTGAAGCAAGCTCAACATAATAGTAAATTATGTAACTAAATACGCCTAACAAAGTAATTGCGGCAATACTACGCCAGAACATAGAAAATTTTCCAATTTTATGTTCTTTAACCGTTGTAGTGTCTGCATCATCAGCAACGCCGATCTTATCCTTTATTTTCTGGAACATCAAATCCTCGTTAGAATATTGTTCCTGATCTTGTACCCAGTAAGTTTTAAAGAAATTGTATTGATGCCTGCACTCCTCATCCTCCAGCAGAAGATAACTCAGTTCTTCTGCTTCGCCATCAGTTATTTCATCTGACAGCTTTTTCGAGAGCAATTCAATAAATCTTTCGCTTATCATTAATTGACTAAAGTGACCGTTTGAGTAAGAGACAATATATTTTCAGAAATTGCCTACAAGCATCAAAAAAATATTTTAAAAAAAATGCAAACTAAACCAAAGCCCATTGCAGACATGCTTGCAGCTGCAGATCTATTAATTATCTTAGAAGAAGATTGATGTGCCGACAAAATAACGCTAAGCTTTTTTATTGCCCTGAAAAGCTGGGTCTGAACTGTACGCGGCGAAATATTTAAAATCTCGGCAACATCCTTATATTTCATACCATCTTCTTTAATAAGTTTAAAAACGATGCAGGCCTGCTGGGGTAATGTAGAAATTGCCTGATCGATTAAAAAATTAAGTTCTTTGCGTTCAAGTTCCTTTTCAGGATCAAAAGTATCAATAAACTCAACCCGGTTAGTTTCGTCAACCTCTACCAGGTGTATATTAGAATATTTATTAAGGTAATTTAATGATTGGTTTTTTACGGCTACAAACAGGTAAGTTTCGGGGCTTATTACCTCTGCCAGTTTTTTACGTGCTTCCCAGCATTTAACAAAAACATCAGACACTATTTCTTCGGCTGCTTCTTTCTGCCTTATATATAGGACGGAGAATTTTATCAACCTTGCATTTAATGTACGGAACAATAATTCAAATGACTTAAGATCGTCATCTAAACACATTTGCTTCCATAAAACAGAAGTATTAGTCTTAGTTATTTTCAAATCAGGGTCAATTAAATGTTAAAAAAACAATAATTTATTGCAATGTAACAACTTTGTAACAGAAAACAATATTTATTTTAATATTGATAAAAAATATGTTCAAAAACATAATTATCAAATATTTTAGCTCAATGTGTAAGCATTTTCATTAAAAAATCTGTCTCTGTTATTGTTTATTACAGTTAATTCCGAATAATTTCATAATTATACCGCTTTTTGTTAAATAGTTTAAATTTTATTCAAAAAAAATCAAATTTTAATTCATTTTTGATAACAAATAACTCATAAAATTATCTAAAGTGTTATTTATACAATAACTAAAATCAAAATCTTCTTCGCTTTGCATCTAAGATTAGATTATGAACGATTTTCGATTTTTAAACGCTACTTTAAAACACACCTTATTTTATAAAATGGTCACAAAAAAAATAACCGCAGTATTAAGTTTTGTAATGATACTTACTATTGCAGAAGCGCAGCAGCACCAGATGTCAAAAAGTTACGTTGTGCCAAACGACTCTTTGGTGCGTAATAAATTAAGCAAGTGGCAGGACCTTAAATTTGGTTTATTTATGCATTGGGGTACCTACAGCGAATGGGGTGTTGTAGAGAGCTGGAGCATTTGCCCGGAAGATGAGGGCTGGACACAAAGAAAAGGTCCTTACGGTGCAAATTATAATACTTACAAAAAAGCCTATGAAAATTTACAATATACTTTTAACCCAACTAATTTCAATCCCGAAAAATGGGTAAAGGCAGCAAAAAATGCCGGGATGAAATATGTAGTTTTTACTACCAAACATCATGATGGCTTTGCCATGTTTGATACAAAGCAAACCGATTACAAAATAACAAGTCCGAATACGCCATTTTCTAAAAATCCGCGCAGTAATGTGACCAAAGAAATTTTTAATGCTTTTAGCAAAGAAAATTTTATGATAGGCGCTTATTTCTCAAAACCCGACTGGCATTCTGAAAATTACTGGTGGCCATATTTTCCGCCTAAAGACAGAAATGTAAATTACGACCCTGCAAAATATCCGGAGCGCTGGCAAAAGTTTAAAGACTACACTTATAACCAAATACAGGAATTAATGACCGATTATGGCAAAGTAGATATCTTGTGGTTAGATGGTGGCTGGGTTCGCCCCAAAAACACCATTGATACCGCGGTAGAATGGCAGCGCACAATTAATTATAACCAGGATATAGACATGGCAAAGATAGCTGCCATGGGCCGTGCAAAACAACCTGGTCTTATAGTAGTAGACCGTACCGTGGCAGGACAATATGAAAATTACACCACACCAGAACAACAGGTTCCGGATGTACCATTAGATCATCCCTGGGAAAGCTGCATAACAATGGGCAATTCCTGGAGCTTTGTTCCTGGCGATCATTATAAATCTGCCAACGAAATCATCTCGCTATTAGTGAAGATAGTTTCAAGAGGTGGCAATTTGTTGATGAATATTGGCCCCGGCCCTGATGGTGACTGGGATCCCGTTGCTTATAGCCGCCTTGAACAAATTGGTAACTGGATAAAAATAAACGGCGAAGGTATTTATAATAGCACCTCTGTAGCACCGTATTCTGAAGCAACTACTTTTTATACCAAAGCAAAACAGGCAAATACCATTTATGCATTTGTGCTGTCTGATAAAGATAAAGTGACTTTGCCGCCAACGCTTACATTCCACTTAAAAGACATAAAAAAAGTAAAGCATGTCATTTTATTGGGCAGTTCGCAAAAACTAAAATGGAGCGCCGGCGCAGATGGAATTAAGGTTAATGTATCTGAAGCTTTGCAAGCCAATAACAACCTTAAACAAGCTGCAACTTTTAAGATACAATATTAATATCTTGCAAAAGGTTGTATATCGCTTAATGATAATTTATACGCCCCTTATTAATATAATGAAAAACTACTTTTTTAAACGGGTTATGCTATTTATAGCCTGTAACGGTGTATTGAGTTTAGCCAATGCACAGTCTGCTGATAGCCGTTACCCGCTTATCCCCTACCCAACATCTTTAACTGCGGCAAGCGGTCAGTTTACCATAACCGCATCTACGCCGCTTGTATTAATTGAAGGGCAAAAATTCGGCAATGAAGCTTTAATGCTGAATAAATTGATTGCGAAAGGACTTGGTATTACACTTGTTGAAACTCATAAACAAATCACCAACAAAGCAATATGTTTAAAATATGACGCTTCTGTCAACGCTCCGGAAGCTTATAAACTTGTTATTACAGATAAGCAGGTTACACTTTCTGCTAAAACAGCTATAGGTATTTACAGGGCAATAGAAACAATTAGGCAACTACTACCTGCTACCATTGAAGATAAAAATTCAAAGAAATTAAAATCATTGACGTTGCCGGCGGTAACAATAGCAGATGAACCGGCTTATCTATGGAGAGGGATGCACCTGGATGTGTCGCGGCATTTCTTTTCTATCAGCTATTTAAAAAAGTTCATCGATATAATGGATCTGTATAAGATGAACAAGCTACACCTTCACTTAACAGACGACCAGGGCTGGCGCATAGAAATAAAAAAATATCCTAAACTAACTCAGCAAGGTGCATGGCGCACCTTCGATAAAAATGATTCGGCTTGTATAAAAAGATCAAATGACAATCCGGACTTTGCACTAGACCCTGAACACATCATTCACAAAGATGGGAAAACGCTGTATGGCGGATTTTATACACAGCCGCAGATGAAGGATTTAGTAGCCTATGCCGCAACTAAACATATCGATATCATTCCGGAAATTGATATGCCGGGCCACATGATGGCGGCTATCACTGCTTATCCTTTTTTATCGTGCAATGGCGAAAACAAGTTTGGTGAGCTGTTTTCCAAACCAATTTGCCCTTGCAATGAAAGTACTTTTGAATTTGCAGAAAATATTTTCAGCGAGATAATGGATATTTTCCCTTCAAAGTATATCCATATAGGCGGCGATGAGGTAGACAGATCGGATTGGGCCAAGTCTGAAGCTTGTAAAGCACTGATGCAGCGGGAAGGAATTAAAGACCTGCCTGCCT
The DNA here is from genome assembly GCA_964242385.1 of uncultured Mucilaginibacter sp. Taxonomy (GTDB): domain Bacteria; phylum Bacteroidota; class Bacteroidia; order Sphingobacteriales; family Sphingobacteriaceae; genus Mucilaginibacter. The sequence goes on from CAXSZR010000001.1 coordinate 621,894, forward strand.
TACAGAGTTATTTCATTAACCGCATGGAAAAGTTCTTTAATGCTAAAGGCCGTAAATTAATTGGCTGGGACGAGATAATTGAAGGCGGCATTAGTCCAACGGCAATTATTATGTACTGGCGAGGCTGGGTGCCAGATGCACCAGTAAAAGCCGTTAAAAATGGCAATACGGTTATTATGGCTCCGGGCGATCCGTTATATTTCGATAATCAGCCTGATCAATATTCACTTTATAAAATCTATCATTTTAATCCGATTCCTGCCAAATTAAACGCCGAGGAAGGGAAAGCGATCATTGGTGCGCAGGCTCAGCTATGGTCAGAAAATCTGCCGTCAGAAAATCGTACCGATTATATGTTTATGCCCAGGATGACAGCTTTATCAGAGCTTTTATGGACTCATAACCAGGCTGATTATAATTCTTACCAGGAAAGGCTGCACGATCAATATAAAAGGCTTGATCTGTTAAAAGTTCACTACCGTTTGCCAGATTTACAGGGTATCATAACAGAGAACGTATTTACCGATGCCGATACGCTTAATATCAAAAAGCCTTTAAGCGAAATGAGGATCTTTTATACTACTAATGGTACATTGCCTACCACAGATGCTACAGAACTAAAGGCGCCTTTAATTATTAATAAGTCGGAAACACTAAAACTGGCTGCTTTTACACCAAACGGCCTGCGAGGCGATATTTATACACTCAATTACCAAAAGCAGAACTACGCAGAGCCGGCTAAAGTAAGCAACATCAAACCTGGGCTGGTATGCAATTATTATAAGGCATTTTTTAAACAGGTAAGCTTAATAAGCAAAGCAAAAAGCGACAGTACATTTATGAGTAATACTATTTCGGTGCCTGCCTCGGTAAAAGCTCCATCATTTGCAATTAATTATAAAGGTTATATAGATATCCCTGCCGATGATATTTACAGTTTTTATTTAACCTGCGATGATGGTGGGGTTTTAAAAATAGCAGATCGGGTTGCTGTAGACAATGATGGCCTTCATTCTGCTATAGAAAAAAACGGACAGGTGGCATTACGTAAAGGCTTACAACCCTTTGATCTTAACTTTATTGAAGGTGGTGGTGGTTTTACGCTCAAATTAAAATATAGTATTAACGGATCTGAGCCAAAAGAAATACCTTCGGGCTGGTTTAAAAACTAAAAGCCAAAATGAAAAAAAATTTTTTTACAACTCTTTTAATTGCTGCGGGTATAACAGCGCACGCTCAACAGGCGCCTAAGCCTTACGGCGTTTCACCTGCACCCAGGCAATTAAACTGGCAGGAGACTGACATGTATTGCATTATACATTTCAGTATGGCAACATTTACAGATAAGGAATGGGGTTATGGCGATGAAGATCCAAAAATATTTGATCCTAAAAGCTTTAGTGCCATGCAGATTGTGGGCGCTGCCAAAGCGGGCGGCTTTAAGGGCATTGTGGTGGTAGCCAAACATCATGATGGTTTTTGCCTTTGGCCTACAAAAACTACTGAGCATAACATCAGCAAAAGCCCTTTTAAAAATGGAAAAGGTGATATTTTAAAAGAATACAAGCAGGCGTGTGAAAAGCTGGGAATGAAAATGGGCGTTTACTGCTCGCCGTGGGACAGAAATAACGCGCTTTATGGAAAAAGCCAGTATGTTACAGAGGTTTATCGTAATCAGCTTAAAGAACTTTATGCCAATTATGGGAACCTGTTTATGTCCTGGCACGATGGTGCTAACGGCGGCGATGGCTACTATGGCGGTACACGTGAGGTTAGAAAGATTGACCGTTCTACCTATTATGGTTGGGACATCACTTGGGCTATCACGCGTAAAATGCAGCCAAGCGCCAACATATTTGGCGACGTAGGTCCCGACGTTCGTTGGGTAGGTAATGAAGAGGGCCATGCTGGCGAAACCTATTGGGCAACTTATACCCCACATGCACCAGAAGACGGTAAAGTGCCTTCAAATGGCTTTGTAAAAGATTACGAAGGCACCGAAGGTACAAGAAACGGAAAATACTGGATGCCTGCAGAATGCGATGTTCCTTTAAGAAGAGGCTGGTTTTACCACGAATCGCAAAAAGGGCAGTCGAAATCTGCTTATACCCTGTTTGATCTTTATTATAAAAGCGTTGGTCGCGGTGCCTGCCTGGATCTTGGCCTTTCGCCAAATAAAGATGGTGTACTGGACAACGAGGATGTACAGATCCTGAAACAATTTGGGCAGATCCTTAAAGAAACGTTTGCGAACAACTTAGCCAAAGGCGCTACTTTTAAACCAAGTAATGTACGTGGTAATAACATCGCCAAATTTGGCCCGCAATTTTTAGAGGATGCCAGCCGTTATACCTACTGGGCAACGGATGACAATGTAACCGACCCTGAATTAACCGTAACCCTGCCCGCCGTTAAAACCTTCAACGTGATCCGTTTAAGGGAAAATATAAAATTAGGGCAACGTATTGAAGGCGCAACGGTTGACGCATGGGAAAACAACCGATGGACAGAAATTGGCAGTGTTACAAGCGTTGGCGCTAACCGCCTGATCCGTTTGCCTGGAAACATTACTACCAGCAAATTAAGGCTTCATTTTAAATCGCCTGTTTGCATTGCTTTAAGCGATTTTGGCTTATTTAAAGAACCGGTACATTTAACACCGCCGATAATAAAACGCAACCTAAAGGGCGAGGTAAGTATCGTTACGGAAGCGCCGGTTAGCAGTATCCGATACACTTTAAATGGTACAGAGCCCACTATTAATTCGCCTGCTTATGAAAAACCTGTATTACTTGTTTCTGGCGGTGAGATTAAAGCAGAAAGCTTTGATAATAAACAACATAGCGAAATCACCACACAAAAATTTGGTTTCGCTAAAACGGACTGGAAAGTAATTGCATCGGTATCTGATCAGCGTTCCGAAAATGCCATCGACGAAAAACCGAATACTTTCTGGGAGTCAACATCATCTTCAATTACGGTAGATTTAGGCACGGATCACAGCATCAAAGGTTTTACTTATCTGCCGCGTCAGGATAAAAAAACAGATGGTGTTGCCGATAGCTATATTTTTTCCGTAAGTACTGACGGAACCAATTGGACAGATGTTGCAATGGGCGAGTTTTCGAACATCAAATCCAACCCGGTTGAACAATCTGTTTCTTTAGATCATGTTTTTAAGGCCAGGTATGTTAAATTAACCGCCAAACATTTAATAAGCGGCAATCAATTAGTTGTTGCAGAAATAGGTGTGTTATAATACTAAAGATCAACAATTTAAAGCAATACAAACAAAGCGTTAATATAATTAATGAAAAATAAATTCTGCATAGCCGCACTACTTGCGGTGTTCGCCGGCCAGTCTTTCGGCCAGGGGAAAGTTAATTTAACCCAGTACGTAGACCCCTATATAGGTACAGGTTTTCATGGGCATGTGTTTGTAGGTGCTAATGTGCCGTTTGGCGCCGTGCAATTAGGCCCTACAGAGATAGGTAAAGGTTGGGACTGGTGTTCTGGTTATCATATTTCTGATTCTACCATTGTTGGGTTTCAACACACACATTTAAGTGGAACCGGCATAGGCGACTTGGGAGACATATCTTTTATGCCTACCACAGGCGATGTTCATGTTGAAAAAGGCACTTTGGCCGATCCTAAATCTGGCTACTTTTCATTATTCAGTCACACTGATGAAGTTGCCAAACCTGGTTTTTACAGTGTAAAACTTAAAAGATATGGCATTGGTGTTAAGCTAACCGCTACTACCCGCGTAGGTTTCCAGGAATATATTTTCCCTGCTTCAAAAGATTCACATATAATTATTGATCTGCAGGAAGGTATTGCAGATATCCCTACCGAGACATTTATCAAATTAGTAGATAAGCATACCATTGAAGGATACCGTTTTTCAAGAGGATGGGCGCGCGATCAGCGAATTTATTTTACAACCGTACTATCTAAAGATATTAAAAGATTTTCGGTTTATGATTCTACAGCATTAAAGCAGGGCGTTGTTCTAAAAGGAAATAAAGTTAAAGGGGTAATATCTTTCAGCACCAAACAAGGCGAAAAGGTTTACGTAAAAACAGGAATTTCGCCTGTTAGCTCGGCCAATGCATTTCAGAACATTAATATAGAAATACCTGCATGGAATTTTAATACCATTGCAATTGAAGCAAATAATGTTTGGAATAATCAGCTTAAAAAAATTCAGATAAAAACGGATTCATTATCGCAGCTCAAAAAGTTTTATACGGCAATGTATCATACCATGATAGCGCCTTCGGTATTTAACGATGTGAATGGCGATTACTGGGGTACAGACAAAAAAGTGCACAACAGCGTTAAGTTCACCAATTTAACTACTTTCTCTTTATGGGATACCTACCGCGCTGAAAATCCGCTTTTTACCATTATGCAGCCCGAGCGCATGAAAGATGTGATCAATACCATGCTGGCAATTTATCAGCAGCAAGGCAGGTTACCTGTATGGCATTTAATGGCTAACGAAACCAATACCATGGTTGGCAATAGTGCTGTACCGGTAATTGTAGATGCTTATTTAAAAGGCTTTAAGGGTTTTGACGCTAAACTTGCTTATGAGGCGGTAAAGACTACCCAGATGCAAAACATTCGCGGGCTTAACTTTGTAAAGAATCTCGGCTTTATCCCAGCAGATAGTACCATACAATCTGTTGCAATGGGTCTTGAATATTCAATAAACGATTGGTGTGTTGCGCAAATGGCTTTAAAAATGGGCAATAAAGCCGATTATGAATATTTTAGCAAAAGGGCAAAAAATTATCAGAATTACTTTGATAAGCAAACAGGCTTTATGCGCGGCAAGGTTACTGCAACAGAATGGCGCACACCGTTTAGTCCGTTTGTATCCCGACACGAAAAAGACGATTATACGGAAGGTAATGCCTGGCAATATACCTGGCTTGTGCCGCACGACGTAGAGGGCCTGATAGCATTACAAGGCGGCGAACAGCCGTTTATCAATAAACTCGATTCATTATTTCTTGCAAAAGGAGATTTAGGCCGGGAAGCATCACCCGATATATCGGGTTTAATAGGCCAGTACGCACACGGAAACGAACCGAGCCATCATATTTTGTATCTGTATACCTATGCCGGCCAGCCTTGGAAAACAGCCGAAAAGGTGCGTTACGTGCTTAACAATTTTTACACCACAAAAACCGACGGAATTATCGGCAACGAAGATGTTGGCCAAATGTCGGCATGGTATGTTCTATCTGCCCTGGGAATATATGAGGTTAACCCGGCAAACGGCATGTACGTATTTGGCAGTCCGGTTATAAATGAAGCAACTATCAGCTTGCCAGACGGAAAACGCTTTCACATAGTGGTTAAAAACAATAGCGATGCGAATAAATACATCAGTACAATAATGCTGAACGGCAAAAATTATACACATGACTTTATATCTCACAAGGCTATTACCGAAGGCGGCGAGCTGGTAATCACCATGACGAACAAACCAGGAAATTTCGGTACCGCACCGGCAGACAGACCACATTCTTTAGTTAATAATTAAATAAACCCCAATAAATGAAGATCAGACCCGTAATTTTCGTAGCTGTTTTTGTCACGACGGCTGTTATCAGCCTCAACTCTTTTACAATAAAAAAGCCTGCGAAAGTTAGGGCCGATCAGGGTAAGTTGCTGTTTACCACTTATTGCGCTACCTGCCACATGCTGCCGGAGCCTGCAAGTTTAACCAAAGAGGTTTGGAGAAACCATGTGCTGCCCGTAATGGCCGCCCGAATGGGTATCATTTATCCAAATTACGACCCGCTGCGAGGTTTATCTGAAGAAGAACGGGCCATTGTTAAACAAAACAATATCATTCCAGATCAGCCCGTATTAAACAACGACGAATGGAGCCAGCTAACTAATTATGTAATTTCGAACGCGCCGGATAGCGTACAGTTGGATGAAAGCCGCCTAACCCGTAACAGCGAGTTAAAACAATTTGTAAGGGAAGATGTGCAGATCGATACCGCTAAACCATCGTTAATAACCGGTATTGAATATAACGACGCTACCAAAACCTTGTGGGTAAGCAGCATCTTTAATAAAGTTTACGAGTGGAATTACAATAAAGGGGTAACAAAAACCATTAAAACGCAAAGTGCCGTTGTTGATTTCAATTTCTACAAAGGCGACACTTACTTTACCGAGATCGGGAAACTTTATCCTACCGAACTGAGCCTTGGTAATTATGCAAAATATAATGATACATCAGTAACGTCATTAATAGGGCCGCTTCACAGGCCGGTGCATGCCGAAATTGAGGACTTAAATAACGATGGTGTACCTGAAGTGGTAGTATGTAATTTCGGGAATAAAATTGGGGGACTGTCGCTTTATAAAAAAGATAAAAAAGGCAAATACGAAGAACAGGTTTTATTACCACTTGCGGGTGCTATTAAATGTTATGTAAAGGATATGGATGGTGATGGTAAGAAAGATATTGTAGCCATGTTTTCGCAAGGCGATGAAAGCGTTTGGATCTTTTACCAGAAGGATAATCTGAAATTCAAGGCTAAGAGAGTACTTCGTTTCCCTCCAAATTATGGCACTACAGACATGGTTTTGGTTGATTACAACCACGATGGCTTAACTGATATTGTTACCGTTCATGGCGATAATGCCGACTACTCTAACATTCTTAAGGCCTACCATGGCATCCGCCTTAATATCAATACAGGTAACGATGTTTTTAAAGAGAAATTCTTTTACCCTATTTATGGCGTTACCAAAGTTTTAGCAGAAGATTTTGACAAGGATGGCGACATAGATTTTGCGGCAACATCATTCTTTCCAAACTTTGGTAAGTTACTTGATGAATCGTTCGTTTATCTTGAAAATGTAGATCAAAACAACTTTAAGTTTAAGTCATATATTCAAAAAAGCGATATTCCGGTAAAATCTTTAACCTTAGAAAAAGCCGATATAGACGGCGATGGCGATATGGACATTATTGCAGCGAATTTTGCGCAAAGCCCGGGCCCAATAACTCCGGAATTGGATAAGAAATTAAAGACGGCAAATTTTGGGCTTATCGTTTTCAAAAACCAGCTGTATCACCCTGATAAAAAATAAAGAAATTGTTTATCTCTCTGCCATGCTTTAAGAAAACAAGACGGAGAGATATATTTTTTAAAAATGCTGCACCAGGAATTTGCACCTCCCGAAAATCTGCGGGAAATGATAAAGTGCTTTTGGTATAACAAACGTGCTGCCGAAGAAATACAATCTGATTTTGATGTCACCCCAGATGGATACGCAGAGATAATATTTTATTTCGGAACCGTAATCAGCATTCAAAGCCAAACAGGCTTACAGCCCCTGCCGTCTCCATTTTTAATGGGATTACTTAATCAACCGGCTATATTTCATGCAGAAGGGCCTTTAGAGGTGATTGCGATAAGATGTTACCCCTGGGCAGTATTTGATCTTCTTGGTCTGCCATCTGGCAAAGATCAGGTACGGGTATTTAAACATCCCATTGCCATGCTCCAATCACCTTTAAATACTTGTATTGAAAATAAAAATATCGATAGCGCCGTTAAATTATTATCAGATTTTTTCCTGACTGAACATTCACAGCTTTCGGTAGACAATACGCTTTCTAAAGCCGGGCTTGCAATGCGTAAAACAAACGGTACTTTACCGGTAAGTGAAGTTGCTGAGGCGGCACATGCCACCGTACGTACGCTTGAAAGAAAGTTCAGGCAATCATCCGGCCATAGCGTTAAAGATGTATCCGGGCTCATCCGTTTTGAACAGGTTAGAAATCAATTATGGATAAATCCTGCATCCAGTATATCCGCATTGGCACACGAGTTTGGTTACACAGATCAGTCTCATCTTAGCAAAGAATTTAAGCGTTATAGCGGCCTTACTCCTGCTGCTTTTGCTCGAAAAATAAAGAAAGAGAAACTTATCGCGACTGAAAACTTTGTCGCGTTTTTACAATCCTAAGTATGCCATTCGTCAGAAGTTTGTATTTCAATTAATAGATATGAAAACAACTTTTGAAAACAATATATTAACTCAAGACAATATTGTTTACGACGTGGTTATATCGGGCGCCGGGCCTGTAGGTCTGTTTCTCGCCTGCGAACTCGCCCTTGCCAAATGCTCAGTTTTAATCCTTGAAAAATCCATAGATCAACACTCGCCGTTAAAGCAAATGCCTTTTGGCATTCGCGGCCTCTCCACCCCTACAATTGAAGCACTTTACCGCCGGGGCCTGCTGCGAGAATTGGAGATACATAAGCGGCTTAAAAATCCGCATCAAAACGCTGTGGAGGGTTCACGCCGGCAGGTGGGACATTTTGCAGGCATTCCCTTTCATGAGGGTGATATAGATGCTTCACAATGGAAATATCGTTTACCTGGTTCTACCGAAACCAGCTTGATCTCTGAAATTGCAGAACTGGAAACCGTGCTGATACGCCGTGCATTGGCTTTAGGCGTTGAAATAAAGCATGGCTCTCCAGCTTCAGGCTTTGACCAAACCGATAGCAAGGTAACAGTATATGCCGGTGATCAATCTTTTAAGGGTAAATGGTTAGTAGGCTGCGATGGTGCCCGCAGTGTGATAAGAAAGGCAGGCGGTTTTGAGTTTGCTGGTACAGAGCCTGAATTTACGGGTTATTCAGTAAAGGCGGATATTGCTGATGCTAAAAAACTGAAACCTGGCCGTAATGTTACCGAAAGAGGTATGTATATTCAATCGCAGCCCGGCTATTTTGCCTTACAGGATTTTGATGGCGGCGCTTTTCATGGCTCGGGCAAGCCAATTACCATTGGACATGTGCAGGATGTTTTACGCCGCATTTCCGGTACCGATGTAACGCTTACAGCCTTGCATATCGCTACTACCTGGACGGATCGCGCCAGGCAGGCTACAGCCTATAGAAACGGGCGTGTATTTCTTGCTGGCGATGCCGCGCACATACATGCCCCATTGGGCGGGCAGGGCCTTAACTTGGGTTTAGGCGATGCGATGAACCTTGGCTGGAAACTGGCCGCAAGCATTCAAAATAAAGCACCTAAGGATTTGTTAGATAGTTACCATGCAGAGCGCTACCCTGTTGGTCTGCAAGTACTGGATTGGTCTCGTGCGCAGGCAGCCATTATGAAACCCGATCCTGATGCGCGTGCCTTGCATGCAATTATGCGCGACCTGATAAACACGCCAGATGGTGCCACCTGTTTTGCGGGAAGAGTTTGGGACGTTAATTTGCGATATGATCTTGATAATGGCCATCCGCTTGCTGGCCACAGCGTTCCGAATTTTGAATTTGAAAACGGTATAAAACTTGGCGAATTAATGCACGATGGCAAAGGAGTTATGCTCGACTTTGATGCCAATACTACTATAAACGCAATTGCAAATCAATACAAGATCTCTTTAAACTATGTTGCTGGCCCCGTAAAGGAAAATTTAGGATTAAGAGCATTGCTGATCCGTCCGGATGGGTTTGTTGCCTGGGCTGCTGATAATAGTATAGATATGGATGAACTTAATGATGCGCTCGAGAAATGGTTTGTTGTTAATGGATAAAAGGTGAAGTTTATGACGAGCGAAGCATACATAATTTCAATTCAACAAAAAAGCCTACAGATTAATTGTCTGCAGGCTTTTTGATTTTTGCGGAGAGAGAGGGATTCGAACCCTCGGTACCGTTTCCAGTACGACAGTTTAGCAAACTGTTCCTTTCGGCCTCTCAGGCATCTCTCCTTTTATGTTTCCCCAACGTGTTGTTTTCTTAATATTCCGTTTTTTTCGGGACTGCAAATATAGTAAAACAGTTAACCCACCAAAAAAAAAGTTCTAATTCCTAATAATCTATTCGCACGTGATAAATGCTCATCAGCATCCTTTTAAAAATGGTTTTAATGGTTTCTATGTCCTTTAAAGTTATATTACTGTCTTTCAACTGGTTTTGATCCAGTTTGTATTTTACAATTTTATCAACAAGGTGGCTAATGGAAGCTTCATCAGGTTCTTTCAGAGATCGCGAAGCAGCCTCAACCGAGTCGGCAAGCATCAAAACACCGCCTTCTTTTGAAAACGGCACCGGACCCGGGTATCTGAAAGTATGCTCGTCAACAAACTTTTCGGGGTAATTTTTTAAATACGACTGGTAAAAATAGTCTACCCTGGTATCCCCATGATGGGTACGGATAAAATCTATAACAATGTCGGGCAGGTTTGCCTTACGCGCCATTTCAATACCCTTACTTACATGGCCGATGATAATCTGCGCGCTTTCCTGGTAAGAGAGCTTATCATGCGGATTAAAGCCCGAGCTTTGGTTTTCGATAAAGAAAAGTGGGTTTTCCATTTTTCCTATATCGTGGTATAAGGCACCTGCCCTAACCAGTAAGGCGTTCCCCCCTATGGAGTAAATTGCGTTTTCTGCAAGGTTGGCTACCTGCAATGAGTGCTGAAAAGTACCTGGCGCCGTAAAGGCCATTTCGCGCAGTAAAGGGGCATTGGTATTAGTAAGTTCTATTAACGTTATATCTGAAGTAAGCTCGAATATCTTTTCAAAGATATAGATAAGCGGGTAAGCAAGCAGGGTAAGCAATACACTCACCACGAAAGGCATAAAGTCAATCCAGTCGATACTGGAAAAGCTACCCTCGCGGATAAACGAAATCCCTAAAAATGCTACGAAATAAGTGAAGGTAATTATCAGGGCCGATATGAGAAATTGCTCGCGGCGTACCAGGTTTTTAATGCTGTAAATAGACACCATACCTGCGGTGATCTCAAAGTAAGCAAATTCAAAGCTGTTAGGTACAAAAAAACCTGCTATTAAAACCACCAGCAGGTGGATGTTCAGCGCAAGGCGCGTATCGAACAAGATCCTGATAATAAGTGGCACGATACAATACGGTATATAATACAGATTTGGAAGCTGCAATTTGATAGCCAGCGATAATGTACCAAGCATAGCAGTTATTACCAGCAAAATAAGGCTTACCAGGCGGTTATCGTAATATATATCCTTACGGAAAAGGTATAAAAATACCATGAGCAAAGTAACGGCAATTCCTACCAATAAAAATTGACCTAACAATACCAGCCTGCGGTCGCCATTGATACGGGCATTATCCTCAAAGGCTTTTTTAAATGATTGCAGTTTCTGGTAAACTTCGTCGCTAACAACAGAACCTTTTGAAATAATAATCTCACCCTTTTGAACCATTCCCCTGGTAGTAGAAAGGTTTTCAACCACTTCACGCTCCAGCCTGGAAGTAAGCTTGTTATCATAACTCAAATTAGGCAGCAGGTGATTACTCAGCAGGTCTATTAAAAATGCCTTGTCAAGGTCTTTGCGGCCAGCCAATACTTTATCAAAATAAGCAATGGCACGTTCGCGGTTTAAAAGATCGGCGGTATTTTCATCAGTTGCAACATTCTTGTTCAGGATGGTAATAGGATAATTTTCCGTATTCTGCTGATATTTCGGGTTAAGGTTAAGCATCCTCCTTTTGTAAATGTCTGATAACAGGTTGCTGCCTTCATCAACATAACGTTTTTTTTGTCGGTCAGAGAAACCTGCATTGTGCCATTTAATATCCAGGTCACTTTTAAAGCCGTCAACCTCCTGTTCGCTTACTTCATCGTTTAACTGATAAACGGGAGTTATACTTGCAAGGGCGCTTTTCTGGTCGCTTTCAATTTCCTGCGGGGTTTTTAAAATCGCAAAATTATAGGGTGAAATAAGGTCGCGCTGATTCCAGATCCTTCCTTTTTCAATATCGTAACTAAATTTCGCCTGTTTGGGAAGCGTAAAAACAATTATGCTTACGCTAACCAGCATCATTAAAAACTTTAAATTACGGGAATATTTTCGCAGTATAGCCTTTTGGCGTGTCGAAGATAATTTTGCCATTTATAAATTAATCGTTCAAAATTAATATAAGTTTCCGTTATAAGCTTTATTTCACCGTTATAATCGGTTTGTTACCTGTTAGCAAAGCGGCAATTTTATACTTTTGTTCGCCTGCAAATTCAAATTTGTTTATGCGTTAAAGCAAACGCAATGGTTTTCTAAAATCTTCGTTAATTTAGAATAATGAAACGTACCGTTATTTTTTATCTTTTACTGGCAGTTATTATACCAAAGGCAATTTTTGCACAGCGTGCAGAAGATGGCGGCATTAAGCTGCTGCAGGCTTATGAAGACAGCCTGACCGTATTGGGAAAAAGGCTTATAAATGATGAAAATGAACTGGAACGCATTAATGCTAATACAGAATTTACAAAAACGCTTGTTAAGGCCCTGAGGGTTAATAACTCTTTTCTATACCCTTTCGATTCCGTTAAGGCCGTTACGATAACCAACTCGCCCGATAACCGTTTTCGTATACTTAGCTGGCATATACTTTACAAGGATGGCAGCTACCGTTTTTATGGCGCCATTCAGCTTAACAGTGGCGGCCCTTTACAATTGTTTCCTTTGGCCGATTATTCTCCTTTCTCTAAAAACCCGGAAGACTCCGTAACCGATAATCACAAATGGTACGGCGCGCAGTATTATAAAATCATCCCGGTTTACTCGCCTAAGCTTTATTATGTTTTACTCGGCTGGAAAGGTTTTACCGATAAATCGACAAAAAAAGTGATCGATGTGCTTTCATTTAACAATGGCACACCGGTTTTAGGAGCGCCCGTATTTGATGGAAACGGAAAAATCCGTAAAAGAGTGATTTTTGAATATACCAGGCAAACCTCCATGCTGCTGAGGTATGTACCCGAATTAAATTTAATTGTTTTCGATCATCTCTCGCCGCCAAATCCAAAACTAAAAAGCCAGCCGGAAACTTACGGACCTGATCTGAGCTACGATGGTTACCGCTTAAAAAATGGCAAATGGACCTTTGTTGAAAATCTGGATATGAGAAACGTCCCGGAGGGGCGTGATGATCAGCTTGCTGACCCAAAAAAACAAGCACAAATGGATCACCAGGCCGCAAAGCAAGCTAATCAATAAGACACCATTTTTTTTTCACAACATTTTTACTAATATAAATTACTTATAACCAAATAAGTAAAACATATAAATGAAGCCTATCGCTATTAAATTCTGATTTGAAAGAATTATATTACTTTTAGCAAATTTTTATTTTGATAATGCAAGAAACACCATTCGCAGTGATCGCACCGAAAAGCAGATTCCCCAAAAGTGTCCCATATATAATTGGAAATGAAGCAGCCGAACGTTTCAGTTTTTACGGAATGCGTTCCATCCTTACACTTTTCCTCGTAAACCAGTTCTTTAATCCTAAGGGCAGCGTTGCTTTGTCGCAGCAGGCAGATGCACATGCTAATAAATTACACCACCTTTTTGTGATGGTTGCCTATGCCCTTCCTTTCGTAGGCGGTATGATAGCAGATTGGTTTACCGGTAAATACAAACTCATTTTGTACGTATCAATGGTTTATTGCGTTGGGCACATCTTACTTTCCATGTTTGATGGCAGCCTTAGCGGGTTTGAATTTGGCTTGCTGGTAGTGGCTATCGGTGCCGGCGGTATTAAATCGTGCGTGTCTGCCAATGTGGGCGACCAGTTCGATGCCTCTAACCAGGATCTGCTTTCAAAAATTTACGGCTGGTTCTATTTCAGCATCAATGCCGGTTCCATGTTGTCAACCGTTGCTATTCCATTGATTTACAAATACTATGGCTCAAAACTGGCATTTGGTGTTCCGGGTATATTGATGGCCATTGCTACTATAACATTTTTTTCGGGCAGAAAGTTATATGTAAAAGTTCCCCCGCAGGGCGTTAACCGTAATAACCTTGTGTTTATAACCTGGTATGCCTTAACGCACATGAGTGAACGTAAACCGGGTGAATCTTTACTTGACATAGCCAAAGTTTCATACGACCCTGAACGCGTGGAAGGTGTAAAAGCGGTTTACCGCGTGATAGCCGTTTTCTTTTTCGCACTCGCTTTTTGGGCTGTTTGGGATCAGTGTTTATCTGAATGGACTTTATATGCCGAAAAAATGGATCGGCATATTAACCTTGGTTTTACTTCTTTTATAATTGAACCAGGCTCATTATCAACTGTTAACACGGTATTTTTGTTAATTTTCATCCCTGTATTTAATTATGGTATTTACCCATGGTTTGATAAACTTGGGCTAAAAACCACCCCACTGCGCAGGTTAGGTACTGGCTTAGTCCTTACTGCATTTTCTTTTGTTGTGATTGGCATCATTCACAACAATATTGAGCACGGCGCAAGCCCAAGTATATGGTGGCAGGTATTAGCGTTCATGATCTTATCTGCTGCTGAGGTATTGGTATCCATTACCGGCTTAGAATATGCTTATACGCATTCGCCAAAATCTATGAAAAGCACCATGACTGGTATCTGGTTCCTCGTAGTATCATTTGGTAACCTGATAACTGCATTAGTTAACGGCCTTATTGAAGATGGCGGCTGGTGGGCCCGTAACCTAAAAGGTGCTAATTATGAATGGTTTTTTGTGGCGTTTATCGGCGTGTTTATTATCGTGTTTTTGATTGTTTCGCCTCGTATGAAAGAGCGTAATTATATTACAGACCCGGTTATCGATAACGAAATATACTCAAACACAAAGGATTTGTAAGCCATAAGGTTATTTCTTATTATTGGTTTAAACAATTTTTATTGATTATTTAAATCAATAAATTTGCGCGCATTTTATAAATTTTATTCGTGCCTGATAGCATAGTAATTATCCCAACTTACAACGAGAAAGAAAACATTGAGCGCATGGTGCGCAAAGTGCTTTCTTTACCACTCGATTTTCATTTGCTCATTATTGATGATGGGTCGCCGGATGGTACGCAAAACATTGTAAAGCGCCTGATGGGCGAATATCCCGAACGCCTTTTTATTGAAGAACGCGCAGGTAAACAAGGTTTAGGTACTGCTTATATTCATGGGTTTAAGTGGGCAATAAACAGGCAATACGATTACGTTTTTGAAATGGATGCCGATTTCTCACACAATCCCGATGATTTATTAAGATTACGGGAGGCTTGTGTAGCAGGTGCAGATGCCGCCATCGGTTCACGTTATAGCACAGGTGTTAATGTGGTAAACTGGCCAATGAGCCGAGTGTTAATGAGCTATTTTGCATCCGTATATGTACGCTTTATTACCAGCCTTAAAATATCAGACGCTACAGCCGGCTTTATGTGTTATAAACGAAAGGTTTTAGAAACCATACAGCTTGATAAAATAAAATTTGTAGGTTACGCTTTTCAGATTGAAATGAAATACACCAGCATTAAACATGGTTTTAACCTGGTTGAAGTGCCGATTATATTTACCGACAGAACACTCGGTGAATCAAAAATGTCTACCCGAATTTTCAGAGAAGCTTTTTTTGGTGTGATACAGATGAAGATTAACAGTATCTTCAGAAAATATCCGGAAGGGTGAGGTTGATTTAGAATTTCGGATGTTCGGTTTCGGAATTTAAATTGGATGCTCAATTCGATAATTAAATTTAAGGGTGGGCATAAGGAATACTGAACCGAAATGAAAGTTCCAAAATAACAACGCATGAACGAAAATCTTGATCCCGAACGAGAACGTCTCTCGCCGGCAGAGCGTGATATTGAGAAGGTTTTACGCCCGCAGGCATTTGAAGATTTTACCGGTCAGCACAAAATACTCGACAATTTAAAGGTTTTTGTACTTGCAGCCCGTCAGCGTGGCGAAGCATTGGATCATGTGCTATTGCATGGCCCACCGGGATTGGGTAAAACCACCCTGTCGCATATTATCGCCAACGAAATGGGTGTAGGTATTAAAATTACCTCTGGCCCTGTACTGGATAAGCCAGGCGACCTTGCCGGTTTATTGACTAACCTTGAAACGGGCGACATCTTATTCATCGACGAAATACACCGTTTAAGCCCGTTAGTAGAGGAGTATTTGTACTCGGCTATGGAGGATTTTAAGATCGACATTATGCTGGAGAGCGGGCCAAATGCACGTTCGGTACAAATTTCCCTTAATCCATTTACATTGGTTGGGGCTACTACCCGTTCTGGCCTGCTTACCGCCCCCCTGCGAGCGAGGTTTGGGATAAATGCACGGCTTGAATATTACGACGCCAAACTTTTAACAACCATTTTGTTAAGATCAGCCTCTATTTTAAAAACACCTATTAGCGATGAAGGAGCTTATGAAATAGCAAGGCGCAGCCGTGGTACCCCGCGTATTGCCAACGCTTTGTTAAGGCGCACTCGCGATTTTGCCCAAATAAAAGGCAACGGCAGCATTGATACCGACATTGCAAAATATGCGTTGAATGCCTTAAATGTTGACGAGCACGGGTTAGACGAAATGGATAACAAGATCCTCACTACCATTATAGATAAATTTAAAGGCGGCCCGGTGGGTTTAAAAACCATTGCAACAGCCGTTGGTGAAGACGAAGGAACGATTGAAGAAGTTTACGAACCTTTTTTAATCCAGGAAGGTTTTCTGATGCGCACCTCGCGCGGGCGTGAAGCTACAGAGAACGCCTATAGGCATCTCGGAAAAATTAAACCCGGCGAATTGCCATCATTATTTTAACAAAAACTCTTTAAAAGAATAAACTTTGCAGCATAATACAGTTTTATTGAACTAATTGGTAAAATTGTTACTATAAAAGACCGGGTTATAAATCCGGTCTTTTATATTTACCACTTAGATTTATTATTGATGAAAAAATTATTCTTCCTTCTTTCCTTGTTTGTTCCATTGCTATCGACGGCGCAGACTGCACAACCCGTTTCGCTTGTCGATTACATAAACCCACTGATGGGGACGGATTCTAAATATGATCTTTCAAACGGAAACACTTACCCTGCCATAGCGCTTCCATGGGGTATGAATTTCTGGACGCCGCAAACCGGAAAAATGGGCGACGGCTGGCAATACACTTACGATGCGCATAAAATAAATGGTTTTAAGCAAACGCACCAGCCTTCGCCATGGATGAATGACTACGGCGAATTTGCCATTATGCCGATAACCGGTCACTTAAAAGTTTCGCAAACCGCAAGGGCAAGCTGGTTCTCACACAAAGCAGAAATAGCAAAACCATACTATTACAGCGTTTTTCTTGCCGACCATAACGTTACTACTGAAATTGCGCCTACAGAACGTACAGCACAATTCAGGTTCACTTACCCTAAAACCGATAGTTCATTTATCTTAGTGGATGCTTATGACAGGAGCTCTTATATCAAGATCATTCCCGGCGAAAACAAGATTATCGGTTATACCACCAGGCACGCAGCAAGAAGTACAAAGAATTTTAAAAACTACTTTGTAATTTATGTTGACAAGCCGATAGCTTACGCAAAAACTTTCAATGACACCACCATTACAGATTCCCTTGAATTGCATGCAAAGCATTCGCAGGCAGTGATCGGCTTCAAAACAAGCGAAGGTGAAAAAGTACATTTAAGAGTTGCTTCTTCTTTTGTAAGCGTTGAACAGGCTGATTTAAACCTGAAACGCGAGCAAGGCACCGACAACTTTAATACTACCGAGGAAAAAGCTAAAGAAGTTTGGAATAAAACGCTTAATCACCTTGTTGTAGAAGGCGGATCTGTTGATCAGTTACGCACATTCTATTCATGCCTTTACCGCATGCTGTTTTTCCCTAATAAACTGTATGAAGTAGATGGCAACAACAAGATCATTCATTACAGCCCGTATACAGGCACTGTGAAACCGGGCTACATGTTTGGCGGTACAGGCTTTTGGGATACCTTTAGGGCTTTATATCCATTCCTTAACCTGATTTACCCAAGCATTAACAAAGAAATGCAGGAAGGCCTTATTAATGACTATAAAGAAGGTGGTTGGTTGCCAGAGTGGTCAAGCCCGGGTTATGCGAACGTTATGATCGGTAACAACTCTGCCTCTATCGTTTCCGAAGCTTACTTAAAAGGCAGCCGCGGTTATGATATTGAAGAACTTTATAAAGCGCTGGTACATGGCGCCAATAACGAAGGCCCCGAAGGTACAGGCCGTACAGGTGTTGAATATTACAACAAATTGGGCTACGTACCCTATGACGTTAAGATCTCTGAAAACGCAGCTCGTACGCTCGAATACGCTTATGACGACTTTTCGATCTATAAACTTGGCCAGGCATTAGGCAAGCCAGAATCTGAGATCGGCATCTTCAAAAAAAGAAGTCTTAATTACCGAAATCTTTTCGATCCGCAAACCGGTTTAATGCGCGGTAAAAACAAAGACGGCTCTTTTGAAACACCTTTTAACCCGTTTAAATGGGGCGATGCCTTTACCGAAGGTAACAGCTGGCATTACAGCTGGGGTGTATTTCATGATGTACAGGGTTTAATTGATCTGATGGGGGGCAAAAAGAAATTTACCGCTAAATTGGATTCTGTATTTACCCTGCCTCCTATTTTTGATGACAGCTACTACGGCGAAGTGATCCACGAAATACGCGAGATGCAGATTGTAAATATGGGTCAGTATGCGCACGGTAACCAGCCTATACAGCATATGATTTACCTTTACGGCTATGCAGGCGAGCCATGGAAAACGCAATATCATGTACGCGACGTAATGAACAAACTTTACATGGCGACACCAGACGGCTACTGTGGTGATGAAGACAATGGCCAAACCTCTGCATGGTATGTATTTTCGGCAATGGGCTTTTACCCGGTTTGCCCGGTAAGCGGCCAGTATGTATTGGGGGCTCCACTTTTCAAAAAACTAACGGTAAATTTAGAAAATGGTAAAAAGGTTGTTATAAATGCTCCGAATAACAGCGAAAACAATATCTATGTAAATAGTATGACAGTTAACGGTAAAGTATATGATCTTAACTGGTTAAGCCATACTTCTTTATTGCAGGGTGCTGTTTTAAACTATAACATGTCGGCACAACCCAATAAACAACGCGGCATTAAAAACGACGATGTTCCATACTCATTATCAAATGAAAAATAAATTAAACAACTTCATTAAAAACTGCAACAGAGTCTTCTCTGTTGCAGTTTTGCTTTTAGGCGGTGTTGCAGCTGCCAATGGCCAAACAAATTTCAGGGTTGGCGTTGCCGGCTTAAACCACGATCATATTTATAACATTTTAAATGATTATAAAAAAGGCCGCGTGAACATTGTAGGCATTGCGGAGCCGAATGCCCACCTGCGTGAAAAATTCGGCAAACAGTTTCATTTACCCGATTCTGTTTTTTTCGACGATCTTAAAACGATGGTTTTAAAGCGCCATCCGCAGATTGTACTTGGTTATAATGCAGTTGGACATCATGTAGATGTGGTAGAAGTTTGTGCGCCGCTTGGCGTACCGGTAATGGTTGAAAAACCGCTTGCTGCTACATTGGTACAAGCTAAGAGAATAGAACAGTTGGCCAACCAATATCATATCAAAGTCCTTACTAACTATGAGACAACCTGGTACCCATCCTTTCAAAGTATTTATGATATTGTTAACAAAGACAGCATTGGCGCTATACGGCGAATGGTAGTACATGACGGCCATCAGGGCCCTAAAGAAATTGGCTGCAGCCCTGAATTTTTAAGTTGGCTTACCGACCCGGTTTTGAATGGTGCAGGTGCCTTGAATGATTTTGGCTGCTACGGCGCAGATTTGATGACCTGGTTAATGCACGGGCAAAAACCGATAGCGGTGACAGCAATTGCCAAGCATTATAAACCAAGTGTATATCCGAAAGTGGAAGATGATGCCACTATAATGATAGAGTATCCATCCGCAACCGGGCAGATAGAGGCTTCCTGGAGCTGGCCCTTTTCTATAAAGGACATGGAAGTATTTGGCGAAACCGGTTATCTACATGCTTTTGATGCTAAAAATTTATCGGTAAGGATGCGCGAGAACAGAAAAAGCGTGATAGATGTACAACCGCTAACCGCTCCTAATGACGACCCGGTAACTTATTACAATGCCGTTTTGCAAAAAGCCATTACAGGAGAAGACGACAGGTCATCGTTAAAGTATAACATGATAGTGATTGAAATACTGGATGCTGCAAAACGCTCAATTAAAGAAGGTAAGCGGATTATACTGTAATTGGCAAGTATAAATCAAAGCAACTGTTGACAACAAAATTTAACTAAAACAAAAATTATCCTATTTTTGCGCGCATCAAATTTTGAAAAAACAGCTTTTATTATGTTAAAACAGCTTCTATCCTTCTCGGCTTTGTTTTTGCTGGGTTTCACTTCGTCTGCGCAATCAAACAGCGCTGCTATTTTAGCCCGTAAACAAGTTCCTATCGTTTGTTATCACCAGATCCGTGATTGGAGACCTAAGGACTCTAAATCTGCGAAGGACTATATTATTCCGGTTGAAGCTTTTAAGGCACATATCAAAATGCTTGCAGACAGCGGTTATCATACCATATTACCAGATCAGTTATACGATTATTTAACTAAAGGCACTGCATTGCCAAGTAAGCCCATCATGCTTACCTTTGATGATACCGATTTGGATCAGTTTGAAATTGCTCGGCCTGAGTTAAAGAAGTATGGCTTTAAAGGCGTTTATTTTATTATGACCGTATCGCTTGGTCGCCCGCATTACATGAGCAAAGAGCAGGTAAAACAATTATCTGATGAAGGCAATGTAATAGAAAGCCATACCTGGGATCATCACCGTGTTGACAGGTATAAACACGACCCGAATCCTAAAAAAGATGATTGGATAGTGCAAATTGAGAAACCAACACAAAAACTGGAAGAAATTACCGGCAAGAAAATAAACTACTTTGCATATCCTTTTGGAGTATGGAAGCCTTATGACCTCCCAGAGATTAAAAAGCATTTTAAAATGGCATTTCAATTAGCTGATAAAAGAGACCCTAACGAACCTTTACTTACCGTTCGCAGGATTTTGGATAGTGGCTACTGGACAACTAAAACATTTAGCAACAGCTTAAGACATAGTTTTTAATTAGCTGACTACAAAATACAGAAAAGCCTTCCTTGATCTTTCAAAGAAGGCTTTTCTGTTAATACTTATCCTTATAAATTTTCGCCTGATGGGCCCTGACCTTTATTAGATGAGTTTTCTAATTCCGGTTCCAGCTCATTATTGTCATTCGATAACGTGGCTGGAGATGCTTTTTGTGTATCTTCCTTACCCGCATCATCGTTATCCTTTTGGGAGATCCAATCTACAGCCTCATTCAGCGCTGAAAGTGGAAAGCCCTTTGATTTGCCGGGTATAAAAAACCTGAATGCATCACTGAACCATTCTACGCCTTTCTGGTCTGACACCACTGCAATTTTATTCCATTTAGTAAAATGTTTTAAACCCAATTTAAAATCGCCCCACCATGATCCTGCTGAAAAATTAGAAACATTGGTTTCTAATACCAGCAGATAATTTATTTCGCCTTGTCTTTTCACCAATTCATCTAAACGGGGAATCAACACTTTTTCATAATCATCTTTTTCTACTGTACCAACGGCATGTATGCCAACTACATGGTCGGGCAAATCTTCAATGAAACGAAGCATAATTGTATCTTTAAGTTAAAAATAAGTTAGTTTATCAGATAAGGTTTATCGGGAAGCATTGCTGCTTTATTAACTCTTTTTAGAAGCTTTTTCTGTTGAAGGGCCTGGCTTTCCGTTATCATTATCAGGTACAACCGTTTTTACCCTTTTGTCATCTGCCTTATTTTGAACGGTAGGCTGTTTGCCTTTGTCAAGACTTTCTGTTTTTTCTTTCTCTGTGGTTTTCATCTTTTATGGTTTTTTATGTGATATACTTAAGCTATTTTCCCGAAACCCATCTTATTGCCTGATCCAAGTTGTCTAATGGAAAATTCATAAATTTCCCGGGTATAATGTACTTAAATAGATCGCTGTAACCGGGTACACTCTTTTGATCTGTTACTATGGCTACCTTATTCCACTTGAAAAAATATTTTAAACCGATCTTCTTGTTTCCGCACCAGGCTCCCGACGCAAAATTTTTAATATCGGTCTCAAGCACAAGTACAAAATTGATTTTTCTATGTCTGTTTAAAAGTGATTCAATTTGTTGCTTAAGTGCACTCTCATATTCTTCTTCAGTAACATTTGCAAAAGCGTGTAAACCAATTACCTGCGGTGGTAAATCGTTAATTAGCCTTAGCATATAAATTATATTATATAAAAATGAAGCAACAATTGCACCACACATTAAAATACCAACCAATTAAGGCAATTTTTTATCGTATTGATTAATTTTAAGAATAAAAGAGCTTTATCCTTGTCGTTTTTATTTATGATATATTTGCAAAATGCTACAAAACAGGTCGGTTTATAGTGCAATGATTAAAACGGAGGCTAAAAACCTCGGCTTTATGTTTTGTGGCATATCAAAAGCCGGCTTTTTAGAAGAAGATGCCCCGCGCCTTGAAAACTGGTTAAAAAATAACATGCATGGCGAAATGCAATACATGGAAAATCATTTTGATAAAAGGCTCGATCCGCGTTTACTGGTAGATGGCGCAAAATCGGTAATTTCCCTGGCGCTCAATTATTATACAGATCAAAAACAGGATGATCTGTCGGGCCCAAAAATTTCAAAATATGCTTTTGGCGAAGACTATCACTTTGTGATAAAGGAAAAGCTTAAACAGCTGCTGCAGCTTATAAACGAGCAAATTGGCGAAGTTGGCGGCAGGGCGTTTGTAGATTCTGCGCCGGTGCTTGACAAGGCCTGGGCAAGAAAAGCAGGATTGGGCTGGATAGGCAAAAACTCAAACTTATTGAATAAAAAAACGGGGTCGTTCTTTTTCCTGGCAGAGTTGATTGTAGATATTGACTTAGAATATGATATTGCCCCAACCACTAACCACTGCGGCACCTGCACCAACTGCATTGATGCCTGCCCTACAGAGGCCATTGTTGCGCCGTATGTGGTAGATGGCAGCCGCTGCATCTCCTATTTAACCATTGAGCTTAAAAATGAGCTACCGCAAGAGTTTAAAGGCAAAATGGACAACTGGATGTTCGGTTGCGATGTTTGCCAGGATGTTTGCCCCTGGAATAAATTTTCGGTTCTGCACCAGGAACCTGCATTTACGCCACATTCCGATTTGCTCGGATTAAAAAAAGCAGACTGGGAAGAAATCACCGACGATGTTTTTCAAAAAGTGTTCAAAAATTCGGCAGTAAAAAGAACCAAAATAAAAGGCCTTAAAAGAAATATCGATTTTTTGAAAGATAACTTTTAAGGCCTCACTTATTGCTTATATTTAAGTATTAGCTTTTCTTAAACTTGTTTGCCAGCATTTTAAGCATATCATCATCAACCGGCTTTGCAGGCTCTGCATCCTTTTTTTTATAAGGAGCGTTATTGTTGTTATTGTTATTCGGCCTTTGTTGATTGTTGTTGTTTTTAGGAGGATATGGTTTTTGAAAATCCTTTTTTACTGCGTTAGGGTCTGCTGTTGCATTTTCTCCAGCAGTTGGATTTGATTCTGCCGGTTTCTGTTGTGCTGCCGGTTTCGGCTGTCTTTCTGCAATTCTTTTAGCGTTCCACCGGTTATAAATGGCCTCCAGTTTGCGTTTGGTATAAAGCGGGAAATCGCCATTCATCATCCATGAATAATAGCTTGGCTCAATGCGCAACACTTCTTCAACCGGTTTTCCCTTATGCTTGCCAAAATTGAAAGTTTCCTGCCCTTCTTCATTATAAACCATACGGCCGGCAAAATCAACCGGGCGGCTTAAATTAGTAAAATGATGTAAAGCTTCCACGTCGTTCACAACGGGAACGGAACGGTTGCCCTTCTTATCTTCCCATTCCATGTTCTCGTAACGGGCAATCTGGGCTAACAAAACCTCCATTGTAGCACGTGTATCAGCCTCGGCAGAGTGCGCATTGATAATCTGTTTATCACAATAAAATTGGTAAGCTGCCTTTAATGTGCGCTGCTCCATCTGGTGAAAGATATTTTGCACATCTACAAAATGACGATTATCCAGATCAAACAATACCTCGGCACGTAAAAACTCTTCCATCAGCATCGGTATGTCAAATTTATTCGAATTATAACCTGCCAGGTCACTTATATCAATAAATTCGGCAACTGAAGCTGCAATTTCTTTAAAGTAAGGTTCGTTTTGTATGTGTTCATCATATATACCGTGTACCAGCGATGATTCAAGCGGGATGGGCATACCAGGGTTAACACGCCAGGTTTTTACGTCTTCACTGCCATCCGGGTGAAGTTTTATAATAGATATTTCTACAATGCGGTCTGCACCTACATTGGTTCCCGTAGCTTCAAGATCAAAAAATGCCAGCGGGCGTTTTAAATTCAATTTCATCTGTTAGATGTTTTATCTGTAATAGCTTAAAAGTGCGTTTAAAATCACTTTCAGTTCATTAGCGGCTATAATTTACAACCGTAAAGGCCGCAAAGGTCTTAAAAAGAATCAGCACTAAAAATTTAAAATCCATTTTAATTTACAGAAGATTATACGCTTATTTGTTTAACCTTATTGCTATTTAATCAATGAAAAAAATTTTACTTAATCTTATTGCATTATTTTTCCTGACTCAAACTTTATATGCACAAAATTTTCCTTTCGGTGCAACAAGTCTTACCGATCTTCAATTAAAAAAATACAGTAAAGATACTGCCGCGCATGCTGTTGTTATGCAGGAATACGGTCGCTCCGCTATCGATGTTGTTGCAGACGATAAGATTATGCTGATCTACGAGTATCACGTTAAGATCAAAATATTTGATGCCAAGGCTTTTGACGAAGGCACCGTTGAAATACCGGTTTATAACAACAGCAATACGGATGATTACGAAACAGTTGATGACATTGCAGGTGTAACTTATTACCTGGACGATAACGGCCTTATGAGAAAAGCCGAACTTGAAAATACGAAGATCTACCCGGTTAAAGAAAGCAAACATTGGGGCACATACAAGTTTGCTATGCCCGCATTACGTAATGGCTGCGTAATTGAATATAAGTATCGTATCCAATCGCCCTATTTTCAAAATTTTCACTCATGGAAGTTTCAGAGCGATATACCTAAAATTTATTCAGAATACGAGGTACACATCCCCGGTTTCTGGAATTATAATGCCTCTATACGTGGCAATTTAAAACTCACTAAAAATACTTCCACGCTCGAAAGGGAATGTTTTTCTTTCCATGGTGCCAAAAGCGATTGTTCTTTTATTGTTTATGGCATGAAAGATATACCTGCATTTGAGGAGGAAGATTACATGACCTCGAAAAAGAATTTCATGTCAGCTATAAACTTTGAGCTGATGGATTATAGTAGTTTCGATAACGGCGCTAAGATAAGAGTAGCGCAGGATTGGAAGGACCTGGATTACCAATTACGCACTCAGGAATATTTTGGAGGGCAGTTGAAACGAAAAAGCCTACTAAAAGATAAGATAACGCCGGTAATTGCAGGAAAAGCAAACGATCTTGATAAAGCAAAAGCCATATATGCTTATATTCAAAAATCATTTAAATGGAATGAGTTTAGAGGCATATACAGCGAGAGTATTGGTAAGGCCATTGATAACCATAGCGGCAGCGTACCAGACATAAATCTTACATTGGTTACAGCTTTAGAAGCCGCAGGGTTGGACGCAGAAGCCGTTTTATTATCTACAAGGGATAACGGAATGGTGAATACCTTATATCCTGGCTTAGGCGATTTTGATTATGTTATTGCTAAAGTGAATATAGCCGGGCAAAGCTATCTGATGGATGCTTCTGACCCAATGTTATCATTTGGGATGCTGCCTTTTACTTGTCTCAATGATAAAGGCCGCGTTTTTAGCCTGAGTAAGCCATCATATTGGATGGATCTTACCGCCTTGCCACAAAAAGAGAAAAACACGTATTCGCTTGATGTTACCCTGCAGGACGATGGTAAATTAAAAGGCACCCTTGTACATTATTCTATAGGTTACGAGGCTTACAAAAAAAGGCTGGCAATAAAAAAGTTTAATTCAACAGATGAGTATATTGAAAATCTATCGTCAAGGATGCCCAAGCTTAAAATACTAAAAGCTGAAATTGCAAATGTAGACAGTCTGGATCTTCCTGTTACCGAAACATATCAGATAGAGATGAATCTGTACAACAAAATGAGTGCAGACAGGCTTACTTTTAATCCTTACCTGTTAGATAAGATCAGCACTAATCCGTTCAAACTTACAGACCGCTCATTCCCGGTTGATTGGGGTATGCCGTCGGACGAGCGTTTTACCCTGACAATGCACCTGCCTGCTAAATATACTATTGAAGCACCACCGGCAGACATTGCTTTAGCGTTACCTAATAGTGGAGGACGTTTTTTAACCAGTTATTCGCCAGGCGATAATTCATTTACATTTACTCATGTAATACAGTTCAATAAATCTATTTACAGTTCTGAAGAGTATCCATATCTTAAAGAGCTTTATAACAAGATAATTCAATCGGAAAAGGGAGAAATGATATTTAAGAAATTGTAATGCGGGTTTATCTACTATTATTTAGTTTTATTTTATCGGGCATTTTTGCCGAGGCGCAGCAAAGTTATGATGCCAGTCTAATCCCAAAAGAATTGCTGCCCTACGCAAGTTCTGTTGTAAGAACCAAAGAGGAAACCGTAACTGTAAAAGACCTGGAAGATGTGGTGTACCACATTAAAGAAGCCATTACCGTTTTGAATAAGAACGGCGATGGAAGGATCTTTATAGAGCACGATAAAAGCCGCAGCATTAAGAACGCAAAAGGTATTTTATATGATGAGTTTGGCAAACAAATAGGAAAGTTTTCGGAAAGTGATTTCGAGGACGAGAGCGCCGCGCACGATTTTTCGCTGTTTGAAGATGCACGCGTAAAGTATTATATTCCAAAAGTTAATCAGTATCCTTATACAATTGCTTATGAGTATGAGGTACATATCAACCAGACATTAGAATTGCCGGAGTGGCAACCAAACCCGGAGACTGGCGTTGCGGTTGAAAAAAGTTCGTTTACGTTTGTGTGTCCACCTTCGTTTAGCATCAGGTATAAAGAAATAAATCTCGCAGGCAAAGCAGAAATATCTACAAGTGCAAAAAACGAAAAAATTTATAGCTGGCAGCTTAAAAATATAAAGGCATTAAAAAACGAACCTTACAGCCCTGATCAGGAAACATTTATGAGCAGCGTTAAAATTGCGCCTGAACATTTTAAATATTATGGTTACGATGGGGCATTTAACAATTGGCAGCAATTAGGCAAATGGATAAATGATAAGCTTTTGGTGAACAGGCAAAATGTGCCGGTAGAAACAGTATGGCACATAAAAGAACTTACCAAAGATATTGCAGACCCCAAGTTAAAAGCCAAAAGAGTTTATGAATACGTGCAGAGTAAAACGCATTATATAAGCGTACAAGTAGGAATAGGCGGGTACCAGCCCTTTTTAGCCGATGATGTGGATAAGCAAAACTATGGAGACTGTAAAGCCCTTGTAAATTACACCCAAGCACTGCTAAAGGCCATAGATATTGATTCATACTATTGCGTTGTTGAAGCGGGCAGGAAACATAACATAAGTATGATGCCCGATTTTGCAAGCATGCAGCAAGGCAACCATATTATTCTATGTATTCCTTTTAAAAATGATACAACCTGGGCCGATTGTACCAGTCAGACTATTCCATTTGGCTACCTGGGCGATTTTACCGACGACAGGATAGTATTGGCCTGCACACCCGAGGGCGGCAAATTAATGCGTACGCCAAAGTACACCGCTAAAAACAGCAGCGAAACCCGTAAAGCCGACTTTACCATTAACCAAAACGGTGTATTATCCGGACTGATGACAACGGTATATAAAGGCGCAGACTATGACAACGACGACGAATTGATCACTGAGCCACAAGCTGAACAGGTAAAACGATTTAAGCTTAAATATGCCTTGAATAACCTGGAAATTGAAAACGCCGAACTGAAACAAGACAAAAGTTTTGACCCGTCAACAACAGAAAAATTGAAACTACAGGCGTTTGACTATGCTTCCCAGTCGGATGGTAAATATTTCTTCCTGGCAAATTCCGTTAACAGGATAAACGAACCACCGCGCCAGGTGCGTAACCGTGTAAACGATGTAAATATTACACGAGGCTACACCGAAGAGGATGAAATAACTTATACCATTCCTGCCGGTTATCACCTTGAAAAAGAACCTTTAAATGTAGCGGATGATAAACCTTTTGGCAATTTTAGTGCGCGAATCATCTTAAAAGGAAACCAACTAATTTATCATAGAAAGCTACAAATGAATGGCGGGACTTACAGCAAAGACACCTACCCAGACCTGGTTGATTTTTACGAAACAGTAGTAGATGCTGACGGATATAATGTTGTATTGATAAAAAATAATTAACTAAAAATTATTATCCCCAAAATTATTCCAATTACCATAATTACATACAGCAAAATTTCATTACCGGCAAAGCGCTTATATTTAGTCCAGAACGAATAGTTATTTTTTTGCTCCTGCATGCAGCAAAGTTAGCAAATATACCTTTACCTGCTTGTGGAAGATATGCTGTCATCTGCTGCAACAGACCCGCAGCGGGAAAAATATTTATAAGTATAAGGGTCATGCAGCCTGGTTATAGTTACTCCTTTTGTAGAGCTTGCATGTACATAATAACCGTTTTGAAGATAAACACCTACATGGCTAAATTTTTTACCATCGTAATCAAAGAAAACAAGGTCGCCCTCAGATAACTCTTCTTCGTATTTGCGTTTTATAGCCATTACCTGTTGTGAGGTAGTACGCGGGATATTAATACCATACACTTGTTGCTCCAATAAAAGTGCAAGGCCTGAGCAATCTACTCCGTCTTTATCATTACCGCCAAATTTGTACGGAGTTCCCATCCATTGGTCAACAAATGCATATAAGCGGCCGTTCTTTATAGCTGTAGCATCTATGTTTAAAATAGCTGCGTACTTTTCGGCTATGTTTGCCTGCGGTTTCACAACTTGTCCCGGCTCACCTCTCATCACCGCCTTTCGCGAATGGCAGGCCGATAAACCGATCATCAGCGCAAATATGATGTAATACAGGTAGTGTATTCTCTTCATGCTATAAAAATACGGGCCAAACCGTTTGAAGGTTGTCGCTATATTTTTAACATATTAACATTTAGGTGTAAGACCTTAATAATGCCGGCCGCAATCATGCTTCAATAATGAAGGCATAGCGTTAGATGCATCATAATTCGAAAATCTATATTGTAAATCCACTACCCTTTTATTACCCGCTGTATTTCATCGAGTTTCATAAGGGCTTCTACAGGAGTAAGCGTATTTACATCCAGGTTATTTAAGGTATCGCGGATTTTTACGAGTACCGGATCATCTATGGAGAACATCTGCATTTGTACCGCCTGTTTTTGCACCTTCCTGATGCTTTCTTTAATGTGTTCCCCGCCTGTACGTTCGTTTTCCAGCTTTTTTAAGATCTCGTTAGCCCTGCTCAATACTTTAGATGGCATTCCCGCCAGTTTAGCTACGTGAATACCAAAACTATGCTCGCTGCCGCCAGGTACCAATTTTCTTAAAAAAATTATTTGCTGGCCAACTTCTTTTACAGATACATTAAAGTTTTTAACGCGGTTGAAACTGTTACTGAGTTCGTTAAGTTCGTGGTAATGGGTGGCAAACAATGTTTTGGCCCTTGCAGAAGGATGGTTATGCAAAAATTCGGCAATTGACCAGGCGATGGAGATACCATCGTAAGTAGACGTGCCGCGGCCTATCTCATCAAGCAGTATCAGGCTTCTATCGCTCAAATTGTTAAGAATGCTTGCCGTTTCGTTCATCTCAACCATGAAGGTTGATTCACCCGAAGATAAATTATCAGAAGCACCTACTCGGGTAAATATCTTATCAACCAGACCTAATGATGCAGCTTTTGCCGGTACAAAACATCCCATCTGCGCCATTAGAACAATCAGACCTGTTTGTCGCAACAAGGCGGATTTACCGGCCATGTTCGGCCCTGTTATGATAATTATTTGCTGGCTTTCAGAATCGAGGAAAACATCATTGGTAATATAATCTTCGCCAAGAGGCAAGTTTTTCTCAATAACGGGATGCCTGCCACCTTTGATGTCTAAAAGCCGGCTATCATTAATATCCGGCTTTACGTAATAGTTTTTTATAGCTACAGTAGCAAAATTCAATAGTACATCCAGGCGGGCAATCAGCTGCGCATTTAATTGAATTGGCTTTATGTACTCGGTTAAAGAATAAAGCAGATCGTTATAAAGCTTGGTTTCCAGCACCAAAATCTTTTCTTCGGCGCCTAATATCTGCTCTTCATATTCCTTTAGTTCCGGTGTTATATAGCGTTCGGCATTTACAAGCGTTTGCTTTCTTATCCAGTCGGAAGGTACCTTATCCCTGTGGCTATGCGTAACTTCCAGGTAATAGCCAAATACATTATTAAATGATACCTTTAATGATGGTATACCGGTAAGCTCTGCCTCGCGTTTTTGGATTTCTAAAAGATAACCTTTACCGCCAAAAGCTATTTTACGCAACCTGTCTAACTCTTCGTTAATACCTTCGTTTACTACGCCACCCTTTACAAGCAAAACAGGTGGCTCGCTGTTCAGTTCTCTTTCAATCTTTTCGCAGATAAGGGTGCATGGGTTTAGCTGTTCTGCAATTGCCTTTAGTGGTAAACTGTCTGAAGCCTCGCTTATTTTCTTTATCGTTCCTATTGCCGTTAACGCTTTTTTTAGCTGGCAAACCTCGCGGGGATTAGCTTTTTGCAGACCAATTTTCGAGATAAGTCTTTCCAGGTCGCCGATAAGGCGGATATTCTGGATCAGCGTTTCGCGCAGTTCTTCTTGTTGAATTAAAAACTCAACTACATTTAAACGGTCGTTAATGCGTTTAATTTCTTTTAAAGGCATCACTATCCATCGGCGCAAAAGGCGTGCACCCATGGGCGAGCAGGTATGATCCAATACATCTACCAGCGTCATAGCGTTTTCATTTGCCGAACCTACAAGCTCCAGGTTTCTTACACTAAAACGGTCGAGCCATAGATAACGATCCTCCTCTATCCTGCTGATGGCCGTTATATGCTGTAAGTTTCTATGCTCAGTTTCATTCAGGTAATGAATTGCAACGCCTGCCGCAATAATCCCTAAACCAAGTTTATCAATCCCGAATCCCTTTAAAGATTTTACGCCAAAGTGTTTTAATAATACCTCCTGTGCATAATCGCCGCTATAGGGCCATTCATCCAGGGTATAAGTATAAAAACGGTCGCCGTAAGAATCTTTAAAGTTTTGCTGCCTGCTTTTAGGGTATATGATCTCGCTCGGCGAAAAGCTTTGCAGCAGCTTATCTATGTAGTCAGAATTTCCTTGCGCAGTTAAAAACTCGCCGGTTGATATATCGATAAAAGCAACTCCTATAGTATTTTTTTCAAAATGCAGCGATGCAAGGTAATTATTGCTTTTTTGGTGAAGGATATTATCGTTGGTGGCAACACCCGGGGTAACGAGCTCGGTTACACCCCGTTTCACAATGGTTTTGGTTGCTTTGGGGTCTTCCAGCTGATCGCAGATAGCTACGCGCTGCCCTGCCCTAACCAGCTTAGGTAAGTAAGTATCGAGCGAATGGTGCGGGAAACCGGCCAATTCAATATGTGTGGCGGCTCCGTTTGCGCGGCGGGTTAATACGATGCCTAAAATACCTGCAGTTTTAACGGCATCTTCGCCAAAAGTTTCATAAAAATCTCCCACACGGAAAAGTAGTAATGCACCAGGATATTTAACCTTTATCTGGTTGTATTGCTGCATTAACGGCGTTTCCTTAGTCGTATCTTTTGCCAAACGGTTTCCTTTCTTAAAAAATTAAGAACGGTAAATTTAAGGTATTGGAACAGGTTAAATCGAATTGTGGAAAATTTGGGCCTATGTTAATGGATTTTGTTTTATTTCTTATGTAGAATTATGGCGTAACTGTATTTACCGGCTTTACAGATAATATGCTATCAACCACAAAAACGCTTACACCACGCCATGGTAAAGTATGTAAATACTCCTTATAATGCAGCTCCAAATAAGCACCTGCATTTTTATTTAACTGATCGGCAACTTTAGGGTCAGTTACAGAAAACATAAACTCGTTAGATTGCACAGTGCCCTGTGCCGGGGTACGTATGCCTGTTTGAATAAGCCTGCCTTCATACGTTTTAAACATATAGCCTTTGTGCACAAAGTAATTCATGGTACCGGCTTTGGTGCCATCGCCAAAAACGAAATAATAGCGGTAATAAAATGTTCCTGCCAACACCAGTACAAGAACCAAAACTATGATAAATCCAATGCGCTTAGCCATATTTTATTATTTCACTTTTAACAACAATTATAACAAATTGTGACAGCTATGCTATAAATATTTATTAATTATTTGAGCTTTGATGGGTTTAATTTCTTTATTCACAACTGGCAACAGCGTCCCCAAATATTTTCAATTAATAGGCTTTAATGAACATTAGTTTAGAAAATAATACCATATCATATAAAAAGACAGTTTAATTACATTGAATAAAAGAACATAATGATTTAATTTACGTTAATAGTTTTCGCATAGAGAAACAACAAACATTACATGCAGAGAGGTTAATCTTACTGCTAATACAAAAATGAAGTTTTAAAATATGGGCAAAAAAGTTGTTGTACTGGAAGATGAAGAGTCGATTTTAGAAATGATTGAAATTGTACTGAGTGAAGAGGGATACGATGTGGTAGCAATTAACCACCACGAACCGCTGGAAGATTTAATAGACTTTGAACCCCAGATTATTTTGCTTGATATAAGGCTTTCTAATGGTTACGGACATATACTTTGTAAAGATTTAAAGTCAAATCCATTAACATCATCTATTCCTGTGATACTTATTTCAGGATCAGCTAACCTCGATAAAATTGCCAGTGACAGCAATGCCGATAGTTACTTAGCGAAACCATTTGATATGCAACAGTTAATTAACTGTGTTAAAAAATTCAATTAAAAACATCAGATCGATCGGAGAGTTATTGGGATAATTTCCAATTCATTAAACTCTTATCCTATCATTATTTATCTTAGCCAGCCTATTTCTGCTATAAGATAAATGAAAGTTCACATATACGACCGCATATTAAAAACAGTAGTTGAAGAAAATGCCTATAAGATAAATGGCTTATTGTTTTTATATAAAACTTTTACCGGCAAGCTTTTAACAAACGTTATATTAAAGCGCAGGCCAATTTCTGCGGCTTATGGGCGTATGATGAAAAGCAAGCGCAGCCTAAAACAAATACCCGAATTTATTGAGCATTATAATATTAATGTTAGCGAAATAAAAAGGCCTTTGGATTCATTTAAAAGCTTTAATGATTTTTTTATCAGAGAATTAAAGCCGGATGCACGTCCAATTGATTTTACTCCGGCCCACCTCATTTCTCCTGCGGATTCCAGGCTGCTGATCATAGACCTTGGTAAACACAGTAACATACCTGTAAAAGGATACTGGTATCATCTCAATGACCTCGTAAAAGATCAAAATATTACTGCGCAATATAATGATGGTTTATGCTTTGTATATCGCCTTGCCCCTTCAGATTACCATCGTTACGGTTATATTGATAACGGCAGGCAAGACAATGTAAAAAAATTGAATGGCGTTCTACATTCCGTAAACCGTATTGCAATTGCCGAGGTTGATGCTATTATGGCCAAAAACTACCGCGAGTTAACCATATTGCATACAGAAAACTTTGGCGATGTAATTCACATAGAAGTGGGAGCTTTATTTGTAGGTAAAGTTGTACAACGCTTCAACGGCCCTTATGAATTTAAACGTGGCGAAGAAAAAGGCTGGTTTGAATTTGGCGGATCTACCGTTATACAATTGTTTAAAAACGGAACAATTATCCCGGATGCTGATATTTTAGAGCAATCGGAAAAAGACACAGAAACGCTTGTAAAAATTGGAGAAAAAGTGGGTGTTAAGATCTAAGCTTCACAAACTGTTATTTTCCTGATCCTTATTTATCAGCCGTGCTACTTCGTCAATATCAATTTCATCAATAAAGGTAAAACCGTGTGCAAAAGCAATATTGCGGGTTTTTGCAGAACTTACCGATGGTTGCAGCCACAATATTTTAGCGTTTAACGGAAGCACATGTTCGGTAATAATGCTGGCATGCTCTGTATCCGGGCGATAAACGCTCACAATATCTACAGACGCAGGCTTTTTTTTGTACATGTGCCTGAATATCAATTTTTCCTTTTTCTCGAAATTGGTTTCACCATTGGCGGGGGCACGCTCTTCAATGTCAAGCCCGGCCATAGAATATCCATCAGGGGAATAGCTAAAAACTGTAAAACCGGCTTTTAGTAAAGAAAAAGCAACATCAGGATTGGCCCAGTCTACCAGCAAAACTGATTTAGCTTTTTCCAGCACACGCTTTCCTTTCTCCAACAATTTATCAGACATATAAAACAACTTCTGTAAGCGAACAAATTATATTTTAAGTTTGCTGCCAGTTACATACAATGGTACCTAAAATTTGATTTAATTTATGATAAATACTGCTAATAAGCTTAAAATTTCTCTAAAAACGATCATTAAGCATAGATTATTTAATCAATAATTTAATCCACGAGAATCGTTTCTTAAAAAGAAATAAATGAAAAATTTTCTTCGGAAATTTAAAACTTACATTAACTTTTAATATCAAAGTACTTTTAAAATTAAATTTATAAAATTTAATCGAATCTACTGTCTTCTTGCATTAACGCTGTTTTTTATAGAATTTATCATTGGAATGTACATGATACTATAATAAGACCCTACGCCGGAGATTTGCTGGTTGTGATTCTTGTTTATTGCATTGTAAAGACTATGTTTCCTATCCCCTGCCTGCTAGCGGCCATTTACTCACTGCTATTTGCTTACGCAATTGAAGTTTCTCAATATTTTCATCTTATCAGGTTCTTAAACCTGCAAGACTCGCTTATAGCAAAACTGATACTGGGAACAACTTTTTCATTTACCGATCTTTTGTCTTACACGTTCGGCATTTTACTTGTTATTGCTATAGAAAAGTATCGAAACAAAACTATCATCAATGGAAAAATACTTTGTAGATAAAGATTCAATTGTGCGACTGATCTGGGGAAATGCCGATAGCTGCTTATTTATCTTTGCAGGTGCAGCTGCAGAGTTTTCGTTAAATAAGGCGGTAGACTGGCTGTATTTCACAGGAAAGCTTCCTGCCGACCCGCTGGGCAGGCTATTTTCAACCGTCGCCTATGCGCATCGAATTATCTTTTCAGAAAACGAAACTGCGATAAACGCTGTAGACCATATTGCCGCTATACATAAAGAGGTAGAAAACAAAAGAGCGCAAACTATACCCGAAGAAGCTTACCGGGACGTTTTATTTTTGCTTGTAGATTATTCCATAAGATCATTCGAGCTGTTGGAAAGAAAAATGAGCATTGATGAAAAAAGAGATATTTTTGATGTGTTTAACCGCGTAGGCATCCGGATGAAACTCAAAAATTTGCCTTCAAATTACGAGGGTTGGTTAAAAATGAGAAATACACATTTGAGGCAAAATTTAGTTAAAAGCAATTTCACCTTTGATTTATATAAGCAGTATGAAAAGCATCTGGGTAAAATACGATATATTATTTTGAAACAAGTACAATGGTTGCTTGTACCCAATCTTGTAAAAAAGCTTTTGCCTTTTAAGGCTATTGCATGGATTGCACCTTTTTTATGGACTTATAAATTATTGCGATTATTAAAGATTGAGAAACCGTTCAAGAATGCGCTTCTACCTAAGGCCTACAAATCTCAAATATCAGCCTTGAATGTAAATAATAAATCCGGCTTAAACTATTAATTTAAGCCGGATGTTAAGTCGGTTTGATTTAAAGTATAGAGAAGTTTCAATTGGCTACCAGCCTGTTCCTTTTTTGGCATCGCCGTTTTTAATATGTTCTTCGGCTGCTGCTTTTCCCATTATTGCTGCCATTTTATTGCCTTCACTATCAGTACCTGTAGCGATATAACGGCCAGATTTTATATCTATAACCGGGTTAACCATTGGTACGTTTTTGGTTTTAGTTTTTACTGAATACGCAGTAATTCCACTTGATTTTGCCATGATAAGTTCTTGTTTTTTAGATGTTAACCTTGTGTTAGGCTAATTGTTTTTAATTATTGATATTTTCTTGACAATTTACCTTGCTTTTTTGACACATTTGAAGCGGAAATATTGTTTAGATCATCCTCAAATTATTATAAATTTCATCTTAATATATTACATCAACCCATCAAAAACTTTTAAAATCTAATATGAAAAACCGGGATTCAAGTCTGCTTTATTATTCTTAGGGATATATTCACTAATGGTGAGCTGGTACTACAATCATAATCTTATTGTGTTATTGATCACTTACATATTTGGCCACTGTACTTGGTTTATGAATTACTTACCGGCCACCTGTCACATAACATGTGGAAAATAATTCCATTGTCTTACTTCAGGTAACAAATCTGCTACTCAAAAATTGATATTTGTTGTATTGTTAAATAATGTAAAAAAAGCAATATGGATTATATTATTCTTAGGTAAAAGTCGTTCTTTTGCTAAATAATCATATATGAAGAAAATTTCACTTATTGTTGCTCTGTTCTCGGCAGTTGTACTACTGCAAAATTGTAAAAAAGACTCTGTTTCTGCTACAACTACCTCTACACAGCCAATGATTGCTGTAATTAACGATACTACCTGGAATACAGATACTGTTAAAGCGGTTCTTACTTATAATTCAGCTTTAAAAACCAAAGTGCTAACCTGTACTGGCACAGCACTTGGTAAAGAGATAAATTTTTTCGCCACTCAGCATAACGCAACTACTACAGCCGGAATGGCACTTTCAAGTTATAACGTAAATCAGACCACCGACAACGGAATAGCTTACTTAACTCGTATAAAGGACGACTTAGGTAATTATGTATATTTACAACAAGGATCCGTTGGCCCGGGTTCTGGCAGCATTGCAGTAACAGCTATCGACTCCGTAAACCATACTATTACCGGCACATTTTCATTCAATACATTGCAGGATAACTACGATGGCAATGGTAACATCATTTCTGTTAAGATTAATGAAATTACCTCAGGTGGCTTTAATGCTATCCCCTATACGTTTGTAACACAGTAAGTAATAAAATATTTAATTTGAAAACACCAGCCTAAAACTGGTGCTTTTTTTGTTGAATCACGATGTTCTAATAGCTGATTTACTGGTATTTTTT
Source organism: uncultured Mucilaginibacter sp. (assembly GCA_964242385.1). Classification (GTDB taxonomy): domain Bacteria; phylum Bacteroidota; class Bacteroidia; order Sphingobacteriales; family Sphingobacteriaceae; genus Mucilaginibacter. Next base: position 659,356 of record CAXSZR010000001.1, read on the forward strand.
TATTATTATCTTTGCAAGAAAAAAATAAATGCCTGAGAAAAATAAAGCAGTTTTTTTAGATCGTGATGGTGTACTTAATCAGGAAATGGGCGATTACGTACGCAGTGTAGACGATTTTCATATCCTTGATAATTTTGAAGCTTTAAAAACCTTACAGGACAAAGGTTATATCTTATTGGTAGCGACTAACCAGGGCGGTCTGGCTAAAGGCTGGTATACAGAGGATGAATTAGCAAAAATGCATCGCAGCTTAAAAGAGACCTACCAAAGCCATGGAGTTGAATTAACCGATTTTTTTTATTGCCCGCATCATCCTGATTTTACCGGTGATTGCGACTGCCGAAAACCCAAACCCGGTCTTTTATTACAAGGAATTGAAAAGTACAACATCGATCCTTCAAAATCCTATTTCATAGGCGACAGGGAACGTGATGTTATCGCCGGAACAGCGGCCGGAGTTAAGGGAATCTTAATCAATAGCGACCAGCCTATTAGCGAAGTGCTTGATCTGATAGACTGATCCATTTAATTTACCTAAAAGACGTCCAGGATTAATATAGATAACGAATGCAAAGATCTCGCTATTTAAAAAATATAGATTCTTTTATTGCTGCATTGGCGGGGTTTTACGCCATTTACCTTTATACCAAATATAGCGGCGTAGGTATTTCGCCAGACTCTGTTATGTACGCAAGTACCGCCACTAACATCCAGGCACACGGGTCTTTGCTTACATTCAATAAAACACCGATCACTTTTTTCCCGGTATTTTATCCTTTCTTTTTAGGGATCATACAATTTATAACCCGTGTAGACCCCATTAGCGCGGGAGCTATGATCAACGCATCCCTATTTGCGATGGTAGTTTTTACCAGCGGTTATATCATGTCGCAATTTGAGAAACCGTCTTTAGTTTATAAATGGCTTATCCTTATAGCAATTATATTAAGCCCTGGGCTGCTTGAGATTTATACTTTTCTCTGGTCAGAAACCCTTTTTATTTTTGAGACATTACTCTTTGTTTTAGCTTATCGATATTACTTAAAAACATATAGTCTTCGCCCGTTAATAATCACAGCAATTATTACAGCTATCGCATGTATTACCAGGTACGCAGGGGTTACTATTGTTGGCACAGGTGGCTTACTGCTATTATTAGATGGCCGGTTACCGGTTAAGAAAAAATTTGGTCATATCCTTCTGTTCGGTTTTATTTCCATCTCATTGCTTGTTGGAAATTTAATTTTAAACCGTTTGTCAACCGGCTTAAGTACCGGTACACGCGAACCCTCTATTACGCCTTTCTTTCAGAACCTGTATTACATTGGCACTGTATTTTGCGATTGGGGAAGCCTTAGTAAGGACGCTTATCTATATGCAGTGTTGATAGCCTCAGCCATTTTGTTAGGCCTCATCGGCATTCTTATCTTCAAAACTATTAAAGGTCGCTTAAATAATTATGAAAGCATTATAGTAGCCTTTGCTATTGTTTACGGCCTGTTTATAGTTATTTCGGCAAGTATTTCCCGTTACGAGCGCATCAACAGCAGGTTGCTTGCACCAATGATCATCGCTTTATTAATTGGAAGTACCAGCTGGGTGCCCGATGTAATTAATCTTATAAAAACAAAATGGGCAAAATATAGTCTTGCCGGCATTGCGGTTATTTTAATGCTCGCTTTTGAATACAGCACTTATCAAACAGATTGGCAGCGCTATGATGATGAAAATGATTACGGGGTGCCCGGATACAGCGATGACAGCTGGAATAAATCGGAGTTTGTTGTTTACCTCAAGCAGCATAAAAATATTTACAAACCAGGGATACCAGTATTTTCTGATGCAAACGAAGCGGTATATCTTTTTACAGGAATGTCGTCCGAGTTGATTCCACACAGATTTTTCAAAAAGGACGTCGCAAAGTTTTATGCCAAAAAGGAGTTTTATTTAATTTGGTTCGATGGTCTTTACAATAACGAACTGGTTAGCCTGCAGGAAATTATGAAAAATAAAAAAGTCACAAAAATTGGTTCTGCTAAAGAGGGTGAAATCTATTTATGTCAATAATTACTGTATCAAAGCTTTTGAAAGACAAGACAACTCAAATAAGCCCGATCAACTAATTTTTATATTTTTGTGCCATTGCTGTGGCAAAGCGTTGCAGGCAATCCCTAATAAATGGACATATCAGTAGTAATACCACTTTTTAATGAAGTAGAATCATTACCCGAACTTACATCGTGGATAAGTCGTGTAATGGACGAAAACCGCTTTACTTATGAGATCGTTCTGGTTGACGATGGCAGTAACGATGGTTCATGGGAAATGATCAGAAAGTTAAGCAGTAACAATCCATTTATAAAGGGCATAAAGTTTCGTCGCAATTACGGAAAATCAGCAGCGCTAAATACCGGTTTTGACGCTGCAAAAGGTGAAGTAATAATTACAATGGATGCCGATCTGCAGGATAGCCCCGATGAAGTACCTGAACTCTACCGCCGCATAACCGAAGAAAAATATGATCTTATTTCTGGCTGGAAAGCAAAGCGATATGATCCTATCAGTAAAACCATTCCTACAAAGCTATTTAATGCTGCAACCCGTAAAATGTCGGGCATACATAACCTGCACGATTTTAACTGCGGGCTAAAAGCTTACCGTAAAACTGTTGTAAAAAATATAGAAGTTTATGGCGAGATGCATCGTTACATTCCGGTACTTGCTAAGTGGGCAGGATTTATAAAAATTGGCGAGCAGGTTGTTGAACACAGGGCACGTAAATACGGCAAAACCAAATTCGGGATGAGTCGCTTTGTAAACGGGTTTCTTGATCTGCTATCCATCTTCTTTGTAGGAAAATTTGGTAAACGCCCCATGCATTTTTTTGGAACGCTGGGCACGCTGAGTTTTTTAGCAGGCACCTTTATGGCAATCTGGATTATTGGCGAAAAGCTGTACAACCTGGCACATCATGTTAAATTGCGCCAGCCCACAGATAACCCGTTATTTTATATTGCCCTTGTTGCCGTGATATTAGGTTCACAGCTATTTTTAACAGGTTTTGTTGCCGAACTGGTATCGCGAAGCGCACCGGAGCGCAATAAATATCAAATTGAAGAAGTAATTTAACGCAACAAGCCTTTGGCTTATTAAAGTAAACATTTGTAGTAAATAACCTAAAGCGTAATTTGACATTTGCAGTTCACACAACTGAATTTATATCCTGCATTATACCTTAAGAAAAATGTTTTTTTCCATCATTATTCCGCTATATAACCGCCCGCAGGAGATTAAAGAACTACTTGAAACACTTACGCAGCAAACATATAAGCAGTTTGAAGTATTGGTGCTGGAAGATGGCTCTGCACAGGATGCCGCTGAAATTGTTAAAAGCTTTTCTGATCAATTAGACATCGCGTATTACGTAAAACCAAACGAAGGTCAGGGTTTTACCAGGAATTTTGGCTTTACACGCGCAAAGGGAGACTATTTCGTCGTTTTTGATTCGGATTGCCTTATCCCGTCCGACTACTTACAAATAGTTTATACATCGCTTACAACAAATTGGCTGGATGCCTACGGAGGGCCTGATGACTCGCACCCTTCCTTTACCCCTATACAAAGGGCCATAAGCTACGCCATGACATCGCCCTTTACCACAGGTGGCATAAGGGGCAGTAAAAAGGCAATTGGCCAGTTTCATCCGCGCAGTTTTAATATGGGTATTTCAAGGGCTGTTTGGGAAAAGGCCGGCGGTTATATTATAACCCGCCTGGGCGAAGATATAGAGTACAGCATCCGTATACATTCACTTGGCTTTAAGATTGGGCTTATACCAGAGGCAAAGGTTTACCATAAACGGCGTACAAATTTTTTGAAGTTTTATAAGCAGCTGCATTTTTTTGGCAGGGCAAGAATCAATATCTATAAATTTTTTCCAAAAAGTTTAAAGGTGGTTCACTTTTTTCCGGCAGCTTTCACCCTGTTTTTGTTTTTTACCTTATTGGTTAACATTTTTTCATGGCCGTTAGCTGTCTTGTGCAACTTTACTTTAAGTGTTTATATATTGTTGATATTTTTTCATGCATGGAGTAAAAACAAATCTGCAAAAATTGCATTTTTGAGCATTATTGCTTCCTTCACCTTATTGATTGCCTATGGATTAGGGTTTATGCAGGATTTATGCAAGCGGGTAATATTTAAAATTTCAGAATAATACATGTACCATCCTTTTTCAGTAACAGAAACCATGAGCATTGCATGGCATATTTTGAAAAAAAACTTTTCAACTGTTGCCGTATTTTCTTTGCTTGCCTTTGTTATTATAATAGGCTCGGGCTTTGTTATTTACGATATTATTGCCGATAGTGTCCTTACCTCTATCGGGGTGATCTTTCTGCTTGTAGGCGTAAGCTTTATTTTTTTAGCTTTTGTAAAACTGATTTTTCAGCTCATTGATAAAGAATATTACGATTTTGAGTTTAAAGACATTGTTCCTAAATTAAAAATGCTTTTCAGCTACCTTGTTTTGCTGGTAATAGTAAGTTCGCTTGCCGTTTTCATGACCAACGCAATAGAAATGCTTAATGAAGGTTTTGTTCAAAGCGTTTTGGGTATTTGTATCGGGTTATTTTTTCAGTTCTTTTTCCTGTTCTATTTTCCAATATGTACATGTTTTATTGTCGATGAAGAATCAGGCCCTTTTGATTCCGTTTCTCAAAGCTTTCAATTGATAAAAGGCAACTTTATTAAATACTTTCTGCTTTTTTTAATTATAGAAGTGATGGTATTTTTAGGCTCTGTAACGGTCATCGGGATGATATTTGTAATACCATTTGTGAACATCATATTGGTGGTAGCTTATCGTAAATTGATTTACAGCCACCTGGATGTAGATGATGACATTACAGAAACGGTTTAATACATGGGAATAAAAGCAGCGCTTAGCAAGCCTTTTGCAGCCATTGTTAACAGCCGGTTAAACGTTATTCGTAAAAATGCGGTCGCACTTCAGCAAAAAACTTTTCAATACCTGATAAGCCAGGGCAAAAAAACAGCTTTTGGCAAAACCCATCAATTTAAAGAAATAAAGACTTACGATGATTTTAAGCGTAACGTTCCCATATATGATTATGAAGACATGCGTTTTTATATCGACAGGGTATTAAAAGGCGAGGAAAATGTGTTATGGCCAGGTAAACCAGCTTACCTTGCTAAAACATCAGGTACAACATCCGGTGTAAAATATATCCCCATCTCAAAAGAAAGCATGCCCGAACATATTAAAGCCGCGCGCAATGCTTTGCTTAGCTATATTTACGAAACAGGGAATGCTGAGTTTGTTGATGGTAAGATGATATTTTTGCAAGGTAGCCCGGTTTTGGATATAAAGAATGGAATTTCCGTAGGCCGTTTGTCTGGTATAGTTGCACATCATGTTCCCGGTTATCTGCAAAAAAATCGCTTACCCAGTTATGAGGTAAATTGTATAGAAGATTGGGAGCAAAAGGTTGATGCCATTGTTGCCGAAACGAAAAATGAGGATATGAGGTTGATATCTGGTATACCTCCCTGGTGCCAAATGTATTTCGACACGTTATCTGCCGTTTCTGGCGGTAAAAAGATAAGAGACATCTTTCCGAATTTTAAATTATACGTTCATGGCGGGGTTAATTTCGAGCCGTATCGCGCACGTATGGAAGAAAGTATAGGCTTCGGTATAGACGCAATAGAAACATACCCTGCTTCAGAAGGATTCATAGCATTCCAGGACTCACAAAAGGAAAAGGGCCTGCTATTGATGGTAAACTCAGGAATATTTTACGAATTTATCCCGGCTGATGAATTTTACAACGAAAACCCAACCCGCATTAGTTTAAAAGATGTTGAGCTCGATAAAAACTATGCCCTTATTTTAAATACAAGCGCCGGGCTTTGGGGTTACAGCATAGGCGATACTATAAAATTTATTTCTAAAAATCCGTATAAAATTGTAGTGACCGGCCGTATAAAACATTATATATCGGCATTTGGCGAGCATGTTATAGGCGAGGAAGTAGAACAGGCACTTATGGGCGTTGCCAAAGAATACGGTGTAAACGTAATAGAGTTTACGGTTGCGCCGCAGGTTAATCCTCCGAACGGGCTGCCCTACCACGAATGGTTTGTAGAGTTTGGAAATGAACCGGGAGATTTAAAAGCATTTGCTTTAAGTGTAGACCAGGCGCTTCAAAATAAAAATATTTATTATTTTGACCTCATTAAGGGTAACATTTTGCAGCCCTTGGTAATCCAATCGCTTAAAAAGGATACTTTTATAAACTATATGAAATCGCAGGGAAAACTTGGCGGGCAGAATAAAGTGCCGCGCCTTGCCAACGACAGGAAAATAGCAGAAGAACTAAAAAATTATATTAAATAGCCATTATCTTGTTATACAATAACTTAGGATAATTAAAAATTTGATTATTGAATAATATAAAGAACATTGCAATATTAGGCTCTACAGGCAGTGTGGGTACCCAGGCGCTTGAGGTTATCAATAATAACCCGGAGCTTTTTAAAGCATTTTTAATTACAGCGCATAGCAATGCGGAGCTTTTAATTGCCCAAGCCCGTAAATACCAACCGGCTTATGCCATCATTTGCGATAACAGCAAATATGAACAGGTTAAGGAGGCCCTTACCCAAACCGGTGTAAAGGTGTTGGCCGGCATGAGTGCGATCAATGAAACTGTTGGCCATCCGGAAATAAACATGGTTTTAACAGCTATGGTTGGTTTTGCCGGGTTGGAATCTACCATTGCTGCCATTGAAGCCGGAAAAGACATAGCCCTTGCTAATAAGGAAACGCTTGTTGTTGCCGGGGAACTGATAACCGCTTTAGCTAAAAAACACCACGTTAAGATCCTCCCGGTAGATTCTGAACATTCTGCTATTTTTCAATGCCTTACCGGTGAAGAAAACAACCCGGTCGAAAAAATTATTCTCACCGCATCCGGAGGGCCTTTCAGGGGCAAAACCTACCAATTCCTGGAATCGGTAACCCGAGAAGACGCCTTGAAACATCCTAACTGGGTGATGGGCGCTAAGATCACCATCGATTCGGCTTCATTAATGAACAAAGGCCTTGAAGTTATAGAAGCTAAATGGCTTTTTGATCTCGATGCAGAACAGATAGAGGTAGTTGTTCACCCGCAATCTATTATCCACTCGATGGTTCAGTTTCAGGATGGATCTGTTAAAGCCCAATTAGGTGTGCCAGATATGAAATTGCCTATTCAATATGCATTATCATATCCGTTGCGTACCAAAAACAATTTTAAACGACTGGACTTTACAGATTACCCACAACTAACCTTTGAAAAACCCGACATGGTAACTTTCCGTAATTTGGCTTTAGCTTATGAAGCCTTAAAACGAGGTGGTAATATGCCGTGCATCATTAATGCCGCTAACGAAGTTGCCGTTGCCGGATTTTTGAATAACGATATCGGCTTTTTAACCATGAGCACAATAATTGAACAGTGCATGCAACACATTGCCTGGCAGGAAAGTCCTGTTTTGGAAGACTACTTGAATACTGATAAGGAAACACGCATCTTTGCGCAAAATTTAATACAAAAAATGCCGTTAAAAGCATTACATTTTTAAAAAACGACTAATGAGCATAGTGATCATGGTAGGCCAGTTAATACTGGGTCTGTCTATTTTAGTAATACTTCATGAATTTGGCCATTTTATTTCGGCCCGCGCTTTCGGAATCAAGGTTGAGAAGTTTTATCTTTTCTTTGATGCATGGGGAATAAGCCTGGTAAAATTTAATTATAAAGGTGTTGAGTACGGTATAGGCTGGCTGCCATTGGGTGGTTATGTAAAAATAGCCGGCATGATAGATGAGTCAATGGATACAGATCAGCTTGCCGGGCCTCCGCAACCCTGGGAATTCCGCTCAAAGCCAGCCTGGCAGCGCCTTATTGTTATGCTTGGTGGTATTATAGTAAACGTTATCCTCGGGATCTTTATATTCTGGATCCTTACCATTAAATATGGCGAATCTTATACCCCTAATTCTGAAGTTAAATACGGAATAGTACCCGGAAAAATTGGCGAAAGGATCGGCCTTAAACCCGGTGATCAAATACTGGCTATAAACGGCCAGAAAGTGGTTCGTTTTGAAGAGCTTACCAGTACCAAGGTAATTTTAGGAAATACCGATCTCACCGTACAACGCGGAAGCGATATTATCCATGTGAGGGTTCCGGGTAATTTAATAAATGATGTATCAGACCTTGGTATAGATCAGTTTATTGGCAGGCTGCCGCGCATTAAGTTTTCCGTTAAAACCATAGCGCCAAAAAGCGGTGCACAATTGGCTGGCTTACAGCCGGGTGATAGCATCATTGCTGTTAACAATAACAAGATTGCCTTTTTTGATGAGCTACAGGCGCAGCTGCAACAAAATAAAAATAAACAGGTAACGCTATCTGTAAAACGTAATGGAAACGTTTTTGATAAAAGTGCACATATTGATAAAGATGGTATTTTAGGCTTTATCCCTGATGGCGATATTCCAAAGGAAAAAACATTAACTTTCGGCTTCTTCGGATCCTTACCCGTAGGTGCAAATAAAGCCTGGGGTACATTTGCAGACAATGCCAAGGGCCTTGGAAAGGTATTTAAAGGCGAAGTTAAATTTAATAAAGCTGTTAGCGGCCCTGTTGCTATAGCCACCATGTTTGGCAGCCATATAGACTGGTTACGTTTCTGGAGCCTTGTAGGTCTGCTTTCAATGGTATTGGCATTTACTAACTTGCTGCCTATACCTGCTTTGGATGGCGGGCATGCCTTGTTTCTCATCATTGAAATGATAAAAGGAAAACCATTGAGCGATAAGTTTTTAGAACGTGCTCAAATTGTTGGCTTTGTGATACTAATTACCCTGATGGTATTTGTATTCGGCAACGATATTGTAAAGCAGGTGATAAAAAGCAGATAATTATTGTCTTTGAGCAAAACATAGCAACCTCGTGGTTACATTAAATGTAATGCAGTGACTACGAGGTTGCCTTGTTCCAGCAAAACTTTTTATTTATAAGAAGAAATCTTATTAAATATTTCCCTTTTTTAATTCATCTACAGCAAAGTTAGCTGCCCTTGCAGTAAGCGCCATATAAGTAAGAGATGGATTTTGGCAAGCTGATGATACCATACATGCACCATCGGTTACAAAAACATTTTTCGCATCCCATACCTGATTGTGCATATTTAAAACAGAAGTTTTAGGGTCGTGACCCATACGCGCGGTCCCCATTTCGTGAATTCCATCGCCAACATGGTGACCCCTGTCCCACGTTTGTATTTGTTTCACACCGGCACATTCCAGCATTTCTTTAGCTTCCTTTACAATATCCACCCGCATTTTCTTTTCGTTTTCCTTAATTTCTGCGTCCATGGCCAGCACCGGTAAACCCCATTTGTCTTTACGCTGCGGGTCAAGGGTGATCTTATTTTCATGATATGGTAAAAGCTCGCCAAAACCGCCAATGCCTATTGTCCATTGTCCCGGTTCGGTAAGTGCTTCCTTAAAAGCCGATCCTACATTTAATTCTGCAACATTGCGGCTCCACCCCTCGCGGCCTGCGCCTCCCTGGTAACCGAAACCACGGATGTAGTCGCGTTTGTCATTGAACAAATTTGCAAAGCGTACCACATAAACACCATTTGGCCGCCGGCCGAAAGTATACTTATCTTCATAACCCTCTACAACACCCGATGCACCAAGATTATAGTGGTGATCCATAATGTTGTGGCCCAGTTCACCGCTGCTGCTTCCAAGTCCGCCAGGCCAAATATCTGTTGCCGAGTTCATTAAAATCCAGGCACTGTTTAAAGTAGATGCGTTGGTAAAAACTATTTTGGCATGATATTCATAGGTTTGATGTGTTTCTGCATCCAGCACTTCTACCCCGGTCGCCTTTTGTGCGTCTTTATCGTAAAGAATCTTAGTGACTATAGAATAAGGCCTTACTGTTAAGTTGCCGGTAGCAACAGCCGCCGGAAGCGTTGCAGATTGCGTACTAAAATATCCACCAAACATGCACCCCTCCCAGCAACGGTTCCTGAAATGGCAGGCGGTTCTATTAGGTATGGCTTCGGTCAGGTTTGCGCTCCTGCCAATGATCATGTGGCGGCTATTGTTGTAATGCTTTTTAATCCTTTCGGCAATATCTTTTTCCACGCAATTCAGTTCCATCGGTTTCAAAAAATGCCCGTCTGGTAATTGCGGCAAACCTTCTATAGAACCATTAACCCCTGCAAATTTCTCTACATGGTCATACCATGGGGCAATATCCTTGTAACGAATTGGCCAGTCAATTGCCCAACCGTCTTTTAAATTGGCCTCAAAGTCAAAGTCGCTCCAACGGTAGCTTTGCCTTCCCCATAATATAGAGCGGCCACCTAACTGGTACGAGCGCCACCAGTTAAATGGTTTTACTTCGGTGTAAGGTGCTTCCTGCTCGTTGGCCCAATAATCCATTATCTGTTCTTCAGCACCCCATCCACGTGAGATTACCGGCCGTACTTTACGCTGTTCCTGTGTGGCATTACCACGATGTTCAATTTGCCAGGGATCTTTAAATGCAGATTTATAATCTTTTATATGTTCAAAATTACGGCCTCTTTCCAGCATAATTGTCTTAAGCCCGCGTTCGGTGAGCTCTTTGGCAGCCCAGCCGCCACTTATTCCCGAACCAATAACAATAGCATCATAGGTATTATTGGCTTTCGCCTTACCATTTATATAAAAAGGATCTGCCGACATAAGTATCAATTAAGTATAAGAAAGACAATTGGTTATACAATAATATCTATTTAAGATTATTAAAGCAATTAAACGTTCGTTAAAATAAATGCTGTTTTCCCGGGCCATTACAGGTGGGTTGCCTTAGTAGTTTGCAATTTTGTTAACTTGCATCTTCAGAAAGATATGAGTACTACTACCTACGGCTTACAGGATATTAAAAAAGAGTTACAGCATTTATCCGGCCCGCAATTGAATGATCTTTGCCTCAGGCTTGCCCGATATAAGAAGGAAAATAAGGAGCTGCTTGCGTATCTGTTATTTGAGGCCAGTAATGATGCGGCTTTTATGGAAAAAATAAAAGGCGAAGTAGGCTTTATGTTTAGCCAGCTGCCTTCTCATAGCTATAACGCTGCAAAAAGTATTCGCAAAATATTGAGGTTGATTAGCAAGTACATAAAGTTCATAGGCTCAAAACCGGCCGAAATTGAATTACTTTTAAACTTTAATAATAACTATATACAATACGTTGATAAAAAATTGTCCTACAAGCCTTTGCGCGTTATTTTAACCAGGCAGGTACAAAAAACGCAGGTGCTTATTAAAAAAATAGATGAGGATTTGCAGGCCGATTACACACACGATTTTACCGCCTTGCTGGATGCCGCCGGTAAAAAGTTTACCTGGTTTTACCCAAACGAATTTTCACTGTAACATTAGCACCATCTTTAGCATCTAACTATAAAATTAACTGATAGTGGCAGATAAAGAAGCAGCTTTTAAGAAGATCTACGAAGCCAATTCAAAAAAGATCTACCATTTATGCTACGGTTATACCGGGGATGATGATGCTGCGAGTGATCTTTTACAGGAAACCTTTTTAAAAGTATGGCAAAATCTCGAAAAGTTTCGCAACCAGGCCATGATCTCTACCTGGATCTACCGTATTGCCGTTAATACCTGCTTAACCTACCTGCGCTCTGAAAAACGACAGGCTAAGGATGAGCTTACTCCGTTAATATCTGAAACAAAAAAAGAAGAATTATCTGAAAAGAATGAGCAGGTAGCCTTGCTGTATAAATGTATATCGAAGTTGGAAGAATCGGAAAGAATAATTATAACAATGGTGCTGGATGAAGTGCCATATCCGGAAATTGCCGAAATTTCGGGCATATCCGAAGGAAATTTGAGGGTGAAGATACATCGGATAAAACAAAAATTAACGGAACTATATAACCACTATGAAGGAGTTTGAACATTTAATGTCGGTTTGGCAGGGACAGCCATCGGCCGACAGGCTCTCGGTGGATGAGGTGCTGAAACAAGTAAAAAAAGGGATCCGCAGCATAACCAGTAAGCTTTACTGGGGCATTATCGCTATGACTGCGCTTATTGTTTGCGCATTTATCATTACAGTATTTTTTGCATTTAAGTCGCCGCTTACTACAATTGGTATCCTTATCATCCTGGTAACGATGATCATGTACCTTACCCTTATTTTAAGGCATTATCATATTTTAAATAAGCACGATCTTACCTTGAACCCGACAGAATACCTCGATAGCCTGAAAGAGTATCAGCGTAACCGCTCTAAGGTGATAGGTTGGTTCTACTATTTTTATATGCTGCTGATCAGCGCAGGGCTCGGGCTATATTTTATAGAGGTATTGGCAGATGCTCCATTATATTTCAAAATTATCACTTACGGGTCTGTAATAATTTGGTTCTTATTCACAACCTTTTACCTGAAGCCAAGGATGTTTAAGAACGAGGAAGAAAAATTAAAACTTTTAATTGACAGGCTTATACGCTTACAGGAACAATTTGACTAAGCATTTTAAATCCATAATGCGAAGCCGGTCGCAAATATTACCCCCGCATAAAAGGATTGAAATTTCTGGTGCCGATGGCCATTCCGGCTGCACGGCAAACAGTTTTTTCTCCAAATTTAAAGTTAATCGTATCCATAGCCTGGTACAGCCTTATCTGCTCCTCGTTATCTTCAAATAAATTGATCTGGTAGCTGCCGTTACACAAATTGCTAAGCCTTACTCCTATCAACCTAATGGGCCTATGCCTGTTCCAGGCTTTTTTCAACAAATTTTTGATGCCCGGTATCAGGATATGTTCTGCGGCGGTTAAAGAGATCTTTTCCTGTTGCGTGTGGGTTTCAAAGTTTGCATAACGTACTTTAATTGCCAGGCAGGATGCCACTTTATTCTCGCGGCGAAGCTTGGCAGCCAGTTCTTCCGTCATTGATACAAGGATAGTTTCAATGGTACCTGCATCTGCAATATTAGAATTAAATGTATGCTCGGTTGATATTGATTTGCGGTCGCTATGCGGAATAATTTCACTTTCATCTATACCATGCGCCTTTTCCCAGATGTATTTGCCCATACGCCCAAACACAGTTTCAAGAAAACGCAAATCGGTTTTCTGAAGCTGCCCTATTCGCTCTATACCGTACTGATGGAGTTTCTTACTGGTGTTTTCGCCAAGGCCGGGGATTTTACCAATAGGGAGCGGCGCAAGAAATTCCTTTTCACTTCCATGCGGTATGTACATCTGTCCGTTAGGTTTAGCCTGCCCGGTTGCAATTTTTGAGACAGTTTTTCCCGATGACATGCCAAAAGAAATAGGCAAACCTGTTTCGCGGATAATCTTTTGCCTCAACTCGGTTGCATGCTTATAACAATCGTGAAAGCGATCCATGCCGGTATAATCGATGTAAAACTCATCTATAGATGTTTTCTGATAAAGCGGTACCGCTTCATTGATGATTTCCGTAACCTCTCTGGACGCCTCGCCATAACGGCCATGGCTACCGCGCACCAGTATGGCATCAGGACATAGTTTTAAAGCCTGTTTGGTGGGCATGGCAGAATGTACACCAAATTTACGCGCCTCGTAACTGCAGGATGCAACAACGCCCCGGTCGGCAGAGCCACCGATGATCACCGGCTTCCCTATTAAAGATGGATCAAATTTTCGTTCTACAGAAACGAAGAACGAGTCGAGATCAATATGCATAACGGTGCGTTTTGCCATAAACAAAAATGCTAATTATTTTGGTATTAATAAAAGAAATAGTAAAATTATTAGATTGAATTTATTTGCAATTACTAAATATATTAGCAATATTCGCTTTATAAACATTAAATTTATGACAGGCTATTATGATTATTTGATTGTACTTACACCGTCGCAAAGCGTTGTAAACCGGGTTAATCAATTGAAAGAATACAGCGCAGGCGTAATTGGTGATTATGTTAGCCGGCACGCTAAAGCACATATTACCGTTCAAACATTATCCAGGCAAAAACCGGAATATATTGAACCTTTATTTCCAAAACTGGAGCGCGATCTGCAAAAGCTGCCCCCCTTATTGATGGAGATAAACGGGTATAATTATTTTAATTCAGATAATCCTACCATTTATGCAAAGCTCGATAGCACTGCATTAACTAAGGTGTGGTTTAAAAATTTACGCGCATTTTTTAATGCACCTGCATATGAACCTCACATAACCATTACACGTGGAATTGATAGCAATTCATTCAGAAAGCTTTGGCCTCACTTTAAGAATTTTGAATGGACAGAAAAATTCCTGGTAAATGAATTGACCATATTAAAGCGCGAAGCCTTTTCAATTACCAGGAGTTATGATGTAGTAAAACAGATTCCCTTCAATAAACGACTCGACTTTTTCCAGTTTGCCGGTTCCAAATTAAATGCAATGCCTGCCATGGCAAACACGGGTGCACTGCAGTTCAGTCTGTTTTGACATAAGAAAACAGGCTGCATTTCCATAACAACCCATTTAATTTATACAATTGATAATCATAAACTTAACCAAGCTCAATCATGCTTTGCTACGCCGATTACCTGTTGGTTATTTCGCCGCCGGAGGATATTAAAAGGCTTATTGATAAATATAAGCGTGCATCTGCAAATGTGATTGGAGGCTTTGAGGATATGCACAACCCGGGATTGCTGGTGCTAACACAACAAACTAGGTGTAAGCCTTTTTTGGTAAAGTCAGCTATAGACCGGTGGGAAAAAGGCTTAAATACCATTGCACCGCTGGAACTGCAGATAAGCGGATTTAATTATTTTAACCATGGCACAACCTCAAAAACCATTTATGCCGCAATAAAGTGTACCCCTCAAACAAACAATTGGTTTAAGCTAATAAGGCAACAATTAGGCATTCGCATTACCCATTTTGCGCCGCATATAACCATAGCACGTAATATACCTGCCACGGCCTTCAATAAGCTTTGGCCAAATTTTAAAAACAGGGAGTTTTCGGCAACATTTTACGCAGAAAGCCTGCTTATTTTACAGCGGGATACCTTTGCCGAGCATCCTCAATGGCAGTTTTACAAGGAAATTTTCTTTAAAAATGCCTTGAAAGCGGCCTTTTGATAAATTTATTTATCCCAAAGTCGGCTCTTAACCTATTGATAAACAAATAGTCAATAGAGACATATTATTTTTTCGGGAAAATCATTGACCATTTTTAACAATTTATTAACAGACACCAAAGGTTTTTCTATATTTGCGACGGGTAAGTCTTTTACGGCCAGCTCCTCTTGAACTCCCCCAGGGTGGGAACGCAGCAAGGGTAGAGAGTTGAGCGGCGCGATAAAAGTAGCTTACCCATTTTTATTTTATATACCGCCGGTTTTATTTAAATAGGTTGACAAATTAATCACGCTGATAAATTAATTTTGTAGTTGCGGGTCTTAATTCCGGTTACATGATATTTCTTATCTTTTGTATAGCCGTCAAAACAATCCTGCTCTTAATAAATTACGATGTTCGATATTATTATCATAGGCGGCGGACCGATTGGCCTGGCATGCGGGTTAGAAGCACAAAAAGCAGGACTTAGTTTTTTGATTTTAGAGAAAGGCTGCCTCGTAAACTCTTTATACAACTACCCCTCAACCATGACTTTTTTCTCCACCTCAGAGAAATTAGAAATTGGCGGTATCCCGTTCGTTACCATCAGCAATAAACCCACCCGTTCCGAAGCACTTGAATACTACCGCAGGGTTGCAACATCCAACAATATGCCTATCCGTCTGTTTGAAGAGGTTACCGGAGTAGTAAAGGAAAATGAAATTTTTACTGTAACCACCGTCAAAGAAACATATCAGGCAAAAAAAATCATCCTATCAACTGGCTTTTATGATATTGCTGTAAATCTGGACATCCCCGGCGAGAATCTGCCTAAAGTAAAACACTACTATAAAGACCCGCATTATTACGCCATGCAAAAAGTAGTAGTTGTGGGTTCCAGTAATTCTGCAATAGACGTAGCACTAGAAACTTACCGCAAAGGTGCAGAGGTTACGCTGGTGATTAGGGGCGATGAAGTTAGCGAACGTGTTAAATACTGGGTAAGGCCAGACATCATTAATCGTATAAAAGAAGGCAGTATAAAAGCTTATTTTAAATCGAATCTGAAAGTGGTGCGCGAATATGAAGTAGATATCGATACGCCCGAAGGAACGATTACTATTCCCAATGATTTTGTAATGGCTATGACCGGTTACAAACCTAACTTTAATTTTCTAAGAAAATTAGGTATCAATTTGTCTGATGATAAATTTGTACCCGTTTATAACCCGGAAACCATGGAAACCAATTTACCAGGACTATATCTTGCAGGCGTTGTTTGCGGCGGCTTGGATACCCACCTTTGGTTTATAGAAAATTCAAGGGTACATGCAGAAATAATTATGGAGGATATAGTGGCTAAAAATTAATAGTCGACACATCCATGAGGCATGCGCATATTAATCGAAAAGCTTTCATTTATTAATTAAATTCAATTTATTACCTTCACTTTAACCTGAATATCATTAATTAACTTTTTTCTTGCATAAATAAAATTTAATGCAAACTTTTGCACCTGAAAAAAAAACGAATTAATAATGAAACTACAAAGCTTTAAAAAGACATCAGTAAGAGCAATGTTTGCTCCTGTTGTTGCTGCTTTGATTTCTAACGTTTTTACATTTTCTCCGTCACGACGAAGGCCCTATATGCCGCGGGTTTGATCCGTTATCGCCGTTCTCCCGCCCTCTTTTAAATGAAGTTAATTTAAACTTCTTTATAAAAAAATCATTTAATTATTAAAGCCCGTATAAGGCCAATAATTTAACGGTAATTTTCTATTTCAATGACATTACAAGATTTTGATATACAGGTGGCCACCGCACAACATGTTGACTATGCCCCGCTTATATGCGATGAGATGGCAGAATCGGCAAAGGCGCGCGGCACCGGTATTGCACAACGTTCGCCCGAGTACGTTGCAGATAAAATGCTGGAAGGCAAAGCTGTTATAGCCTTGCACAAGGACGGAACCTGGGCCGGCTTTTGTTACATAGAAACCTGGAGCCACGGCGACTTTGTGGCTAACTCCGGCCTTATCGTAAATCCGCAATTCAGAAAAGTGGGTTTGGCAAAAGCTATTAAGCAAAAAGTTTTTGAACTTTCGCGCACAAAATACCCGGAAGCTAAGATCTTTGGATTAACTACCGGTCTTGCGGTTATGAAAATTAACTCCGAGCTGGGCTACGAACCGGTAACGTATTCTGAACTTACACAGGATGAAGACTTTTGGATGGGTTGCAGAAGCTGCGTTAATTACGATATTTTAATGAGCAAAGGCCGTAAAAACTGTATGTGCACAGCCATGCTTTTTGACCCGGCCGAGAAGCAGAAAGAATACGATGAAAAAATGAAGAAGATAACCCATAAGGCAACACTTCTGGAGCGTATAGAAAGTGCTATTAAAAAAACAATAGGCGCAGATCATATTTAATAATCTCTCACCATATGAGATAGCAATATTTAAAACACTCAAAAAAATATAAATCATCCCAAAGGCATATTAAACAGTGCCTTATACACCAACATAATCAATGAAAAAGAAAGTAGTTTTAGCTTACAGTGGCGGTCTTGATACGTCATTTTGTTGTATTTATTTAACTCAGGATCTTGGTTACGAAGTTCATTCGGTAATTGTTGATACCGGTGGTTTCAGTGACGAGGAGTTAAAGAGTGTTGAGGAACGCGCTTACAAAATGGGTGTTACTTCGCATCATGTGGTGGATGAAACAGAAAATTTTTATAATACCTGCGTTCGCTTTCTGATATACGGAAACGTATTAAAAAACAACACCTACCCGCTTTCGGTAAGTGCAGAGCGCGTAAGTCAGGCCACTGCAATTGCCAATTATGCAAAGGAAATAGGTGCCGAGTTTGTTGCACATGGCAGCACCGGTGCCGGAAACGACCAGGTTCGTTTTGATATGATCTTTAATATTCTTGTTCCGAATGTGCAGATCATTACGCCTATCCGTGATCTTAAATTAAGCCGCGAAGAAGAAATTCAATATCTGAAAGATCATGGTGTGGAAATGAATTTCGAAAAAGCCAAGTACTCTATTAATAAAGGTATCTGGGGGACATCTGTTGGTGGTAAGGAAACTTTAACATCTAACCTTGGCTTACCGGAAGATGCATGGCCTACACAGGTTAGCTCTACAGAAGTAAAAGATCTGGAGCTTACTTTTGAAAAAGGCGAACTGATTGGGATTGACGGAGAGATATTTGACCACCCTACCAAAGCCATACAAGCGTTACAGGCTATTGCTCAACCTTACGGCATAGGCCGCGATATACATGTAGGCGATACCATTATCGGTATTAAAGGCCGCGTAGGTTTTGAGGCTGCAGCCCCTATGATCATTATAAAAGCGCATCATACACTTGAAAAGCATGTGCTTACCAAATGGCAGTTATCCTGGAAAGATCAATTGTCTTCCTTTTATGGTAACTGGCTGCACGAAGGCCAGTTCCACGACCCTATTATGCGTAATATAGAGGCTTTTTTAATTAATACACAACAAAACGTAAGCGGAAAAGTATTTGTACAATTACACCCGTACCGTTTCCAGGTAATAGGTATAGAATCTGCGCATGATTTAATGTCGAACAAATTTGGAAGCTATGGCGAAATGAACAACGCCTGGACCGGGGATGATGTAAAAGGATTTTCAAAAATATTTGGTAACCAGGTGATGATCTATCACAAGGTGAACCAAAACTCTTAATTTTTAGCGATGAGTGAATTAACAAAAAGAGTATCGGCAGGGATAATAGGTGGTGCAGGTTATACCGGCGGCGAAATGCTGCGTATTCTTATTAATCACCCTAATGTTGATATTGCTTTTGTACATAGCACCAGCAATGCAGGCAAACATGTTTACGATGTACATACCGATCTTTTCGGCGATACAGACCTGAAATTCGCTGCGGAACTTGCTTATAACATCGATGTACTTTTTTTGTGTGTTGGGCATGGGGATGCTAAAAAGTTTTTGGAAGCTAACCCTATTCCGGATCATATTAAGATCATTGATCTGAGCCAGGATTTCAGGCTTGGCCAAAACGCTGCCATCCAAAACAAAAAATTTGTTTATGGTTTACCCGAATTAAACCGTGATGCTATTAAGTCGGCACAAAACATAGCAAATCCCGGTTGTTTTGCTACCTGCCTGCAATTGGGTTTATTGCCATTAGCATCAAAAGGACTGATAAAAAGTGAAGTGCATGTTACCGCTACGACCGGCTCTACCGGTGCAGGTCAAAGCCTTTCCCCTACTTCTCATTTTACCTGGCGAAATGATAACCTGTCTGTTTACAAAGCGTTTGAACATCAGCATTTAAATGAGATCGGTCAATCTTTAAAGCAGTTGCAACCCGGCTTAGACCAACATATTAGCTTTATCCCATACCGGGGTGACTTTACAAGGGGAATAATTGCTTCCATTTATATGGACAGCGACCTGTCTGATGCCGACGCATTGAAAATTTATCAGCAATATTATGCAGGCCATGCATTTACACATGTAACCAGTCATAATATCGATCTGAAACAGATAGTAAATACCAATAAATGCTTTATCCAGGTAAAAAAATATGGAAACAAATTACTGATAATAAGCATATTGGATAATTTACTTAAAGGTGCTTCGGGACAGGCGGTGCAAAATATGAACCTGATGCTCGGCCTGGATGAAAAAGATGGATTGCGATTAAAGGCGGCTGCTTTTTAATTATTAACCCGATCGATCAGATGAATTTTAAAGCAGTCTGATTGTTCTAATAAAAATAGATAGAAAGTAAAGACCCCGATCTTTTTGCTTTCTGCTTTACGCTAAAAAAATGAAACTATTCGACGTATACCCTATCAATCCCATCAATATTGTTAAAGGACAAGGCAGCTTTGTTTTTGATGATAAGGGAACTGAATATCTTGATCTGTATGGCGGCCATGCCGTTATTTCAATCGGCCATACTAACCCGCATTATGTACAGCGCCTGGAAGATCAGTTGCATAAAATAGGTTTCTACTCAAACTCGATAGAAATCCCTTTGCAAAAGCAGCTTGCCGAAAAACTTGGACATGTATCCGGCAAGGAAGACTACCAATTGTTTTTATGTAACTCTGGCGCCGAGGCTAACGAAAACGCTTTAAAACTGGCATCCTTTTATAACGGCAAGAAAAAAGTGATCGCTTTTACAGGGTCATTTCATGGGCGTACGTCATTAGCTGTCGCGGTTACAGACAATCATAAAATTGTTGCGCCGGTCAATGAGACTGATAATGTAATTTTTGTACCGTGGCAAGATGAGGCCGCTTTAGAGCAGGCATTTAGCCAGAATGAAATATCTTCCGTAATTATAGAAGGCATACAAGGCGTTGGCGGAATACAGGTAGCGCCCGAAAGCTTTTTACAAAAAATAAGAACGCTTTGTGATACTCACAATGCTGTATTTATAGCCGATTCGATTCAATGCGGTTACGGCCGTACCGGTAAATTCTTTTCGCATGATTATGCGGGCATCAATGCCGATATTTATACCATGGCAAAAGGAATGGGTAATGGTTTCCCGGTTGGGGGCATTATTATATCTCCAAAAATACAGCCTGCTTACGGCATGCTGGGTACTACCTTTGGCGGTAATCATTTGGCTTGCGCCGCCGCTTTAGCAGTTTTAGAAGTAATGGAGCAGGACAACCTGATGCAAAACGCTGCACAGGTAGGTAGTTACCTGATAGATGAGCTTAAAAAGCTGGACAAAGTTATAGAAGTTAGAGGCCGTGGTTTAATGATCGGCATAGAATTGCCGGCAGAATTAGCTCACGTACGTAAAGAGCTATTGTTTAACCACCATATTTTTACCGGCGAGGCTAAACCTAACGTAGTGAGACTGTTACCAGCACTTAACTTAACTAAAGCATATGCTGACAGGTTCTTGGAATCTTTTTCTGGTATTTTAAATCAATAGGTATATAAAATAATTGCCGCCATTTTGCAGCGGCTATAAAAAGGCTTATGAAACTTTTTTCTTCCGTTTATGACGTTGATAACATTAAAGCACTTACTACCGAGGCTTTAAAGCTAAAACAAGATCCATACGCTTTTCAGCACCTTGGTAAAAACAAAACCATTGCACTTGTTTTCCTAAACCCAAGCCTTCGTACCCGTATGAGCACGCAAAAAGCTGCTTTAAACTTGGGTATGAATGTGATGGTGCTTAACATGGATAAAGAAGGCTGGGCGCTTGAGTTAAGAGATAATGTTATCATGAACGGTACCACTGTTGAGCATATCCGCGAGGCAGCTGCTGTAATGGGCCAATATGCAGATATAATTGGTGTACGGTCATTTCCCGGTTTAAAGAACCGCGACGAAGACTACAGTGAAATGATCTTTAATAAGTTTGTTCAATTTTGTGGTGTTCCGGTTGTAAGTCTGGAGTCGGCCACCCGGCATCCATTGCAAAGCCTTGCCGATTTAATAACCATTGAAGAATTAAAAACGCGCGAAAAGCCAAAAGTTGTATTAACATGGGCACCCCATGTAAAACCACTACCCCAGGCCGTTCCAAATTCTTTTGCGGAATGGATGTGCAAAGCCGACGTAGACTTTACTATTGCTCACCCAAAAGGCTATGAATTAAGTACAGACTTTACACAGGGAGCTACGATTACCAATAACCAGGAAGAAGCTTTGGCAGATGCAGATTTTATATACGTTAAGAACTGGTCGGCCTATGAACCTTATGGCAAGGTTATAACCGGTTACGACGATTGGATGCTTACAAACCAAAAACTTGCAAACACCCATAGTGCAAAGGTTATGCACTGTCTTCCCGTTCGCCGCAATCTGGAACTATCAGACGAAATACTGGACGGCACAAGTTCTATAGTGGTACATGAAGCCGGTAATAGGGTTTGGGCAGCACAAGCCGTACTTAAAAGAATGCTCGAAACGCTGCAACCATAAGCCATTGCTTATTAATTGTATTATTATAATTAATTTAACCTGCAATGTACATACCATCGTTCAACAAGTTTGAAGACCAGCAGCAGGTTATTAACTTTATGCAGCGCTATAGCTTTGCTATTATCATTACTGTCGACGATGGTGTGCCGGTTGCAACACACCTACCCTTCGTTGTAAAACAGGAAGATGAAAAAGTTATTTTAAGGTCGCATTTTGCTAAGGCAAATAAACAAGGATCTGCACTTGGCAATAGCAGGGCGTTGGTCATCTTTTCAGAACCGCACGCTTATATTTCAACAAAGAATTACGAGAAACAGGAAAATGTTCCTACATGGAATTACATTACTGTCCATGCCTATGGCGAGTGCAAAATGCTTGACACCACCGAAAGCAAACAGGAACTGTTGAAGGAAACCATTCAATTGTACGAGAAGGATTATCTAAAGCAATGGGACAGTTTAACAATGGAATATCAGCAAAAGATGATGAATGGCATCATTGCTTTTGAAATAATTGTAGACAATCTGCAAGCCAAGAAGAAACTAAGCCAAAACCGGAGCGAGCAGGAACGACACAACATTATTAATAATTTAAACAATGCCGATAACAGCGTTGAAAAAGATATTGCAGCTTATATGGGCGGCAAGATCAGTTAATTACGTTACCTGCATTGTGAATCCGTCATACGGGTTTCCGTATCAAAATACCTCACGACCAGTCTATTATCGCTATTTTTAGTAAAATAGTTAATTGCCCAGGTTAAAAACACAAGCCCTTTGTTGGCAAAACCGGCAAGGGTCATAATGTGTACAAATCCCCATAGTAACCAGCCTATAAACCCATGCAGGTGAATTTTACCCAAATCTGCCACTGCTTGGTTACGGCCTATCGTTGCGAGGGATCCCTTATCATGATACTTAAATGGCTCAGTAGGCTCTTTCTTTAACATGTGAACCAGGTTTTTACCAAGCGTTTCGCCTTGTTGTATAGCGGCAGGAGCCACTCCCGGGTGCCCGTTAGGAAACTCCGTAGAGATCATGGCGGCAACATCTCCTATAGCAAAGATGTTCTCGTAACCCTTTACCCTGTTTATTTCGTCTACCAGTAATCGCCCGCCTCGTCCGATTAATTCAGGTGGCATGCCTTCCGGCAATTCACCTTTAACACCGGCTGCCCAGATTACGTTACGGGTCTTAATGGTTTTACCGTTATCTATCTTTAAATAAAATCCGTCATAGCTTTCCACATGGGCACTGTTGAATATTGTAACATCACCCTTTGTTAAAAATTCCTTTGCCTTGGTTGAGGCCTGTTGAGACATGGCGGCCAAAAGCCTGTCCTTTCCCTCTACAAGGTACACGCGCATATCATATTTACTCAGTCCGTGATAATCTTTTCCTAATATCAAATGGCGCATTTCTGCTAACGCACCCGATAATTCTACTCCTGTAGGGCCGCCGCCTACTACTACGAAGGTCATCAAGGCAAATTTTTCGCGCATATCACTGGTCACTAAAGCAGTTTCCAGGTTCTGTAATATCAGGCTACGCAGATTCAATGCTTCCGGAATATTTTTCATTGGCATTGCATAATGCGCTATCTGGTCGTTATTAAAAAAGTTGGTATTTGAACCGGTAGCGATGATCAGGTAGTCGTAATGTACCTTGCCAATGTTTGTATCGATGGTGTTATCCTGCGGGTTTATTTTGGATACTTCGGCCATATTAAAGCTGAAGTTGTCATATTTAGTAAAGATCCTTCTGATCGGAAATCCGATTGAATCAGCAGTAAGTGACCCAATTGCTACCTGGTAAAGCAGCGGCTGGAAAGTATGATAATTATGCTTATCAATCATAAGCACATCCACCGGCGCATTCTTTAATTTTTTTGCGAGAGCCAAACCTCCAAATCCCCCTCCTATTATTACTACACGTGGCCTTGAACCATTACTCTGATCCTGGGTAACTGTAAACATATGTGCTTAAAATAAAAATCAATAATACATAATCTTATATAAATCAATTGTAAAAGTTACAGATCATGCACGCTATTAACAACCAAACAACGTTTTCAGTTTTCATTAAGATAAATACAAGTATCGGCTCAGGTAAAGTATATATAAGCAATTTGTACCTTTACATCGCAATTTAAAATCAGATCGCAATTTGAAGTTTAATAATTTAAGCGTTTTTATTTACTTTTAACCTCAAAATATAAAAACATAGCAGTTTTTAACCGCTATTTTATAAGAAGGATAGGAATATGACTAAAAAACATACAGTTTCGGGCTCAACCATAAGTTTAGAAAAGAAAGATAAGCTGTATATCATAAAAATAGGCGGAAATGTTATTGATAATTCGGAAAATCTGTATAATTTTTTAAAGGATTTTACAGATTTAGACGGATATAAAATATTGGTACACGGCGGTGGCAAGGTAGCGACCCAGCTTTCGGAAACTTTGGGCATAGAGGCAAAACTTGTTGAGGGTCGTCGTATTACTGATATTGAAACGCTAAGGGTAGTTACCATGGTTTATGGAGGGCTTATCAATAAAAATATTGTTGCCCAGTTACAGCGCTTTGGCACCAATGCTATTGGTCTTACAGGTGCCGACGGTAATTTTATAAGAACAAAAAAAAGGCCTGTTAAAACTATTGATTACGGTTTTGTAGGCGACATAGATGACAAATCAATTGACACGGAAAGCATCAGCAATTTAATGAACGCTGGCTTTACACCTGCTTTTTGCGCATTAACGCATGATGGCGAGGGCCAATTGCTAAATACCAATGCCGATACCATTGCATCGGCATTAGCGGTATCGCTGTCGAAACTCTACGAAACAACGCTCATTTATTGTTTTGAAAAAAAGGGTGTCTTAAAAGACGTTAATGACGACGATTCGCTTATACAGGATATAGACCCCGTTAAGTACGAAGAACTAAAAATAAAACAGATAATCCATAGCGGAATGATCCCCAAACTCGATAATGCTTTTACGGCTATATCATGCGGTGTAAAAGCCGTAATAATTGGGCACTCAGACGATCTTGGAAAATTGAAGGATAAAAAACCATTTGGAACACTTTTGAGCCATAATTAATGAACTCACAACAGCATATTGCAATATTAGGCAGCGGAAATATAGGCTTGTCGCTTGCCAAGGGTTTGGTTAAGGCGGGGATTTGCAAACCGCAGCAAATTTCTCTCACACGCAGAAATGCAGGCGCTTTATCTGCACTGGCTGACGCCGGCTACCACACAAGCGATAATAATTTAAAGGCAGTTAAAAGAGCCGATTTTGTTGTAATAGCGGTATTACCGCAACAGCTTAATAAACTGCTTGATGAGATAAAGCCGGTTATAAAATCTGAAAAGCAGCTGCTTATTTCGGTAGTGTCTGGCGTAACCTGTGGCGACATCCGCAAACAACTGGATATGAATGTGCAGATTATAAGGGCTATGCCTAACACTGCCATAGCCATTGGTCAGTCCATGACCTGCATAGCAACAGATAACGGTACCCCGAAAAATATAAACTTTGTAAAATCGCTTTTTGAAACAGTTGGTGTAACCATACAGATAAACGAAGAATTAATGACTTCTGCGACGGCGCTTTGCGCATGCGGTATTGCATTCTTTTTACGTTCAATAAGGGCTGCTTCACAAGGTGGTACCGAAATTGGCTTCCATGCGCATGATGCCTTGAAAATGGCTGCGCAAACTGCCAAGGGCGCTGCAGATCTGTTATTGCAACTGGCCTCTCACCCCGAACAGGAAATTGACAAGGTAACCTCGCCAAGCGGCTGTACCATTGCCGGTTTAAACGAAATGGAACACCATGGCTTCAGCTCTGCTATGATAAAGGGTATCAGGTTATCGGCAGAAAAGGCTGGTGATCTTTACAAAAACTAACCTCCAAATAATTATTCTGGTTAGGGGTAAGATAAGTCCCCCCGTCCATCCTATAAAAATCAATAAATGTTAACTGTAGAAAAAATCGGCGGTACATCTATGACCGCCCTTGGTGATGTTATAAAAAACATTATCCTTTTTGAGCGCAGCGGCGAGCAGCTTTATAACCGCATATTTGTAGTTTCTGCCTTTTCGGGCGTTACCAACCTTTTACTTGAAAATAAAAAGACCGGCGAACCGGGTGTTTATCATAAGCTTGCCAACTATCAGGATTTTCATAAACCTTTAAAAGAACTTATTGTAAAGCTTAAAGAGATCAATAAAACTTATGTGGACTTAGGGCTTGATCTTGCGGCTGCAGATCAGTTTATAGAACAACGTATTAAAGATGCCCAAACATATCTCGAAAATCTGGCTAACATACTTGCCTCCGGCTATGTAAGCAAAGAGGGAATTTTACAGGCCGCCCGCGAAATTTTAGCATCTATAGGCGAAAGCCATTCGGCTTTTAACTTTACTAATATTTTGCAGCAGATGGGCATTAACGCTACGCTGGTAGATTTAAGCGGTTTCCACGACCATCGTTCTTATACCATCGATCAGCGTATCAAACACGATCTGCATAAGATAGATTTTAAGAGCACCATCAGCATTGTAACCGGTTACACAAAAGGAACCGAAGGTATTATGCGCGAATTTGACCGTGGGTACTCTGAAGTTACTTTCAGTAAAATTGCTGTTGAGGTTAAGCCGCACGAAGCTATCATACATAAGGAATATCACCTCTGTACTGCCGACCCGGTACTTGTAGGCGTAGAAAACTGTTTCCCGGTAGGCAACACCAATTATGATGTAGCCGATCAGCTTGCGGATGTTGGCATGGAAGCCATCCATCCAAAGGCATCCAAACCATTGGAAATTAATGGTATTAACCTGCGCATAAAAAACACGTTTGAACCGGAGCATCCCGGTACGTTGATAACCAGGGAATATGTTTGCGAGCATAAGCGGGTTGAGGTAATTACCGGTACCGAAAAGGTAATGATCATTGATATATACGACCCATCAATGGTAGGCACACCGGGAAGTGACCTGCAGATCATGCAGTTATTCTTCAAGTTTGGTGTTAGCTACAGTTTTAAGGCAACCAGCGCAAACAGTATATCTATTGTAATCTGGGAAAAAGATTTTAACAAGAAGCTGATAAGCGAACTGGAAGATGAATTTGAAAAAGTGACTGTTGAAAAAGCGGCAATGGTTTGCCTTATCGGTTCCAATATGGATCAGCCGGGTCTGTTAGCAAAAGCGGCAAATGCCCTTGCAGAAAAAGGCATCAACATCAAAAGCGCAGGTTTTGCCTTGCGCAAAGTAAACATTCAGTTTTTAATTGCGCGTGAAGACTTTAGCACCGCTATAATTGCCCTTAATAAGGCCATGAAATAAAACTTTTCAGTTTATTCGAGATAGTAGTGCTTAATTTTTTCAATTCCCCTGTCAAGCTCATATACAAGCGGCACACCCGTTGGTATATCGAGCTTGATAACTTCTTCGTCTGACAGGTGATCAATGTATTGTATCAGCGAGCGTAGGCTGTTTCCATGCGCGCTTACTATTACCCGCTGGCCCCGTTGCATAGCGTGTACAATAAATTCGTTCCAGAAAGGCAGTACCCTATCCATGGTTTCAACCAAATTTTCGGTAAGCGGTAATTCGCGTTCTGTCAGATCGCGGTATCTGAGATCATAGCCTGGATACCTTTCGTCCTGCTTGGTAATAGCAGGCGGATGCTCGTGCGGGTCCCTCCTCCATTTTTGCACCTGCTCTGCTCCGTATTTATCGGCTGTTTCATCTTTGTTCAGGCCTTGCAACGCGCCGTAGAACCGCTCGTTTAAGCGCCATGATTTCTGTACGGGTATCCACAAGTGATCAAGATCCTCCAATACAATATGCAAAGTTTTAATGGCCCGTTTCAAAACGGATGTAAAGCCGCGATCGAAATTGTAGTCGTATTTTTTTAAAAGCTGCCCGGCTTTTTTTGCCTGTTCAACACCTTCTTCAGCCAGGTCTACATCGGCCCATCCGGTAAAACGGTTTTCTTTGTTCCAGACACTTTCGCCGTGGCGTAGTAAAACTAACTTATGCATAATATTTAAACCATTAAAAAAGGCTTCGGTTTACAAAAAAACGGCCTAAACTGAAATTAACTGTTATTAGCCCTTATCCTTATTATGTTTCCATTAAATTTGCTGCATCTTAACATAACTAATGAAAGACTTTAAAAAATACTATCACCTGCCTGCCACTCCCGAAGAAATTTATATTGCATTGACCAATCCGTTCACTATTGAACTATGGACAGGGGAAACGGCCGAAATGTCTGTTACACCCGGCTCAGAATTTTCCATGTGGGAAGGAAGCATTGTAGGTAAAAATCTTGAATTTGAAGATAATAAAAAGATAGTGCAGCAATGGTACTTTGACGGCCAGCCGGAAGATTCTATCGTGACCATTAAACTTCATCCTGAAAAAGGCGGCTCCTCGGTGGAATTAAAGCACACCAACATTCCGGATGCTGATTATGAAGATATGATTTCCGGATGGAACGAAACCTATTTCGGCTCCCTTGCAGAATTTTTTGAGGCAGAATAAAAAAAGCCGCTTAGGCAGCGGCTTGTATTTAGGTTTATAATTGGTTTTTAAATTAGATTTCCCTTCCCGGATCCCAGTTCTCCAGGTAGTCTGAGATTCTTTTCAGGAATGAACCACCCAAAGATCCGTCAACCACACGATGGTCATACGATAAAGAAAGATACATCATATGGCGGATCCCTATCATATCACCTTGTAATGTTTCAATAACAGCCGGCTTTTTCCTGATAGCGCCTATTGCTAAAATAGCTACCTGTGGTTGATTAATGATTGGCGTACCCATTACATTACCAAAAGTACCGATATTGGTTACAGTGAAGGTACCTCCCTGTATGTCATCTGGTTTTAATTTGTTAATGCGCGCGCGGGATGCCAGGTCATTTACCGCTTTGGTAAGGCCAAGCAGGTTAAGCTCATCAGCTTTCTTAATAACCGGGGCAATTAAGTTTCCATTTGGAAGGGCAGTTGCCAGACTTATGTTGATGTCCTTTTTCTTAATGATCTGTGTACCGTTAAGCGAAATATTGATCATCGGGTAATCCTTTATAGCCCTAACAACAGCTTCAATGAATATCGGCGTGAATGTTATTTTTTCACCTTCCTTTTTCTCAAAGCTTGCTTTAATCTTTTCGCGCCACAAAACAAGATTAGTAACATCCGATTCTACAAACGAAGTAACGTGCGGAGAAACATGCTTGCTCATTACCATATGTTCGGCGATAAGGCGGCGCATCCTGTCCATCTCTATAATCTCATCCGCGCCCGATAATGATTTGCCGGCAGGCTTTTGTTCTTCTTCAGCAGGCTGTTCCGCTTCCGCTTTTGATTCTTCTGTAGGTGTTGTTTCTTCTGTTACTTTTTCCTCTTCTTTATCAGCAATAGGCTCATGTATTATTTCTGCCGTAGCAGATTCAACCGCAGGTGTTGGTTCCGGTTCTTTAATTTCAGTTCCCGAAATCTCAGGTTCAATCCCTGCTACTGGTTCTGATACAGTCGTTTCTTTTGGCTTTTCCGATTCAGTTTCCGGATGTAAAACAGGCTCTTCATGTTGTTTGGCCTCAGCTTCAGCAGGCAGGCTTTCGGCTACAGGCCCTGCGTCTTGTGCAGAAACTGGTTCGGTATGCGTATGTTCAACAGTTGGTGCAGCCGGCTCGGAAACAGGCTGTTGTTCTTCATGAGACGAATGGCTTACAGGTTGGAACCTTTTCTGTATGTAAGCCAGCAGATCGTCTTTGGTTAAACGGCCATCAGCCCCGGTTCCGGGAATGTTATCCAATTCAGTACCGCTTATACCTTCCTGTGCAGCTATATTTTTTACCAGTGGCGAATAAAATCGCACATTACTCCTAAATACATCTTCTGCTTTTGGAACCTCTTTTTCAAAAGTTTCGGTGTGCGGAATATATGGAGGTGTAAGATGTGAAAAAACGGATTCTTGTACAGGTGACGGTGCTTCCGGCTCATTTATACTTGCAGGATTTTCTATTGCAGGCGTTTCGTGAGTGTGAATAGCAGAAACTTCCGGTACCACTATCGGTTCATTTGTTTCCGGTATGATGATATTTTCAACCGGAGTGTCAATATGCCTTTCTACCTCTGGTGATATAACATGCTCAACGGGAGCTATTACCTGTTCAACTACCGGAGGTAAAATAGTATGTTCAAATGGAGCAGCTACAGGCTCAACCGGTGCATGCGGCTCCTGATGCGTATGTGCAGGCTCCTCTGCTTTTTCAGGTTCTGCAGTTTCTATAATAGCAATTACCTCTCCTACCTGAACAACATCGTTTTCTTTAAAAAACTGCTCGGTTAAAGTTCCCGAAACGGGAGAAGGCACATCAGAATCTACCTTATCGGTAGCAATTTCCATTACTGTTTCATCCGCGTCAACATAATCGCCTGGTTTTTTGGTCCATTTAATTACGGTTGCTTCTGCAACGCTTTCACCCATTTTTGGCAGTAACAGTTTAAATTTAGCCATAGACAAAAATTATAGTAGATGGCCAAAAATACCGGATTTTAACTTCACTTTTCAGTTTTGTGAAGTAAAGTATTCAACATATTAAGGGCCGAAATTGCGGTCCTTTCGATGTTTTGCTTACGTTTATTACCAAATGTTAATTTCTTTACAATCTTTTCACCAGCCGATGCCACTCCTATCCAAACGGTACCAACCGGCTTATCAGGCGTACCTCCGTCGGGCCCGGCAATGCCGGTTACAGCAAGTGCATAATCAGATTTAAAGTTGCGCAAAGCGCCTTCAACCATTTCGGTTGCGGTTTCTTCACTAACGGCCCCGTACTTTGCAAGCGTCTCTTCTTTTACACCTAACAAGCTTTCTTTTAACTCGTATGAATATGATACTGCCCCGCCAAAAAACACTGCCGATGACCCGGGATGCTGCGTGATCAGGTGCGATATATAACCTCCTGTACAGCTTTCCGCTACAGAAAGTGTAAGCCCTTTTTCGGCCATATAATTCAGTATAGCTTTCTCAATCGGGATATCTTCCTCTGCAGCCACTACATTTGATACCCGTTCAACCAATTTTTGAGCATAAGAATCTACTTCTGCTTTTAGTTGGGCTTCGTTTTCACCATATCCGCTTAAGCGTAACCTTACCTGCCCAAGTTTTGGTAAGTAAGCCAACTTTATATGTGCCGGTAATGAATCTTCTATATCGGCAATACGCTCGGCAAGAAAAGATTCTCCTTCACCAACAGTTAAAATGGTTTTATGAACTATTGCAGGCAGCGTTAACGTAGTTTTAAGCTTCGGCAAAACGCTATCTTCCATCATGTACATCATTTCATGCGGCACACCCGGCATCGAAACGTATATCTTACCATTTACATTAAACCACATCCCCGGCGCGGTTCCGTTTTTATTTAATATTACTTCGCAATTTTCTGGAACAAGCGCCTGCTGTTTATTTACCTCGAGCATCGGGCGGTTAAACCGCTCAAAAATTTGCGTCACGTTATCAAGCGCTTCTTTATTTTCTACCAGCCCAACCCCAAAATACCTTGCAATTGTCTTTTTAGTGATATCATCCTTAGTGGGGCCAAGTCCGCCGGTGATTAATATTACATCTGCCCGCTGGCTGGCTTCATTTAAAGCCTTCAGGATATGCTCCTGATCATCAGATACTGAAGAGATCTGTTTGATTCTGATACCGATATTATTTAACTCATGGGCCATCCATGCCGAGTTAGTATCAACAATTTGCCCAATAAGTATTTCGTCGCCAATGGTTATGATCTCTGCAAGCATAGTTATTCGTTAAATGCCGGGTTACTGGTGTAATCGCTTCTTTTGCTAAGTTTCAAATCCTGCAAAATAGTTGATTTTACCTTTAAAGTTACATTATATGATTTATAAAGCCCGAATGGAACCCAGGATACGTTCAAATCCCAGCAATGCAAATCGCGGTAGATGGTAAATTGCGAAACGGCAAGCTTACGGGCCCTTATGTCATAGTTGGTGCTATATTGAATTTTCCACTTGGATGTAAGATTAACATCCCCGTTCAACATGATGGTATTGGTTGAACTTGTGGTTGTATAGCTATTTGTATAAGCAAAACTGTAGTTAAACGACAGGTTCCAGGGGACGTTAAAATCAACATATGCGCTTGGATCGCTGTTGATAACGGCAAGCCTTTGCGCCTGTTGCGCGTTCATTGCCTGTAATGTAGTACCCGTTTGCACCGGTGCACGTGCCGAGAAACTATTTGAATTTAAGCTCCCGCTCATGGAAAAGGTAAAGTTTGTAAGCGAGGGCAAACGGCCATCCTGTAGGGTATACCTATTGATCTCTCTCGTATAATGCAGTATCGATCCGTTTGATATGGAATCGCGAACCTCGGTAACGTATGGGTTAAACGTGCCGAAGAAACTTAAATTCACCTTGTTATTAAACAAGCCTGTATGGGCTGATAAAGATATTGGCTGCAGGCGAAGCGAATCGGATGCAAAATTGTAAAAAGTAGATAAACTAAAACCATCCAGCAAATGCACATTACGTGGCTTGCCTGATGTATCTGTTGCTTTAGCTCTCAGCTTCATCTCGAGCGTGTTATCCAGGTTGATACCTATGCCCGCCTGTTTTCCTGCGGATGGAAAGCCATCTTCAAATATCGAATATTTGGTACTTTGATAAGGATACGGGATGATGGCATTACTAATAGCCGTTTGATAATAACCATAACTCGGATCAGAAAAATCGGGGTTATAGCTAAAACTTAAAGTAGGCGTGGTTACTAACCTTATTGCCATCAGGTTACCCTTTTTAAAATCGATTCGGTTATATATTTTGGTAGATATCCCGGCGCTTAAACTATAAGAATCTGCCCGGCGAAAACCGTTTACGGTGTCGGTTACAAGCGAATCCTGACCCGAGATACTTCCCCTCGCAAAAGATTTACGGATTGTTTTCAAATACCAGTGCTCTGTGTAATTAACACTTGTACTAAACTGAAAATATTTAAATACGTTTAAGCTTAAGCCAACCGGTATCTGGTGAATAATGGAGGTTTGTAGATCTTTAAATAACGTATTCCCTTTAAACAGTTCTGATTCGGGAATTGCGTTAATTTCGTTATTAGCTGTTAAGGTATAGCTTACTGTAATTTTCTGGTACCATTTAGCATCGCCTACCCTGTCTTTAGAGTCGAATGGGCTTAATGATGCCATAGTAAAACTTAAAGTAGGCAAAGATAGCGTTACAGTTTTATTTGTTAAATCCTGGCTGTGCGACAAGCCTACGCTTAAATTAAAAGGTGTACCCGCCCAGGTTCTGCTATAGTTTATGGATGATCGTAAGTTATTTTGCGTTAAGGATTGTATATTCGGCGCGCCGCCGCCATTCCAATTCGAAAGGTTATTAATGTAATATGTTGATGTTCCTGCATTTACAGAAGCACTTAAAGTACTACCGGGATTAGCGTTCGCATCCTGGCTATGTGTCCATGTGATGTTAAAGTCGCGCGATGGCTTATCTCCTGGTAAACCGTAATTATGCGACTCATAACTCAATGAAAGTGTACCACCGTATTTATACCGCTTCATATAATGCAGCGTAGTATTCGCTTCGTATGATCCATTGGAATATACGGTACCCATGTTGGTAAGGTCCATATAATCGTTAATGCCTATATAATACCCAAAATTTCGCAAGTAAAAGCCCAGGCGCGAATCCTCTCCAAAAGTAGGGATGATAACACCAGATGATTTTGTATCAGGTTTTGGGAAAAATCCAAATGGTATTGCCAGCGGCAAAGGTATCCCTTCAATTTCAAGATAAGCCGGCCCTGCAATGATCCTGTTCTTTTCTGCAATGCCTTTTGTTATAACAATACCAAAGTGCGTATCGGGGTATGGCAGATCGCAGGTACTGAAGATCACGTTACGATACGCAACCTCCGTTTCGTTCAGTTTTTTTGCTTTACCTCCGGATAAGAAGTTGCCCCCCTGGTCTGATGCCGGATTATACAAACTGCCTTTTTTAGTTTTATAATCGAACAAAAGCGAGTCGGATAGGATCGGTTTATCTTTCCCTTGTTTAGATATCGGTCTTCCTATATATCTTTTTGTAACAGGATCAATACTGCCGCGGGCAAACAAAAGGTGATGTTTTTTGTCGAGTCTTATATAATCTGCATCAAGTTCAAAATCTCCGTACTTAACACGGGCATTACCATACAGGTAAGTAATGTCATGAGCGTTGTCATAAATAGTGGTATCCTCGGCATGGGTATCCACTTCATCATTTAAGCCGTTGGCATTTTTCGAGGTGTCGTTTTTTGCTGTGGTGCTTTTCGTTTTAGATGTTGCACCATTTTTTTTACCTTTAGTAGGTTTTTTTAACCTTGCGGTATCAAGTTTGATAATAGTATCGACATATGAACGCAGGTTATAACCGTTACCGCTGTAACCGGTATAAGGTACAGCCTTTGAAATACGTGCTGTTAAAATTAATACAGTAAGAAAAATTAGGCTTACGAATTTCAAAATTGATTATGAATAGTATTTTTGCAGATATAGTTAACAGCGTTCAAAAATAATGAAAAATAAGGCATTGAAAAGATACATTTATGGTTTATCGATAATACTCTCATCTATCCCGTTTTTTTCATTCTCAACTCAAAAGGATACCATCAACAATACCGGCTATAAGATTAAAACAATTGTTGTTGATCCGGGCCATGGTGTAAGGCCTCCGGGTGCAACAGGCAACTATTCTCCGGGTGCTTCCGGCTCCTATTCCTATGAGAGAAATGTAACGCTTGCCCTTGGCCTTAAATTGCAAAAAGCAATAGAAAAAGATATGGCAGGCGTTAAAGTAGTAATGACCCGCAATACTGAGGAAGATGTAGCCTGGCAAAAGCGCGCCGATATTGCTAATGAAAATAAAGGCGACCTGTTCATTTCGTTGCACTGCAATTCGCTTCCATACAGGCATGTAAGAGAAATTACCGGCTATAAACACCACAAACCTGTTTATCAGACAACGGAAGTGCCTGATCGCTCGGGTAAAGGTGTGCTGATGCTGGTTTACGGTTTTCACCGTACTAAAGAAGAAGAAAAAGCAATTAAAGAGAATTTGATTGAAGAGGATTCAGAAATGAATACCAATCCGGATCCTAACGATCCGGAATCAATGATCCTGATGAACGAATACAAACGCAAATACCGTAAACAAAGCATCCATCTTGCAGAGCTTATTAACACGGAATTTGTGGATACGGATGGAAGGCATAGTGACGGCATCCGCGAACAGGGTGTATTGGTGCTTTGCCATAGCGCTATGCCTGCTGTACTGGTTGAAACCGGTTATATCAACAATCCTGATGACGAAGCTTACCTGAATTCGGAAAAAGGACAGGATGAAATTGTAGCAACTATTGTGCGCGCTCTGCAAGCTTATAAGACCGAAGTGGAGTCTGTATCCCCATAATCCCGAAGGCAATTGCCATTGTATTGTATACAATTTCAACTTATTAACAAATACGCCTTTAACTTGAAATGAATAGTATATTTGCTGCAAATATATTTAAGAACAATTTCAGATTATTTTAATTATACAGATACCGGTACTGCAGGAAAAACAATCTCATTAACAAGTTTTTCTGATCAACGTATCTTATACGCTACTCAATGAAGATATCTAACGAAACTAAAATAGGAGCGCTAACCGCTATAGCTATTACCGTACTTATATTAGGTTACAGCTTTTTAAAAGGTAATGATGTTTTTTCGGGCTCTAACAGGTTTTACGCTATTTACAAAAGTGTAGATGGGCTTTCCATTTCAAAACCTGTGCTTGTAAACGGTTTCCAGATAGGCCGTATTGCAAAAATGAAACTTTTGGCAGATGGCCGTACCATTGTAGAATTTAAGGTTGATCAGCAATATAATGTACCATCAAACACATTAGCCAAACTGGTAAGTACCGACCTTTTGGGCAGCAAGGCCATTGTTTTTGAATATGGCAACAGCAATACCTACGCAGAAGATAAGGATACTTTAAAGGCTGATATACAAGGTAGCCTTGCAGAAAGTTTACAGCCTATACAGAACAAAGCAGAGCACCTGATCTCTAAAATGGATTCTTCACTGGCAGCTATCAACAAAATCCTGAATCCTAACTTTCAAAAAAATGTGGATAGGAGCTTTATGAGCATTGCTAATTCATTGCAAACATTAGAAGGTACCACTAAAAAGATTGACGCACTTGTGGGCGCACAAAGCGGACATATAAACGGAATTATGGAAAATGCCGAAACCGTTTCTGGTAATCTAAAAGTTAGTACTGCTCATTTAAACGGTATTACAGCAAACTTTGAAAAGGTAAGCAACGATGTATCTAATGCTAACATTAAACAAACGCTGGACAATGCTAATAAGGCAATGGCCGATCTGCAGGCAACTATCACAAAACTGAACAGCGGCCAAGGATCATTAGGGCTTTTGCTTAATGACGATAAAATGTACAATAATTTAAAGGATGCTTCGGCTAATTTGAATAACCTGTTCATAGATCTTAAGGCGCATCCTAAACGTTATGTTAGCTTCTCTGTTTTTGGCGGGAAAAAGGATTAAACCAAAGGCTGCTATTCGCTTAACTTGAAAAGGTTTATTCTCCTATTGAAAAGGTTTTGCCTTCTACGGCAAGCTCGGTATCAGGGAAAACGCTCTTTGCTTCTTCAAGCAATTCGGTAAGTGATTTATATCTTGCCGAAAAATGCCCAATCAACAGTTTTTTTGCGTTGGTGATAAGTGCAACGCCGGCCGCTTGTAAAGCAGTTGTGTGCCTTGTTTCATTTGCCCTATCCAGCATATTATTTAAAAAAGTGGCTTCGTGATATAGCAAGGTTGCATTGCTGATCTGCTCAAAGTATGATTCGTTATACATAGTGTCAGAGCAGTAAGCGTAAGTTTTAGGCTCGTCAGAGTCGGTTGTAAGGGTATCGTTTTTATATATTTTTCCTTCCGGGGTAATATAATCAGCACCTTTCTTCAAAGCCGAATAAAAGGCTACCGGTATATTTAGTATCTCAAGCTGGCCTTTTAAAAGTTTACGCAAGCGCTTCTTTTCCCTGAACATAAAACCGGTACAGGCAATTCCATGATCGAGCGGGATAGTTTCGACGGTAATATCCTGGTTATCTAAGATCACTTCAGCTTTTGAGGGATTAGTGTCTTTAAATTCGAGTGGATAATTTAGTGTAGTTTCAGAAAATTTAAGCTGAAGATCGATAATCTCCTTTAACGGTGGCGGCCCGTAAACAAATAATGGCTTGGAACGGCCGTTAAGATGCATGGAAGAAATCAATCCAACTAAGCCGAGGTAGTGGTCGCCGTGTAAATGACTTATGAATATATGATCTATTCTGCTTGCTTTAACTTCGTACTTAAGCATTTGCTGCTGTGTACCTTCGCTGCAGTCTATAAGATAAAGGCGCTCATTGATATTTAGCGCCTGGGCGGTTGGGTTTCTGTTAAATATGGGAGTTGCAGAACTGCTGCCAAGTATAGTTAACTCAAATTTCATACTTGGATAACAGCGGAAATAATTATTTTGCTTCTTTTTTTAATTCTTTTTCAATTTCTTCTCCAAAAACCAGATCAATCGCTTCTTCCGGGGTTGGAACGATAGAAAGCACGTTATCCAATTGCGAAATTGTAATTAAGCGGGCAACAGGCTCGTTTAAACCTGTAAGAATAAATGATCCATTTGAATTTTTACACAAACGATGACCAACCAGCAGGCTGCTTAAACCAGAAGAATCTGCAAATTTAACCTGCGACAAGTCGAAAATGATATTTCTCTGGCCTTCTGTGTTAATAAGGATAAGTTCAGACTTTAACTGCGGAGTTATTAATGAATTAAGTTTGGTTTCATTTAACTTTAGTAGAATATACTTTTCGTGTTTATCAACCGTAAATTTCATCGTTGTTTAATTAAAAAGCTAAGATATAATAATTTTGTGTGTAAATAAAAAATTTATCGCTTGCTAAGTTCGTTATTTATCGCGCTTTGTACTCTTTCTAAAACATCCTGGTTGTCGGGCTTAACAAACTGCTCGCCGGTTATCTTTTCGTAAAGCTCAATATATCGTTCTGATATTGACATTACAATCTCCTCTGTCATCAGTGGTACAACCTGTCCGTCCTTACCCTGGAAGCCATTCTCGATAAGCCATTTTCTAACAAATTCCTTCGATAACTGCTTTTGCGGCTCACCTTTTTCTTGCCTGTCACTGTATCCTTCACTATAAAAATACCTTGATGAATCGGGAGTATGAATCTCATCTATCAGATAGATCTGTCCATCCTTTTTTCCAAATTCATATTTCGTATCCACAAGTATCAGCCCTTGTTTTGCTGCTATTTCTGTGCCACGTTTGAATAACTGACGTGTAAAATTTTCCAGCTTTCCATAATCCTCCGCCGAGACAATGCCACGCTCCAGAATTTGCTCTTTTGATATATCTTCATCATGCCCTACCGAAGCTTTTGTTGTAGGCGTAATGATAGGCTCTGGCAATATATCGTTCTCTTTTAATCCTTCGGGTAAACTTACGCCGCAAACTTCCCTCCTGCCTGCACTATACTCGCGCCATGAATGGCCGGCTAAATATCCACGAATTACCATTTCTACCTTAAAAGGTTCGCAAATGCTACCAATGGTAACACTTGGGTCAGGTACGCTTACAACCCAGTTAGGAACAATATCTGACGTAGCCTTTAAAAACTTTGCTGCTATCTGGTTAAGCACCTGCCCTTTGTAAGGAATTGCCTCCGGTAAAACCACGTCAAATGCAGATATACGGTCAGATACGACCATAACCAGCAATTCGTTATCTATCGTATATACATCCCTTACCTTGCCTTTGTAAAAACCGGTTTGATTAGGGAAATTAAAGTGCGTTTCTTTTATTGCGTTCATTTATTTCAGATTTGAGATGCCGGCAGGTCAGAATCATATATCCGTTGCCAGTACATCCAATTTCTTCTTTGATTATTATTGTATATCGCCGTAAGCTTCAAGTATCTTCCTTACAAGCTTGTGCCTTACAACGTCTTCGCCACTCAGGTAAACTATCTCTATACCTTTAATGTCTGTTAATATCCTTAAAGCGGTGTGCAAACCAGATTGCTGCTTTTTCGGCAAATCTATCTGGGTTACGTCGCCTGTTACTATAAACTTTGCTGATGGCCCCATACGCGTTAAAAACATTTTCAACTGCATGTCGGTGGCATTTTGCGCTTCGTCCAGTATCACAAAACAATTATCAAGCGTACGGCCGCGCATAAATGCAAGCGGTGCAATTTCTATCGTTCTGTTTTCAAGATACATTTTCAGTTTTTCGGCAGGGATCATATCATCCAGCGCATCATAGAGGGGGCGCAGATATGGGTCTATCTTTTCCTTTAGGTCACCCGGTAAAAAGCCAAGGTTTTCGCCGGCTTCAACCGCAGGGCGTGTTAAGATTATACGCTTTATATCCTTGTTTTTTAAAGCCCTCACCGCAAGTGCCACAGCCGTGTATGTTTTACCGGTACCGGCCGGGCCA
This sequence comes from uncultured Mucilaginibacter sp., assembly GCA_964242385.1. Lineage (GTDB taxonomy): Bacteria > Bacteroidota > Bacteroidia > Sphingobacteriales > Sphingobacteriaceae > Mucilaginibacter. Next base: position 699,187 of record CAXSZR010000001.1, read on the forward strand.
ATGGCAAACAAAATATCGCTTTTGTTAATACAGTCTACCATTTTACGCTGGTTTGCCGTACGCGCCTTAACCATAATACCATTAGGCCCAAAAACTATTACCTCACCCGATGCAAATTTGTCTGCACCCGTATCTGCCGTTTTCACGTCCGAGCCTTTTGAGCCCAGAATACGTTCAAGATCAGTGATGTTTAAGTTTTCGTATTTCTCTACATGCTGCAGCAGATGCGAAAATTTCTCCTGGAAAATATTCAGTTCCTGATCATCGCCCAGCACCTTTACTTCACTGCCCCTGGCCACTATTTTTAGTTTCGGATATTGTTTTTTAATGATCTCAAAATGATCATTATTAGGGCCCCACAGCACCGCTGGATTGATTTGTTCAATCGATAATTTAAGTTCGTTCAATACAAATTGATTTTTAGTTACCGGTTTTTATGAATTAAAAATTGAATATTTGTAGCGCTATTTTGTTGCACAAGATTAGTGATAATATTTAAAAAATTAATGGCAATAATAACTTTAACTACTGACCTGGGCGATAAAGATATTTATCAGGCTGCCCTAAAAGGTAGTATTTATAAGTTATTACCTACAGTAAATATAGTAGATATTACCAATAGCGTAGCCGCATACAATATACAACAGGCGGCTTTCATTTTAAAAAACAGTTTTCATTATTTTCCTGATGAAACCGTACATCTTATAGGAATAGATACGGTATACAACGCCGATACACGTTACCTGGCAGTAAGATACCGCAACCATTATTTTGTTGGTGCAGATAACGGCATCTTTTCACTGATCTTTGATATTGACCCGCAGGAAATTATGGAGATCAATATTATGCAGGATTTAAAGTTTCTGCATTTTCCACTGGCAGATATTTTTGTAAAGGCTGCCTGCCATTTAGCTAAAGGAGGCACACTGGCAGAGATTGGTTTGCCTATAGAAAACATTGAAATGAAGATGAACCTGCAGCCGGTGATCGAAAAAAATCTGATTAAGGGTGTGGTCATATACATAGATTCGTTTCAGAACGTAATCACCAATATCACTAAAGATTTTTTCAACAAAGTGCAGCAGGGTCGTAGGTTTATGCTTTCATTTAAAAGAAATGAAACCATCAGCCAGTTAAGCTGGCATTATAACGAGGTGCCGGAAGGTGAAAAATTATGTCTTTTCGGTATCAGCGATCATTTAGAAATCGCCATTAACAAAGGAAACGCCAGCGGCTTGCTGGGTTTAAACCTCGGCGACAGCATCATTATAGATTTTGAAGATTAATGAAAAAACTATTACTATTCCTTTTACTTTTCCTTACAAGCTACGTTGCCTTTTGCCAGGTTAGTAACGATTCACTTGCTTACCAGTTGCAGCGTAAAAAGATAAACAGTATGCTGGCAAGCCGTTCGCAAAAGTTTGGTCAATATGACCAGAGCTTAAGCATGCATACCGGCATTTTTGGCTTTCAAACAAAAAAAGATATTCGCCGGTCGAACGATATATTAATGGACATAGTTAAAACAGATGACAATATTTATCGCGAATTAAAGATCCTACTTGAGTACCGCACATTTCAACAAACGCAGGTGATTAATCACTCGAAAGAAACAGAAGCGAGTACCATTGGTTATATGAACACCATCAATCGTTTGCGTACACAAATTGATCGGTTAAAAGCAGACGCCGATAAACAGCAGCAGGAGCATCAGAAAACCAGAAACAATTTTATTATAGCGCTAATTGTTCTCGCAGCGATAGTTTTATATCTGTTAAGCCGTAAAACCAAGCGTAGCGTGTAACTTAAAGCAAATAATTTAAAATGTTTAAAGGACACAATCGTCTTGTTCTTTGTATATATTACATAACAAATGGCAAAAGGACGATTAAACAGCGGCAATACGCAAGGTGCCGAACTACCAAAAGCGAAACTGAACAGGGAAAGCCTTGCTAAAATATCGCACCTGCTTTCCTATTTAAAACCTTACCGAGTTAAATTTATCGGGGCTTTACTTTTTCTATTCATATCTGCATTGGTTGGCCTTGCATTTCCTTCGTTCTTAGGGGGATTAATTGATGCGGCGCAGGGTAAACACACCAATGCCTATCTGCCATCAACAATTAAAGGAATAGGCTTACTCGCGTTCGGGGTGCTTTTTGTGCAGGCATTCGTATCTTTTTTCAGGATCTTGTGGTTTGTTCAGGTTGCCGAGCGCTCGCTTGCAGACATAAGGCGCGACACCTATTTTAAGCTGATCACCCTGCCAATGAACTTTTTCTCTAACCGCAGGGTAGGCGAATTAAACAGCCGTATCTCTGCCGATCTTTCTCAGATACAGGATACATTAACTACTACCATTGCAGAAATGACACGGCAACTTGTGTTATTGGTTGGCGGAATTGTGTTTTTAGCGATTGTATCATTTAAATTAACCCTCGCATTAATGGCGGTGCTGCCGGTGCTTATCATTACAGCCGTATTTTTTGGGCGTTTTATCCGTAAATTATCCCGTAATGCGCAGGATAAGCTTGCAGAATCAAATACAATTGTAGAAGAAACATTGCAGGGTATTGCCAATGTAAAGGCATTTGTAAATGAGTCATTCGAGGCAAACAGGTACAGCAAAAACATTCTGGATGTTGCCCGTATTGCCATCAACAGCGCAAAGTTCAGAGGGCTATTTGCCTCCTTTATAGTTTTTTGCCTTTTTGGGGCAATTATACTGGTAATAAGCTATGGCTGCATACTGGTAAGCCACCACGAACTAACCATAGGGCAGCTTATTAAATTCACTTTGTACGCGGTATTTGTTGGCAGTGCGATGGGTAGTTTCCCAGAATTATATGCTAATGTACAACGTGCCATAGGCGCAAGCGAGCGGGTGCTTGAAATTTTAGACGAGAAGAGCGAAGCCGTTTCTATTGTGGAAAGCGACAATGAACTAAAAGAAAAAATAGAAGGTAATATCTCTTTCTCTGATGTTAGTTTCGCTTATCCTTCCCGGTCAGAGATCCCTGTTCTGCAAAACGTATCGTTTGATGCTCAAGCCGGACAAAAAATTGCCATAGTAGGCCCAAGCGGGTCTGGCAAATCTACTACAGCATCCTTGATACTGCAGTTTTATCATCCCCAAAGTGGTGAAATTTTGTTCGATGGTAAACCCGCTGCAAATTATTCTTTAACCGACATCCGTAATCAGGTTGCCATTGTACCCCAGGATGTGATGTTGTTCGGGGGTACCATTATGGAAAACATTGCTTACGGAAAGTTGAAAGCTTCAAAGGAAGAAATACTCAAAGCGGCAGAACGGGCAAATGCACACCAATTTATAACATCCTTTCCCGAAGGCTATGAAACTATTGTAGGCGAGCGGGGCGTCAAACTCTCCGGCGGGCAAAGACAACGCATTGCCATTGCAAGGGCGTTATTAAAAAACCCATCGATACTAATCCTGGATGAAGCAACTTCCTCGCTCGACTCCGAATCTGAACGCCTGGTGCAGGAAGCTTTAGAAGAATTGATGAAAAATCGCACCTCTATTATCATAGCACACCGCCTTTCTACCATACGCGAAGCAGATAAGATCATTGTGATTGAAAAAGGAAAGATCATTGAATCCGGCAGTCATAAAGAATTAATCACTAAAGAGCAGGGATTATATCGCTACCTGAGTAATTTGCAGTTTGAAACGAGTTAAGGAAATATTTACAATCGTAACGATAAAGGTCAACCCTAAACCGGCAAACATTTGTGCTCATTATTTTCTTTACTAATACATTTCCTGCGTTTATAATTAATATGATGAATTCGATATCCCGGTATAGTTTTGTCCCCTTACTTGCTTTTTCTTTTATACTCTTAAGTTGCGATAATGGGCGTTCTAATGCAGATCGCATCGCATTTAATAATTTATCGAGATTAACACCGGATACCAATCGCATAGCAGCCATAAATCAACCACCAATAAATGTTGTAAGCCCGGATACCCCTACTCCGCTAAAAAACATGTTTGGTATTAACAGCTATGAGTGGAATTTTTTAGAAAACCCCGGAAGCCCAAACGACCGCAAGCATATATATGAAGACAATATGGCGCTGATAAAAACTTTTAGCACTATGCGGCATTACCTGAATTGGGATAGGATTGAAAGTACTAAAGGAGACTACACCTTTAACCCGGTGTTTAACGGTGATTACAATTTCGATGTTATTTATCAGCGCTGTAAACAGGAAGAAATAACGGTATTAATAGACCTGAAGAACATACCCTTATGGATGGTAAACACCTACCCTGCCAGCATGCGCGACAATGAGAACGCTCCTGTTCCTTACGGCGAACCGCTTGATAAACCGGCCTCATATATAGACCAGGCAAAGGCGGGTTTTCAATTAGCCGCAAGATATGGCTACAATAAAAATATAGACCGTTCTTTAATTAAAGTTAACACTAAAAAACGCTACACCGATGATGTACCCAATGAACCTAATGTTGGTATGGGGTTTGTAAAATATATTGAGTGCGGCAACGAGCGTGACCGCTGGTGGGGTGCCGATGAGTTACACCAAACACCGGAGCAATACGCGGCAAATATGTCGGCCTTTTACGATGGCGATATGGGCAAGCTTGGGAAAAACGCGGGCGTAAAAACTGCAGACCCTAATATGCAGGTGGTTATGGGCGGTTTGGCATCTGCCGATGTAAAATATTTGCAGCGGATGATAGACTGGTGTAAACAAAACCGCGGCTATCGTAAAGACGGCAGCATTAACCTCTGTTTCGATGTAATTAATTATCACCTGTATTCTAACGATGGTGATGTGCGCATCCACAAAAAAGCTACCACAGGTATAGCACCAGAAATCTCAAACGCAGGAAGCATAGCTAACTCTTTTGTTAAACTGGCTAACAGCCTGCCGCAGCATCCCGAAGTTTGGGTTACTGAAACAGGATATGATATTAACCAGGAGAGCTATCAAAAGGCAGAAGCAATAGGAAAAAAATCTGTTTTAGAGAACCAGGCCGACTGGATCCTGAGGTCTTCGTTACTTTATATCCGTTACGGTGTAAAACGCTTGTTCTTTTACCAGTTGTTTGACGATCATCCAAATGGCACTACCCAATATGCTACATCGGGGCTTGCCGAAGGAATAAAAAGACGCCCTGCTGCCGATTTTATTTTGCAAACCAATAAGCTGATGGGCGATTACAACTATCAAAAAACCATTAGCGGCGATCCACTGGTTGATGTATATACTTCGGGTAATAAAACCATGTACATTTTAACCATCCCCGATGAAACCGGCAGAAACGGCAAATACACTCTTGATTTGGGTAACGCTTTAAAAGCAAATGTTTATAACCTTAAAATTGGAGCAGACGCTATGGTAGAAAGCCAGGTTGCCACTCAAAATGGCAAATTACAAGTTAACGTTACCGAAACCCCCATATTTATAGAGGCAAATAAACAGCCCTACCTGCTAATTCCTTCTCATTTTTCTACAGATTGATAAACATTTCTAAAAAAGATGGAATCATTATATAATAATTAATCTTTTTTCAAGTTAATTGAATTGATAAATTATTTCTAATTTAAAGTTTTTATATTTATCGTAAATAAACCATCGTTATCAGATAATTTTTTTATCGCCTGATTATATATGATATAATTAATTGTAAAAAAAGTAACCTGGTAACATTTTCAACGTATAACCCTGTACTAATTAAAACTGTTGATTAAATTCAAATTAAAGAATGAAGAAATTTTTTTGCGGATTGTGTTGTGTTCTTTTTAGTGTATCGATTATTACTATCAGTTGGAAACCGGCGGAAAATAGAAAACCTTCGGCAAACGCAATGGCCGCTGCACCTGCTACCGCTTTACTACAAGCTTACATAGATAACATTTATGAATCCGCCCATTTACAGGAGTCTGGTTTAGGGGTGGATGTATTTAGAAAAGCTATCACAGGTTTTGTGAACCTTAAAGCAGCAAACAAAATAGCGCAGAACAGTTCGGTAGTAACGGTAGTAGATTACACATTATCAAGCTGCGAAAAAAGAATGTGGATCATCGATGTAGTTAACAAAAGCCTGATCTTAAATACATGGGTAGCCCACGGACGTGGCAGCGGCGATAGCATGGCTACCAGTTTTTCTGACAAACAGGATTCGCATAAAAGCAGCCTCGGTTTCTATATAACCAATAAAATTTACTTTGGCGAAAATGGCCGCTCTTTGAAATTGGACGGCCTTGATGCAGGTTTTAACAAAGGTGCCCTTGCCCGCGATATAGTAGTACATGGTGCAGATTATGTGAGCCAGGGCACTATAGATCATTTAGGTATGTTGGGCCGCAGCTGGGGATGCCCTGCAGTATCACGTGATGTGATTGACCAGGTGATTGATAATATAAAAGACGGCACCGTGCTTTTCATAAACGGCAACAGCAAAAATTATACATCAAAATATCTGGACGAAGAACTTGCCGGTTCATTCATCTCACAAAACAATTCAGATCTTACAGCAAGCTTATAAGGCTTGAAATACTATAATATTAAAAGCTCTTTGGAAACAAAGGGCTTTTTGTGCTTTAAATACCTGTTTCACTTTCGTTACAGAAAGGAAACTTTTACATATTACCGCTTGGTGGACCTCACCCTGCTCTCTTCGAGGGAGAGGGTTCTGGAACTGCTTAAATACTGTATTCACTCAATACTTTTTATTGCTAATGTTGCTTCAAATAGGAAGATTTTTTTTTTAACTCTTCAACAAAACATCCTGAAACAAAAAAACCTGCCGGGAGTTCAGCAGGTTTAATTTTTTAACAATCTGTGTAGTTAAGATTTAATACTAACTAACATAGGAGAAAGTTTTTGCCTCTTTAAATTCTCTTTAAGCTTATCAAGCTTTGACTTTAAATGAAACTTGTACAGATACACCACCAACATTACAATCATATTTAAATTAATTAAGATGCAATTTGAATTGTGGCTTAAGGTTGCTTTTGGATTTAGCTATTTGTACGTAAAATCTTGCTTTTTGTTACAGAACGCATAATATCAAATATGGCACCCATAGTTGCTAATATCTCTTTGCTATAGCTTCTTTTCATTAAAAGCTTATCGCAGATACTCTCGTCCCAGGGCTTTATGAAGTGGTTAAGATAATACTCATCTTCAGGGTTTACCAGAATGTCTATTTCGTCTTTCCATTCGTAGTTAATGGTAAGGATGCCGGCATGCGTACGCTCTAATATTTTATAGCCGATAGAAGTTTTTGGCAGGTAATACAAAAACACCTCGCCAAAATCCATCCATGGGTTAAATTTCAGATATTCCTTATCATACAATACCAGTTTGTTGTCAATATCCTGTATTACCCAACGGTGTGATTGTTTGGGGGCAATGTATTCGCCCAGTAACGATGGTGTCTCCATATACCCCATTTTGGCAACACGCGCCTGTTCTTTTACAAACTGAATTGGGTCGTCTACATGCTCCAGCACATGGCGGCAAATAACATAATCAAACTCATAATCTTTAAAAGGAAGATGTTCGCCATCGGCCTGCAAAAATTTTTGTCCTTTATGTACCACCAAATCACCCGAGCGGTGCGTGTTGTCTTCAACATATTTGTCTACAACTACGTGTGCTCTTTTATCCGGATGATTACCACCGCCTACTTCCAGAATATTATATTTTTTCTTGATCAGCAGGTCGTCGAGTGTTTTTGGGGTTCTTATTTTCATGTACGTTTAGTTTCTAATGTTTAAGGGGGTTAACATTCAGAATGCAAAATCCTTATTTAAAATCTATTTAATTATCAGTTTATACGAGGGTTTAAAAAAATAAGATACATAATTCCTTGCAGTTGTATGATTATTATCCTAATATTAATTCATGCCTTTTTCTTATTCTGTCAAAGATACAGTTCTGATTATCCGTAACGTAATACAAGCATGTTTATGATTGTAAAAAATCAGAGAGATTAATTCTGATGTTACAAATGAAAGAATTTTAGAAATTATTTTATCCCGAAACAATAAATCTGACGGTTGCCTTGACCGATATCAGCCGATTATTTGCCCTTCATCAATAATCACTTATTGTCTATTTAAACTCAACTATTTCCTAAATTCGATTCAAAATCGGTTAGAAACAGATGGTCGATATTAATCTATTAGAAAATTAATAGCCTGGTAATCGAATGTTAAATAACTAAAAGCCCCCTGATGAAAACAAAACTAACACCACAAAAAAGTGAGGAAATTCTGAAAGTTTTAAAAAGCCGTTTTTAAAAAACATGAACCGGCACCCGGATTTGGATTGGAGCGTTATAAAGATGAAATTGGAAACCAAGCCCAGGGTTCGTTAAGGGTTTAAATTTATAAGTTTACATATTACAACACCCGGTATCATGAATCCAAAAGTTGATTTCTTTTTTAATAAAGATGATAAATGGCAAGACGCGGTAAAAGAAATGAGAACAATTGCCTTAAGCACAGGATTAAGCGAAGAGTTAAAATGGGGCTGCCCCTGTTACACTTTTAAAGGCAGCAATATAATCCTGATTCATACATTTAAAGATTATTGCGCGTACCTGTTTTTTAAAGGTGCTTTATTAAATGACCCGGAGGGCATCCTGGTGCAACAAACAGAAAATGTGCAGTCGGCAAGGCAGATCCGTTTCACAAAGCTCAATCAGATACTTGAAATGGAAAGTATTTTAAAGGCCTACATTTTACAAGCCATTGAAATTGATAAAGCAGGGTTAAAAGTAGAATTAAAAAAGACAGTGGAATTTAATATGCCCGAAGAATTTCAAACTAAATTAGAACAGGATGCAGATCTTAAAACTGCATTTGAAGCCTTAAGCCCTGGCAGGCAAAGAGGTTATTTGCTTCATTTTTCGGCACCGAAGCAGGCAAAAACCCGCGAATCGAGAATTGAAAAACATATTTCAAAGATTTTGGACGGGAAGGGTTTGGATGATTGATGGATGCCTAAGCTCTGTAGTAAAATTGTAATATTCAGCCTTTTCATCAATGTCAATTATCTTATGCAGATAACAGAATGTGTAAATTTGTAAAACGATTTAAGTTTGTAATTAAACCGTAATTTGAAAGCGAAAATTTAAGATTTGGACTAAAAATTTGATTGGAATTCAAACTATGTAAAATTTATAAAATTAATATTCACATTAAATTATTTATATATTATAACAAGTAAATGATAGGCTTCATTGCGTGTGTATTGATAATTATTAATTTACTAAATTTAATATTATGGAATATTAGTGAGCACGCCAATGCTTAATTCAACAGACTGCTCACATGTTTCCTTGAAACCATATACATAAGCAGGTTCAGCATAAAAGCCAAATTGACGTTTTTTAAACGGCCAATACATAAAATCCAAAGCAATTTCTCCGTTCCATGTGTTAGTGGTCGTCCCAAATTCTGTTAAATGCGCCCATTCCGGGCCTATACCTAACATAAATTCAAGTTTTGAAGAAAAGCTCCACGGTTTCTTTAAAATGAAGTCAATGTCCGTTTCTTTATAATGAGAAGCAAGTGTTGACGATGCACCAAATTCTATTTCCAGCCAATGTTCTATTAGGGTAGCTTCCACAGCACCGCTATAACCAAAATTTGACTTACCTCCTTTTAAACTTGTGGATGATACTCCCCCTATTTCGCCTACAGCAATACCTTCCTTAAAAGTACTGCTATCATGAAGTGCTTTTTGTGCCATAACATTTATTGTAAATGATATTAAGAAGATCAATAATAAAATCAATTTCATTTAAGGTACTGTATCAATTATTTTTACAAATCTAGTCCATGGAGTATAGTCCATAGTCAAGAGTAAAAAGCAAAAAAATGTTAATCGGAGAATTATCTTCAAAAACGGGCCTATCCAGAGATACTATTCGTTTTTACGAAAAGGAAGGATTAATAGTCATAAGCCGCAAACAGCGCCGTAACAATAATTATAAAGAATATGACGACATTATCTTGGAACGGTTGAATCTTATTAAACGATTGAAAAACTTTGGCTTTACCTTAAATGAAACTGCAGATGTACTTTCTCTAATAGCAATCAACGGAGCAACCTGCGATGAAATGCGTAATCGTTCAAATCAAAAACTTAAAATGATAGATAATAAAATTGAAGAATTGTTACAGTTGAAACAGCAACTCATTAAAAATGTCCAACACTGTTATGAAAGTTGCAAAGCCGTTAGTGAAAAAGAAAACTGTCCTATTATAGTTGAAGTTTAAACAAAAAAAAACTCCTAATAGTTCAAATTACTTCTTTACCATAAAATTCAATAATTATTTATACCTAAAAAAAAGCCCCCAGAGCCTGGGTCGAACCACTATAACAAAAACGCCCAGCATTTTGATATCGGGCGTTTTTGTTGATTTGTTGTCTAATGTACTCAGAGCGGACGTCCACACGAATTAATTTTTGGATAATTGAAGCGTTTAGCCTGCCTGGTTGACAATTGAGGCGGCTTAAAATATTTATCCCGTTCTTGATTGAACCACATATATAAAATAATGAACGATGCGCTAGTGCTAATCCCAATAAAACGTCTTAACTGCCCTTTTTGTATTGTAATTTGCCCACAATTAACTTTGCAATTGTTTTTCGGTTCGTTGTTATAAAATGGACATAAAAATTACGAGATAAAGTTTCATCGCTCAAATGGAAAACATAAGTATCATTGTTTTTCCAATAAGCTGTGTCCACACTTAAGTTCATTTCACGTTTATCAATATCGGAATTACTTTTAAGGTAAAATTTTCCTTCTTTATCCGATTTTCCGTCGTTGTAAGAGTAGGATGTACGATTATCACATGAGCTTGAAGAAAACGAAAAAAGCTTTTTTTTAATGTTTTGTTTGATAAGCCAAAATTCAGAATCCTCATATTCAGCACCACCGCACATACCGCTATGATTTGGTGTAGTTGAATTAGTAACAAGAAAAATCAATGAGGAATTTTTCTGGATTTTATAATCTGGTTTTAAATCGATATTTTTTTGTTCAGCGTTATACGTATAATCCATATAACGAATTTTTTGCGACTGTATATCATAATTAACATACAATATTGGCAGTACGCCCTCCCCAACCTCCTCATATTTTACGATTGCGGTGACCTTAGTAATGTATTTGCCTGTTTTGAATTCTTTAGTCGCGATAGTTTTGTTGAGCGATTTAAGTGATGGGTAAAAATACCCGGTATCGCTTATAAGTGTAAATATGGCGTCACGGTATTTAAATATTCCGGAATATACATTTACATACGGAGTACTACTATTCGTATCCGTATCGTCGGTGTCGTGATATGTGGTTAAAAAGCTGAGCTCTTTTTTGGTTGGGTCGTATTTTAAAAATGGCTTAAGCAAGTATTTTGCATGTTGTATATTTGATTTAAAATAAAGTGAGTTACCAGATATAATATCATGTGTTTGGTCATCCGACTCATCATCCGCCGTTTTAAATTCTACTTCTTCTAACGAGTCGCCTGCAATACGAACTAAAGAAGCCGCGTGATACATTTTTTTTATTTTCTTAAATTCCTCACCAGATAGATATTTGGAAGGAAAAATCATCTCCAAAGTCTGACATTTGATCTACTTGTTTTTGTACTTGTGCCGAAAGGATCAAATAAGTACCCTGTGGGCTGGGCAGCTTGTAAATATTAGTAACAGGAAAATTCTGAAAATCATAATTATCTGTGTCAGTAGGCAATTTTAATTCAAATATTCTATTTTGTTGGAAATATTGAGCAATTGTTACATACCTGATGTTATTCAAACCATTATACCTGATGGAAACTTGTCCTATCCTTAAGCAGCTATCGGGGCTATATACTACTTTACCATCCATCCAGTCAAACTTTACCACGTTAGAATCCTTTTTCAAAGCATCCAACTGTTTTCCCTTTTCTACCTCTATTAATTGCATTACCCATAGCGAGTCCTTTTTTTTATCGGTAAAAAAAGGATTGCTTTGAGCACACACTTTTAAAACAAATAGAAATAAGAAAATTGCGATTTTTGTGGTTTTCATTGAATGCTAAAATACCATATTTATTACTGATGAAAATAGCATTTATAATAACGCACGGGGATTCTTATTCATACTATAACTTTTGATAAAATCCCACAAGGATTATTTTATAATCAAAGCCTGGGCCTACCCCACAACAAAAACGCCCGGTATTTTCATACCAGGCGTTTTGTCGATTTGTTGTCTAATGTACTCAGAGCGGGAATCGAACCCGCACTCCGTTTACGGGAACAGGATTTTAAGTCCTGCGTGTCTACCAGTTCCACCATCTGAGCAGGTGATTAACCTTTTAAAAATAAATCCCTTCTTTTGAAAGGGATTTGAGCGAAAGACGAGATTCGAACTCGCGACCCCGACCTTGGCAAGGTCGTGCTCTACCAACTGAGCTACTTTCGCAATTAATGCTTTATGTTCCGCTTTGCTTAAGTCTTACATCCTTTTCGCGATTGCGGAGTGCAAATATAGAGAGAAAAGCATTCTTTGCAAGGGAAAAATTAACTTTTTTTTCATTTTTTTATAACTCGCTGGCTTTCAAAACATCTAAAATCAAATCGTTTTCAAATCCCCTGCCTAAGGCGTATTGCTGCAACTTATACCTGCGTTTGTAAGCATCCTTTTCAATTAATTGGGTTGCTTTTTTTGTTAATATACTTTGCAATGCCTGCAAATATTCGTCGCCATCAATTTGTAACAGCGCTTTTTTTATCAATACGGCCGGCACTCTTTTAAATTTAAGCACCTGGCTTATCTTTTTTTTACCCCATTTTTTTTGCCTGAATTTACCGATAGCATATGCTTTGGCAAATCTTTCCTCATTTAAAAAATTGTTTTCAATCAGCTGGCTGATGATTCTTTCTACGGCATCCGGCCAAAGCCCCCATTCGTATAACTTATCCCTTACCTCTTGCTGCGCACGCTCCTGGTAGGCACAATAATGTTCAGCCTTTGTGCAGGCAAGCTTTTCGTCTGTTATTTTTATAGTTTTCGGCTGATCCATTAAAACCAAAATTCGCTAAAAATTCTTCTATTGATGGAAATATAAGCAAATTCGTACCATGCTCAGTAATCAATACGCTATCTCCCAGGTAAAACAAATCATACACGCTGAAGGCACCATTGTTAAAGATTATACAATAGATACGCTATTAACCGATAGCCGCCGCGTTAATAACAATACCGGGGGATTATTTTTTGCGTTGAGCGGGCGCCGTAACGGGCACGAGTTTGTGGCCGAGGCTTATGCAGCAGGCGTACGTAATTTTGTAGTAAGGCAAGGCCCGGAGATGAAAGCGCCCGAAGCAAATTTCCTGATTGTTGACGATGTACTAGCAGCCCTGCAACAACTGGCCGCCTACCACCGCAATCGTTTTGATATAGAGGTAATAGGCATTACGGGCAGCAATGGGAAAACAATTGTAAAAGAGTGGCTATATCAATTAATTGCTGCTGATAAGAATATTGTTAGAAACCCTAAAAGCTACAATTCGCAAATTGGGGTACCGCTATCGGTGTGGCAAATGGACGAAAAAAATAACCTCGCCATTTTTGAAGCCGGCATTTCTACTATAAACGAAATGGCCAAACTTGAAGCCATTATAAAACCGACGATAGGTGTATTAACCCATATTGGCCCGGCGCATGATGAAGGCTTTGAAAGCCGGAGACAAAAGGTGCTTGAAAAACTTTTGCTATTTAAAAACTCCCGGTTGCTTGTCCACAATTACGACCAGCTGATGGATTTTAAGGATGATATTGCATCACAAAAATGCTTTACCTGGAGTACCCGTTTTAAAATTGCCGATCTGTACGTGTTCAGCGAAACGGTAATTGCAAAGAACTTTTACCTGCGTGCGCAATATAAAGGCAAGGAGATTGAATGCCTTATTCCCTTTTTAGATGAAGCCTCGGTCGAAAATGCCATTACCTGCTGGGCAGCTATGCTTGCTATGGGTTACAGCCCTAAAGAGGCCGATAAGCGCATAGAGCGCCTTAATGCAGTAAGTATGCGGCTGGAATTAAAAACAGGCGTAAACGACTGCTCCGTAATTGACGATTCTTATAATTCCGATATTCAATCATTAGAAATAGCGCTTAACTTTTTAAATCAGCAAAATCAGCATCCTAAAAAAACGCTCGTCCTGTCAGACATATATCAATCGGGCCTACAGCCAGATGCCCTGTACCGGCAGGTAGCCGACCTGGTAAGGATAAAAAAAATAGACAAATTTATTGGTGTAGGCGAGGCATTGCTTAAGTATCAGGAATATTTTACGCTTCCTAATAAACATTTTTACGCAGACACAACCGCGATGCTGCAAAATCTGCGTACACTTAATTTCAGGGACGAAACCATCCTGATAAAGGGTTCGCGTAGTTTTGAGTTTGAAAGGATAAGCCGCGCCCTGGTGCAAAAGGCCCATGAAACTATCATGGAGATAAACCTGAACGCATTACTTGGCAACCTTAATTTTTACCGTAGCAAAGTAAAGCCCGGCGTTAAAGTGATGGCCATGGTAAAGGCATTTTCATATGGCAGCGGTACCTTTGAGGTGGCTAATATTTTACAGTACAACAAGGTAGATTACCTGGCCGTCGCCTATATTGACGAAGGTGTATCGCTCAGAAAATCGGGCATCACACTGCCTATAATGATCCTGAACCCCGAGGCTTCTGCCTTTGACAAACTTACAGAGTACAAACTGGAACCGGTTGTCTATAGCTTCGGCCTTTTTGATGATTATATTAAATATGCACAGGACACTAATGTACTCAACTATCCTGTTCACATAAAGCTAGATACCGGTATGCACCGCCTCGGCTTTGAAAACTTTGAGGTAGAAATGTTGTGTGATCTGCTGGAAGATAACCGCTACGTAAAGGTACAATCGGTATTCTCCCACCTCGTAGCCAGTGAATCAAGTACGCATGATGAATTTTCATTAAAACAGATCAGCAATTTTCAGTTTGCCTTTAAACAGATAGAGAAAGTATTAGGTTACAAAGTGATCAAACATATTTGCAACACATCGGGTATTATACGGTTCCCTGATGCACATTACGATATGGTACGGCTTGGCATAGGGCTTTACGGTATAGACGCTGCTACCCCTGCGGATGAAAAAGGTTTGGTACCTATAGCACAGCTTAAAACAAGTGTTGCCCAGATAAAGAAAGTTACCGCCGGCGAAACTATAAGCTACAGCCGCAGCGGCAGTTTACCTAAAGACGGTAAGATTGCTACCGTTCGCATTGGTTACGCCGATGGTTACTTGCGCGCGTTTGGAAACGGCGTAGGTAAAATGCTGATAAAAGGTGGCCTTGCCCCCACCGTTGGCAATATCACAATGGATATGTGCATGATAGATGTAACCGGGATGGAGGTAAGTGAAGGCGACGAAGTAATTATTTTCAACGATGAATTACGCATAGAAGAACTTGCCAAACAGATAAGAACCATACCTTACGAAATTTTAACAAATGTTTCTCAAAGGGTGAAAAGAGTGTACTTTTACGAATAATTCGGCCGGGAGATGAAGGTAATTTGCAGTTGACATTTACCTTTAATTGCAACCCGTGTAAAAGTGCTTCATGAGAAAAATTGCTAAAGCTTTACTTAATTACTTTATCAAAGGATTATTAGTAGTAGTTCCCTTAGGTGCGGCATTTTTATTGATTTTCTGGGCCGTTAGAAGTATTGACAATGCACTTAACCTAAGCGCTGTTTTATGGACGGATAAAGCCGGCAAACCCATTTACATCCCCGGATTAGGCATACTTAACGTATTGGTAGTTATATTCATTGCAGGGATATTGATAACCAATGTAGTTACGGATCCTATCAAACGATGGTTCAATCGTTGGTTAAATCGCCTGCCGTTATTTAAATTCCTATACTCATCCATAAAAGACCTGACTGAAGCATTTGTAGGCGAAGAAAAAAAATTTAATGAACCTGTATTGGTAGAGGTGAATGAATTCGGCTTAAAGAAAATTGGCTTCATTGTTCAAAAAGACCTTTCGTCGCTTAACTTACCAGGTGACGTTGCAGTTTATTTTCCTTACTCTTACTCTTTTGCAGGCCAGGTAGTAATTATTTCGGCAAACAAAGTGAAACACATAGACAAAAGCGCAGCCGACATGATGAAGTTTGTGATATCCGGTGGGGTAAGCGGACTTGATGATTAAGCCTTCCTGAAACTTCTTACCGCGAAAATGATACTTGCCAGCATTAAAACAGAGGCAAGCAAATAAGGCGCACCCGGGAAATATAAGCCGGCGTGCTTATTTGCAAATTGGTAAAATATATAGCTGAATATAAGCGGCCCTATAATAACGCTGATGCTGTTTATGATACCAATGGCGCCCTGCAATTCCCCCTGTTCATTTTTGGCTACCTTACTGGTGGTTAAGCCTTGTAAGGCCGGGCCCGAGATTCCGCCTAAACAATACGGGATCATATACAGGTACATCATCCATCCCTGGCTTACAAAGGCAATAAGCGCCAATCCGATAGCGTAAAATAAAAGCCCTGCAATGATATTTTTTTCCTGCCCAAATTTAGGGATGGTAAGCCTTATTAAGCCGCCTTGAATAGCAACAAGTACTACTCCTATAAATATACCCAGGGTACCAACGCTGCTCAACGTCCAGTTAAATTTCTCGAACAAATAAAAAGACAAAAGGTACTCAACTGCTTTTTGGCCGATGTAAACCAATGTGATACAACCTAATAAGCCGGTAAGCGCAGGTTTTTTTATAAAAACACGCATCAGGGATCCAAATGGATTGGAACGTTTCCATTCAAATTTGCGGCGATTCTCTTTAGGCAGTGATTCGGGCAGTACAAACAACCCGTAAAGTCCGTTTGATAATGCAAACAAGGCTGCTGCCATAAAAGGAATTTTAATGTTGATGGCGCCTAAGTAGGCGCCAAGTGCAATGCCTATGATAAATCCAAACCCCGAAGCCGCACCCACCAAACCAAAATTAGCTGCTCTTTTATCGCCGGTACTGATGTCTGCAATATATGCGGTTGCAGTGGCATTACTTGCCCCGCTAATCCCTGCAATGGTGCGGCCTACAAACAGCCACCCTATTGTAGGTGCAAAGGCCATAAACATATAATCGATGCTAAAACCAAACAATGAGATCAGCAAAACCGGGCGCCTGCCGTAGCGATCGCTTAAATTGCCTAATATTGAGGCGAAGACAAGCTGCATGGATGCATAAACGGTAGTAAGCCATCCGTTATACCTCGATGCGGTACTTACATCGATATGCCCCAGGGTTTGCAGCAGCTTAGGCAAAACAGGGATGATGATCCCTAATCCTAATACATCAATAAAAATAGTTATAAAAATAAATCCAAGCGCGGCAGAGTGCTTTTTGGGTTTGTCCATATTGCTTTGTTAATTCTTTTTTGCCTTAAAATGTTTTGAAACTCATTTAAGCTTTCTTAAAACTTCTTAAAGCTAATATGGCGCTTAATAACATCAACGCCGAGCCAAGCACAAATGGCGCACCAGGGAATATGAAAAATGGATTAGGCTTGGTAAAATAATAAAAGGATTCAGTCATCAGCAAAGGGCCAAAAATGGAGCTGAGACTCATTAAACTGGTAAGGCCGCCCTGTAGTTCTCCCTGTTCATTGGCGGGTACGCTGTTACTCATATATCCTTGAATGGCAGGGCCGGCAATACCACCAAGGCAATAAGGCACCAATATGGCAAACATCATCCAGCCTTTGCTTGCAAACCCAAATAATAAAAGTCCTGCTGTGTATAATAAAAGGCCGGTTGTAATACTTTTTTCGTTGCCAAGTTTGGGTAAAATTACCCGGATAAGCCCTCCCTGCACAATGGCTACCATCAAACCCACAAAACCTAAGGAATATCCAACCCAGGCTTCATTCCAGTTAAATTTTTCCATGGTGTAAAACGTCCACACGCTTTGTACCGATTGGGCGGCCATGTAAATAAGAAACAAGGAAGCGGCCAGGCCGATAACAGACTTGTATTTCTTAAGCTGCATCACTGAGCCGAAGGGACTCGCACGTTTTAAGTCAAGCGGGCGGCGGTTCTCTGCCGGCAGCGACTCGGGCAAGATAAAGTATCCGTAGGTGGCATTAAGTAAAGCCAAAGCAGCTGCGGCTATGAAGGGATAATGTACATCATACTTACCAAGTATGCCGCCTAAAACAGGCCCAATGATAAAGCCAAGGCCAAAGGCAACACCCACCAGGCCAAAATTTGCAGCGCGCTTTTCGGGTTCGCTGATATCCGCAATATATGCAGAGGCCGTGGTAAAACTTGCCCCTGTAATACCTGCAACAACGCGCCCTACAAATAGCCACGCAATGGTTGGCGCAAATGCCGAGAATAAATAATCTACGCTAAAACCGAGCAGCGAACACAACAACACCGGGCGACGGCCGAACTTGTCGCTCAGGTTACCGATAAGGGGGGCAAATAGAAATTGCATACCCGCGTAGGCCGCAGTGAGCCATCCCGCATATCCCGAAGCATCACTTACATCCCCATTAATTAGGTGTTCTATCAGTTTCGGGATTACCGGTATGATAATGCCTAAACCAATTACGTCAATTAAAAGTGTTGCAAAGATAAAGCCTAAGGCGGCTTGCTTATTAGGTTGAAGCATGCTGCAAATTAAATATTAAACTTTAATTTTTTATTTATAAGTTGTATCACCTAAATAATTTTGCATCGACTATTTTTTTAGTTAATTTTACGAAAAGGGCTATAAATATCGTTTTAGTCTTTATAACTTAAATCTATTCTTATATGAAAAACCTTAAAACCGGGCTGCTATTGCCATTAATTTTATTAGCCTCTAAAACTGCATTTTCACAGTCAGACTCACATTTAATTCTTTCTGACCCTTATCCCGCTGTAGGAAAAACAATCTCCTTTACTTACAACCCGAACGGGACGCCCTTAGAAGGCAAAAAAGATATAACTGCTTTTGTTTTTTATTTAGACAATAAGGACTACCCTGTTGCAGATGTTGATTTGAAAGCCACCGGTAAGATATTAACCGGCGAAATAAATGTCCCTAATGCAGCTAAAGCTTTTTTTGTCAAAGTTACTGCCGAAGAACAGGTTGATGACAATAACGGAAAAGGTTACATTTATTTGGTCTATAAAGATAAAAAACCTGTAGAAGGTGCTTATGCCTCTGAAGGTTATGCAATAGCAAGCGGATTAGGAAATCATTTCGCTAAAATAAAAACGAACCAATCAACCGGACTTGAACTTTTTAGAAAAGATTTTGAGTTGTATCCCCAGGACGAGAAAGTTTACCAGACAAATTATTATTCAATAATATCCAGAAACCCTGATCTCAAAACAGAAACTACAAGCAAAATTAATTCTTTAGAAAAAAGTAATGACGAAAGTGATCTCATACTTGCTTGCAACTTGTTGCGGATATTAAAGAATACGAAAACAGCAGACTCCTTAAATGCAATTATTAGAAATAAATTTCCAAACGGCACACTTGCCAAAAACGAGATGGCAATGTCTGTTTCAAAGGAATCAGACGTAACTAAAAAAGATTCGCTTTATAATGCGTTTATAAAAAAATATCCAGAGAATGTACAGGATAAGTTTTCCGTACAGGAAAACCTAAAGGTGCAATTAGCATCTGCATATCTAGCCAAAGACGATATGGCAGGTTATAAAAAATATTCTGATCAGTTAAAAGACAAATCACTTATGACGATGAGTTTAAATAATGTGGCTTACTTATGGGCACAAAAAAATGAACATTTAGCCGATGCTGAAATATTATCGAAAAGATCACTGGATTTAATAACAGAAAAAATTAATAACCCGGTTGGGGCAATGTATAGCTCTCCTGCACAAGCAAAAAAAAACAATGAGTTTCTTTATGACACTTATGCCGATACATATGCCTATATTTTAATAAAAGAGCAAAAATTCGCCGAAGCCTTTAAATATGAAAAACCTGTTTTTGATCATACCAAAACTCCGGACGGTGAAGTATATGAACATTATATATTGATTCTAAACGCATTGGGAGAATATAAAAAGGCGCAGCAAGCGGCAGAGGTATGTATCAAAGCAGGCCAGGAGACTGCGGTAATAAAAGAAGAACTAAAAAAAGATTATTTAAAAGAAAAGGGAAATGAAACTGGTTACAGTGAATATTATGCGTCTTTGGAAAATGATGCTAAAATGAGGGCCAGAGCTGAGTTGGCTAAAACAATGATTAACAAACCGGCTCCTGAATTTGCACTAAAAGATTTAGATGGCAACTTAGTTTCTTTAAAAGATTTAAAGGGTAAAGTTGTTATAGTCGACTTTTGGGCTACCTGGTGCGGCCCATGTAAGGCATCCTTCCCAGGAATGCAATTAGCCGTAAATAAGTATAAGGATGACCCAAACGTTAAATTTTTATTTGTTGATACATGGGAAACTGTCGATAACTATTTAGTCGGTGTTAAAAAATTCATAGCTGATAATAATTATAGTTTCCATGTATTGATGGATGAAAAAAATACTGATGGAAAGCAGGCTAAAGTAGTATCCGCTTATGAAGTAACGGGTATTCCTACCAAATTTATTATAGATAAAAATGGCAATATCCGCTTTAAATACATTGGTTATTCAGGTACGCCGGAAAAATTATTGGATGAAGTAACAAATATGGTTACCATGGCCGCCAATCCTGGTACAGTGGATGCAGAACAAAAATCTGATGCTGCGAAGGTTAATTTGAATAGGTAAAAAGCTAATGAATAGAACGCGATGACTAAGATCGCGTTCTATTTTAATTAAAAGTTTGGCTTTAAAACGTATTTATTGTAGAAACGGAAAATGTGTTCAACTGCTTCTTCGGCGGTATCCACTACTCTATAGAGGTTCAGATCATCCGGGTGTATATTATGTTCTGAGGCAAGCATTTTTTCTTCTACCCAGCTAAACAATCCTTTCCAATAATCTACTCCCACAAAGATGATTGGGAAGCGTGCAATTTTACCTGTTTGTATGAGTGTGATTGCCTCAAAAGACTCGTCCATGGTTCCGAAACCGCCCGGCAGAATAATAAAGCCCTGCGAATATTTCATGAACATTACCTTGCGGATAAAGAAGTAGTCAAATTCCAGGATCTTATCCCTGTCTATATATTTATTATGAAATTGCTCAAAAGGCAGTTCTATATTCAACCCAACAGACTTACCGCCTGCTTCATATGCTCCTTTATTGGCTGCTTCCATAATACCAGGCCCACCGCCGGAGATAACGCCATAACCGCGCTCGGTTAATAAACGTGCTATATTCTCTGCCAACTGATAATACCTGTTATCGTTATGGGTGCGTGCTGAACCGAAGATGGATACGCAAGGGCCTATCTTTGCCAGCTTTTCAAAGCCGTCTACAAACTCGGCCATAATTTTAAAAATCTGCCAGGAGTCGGTAACTTTTATTTCCTGCCAGTTCTTATTTTCAAACGCTTGTCTTATTTTTTCTTCACCTGTCATAATTGTCATTATAAATAATGCCCAGCGCCTTAGGCCACTATTCGTTTACATTGGTTTGCAGCTTTTTAGAAGAGCTGAGCAGTAAGCCGCCAAAGGTAATTAATCCGTTGATTAATATCAGTTCGTTATCAAAAACATAACCTCCCAAAATTTTGGCCGAGTAGGTACTTAAATAATAACAGATTGCCGGCGATAAAATGCAGATAAATGGAACAAGTTTGTCTTTAACCTGCCGACCGGATGCAAACAATCCGAATGAATACAAACCTAACAATGGCCCGTAAGTGTAAGAGGCTACCTTAAATATGGCTCCTACAACCGCGCCGTTATTGATAGCATTAAACAGGATGATAGTAAAAAGCATTAATATCGAAAACCCTATATGTACGTAATGCCTTAGGCTGACCATTTTTTTGCTGTTCACATCCTTGTTTTTATTGAAACTTAAAAAGTCGACGCAAAAGGAGGTTGTTAGAGCAGTTAATGCAGAATCTGTAGTGGCAAAAGTAGCAGCTGTAAGCCCCAGCATAAACACCATCGCCGGTATAAGGCCAAGGTATTTTAGTGCAATTGTAGGATAAAGGTAATCCGTTTTATCCACTTTTATCCCATAGCGGTTGGCATATAAATAAAGCATTGCTCCTACGCATAAAAAAAACAGGTTGGTGATCACAAAAACACCTGTAAAACTGAACATGTTCTTTTTTGCTTCTCCTATGTTTTTGAGGCTCAGGTTTTTCTGCATCAGGTCCTGATCCAGCCCAACCATAGCTACCGTAATAAATAAACCGCCGGTAAAAGCCTTGGCAAAATGAAACTTGCTGCTAAGAAAATCATTGAAAAAAAAGATCTTGGAATAACCGCTATTCTTAACGGCAGATATGGCTGTAACTAAACTGTAGTCAAGGCTACGGCAAATAAAGTAGATAGATAAAAAGACAGACGATACCAGGAATAAAGTTTGAAGGCTATCTGTTATGATGATTGTTTTTAAACCGCCTTTATAAGTGTATGACCATATAAGTACCAGGCAAATTAAACCGGTAACGGCAAACGGAATGTGGTGACTATCGAAAATAAATTTCTGCAATACAATTACAACCAGGTAAAGCCTGAAGGCCGAGCCTATGGTACGGCTTATCAGAAATATACCAGCTGCAGTTTTGTAGCTCCATGTCCCAAGGGCATGCTCAATATAACTATATATGGATGTTACCTTAAGCTTGTAATAAAGCGGCAGCAATACGGTAGCAATAATAATAAAGCCTGCCGCATTCCCTAAAACAAACTGAAAATATTCAAACTGATCACCGGTTGAAGCGCCTACTTTTCCAGGTACAGAAATAAATGTAACACCACTTAAGGCAGTACCTATCATACCGAAAGCTACCAGGTACCATTTCGAATTTCTATTGGCTACAAAGAATGTATCATTGTCGGCCGATTTTCGTGAAGTGACCCACGAAATAATCAACAGCACCAAAAAATAACCAATGATAAATGAAAGTAATATTCCTGGTGACATGCCGATATTGTTGATTGTTTTTTAAATCATAGCTCGATGGATTTAATGTAAATTTTGATGGGAACCGATTAACTACCTGCCATGAATCATCAGCGATTTACTTATTATTTTTTAATTTCGCAAAATGAACTTTTCATCAAAGCTGTTGGAGGATGCTGTTGCGGAATTTGCAAAACTTCCGGGTGTGGGGCAAA
The DNA here is from genome assembly GCA_964242385.1 of uncultured Mucilaginibacter sp. Taxonomy (GTDB): domain Bacteria; phylum Bacteroidota; class Bacteroidia; order Sphingobacteriales; family Sphingobacteriaceae; genus Mucilaginibacter. The sequence continues at coordinate 722,517 of CAXSZR010000001.1, forward strand.
AAACAGCGCTTCGGCTGGTGCTATACCTTTTAAACCAGGACAAGCCCGATGTTGAAAAATTCAGCAATGCAGTTACCCGGCTGCGCAACGAGATACAGTTTTGTCAAACCTGTCTTAACATATCAGATCAGGCTACTTGCGAAATATGCGCCTCCGGTAGCCGTAACCACGGCATTATTTGCGTTGTTGAAGATACCCGCGATGTAATGGCCATTGAAAATACAAACCAGTATAATGGAGTATATCATGTTTTGGGCGGCCTTATCTCACCTATGGATGGCATAGGCCCGTCTGACCTGGAAGTAGATTCGCTGATAGAGAGAATTAAAAACGGCGAGGTACAGGAAATTATATTTGCGCTAAGCGCTACCATGGAGGGCGATACTACTATCTTCTATTTAAACAAGCGCTTAAAATCTTTTAACGTTTTAATATCAACTATTGCCCGTGGCATAGCATTTGGTGGTGAATTAGAATACGTGGATGAAATCACTTTGGGGAGATCTATCATGACACGTGTTCCGTACGTAAACTCATTACCTTAGTTATTATGAAATTATCTGTAGTTGTTGTTAATCAAAACTCTTGCAGCTTACTTAAACAAGCCTTGCAATCTTTAGATACTGCTTGCAAATCAATTGAATATGAATTGATTGTTGTAGATAACGCATCTACCGATAAGTCTTTAGAGATGATTGCAAATGATTTCCCAAAGGTACAGGTAATAGCGAATGACAGTGATCTTGGTGTAGCAAAAGCGAACAATCAGGCATTGAATGTATGTACAGGTGAGTACGTTTTACTGGTCAGTGCGGATACAATAAGCGGCAAAGATTCTTTAGAAAAGATGATTGATTTTATGGACAATCATGTAGAAGCCGGAGGTTTATCTGTAAGAATGTTAAGTCCGCAGGGAAGGTTTCTGGCCGAGTCTATACACGGTTTAAATCTTTCATGGGCAGCATTTTTCAAACTGATCGGTTTTGCAAAGTATCTGTCTAAAACAAGGCTGTACGACAGGAACCGTAAAGACTGGGTTGAAGAATTTCAGATTGCCGAAATAGATATACTTAATGATGCCTGCATGCTTTTAAGAAAGTCTGCATTTGAAGAAACGGGCCTTTTTGATGAAAGGTTTACCATGTTTGGTTATAATATAGATCTGTCTTATCGCATGCGCCTTGCAGGTTTAAAAAACTATTATTTCCCTAAAACATACTTTATCAGCTTCGAAAAACAGAAAGCACAAAAATTTAGCTGGAACTACCTTAAGAACTTTTACGGATCGATGCTTATATTCGCCGTAAAATACTTACTGAAAATGCCTGAAATTAAAGTAGCAGGCATTCCGCGGTTAGTTCCAACTGTTTATGAAATTAAATGACAAAGTTGTCGTAATTACGGGCGCATCGTCGGGAATCGGCAAATCGCTTGCCGAAGAATTTGCTAAACGCAAAGCAAATCTTGTATTAGGAGCCCGCCAGTTTGTAACCTTATGTACCATTACCCAGCGCCTTGAGCAATTGCATGGAATTCGTGCTGTTGCAGTACAATGCGACGTTACCCATGAAGAGGATTGCGAAACTCTTATAAAACAAGCACTTATTACCTTTGGGAGAATTGATGTATTGGTAAACAATGCAGGTATTTCTATGCGTGCGTTATTCAACGATACAGATGTAGATGTATTAAAATCTGTAATGGATGTCAATTTCTGGGGGACGGTTTATTGCACCAAATATGCGTTACCTGAAATTTTAAAAACCCAGGGAAGCATTGTTGGCGTCTCATCTATAGCTGGTTATAAAGGCCTCCCCGGCAGAACAGGTTACTCTGCCTCTAAATTTGCAATGAATGGATTTTTGGATGCCCTTAGGGTAGAAAATTTAAAAACCGGTGTGCACGTGCTTACTGCCAGCCCGGGTTTTACCGCTTCTAATATCCGTAACACCGCTTTAGATAAAGAAGGAATAGAGCAGCGCGAAAGTACCATGAACGAAGAAAAAATGATGACCAGTGACGAAGTTGCCCGTATCATTGCAGACGGTGTTGAGAAAAGAAAAAGAACTTTAATTATGACAGGGCAAGGTAAGCTAACTGTATTTTTAAGTAAGTTTCTACCTAAACTTTTAGATACTTTGGTTTATAATACAATTGCAAAGGAGAGAAACTCGCTGTTGAAGTAGTTTTTTTCTAACTTATTCTAACTTTCAAATTTGTAAACCTCATAGTTGCTAATCTTACTTAAGTCTAAAATGATTCTTCCTTCGCTGTCTCTATCAAAAGCAGGGATAAATTTTGCTCCCCAGATTATTTCATGAGCCTGGTACTGCGTGCGGGAATGCACCGTTTGTGAAAATGTATCATCAAAAGAACGCAGTAAAATAGCAAAGCCGGCTTCAGAATTGATCATATAATCGCTGGTCATATCCTTCAGCGGGCTGTTTTCATCAAGCGGATGTACTATTGTCCAGTTGAGGGTAAGTACGCTTACGTTTCTTCGTTCAAGTTCCAATGGAAAAAACCGCCGTACCATTTTACCGTCCACCAGCTCATTGTAAGAGAAAATAATTTCTATTTCCAAGTCAATAAGCATATTTCTGCGCAGGTTAGCAAGCCTGAACATCAGCCCTTTTCCGTTTCCAAGATAAGGGGCTACTATCATATTTTTACTGTAAATGATCTGCGCCGAAGGCCTCGAAAAGCGGCCATACAACAACCCGGTTGCAAGTGCAAAGGCAAGCAGGCCCAACATAGATTCAAGAGCAGCTACGCTATTTGTACCCAATCCATTAGGGCTGATATGCCCATAACCTACCGTTGATATAGTTTGCGCCGAAAAGAAGAAACAATCCATAAACCGGCCAAAAGAATCATGACCGGTTGCCCCGTCCAGGCTCCCCGGTCCAAAAGACAGGTAAATAAAAGCAAAAATGATATTGATGGTTAAATAACCGCTTATAACCATTATCCAGAACCTTGTCCAGCTCATGGTAATAAGTGTGTGGTAGTTGTTTGCGGTAGTGAAAAATGGAAGGCCAACGCGTCGCACGTTGGGCGATCCGTCCTTATTTATTAAAGGCTGATTTTTGATTACCGGTTGCGGGCCGAAGCCAAGATCATCCTCTGGGTTAATTTTCCTGTTTTGAAAAGCCATTTTTGGGTTTTATGCCGTTATTTGTAAAAATATCATTCTGCTTGCTTTTAGTAAAAAGTATTTCCATATTTGTGGCGCAAATGATAGCAAAAACATTAAACAACAATTGGTGGTGGCTTAACGAGTAATCGTGAGGCAATACCGTTTTTGTTTTTTTAAGATATTCAGAAGGGTTGCCATAAAATGGTGACCCTTTTTTATTATGCTGATATGAAACAGATTTTAAATCATCTTTTTGAGCACAAAACTTTTACCCGCGAGCAATCAAAAGAGATTTTGACAGCCATTGCGCAGGGTAAATATAACAATTCGCAAATGGCGGCTTTTATGACTGCCTATTGCATGCGTAGCATTACGGTTGACGAATTGGAAGGTTTTCGCGACGCCATGCTGGAGTTATGCCTGCCTATTGAGCTCGACAATGACGACCTGATAGATCTTTGCGGTACTGGAGGTGATGGAAAAGATACTTTTAATATATCAACACTTGCATCCTTTGTAGTAGCCGGCGCAGGTTATCATGTAGCAAAGCATGGTAATTATGGCGTATCATCCGGTTGCGGCTCATCAAACGTAATGGAGTTTCTAGGTTATCAGTTTACTAATGATACCAGTAAAATCCAGTCAGGCCTTGAGAGTGCAAATATTTGCTTTTTGCATGCGCCCCTGTTCCACCCTGCCATGAAAACGGTTGCACCTATAAGGCGTGAGCTTGGTGTAAAAACATTTTTCAATATGCTCGGGCCATTGGTAAACCCGGCAAGGCCAAAAAATCAACTGGTTGGGGTATTTAATTTAGAACTGGCACGGGTATATGCATACCTGTATCAAAAATCAAATACGCGTTATACCATTTTAAATGCGCTTGATGGTTATGATGAAGTATCACTAACCTGTGATTTTAAAACATTTTCTGCAGAGGGCGAAAAAATGAATAGTATAGATGACCTTGGTTTTGCTAAACTGAATCCGAACGAAATATTGGGTGGTAATACAGTGAGTGAATCGGCAGAGATTTTTATGAGCATTCTTAATGGTGGTGCTACAACCGCGCAAAACAATGTGGTTTTATGCAATGCGGCCCTGGCTATTAAAACTATTGAAGATGAAAAAAGCTTTGCCGACTGTTTTTATTTGGCCGAAGAAGCGTTGCTAAGTAAAAAGGCGCTTAATAGTTTCAAAGCCCTGCTTGCTAATTAATGTTATTGAAGAGATGAAAATTAAAGTCTGCGGTCTAAAATACGGTCAAAATATAAACGAGGTTAGTGTGCTTTCGCCGGATTATATGGGCTTTATTTTTTACAGATCATCACCAAGATATGCCGACCAGTTATCTACTGATGTATTAAAGGCGCTTCCAAAAGAGATTATTAAAACAGCAGTTTTTGTTGATGAAGTGGCCGAAATGATTGATGGGCTGATTGATAAGTATGGTTTTGATGCCATTCAACTGCATGGTAATGAATCACCGGAATTTTGTGCTTCTTTTAAAACAAAGGTTAAAGTGATAAAAGCCTTTGGAATAAATAGCGATTTTGATTTCAGGCAATTGGAGGCCTACGCAGATAAGGTTGATTACTTTCTGTTTGATACAAAAACAGATATTTATGGCGGTTCGGGAAAAGTGTTTAACTGGGATATACTGAGGAACTATGATTTAAACGTACCGTTTTTTTTAAGCGGCGGCCTTAGTAACCAGAATTTACAGGAAATAACGGCGCTCGAGAATCCATTTTTTTACGGGGTTGATCTTAATAGTAAGTTCGAAACAGCTCCCGCACAAAAAAGCATCGAAGAGTTACAAAAAGCATTCTATTTTATAAAACAAGCATATACAAATGAAGTACGGAGTTGATGAATACGGTTATTACGGAGATTTTGGGGGCGCCTATATTCCCGAGATGCTGTATCCTAATGTAGAGGAATTACGCATGCAATATCTGTCTATCATAAACGATAGCGATTTTCAGAATGAGTTCAATAGTTTGTTAAAGGATTATGTTGGGCGCCCTTCGCCTTTGTATCATGCAAAAAGGTATTCAGAGAAGTATGGTGCCAACATATTTTTTAAACGTGAAGATCTGAATCATACCGGCTCGCATAAAATAAACAATGCCATCGGGCAGATATTACTTGCAAAACGCCTTGGGAAAAAACGCATCATAGCCGAAACCGGTGCTGGTCAGCATGGTGTGGCAACTGCAACGGTTTGTGCATTGATGGGTATTGAGTGTATCGTATACATGGGCGAAATTGATATGGAGCGGCAGGCACCTAACGTATCGCGTATGAAAATGCTTGGGGCCAAAGTAGTTGCTGCTACATCAGGCAGTAAAACACTTAAAGATGCTACCAATGAGGCCCTGCGCGACTGGATTGCCAACCCCGTAGATACGCATTATATCATAGGCTCGGTAGTTGGGCCATACCCTTACCCGGACATGGTTGCCCGTTTTCAGTCTATTATCTCTTTTGAAACAAAAAAACAATTATTAGAGCATACAGGCAGCGAATTACCAAATTATGTAATGGCTTGTGTTGGGGGCGGCAGCAATGCTATGGGAATGTTCTATCATTTTTTGGATAATGACAATGTAAAACTGGTTGCTGTTGAGGCAGCGGGCAAAGGTGTTGACAGTGGCGAGTCCGCCGCTACCACTTTTTTAGGCAAAGAAGGCGTTTTGCATGGCAGCCGTACCATCCTTATGCAAACAGAAGACGGGCAGGTTGTTGAACCCTATTCAGTTTCCGCCGGTTTAGATTACCCTGGTATTGGCCCGCAGCATGCATACCTATATAAAATAAACCGTGCGCAATATGTTAGCATTACGGACGATGAAGCTTTACAGGCCGGTTTGTTATGCTCCCAGCTGGAAGGTATTATCCCGGCAATCGAGACAGCTCACGCACTTGCCCAACTGGAAAAAATGCAGTTTAAAAAGGATGAAAACGTTGTGATCTGCATATCTGGCCGTGGCGATAAGGATCTGGCTACCTATATTAAATATTTTAATTTTTAATGATCGACATAAACCGATCATAACGAACAACAAATGAACCGCTTAAGCACGCTTTTCAGCTCAAAAAAGAACAATCTTTTATCTATATACTTTACCGCCGGGTATCCTGCATTAAATACTACAGTAACAATTGCCGAAGCACTTGAAAAAGCCGGTGCAGATTTCCTTGAAATAGGATTTCCATATTCAGACCCGGTAGCAGACGGCCCCGCAATACAACATAGTTCGGAAGTTGCGCTAAATAATGGCATGAGCCTTAATCAACTTTTTGAAGAATTAAAAGATCTGCGTAAACGCGTAAGCATCCCTATTATGCTAATGGGTTATATTAACCCGGTAGTTCAATATGGTATCGAAAATTTTTGTAAAAAGGCAGCCGAGGTAGGTGTAGATGGTATTATAGTTCCCGATTTGCCGGTTTATGAGTACGAAAAACTTTACAGTAAATATTTTAAAGAGCATAACTTGAGTAACATATTTATGGTTACGCCGCAAACCTCCGAAGAAAGGATCCGGAAGATTGACAGTCTGAGTAACAGCTTTATTTATTTGTTATCCTCCTCCTCTATAACGGGCGTAAAATTAAAACTATCCGTTAATATCGAAGACTATTACAAAAGGGTAAAGGCTATGGAATTAAAAAATCCAACTATAATTGGCTTTGGTATTACAGATAATAAATCTTTTAAAACAGCAACGGAATATGCTGCAGGGGCAATAGTTGGTACTGCATTCGTGAAGTTGCTTGCAGATGAAGATTACCTTGAAAAAATTCCTGCATTTTTACAGGCCATCAGGGGATAATTAATTTAACGCAGGGTTTTCAGGAAAGTTGGCGATATGGGCATAGCGATTGCCCATTCCAATTACCGCTTCGCGCCATAGCGTTTCTTCATTACCTGAAAAAATTGTATCGAGGTTTACCTGGTTGGTAACAATCCAGCTGTCATCTTTAATTTCATCATCTAACTGCCTTGGTGTCCACCCGCTATAACCGGTGAAAAATCTTATTTCGCTATTATTTAATTGATAGCTTGTAATGAGTGATTTTACAGATTCAAAGTCACCGCCCCAGTAAAGGCCTTCAGAAATTTCAACGCCGCCTTCTATTCTTTCGGGGCAACGGTGTATAAAATGTAAGGTGTTGCTTGCTACCGGTCCGCCAATAAAAACCGGTATTTCTGAATACGATAAATCTGGTAAAATATCGCCAAGGAGAAATTCGCTTGCATGATTTAAAATAAAACCCATTGCGCCTTCACTGGCATATTCTGTTAATAATATAACCGCTCTTTTAAAATTCGGGTCCATCATAAAAGGCTCCGAGATCAATAATCGCCCGGCGGCGGCAGGAATGGAACTCAGCATAACAAATAAATTTTCGTTAATATAACAAGTATTCGAATAATATGTTCGGTTTCTGTAATTTGATCAGTAAGCATCGCAAGTACAGCATAATAAATTTGTAAGTTTGCAATGATGAATCAGGAAGAGTTACAAAACCTACGTAAAGATTATACAGCGGCATCTTTATCAGAAGAGAGCACCAAGGCTGACCCAATAAAACAATTTGAAATTTGGTTTAACGAGGCAACGGAAGCCCAGGTGCCGGAGCGGAGTGCCATGACATTGGCTACAGCAACGTCTGATGGCAGGCCATCTGCAAGGATAGTTTTATTGAAGGGCGCGGATAATAATGGCTTTTCGTTCTACAGTAACTACCTGAGTCGCAAGGGGAAAGAGATCAACAAAAATCCATATGGTTCACTTGTTTTCTTTTGGCCATCAATGGAACGCCAGGTACGGATAGAAGGCACTATTGAAAAACTTAGTAAGGAACAGTCTGAAAAATACTTTCACTCGCGCCCTAAAAACAGCCAGATAGGCGCCGTGGTATCCCCCCAAAGCCAGGAAATTCCAAGTCGTAATGTTTTAGAAACAAAATGGCAGGAGCTTACTGTTGAGTATGATGGAGATAAGGAAGTGCCAAAGCCGTCTTTTTGGGGTGGCTATATTTTAAAGCCGCGTATTATAGAGTTCTGGCAGGGTCGCCCAAGCCGCCTGCATGACCGTATTGTTTATAAAAAAACTGATAATAAAAACTGGAAAAAAGTACGTTTAGCACCATGATCTTTATTGAGGAGATTAAATTACTGCTTACAGAAAAGTTTGGCCCTGAAATAATTGCCGGTGAAGAAATTACCGGCTTACAACCTGCTCTTTTAATTAAGGCCGACCAGATTGCAGATGTTTGCCTGGAGATGCGTGATAATGCAAAAACTTACTTCGATTTTTTATCCAGCTTAACGGGTGTAGATTATGGCGATAACCGCTTTGGTGTAGTATATCATCTAAGCTCTATTCCCTATCAAACGCAGCTTACCTTAAAAATATCAGTAGAAAACAACAGGGATCTAAATGATTTGCCTGCATTCCCAACTGTAAGTGATGTCTACAAAACGGCTATCTGGCATGAAAGGGAAGCTTTTGACCTGGTAGGTATCTTTTTTGAAGGCAACCCCGATCTCCGCAGAATTTTATTGCCCGATGATTGGGAAGGATATCCGTTAAGAAAAGATTACAAAAATGCCGAGTACTATAAAAATATTAAAATAGATTAAGGATCTCGTAATTAACAGTCAGTTAATTTACATGATAACCTTTGGGAATATAAATTCGTAGAACCTTTAAAAATTTATACCCCATTAATATGGATATTATAAGACGCGACGATATCACTTACGAAGAGTTTATTGAAGAGCATTATAAACCCGGTGTTCCTGTTGTTTTTACTAAAGCTGCAAAAGTTTGGAAAGCCAACGGATTATTTACTCCTGATTGGTTCAGACAAAATTACCCTGATCGAACAACTGACTGCCGGGGTAAAACTTATAAAATGACGGAGATAATGGATCTGGTTGAAACCAGTACAGAAGAAAATCCGGCTCCTTATCCTTTTATTTTCGATATTCCTAAAAAGCTGCCCGAATTGATGCCGCTTATCCAACCGCTTGATCTTAATTATGCATCGCCAAACTGGCTAAAAAATAAAATGTTCAGCATTGGTAAATGGGGCGGTGCAACGGAATTATTTATAGGTGGCCCCGGAGGCAAATTTCCGTACCTCCATTTAGATTACTATCATTTAAATGCCTGGATAACGCAATTGTATGGCGAAAAACGTTTTACAGTTTTCCCGCGCGGGCAGGAAAGTTTACTTTACCCTAAACCGGATGATCCATGGCGTTCCGAATTAAACATTTTTGAACCGGATTATGAAAAATATCCAAAGTTCAAAGACGCTACCCCAATCAGCTTCGTAGTGGGTCCGGGTGAAACTTTATTTATTCCGTTTGGTGTTTGGCACACAGCATACTCGCTTACCCCTACTATTTCAGTTGCTTTTGATACGCTTAACAGCAAAAACCATAAGCAATTCATGAAAGATGTATGGACATTTAAAAGCCGCCAGGGTAAAGCAAAGGCGGCTGCTATGTACAGCTACGCCTGGCTGGCCACGCAAGGAAGCAAAATAAGCGAAAGCATGTCGGCAAAAGCGCTATAATATATTTTCGAATAAAAAAATTTTGAACAGGCCTGCTTAAAGCAGGCTTTTTTATTTGTATTACCCGCTTCAATAATGCTATTTATCTTAATTTTGAATTTCGAGCACAAACATTACAGCATTGGAAATTCAAAATCCTAAATATACAGCCGCCTTAGAAAACTATAATAAAAAAATAGCTGAGGCAGCAACCGAAGACATGGTGCTTAATATGGGGCCGCAGCACCCATCAACGCATGGTGTTTTAAGACTGGAACTTATTACCGATGGGGAAATTGTAAAAGAAGTTATCCCGCATATAGGTTACCTGCATCGCTGCTTCGAAAAACATGCAGAATCCCTTACCTATCAGCAAACCATTCCATTTACAGACAGGCTTGACTACCTGGCATCGATGAATAACAGTCATGCCTTTGTGATGGGTGTTGAGCGAATGCTTGGTATTGATAAGGATATACCCAAAAGAATAGAATACATACGTGTACTTGTTTGCGAGCTTAACCGCATTGGTTCGCACCTTATTGCTATTGGCACTTATGGAATTGACATAGGTGCATTTACACCTTTTTTATGGTGTTTTAGGGACCGGGAACATATTATGGGGATGCTTGAGTGGGCCTCGGGCTCGCGCATGCTGTACAATTACATTTGGGTGGGCGGTTTATTTTATGATTTGCCGGTGGGCTTTGAAGAGCGCTGCCGCGAGTTTGTTGATTACTTTAAGCCTAAAATGGTAGAGCTGAACCGGCTTTTAACCGATAATCAAGTGTTTATTGACCGCACAGCTAACATAGGCGTACTGCCAATGGACGTGGCTATAAACTACGGTTGCTCAGGCCCTATATTGCGCGGATCTGGCTTAAAATGGGATTTGAGGCGAATAGATAATTACTCTGCTTACCCGGAGATTGATTTTGAGATCCCAGTAGGAAAAGGCGAAATGGGGACTATTGGCGATTGCTGGGACAGGTATAAAGTGCGGGTTGATGAGATAGAACAGTCGGTTAAAATTATTGAGCAATGTCTCGATCGTTTGCAAAAAGAATTAAAACGTACACCAGATTTTGATCCCCGCGCTAAAATGCCGCGTAAAACTATTCCTAAAGCGCAGGATTATTATGTTAGATGCGAAGGTGCCAAAGGCGAGCTTGGGTTTTACTTTATAACAGATGGAAAATCTGAAATACCGGTACGTGTAAAAGCAAGAGGCCCGAGCTTTAACAATCTATCAGTACTGCCGGAAATTTCAAAAGGTGTAATGATAGCCGATCTGATAGCGATCATCGGCTCGATAGATTTTGTGCTGGGCGAAGTAGACAGGTAAAAAAAGAGGCGCCATAAAAAGCGCCTCTTTTAGAATATATAGATTGTTGTTTTTGGGCTATTGATTATAAACCTTAACCATGAACACATAATTCTGCAGCTTTTTTATCTGCTGCATGCGGTTCATTCCGGCAAGCACATTTTTCGAATTAAGATCAAGATTTTCCTTTAAAGAATCTGGTATATCCTGTATCGCTTTTAGCAGGTAATTAGATTTAACCGCAAAAGCAGCACCTTCTATTTGCGTTTGTTTGGCATTAATGATACCTATGATGTTGCCTTTGCTATCCATTAAAGGCCCCCCGCTGTTGCCAAAATTAACCGGTGTAGAAACCTGGTATTGGGTAGTATCACCCTGAAAACCTGTGCTTGCAGTTAAGAAACCCGGGCCTAAAACCATTGCATCGCGCGGGTAGCCTATTGTAAATACATTTTCGCCTATATCTGTCTCAGACTTTTTGAAAGTGTAAGGAATTGGCCCGAAAGACTTGAACGATGAATCGTTGATCTTTAAAATGGCTATATCCGTTTGAGGTTCAGTGTAAATAACTTTTGTTTTATAAGATTTACCATCATTCCCCTGTACATATACCGAATCAGCATCTTTAATTACATGAAAATCGGTAACAAGATACCCGTTAGATGAAATGACAAAGCCTGTTCCGCGGAAATTACCGGGATTTTCATAACGTTTATGAGATGGATTTAAGCCGTTAACCTTTGAATTTAAATCCCTCGTCTGATTTTTGATCTGGTTTACCTCGCGCGATAATTTTACATAGTTCATTTCGCGGTTATTTAAATAACCGGTAAAGAACAACGTACCCAAAACGGCAAATATGGCAATAGATGCAGCAACAGAAATTTTTGAATGATGGTTACGCCATAAACGCACAATAAAGGGCGGATGGATCATCAACTCATCTTCAAGCGCATTCACATCTATCTCATCATGGATGGTATTAAGGCGTTTCTCCAGCTCTAAACGCTCGCCGTATTGCTTTATCAGGTTGGTAAAATGCTTATGCTCTGTAACCTTGTTATTTACATCTGCATCTTCACTTCTGAGTATCTCAAATTTGGCACGCTCATCCTTGGTCATATCCCCGTTGAGGTAACGCTCAATCAATTCCAAAAGTTGGTTATCTCTCATCTCTGTACTCCAATTTATTTCTGCTCAAAAAATAATTTTTTAAGCCTTTGCAGACACTTGTACTTCTGAGTCTTTGCATTATCGGCATTTGTGTAGCCAAAATTTTCGCAAATCTCCTGCATCGATCTGTTATTAATATAAAAATCCTCTATAATGGTTTTACAAGGCTCCCCAAGTAAATTAAGTGCCGCACCCATTTTATTGAACTGAATGTCGCGCTCGTTATTCTTTTCAGTTTCATCATCAACAGACAGATATTCCTGAAAGTCTTTGATATCACCTCCATAACGGTTCATTTGTGTAAGCCGCTTTAGCCATAATCTTCTGCATACAGAGTAGATATAGGTTTTAAGCTTGCTGCTTAATTCAAAATCGCCGGTTTTTACCTTATTGTAAAGAACTATTATAGCCTCCTGATAAATATCCTTGGCATCATCAGCACTACCGTTATTATTAATGATCAGCTGCAGCACCATCGGGAAGTATGCTATATACAAACGTTTAAGTACACTTTCCGAATTATTAAGTATCCCCAGAATTACCTCACTGTCAGTAGGTATTGCACTATTTAACTCTTTACTCACTATTTAATACAATTTATGCGAAAATGTAACCCAATATTGATAAAAAAAATTCAAAGCTCAAATCTTGTCTTTTAGGTTTAGCAGTTGTAAACGTTTTAATATGATTACAAGTTATGCTAAAGGTGAGATTTTATGCAACAAGTTTTCAATTATTTAACTTCATTAAAACCAAGTGTTACCAAACTTGTTAAGAAACAACACTTTAAAAATCAACAACAATGAAAAACGCGTTTAAACTTTCAATTTTAGCATTAGCAGTTTCATTTTCTGTTACAGCCTGCAAAGGAAATAAATCTTCGGGTTCATCAGATTCTACTAAATCGGATTCTGCAAAAGTAGACTCATCATCAACTTCAAAATCTACAACAGATACTACCGCAAAAGTAGATACTGCCAAGGCTGATACCTCTAAAATGAAAGGTGATACTGTTAGCAAAACTGTAAGTAAAACAACAGAAGTTAAAAAAACTGAAGTTAAAAAAGATAAAAAATAAGTTAGATAACTCATTTTTTTAAATTGAAAGATATAAAATGTACTAATAGTGTGCGTTTTATATCTTTTTTTATTTTTATTGGGTTACCTTTTAATTATTGAGGGTATTAAAAGCATACACACTCACATTAAAACGAATTAAAAATGAAAAATTCATTCAAAATGGGCGCTTTAGCCTTAGTTATCGCAGTTTCTTTCGCAGCTTGCAAAGGTAAAGGTGCTGCTGGTTCTGATTCTACTAAAGTTGATTCAACTGTTAAAGTTGACTCTACTGTAAAGAAAGATACTACTGCTGTTAAAGCTGATACTACTAAAAAAGATACAGCTGCTAAAAAAGACACTACTAAGAAAATGTAATCTTAGTTTTTTTCTGTTAATTTTTTAGTTTTTTAAAGGGTAACCCGCTATTTATTTATAAATAATGGGTTACCTTTTTGCTTTTTAGGTATTAATGATCAAACTATTTAATCACTTAAAAAAATTAACATGAAAAATTCATTCAAAATGGGCGCTTTAGCCTTAGTTATCGCGGTTTCTTTCGCAGCTTGCAAAGGTAAAGGTGCTGCTGGTGCTGATTCAACTAAAACTGATTCTGCTAAAATGGACTCAGCTAAAATGACCGACACTTCTAAGAAAATGACTGACACTTCTAAGAAGATGATGGACACTACTAAAAAAGACACTGCTAAAAAAATGTAATCCATTTTTCGCAAACACAAAAGCGCTTCGCATACTGTATGCGGGGCGTTTTTGTGTTTATACGTTTTTACTTCAATTTAAATTTATTTAGGGTAATCCGCTTAGAAAGCTATTTTTGCCGCAAACATTAGCTTATGAGCCAGTCATTGCTTACGGTCAACCATGCTACCGTTCGTTATTTAAATAATACCATTTTCAACGGTATTAATTTCAACATTAATAAAGGCGAACATTGGGCATTAATAGGTAAAAGCGGATCTGGAAAAAGCGCTTTGTTACAAACCATAGCAGGCAGAGTCAATATCACCGGTGGTGAATTAACTTACAAGTTCTACGAAGAATATCTTAAAAACAATCCACAAACAGATGCCCAATTTACCCATCATAAACTTATCGCGATGGTTGAGCCAAGGCATCATTTTAGAAACCTTTCTAATACAGCTGATTTTTATTATCAGCAACGCTTTAATTCGTCCGATTCGGAAGATGCTCTTACTGTCCAGCAGTATCTTGACTCAATAAGTATTTCACAAAAAAATAAAGCTTATTGGGACCAGGAAAGGGTAGTCACTTTAATGATGCTGAAAGAGCTCCTGAATAAGCAGATTATCAAACTATCTAACGGGGAAACTAAAAGATTAATGATTGCAGCCGCATTATTAAAAAACCCCGCGTTGTTGTTGCTTGATAGCCCGCTTACGGGATTGGATGTACAAACACGAGCCGCTTTTAATCTGATAATAAGTGAAATTACTAATTCGGGAATCAGTATCATTATGGCAACATCGCCTTACGAAATTCCGGATACTATAACCAATGTGGCAGTTTTAGATAATTGTACGATTAGCAAAGTATTGCTGAAAGTGGATTTTAAACCCGAAGATTATCTTGTAACGAATAAAGACAAAATAGACAAAGAGGAATTATCTTCATTGCTAAACATTGGCGAAACGCCGTATAAATTCACCGACATTGTAAAAATGACCGACGTACATATAAAATACGGCGACAAAGTAATTTTAGACGGTGTTAACTGGCACATTACCCCTGGTGAACGCTGGGCCTTGCTTGGGCATAACGGTGCAGGCAAATCGACCTTATTAAGTCTAATAAACGGCGACAATCCACAAGCTTATGCAAACGACATAGTTCTTTTTGATAAAAAGCGCGGCAGTGGAGAAAGCATTTGGGACATTAAGAGCAAAATAGGTTTTATGTCGCCCGAGCTGCATCAATATTTCCCCACTGATAACAGTTGCCTGCAGGTTATTGAATCCGGCTATTACGATACCTTGGGCTTATTCAGGCCATCGGTAAAGTCAAGGGCAGATATTGCTTTGCGCTGGATGAAAGCGCTCGAAATAGATAAATATTCACGTACATTACTTAAAAACATCCCGGCAAGTGCCCAACGCCTTTGCCTGCTTGCCCGCGCTTTAATAAAAAACCCTGCACTTTTAATTTTTGATGAACCCTGCCAGGGACTGGACGCTCATCAGCAGCATCATTTCAAAACGTTGGTAGATACCATTTGCAGGTTAAGCAACGTGACGCTGATCTATGTAAGCCACTATCAGCGTGAAATACCCGATAGCGTTAGCCAAGTTCTAAAATTAGAAAAAGGGCGCGTTGTAAATTGAGTTTAAAATGTGTCTACAGGCTGTAAAACTTACGGCGCAGGTATGTTATAATCTTCTCCATTAGCACTGCACTTTGTATATTTGCTAAATGAACACTGCCGATCTGTTGCAACGCGCTTTGCGGTTTGATTTTTTAAGCATTGAAGAAGGGGTTTACCTTTATCACAATGCTTCTACCGCCGATTTAATATATACCGCAAACGAATTGCGTAAAATACAGGTTCCGCATGGTAAAGTAACTTGGCAGATAGACCGTAATGTAAATACAACTAACGTTTGTATTGCAAATTGCAAGTTTTGTAACTTTTTTCGCCGTCCCGGCCACGAAGACAGTTACATTACGGATATAGAAACCTACAAGAAAAAGATAGAAGAAACTTTCCGTTACGGCGGCGACCAGCTCTTATTACAAGGCGGCCACCATCCCGATCTTGGTTTGAAATTTTATGCAGATATCTTTAAACAATTAAAGGAGCTATACCCTGCCCTTAAATTACACTCTTTAGGCCCGCCCGAAATTGCCCACGTTGCCAAGTTAGAAAACATGAGCCATTACGATGTGCTGAAAGAATTAAAAGCATCAGGCTTGGACTCTTTACCGGGTGCGGGTGCTGAAATATTGAATGATCGTGTTCGCAGGTTAATTAGTAAGGGCAAATGCGGTGGAAAAGAGTGGCTTGATGTAATGCGCGCTGCACATAAAATCAATCTGCCAACATCGGCTACTATGATGTTCGGCCATATTGAAACCATTGAAGAGCGTTTTGAGCACTTGGTTTGGATTCGCGAAGTGCAATCAGAAAAACCGGAAGATGCATATGGCTTCGTAGCCTTTATCCCCTGGCCGTTTCAGGATGATGGCACTTTGCTTAGAAAGGTCAGAGGTGTTACCAACAATGTTACCGGCGACGAGTATATCCGTATGATAGCCTTGAGCCGCATCATGTTGCCAAATATCAAAAATATACAGGCATCATGGCTTACGGTTGGTAAGCAGGTAGCGCAGATATGCCTGCATGCCGGCGCTAACGATTTCGGCTCAATTATGATTGAAGAAAATGTGGTATCTGCTGCCGGTGCGCCGCATCGCTTCACCGCAAAAGGTATACAGGAGTCTATAAAAGAAGCCGGGTTTGAACCACAATTGCGCACGCAGAAATACGAGTGGCGTCAACTTCCTGTTCAAATTGAAGAGCAGGTAATTAATTATTAGTGGTACAGTAGGTATTTCAATGAATATTGAACAATATATCGAAGCGCTGATATTCGCATCAGAACAAAGTATCCGTGCCGAAGAGATCATGTATTGCCTGCAGGCCGCCTTTAGCGAAGACTTTACGGAGCAGGACATAAACGCGGCGATAATTAACATCCAGCAAAAATACAGTGATATCAATTTTGCTATAGAACTTGTTAAGGTAAGCAACGGATACCAGTTTTTAACCAAGAAAGCTTATCACCAGGCAATAAGCTTGCTACAAATGCAGCGCTCAAAAAAGAAATTAAGCCAGGCTGCGCTGGAAACACTCGCAATTATTGCCTATAAACAACCTGTTACCAAACCCGATATTGAACAGATAAGGGGCGTAAATTGCGATTATTCCATCCAAAAATTACTCGAAAAGGAATTAATTGTGATCACCGGGAAATCGGAAGCTTTAGGGAAGCCTACGCTATACGGAACAAGCGCAATTTTTATGGATTATTTTGGGATAAACAGCATAAACGAACTTCCTCAAATTAAGGAATTTACAGACACCAATGCATCAATAGGCGAGCAAACGGAGTGATTTTACGCTCAAAATTTTAAAAATCTTATTTTTAATAAAAATGATTTTGATTATTTTTACTCAACGAAACAACTAAAAGCATTTGTTTTAAAAGCGATTTCTTTAAGCGGATGCGTTTAAACTATAATTAAAAAAAGTTTTATTTTAAAATTCACGGCAATGGGAGCTCCAAAAAAACCTGTAAACAAGAAAGTAAGTTCTAAGAACACGGGCGAGGAAGATGATGACGATAGCGCATACGATCAGCCTAAGAAAAAGGCAGTTGATGAGGATGACGATTTCGACGGCCCATTAGATGATATTGGATTTGAGAATTACGCGGATGACGACGACGACGATTATTAATTATATACTTATAAATTAAATAATATTTATTAAAAAGCATTCAGGCAATTGCCGAATGCTTTTTTTATATCATACCTGATGACCATAACTGAAGTAAAAGATAAGGCTACCGAAAAAGCGTTTTTAGATACAGCAAGGATAATTTATAAATACGACGATGTTTGGGTTTGCCCGCTCGATAACGATGTAAAGGCGGTTTTTGACCCGAAGAAGAACAACTTTCACAACGATGGGAAGGCCACCAGGTGGATATTAAAAGATGATAACAATAAACTTATAGGCCGTATTGCAGCTTTTATAAATAATAAAAAAGCTTACCATTACGAACAGCCAACCGGCGGCGTAGGTTTTTTTGAATGTGTCAATGATGAAAAGGCAGCTACCTTATTGTTCGACACTGCAAAGAAGTGGCTGATTGATAATGGTATGAAGGCGATGGACGGGCCGATAAATTTTGGAGAAAACGACAGTTTCTGGGGTTTGCTGATTGAAGGATTTACGCATCCTTCATACGGGATGAATTACAACCCACCTTATTACCAGGCCTTTTTTGAAAATTATGGCTTTAAAACTTTATACTCTCAAATTACCAATCACCTGGAGGTTTACAAGCCATTTCCCGAAAGATTTTACAAAATAGCGAAGTGGGTTACGCAAAAGCCTGGATATGAATTTAAACACCTTAAAGTAAGCGAAATAGATAAATTTGCAGCCGATTTTATGGAGATCTATAATGACGCCTGGAAGGATTTTGAAAATTTTGTGCCTATAAACAGAGCTACCATTACAGAAACTTTTAACAAGATGAAACCTATAATGGACGAGAATTTGATCTGGTTTGCCTACATAAATGGCGAGCCGGTTTCGTTCATGATCATTTTACCAGATGCAAACCAAATGATCAAATCTTTAAATGGGAAATTAGACCTGATAGGAAAGCTGAAATTTTTATACAATAAATGGCGCCGCGTAAACCGTATGCGTGCCATAGTGATGGGCACCAAGCAGAAGTTCCAAAACCATGGCGTAGAATCGGGCCTCTTTATTACCCTTGGCGATTATGTATTACCGCTTAAAAAATATAAAGAGCTTGAACTTTCATGGGTAGGCGATTTTAACGACAAAATGCTTGCCCTACATAAAAACATGGAAGTTGTGTTCGGGAAAAAACATGTAACCATGCGTTACATATTTTAAAAAAAATGAAGCAGATTAAGCAGTCGCTTTACTATGCCTTAATTCCTCAAACAGTTCTATTACCTTTTTCTGAAGGTCAATAACTTCGGTTTCGCGATCCATCAGCTTCTTATTGATGGTTTCGATTTCGTTAACAACTTTCTGATCCTGTTCAACATCGCTAAAGGTTAGCAATTGAACAACAGACAATTCAAACAACTGAGCGATTTGTTCCAGTCTTGATAAATTGATATCGGTAATACCGGTTTCAATTTTTGAAAATGCAGGGATAGAAATATCCAGCCTTTTAGCTACATCTTCCTGGCTCCAACCTTTTTGGTGGCGTAATAACCTGATTTTTTTTCCAAGTGTTTTCATTTAATCGCTTAGGGTTTTGGGTTTCGCAATAGTTAATAAAGTTACAATTATATTCAATATCTGCTTAATTATCAAACAATTTGCATAATATTTATTTCATAGCTTATTTTACATGAGTGAACTATTGTATAAAATGCAGATAATTAAATAATTGCTTACTTAAATACTTAGTATCATTTTAATGCAATTTAATATAATGTTCTAATAAATCATTTTTTGAACTTAAAATACACCTACTTTTGTACTGTAATCTTAATAATTACAGAATGAACGGACGATTTCAGATAGCCATGCATATACTTACTTTGCTTGATAAAGCGGATGGTCAATTGCTATCGTCTGAATATATAGCAGGGAGTATTAACGCAAACCCTGCATTGATCAGAAAGGAATTAGGCAATTTGCGTAAAGACGGTTTGATATTAAGCAAAGAAGGTAAAGCCGGAGGTTATAGTCTTGGCAAACCTGCGCATACTATAAAATTATCAGACATTTACGAGTCGTTAAA
Source organism: uncultured Mucilaginibacter sp. (assembly GCA_964242385.1). Taxonomy (GTDB): domain Bacteria; phylum Bacteroidota; class Bacteroidia; order Sphingobacteriales; family Sphingobacteriaceae; genus Mucilaginibacter. Next base: position 742,348 of record CAXSZR010000001.1, read on the forward strand.
GCAACAATCTATACTGGGGCAGGCCAGGAATATGCCTAACCCCGCTTGTATAGTTGGCAGGCAAATAAATACGCATTTAAATAATCTTTATACAGAAATGGATAATGCTTTGCTTAAAAAACTTGGCAGCCTTTCATTAGCTGATTTCAGCAAACAATTCCATTAAAAAAATTTATCATAAACTGTAACAAATTAAATTACATTAAATACAAATAATTATGAAAATCACATTAATAGGCGCCTCCGGGTTTGTAGGCACACCCGTTTTAAACGAGCTTTTAAGCCGTGGCTATGAAGTAACAGCCATTGTGCGTAACGCTGAAAAAATTGAAACCAAAAACGATCATCTAACAGTTAAAGGCGCAGATGTATTTGATGAAATAGCCCTTACAGAACTTTTAAAAGGAAGTGATGCCGCCATAAGCGCATACAATGCAGGCTGGACAAATGCTAATTACTATGCCGACTTCCTGAAAGCTTCTGCTACTATACAACAGGCTACTAAAGCAGCAGGCGTAAAACGTTTATTAGTGGTAGGCGGTGCAGGCAGCCTTTATATAAACGGTGCACAATTAGTTGACAGCCCGGATTTCCCGGCCGAATACAAAACCGGTGCCTCTGCAGCACGCGACTATTTAAATATTTTGAAAGAAGAAACTGAATTGAACTGGACATTTTTAAGCCCTGCAATTAATCTGCACCCGGGTACAAGAACAGGTAAATTCAGGTTAGGTACCGAAAACCCTGTATTTGACGAAAATGGAAAATGTGATATTTCTGTTGAAGATATGGCGATAGCGATAGTTGATGAAATTGAAAACAATCAATTTCCAAAACAACGCTTTACAGTTGGATATTAATTTGATGCTGAATAATTACGGGGTTTAGTTCCCGTAATTATTTTTATTTCACAAATTTAGCGGCAACCCAATCTTTATCCTTTTTATGGATGATATATTTTAAACCGTATTTGCGTGCTTCGTCGGTTATAATATCCAGATCAGGGCTTTCGTAAAAACCGCTGAAATAAATCTCACCATTGTTCTTCAGGACTTCACCATAACGCTTCATCTGGCTTAGCAAAATATTGCGGTTTATATTAGCAAGAATTATATCAAATTCTTCATTTGGTATTGCCTCTTCCGATCCGCAAATGGCTTCTATATTTTCAATATTGTTTAATTGCGCATTTTCTATAGTGCTTTCAAAACATACCGGATCATAATCTATAGCAGTTATAGCTGCTGCACGTAGCTTTGCAGCCATTATAGCAAGAATACCGGTTCCGCAACCCATATCAAGTACCTTTTTTCCGGTAAAGTCATTCTCCAGCATTAATTCCAGCATCATGGCTGTTGTTTGATGATGCCCGGTGCCAAAAGCCATTTTAGGGTCAATTACAATCTCATACGGAAACTCGGGCTTAGGCTGGTGAAACGTTGCCCTTACAAATACCTTGTCGCCAATTTCAATCGGCTCAAAATTACTTTCCCATACTTCATTCCAATTCTTTTGCGGCACCAGTGTTATCTCATAACTAAAAGTGAACATATCGCTATACAATGCTAACTGTTCATCCAACTTTTCCTGGTCAAAGTCCTGGGAGGGAATATAAGCCTTAAACCCAAAGTCCAATTCCTCAAACGTGTCAAAACCAATTTCGCCTAAAGCATTTATCAGCAGATCCTGTTGGTAGTCTTCTGTAACTATGGTGGTAAAAAGTAATTCGTAATAATTCATTTCTAATCAAATTTAATTTAGGGCACAATTGTTTCTTCCGGCTTGTGCCTAAATTCTTTCAGATCTATTAAAAATAGAACTAAGAAATCTACCAGCCAGTAAAACACCTGCACCCCGGCCATAAAAAAGAAAATTCCGGTTAAATGGTTAACGCCGGTGGCTTTATCCCAGATAAGATAAGCTATGCTGCCGGCAAGGATAATACATGTAATAATTACAAAAACAAATACCCATACCCTACCCTGCCGTCCGTTTAATATCTTTCTCCATAAAGGTAAAACAATCAGTCCCTGCGTAAATAAGGCTGTGAGCAATAGCAGCGGAAAAAATATTTTGTAGTAAGCCATAAGGCCGTAAGCTGTTTCATCGCCGATTGTGCCAAGGCCTTTAACATGCTTTGAAAACGGGCCATGGTAAACCAGCCATGCGAATATTAAAAAAAGCAATACAGGCGGGAGAACTATCTTTAACAGCTTTTTCATTTATACAGCGTAAAACGGGTTACCGGCCCTGATGTTTTAAAATCAGTTACAAGCAACCCGTCTCTGAAATTATTTATCGCCGTTAAATACTTTTATGATATCAACAAAATCACGGGATTTAAGTGATGCGCCGCCAATAAGTCCGCCATCAATATCTGGCTGGGCAAAAAGTTCTGGAGCGTTTTTTGGATTACAGCTTCCACCGTAAAGGATGGTAGTAGCATCAGCTAACTCATGGTTATATTTAATTGCAATTTCCTTACGTATAACTGCGTGAACTTCCTGTGCCTGCTCTGCAGATGCAGTTTTACCGGTACCTATGGCCCAAACGGGTTCATATGCAATTACAATTTTAGCAAACTGAGCAGCATCTAAATGGAAAACGCCTTCCTCAAGCTGCTCTTTTATAACCTCGAAATGCTTTTCGGCTTCACGCTCATCTAAAGTTTCGCCAATGCAGAAAATTGGTAAAAGATCGTTGCTTAAAGCGGTATCGGTTTTTTTAGCTAACAGTTCGTTTGTTTCACCAAAATACTGGCGGCGTTCCGAGTGACCAAGGATCACGTACTTAGCGCCTACAGATTTTATCATTTTAGCAGATGTTTCACCTGTATAGGCACCACTTTCTGCCTGGTGGGCATTCTGCGCACCTAAAGAGATCTTATCATATCCTTTGGCCAATTGTGCAAGGCTATGTAAATGAATAAACGGACTGCAAACTACAGCTTCCTGTCTTCCGGTTACTTCGTCGTTAACCATATTGATTACTTCAGAAAATAAACTTAAACCCTCGTTATAATCCATGTTCATTTTCCAATTACCTGCTACAATTTTTTTTCTCATGATTTTATTATTGATATGTATGATTTTTATTAATAACTATAAATTGCTTAAGAGAACCAGCGATATTGATGCGAAAGTTCAAATACAGTTTCCAATATCTGTTGTTCAATTTCGTCGAAATTTCGATGCTCCCTGCGGGCAAATACTTTTCTCGCTGTTTCAAGCGCCTTTTTCATTGGGTAAACTTCAAATCCTTGTGCACCACCCCATGAAAAATCCGGTACAAAATTACGCGGAAAACCCGCTCCGTAAACATTTGCGCTTACGCCTACTACCGTCCCGGTATTAAACATAGTATTGATACCGCACTTAGCGTGATCGGCCATGATCAATCCGCAAAATTGCAATCCCGTTTTACGGAAACGTTTGGTAGTATAATCCCATAGTTTTACGTCTTCGTAATTATTTTTAAGATTTGAATTATTGGAGTCTGCACCGATATTACACCACTCACCTAATACGGAATTACCGAGGTAGCCTTCATGCCCTTTAGATGAGTAACCCCACACAACGGCATTATTAATTTCACCACCAACACGCGAGTAAGGGCCAATTGTTGTAGCGCCGTATATCTTGGTGCCCATTTTCACCTGGGAATGTTCGCAAATTGCAAAAGCACCCCGGATATGTGTGCCCTCCCAAATTTCAGTGTTATTAGCCAGATAGATTGGGCCGTTAGTTGTGTTAAAGGTAGAACATTCGGCTACAGCACCGGGTTCTGCAAAAAAATCTTTACCTATTATAGTGTTAGTATTGCTCACATCAGCACTGGTGCGCCCTTTAGTAAGTAATGTGAAATCTTTTCGTAACTCTATATCATTCTTCCTGAAAATATCTTCAGGATGCTTTAGCATGACCGGGGTATGCGCAAAATCGGTTATCCGGCCAAACTCAGTTGTATGATTAAAATCTTCCGCGTCTGCATCTGTAAGTTTTACAGCAATTAAATGCCCTTCGTACTTAAGTGCCTCGCCAATATTTAATTTATCAATTGCTTCGGCCAGGAAATCATCGGGGCAAACAGAACCGTTTATAAAGGTATTTTCTCTGGATAATTCTAAAGGGAATTTACTTTGAAGCCAGCTTTGGGTATGAAAAGAGTATTCACTTTTTAAGTATTTGCTCCATTTTTCGGCTATGGTAAGTATGCCGATGCGCAGATCGGCAACAGGGCGTGTGTATGTTAAGGGTAGAAGTGTTTGATGTGCGTTATCATCAAAAAGGATAATTGCCATGGCGCAAAAATAAAAAAGTCCCCCGATGTACCGGGAGACTTTATGAATATTTTAGTATAACAATTACTTTTTGTTGTAACGGCTACGGAATTTATCGATACGTCCTGCTGTATCAACCAGTTTCATTTTACCGGTATAAAAAGGGTGAGAAGTATGCGAGATTTCCAGTTTTACCAAAGGATATTCGTTACCGTCTTCCCATTTAACTGTTTCACGGGTATCGATGCATGATTTAGTTATAAAAGAATAGTCGTTAGACATATCTTTAAAAACAACTAATCTATAGTTTGATGGATGCAGGTCTTTTTTCATTGCGTTTATTACTTTCCTATAAAAGAGGTGCAAATGTAGCTTAAATAGTTAAATTTCAAAAATCAAATTTAAAAAAAGTTTAAAGTACTTTTTAGCGATTATTAAACCCTATTATAAAGCGCAATCATTTACTTTGCCAAGCTAAAAACATATCTATTTATATTCAGTTGCACCTATATCAAAAGCCTTACCTACAGGGCGCAGTGTTCCATAATAGTCCATGGTTACGCCATATAACGACACATTAGCGCCGGCATCAATAAGCGGCGAGGTAGCCTGCAAATGATAATTGCCGCCGTTAAAGTTCACAAACTTGCACGTGGTAATGTCTTTATTGATGTAGTTATTAGACGAAGTTAGCTTAACGTTATTGCTTATTTTATGGATTGCGGTACCAGAGCCTGCGTTGATAATAACATTATTGATTACCGTATTCATCGGTATTGTTTCCGAATCCAGTTTTATTCCGTCTACAACCGGGGATACGATTGTATTATTAATAAACTTAAAATTTGGCCCGGGTGTATACCTTGAATCGGCAAAGATGCCATTGCCGCCGGCATTTAATATATAATTATTAAATACCAGGTTATCGCCTAAACCTAAAACTATGATCCCGTTACCCGGTGCGTTTTTTATTAGGTTATTATAGCATTTGCCGCCTGTACCCTCTCCTATTTGTATACCATTATTCTGGTCGTTAGCAAAAGGAGTTCTTCCAGGCAGGTTAACCTGGTTGCCATATATTTCGCATCCGGATGTAGCGCTGCCAACCTGTATCCCTTCGCAGCCGGTTGAATCTGTAATATTATTATAAATTTTAGCGTTCACTACATCATGAGGCAAAACCGTTCCGCATGATGCCTGTACACCTTCTGCATAAAACGAATTACCAATGTAAAACCCCTCGCCACCTGTTTTATGCACATAGTTGTCATGGAAAAGAACATTTTGCATAGTAAAGTGCCCGCGTTGGGTTGATACATCACAGGTAGGATCTGTTTTGGCCATTATGCCGGCGAAACCACTGTTCCGTACCTCCACATTTGCAATCTCAAAGTCCGAACTTAGGTCGTCCATCGTCATGCCTATGTTACCGCCGTTTATTACAAAGCCATATTTTGTGCCGGTAGCGCCATTACCTAAAATTTTAAAATAACGGCAATTGCTTGTTTTAAAGGCATAACCGGCACTGGTGGAAGCTGTAAAAATAACTGCTCCGCCTTTATTGATAATGGTGATGGGTTTCAGTACTGTCCCCTTGATATTTTTAAGCAGCAAAGCTCCCCTTGTACCTGCGGGAATGCATATTACTGATCCGGGAGCAATAGCAGAGCCATCGAGCTGCCAATCTGATGGCTGAACGGTATAGGTACAGTTTAACGTAGGGTTTAGCGTAACAGTACTTGTATGCCCTGATGAACTTGCGGTATCACTGATTGGTTTACCTGTTTCGGCAATTGCCGATTTCTTGGTGCACATGGTCAATGATAGTAAAATCATCGCTGCCCCCAATCCATACGTAAAGTAACTTTTCGCCATCATTTACAAATATTTACACCGTTTACCCTTTTACGAAATGAAGGGCAGAATAGTTATGCGCTTAGCATTAAATACATTTTATATTTTTCAATTATCTTATCTCCTGGCAAAGTTCAACCAAAACACCATTGGCACTTTTAGGGTGTACAAAACAAACTAATTTATTGTCAGCACCTTTTCGGGGTTCTTCCGTCAACAAAATAAATCCTTCTGCTTTAAGCCGCGCCATTTCCAAAATGATGTCATCAACCTCAAAAGCAATATGGTGGATGCCCTCGCCCTTTTTTTCAATAAATTTTGCAATCGGACTTTTTTCCGACAAGGCTCTTAAGAGCTCGATCTTGTTAGGTCCGTTACTTATAAAGGCAGTTTGTACGCCTTCGTTTAATACGTCCTCTACTTTGTAAACCTTATTATTGAGCAGCGTTTCATATATTATTTTAGCTGATTCCATATCAGAAACCGCTATACCGATATGCTCTATTTTATTCATGTCCAAATATTGTAAATTATTGCCGCACCTTGTTACTTTGGCTTGTTTTGAATATTTTTAAATAAAACTTTGCTTATCTTTGTATTGTTAATTTTAATATAATATGAACCTCCCAGTTTATTTAGATAATAATGCTACTACACCGATGGACCCGCGTGTACTTGAAGCTATGTTACCTTATTTTACTCAAAAATTTGGTAATGCAGCAAGCCGTAATCACCAGTTTGGCTGGGTAGCAGAAGAAGCAGTTGATTATGCCCGCGAGCAGGTGGCAAAACTGATTGGTGCAAGTGAGAAGGAAATTATCTTTACTTCTGGCGCCACCGAATCAGATAACCTTGCTATTAAAGGTGTATTTGAAATGTATAAAGATAAAGGCAATCATATTATTACTGCCGTTACAGAACATAAAGCAGTTTTAGATGCTTGCAAACATGTTGAAAAAATGGGTGGCAAGGTTACCTATCTTGCTGTTAAGGAAGATGGTTTAGTAGACCTTGAACTGCTTGAACAAAGCATGACCACTGAAACAATCCTTGTTTCTATCATGTATGGAAATAATGAGATTGGCGTAATACAACCGGTTAAAGAAATTTCTGCAATTGCGCACAAATACGGCGCTTTATTCATGACCGATGCTACGCAGGCAGTTGGAAAGATTCCTGTAGATGTAAATAAAGATGGTATTGACCTGCTTGCTTTATCTGCACATAAAATGTATGGACCTAAAGGCGTTGGTGCCTTATACGTGCGCCGTAAAGGACCGCGTGTGAAGGTTACTGCACAAATGGATGGCGGCGGTCACGAACGTGGTATGCGTTCCGGCACGCTTAACGTTCCTGGTATAGTTGGTTTAGGTAAAGCCTGTGAACTCTGCATCAGCGAAATGGAAAGCGAAGCAAAACGCCTTTCTACCATGCGCGACAGGCTACAAACTGAACTTACCAAACTGGAAGAAAGCTATGTAAATGGCAATGTTGAACACCGTTTACCGCATGTAGCCAATATATCTTTCAAATATGTTGAAGGTGAAGGCTTAATGATGGCTATGAAAGATCTGGCTGTATCATCCGGCTCTGCATGCACATCTGCATCACTAGAACCATCATACGTATTAAAAAGTCTAGGTTTATCAGACGACCTGGCGCATTCTTCTATACGTTTTGGTTTAGGACGCTTTACTACAGACGAAGAAGTTGATTATGCTATAGAAATTACCCGTAAGGCTGTTACCCATCTGCGCGAACTTTCACCACTTTGGGAAATGTTTAAAGAAGGAATAGACCTTAACTCAATTGAGTGGGCAGAACATTAATTGATTTTGAATTTCGGATGTTCGATTTCGGATTTTAATACCCCCGAATGAGAAAGACGAAATAAGATGATAAAAAACAATAAAATAAAATAACCCAGAGATCGAAAACGAGGAAGATTGAAAATCTGAAATCGAAAATTCGAGATCCGAAATAAAAAATATCATGGCTTATTCAGAAAAAGTAATCGATCATTATACTAACCCGCGTAACGTTGGCACTTTAGATAAAAGCAGCCACAAGGTAGGTACAGGTTTAGTTGGTGCGCCTGAGTGCGGCGACGTTATGCGCCTGCAGATACAGGTTGATGATAACAATGTTATTACCGATGCAAAATTTAAAACTTTTGGCTGCGGTTCTGCAATTGCTTCATCTTCTTTAGCTACAGAGTGGCTAAAAGGTAAAAGCATTGACGACGCAATGAAAATAGATAACATGGACATTGTTGAAGAGTTAGCTCTTCCCCCGGTAAAAATCCACTGCTCGGTTTTGGCAGAAGATGCTATTAAAGCAGCTATTAACGACTTCCGCGTTAAAAACGGCTTAGCACCAATAGAAAGCGAAAAAGTACATCATTAATAACAGAGCCAGGAATCAAGAGCCAAGAATCAAGATTACACATCTTTTGTCTTGACTCTTGGCTCTTGCTTCTTGATTTTATTCAGCAATGGTAACTGTAACCGATAAAGCGAAAAGTAAAATAGATCACCTGATGCAAGATGCCGGGCTTGATGCCTCGTATTTTCTGCGTGTATCTGTTCAGGGTGGTGGTTGCTCAGGTTTATCATATAACCTTGATTTCGACAACGAAATGAAAAAGGGCGATCAGTTTTTTGAAGACCAGGGCGTTCGTATCGCATTAGATATGAAATCGTTCCTATACCTTGCCGGTACCGAGCTTGATTTTTCTGATGGCTTAAATGGCAAAGGCTTTAATTTTCACAACCCAAATGCAAGCCGTACCTGCGGCTGCGGAGAAAGCTTCTCTGTATAATTTTTAAATGCATTAATAATATTGATAGCACCGGCTTAAATTAAGCCGGTGTTTTTTTTGCAATAAACAATATCGGGCAATTGAAATTAAAAATGAAATTTCTGCCGGTAGCTATATCATGAGTAGTAAAAAAATATAGCTTTGCTATATTATAAAACCTGAATTAATGAGTACTACCGCCGAGCGATCAACCATCCCGAGTTTGATCCGTTACATTGTTGAAAACCTGCATCCGGATAGCCAAACCTTTATGACACATAAGGTTAATGATACCTGGGTTGAAATAAGCTATAAACAGGCGCTTGAAAAGATTGATGCTATTTCAGCCTGGTTCCTGGAGATCGGTATTAAAAAAGACGATCATCTTGCCCTTATCATCGAGAACGGCCCTGATTATGTTTATTATGACCAGGCACTTCAGCAACTGGGGGCTGTGAATACCTCTATTTATCCTACACTTAGCGAAGCCGAGATAGAATACATAATTAATGATTCGCAGGCTAAAACTATACTCGTAGGCAATCCATTCCTTTTACGTAAAGTAATTAAGATAGCTAACAACTGCCCTTCACTGGTGCGTATAATTCCAGCGTTTGATGATTTTGAAAAGTATTCGGATAAAATTAATCTGAATGCCGGGGTTATCAGTTTTAAACAGGTGATTGAAGAAGGAACAGCTTTGGTTGCACAATATTCAACCGCAATCAATATCGCTCGTGAGGCAATTTTACCATCGGACATATCATGCTTAATTTATACATCAGGCACTACGGGAACGCCAAAGGGGGTAATGCTTACGCATTATAACTTAACGGAAAACGCAAAGGTTTGTCTTCAGCAGATCACCATTATTGAAAAAACAGATACCTTTTTATCTTTTCTCCCCCTATCGCATGTTTTTGAACGCACCGCAACCTATCACGTTTGTTTATTTACAGGCTGTAAAATAGCATTTGCACAAAGCCTGGATTTGCTTGCCAAAAACATGGGCGAAATAAGGCCAAATGTAATGAACTGCGTTCCACGATTATTGGAGCGCATTCATGACCGCGCCATGAAAAATGGAACCGATGCCGGCGGCATGAAAACGAAAATTTTCTTATGGTCTTTAAGTATTGGAAGGAAATATCGCGAAACACTGGAGCAAGGCAAAAAACCCGGCCTGCTTTTAAGCAACCAACAAAAACTGGCTGATAAACTGGTATTTAGTAAAATTAAGGAAAGAACCGGCGGACGGCTAAAAATGATGCTTTCGGGCGGCGGAGCATTGCCCAAAAATATTGGTGAATTTTTTGGCGACTTAGGTATTAAAGTTTTAGAAGGCTTTGGTTTAACAGAAACATCGCCGGTAATGTCTGTAACAGAAACCGACCGTATTATTTACGGTACTGTAGGGCGTATAATTCCAGGTATAGAGGTGGCTATTCAAAACTATGAAACCCAACAGATCTACACCATACAAACGCACGAAAGCTTTAAGGAGGATCTGAAATCGGAAGAGGGTGAAATAATTGTTCGTGGCCATTGCGTAATGAAAGGGTACTGGAATAAACCGGAAGAAACAGCATCAGTAATTGACCCGGATGGATGGTTTCACACCGGTGATATCGGCCGCTTTTTTAGAGGGAATCTGCAGATAACAGACCGCCTGAAAAATATGCTGGTTAATGCATATGGAAAAAACATTTATCCTACCCCGGTAGAGAACACTTACCTTAAAAGCCCTAAAATTGAAGGCGTATTTTTAATAGGTGATAAGCGCGAATACATTACCGCCATTATTATACCTGCTAAGGAGACCTTACAGGAAACCTTTAAACTTGGCGAAGAATTCTTTACAAAGCCTGATCTGTTTATTGAAGAGAAAGAAATTTTAGCCTGGATAGGAAGTGATGTAAAACGCCTATCTCATGAGCTTGCAAAATTCGAGCGTATCAAAAACTTTAAGCTTAAACGTACACCATTCAGCATGGACGAAGGCGAGATAACTCCTACCATGAAACCGAAACGTAAAGTAATTGAAAAGAAATACGCCGCTTCTATCGATGAAATGTACCTGCAGGAAACAGAAGCAGACTAATTCATAAGAGAAACAGCTCCACAAAGTAACCTATCGTGGAGCTGTTTTTAATAATTACCAAGGGCTTTCCTGGCTTTCGTCCGCTATTTCATTACTGAAATATTTGCCTGTAGGGCCATCACTCCCTATGGTGACATATTTAACAATTATCTTTCCGGCATCTTCCACACTGCCGGGGCCATTATGATGGTTAAAATCAGTAGCTGTGTATCCCGGATCAACCGCGTTTACCTTAAATGCAGTATCGCGCAATTCGTAAGCCAGTACTACCGTGTATGCATTTAAGGCGGTTTTAGAAGGCCCATAGGCAGCAGACTTTACCTTGTAGTGCATCCATGATGGATCGCTGTGTAAAGTGAGTGAACCTAAGCCTGATGTAACGTTTACAATCCGCGGTTCAGAAGAAACTTTTAATAAAGGTAAAAATGCCTGGGTAACATTGATAACCCCAAAGAAATTAGTGTCAAAAACTTCTCTCACAATATCAACGTCTATATCTACAGCATTTTGAGGGAAACCACCGCTTATACCTGCGTTATTTACCAGTACATCCAAAACATCTGTTTTGCTGCTTAACTCCTGTTTTGCCGCATCTATAGATTGTTTGTTGCTTACGTCTATTGTTAAAAGTTCAACGTTAGGCGAACTTAATGCTTTTACAGCAGTTTCCCCTTTTTCTGCGTCGCGGCATCCTAAGTAAACGTAGTACCCTAAATCCAACAACTGTTTGGCAACCTCAAAGCCAATACTTTTATTGGCGCCTGTTATCAATGCTTTTTTCATAGTGTGATATATTTAACACAAAAGTACCAGGAAACAGTTTGGCAAAATTTGCTAAAAACAGGTATTAATGGTACATATCACGGATTTGCTTTCTGTATCCCATGGGCGTTTCTTCGCCAAGCCTTTTAAAAAAGCGATTGAAATAAGAAGCATCTTCAAAACCCAACTTCCAGGCTATTTCCTTTATCGAAAGATCTGTATGAAACAACAAGCGCTTAGCTTCCAGCATTATGCGTTCATGAATATGCTCTATGGCAGTTTTTCCGCTTTGTTGTTTAACAGCTTCGCTTAAATAGCCGGCAGAAATAAAAAGTTTTTCGGCGTAGCCCGATACATCATGCACTTCGGCAAATTGCTCATCAATAAGTGTTTTGAATTTCTTGAGAATAAGCCGGTCGCCGGATAGTTCTTCGCCCTTAAACTGCTCATTGTATAAGCGACTCAGATAAATAAGCAATATGCGTAAATACGCAAGCAGCATACTATTTTTCCAATCATGGCGCTGTTCGTATTCCTTTAACATTTTTGTAAGCACATCGTCAACAAATTCCAGGTTCTCATCTGTAAGGGAAAGCTCATGCCCGTTGTGCGGATTTTGCAGAATGGGCAGATTTTTTAATTCGCGGTTTTCCTCAATTGCCAGAAAATCTTCCGTAAAGCCTAGCAACTTGCCAACCGATGGCTTGGTTTTTTCTTTTATAAGTACCTGCGCAGGTACAGTAAAGTAAAGTGCATTTGGCTTTAGCGTATAGGGCTCCATATCTACCCAATGCCTGCTGTCGCCGGCCTTCACCAAAACCATAAAGTAAAAATCTTTCCGGTGTGGGCTAAGCAGCATAGCGGGATGTTCCTGCGGATGAACAGACAACTCTGAGATTCCAAAAATACCATTTCCACTGATGTTACTTTCCTTTAATGAGAACTTGGGTATCGCTATTTCTGTTAACTGCCTCATTTCATAAAAGTTGAAGAACTTCTGTTATCGCAACAACACTTTTAAATCGTTCGTTATCAATAGTATGTTCAATTTGCTCATGCGCCCAGGTAACATGATAAGGTACATGTACAGCGTATCCGCCCACGTTTAATACAGGCAGTATATCGCTTTTAAGCGAATTGCCTACCATCATTAGTTCTTCCGGCCTGATGTCCAAATGCTTTATAAGTTTCAGGTAATTATCGTTATCCTTTTCAGACATAATTTCGATGTGATGAAAATAATGGCTAAGTCCGGACTTTCTTAATTTACGCTCCTGATCAAGCAGATCACCTTTTGTGGCAACAACCAGTCGATATCTGTCTTTGAGTGACTTTAAAACTTCCTCTACCCCATCTAACAGTTCAATAGGTTGATTCAGCATTTCTTTTCCCAATTCTAAAATACGTTCTATTACCTCAATGCCGATGTTATTTTCGCTAACAGTAAGCGCAGTTTCGATCATGGAGAGCATAAAACCTTTTATACCGTAACCATACAATGTTAAATTATCAATTTCAGTTCTCAGCAACTCCCGCTCAAGCGAATGCTGGGAAGAATATCCGGAAAGCAGATTATAAAATTGTTCTTCTGTATGCCTGAAATAAGGTTCGTTTACCCAAAGCGTATCATCGGCATCAAAGGCTATTACCTTTAAATTCATCAGGTAAATATATTAAACTCTGATTATACAAATAACACTAGAGCAGCACATGTTAATTGTAGCTGTATTACCTGCTTATATCTCGCTCAAAAAAGCTATTTTTGCGCTTTTAAATTATATATGAGTATTGGACTATCTGAACAGGAAATTTTTCGCCGCGAGTCGCTAAAGCAATTGCGTGCATTAGGCATTGATCCGTATCCGGCTGAGGAATTTAAGGTGAATGCTTTTGCAAAGGAAATTTCTGAAAACTTTGAAACTACTCCTGAAAACTTCAAAGATATAAGCATTGCCGGCCGTATCATGACACGGCGCATTATGGGCAACGCCTCTTTTGCAGAACTACAGGATTCAACCGGCCGCATACAGATCTACCTTAAACGCGATGATATATGCCCGGGTGAAGATAAAACCCTGTACAATACCGTATTTAAAAAACTGATGGACATAGGCGACTATGTTGGCATTAAAGGCTATGTTTTCTTCACGCAAACGGGCGAATTATCTGTACACGTGCAGGAACTTACCTTGCTTTCTAAATCACTAAAGCCACTTCCTGTTGTTAAACGCGACGAAGAAGGTAATATACATGACGGCTTTACCGACCCGGAATTGCGTTACCGCCAGCGTTATGTAGACTTAACCGTTAACCCGGAATACAAACAGATATTTATAAAGCGCTCGAAAGTGATCAGCAGTATGCGCGATTACTTTAACAGCCAGGGATGGATGGAGGTGGAAACACCTATCCTGCAGCCTGTACATGGCGGCGCAGCAGCAAGGCCATTTGAAACGCATCATAACACGCTGGATATGCAGCTGTTTTTGCGTATTGCAAATGAGCTTTACCTTAAAAGGCTGATTGTGGCAGGCTTTGACGGCGTTTATGAATTTGGTAAAATGTTCCGTAATGAGGGTATGGATCGTACCCATAACCCAGAGTATACCGCACTGGAGATCTATGTAGCCTATAAAGACTATAACTGGATGATGAGGATGGTTGAAGAGTGCCTGGAATCTGTTGCTAAAGCTGTTCACGGCATACCGGTTGTACAGGTTGGGGCTAATGAAATTAATTTTGCAGGCCCGTATGAGAAGCTTTCCATGTACGACTCTATTTTAAAATACACCGGTATAGATGTATCTGCTATGGACGAAGCAGCCTTGAGGGATACCTGTACAAAACTGCAGATCGAGCTAAACGAAAGCATGGGCAAAGGAAAATTAATAGACGAGATCTTTAGCGCCAAAGTAGAAGCCAATCTTATACAGCCTACCTACATCACAGACTATCCGATTGAAATGACACCGCTTGCCAAAAAGCATCGCACAAAGGAAGGGCTTGTAGAGCGTTTTGAGTTATTTGTAAATGGAAAAGAAATTGCCAATGCTTATTCAGAGCTTAATGATCCAATAGATCAGCGTGAGCGGTTTGAAGAGCAATTGGTGCTGGCGGGCCGCGGTGATGATGAAGCCATGGCCATGGACGACGATTTTTTACGTTCGCTGGAGTACGGTATGCCACCAACATCGGGCTTGGGTATTGGTATTGACCGTTTGGTAATGCTGATGACTAATCAAAGCACCATACAGGAAGTTCTGTTCTTCCCGCAAATGCGCCCCGAAAAGAAAGTGAAAGTATCTGCAGAAGATTTTATTACAGCCGGCATTCCGGCCGAGTGGGTTCCTGTGCTGAATAAAATGGGCTTTAATACAATTGAAGATTTGAAAGCTGCAAACCCAAACAAGGTATTTAATGACCTTGGCGGCATGCGTAAAAAGCTTAAGCTGGATATTGTAATGCCTGCTAAAGAAACAGTTATGACTTGGTTTGAATAGATAATCAATCATATTGATTAATTTCTTTAAACCGTAATTAACTGTTAATAAAGCGTTAATAAAAAATAAAAGGCTGAAAATCTGCCTATTAATAACAATTTGTTAACGAAAGGATAAAATCAATAAAACTTTGGTATTAATTATGATGTTTATTATTGCAATAAACACTTATAACTAAAGTTATGACTAATTCAATATTAGAAATTACTGAAAACGAATACCTGATAAAGCTGAATAGAAGCAATTTTAATTTGTCTTTTATCAGGAGTTTGTTGAAGATGGTAGAGGTTGCTAATCCCTCTGATGATAGCCAGTTTATTCAGGAAAGATATTTTTCACCTGATCAAAGCCATTCATCAGAGCCTGATTATTTTAGCTCGATTGAAGACAAATAAAAAACACGTCCCGTTTTGGAGACGTGTTTTTTAAAAATTCTTTTCTGATTAGAACTGGCGGTACCCGCCCCTTATAACCTGTTGCTTATCCATTTGGGCCATCTGTCCCTTCATCATCTTTATCTGCTCGGTAAGCAATTTATTTTTATCATCTTTTGCTGCTTCCTGTAAATACATCTGGGCTTCGCGTTTGTTACGTTTACCCATGGCTATACCGGCAAGGCTTAATTTGGCAAGCGCTGTATTATGCGACATGCTCATACCCAATGAAAGTGCCTTTTTAAAATACTTTTCAGACTTCATTGGTGATTTTCGCGATTCTATAAGGCCAATTAGTAAATTATAGTAACCCCATTGTTTCTTGTTCAACTGTTTCTCATAGTTGGTGATCTTCAACAACCATTCTTCTGCCTTTTCCGACTGTTCTTTTCTTAAAAACCATTGGGCAAGTATCATGTTCTCATTAAAGAAATAACTTAATAACACTATACCACCTAAAAGCAATACCAAAATGCCCCATCCCCAAAATCCAAAAGCGCTAAGGGCAACCGCGGCTCCTAAAATAACACAGGCAATAATTAACCTAACTATATTTGACATTTTATAAACTATAAATTAGCATGCAAATATCTGTTTATTTGCACGCTAAATCAAACAGCTTAAGAAATATTTATGGCAGCAAATTTAGACCCATCGTGGCTTAAGGTTTTAAACAACGAGTTTGAAAAACCCTACATGGTAAATCTGAAAAAATTTTTAGAGGAAGAAAGACAGGCAGGATTTAAGATATATCCAAAAGGCAGCGAAATATTCAGCGCCCTTAATACTACACCATTTGATAAAGTAGAAGTTGTGATATTAGGCCAGGACCCTTATCATGGCGAACACCAGGCAAATGGCCTTTCATTTTCGGTACAAAAAGGAATCACTGTTCCGCCATCACTCAGAAACATTTATAAAGAGCTGGAAACCGATGTACCGGGTTTTAAAATCCCTGCACATGGCGACCTTACTAAATGGGCAGAACAGGGCGTTCTCTTATTAAATGCAACGCTAACCGTTAGGGCCTCCACCCCAGGCTCACACCAAAAAAAAGGTTGGGAGATTTTTACCGATACCATTATTAAAACAATTTCTGATCAGAAAGAGGGAATCGTTTTTATTTTATGGGGAAGTTATGCGCAGGCAAAGGCAGAACTTATTGATCAGAACAAACACTTTGTGATCAAGTCGCCTCACCCCTCCCCATTCTCGGCCGACCGTGGTTTCTTTGGGTCCAGGCCGTTCTCAAAGACCAATAATTATTTATTAAAAGAAGGAAAAAAGCCTATAGACTGGCAGATAGTGTAGGCACATTATCTATATAAATACTAATCAAACAAGTTGTTTGATTAGTATTCTAAAGGAACAATCGGCTCCTTCTTACTTGTAGACATGATCATCATCGTCTGGAAAGTTTTAACCACCGTTATGCGGCTTATCTTTTCCATTATCAGTTGCTCATATGATTTAATGTCGCGCACGTATACTTTCAACAAGAAATCGCACTGCCCGGTTACGTGGTGGCATTCTGTAACTTCCTTTATATGCTGTATCTCGTCTAAAAATATTTGTATGGTATTTTTCTGGTGAAAATCAAGTGATATCTGTATAAAGGTTTTTATCCCAAGCCCTAGTTTTTCCTCATCTACCAGGGCGTGATAACTCCTTATATATTCTGCGTTTTCCAGCTTGCGGACACGCTCCAGGGTTGGCGCAGGTGATAAACCTATCTCGTTTGAAAGCTGAAGATTTGTTATCCTTCCATTCTCCTGCAATATTTTAAGAATTTGCAGATCTATTTTATCTAAATCGTTAGCCATATCGGTGTCAAAGATAGAAATTAGATAATTCACAAAATAAAATTTTTTTAAAATATACTTTAACAAAAAGAAATTCTTTGCCAAAATTTAGATTAGTCTAAATTTTTTATTAGATTTGTTTAAAATGAATACTTTAGCCGAGGAAAATTATTTAAAATCCATTTATCACCTTGCGTCAGAATGTGATAGCGTGGGCACCAATCAGCTGGCTTTCAGGTTAAACACCAAAGCTTCCTCTGTTACAGATATGTTAAAAAAACTGGCAGATAAGGCACTTATCAATTACCTTCCATACCAGGGGGTGTCACTTACAGCCAAGGGACAAAAAATTGCGGTTAATATTGTTCGTAAGCACCGCCTTTGGGAGTATTTTTTGGTTGAAAAACTAAACTTTAAATGGGATGAGGTGCATGAAATGGCAGAGGAGATGGAACATATATCATCGAACGAGTTAATAGACCGTCTTGATAAATTCATGGGTTACCCAAGTTTTGATCCGCATGGAGACCCCATACCTGATTGCAACGGACAATTTAAATCGCACAATTTAAAACCAGTGTCGGCAATTGGAGTTAATCACAAGGGTATAATAAGCGGAGTTCGCAATCACTCAGCGCCTTTTTTACAATACCTGGAAAAACACGGGTTGTTGATAGGAAAAGAAATCACAATATACGATATCGCTGAGTTTGACCGCTCTGTTGTTTTAACTATGGAAAATAGAAAAATACAAATAAGCCGCGAGGTTGCAGATAATTTATTGATCACAGTATGAAAGATGCAACTGACCAATCACTGGCAAACGTTCATGGATCAATAAATACCGAAAGTAAAAGCGGCTGGCGCAGGTTACTTGCGTTTATAGGGCCTGCATATCTGGTATGCGTAGGTTACATGGACCCGGGAAACTGGGCCACCGATATAGCCGGGGGCAGCGCATTAGGTTATAAATTAATATGGATATTATTCGTATCTAATCTTATCGCCCTTTTACTCCAATCGTTGAGTACAAGGCTTGGCATTGTACGCGGATTAGATCTGGCGCAGGCATCAAAAAATGCATATCCGCGCTTTGTTAACTTTTGCCTTTATATTTTGGCTCAGATAGCTATCATCGCCTGTGACCTGGCCGAAATTATCGGTATGGCTATCGGCTTGCAGCTACTGTTCCATCTTCCATTAATTTGGGGCGTATCGCTTACTATAACCGATACGGTATTGATGCTCTTCCTGATGAATAAAGGTATGCGAAAGCTGGAAGCCTTTATTATGTGCATGATCTTTATAGTGGGTTTGTCTTTCCTGATAGAGATGTTTATTGTGGGGCCTGATTTTGTTGGCGTTGCAAAAGGGTTTATACCAGGAAATCTGTCGGGCAACGCCTTGTATATTGCTATAGGAATTATTGGTGCAACGGTAATGCCGCATAACCTTTACCTGCATTCATCCCTGGTACAAACCAGGCAGATCAACCAAACAGATCAAGGTATAAAATCGGCTATAAGATTTAATCTGTTCGATACTGTAATTGCGCTTAACCTGGCATTTGTAGTAAATGCGGCTATCATGATCCTGGCGGCGGGTGCTTTTTTCAAAAACGGCTTTTATGAAGTTGCAGAGATCCAGGATGCGTATAAGTTACTCGGCCATATATTTGGTAATATAGCACCTACCCTTTTTGCAATAGCACTGATTGCTTCGGGGCAAAGTTCTACCATCACCGGTACCCTTGCAGGGCAAATTATTATGGAAGGGCATATCAATTTGCGCATAGCCCCTTGGCTTCGCAGATTACTTACGCGCTTGTTAGCAATTATCCCGGCTGTATTTACCATTTTATACTCAGGCGAAACCGGACTTGGCAACCTGATTATATTAAGCCAGGTAGTTTTAAGCCTGCAATTGGGTTTTGCAGTTATTCCGCTTATTCATTTTACCTCCAACCGGAAACGGATGGGTAAATTTGCTATCAGCTTAAAAGTTAAGATCCTTGCCTGGGCATGTGCGATATTGATTGTTTACCTGAATGTAAAGTTGGTAGTTGAACAATTAAACGACTGGCTAAAGCAGTATCCGGCATCGTCCATTTGGATTTATGGGTTGGTTGTGCCTTTAATGATAGCCATTGGCGTACTACTGATCTATGTATTTTTACGGCCGTTATTATTTAAGCATTACGATATGCCTGCAAAGGTACCGCATGGGCTTGCCTCAGAAATCGAGGACCTTGAACCTGTAATTTACAAGCACATCGCAATTACAATTGATTTTTCGAAAAACGATACCGATTGCATCAGGAACGCAATTATGCAGGGCGGCAAAAAAGCAACTTATACCTTAATACACGTTGTTGAAACGGCCGGTGCCCGTTACTATGGTACAAAAATTATGGATCATGAAACCAAAAGCGATGCGGATAACCTGGATACTTATGTAAACGCCATGAAAAGGTTGGGCTACAAAGCCTTTGCGCAAATTGGCTTTGGGGCAGCAGCTGTTGAGATTGCGAGGATAGTAAATAAGGAAAAAGTAGATTTTATAGTAATGGGTTCGCACGGGCATAAGGTTTTAAAAGACCTTATTTTTGGCACCACGGTTAACTCGGTGAGGCATCTTGTAAATGTGCCTGTACTCATTGTAAAACCCGGTGCCAGGCGATTAGCCTAACCGGCAACCGAGATAAATTATTCGCATATTTGCATAAAGAAGGAACAGATGAACCAGGATATATATATAAAAAACAAAAAAGCTTACTTCGAATACCATATTCTGGACAAATATGTGGCAGGGATAAAACTGCTTGGTACTGAAATTAAATCTATACGCGAGGGGAAAGCAAACATAAACGATGCCTTTTGCACATTTATAAATGAGCAGTTATATGTACGTAACCTGCATATTTCTGAATATAGTTACGGCTCATTTTACAACCATGAAGCCAAACGCGATCGTATTTTACTGCTTAATAAAAAGGAGCTAAAAAAGCTGCAAACACGCGGCGAAGAAAAAGGGCTTACCATTATTCCGCTTGCTTTATTTATTAATGAACGCGGTTTTGCCAAGCTCGAAATAGGCCTTGCCCAAGGTAAAAAGACCTTCGACAAACGCGAAACCATGAAAGAGCGCGATACCAAGATTGAACTAAGCAGGGTAATGAAAGGATAAGTTGATTTACGATTTTGTAATTTACTACTTACTTAATTGAAATGATAGTTAAATCATAGTTAGAACTATCGATCTTCAAAATCGCAAGTCCAAAATCTTAACTCATAAATTCCCTACCACGCTTTATCGCCAACAAGCGGCACAAACCTGAAGGTATCCAGCACTATTTTTTCGAAATCATTTTCGGCCACCTTAAGGACGGTAACCATCTTTTGAGTTTTTTCGTCGCCTACCGGGATAACCAGTATACCGCCGATACATAATTGCTTTAACAAAATATCAGGAACAGTGGGCGCACCTGCTGTTACAATGATCTTATTATAAGGCGCCTTTTCGGCTATACCTTTTGAACCATCTCCTAAAAAAAAGTTTGGATGATAGCCCATATGCGGCAACACCTGTATGGTACGATGGTAAAGTTTCTCCTGGCGCTCTATGGTAAAAACTTTTGCACCTAACTCCAACAATATGCAGGTTTGGTATCCGCTACCTGTGCCTATTTCTAAAACCTTATCGCCTTTTTTTATATGCAGCAACTGGCTCTGGTAAGCAACTGTATAAGGCTGGGATATGGTTTGATCTTCACCAATAGGAAAAGCAATATCTTTATAAGCCTGGTTCCAGAAGGTTTCATCAAAAAAGAAATGGCGTGGCACTTTACCAATTGCATTAAGCACATTTTCGTCGTCTATTCCTTTTTTTTTCAGTTCATCAACCAGCTTTTTCCTTGCTCCCTTTTCACGGTAGTTATCTATGTACTTATATGCCATTCCAACGGCAAAGTTAATCACTGAAAAGGCAGTTTAGCGTATTTTAAGCTATTTTCATTTTCCACCGCGCCTGTTTGCTTACTGTCAACTCAATACGGATCTACATCCGGTTGTATAATGCTGCCCTTGCTTAATTTAGTGGTTTGAAACTGGACTATTACGTCTTTTATAAGTGTCTTTGCTTTATTAATAGAGATGGTATCTTTTTCAAACTTCAGCATGATTGATCTGATATAATAATTCCTTATGCGCGATATCAGCGGGACTTCGGGGCCAATCACCCTTTCGCCAAAATGCTTTTTTAATTCGGCTGCAAGGTACAAAGCCTGGTTATGCGCAATCTCCGGGTCTTTATGCTTTATATCCAGGTTGATGATGCGATAAAAAGGAGGGTATTTATAATTTTGCCTTTCCTCTAATTCTGTAGCATATAATTCTGCATAATTATTTTCTATTACCTGCCTTATAACACGGTGGTTGGTATCGTAAGTCTGTATTACTACTTTCCCTTGCTTTCCACGCCGGCCTGCCCGGCCGCTTACCTGCGCCAGCATCTGGTAGCTACGTTCATTTGCCCTGTAATCCGGGAATTTAAGCAGACTATCCGCATTAATAATACCAATTACTGTAACGTCAGAAAAGTCGAGGCCTTTGGCCACCATTTGGGTGCCTACAAGAATATCTATTTTCTTTTCCTCCAGGTCGTTTAAAATATTTTGTAATGAATTGCGCGAACGGGTGGTATCCATATCCATACGGGCAATTTTAGCTTCTGGTAACAACAACGATAATTCATCCTCTATCTTCTCCGTACCAAAGCCCTTATATTCTAAATGTGTAGATCCGCAGGCTGGGCAAATATTAGGCGAATCCTCTTTGTAACCGCAATAGTGGCAATGCAGTTTACCGCTGCTTTTATGGTAGGTTAAGCTAACATCGCAATTAATACATTTAGGCGTGTGCGCACAAATTTTGCACATCAGTATCGGTGCGTATCCTCTTCTGTTTTGAAATAAAATTACCTGCTCTTTATTTTCCAGCGCAATTTTTATATCAGCCATCAATACGCTTGTAAAATGTGACTGTATGGCCTTGCTTTTGGTCTCTTCTGCTATGCTTACTACTTCAACTTCCGGAAGTTTCACGCCACCAAACCGTTCGGTAAGTTCCGCAAAACCATACTTGCCGGTTTGCGCGTTGTGATAGCTTTCTATTGATGGTGTAGCCGAGCCCAGCAACACCTTTGCCTGGTGCATGGCACCCAGGTAGATTGCAGCGTCGCGCGCGTTGTAGCGGGGTGCCGGGTCAAATTGTTTATATGATGTCTCATGCTCTTCGTCTACAATTATAAGACCGAGGCTGTTGAATGGTAAAAACACGGAAGAGCGTGCTCCTAATATTATTTTATACTCATTGTTCAATACTTTTTGCCAAACTTCTACCCTCTCGGCATCATTGAACCTGGAATGATAAATACCTATGCTCGATCCAAAATAAGTTCTTAGTCGTTCTATAATATGCGTTGTAAGGGCTATTTCGGGTAAAAGATATAAAACCTGCCTTCCGGATGCTATCATCCTTTCTATCAACCTTACATATAACTGCGTTTTACCGGATGAGGTTACCCCGTGCAGCAAGGTTACGTCCTTCTGCTCAAACGAACTTATAACCTGTTGAAGCACATCTTCCTGTTGTTCGCTTAATTCAAAGTTTTTATCAGCCTCATTTGCATCAAAGAACAGCCGGCTTACATTTTTTTCTTCGCTGAAAAAGACTTCTTTTTCTTCCAGCGATCTTATACTGGCTGCCCCTGCGCCGCTCTCTTCTATCAGTTCGTTTTTTGATACAGTTTTTTGGTGGCGCGCAAGCTTAATATAAGCCAATACGGCATCTGCCTGCTTAGGTGCCCTTTTTTCAAGGATTACAAATAGCTCGCGTAAATTATCGGGATTATTATATATCGGGTTTAGCGTGATAAAGGCGCGCGTACGCGGTTTATAACGCTGGCTTACCTCTTCAGAAATATGGATAATATTTTTCTCAAACAGCACTTTCAGTATCGGCATTACCGTTTTCTGGCCAAGCAATTTTGAAATATCGCTTACGGTAAGTTCGGGTTGTAAGTCCAGCGCTTCTACAATAAGAAATTCCTTATCATGCAGGGTAGTGCGATCAACCTCAAATTCCTTATTGAGTACGATTTTGGTTTCACTTGCCAGCTTTAAAGCAGATGGCAATGCAGCGTTCATAACTTCGCCTATATTACACATGTAATAATCTGCAATCCACTGCCAGAATTGTAGCTGATTAGTGGTAACTACAGGCTTGTCATCCAGAATTTCTATAATATATTTAGCCTCATATTTTTCGGGTGCAAGCTTACCAATAGAAGCTATTACCGCGGTATAAAGTTTACTTTTACCAAACTGTACCACCGCACGCTTTCCCACGGCCACATTACCATTCATCTCAAACGGCACCCTATAGGTGTAATTTTTAGCTATGGCAAGCGGCAAAATTACCTCTACAAAAAGCGTTTCGCGATTGGCAAATTGTCCCTGGGTAAACTCTAACATTAATTTAATTTATTTCTGAAAGCAGCCAAGCCCAAAGTTACCCAGCCGGCAATAAACAACAAGCCTCCAAGTGGCGTAACCGGCCCCATAAATATCAACCAGTTCCAGCTAAGAACCTCCATGCATGATAAAAGATACAATGAGCCTGAGAAAAGCAATATGCCAAATGCAAAAAAATAATAGCTGAGATTAACCCACTTATAGTTGGCATCAGACGCAAGCAAGGCCAAAAAAAGCATAGCAAATACGTGATAAAACTGGTACTGAACTGCAGTATGCCATATAGCAAGATTTTCGGCAGATAGCACCGCTTTTAAACCGTGAGCACCAAAAGCACCTGCTATAACCGCTAACATGCCAAATACCGAAGCGGTAAAAACAATTTTCTCTTTCATAAATATAAAGAGCTAAGTTACTTATTTTATCCGGGTGCTTAATTGCTGTATCCCTTATGGAGCGTTATCTGATTGTAATAATGTAACATTTAATCGTAAAAGACCGCTCTGCATTAATAAACATTTCGATATAAGATAAGCAATAATGCTACCTTTGTTAGGCAGCCTATGCAATGAGAAAACAAATTTTAATCACCGTTACTTTACTGATAGCTACTGTTTATGCAACGGTTGTTTATTTTAAAAATTTAAACCCGCCCGGTACTTTAACCAGCAAGGTTATGGAAGCTATTCCGGGTAGCGCTTCCTTAATTTTTGAATTTAATAATGAAAAAAGCTTTTACGATATATTTAACGGAAACGCACTTTTTGCTTCGATAGCAGGCAAACAAAGGTTAGCCGACATGGACGTGTTACGCCATGAACTGGTGGAAAATACTGTTCTGCAAAAATATTTTACTGGCCAGAATATCTACATATCTGTACATCCCTCAAAAACAGATACACTGAGTTTGCTGCTTACTATCTCTGCCGAAAAGGGATTTGATGCAACTATCTTAAACCAGCTTTCAAAAACAAACAATAGCGGGCTGCTTATTACCCCATTACGAATAAGTAATAAACAAGGCTTTAACATTTACATTAAAGCCTTGAAAAAGCGGTTTTATATTGTGGACAAAGCAGATAATATTTTTTCGGGAAGTTTTTCTAAACAGCTTGCAGAAGAAAGTGCTGCTTATAATTTTCAAAAAGGCAAAGCATCTTATAGTCTATTTTCAGACCAGCAAAATGCAAATACACTCGCCAATTTATACGTAAACTATGACCAGTTAACGCCGCTGTTTGATCTTTTTTTCCGAAACAAATCAACAGACATCTATAAAACATTTAAATTATTACCGGCCCTGGCCTCTTTAAGCCTCAATTACCGAAGCGATGCCCTGATGTTTAATGGCATTACAACTATAAAACGTAATGAGGCAATGAGTTATTTAACACTGTTTGCCAACCAACAGCCTATTACTAACCACTTAAAAGAGATTTTTCCTTCAACAACCGCTTATAGCACATCATTTTCACTTTCAGATCCCGCTACTTTTCAAAATGATCTCGAAGACTTACAAAACAAAGCAGGATTAAAGAATGAGAAAAAAGAGCTTTTCAGAAAAATGAAAGCCGAGACCGGGGTGAACCTTGTAAAGGATTTCAATAAAATGATCAATAATGAATTTGCAGTTGTTACTACACGTTACTTTGAAAAATTTGGAATAGTCCCCGTAAAGGACGGTTCGAAATTAAAAGCGCTGCTGGTAAACATAAGCACTATGAACGATGAAAATACAGGCCAGCTTAATTATGATAAAGTTCCGTTTTTCCTTTTAGGCGATGCTTTCAGTGTATTTAAACGGCCATTCTTTACTATCATAGATAATTACCTGGTACTGGCTAACAGCGCTAAGGAATTGGTAAGTTATAACGACATGTACATAAACCAGAAGTTCTTAAGCATCAGCACCCAGTATAACCAATTTGATAACCTGCTTGCTGCTAAAAGCAACGTATCATTTTTTATAAATTTTAAAAACGCGCAGCCGATATTGGAGCGCGATATGTATCCGGAAATTTTCAAAATTGTAAAATCATCTAAACCCGGCTGGAGCGACTTTTATGGACAATCTATCCAGTTTAGCGGATCTGAAAAAAACCTTTACACTAATTTTTGCCTCAAGATAAATACCGATACAACAAGTGCTAAAAATTAATAATACCCTCATATAACTATCAATACTTTATTACGTTAAAGGGGATAATTACCATAATTATTTTTTATATCGTTATCGAGTTTTATCTTTAAATCGATTATCAGTAAGGCAATACGCTGCTTATGAAAAAACTCCTACTCATTTCCTTTTTTTTAATAATTTCCGCTCACCTATTTTCCCAGCAGTATTCTCAATATAATACAGGTACGCTTTATGATTCTTTCGAAAACCCGGCAAGGGCGGCTTTTGTTACCGATAGCAGTAAGCAATTTGCTTTTAACTTTTTCATACCAAATTTTGATGCAAACCTTTTTTTAAGCGGCAACGGACAGGCCAGCTTAAAAAACCGGCTATTTAATAACAAATATGACAATAGTGCTTTACTGATAAACCAGGGGAAGTATAACCTTGCTAACGCTAACGTAAATGCTTATTTGTTTATGGTAAAGATGTTTACCAGTTTCAACGGCGACGTAGAAATGGGCATCTCTGCCCAGATTCGCGGTGAGGGCACCGGTGTGTTTACAGATGAAACGCTGGCATTATTTAATGGAACCAACAGTTTTCCAAACACCAGTTATACAAACATCTTTAACAGCAACTATTATTACCAAACATATGATCAGATCAGTTTTTCATATCGCGAAAAGATCAATAAACAGCTATCGTTAGGATTTAAGATAAGCGCACTGTCTGGTAGTGAATATCAGCAATTGAACATCAAAAGTTCAAGCGTGGTATTTGACAAGGCTGCAGACGCAGCCAGCCTTGCCTTGCAGGGCACATATCGCGCCGGTTTTACGCCGGGGCAAATCAGCTCGCGCGATAACCTCCCTACGTTCAGAAATCCGGGTGCCTCTATCTCTTTAGGATCATCTTACCGCACGGACGATGGCTTTACCATACAGGGAAATGTTAAAGACCTCGGCTTTATACACTGGAGCGGAAGATCAGGAATTTACAATTTCGATAACACTGCCTACATCAGAGGTTTATCAAAACCAGCCAGGGAAGACAGTATCTACAATAAGGTTTATACTATAGTACATAGCGGTGGTGAAGCTAAATCATTCAACACACCAATTGATGGGCGTTTTGAAGCAAGTGCCTCTAAAAGTTACTGGATTGATGACAATAATCAATTTAAGTATTCTCCTACTTTAATAGCTTCGAAAGAGTTATTCTACAACGGTTTTACCGGCGTACTTGTAAACCCATTTCAATACAAAAGCTATGTAGTTACAGCAACCTTTAGTTATGACGATTTAAAAACGTTTAACGCTGGTGGGCAATTTATGTACAAGACACCGAACTTTGAGTTTTTTATAGGCAGTAACCGTTTATATCAAACAGCCTCGTTTGCGCATGAGGCAATCAATAAGGGATCTGGTAATACTTATTCAAATTCGGGCTATACCGGTGGTGATGTATTTCTTGGTTTCTCACTTAAATTTGGTCCGGTTATAGAACACCCTATGAATTCGAGCGTAATTCCTACAGGGGAAAAAGGTTTTTTAGGCCGCTTATGGGGAAGGTTGTTTAAAACCAATAATGGCTCATAATTAAAAAAGCGCTTTAATTAGAGCGCTTTTTTACCGGCAATAAATTCTTTAAGGTAAAAAGGCTCAAAATAAGCAACATCTTCAAAGGCTTTACTTTCAAACTTTTGATTAGCCGCCTCAGTAAGAAACGATGCAGAATTAGTAAAATCAATTACAAAATGTGCATTATTATTTTTACTTAAAACGCCTTCACATTTCTCTGCGCCATCACCAAAGAATAACACTTTATTATTCTCGAGAAATTTGCTGAAGCTGTTTTCATCTATGATTTCGGCAGTAGTTGCGGTAACTCTTGAACCATCCGCCCTGAAAATAGCTGTATAAACTTCCATTCTGCGGGCATCAATCATTGGGCATAACAAAGTGTCGTCGCTCAAATCCTCTTTATTTTTACTTATCATACCTAAGGCCATCGCTTCTAATGTTTCAATAGCAATAAGCGGTTTATCTAAAGCAAAACACAGGCCCTTGGCGGTTGATATACCTATGCGTAAACCAGTATATGAACCAGGGCCGCTGCTTACAGCTATAGCATCCAATTGATCATAGTGAAAGCTGGCAGAGGTCATTAATTCATCAATAAAACGCGTGATCACTTCCGCATGGATATTACGCTCATTGATCTCTTTAAAGGATAACGTCTTGCCATCCCGGGCTAAAGTCACAGAACACGATGTTGTTGCAGTTTCTATTTGGAGTATAAGCGCCATTTATTTACAAAAATACAATGAAGGAAATTGGTTTCATAATGGAACGAGGGATCATGGAACCGGATCATGGCCGTGGCCACCCCAGGGATTGCAACTTGCAATACGTTTTAATGTAAGCCAGCCACCCTTAAAAGCACCATGTTTACGGATTGCTTCTACGCCGTATTGAGAACAGGTTGGCGTGTATCTGCAGGTAGAAGCAGAAAGAGGCGAGATAAGATATTGATACAGTTTAATCAGGATAATAAAAACATAACCGATGATAGTTTTCAATATACTGGTTATCGCTTTCATTTTGTAATCTCTGTACAAAGTTGCGAAAAAAGCTTTATCATCTTCTTCTCCATCAAACTATAATCGGCAATATCTTTACCAATATAGCTTAAAGAAAGCAAGATCTTTTTACCGGCAGCATCAAGCGTTAGATATAATTCCTGCTGCTTGTATCGCCTGTAAGCTTCGCGGGTGCGCCTCTTTATTAAGTTGCGATCTACTGCGTGTTTAAAGCGTTTTTTTGATACTGAGATCAAAACCTGCACAGGAAATTGCTGGGCATCAGTGGTCAACGTCCACGATACCTTAAAGGGATAACATAAAAAAGAAGAACCGTTATGAAAAAGCTCTTCAATAAGCCTTTTGTTGCATAACCTTTCTTCTTTTTTAAAAGTGTACATAGTTGCTGATTCCCGGAACCGAAAATTTAAACAAATCGGTTCAAACCCCGATAGGAGTTAGCAACCGGCCTTATGCTTTGTGACGACGCTCGTCAGATACGGTTAATCTTTTTCTGCCTTTAGCTCTTCTTGAAGCTAATACTCTTCTGCCGTTAGCAGATGACATGCGCTCACGGAAACCGTGCTTATTTCTTCTTTTCCTTTGTGAGGGCTGAAACGTTCTTTTCATGGCTATTTATTCTATTCGTCGTTTTAAAAACAAGAGCGCAAATGTAGTGCTTTTTTTAATTTTATCAAAGTGCAAATAGATTAAGTTTAGTATAAAAACAAGTACGTTATGTTAATAAAACTACAATTGTTGAAATGTATTTACTTTATTTATTATAACACAGATAAACTTTGCGATATTTAGAACGCCACTTAATACTATGAAATCCGCATATATCTTCTTTCTCCTGCTCTTTCCGTTTTTTGTTTGTGCTCAAAATAACATGTCTGCACATTATAAAATCTATAGCACCAACCGGCAAAAAATAATTACCACAGATGATATTGTGACCGACATGAAAGATGCGGATGTGCTTTTCTTTGGTGAAGAACACAACGATTCTACGGCCCATTACCTTGAGTTTGACCTTTTGAAGAAATTATCTGCTAAATATCCTGGTAAAACGACATTGTCAATGGAAATGTTTGAAACCGATTGCCAAGTAGTGTTGGATGAATATTTAAACGGATTAATTCGTGAAAAGAATTTCCTTGTTGATGCAAGGGTTTGGCCTAACTATAAAGATTACCGGCCTATGGTAGAATTTGCCAAACAACAACACCTCTCTGTAATTGCGGCTAATGCACCTGCAAGATATACTAACATGACCAACCGCATGGGATTAGCAAGCTTGATGTTATTAAGCACTACAGCAAAATCTTTTTTACCCCCATTGCCTATCGACACCGCAATCGGTGCATATTACAAAAAGTTTTCAGACTTAATGGGCGGCCACAGTTCTATGCCGGGCATGCAAATGTACCAGGCTCAAAATTTATGGGATGCAACAATGGGCTGGTCTATGGCCAATTTCTATAAACAGCATGCAGGTTTTAAAATACTGCACTTGAACGGAAACTTCCATAGTGAAGAAAAACTTGGTGCTGCCGCCCAGCTTAAACAATATGCCCCAAATGTGAAGATTTTGAATATTGCTTTGTATTCGGATGATAATTTTAACAAACCCGACTGGAAAGCTTTAGCCAAAAATGTCGACTATATAATCCTTACAGACCCTGATCTTGCTAAAACTTATTAAACAAAAAAGCTTCAGCCATATTGTTGACTGAAGCTATAATAATTAGTTTTATTATACTAAGCTCTTTTGGCGAGTAAGTCGCGTATTTCGGTAAGTAAGATCTCTTCTTTCGATGGTGGAGCCGGCGGCGGTGGGGTTGGATCCACAGCTTCTTTCTTTTTAAGTGAACTAATACCTTTTACCAGGAAGAACACTATAAAAGCCAATATTAAAAAGTTTAATACCACGGTAACGAAATTACCCCAGGCAAATACAGGTCCCAGTTTTTTTGCATCGGCTAAAGCAAGCCCTGGCGTAACCTTACTTGACAATGGTACGTAAAGGTTACTAAAATCGGCTTTGAAGGCTATGCCTACTAAAGGCATGATCAGATCGTTTACTACAGAATCGACAATTTTGCCGAACGCTGCACCAATAATTACACCGACTGCAAGATCGACAACATTGCCGCGCATTGCAAAGTCTTTAAAGTCTTTAATTATAGCCATACATTTTGATTAAGGTGCCTAAAGTTAATAATTTTCTAATGCTTTAAAACAAATAATTGTTTTTTTGATTTAACAACATCATCAGTAACCAAATGCTAACATATTTTTAAGTTAGGGTTAATTGATGTATTTTTGTCGGGCCATCTATTTATGTTAAAACAAAATCTTCAACAAAAACTTTTACAAAAACTTTCGCCTCAGCAAATACAATTTATAAAATTGCTACAGGTCCCTACCGTATCGTTAGATACGCGTATAAAAGAGGAACTTGAGGAAAACCCCGCGCTTGAAGATTTAAGTCTTACCAATTTAAACGAACCAGAGGAACAGTATCCAGACCGCGACCCGGAGGATGATACTTATAATGGCGACGAGGAAAAAGGCGAGGCAGATGAATTTAATATTGACGATTATTTACAGGAAGATAATGTAAACGAATACGGCTCCCGGTATGATCAGAATGGCGAGGATGATGACGAGCGCAAGGAAATACCGATAGCTGTACAAAGCTCTTTTTTTGAAAGTCTGCAGCAACAGCTGGATCTTTTACCTATATCTGATAAAGATTTTAAAATAGGCCAGCAAATTATAGGAAGCCTTGATGACGACGGATACCTGCGCCGCCCGATAATGTCTTTGACAGACGATCTTGCATTTTCACAAAATGTAATGGCCGAAGATGAAGAAGTTGAAGACATGTTGAGAGTGATACAGTCTTTCGATCCCCCCGGCGTTGGCGCCCGTACACTGCAGGAATGTTTACTGATACAATTAAGAAAAAAGGATCCCAACGATCCTATAGTAAAAAAAGCTATAGTTGTTGTTGAACAATATCTTGACGAATTTACCCGTAAGCATTACGATAAATTAGAAAAGTCGCTGAACATGAGCTCATCTGAGTTGAGAGGCGTAGTTAATGAGATCTTAAAGCTTAACCCTAAGCCTGGTGACTCTAACGAGATCAACACCAAGCAATTACAGGTTATACCAGATTTCCACATTATCAACAATGATGGCTTTTTAACGCTTACTCTAAATTCAAAAAATGCACCTGAATTAAGAGTAAGCCGCTCTTACCAGGAAATGTTTGAGCATTATGACAAAGCCTCACAAAAAGACAAGAAATTAAAAGAAGCTGTTCAATTTGTAAAACAAAAACTCGATTCGGCTAAGTGGTTCATTGATGCTATTAAGCAAAGGCAGCAAACGCTGTTAAAAACCATGAATGCCATTATGCAATATCAATACGAATTTTTCCTTACGGGTGATGATAAAAATCTGAAACCTATGATCCTTAAGGATATTGCAGACAGGATCTTTATGGATATTTCTACAGTATCGAGGGTTGCAAATTCAAAATATGTGCAAACAGAGTTTGGTACTTTTCTTTTAAAATCGTTTTTCTCTGAAGCGATACAAACAGAAAGTGGCGAAGAAGTATCCAACAAAGAAGTTAAAAAAATTCTGGAAGAGCATATAGGTAAGGAAGACAAAAGGCATCCGCTGGCTGATGAAAAGCTTACAGATATTTTGAAAGATGCCGGATACAATATTGCTCGGCGAACGGTCGCCAAATACAGGGAGCAAATGAATATACCGGTAGCAAGGCTTAGAAAAGAATTGTAATAAAAACGAGAAAGGGATAAAGTCAATGATTTTATCCCTTTCTCGTTTTAGACTTATGCATCAAAACGAGTGCTGAGGACAGGTAACCTTATACTTATTATTCAACAACAGATTTATAACTATTTCATGTGTGCCATTACTTACTGTATTTAAGGCCGATGTTGTAATATCATATGAATAACCAATATTTATAAACGAGCTGATATTTACACCTGCCAGTACGCCGAAAGAATCATTGTGCCTGTATGAACCACCAAACCAAAACTTATCGCTAAATGTAAGTTTGGCGTTTAAATCATAGGTCATAGGTGTTGGGTTAATTACTTTTACCAGGAACGAGGGTAAAAAAGTAATATCATCCGTTAAAAAAACCTTAACACCGCCTGTGATCAGATATTGAGGTACGGTTTTACTTTGGCTGTAAGCCGTGTTAGTGCTGAAATATAAATTTTGAGGTAAAAGCTGCTGTATCGATGCACCCAGATAATAATCAGAAGCATACATCCAGATGCCTGTACTCAGATCTGGTTTCCACTGGCTGTTGTTTCCATTTGAAATAGCCGGGTCAAGCGGATTTTCAAGTGTGATAAGCGAAGTGTTAAGACTTATGTGGCTCACTCCTGCTGCTACACCTACCGCAAGATTGATCCTGTCTGTTAAACCCAAATGGTATGCGTAGGTAGCGTCTATATTTGTTTGCGATATAGGGCCGGCAACATCTGATACAACGGTTAAACCAATACCGTGATGTGGCTCTGCAGCCATGTAATTCTGCGTATATAATCTGCTTGAAGGGTTTACACCACCATAAGCAGGAGATGCCGTAGCGTCACCATATACAAAGTTATCTCCTACCGGTGCAGAGATGGTTAAATAGCTTGTAATAGGCGCACCCTGAAGGCCTGTCCATTGGCTGCGATAACCAGCTTTAACGTCTGTATAATCCTCAATGCCCGTAACAGCCGGGTTTATAAGCAAATTATTAAAAACATACTGCGTGTATTGAGGTCTCTGCTGGGCATAACCTGTTTGGATAAGAAACAGAAATAAAAAGAATGATAAGTAAAAGTTTTTATTCATTACTACCTTATAATAGTTACATAGCCCGACATGATCTTAATTCCGTTTCTTGGGTTGATTATATAATAATAAACACCCGTCGGTAAATCAGTGCCTTTATACCTGCCGTCCCATGGTACCGGGTAACCAACAGACGAATATACTTTTTCTCCGTATCGGTTGTATATGTCAACTGTACAATTTGGATACGAACTTAAGTAT
This sequence comes from uncultured Mucilaginibacter sp., assembly GCA_964242385.1. GTDB lineage: Bacteria > Bacteroidota > Bacteroidia > Sphingobacteriales > Sphingobacteriaceae > Mucilaginibacter. The sequence goes on from CAXSZR010000001.1 coordinate 776,218, forward strand.
TAATAATCTTTGTTTTGCAATTGATTTAAAATGCAAAAGGCCATTAAAAATACTTTAATGATTTGAAATAAATTGCTCTGAGGCAATTATTTAACAGTTAAATTTAGTCTGCTAAAAAAATTTGTCCGGATTGGGAACAAGGTTTAAAAATTTGCCGAAGTTTTCCAAGTAATGCGTCTGATCAAGCTTGTAGTAGTAAGCGCCCTTTTTTGATGATTGTTTATCCTTTTCGGGCAATTTTATAAGCAAACCTGTTGAAAGTAACTTACGACTGAAGTTCCTGTCATCAAATTTGGTGTTGTACACACCCTCATATAAAGCCTGTAGTTGCGGAATGGTAAATCTTTCAGGAAGTAGCTGAAAAAGGATAGGATGTAAAGCCGCCTTATATCGTAGCTGACGTTTGGCCAGTTTTACCATTTCGGCATGGTCAAAAATCAGGTCCGGCATGTCATTTAACAAAAACCACTCGGGGTGATTTTCATCACTGCTTTGTATTTCATATTGATGAATATCTATCAATGCAAAGTAAGCAATAGACAGAGTCCGCTCTACAGGGTCGCGATCTGGTTTGCCGAAAACCTGGAATTGCTCCATATAAACTTTCTTTAACCCGGTACGAAGTTCCAAAACACGGCTGGCCGCCTCTTCAGGCGTTTCTAACGGTTGTAAAAAACCACCCATCAGGCTCCACTTGCCTTTCTCAGGCTCAATGGTGCGCTGAACAAGCAAAAGCTTAATGTTCCATCCATCAAAGCCGAAAATTATACAATCAGTAGCTACCAGAATCCGTTTCTCGCCGCTGTATTTAGGCATAAAGCTTATTTAATTGATTTATAAATATAATGATAAATAGGCGGATAAAAATCTAAATAAATTGATTTATGATGTTTTTAACTTATAGTATTAAACAAATAGATACTTATAATTATGTGATAATCAAAAGATAAAACGGATTTAATAAAATTAAACTTCGCCAATATTTACACGATGGTTAACACTATGCGCTAATTGGAAAACTGCAAATAAATGATGCGCTTCGTGCAAAAGAAAGAACTCTGTCCACTCTAAAATAGTAAGCCTTCCATATTTTGGGTGGAAACCGGCACGCTCTAATTTATCGGAAGGCAAAGCAGATATTAAATGGTATATGGTTTCCCGGTCAATAGAAATTTTCTTTAAAAGCTCATAAGTAGTAAAAGCGCAATAGATTTCAAACTCATCATCATCGTCAGCTTTGTACTGCCCAAATTCCGGCTCATCAATAGCAATTATTTTCCGCATACGATCTAAAAACAGAGGTTGATACCTGGCAAGATGAGCAATATTTTCGTGAATGCTCCACTTATCGCGAACCGGACGTGATTGTATTTGCCTGTTATTTAACTGCAGGATAATAGCCGCTATTGTTTTATGCTGGCTTTTTAAACGTTCGGTTAAAGATGAATAAATCATAATGGCTTTGAACGAAAATTTATCAAAATGGTTGATAAATAAATATTAATCTTTTATAGGTTAAACAGTTAGTGCTGCTTTTTCAAAATTAGGCTTATATATTTTAAAATTATGTCAAATTTGAAATAACTGATTAAACTAACACGCTATGCTAAATTTTAATGCACAAAACGATTATACATTAGAAGATGAACGGGTTTTGCTAAGGCCACTTGAAGAAACGGATTTTGAAAACCTCTTACCCTTTGCATTAAACGAACCGGAAACCTGGGAATTTTCATTGATAGGTGCAGAAGGCGAAGATGGAATGAGAGATTACATTAAAACAGCCGTGGAGGCAAGAAAAACCGGAAAAGAATACCCATTTATAGTATTCGATAAACGAAGCGGTACCTATGCCGGTTCTACACGTTTTTATGATATTGTTACCGGTAATAACACTACGCAGTTAGGCTTTACATGGTATGGAAAAAATTTCAGAGGCACCGGCTTAAACAGGCATTGCAAATTTTTGCTGCTTCAGTTTGCCTTTGAAACCATGGGCGCCTTAAGAGTTGAATTTAGGGCCGATGCTGATAATGCCCGAAGCGTAGCGGCTATGAAAGCAATTGGCTGTAAACCCGAAGGAGTTTTACGCAGCCATATGCCCAAAAGAAATGGCGGGAGAAGGAATACCATTGTATTGAGTATCTTAAAAGAAGAATGGGATGCAGAGGTAAAGGCAAATCTAAAAAGTAAATTGATTAGCTAAGTCGACTTAAAAAGATCATAATTATGTCATAGTTTAGGTTCATTGGCTTTTATTTAACCAAGTGGCTTGATAAGTGGTTATTTACGCATCAAATCTCAGTAACAAAATCCGCGTTTAATCATCTATAACAACAAAAACACTTAGTGGAAAATATCTTAAACATTGTAAACTTAGGCAAAACATATAATAGTGCAGGGCGAACACTTACTGTACTTGATAATATTAACTTTTCCATTGGCGAGGGATCAACCAATGCGATAGTTGGCCCGTCCGGCAGCGGAAAGACTACTTTATTAGGACTTTGCGCCGGGCTCGACAGATCAAGCAGTGGCGCTGTTGAATTGAATAATATTAATCTGGGCAATTTAACTGAAGACGAGCGCGCCCAGGTACGAAATCAGTATGTAGGATTTATATTTCAGAATTTTCAATTACTCCCTACCCTTACAGCATTAGAAAACGTGATGGTTCCGCTGGAGCTGAGGGGCGAAAAAAACATTAAGGTAAGAGCGCAGGATTTGCTGGATAAAGTTGGCCTGGCCGAACGCGGCCACCACTACCCTATGCAATTATCAGGCGGAGAGCAGCAACGTGTATCGTTAGCAAGGGCTTTCTCCAATGCACCGCGTATCTTATTTGCAGATGAACCTACCGGCAACCTGGATGCAGAAACCAGTGAAAAAGTGGTAAAGCTTATGTTCGACCTTAACAGGGAGGCAGGTACAACGCTTGTGCTGGTAACGCACGATCTTGAACTTGCTGCAAAAACTCAGCGCATTATTCGCATTAAAGGTGGCAAACTGGTATCAGACGAAAAAACTTTTAACGCTTAATCTCTAATGGAAAATACAGAGTTTAACATTAAGCGTAAAATAAACATTCCCTGGCTGTTTGATATGGTACGCCGGGATAGCCGTAGAAACCGGTCGAGGCTTTTGTTGTTCATATCGGCCATTGTATTTGGCATTGCAGCCCTTGTTGCTATTTACACATTCAGGTATAACCTGCAGAACGATATAAATAACCAGGCGGCCACATTAATTGGAGCCGACCTATCTATTACCGGAAGTAAACCTGCTGATGCTACAATAAAACCAATGCTTGACTCCCTTGGTGAACAGCGCTCGCAGGAACGCAGCTTTGTGTCTATGGCGTTATTTCCAAAAGGCAGCGGCACCAGGCTGGTGCAAGTAAGGGCATTAGAGGGCGGCTTCCCCTATTACGGAAGCCTTGAAACTACACCTGTAAGTGCAGGGCAGGATTTCCGGCACGGTCAAATGGCCCTGGTTGATAAAACCTTGATGCTTCAGTTTAATGCACATGTAAAAGACTCCATTAAAATTGGTGATGTTACTTTTCTAATAGCAGGTGTTTTAAATAAGGCACCGGGGCAAACAGGGGTAACATCAGGCGTTGCACCTATCGTTTACATCCCCCTCCAATACCTGGAAAAAACCGGCCTATCCAAAAAGGGAAGTCGTATTAATTATAGCTTTTATTATAAATTTAATAAGGCCGTTAACGTAGAAAATCTTGTTAAAAGCATCGATCCGAAATTAGACCGGGCAGAATTAAGTTATGAAACCATAGAATCGAAAAAGGAAAATACAGGCCGTTCATTTGCAGATCTGACGCGCTTTCTTTCGCTGGTAGGATTTATAGCTTTGTTACTCGGCTGTGTAGGTGTTGCAAGTGCCATACATATTTACATCCGCGAAAAAATTGCCTCTATCGCTATCATGCGCTGCCTGGGTGTAAAAGCTTCTGAGGCATTTCTTATTTACCTAATACAAATTATAGGTATCGGTTTTATAGGGTCTGTCGCAGGTGCTTTGTTGGGTACTGCTATTCAACAAATATTACCGGTTATATTTAAAGACTTTATTCCCTTTGCCATATCTACCTCTATCTCATGGATAGCTATAGGCCAGGGTGTTTTACTTGGGGTTATCATTTCCATATTGTTTGCGTTGTTGCCTCTTATTTCGGTTAGGAATATATCGCCGTTAAATACACTGCGCATGTCGTACGAGGACGTGAACATCGTTCGCGATCCGCTTAGGTGGCTCGTTTACCTGCTGATCCTTGCTTTCGTGGTTATATTCACCTACATGCAATTAGATAGCTGGGTAGGAAGCATTTTCTTCACCATAGGCATTGCCGCAGCCTTTGCTATTTTAACTGTGACAGCGTGGCTTTTAATGAAAGTTATGCGGCTTGTTATAAAAAGCTCTTGGGGATACTTATTCAGGCAGGGGTTTGCAAACTTATACCGCCCCAACAATCAAACTATTATATTGATTGTTTCTATTGGCTTAAGTACAGCATTTATCTGTACGCTTTTCTTTATGCAGAGCATCCTCATTAACCAGGTTAAGCTTTCATCCAGTGGTAACCAGGCCAATATGATCATGTTTGATATTCAAACCAGCCAGGAAAAGGCTATTGCCAATTTAACCCGGCAACAGCAGCTTCCGGTTTTACAGCAGGTACCCATTGTAACTACAAGGCTACAAAGCGTTAACGGAAAAACCGCGGCAGATCTTAGAAAAGATTCTACGTTGAAATTATCCCGGCATGTATTTTCAAACGAATACCGGGTAACGTATCGCGACTCTTTAACGCCTTCGGAAAAAATAATAAATGGCGAGTGGATCGGCAAAGCAAGCCCAGGTAAAGATATCCCGGTTTCGGTGGAAGAAAACTTTTTTAAACGTAACCATCTTAACATCGGCGATCACCTGGTATTTAATGTGCAAGGCCTTGATATGCCGACAGTAATAAGCAGCGAAAGACAGGTTAACTGGAACAAAATCCAGACAAACTTTCAAATTGTTTTCCCAACCGGTGTGTTGGAAAACGCGCCCCAGTTCCATGTATTGTTAACGCATGTACCGGATGCAAAAGCTTCGGCAAAATATCAGCAGGCTGTTGTGCGTCAGTTTCCCAATGTTTCTGTTATAGACCTTGGTTTGGTATTAACAGTGGTTGATGATCTGTTGGATAAGATCAGTTACATCATCAGGTTCATGAGCGCCTTTAGCATCATCACCGGTATTGTGGTATTGATAGCGTCAGTTCGTATCAGTAAATACCAGCGAATGAGGGAAAGTGTTTTATTAAGAACACTGGGTGCTAGCCGTAAACAAATTTTTACCATAACCGCTTTAGAATATTTATTCCTGGGAGCATTATCGGCGTTAACCGGGATAGTAATTGCATTGGCAGGGAGCTGGCTGCTTGCTAAATATAATTTCGAAATTCCTTTCAGCATCAACTTGATCCCTGCTTTGGTTATGTTTGTAATCGTATCAACATTAACGGTGGTTATTGGTTTAATTAACAGCACCGGTGTATTAAACAAACCACCGCTTGAGGTTTTAAGAGCAGCTTAACAACAATGAATAATTTCAAAATCAAATATTTTTCCATTTCGCTTTTAACGCTGTTAATGGCATGCGGACAAAAAAAGGATACTTCTTCACAAGCATCTGGCAGCGTAAATAACACAAGCCAGTCATCGGCCAAAAATATATTGTTCTTTGGCGATAGCCTTACAGCAGGTTATGGCCTGGATGATCCGTCACAAGCATTTCCCGGAGTAGTTCAAAATAAGATTGATTCAGCTAAATTGAACTATAAAGTAGTAAACGCAGGGGTAAGCGGCGAAACATCTTCAGGTGGCAAAGGAAGAATCAGTTGGATATTGAAGCAAAAGGTTGATGTATTTATACTGGAACTTGGTGCCAATGATGGTTTACGGGGCATCCCGGTAACAGAAACAGATCAGAACCTCCAGGCTATTACAGATAGCGTAAAAGCTAAATATCCTTCTGCTAAGCTTGTGTTATTAGGCATGCAGGTGCCACCCAATATGGGCCTCAAATATGCAAATGATTTCAAAGCAATATTTCCCGCTTTAGCTGCAAAAAACAAAATGGCCTTGGTGCCGTTTCTGCTGAAAAATGTTGGTGGGGTTAGTAATCTTAATCAGAAAGATGGCATACACCCTACGGCAGAAGGTGCAAAAATTGTTGGGCAAAATGTTTGGGATGTATTACAAGGTATTTTAAAAGACAAAAATTAATTGCCAATCAGTAACCGTACCTGCTTAATGATTATTACTTTCGTGCAAAAGATTAAAACATGTCAAAAACAAAACTGGTAGTTAATAACAACGGCTCATTAAAAGTAGAGGGCGACGACTTTGAAATAGTAGATATGCAGGGAAACCAATACGGCCTGCAAGGCAGAACAATTGTTTCTATTTGCAGATGTGGTCTTTCTGCTAACAAACCCTTTTGTGATGGTGCACACAAAGGGCATTTTGAGCATGAGGCCAAAGCATTTGATCTCCCACCACGCAAAGTATAAACGAATTAAAAGAGGTTTAAAATATTTGTTTTAAACCTCCTTTAATTTAAAACAATGTCTGTACAAAATTACGGCTATGGCACAAGCAATAGTAAATGGTATAGAACTGAATTACGAAATTTCAGGTAACGGAACTCCCCTTGTCTTAATACACGGCCACCCGTTTGACCATACCATGTGGCGAATGCAGGTGCCTGCTTTTTCAGAAAAGTACAGCGTGATAACACCCGATCTGCGTGGTTATGGTAAAAGTTCGGTCGTTGTAGAAACCAAGTTTGAAGATTACGCAAGCGATGTTATTCAATTACTTGATTTTTTAAAAGTTGATAAGTTTCATATAATGGGTTTGTCTTTAGGCGGGCAGATCATTATGGAAATATTTCGGCAGGCACCTAACCGGGTGTTATCCATGGTACTTGCCGACACCTTTGCCAGCCCGGATACTCCAGAAGTAAAACAAGGCCGTTATGATGTAGCAGACCGACTGGAAAAAGAAGGCATGCATAATTATGCGGAGGAAGTGATCTATAAAATGATCAAACCGGCGCACGTTACCTCAATGCCTGCTGTAGCTGCCTTTGTTATAAATATGATGAAAGCATCATCACCGGTGGGCGCAGCAGCAGCTTTAAGAGCCAGAGCCGGACGTATCAATTATTTAAAAGAAGTATTTCCGCAGATAAAAATCCCTACGCTGGTAATTGTAGGGCAGGATGATGAATTTACGCCGGTTAAAATGGCCGAAGAAATGAAGGCAAATCTTATTGATGGCCAATTGAGTATTATTGAAGATGCAGGCCATATGACAAACATGGAGCAGCCGAATCAATTTAATGATATTATTTTAAATTTTTTAGCGACCATTTAAGTCTATCGCTTTATAGATTATAGCAAATAAAAAAAGAGTTTATAAATAAAATATAAACTCTTTTTTTCGGTAGATGTATATATGATTGAACAATTAAGCAGCCTGTTTAACAGCTACTTGTTTGCTTTGTTGCATTGATTTAAAGTTTGCCAGATCCTTCTTTAATAAAGCTTTTAATTCAAGATCGATTGCTTTTAATATTACGGTGGTGTTAGTTGAAGTTTTCATGGTTATGTTTTTTAGTTATTAAGGTTAATACCAACATTGTGCCATAAATTTCAAAAAAGAGTTTAAAAGTTATAAAGTTTTCAAAAAACAGGACTGAGCGTGCATAATCTTTAAAATCTGTATGTATATTGTAGCGTTCTGCAGATTAATATGTTTGGAAAAATATGCATTTAAAAATCACACAGTAGGTTTTAAGCATTATTACCGGCATAACCGTTTAAACAGATCAGCATAAGTTAGGTACTTTGAAGTTAAATTTGAATGTATCAGGCAACAACTGTTACGGGTTGTTTTGCGGCTTTCTTCTCTTTAAAGAAAAGGCTGATCATCAAAAGCAGCCCCACGGCAAAGAAGCAATCCAGTGCAAGTGCAGAATCGCGCATTTCGTGCGTCCATGACTCTACAAAGCCAAAACAAAACAAGCCAACCACAATGGATGATTTTTCAGTTACGTCATAGAAGCTGAAAAAGGATGCGGTATCCGGAATATTTGGAGGTAAATATTTAGAATAGGTAGACCTTGATATCGACTGCACACCACCCATTACTGCACCCACCACAATAGCAGCAACAAAGAACTGGGGCGTATTTGAAATAAAGTACACGCTTAAACATAACACCGTCCAGATGCTAACCAGGCCGATTAGCGTTTTAACATTACCAAACCTGGTAGATAATTTGGAAGTAAGGAAAGCTCCGATAACTCCAACTACCTGTATCACCAGGATAATTTCAATAAGCGTGTCGTCAGGCATGTGCAACTCTTTGGATGCGAAATTAGCTGCCACCAGCATGATTGTCTGTACCCCTACCGAGTAGAAGAAAAAGGAAGAAAGGAAACCCTTTAACAATGGCATACTCCTTACCTTTTTAAATACCCGTGCCAACTCTTTAAAGCCCCCGGTAAACACATTATAATTATGCGTAGCATTATTTGGCTGGCCTTTAGGTAATAACCTGAACGGAATGATGGAAAATCCTATCCACCATACAAAAACCATTAAAAAGGAAATACGGGCAGGCAACGCTTCATCTGTAATGCCAAACCACTGTGGTTCCTGCACAACAACAAGGCAGAGCAACTGCATAATTAGACTGCCTACATAACCATATATAAATCCTTTCGCGCTTACACTATCCTGCTGATCAACGGTGGCTATTTGTGGTAAGTAAGAATTATAAAATACGAAGCCGCCGCAATAACCTATACATGCAAGCCCGTAAAATATGAGTGGCAGTTCAAGGTGGCTATCCGGTTTAAAGAAAAACAAACCTGCGCAGGCCAAACTGCCCAGCCAGGTAAAGCATTGCAGGTAAAGTTTCTTGCTCCCCCGATAATCTGCAATGGAGGTTAAAATAGGGAGCATAATTACAATAAGCAGGTATGACAAACCCAGTACGTAATTCTGCAATACCGTATTCACATACTTATGGCCAAAAAAGGTAACTATATCGTAGTGGGTTTTCTGGTTGGTTGTATAATAAACGTAGTAGGCCGGGAATATGGTAGATGTAATTACCATATTATATGATTGATTAGCCCAGTCGAACATACACCATGCCCAGATGGTTTTCTTATTGTTTGTTTCCATTTATGCTTTAAAAATATGCAAATTTTGATGGTTGCAAACTATACTTAAAAAAATAAACGGGCTCTCCTTTTAAAGAGAAGCCCGTTCAACATAAATGGTATCAAATATTATCTATCCTGATTCAAGGCGTTTAAAGCCTCCTGCGGCGACGATAAAAACAACTGGTAAATATTTGCAGTGTTACCAATGTGTAGTTCAAAATTATCCTCCTCAAATCCCTTTATCAAACCTTCTGCAACTTCAAGCGGAGGTATACCGTTGATGGCACCGCCAATTTCTGCCGAAAAATCAGTATTTACCAAAGGCGGCATTAATTCAAACACTTTAATGCCGGTGCTTTTAGCTAAGGTATACCTTAACGCTTGCGAATAAGAATGTACCGCAGCCTTGCTTGCTGCATAAGTAGCGAGGTTAACGCCAGGTACAAATGCTACTATCGAGGTAACGTTTACAATAGCCGCTTCTGCTGATACTTTAAGCAGGGGCAAAAACTTTTCAGTTAGGCCAATTACAGATGTATAATTAGTAAGCATTTCATGAGCCGCTTTTTTGGCAGCGCCTGCTTTTTCATCATCAAGTTTATAAACATATGCCTGGGCTGCATTGTTGACCAATATGTCAAGTCCTCCAAATTGCTCGTTTATTTGTGCCACAAGTTTGTCTGTATCTACATCGTTGTTGATATCTGCTACTACATAACTTACATTTTTTAGCTTAGCGGCTGCATTTTTAAGTTTATCTTCGGTCCTGCCTGTAATTACTACTTTATTGTTTTTCTCACTTAACAGTTTGGCTATCTCAAAGCCTATACCCGAGCCACCGCCGGTGATGAGTATTGTTTTGTTGTTTATATTCACTTTGTTGTGTATTTAATTTTAATTAGACCGTTCGGTCTTTTTTATTTCAAAAAAATTTATATCTGGTTTTCTTCAATTTCCTTTTTTAACATATCGGTTATAAGAATCAGGGTTTGGTTACTGTTTTGAATGCGGCTTATTAAAATGGAACCTTCAATCATAGCCAAAGCCTTTGACGCAAAATTTTCAGCAATAAAATCTTTTTTAAACTCACCATTTTCAATTCCAGCATTTACAAGGTTTGCAAACCTTTTTTGTGAACGCTCAATGGCTTCCCTTACCTTTTGCTTAACGGCAGGATTAGTATCATCTGCCTCTGTTCCAAAATTTAAAATAGGACAGCCACCTCTTTCAATCTTAAACAGGGAATTTTTGTAAAAATCCAGAATAGCGAACAGCTTGTCTTTGGCTGTTTTTTTATCAGCAAAACTTTTATTTATAGAATCTGAAAGGGATTTGGACAAGTAATTAAATACTTCTACGCAAATTTCATCTTTATTCTCAAAGTTTCCATAAACGCCACCCTTCGCAAGTTTGGTAGCTTCCATAATATCACTTATAGAAGTACCGGCCATACCTTTTTTATTGATGATTGGTGCTGCCTTTTCAATAATAAACTGCCGTGTGCGTTCTGCCTTGGTCATTACCATACAAATATAAACCGATCGGTCTTAATTTGAAATTAAATTTTTATTTATGAGGCCGGCATGACTTTTCTTACTAATAATGAATCGGAATCAAATTTCTTTAACATCGTCATATTTTATCCAGCCTTCGGCACCATTTGCTAACTTAATTTTCAACCAATTGTTATTGGTATCTTCAACGCTGACCTTACTACCTTCATGAATCACAAAAAGAGAATTTGATTTTTCCATCGGACCACTTTTAACGGTAACTGTACTTGAAAATACAATAGCTTGTTTATGTTCACTGAAGTAATTTACCTGCGTATTCCCAACAAAAATGGTGAACAGGCCCACCACAAATAATGCAATGGAAGCAATAAAAGCAGATTTCTTAATCCCGAACGATTCAGCATAAAAATACAGAATCAATAAACCTGAGGCCAAAAGAAAGAATGTAATGCTTAAAACAGACAAAGTATTTGCAGAAAAAGCCAACACAATGCCATGCCACCACCTGGTTAAGAAAAACTCCGGTACTTCGTTAATTTTATCTGCAGTTTTTGAATTGGCAAGCTGAAGGTTTGCATTTATGTCCTCATCCCCCGGAGATATTTTATGTGCTTTTTCATAAAATAAAATCGCAGCAGGTATTTCATCCAGTTTGTAACTGGCATTCCCCATATTATAATACAAGGCTGTAGACTCATATCCCTGAGCCACCACTTGCTTGTAAGCAGCCAAAGCTTCTTTAAACTGACCTTTAGCGTACAGGTGATTCCCCTGGCTAAACAAGGTGCCTGCCGTATCGTTGCTGAAGCCAAATAGCGGCAATAAAAATAAGCCAATTATGTAAAACAACTTTCTTATCATCATTTTAAATCTTTGCTTCTATATCGTTAATAATAGACTTAGCTTTTTCGTAAACCTCGTCTTCTGAAATATGTGTTACAGGAGCATAACGGGCCATTTCACAGAGATCAAGCGTATCCATCAGTTGCTTTATCAGAGCGCTATCAACAGAGCGGGTGGCCAGTGCAACTGTAATATTCTCTCTGTCGAGGTTAGCGTAATTAATGTTAAGCTTATCGCTTAAATAACCATACAGTCCTTTAAATATATCCTCATAAAAAGCTTTAGTATCATTAGTCTGCAACCGCAGCTGGGCGCTTGCCAAATGTTTGGCTGCCATTTTCCCTGCTTTCCGGCTTTTCACCAATACAACATCGCTATTTATTTCACGCATCCGGTTGCGGTAAATAAAAGCAGCCAGGCAAGCGGCGGGCCCAATTAGTAAAAATATAAAATACGTGAACGAACCAAAAAAGCTATCTCCGGGCTTTGCCAATTCGTCTTCCTTTTTGATGTATCGTATATCTTTAGTAAGTTTTTTGATATCTTGCTTGCCCGCATCTGAGAACGCTGTTACATTGTTTTCTGTAATTCCTTTAGCAACATTAATCGTAAACGACTTTGAGGATAGCGTAACATATTTTCCCGTAGCAGGGTTAAAATAAGAGAATTTTACAGGCTCGATGGTAAAGTTTCCCTGGTGCCTTGGAATAAGCAGATAATTATAAATCCGGCTGCCTGTTACACCATTCAGATCTTCGGTAACCGTATCTGTTGTTTTAGGATCGTATTTTTCAAAATCCGGCGGAAAACTGGTTTTGAGCGGTTCGAATAATTTGATGTTGCCCGATCCGGTAACTTTTACATTATAATTTAAGCTTTCGTTAGCTTTTAACGCTGTCTTATCTACAGATGCTGATAGAGAAAAATTGCCTACTGCACCGGTAAAACTATCTGGCTTACCGGTATCAGGCAACGGTTTAACACGTATAACTACCGGAGCGCTTTTAGCCTTATATTTTTCCTCTTTAAAAGAACCAAAAAACTGGTCCATTATATCCCTTGCTGGTGCAGGAGCTCTTACTATAAAATCCATCGCAAGGGGATCAATGGTGATATTGCCTGCATGTTCCGGAAATAAAACAGTCTCCTTTATATCGGTTACGTTAAAGCGTTCTCCTTTGTATGTTTCAACATGCCATTGCGCCTGTTGCGGCCGTTTTATATCTACGCTGTAAAATCCGTTAAGATCGGGGAGTTTGTCTGGTTGACTATCTTCTATTCCTACCCGGGTATACAAACGATAACTAACTGTTAACTGTTGGCCCAGGTAAACGTTGCTTTTATCTACAACAGCTTTTATAAAAATCAATTTTGAAAGATCGGATGTGTTTCCAGGCGATATTGAATTATCCGGGCCACCTTGAGGTGCATTAGTCTGCTGAACAGCCCGGCCCTTTACAACCTTTAATTTTATGACATTGCTGGTAAGCTTTTTCCCATTCACCACCGCTACAGCCGGCCCTATAGCATATTCTCCCTCCCTGGCTGCCATTATGATATAGCTTATGGAACTGCTCATGGTAGTGTTACCGTTGATAGATTCCATACTTGTAGACTGATTAGGGCCTGACAGCACCTGGAAATTACCGCCCAAAGACGGCGGGCTAAAGCTTTCCGCATTGCCGTTTACAGCGAACGTAATTTCAAACTGCTCGTCGGTACCCACCTCAGTTCTGCTTGCAGATGCGGTTAATTTAACCTCCTGTGCGTACAGCAGTCCGCTAAAGTTTAATAATATAAAAAGTAAGTAAAACCGTATTTTCATCAGTTATATTCGGTAGGATTATTTTGTTTATAGTTTTGTCATAACCATTACCAATCCTTTTCTATATGCATTTTAGAGCCTTTCAGCTTTTTATTTTTTAGCTTATCCTGCGTTTCCTTTTCATCGTTATTCAAAGCATCAAGCATACGCTGCGCATCATCTTTAGAAATATTATTAGGCTGCGGCTGCTGATCTTTATCCCTTTGCTGATCCTTCTTATTTTGATCCTGCTGATTTTGATTTTGCTTGTCCTGGTTCTTTTTATCCTGATTTTGCTTGTCTTTGTTCTGCTGGTCTTTTTTATTCTGATCCTGATTTTGCTTTTGTTGCTGCTGCTGTTGCTGCTTCAGCTTTTCCTGTGCATAGGCAAGGTTGTAACGTGTTTCTTCATCTTTAGGATTATTAAGCAGCGCTTTTTTGTAAGCGGCGATACCATCTTCCAGCTTTTTGTTTTCTAAGAACGAATTACCCAGATTGTGATACGCGCCTGCAACCACATTTTTATTTGCGGATGAACCAGCAAGCTTGTTAAACTGCTCGCTGGCATCTGTAAATTTCTTTTGCTTGTAGAGCGCATCGCCCAGGTTAAAGTTACCTTCAACATTCTGGTTTTGCTTCTCTACAGATTTACGGTAATCTGCTTCGGCTTCTTTAAATTTTCTTTGCTGATACAGATCGTTACCTCTTTTTACATAGCCTTTTTCCTGCTGGGCAAAAATTAAAGAGGCTTGTATCAAAAATAATGTGATTATAAATAAACGCTTCATCATTTTTTTACCTCAAATAATTTCAATCCACTTAACTTGATGCTTTTTCTGTTAGAGATAAAAAACTCTATGACCAGTAGCAATAAGGCAAACCCTATAAAAATCTGGAAACGGTCTTCAAAATCCTTAAAATTTTTACTGTCATAGGTTTTGCGCTGTACTTTTCCAATCTGATCCATCACAATACCAAGGCCGCTGTTTGCGTTGGTAGCGCGCACATAAGTTCCGCTTCCTGCTGCAGCTATTTCCTTGCCCATATCTTCATTTAACTTACTGATAACGGTTTTGCCTGCACTATCGGTATGAAACCCAACCTGCCTGCCGTTCTGGTAAATCGGGATAGGCGCACCGTCTGCAGAACCGATACCGATAACATTCACCATAACGTCTTTATCTGCTGCGCTTTTGGCTGCGGTAACGGCATCGTCCTCATGGTTTTCACCGTCGGTTATAACAATCATTGCTTTACCTGTACCATCCTTAAAATCAAACGATTTCATCCCAAGGTCAATGGCCGCACCAATAGCAGTACCTTGTGTAGGCACCATATCTGTGTTGATGGTATTTAAAAATAACTTGGCAGCTGCATAATCGGTAGTAACCGGTAATTGTACATAAGCTTCACCTGCGAAAACAATTATACCTATCCGGTCGCTATGCAAATTGTCTATCAATTGTGCTATAGCGCGCTTGGCATTTTCCAGGCGGTTAGGCGGCATATCCTGCGACAGCATGCTGTTAGATACATCGAGCAAAATCATTAAGTCTGCACCTTTCCGCTTTTCCTCTTCTATTTTGGAGCCAATTTGCGGGTCGGCAGCAGCGATGATCAGGAAAGCAAATGCTACCGCAAATAAAATGAATTTAAGCCACGGCCTCGATAAAGAAACCTGGGGCATCATCAGGTTAACTACTTTTTTGTCACCGAACGAGGCGAGTGCCTTTTTCTTCCAATTGCTAACAGCAATAAAAAGCAGTATCAATACAGGAATTATTAATAATCCCCACAATATTTCTGTATGTGCAAAGCGTAACATCTTTAGGTTAAAGCTCCCTTCAGCATAGTGTTTTTAAAACCAAATTCAAGTATCAGGAAGAAAAGCGCCAATAATGCAAATGGTAAAAACAGTTCGGTTTTTTTGTGGTATTGCGTAACATCAATCTTAGCCTTTTCCATCCTGTCTATCTGTTCGTAAATGTTTTTAAGCGTTTCATTGTCCGTAGCCCTGAAATATTTACCACCTGTAATTTTTGCAATTTTAGTAAGCGTTCCTTCGTCTACATCTACAGGCATATTCTGGTACCTTATACCAAAAGCAGTTTGCACCGGGTATGGCGCGTAACCATGTGTACCGATTCCTACCGTATAGACACGAACATTAAATTGTTTGGCAATTTCTGCAGCGGTTACAGGCGGAATAGATCCCATGTTATTTGAACCGTCGGTTAGCAGAATCACTACCTTACTTTTCGCTTCGCTGTCTTTCAACCGGTTTACCGCAGTTGCAAGGCCCATTCCTATTGCGGTACCATCGTTTATCATTCCGTTCTTTACATCTTTAAAAAGATTTATAAGTACATCATGATCTATGGTGAGCGGACACTGTGTAAAACTTTCGCCGCTGAATATCACAAGACCAATACGGTCATCCGGGCGGTTTTTAATAAAATCTATAGCGATATCTTTTCCGGCTTCCAAGCGATTAGGCTTAAAGTCTTCCGCAAGCATACTGCCCGAAATATCAGAAGCGATAATTATGTCTATACCTTCTGTTGTGGAGTTCTGCCAGCTAAGGGAAGACTGCGGTCGCGCTAAAGCTATTACCAGTGCAATAACCGCCAACACTCTGAAAGCCAGGGTCAAATGCCTAAGCTTAGGAATAATACTCTTTTTAGGCAATGCAAATCCTTTGACCGCCGATACGCTAAGCGTTCCCTGTAATTGTTGCCGGCGCCATATATACCATGTAATTAAAACAGGCGCCAGCAATAGCAGCCATAAATAACCTGGCTGGGCAAATTCAATCCCGCTAAATAAGCTCACTGGACGAGCCTCCTTCCGTATTAATCTTCTGTTCTGATTGCTGCGTTCTGGTTATAAAAAGCATGGCGTTTTCTATGCTCAGTTCATTTTCTGCAGGTAACGGCTTTTCTTTAGCAAATTTAACCAGGTCTGAAAGAACCAGAATTTGTTGGAGCATATTTTTATTGTCACCGGAAAGATCCATGTGCTTCAACGCGGTAAAAATTTCATCTGTAGTTTTTTCGTGCGTTTTAACTAAGTATCGCTTTTCAAGGTATTCCCGCAATATTTCGCTTAATTCAATGTAATACTCCTTTGTTTGTTCATTTTGCCAAAGCTTCCTGTCGCGAAGTTCTCTTAGTTTGTCCAAAGCCAGCACATGGGCAGGTAAAGCTGGCTTAGGCGCCACAATAACAGGTGTTTTTTTCTTCTTATTTTTAAAATAAAAGAACAACCATATGGCTACGGCTACTAATAAAATAGGGATTACTATCCAGTACCAATTATCGCGCAGCCAATCAAAAAATGTATAAGATACCGTTAGCGGTTGTTTAATATCATAGATACCCTTTGTAGTGTCAACCTTTACGGTTTGTACCTGTAATGTAAGTTCATTTGACTTTATAACCGCCCTAGCAGTACCAAACGATAAGGCAGGTATGGTGTAAGTACCGGCATCAAAGCTAGTTATCAATACACTTTCGGTAACGGTTGCAGATTTTTTAGTTTTATCATCATAAGCGGTATCAAGCCTGGGGGTGCCAACTACCTGAACTTTGCCTGTTATCGTATCGCCTAATTTTGGGAAGTTAACACGGGCGGCAGCAGGCTGATGGACAATTAAAAATAGCTTTGTCTGGTCGCCTATCCTAATGGTATATTGCTGTAGCTTGGTTTCCGCTTTTATATCCTGGGCATTTACACTTATACAACAGATTGATAGAAACAGTAGCGGGAACAGTAAGTAATTAAAAATTTTGCTTTTCATCTGTTACCTTTTTCTTTCCCGTTTTTTAAATAAAGTCATCAAAGGTTTTACGTATGATTCATGTGTGCCAATATCGGCATTGTCTACCCCAGCCTTGCTGAAAACATCTTTTAAATAAGCGTTTCTTTTCATTGCCTCTATTTTAAAAGCATCCCTCACTCTCTTATCACTTGTATTTACCCATGATATTTCGCCAGATTCTTCATCCTTTACCGGGATAAGCCCAAGATCCGGAAACGCTTCTTCATGGCGGTCAAATAATCTTAGGGCAATAATATCGTGCTTTTTGTTAGCTATTTTAAGTTCTGTTTCAAAAGCCGAGCTCATAAAATCTGAGATTACAAAAGCGGTGCATTTTTTTTTGATGGCACTGGTAAAGTATTTTAAAGCTGCAGCCACATCTGTTCCTTTATTTTCAGGCGTAAAATCTATCAGTTCCCTGATAACCATCAAGATATGGCTTCTGCCTTTTTTTGGCGGGATAAATTTTTCCATTTTATCACTAAAGAAAATAACGCCTACTTTATCATTGTTTTGGATAGCCGAAAATGCAAGCACAGCACACAACTCCACGGCAAGGTCCTGCTTTTGCTGATTAACCGTACCGAAATTTTCCGAACCGCTAACATCCATCAAGATCATTACCGTAAGTTCGCGTTCCTCATCAAACACTTTCACAAAGGGGTGATTAAACCGGGCGGTAACGTTCCAGTCGATAGTTCTGATTTCATCACCTACCTGGTATTCGCGTACTTCGCTAAATGCCATACCACGGCCCTTAAAAGCAGAATGGTATTCGCCCGAAAAAAGGTGATTGCTAAGCCCGCGTGTCTTAATCTCAATCTTTCGTACTTTCTTTAGCAGTTCTTTTGTATCCCTTGCCATTTTTTCAATTTAGATAGGAGAGGCCACATCAAAATTATTCGATTTAAGCTGCCGACTTTATCACAGTCAGATTTGAAACAACAAATTGACGTGCATGTCTTATATCCTGATTTCTGGTTTTAGACTATGGTACTTCAACCGCGTTCAGGATTCCTGTAATGATATCCTCACTGGTCATGTTTTCGGCTTCTGCTTCGTAGGTAAGCCCTACACGATGCCGCAGCACATCGTGGCAAATAGCTCTTACATCCTCCGGGATCACATAACCGCGTCTTTTAATAAAGGCGTAAGCCTTAGAAGCTAACGCAAGATTGATACTTGCCCTTGGCGATGCGCCAAAACTTATGAGGTTTTTGTAATTAGCCAGCTTGTATTGTTCAGGATATCGGGTTGCAAAAACGATGTCGATAATGTACTGTTCTATCTTTTCGTCCATGTAAACTTCCCTTACTACCTTACGGGCGCGTACAATATCATCCGGTTTTATAATAGCATTCGGTTTTAACATACCTTGGGGTGATACATTAGATCGTACTATTCTTTTTTCATCCTCTTTTGTAGGGTACCCTATAACAACCTTCAGCATAAAACGGTCTACTTGTGCTTCTGGCAGCGGGTAGGTTCCCTCCTGCTCAATCGGGTTTTGTGTAGCCAGTACAAGAAATGGATTTGGTAAAGCGAATGTATTATCACCTATGGTCACCTGTCTTTCCTGCATAGCCTCAAGCAAAGCACTCTGTACTTTTGCCGGTGCACGGTTTATTTCATCGGCCAACACAAAATTTGAAAATACAGGGCCTTTTCTTACTATAAATTCTTCTTTCTTTTGATTATAGATCATCGTTCCTACCAAATCGGCAGGTAAAAGATCGGGTGTAAACTGGATACGGCTAAAGTCGGCTTGTATAGCTTTAGATAAAGTGTTAATAGCCAACGTTTTTGCAAGGCCCGGTACACCTTCCAGTAAAATATGCCCATCAGCCAATAAACCGATCAGTAATCGCTCAACCATATATTTTTGGCCAACAATTACCTTATCCATCTCCATTTTCAAAATGTCTATAAAGGCACTTTCCTGCTGAATCATTTCATTGATAGCCCTTATATCTGTGGCGTAAGATGAGCTGCCGGTAACTGTATCTGCCGGGGGATATCCCCCATTCGTATTATTATCCATAACGTGTTTATTTTGGAAGGACAAACTTAAAAAGTTGAGCTTTCTATTACCAAATATTTAAAAAAGAATAAATGTTAAATTTTGTTAAAATACATTTTAAATAACGTTTAAGCAGGAATTATTAAATAAAAAGCAGCCGGCAGGCACCTGCTGTTTAAGGTGTCGCGATTTGAGAATTGTATTTACCTTTTTTTCATTACCAGTTTCACCGCTACCGAGTCGCCAACTATTTTGCCGAATTGATTTGAAACAACGCATGAATTATGAAAATGGATCCCACCATAAAACCGAGACCATGCGGTTTCGTTAGCAGCATCGCGGAATGATTTATAGGATCGTTGTTTAATCCCAAATTCCGTTTCTGACGTATCGGTGTAAGCAATGTTGTCTCCCAGCACGCTTGTGAGTGCTTCGGCAGCGGCGGCAGATATGGTACAGTGGCCGCAGGTATATTCAGGAAAAGGAGGTGTTTGCAGATGTGGCTTCCAGTCGGCATCAATGTATTTATCTATTACCGTTTCGGGTCTAACAGTTTTATAGATATACTTAGCCGCCCACGATTCAATAAAACCATCAAACAAAGCGATGGCGGTTTTAGCATAAGCGCAAACTGTTAAATCAAAATCGGCATGCACTTTTTGCGCACCTATACCAACTATGCTTAACCAATGCCCCGGCGGCGAAAACTTTTTGGTAATAAAAGAAATGTGGCCTCGTACGATTAACTTTTGCGGATTATCATCCCAAAAATCTGCCATGTGTATCTGATCTTTCGTCAAGCTGTCACCTGTGTTCTTGATATAATTTACTTCGCGGTAATATCTAGTATTTTTATCCGTGAGATTGAAAATAGGAGGTGGCGGAACGCTGTATTCTTTGGCATTATTCATTACCATAGTGCGTATTTCGCCCCAATGCGGCTCAACGGCTTCAAAATAAGCTGGAGGCGTAGGTAACCAACGCCCCAATGAATCTTTAATAGCAAATTTAGATGCACTGCGGGTACGCAGGTAATTATCTTTCTTGCTCCATTTTAATACAGATAGCGACACCTGTTTAGCAAAGTCCTCAGAATTGAAAACTTCATCTTCTGGCATACCATGTTCCACAGCAAGCTCATGCAAACTATCCGTGTATTTACCCATACTCCTTTCGGGGAAAGTTACAGCTTCGCCCACGCGGCAAAATGCCAGCAGGGCGGCGTATTGGTAATTTATATTTTTATCGGGTTCAGGTTTAGCAACCTCTTTAAAACCATTTAGCTGCCCTACAAGTGATTTGTAATTTCGGGAGTTACCCGCTGCAATGACTTCATAGCCTGCAACTGTTGCATAAGCATAATTACGCGAGGCAACCGGTGGCGTAAAATTATTACCCATAACCACCTTATTCAGTTCATGAACTGTACGGCTATACAACTGCGGATCACTAAAAATTTGTTTGTAGTCTGCCTTTTTGCAGGATGAAAAAACCAACAAGCCAAACACGAAAACACAAAAAAATCTCATGGAGCCAAAATGCAAATATTATTTAATAACGTAAGTTTTTTTACCTGGCCCAACACCTGTAATAGTTAAAGACTTCCAATTTGGCGGCAACTTACTTTTAACCTGGCTAATGCCGGTCGGGGTGATATCCAAGCCACCAAATCCCATCAAAACACTCTGAATTATCCCCCCGGCACCTGTTGCAAAGTATGGATTTGTACCGCCCTTTGTTTCAGCAATTACCCTAAACGGCGGGTTTAAATTAGGCTCGTAAGCATCTTTAAAAAAATGCAGCGCTTTTTCTCCGTTACCAAGCCTTGCATACAAGAGCGTGAATATACCCTGCGTCATGGCTGGGGTACCTTCATTAGGCACCCGTGTTTCATAATATGACAGGTCTTTTGCAATTTGCGCCGGGTCGGTTACTGTTTTAAGCGGATAGGCAAGCAAATTAACATCAGCCTGTTTTATGCCTTCGCCTTTGTAACTGTCAAATTCTCTAATCGTACCATCCGGCATACGGCCAATAGGGATGTTTTGGGCTACGTTAGCCCAGTCTGCATTTGCTGTAAGTCCGAGTATTCTAGCGGTTTTTGTGGTGTACTCAAGGTTTGCTTTTGCAGCTGCGTTGGTAAATGCATCGTTGTCTACATTCTCGGCCCATTCATCAGCTGCAACCACGTCTTTTATACCATAATGTCCCGGCCCGTTACGCTCAACGCGACTTGCCCAAAAATCTGCCGTTGCAGAAAGTATTGGCCAGCCTTTTTCTCTTAACCATTCTTTATCCTGCGTTACGCAATAATAATTCCATGCCGCCAGGGCCACGCAGGCAGTTATATGGTGTTCAAAAGGGCCGCTCAAAGCCCAAACAGGTGTTTCCTCTACCCCGCTATCGGCACTTTCCCACGGGTACATTGCACCTTTGTAACCGTGCGAAAAAGCGTTTTGCTTCGCAACGGCTAATCTTTGGAAACGGTATTCAACCAACGATTTTGCAATTTCTGGATGCAACACCAGCAATGCAGGATACATCCAAAGGTCAGCATCCCAAAAAACGTGGCCATTGTATCCTAATCCCGATAAACCCATGGGCGATGGTGAATAAGCCGTACCTTCGCGGGAAAATGAGTATAAATGATAAAGCATGCTGTGAATATCCTGCTGTACCTGTGCGTCACCATCTATCTTTATATCGCTTTTCCAAAGTTCGTCCCAGGCCTGCTCATGATATTTTATTAAACGATCGCGACCTTCCAGTTTTGCAAACATGGTTAAACGCTCTGCCTGGTTAAGCGGGTCGGCATCATGTGCAGAGGTGATAGATGACCCGGCCACTGCATACCGGTAAGTTTCGCCCGGTTGGATAGTTTTGCTGAACTTCATCAAGTGCATGTTATTATCCCACATTTCGTGAATCACTCGGGGCTCCTGGCCATGTACCTCGTTAAATAAAAAGGTATTTGACGCGCAAAGCTGTAATTTACCTGTAGGGCTTTTGGCGGTTGATGTAAGTAAGCTGATAGTTACATGCGGCCTGTCTATCTCATTATAGTAATTCTGGACGTCTTTAAGCGCGTCCGGAGCTTCCATAACGCTGGCTGTTGTGATATTGATCCCCTTTTTAGCTGTGATGGATATATCCATCAGTACGGTGAAGGGTAACTGGCGAAGCGAATAATAAGTATATTTAACAGAAGCTTCGTCTCCATAATCAAAAGTGGTGGTAAAAGCAGCGTGTTGCATATCCAGTTCCTGCTTAAAGTTGCTGATGCTTTTTGCATCTATTCTTTTGCCGCCAATTTCCAGGTACATATTTAAAAGGTTAAAGCTGTTCAGAAAATTGCTTACCCTACCCCTGCCATAAAGATCATAAGCGCCTGCAAGTACAACATTCTTTACCTTAAATGGCTCGGGCGATGAAACAATCCCAATCATCCCATTGGCTACCGTTACGCCGTAATAATTTGCCGGGTCTATTTTATCGGCTTTGATAAGCCATTGATCCTGTGCTTTTGCGTTTAATCTGCTGAACAACAACCCAGCAATCAAAAATTTATATAATGTTTTCATAATCAATTATTTTATTTAAAAAATTGAATTTCACCATTGTTTAAGGCAACAAGATAAATGATACCCTTTGCTGTTTTAATCTCTTTTATGTCGCGCGCCTCACCTCTTAACAAAAATCCTGAAGCAATCGGCGACACGTATTTTTCCGGCTGATTTTTACCGGTAAGCAGCAGATCACCGTAGTCTGCGTCATATCTGCCTTCGTACGGCAACACACCGTAAAAATTACCGGCGGCAAGCAAACCTTTGTAAGCTCCTAATAAACTTGCAAAACCAAACAACGGTGATACCTGCATGGCAGACGGAAAAGCCGTGAACTTAAAATTGCCCTTCCCTCTGTTATAAAAAATGCCCGAAGTAAAAGAGTTTGCTATTAAAGGTTTATTGCTAAGTGAGTCGCCAAACACTTCCTGCACTGTTTTGCCCGCAAAATCATGGAAATACAAAAATTTCTTCTTGATCAATGGCACCTGCTTTTCTATATCGCCTTTTCCTAAAAATGTATAATCTTTACCCTCAATACTGTAAGTCAACATTGGGTCTACCGTTCCGTTTTTGTCCAGATCAGATAAAAAGAGCTTTACCGGGTTTGCTTCGCTTGGTCTTAATTTTGAATTCAATCCATAGTTACCGGCTACAATATCTGTTTTGCCATCTCCATCCACATCTGCAAGGACAACACGCTGCCACCAGCCCAAAAACTTATCCAGTTCCGGATCATGTGTTTGAATAAATCTCCCGCCCTTGTTCATAAATATTTTGATAGGCATCCATTCACCGGCCACAATCAGATCAGGCAAACCATCGTTATTCAGATCGGTAAAGGCGGCGGATCGTAACATCCCAGCGTGTTTTAACTCTTCGGGTAGTTGAACCTGGTTGAAATGACCTTTTCCGTCGTTCATCAATAAATAAGATTCCGGACTTTTGCCAAATGCTCTTGCATCGGGGGCGCCGCCTATAAAAATATCAGGAAAGCCGTCGTGATTAACATCCGCTGCAGCAAGGCAAGATTTGTTAAATTTAATTGCGGGGAAATCTGCAGAACGGGTAAAGTGTCCTTTACCATCATTCAGATATAAATGATCTGCAAGTTCGGCTGATCCGTTCGGATACTCGTTACCTCCGCTTGCAACTATTAAATCGGGATATCGGTCTTTATTTACATCAGCGAAAATTGCGTCAACCCCTTCGCTCTGTGCATCCTCAACGAAGCCGGCTTGTGGCGAAGGTTTAAAATTTCCAGCTGACGTTTGTATGAACAACGCCCCCGGCTGGCCTTTTGCGCCGCAAACGTAAAAGTCGTCCAGGCCATCCTTGTTTACATCGGCAACAGCCACCCTTGGCCCTTCAGAAGAAAGCATATGCGGTATAAGCGGCTGCTGGTTAAAGTCTACAAAATTATTTTCCTGATGCCTCCATTTCAGACCGACACTTTTTATAATATTTTGTAAAAGCGGCTTTTGCGGCTTAAAAAAATCAGCATAATTAAAATGACCTGTTGCATCTTTCTGGTCTATAGTTAATGCTTTGTTAACCTTTACATTTTTTATCACCTGGTAGCTTTGATTAGGCCATACTATTAACAGACTATCTAAATTTTTAACATTGCCAAACCCAAAATGCAGTTTAGCCTCGCCGGCAGACTGAAATCCCCGGGTTAACATCAATTGTTCATATTGCATCTGGCCATTGTAAAACGCATATGCCTTGGTGCCAATGCCAAAACTGTTGTCCTGCCTGCCCTTAAACTTTAAGGTTAAATAATTACCAGTTTTCGACGTATTTTTATAAATGCACGCCTCATGATTCATATTGTTGGTTACCAGATCAAGGTGACCGGTGTTATTCAGATCTGCATAGGCCGCGCCGTTAGAAAGCATCGCTTCTTTTATACCCCAAACAGCGCTGCTATCTAAAAAATTTTCGCTTTTGGTTCCTTTAAATAAATAGCTATGTGATTCGCCGGTAGGCATCTTAGCCAGGGCAACGCTATCCATCTCGTTACCGTTAACCAGCATTCCCTGTACGGCGCCGTTTGATATATAGGATACATAATCCATATCGGTTGGGCGGCGTTTAATACCATTGGCAATAAACAGGTCTTTAATTCCATCGTTATCAAAATCTGCCAGCAAAGGGCTCCAGCTCCAATCGGTTGCTGCCACACCATCCATCAACCCTACCTCGCTAAACGCCTCTCCGTTACCCAGATTTTTTTGTAGACAGTTTCTGGAATATTGATATTGAAAACCACCTTTCAAAATTTTAAAGTTATACTGATCAAATGATTCATCGCCTCCGTAGGTTTTTAATACATTTTCTTCAGCAGGTAACATGTCAACAGTTACAAGATCCAGCTGACCGTCGTTATTAAAATCAGCCAGGTCATTACCCATGCTAAAGCGGCTATAGTGATTAAAATGCTTCGCTCCAGATTCTGTGAACGTACCATCATGATTGTTGATATAGTAATAATCATTCTCGTGGAAATCGTTCCCTACATAAATATCTTCCCATCCATCGTTATTTATATCGCCAACCGCTACACCTAAGCCATAACCCATGGCACTACTATAGATCTGAGATTTTAATGTAACATCTTCAAAGTGTGTTCCCTTATTTAAATACAGCTTACTCCCAGCCTGTTTATTTATGATTTTTCGTGCCGATGTATCGCCATATATAGCAACCGAATGATCTGATTGATTGAGCAGAAAACAATCAAGCAAACCATCATGATTATAGTCAAAAAAAACCGCCTGTGTCGAATAGCCTGAAAAATCAAGACCGTACTCTTTTGATCTTTCTGTAAAAGTGCCATCGTGATTGTTGATATACAACATGTTTTGCCCTTTTAAGCCAAGTTTACCGGCAACTGCACAAACATAAATATCCATGTAACCATCGTTGTTCACATCGGCCATGGTAACACCTGTACACCAGTCTGCCGTACCGGCAACGCCCGCTTTTTGGGTTATATCCTCAAACTTGTAATTGCCTTTGTTTAGGTATAGTTTATTTCCGCCTTTAGTATTTGATGTAAAAAAAATATCAGGTAAGCCGTCGTTGTTTATATCTGCAATGGCTACACCGCCGCCGTTATAATAATATAGGTAATCTAAAATTCCCGGCTTTGACGTGTCGCTTATATTGTTTACAAAGTGGATGTTAGTTTGTGACGATGGTAGTAATTCAAATAAAGGCTTAGATTGTTTTTTGCAGGATAAGGTTTCCAAACTTATCATTATCATCAAGATTACCCAACAACTGATTTTATTCACTCCGATGTTCATTTTTAATAAGCTGAAAATAAAATTTGTGCGGTAATCTTACTTGTATCATTTAAAGGGATGGCATTTTTTTCATAAATCTCTATTGGGGGCGTCGCGCTTTTTAAAGCATGTTCGTGCAAATAATTCTCAACTATTGCATATGTATTCGTTTTTTGAGAATATTGACCAGTATAATTCACCATTAACGCATTTTGAGCCGGAATGTGCATGTAAGTTAAATTAGTGGAAGATATATAAGGTTTTTTAACTGCCACTCCAACAAGTATTTTAATTTGATTTCCAAATGGTAGAAATTGGATATAAACCTTGCTTGGATTTTTTAATGCATTTAGGGGTACCTGATTATAAATACTATCTACTAAATCCTTCATTTCCGCGAATTGGTTTTTAATGTAAACAGTTGATGAGCAAATCATCATATCAATACCATCTATCGTTGTACTTTTGAAATTTATGTTATTATAAAACAATGGGTTCTCGATAAAAGTAGAGAGACTGTTTATTGAAGCTTTTTTTACTAAACTATTTGAGTAATTAAGAAAAAGTTCGCTGAATAAAGTGCTGCGGTAGGTTATTATCACTTTGGTGTTGTTGTCATACTTCTGTGGTACCAAAGTGATATAATAATTAAAATTAGCTTTACTAACGTTAAAGGTAAATGCATCATAAAAAATCACATTGATAGTTTCACTATTTGTAACAATAGTAAATCCTTTTCCTTTTACCTGCCTGTCAATTAGAATCTTTTTAAACTTTAAATCGGCGTCCCATTTTTGCCAATTAGATGAACTATGCAATTGATTATAAATATTAAATAGGGACGAATGAATGCTGAAACTTTTCTTCTTTGATATTGGATAATAAAGCACACAAATTATTACCGCAATTGATAAACCGGCGACAACGTATTTTATTTTCAATATTTGGATTGTTAACGTTTTATAAACAAGGAAGGAACGACATATAGCCGTTCCTTCTTATGAAACTAAGATTTATTTTAATTAATTATCAAATGAATAACCTGGGTTTTGAACCAAATTTTTATTTGTTAAATGTTGAGGGTCAGGTATAGGCATTATAAAAGCATGTTTATCCGGATCAGCCGGCTTTCCAGGGATACGAGCTCCGGTGAAATAAGGTACACCATCGGCTACCTCAAACCTGATAAGGTCATTACGTCTCCATTCTTCCCAAGCCATTTCTCGTCCTCTTTCTGCAAGTAAATTTGGTAAAGTCAAATCAGACATTGTCCATGCAGGTACGCCAGCCCTTGTTCTAATGGCATTTACCAAACTTAAAGCATCGCCGGTTGTACCAGCTCTGATTTCTGCTTCTGCTTTCATTAAATACGCGTCACCTAAACGGAATACCACTCCATCATTACTTGTGTTGCTATACGTTCCAGGTTGAGGTGCGTATTTAACGCTCCTTGCACCAGCAAATTTAAAACTGT
The DNA here is from genome assembly GCA_964242385.1 of uncultured Mucilaginibacter sp. Classification (GTDB taxonomy): domain Bacteria; phylum Bacteroidota; class Bacteroidia; order Sphingobacteriales; family Sphingobacteriaceae; genus Mucilaginibacter. The sequence continues at coordinate 803,798 of CAXSZR010000001.1, forward strand.
CGGCAGGGTTACTTAACTGAAGCACATAAGGGCTTAATATTACATGCAATCCTGTTGAAGGGTCAATCAACACAGATCCGGTAGAGCTATATTGCTGGCCGGTGATCCACATTTTTTTCCTGGCATCGTCATCAGTAAATGATTGATAGAAAGGTGTAGGAGAGCAAAATCCGTTATTAGGAGTTGCAGTTAGGTTATAAGTATATTCGTTATTATAATTAAGGGTTTCAGTTTGAAGACCGTTACCCGGGATATAAACTGCATCAAAAGGCACCACAAAAATATTTTCGATAGAACCATCATTTTGAACAATAAAATTGTCGAGAAAATTTGGTTGTAAGCTATATTTTCCAGATTTAATTACCATATCAGCAGCTGCGGCTGCTTTAGCCCATTGTGGTGTACCAGTGTAAACCTGTGCATTCAAATACAATTTGGCTAATAACATATAGCCACCCCATTGATTCATATGACCGTAAGTAGACAAATCATTTTTATCCGATAATAATGGAATGTTTGTAGTTAATTCACTTTCTATGAAATTATAAACCTCGGTGCGAGTGGCTTGCTTTACGCTCGAAGGATTGGTGTTGTAATCGGTAACCAAAGGTATATTACCGTATAAATCCATAAAACGAAATAAATAGTATGCTCTTAAAACTTTTATCTCCGCTATGAGTGTAGCAGAATTTGCCGGCTTTGTTGTTAACCCGTTAATGATACTTATAACAAAGTTACATTTTGTTACTCCACCGTTTAAATCACTCCATGAACTGTTTATATCATCAATGCTTGCAAGAAAAGTATGTTTCCATTCATTTTGCCATTTATTACCGTCCAGCCAGTCATTTCCACGCGTAGGCACTATCATTTCATCTGTGCAAGTTTCATTAATATTAAAAGTTGCACCTAAAACAACGGCTCCCATAGGATTATAAACGCTGGCTACAACTGCTGCAACCTGGTCGGGAGTTTGATAAAATTTACTAACAGGTACCTGGTCATACACCTTTGAATCCAATTTGGTGCAGGATTGCAACGATACGACCGAAGTTATAATCGCTGCTATTGCATATAAAGAAGTTTTCATTTTCATTTTTTTTGTTTTCAAGTACATTTCACTACTTTAAAGATACGTTTACTCCAATTACAAATGATCTTACCTTAGGATAGTAACCATACCCGCCGTAGTTCGCATCTATGTATGGTAATTGTCCTATAGATGTATTAAGGGCAGTTGCAACTTCCGGATCCTGTCCTTTATATTTAGTAATTACAAATAAATTGTTGGCAGATAAATACACACGCAACGTTTGAAATCCCGGAGCATTCTTGAAAGAATATCCTAAAGTAGCGTTATCAAGGCGTAAATAAGATGCACCTTCTAACCATTTGTCAGAAGCATAAGGTGCGTCTTTTATTCCATTTGTTAAGGCCTCTTTAGTAACGTTGTTTCCTGGTAACCTTGTTATTGTTTCGTAATCTAACAAAGTATTATCAAATATCTTTTGGCCATATACCCCTCTAAGCAAGAAATTAAGGCTCCAGTTATGATAGTTAAATGTGTTGCTGATACCATAGTTGAATTTTTCTGCCGGATTAATATAATAGCTTTGAGGATTTGGGTTTTGAGCTAATGTTTTACCATCAAACATTTGATTGCCATTAGCGTCATGACCTGTGTAATGCGGCAAATAGAATACATAAGGTGCATAACCCGGTGTTAGGTAGCTAATTGGATTTGAGCTAAGACCGCGCCCCTGAGCATAACCTACGGCAATTCTTGATGCCGATACAGGGATTCCATCATATGTTCCTGATAGATTTTCAATTTTTGTTTTAGGAAGGGTAATCTGACCACCTATAGTCCAATTTAAACCGTTACCTTTTATTGCCTGACCATTTAACGCTATTTCGAAACCCTTGTTAGATAAACTTCCAACATTTGCGGCTATTGTATTAACAAAAAATGGAGGGGTTGGCACTTGATAGCTTGGATAAAGCAAATCGGTTGTCTTATCGTTGTAATAATTAAAATCACCAGTTAAACGATCTCCAAATAATGAAAAATCAAAACCTACGTTACGTCCGGTTCTTCTTTCGGGCCTAAGGTCCGGGTTTGCATTTTGCGAAGGCAAATAAGCAAACGGATATTGAAATGCTGAATTTGTAGGATCAAAGTATCTTGTTTGAGTACCGTAAAGTACTTGTGATGTATAAGGGTTGATAGCATCGCCATTACCTACAACACCATAACCAGCCCTTATTTTTAAATCGTTTATCCAGGCAACATTACTCAGTAAGTCCTTTTTTATACGATAAGCGATATCTCCTGAAGGATAATTACCCCATCGATGATTAATACCAAATTTGTCAGACCCATCACGGCGTATGGAGGCTGTAATATAAAACTCACCATTGTAGTTATAATTCACCCTACCTAAAAACGAAATGATTTTATACTCCGTCTTTGCAGAACTTATAGATTGTTGGGTAGGATTACCAGCTCCAAGATTGTTATCCTGTTCGTCTGGAACTAAATAGTTGTTACCACCGGCACTAAAAGTGCTGTATAAATAATCGTTGTATTCGTAAACAGCAGTTGCAGACAAGGTATTTTTCCCAAAGGTTTTATCATAATTTAAATGAAAGTTCCCTTTGTATGAATTGTTATTAATATTGTCTTGAGATGCGCTGTTTAAATTTGTTTCATTAGGAAAAATGGGTACAAAATAATGTCCTTGGTAATTATCACGGTTAACCGATCCGGTTGCACCACCTACCAAACCTGGGAAAAAAGTATAGTTAACCGTTGCATTCAAAATGGTTAAATACTCATAATTGGGGTTGTAAGTTTGAACAGCGTGTGCAACAGCATTTCCTTCAGCAAAATCTGCGAAGTAATTGTATGATCCATCAGGGTTTTTTACCGGATATGTTGGAGGCGAATTAAATACGTCCCTAAATATATCGTAGTTGATCTGGTCATGAGTTACAGAATTGTTTGATATGCCAAAAGTAACGTCTAATTTGTCGTTCAAAGCTTTTGACTCTCCGTTAAATCTAAAACCTAAATCTTTTCTACCATCGTTAAGTACAATACCTTCCTGATTTTGATAGTTAACAGATGCCCGGTAATTGAAATCTTTGCCACCGCCAGATATTGATAAGTTGTTACTTTGTGAAACAGCAGTACGTGTTATAGCTTTTTGCCAATCCGTATTTCCGCCTTTAAGATAAGAACTTAGGTTTATAGCAGGTTGGTTAGCCGCAACTTCCTGATTGTGTAAATTTGTAATAGCTGTAGTGTATTCTGAAGCATTTAGCAAATCAAAATATTTACTTTGGTTATCTATACCCACAAAGCCATTGTAATCGATAGTGGTTTTACCTGCAGCACCTTTTTTTGTAGTTACAAGCATTACACCGTTAGCACCCCGTGAACCGTAAATAGCAGTTGCAGACACATCTTTTAAAATGTCATAAGACGCTATATCGCCGGGAGCAATAAGTTGAAAGTTGTTTGGGTCATCTAAAATAACACCATCTACAACAATTAAAGGCTGCTGATTACCAGATATTGAAGTTTGGCCTCGAATCTGGATATTGACGTTAGCATTAGGATCTCCGCCTGCAGACGTTATAACAACACCGGCTACTTTTCCATCAATCTGGCTCAAAGGGTTTTGAACAGAACCGCCATTGAAATCCTTTGATGTAATCCGTTCAACTGCGCCAGTAACGTCTTTTTTCTGTTGTGAACCATAACCTACAACTATAACTTCATTTAAATTAGTTGAGGAATTAACCAGTTTAACGTTAACCGGTCCACCGTTGCTTACGTCAACTTCCTGCTTATCATACCCGATATAGGTTAGCACAATTGAAGTGGTAGATGAAGATACAGTTAGCTTAAATGATCCGTCGACACCAGATACGGTACCAACATTTGATCCTTTTGCCACTACAGATACTCCCGTTAAGGGTGATCCATCCTTTGAGTCGGTTACCTTACCATTAATGACTTTGTTTTGCGCCATTGCGGGCAAAACGAAGAAACATAATAAGGCTAAACAACTTACTTTTAGTAAATTTTTTAGATACATAAATTTTAATTTGAACGTTTATTAATTGGTTTAGTAATGAAAAAATACTCCGTTAAAGGTGTCTGACACCGTTGAAGGGCTTATGGAGAAAAGCTGATTTTAGGTTTGTAAGTTTTAATCATATAATTCACAGTTAGTATTTGTAATTTAATAAAGTACACATCAAAATGATATTACACATGGACACGTACTCCTATGCCTGTAATGTCAATTAGAAAAAAGAATAAGTCTACTTCACGCAGGCTTATGATGTCAATAAAAAAAAATAAATCGGTTTATAATTTCCAATGCCAGAAACTATTTGTTTTGATCAATGTGTTTCGAAACCGCGATTGATCTTAATATTTAGCAAAGTAAAAAAGTTGTAGCAACATTGCATAACCCTTTTCTTAAAATTTAACAAAATATTTATTAAATTTTTATTAAAAAATTGATTATCAAATAATTAGTTAATTAAAAAAATAAAAAAATATAAACTTAATTTAAGCTTTTAAGAAAAAAAAAGATTTTTATTGAGCTTTTTTATGTGGTACTAGGTGTATTGAATTGCTTACTTTGGCGTCTTGCTCGTCGGTTTTTTCGTTTAAGTCCACAACCTTTATAGACATGATCTTTTGATCAAACTGTTCGCCAGGAATTATTGCCTTTGCTTTGATACGCATTTTATAAACATAAATGGTATTTACAGAGTATTCGAGAATGTTTGCAATGGTTTGATTGTCGTTTATTCCAAGGCGCATTAAGGCAAATATGCGGAGGTCGGTATTTAACACTTCGTTGTCTTTAGGCCAAATCTGGTCTTCCTCTTTAAGCAAGGAATTAAACTGCGTAATAAAATTGGGGAATATCTTTAAAAAAACATGATCGAAGGTATAAAACAGTGTTTCTCTTTCCTTTTTAATATTGATCTCATTGATAGATATGGATATTTCGTCATATTTCTTGGTGGTGAGTTTTCTATCTACACTCCTTTTCAATTTTTCGAGCTTTAGTATATAGCTTGATATTACGTTAAAAAAATAACCTATATATTCTTCCTTAATCCTGGCGTCTTCTACCAGCTTGTCATTCGTTTTTTCAAGCTGGATGTTCTTCTCCTCTATAATAGCTTCTTTTATCTTCAAGCGCTTAAGTTGGATAAATACTATAAACGAAATTAAAGCCGCAATTAAAGCTACGGCTGTTATTGACATAAAGTATATTACAAAACGATTTTTCTCATTTTCGGTATTAATGATTTTTTGAGCAGCAATCAACGGCAACACTGCTCCGATTTTTATTTTTCTAAGACGCGCTCCATAAAACGTTGCATCATCCATGGCCTGCTGAATAAAGATGTAAGCGTTTTTTACATCTCCTTGTAAATAAAGCTGTTCACCCAATTTATAAATTGCAAGTGTTTCTTTGGTTGATGAACGAACATCATAAATAGCCCCCATGGCAAGTAATGATATACGTTCGTCGGCCTGGGCAGGTGAATCATAGAAAAAACTTAAAGCTGTTGCAACCATTGCTCTGTGATGTGGCGACAGCGGGTAATGGTCAAGCAAGAATTGATAGTATTTAGAAGGCACCCTGGTTTCTCCATACCGCATTTGAAGTTCACCCTTTCTCATTAGCATCTCGAACGAATTGGGCCTGGAAAGTGCCAGCGCAGAATCAAGATATTTAATTGAAGTTGAGTTGTCGAAAGGTTTGTAATGCGTATCGTTGTTATAATCGGATAGATCTGAATATGCCCTGGCTTTTAGCGCATAATACTCCTGCTTGGAGCTGTCGTTCATCAGTTTAAGATTGATTTGATTCAGGCAGTCGAACGTTTCCTTAAACATACCAGCCGAATTTAAGATAAATCCAAGCTTAATTCTACTATCATTTAAGCCTACTGCATCCTTTGTGGCCTCACTTATGTGCGCAAGTTTTTGCGTGTAAACATAGGCGGAGTCAAATTGATACGCCTTGTATTCTTCATAAATATCTGTACTTAATTTATATTGCTTTTTAAGATCATTGGCAGGTACAGCGCTTAATTGCTGCTTTAACTTTTTTATCCTCGCTTCCTTTTTATCGTCATATATTTTCTTCCTACCCAGTTCTGTTTTGAGCTCATTTAGTAAACTATCTGCCTTATTAGAAGAATAAGCGCTAAAAGCCCATAAAAACATAAATAAAGTTAAAAGGGATGATCGCATATTTGGCAGGTTAGTCAGCATAAAGGTTTATGAAAAACGCATTTTTAAATCTATTAGATCTGAATGCGTAATCTCTACAATAACGAATAATTGATGCTGCAATGTACTGAGAGATTTTTAAAAATTTATTTTCAATAAAAACAAAGCCCTTAAAATTCTGATACATTTTAAATTCACTTTGGCGGGATAGAATGCTTGTTGTAATTTTATCTCTATCTTTCAACAATAGCAACCAGCAGAATAATTATACCCTGTTGGCACTTTACATCAATACAACCAATTTTAACCCAATGAAAAAGTTCTTCGTCATAATTTCGTTTATAAGCCTCTTTTATTCTGTTAATGCTCAAACGCTATCGCCGCGCCAGCTTTTCCCCGGGTTATTTGAAGCGGTGCAGCTATCTGACATTTTTCCGGATAACAAAACTTTTGTGGATGCTACTCCCAAACGTGATCCATCGCTTATAATGAAAGATTATAATACAGGAAAGAATAAATCAAACTTTAATCTGAAACAGTTTGTAGATGATAATTTTGTAATGCCTTCTGCAGGTGGCAAAGTTTTTAAAAGCGATGTTTCTTTAGGATTACGAAAACATATAGATACATTATGGGAAGTTTTATATCGCAAGCACGATACGGCCTCTAAATATTCGTCGCTAATCCCCTTGCCGAATGACTTTATAGTGCCGGGCGGCCGTTTCAGGGAAACTTATTATTGGGATTCTTATTTTACGATGCTCGGTTTGCAGGAAAGCCATAAAACAAAGATCATACAGGATATGATTGGCAATTTTGCCTATATGATAGATAAATATGGTTTTATACCCAATGGCACCCGCACCTATTATTTAACCCGTTCGCAACCGCCTTTCTTTTCTATGATGATAGACCTGCTTGCCAAAGACGAAGGCGAACAGACATACGTAAAGTATCAAAAGGAACTTGTTAAAGAATATGCCTTTTGGATGGCGGGTGCCGAAAAACTTAAACCCGGGCAGGCTTACCGCAACTGTGTACGCATGCACGATGGCGAAATACTGAACCGGTATTGGGATGAATCGGATAAACCACGCGAAGAGTCTTACAAGAAAGATGTTGATGCCGCAAAAGAAACGAAGCAAAAACCGGAAGATTTTTACCGGAACATAAGGGCGGCGGCAGAATCTGGATGGGATTTTAGTACACGTTGGATGGAAACAGGCAAGCTTAGCACTATCCAGACTACCTTTATTATACCCGTCGACTTAAATTGCTTACTTTATCATCTTGAGATCACCATTGCCAAATCTTATAAATTACAAGGCAATACAGCAATTTCACAAACTTATATTAACAAAGCCTTAGCACGTAAAAAAGCAATTTTGAAATATAGCTGGAACGAAAAAACCGGTTGGTTTATGGACTATAACTGGAAAGATATGCAACAGACAACTTCCGAAACGCTTGCAGGTGTTTATCCGCTCGACTTTAGCATTGCCACACCGGCGCAGGCAACCAAGGTAGCCAGCGGCCTTAAAACAAAATTCTTAAAATCAGGAGGCTTGATCACTACGTTTAAAAGATCGGGGCAGCAGTGGGATAGCCCAAATGCGTGGGCACCACTACAATATATGGCTATTGACGGCCTTAACAAATATGGCCAAAAAGGATTAGCCCGCAACATTGCTGAAACCTGGGTAGGTACTAACACCCGCGTATTTGATAGTACAGGTAAATTGATGGAGAAATATAACGTGTTAGACACCGATCTTAAAGCCGGCGGCGGGGAATATCCATTGCAAGACGGATTTGGCTGGACCAATGGCGTACTGCTTAATCTATTGAACAAATACAATACAGATAGATTATAATTAGAACAAAAAAGCCACTCTTAATGAGTGGCCAAGATTATTCTGATTGCTTTAATTATTTAACGCTTTTTTGAGGCGCAAATAAAGGCAGAACAATAATTGCAATTAAAGCAACAACTTCTAACGCTACTAACATGACTGATTATTTTATTTTAAATTAATATCCTTTTAGAAATAAATAAATGTGCTATTTTAAAAGGGCGGCTATTTATTTCTGAATATGGTTATGCTAATAATATGCCACAAGAGAAATTGATTGTTTTAGAGAAAAAAGCGCAAAAAGTAAAATTTAAAATTTTGAATCTAAGCCGTTAAAATTTCAGTTTTTTTAGGGATTTATACTTCTTTTATATTATTTATCCTCAAAAAAATTACAATTGGGGACAAAAACCCATAAATTTTCTCGCTTAACAATTTGAGGCCAAAAATTTCGGCAAATTACAGTTCAAAAGACCGAAAGGGATAATCCGAAAAAATTTGCGATAATTTTTAGTAATTTTTGAGACTTAATAATCTTTTTCTAAAGAGCTTTTTTTCCTTTATGCCTCAAAAATGTGATTGTCATTTTCAAAACATATTCAAATTTTAGTTTTTTGACAATTTGTCACCAAAACTGACAGCACAACAAACTATTCCTTAAAGCTATTTAAACCATCCTGAATGATATGACAAAAAAAGTCAAATTGTCATATTTTTGATTCAAGAGTTTACTTAATTAACCTATGCCAAACCTAAATTTCCCAAACTTTGAAAATTATTACAAAAGTAGAAAGGACTGTTTACACTGATATAAAATTTCAGGCATGATTTATGAATTTAAATTTTAACATTAAGTTAAATAAATCTATGAAAGTGATAAGAATTCATGAGTTTGGCGGTTCAGACGCTATGAAACTTGAAAATATTCCGGTACCAGAACCCGGAGCAGATGAAGTATTAATAAAAGTTTATGCAAGCAGTGTTAACCCTGTAGACCACAAAATAATGGAAGGTAAAAGCAAAGAAAAGTTTCCGGTAAATTTACCTTTAACCATAGGCTGGGATGTATCTGGTATGGTGGAGAAAGCCGGCATAAATGTAACTAACTTAAAAAAAGGAGATGAAGTTTATGGCCGCCCCGATCCTACCCGCAACGGTACTTTTGCAGAATACATCACTGTAAAAGCAAATGAAATTGGATTAAAACCAAAATCGATAGATCATTTGCAATCAGCCTCTATACCATTGGCAGGATTAACTGCCTGGCAGGGACTATTTCAATATGGCCAGTTAAAAGCCGGGCAAAAGGTTTTAATACACGCAGCTTCTGGCGGTGTTGGAACTTTTGCAGTTCAGTTTGCAAAATGGAAAGGCGCTTATGTAATTGGAACTACTTCGGAAGAAAATCTTGATTTTGTAAAAGGCCTTGGTGCCGACGAGGTAATTGATTACAAGAATGACCACTTTGAAGAAAAGTTAAATGATATCGACCTCGTATTTGATACTATTGGTAAAGAAACACAATTGAAATCTTTATCGGTACTAAAAAACGGTGGACGACTTATTACAACCATCAAAGCCGAGTATGAAAGCGAGGCACTGGAAAAAAATATCCACTTAGAAGGGTACACCGCGCAATCCTATCCAGAAGATCTTAAACAAATAGCTAATTTAATTGACGACGGCACAATAAAACCGGTGATAGCGAAGGTTATGCGTTTTGAAGATGCCAAAGAAGCCGAAAAATTAAATGAAACAGGCAACACACGAGGCAAAATTGTATTACAAGTTGCGTAAATTTTTTTATTGCTTAAAGGTTTGGATCGCGCGCTATAAAAGGCGCTTCAATCCAAACCTTTTTTTGTTTAAAACCTAAATGTTAGCCAAAGATACTTTGCGCTTTTTTGATAGTTTTTTCAAGATCAATGCCTTTTCCTAAAACTCCTTTAAACAGATCGCCTTCTGTCTTCAACCTGTCTACCGCATTAAAAATTGTGAAGTGCTTCATGGTAAGGCCAGCCTTTACTTCGTCCCAGTGCAATGGCATAGATACTGTAGCACCCAGCTTTGGCCTTAAAGAATAGACACCGGCAATGGTAGCGCCCGGGCGGTTCTGCAAAAAATCCAAATACATTTTTCCATTTCTCTTAGCTATCATCCGTTCCAGGCTGGTATAATCTGGCAATTGCTTATGCACTATGTCTACAATAATACGGGCAAACATCTGAGACTGGTCATAAGTGTATTTGGCATCCAAAGGGATATAAATATGCATACCGGTAGATCCGGATGTTTTGCAATAAGAAGGGACTTCTATCGCGTCTAAAACTTTTTTTACTTCCTGCGCTGCTTCAATTACCTGGTCGAAGGTGTTTTTATCCGGGTCAAGGTCAATAACGCAATAATCAGGGTTATCCGGCGATTGGATCCTGCTAAACCATGGGTTAATTTCTATACAGCCTAAAGAAGCCATCCATAATAAACTGGCTTCATCAATAGCCACAAGATATTCTTTATGCTCATTATCGCCGTTGGTGTAAGGAAATGTTTTAGCCCAGTCGGGTGCTTTGTCTTTTACATCTTTTTGATAAAAGCTTGGCCCATGAATACCTCCCGGAAAGCGGTTAAGTGACATCGGTCTGTCTTTCAAATGGGGCAGCATATATTCCGCAACCTGATAGTAGTAATTAAACATATCGCGTTTACTTACCTTATCTTCAGGCCAATAAAGCTTGCTTAAATTGGTAAATTTTAACTCATGCCCACAAATTTTACGTACCTGCGTTTCTTCCTTCGGGTTTAAAAGCGATTTTCGCTCCTTAACGGCTGGTGGTTTAAGTGCGCTGCTATGGCTATCTTTTTCTGATTTTTCAGTTTCTGTATCTATCGCTTCATCAGTATGAATAGGCGTTTCCCTAACCACATCCCTGGCTTTTTTATCTATTCGCATGCCCTGGAACGATGGATGTCTGAAAACGCCTTCGCTTGTAATTTCAGAAAAAGTAATTTCGCATACCAATTCCGGTTTTAACCAGGTTGCTTTAGCCTTAGGTGGGTTAGGCCTGAAACGCGACGGTTTGTTTACATCGGGTATAAAACCAAAAGGGCTTTTGTCGATAACCAATGGTTTAAATTGGGCTATCATCTCCTTTTGTAATTTATCAGAAAAACCAGTGCCCACTTTACCTACATATTGCAGTTCACCTTTATTGTAAACGCCTAACAACAATGAGCTAAACTGTTTAGATGTGTCTTCGTTCTTTGTGTAACCGGCTATCACAACTTCCTGCCGTTTATGAACCTTTATTTTTAGCCATTCTTTAGAACGCAGGTCGGGCGAATAAATACTGTTTGCTTTTTTGGCTATTATGCCTTCAAGGCCCATGCGTTCTGCTGCGCTAAAAAAATCAACGCCGTTTGCACTGAACACTTTACTTAATCTTACCCTGTCATCATTCGTAGGGAGTACATCTTTCAGTATAGCTTGTCGTTCGGTTAAGGTCAAATTCATCAAGTTCTTTCCTTCATACCAAAGAATATCGAAAACATAATAAATTAACTCACCATCGGCTTCACTGCGCCAGTTTTGCAGATCATTGAAATTGGATATTCCCTTATCATTTAAAACCAGGATTTCGCCATCCACTACAATTTTCTCCGACCAGCTTTGCAGCAGTTTATGAATAGGATAAAATTGCTCATTAAATGATTTATTATTCCGCGATTGCAGTTCTACTTCGCCATTATTAATATAAGCAACTGCGCGGTAGCCATCCCATTTTACCTCATAAAGCCAATCGGGGTCATCAAAGGGTTCGTCAACCAGTGTAGCGAGCATTGGTTTTACATTTACCGGCATTGCTCCTTTCGGTGCCTTTTTCAAAAGTTCCTTTGCATCTAAATCGCCTTGCGCGGCGGGCTCTTCATCTATCCTTTCCTCTGCAGGTTCAATGTGTGCTTTTTTTTTACTCGTCTTTTTAGGTTTTTCCAGGTCTTCCTCATGCCCGTGTTGCCAAACCTTTTCACTGCTCGTTTCCATTTTTTCAATGGTTTTTCCCGATATCACAGATTTATCTTCTTTAGTAACATCTTTTGCGGATGCAAAGTCATCATTATGCTTTAGCAGCAACCACGAATTATCACCCATGCCGTGCGTTTTAACCAGGGCAAATTCCCCCTCCAATTTCTCGCCATGTAATTTTATTTTTAATGAGCCTGCCTCCAACTGTTTTAACAGGTACGCCTCCTGCTTTTTCTTACCTTTTATATTGTCAATAGGCTCATAGGTACCTTCATCCCAAACTATAACGGTACCGCCGCCATATTGCCCTTCGGGAATGATGCCTTCAAAAGTGCGATAATCCATTGGGTGATCTTCTACCATCATGGCCAGCCGCTTTACCTTCGGATCTGTAGATGGACCTTTAGGCACCGCCCAGCTTTTTAATACACCGTCCATCTCCAGCCTAAAATCATAATGCAGGCGTGATGCATCATGCTTTTGAATCACGAAAAGCAGTTGGTTCTTATCCTTGCTCTTACCTGCTTTCGGTTCGTCAGTTTTTGAAAAGTCGCGCTTGGCTATATATTTTGTCAGGCTCATTGATTTATTTTATTTACAACAGTTAATTAGCAGGCAGTTTCTTAAGTGCAAAAGACATTAAGAAAGTATAAAAATGCTTAACCTAGTGGTTCATCCATCTCATTACATACCGCAACTTGCTTACATTCTGCAACTTATAGATCACTATCTTAAAAGCATTTTTTTGCTATAAAGTTTTTATATAAACCAATTGAAAATTGTTAAGTTTGAAAAAAAGGTTATTGAACCCCTACTTTTTTGACCTATAACTAAAAAACTTATTTCAGCGTATAAATTGATAATCATTAAAATTAAATCCTAATACCCCGGGATTTTCAATGATTAGCCGGGATAAAAAACCTTATCCCACATTTAAAATGAATAATAATACTGATCATACCGATAAGAGCTTGGAAGACTATTTATTTGTACATCAACTATTTGAATTACAAAACAATAAAACTCCGCACAACAAGGCCGTTGTTTTTGGTGATATTAGCTTAACCTATGCCCAGTTAAACGAAAAGGCCGACGCGCTGGCGGCAGAGATCATAAAATTATCACCTGATACTAAAATTGCGGGCGTGAGCACATCCAGGCTTGTAGAAACAATTATAAGTATCCTGGCTATTCTCAAAACCGGCAAGGCTTATCTTCCGCTCGATCCGGAATATCCCCAAGACAGGTTACAGCAAATAGTAAGTGATTCTGGCATAGACGTTTGCCTGGCTGTATCTGCACAAGCATCCGTATTCAGTATCCTATCCGTAAACGTTATACCGTCAGATAACTCCTATCCTGCAGAAGTTCCACCCTTAATTAAGGGTGTTCCTGCTGCGTATGTGTTGTATACTTCGGGGTCTACCGGCATCCCAAAAGGAGTTTTGATGGGTCATGCTGCACTGGTTAATTTATTGAACTGGCAGCAAAAAAACTCCATATCAAGTACCGGAGTCAATACCCTGCAATTTGCGCCGCTTACATTTGACGTATCGTTTCAGGAGATATTCGCTACATTAACTACCGGTGGTACATTGATACTTGTTGACGATGATCTGCGGGTTGATCCTTACCGCCTTCTGAAATACATAGAAACAAATACTGTTAGCCGCATCTTTTTACCCTTTGTGGTACTTCAGTATCTAACCGAAGCTGCAGATGCTGAAAAATATTTTCCATCGTGTTTAAAGGAGGTGATGACTGCCGGCGAACAGCTTAAAGTAACACCTCAAATCGTTCGTTTTTTTGCTGCTTTACCGGGCTGTGTACTCTACAATCAATACGGCCCTACAGAAACGCACGTAGTTACACAATTGAAATTGAATGGCGATCCAAAAGCATGGCCCTTATTACCAAATATTGGCATCCCGATAGATGAAACTGAAATTCTGATACTGGATGAGGGGCTTAAAATGCTCCCGGCAGGAGAAACAGGCGAGCTTTGTGTAAGCGGCCTAAGTTTAGCCGATGGCTACTTAAACCGACCTGAGCAAACTGCTGAAAAATTTTTAAACTGGCACGATGCAGATGGTTCTTTTAAAAGGATCTATCGCACCGGCGACATTGCCCGATATCTTCCTGATGGGAACATCGAATACCTGGGCCGCCGTGATACGCAGGTAAAAATCCGTGGTAACCGTGTAGAAATTGGCGAAATAGAAGTTCTTATCAATCAGCTGGATGATATACAGCAGGCAGTTGTTATTGCACGTGAGGATGTACCCGGCAATAAGAGACTGGTTGCATACCTAATATCGACTAAGAACGAAAAGAACACTGATGAAGTGCGCAAGCATCTTGAAGCACATCTTCCAGACTTTATGCTGCCTTCGGCCTATGTATGGCTAAGTGAGCTGCCAAAAACCACCAGCGGTAAAGTTGACAGAAAAAACCTGCCTCGGCCGGATATACAAAGGCCTGAACTGGCAACTATTTATAAAACACCATCAAGCCTGACAGAGAAAAATATAGCAAGCATATGGACCGATATTTTACTGATAGACAAAATCGGTACGGACGATAATTTTTTTCTGCTTGGAGGTAATTCTTTACTGGCATTAAAAACTGTTGCGTCTTTAAAGCAACGTTTTAATTACGAAGTACCTATCACCAAACTTTACCAGTTTCCAACAGTTAGCGGCATTGCCGCCTTTATTGGAGGCGCCGGTAAAACGGTGGTTACACCCTTAAAAAAGAAAACTAATTATAAAGCCAACAGGGATATTGCTATTATAGGGATGGCGGGGCGTTTCCCCGGGGCAGATACGATAGAAGAATTTTGGCAGCTTTTGGTTGAAGGGCGTGAAGGCACCAGTTTCTTTAACGATGCGGAACTCGACAGTTCAATCCCGCTGTCTGTAAAAAATGATCCTGCTTACGTAAAGGCGCGCGGTATTATAAACGGAGCAGATGAATTTGACGCGGCTTTTTTTGGTTTCAATCCACGATCGGCCGAGTTAATGGACCCGCAGCAGCGTGTGTTTTTAGAACTTGCCTGGGAAGTACTGGAGAATACAGGTTACCTTCCACAACACTTTGACGGTTCTGTAGGTGTATTTGCAGGATGCGGTTATAACACTTACCATACTCATAATGTACTTGCCCACCCGGATATCATAGATAATTACGGACATTTTAACGTACGTACCCTTAACGAAAAAGATTATATAGCAACCCGTACAGCGTACCAATTAAATCTGAAAGGGCCGGCAGTAGCGGTTTATGCCGCATGCTCTACCTCTTTACTGGCAATTGCGCAAGCAGTTAACAGCATCCGCGACGGGCAGTGTGATGTAGCGCTTGCGGGTGCAGTGTCGATAACATCGCCTATAAAAAGTGGCCATATTTACGAGGAAGGCTCCATTATGAGCCGCGACGGACATTGCCGCCCTTTTGATGCTGAAGCAACCGGAACGGTTTTTAGCGATGGCGCCGGTATTGTTTTATTAAAAAGCCTGGAAGATGCACTTCGTGATGGCGATAATATCCACGCTGTAATTAAAGGCATTGGTGTAAATAATGATGGTGCCGATAAAGGCAGCTTCGGCGGTCCAAGTGCACAGGGTCAGGCCGGTGCCATTGCAATGGCAATTGCCGATGCCGGTGTAAAACCATCTGAAATTAGCTATATAGAAGCACATGGCACGGCCACCCCGCTGGGAGATCCCATAGAAATAGAAGGATTAAATTTAGCTTTCGGTGTACAAGATAACTTGCATTATTGTGCTATTGGCTCTGTTAAAAGCAATTTGGGTCATTTAACAGCCGCGTCTGGTGTGGCGGGGCTTATAAAAACTGTATTAAGTTTTAAGAATAACCAGATTCCTGCCTCTATTTTTTTTAATAAGCTTAACCCTAATATAGAGCTGACTAATAGTCCGTTTTTTGTAAATGATAAACTTACCGATTGGCCTGCCGAAAAAAGAAGAATTGCAGGTATAAGTTCCTTCGGTGTAGGCGGAACTAACGTACATGCTATCGTAGAAGCTTTTGATAAAGAAATTACTGTTTCGGGCGAAGGAAAGCCTTACAGCTTAATTACCTGGTCGGCCAAAACAGAAGCCAGCGTCAATGCCTATGCCGGAAAGCTTTCAGATTTTGTAGCTAAGCACAAAGAAGCAAACATAAGTGATATTGCTTACACCTTGCAAAATACACGCGCTGATTTCAATATTCGACGGTTTATAGTTGCTGCTGACAGCAATGAGTTAATATCTAAACTAAACTCACCTGCCGAACTTTCTGCGTCAAAAAAACTTACCGATAAAGCGTCCGAAATCGTATTTATGTTTCCTGGCCAGGGTTCGCAATACGTAAATATGGGCCGGGATCTTTATGAAACAGAATTTGTTTTTAGAAACGCCGTTGATGAGTGTATTAGTTTGTTAAAAGGCACGCCACATGCCAATATCCTGGACGTTTTATATCCTGCTATAGCAGATGAAAATGCTATAGAAAATATTAAAAACACCTTTTACACGCAGCCTGCCATATTTATTATGGAGTATGCCATGGCTAACCTATGGATAAGCTGGGGAATTGAACCTGCTGTTTTTACAGGGCATAGCATTGGTGAATTTGTTGCTGCGCATTTCGCCGGTGTATTTAGCCTGAAGGATGCCCTGTTGCTTATATCAACCCGTGCCCGCATGGTTAGCGAAACCACACCGGGAAGCATGCTTTCTGTAAGGCTGGAAGAAGCCAAATTACAAGAGCTTTTACCCGTTGATGTATCCATTGCGGTTGTAAACAGTAATAAATTAAGCGTTGTTGCCGGGCCGAATGATGCAATACAAAAATTTGAGGCATTACTTGCAGAAAATAACATACCGGCAAGGCCGCTTCAAACCAGCCATGCTTTCCATTCGTATATGATGGACAACATTGTTGCACCGTTTGAAGATGTTGTTCGTTCTATAAAACTCAATCCGCCAGTTAAGCCAATCGTATCAACCGCAACCGGGACCTGGCTAAGCGAAGCCGATGCTATCAGTCCCGCTTACTGGTCGG
Organism: uncultured Mucilaginibacter sp.; assembly: GCA_964242385.1. Taxonomy (GTDB): domain Bacteria; phylum Bacteroidota; class Bacteroidia; order Sphingobacteriales; family Sphingobacteriaceae; genus Mucilaginibacter. The sequence continues at coordinate 821,019 of CAXSZR010000001.1, forward strand.
CTCACTTGCGTAAAACAGTTCGCTTTGCCGATGCAGTGAATACCCTACAGGAAGAAGATGGCCGTATATTGATAGAAGTTGGGCCGGGTAATACACTGGCTACCCTGTCAAGGCAGCAATTAAACAAAAAGCAAACACCAGTAATTTCAGGATTTGAAAAAAATGAAACTTTAACGGAGTATTTTTCCGTATTAAGAGCGTTGGGCCAGTTGTGGCTTAACGGAATTGATCCTGATTGGAAATCGGTTTATGAGAACCAGCAACGATCAAAAATAGATCTGCCAGGCTACGCCTTTGATAAAAAGCGTTATTGGTTATCACCCAAACCCCAGGGAACCTTTATTGCAGAGAATATTGAAATAACCAAAAAAGAGGAAGAAGAATTTATACCAATTGATCTGATGAGACAAGAATTACTAACTGCAAAGCTTACCGAACTTTTTGAGGATGCCTCGGGCATTGAAATAGACGCTGCTTCGGCAGATACTAATTTCATTGAAATAGGATTTGATTCCCTGCTGCTTACTCAAATAGCTACTAATCTTAAAAAGGAGTTTAACGTTCCCATCACTTTCAGAAAACTTTTTGAAGAGTATAATACCATTCACAACTTGGCGGCTTACCTGGATGCAAATTTACCTGCAGGCGCTTATGCACAACCTACTGTAAATGTTCATTATCAGCATCAACCTGTATTTAATGCTGCTACCCCTGCAGCTGTTGCTACCGGAGGGGCGCCAGCGCTTGACCTTATTGCACAACAGATCCAAATGCTTGCCAGCCAGCTGGCAATGATGCAAAATGGAAACGCAGCTACTGCACCGGTGGCTCCGCCTGCTATTGCTGCACCGGCAGAAACACCAGCGCCGCAAATACAAGCGGCTACTTTAAAAATCCAATACGATCTTACGCCTGAAGAACAGGTGGAAGTAAAAAAACCATTTGGCGCTACTGCCCGTATCGAAAAACAAGTGCAGGGATTAAGCGACAAACAAAAAACATTCCTTGCCGACCTCACCGCTCGTTATAACAGCAAAACAAAGGGCAGTAAGGAATATACACAAAAACACCGCGCTTACATGGCCGACCCTCGCGTTGTGAGCGGTTTCAGGCCTTTAACCAAAGAGATTGTTTACCCGCTTGTGGTAAATCGTTCAAAAGGAAATCGTGTTTGGGATATAGACGGTAACGAATACATCGATGCCTTAAACGGTTTCGGCTCTAATTTTTTAGGCTACCAGCCAGATGTTTTGAAGCAGGCGGTTTTAAAACAGGTAGAGAACGGATACGAAATAGGCCCACAGCATGAACTTGCAGGTGACGTTTGCAAACTGATAACCGAGTTCACAAATTTCGACCGTGCTGCCTTATGTAATACAGGATCAGAAGCTGTGTTAGGTGCTATGCGTATTGCCCGTACTGTAACAGGCCGCACCTTGATCATCGCTTTCGGCGGATCTTACCACGGCATCAACGACGAGGTAATTGTTAGGGGGACAAAAAAACTTAAAACCATACCTGCCGCGCCGGGCATTATGCCTGAAGTGGTGCAAAATATGCTGATCCTTGACTATGGAACAGATGAGACCTTAAAAATTATTAAAGAACGTGCTCATGAAGTAGCAGCCGTACTGGTAGAACCGGTACAGAGCCGCAGACCAGAGTTTCAGCCGGTAGAGTTTTTAAAGAAAGTTCGTGAGATTACCAAGGCCTCCGGTTCGATACTTATTTTTGATGAAGTGATCAGTGGTTTCCGTATGCACCCGGGTGGTGCGCAGGCCATGTTCGGCATCAAGGCAGATCTTGGAACCTATGGTAAAGTAATTGGGGGCGGTATGCCTATAGGTGCAATAGCCGGTATTAAGGAGTGCATGGATGCACTTGACGGTGGTTTCTGGCAGTATGGAGATGACTCACAGCCTGAAGCAGGTGTAACTTATTTTGCCGGTACTTTTGTAAGGCATCCCTTGGCGCTTGCTGCCTCAAAAGCATCTTTAGAATACATGAAAGCCAAGGGCCCCGCACTGCAACAAGGTTTAAATTCACTTACGCAATACCTGGCCGCAGAATTGAATACAACCTCCGAAAAATATAGCCTTCCACTGTTTGTGCCATCATTTGGCTCACTTTGGAAAATAAAATTCAAAGAAGAATTACCTTATGGCGAATTGCTGTTTACGCTAATGCGCGACAAAGGCATACACATATGGGATCTTTTCCCTTGCTTTTTAACTGAGGCACATACCAAAGATGATGTAGATAAGATCATTAGCGCCTTCCGTAAAAGTGTGGACGAATTGATAGAATCTGGATTTTTTCCAACTAATAAACCGCAGGTAGCTGCTCCTAAAGAATCTATATCATTTATGGAAGCCCCGGTACCTGGTGCAAGGCTTGGACGTGATAAAGATGGAAACCCTGGCTGGTTTATCAGCGATGTAAATAATCCGGGTAAATACCTGCAAGTGAAAATTAATGAAAATTGATCAGGATAACGATTTATTGATGTACGATACCAGTCCTGTTGAGTTTGATCCGTTTGCGGAACCGGTTGCCCCACCTGAACTTAAAAGCCAGGAACAGCAGGAAGCAAATTCAAAAGTAGTCTACACTACTGCAGAAGTTGATTTCGATCCTTTTGGCGGCCCTGAGATTGTTTTATTTGCCCCCGCAACAGAACCGCAGGTAGAGATCTGGACATCCTGCTTAATTGGCGGCGATGCTGCAAATTGCGCTTACAATGAATCCGCTTCTTTACTCCTATCCGGCTACCTGGATAAAAACGCGATGATGCGTGCGCTTTTGGATGTTGTAAATATGCACCAGGCCTTACGCATGACTTTTAGTGCGGATGGTGCAAACATTTGCGTTTACAAGGAATTTTTTCTTGATGTTGATTACCAGGATATTTCAAATATATCTCCTAATGAACAAAAGCAATTTATTGACGAATACAATAAGAAAGCGATCCTCACCCCTTTCGATCTGATCCACGGGCCATTATTTAAAACTTCGCTTTTCAAGGTTTCAGACCAGGAGCATTATTTAACTTTTGTTGCACACCACATTATTTGCGATGGCTGGTCAATGGGGATCATTCTGCAGGATCTGAGCAGTTTATACTCTGCTTATACCAATAACAGAAATATCAGCCTGCCTCCTGCTCCTCTATTTACTGAATACGCAATACAGCAGGAAGAATTTAAAACAACAACCGAATACAAAGAGACGGAGCAATTTTGGGTAGATCAGTTTAACGGAAGCAATCACCTTTTAGATTTGCCTACCGATTACTCGCGCCCAACATTACGTACTTACAAAAGCCATCGTTTAGATCTGGTAATGGATAAAACGCTGGCCAGTGAAATAAAAAAACTGGCTAAAACCAATGGCAGCAGCTTTGTTACTACGCTAATGGCTGCATTTGAGGTATTTCTAAAACAAGTGACCGGCCAGGACGATATAATATTGGGCTTACCTGCAGCGGGTCAGTCGGCAACTGAAAATTTCAGGTTGGTTGGGCACTGCGTTAATTTACTCGCTCTAAGGAGTTTCCCGAAAAGCAACATATCGTTTAAAGATTATCTTAAACAACGAAAATCGCAGGTGTTGGATGCCTATGATCATCAACTATATACTTTCGGCAGTTTATTAAAAAAATTAAATATTGCCCGCGATCCGTCCAGGCCGCCGCTTGTGCCTGTTATGTTTAACATAGACATGGGCTTGGATAATGATGTGGAGTTTTATGGCATTGAACATCACTTGTCCAGCATCCCACGCGAATACGAAAATTTTGAGATATTCATAAATATTGCAGGCCATGAAGAGGCGCCAACCCTCGAGTGGTCTTATAATACGCAGTTATTCAAATCATCTACCATTGAAAAAATGATGGATGATTTTGAGTTTTTACTAAACGAGCTGGTAAAAGATCCAAACATACTTTTAGGCAACATTCCAACCCAACATACGGGTGAATTATTAAAACAATTAAATAGCTGGAACGATACCGCAGCAGGTTATCCCAAACAACCGCTTCATAATCTCATAAGCGGGCAGGCAGCTAAAACTCCGGAGAAAACAGCTATTACTTTCGGCAAATCTAAGATAAGCTATAAAGAGTTAAACGAGCAGGCTAACCGCCTTGCTGCTGTACTGGCAGAAAATGGCGTAAAACGTGGGGACAAGGTTGCCTTCTCAATTGACAGATCGATAGAGATGGTGATCACCATGCTGGCTATTATAAAGACTGGTGCAGCCTATATCCCGCTCGATCCGCAGTTCCCGCTCAATCGTATCAATTATATGATAGAAGATTCGGCGGCGGTTCTATTGCTTACTTCTAAAAAGTACAGCGGCCGTTACGAATCTAAAGCAAGGGAACTGAACCTGGACGAGATCTGGACTTCACTCAAAAATTATCCTTCATCAGAGCCGGAAACTGTATCTACTCCAAATGATCTTGCTTATATCTTATACACATCCGGCTCAACCGGCATGCCTAAAGGGGTTCAGATTGCGCATTACAATCTTGTAAACTTTTTGGTAAGCATGCAAAAAGAACCGGGTTTAACAGCTGGTGATAAGTTGCTTGCAGTAACAACAATCAGTTTTGATATTGCCGGGCTTGAGCTCTTTTTACCACTTATCACCGGCGCCGAAATTGTAATTGCCGACACGGCTTCAGCAAAAGATGGCCGCGCTTTATTAGATATTATTAAGCAGGAAAACATTACGGTAATGCAGGCCACGCCCTATACCTGGCGCATAATGCTCGAAGCCGGATGGGATAAAACTACCCCAGTAAAAGTAATTTGCGGTGGCGAGGCATTACCAATAGACCTTGCGAACAGGTTGTTGGATACAGCATCGTCCTTATGGAATGTTTATGGGCCTACTGAAACCACCATATGGTCTACAGTTAAAAAACTTGAAAAGGATGACAAAGTAATTTCTATCGGCAGGCCAATAAACAATACATCTGTTTACATACTTGATGATTTCCTTAAACCGCTTACGCCGGGTGCAGCAGGCGAAATATATATAGGTGGTGATGGTGTTGCAGCGGGCTATTTAAACCGTGCCGAGCTTACTGCAGAAAAATTTGTAGCAGATCCGTTCAGCAATATTGAAGGTGCGCGAATGTACCGTACCGGCGACCTTGGCAGGTTTATGCCCAATGGCGAAATTGAGTGCCTTGGCCGGATAGATGCACAGGTAAAAATAAGAGGTTACAGGATTGAGACCGGCGAAATAGAATTCCAGCTGGCGAAAGAAAGTAACATAAACGAAGCGGTTGTAATAGCTAAACCCGATAAAAACGGCGTTAACAAATTGGTTGCTTTTGTTGTAACCGGTTTTGCAGATGAATCGGCTTTTACAGCTAAGCAAATAAGCGAGTGGAAAGAAAACCTGAAAGCTTCCTTGCCCGATTATATGGTACCGGATAATTTTGTAATGGTGCCATCCATGCCGCTAACGCCAAATGGCAAAATTGATAAAAAAGAACTTGCGAAACATAATTTAACCGAAACTGCCGAAGAAACCAACGAATACATTGCGCCACAAACAGACAATGAAAAGCTGGTAGCAGGTATTTGGGAAGAGTATCTGGGCCTAAAACAGGTTAGCACTCGTGATAACTTCTTTGAGCTGGGCGGCCACTCTTTAATTGCGGTGCAGGTAATGACGCGTATTGAGAAAGAAACGGGTATTCGGCTTCCGCTTGCTGCATTGTTTGAAAATTCGACGGTAGAGAAACTATCCCGCCTGTTAAATGAAGATGCTGAATCGGTAACTTGGGATTCACTGGTACTTATTAAAAAGGGCGGTAACAAAATGCCGCTTTATATGGTTCACGGGGCAGGTTTAAACGTATTGTTATTCAATACGCTCGCCCAGAACATGGATACCGATCAGCCTGTTTATGGTTTACAGGCCAAAGGGCTTAACGGTATTGATGAGCCTTTAAACAGAATTGAAGACATTGCTGAGTATTATATCCAATCCATTATGAAGCAAAATCCTGATGGCCCCTATGCGCTTGCAGGATATTCATTTGGGGGCATAATAGCTTATGAAATGGCACGCCAGTTTAAAGCAATGGGCAAAGAAGTGAAAATGCTGGCCATGTTTGATACCTATGCGTACCGTTCGCCACATTTTGATGCCCCGCTTATTAAAGCTTATAAGAAAGCCCGTTTTTTTAAGGACAAAATAATATATGCCTTTAAGTTTGAAAACGGCTTAAAAGGAATGCAAGACAGGGCCCGTTCTCTTAAACGCAAGATCATTCGTAACTGGTGGCGCGTTAAAAACGGGAAAAAGCAACAAAACCAGGTTGGCTTTTTCGGCTATTCCAACAAGATAGACGAGATGAATATGGAAGCCGAAAAGTTTTACCAGCTTAAACCGCAGGATGTAACAGTAGAAGTTTTTAGAGCAGAACATCGTACCTTTTACATGGACGACTTTGAATATCTTGGTTGGAAACCTTATGCTCTTAAAGGTGTAAATATTCATAAGATACCCGGCGAGCATAATACTATTTTCCAGGAACCTAATGATAAAATTTTTGCAAAGGTACTGCAGGATTGCCTTAATAATGCCGCAAAATAATTTAGCCATTCAACACCAGACTTATATTTGCAGGTATTAGGTAAATATGGATCTGGTTAACATACAAAATACATTTTTGAACGATGTTTCATGGCTTGATAAAAGCCAGTGCAATTTTATTTTTAACGGCGGCGTACACATATGGAAAGTCGACGTTGAAGAGAGCTTCAGCCTGCTCGATGAGCTTACCCGGCTTTTGCAACCAGAAGAAATAAAACGGGCCGAGCGCTATTACCGTGAAACAGATAAAAAGAAAGCGATCATATACAGGGCAGCACTTAGAAAAATTATTGCCGCTTATCTAAAGTGCCCCGCGCAAAACATCAAATTTGGTTTAACAGCAACCAACAAGCCATTTATAACAGATCAGCCAGGTATAAATTTTAACATTTCACATTCCGGCAATTGCCTTATCATCGCCGTTGCCCAAACAGAACTCGGAGCAGATGTAGAAATGATCAATAACAACTTTAACTTTAACGAAGTGCTTGACGATAACTTCAGTAAAGATGAAATTACTTTTATAAAGGAAAAGGACTCTATAAATCGCTTTTACCTTGTTTGGACAAGGAAGGAAGCAATCACTAAGGCATCTGGTAAAGGGCTTGAGGAAGATATGAAATTGATACCCGGTTTATCGGGTAAGCAATTTGCCGATAAGAAAATAGTCGCTTTGCCCGGGGATGTTATTGTAACCAGTTTTATGGCAGACAACCATCATATTGCATCCATTGCAATAGTGTCGCAACTTTCATTGCCTCTTTTTTTTAATGCTCCTTTACATAATTTTTGATTATTAAAAGTGTCAAAAACACATATGCTTACTTTAAGGTATTCTATTTAACTCATAATCTGTACTTTATAATTATTATTTAATTGCTCCTTTTACAAGCAATTAAGTATTTTTAAGGCAAACAGCGGATATCATCTGCAAGTTTTATTGATTTGAAATTCCGGAAGCTTTAGTTCAACCGTCAAAAAAAACTGTTTTTAAAACCTTTGCTTCTACAATTACGTAATGAGGTTAAATAACGGACGCAACACAAACTTAATGAAAAAAACAATACTCATTGTTGATGATGATCTTAGCATTCTTAAGCTTTTGAACTTTATTTTGTCAAAAGATTATGATGTCGTTGTAAGAAACAGCGGTATTGATGCATTTTCATGGCTTGAGGATGGTAACGTCCCTGAATTGATTATATCAGATCTTCAAATGCCTTATTTTGACGGTCAATCATTCATTAAAAATGTAAAGATCAGCGGTTTTTATCGCGATATTCCTATTATAATGCTTTCGGCGGCACATGATCTGGACGAACAGGTAAGTAAAATGCCGTTCCAGGTAGATGCCTATATGCCAAAGCCGTTTAACCCAAGTTCATTAAAAGCTGCAATAAACCAAGTACTGAACATTTATGATACAGCCCACAGCAACTGAGTGGAACGAAAATGCCGGCTCAAACACCAGCATTGCATACTCCGGAACAGCGCTAAAGGAATTGGTATCAGCCGAGCTTGTTCCTTATTTTAAAGTTAACTTCAGCAATAATCTGGATCAAATGGAAGAGTATCTGGGCAACCAGTCCATCCTTAGTATCCCGGATATTATCTTGATGGAAGTGGATGCAAATGGTCAATGCTTTGCCTTGATAGAGCGCCTGAAAAAGAACTTTATGTTTAACGGGATCATTATTGTTTTACTGTCATTATCGAACGATAAAAGTTTAAAATTAAAAGCCAAGCAACTAAAAGTGCATGACTTTTATATTTATCCTTTCTCGATGTCGGACCTGCACGAGCGGCTTAATTTTCTGGTTAAATTTAAACTTATAAAGCCTAAGCTGGATGATATTTCTGAGGAGGTTGATACTACTTACAAAATTCCTGCAGGCAAAAGATTAATGGACCTGGTAATATCAGGCGGTGCAATTTTGGTACTGTCCCCTATTATGCTTGCCATCGTTATCGCTATAAAATTAGGTTCAAAAGGCCCCGTTATATACCGCAGCAAACGTGTAGGTACAGGGTACAATGTGTTTGAGTTTTATAAATTCAGATCTATGCGTACAGATGCAGATAAAATGCTTGTTGAGTTATCCACACAAAATCAGTATTCAAACGAAGATGGAGGCGCAAAAGCTGCATTTGTTAAAATAAAAGACGACCCCCGGGTAACCAAACTCGGCAAATTTTTGCGAAATTCGAGCCTGGATGAACTACCTCAGTTATTCAATATTCTTTTAGGCGATATGTCTTTGGTTGGTAACAGACCTTTACCCGTTTACGAAGCAGAAATGCTTACATCAAACGAGTGGTCTATGCGCTTTTTGGGGCCGGCAGGATTGACCGGTTTGTGGCAGATCACTAAAAGAGGCAAGCAGGATATGTCTGAAAGGGAAAGAAAAAAACTTGATAATTTTTACGCGCAGAATTACTCTTTCTTGCTTGATCTTAAAATATTGATGAGAACGTTTCCGGCACTGCTTCAGAAAGAAAAAGTTTAAAAAAATGAATTATAAAATTAAAGTACTCTGCATTACTTTATTAATTTCCGTATCAGCAAGTAAAATTTTCGCGCAGGAAACTATTTTTACAGATCTGTCTTATCCTTATCTTGAAAAATTAATAGCGGCAGCTAAAGCAAACTATCCACAAACCAAGTTATTACAACACCAGGTTAACATTGCAAAAAGCACTTACCATCAGTCAAACTTTGGCTGGCTGGATGCTTTTACCGCTTCTTATATTTATAGCCCGCAAAGCTCAATCAATATTACACAGCCAACTATTTTCCGCGGTTACCAGTTGGTCGCTTCTATAAGCCTGGGCTCACTTTTTGAAAGGCCGTACACCATTCACAATGCACATGAGTCTTTAAAAGTTGCCGAAGAACAACTTAATGAATACAACCTGTCATTAGAAGCGCAGGTGAAACGTTTTTATTTTGCATATCTTGAGGCCCAGGCCGATCTGCGCAGCAGGGTAAACGCCGTACAGGATGCAACAACAGCAGTTAACCAATTAAAACACACCTTTCAAAAAGGTGAAGTAACTTTTCAAACATACAACGAGGCATTAACCAACCTTTATAACCAAAACTCATTTAGAGTTCAGGCAGAATTGAATTTATTTACTGCCAAAACAAATTTAGAGGAATTGCTGGGGGGCAAGCTGGAGAGCATAAAATAATTTAATGGAACTATCATCTTATTTTTCACTTTTAAACAAATACAAGTTTGTAATAATAGCTGTCGTTCTGGTAGCTGTTGTTGCTTCGTTCTTTCTTGTTAAAAACCTGCCTGATGAGTATGTTTCTACAACACAGGTTGCTACTGGTATTGTAGATGCTTCAAGGCACTTGCTGGATAAGGATAATGCACCTGCCGCTCAGTCGGATGAAATTAACCGCGAATTCAGCAACTTAACAGAGATCATCAAACTAAAAAAGCTGATTGACGAATTAAGTTACCAGCTTATAATCCATGATCTGAGCAGTGAAACGCCTTTCAGAAAATTAAACCATCAGTTTAAAAACCTGAGCCAGCCTGCTATTGATCATGCACTTGTTGTTTTTAGAGAAAAATTAAAGAATGGCGAACCATTATCTCTTTATGACAAGGACGAAAATGGATTGAACGAATTGCTTATTTCTATGAAATATGATGAGCGTTCGATAAGAAAAGACCTTGATGTGAACCGCGATGGTGACAGCGATTTTATTTCGATCACCTACACTTCAGAAAATCCGGATCTTTCTCCTTTTGTAGTGAATACGCTTTGTAAAGAATTCCTTGACTATTATACTACCAACATCAAGAAAAATGAATCAAATGCGGTTGAGTTTTTAACCAAACTATTGCACGATAAGAAGGCCGCGCTCGACTCAAAAAAAGATTCGCTTCAGCAGTATAAGATTAAAAATAACATTCTGAACCTGGATGAACAGTCTAAATCTATTTTTGCACAGATATTAACTTACACCGATAAAAAGATTGAGGCAGAAAAGGATGCCGCATCTTATGCAGGTGCGATAAAAGCTATCGATGCAAAATTTGATCCTAAAAGCCGTGGATATATAGAATCGTCTATAAGCCTTATAAACCAAAGCGTAACCAATACAGAAGAACAATTACGTACACTGAACGAGCAATATGTGCACAGCGGATTTAATCCTTCGTACAAACCGGCACTTGATTCATTAAAATCCCAGCTTTCAGCGCAGATAGACAATGGTTCTGATAAGTACATTACGGACCCTCGTATTGCTAAGGATAACCTTGTTGCTAAAAGGCTTGATCTTGAAATACAGCGCGAGCTGGCCCGCTACAGTGTAGAAGCCATAAACGGCGAGCTTACAAGGCTTAATGAAAAATTTAACAGCCTGGTACCTTTTGATGCCAAGATCAAAACATATGAGTTTGATATTGATATAGCCAGTAAGGAATATCTGGATGTGCTTAATAAATACAACAACACCAATCTGCAATCTAATTTTTCTATAAAATTAATGCAGGTTCAACCGGCTACGCCTGATGTTGCACAACCATCTAAAAAAATATTGCTGATTGCACTAAGCGGACTTGTCGCGTTGTTTGCATGCTTATTAGTATTGTTTGTATTATTCTATATCGATGACAATATCAAGTCTCCAACAGATTTAGTAAGCAAAACGCAGCTGCCTTTGTTGGGTTCATTAAATACCATACAAGGAGCTAAGCCAGATCTCAGAACCCTTTGGGATGTAGAAAACCGCAATAAAATGCAGCAATTTAAAGAGTTGCTGCGTTCTATAAGATTTGAGATTGACCAGGAACTGAGAGGCGATAAAGTATTGGCAATTACCAGTATTGGTTCCGGCGAAGGTAAATCGTTAGTTGCAGTAAGCCTTGCCTATTCTTATGCAGCAATTAACAAAAGAGTTGCGCTTATAGATGGTAACTTTAATAACCCTACTATCAGCAATACTTTTGATCCTAAAATAAACATTGAGGATTATCTTAAAACCACCCCGTTTTTAGAACGCGATGCCAGTAAGATAACCATATTCGGTAACAAAGGCGAAGATGTGACGCTGTTGGAAATAAACGACGAAAATTCTATCCACAACGCCATCAACGATTTAAAATCAAGGTTTGACATCATTGTAATAGATCTGCCTGCGCTCGATTTGTTGAACCACACAAAAGAGTGGCTTACATTTGCAAATAAAACTGTTGCGGTATTTGAAGGAGATAAAAGTATATCGCGCGCTGATAACGAATATGTTGACTATTTAAAGCACTTGGGCGACAAATATGCTGGATGGGTGCTTAACAAAGCTGGGGTTGCTTCGCATAAAAAAAATAAGCGTTAAGCTTAGGTTAATTAACTTTGTGCATTCATAATTTTGGATTTGATTGGTTTGTAAAGATGAAAATTGAGCACAAGAATAGCGCGTCTGACCCTTTAAACGATTTAACAGTACTGCAAAGGCGATGCCTTACAGTTGCTGTTGTTGTTGCGTTTGTAGGGATTTTTGTTTGGGTTTTGAAGATCTTGTTTTTTTAATATCAATTAGATGCCTGATGGACATATAGGAAATAACGTTGGCAGAAAAACTTTCATGGAAAAAGTAATCCATGAAAAGTTTTCTAACCCGGTTGTTATTGTATTTTTAATCCTTGCATCGCTCTTTGTCAGTTTTGTAGTTGCCCGTGGTGGTATTGTTACCGGGGCGGTATTACTTTGTTTAATTGTAGGTCTCCCTGCAGCGGTAGCCACCGTATTAAGCCCCGAATTTGGGATTGCTTTACTGCTTTCCGTTTCATTTTTTATCAACTATTTTTCACGCTTTTTACCCGAAGATGTGCCATTGGGCCTTGTAATGGATGCCCTTACCTACCTGCTTATTCTCGGTTTTTTTGTAAGGCAAAAGTATGAGCACGACTGGAGTTATTTCCATAATCCTATCACCTACTTTATTATCATATGGATTTCATATAATCTGTTCGAAGTAATAAACCCCAGTGCTGCATCTATTTTAGCCTGGGTTTATACGGTGCGTACTGTAGGTTTTATCATGCTGATGTATTTCATTTTTGTGTTTCACATCCGCACAAAAGAATACCTGCGTTTTGTATTAAAGCTTTGGCTTATACTGGAGTTATGCAGCGGTTTAGCAGGCTTTCAGCAGGAACATTTTGGCCTTTTTCCTTTCGAAACAGAATGGCTTCACCGTGATCCTGCCCGTTTTGGTTTATTATTTATTGGCGGTCACCTCAGAAAATGGGGGCTTTTCTCCGACCCTGTGGTATACGCATACAACATGGTGGCCGCAGCCTTGCTTTGTATTGCGCTTACCCTTGGCCCGTTAAAAAAGCATCAAAAAACAATTTTAAGCATTATGGCGGTGTTCTTTTTCACGGTAATGCTATATTCGGGTACAAGAGCATCCTATGTAATTATCCCGGCGGCAATGGTTATGCTTACCATACTTAACTTCAATAAAAAATTGTTGATAGCAGTTATTATCGGTGGTATTATTTTAGGTTTTTTAATCGTTGTACCTACCTCTAACCCTACCCTTGCACGTTTTCAGAGTGCATTTAAACCATCAAAAGACGCATCATTTAATGAACGTGCCAAAAACCAGGAGAAAATTAAGCCATACATTCTTTCGCATCCTATTGGTGGCGGCTTGGGTTCTGTAGGTGTGTGGGGGCAGCGTTTTGCTCCCAATTCATACTTGGCAAAGTTTCCACCCGATAGCGGCTATGTGCGTGTAGCTGTTGAAATGGGCTGGATAGGTTTGTTGCTATTTTGCGTTTTCAACTTTGTAATTATGTACAAAGGCATACATTATTACTACCTGATAAAAGACCCTGAGCTTAAGTCCTATTGCCTGGCGATGATAATGATAATTTTTGCGTTCGATGTAGGTAACTATCCGCAGCAAGCTATCGTACAATACCCATCAAACATTTTATTTTTCCTGGCTATGGCTATATTAAACGTTACAATGAGACTGGACCTTGAACAGCGCAAGAAAACACCTGCGTTAGAAGCAAAAGTTCAACCGGTTAATTTTAAAAAGTAACAAATGCTATCGTCATCGGCTATAAAATCAAATCCGAAGTTAAAAAAATTTGTACATTGGCTGTTAATACCCCGACGCCAGGCAAGACCAAGACTATGGGTCAGGCTTTTCCTGAACCCGTTTTTTCATAAAAAAGGCAAACACACAATTATCAGATTTAAATCAAGGATGGACGTAGTGCCCTTTAAAAAATTCACTGTCGGATCTAACAGTATCATTGAAGACTACGCAACCGTTAATAACGGCGTAGGCGACGTGATTATTGGTAACAATGTAGGGATTGGGCTAAGCAACGTTATTATAGGCCCGGTTACTATGGGCAATTACGTAATGCTGGCACAAAATATAGTTGTATCTGGCCTCAACCACGGCTATGAGGATGTAACCTTACCCCCACGTGTACAAAAGGTAGTAACTAAACAAATTACTATTAACGATAACGTGTGGATTGGTGCCAACTGCGTGATAACAGCTGGTGTAACTATCGGCAAGCACACCATTATAGGTGCAGGCAGCGTAGTAACAAAAGACATCCCTGAATATTGCGTTGCTGTAGGTAACCCTGCGAAGGTTGTTAAAAAATATAATTTCGAAACCGGTATCTGGCAAAAAGCATAATGGCGATCTTTAAAAAGTTATTGAATAAACATACGCTTTCACTTGCCAGCAATGCGGTAATGCCTATTGTGGGAATGGTTACGGTGTCAATGCTGGCGCGCAACCTTTCTGAACCGGACTTTGGTAACTGGATCCTATTTCTTACTATTTTTACCCTGGCAAACTTTTTCAGGATCGGTTTTTTGCAAACACCGCTAATTAAGTTTTACGCAGGTGCCAGTAAAGAACGGGCATCGGTGGTAGTAGGTTCTACCTGGATATTAAGCTTTTTTTTAACTGCGGCATTAGGACTTGTCAGCCTGATAGTTTACGTATTTTTTGAAAACAGCGCGGCTGTAACATTAGTAGCCAAATGGTTTGCTATCATTTATTTTTGTACGCTGCCATCGGGTGTGGCGTCCTGGGTTTTGCAGGCCGAACAACGTTTCGACCGTTTATTTATCCTTCAGATTATTGGCCAGGGGACATTTTTTCTTTCCGTTATTATCCTAATCCTGATTGATCAGGCTTATTTCAGAGCGGTAATTTACGCTTATGGTATATCTGCCATGTGCACCAGCCTTATTTGTATTTTATTAGGATGGTCAAAGGTTAATGCAATAAAGTATAAGACAAAAGCCTGCATTACAGAGTTGCTTAATTTTGGCAAATACAGCGTTGGTACGTCAATCAGTTCATACCTGCTGCGCGGTTCAGACACATTTATTATTAAAGCCATGTTTGCCGATGCCTCGGTGGTTGGTATTTATTACCTGCCGCAGCGGTTGATGGAAGTAATTGAGATACCGCTCAGGAGTTTTATTGCCACCGCACTTCCGGCAATGTCTGCTGCTGTACATAACGGCGACAAGCCGGCAATGGGTTACATCATGAAAAAATATGCAGGGATTTTAACCATATTGCTGATACCTGTAGCAATTATAGGCTTTATAGCTGCAGATTTAATAATAGATATCATAGGCGGTCAAAAATTCTTGTCAACATCTGCTGCCAACATCTTCAGGATCTTTATGTCTTATGCCATTCTATTGCCGGTAGACAGATTTTTTGGCATCTCGCTGGATATGCTGAATAAGCCGCAATTAAATCTTATTAAGGTTACATTGATGCTGGTAGTGAATGTGGTTGGAGATTTTATCGGCATTTATTTTCTCCATAATATTTACGGTATAGCAATAGCTTCAATATTTACGTTTATAGCAGGTATCATTTATGGATATTGGGCGCTTAAGAAGAACCTTGATTTTAAAATCAGTGATATATTGATACTCGGTTTTTCGGAAACAAAAATTGCAGCTTTAAATTTAACAGCCCGTTTAAAGGGAAACGCCCAAACTAACAGCTAAATAATAACTTAGCTGTAGCTTATTGATAAATAATAAACCCTGATTCTTTTACATGAGCCTTAAAGACCAGAATATAATTATCTTTTCGCAAATGCAGTTTGATGGTCGGCTGGAATCGACCATTTACACTATGGCTAAGCTGCTGGCAAAAGATAACAAGGTTTATTACGTTGATCGCCCGTATACCTGGCGCGACTATTTCCAATTCAGAAATACGCCCGGATTCAATGTTAGGAAAAAGCATTTCTTTTCGCCCGAAGACAGCCTGATCGATACGGAAAACCCGAATCTTAAAATAGTTATTACCCCGCCGGTACCATCTATTAATATGTTGCCGGAGGGGAAACTATATCGCTGGGCCCTTAAATTAAATGAACGCATTACAGGCAAGCGATTAAAAAAGGTTATAAAACATCATAAAATTGACAAATACATCTATATCAATTCCTACAATTTTGCCTATCCTACCCTGCATAATCATATTGACCCTACTCTAACGGTTTATCATTGCGTAGATCCTATTATAGAGCCTTACCAAACAAGGCATGGGCTTATCTCTGAGGATATATTGGTTAAAGGTGTGGATATGGTGATCTCTACCAGCAAAGAGTTAAGCAACAAAAAAGGATTACTGAATAAACGTTCCTATTTTGTCCCAAATGCTGCCAATATTAGTCACAGCTTAAAGGCTTTAAACCCCGATTTGCCTGTTGCCGACATCTTACAGCATATAAAGAAACCTATTATCGGTTATTTCGGCGCTATTGAACGCCGCATAGATTATGATCTGTTAAGAAAGCTACTGGTTAGCAATCCTGAAAAGAACTTTCTTTTAATTGGCCCGGTTGATAGTTACTATTTAAGCGAAGACGACTACAAAGCGCACAATCTTATTTTTAAAAAACCCGTTCCTTACGAGCAATTGCCAGCGGTATTAAAAGGTTTTGATGTAGCAATAATACCTTTTAAAAAGGATGAGGTAAGTAACAACATTTTTCCGCTTAAACTTTTTGAATATCTTGGATCCGGCAGGCCGGTTGTTTCTACAGATTTTAATACAGACCTGAAAGAATTTACCGGTGATACCGTTGCATATTGCAGCACTGAACAAGAATTTTCAAAAGCGCTGGATGATGCGTTAAATGATACGACTGAGTTACAGCAGAAGCGGTTGGCTGTAGCAGCTGAAAATACCTGGGAACATAGAATTGTCGAAATTAAAGAGTTGCTTAAAACCAACTTTGACAAGCAAATTTCCGTAAATAATTGACCGTAGCATAAAACAACAATACTTTAACGGCCCCCGTATAAAGAAATTAATATGGAAATAATAAGGATTATAGCCGCAATAATTACAAGCGCCATTTTCATTTACCTGGGTGTATACAGTTTGTACCTGTTTATTTTTTCGGTATCCGGTAAACTGATAAAGGTTACCGTTCCGCCGCAAAGTAATAAGCTGGCAAAATTTGTGGTGTACATCTGCTCTTATAAAGAAGATAAGATCATTCTTAATTCAGCAGCGAGTGCATTAACAATCGATTACCCTAAAGATAAATTTCATATTTGTGTTATAGCAGATTCATTAAAGCCCGAAACCGTTGCTAAACTAAAACAGATGCCATTACAGGTTTTGGAGGTGGTTTTTGAAAGCAGTACCAAATCAAAGGCCTTGCACAAAGCCATAGCCAATACAGCAGATGGTTTTGATGCCGCAGTAGTTTTCGATATAGATAATATTGCTGCACCAGATTACCTGTATCGCATAAATGATTACCTGCAGGCAGGTGAAAAAGTAGTACAGGGGCACCGGATGGCAAAAAACACAAACACGTCTATTGCAATACTCGATGCTATAAGCGAGGAAGTTAATAATCACATTTTCCGTAAGTCGCAGCGGGTGTTTAATCTTTCTGCTGCTATAATCGGTTCCGGTATGGCACTTGAATACCGGCTATTTAAAGATGTGATGATGCAGATAGATGCTGTAGGCGGCTTTGATAAAGAAATGGGCTTAAAACTTACCCGTAACAAAATCGGCGTAGCTTATGCAGAAGATGCAATTATCTATGACGAAAAGGTAAGCAATCCTGAGATTTTTAAAAAACAGCGCCGCCGCTGGTTATCGGCTCAGTTTAATTTGCTTAAAACTTACGGTAAAACAGGGTTTGGAGAACTTTTCAGGCATGGCAACTTTGATTATTTTAATGAGATATACCAAACTGCAATTTTACCGCGCATTTTAATGCTTGGCTTAATGCCTTTTATGTTGGTTATTGCGCTGCTTACACCGGGCATTGGGCCCGACTGGCATCTGTGGCTTATAGCCACCATATTATGCTATGTAGGTATCATTATAGCCATACCATCTGAATTTTATAATGGAAAGTTTTTTGGAGCCCTTGTACGCATTCCGCTTATATTTTTTACAATGCTGATGCTTTTATTTAAGTTAAAAGGCGCAAACAAAAAATTTATTCATACGCCGCACATCCATAATGCGGAATAATACGTTTAATTGTAATGAGTTTGTTACCAAAACGGCTTAATTTATATTTGTTAAGTAAATTAAAAAAGAGACGATAAGCATGAGTTCTGCACAGATTTTAGATAAAGATAGCTTAAACAACACTTCTGCAGATTATCCAAAAGATAAAGTTTTGCCGTACTTTTTAAATGAGTGCGCTAAAAAATACCTGGATAAGGTTGCCGTTCGTTTCTTTGACCGCGATTTAACTTACCGCGAATTATACGAAAGTTCTAATAAACTTGCTAAAGTATTGATTGATAACGGTATTAAAGCCAGTGATGTAGTAGGTTTGGCATTAGATCGCTCACCTGAAATGATCATTTCGTTGCTGGCAATTCTTAAATCGGGTGCTGCTTACGTACCGCTTGATCCGGAATATCCGAAAGATAGGATAGAATTTATGCTGGAGGATTCATCAGCCAAAATTCTTTTAACAGCTACTAAATATCATAACCATTTCAGCGCTAACGCGAAAGAAGTGTTGATAGAAGATGCCTGGTTAAAATTTGGCGATTATACTGCCGATGAACCGACACCTAAAGTTAACAGCACCGATCTTGCTTACATTCTTTATACATCAGGTTCTACGGGTAAACCAAAGGGAGTACAAATACGCCATTTCAACCTGGTGAACCTGCTTTTAAGTGTTCAAAAACAACCTGCCTTTACAGAGAACGATGTTACGCTGGCTATAACCACCATATCTTTTGATATTGCCGGGCTTGATATTTATATGCCGCTCATCAGCGGGTCTAAATTAATTATTACCAGTTCTGCAAACGCAAAAGACGGCCGCGTGCTGCTGGATCTTGTTAAAGCCGAAAAGGTAAGCATTATGCAGGCCACGCCTTATACCTGGCGCATGATGATAGAAGCCGGCTGGGATGAACACCTTCCGTTAAAGATTATTTGCGGTGGCGAAGCACTTGCAAAAGACCTTGCAGAAAAATTAATATGGCGCACAAACGAGTTATGGAATATGTACGGCCCTACCGAAACAACCATTTACTCTACACTAAAACTTGTTAAAAGCGAGGAAAACATAACCATTGGTAAGCCGCTGGATAACACCCAGATCTACATCCTTGACGAGAAACTGAATAATCTCACAAACGGTTCCATAGGTGAAATTTATATTGCCGGTGATGGCGTAGCCGCAGGTTATCTGAACCGGCCCGAGCTGAATGCAGAAAAGTTTATAGACGATAAATTTAGCGCTTTGCCTGGTGCAAAAATGTATCGCTCGGGCGATTTAGGTAAATATCAGCCAAATGGCGACATACAGTGCCTTGGCCGTATAGACCACCAGGTTAAAGTGCGCGGTTATCGCATAGAACTGGAAGAAATAGAAAATACGCTTGTAAAGCAGGACGACGTTAAACAGGCCGTTGTTATTGCAAGAGATGATATGCCCGGCGACCCTCGTTTGGTAGCTTATATAGTTGTGGCGGATACAGCTGCACAGGCCGATTTTAAAAGCCTGATAGAAGGCTGGCAAAAGGCGTTACTTGCCAAATTGCCTGAATATATGGTTCCGGACGATTTTGTACCGATGGAAGTAATACCTATTACACCAAATGGCAAAATTGACAGAAAGGCATTACCAAAACCCGATCTAAGCGTATTTAACCGCAGTGGCGAATACGTTGCACCGCGTACCGATATTGAAAAACAGATAGCAGAGATTTGGCAGGAATCTATGGGGATTGAAAAGATCAGCATTTTTGATAATTTCTTTGCCCTGGGAGGCCGCTCGTTAATAGCGGTTCAGATAATGGCTAAAATAGAGAAGCAAACCGGTAAACGTTTACCACTGGCTACTTTATTTGAGCATTCTACCATAGAAAAACTGGCGTTGCGGCTCAATATGGATTCTAAGTCCATAACCTGGGAGTCTTTAGTTCCTATAAAGCCAAATGGCTCGAAAATGCCGCTATATATTGTACATGGCGCAGGCTTAAACGTATTATTATTTAATGCACTCGCCATGAATATGGACGAAGAGCAGCCTGTTTACGGTTTACAAGCAAGGGGCCTTAATGGCATAGACGAACCGCTTGATGTGATGGAAGAAATTGCAGCAAACTATATTGCCGAAATACTTAATCAAAATCCGAATGGACCCTATGCCCTGGCAGGTTATTCGCTCGGGGGTACTATAGCTTATGAAATGGCTCACCAAATGATTGCCATGGGTAAAGATGTAAAGGTTTTGGCTGTATTTGATACCTATGCCGATCAGACAGATATTGTACTTCCTGCCTGGAAACGAGTCTTAAAAAATATCAGGCTTTATTGCATGCACTTCCTTTTTAGCTTTGTGCTGCTGGCAGAAGACCCTAAAAGAACAGTTGAATATAAGTCGCTTATTATGAAGCGTAAAATTATTCGCTTGTATTGGAAACTATTCCCGGGCAAAGAAGAAAAACGGGAAGGATTTTTTGCTTATGATAACGAGATCGACGAGGCAAGTGCAAAGGCTAAACGCAACTACATTTTAAAGCCGCTTAACATTGTGGTTGACCTGTTTAAGGCAAAAAAGAAAACCTTTTATATTGACGATTTCAAATTCCTGGGCTGGCGCGAATTTGCTCTGAAAGGCGTGAACGTTCATGAAATTCCGGGCGAACACAATACTATTTTTGCCCCACCTAACGATAAAGAATTTGCGGTGGTGCTGCAGCAATGCCTTGACAGGGTGGCAGAAACCAAATGAAAAAGGTATCTGTAATTACGGTAAACTTTAACCAGCCGCTTGTTACCGAAGAATTATTGAAGTCCATACCCGGAACTTACGATAATCTTGAGTTAATTGTAGTGGACAATGGAAGCCGTAAAGACCTCCCTACCGAATGGCAAAAGAACTATCCGTCTGTAAAATTTATCAGGTCTGAGCAAAACCTTGGCTTTGCAGGCGGCAATAATCTTGGCATACAACAGGCAACAGGCGATTACCTGTTTTTTGTAAACAACGACACAGAATTTACGCCAACGCTTGTAGAAAAGCTTGCTGATGTATTGGATCTAAATCCAACCGTTGGAATGGTATCGCCCAAGATCAAATATTACAGCGATAAAAACCTTATCCAATATGCAGGTTATACGCCTATGAATTACTATACCTGCCGTAACAGCTGCATTGGCTTACGTGAAAGGGATAACGGCCAATATGATGGCATCATTGCTCCTACTGCATATTGCCACGGTGCTTCAATGATGGTGAGAAAAACCGCTATTGTAAAAGCCGGAACAATGAGCGAAAACTTCTTCCTTTATTACGAGGAGGTAGACTGGTGCGAACATATTAAACGTGCGGGTTTCGAGGCCTGGATTTGTACAGATGCTGTAATTTTTCATAAAGAGTCGGTTTCCGTTGGTAAAAAAAGCAGGTTAAAGGAGTATTTTATGAACCGTAACCGGATACTATTTATCCGCAGGAATGCACCACTATTCAATAAACTGGTTTTTTACCCGTATTTCATTTTTCTTGTAATGCCGCGTAACCTGGTTTCTTATATAAAAGCAAAAAATTACGCATTCATCCCGGCGCTGATAAAAGCTTTGTGGTGGAATTTAACCCATAATAAAAACAGCAAAAATTTGGGCTACCCTATTAATACTATTTCATGAAGATAATTTTCTGGTTAAGCTTATTCATAGTTTTTTACACGTTTGCCGGGTATGGCATCTTTCTTTATTTTTTAATAAAAATAAAAAGAGCTATCAAAGGAAAACCTGTAATTCCATTTGCCACCAGCGATGGCCTGCCCGAATGTACGCTGGTAGTGGCGGCTTATAATGAAGAGCATTTTATCACAGAAAAAATTGCCAACTGCCTGCAATTAAATTATCCTGCAGGCAAGCTAAAATTGCTTTTTATCACAGATGGGTCTACGGATAAAACCCCGGATATAATTCGTGGTTTTCAGGCTATTCAATTATTGCATCAACCTGCACGTGGTGGCAAGATAGCCGCCGTTCATAGAGCAATGGATCATGTAAGAACTTCGGTAGCAGTTTTTACCGATGCTAATACCTTTCTTAATAAAGATGCGCTTATAAATATTTGCAGGCATTATGCCGACCCTACCGTTGGTGCCGTGGCGGGCGAAAAAAGGGTACAAATGGATGAAAATGCTGATGCAAGCGCCGCCGGTGAAGGCTTTTACTGGAAATATGAATCGGCGTTAAAAAAGTGGGATTCTGAACTTTACTCTGTTGTAGGTGCCGCAGGCGAATTATTTAGCGTACGCCGCTCGCTTTACGAGAATGTACAGCCTGATACCGTTCTGGATGATTTTATGATCTCGATGCTGATTGCGGCAAAAGGTTATCGAATAGTTTATGAACCAGAAGCCTATGCCGTGGAAACCGCTTCAGAAAATGTGTCAGAAGAATTAAAAAGAAAGATCAGGATTGCGGCAGGTGGGATACAATCTATTTTAAGATTAAAGCGCCTGTTTAATCCTTTCAAATACCCAGTATTGTCGTTTCAATATGTAAGCCATCGTGTATTGAGGTGGACGGTTACACCTTTCTTATTAATACTTTGTTTGATACTGAATGCTGTAATCGCATTTCAACCAAACGAAACGTTTTTCCTTTTGATCTTTATTGCACAGATAATTTTTTACTCGCTTGCTTTTTGGGGCTTTGTAATGGAAAAACGGCAGATCCGTATCAAGGCACTGTTTATCCCCTATTATTTTTGCGTAATGAATTATGCGGTATTGATGGGCATTATCCGTTACTTCACCAAAAAGCAAAGCGCAATTTGGGAGAAAGCGCAGCGTAAGCAATAATTGCCGGTTAATTAACCGAATCGAGATACAAAGCTGCCGCACCCAGAATGCCGCTGTTCTCCAGTGACGATGTTTCGATTTTTAACCGTTCTATGCTTTTTGTATAACCAAACGTACGGATGCGTTCCCACATGCTCTGCTCAAAATAGCTGTAAGCTTGTTGTACCGATCCGCCTAAAATAATCAATTCAGGATCGTAACAATACATAACCAGTTTAATAGCATTCCCCAGGTGTACACCTAATTCATTGTATAGTTTCAAAGCCTGGTCATCACCTTTTTTTGCATTCGTAAAAACATCCTGTCCGTTAAGTCCATATACATTACTGAAGAAAGAACCGCTGCAATAGTATTCATAGTTGTGTTCCAGGTAATCGGCCATTCCGAATTCACCGGCCCCGCAATTTGGGCCGGCGTACAAATGACCGTTTATAATAATCCCGGCACCCAACCCGGTACCAATAGTTAGGCCAACCAAATCCTTATTTCCGTGTCCTTTTCCAAAATAAAGTTCGCCCAGTGCAAAGCAGTTGGCATCGTTGTTTACAAATACAGGGATTTTGTATTTAGCTTCTAAGATCTGTTTCAGGTGTACCTCCTTCCATGATGGTATATGCTGCACATCATACACAATGCCTTCCTCCACATCTACCACGCTTGGCACACCAATGCCTATTGATTTTACGTCATCATTAATAAGCGAGTCGATAATAAAAAACACATCCTCTAATACCTGCTGCTCGGTTCCGATGGTATTGATCCTGCGGGATTTAATTTTGGATGCTTCTTTTTCTCTAATCACAGCCCCGCGTATATTGGTAGCGCCTAAATCGATCCCTATTATTTGTATACTTTCCATAAAGTTTACAGCTTTACTCTTTATCGTTAAAAATAGTTTTGTTTGTAATCAGCGGCTTAGCCCAGAAGCCTATGCTCAGCATATATCCCATGGTAATGTATAAGAAAAGCATACCGCCACGTAAGCCGAACATATTGCCTAAAGCCCCTATAAAAAGTTGAATAACGGCCCCTCCTATTATACCGGTCACCAAAATACCGGCAAATGAACCGTGATGCTCATCGATGGAACTTAGTGCGAGTGAAAATATGATTGGGTACATAACCGACATGAAAAAGCCGACTACAGGAAACGCGTAAAGAGAAACAGTAGCGCTGCCAAACAGTGCGAAGCTTAACGCAATAATTGCTATGCCGGTAAATATGATGAGTAGTTTACGGCTGTCCATTACTTTTAAAAGGAACAATCCTAAAATCCCCCCGGCTGTCATCAAGCCCCAGAAATAGGATACTGCGTTTGCGCCTGTTATCTGAGGATCGAATTTATGATACTCAAACAAAAATTGCGACATCCAGTAAGATACTCCCTGCTCCGTACCTACGTAGCAGAACAGCGCTATGAAATATAAAATTACCACCGGTTTTTTAAATAACTGCACATGCGTTTTCCACGGGCCGGCTTTTTCATCATTTGCAAGCTCAACTTTCGGGAACCTGGAAACCATTAAGATTACGAACATCAACAGGCAGATAACCGCGAACAACCAGTAAAGGGAAATCCAGGGCATGTTTGCCGGTACCAGTGGCTGCAGCATGGCAAATAAGCCGGTGCGGGTTTTATTGCCGAGGTTTAAAACCATGTATGAGTAAACCAAAGGACTGATGAACGATGCAGCACCAAAAATTAATTGAGCAAGCACAGATGTAAACGCATAATTTTCTTCCCCTCCCGATGTACGCAGTAGCGGATTAATTACTACTTGTAGCATAGCCATGCCGCATCCAATTAAGAATAGGGACAAAAGCGCTGTGAGGTAATTAGGTTGTATAGCCAGTAACAGCGAACCTAAAAAAGCAACAACAAAGGCAGCTGTCATGATCACTTTCTCATTATACTTTTGCACCAGCATGCTCGATGGGATAGACATTACCCCATAAGCAATAAAAAAAGCAAAAGGTAAAATACCGGCGAGCAGATCGCTCAATTTAAAATCCTTAATAAACTCCGGCGAAAGCGGCCCTATGATATTGGTGATAAAAGAAATAACAAAAAACGTAAGCATTATTAATGTTACGATGTAATAGCTGCGTTTCATTAAATTGGTTTGACTGGTTATGATTGTTTTACATATTTAAATCAATTCTTTATCAATAACAAGGATTTAACAATTTAAATGGGATCGTATTTATCATCTAAAAGATATTCAAATGTTTTTTAATTAAAATTTAAGTATTAAGAATTTTAGTGATTTAATAAATCCAAAAAAATAAAAGAAATGTTGATAAGCTTAATGTTCATAAACATTTCAAATAACCATAAACTGTTAGTTATTTAATTATAAATCAATACCTTTTTCATTGTTAACAACATGTTAGTATGCTGTTAATAAAAAACAAAGAAAACACTTGACACTAATTGCCTTTTAGTGCTAACTTGTATTTATCAAGAACGAAGTACTTTGACAGCCTTAAGAATATGGAAACTGAATCGGGTGAACCTTTGGGGGAACTAAAGATCAGGGGAAGTTTCTGAATTAACGTAGAAGAAATTGCGACAGTGATTTACAACTGCGTTTAATTAAAAAGGTATTATGGAAACTGCAATACTTTACGGAGAATAGCGGCAGAGATAATGACCATGAGGCAATCGGCGTTAGCAAACAATGAGCATTCGGTTTTATGCAGAATAGCTTTTACTTGTATTTGCACGAATAACGACTGCGTTATCATCCGCAGGGATACTTAACAGGTCAATTATTTGTAAGATGATGCTTACTGCATCCGCAAGGATAGGTGAGATATATGCTTAAAAGATATTGGCAAAGAAAGTTCCCGTAGGGATTGATTACAAAATCTGCATTCAGCAATATCAGTGGTAAATTCTTTCTTCATAAACAAAGATGTACCTGCGATTGCATTTAACAATGATAAGATCTGGTCGGTTAAATACAAAAAGCTTGATGCTTCAGAATTAACTACGGTTAAACCTGAAGTTTGGAAACGGAAGTCGAATCGTTAGAGGAGGCTTCCGTTTTCGTTTTTTATAGTTTTTTACAATTAAAAGTTTTCTCCTTAAAGGTTTAAAATATTAAATTAGCCCTGCATGAGCAAGGACGGCAGAAACAAGCCGAATGGAAAAACAAAAATATTTGTTTTAGATACGTCGGTAATACTATACGATCATAACGCTTTCGAGAACTTTCAGGAACACGATGTTGCAATACCTATACAGGTATTGGAAGAGCTTGATAATATGAAAAGCGGTAATGATACCCGCAATTTCGAAGCACGGGGTTTTATCCGCCTCATGGATGACCTGTCCCGCAACCGGCTCATTAACGACTGGCAGCCTTTGAATGGCAAAAACCGTGGTAATTTTAAAGTGATAGTGGGTGCAAACGCTGCAACGGCTAATGCAGTTACGATATTCGGTTCTGATAAGACAGACCATCATATCTTAAATGCAGCGCTTGGCCTACAGCAGGAGTATCCCGGTAAAAAAGTAATACTTGTTTCTAAAGATATTTGCCTGCGCTTAAAGGCAAAAGCCCTTGATCTGCACGCGGAAGATTACGAAACCGGCAAAATTAAAAACCTGGATGAACTTTATACCGGCGAATCTACCATTGATAAAATACCTGAAAAACTCATCAGCCAGATAAATAAAACCGACACGCTTACCTCCGGCACCTTTGAATTACAAACCAGCGGTATCAATCATTTTTATACGCTTAAC
The DNA here is from genome assembly GCA_964242385.1 of uncultured Mucilaginibacter sp. GTDB lineage: Bacteria > Bacteroidota > Bacteroidia > Sphingobacteriales > Sphingobacteriaceae > Mucilaginibacter. The sequence continues at coordinate 847,768 of CAXSZR010000001.1, forward strand.
AGTAAAAAGACATCAGTATCAGCTTTTTACAATTCACAAAAGCAGCAGCTGGAGAAAATTGCCGAGCAGCCGGTTTTCAATATATCTCCAAGGAATTTAGAACAATCATTTGCCATACACGCGCTGCTGCATCCGGATATAAAGCTGGTTAGTATACAGGGCAATGCAGGTACAGGTAAAACACTACTGGCACTGGCCAGTGCTTTGGAACAGCGCAAATACTACAGGCAGATTTTTGTTACCCGCCCTATTGTTCCGCTAAGCAACAAGGATATCGGCTTTTTACCCGGCGATGTTAAGTCGAAGATAGACCCTTACATGGCCCCCATCTGGGATAATCTTAAATTCATTAAAGAGCAATTTGCAAGCGACGATAAAATGCTTGCCAAAATTGATGAACTAGTGGTAAACGATAAAATTTCTATTGCCCCCCTGGCGTTTATAAGAGGGCGTACCTTAAGTAAAATCTTCTTTATTGTAGACGAAGCTCAAAACCTCACTCCGCACGAAGTTAAGACCATTATATCGCGTGCCGGCGAGAATAGCAAATTTGTTTTTACAGGAGATATTTACCAGATAGATACCCCCTACCTGGATGCCGAAAGTAATGGATTAAGTTATCTTATTGACAAAGCGAAGAGCCACCCGCTTTATGCCCACATCACCCTTCAAAAAGGCGAACGCAGCGAATTGGCAAACCTCGCAACAGAATTATTGTAAGTAAACCTCTAATCTGCTACAATTTGCTGGGTTACCCTGGCAACATCGTTGCTAATTTTATTAATAAAACCAAACTGCTCTTTAAGCAATACATCGTCATTGTTGCCGGTGCTGTTATCATTACCAGGCTGAAGTGTTTTGGGTGATGACGTAAATTCTACTGTTTTTCCGTTAAGGCGTTTATTGGAATCGTTAAGTACCGCTATGCTGCGTTTTATTAGCCGCATATTTTCATTTGCCGATCTTAATAAAACGCCTGAGCCTACGTTTGATGCGATGGTAGCAATGTATGATGACAAAATATGGTTTAGTACAACAAATTTATGTACATCCTTAACTTTTCGCTGCTTGCTTTTAGGTTCTGAAGTCATTCGCTCAAAGGCAGCAGATAGGTTGGCAGACTTTACAAAAACATCTTTCCTGGCAAGTTTGTATGCAAGGTTATTTATTTCTATACCCGAGATACCTTCGGCAATTTTTACCAGGTAATTTAAATTTGCATAAATAACATCGGCAAGGTTCGATTGGATTTGTTCAAACTCCCAGCTTGGGAAAATAAGATAACTGGCTATAAATGCAATTCCCGATCCAATAGCCGTATCTATTATACGTTCTTTTACAACAAAACCAACTCCTAAAAACTTAAACAATATAAGCACATACGGCGTCATAAAAAGCACGCTTACTACATAGTTAACTCTTAAAAAACTATAGGTACCTATCATTAAAACCACCAGAATAATAAACTCTAAATCTTTATCAGGTACAAACAGCAATATAATTATCCCTGCTATTCCTCCGCAGATGGTACCTATCAATCGTTGATAATTGCGTTGTTTAGAGAGGCTATAGCCAGGTTTCAGAATTACAATAATAGTTAGCAGCACCCAGTAACTATGGTGCCCTAACGCAATAAGCTTGGCCGTAACAAAGCCGATGAGACAAACCAACGCTACCCTTAAAGCATGTTTAAACGCAGCAGAATTAAATGTAAAATTGTCAAAGAATACATGCGGCGCATAGTCCTGCCGTGATACAAACTGCGAATACTCTTCGTTAATACTTTGTTTTATCAGCGCGTTTGATGATTTGGATGTATAATAATCACTGATACTTTTTATGCGGTCGTTAAGATCGCGCAGGTTAATGAGTATTTTTTTTAGCGCAATGTTACTGGCAGCCTGGTCATTATTGCGTATCTCATCAATCTTGGTTTTCAGGTCCTCTAGCATGGAGTCAAAGCCAATTTTATGCCTGATGCGGTTATTCGTAAGCACCATGTAAGCGATATTATCAACTTCGCCTGCCATGCGCATAATAATGTCGGCAATATCACTCATAATCCCGGTCGACTCAAATTGCTGCATAATATGACCGTAATCATAATGGGTGGCCATAATTTGCTCAAACATATCCACCAGGTCTACAAATGTTAAAACCAGGATCCGGCTTGCACTGGTCGACTCCTTTACCATGAGCCGGCTTTTAAAGAGCATCTCCCTAACGGCATCCTGATGCTGGCTTACTTTTATTTGCTGAGATACCAGCTTACGGTAATTTTCGTCTATATCGGTACCCGGCTTGTAAAACTCAGCCTTAATTCTCAAAAAAACAGCTATGTCACTTATGTTTTCACCCAAAATCTGCTGGGCGGCACGGTAAGGCCTTATTCCAAAAAATACAAGGCTGAAAAGCATGTACCATAACCCGCCCGATAAAATGGTAGCGCTCAGCATCAGTACTTCGTTCGGCTTGGCCTGCTTGTCCATCATAAAGATCATAGCTAAAAGTGCAGATGTTCCTACAGATGCAGCGCGGTTACCGTAAACCGTGAACATGGAAAACAGGAAGGAAAACAGCGTGATCTCTATCCCCAGGGTAACAACATTGAGGCGTGCAAAACCAGTAATTGCCGAAACCAGGAAAAGGCAAAGATTACCTACGGCCATAGCGTTACGCTTATAAGTGGCCGGGCCGGGATTATCTATAGTAGATATGCATAAGGCTCCTAATGACAAGGTAAGGCCCGTATTGAAATTGTTAAACTGGGCAAGTACAAGCGAGGGCAGCAGAATGCCTACAGAAATCCTTAAACCATCCGAAAAGTACTGGCTGTAAAAAAACGTTTTTATCTCCCTGGTATTAATTTTCATTGTCTTTTTAGCAGTTTTTTATTACGATGCAGGGTGATTAAAATATCACGACTAAATTACAGCAGATACCCCAAAACATAATCAATTCGATATATGTTTTTTTCGGCGATATTTCGATAACAAAATTTTGATAATTAAAATACAAACGGTCTTTTTTAACGATATTTATATTAATTACATACCGTCATTATAAAGTACTCATTTTTTTTGCGATTTTAATTTTTTGGTAACTAAATTCACGCTTTTAAACAAAGCCTTTAAAGGCTATTATACCCAATTATAATAAAGTTATTTTTCATCTTCAATTATAGTTCATATGCCATCAATGTTAAAACTCAGCCAAAGAGAAACAGCTTTTAATACAGAAGTTGTTACCCGTTTTGAGTTGTATAACAGTTTATTTCAAACACTGCCTTTTTACCAGGTAAAAGACACCGGCATTTTGCTGCCCTTTTTCAGTTCTCATTGCGAAAAGAAAGTAAATAACGAGGTATCGCCAACAGAGATCATCAAATCTTTTTTTAAGAAATACGCACCGGATATCGATCACCAGGAACAGATAAACCGTTTATTCCGTTTTATTCAATACATAGAAAGGCAGGTTGTATTATTTGATGCTATAGAAGATTCATCTTTTAATAAACTGGGTCGTGCGGAAGATGTCGGCACCTTGCAAAGCCTTTTTCAACAAGCAGGTTTGAGTGAAGATGTACGTAAACGTATCAGCGAAAAGCTAAATGATTTTTCGTTGCGTTTGGTTCTAACCGCCCATCCTACCCAGTTTTATCCTGGTACGGTACTCGGTATTATGACCGACCTGATAGAGGCCTTAAAAATCAATGATATTAATACTATTGATGTATTGCTGCAGCAATTAGGCAAAACACCATTTTTTAATAAAACATCCCCAACACCGGTTGATGAGGCCATCAGTTTGGCATGGTTCCTTGAAAACATTTTTTATCATGCTGTTTCAGGTATCCAGTCAAAATTGGAAGAAGAGTTTGACCTGGCACCAAACCGTAAAGGGCAAATGCTTGAATTAGGTTTCTGGCCGGGCGGCGACAGGGATGGTAATCCTAACGTTACCACAGAAGCAACTAAGGAGGTAGCAAGTTTTTTAAGGCAAAGGATTTTCAGGTGCTATTACCGTGACTTTAGGGTTTTAAAACGCCGCATTACCTTTAGAGGTGTGGAAGCAACGATGGCCAAGCTGGAAGACATGATTTACAATAATGCAAACAGCAAGGCAGAGCCTGAGGATTTACAGGACGAGATGCTTTCTTTGCTGCAATCCATCAAGGAGACATTAATTAAAGACCACGACAGCTTATTTATTGACGTTGTAGATGATCTGATAAGGAAGATCCAGCTATTCGGCTGTTATTTTGCAACGTTGGATATAAGGCAGGACAGCCGTGTTTTACGCAAGGTGTTCAATTATGGCACTGCCCAGCCAGGTTTACATACCGGCATACCATCTGGTTACGACGCTATGGATGAGCTTGCCAAACTGGAAAACATTCAGTTTAACGAGGGCGATTTCCGTTGCCCAGATGAGGAAGATAAAATGACCTGCGATACCCTTAACACCATAAGGGAAATGAAGCATATACAGGCCGTTAACGGCGAAAAAGCTTGCCAGCGTTTTATCATTAGTAATTGCCAGCAGGCATCTGATATTTTACAGCTTATAGACCTGTTTTTATGGAGCGGATGGAAGAAAGACGAATTGAGTGTCGACTTTATGCCGCTATTCGAAACAGTGAACGACTTGAAGAGCGCCGCTCTGGTGATGGAGCGTTTATATACCCATCCGTTTTATAAAGAACATTTGTTAAAACGAGGCAACCTGCAATCGATCATGCTCGGTTTCTCGGATAGTACCAAAGACGGTGGATACCTGATGGCTAACTGGTCTATTTATAAGGCAAAGGTAGAACTTACCGCGATGGCAAGAAAGTACGGTGTTCAACTGGCTTTTTTTGATGGCCGCGGCGGGCCGCCTGCACGTGGTGGTGGTAAAACGCATCGTTTTTATGCATCCATGGGCGAGGAAATTGCAAATGAGCATATCCAGCTTACTATACAGGGGCAAACCGTAAGTTCACAATACGGTTCTGTTGAAACTGCCCGTTTTAATATGGAGCAGCTGATCAATGCCGGTATTGTTTCTGCCTTACATCCTAATCGCGATGACTTGTTAGACGATCGCCATAAAGAACTGATCTCTAACATGGCCGACGTTAGTTACGATATGTTTTTAGCTTTGCGTAAACACCCGCTGTTTGTAGAATATTTGGAAAGGTTTAGCCCTATCAAACTGTTATCGCACATTAACATCAGCAGCAGGCCTACTAAAAGAAATTCTGACGCATCGCTTAAACTGGAAGACCTGCGCGCTATTAGTTTTGTTACGTCCTGGAGCCAGCTGAAGCAAAGCATTCCAGGGTTTTATGGCGTGGGTACAGCGTTAAACAAAATGAAGGAAACCGGCAACTGGGCAGAGATACAGGAACTTTACAGATCGTCGGGCTTTTTCAAAACCATGGTAGACAATTGCGTGATGTCTATGACCAAGTCCGACTTTAGGGTTACAGCTTATTTGGAAAACGATGAAAAGTTTGGCGAATTCTGGAAGATGCTAAAAAATGAATACGACCTTACCAAGCAGTTGCTTTGTGAACTAACAGGAACAAAAGAACTGATGGGCGCATACCCGGTTGAAAGAAAGTCTATTGCCATACGCGAAAAAATTGTGCTGCCGCTGGTTATTATTCAGCATTACGCATTACAGTGCCTTAATAACAACACAGACGAGGAGCTAACAAAGATTTATAACAAACTGGTAATCCGTACGGTTTACGGCATAGTGAACGCAGGAAGAAACCTGGCCTAACTATAAAGGTACCGAACTATATCCCGAATCCGCAAATACAAAGCATAACTTTGATTTGCGGATTTTCTTTTTGGGTAGTATCCTTTCGTAAATTAAAAATTAATATTAATTTGTCAGTGAATTGTAAACCACAACACCACCTGCTTGTTATAAATTTATAAAAATATAGAAATGAAGAATGTAATGTACCTGTTGGCTATTCCCCTCTTTACATTTGCCATACAGGCCTGCCAGAATAAACAAGCAAAAAATTACAACGTACAAACCGACCAGGATGGTATTGTTTTTATAAAAACAGGCATAGAGAGTGGCCTTACCGAAATAAAGGCTTCGGGGCTTGCCATTACCAACTCGAACAATCAGAAAGTGATAGCATTAGCTAAAATGATGATAGATGATCATACCAAAGCCGGCGATGAGTTGAAAAAATTGGAAACCGACAAAAAGATCACTGAGAAAGATACCATTAACCAGGCACACCTGCAATCAATCGATAGCCTGGGCAAACTGAAAGGTTCGGCTTTTGACAAGGCCTATATTGGCATGATGGTGAACGACCATGTTGTTGCGGTAAAGTTATTCACAAATGCCAGCCATAACATCGACTCACAAATTAAACAGTTTGCATCCGAAACGTTACCGGTTCTGCAAATGCACCTGGATTCGGCAAAGTCCATACAACGCCTGCTAAAATAAGCGCTGTTATTTTTTCTGAACATCAGCACTAAGTTTTTTGAACGTATATTTGGCAGACATACGCATATTGATGAAAAAAAACTTATTTATTGCATTTGAAGGCATAGACGGAAGCGGGAAAAGTACACAGGTAAAATTACTGACCGAAAAACTTACTGCAGCAGGACTAAAAGTTTACACCACCTGCGAACCCACCGGCAGCCCGATTGGTAAATTGATAAGGGATATATTTTCAGGCCGTATGGAGGCTGATCATCGCGTTATTGCTGGTCTTTTTGTTGCAGACCGGCTGGATCATTTGCTTAATAAAACCGACGGTATTCTTAAAAAGCTGGAAGAAGGCTACACTGTAATCACAGACCGGTATTATTTGTCCTCATACGCTTATCAAAGCGCCCATATGGATTTAAGTTGGGTAATAGAAGCTAACTCACAAAGCGCCGAATTACTAAGACCAGATGTAAATATTTTCATCGATATATCTCCTGAAATAAGCATGGAACGGATCAACAAAAACCGCGAGACAGTGGAAATGTATGAGACCCTGGAAAACTTGAAAAATGTAAGGGATAAATATTTTGAGGTAATTGAGCGTTTAAAAACAGACGAAAAAGTATTTATAACAGACGGCAACCGGCCCGCAGAAACGGTAGCAGACAACGTTTGGAAAGAAGTAGCAGATTTAGCAAAACTGATATAAAACAAAAAGCGGCTAAGTTTAAATCTTAGCCGCTTTTCTTATCCGATAACAAAAAATTAGAATTTTTTGCCTGTATTTGCCTTTACCGGAATATAAACAGGTTTTAAGTTAGATTCTTTCGGTGCAATTCCATAAACATTGTTTCCCACTCTTACAGCGAAGTAACCATTTCCAATTAAAAATTCAATACGCATTTTCCTGTTCATATTATTGTTAATTAAAATTTCCAGTCCTTATTAATTATCGTCCTTGTTGATAACTTTATCAAATGTTAAAAATAATTATCACAAATCCAAATTAAACCGGCTTTTGTATGATTTTATTTAAAACGTTTTGGTACGATTAACCGTTATGTATTTACAACAGGCTATATTAAATTTTGTGTTACAAACTTAACATTAAAATAATTTCAACTGTTGCTGTAAAGGTGGCTTAGCCTTTCCCATTACCGTACGGCCTCCGTACCGCCATGACTCGGCTCTCTCCTGTTCAATAACCTTATCAAAGTTTGCATTCGGGATAAAATCATCTTCGGCCTGTTGGGCTATATTGGTCAGTCGCCTGATGGCATCGTTCTTTTCAGACCGGCCTATTTTTGCCTTATAAACAGCAGTTTGCAAAATGCCAATGGTTTCGTCATAAACCTTTGTTGGTACCGGGAAAGGATGCCCGTCTTTACCACCGTGTGCAAATGAAAAACGGGCAGGATCTTTAAACCGCGATGGTGTACCATGAATTACCTCGCTTACCAGCGCAAGCGATTGCAATGTGCGCGGGCCCAATCCCTGTAATAACAAAAGTTCTTCAAAATCTTTAGGTTGCTTTTCATGAGCGAGCCACAATATCGCACCCAATCGCTTTAAATCCACATCTTCGGCTCTAACATCGTGATGATCGGGCAAAACCAGTTTGTTTATCTCTCTTAGCATCACATCAGGATTTTCTGCAGCAATCTGCATTACACCGTTCCTTGATCCCGAGGCATCTTTATCAACCATATTTAAAATGTACCCGGTATTTTTCCCGTAAATGGAGGTGTGAGGATTGTTAACAAAAGACGTAAGCGAATCAGAATGCCAGTGATACCTGCGGGCGGTGCTGCTTTCTGCACTCATTCCCTGTTGTATCACCGTCCATTTACCGGTATCAGTGAGTATAAAGTTGTGGGTATATAATTGAAAACCGTCTTGTATGGCGGTGTTATCAACCTTTGCGCTTAGTTTGCTGCACTTAACAAGATGATCACCATCGAGCCCGGTACGCTCACCTATTCTTAAAAGCTCGGCAGGTGTTTGCCTGGAGTGGTTGCCCTTGCCTCCGCAAATGTAGATGCCCAGCTCTTTACTATGCGGATTTACTGAGCGTTTAAGAGCGCCCAAAACAGAAGTGGTAATGCCCGATGAGTGCCAGTCCATTCCCATTACCGCTCCTAAACTTTGAAACCAGAACGGATCACTCAGTCTGCGCAATACTTCGTCCTTTCCATAGTCCAGCACAATATTCTCTACAACTGCCAGGCCCAATTTTGCCATTCGTTCGGCAAGCCAAACAGGTACATGTCCATTATGTAAAGGCAGATCCGCACTTCCAGAACGCTTCATGCTAACAAATTTAGCAAATTATTTTAAAGCGTCAAAGCCGTATTTTACATCGTTCCAAAATTCATCAAGCGCTATTATTCGCGGTTTAAAAAATGAAATTAGTGCAGGCCAGTCGTTTTTATTAAAAATGCTTACCCCATCTATCTGTTGGTAAATACGGCTTATTGTTTTACCATATTCGTCTGTACCAAAAGGTTCCCATAACCAGTCTTCACCTACGGTTGAATAAAAGATATTTCGATATTCTTTAAACTGATCGAAAAATAGCTCCTGTATACCGATATCAGGATGAGATATTTCTATGCTGATAACGGCCGAACGTTTATAAGCCTGCATACGGAAAAAAACATGTTTTACACCTGTTTTGTAGTTAACCCAGTTTACCCGCATCCCCTCTGAGGATAATTGCGGAGATATATACTGCCCAAAGGTTGTCCAAAAAGCCTGTTTAAGCTGCGATGCTTCGTCTTTGCTATACAAGTTGTTTATTTGCGTTTTAAAATTGCTAATCTATCATATGAAAATTAGAAACCGTTATAAAAAGTTTAATCCGCTGGTGTGCCTTCTGCTAACACTGATTAGTTATTCATTTAAAAGCCTTGCACAGGCTCCATATGATACGCTTGCTGCACCTCAGCTCATATCCCGTCAATTCACATTTACAGAAGGGGCCTCGGTGGATAAGGATGGAAACGTTTTCTTTACCGATCAGCCTGATAACAAGATCTGGGAGTATAATACAACTGGTAAGCTTTCGATATTTCTTGACAAGGCGGGAAGATCTAACGGAATGTATTTTGATAAAAATGGCAACCTTATAACTTGTGCCGATGAAAATGATCAGCTCTGGTCTATCAGCCGAAATAAAAAGATAAAGGTATTGCTAAACGGTTACCAGGGGCATTTAATGAACGGCCCTAATGATATTTGGATAGATGCTAAAGGCGGCATTTATATGACAGACCCCTATTACCAGCGCCCATACTGGAAACGCACTCAACCCGACCTGCAAAGCCAGGATGTATATTACCTGCCCCCCAATAAAAGCGAGCCGGTAATAGTTGCAAGAGACCTGAGGAAACCCAATGGTATAGTTGGCACCCCAGATGGAAAGCTCCTTTACGTTGCAGACATTGAAGCCAATAAAACTTATAAATACCCAATTAAAAAGGATGGCACACTGGGAGAAAAAATGCTTTTTGTATCGCAGGGTGCAGACGGTATGACACTGGATGCGGAGGGAAATGTTTACTTGTGTGGAAACGGCGTTACTATTTATAATGCAAGCGGAACTAAAATAGGCCACATAGCAATCAAAGAGCCCTGGACAGCAAACCTCTGTTTCGGCGGAAAAAACAAAGACACGCTCTTTATAAACGCTTCAACAGCTATTTATGTTATGAAGATGAATATTAAGGGTGTGGAATAGACAATAATATTTATTGGAAGTGTTTTAAAAATCGTGTCATTGCGAGCGATAGCGTGGCAATCTCGTTGTTATAATTATCGTTCATGCATCGCGCAAATGCATTGGCGTGAGATTGCTTCGTTCCTCGCAATGACATTTTTTTATCCATTTGTCAATAACATCACTGTAATAACTTTGTAGTTGCAAACGAGAGTGTGGCAATTTCATTGAAAGGCATTAGCGTTAATGCATTAACTAAGTGATTGCTCAGTCTTTGGCAAAAGCAAATTTCAAAGTTTAATCCTGATTTGCAATTAAACAATTCAATCTTTATTATTGCGTAATTGATTACGTAATTTATTACAGTTATGGATTTTTATGATAAAGTAGGGAAATTTGCTTTGGGTAGTCGTTTAAGGCGGCTGAGTGAAAAGCTGACAGAACAGGCAGCAGACGTATATAATTTGTACCATATAGAAATGCAGCCTAAGTGGTTCCCGGTGTTTTATGCTTTATCCGGAGGTGAAGACAAAACCATTACCGGTATAGCGCAGGAGATAGGCCAATCACATCCGTCGGTAAGTACCATCGTGAAAGAAATGGTTAAAGCCGGAATTGTAGAAACCGGCGCAAGAATTGGCGACGGGCGAAAAAATCATGCAAAGCTTACTGAAAAAGGCCGGGCTATTGGTGAGCAGATTAAAGAGCAATACCTGGATGTGAACGCTGCTGTTGAAAAGGCTTTTGAAGAAACCCATAACGATATCTGGAAAGCCATTGGCGAATGGGAGTTTTTGCTGGAACAAAAAAGCCTTTTAAACCGGGTAAAGGAGGAAAAGAAATTAAGGGAAGCCGATGATGTACAAATTGTGAATTATACTCCTGTCTATAAAAATGACTTTAAACGATTGAATGAGGAATGGATTAAGACCTGGTTCAAAATGGAAGAATCGGATTACAGATCGCTTGATCATCCGGAAGAATATATTCTTAATAAACAAGGTCATATTTTTATTGCCCTTTATAAAAACGAACCAGTAGGCACCTGCGCACTTATTAAAATTGATAAGGAAAGCTACGAGCTGGCGAAGATGGCAGTATCCCCGCTGGCAAAGGGAAAAGGAATAGGCTGGCTATTAGGTAATGCATGTATAATTAAAGCGAAAGAAATGGGTATAAAAAGGCTATACCTCGGCAGCAATACTATTTTAAAACCAGCAATTAACCTTTATCATAAGCTCGGGTTTAAAAAAATGAACGGCCCGCCATCGCCTTATGAAAGATGTAATATACAAATGGAGTTATTTTTATAAACAAAGCCATGCACCAAAATAAGATAGCAATTATAGTAAGGGACGATCTTAAAAATTGGCAGAAACTAAACGTTACCGCTTTTTTAGCGAGCGCAGTAAGCATAGCCTATCCGGAACTGCACGGGCGACCGCTTGTAACAGCATCGGGCAATACTTACCTGCCATTTTTAAAGCAACCTATGCTTGTTTACAAAGCGGAAGGAATTGAGCAATTGCAACGGGCTTTTAATCGCGCTAAGGAAAGAGAACTTGGAATCGGCATTTATTCTTTCCCCCTGTTTGAAACAATGACCGAAGAAGACAATCTGAAAGAAACAGCGAGCCACACGGATGAAGAACAAGACCTGGTAGGCCTGGTTATTTATGGTGACAGCAAAAAAGTAAGTAAGGCAATTGACGGCCTAAAATTTCATAACTAAAAGCCAATAAATAAAACAAGCGGCAAAAAGCCGCCGCCTGTTTTATTCAATAACGTATTATCGTGTATAATTTGGAGCTTCTTTAGTGATGGTAATATCATGCGGATGGCTCTCGCGCATACCTGCTGCAGTGATACGGACAAATTTCGCTTTTTGCAGATCTTCTATGTTTGCAGCACCGCAATAATGCATACCTGCGCGCAAACCGCCTATGTATTGGTAAATAACTTCAGCAAGGCTGCCTTTGAAAGGTACGCGGCCAACTATCCCTTCCGGAACCAGTTTGGTTACAACATCTGTTTCATCCTGGAAATAACGGTCTTTTGAACCCTTATCCATCGCATCAACAGAACCCATACCCCTGTATGATTTAAATTTACGGCCTTCATATATTATGGTTTCGCCCGGCGATTCTTCAACACCTGCAAATAAAGAACCCGCCATAATAGAACTTGCGCCTGCGGCAATAGCTTTTACAATATCGCCGGTTTGTTTAATACCGCCATCGGCAATAACAGGTATGCCGGTACCCTCAAGTGCCTTAGCACATTCATAAACTGCAAATAATTGAGGAACCCCTACCCCTGCCACTATACGGGTAGTGCAAATAGAACCGGGTCCAATACCAACTTTAACGGCATCTGCACCTGCGTCTGCTAATGCTATGGCAGCCTCGCCGGTTGCAATATTTCCTGCAATAACCTGCAATTCCGGATACAGCGCTTTTACACTCTTAACCATATCAATTACCCCTTTTGAATGGCCATGTGCTGTATCTACCGTAATAACATCAACCCCGGCAGCAACAAGTGCCTTAACACGCTCAATGTTATCTGATGCAACACCTACGGCTGCGCCAACGCGCAAACGTCCGTATTCGTCTTTACAAGCACTTGGGAAGTTTTTAAATTTCTGAATATCCTTAAATGTAATCAGACCGCGCAAAAAGCCATCCTGATCTACCACCGGTAATTTTTCTATTTTGTGGCTTTGCAGTATTTCTTCAGCCTGTAGTAAAGTAGTACCTAACGGAGCGGTTATAAGATTTGTGCTGGTCATCACATCGCTAACCGGTAAAGTAGTTTCCTTCTGGAAACGGAGATCGCGATTGGTAATAATGCCTTTTAGCCTGCGTTCGCCATCTACAATCGGGATGCCACCTATCCGGTATTCGCGCATGATCTTAACAGCATCTGCCACGGTTGAGGCCTCGTGCAGAATAACCGGATCCTGGATCATGCCGCTTTCTGAGCGTTTAACTCTACGCACCTCATCGGCCTGAGCCTGGGCGGTCATATTTTTATGAAGAATACCTATACCACCAGCCTGCGCTATAGCGATAGCCAGCGCCGACTCAGTAACCGTATCCATTGCTGCCGACAAAATCGGGACATTAAGCCTGATCTTTTTGGTAAGCCATGTACCGGTATCTACATCGCGTGGTAAAACTTCAGAATAAGCAGGGAGGAGTAAAACGTCGTCGTAAGTTAAACCTTCGGCAACAAATTTTGAGGGGTCTAATTGCATAGCAAATAATTGTTATTTGCCGGGCAAAGCTAACATTTTATTTCGGATTTCGGAATTTGGATTCCGGATTTAATCACATTTAACCATTCACTAACACTAAAATTGCCTAGTAATGACAACTGAAGATTCTTTATAAAATTTATGTGATTAAATCCTGACGTAATCTAATACTTTCCTACTATCACCTTATAAAAACTTTCAAAATTGAGGTATTGATTGGCAAGCTCCTGCAGTTTTTGAGGCGAAACTGTTTTTATAGTATTTACATAGTGATCGTAGTAACTATAATCGAGACCAGAAAAATAAACATTCTTAAACTTGTCTGCGTGCGAAAATACATTTTCAAGGCTTCCTAAAAGCGACCCCAGCATGAAATTTCGCACCAGTGAAAGTTCATCGTCGGTAATCAGATCCGTTTTGAGAAGGTTCAACTCTTTTTCAATTTCGCTAACAGCTGCTTTACAAACGTCTGCCCCAACTTCGGTGGCTATAAAAATAGCACCAACCTGTTTTAATGAAGACATACCCGAACCGATACCATAGGTATATCCTTTATCTTCACGAATGTTAGCCATCAACCTCGATCCAAAGTAACCTCCTAATACAGTATTCAGAACCTGTAGGGCGGGAAAATCCGGGTGCGAACGTGTAATTGCCGGCGCGCCCATCCTGATAGCCGATTGTAATGCATCCGGCTTTTCAACGTAGTAAAAATGTTCTTCAGCAGGTTGCAGATCTGGTTGCGTAGTATTGGAGTCTAAACCGGTGCTTGTCCATTCGCCATCGAATGTATCCGTGATCACTTGTAATAAAGAGGGTTCTATCTTACCCGCAATCAGGATAGTACAATTGGCAGGCTGATACATTTGTTTAAAATGCAACAGCATATCTTCGCGGTTAAGGCTCTTATAGCTATCGCTGTCAGCACCCAGGCCGTAAAGCGTATCGCCATAAAGCGCTTTGTTAAAAGCACGGCGTGCAATAATATCATTTTTCTGAAGGCTTACCTGTAGTTTTTGCTGCTGGTTCCTTACATAAGTTTCCAGCTCCTTTTCAGGGAAAACAGAATCAGTCAGAATATCCTTGATAACCGGCAATGTACTTTGCAGATGCTTATTAAGCGTATACAATGTTACAACGGAATGATCATAACCATAATCAACCTGCAAAAAGGCACCGTAAAAATCAACCTTGTCTGCAATTTGTGCAGCGCTCAGTTTACCTGTACCCTCGGTGAGCATGGTGTTTACCGCCACGTTTAAAAGTGGCTTAGATGGGTTAAAACGCTGGTTGGCAAAGATCCACTCGATACGCACCAGTTCCTGATCGCCGGAATTAAAGCAAAAAACATTGCAACCGTTAGCCAATTGCTGATGATCGGGTTTGATCAGGCTTATATTATCTATCGCCCTGAATTGCGGGGCTACTGCTCTCTGTAATGTCATTTAATGTGATTGACCTTTAATAAGTGGTAAGAACTATTTTTCGGCAAGGTAAATAAGCGTCGAGGAATTATCCTTTCTGAATATAGCTGAGGCAAATTCCTTAACCTGCGCTGCCGTTACTTCCAGGTAGCGGTCGGTTTCATGGTTCAGCAGACCGGCATCGCCAAGCAGTTCAAATTGGGCCAGGTTCATTGCTTTGTCCAGCAAGGACATTTCAGAAAATATCATGGTCGATTCTGTTTTGTTCTGAACCTTGGTTAATTCATCAACCGGAATATCTGTTGATTTCAGTTTTTCAAGTTCTTCCCAGAATGCTGCTTCTGCCGTTTCTGTATTTACACCTTCAAGCGGTTTGCCTTCCAGTACAAACATGCCCTTGTCCAGGCTTCCGCTTATGTAAGCGTGCACTTCGCTAAATAATTGTTTTTCTTTAACCAGTGTACGATATAAACGGGATGAATTACCGCGAGACAACACATCAGAGATCAGTTCTGCCGTATAATAAGAATCATCCAGCCGTTTACCCATCTGGAAAGCAATGTAAACATCGTTCAGCGGCACTTTTGCAGTAACAACCTCGCGGCGTTCCTCGTGTTGGTCGGGTTCCTGCGACAGGTTACGGTGATATTTCTCACCTGCAGGAATAGGCCCGAACCATTTTTCTGCAAGTTGTTTAACTTCGTCGGTTGTAACATCGCCGCCAACAACCATAATAGCGTTTTGCGGATTATAATGCTTTTTAAAGAAAGCCTTTACATCTTCAATACGGGCATCTTCTATATGTTTAATTTCTTTGCCAATGGTAGCCCAGCGATACGGATGCTGCTTGTAAACCAAAGGGCGCAACTTAAGCCATACATCGCCGTAAGGCTGGTTAAGGTAACGCTGTTTAAACTCCTCAATTACCACGTTACGCTGCACCTCAAGGCTCTTCTCACTAAACGCAAGGCTTAACATGCGGTCGCTCTCCAGCCAGAATGCTGTTTCTATATTAGCAGACGGCAGCGTGATGTAATAGTTGGTGATATCATTGCTGGTGAAGGCATTGTTTTCGCCGCCAACGCGTTGCAGCGGCTGGTCATAATCAGGTATATTTACCGAACCCCCAAACATCAGGTGCTCAAACAAATGGGCAAAACCGGTTTGGGCAGGGTCTTCGTCGCGTGCGCCAACATCATATAAAATGTTAAGCACAGCCATTGGTGTTGTATTATCTTCGTGAACAATAACCCGCAGGCCATTATCTAAGGTGAAACGGTTGAACTTAACCATGTATAAACTTTGAATTAACAGACAGCAAAGGTAGAATTTTTGTTGGTTGAGAGAAACGGCATCATTTAATGTTGCTGTTAGATGAAAGTGTGCAACTCATTTTTACGCCCAAAATCTTATCTTCAATAATATGATCAGTAAGGATGCACTCTTGAAATTACTCGCAGAAACCATTGGCAAAGCAAGGTGGTTGAACTAAGCAGAATCTTAACCGAACAGCAGTTTTCACTTATCGATCTTATTGATATAAACTTTAATGCAGACAAGCACATTGCTTTTCGCATAGCATGTATCTTAGAAAATATATATCTGCAAAATGCCCCGGCTTATCAGGGCCATATCGGGTATATAATCTCACGGGTTAAAGAGGTAGAACACGCAAGCTACCAGCGGCGCTACGCAAAAATATTAATACACTTAACATCGGTAAAGGTAATACCCCTATTAATAAAAGATGAGCTGCAGGGAATAGATTGAAACCTGTAATTGAAAAATGTTTCGACTGGCGGATAAACCCTTACGTACTTATTGCGGCAAAAATACACGCTGCTTAAGTTCTATTTAATTTGCTGCAACGTTACCCATGGATAAGGTAAGAATTAGCAAAACAAATACACTTCTTGATGCGCAACGGCACATTTGCTACAGGCGAGAGGAAAGAAATTGCTTGCCAGCTTGTAAGGTATGTAATGCTTTAACATTACATACCTCTTATGCTGTTTAGGAAATTAAGCATTGGGTTTATCTTCCCGGTGCAGGTTATCGCTAACCTGATGGTGGCTAAGTTTTGCCTCAATGGCAGATGAGCTGTTATTAGCATAGGTACCAAACGCATTAACCAATACACCCTTCAGATTATATTTTTCAGAACTAACAGCGTAAACGATTGACATATCCGAAGGATTACTTGGCCCTTCGAAACGATAAAATTCATCAATCTCAAAATCATCAGCCGTCATCTGTATCTTTTTATCCTTATCATCAACCGTATCACCTTCAAGGCTCAGGTTTTCGGTGTATCCTCTTTGCATTAAATCGTTAGTGGCTTCCACTAAATTATTATATGTTTTCATGGTGATGGTTCAATTTTATTAAGAAACTTAAAAGAATAACTTTAAACCCTGCTGTTTGTTTTAAGGCTTTATGGCATATGTAATGCAGACTTTACAATTTTTAAGCAGTGTGCTTAAAATCCATACGTTGTATTTAACGTTGTACTTAAGTTCCACTAAAACATTTCACAATTTGTAATTACTTTCACGTCGATGATTACAACTGTTACTTTTGATTCTGTTAAAAAAATTGGCTTGCTTTTATTTTTTATAATTACAGGTACAACATTTTTAAAAGCGCAGGAGTTTGGCGGCAATCCACCCTCCGTTAAGTGGAAACAAATTAACACGCCTGCTGCTAAAGTGATCTTTCCGCAAGGCCTGGATTCTGCCGGTGAGCGCGTTTCCAACATCGTACAACAGATGAATAAAGCCATTTTGCCTACCATCGGCTCTAAACAGAAGCAGATAAGTATTTTGCTTCAAAATCAAACTACCATCACCAACGCTTATGTCGGCTTAGCACCGTTTCGCAGCGAATTTTATTTAACTCCTGAACAGAATAGTTTTGACATTGGCAGCCTTTCCTGGCCCGAGCAACTGGCTATTCATGAATTTAGGCATGTACAGCAATACAATAACTTTAACGTAGGTTTTTCACATACTTTAAAGGTGCTTTTTGGCGAGGGCGGGCAAGCTTTGGCAAACGATGTGGCAATACCCAATTGGTTTTTTGAAGGGGATGCAGTATTTAACGAAACCCATGTAAGCGACCAGGGCCGCGGGCGCCTGCCCTTCTTTTTTAACGGTTTTAGAGCATTATGGGAGGATAAACGCGATTACAGTTACATGAAAATTAGAAATGGTTCGTTACGGGACTATACGCCCGATTGGTATCCACTGGGCTACATGATGGTATCATATGGCCGTAACACCTATGGCGATGATTTCTGGAAAAAGGTTACTCAGGATGCAGCCGCGTTTAAAGGAACGTTTTATCCTTTTCAAAAAGCCATAAAAAATTATTCGGGAGAGGATTTTAAAAGTTTTAAGAACGATGCGCTTAGTTTTTACAAAAAGCAGTTTGATGTAGATAAAATCAAAGACAACAACTTAAAAACTAACTCACCCGGTAAACATCAACACTTTATTGCCGACCGCGAATACCCTGCCTATATAAACGACACCACCATGGTTTATATGAAAAGTACATACGATCATGTACCAATGTTTGTAATAAAAAGCGGAAGCACGGAAAAAAAGATTAGCGTAAGAAGTGTTTCGCTCGATAACTATTTTGCTTACCATGACGGTAAGATAATATACCCAAGTTACAGGCATGACCTACGCTGGAATTATCGCGATTACAGTGAATTGATGCTTTTGGATATTAATACCGGCAAAGAACATCGCCTTACTTCTAAAACCAAATACTTTGCTCCTGATTTCAGTACAGATGGAAAGCTAATTGCAACCGTTAATGAAGGCACCGATGGTAAGTGTACCATACATGTACTTAATACTGAGACAGGAAAACTGATTGCAATTGTCCCAAACAGCGCACATCTTTTTTATACGTATCCTAAATTTTATGGCGATGATAAACTGATTGCAGCGGTAAGAACGCCGAAAGGCAAAATGTCACTGGATCTGATTGATATTAAAACCGGGAAGAACAACTATCTACTACCCTTCTCCTATCAGCCAATTGCTTTCCCGAAAGTAAAAAACGACACTGTTTATTTCTCGGCTGTATCCGGAAAAAATGACCGGATATTTTCTCTTAGTTTAAAAAGCGGAAAGCTATATGAACTTAAAAATTACAATATAAACCGGTCGGTTGGTAATTACGAAATAACTATTGGCGATAGCAAAATAGCCTGGGTTGGTTTTACCGCATTTGGTTACCAGGTGAACCAAACGGATAAAAAAGATCTAAAATGGGAAGCCGTAGGCACGACACTTCCTGGCAACTTGCCCGACTTCGGGATAAAAGCGCTTAAACGCGATACCTCAACCGATATCCTGGCAACGGTAAAAAACGATTCACTGCCGGTTACCAAATATCGTAAATCACACCACCTTTTTAACTTCCACAGTCTTATACCCAATTTTACAGATCCAAACTACAGCGTAAGCCTTGTGGGTGAAAACGTGCTTAACACACTACAATCGCAGCTTTCATTTAACTATAACCGCGATGAAGGTTACAAGGAATTGGGTTTTGACGCAGTTTATGGCGCTTTGTATCCTTACATCTCTGCCGGGGCAGATTATATATTCGACAGGAGAAGCCTTTACAAGGGTGGCAACGTTTACTGGAATGAAACGGATATTCATGGCGGTTTGGAATTACCGTTTACGCTAAGCAGCGGGAAAAATTTAACTGCCTTGTATGTAGGCAGTGATATTTATTACACCCGCGCAGCATTTCAACAAGCCTTTCGCTCCTTGTTTGCCAACCAGGCATATGCTTATAGCAACAACTACATTATTTTTAGCAACAACACGCAACAGGCGAGAAAAAACATTTTCCCTGCGTTTGGTCAAACCATAACGTTTAATTATAAATCGGCTGTATCCGGTTTAAATGCGGATCAATTCCTTGCAAACGGATCTTTTTATCTGCCCGGCTTTATTGTTAATCAAAACGTAGTGATTAACCTGGCGCATCAGCAAAAGAATAAAAACAGCGTAATAGATTTCTCTAACGACTTTCCGTTTTCAAGGGGTTACCAGGCAGAAAATCTATATGATATGAATAAGGCCGGTATCAATTACCATTTCCCTATAGCCTACCCTGATGCGGGCTTTGCCAATACATTTTATATTTTAAGAGTACGTGGCAATGCATTTTATGACTATACGCATGCAACAGATTTTTACAGCAATGGTGATACTTATAAAGGAACTTTCCGCTCTGCGGGAGCAGAAGTTTATTTTGACGGGCAACTGTTTAACCAGGCAGGCATATCTTTTGGATTCAGGTATAGCAGACTTATGGATCCTGATGTGTTTGGCGGCACGGGCCGTAACCGGTTTGAAATTATTGTGCCTGTAACCGTATTTTGAGCTTAGACTGCTGGTAATACAATCCGAAATATAGAACCCTTGCCCTCTTCGCTTTCAACAGAGATGGCGCCGTTATGCTTTTCAACTATTTGTTTCACAATACTTAATCCAAGCCCGGTGGATTGCTCTCCCTTTAAACCGGTACGGCCTGCTTTTGTAAAGGCATCAAATATAATAGGCAATTTATCTGGTGCTATGCCTATACCCTGGTCTTTTATTTCTATAATAATGTTACTATCCTGCATTCGTAAAACAACTTCAACTTTGCTGCCTTCTCTTGAAAATTTAAGTGCATTACCAATAAGATTATCAATTACACGGTGAAATTTTTCTTTACTTAAAGCAGCATAAGCTGGCGCAGCTAAACTTACCAGCTCTATATTCCTGGAGTTTTTTTGCAGTTTCCAGCTTTCTACAACGCTTTCAAGGAAATCATTTACATCTGTTTTTACAGTTTTAAATTCAGATATATTATCGTTCCGTACCGATTCCAGTAAATCTTCTATGATAGTCCTTGCCTGCCGGCACGATGCTTTAATGAGTTCTATGTTCTCTTGTACGCCTGCATCTACATCATCCATCTCTATCATCATGGCAAGTGTTTCTACAGCGGCTATGGGGTTTCTTAAGTCGTGCGCCACGGTGCCTAAAAGCTGGCTTTTAAATTCGCTTCCCCGTTCAATTTCTGTACTCTGTTCTTTGATTTCTATCAGCTGCAAATAGTAGTTTAGCTTATAAGAATAAAAATATCTTGAAATAAGGTAAAAGCCAACCAACAATATAAGCGACATTAATTGGTTATAGACCATTTCTGTAGGGTCTATATTGCCACTTGCCAATAAGGTAGAAAACAACAGCTCAGAAGCTATTACCACCAATATGGTTTCGTAATGTTCGAATACGAACATGATGCTGATTATGAATAAGGCTATCAAGTAAAGTGTTATTGCATTACCAGGGCTGGATGTTGCAATAAAGCTTGAATACATACCGCAAATGATAAGATACAACGCAAAAGCGAAAACGAAGAAAGACATTATGGCAGTGCCCTTTTTAGCAATTTTATAACCATCAATCAGTACATTGCTTATCAGGTAGAACAAAAGCGAAGTCCCTAAAAAAACCCAGTTGGTAATGTTAAATTCAGGAAAGTTTTCGGCGCGGGTGAGGCTTAAAGGAAAGATGAAATATAGAGCTCTGATGACTGCATTTAACAACAAAAAAATAAGACTTGCCACACGCACCGAAGTCAGGTTTTGGCCTGTATAGTAATCGCGATAGGCAGTTTTATATTTTCCCTGTAAATTCTTTGTATTCTTCGCAGTCAATTTCCAGATTAATTAAGGGTAAACAAAAATATAAATAAAATCAGTTTTTACGCTAATAAACAGATTATCAATGCAAGCAATTACACCGTCTGTTTTTATTTTCTTGAGGCTTTTTATGCAAACGCACGACAAAATATCATCCTTATTTAATATTCACAGACATTTTTACATACAAAACGTTATGGCAAGTGATTTGATAACATACAAGTGTTGATAAAGCGGACGATTGATTTAAGGGCAGTGTGAGTGCCTGAGAAATTTGAGTGTTGGGAGCCCGCCGGTTAATATGTCGGCAATCAATCGCTGCTTAATCAGCATTAATCAAACAATACCATGAATTTTAACAACTTTACCATAAAAGCGCAGGAAGCGGTACAAAAGGCTTCCGAAATTGCAACCGGTAATCAGCAACAGGCCATAGAAACTGCGCACCTGCTTAAAGGCTTGTTACTGGTTGATGAAAATGTGATAACCTACCTGTTAAAAAAACTAAACGTAAATGTTAACCGCCTTAACGAGCAACTCGACGAACAGATAACATCGTTCCCTAAAGTTAGTGGCAGCAATATATATTTATCATCCAATGCAAATTCTGCTTTGCAAAAAGCGCAGGCTTATTTAAAGGAGTTTAAAGATGAGTTTGTATCGGTAGAACATATTTTACTTGGCATTTTATCTGTAAATGATAAAACAAGCTCGGCATTAAAAGATTACGGCGTAAACGAAAAGGATCTGAAAAAAGCGATTGTTGCCTTGAGAGGCGATAACAAAGTGACCGATCAGAATGCCGAAGCTACCTTTAATGCCTTAAATAAATATGCCCGCAACCTTAACGAGTATGCAGAATCAGGCAAGCTCGACCCGGTTATTGGCCGCGATGAAGAGATCAGAAGGGTAATCCAGATCTTATCGCGCAGAACTAAGAACAACCCGATTTTGGTTGGTGAACCAGGCGTAGGTAAAACAGCTATTGCAGAAGGGATTGCTTTTCGAATCATAAAAGGCGACGTACCCGAAAGCCTAAAGAGCAAAACCGTTTTTTCGCTTGACATGGGCGCTCTGGTTGCCGGTGCCAAATATAAAGGCGAGTTTGAAGAACGCCTTAAAGCGGTTATAAAAGAGGTTACCCAAAGCGATGGTGAGATTGTTCTATTTATAGATGAGATTCATACACTTGTAGGCGCCGGTGGTGGCGAAGGTGCAATGGATGCAGCTAATATATTGAAACCTGCCCTTGCCCGCGGCGAATTAAGAGCTATTGGTGCAACTACCTTAAATGAGTACCAGAAATACATAGAAAAAGACAAAGCGCTTGAGCGCCGTTTCCAGATAGTTTTGGTTGATGAACCGGACACTGCCGATGCAATTTCCATTTTGCGCGGATTGAAGGAACGTTATGAAACACACCACAAGGTGAGGATCAAAGATGAAGCGATCATTGCAGCGGTAGAAATGTCGCAGCGCTATATATCAGACCGGTTTTTACCGGATAAGGCGATTGACCTGATGGACGAAGCCGCTTCTAAACTAAGGCTGGAAATGGATTCCGTTCCCGAAGTTGTTGATGAACTGGAACGCCGCATTATGCAGCTGGAAATTGAGCGAGAAGCCATAAAACGCGAAAAAGACACCAAGAAAGTAGAAGACCTGAGTGTTGAAATTGCAAACCTATCGGCCGAGCGTGATTCGTTACGCGCCAAATGGCAGGGTGAAAAAGACTTGGTTGATGGCATCAATTTAAAAGTTGAGCAGATAGAAAACTATAAACTGGAAGCTGAACAGGCCGAACGTGCCGGTGATTATGGAAAAGTAGCAGAATTACGCTATGGCACCATTGTAAAAGCTCAGCAGGAAGTTGAAGAATTAAAAGCTGCGCTGTTGGCAAACCAGAGCGATAGCCGTATGCTGAAAGAAGAAGTTACTGCCGATGATATTGCTGGAGTAGTTTCCAGGTGGACAGGCATACCGGTTTCTAAAATGATTCAAAGCGAACGCGAAAAGCTATTGCACCTGGAGGATGAACTGCACAAACGCGTAGCCGGGCAGGAAGAAGCGATAGAAGCTATAAGCGATGCCATACGCCGCAGCCGCGCGGGTTTACAGGATAAACGCAAACCGATAGGGTCATTCATATTTTTAGGTACTACCGGCGTTGGTAAAACAGAGCTGGCCAAAGCACTGGCCGAATACCTGTTTAACGATGAAGGCGCATTGGTAAGGATAGATATGTCTGAGTACCAGGAACGCCATGCAGTTTCCAGGTTAATAGGCGCGCCTCCGGGCTACGTAGGCTATGATGAAGGGGGGCAATTAACTGAAGCCGTACGCCGTAAACCTTACAGCGTAATATTACTGGATGAAATTGAAAAAGCCCATCCGGATGTGTTTAATATTTTGCTGCAGGTACTGGATGATGGCCGTTTAACAGATAACAAAGGCCGTGTGGTAAATTTTAAAAATACCATCATCATCATGACCTCTAACATAGGTTCAAACCTGATACAGGAAAACTTTCAGGACTTTGAAGATAGCGACAAAGAAGCGGTTATTGCTAAAACCAAAAATCAGTTGTTTGAGTTGCTGAAACAAACCATTCGTCCGGAGTTTTTGAACAGGATAGACGAGATCATTATGTTCACACCGCTTAGCCGTAACGAAATAACAGACATTGTTAAACTGCAGTTTAAGCAGGTACAAAGCACCCTTGCCGAAATGGGCGTTACCATTGAGGCATCTGAGGAAGCGCTTGACTGGCTGGCCCAATTAGGCTACGACCCGCAATTTGGTGCAAGGCCGCTTAAACGTGTGATACAGAAAAAGATCCTAAACGAGCTATCTAAACAGATCCTCGCCGGGAAAATTGACAGGGACAGCAAAATAAAACTGGATATGTTCGACAACCAGTTTGTTTTTCTTAACACACACGAAGAAGCTGTAGCACAATAAAATATAACAACTCCATCATATATGTAACAAGAGCCACCTACGGGATGGCTCTTGTTGTTTAAATCTAAATCTTACTATTCAACGCCTTTATAAAAGCAACCAGTTGTTTATTTTCAATGGCTGTTAAATGAAGGGACTCTGCGGGCAGGGTTTGGTTCGATATTTTTATTCCAATGCCTATTCCACCGCCCTTGTTATAGAAATCAATCACTTCTTCCAGCGTGCTAAAAACACCGTTGTGCATGTAAGGTGCCGTGCGTGCCGCATTACGTACCGAAGGAGTTTTAAAAGCATGAAGGATAAAAGGCTCATGCACTATGTTATACCTGCCTTTATCCGGATCAATTAATTTACTTGTCTTAAATAAAGGAACGCCAATTACTTCCGCATCCATTTGTACATACCTTGGCGGCAATGTGCCATTAAATAAAGGCATATAATGGCAGGTTGAGCAGCGCGCCTTACCCATAAACAAGTTAAAGCCTTTTACTTCATTTCCACTCATGGCTTTAACATCACCTTGCATATAAGCATCAAAGCGGCTATTAAGCGCTGTAAGGCTGCGGATGTAAGAACTTATTGCATTCATCACCTCCATAGTATCTATCGCTTTTCGCTCCTTTTGCGGATATGCAGATTTAAACATAGAACGATAAGTATCATTTTTCCAAAGCCGGGTGGTTGAAAGCTGCATATCGCCATGCATTTCGGTTTTGTTTTGTACCACATCTTCTACCTGGTCTTCCAGCGAGGCCGAACGCATATCATAAAACTGTGCAGGCTGTAAGGCGGCATTAATAAGGGTGGGCGTATTACGCGCAATAAATTTTCTGCCAGTTATGTCTGTGTTTTTTCCAAGTCCGTCTGTAAAGGTTTTTTCAGGTTGGTGGCAGGACGAGCAGCTTCGGGTTAAAGAACCGGACAAAATCTTATCAAAAAACAGTTTTTTGCCTAACGCTATTTTAAGCGGGGTTACAGAATCTTCGGGTGCTGCAATGTAAGCATTACGGTTAAAGGCATTAGAATCAAATAATGTAGCGGCATCCTGGTTAAGCAGGCGATTATAACGCACGTTAGTCATTCGGGTACGTTGCTTTAACCTGGCAAGGCTCCGCGTTAGAGGATTTGCATAACGCAATAAAAATGCAGATCGGTCAAAACCATTAAATGATCCAGCCGACGACAGGCATTTGATCACATCTTTAAAACGATCATTTAAATCATGATCTTTTTTCGGTACGTAATAATTCATTACCTGCTGTACAGATGATAGTGCCATAGCCGATTCATGAAAACAATTTCCGGATAAGGGATCATCAAACCTGTTAAGGCCAAGCGTTTCTACCCTGAAAACTTCCAGCCTGCATGCATCAAATATTTGCCAGTTTTCTAAATCGGCCTGCTTAAAGTATGCTTTAAATTCAAGTGCTGCTGCCTGTAGTTTACCAAGCAAAACTGCTAATTGCTTTTTTGAGGAAGGGTTATATCTGGGGTATAATAAGTCTTCTATCACCTGCAATCCTTCCGGTTGTATGGTAATACCGCTTAACTCTGTTTCTGGCACAGGTGGCCCGTTTACCTGCTTACCCGTAAGCGGATCGAAATATTCGGTTGCCCACTCTATTTTTTTATAAGCCAGCCTTGCCTCTAAAAAATTTTGTTGTAAAAGCTTGCTATTTGCCGCATCTGCCGGTATTGCTTTTAGTTTATTTACAACTGATAAGAAGCTATCGGACTGAAGAACAAGGCGTTCGTTAATTACTTTCTCGGGTGCAACAGCCGGTTTTTTAAAAGAAAACAAGCTGACTAGCACCACTGCAACAAACAATCCGCTTAACAGCAGTATGCGCATATTTAAAAAGCAAGCGCATTACTAAGCGGGTTAGCGTTTTTGTCGCGGTCGTTTAGCGGGCGCAGTCCCCATCTTTTTTCAATAAAGGCTAATATACTTACGGTTTCATATTGGGTATGATCTACATATCCTTTTTTAGCAAATGGCGAAATTACCAACGCCGGTATACGGGTACCAGGCCCCCATTTTTTATCTATAACGGGCGGCGCTACGTGATCCCAGAAACCGCCATTTTCATCATAGGTTAAAATGATCACCGCGTCTTTACCATTTGGCCCGTTTAATACGGCATTGATAAGCTCTACAGCATGTGTTTCTCCATTTTTTATAGTCGACTCCCCTGGATGTTCGTTTTCCAGCCCTGAAGGTTTTACAAACGATACGCTTGGCAGTGTTCCTTTTTTAGCAGCCGCAAAAAACTCTGTTTCATCTCGCAGGTGTTCTTTTTTTGCAGCGGTACCATCGGCATACTTTGCAAAATAAGCAAAAGGCTGATGGTGGTATTGAAAGCTTGGGTCGGCTTTACCGGCAATCGCTTTGTCCCATCCTTCAGAATACCAGGCCCATGATACACCCTTATCAGAAAGGCGGTCGCCAATGGTTGGGTTGGTTTGTGATGGTACAAGCGTAGTTGTATCTGTATTTTTAGGATGCGGCATATTTACGCTGAAAGCCGTATTTACCACATAGCCATCAGGGGTTATCATTCCATCGCGTAAAAGCTTTCCGTTTGCATCTACCTTTGCCTTTAAATCTTCCGGTGCATTGGCATACACAGGCGAAGCCGCAGCAATAAGCCATTGATGGTTTAGGAACGATCCGCCAAAGGCACTATGAAAAAAATGATCGCACAAGGTATATTTTTTGGCGAGATCATAAAGCGGCAATCTTTCAGTTTTATAATATCCCATGGTAAAACCCTTGGTAAAGTTATAAAGCGCAAATTTATCCATCCTGCCGCCGTCAATCTCCAATTGTTCCTGGTAGTAGCGGTGCAACACGTCCGGGCTCACCTGGTCGGGGGCTATGTATTGATCTATGTTGAAATATGTGTTGGGTAAATTAGTAGGGAAAACACTGCTGCGGGGTATGGGTGGTAAAGTAGTAAAGGGATTACCGGTTGCATCCAGCTGAATAACATTTTTCATGTCGGCCTGCTTCAATCCGTCTGCACCGTCAAATTGCCCGTACAGGTTATCAAAACTGTGGTTTTCCATATAAATAACTACCACATGTTTTACCTTATTTAAGGCCGCACTTTTATCCTCGTTTTTTATTCTAAAAGCTTGTATAGCTATCAGCATTGAAGCGGCGGCACCGCCTGCAAGTAATTTATTTTTTAAAGTGATCTTCATAATATAACATCGCAAATATTAAAAAACTAAAGGTTAAAAACCTGTATCTTTTTATGCCTGTAAATTTAAATAAATATCTAATGCAACTAAGTAACAATAAGCTGACGTTTTAAAATTGATTTATTTGCTGCAGAACAAAATGTTTGTGTATGTCAATCGTCTGCATTTATGAATTATACTCATTTCTATGAGATTTATTATCTTAATAAATAACCGGCATAAATGGAAATTACAAAAAATAAATCAATTGCAATTGTAGGGGGCGGCCCCGGTGGCTTAACGCTTGCAAGGCTATTACAAATAAAAGGTGCTGATGTAAAAGTGTACGAGCGGGATACAAGCAGATGTGTAAGGGTACAGGGTGCCACGCTCGATCTGCATAGCGATTCGGGTTTAAAAGCATTGGATGCAGCCGGATTAATAAATGCGTTTAAAGCAAGCTATCGCCCCGATGCTGATAAAATGCTTATCAATGATAAAGATGCTAACATCTTGTATGAAGACAATTTTGCTACAGATGAAAATGATGAATTTTCCCGGCCCGAAATAGACCGTGGGCCGCTAAGGGACATCCTGCTCAATTCCTTACAACCCGAAACTATTGTTTGGGATAGCCAGCTTGTTTCGCTTGACTTGCGTAACAATACATTTAAACTCGAATTTAAAAACGGAAGCAACGCTTTTGCAGATATTGTGATTGGTGCCGATGGTGCTAATTCAAAAATAAGGCCTTACATCACCTCTATACTACCCTTTTATTCGGGTGTAACTGCAATCGAAGGCGTCGTATATGATGCCGATAAGGCTGCACCTCATATTTACAAACAACTAAACGGCGGCAAGATCTTTGTTTTGAGCGATGAAAAAACATTGATAATGAGCGCCAAAGGCGATGGCAGTATAGCGTTCTATATAGGTTTTAAATGCGATGAGTTTTGGGCTAAACAAAGCGGACTTAACTTTACCGACAAAACAGCAATATTTAACTGGTTTAAAAAGGATTTTTCTGACTGGAGCACAACCTGGGACGAGCTTTTTGAAAATGCCAATTATTATATACCACGCCCCCAATACTGCATGCCTTTTAACCAGACCTGGCAGGCGCAGCCTAATATTACCATACTTGGTGATGCGGCGCACCTGATGCCACCCTATGCAGGTGAAGGTGTAAATATGGCCATGCTGGATGCTCTTGAACTGGCACAATGCCTTACCAGTGAAAACTTTGCAGATACGCACCAGGCCATTGCATTTTATGAAAGGCAAATGCGTTCAAGAGCTTCAGAAACAGCAAGGCTCACCATGGAGCAAACAGATTCATTGCACTCGGCAAACGCTATACCTAACTTACTGGCATTATTTACACCAGAAGCTTAATAAAATTTTAAATAACCACACGGAAAGTTAGGTTTACCCTGGCCCGCATGGGTTTGGTTGATTTTGCAATGCGATGGTCCCAGCGTTCCTGTAAACCGGCTTTCATTAATAAAAAAGATCCATGCTCCAGCTTTACCGAATACTTTTCGCTATGATCCGTTTTGTTTCTGATATCAAAACTTCTAACCTGCCCAAAACTTACTGAAGCAATTACCGGGTTTTTGCCCAATACATTTTCTTTATCGCTATGCCACGCTACCGAATCATTGGCATCCCGATAATAATTCAGCAACACGCTGTTAAATTTTACGCCGGCCAGGGGCTCAACCCTGGCTTTAATCATTAGTAGTTCAGGTGTCCACAAATGCGGTTTGGTTTCGGTAAGTGCTGCATAGTCGTACACCTCGGGGTCGCCGTACCAGGCAGTAAGCCGCGGCGTTATAACTTCTTTATCATAAATGCGCTGTATCCGCTGCTCCCAGGGTGTATCGGCAATAAACTTTTGCAATAAATGGTCGCTTTCTGCTGTACTAAATAAACCGGCATGGTATTCAAGCAATTCAACCGGCAAACCGCGGGTTTGCCCGGCTTCTGGGAAAAAACATAATTGTTCTGCCTTCATTATCAATCCTTTCTGCTTTTAGCAATCAGCTAAAAAAATATTTACAAACATAATTAAAATACTAATATTTTTAGCATTATGTTTGTAAGCTATTTTTTATGGAACGGTTAAATTCAAAAAAGCAACTCATCAGCAAGCTGCAAAAGGACATCCTTTTATGGCAGGGTTTTAAGCCGCCCGCACCCGGTATTATCGAAGTTGCAGGCTTGGGGCCGGTTGAGGCTGCTTTTCCAAATGGTGTTTTTCCGGTAGGCGCTATGCATGAATTTTTAAACGCTATACCAGAGCATGGCGCTGCCTGCAGTGGCTTTATTGCAGGTTTGCTTAAAAACCTGATGTACAAAGGCGGGGCCTGCTTGTGGATAAGCGTTTCAAGAAAACTGTTTCCACCTGCTTTAAAAGTCTTTGGCATTGAACCCGAGCGGATCATATTTATTGACCTGCAACGGGAAAAAGATGTGCTTTGGGTTACAGAAGAAGCTTTAAAATGCGAAGGCCTTGCAGCTGTAATAACCGAGTTGCGGGAAATAAATTTTACACAATCGCGGCGGCTGCAGCTGGCGGTAGAAAAAAGCAATGTCACCGGGTTTATTATCCGTAATGATTTAAGCAGGCTAAGCACTACAGCCTGTACCGCACGCTGGCAGATAAAACCCTTACCAAGTGAAACGGAAGATGAATTACCGGGTGTGGGTTTCCCGCGATGGCAGGTAGAGTTATTAAAAGTGCGCAATGGTAACCCGGGCATATGGCAATTCGAATGGAATGCAGGCCGGTTTATAACCATCCCCGAACCAAACGCTCAAGAGATTGAATTACCACGAATACAAATAGTAAGTAATTATGCCTAAACGCTTTGTAAGTATATGGTTTCGTTATTTGCTTACGGATGGCACCACCATCAACCGCCCCGAATTAAAAAAAGTGCCTTTTGTACTTTCAGCGCCGCATCATGGGCGCATATTGGTTACAGCAGCCAATCACCTTGCCGCAGCGCAGGGTATAACGCCTCAAATGCCCGTTGCAGATGCACGCGCTATATTGAATGGCTTACAGGTTTATGATGATGAACCCGGCTTTGCAGCAGCATCTTTAAAATCACTGGGCGAGTGGTGTATCCGCTTTGCTCCCATTGTGGCTATAGACCTTCCCGATGGTCTTATAATGGATGTAAGCGGCTGCACGCACTTGTGGGGCGGCGAAGCGCAGTATTTAAAAGAACTCACCAATAAACTTACGGCCAAAGGCTATAACGCAAGGGCCGCCATGGCAGATACCATTGGCGCTGCATGGGCCCTGGCGCGTTATGGGTCTGATAAATTAATAGTTGAACCAGGGGAACAGCTTAATGCGCTGCTGCCCCTTTCCCCCGCCGCGCTCCGGTTAGAACTTTTAATAGTTGACCGGCTGCAGAAACTGGGTTTACGCACTATCAAAAGTTTTATAGGTATGCCGCGTTCTGTATTGCGCAGGCGTTTTGGCGATGGGTTACTGCAAAGGCTGCACCAGGCTTTAGGAATTGAGGATGAACCCATACAGGCTTTACAATTGCCTGCGCTTTATGAAGAAAGGCTGCCTTGCCTGGAGCCTATTGCTACTGCTACAGGTATTGAAATTGGCTTGCAAAAACTATTGGAAACACTTTGCAGGCGTTTACAGCAGGAAGGTAAAGGCATCCGCAAAGCGGTGTTTAAAGGATACCGCATTGATGGCGAAATGCAGGAAATTTCAATCGGTACCAATCATGCCTCACATTCTATAAAACATCTTTTTGCACTTTTTGAGTTAAGAATATCATCCATTGAACCGGGTTTGGGTATAGAGCTTTTTATTCTGGAAGCTACCCAGGTAGAGGATGTTCCGCATGCACAGGAAGCCTTATGGGCCGATGGGCCGGGGCTTGACGATCCTGGTGTTACAGAACTACTGGACAGGTTGGCCGGTAAAGTTGGCTTGCAAGCCATTCACCGCTATTTACCGGATGAACATTACTGGCCCGAGCGTTCATTAAAACTGGCAGCATCCATTCAAGAAAAACCTGCATCGCCGTGGCCAACCGGCAAAGCCCGGCCGGTGCATTTACTGGCTGTACCGGAGCCTGTTGAGGTTACTGCCCCTATCCCCGATTACCCGCCCATGCTGTTTATTTACAAAGGCAAGCGACATGAAATAAAAAAAGCCGACGGCCCCGAACGCATAGAGCGGGAATGGTGGCTGGATACCGGCGAACACCGGGATTATTATTATGTAGAAGACGAAAACGGGCAGCGTTATTGGCTTTTCAGATCGGGGCATTATAGCGGCAGCAAACCAAAGCAATGGTTTATTCACGGTTTTTTTGCATAAAAGATGATGAGCAGCAATTACACAGAATTACAGGTAACCAGCAATTTCAGCTTTTTGCGTGGTGCTTCGCACCCTGATGAGTTAGTAGAGCAAGCCCTTGCCTATGAATATACTGCCATAGCTATTACAGACCGTAACAGCTTTGCAGGGATTGTACGTGCATATGCAGCCACAAAAAATAAAAGTATAAGGCTTATACCCGCTTGCCGCCTTGATCTGCTTGATGGGCCATCATTACTGGCTTATCCTACAGATCAGGAAGCATACAGCAGAATTTCGGCATTGCTTACCAAGGGCAACCTGCGCGCCGAAAAGGGAGAATGCCACTTATATAAAGCCGATGTTTACCAACATGCCAAAGATGTAAAGTTCATATCGGTGCCTCCAGCAGCTTTAAATAATATCTTTGATTATGATCTGTCATACACCCAAACCTTGGGCGAATACCGTGAGGCACTGGGTGCCAATCTTTATGTAGCGGCTACACGCGGTTATATAGGCGATGATAGTAAAAAGCTTTATCGTTTATCACAACTATCAGATAAGCTGGATATACCGATGGTGGCTACTAATGATGTACACTATCATCACCCTACCCGGCGTGAGTTGCAGGATGTGTTAACCTGCGTACGTGAAAAATGCACCATCAATACGGCGGGGTATCGCCTCCATCAAAATGCTGAGCGGCATTTAAAACAACAGGAAGAAATGCAGCGCCTGTTCAGAACTTATCCTGATGCTGTTAAACGCACAAAGGAAATTGAAGAAGCCTGCCAGTTTTCACTAAAAACGTTGAAATACGTTTACCCGGATGAAATAACGACCGAAGGCCGCACTCCACAACAAGAACTTGTTCACTTAACCTGGCTGGGTGCTAAAGACCGCTTTGGCAATGAAATTCCTGAAGATATAATCAAAACTATAAACATGGAACTGGAATTTATGGAACGAAAAAATTACGCTTCATATTTTTTAACCGTGTATGATTTTGTCCGCTTTGCAAAAGATCAGAACATATTATGCCAGGGCCGCGGTTCGGCGGCTAATTCTGTAGTTTGTTATTGTTTGGGTATAACCTCGGTTAATCCTATTAAAATACAATTGTTGTTTGCCCGCTTTATGTCTGATGCCCGCGACGAGCCGCCCGATATTGACGTAGATTTTGAACACGAGCGCCGTGAAGAGGTGATGCAGTATATATTTAACAAGTATGGCCGCGACCGCGCAGCAATTGTGGCTACCGTTACCCAGGAAAGGCAAAAAGGGGCGGTACGGGATGTTGGCAAAGCAATGGGCCTATCGATAGACACCATTAACCGCCTTTCGGGTGCTTTATGGGACTTTACTGATGAATGGTTTGAACCTGAACGGATTTCGGAACAGGGACTTAACCCTAACGACCCTCTTTTGCGCAAAGTATTGCAGCTTACAGGTCAGCTCATTGGTTTCCCGCGGCAATTAGGCCAGCATACAGGTGGATTTGTGATAACAAGAGGCAAACTTTCTGATCTGTGTCCTATTCTTAACGCCCGCATGGAAGACCGTACCTGTATAGAGTGGAATAAAGATGATATAGATGCATTAGGTTTTTTAAAAGTAGATGTACTTGCTTTAGGTATGCTTACCTGTATCCGCAAAGCATTTGATCTTACCAAAAAACATCATGGCGAAGACTATGATTTGGCAACCGTCCCCCAGGAAGACCCCAAGGTTTATGAAATGATTCAGCATGCCGATACCATTGGCGTTTTCCAGATAGAAAGCCGGGCGCAGATGTCTATGCTACCGCGACTTAAACCTAAAGAGTTTTACGACTTGGTAATAGAGGTAGCCATTGTACGGCCGGGGCCAATTCAGGGAAATATGGTGCATCCTTATTTAAACAGAAGAAACGGTGTAGAAGCAGACAACTGTCCGCCAGGATTAAAAAAAATCCTTGACCGAACGCTCGGCGTACCACTATTTCAGGAACAAGCCATGGAAATAGCCATTGTGGCTGCAGGCTTTACCCCTGCCGAAGCAGATGAGCTGCGCCGCAGCATGGCTACCTTTAAAGCAAAAGGCCAGGTAAGTAAATTCCAGAAAAAACTGGTAAAAGGCATGGTAGAAAATGGATATGACGAAGGGTTTGCCAAACGCGTTTTTAAACAGCTGGAAGGTTTTGGAAGCTATGGCTTTCCCGAAAGTCATGCGGCCAGCTTTGCGCTGCTGGTTTATGTGTCCTCCTGGTTAAAATGTTATCACCCGGATGTGTTTGCCTGCGCCTTGTTAAATAGTATGCCGATGGGTTTTTATCAGCCTGCACAAATTGTTACGGATGCCCGTAATCATGGCGTTGATGTAAGGCCTGCCGATATCAATTATTCAACCTGGGATAATTTATTGGAAGAAAAAGTAAACGAACATTGCGCCATGCGGCTTGGTTTCAGGCAGATAAAAGGAATAAGTGAAGAAGATATCATACCGCTGATCAGTAACCGGGCTTCGGGTTATAAAACTATTCCGCAATTGCGAGATGCCGGGGTCGCACACACTACACTCGAAAAACTGGCCGATGCCGATGCTTTCAGGTCCATCGGGCTTGATCGCAGGCAAGCGCTGTGGGAAATAACCGCCCTGCATGACAGGCCGATCGCTCTCTTTACCGGGCAGCCATCTGAAAGTGCGCTGGAAACACAAATCACCCTGCCTTTAATGACGCCATCTGAACATGTAATACATGATTATGCCGCCACCACGCTGTCACTTAAAGCACACCCTGTTAGTTTTATACGCTATAAATTACAGCAATTAAACATTACCCCCAATAAAGAGCTGGCCGGTTTAAAAGATGGTGCTTACGTTAAGGTTGCCGGCCTTATATTGGTTAGGCAAAGACCCGGCACTGCAAGCGGTATTTGCTTTATTACCGTTGAGGACGAAACAGGCAACGCTAATCTGGTTGTTTTTGAAAAACTTTTTGACCAGTACCGCAAAGAGATCCTGCAATCACGCTTGTTAATGGTAGAAGGAAAACTGCAAATTGAAGGGGAAGTGATTCATGTTGTTGTAAAGCGCTGCTTTAATTTAACAAAATTGTTAAAAGAACTTACCCCAACTGAAAGCGAAGACTTACCCGTATTAGCAACGCCTGACGACAGGCCATCGTTCCCAAATGTTGTTAAACCTGCTCAACAAAAAAATCTGGCCCCAAAAGATGTCTTTTACAAAGGGAGAAACTTCCATTAGGCCATCAATGCACTTTAAACCATTGTATCAATAATAAGGTATTTACTAACATTCAAAAAAGGTGATTTAACGGTACCGAAACGGGTTTATTCCTCATTGTTGTAAAATAAACTACTCTATACTTTAGCAGTGTCCAACATTTATCGCTAAACCCTCACAGCAGCAAGCAGGTGTATCCCCCAAAACGCGATGTTTATTACGCCTGTTTGCTTCCTTTTAGAGATTCAGTTTTTTTATGAAGTTAAAATATTAATCTTCGCCAATCGTCTGCGTAGTGAAGACTATATTTTATGTATCCCTTTCTTTTACCTCTCCATTCACTAATCCGCTGGTTCGTATTTGTAAGTTTATTATTGGTATTATACAGCGCATATACCGGTTGGTTCTTTAATAAAAAGTATTCAAGGCTTGATAACCGAATCAGAATTGCAGCTGCAACCGCGGCGCATATCCAGTTAGTTGTTGGCTTATGGCTGTATTTCATAAGCCCGGTGGTAACTTACTTCTGGCAAAATTACAGATCGGCATTGCATGAAAGGCAGGTGAGATTTTTTGGCATGGAACACATCACCATGATGATGATCGCCATTATTATAATCACCATCGGCTCGGCAAAAGCCAAAAGAAAACCCACCGATCATGAAAAATATAAAACTACGGCCATTTGGTTTACAATAGCGCTCTTAATTATTTTAACATCCATTCCCTGGTCGTTTTCACCTTTAATAAGCAGGCCTTTGTTCAGGTCCTTTTAAACACAAATTCTCATATGAATCTTTATTGAGGAATTATTTTACACTGCCAATTTTTTTAAGCAGATTGTGCTAACATATGGCTATGACCTTTGATTTTAAAGATAAAAACGTTTTGATAACCGGCGGCTCCCGTGGTATAGGGCGGGCAACGGCAGAACTTTTTGCAGCATCCGGCGCTAATGTGATCATTACCTATTTAAGCAATCGCAAAGCTGCAGAACAAACCCTTGCCGCCCTGCCTAAGGGTAATCACAGCATATTCCCGCTCGATACAGCTAATACCGCATCTATACAATATCTTTTTACAAAGTACAGGGAGATTTATCAGACCCTGGATATACTGGTTAATAATGCGGCCGTATTTCATGAACATAAAATATTAGAAACCGATTTTGAAAACTGGCAGCAAAGCTGGGCTACAACGTTAAAGACTAATTTAACCGGCCCGGCAGATATGTGCTATTTTGCCGCCAGGATCATGAAAGAGCAGGGATCAGGAAAAATTATTAATATTTCATCCCGTGGTGCCTTCAGGGGCGAGCCCGATCATCCGGCATACGGCGCAAGTAAAGCGGGGCTTAATGCCATGAGCCAGTCGTTGGCTATTGCATTAGCACCGCATAATATAAGCGTACATGTTATAGCACCCGGCTTTGTGGAAACAGAAATGGCAGCTTCCGCATTAGAAGGCCCTGCAGGTGAGGCCATAAAAAAGCAAAGCCCATTTGGCCGCGTTGCCAAACCAGAAGAAGTAGCTGCCCTTGTTGCCGTATATGCCAGCCAGGAACTTACCTTTACCAGTGCCGGTATTGCGGATATAAACGGCGCTTCTTACCTGCGCAGTTAATAATTAAGCATCTACCGCATCATAAACAATCACCTTTTCCCAAAGGTGGCTGCAATTTTTAATAAACTCCAGGTGTACAGGATGGGTTTGATAAGTGGCCTGCCCTGCCAGGTCGCTAAAGAACATAAGTTCTGAAACTGCCCAGCTATTATCAACCACGTCGCGTTTTTCTGTTGCTGCGACTACCCCAACGCGCAGTTCCCTCACTGTTTCAATTTTTGATAGCGTTTTAACGCCCGCAACTAATTGATCCCTGTCTGCTACAGAACCAGGGTTTTTAAGCCAAAAAAACACATGGTGTACTACCGGGAATTTATTACCGTACTTATTTAAGGGCGATGCCGACACTGCTGCACCCGCAGCAAGCGCTGCTGATGTCGTTAAAAATTTTCTTCTGCCTGATGTTTTCATACTGTTTTTAGGTCATTAATTGTTATACTGTAAACAATCTCTCATTTATAAGACGATTATTTGCTGCGTGATAATTGGACAAATTAGAAAAAATAGAACATTGGTTTATAATAAGGACCAATAATTTTACAAGACAATTTTGCAGTTTAAATTAATCTGGAATCAAAATTTGTTGAGCTGAATTTCGACCGGCAACCCTTAATTTTTAATTCTAATGAATTTCTAATGTTTGTTTCCCGCCATTAAAAATGGTTATTAAGTTTATTTTTTACAAAACCTCAGGTTGTATCTTACAAAAAAATCCGGAACATACCTCGCGCATCTTCCGGATCAATTAACTTATTAACCGCCTTATTATTAACTTATTGATTAATATTAATTCTCATCATTAATAATTGGCTTCGATTTTTGGAGGGGTCAAATTTGATGTTTTATTATCAAATATTTCGTAAATAATTCGTTACGGTTAACTATGTAACGAATTTGTGCGTAATCTGAAAATTTTTGACTTTAATGAAATAAGATTTAGGTTTGTAGGTTCAAAAACCGTTTATTATTAAACTAATTTATTATTCAATGAAGAAAATTTTACTTATGAATTTGTGCTTATTAATAATAGCTGTCAATCAGCTATTTGCACAAACTCACACCGTAACCGGGAAGGTTACGGCTAAAGACGATGGCATGCCATTGCCCGGAGTAACGGTAAGTGTCCGCGGCACTACCCAGGGTACCCAAACCGATGTTAATGGTAAGTATACAATTAGCGTACCAGACAACGCAACGCTGAATTTTAGCTTTATCGGTTACATTTTACAATCATTACCGGCCAATGGCGGGATAATTAACGTGGTACTTGTACCTGCAAGCCAGCAATTAGGCGAAGTGGTAGTTACAGGTGCACTTGGTATTACCAGGACACGTAACCAGCAATCATACGCGGCACAGCAGGTAAGCGGCGATGAAGTGAGCAAACAACGTTCAGATAACTTTATCGATGGTTTGTCGGGCAAGGTATCTGGTTTAGAAATTCGCCAGAACAATACGCTTGGCGGTTCAACCAACGTGGTACTGCGTGGTGTTAAATCAATTTACGGAAACAACCAGGCATTATTTGTTATTGATGGTGTCCCTATCGGCAATGAGAACACCAACGGAAGCGACCAGCAGGCTGGTGGTGGTGGCTATGATTACGGTAGCCCGGCATCAGACATTAACCCTGATGATATTGAAAGCGTTACTGTTTTAAAAGGTGCAGGTGCAACAGCACTCTATGGCTCGCGAGGCAGCAATGGTGTTATTTTAATAACTACTAAAAAAGCTAAAAAAGGCCTGGGGATTGTTTTAAACTCTACGATCAGCTTAGGCGAAATAGATAAATCTACCTTCCCAAAATATCAGAAACAATACGGAGCGGGTTATGCTCAATATTTTAATTCGGCAGATATTTTTGGTAATGCGAGTGCGCAGGTTGCCCCTACTTCGGATGATGCATCAAACGGCTATGCGTTTAACCCTAATTTGATGATCTATCAGTGGGATGCCTTTGATCCTTCTTCACCGAATTATGGCAAAGCTACTCCATGGGTTGCAGCAAAGAATGATCCTTCTACTTTTTTCAGGAAACCTATTTCAACAGACCAAAGCATTCTGATCACCAATGGCGGCGAAAACGGTTCGTTTAAATTAGGATACACCAAAAGCATTGACAATGGTGTAATACCAAACAGTAATCTTGATAAAAACCAGGTTGATTTTGGTGCTACTTATAACATTACTCCTAAATTAACCGTGGGTGCTAATATCAATTTTTACAATACTAACGGTACAGGCAGAGGCGGAACCGGTTATGACGGAAACAACTCTGATAACAGGAACGTTATGACCAACTTCAGGCAATGGTGGGAAACCAACGTTGATGTGCAGGAGTTAAAGCAGGCATATGAAAGAACAAACTCAAATGTTAGCTGGAACATGGCCGACCCACAGGATGGTAACACTAACCCTGCCTACTGGAACAACCCATACTGGGTAACTGACCATAACTATGAAACAGATACCCGTAACAGGTATTTGGGCAACATTAATCTTAGCTACAAAGTTACGCCATGGTTAAACATTACCGGCAGAACATCGCTGGATACTTACTCGGAACTTGACCAGGAAAGATATGATGTGGGCAGTATTGGTGTGCCATATTACTCAAGGTACAACCACGATTATTCTGAAACCAACTTCGATCTTTTAGCAAACGTTGATAAAAACATCTCTAAAGACTTTAACTTAAAAGCTGTTTTAGGTGGTAATATCAGGAAAGATTCAGAAAACAGTGTTTTTGCAAGCACGAATGGAGGTTTAATAGTTCCGGGATTGTATGCACTATCCAACACATTAAACTCTCCGCTGTCGCCAACAGAAAATGATCTGCACAAGGAAGTTGATGGTGTTTTTGCAGGTGCTACACTTACCTGGAGAAACATGCTTACTTTAGACGGAACCATCAGGAGGGATAAATCTTCTACCCTGCCTGCTGCCAATGATACTTATTATTATCCTTCTGTATCGGCAGGTTTTGTGTTTTCACAGTTGCTTAAACAATACACATGGTTATCATACGGTAAGTTGAGAGCCAGTTATGCGCAGGTAGGTAGCGATGCTCCTTACTATAGCACAAACGATGTATATAAATTTGATTCGCCATATGGATCAAATCCACAGACTTACTCTTATACAACCAAAAACAATTCGGCCCTTAAACCAGAGCAAACAAAAAGCAAGGAAATTGGGCTTGAAATGTCTTTCCTGAACAACAGGTTAGGTTTTGATGGCAGCTACTACGAAACTAATACTTTTGATGAGATCTTACCGGTTAACGTATCTGCCGCTACGGGTTATGTTGCAGAATATTTAAACGCTGGTAACATCAGAAATCGTGGTTTTGAACTTTCTGTTAATGGCACGCCGATAAGAACTACAAACTTTAACTGGAAAGTAACGGTAAACTTTACCGCCAACAGGAACAAGGTTACCGAGCTTTACAGAAACTCTACCGGCCAGCAGGCAACCGACTTAGAACTTGCAAGCTTCCAGAATGGCGAAACGCTTAACGCACCGCTGGGTGGTTCTTTAGGAACTATCAGAGGTACCGATTATGTGTATAATGACAAAGGCCAAAAGCTCATCTATCAGACCGGGCCAAATGCAGGCCAGTATGAAATTACCGCCAACTCTAACAACAATATTGGTAATACCAACCCCGATTGGACAGGCGGTATCAATAACAGCTTCACTTACAAACAATTTAGCTTAAGCTTTTTAATCGATATTCGCCATGGTGGGTCTGTATTCTCAAATGACCTTGCTTACGGTTTAGCCGATGGTATTTACCCGTTAACTGCTTACACCAATGACCTTGGTAAACCTGTTCGTAACAGCCTTGCCGATGGTGGTGGTATGATACGCCCGGGAGTTTATCCTAACGGCTCGCCAAACACTACCAGGGTAACTGCCTATAACTACGGCGACTTCGGTGATGGGGCCGGTTTATTACCCCTATCGGCCTTTGTTTATGACGCAAGCTATGTAAAACTTAGGGAAGCAATAGTTGGCTATACCATGCCGCAAAGCTTTGTTGCAAAATTAGGCCCGGTAAAAGAAGTAACCTTCCAGTTAATTGGCAGAAACTTGTGGATCATCCACAAAAACCTTCCATACGCCGACCCGGAAGATGGCTTGAGCGCGGGTAACCTTCAAGGTATACAGGAAGGTGCTTACCCAACTACACGCACCTTTTCATTTAACTTAAAAGTACGTTTCTAATCATATAGATATGAAAAAAATTACCTTACTTTTCGCGGCAGCTTTGTCTTTAACTGCCTGCAGAAAAGATCTGACGGCTTTAAACGTCGATCCTAAAAACCCGGCTACCGTGCCGTCTTATACCCTGTTAACCGATGCTGAAAGAAACCTGGCGAATACAGTAACTTCTGCGAGTGTTAACCTTAATATTTTCCGTTTAATTGAGCAGCAATGGACAGAAACGCAATATCTTAACGAAACTGATTACCAGATTACTTATCGTAAACAGCCGGATGCCATATGGTCTACCTTATACAGCAGTGTGCTGATAAATTTTGAAAAAATAAAGACCATTGTACCTACCGAAAAAGCTGACGCTGTTACTCAGAAAAATGAGATAGCTATAGCCGACCTGTTAGAGGTTTATACT
The DNA here is from genome assembly GCA_964242385.1 of uncultured Mucilaginibacter sp. Classification (GTDB taxonomy): domain Bacteria; phylum Bacteroidota; class Bacteroidia; order Sphingobacteriales; family Sphingobacteriaceae; genus Mucilaginibacter. Next base: position 889,340 of record CAXSZR010000001.1, read on the forward strand.
TACTATTATCTTGTTACCACTTTTGGTAACATCCCATACAGCCAGGCACTGAATATCAAAAATCAGTTCCCTACTTATGATGATCAGAAAACGGTTTATTACAGTTTGCTTACCCGCCTGGATAGTGACATTGCCGCTTTAAGCACAGCCGAAGGCAGCTATGGCTCTGCCGATATTATTTATGCCGGCGACCCTGCCGCCTGGATAAAATTTGCAAATACCCTTAAACTTAAAATGGGTGTTACCATAGCAGATTATGACAACGCTAAAGCAAAAACCGAGGTAGAAGCTGCGGTTGCAGCCGGTGTATTTACCTCAAATGCAGATAATGCAGCATTTGATTATTTAACAGGCCCGCCAAATACCAACCCGGTATGGGTAGACCTTGTTCAAAGCGGAAGGCATGACTTTGTTGCAACCAGCCAGTTTATAAATCTTTTAAACCCAGGCACAGCAACACAAGACCCAAGGTTACCTTATTTCTTCGCACCAAATGTGAAGGGCGTATTTGTGGGAGCTGACAACGGTTCTGGTAATGGCGGACTTGTTTACAGCCAATATTCATTACCATCAGGCCCTTTGTTAACTGCAGGATCTATCGGTTCTGTAACCAACCCCGATTTCCCTGGCGATCTGCTTGATTACGCTGAAACAGAATTTAACCTGGCAGAAGCAGCCGCCAGAGGTTATAGTGTGGGCAGTGGAACGGTGGAATCACATTATGATGCAGCCATTACCGCCTCCATTACGTATTGGGGCGGCTCTGCAACAGATGCGGCAACTTATCTTGCACAACCTAACGCTGCTTACGCAACAGCTGCCGGAAGCACGCCATTGCAAAAAATTGCAGGGCAGGAATATATTGCGCTTTATAACAGGGGCTGGGATGCATGGATAGTAACCAGAAGACTGGACTACCCGGTATTAACTCCTCCGGCAAATGCATTCAGTGCTTTCCCTGTTCGTTTCACTTATCCTATTAACGAGCAGAACGTTAACTCCGCAAGTTACAATCAGGCTTCTGCTGCTATTGGCGGCGACCTGGTGACTACCAAATTATTCTTCGACGTACATTAACGTTTACAGAAAATGCAGGAAAGGCGATCATTCTTTACAGGTGATCGCCTTTTTTCGTTTTATTAAGTTCAGAACTAAATATTTTACGAACTTAAAAAGAGAATACAAATTTTCTTGCAACACAAAAATTACAACCATTTATTCATTATTAACAAGCACTTAACATTAAGAAAACATAGATGCCTGAATTTTGGAGAAATTCTGAGGAGTAAATAAAACGCTCCCTAATTTGATTTAGACTGGGATTCTTAAACTACAAAACCATAATGAGCATTTTAAAAGGAATATTTACGTCCGCCGATTGTTCAGAAGAGGTAAAACCCGACCTTGGTTTTGAAGTTATATTTAAAGAATTTTATAACAGACTGGTTTATTTTTCCCTTCAATTAATAAAAGATAAAGACCTGGCTAAAGATATTGTTCAGGACGCTTTTGTTAAATACTGGAACCAGCAGGAAGCTGTTACACCTGATAAAACAGCCATTAAAAATTTCCTTTACAGCACCGTACGTAATGCCAGCCTTAATACCTTAAGGCATGCCAAAGTTGTTGACGACTACGTTCAGTTAAATAACCTTACAGAACCGGAAGAAGCCCCGGTTATAGAAGCAATTATAACTGCGGAAACCGTGGCCGAATTGCATGCCGCTTTACAAACCCTGCCCGAAAATTACCGCGCCATTTCCGTTTTAGGTTATATGGACGGCAAAAAGAACCATGAAATTGCAGACGAACTCGAAATGTCTGTCAATACCGTAAAAAAACAAAAACAGCGTGCCTTACAGTTATTAAGAATGAACCTTGCACCAGAAATGCTGATGGTTCTAATCTCTTTAGCGTTCACACGCTTTCTTTAATTATCAATCTCTTTCTTTTCTGATCGCTCAGTAACAACTGAAACATCTTTTAGAAGCGCCTAAACATCGCTTTCCTAAAAAAGTTTGTACCCGTTAAAAAAATAATTTAAAAAGCTTTATCCACTTTAAAAGTTAAGGTGTCTATATATACGAAAACAAAAAATGAATAATTACTCACCCTATTTTAATCTGGGAGAACTGATAGCAAAGTTTCTGCAGGACAAACTTTCTGAACAGGAAAAAATTGAACTGGAAAACTGGCTTCAGTCGCATCCGGCTAATAAGGAATTATTCAAAAAACTAACTGATAAGGCAGCTTTGAAAAATGAGGTAGCGCAGTTTTCGTCCGAAGACAGTGAACTGGCCTGGCAAAATATTGTGCAAAGAACCGGCTACCAGGCACCTCAAAAAAAAATTAGGTTAAGGTCGCTAATTCCTTACGCAGCCGCTATAATCGCTTTATTTGGGGGCAGCGCACTCATTCTGCGTAACATCCATAAAAAAGAAGAAAGCAAACCTTTAGCAATACACCCTAAGGATCTTTTGCCTGGTGGTAATAAGGCAACCCTTACACTTGCTAACGGTTCAAAAATAACGCTTGATGATTCCAAACAGGGAAACATTGCCAAAGAGCATAATGTGATTATTGCCAAACGCAGTAACGGAGAAATAGTTTATAACACATTAAACGCGCAAGCCAGCCAGCAGCCGCAATTACAAAACGAGCAACTTCAGGAGTTTAACATTATAAGCACACCGCGCGGAGGCCAGTATGCGGTGGTTCTTTCTGATGGCACTAAGGTTTGGTTAAACTCTGCATCGACATTAAAATACCCTGCAAACTTTACCGGTGCCGAAAGGCGTGTTGAGCTAAGCGGTGAAGCATATTTTGAAGTAGCGAAAGATGCTACCCATCCATTTTTAGTGCATTCTCAAACACAAACGGTAGAAGTTTTAGGCACGCACTTTAACATCAACAGCTACCAGGACGAAAAGGCTACAAAAACCACCTTGCTCGAAGGCAGTGTAAGGATCACCGGCAGCCAGGCAAGATCAGCAAAGTTGCAACCAGGGCAGCAGGCAGTTAACGGCATAACACAGTTACAGGTAATAATAAATGCTGATGTATATGAAGCGGTAGCCTGGAAAAACGGAAAATTTTTATTTCATGATACCGATCTGCAAACTATTATGAGGCAGCTTTCCAGGTGGTATGATGTAGATATAGAATACCAGGGGACAGTTTACGAGCGGCATTACAGCGGGCGTATTTCGCGTGCGGTACCTGTTTCGCAATTATTTGAGATATTAAAAACAAGCGGCTTAAACTTCACTATCAACGGGAGGAAGATTATAGTAAAATCCTAAAAAAGCACATGGAAACCCGGCGAGGCCGGTGACCATTTGCCGATCAAAAAAAACGCCGAAAGTGCTGCGAACACCTTCGACGAAAATAAGGGTCGGCTTTATAAAAAACACAATTCTGGTATATTTTAAACATAACAACCCAATTCAAACATATGAATTTTTTTACGTTTCCCACGCCAACACACCATAAAGGGCTGGTAAATAAAATCAACTCAGCTATCAGTTATTTTTTCCGGATTGAACCGGGCCTTAAAAGAAAATTAATGATGAGGTTACAGATACTTACCGTATTGCTGCTTGCAGCGTGCCTGCAAATTAGTGCAGCCGGCTTTAGCCAAACCGTTACCATCAATGAAAAAAATGCAAGCCTTGAAAATGTTTTAAACAAGGTTGAAAAACAAAGCGGCTATGATGTTTTTATGCAGACAGAACTGCTTGCAAAAAGCGCAAAAGTTAACATCGACATTAAAAACCTGCCGATAGACCAGGCTTTAAGCAAGATTTTTAAATCACAGCCGCTTACTTACTCTATTGTTGGCCATACCATTGTTTTGAAAGATAAAGAACAAAGGAAAGCCATTAAAAATATAGTTGCAGCAATAGAAGGCGTTGTAACCGGTACCTTGCAGGATGCGCAAACGAAAGAGCCACTTGTAGGTGCTACCGTTACCTTAAAGGGTTCAACCAAATCAACAACTACCGCGCTTGATGGTAGCTTTAAATTAAATACCAGCGGTGTTACTAACCCTGTTTTGATATTTTCATACGTTGGTTACGTATCAAAAGAGGTTGAAGTTAGCGGCCAAAGCATTGGTTTGATAACACTCGACCCAAGCGCTGCTTCTGTTAAGGAAGTTACCGTATCTGCAAACCCTTCATTAAAAATAAACAGGCAAACTCCCGTTGCTGCATCTTCTGTGAACCAGCTTTACATTGAAGAAAAAGGTAACGGTGCAGAATTTCCTGAATTATTGAAAATGACCCCGGGTGTAACCGTATCAAGATCTGGTGGCGGCTATGGCGACTCAAGGATCAACATCCGCGGTTTTGCGAGCAATAACGTTGCGCTTTTAATAAACGGCATCCCTGTTAATGACGTGGAAGCCGGTAAAATCTACTGGAACGACTGGGCCGGACTATCCGATGTAACTACTTTTATGCAGGTACAACGCGGTATTGGTGCATCAACCATTGCTGTTCCTTCTATCGGTGGTACTATTGACATCCTGACCCGCAGCACCGATAAACAAGAAGGCGGAACTATTTCACAGTCTATCGGAAGCTACAATGAATTAAAAACGCTTGTATCTTACTCAACCGGTTTAAGCAACAGCGGCTGGGCTACATCTTTCCTGTTATCAAAAAGCACCGGTAACTCGCCGGCTGCAGATGGTTTAACTTATACAGGTTACAATTATTTTGCAAACGTATCTAAGTTATTCGGTACAGATCGTAACCAGTCTATATCATTCAATTTTATGGGTGCTTCACAAAGGCACGATCAGCGTTATACCTATAACACTATTGAAACTTACAGAACTGCGCCGCAAGGCACCCGTTACAACTCTGATTATGGTTACCTAAACGGCCAGGAGTACAGTGGCGAGCAAAACTATTACAACAAGCCTTTAGCTTCTATTAACTATAACTGGAACATTAACAAAACTACCTCGTGGTCTACAATTTTGTACGCTACTTATGGTACTGGTGCTGCTAATTATTTGGTATCAAAATCAGGTGTATCTTTCAGTCTTGCACCAGGTTCAACCAACGAAATTGCAAGAACAGGCGGAACTTATTCTCCTATAGATTTCAATGCGCTTGTTAAAAACAACTTAAGCTCTACAGACGGGTCTGCTAATTATTACATGCAGGATGTTGAGAACGACCACAAGCAATATGGTGTTATCAGCACGGTTAAAAAGAAATTAGGCGATAACATCCGTTTACTTGCCGGTGTTGATTTAAGATATTACATAGGTGAACATTTCGATAAGGTAAGCAACCTGTTAGGTGCTTCTTATGTCCAGGATACCAGAATCAATAGCTTAACCTCGCCAGCAGGTAACATCAACAATCCTGATGCGCACGCTACTTATGGCCAGAAATTTAATAACGACTATACTTATGATGTAGCTTCGGAAGGTGTTTATGCACAAGCAGAATACACTAAAAAGGATCTTACTGCATTTGTAACTTTATCTGGAAGCAACACCAGCAACAGGAGGATAGACTATTTTAACTACCTGAATACCGACCCTAACCGCGAAACAAAATGGCTTAACTTTTTAGGCTATCAGGCTAAAGGCGGCGCTAACTACAACCTTGATGCACAGAACAACATCTACGCTAACATTGGTTACATCCAAAGAGCACCACTTGTTGCTGCATTGTTCTTAAACAAGGATAATACCATTAACCCAAGTGCAACACCTGAAAAATTATTTGACACAGAATTAGGCTATGAATTTACAAGCTCTCAGTTCACTGCACAGGTTAACGCTTACCGTTCATTATATCTTGACAGGTCGAAAGTTTATGTATCGCCAACTCAAAACTCAGATGGTACATTCAACACTGTTAACCTTAACGGTTTAGATGAAGTACACCAGGGTGTGGAAGTGGAAGCTAAATATCGCCCTGTTCAAGGCGTTGTATTTGGTGGTATGTTATCTATAGGCGATTATCATTACACAAAGAATACCTCGAGCGGTCAGATCACCAGCGACAACGGTACTACTACTGCCGTGCCGGAACTATACCTGAAAGGTTTAAAAGTTGGCGAGCCTGGAACAAGTGCTACCAGTGCGCAAACAACAGCAGGCGGCTCTGTTGATGTAAGAGTATTGTCAAAAGTAACCATCGGTGCCGATTACTTGTTCTATGGCAAATACTACGCATCTTATGACCCGACAAAGATCACCTTTACCGGTTACGTTCCTTACCAGATCCCTAATTTCTCAACGCTTGACATGAATGCTGTTTATCGCTTTAAAATGGCAGGCTTCAACGCAGAATTTGTGGCGAACGTATTCAATATCTTAAACACCAAATACTTAGGTGATGCATATGACTCTGCTCCAACAGCTGCGGCAAGCACAATCACTGCAAACTTTGCTAACCGCACTAACAACTTAGGTGTATTTTATGGCGCAGGCAGATTTTATGAAACTACCTTAAGAATTAAATTTTAATTGAAAAGACACATAAACATGAAAAAGATATATCACTTATTTACGTTGGCGGCCCTGGCTGCGGTGTTTACGTCATGCCATCCTTTAGACAAAACTTACAAGTCTTTAGATGGATTGGGCAAACCGGCACAAACGCTCAATTATACCTTGCAGGCGTCAGACTATACCTTGCTTCCTTCAACAGTAGCAGCTTACAAATCGCTTTCATTCGCTACCTCTACAGATGCAAATACAAATATCCCAACTATCCTGAACTATAAGTTCTTTGATTATGGCGATGGGTCAAATGCTAACATTACTTATAATGTAACCGCACCGGGCTCTATAAAGCTTGCAGACAGCGTATCGAAAGATGTTAACTATACGCTTACTAATGCAGATTACCTTTTATTGCCAGGTAATAAATACACAGACTTTACCATAGCGCAAACGCTAAGCTGGTTGCCATACAAGTATCCAAGTGCAGTTGCTAACCAGGAAGCTGTACTTACATTCAACTATTACAACAGCACCACTACTGTACAAACATTTGCATTTTTATATCTGAATGGTGCATGGCAGCAAATTTACCTGCTTTCAGCAGCTCAATACGTAGCAGTAGGCCGCGGTGGTTATAACGAGTTTACCTCGGCAGATGATGCAACTTTGATTAGCTACTTAAACGCTATTTTAAAAGCAGATTTAAGCGTATCATTAACTGCAAAAACCGGACAGATTGAGTACGTAAGCTTTTTATATTACAGTGCTACCAAGGTTACTTCGCAAAGGGTAATACCATTGGTATTTGATGGCACTAACTGGGGCACTGCCAATACAACGGCAACACTTCCATTTGCAAAAAGCAGCGGAAAATGGATTGCCGACCCAACTGTTTATTACACGCTTACAACAGCAGACACCAAACTGATTGGTAACCCAACTGGAACCAACAATCAAACTATTGGTACTACTGCAGAACGAGCCAACCTTTACCAGTATGGCGATTTCTCTGGCTGGGCACAAACTGATATTCAGAATGCGTTGATCCTTGTATTGACAACTGATTTCCCTAACCCTAAGGTCAACGTAGATTACAAAGTTACCTACCTGCTTTACAGCGGTGGTAAAGACGTCCCTACTGTAGTTCCTTTTATCTACAACGGTACTTCCTGGAGCGTATCTACAAAATAAACGCCCGATAAAATTGCCGCAAATGCAATTTTAATAAATGGGGCATGTTAATTCATGCCCCATTTTCCTCCCCCCTGTTTCAACCCAAAACCACATTTTTTTTATTTAACTATGCTGTATCATACGGTTATTTAACCGGTGTTGTACAGCTGTATTTTGACTAATTTTATGAAAAATAAGATTTTATTAGTTTGTCTTGCACTTACTTTAATTATAGCAGGCTGTTCTAAGAAAGATAATGACACTAAGCCAACAGGCAACACATCTACCGGGACAACTACTACCGGTGGGACTACCACAACTGCCGCACCATATTCAATTACAGAAACCTTTGAAACCGGAACTAAAACAGCTTATGCCGACGCTAACGTTCAGCTAAGTACCGGCAGCTGGGATTTTAACAATGCTTTATTAGGAAACCTTGCCGCTGATCTTAAAGATGGCACCCAGTCTGTTAGGTTAAAAACAGGCGATATTGCCATGAACTTTGATATAAAAGGACTTAAAACCCTGTTTATTAAACACGGTAAATATGGTACCGATGCATCGTCTACCTGGCAGCTGTTAATGTCGAGCGATAGCGGTAAAACCTACGCCCAGCTTGGCAATACCATAACGGAAACAAGTACTACACTGGTAACCGATTCATTTAAGGTAAGTGTAAGCGGCAAAGTACGTTTCGAAATTAAAGACATCAGCACCGGCACAACCCGTATCAATATTGATGATATTACCTTTGTTGGTACCGGCGACCCGGGATTGGTAATTGGCACACCAGACACGGGCGGTGCCGATACTACCAGTACATCCAGTGCTGCAACACCACGTGATGTTACTGCCGGTACAGATGCGCCACCTGCAAGCGGTGATAACAGCAATTTATTATTAGGCAATCCATCTGGTGCGCAAACATCTATGGTGATGATGGATAATTACCTTATCGACCAAAAATATTATGTAGAATCTTATAATGCAACAAAAGGCGAACCTAACTGGGTTAGCTGGCACCTGGACGCAACCAATACTACCAACGTAACAGACAGACTCAATGATTTTGCAGGCTGGTTAGATATGCCAGCGGGATGGTTCCAGGTAGAAAGTAACGGTTACAGCGGCAGCGGTTTTGACAGGGGGCACAATTGTCCATCGGCAGACAGAACCAGTTCAACCAATGCCAATGCAGCTACCTTTTTGATGACCAACATGATACCGCAGGCTCCAAATAACAATGAGTCTACCTGGGCTAACATGGAAAACTACCTGCGCGAACAAGTTGTGGAAGGTAACGAAGTATACATCTTAATGGGAAGCTATGGCTCAGGTGGTACCGGTTCTAAAGGATCGGCCTCATCGGTAGATAATGGCCACGTTACAGTACCATCAAACGTTTGGAAAATTGCCCTTGTAATTCCTACAGGCGACAACGATATAAGTCGTGTGACCGCTGCAACACGAATTATCGCGGTAAACACGCCGAACAACAATACTATTAGTTCCGACTGGACTCAGTATATTACTACAGTAAAGGATATCGAATCTGCAACAGGTTATACTGTGTTTTCAAACCTGCCGCCAAACATCAGGGCAGTGCTTGAAACAGTAAAGGATTCAGGAAAGTAGGGAGAAGAATTTGTTTTAATTTCTCAAAAAATCTTGTCATTGCGAGCGATAGCGTAGCAATCTCTTAATTATGTATTAACGAAATTGCATTAGCGTTCAAGCACTCGCTACGGTATTGCTTCGTTCCTCGCAATGACAATTTACTTATTAACAGCGGCCTCAAGCCGCTGTTATCATTTTCAAATCTTTCTGTAAAGCGGCAAGGTCAAAGCCGTTAGGTGCGGGCTCAGAACCGGCAAAATCTGTACTTATTAAAGCATAAGCTTCATCGCAATAGGCGTCCCAAAATTGCCAGGTCATCTTTTTAATGGCACCCCAGGTAACAATAGTAAGGCCGTTGTTATCATATCCTATAACAGGCACTACATGCCCTCCCCATGAACCTTTTGTGCCATTCAATGGAGAGTCTTTCGGCGGTATATCCCAAATAAGCTGCGTTTGTGCAGACAAGGGCAACGCCAAACCGGCGTAACATCCTCCAAAAATATAAACAGCCTGCATCAGGTGTGTATGATCTTTGATGTTGAGTGATGTATAGGCCATTATTTTATGAGAGGCGATACCGGTGTTTCGCCAGTAATCGAGAACGGGTTTTACAGCAGCTTCGGTACCACCCGTACCGGTTGCCGGGTTATAGCCGGTAATAGCAGCATAGGCCGTTACGATCTGCTCATCGGTAGGCACCAAAGGTGATTTGTTTGCTTCTGTCCATGCCATGATCAAATGCCCTGCCGCTGCGCAGGTGCAATCAGGTATTTTATCATTGCCCATGCAACCCCAAAGCTTATCACTTATATTGCCGGAATAACTACACTCTGCCGGAGCAGAAGGTAAAACGTTGCTGTTGATATAATTACCAAGTGATAGCGTACGGGAATCGGCCAAGGGTTGCGCTTTACCCAGCTTCATTTCCGAGTGATTAATGATTTGCATGGTTTAGATATTATTGAGACATACAATAATACATTAAAGCGCTGTTATATAAAAAGAAAGAAAAGTTCATAAAATAAACATTTAACTGTAGCGTAAATACAGTTGATTACGTATTATTAAATAATCAATTATAAATTGCTATTGATAATGAAAAACAAGAACATTTTAAAGAAAACAGGCTTTGGAGCGGCCCTGCTTTTATCGGTCATTTTCTCATCGTGTGTAAAAAACAACGACAGTAACGTATCCACCCTGCCCGTGTCATTGGTAACGGTTATCCAGGCCTCGCCAGATCAGCCGGCCCTTGACTTTTTTGTAAACGCCGACCGCGTGAATACCTCTCCGCTTACTTTTGGCGGCGGCATCAATTATTTCAAGGCCTATACCGGCACAAGAACGCTTAACTTCTATTTAACCGGTACCACCACTTCAGTATTTTCTGATACGGTAACCTTTAATCAGAACGTGATCTATTCTATTTTTCTGGCTAACAAACCAGGGCAGCAGCAGCTTGTAAAATTAATAGATACCCTTAAGCAACCGGCATCCGGCTACGCGAGTGTCCGTTATGTGAATCTTAGCCCTGATGCGCCTGCAACAGACCTTATTATTAAAGGAAGTACTACTACAGTGGGCAATAAAGCTTTTAAGGGTTACTCTTCCTTTTTAAATGTAAAAGGCGATACCACATTGAATTTAGAGGTACACCAAGCCGGTACAGCTACAGTACTTGCAAGCCTGCAAAACGTAACGTTCCATAGCGGTTACGCTTACACCGTTTGGCTAAAAGGTTTGGCTACCCCAACCAACAGTACAGATGCACTTAGTATCTCGATTATAACAAACGCTTACTCTAATTAAAATATAAACGCCTCGCAAAAACGGGGCGTTTTATTTATCAGGCCGTATTTCTTACGGCCGAGGGTGTAGCGCTGGTGTGTTTCTTAAAAAAATGATTGAAATGCGCCGGTTCCTCAAAGCCAAGGCAGTTGCTAATTTCTGCTATATTCCAATTAGTGTGTTTAAGCAAAGCTTTGGCCTCACTTATTAAACGCTCAAATATAAGCTCAGTAGTTGTTCTGCCGGTAGTAAGTTTAATAGCCCTGTTAAGATGGTTTACATGCACGTTAAGCTGCCCGGCAAAATCTTTTGCCGATCGCATTTTGAATTGTTGTGAAACAGATTCTATAGGGAATTGCCTTTCCAAAAGATCATTAAAAACAGCGGTGATGCGTGCATTGGCGTCAACGTACTGACACAGTGTTTCTGATGGCTGGAGTTTTAAGGCGAAGTGAACGATCTCCATCAGATAGCTGCGAATCAGATCATACTTATATGGATAATCGGAAATGATCTCATCATTGATTTTTTCGAAAATGGCATCTATTCTTTTATCCTGATCCTGACTTAATGAGTAAGAAGCTTTTGCGCCTACCGTAAACATGGGCAATTCCTTGATACTGCCGCGAATGTGATCATTAAAAAAAGCCTCTCTGAAAATGCAAAAGCATCCGGATGTTTCGGCTGTGATGCGTTCAAATTTATACGGAACCTGCGGATTAAAAAACAAAAGGTTAGAACCAGTTATTTCTATGCTTTTATCGGCGTAGTGAAACACATGGTTACCGCGAATCAGCATAATCTTATAGAAATCTCTGCGAGTGTATTTTACGGATGATCTTGTACTCTCGAGTCTAAAAATATTAAAATGCCCTGTATCGGATTTTAAACCGTCGGGCGCGCTATCAAATTTGCGCTTGTAAAACTCCTCGAGTGTTTCAACCGTGGCCATATTGCAAAATTAAAACATTTAATTCTTTAACTAAAAAGCATCCTTACAAGTTTGCAAGGATGCCGACAGGTAGTGCAGGGTTAGTATGATCAGAAGTCCGTTTTAAAAGATGTTTCTTTCCACTTTTCAATGCCAGAGGTTATAGTATCTATTTTAGCAAGCGCGCGGTTATATGCATCTGTCCCCATAAACAACCGTACCGGGGGTTCGGCATTTTCTGCAAGTTCGATAAAAACATCGGCTGCTTTTTCAGGATCGCCGGCCTGGCTGCCGTCCATAGATTTATACTTATTGTGCGATTCCCTTACTGCTTTATAAGCATCTATTTGCTTTTCAGAAAAAACCAGTGAATCACTTGATAAAAACTGTGTTCGGAATGCCCCTGGCGCAACTACGGTAACGTTAATGCCTAAAGGCTTCACTTCGTCGGCTAATACCTCAGAAAGGCCTATTACCGCATACTTGGTAGCCGCATATATGCCCCAGCCACTTGCGGGTGCAAAACCGGCAATGGAGGATATATTGATTATGTGGCCAGAATGGCGGGCGCGCATGCCCGGAAGCACACTTTTAATTACATTGATAGTCGCAAAAACGTTAACATTAAAACTATCATGAATTTCCCTTTCAGATAATTCTTCTACATTGCCGCCAATGCCGTATCCGGCGTTGTTAACCACCACATCAATACGGCCGAATGTTTTTTCGGTAAGTTCTACAGATTTTTGAATAGAAGCAGCGTCCGTGAGGTTTACTTCAAGAGGTAAAAAATAATCAGTGTCAAATTTACCTATCGCTGCGTTTAAAGTAGCTGCGGAGCGGGATGTAGCAGCAACTTTGTAACCAAGTGCCAATAGCTTTTTAGCAAGCGAAAGCCCCAGGCCCTTTGAGGCACCAGTAATATACCATACTTTATTTGTGTTCATAATGTATTTGTTTTATGAACGCAAAAGTCACACAAATTTTAGCCTAAATGCTTGTAAGCATCAAACCAATACTTGCAAAATTCAAACAAATAAGAAAAGCTTATTTATTAAGGAACTGTTCAACAGATGAAACAAGGTTTCCTACTGCCCTAACTGCAGTCTTCAATCTTTCAACACTTACTCCAAATTTTTTTGACCAATACTCAACTTCATAATATTCGCTGGTATCTATCCAATCGCGGTTAAAGGTATTTGTAAAGCTGTTGCTTTCCATATTAATTTATAATTGATTATTTATTTTAAACAAAAAATAAAGGGCATTGTTTGAGTTTATTAAAAATTTTGAAACATCTTTTCAACGTTTAAAAACATATTACAACGCATGCATAATTTAAAATCTCTTAGATCGTTTAACCTATTGTTATCAAATCGGAAAGTATTATTTAGCACTAAATATAAGAATTTAATTATAAATTAATAAAAGTGAATAATTTATAAAAATTACATTGAAACTTAGTCTTAAATACAATTTTCAATTAATTTCACATCTTCTATCAGGCAACTTTCAAAGTATACCCCGCTTTATTTGCCATTTATGAAAAACGGCAACACGAGGTTTGCCATATATTTAATTTCAAACCCTTTTTTCTCAAAAACGTTACGAAAAACGTAAAAGAAGCGGTTAATGCAATCAATTTTCAAAGCTTTGGGTTATAAGCAGGAAAGATTGCCGAAAATCATTAACATGTATGAAAATATTACTAAGCTATCTTAAAAAATACAAGTGGACAGTATTGCTCGCGCTATTAATGACAGCCATCAACCAAACATTTTCGCTGGTTGACCCGCTTATTACCGGCAAAATTGTGGACAGCTATATTGTTAAACGCGATATGTTCACTAAACATGAATATTTTACAGGCATATTAACCTTAATTAGCCTTGCTATTGGGGCAGCCTTTGTATCCCGCATTGCCAATAATTTTCAGGATTATTTTACTATCACCGTTGCACAGCGAACCGGCGCAGAAATGTATGCCGACGGGATGAAACATTCCCTGGATATGCCTTATTATGAATTTACCGACACCCGTAGCGGCGAAAAGTTAGGGGTGCTGCAAAGAGTGCGCAGCGATTCTGAAAATTTCATTAAGGCATCTATCAATGTAACCTTTATGGCTTTTTTCGGGATTATCTTTGTTGCCGCTTATTCATTTCTTATAAGCTATAAGGTTACCATTGTTTTTGTGATTGCGGTTCCTGTCATTACGTATTTAAGCTGGACCTTATCTAAAAGGATAAAAGTTATTCACCGGGCCATTATACTAAAAACATCTGTACTGGCCGGGCGCACTACAGAATCGTTAAGAAACATTGAACTGGTAAAAAGCCATGGCCTTGCCGACCAGGAAATTAAACGACTTAATGCAACTACCCTTAAGATCTTAAACCTGGAGATTGTTAAAACCAAGATACTTCGCTTTTTAAGCTTTATACAAGGCAGTACCGTAAATATTGTACGGAGTATGATGGTAATGGTTATGCTGATGCTGATTTTTGATAAGGAGATTTCACCGGGGCAGTATTTCAGTTTTCTGTTGTATTCTTATTTCTTATTCGGGCCTTTGCAGGAGTTTGGTCATATGGCCCTTACCTGGCGGGAGGCATCTATTTCGCTTGCCAACTTTAAAAGGATCATGAACACTCCGATAGAAGTAGTACCCGATGATCCTACTGCACTTAATAAGATTGTGCACATTGAATTTGATAATGTTTTCTTTAAGTATAAAACAAGTAATCGTTATGCGCTAAACGGTGTATCGTTCCATGCGGAAAAGGGCGATACCATTGCCTTTGTAGGGCCATCCGGATCCGGAAAAACAACATTGGTTAAATTATTGGTAAGCCTTTACAAGCCATCTGAGGGCGATATTTTATACAACAATACATCATCTAATGAAATACACCTGGAAGAGTTAAGGCGCAAAATTGGTTTTGTAACTCAGGATACGCAATTGTTTACGGGCAACATCAGGGATAATTTAAAATTTGTAAACCCTAATGCTACAGATGCAGAATGCCTGGATGCCCTTAACAAGGCAGCCTGCCAGTCTTTATTATCACGGGCAGAAGATGGCCTTGATACATTAATTGGCGAGGGTGGAGTTAAGGTATCGGGTGGTGAAAAACAACGTATCTCTATAGCAAGGGCGCTTTTGCGCAAACCCAATATACTGCTGTTTGACGAAGCTACCTCTGCTTTGGATTCACTTACCGAAGAGGAGATCAGCAAAACAGTGCGTAAGCTTTCTGAACTTAAAGATCATATCACAATCATCATAGCACACCGTTTATCAACCATTATGCATGCCGACCGCATTTACGTAATGGAAAACGGCCACATTGTTGAAAGCGGTAATCACGAGTACCTGGTACAGCAAAAAGGTTTATACTTTGCAATGTGGCGCCAGCAGGTTGGCGAGCGCAGGTTACAGGAAGAATTAAAAGCTTACAGTGTAAGTTAATAAAAAAAAGCCTCCGGCTTATCTGCCGGAGGCTTACAAAAAATCACTCACTCACGTCTAATACATTATCTCCATCCGCCGCCTAATGATCTGTACAGATCAGAAACGGCATTCAGCTCATCTCGTTTAATAGAAGCAAGCTCCAGTTCGCTTTGCAACACATTACCTTGTGCTGTAATAACTTCCAGGTAGGTTGCCATACCGTTTTTAAACAACATATTTGCATTGGTGGTAGCGTGCTGCAATGTGTTTACCCTTTTAGCTACCACATCCTGCTGCTCTTTTAGCTTTTCTATCTTAATAAGTGCATCTGATACTTCGCCTACTGCATTTATTACCGACTGCCTGAATTGCAATACTGCTTTTTCCCTTTCTACTTCGGCTACTTTATATTGTGTGCTTAATTGCTTATGATCAAGCAATGGCTGCAGCACACTGCCTGTAACAACACCGAACAAAGAAGCAGGAATGTTAAACCAGTTGCTTGCTTTAAAGGAATTTAATCCACCATCGGCAGTGATCCTTAAAGCAGGGTACATGGCAGCCTTGTTAATGCCTACGTTTGCATTTGCCACTACCAGGTTTAACTCGGCGCTTTTAACATCGGGCCTGCGGCTCAATATTGCTGATGGAACACCGGCCGATAAGCTAACCGGGATATCTAACTGATCAAGCTTTGTGTTCCTGGCAATTTTATCTGGAAGGTTACCGGTTAAAATGCGAAGCGCATCTTCCTGTACGGCAATGTTTTGTTCAAACTGCGGAATAAGCTGTGCTGCAGATTGTAATTGTGCTTCCTGCTGTTGAACAGCCAATAATGTTACCTGCCCTGCATCATATTGCAGGCGGATGATCCGCAGCGTACTGTCGTTAAGCCTTACGTTGCTTTTTGCTATCTGCATTTGCGCATCCAGCATCAGCAAATTATAATAGCCTTGTGAAACGCTTGCAACTAAATTAGTTTGAATAGCCTTTTTAGCTTCAGCAGTTTGCAGGTATGCAGCGTAAGCACTTCTTTGCTGGTTTTTTATCCTTCCCCATATATCAGCTTCCCAGGAGATGGAAATATCAGCCTGATAGTTTTCAATATGATTGGTACCGATGTTGTATGCCGCTAAACTTAAACCATCCAAACTATTGTTTGAGGGCCTGTCGCTGCTGGCGGTGACATTCAAATCTGCACTTGGTACATTATTCCACTTAGTTTGTTTAAATACCAGGCGGGCCGCTTCTATATTTTTAACGGCTATCTGCATATCGTAATTACGTACAATGGCGCTGTCTATCAATTGCTGAAGCGTAGTTTCCGTAAAGAAACTTTTCCATTGCAGGTCGCCCACGCTGCCGGTATCTTTCACCGCTGCATTCCTGAACGTATCCGGAAGGGTTACGTGAGGCGTTTGCACATTTTTCGAAACATTACAGGCACTTAGTATCAGCATAAAAAAAGCCAACCTGTTTATATTTTTTTTCATTGTTGTATCTCTTTAATAATTAAATAAAGCCTGCTTAATCAGGTATTGCATGTCGGCATATCCAACACACAATACTTTTATTAAACTATCAGGCAGTATATTCATTTTCCAGTTTTTTAACCGGGTGCCCATCTAAATGAGCAGGATCTTGCCCATCGAGCAGAACAGCTACCGGAACACCGCTTACTCTTTCTTGTAAACCCCGGAATATTACAAACAGCACCGGGATAATGAACAAACCAAGCAACACTCCGGATACCATCCCTCCTGCTGCACCAATACTGATGGAATGGTTACCCTGTGCAGACGGACCTGTAGCAATACTCATTGGGAATAAACCAAATACAAAGGCCATAGATGTCATTACAATCGGGCGGAGCCTTAGCCTTGCGGCCTCAATTGCAGATTCTACCAGGCCATGCCCGGCCTTACGGCGCTGAACAGCAAACTCTACGATAAGAATGGCGTTTTTAGCAAGCAAACCGATAAGCATAATAAGCGCTACCTGTACATATATATTATTTTCAATACCTGTTAAACCTAACACCACAAATACACCGAAAATACCGGTAGGGATGGAAAGGATAACTGCCAATGGGAGTATATAACTTTCATATTGTGCCGATAACAGGAAGTACACAAATACCAGGCAAAGCATAAATATGATACCTGATTGCCCGCCAGATGAGATTTCTTCGCGTGTTTGGCCAGAAAACTCATAAGCGAAACCTTGTGGTAATTGTTCTTTAGCTGTTTCCCTGATAGCCTCGATAGCATCACCCGAACTGTAGCCCGGTTTAGGTATTGCATTTATCTCGATAGAGTTAAACAGGTTATAACGCGATGCCGTTTCTGAACCGTAAACTCGGCTCAACTTAACAAGGGTATTGATAGGCACCATTTCGCCATTCTTGTTCTTCACAAATACGCGGTCGATGCTTGTAGGATCAGTTCTATCGGCAATATCTGCCTGCACAACCACGCGATAATATTTACCGAAACGGTTAAAGTCTGATGCCTGGGCAGTACCAAAATAAGCCTGCATGGTAGAAAGGATATCTTTCACATTCACGCCTAACTGGTTAGCCTTTTCATCATCAACTTCTAATTGCAGCTGAGGATAATCTGCTTTATAAGATGTAAAGGCATACGCAATAGCAGGTTTGGCCATTAGCTTGCCGATAAAATTATTTGCAATACCGCTGAATTTATCGAGCCTGCCGTTAGTTTTATCCTGAAGCATTACATCCAGCGCTTCTACGTTGCTAAATCCGGGTACGGTTGGAAAGCTGAACACGAAAAACGTACCACCCGGGATAGCTGCCAGTTTACCGCGCACTATATTTTGTATGGCATCGATATTTTTAACCGCGCCCCTTTCTTCGTTTGGTTTTAACAAAAGGAATATTACCCCTGCAGATGGACTGCTGGATTGAGTTAAAAAGTTAAAACCGGATAACGCAGTAACAAATCGTGCTGATGGCAAGTTCTTTAACTGATCTTCGGCCTGTTTAAATGTTTTGTTCGTACCGCTTAAAGATGTACCTGATGGAGTTGAAACAGCTATGGCCACAAAGCCCTGATCCTCTGTTGGGATAAAGCCCGATTTTGTCGTGCTTACCATATACACCGTAGCCAGCGTAACAATGACTAACCCGGCTATGCTTACTACTTTATTACGGATTAAAAACTGCAACCCGCCAACATATCTGTTGGTCATGTAATTAAAGCTGCCGTTAAAGCCTGCATAGAATTTTTCCAAAAATCCCTTTTTAGGTGCGTCATGAGCTTTACCGCTATGTGTATTCTTTAAAAATAAGGCCGCTAATGCAGGGCTTAATGTTAAAGCGTTAACAGCTGATATTATGATGGCTATAGCCATGGTTAAAGCAAACTGGCGATAAAATATACCTGTAGAGCCTGTCATGAAACTAACCGGCAAAAACACGGCCGCCATAACCAGGGTAATGGATATAATTGCGCCGGTTATTTCACTCATTGCTTCGGTAGTTGCTGCCTTTGGGGTAAGGCTTGGGTTATGCTCCATTTTAGCGTGTACAGCCTCTACCACCACAATGGCGTCATCCACCACAATACCTATTGCCAGCACAAGTGCAAACAAGGTTAACAGGTTTATTGAGAAGCCAAACAAGCTCATAAAGAAGAATGTGCCTATAATAGCAACCGGTACTGCTATAGCAGGAATTAATGTTGATCTAAAATCCTGAAGGAAGATAAACACCACAATGAACACCAATATAAAGGCTTCTATTAATGTATGTTCAACCTGGTTAATAGATTCATCAAGGTCGGTTTTGGTGCGATAGAACTGGTTATATTTGATACCTGCCGGGAAATCTTTGGAAGCTTTTTCCATTAACTTATCAATAGCTATCTGGATCTCATTTGCATTTGAACCTGCAAGCTGAATAAGGCCAATGATAATACCGTCATGCCCGTTTAAATTACTAACGCTGTTATAGGAGTATGCTCCCATCTCAACCCTGGCAACATCCTTTAGGCGCAATACCGAACCATCTGCATTTGCGCGGATGGCTATATTTTCATATTCTTCCGGCTGGGTAAGTTTACCTTTGTATTTAATTACATATTCAAATGCTTCGTCACTTCTTTCACCAAATTTACCAGGTGCTGCTTCCAGGTTCTTGTCCTGTATGGCTGCGGTAACTTCGGCTGGAGTAATGTTGTGCGCTGCCATCTGCCCCGGGTTAAGCCAAACACGCATTGAATAATCCTTTACACCCCCAAATATAGCTGCTGAACCAACTCCCGGTATACGTTTAATTTCCGGAATGATATTGATCTGCGCATAGTTGGCTATAAAGGTCTGATCGTACTTTTTAGGATCTTCCGAATAAATACCCATCGCCCCGATGAAGCTGTTTTGCTGTTTGGTAGTGGTTATACCATATTGCACAACTTCTGCAGGCAACTGGCTTGTAGCTTGCGATACACGGTTTTGAACGTTCACCGCCGCCTGGTCGGGATTGGTACCTTGTTTAAAGTAAACAGTGATGGCCAAAGAACCATCGTTACTGGCAGTGGAGGTCATGTAGGTCATGTTTTCCACACCGTTAATTGCTTCTTCAAGCGATGGCGTTACAGAACGTAAAATAGTTTCGGCATTTGCACCTGGGTATACGGCAGATACCAGCACCGCCGGAGGCGCTATATCCGGAAACCGCTCTAAAGGCAGTTTGGTTAAACCGAGTATCCCAACTATCACCAGCAATATGGAGATCACCGTTGAAAGTACCGGCCTTTCTATAAATTTTTGAAACATGGCTTTGTTGTTTTTAGAGCCGGGTTTTAAGAATCAAGATTTCAGATCCGGGAACAAAACATCTCGTTATGTACCTTTTTCTTTATCTTAATTCGTAAACCTTTTTATTAGCTCTGATTTTTTTATTTTTTCCTGACTCTCTGATTCTGAACTCCGGATTATGTCTTAATTCCCAACTTTTAATCCTCGGTTCCTGACTCCAGACAGAATCTTAATTATTCTTTGCGATTTTTTCTGGTGCCTTTTCCGGGTGAATCACCATACCTTCCTGCAAGTGGTCTATGCCGCTTAGCACAATCTGGTCACCAGCTTTAACACCATCTTTAACAAGATAATTGTTACCGCTTTTGCCTATAATGTTAAGTGGTAACCTTTTCACCTTGTTGCTATCAGCTACAGCAAAAACAAACACTTTGTCCTGCATATCAACCGTAGCAGACTGCGGGATGATAAGCGCATTGTTATGCTGCATGCTTAAGCGCACCTTGCCGGTATTGCCAGAGCGTAATAAACCCTGAGCGTTAGGAAAGCTCGCCCTTAACGTAATAGCGCCGGTAGTTTTATCAAACTGGCCATCTATCATGTCTATACGGCCGCTGCTGCCATATTGATTATTATCTGCAAGCATTAAGGCAACCGGAGGTAAGCGCTTTAACTTATCATTCAGCGTAACACCGGGATATTGATTTTTAAAGTTTACAAAATCTTTTTCGCTCAAAGAGAAGTAAACATGTACGTTATGCACGTCTGACAGGTCTGTTAACGCCTGCGTATCTGAAGGACCAACAAGGCTTCCCTGTTTTTTAAGCAACCTGCCTATGTAACCGGCAACCGGTGCCTTAATTAAAGTGTATCCAAGATTGATCTGCGCAGTTGACACATTTGCCCTGGCCTGCTCAACATTTGATTTTGCTATGGTAAAAGCAGCCTTGGCGTTTTTAAGCTGATAGTCTGATACTACCTTGTTATCAACCAGCGGAGTAAGCTTTTCAATTTCAAGCTGTGCATTTACCTGGGCACCCTCGGCAGCATGTAAGCTTGCTTCGGCATTGTTATAGGCTGCGCGGTAAGGCTGATCGTTAATTTTAAAGATTGGCTCGCCGGCTTTTACAAATGCACCCTCGTCTACAAATACTTTATCTAAGGTGCCGCTAACCTGCGGGCGAATCTCTACATTAACAGTGCCTTCTATAGAAGCAGGATATTCCTGGTAAGTGGTGTCTGAGCCTGTAGTTACGGTTGCTACCGGCAAACTTGGCGGTGGCGGTGCTGCTGCCGTTTGCGGCTTTGATGAACAGCTGTATAGAGCAAGCACTATAAGTGCTAAATAGATACTTTTCATGATAATTTTATTATTGTATTGACTTTGTGTTAGGAGATTTTTTAATAGTAATGTGAAATGAACAGAATCGCTAAAAACAGCAGGGTTTACATTCATTTAACATTTTAACAATGTTAGAGTATTTAACACCGTTAAACTTTTGTTGTGATTTTTGCTTCTGTGTTTCCATAGTAGTAAGGGTTTTAGAGAAATTTGAAATTCTGTTTATTACATAGCTATGCAGTCGGTGTTACCCGTTTGCGTAGCTAATTTTTTGCCTGGACCGAGCGCATAATAATGCCGCTGATCGCTTCTTTAAGTACCTGGCGGTTTACATCTTCAGAAAAACCGCGGCTTAACAGGTTGATAGACACGAGGCCGTGCACTACCGACCAGAAAGTATAATATTTTGTACAGATAACATCCGAATCAAGGTCTTCAATATTCATCAGCTCGCCAATTGCTTCAGAAAAGAGGCTCGCCGGTACACCGGCTTCAGACATTGATTTAATTTGCTGGCAGTCACAACTGATTGTAACGCCAAACATCACCTGGTAAAGTTCTTTATTTTTGAAAGCAAAGTTCCAGTATGCCAGCCACATTGCTTCCAGTTGTTTTGCGGGCAGGCGGTGTTTGTCCTTAGCTTCTTGTATATCTTTAGCTAAAATAACGAAGCCTTTTCTTACAAGCTCGCCCAGTATGGCATCCTTATTTGCAAAGTATTCATATATCACCGGCGCGGTGTACTCAATTGCGTCGGCAATCTTCCGCATACTCAACGCCTGCCATCCCTCCTCCTTTACAATTTGAAGAGCTGCATCCAGTATATTGCACCTGGTTTCTTCCTTCAATCGTAAAATCCTGTCTTTACTTGCCATTTACTTGTTTACAACATTAAATAATCTAACATCGTTAAGCAAATGTACAACGTTAATTTAAAAACTGTGTTCATCTAATTGTCAGTTTTTAATAACGCAACAAAAACCTTATAAAAATAAAGAACCCGCATTAAAAATGCAGGTTCTTTAAATATCTATCAAAAATATTACTCGTGTAGTACAAGAACAGCCTTAACAGATCTGTTCATAACCTGGTTTACCGTGCTGCGGTTAAACAAGCGGTAAATAATTCCATGATTATGTTTTACAAGGCAAAGTATGTCTGTTTGATTTTTTTCTACAAAATCCATTATGCCATCTGCGGGGCGGCCATCAGGGATATAATTAAAATAAACTGCGGTACCTTTAATCAGATCTCTCATCCTGCTTTCCTGTGCTTCCACATTTTTTGAGGATTTTTCAGCAACGTATAATACCTGTATCTTATCAGAGCCGAACGCAGTAACCATTTCGTTAAGTGCGTTTACATCCTGGGCCGATAACCTTGTTTCATAATCTGTAGCGAGTGTTATTACCGGAGTTGGAGAAAATTTACTTTCAAGCGGTACTATCAGGGTAGGTATTTTCACTATCGATACCATTGCACTGGCGTTACTGCCTACAATACCGGTAATGCCGGTTGCGCCGGTGATGCCCATTACCAATAGTTCAACGTGATGTTCGTCTATGTAACGCGTGATAACGTTCTTTAAAAAACCTACACCGCAAAGTGTTATCACCTCTATGTCTTTATATTCATCCCGGCTGGTAAATGTTTCTGCCCAGTCTTTTAAAGCCTGCCTTTTATTGTTATAGTAGTCGTCTATAAAAATGGCGTTATAGGTATTGTTGTTTATGCCCTCGGTTGGGTGTATGGCATGTATAGCACATACTTCCATATTAAGCGTTTTAGCCATTGACATTGCATAGTCCATAGCGTTTGATGCACTTTTTGAAAAGTCGGTTGCTACAAGTATCTGTTTCATTTTTTGTGATGTTTAAATTTAAATAATTGCATTAAAAAACTGTTAAATAAACAGGTGGAATAGCATAAAGAACACAAGTGCCAGTAAAATGGCAACCGGCAGTGTAAGTATCCATGCCATGGCAATACTTTTTAATGTTCCGTTATTTAAGTTGTTGGTACCACCCGATGCTACCATAGCGCCTGCAATACCACTGGAAAGTACGTGTGTAGTACTAACCGGCAAACCGAACGATGTACTTAAACCTATTGTAGATGCCGCAACGATCTCGGCAGTGGCGCCTTGGGCGTAGTTAAGGTGTTCGTTACCAATTTTTTCGCCAATAGTAACTACTATGCGTTTCCAGCCTACCATAGTGCCGATACCTAAAGAGATGGATATAGTTGCAATAACCCATATTGGTGCAAAATCCGTAAGGTTGCCAAAAGTTTTTGAAGCATCTTGCAATGTGGATTTATCTTCGGCAGCCAAGACTATCTTTTTACTGCTGCTTACCGCTGCTAAATCTTTTACAACGCTTTTTATTGCTTTGCGGAATTTATAGGTCTTGGCGGTATCTGCCGGGTTCTTGCTGGTTAACATCGCCTTTGTTGATATAATGGCCGAGTCGAGTTTTTTAATCTCGCCTGTGGTAGCCGCATCGGTAGATTTAACATGGCTCATCACCTGTTCGGTTTTATTTAATGACAGGAGAATTTTATCATTAGGTACGGCATGATTAACTGCAAACTTTGCAGGTAAAAAAGCTATTAAAATAAGCATCAGCAAACCCACACCTTTTTGGCCGTCATTACTTCCATGAAAAAAGCTTACCAAAGTACAGGTAGTGATTAGTAACAACCTTACCAATATTGGAGGTTTATCGTCTTCACCTGTTGGGATATGAAATAAAGCTTTGGTTTTAAATACATCCTTTAAAAGCCACATTAATAAAGCAGCTGCGCCAAAACCAAAAAGAGGTGATAAAATAAGCGACAAGCCTATTTCCTTTGCCTTGTCCCAGTTTACGCCTGCGCCGCCATAATACCATGTAAAGCCAATGCTTGCACCAATCATGGCACCTATTAAAGTATGCGAGCTTGAGCATGGAATACCTAAATACCATGTGCCCAGGTTCCATACGATGGAAGCAAGCAGCACTGCTAACACCATACAGGCGCCCACGTTTACGGGTAGTTTCATTAAATCATCAAGAGGTAATAGCTTTAAGATACCCATTGCTACCGCAACGCCACCTAAAAATACACCTAAAAAGTTAAAGAAACCAGACCACGGAATAGCATAAACAGGCTTTAACGCCTTGGTGTAAATAACCGTTGCTACAGCGTTGGCAGTATCATGAAACCCGTTTACAAACTCGAAGCCTATAACAGCCAGCAAGCATAAAAAGAAAACGAATAAAATTGAACCACCTAAATTAACGTCGCCCAAAAGTGGGAGCGTAATAGCGTTTAATAAGAAAAGCATAAATAGGGTTGGGCTTTAAGAATAGTTTACTTGTAATGACTAATTTATCTATCAATCAAATAAATCAATCAAACATGTACTTGGCAAAAAATAAAGGTTAACAAATTGTTATCTATCTGTCTGATTTATTTACAATTACACCAACAACCTTATCAACTATTTAGCAATTGGCTCTATAAATATCTGCTTTATCTTCGGGAACTCATCCCTTATGCTCTTAGTGATACGTTCTATGGCGTCTGTTATCTGCTTGGTGGTTAGATTAGCTTTAAAAACAGTGCGCATGTGCAACATAATTTCCTCGGGTGAGAGGTACATGCTCGAATTTCCTTTTACTTTAATCACAGCTTCGTCTGCTTGGGCAATGTCTCTTATTTTACGCAACGTTTTTGGGCTTGTGGTTTCGCCCATTAGCAGGCTTTTGCTTTCCCTAACCAATATGCCTGAAATTGTTACCAGTATAAGCCCTATTACCATAGAGGCGATACTATCCATATAAGGCTTGTGTAACACCTTACCTAAAAAAACACCCAGAAAAGCAACTAACAAACCCAATATATCACCAACGTCGCCTAAAAGAACAACTAATATGGATGGGTCTTTAGACAACCTCACTGCTTCCCAAAAAGGCTTATCTCCTCGTTGCTTATTAAAAACTTTCATGGAAGCGTAAAAAGAGAAGCCCGTAAAGATGAGCGCTATGAGGATGATGCTATAGTTCCAAATTTCGTTGCCATCTAATGTTGGTTTGCCAAGGCGCATAAACCCTTCATAAAAAGATACGCATCCGCCCAAAACAAATATCATAAGTGATACTATGAACGACCAGAAATAAAGTTCCTTTCCATAACCGTAAGGACGATCGGCATCTGGTTGGCGGGTACTGGTTTTGATTCCCCATATAAGCAATACCTGGCTAATAGCGTCTATGATAGAGTGTACACCCTCCGATACCATAGAAGCACTACCTGTAAACGCAGCAGCAGTAAACTTGGATATTGCAATAAGCAGATCAATAGTTAAAGAAATATAAATAACTGATTTTGATTTCATCCAATAGCTTTTAATTGCTAATTCAGAATATCAACAACATTTACCTGAATAAGTTGGATTTATTTAACCAATCGGAAAACTATTTTCGTTTTCCAGGATAAAATGCGTGCTATTCTTCTTCACTTTCGGCAAAAAACTGCTTATTAAAATTTACCAGAAAAAGTTCATCCGTAGCGCGGGTGCAGGCGGTATAGAACCAGCGTAAAAAATCAGTATTGACCATTTCTTCGGTCAAATAACCCTGATCAACAAATACGGCGCCCCATTGGCCGCCCTGCGCTTTATGGCAGGTTATGGCATAGGCAAATTTTACCTGCAAGGCATTGTAATATGGGTTTAATTTTAATTCGTTCCACTGGGCACGCTTATTAGGGATATGCTCGTAATCTTTAATTACTTCCTGGTAAAAACGCTTTTGCTCATCCTGGGGTAATGCGGGCGCATCTGTATAAAGTGTATCCAGCAGTATTTTACAATCTAAAACTGGGTCTTCTGTATAGTCTATAAATTCAATCTGCACATCTGCAAACCTGCAGCCATACATATCCTCAAGCCTTCTTACTTTTTTTATCCTGGCTATATCTCCATTGGCGATAAAGCCGGTACTCCCATCCTCCTGCGCTTGTAACCAGAAATAATTATTCTTTACTACCATTATCTGGTCGCCGCCTGTTATTTCTTCCTCGCGGTAAAGTATTCTTGATCTTATCTGCCTGTTGTAGGCATTTGCATTTTTGTTGGAGCGGCAAATAACCAGCGAATTATCATTACCATATTTGTTATAGGCATAATTTAATCCTTCTTCCAGCATATCGCCGCGCATGCGGTACATGTCTTTGTAGCCTTTTGTAACAATACGCGGCATATTTTCTTTTCCCCTGCGGATTATATCGCGGATGCGGGTAACATTAAACAATATACCCGAGTCTTTCTGCTGACGAAGTACATCGGTCAATTCAAAACTGAAAATATCAAGGCCAAACCTGTCTTTCATCAATTTTGGGTCCAGTGCAGGACTTTGCTCCGATCCTACCGGCGGCAGCTGCGCCGTATCGCCCACCAGCATCAGCTTACAGTTTTTCGTGTTGTAAACGTAATTGATAAGGTCATAGAGTAATGAAGCCTTATGATTTGGGCCGATGTCGTCAGAGATCATAGAGGCCTCGTCAACAATAAACAATGTATTTTCAGCCAGGTTATCTCCCAGCGAAAAGGCTTCGTCAACATTGAGTGCAGTTTTTTTTCGATAAATGCGCTTATGAATGGTAAAGGCTTTACGGCCGGAGTACGCCGTAATAACTTTAGCAGCCCTGCCCGTAGGCGCCAGTAATACATATTTAAAATTGTAAGCCCGCAGTGCTTTTACCAGCGTACCTACTACCGTGGTTTTACCGGTACCTGCATAGCCCTTCAATACAAAGCATTCATCACCTTCGTTACTGGTTAAAAACTTATGTAGCTTACCAAACAGTTCTATCTGCTGTTCTGTAGGCTGATGCGGAAATGCTTTTTGTATATGATCTGACACAGTGGAGCTTTATAAAGCAAAAATAAAGATTAGTATGCGTATCCATTAATTCCGTCTCGTTCTGCAGCGTTTAAAAATTCAGCCACGTCGCCGGTTAATAAGTGAACATAGCGGGTTATTGTTTCAATCGGCCAATTCCACCAGCATAATTCAAGCAATCGTGCTATTGTTATATCATCAAACCTTTTGCGAATCACTGTTGCTTTATTACCACCAACTATTGCATAAGGAGGCACATCATTGGTCACAACAGAGTAAGAGCCGATGATTGCGCCATCGCCAATTTTTACACCAGGCAGTATTGATGCACGGTAACCTATCCAAACATCGTTACCAATAATTGTATTGCCTTTATTTGGATATGATTTTCCGTCCATTGCGCCGCTCCAATCGCCGCCAAAAATACTGAACGGATAAGCGCTTACAGCCGAGGAAAGATGATTTGCACCATTCATAATAAATTCCACCCCGGATGCGATCATGCAGAATTTACCGATCTCCAATTTATCTCCGGTGAAATCAAAAAGATAACGAACATTTTTTTGAAAGTTTTCTACTGTTTCAAAATCATCATAGTAGGTATAATCACCAATTGTTATCTGCGGATGATCTATTAGATTTTTAAGAAAGCATAAACGCTTATATCCTTCCAGCGGGTATAAAGTATTCGGGTTAACAACTGCCATAAACAAACTTAGCAGAAAAACCCCGGCAGCGGGGCTTTTATACTGATTTTAGGATAAAAAACTCAACCGTCCTGCGTTTTAATTACGAAACCAAGGTTCTATAAAACGCGTAAAAGCATTAATTAAATCCCCTAACTGAAGATTAAGTGCAGATGAAAAAACTTTACCTTGAATTTGTCCGCGGCGCAGCGGCAATAACCGTTTTGCTTTATCACTGTATTGAAAAACATCCTCAAAAAGCCGGGCAGGCACATTATTATTTTTCTAACTGGGGCACCGATGCTGTAATGATATTTTTCATTCTTTCGGGCATGGTTATCAATATCTCCCAATCGAACAATCCAAAACCTAAAAGAGAATTTTTATTAAACAGGTTTATCCGTATTTACCCGCAGTTATTTGCAAGCCTTGTTTTAGCTTTAATGGCGCTTTACTTTACAATTTCATACTTACCCTCTGCATGGAATATTACAGGCAACTTTTTGATGCTAAGTTCTATGAAAGAGAATCATATGAACTTTATAGTCCCAAGTTTTGACAGCAATGCCCCTATCTGGAGTTTATCATATGAAATGTTCTTTTACTTTCTTTTTGCGCTTACCATCGGCCGTATGCAAAAAAGAAATATTGCTATATGGTTTGCCATTGCTTTAGCTTTTCTGCCATTATATTACTCAAAGCTTTCTGTTGGCGCTTTGGGCCATCTATTTTCAATGATGGCATTCTCGGCTATATGGCTTACCGGTTATTTCATTTACGAATACCGCAATAGTTTTTATGCAGATAAATATGTAGCCATGTTTAGCCTTGGTGCTTTACCGCTTATTTCAAGGATGCACATTTTTGCAGTTTATTATGATCCTGTTAAATATCTCATCTTTGCCTTTTTTGCGGTTCCGTTTTTCTTGTACTGCCTGCAATTACCTAAAAGCGGTGCAAAAATTAAACTTGCTTATTTACTTGTACCCTACGCAGCAATTATATGGATTGTTTACACCCAACCTTATATTACTTTTTTAAACTGGGTGCTATATAGCAGCCTGCCGCTAATGTTAATGGGCTTTTGCTACGCTGTAAACAAAGCAGGCCTTAAAGAAAGGGTTATTGGCTTTGTAAATAAAACCGGTAAAGGCATGGGTAAATATTCTTACTCTATGTATATAAGCCATTTCCCTGTACTATATTTTTGTGCAGCAACGTTTCATAATACATTGGCTTACGCGGTTGCAAGCCTGCCCGTAATATGCATTCTTACTTACAGCTTTGAAAACTACCTGCAGCCGGTTGCAATAAACTGCCTTAAAAAATTACATGTAATACCTAAAGCGCAACTTGCCCCCGCAAAAGTGAAAATAGCTTCAATGAATGCGCAAAGCAGACCGTACTAAACCTTCGCCGGCTTTTGTCTGAAAAAGTAAAAGGTTTGGCTTGTGTAACTGAAAATAATAACAATTACCGTAACTGCTATTTTAGCAAGGGTTGGGTACCATCCAAAATATTCAACAAATAACTTAAGGAAGGCGTAATTAAGCAAAATGTTTATCCCTACCACCAGCAGATACCTGTACAATTGCGTACGCCCTTTTAAACCCGACTGCGGAAAGACCACGTAACGATTTAAGTAAAAACCTACCGGGAGCGAAATGCACATAGCGAGCAGCATTGCGCTTATATGCGGGCTTATCACCAGCCAATGCAGGTTAATTTCATTTTTGTGGATGATATAATTGTAAGCCACAAAAAACATCCCGATATCCATTGCAGTATTCAAACCGCCGCAGGCTGCGTAGCGGAATGTTTGTAATGTCATTACCTTTTTAAACAGCGGGTAAAAGAAATCGATAAAGCTTAAAATAGTTTGCCTTAAGTTTTGATGTATCTTTTTCAAATTGAATTATCGCTTTATTTTACGGGCATGAAGATAAAAGTTTTTACTTAATGGCACCCCGTTTATATTTCGCTGCCGAAATTTGCAAATGATTTTATTTAAGTCAAAAAATATTACTTTTGTTTAAACGGCATGAGCGAGAATAACAATTACACCGATACCAACTTTAATTTATACCAGGCTTATAGCTACACCCTTTTAATACAGGTTGAAGCAGCCACGTTTAGCTATGCTGTAGCACAAAGGAACAGGTTGCTGGTATCGGCACAAAATTGTGATCTGGCAGAGCTTAATAATCAAGGCGCGCTTACCGAACTCCTTTCTGCAACATACCGCAAAACAGTAATAGGCCTGCCTGCTACCGGTTTAACACTGGTACCTAAAAGCTTATTCAGCGAAAACCATGTCGCAGATTTTGCGCGTTACCTGGATGTGCGTGAAAACGAAAAGGTATTGGCTCAAAAGCTGGATGATCAGAACATGATCATTTATAAGACCAACGCCGGGCTCATTGATGCCGTGCAGAAATACAATTTGCAGAACACTGTATATACTGCTGCCGGGTGGATTAAAGCAGTATCGAAATACAACCCGCCTAATACAAATTTGTATATGGAGTTGGGTAAAGAAACCGTTCAGTTTGCTTATTTCTCCATTGGCAACCTTCGTTTTTATAATACATTCATCTTTAAAAGCCCCGACGAACTGGCATACTATACCACCTTTGTTACTGAAGAACTACATTTAAAACCACAGGCAACCACATTAGTGTTAAGCGGAAATATCGGCACCAGCGATAACAACATGATTCGCCTGGTTGACTTTTTTCCGAAGATTGAAATAAGTCAGCTAAAAGTGCTTGATCTGCCTTCGCAGCTTAGTCCTCACAAATTATTATCCCTGGCTGCTCTATCATTATGCGGATCATCGGAGGTGTACTAAAGGGATTAAGGCTCAATCCACCTAAAAATCTTCCTGTACGCCCTACTACCGATCTGGCAAAGGAGGCGCTTTTTAACATTCTCCAAAACCAGGTTGACTTTGAAGGCATTAAGGTGCTTGATCTTTTTAGTGGTACCGGCAATATCTCACTTGAATTTGCATCGCGTGGTGCGGAACAGGTTGTTTCCGTTGATCGCAGTATTCATTGTATAAACTACTTGAAAGATACTGCGAAACAACACGGGCTTTCGCAAATAAAAACCTACCGGGAAGATATTTTCAAGTACCTGCAATATGAAACAGAAAAGTTCGACATCATATTTGCAGACCCTCCTTATGACCTGAATCGTATCCCGGAAATTCCCGGTTTGATATTTGAAAAAGACATTCTTTTACCCGGTGGTTTACTGATAGTGGAACACCAGTCCATGCAGAATTTAAGCAAGCATCCTGCCTTTACAGAACAGCGCAAATACGGACACTCATCCTTTTCATTCTTTGTAAAGCCAGAATAAGCGCTTTTAAGAATAAAAACTTATATTTATTCGGTTTTTTTCCAGAAACATTTACTATTGATTAAATATTAATGCCCCTGAAAATTAAGAGTAAATATATAATTGCCTTCATAATAATGCTGGCTGCTGCATTCATTCAGTGTTACCGCACCGTACATGATCTGCACTGGGCCTCTGAACCGGATTTTGACCGCGATATAGCCTATATACGTACCACATTAAATGGCGAGTATGGGAAAGACCCCAACATGACCGGCCAATATATGTGGTATAACCCCATGCTGTTTTTATCAGAAACCCTTGCCGTAAAACTAACCGGATTACCCATTAACATAGTTGTTGCGCGGGCCGGTGCATTTATTAATATCATTAACCCGGTAGCTTTCTTTACAGTAATGGTTTTGCTTTTTGACTATCAGGTAGCTTTGGGTGCTTTATTGGCTTTCATTTTCCTGATAAACGGCAATTTACCCTGTTGGGGCGCTCCCACCTACTCACCGTGGATGATATCTGATACCTTTGTTCAATTTTTGTTTTACGTTAACATTTACTTCTGTTACAAAGCGTTCTCCACTCAAAAAATACTATGGTTTGCAATTTTAGGCGCCGGGTTGGGTATTTGTTTTTTAGGACATACTGCCCCTACCATGCTTGTTATATTTATCCTTATATCGATACAGGCACAAAAAGTTTTTTCCTCCCTCAAACAAAAACAATTCAATTTAACAGGTAATTATTTTTTACAAGGGCTGATAACGCTAATTCCGTTTGTTTTATGTGCATACCCTTTTCTTTATTATGTATATGGAAAATATCATTTTCATTTCTTAAATCACGAAATACTGGAATGCGCACCCGGCGTTTTTGCCCGTAAAAGAACCTTTGAACTGCTAAGCCTTAACGTTACTTTTTCATTACTGATTGCGCTGATTGGCGGATTTTGGTTTTACAGATACTTTGAAAATAAAATCCTGAAAAAAATTATTTGGAATTGGCTAATTATTTCGCTTGTGATGTACATCTACGAGTCGGCTGTGCCTACGGTTGATCACCTTTTCCACGTTACACTTGCAGATACCATCCCTGCATTTCACTACTTTTTTTATCTAAAAGCGTTACAAGCTGTTTTCTTCGGTTTTGGATTGATCTTTTTAATTCAATCTGCCATTAATTGCATAAATGCACACACCAAAAAAAACACTGTACTGTCGCATAACTTAGTAATAGTTTGCGTGCTTTTATACGCACTTGTTTATTACCCGATTTATTTAAACCGTGCCGATTTTATCGAATTAAGACAAGATGCCTTAAACAAGCAAAATCGAAAGGACGATATTGAGGTTTACAATTTTATTGAAAAGCATGTTCCACTAAACAGTGTGCTGCTTTGCCCGCACGGGCAATCATTATTTCCTGCAATGCCTACAGGTATAAAAATGGTTTCGATTGAAACCTACTTTTCCAATCCTTATGTAAACTATACTAAACGCGAAGCCGACCGCAACAATATGCTTATTTATTTGACTACTTCGGCACCCACATCTGCTGCCTATTTGTTTAAGCAATATGGAGTAAACGTTATTTTACTGGATAATAAGGACTTCAAAAATTATAAAGAGCCACCATTTTTAAATAGTAAGGTAATTTTTAAGAATGGAAGTTATACCATACTTTTAGTAAGCAATAAAAGTAATTTAGTTTCTGAAAGGTTTATAGAACGCGCGGGTAGCAAGCTTTAACATCTGCTTATCTCCTGAAGAATCGCCGTAGCAATAAATTTCCTCATAAAGTGAAAGATTATAGGCAGCACGGATCCGGTTTACTTTTTCATCGCCGTGGCAGTTTAAACCTGCAAGATTGCCGCTAAGTTTCCCATCAACAACTTCCAGCCGGGAGGCTAATGAGCTTATATTTAAATTATCGCTCCACTTCCTTATCCAGTTTTCTGCCGATGCCGATACAATTGCTATTTCAAACCCTTTTGATTGCAGTGTTTTGATCTCATGTAAAGCACCAGGGCGGATAAAAGCCGATAATTTTTCGTCTATAAATCTGTCGCACATTTGCTGAAAGCCTGCCAGCTCCATACCCTTAAAAAAGTGGGTAAGTACCTTTTCTTTAGTACGCTGATTAGATACCAGTTTTAACTTTAACCCAATTAAAAAAGCCGCATTTGCCAAAAAACCAGCATAAAAAGCCGTTATGCCTTTGCTGAATTTTATAAGTTCAAGCATGGTATCCTTATCGGTAATGGTACCGTCGAAGTCAAAAAAAGCAATCTTTTTCACAGCTTCATCTTCTTAAACTGAAACTCAGGTATATTTTTAATGATGAGCATAATATACCTCCAAAACCACTTCACGTAAATAGTATTTTTCTTCTTTTTTAATCCGGCAAAAATAGCTGCGGCAACTTCTTCCGGTTTAGCCGTAAGTGGTTTTGGTAAAGGCAGATTTTCGGTCATGCGGGTATAAACAAAGCCCGGTTTAACCGTCATTACATGTACGCCATCCTTAAAGCAAAAATTCCTCAGCCCTGCCAGGTATGCAGAAAATGCGGCTTTTGAGCTACCGTAGATCAGTTTGCTGGCCCTGCCCCGGTCGCCCGCTACCGAGCTGATACCTATAATGCTTCCCTTTTGCGCTTTGATATGACTTGCCGCAACAATATTTAAAATAGATACTGCGCCGGTGTAATTCGTGTTAATCATACTTTCTGCCAGTTGCCAGCTGTTAAATGCGTCGGCTTCTTCATGCATTACACCAAACACAATTATCGTAACATCAGGTTTTGGCTCCAGGCTTTCAAAAAAGGATGCGTGGGTATCAAAAGCAGTGGTGTTAAAAGTATAAGTACTGCAGCTTACATTATAACGGATCTGCAGATCAGACTGCAGCGGTGTAAGCTGCTCTGGCTTACGTGCAGCCAATTGTATATTATAACTTTCGGCTGCAAATTTATTGGCAATGGCTATGCCAATATCAGATGTTGCGCCTAAAACAAGTACGGTTTCCATATCAATAAGTGGGGTTTAACAGTAAGCGATCTGATTGTAAGGATCTGATCTTACCGTCCGGATTATATTTTTTTACAATGGATTTAAACTTTTCAAGCTCGGGATAACCTTTTTCAAGCATATGCGGTTTCATGCGTGCATCCTTGGTTAAGTAAATTCTACCGCCATATTTCAGCACAACTTCATCCAACTCGTCTAAAAAAGCAAATACGTTATCGGTAACAGGAAAATCAAGTGCAAGGGTATATCCTTCACGGCAAAAAGAGATCATACTATCCTGCTTTCCAAGCACTTTTAATACGGTAAGAAATGAGCCCATTCCCTTTACACCGATTCGTTGTAGTATTTCCGCAAGCCCTGCCTTTGCATCCAAAGGCAGCACAAATTGGTACTGTATAAATCCTTTTTTACCATACATGCGGTTCCAGTTATGTATGGCATCGAGTTGATAGAAAAATGGATCATAAGAGCTTACCCGCTCAATCACCTTTTTATAGTTTTTAGCAAGAAACAAAAAGTTGAATGCCTTAATACTGTATTTACTCAATACCCAAACCGGCAAATTGAAGGGAAAATTAATGGTTTTCCTTTGAGGCGGGTTAAGAGGGC
The DNA here is from genome assembly GCA_964242385.1 of uncultured Mucilaginibacter sp. Taxonomy (GTDB): domain Bacteria; phylum Bacteroidota; class Bacteroidia; order Sphingobacteriales; family Sphingobacteriaceae; genus Mucilaginibacter. The sequence continues at coordinate 924,470 of CAXSZR010000001.1, forward strand.
TCTTTTTCTGATCTTCGTTAAGATCACTTAACAAGGCATGATCTCCCACCGTTAAAATACCCCGACCAAACCCATTACCCTTTTTCAGGCAATCGATCCAGGCAACACTATATTCGTGGTTGGCATATTCTTCAAAAAAGCTTAGCAGTTCCTTAAGGTTTGCGGCCTTTATTTGTTTTTGTTTTACAAAGGCAGTTTCAATTTTTTTTAGTCGAAATTTAACGCGGCTAATTATTCCTGTTAAGCCCATTCCACCACAGGTTGCTTCAAAAAGGTCTGCATTTTGGGTTGCTGAGCAAAACATCTTTTCACCCGATGCCAGTACTACATCCATATCTATAAGATGCTTGGAAAATGAGCTCCCGGAACGGTGATTTTTCCCATGTACGTTACTGGCTACTGCCCCGCCAATTGTAGGCAGTTTGGTGCCGGGTGTAACAGGCAAAAACCATCCTTTTTGAATAATAACGTCCAATATTTCGGAAAGTGTTATACCGGCTTCGCACTCTAAAATACCATTCGCAACATCGAATGATAAAATCTTGTTAAACTTAAGAGTGGTAATAGTTTGCTCAGAAAGTGCTGAATCGCCATAACAACGTCCGTTACCACGCGGAATAAATGATTGCCCATTGCTAAGCAGACTATTCAGCTGATCTTCAAAAACGAATTTGTGTTCTTCGCTTTCTATAACGGGATAGTTCCCCCAGTCTGCCAGGCGCTTTTTCATTATTTAAAAATGGGTACGTTAGGTAAATAAAGAATAACGTAGATACACAATACCCACAAAACAATAGTAGCCTGTATAAAATGGTCTTTGTAGAGAATATCTGTTGGCGAACCGGCTTTCTTTTTTACAAATACTACCTGTAGATAACGCATAATACCGGCTATTACAAAAAGGGCCGAATAATACAACCTATAAGTGCCCAGGCTTAAAATTGTAAATGGCGATACAGAATAATCTATATATGCTACGATGATAATTGCGCCGAAAAGCCCAAGCATGGTGTCCAGAAAACTGATGTTATAACCGCTTAGCGATTTGCGCATGGCACTGCCCGAGACTTCCTGTAAAAGCAGGTCATCCCGGCGCTTTCCTATGGCCATAAATAAAGCCAGCAGAAAGGTCATCACTACAAGCCAGGCAGAGCAATCGAGGTTATTGATAATGGCACCGCTCTTAACCCTTAACACAAAACCTGCTGCAACAATCAGCATATCCAATATGGCAATGTTCTTCAAGCCGAACGAATAGGCCAGGTTCATGATAAAATAGAAACAAAGAATTAACAGCAGCCAGCATTTGGGGTTGGCATAATAGGCTATAACTGAGCCCGCAATGATCAGTAAAATAGCAAGTGTAATGCCATGTGATGGTTTAACCTTTCCGGAAGCCAGCGGGCGATTTTTTTTAATAGGGTGCTTACGGTCGTTTTCTATATCGCGGTAATCATTAATGATATAAATAGAGCTTGCAAAGCAGCAAAATGAAATAAAACCCGCTAAAAGAGGAAACATTTTTGAAGCAGTAAAGATATGCCCCGCAAAAAAAGACGGAACAAACATAAAGAGGTTTTTAGCCCAGTCTTTAGGCCTTAAAAGCTTGATATAGTATTTCACTTGTACGAACTAAAGCTATTACGTACCTCTGTAGATAAGGTTGCAATACGAGTTTTGGATTTGGGAACTAAAATACAACGCAACAGGCATATTATTCAATATTTTATTTAATTGATTTTGAATAATCATTTTTAGATTTGGAAACTAAAATAGCCTTAGCAAATGAAAATTGCACTTTTCCCGGGGTCATTCGATCCGGTTACCAAAGCACACGTAGATATTGTAAAACGTTCGTTAAGTTTGTTTGATAAATTCTACATAGGCATCGGAGTAAACAGCTCTAAAACAGGGCTTTTAAGCGTTGCCAAACGCGAGCAAATGTTAAGGGCGGTTTTTGAGCATGACCCGCGGATACACGTAGTTGCCTATGAAGGCCTTACCGTTGACTTTTGTAAAAGCATAGGCGCTGCATATATGATCAGAGGCATTCGCACCGTGTCAGACTTTGAATATGAAAAAGCCATTGCACAGATGAACCATTCGCTGGTGCCAGAAATTGAGAGCATTTTTATAGTGAGCAAACCGGGTTACTCGTCCATCAGCTCTACAATAGTTCGTGAAATATTAAGATATAATGGTGATGTGAGCCAATTTATCCCTAACGAAGCACTGGCTTTTCTTTAATAAACTTTTCTTTGATCAGCACATCCATTATGGATGGAAAAGTATTATTGACAATGGGCGCAATTTCGCCTTTGGCAAACCAGCGCGCATCTGTAATACCCTCTTCCTTTTGCGGCTTTAGCTTTGGCTGGCCTTTGCAGCTCATTTTAAACCAGTAGGTTTTCTTCAACACCACCTCGCCTTTGTAAATGTAGGTATGGTAAGTTCTGCAGATCTTATCATCAAGGCTGCTAACTTTTATGCCGCACTCCTCTTCTACTTCCCTCACTGCCGCCTCTTTTACCTTTTCGCCTTTTTCTACCTTTCCCTTGGGGATATCCCACTTATCATTGCGGTAAATAAATAGAAAAGTGCTGTTTTCATTCTTCACCAGGCCACCTGCTGCCTTTATAAGCGGCAAGCTTTTGGTAACTGATTTAAGAAAATCTTTGGCGTTTTTGCAGGGCACATAAAACTTTTTACGCTTATGATTTAAAATCCACGTATAAATTGTTTTAAGATCAAAATGCTCTGCATCAATCTTTTCATAATCTTCTATCTCGTCGGGCTTTGATTCTGATAGCAGGATAACTTTTTCGTTAATATAAATTCTGTATTTTTGAGCCATGACGAACTATAATGAGATAGAACAACAGGTTGCTGAGTTTTTGTTGCAAATTAAAGCAATTAAATTACAACCTAACAATCCTTTTACATGGGCTTCGGGCTGGAAATCGCCAATTTACTGCGATAACCGTATTACACTTTCTCATCCTACTATCCGTACCTACATCAGGCAGCAGCTGGCCAGGCTTATCCAGGAAAAATATGGCGCCATAGGCTGTATTGCAGGGGTAGCAACCGCAGGTATACCGCAAGGTGCGTTAATAGCCCAAGAACTTGGTTTGCCTTTTATTTACGTTCGTTCAAAACCGAAGGACCACGGCACAGGTAACCTTATTGAAGGCGAAGTAATGCCCGGTAAACGTGTAGTTGTAGTAGAAGATCTTATCTCGACCGGGAAAAGCAGCCTGCAAGCAGTTGATGCACTTCGCAAAGCCGATTATGATGTAGCCGGTATGGTTGCCATCTTCAGTTATGGTTTTGATGTAGCTACAGATAATTTTAAACAGGCTAATTGTCCGTTTGCAACACTTTCAAATTATAATGCTTTGCTGAAATATGCCAGCGAAAACCAGTATATCTCACCGTCAGATCTGGAGCTATTAAACCAATGGCGTGTAGATCCTGCTTCATGGGGCAAATAAACCGTTTGGTAGCATCAGTATTTAAGCATTAATTATTAGTTATAATGACAATTTTCGAGAGTAAGGTAAATATTGTTAAGCCGGTAAGTGAAATTTATAATTTTTTGGCCGACCTGAACAATCATAAGCAATTAATGCCCGAGGAAGTGCGCGACTGGTCATCAACCTACGATACCGCGAGCTTCAACATTCAGAACATGGCAAAACTAAGCCTTGCAGCAGAAAGCCGTGTAGAAAACCTTGAGATTAAGATAACACCTGCCGAAAAACCTCCCTTTAACCTGGAACTGCGCTGGAACCTTTTTGAAGACAACACAGGCACAGAAGTGCTGTTTACGATAGCCGCCGATTTAAATATGATGATGAAAATACTTGCCTCGGGACCGCTACAAAAACTGGCCGACCATGAGACAAGCAACCTCGTTAAAATATTTAGTTAATAACGAACTGAACGAATTAATATTCGTGCCTTTTAAAACGCTTAAATACTGCTAAAGCATTCAGTAACACTAATGATGCAATTAAGATAGCCATAAACGATTTATACTTGGTGATTATTTACTAATAACGGCAATATTATCTATTAGTTTATATCCAAATATACTTTTGCTGGTTTAACAATAATTCTTCGCAGATATTGAAAATAAAACAAGCTTTTCAATTAAAATTTTAGTTATTAAAAAGAAATTAGCTTAAAATTAAATTTCTACATTAACAATAAGCGCCGCTTTTGAAGCATTTTTGGCTTAAAAAGTTTACTTTTGTATAAAAATTCATCAAAATGATCACGGTTTCCAATCTTTCCTTACGGTATGGTAAGCGCACCCTGTTTGAGGACGTTAACCTAAAATTTACACAAGGCAACTGTTATGGCATTATAGGTGCTAACGGTGCCGGTAAATCTACCTTTCTTAAAATATTATCCGGAGAGATTGACCCAACCGGTGGTTCGGTAAGTTTTACGCCGGGTGAACGAATGGCAGTATTGAGCCAGAATCATTATGCTTTTGACGAGTTTACCGTTCTGGAAACAGTAATGATGGGCCACAAGGAAATGTACGCCGTAATGAAGGAAAAGGATGCCATTTACCTGAAAGAAGATTTTACAGATGCCGATGGCGAACGCGCCGGCGAACTGGAAAACCTTTTTGCCGAAATGGATGGCTGGAATGCGGAAAGTAATGCAGCTACCCTGCTAAGCAACCTTGGTATTAAAGAAGAATTTCATTATCAGCAGGTTAAGGATCTGGATAATACTCAAAAAGTACGCGTGTTATTAGCACAAGCACTTTTTGGCAAACCGGATATCCTGTTGCTGGATGAGCCTACCAACGACCTGGACATCCATACCGTATCGTGGCTGGAAGATTTTCTTGCCTCATACGAAGCAATTGTATTGGTGGTATCGCACGACAGGCACTTTTTAGATACTGTGTGTACCCATATAGTAGATATTGACTTTGCCAAGATGACCATTTATACCGGTAACTATACGTTCTGGTATGAATCGAGCCAGCTTGCATTAAAACAACGATCAGACCAGAATAAAAAAGCCGAAGACCGTGTAAAGGAGCTGCAGGAATTTATCCGCAGGTTTAGCGCAAACGCTTCTAAATCAAAACAGGCAACCAGCCGTAAAAAGGCTCTGGATAAGATCAACCTGGACGAAATTCAGCCGTCGAACCGTAAATATCCCGGAATCATTTTCAATAACCAGGGCCGCGAAGCAGGCGATCAGATTTTACAGGTAGAAAACCTAAGCAAATCATTAAACGGCGAACTGCTGTTTGGTAACGTACGCTTTATGGTTAACAAAGGCGATAAAATAGGTATCCTATCTCAAAACAGTTTGGCTACCACTGCACTTTATAATATTTTAACCGGAAGAGATACCGATTACAAAGGCGAATTTAAATGGGGTGTAACCATCAATGCTGCCGACATCCCGATAGACAATGCCGAATACTTTAAAGGAAAAGACGACAACCTGATAGACTGGCTGCGTGAATATTCTACCGGCGATAAGGATGATCAGTTTATCCGTGGTTTCTTGGGCAGGATGCTGTTCTCGGGCGAGGAAGTGATGAAGAAAAGCAACGTACTATCGGGTGGTGAGAAAATGCGCTGCATGTTTAGCCGCATGATGCTGCAACAAGCCAACTTGCTAATGTTCGATGAGCCTACCAACCACCTCGACCTGGAATCTATCACGGCCTTAAACAATGGTATGAAAGATTTTAGGGGCACTATATTATTTACCTCGCGAGATCATGAGCTGATGCAAACAGTGGCCACCAGGATCATAGAAATTACCCCTGCCGGTACCATAGACAAGCTGATGAGCTATGACGAATACATAAACAGTGACGCTGTACAGAAACAAAGGGAAGAACTTTACGCCATGGCATAGGGAAGAAACAAAACCTGCTGAATAGATTTAGTACCGAATTATATAATTAGGTTTTCAATTTAGCAGAAAAAGTTGTTTCTTTGCAACCCCGGAAAAACGACTTGGTAGCTCAGCCGGTAGAGCAACTGACTCTTAATCAGTGGGTCGAGAGTTCGATCCTCTCCCAGGTCACGAAACGCCTTTCAGCATTACTGAAGGGCGTTTGTTGTTTTTGCGATATGTAAAAAGAATTGATATTTTTGTTTTATGGAATTGAAAATGGAAATTGGCCTTGATCAGCTTATTGAAGCAATTAAACAATTGCCGACAAAACAATTTTTAAAGCTTAAAACGGAAATTAACAGAACTATTCCTGAAACTTCAGAAAAGGAAGATTTTCAAAAATTTTTGTTACAAGCGCCTATATTTTCTGACGAACAAATAATCAAGATAAAAGAGGCCAGAAGAAACATAAATAAATGGGGAACAAAATAGTATTGCTTGATACATCTATCCTCATAGAGTTTTTCAGAAAGACCGATAAAAAGAATTCCCGTTTTTATCAATTGTCAGATTTATTTGATTCATTCTCCATTTCCGTCATCACAGAATATGAGATTTTTGTTGGTGTTAATTCTGTTGTTCAGAAAGACTATTGGAATGCTTTTTTAAAAAAGATGGATATAGTTTCCCTTGATTCAGAGATAATTCAAACTGCTATATCTATAAACGAAGATTTAAAAAAAACGAAAAATCTCATTGAATCCGCTGATCTATTTATAGCAGCTACCGCTATAAATAATAACTTACCGATTGCAACATTGAATCGAAAGCATTTTGAAAGAATAAATGGATTAAACTTAGTATTTTAATCCTATAAAAACCAGTTAACGTTTATACCCAAATTAAGTATAAATTGAAAGGGTAGAGCAATTGATTCTTAATTAAAAGATCAGAGCGTTCGATCCTCTCCCAGGTCACGAAAAGGAGACAACATTTAATTGTTGCCTCCTTTTTCATTTATTTGAATTCAGCACCCACCCTATCCTATAATTTCATCCAACTTTCTCAATACTTCATTTAAATAGGTGCTACTTGTTGGGATAAACCGAGTAAATTGCTGTGAGTGGTTCATCCCATGCCTCTTTGAAACGCAATTCACTATATAATCCTCTACCTTAACCCTAAAGCAAAAAAACTGCGCTTAATAAAAAACGCAGTTCTATATTCCAAAATCACTCCAGGTGATTCGACAATACTAATTAAATTTTTCCGGGTGTTCCGCTAATTCTCCTTTTCTTCGGTGAGCGGTTCAACCCGGTCATCATAACTTTTGGTATATATAATTTACCGGCAACACCACTTTCAAGGCTTTCGCGCATTTTGCTGCGCAAGTGGGCCTGCATATGAACCACCATGCGCTTGCGCTGGATCTCACCGGTTTCTTTTACACCGCCCAATAAGCGAAGTGAAAGCAGCGATAGCAGGCCGCCTATAACGAAAAAGTAGTTCCAGCCCTGTAGGGTGAGTAAATGCAGATTGGTAATGCCATTTGCGCTTTTTAATTGTATAGTCCAGTCCAACTGGTGGGTTACAAAAAAGTCGGCCATTAAACCTCCAATCATTGGGGCCAGGGTAGAGAAAAATGCAACAAACATATTTTTTGCAGTTATGTAGGCAATCGCATCGTTATTAGGTGAAAGTTTGATACCGATATTTGATAACGCAAGGTTGATACCGGCAGTGGCAATACCACTACCTATATGGATTAACACCAACACCAGCACCATGGTATGCAGGTCGCCCGGCATGGCAGCAAATGCAAACGCCAGAATACAGGCGATATATAAAGGTGCGCACACGCTGATAATATTCTTATTACTAAAGCGATCTGAATATCGGCCCCAAAGCTTGATAGACACTATACTGCTTAACTGGCTCAGGATACCTAAACCTATAATCCATGCTACCGGTAAATGCATGGTCTTCATCATAAAAACAGCAAAGAACGGTGTTGCCAGGTTAAGTGAAAACGACCAAAAAGAATTAAATACCAGCAGCTTACGATAGTTTTTATTCTTTAAAGGCTTGCTGAACAGCTTAAATAAATTACCGTCCATTGGCTTAGCCTGCGGTTCGGGCGTACGGAGCAATAGTACCACACTGATCATTCCTAATAAGCCGCCTACCAGAAACAGGAAATGATAAGCAGGAATTTCGGCCGCAGGATAATGCTTTTTTACATAATCTAATCCAAAGGCGGTTGCCAGGCTTAAAGTAACGTTAAGCGTTTGCGCCATACGGCTGCGGTGAGAAAAAAATGTGCCTAAACGTTCGCCGGGGATCATGTCTTTCATCCATGCGTTCCAGCTTGCACCGGCTATATCGCCAAATATGTGCTGAAAGAAAAGCATTATAATAATCATTTCAACACTGGTGCTGCCGGTAAATAAAAACGGCATCAGGCCTATGGCAATTAGAGGTATGCGCGCCATAAAATTGCAAAACGCAGTAATAGCCCTGCGGTTTTTAAACTTTTGTACCAGCCATATAGACAGCATTTGAAATATGGTTGTAAACGTTGGCAGCGCTGCCAAAACACCTAACTGAAAATTGGTAGCACCCATGTGGATTGCCATTGCAGTTAAAAAGGTACCGCTGGTAAATACTACCATGGCCTCGGCCGATAAACCATCTGCAACAACCAGCTTCAAACCAGTATTTATTTGTTTTTCGGATAAATTTATTTCGGGTTTTAAATTCATTAAAAATGCATCGCAACCGATGCGCGTTTGCGTTTAATCAATAGTGTTAATTCAATCAGGGTAAGCTTTACAGCTTGAGCCTTTTAACGCAAAATATTCGCCAAGGATATAAAAAATATTAATTATTGATTAAATATCTCATTATCAATGTTTTAAAATTAAGAATTTTTGGCAGAAGTGTTGCGGTATTTTCCCGCCAATTAAATATTTGTTGAGACAATTACATAGAAGCGCTTCCCCACCTCCTATTTGTACACTAAAACCCGTATTTTCAACCGGCAAAACCCGTATTAATCGCGTAAACACCTGTTTCCTAAACCGTGTTCTTTTCCCACGTGGGCATCAACAATTCACGCATCAGCATGTACACATTAGGAATAAACGCCGTTTTTCATGATTCGGCAGCTTGTATCATAAAAGACGGCCAACTTTTGGCCGCATCCGAAGAAGAACGCTTTACACATATAAAGCATGGTAAACGCCCGGTTCCATTTTCTACGTGGGAATTGCCTTTTCACGCAATAGATTATTGTTTAAAAGTAGCAGGTATAAACATCAATGACGTAGACCATGTGGCATACTCTTTCGACCCTTACTTATTGATCGGCGAACAGTATCGTGGTCAGGGTACCATCCAAATTCCTTTTGATACTAAAGGCATGCCGCTTAACAGCGAATGGCAAAACCCGTGGGAGCCGCTATTTCTATCGTCCATATTAAATGCACGCATGCAGTTAAATGATGGTTATCCTCATCACCTGCAAAAACGATTTTTAGGTGCCAACATTCAGCCAGAGCAATGGCACTATGTGGAGCATCATATTGCACATGCTGCAAGTGCGTTCAATTGCTCGCCTTATGACCATGCTGCTGTAATGACAGTAGATGGCCGTGGCGAAGTTGCTACAACCACATATAATGTTGGCAACGGACAAAGCCTTAACAGAATTGGCCAGGTGGCTATGCCGCATTCATTAGGTTTGTTGTATGAAGATGTAACCACCCATCTTGGATTCCTGCATTCGTCCGACGAGTATAAAGTAATGGCGCTGGCATCTTATGGCAAACCTGAATTTGTAAAAGACTTCCGTGAGATCATTACCTTAACCGGTAACGGTCAATACACTATAACCAATCAGAATTTTACAGAACGTTTTAGTGCCAAACGTTTGCGCCACGAGGACTTCACAGCCCATCATTTTAATGTTGCGCACTCTATGCAGCTTGTATTGGAAGAAACACTGCTTGAACTAACCGGCTGGCTAAAGAAAGAAACCGGCGAAGAAAACCTGTGCATGGCAGGCGGCGTAGCACTTAACTGCGTTGCAAATGCCCGCATTCGCGATAAAAAAGACTTTAAAAACATATGGGTACAGCCGGCCTCGGGCGACGATGGTACGGCATTAGGCGCCGCATTATGGATTGACGCGCAGGAACGAAAAAGCACCCAACGTTCTTTTATAATGAACGATGCTTACTGGGGACCAGAATATAGTGACGAGGAGATAGAAAAATTTATGAAATGGTGCAAAGTACCGTATCGTAAACTGGAAAACGTAGCAGAAGAAACGGCTGAAATTTTAGCGCAGGATAAAATAATTGGCTGGTACCAGGGCAGGATGGAATTTGGCCCAAGGGCTTTGGGCGGCAGATCTATCATAGCTTCACCTATTAGCCCGGCTATGCAGGCGCGTTTGAATGAGGTAAAAGACCGGGAAGATTTTCGCCCCGTAGCTCCGGTCGTGCTGGAGGAAGAAGCTGGTAATTGGTTTAAAAATGCAGTTTACTCACCGTTTATGCTTTTCATTTACGATGTAATGGAAGATAAAGCGGACAAAATACCGGCAGTTAGGCATACCGACGGAACCGCACGTATCCAAACCATCAATGAACAGCAGAACAAGCCATATTACGATCTGTTAAAAGCATTCTACAAAAAAACAGGCGTACCGGTTTTGGTAAATACCTCGTTCAATACATTAGGCAAACCAATTGTGTGCACCCCGCGCGATGCGATTGAGTGCTTTTGGAGCTCCCCTTTCGACGCGTTAATTATCGGATCATTCGTAATAGAAAAAAATAATGGAGATATCGGTTATCATTCCAACTTATCAGCGTCCACAGTTGCTGATGAAGTGTCTAAGGGCCTTGTTGAATCAGCGCTTTAATCCCGCAGAATACGAGGTTATTGTAGTGAGCGATGGGCCGGATAAGGAAACGAAACGATTAATTGATGAGTTGAAAGACGATTACAGCAGAATCAGGCATCTGGAATTACCTGTAAAAAAAGGGCCTGCTGCTGCGCGCAACTTCGGATGGAGAAACGCCAAGGCAAACGTAATCGCTTTTACAGACGACGATACCTTACCGGATGAAAATTGGATTGCCGAAATACATAATCATATCAGCCCTTACAGTTTACAGGCTATAACAGGGAAGGTAATTGTGCCGCGCAGCCAAAGACCTACTGACCATGCAAAAAACACTGCCGGTTTAGAAACTGCAGACTTTGTTACCGCAAATTGCGCCTGCTCTAAAGCGGCATTGCTTCAAACAGGTGGTTTCGACGAGCAGTTTAGCATGGCCTGGCGCGAAGACAGCGATCTGGAATTCAAATTCCTTTTGCATCAGATACCTGTAGACAAATTGGATACTGCCATTGTTGTGCATCCGGTACGAGAGGCAAACTGGGGTGTAAGCATCAAAGAGCAGCGCAAAACGTTATTTAATGCACTGCTTTATAAAAAATATCCGGAATTATACCGCGAAAAGATCCAGTCACAGCCACCGGTTATGTACTATGCCATTATTCTTGCTTCAGTATGTATATTATCGGGTTTAATAACAGGGCTTAGTCTGCTTACGCTGGCTGGATTGTTGGTTTGGCTAACACTCACTATTGTTTTCATCAGCAAAAGGCTTCATGAGGCAGACCATTCGCCCAGGCACGTTGCAGAAATGATAGTAACATCACTTGCTATTCCTTTTTTGTCAATTTACTGGCAATGGTATGGGGCGGTAAAATATAAAGTGTTTTTTATTTAAACAATCATCAATCACTATCGTTATACTAAATATATTAGCATAATAATTATGAAAAATAACGAAGAAGAAAAACCGGCAATAAAAGGTGATAACACAATCAAAGATCCTGATGATTGGACAACCGGCGACGAACCGATGACCGGTGCACAGCATTCTTATCTGACAACGCTTTCGGCAGAAGCGGGCGAATCGTTCGATGAAAAATTAAGCAAGGCAGAGGCCTCTATTCGAATAGAAGAATTACAACATAAAACAGGCAGGGGCTTATCAAAGTAATAACTAACAGTGAAATTAAAGTCGAGCGAAATAAAAAAAATAGGCGTTTTCCGCGCCCTTCAATTAGGAGATTTGCTTTGCGCAATTCCCGCAATAAGGGCATTGCGCGCCGCATATCCTGATGCTGAGATTGTTTTATTGGGTTTACCCTGGGCAAAATCTTTAGTAGAGCGGTTCCCTGGTTATTTTGATCGCTTTATTCATTTTCCCGGCTATCCTGGTCTGCCCGAACAAACCTTTGATGAGCAGACTTACAAAAGCTTTGTTGAAGATATTAACCGAGAAAAATTCGACCTTTTGCTGCAAATGCAAGGCAATGGAACCATTGTGAACGAAATGTTGGTAGAATACGGTGCCAAATTTAACGCAGGTTACAAACCATCAGGAAGTGAAGGATTTGACAGCAATCTGTATATGGAGTACCCGGATCATGGATCCGAAATTGACAGGCATATGATGCTTATGGAATTTTTAGGCATTCCTTCAAGAGGCAATGAACTGGAGTTTCCAATCAACGATGCAGATGAAGCAGCACTTGATCAGCTAAACCTGGATATTGAACCTGGGAGATACGTTTGCATACATCCTGGCTCACGTGGAGCATGGAGACAATGGCCGGTAGAAAACTTTGCCGCCCTGGCCGATTTTTGCTCAGAACAAGGCTACAAGATTGTGATCACAGGCACTAAGGACGAAGCGGATATTGTTAAACAAGTGATACAAAATATGAAATATGATGCCATTAATACAGCCGGTAAAACATCTATGGGTGCTGTTGCTGCGCTGATTAAAAATGCGGCTTTGCTTGTATCTAATTGTACAGGTGTATCGCATGTGGCTGCTGCGTTTAAAACACCAAGCATTGTTTTAAGTATGGATGGCGAACCTGAAAGATGGGGGCCAATAAATAAAGATTTACATCATACCATTAACTGGCTGGCATCGCCGGATTTTCACCTTGTATTTCGTGAGACGGTGGCAATGATAAACCGGCTGGAGACAGGAGCGTTAATACCGCGCTAACTATATCGTCCGGCCCGGGTGTTGGAGTGTTACCTGAATATAATTTCTCATCTACATAAGCAATTATTTCATTTTTGCTTTTCAGTTCCTTAGTCACTGCAAAAGGCAGCACTTTGTGTGGTACGTTCCAGGGCGTGTGTTGCGGGTTTGTTTCTGCGTATAATACAACCACCGGCGTGTTAACAGCTGCTGCAATATGTACAGTCCCGGTGTTAACAGATAATAGTAACTGAGAATGCTTTATTAAACATGCCAGTTCTTCTAAGTTCAATTTCCCCGATAATGAAAAACATCCCTTGCCTGTTCCACCGATAATTTGATCTATCAAATCTTTCTCGGATAATGTACCTGTAAATAACAATTGGTAGTCGAGTTCATCGATCAATCTTTCCCCCGATTCAATCCACTTTTCAATAGGATATTGCCGTTTTATTTCACTTACACCAGGGTGTAAAATAAGCCAGGGCTTATCTAAATTAACCCCAACCGATTTCAGTTTTTCGGTAATACCGGGCCAAAGGTTATAATTCACTGCTAAGCTTAAATCTTCGTGAGATGGCGAAGCACCGATAGTTTTCACCAGGTCAAGATCCCGGCGAACCTGATGTTTGATCAGCTTATATGGTTCTTTATCCGGCACCCAATCGGTCAGTAGTCCGTAAGGATTTTCACGACAATAAGCTAATACTTTAGGGATACCGGCCATATAAGCGAGCATTGCAGTTGGCAATGGGTTTTGGCTGTAAACGGTAAATATGACAGCAGCGTCGAACTGCTTTTTGCTGATCTGATCAACAATGTCGGGGATTTGTGTGCCGGTTGCTTCTTTTGTTTTAACCCAGGGAACATCAAATATTATAACATCATCAATTTCAGGAATTGAAGCAGCTATCCCGGCAGCCATAGAAGATGTAAGTACTGTTATACGAGCCGAAAAGCTTTCTTTTAACGCCCGGATGGCTGGGCCGCTCATTATCAGATCGCCCATGTTATCCGGCCGGATACACAGTATATTTTTGCAGTTATGCCAGTGCGCCATCTGTATATTTTAAGCTTAGTATGTGATGTGCGGCTTCGTTAATACTGGCACATTTTAAGGTAGGATTGCGGTATGGTCCTGTAAGCCATTCGGTTTCGTTTCCATTATCTATTAAAACAGAACTACAACCCGCACGATTTCCGGCCTCAACATCATTTAAAATATCGCCAATCATCCATGATCGCTCCAGATCTATCTGATGGTCATTGGCTGCTTCAAGCAACATTCCTGGTTGTGGTTTGCGGCAGGTACAGTTTGTGGTATGATGCGGGCAATAATAAAATCCGCTAAGTTTTATCTGGTGCAATGCAAGTAACTGTTCAAGCTTTTCTTTAACGCCAATCATGGCTTCTTCAGCAAAGTATCCACGGGCAATACCCGATTGATTAGATACTACAATTAACTTATAGCCTTTATTATCTAACATCTTCAGCCCTTCAATTGCATCCGTAGCTAAGGTTATCAATCCGGGGTTTACATTATAAGGGATGTCTGGTATAAGTGTACCATCCTTGTCCAGAAATATAGCAGCATTTTTTTTCATTAAGCCGCCCTGCTGTCGTCGTTTCCTACAATTATCGCACGTACTTTTTGGCCGTTATGTGCGGCAATAATAACCTGGCGATAAAGTGTATTTAAGTGGTCGCTTACTTTCGCCCAGGTAAAATTCTCATTTACGTGTTTTATTGCCTGCGCGCTCAGCGTTTCAAGCATTGCATTATCTTCAATCAATTCAGAAACTTTTTCTGCTAATTGTTGAGGATGATCAGGTTCAACCAGGGCGCCGGTAAGGCCGTCGGCAACACTGTATTTTATGCCGCCCACGTTAGACCCTATGACCGGTGTGCCACAGGCCATTGCTTCCAGCGGTGTTATGCCAAAAGGCTCATACCATGGCGTTGTGATAAAAAGATCGGCAGCACTGTAATAGAATTTTAAGGAGTTACGGTCTTTACGCCCGGCAAATATAACCTGGGTCTCAACGCCATGTTGCGCAACAAGCTGGCAAAGACGCTGGTATTCAGCGCTTTTACTTGTTGACATATCTTCTTCATCGCCACCAACTACTAACAATTGTATTTCTTCTTTCCCAGCTTTTTTAAGGTAGCCTATCGCTTTTATTACGTTATCTATTCCTTTACGCGCTACCATCCTACCCAGCTGTAGAATAATCGGCTTATCGGCAGGAAGATTCAATATTTTACGTGCAATTTCCTTTCCCACGGGATAAAAATCCGTCTTGCTGAAACCGCAGGGGATAATACTGATCTTACTTTCATCAGCCTGGTAATAATTTAAAAGGTCTTCTTTATCCTGCGGGCATTCTGCTATGATCTGGTCTGCGTCATCAACAATGCTCTTTTCAATTGTCAAACGCTCTACAGGAAATTTATCGTTCTCTGCCTGGTGTATTCTGCGTACATGGCCCAATGCGTGGAAAGTTATCACAAAGGGGATCCCCAATCGCTTTTTTAACTCGCCGGCCACCATGCCCGACATAAAGAAATGGGCGTGAATTAATTGATAGTGGATTTTATTCTTTAAAATAAATGCAACCATGTTATCGGCAAACTCGGGCATATAAGGCATTATTTCTTCTTTGATAATATCCTGAGCCGGGCCGGCTTTAACATGTATCACACGCATACCGGGCAGGCAATCTATAACATCTTTGTCATGAAGATTATCCCTGCGGGTAAATATATCCACCTGGTAACCTTTAGCAACAAGATGCCTGGCAACCTGATCAACGTAAACGTTTTGCCCGCCGGTATCCACCTTGCCTATACATGACAAAGGCGAAGCATGTTCGCTTATCATTGCTATTCTGCTCGTTGTCTTTTTCATACTATAAAGTAGCTGTGGTTGTTGTATATATTTCTTTGCCTGTAACTTCAGCAAATAATTCTTCCCAGT
This sequence comes from uncultured Mucilaginibacter sp., assembly GCA_964242385.1. Taxonomy (GTDB): domain Bacteria; phylum Bacteroidota; class Bacteroidia; order Sphingobacteriales; family Sphingobacteriaceae; genus Mucilaginibacter. The sequence goes on from CAXSZR010000001.1 coordinate 940,418, forward strand.
CCCTGGTAAAGCGTTCTATGTTAAAGCGTTTCATCGCAACCTCTCGGCCGTTGGCACCAATTTCCTTTGCCAGTAATTTATCATCCAGCAGCATTTGCATTTTATCAATGAGGTAATTAACATCGGTATGGATAAAGCCCGAATATCCGTTGTCAATTACTGCCGAAAGCTCTGTGGTAGCCAAACCTACAACCGGGATACCCATCATCATAGCTTCACAAATAGCAAGGCCAAGGCTGGTATATCTTATCGGGTTAAAGAAGAACCGGTATTGTGTTTCGAAAGCAGGCAATTGCGGATGCAGCACCTCTCCTATTCCCCACTCTCCGGTACCCATTCCTACCAGGTCGACCGGCACCTGTTGTTTAACCTCTTTAAACACGTCAAAACCCAGTAAACGGCCGCGGGCAGGTAAGTTATTTATTACCACAATACCTTTATCTAACTCGCCGGTATATTCAACTTCGGGCATAGTTACGCCGTGTTCAATTACCCGTGTAGGCGTGCGGTTATTGTTCCACATCAGTTTATTAAAATGTGTAACATGCACCAGGATCATATTTGGGTCATCTATCAGGTGTTTTGTATCTGTGGGATGTACCCGCGGTGGATCATGTTCCAGGTATACTTTAGGCAATGCGCGCTGCTTTTCAGATAAAATCTCAAACTGGTCTTGCAGATAGTTTTGATTTGTTTGAAAAAGGATGCAGTCAAAATCATGGTTTTTAACCTCTTCGGCCGGGACCTCAATTACATTTTGCCCAAATGGAAATGTTTCACCACGGCCATAGTAACCTTCTGTCCTTTCATCTTTTGTAGGGATGTATATGTCGTAATTACCTTGTGACAGGTAAAACAAGTAGCTGCCATGGATATGCCAAGTGAATATCTTCATTTTTTGTTCGTTTTGTTGCTGATGCCCTGGTTTGAGGCACTGGTGAACCGTTTAATTAATTGTTTAAACAACATGGTAGAAGCGAACGGAGTTTGATGTAGAAATACGCGAAATTGAGGGTGAAAATACCTGTTTAGAAAAAAGTATTTTACTAATAAATAAAAGTGGAAACTGAAAACAAATTCTATTGTTAAGTATTTTAATTAGAAATAAATTAACGATCAAAAAAAGCCTCTGATAAAATGATAAAGATCATCCTTGCCGAAAGTCATGACATTTTACGAAAGGGTATACAAAATATTCTTGAACGGGATAAAAAATTTAACGTTATTGGTGAAGCCTGTAGTGGTGCACAGGTAATGGAGATGCTAAAGGAAGGCTTAATTCCTGATATCATATTGGCGGATGTTCATATGCCGGAGATGACCGGTTTGGAACTTGCTGATAAGATAAAGATAGCGGATGGTAAAGAAATCAAGATCGTTTTCTTAACTGTTTCTGACGAAGAAAAATACATTTTCGGCGCGTTGGAAAATGGCGTTTCCGGTTATTTATTAAAAGACATCAGTGCCGATGAACTGGTATTTGCCTTACAGCATATTGCCGGGAACAAGCGGTATATAAGCGCCGACCTCTCTGCAAAGATGCTGCACCGCGCGGCTAAATTAGTGAGGGCCGTGTCGCCGGATAAAAATATCGATTTTTCGCAACGCGAAACAGAAGTGCTCGAGCTGATAGCCAGCGGTTACACCAACCAGGAAATAGCAGACAAACTATATACCAGTCGCCGCACTGTTGAAGGGCACCGGCAATCCATGATTAATAAAGCAAATGTGCGTAACTCGGCAGAGCTGATACGCTTTGCAGTAAGGTATAGTTTTATTGAATGATACTATAAATTGGTTAAGCAAGCCTTAGAGAAACTCTAAGTTACACCCTTTCTTCACTCAAAATCAATTTCATCACGTTAGATAAAACGGGGTTATGATCGTCTGCCCGCCAATTTAAGTACAGATCGGTTTTGAACGGAAGTTTGATAAATCTTAAACCGGGGCTTTCGTGATACATATAAGAATCTGGCAATATAGCAATACCAAGCCCTTTGCGTACCAGCGCGATAATGGTAGACCCAAATTCTGAATGTAAAAACACATCGGGCTCTACATCTAAGGTCTTAAACATCTGCTTTATAATATCGCTGTAACTGCTTCCTTCATCTTTAATAGGCAAAATAAATTTTTGTTGTTGCAATGTTTCTTTATTCAGGTCTTCTATGGTTTGATAGGGATGATTTTCCGGAACTACTATCGATAGATTATCCGAATAAATATTTTCAGACAAAATTCCCTGCGAGCTGTTCATTTCCCGGGTAATGTTAAGGTCTATCTTATAGTTTCTTAGAAAGTCCTGCTGGTTTTCATAAAGTACCTGTACCAGTTCTATTTGCAGCTTAGGGTAAGCTTTTGAAATACGTACCATAATTTCGGGGATGAGCGAACCGGTATAGACTCCGGATATGCAATTCTGATTGTACCGCTCTCGCCTAAATGTATTTGCCTCGCAAACTGATGAATAAATTCCATCTCGCTTAACTCCGTTTCCCACTTTTCCTTAAGAAATTTACCAGCCGGCGTGAGCTTAACATTCCGTTTATTGCGCTGAAACAATAACACACCTAATTCATTTTCCAGCGATTGAATTTGCCTGCTCAAAGCCGATTGCGTGATATTCACCTTCCCGGCAGTATTCCAGAAATGTAATTCATTTGCTAAGGCTAAAAAAAGATCTGATTTGTTGTAGGTCCATTAATGCAATATATGCATTAATAGATACACAAATAGCATTTTATGGCATTTAACACAATCGTACATTTGATACATGGAAAACCTGAGAATCGAACGGGCAACTTTAAGCGATACAGCAAAACTTCAACAAATTGGAATTAAAACTTTTGTTGAGGCATTTTCTGCGGTTAACACCAAAGAAAATATGGATAGTTACCTGCAATCAAGTTTTGCTACAGATAAAATAAATGAAGAATTAGCGAACGAATCATCTCAATTCTATTTCGCTATTTTAGACAATGAGATCATCGGCTACCTGAAATTAAATTTAGGGCAGGCACAAACTGAAATAAAGGATAATGATGCCCTCGAGATTGAGCGTATTTATGTACAACAAGCCTACCATGGTAAAAAAGTTGCGCAAATGCTCTACAGCAAAGCCATTAGTATAGCAGAGAATATTAATGCCAGGTATGTATGGCTTGGCGTTTGGGAACATAACCAGCGCGCCATCAGCTTTTATAAGAAAAATGGCTTCGTACAGTTCCATCAGCACATCTTTATGTTGGGCACCGATGTGCAAACAGACCTGATGATGAAAAAAATCCTTAAAGCTAATTAATATGGAAAAGAAAAATATCTTTTTGCTGCTGCTAATAATAGGCACCGCGTTTTGGGGAGTTTCGTTTTCTATAACCAAGCTGGCAATAGATTATGGTTCATCGTCTACCTTTCTCTTCTATCGTTTCCTTGCTGCCACCACCGTACTCTCCGTCATATTCTGGAAACAAGTAAAAGCGCTTAACTGGGCCGCTATTAAAACAGGTGCTATATTGGCGGTGCCGCTTACAACCGGCATCTACCTGCAAACACTTGGTATAAAATTTAGTACTGCATCTCAATGTGCTTTTGTGGCAGGCATATGTGTGGTAATAATCCCGCTTTTAAAAATTGTTTTTTACCGTGCTATTGCACCCTTAAACATTTGGGTTGCTGCTTTTACAGCATTGGCAGGGCTATTTATCATTTCTATTAAAAGCAATTTTTCTGTAAACATTGGCGATTTGTATACCATTGCCGGGTCTTTTGGCTTTGCTGTATATTTGATAAAGGTTGAAAAATACTCAAAGGCAGGTAATATAGTAACTACCATTGTACCTATGTTTGCCGCTTGTACGTTAATTACTTGTTGTTTGGCCTTTGCAGATAATAATGCAAACTGGCTACCGCAAGACTCGCAGTTTTGGACAGGCATAGCTTTTTGCGCATTGTTCTCTACTGCTTACATGTACACCATTTCGAACATTTCACAGCGCTACATAAGCGCCGAGCGTATTTCAATCATCTACCTTTTCGAACCGGTTTTTGGGGCTATTGCCGCTTTTTTCATCTTAGGCGAAGAACTTACCTGGCGATTGTTTCTGGGCGGAGGATTAATCCTTACAGCCACATTAATCTCCGAACTGAAAGATGTAAAATGGCCGCTTGCAATAAAGCGCAGAGCTTAATAAAAAAATAGAACAAGGCGGACCAGCTTAAAAGTCCGCCTTTTCGTTGTATAGCAAGCAATTTTTAGTATTGAGATGCCACCGTCTTTTTAATCAGTTTGGCACTTTTAGCAAGGCGGATAAATTCGGAGCGGTAGCCGTCTTTATCATTGTCCTTACCTTTTTCGGCCATGCTGATCGCTTCGTCATAACTGGAATTTTGTTTGTATTGCGAATCGCGCAGCAGCATACCAAATTCTGCAACAGCAGCAGCAAATTTAAAATCGGCGGATGTTTTGCCAAACAATTCCGGTGTATCTTTCACTACAGTCTGGCTTAATTTACTTTGCATACTTTGCGGTTGCTTATACCTGAATTTAATAGTCAGCAATTCGTCACTCCCGCTATAATTAACACCTGCGGCATTTTTTTGATATTTCAACGGATCAACTGAAGGCACCACATCATCCTTTACCCCTGCCGGAACAATCTCATACAAGGCAGTAACTGTGTGGCCGCTTCCCATATCGCCTGCGTCTTTTTTATCGTCATTAAAGTCTTCTTTATTCAATAGCCGTTTTTCATATCCTATTAAACGGTAGGCCTGAACCTTTGCGGGGTTAAACTCTGCTTGTAATTTTACATCCTTCGCTACGGTAAACATGGTACCGCCAAATTCGCTTACCAGCGCCTTGCGGGCTTCGTCAATATTATCTATGTAAAAATAGTTTCCGTTTCCTTTATCGGCTAAAGTCTCCATCTTGCTGTCTTTAACATTACCCATACCAAACCCGAGTATAGATAGGTCTACATTACTCTCGCGTTCTTTAGTAATCAGCGTTTCCATGTCCTCATCGCTCGAAGCACCTACGTTAAAGTCGCCGTCGGTAGCCATTATGATGCGGTTGTTCCCATTTTTTATAAAGTTTTTCCGCGCAAGTGAATATGCCCACTTAATGCCTTCGCCGCCATTGGTAGATCCCATTGCATTCAATGCATCAATAGCACTATCAATAGTAACTGTTTTATCACCATGTACCGGCTGTAATTCTATACCGGCCATACCGGCGTAGGTAACAATAGAAACCTTATCTGCGGGCCTTAAACCATCGGCCAGCATTTTCATGGCGGCTTTTACAAGTGGTAATTTATTAGGCATATTCATAGAACCTGATACATCTATAAAAAAGACCAAATTTGATGGCGGCAGCTTTTCTGTAGGAATGGTACGTGCCTTAAGGCCGATACGCAATAACCGGTGCTTTGTATTCCATGGTGCAGTAGATAGCTCGGTATGTATAGCTACCGGATCATTACCTGCAGGGCCTGGCAAATTGTAGCTGAAATAATTTAGCATTTCCTCCACACGTACGGCATCAGCGGGCGGCAGCTGTCCGTTGTTAATGTAACGGCGGATATTGCTATAAGACGCACCGTCTACATCTACAGAAAAAGTAGAAAGCGGAATGTCTTTAGCCAACGCAAAACCGCTTTCGTTTATCTTTTTATAACTTTCTTCGCCAGGGTAAACAGGGCTGGGTACCTGCGCAACAGAGTAGGCCATATTAGCATTACTTCTTACTTCCAAGCCTGCAACCTTTCCTACAATTTGTGCAGATGTTGTATAAGCACTCGTCTTACCTGCAACGTTTTTTGATGCACCGTAACCTGTAACTACAACCTCATTCAACTGCGATCCTGCTCCTCGCATTATCACATCAACAACATCCTTTTTTCCCAGATCAATAACCTGGGGGCTATAACCTATAAAAGAAAAATAAAGCCGGCTGTAACCATCTGGTACTTCTATGGCATATTTTCCGTTTGCATCCGTTTGTGTAATGTTAGCGGTTCCCTGAACTTTAACCGTTACATCGGGTATTGGCAAATTTTGCTCATCCAACACCTTGCCGGTAATATGCCGGCTGTTTACCTGCCTGAAAGCTGTAAGGCATGTAAAAATTAAAATGATACCTAATAACTTTTTCATGATGTTTATTTATGTAAGGATGCGGGCCCGCATGCTTTTCCATAAAAATTTCGAAATTATTTTTTTGAATGATAAATTGTTACATAAGGGCCTGTGTTGATTAGTAATAATTACTTCGCCCATCTGCACACCAGCATGAGCTTAATTGCTTACAGGCCGCTAAGCCAACCGGATGGCATCCCAATCGTTATCAGGATTGTTATCCCATTTTAAATCATCGTTCCATTGTTTTGACGGTTTTACTTTTGACGGATCGATAAGGCCAGTTTCACCTTTTTTGATAACATGCCAGGCGGATGGTATCTCAGCCCGCTTTGTGAGTATTTTTGTATTTTCAATATCCTGCGGCTTTGCCATAAAGGCCAATGCGGTGCCGTTTGTGCTACGTATAAAAAGAATGGCTTGTCTGATTTAGGTATTTATTTTGGCGCCATAGCAACCCAGGTTAGAAAAACCCATATCATCTGCCATGATTACGATAAATGAGGACTTTTAGGTACAGGCGCTTTCGTTTAGTTTTTAGGATTACTTTTTCGAGGCAAGCAGTGTAACTTAAATTATCCCAACTGCAACAAGCTAATAAAATGGCGCTTTCTACGTAATCAGAAGTATCAATACTTAACCAAAAGTAAAATGTGTAGTAGACAATTATGGAAACAGTAATAAAATCCAAAATCTCTCTCAGAATCGGATCACTAGGTATTAAGCGGTAGGCTGAAATAAAATATGGAGCCTTTGCCCGGTTCACTCTCTACCCATATTTTTCCTCCATGGCGCTGGATGATCTCTGCAGAAAGATAAAGACCTATACCAAAACCGGATACATTGCCTACGCTTTCAACACGATAATAACGCTCAAAAAGCCTTGTAATATCTTCGGCGCGAATACCTATACCTTCGTCCCGTACACTAAAGCAAGCCTGGTTTTCTAAAGTTATACACGATACCTGAATGGTAGACCCCGATTTAGAATATTTAACAGCATTGCTGATAAAATTGCTGATAACCTGCCCTATTTTGTCTTTATCTGCACTGATCAAAGTCTTTTCTACGGGGTGAAAAATAAAGTTATGACTGCTGTTCATTGCAAGCGTTTCCGCCTTTGTTTCTTTAACCAGGTCTGCCATGTCAAAAATCTGCCGGTCGATATTTATCTTGCCCGATTCAAGGCGTGATACGTTGAGAAAACCGTTGATCATGATGGTCATCTTTTTAACCTGTTTTACAGATTGATCCAACGCACTGCTTGAAAACGTGTCATCAGACTTTTTAGCTTTTGATTGAAGTACCTGGAGATATGCGCTTAAAGAGGTAAGCGGTGTTTTCAATTCATGGCTCACCATACCTATAAAATCATTTTTGCGAATCTCATCCTGCTTTTGCTCGGTTATATCTGCCAGCACACCGGTTATGTACGTGATGCCCTGTTCATTATTTACCATCTTACCTACAGATCTTACCCAACGCTCTTTGTCATCCTCACCAATTACAGGGTATTCTATATTAAAGGATTTTCCCGTATGAAGCGATGAATTTACTGCATCAGATACAATTGATAAATAATCCGGGCGAATGCGCAAAAGTGCCTCTTCATAAGTTGGCTGTGAAGTAAGCGGTATGCCAAAAACCTGTTTGAATCTTGCCGAAATTTCAAATTTACCGGTGGTAGTTTCATAATACCAGGTTGCAAGTTCGCCAGATTCAGTGGCAATACGTAAACTCTCTTCTGCACGTTCAACAAGCTGTCTTGACTTTACCTGTTCTATCACATCAATGGCTACGCACATAATGCCTGTCACTTCTCCATGTTCATCCTTTATGGCCTGATAAATGAAATTGAAATATCCGTCTGTTGGTTGCCCGTCTATATCAAGCGTACCTTTTATTTCATTGCCATAAAAAGTTTCACCTGTAACATATACTCTATTCAACAAATCAAAAAATGGCTGTCCTACCAATTCAGGGACTGCTTCTGCATAGCTTTTTCCAATAATGTCACTTGTTTTTCCGAGCATGCGATACATCAGGTCGTTCACCATTTCAAACACCATGTCAGGGCCACGTAATACAAATATGGCTACAGGCGCACTTTGCACTAATCGCCGGAAGCGGTTTTCACTTTCTGCCAGAAAATTGTTAATTTTCTTTAGTGCGTCCTGTGTAACCACTAACTCTTCATTTGTGGTGGTAAGTTCTTCGTTTATTGCGGCCATTTCCTCGTTCATGGCCTGCTGTTCTTCGTTAACCGTAGCTAATTCCTGATTAGTAAGAGCCAATTCGCCAGATGCCTTTTCTACTTCCTGTTTTGCTAATATAGCATCAGTTACATCAGCAGCAGTGTTCATTACGCCATAAATTCTGCCATCATCGTCGGTTAAGGCGTTAAAACTATAGTTGAAATAGAATGTGCGCTCCACACCATCAACCACCAGATCTATACGCTGATTGCGCGCGTGGAATGGCTTACCTGTTACAAATACATCGTCCAGCTGTCTAAACACTTCCTGGTTTTGAAGTTCTGGCAATACCTCCGTATATAATTTACCGATCACGTCTGAACCTTTACCCCACACTTCTATTATAGACGAATTAGCGAAAGCAATACGCAATTCCCTTCCCAGGTAAACGCCTATCGGAAAAGGAGAGTTTTCGATTATATTCCGTGTCTGTGATACACTGTCTTCAAGATCTTTAGTACGCGCACTTACCCGTTCTTCCAGTTCAACATTAAGCTGATTGAGTGCACGCTGCGTTTTATTTAGTTCCTCATTGGTTGATGACAATTCCTCATTGGCTGCAGCAAGCTCTTCATTAAGTGCTTGTTCACGCTCCAGCGCAAATTCGTTTTCCTGTGCTTTTAACAAGGCCTGCCTGTTTATTACCTGGTCGGTTACATCTTCTGCCGTATGCATGATGCACACCGTTTCGCCCTGTTCATTTTTTATAGCCCTGTAAGCGTAATCGAAATAAAATGTCTTTAACTCGCCATCTACTAACAGGTCTGCTTGTATGGCTTCGCCTATGTCATCTACTCCGGTGCGGTAAACAGTCCTTAGCATATCCATAAAAGGCTGTTCTTTTATTTCTGGCAAGGCTACATCCAGCGGCAAGCCTAAAATAGACTCGTCACGATCCCAGAATGCAAGCATCGCATCATTTGCGTATTGGAGAACAATATCTTCGGTAGTATATAAAGCAATAGCGTTTTTATAAACGGAGAGATAAGAAAGTATTTGATCGCTCCTCAAAAACTGAGTATGGGCCATTATGGTATACGGTAAATGTGATCTTCAATTAATAATAACAAATAACATTAAAAATATTATAATGTTCTGTTTATAGTTGATGAATCTTTAGTAATAATTAACCAACAGTATGCAATAACGCATTTCAGTTATCTGCATTGGGACTAACTAAATTCGTTATTTCAGGCTAATATTGATGAGATTATGTTTGGCATTCCCGTTATCGGTAGTTTTGATGGAGCTTTTGTCCAATACAAATTTTGAATCCGTTATTACTTTTAGAGAAATATCGGCATACCTGAATGTGGCCGGGATTTTTGGCAACGATATAATTAGTGTTGCGTTTCGGCCTTGCTGATGTGCAGTAACTTTGATACGATCGCGAAGCCATAAGTATTCGTAAACCTGCTGCCATGGCGCCATCCATAATTGATCATTGCCTTTTTCTCCATAACGGTCATACAGGCTTATCATCAAATATTTAAACTCCGGATATATTAAGCTTATGGACCACAAATTTCCATTGCCAACATTATGCGTAAATGCATTGTACCATACCGGTTGATGCTGCTGCATCAATGAATCCATCTTATTCAATTGCTTATCAACAGAATGCAGGTTAACGCTGTCCTTATTACTGCTTAACAAATCGCGGGCGTAGACCATTTGCTTCAAATCAACCGGCTCATTAACCGGTATGGCAGGGCCGTCGCCAATATAGGAGGCAACGGAAAACGCGCCGGCTGCAAAGGCATCCTTTTCATAATCATGTTCGTAGCCCGGGTCGTGCTCGCCGCCGGGTACTACAAACTGGCTCATCGTAAAGCCCAGCTTTTCTTTAACTACCTTAATATTTTCAAGTACCTCGTTATTATAATCTGTACCGTGTTTGGTAAGGTGGTGGTAACCGTGGTTCAGTATATCCCAGCCTGATTGATAAAGTTTTGTAACCTCCGCCCAGGATAAGCGCGCACGGTTGTCGGGGTGGTCATAGACGATGCCTGCGTTTAATGCCACAGCTAAACGATATGGAACTTTGTTTCCGCAGCCATCGGTGTAGAATAAACCGGCAGAAGTTTGTCCGTCACCACCCGAATCGTTATGGTATTCATCCGGTATCGGCGGGCTAACCGTACCCTCATTTAACAACGGAAAAGCGCAGGAATATGCGGAACGGTAACCATCATCCAGTGTAAAACTGAAGGCCATGTGCTTATCATATTTAAGCTGTGCAGCACTTACAGCAATTTTTGAAGCAGATTTTAGTTTTAATTTTAGCGTAATAGTTTGCTGCGCCCGGCTTACATTAAAACCCAGGCATAGCAGTATACATAGTGAGATAGATGGAGATTTAGTCATTCGCCAAATATAATTAAGCGGCAATTATTTCCCTCTCAATTAATTTCCAGCTGATCTCTTGACGGTAATACCGGGAAAATCCCATGCGGTTCGCTTTGATACCAGAAGGCAACTGTAGCCATATCATCCTGCAACGGCATGTAACGGCCATCATGGCGCCAGCCTAAATCTTGTAAGGTGACTTTTAAGTCTTTTTCAAATCGGATAGGATCTGTCACATGCCAGCGGTATAATCCAAAACGCTGTGCAACTTCATAGTGCCCATCGCCGCGAATAACCTGTGGTAAACCGGTATAAGGGCCGCTAAATTCGGTATATTCTATGCTTTCCTTGCCATCTGCGCCTTTGTGGCGGCTGTCAAAATCATAGGCGCCACAAAAATAATCTTCGGTGCCTGTACCGTTAATGGTAGGAAATTTGGTATCGCCATCCATAAAAAATTTGATCTCGCCTTCGCCCCACCAGCCGTTTTTATTGGAGCCGTAAGCCAGGTAAGTACCTACATACTGCCCTTTCCCTTTTATGCTGTCAACAACTACAAAGTCCTTTTTCATAGGGAGCGGGTTTACCCTTCTAAACTGCGCGTGAAAGTAAGCAGCGTCTTTAGGGATCTCAGTCAAGGCATAATCTACCTGGTAATAAAGCACCATATCTTCATCATCTATATTTTCCATCGTGATACGGCACTTTTTTCTGAAGGGCATTGGCCAGTAACAATTTAAACCGCTGCCGGGGTTAACCACCACTGCCAGCGAAGTAACCGGAGCATACTTGCCCCAGCCAACACAAAAGAAATCTCCTACCGGCACTTCTACAGAAGGCGTAGTTTCATCATCCCAATAAAAACGGATAATGGAATAGCGCCAGTTGCCGGTTGGTGTCATCCAAATGTGCTGTATTGCCCCAGATCCATTGATCTCGGCAACTATATAGGTAGTATGCTTTTTTATTAAGACACTTGGGCTAACTTTCCAGGTCTGGCCCAAATCGCGCGAAGCTTCTGCTCCTGTGCCTTTTATAGCCATGCCGCCCTTGCCTTTTTCACCGTTAAAATTCTCCGGACTGATGGACCTCGTTTTCGCATCAGACATTAAATAGAGGTTGCTCATACTGGAGCCAACGCCATTAAATTTTTCCTGGGCCATAAGGCAATGGGATGCCAGTATCCACAGCGATACGATCAAAGCAGTTTTTTTCATTCGGATTTTTCTGTTTATACGGTTTTTAGTTTATAATATTGAAAGCTATGGCTTTAAGACCATAAATGCAAAAAACCGCATTAATAATTAATACGGTTTTTTGCATCTGGTAAATAAAGTCAAAACTATTTTGCCTGGCTGGAAGATGGAACCAGTTTGGCAGAAAGATCAGGATCGGCCATATCTTTATCCATCGGGAACATTGGCCGCTGGATCCGTTTGTATGGTAATTGTTCAATGTTCTGATCTACACCACCTGGAGTAAGCGCTAAAAGCCAGTCGGCGCGCATGGCATAAAGTTCCGGTTCAAGGTAGCCAATTTTCACAACTACAATGTCTGCTTTACGGGGATTAAGGCCCAGCCTTGTAAAATCGATCTCTTTATGATAAGGCTTGCGTTTTTGGGTAACGATAACGCTTACGCTGCCTACCTGCACAACAGCTTCCACTTCGGCATCCTTATCACCATAAACAATTGATTTTACAGTGCCTGATAAATGAACCGGTGGTGCCAGCCTTGCATCAACCTTTGCACCTGCATAGCCATCCACGTGGTTACCCACACCGGCAGCAATGGCGGCTTTGACCAACTCGGGGCCGGGAATCGATGCGTAGATCAACGACGGACCGTTTTCATTTTTAAATTCGGGGCGTTTAAGGATCTCTGTCAAGGTCCAGGTAACATCACCCGCGCCGCCGGCTGTAGGGTTATCACCCGAGTCGCTGATAAAAAATGGATGTTTTGTACTGGCTATGGCTTTGTCAAGGCATTCTTTCAGGTTGCCGGTTGGTGCTACAAAGGCGAAACCTTTTCTTGCGGCCCAAAAGTTTCGCGCCAATTTTTCGGCTGTGGCAGTTACAGTTTCTTTATCATCGCCGGTTACCATTACTACAGCGTGGTTGCGCGGCTCATCGGCCCAGGCATAACCAATCCATATGGCAGCATCAATTACGCCCTTTTGGGCAGCAGCAGGCGCCACTGCAGAATAAACCGTTTTAGCCGGTTCGATACGCGTACTTGTTTTCTCGCCCGGCAATAATACAGGTATAGAAACGTAAGCCTTATAAGCCGGCTTTCCCTTGCCGTCTTGAAGACGTTTTATCAGGTTTTCAACGGCGCGCTTTTTTGTGGCCATCGCATCTTCATGCGGCGCCATGCGGTAGCAGGTTATCAGGTCTGTGTTTTCTGCCAGCCGCCAGGATACGTTTCCATGCAAATCCATCGATGTAGAAATGATAGTTTTGGTACCGATCACCTTTCTAATTCTTACAATGAAATCACCCTCGGGGTCGTCCAGGCCTACAACGCTCATGGCACCGTGGATGTCAAAGAATAAACCATCATAAGGGCCGTTCTTTTTTAACATATCCAGCGTTTTGTTTACTAATGATTCATAAGCTTCGCGCGTAACGGTGCCGCCAGGTAACGCATGGCCAACAATGGTAGGCACCCAGGTTGCTTCTTTATAAACTAGCGAGTCTTTTGATAAGAACGGGTAAGTAGTAAGCACATCGACATTATAAGCGGCGTGAAAAGCAGCCTCGTTTGTACGGGCCGGTGAAAACGTGCTCGATTCGATGCCCAAACCTGCTATGGCAATACGTGGCAGGGCTTTGGCAGGCGGCTGAAACGGCTTCGCCTGTAATTTAAACACCAGTAATGTAAGCGTTAGAAAAAGCAACAAGGAGCGCTTTTGTCGAAGCAATGTTAGAGAGGGAGTTATTTCCATTTGTAAACCCGGATTTGCGATGGGTGGCTTAATATACAAATAGTTAAAATGCCTTAAAAAAACATGGTCACTTTTAGTAAAATCGCAAAAAACCGAATACAAAAGCACGGGATTTTAAACTATCCTTGTTGGAAATATGCGAATAAATGCGATTGGAGAATATTACTTAACTGTGGACATTATCTTTATGGTTTCTCCTTATTGATCATTGCTGCCATTGCCAGTAACAATCGCCTTGAAGGCGTTAGCCTTGAGCCGAGTGCCAGCAGTTTGTTGGTCAATCCCGGAATTACATAGAGCTTTCCTTTTAGCATTGCATTATAACCTGCTTTTGCTACTGCAGCAGGCTCGGCTTGTGCTCCCTTTGCAATACTTGCATTGCCCATATCGGCCCTGCTAAAAAAGCTGGTAGATGTTGGCCCCGGGCTTAATACCGTCGCGGTTACGCCTGTATTTTTTAATTCAGCATGTAAGCCCTCAGTGAAACTTGATACATAAGCCTTCGACGCCGCATAAACAGACAATTTAGGTACGGGTTGGTATGCCGCGGTAGAAGCTACGTTAAGAATACACCCGCTTCCGGCCCTTACCATATCTTTAACAAACAGGGCAGATAGTTCTGTTAAAGCAATCACGTTCAGGTTAAGCATGTTAATATACACGGCAGGATCAGCATCTACAATATCGCGGTAATCACCGTAACCGGCATTGTTAATGAGATAGTCGATTTTGATCCTCTGGTCAATACAATTGTTATAAAGCTCTAAGGCTTTGCCTGGCTCTGAAAGATCAATTATAAATAAAGTGACTTTTACAGCATACTTAGCTTCCAGGTCGTTTTTTATAGCCTGCAACTTGTCATCGCTTCGGGCTACCAAAACAAGGTTAACGCCGTCTTTAGCACAAAGCAGTGCCAATTCATAACCTATACCGCCGGATGCCCCGGTAATCAATGCTGCCTTGTTTGTTCTTTCAGTCATGTTTTACTAACATACTGATTATGTGATATGTTTTTAAAACCTTTTTGATTGAAATTAATTCTTCGTTTTATGATCCTTATGGATGGTGATCTTCAGGTTTTCAGATGGGCATGGCTTGCTGCGCAGGTAGGCAACGCGCTGTTCGCCCGTAAAACTGCCGCTGATCCAGGTTTTAATATCTCCGCGCTCTAAGATGGCAGGCATACGATCATGTATGGCAGCCATAGCAGAATTTGGCTCCATGGTGATCATCACAAAAGTAGGCAGCAGCACATTGGTTTTAATATCGATCCAGATATCCCATAGCCCAGCAATATAAAATGGCTGCCCATCAGCACGTTCTACACGATAGGTGCGCTCCTGTTCTTTATTGTATTCAAAAAACGCCTGTATCCTTACCACGCAATGCTTGCGACCAACCAGTTCGCTCCATAGCGGCACTAAAAACAAAGACTCGATCCGCGCGTGTTTATTTTTGCTATGGATCTTATCATCATCAAGAGAAAGCAATCCCCAGCGAAACTGCTGTACTTTGCCAGGCATAGCATCTGTAACCACCGGCAGCATAGACCCGGGATTACTACTATTTTTATTCTTGGGAGAATATGATCCGCCGTCGCGGGTTATTATCTTAATGTCCTTCTGTTCGCCTATCTCTACGTGCCCGCACATATTACTAAAATAATCAGAATACAAAACTAATAATATTAGCAACAAATTACAATAATTAATTACTAAGAAATTTCAGATTATTTATCTCGTTACAATGATATCCTTCCAGTTGGTAGTGTATTGTTTACTCAGATAGTTTTGCTTCATGATCCATTTGCGTTCAAAACCTTCGGCAGCAAGCCTCACCGTGCCGCGGCCGTACCGGCCATTAAGATCATCCATTAAACCGGCAAGTTTTTGCTCGCGGCCGTGCTCATAGTCGGCCATCATATTAAACTGCACTTCACCGGCGGGGACAATACCGGTGGCCCGCAAACCGGTTTTAAGGTAATTGTAGCCAGGCTGCCATATGGCGCGAATTGCCTGCACGGCAACGCGCGTAAACTGATGCGTACTGTTAGCAGCGAATGGAACTTTAACCGTTATGCTTGGATAATGCTGATCATGCTTAACATTATGCTTATTAGTGCGCAGGTAAATGGTAAGCATCAGCGCCATACTGTTTTGCTGACGCAGCTTAAGCGCCACCGTAGCGGCATGCATAGATATAGCCTCTTCAATGGGTGCCAAATCTGTTTGATAGCTATTGAAGCTTTGGCTGCTTTCTATCCCCTTTGATCGCTCGGCTACATCACGAATCACATTGCATGGCTTGCCCCAAAGTTCCTGGTGAAGCCGCCAGCCCTGCACGGTCATATGCTGGCGTACAAAATCCGCTTTTAGTTCGCGAAAGTGGTGGGCTGTTTCTATTCCGTATTCTTTCAGTTTATTATAGTAAGCCAGGCCAACGCCCCAAACATCTTCAATTGGGAAAGTTTTAACAATATTATCAATCTTGTCGACTGTGTCCAGTACCAAATAATTCTTATTTAACTTTTTCGCTGCTTTGTTCGCCAGCTTGGCCAGCGACAGTGTTGGCCCTACACCTATGGTAATAGGCAGGCCTGTATCCCTCACCACGTTATTGCGGATGGTGGCTGTATAACTTTCCAGATCTATGCTGTGAATTTTGTTTAGCGCCATAAAAGCCTCGTCTATACTGTAAACCATTAAGGTATAAGTATACCGGGCAAGGTTATTCATCAGCCTGGCGCTCATATCTGCATATAAAGCGTAATTGCTGCTAAAAATCACCGCATTATGTTTTTCCAGGTGCTTACGAACCATAAATTCGGCATCGGCCATCTTTATGCCGATATTCTTTGCCTCGTTACTGCGTGCAATTACGCAGCCGTCGTTATTACTAAGTACCACTACTATCCTACCCTCTAACTCCGGGCGAAAGAGGCGCTCGCAGCTTACATAACAATTATTGATATCAACATGCGCAAACACGGGCGTACCTCCCAATACGGTGCTGCATTTGCAGCAGCGGGTTAAGGCTTAGCATTACTACGCCCCAGCAACTCCAGCTATCGCAGTTTTCTATAGTAAGCGTTTCTGCATCACTCCCTGCTTTTAAAATCAGCTTTTCTTTTGCAGGCCGGTATTCGCGGGTGTAAAACTCGCCTTCGTGAAAGAACACCACTATACTACCCGGCACGGGTTTTAAGGTACGGTCAATCACCAGCACATGATCCTTTAATATATGGTACGCAACCATGGCATCGCTTCCCATCCGCATAAAAAAGGTATTGTCCGGGTCCATTACAATAATCTCGGTCACATCCAGTTCGGGCTCCTCATGCGTAAGCATCGGCAGCCTGAACCCTAATACATCGCGCTTTACCCTGTGCTGCTTAAATCTTAACATGCAACAAATTTAGGCGGGCGTAATTAAAAATACTAATATTTTTAGCATTATTTTTAAACAAATAGCGAAATTGAATTAAGATAATCACTTAAAAATACAGAATTTTTGCCTTAAAATTATTCTTTGCGATTAAATATCGCCTGCAAATAACCATTAGTTAAAAATTCTTAAAACCGATAAAAAAATTTGTTGTTGTAGCTGCAACTATGGAAAACAATAACACACGCTACTCAGATCAGGATCTTGCAGAGTTCAGAACGCTGATCTTAAATAAAAAAAACGTTGCTCACGAAGAGCTGGATAATCTTACAGCATCGTTTGAGCATACTAACCCAAATGGAACAGATGATACAGCAGGCGCCTATCACTCTTTAGAAGACGGACCTGCTGCTTTAGACAAAGAACATTTGCATCAGCTTGCAGACAGGCAAAGAAAATTTATTGAACAGCTTGATGCCGCCTTAAAGCGCATAGAGAACAAAACATATGGCATATGCAGGGCAACAGGTAAACTGATTCAAAAAGAACGTTTGCGCGCTGTACCGCATACTACGCTGAGTATGGAAGCTAAATTGCGACAGAACTAAATTGAATTTAAATATTATTTAAAATATTTTACCGAAGGTAAAAATATACGGATATTTAAGTCTACCTTGCGCACTTATTAAAAACAATTAAATGCAAAAAGAAGGAACCGTGAAATTTTTCAACAACCAGAAAGGTTTTGGATTTATTTCACAAGATGATACAAGAACAGATGTTTTTGTACATTCAACTGGCCTGATTGATCAGATCCAGGAAAACGACAAAGTACAATATGATGTAGAAAACGGCAAAAAAGGCCTTAACGCAGTAAATGTTAAAGTAATTTAACTTTATAATACAAGCTTATTCGTTAAACACCTGTCCACTATGGCAGGTGTTTTTTTGTGCCTGTTTTTTGGTTCGGATAGGGATGATCTTTTTATCGTAACGGTAATAATGGTTCAACATTTTTCATTCTTCTAAAACAATAAAATCTTTACCAACATTTATATATTTATAAAACTACCTGCATATGGGCTTTAAGGGTTTATTTGCTTTATTATTCCTTTTATTTTGGGCTGTACCTTTTCCAATGATTATGTATTATGGCGGCGCAAATTACAACGACGGCAGTTCACCTGCCTGGGCGTTTACATGGCTTGCATTGTCGGTGTTATTTTGCCTCCTTTTAATTTACAGCACTTTCAGGGGATTGGTGTTAAGCCGTTATATTGCTATCAATAAGTTGAAAAACCTGATGCAAAATGGCGAGTTAAAAAATTCAAAGATCATTAAAAGTACGCCCTTACCCAGCGAATATCCCGGTGTAAATAAATACGAACTGCTACTTGAACTGAAAAACTTTGTTGGCACTACTATAACCGAAAAAGTAAACATTAACGAAAGCGACCCTGTACTGCACCGCTTTGAAGCCGGAAAAACATTGGCATTGCGGATTGATAAATCGCTCAAAAACGTTCCTTATTTGCAAGTAGATGGTGCGCATTACAACCCTCCTAACCCACGCGGCCTGATACTTGGGTCTGTATTTTGGATAATAATCTGTGGTATAATTGGTTGGTACTTTAGCTTTGCATATCAACATGAAAATAACGGAACAGGCTGGCGCTTTTTGGTATGGTACCATCCGCTGATACTCTGCCCGCTTATCTTACTGTGTATAAGCTTTTTTTTTAGGAGCGGGCGCCTGAGTAAAAATCAACTGATGCATAAATATTATGGTTATGATGTACAGGCACAGGTAGTGAGTGTGGCACAAACGGGCGTTTATATTAACGACCAACCTCAGGTACGGTTTAATTTGTCATTTACAGATTGTAATAACCAGCTTGTGAATACCAGCATAACCAAAACACTGGGCATATTAGATGCACCTATGGCGCAGCAAAAAACTTTGGATATTTTTTACTTGTCAAGCAATCACAATGATGTTTGCCTGGCTGCAGATTTAAATGGTAAACCATATCAACAATTGCAATGAAACAAGTGATTCGCCTAACTATATCAGCTATTTGTGTTTGTTGGTATCTTTCGGCCTGTAATAATATCAGCAGTTCTTTTAATGACACTTTACATGGCAAACCAAAAATGAGTGCCGATGAGCGTTTTTTTGCATCTGCCGGCAATCATAACACAACCAACCTTGTAACAGATAAAGCAACCTTACAAAAAGCTGAAAGCACATTAAGAAACCTTCCTGAATTTAAAGGCAAATCAATAAAAGTGTTTAACGATCTCTATGTGTATGGAGATGGTCGTATCATGCTGGACATCCAAGACCCGGATACTTTACAAAATGTAAATGAATACGAGTATGAAACCAACGCGAGTAAGTGGACCTCGAAACCGGTTACCATAACTGCCGGCGACATAAATAGTATCAATAACAGTACAATTTCCCTGGATTCTATACGCTTTACAAACGTTCCGGCAATAGCGGCCATTTTTGCTCAAAAAGCAAAATCTGTTGATAGCGAATCCAAATTAACGGACATTTATTACATTCCATCCTCCAAACAGTGGTATTGCGACGATATTAAAACCACAAGAGCCAATTACACTATTTATTTCAACACTAACGGGACGGTAAAATCCTTTACCAGGCAATAAGTAGTTTTATAAACAAAGTAACCTATTGCTACGTCAGCCTCTCTGACATTTTTATCCCCATTTTAACACCTTATCTATTGTAGCCAGTCAATATTCATATTAAGGTATTTTCTCCCTGTTAAATTTTTTTGAGATTAAAAAAACTTTTAAATCTTTTTCATGTTAATAGAGAAATATTGAAAATTCAATAACAAAACGTGCGTTATTTTAATAATCCGTTTACAATAAATAAAGAAAATAGTAAAAATTGCAATAAATTTAACTAAACGTTAAATAAGAAAATCAAAAGTAAAGAAAAGGAATTTTCAAATAAATTAAAAACAATAAAGATAAAAGGGGCATCCTTTTTGTTAAAAGATAATCATCTCTACCTATACAAGCTTATGAAAAACACCAACTCCAAATTTAAAATTCTTTTATACCTGTCTGTTCCGCTTTTGTTACAAATGCTGGTTTCGTCATGTGCCAATACCCGTAAAACAGAATATTTTGCAGATCAGCAGGATTCTATTATCAGATCTACTAACAGGGCGCCACAATCTGTAATACAGCCTAATGATATATTAAGTATCAGCGTTAGCAGCTTAAACCCTTCCGCTACGCTTATTTTCAATACACCAAATTATTCAACCATATCATCAACCACTTTGGGCGGCAATAACCTGCAAACGCCCGGTTACCTGGTAAATGCCGAAGGTAAGATTCAGTTTCCGGTTGTAGGTGATATTAAAGTAAGCGGCCTTAACACTAACGAGCTAAGGTTAGAAATTACCCGCGAACTGGTAGACAGGAAATTACTGGTAGACCCTGTAGTTACGGTAAGGCAATTAACTTTTAAAGTGAGCGTATTGGGCGAAGTAGGCCATCCTACTGTAATAAGCGTTCCAAGTGAAAAAATATCGCTTTTAGAAGCTTTAGGTATAGCAGGTGACATTACCATTTACGGCCGCAAGGATAACGTAATGATTATACGTGAAGAAGCGGGCGAGAAAAAAATTAAAAGAATAGACCTTAACTCCAAAGAGCTGTTCTCTTCCCAATATTATTATCTAAGGTCTAACGATATTGTTTACGTAGAGGCTAATAAATCAAAAGTTACAAATTCATCAAGAGGCGCACAGTTAGTGCCTATTATATTAAGTGCCCTATCATTCCTTGCAATAATTGTTGAGGTAATAGTAAGGAAGAATTAAAGATAAATAATAAGAATCAATACTATGAAGTTAATAAGAAAACCGGCGAAAGATGAAAAAGAATCAACTTCTTTGCAGAGTTATTTATTTAAGCTGATCCCGTACTGGCCTATGTTTGCCATCCTTATGGGTATAGGCATTGCAGGTGCCTGGCTTTATCTTCAATATGCAACGCCAATGTATGATGCCACTGGCAGAGTTTTAATTCGCGACGATAAAAAAGGTGCGGAAGACTCAAAAGCATTCCAGGCGCTGGATATTATATCCCCAAAAAGGACCATCGATAACGAACTGGAAGTTTTTCAATCGGTAGATTTGATGGAAGTTGTGGTTAACAACTTGTCACTGTACGCCCCTGTTTACCAGGATGGCCGTTTCAGAGATCAGCTGGCTTATGATAGCTCGCCTATCATCGTATCAACTAATGATACTAAGACGCTTAAACTTGTTAAACGCGTTAACTTTACAGTAAACGGAGAGAATGTTGTTATAAATGGTACTACTTACCCAATGAACAAATTACTTCTTACTCCGTTCGGTAACCTTATTTTCCAGAAAAATCCGCATTTAGTTACTCCTGCCGGGGCAGATGCGCAATTCTACTTTTCACTTACTTCTGCAAGAAAAGTAGCCGAAGGCCTTGCAGCTAACTTAAAAGTAACATCTGCCAATAAGCTATCTACCATCATTGATCTTGAATACAAAGATCCTAATCCTAACCGCGGCGAGGATGTTTTAAACGCTCTAATAAAAGCTTATAACGTATCTATCTCTGACGAGAAACAACAACTGGCAGCTAACACAGAAAAATTTATTGACGAGCGCTTAACTACTGTACAAAATAACCTGTTGGCTATTGAGCACAAGCAGCAGAGCTATCAGTCTAACAGGGGTGCTATAGATATTGGTACACAAGGTAAACTTTACCTGGAAAATGTTAGTAGCAATGACCAGAAGGTGAGCGAGATAAACATGCAATTATCTGTTTTAAAACAGGTTGAAAACTATGTAAAATCTTCTAACATGTCTACCGGCATTGTGCCTTCAACCATAGGTATCGAAGACCAGGGCTTAACCCAAATGGTAAAAAATATTTATGAATTACAGCTTGAAGTTGAAAGCTTAAAGAAAACTACCGGCGAGAATAACCCGCTTGTAGTTTCTTACCAGGATAAAATAGAAAAAATTAAGCCGCAGATATTAGAGAACCTTGCTAACCAGCGCCAGGCTTTAATTGCAAGCAAGGGCAATTTAACCTCTACAAACCAGGGTTATTCTTCACAATTACAAACAATGCCAGAAACTGAAAAGAACCTGGTTGATATAAACCGCGAAGTAAACATACAGAGCGGAATTTACACTTTCTTACTGCAAAAGAAAGAAGAAACTGCTTTATCTTTTATCACCAATGAAGATGGCTGCAAGACTATAGTAAGGCCGGTATCAGCCGAGTCGCCGGTTAGCCCTAAAGCTAAGATGACTTATTTGGCTGCTACTATATTGATGCTGATTGTTGGCTTAGGCAGTGTTTCTGTAAGAGAATCATTGAGAAGCAAGATCATGTATCAGAAGGATATTGAAGAGCTTACACAGATCCCTGTTATCAGCGAGATCAGCGCAGGTACTTCTAAAGATCCTATCGTAATTGGCACTAACCGCCGTACGCTTATTGCAGAGCAATTCAGAAGGCTTCGTACTACATTGAGTTACCTTGGTGTTGGCGGCGATAAAAAGAAAATCCTGGTTACCTCGGGTATCTCCGGCGAAGGAAAAAGCTTTGTGGCAATGAACCTGGCTATAAGCCTGGCCTTAACCAGCAAAAGAGCTGTAATAGTAGATTTTGACCTTACAAAACCATCGCTGCATAACAAGCTTAATGTTGAAAAAGGTATCGGTGTAACTGATTTTCTTGAAGGCAAAGAAAGCGCCGCTTCTATAGTTCAAAGATCTCCGGTTAATGATAACTTATTCTTTATATCAGCAGGGAACCTTTCAGATAGCCCATCTGAATTGTTGACCAATGGTAAAACGGAAGAGCTTTTAAGTTACCTGAACGGCATGTTTGATTTTATCATCATCGATGCTGCACCGGTAGGCCCAATATCAGATGCTTATATATTATCGCCGCTTTGCGATGCTACGTTATATATTATACGCCATGCCTATACGCCAAAAACCTTTGTTGAAAGGCTTGACAAAAGCAACACGCTTAATAAGTTGCATAATGCAGCTATTGTATTCAATGATGTATCGAGCAGAAACTTCGGTAATTATGGCTATGGATACGGTTACGGCTATGTATATGACACTAAAAAAGATTTAAAACGCATAGGTTAATCAACAATCTTAACCCTTGTAATTTAAACTAACGTACAGAAGTGGAAAAGGCATATATCATATTAGCTCATAAAAACGAAACTCAGCTTAAAAGGCTAATACATCGGCTTAACGATGGCATGTCATCCTTCTTTATCCACATAGATAAGAATTCGGCGCTTCAAGATAGTAAAGACGCATTTAAAGATCTACCAAAAACTCAGGTTGTCCCTTCTGTAAAAACGGAATGGGGCAACTTCGGGCTGGTTGAAGCAACTTTAAATGCCATGCAGGCGGTAAAAGATTCGGGAAAATATTTCGACAGGATCATATTGCTAAGCGGGCAGGACTACCCCATTAAAAGCAACGAGTATATAAACGATTTCTTTAAATCGTCTGAACATAGCGTGTTTATGGACCATTATACGCTGCCCGATTTTAAAAAATGGGCAAATGGTGGTGCGTATCGTGTAAACAAATATTTTTTCGGTTTATCAACCGCCGAAAAATACGCTGCAAAAACTATGAATTTCCTTTCTACATATATAAAACCTATGCAAAGGAAACTAAAGACAGATATGCAGCACTACTACGGTTCGCAATGGTGGGTTATAGATGGTTACACACTCGATTACATTTTGAATTTTGTGCGGACAAAGCCGGAGTATGTTGCTTTTCATAAGCACACTTTTGCACCCGACGAAATATTTTTCCAGACCATATTAATGAACACAGGAAATGAAGAACTGTCTGGCAAAATACTGAACGACCATGTAAGGTTTATGAGGTGGCCTGATGGCTCCAGTGCTCATCCGGAGATTTTGATAAAAGACGATTTAAACAACATATGCACGTCAAAAGCGCTGTTTGCACGCAAGTTCGATACCAATACAGATGCTGCCATTTTAGATCTGATAGACGAAAAGTGTCTGAACTATAATTAATAAAAAATTCAATTGCTAATAAAATATAAATGGACAAAAAAGTTTTAAGATGGAACTTTGTTTTTCAGTATGGCTATGTTATAACTAACATAATCAACTCGCTCATCTTACTGCCTTTTTATCTAAAAAAGATAGATACGGCCACATTAGGTGTATGGCTGGCTACAGGTAACATTTTAGCGTGGATGACGCTGATTGACCCCGGAGTTGGCGAAGTTTTACAACAAAAAATTGCTGAACTATTCGGCAAAAATCAAAAAGACGAGATCAATAAAACCATAGGTTCGGGATTAATGGCAGCTGGTATCATACTGGCAATTGCTGTTATAGCGGGCTTTGTTTTTTATTCGCTTATAGGTGCAATCATTAATAAAGACGTTACCGTTTACCCCAATCTGCAGATAGCACTGTTTTTGTCAATTGTTGCCACTGGTATGTCGCTTACATCATTCAGCATGTCGGGCATAAACCAGGGCTTGCAGAATTCCTCGCACGTAGCTATCAGTTCTATACTTGCTAACATCCTGTTCCTTATCTGCAATATAACGTTGTTGATTATGGGCTTTGGCATCATATCAATAGCATTTGCAAACTTATGCAGGGCAGTGTTCATTAACATTTATAATTACTGGGCGCTTAAAGTTGTGCTTAACAAAGAAGGTATGAGAATACACTACCAGTTCTCGCACTTTAAAAGATTTATACGCATCTTTTCATTTACCTCGCTGGCAAGCATCATCGGTGGGCTATCCGCAAGTATGGATACCATATTTCTTGCTAGGTTTATAACCCCTTCTATGATCACCATTTTTGAGATCAATAAAAGGCCGGTACAGCTAACGCAATCATTAGTAGGCAGGCATTCGGTAGCATTAATGCCATCTATCTCCCATGCTGTTGGCGGCGATAACAGGAAAGGCATTATAGATCTGATAGGTACCCAGTTTAAATACTATTCATACGCTGCAATATTCATCGGGCTTGCCTTTTGTTTCAACTATCATTATATCATAACCGCCTGGACGGGCAAAGGCAAATACGCCGGCGATACTATTATTTACTTATTGGTAGGCAATTTCTTTTTTGCATTGATTGGCTATTTCATGGCAAACATGGGTTATGCACTTGGCGATATCAAAGTAAACAGCCTTGTAAATATTTTAAAAGGGCTGATAATGGGCGTTATATATTATTTTGCTGCAAAGTATTATGGCATCCCGGGCATTTTATCAGCTATGCTTGTTGGGTACATCGTTATCGATTTCAGCTATTTTTCTTACCGCTTATATAAACTGGGCTTCCTGGAAAATTCGCTTATAAAGCACACATTGGGTGTGTGGAGCATTGTGGTGCCATTACTGGTAGCCGGCGGCGTTGGCTGTAATTATTTGGTTAATAGCCTGCCAATGAAAAACCTGGATATAATTAAACTTATTTTAAACGGCGGAGCATTTTTTCTGTTGTTCGTGGTTATAGTGCTTGCGGTAGATCAATCAATGAGAAACGACCTGCGGCTACTGTTAAAAAAATATTCACCTGCAGGCTTCTTACAAAAAAAAAGAGCAGTCCTGATCAACAGCGAAGTAGTGAATAAAACTGTATAAAAGATAATAAAACAGAATACAATAATACCTATGGCAAAGTTAGTGTTAATGCTTCGAGTTAAAGACGGAATATTTTTCGTGCATGAATGGCTTGAGTGTTTTGAAAAATTGGTGGATGAAATTGTTGTTTTAGACAATGGATCGACTGATGGAACTTACGAAGTATTAAAAGCACACCCAAAAGTTGTGGAGATCGTTCGCACGGAGGGTTTTAATGAAGGGCGTGATAAAAATTTAATGTATGACACCGCACGCAAACGCAACCCCGATTGGTTGATGTGGCTGGATGTGGATGAAATATTTGAACCAGAACTTACACGTAAGGACTTTGACAAGCTGATGAAAAGTAAGCTCGTTAACAAATTCGCTTTCAGGCGTTTTCACTTTATAGATCGTGAACACTTTGCAGGCTCATGGTTCAGGCTTAATTATTCATCAGGGCACGATAGGCTGATGTGGCGCGAACAACCTTCAGGTTATTTTCAGAACCTGCTTATCGATTCGCCTAACGTAAAAGGCATTACAGGTTTAAAGCTTGGAACCAATTTCAGGTTGAAACATTTAGGTTATATAAATAAAGAGATTGTAGATAAGAAGGCTGATATGTATCGCCAGATCATTCCTGAAAAAGAGGACATCTTCCAGACAATGTACTTAAATGGCGAAAAAGCCATAAAGTGGGTTGATGCGCGTAACAGCTACAAGGTAATAATGCTTAACGGCTTGTTAAACATGATACAGTTTACGCACCTCTATTATAAAGTTAAGAACAGGCTATTTAGTTATCTGAATTTAAAAAAGGCAGTATAACGATACGCAAATAAAACGCATTAGTAAAAAAGATGAATCGTGTTATAAAGATATTTGGTTATCAGTTTTATGTAAAAGAAATATTGGTAATATTTTTTTGCTACCTCATGATGGAAAATATTTTTTCCTGGCTGGTACTTCCAAATTCTGTAATACTTTTAAACTTTGAAAAAATATCAAGCTTGCTCATCTTCGGCTTTGTACTGGTAAATTTTACTAATCTGAAGCGGAACGAACAGGTTTACATGGCACTCTTTTGTTTCCTGATACTGAAAATGGTGTTTGAATCGATGTTCAATTATAACACCATGTTTCAACAGCTTACCATGTTCAGCATATTGTTCCCGGTAGTTTATGTGATATTTATTAAAAGTATAAGCCGCTCTCTCGATCTGGATCTGCTGGAATTTCTGGCCAAGTTTTATATCTGCGTTTATCTTGCCATGATGATCATTTACGGCAGGGGTTTCTCCTTCAGCCTGGATAGCGTTGAACTGGACGATTACGGGCCTTTCTCCGGTGACAGCCGCATTATACATGCGCGTTCTATCCTGATGATGATCATACCATTCTTATGGTACTTTAACAGGTTTTTAGAAACCAATAAAGCAAAGTACTTCGGCATTTTTGCGTTTTGCTTTGTGGTAATTTTAATTCATCAGCATAGGTCGGTTTGGGCAAGTACCATATTTGCAGGGCTTGTGTTTATGTTCGCTACCATCAGGAACAGATACCTTGCAGTACCTAAAATAGTTAACCTGAGCATCATTACGTTGATCTCGCTGATATTTATAGCGGTTGCCATGGCGCATTTTGCACCGGTGTTTACCAATTTCCTTTCAGACAGGTTTAGTGAAATACTCGACCCTACAAGAGAAGGCGGCACAGGCGAATTCAGGCAGCAGCAACGCGAAGTGTACTTAGCGTTATTTACAAAAAAGCCAATATTTGGCTGGACGTTTGAAGGCTTTGATATGCCTAACCCATTGGTAGATTGGTGGCCTACAAAATCTGGCCAGCACTTTCACGAGGGTTATGTTGAAATGTTATTTTATGAAGGACTAACCGGCTTCTTATTAAAGTACTGGTTCTTATTCTACCTCGGCTTTAAAGCCTTTAGTAAAAAGCTTAATAAAGAATCTATAGTACTCATAGCCTTCTGTCTTTCGGGCCTGATATTTTCGTTCAGCTATGTACTGCCACTTGTTTTTTGGGGACACGTAGGTTTATGTCTGTATTACCTGGAAAGAAAATCTGAAGAAGCAGAGGAATTGGACGAGCTACCGGATGATGAAGAGCACCCGGAGTCTGACAATCAAGAATTAGCACATTATTATTAACAACAAAAAAATACGATAATGAATCACATTTGCACCTGGTTTTGCGCTGATGAAAAAGGATCAGAAAGCATATTCCCGCAAACCGGGCAAAAATCATCAAGTAAAGCGCACCAGGATATTTACTGGCGCTGCGTAATACTTTTCTTTGCTACCAGCAGGCGTTTTAACAAAGATGAAAAACATGTTTTTTATACCAATGTTAAACAGCTGCCGTTTCTTGACGGTAAAAATGTAAGCGACTCGTTAAAAGAACTGAACGTAGAAACCGTATTTACTGATTTTAAATACAAAACGCCTAAAGGGTATTTCGGTATGTTCCAGAACCAATTTTACGAGTTTTCTATACTGGAGCATATTATAACCTACAACAAAAACCCCGAAGATAAATACCTGATCCTTGATTCTGATTGCATTTTTCTTAAACCTGCCAAAACCCTTTTTGATGAGGCGGAAAAGAACAACGGCTTTTTATCATTCGAGGACGATTGCACAACCGAGCTGGTTATCCATGGCCTTAGCCGGGTAGATATGAAACATTTATATGAAGACCTTTTAGATAGAAAGATAAATGAGATTCCGGGCTATCACCTTGGTGAATTCTTTTTGGCAAGTGTTAAAAACACCAACACCATTTTTGCCGACTTTTTAAAATTGTGGCCAGAATTGCTGAGACGCTTTAACGAAGGCTTGCCTAAGTTTAACGAAGAAGCGCACACACTAAGTTACCTGTATTATAAAAATGGTTTTGAAGCAAGCCCAAGCCGGTCATTAATGAAACGAATTTGGACTAACCCGGTTTTTTACCGCAATGTAGAACCTTCAGATATCGATTTAACCGTTTGGCATTTACCATCTGAAAAAACATATGGTATTGCAGATTTATACCATACAATCATCACCGGCCGTAACGATTACGGTTTTGGAATGAGCGATGCTGCTTATGTGAGCGCGGCATCCAAAGCGTTAGGGGTACCTTCCCTAACGCCGCAAATGAAAATGAAATATTACGTACTCAGCTACTACCGGGCTTTGAAAAAACGCGCTAAGAAAGCGCCGCTGGTTGGCAGCATGCTTCAAGGTAATTAACATTAAACACTACTACTATGAAAATTGCAGTTCTATTAGCAACTTATAACAGAAGAGAAAAAACGCTCTCCTGCCTCAAAAGCTTATATGAGCAACAACTTCCTGATGATATAACGTTGGATGTATTTCTTACAGACGATGCCTCATCAGACGGCACAACCGACGCATTAAAAAAAGAATACCCGGCAGTTAGAATATTTAACGGCAGCGGCTCGCTATTCTGGGCCGGCGGAATGCGTAATTCCTGGCGCGAAGCGGTAAAAACCAATCCGGATTTTTACTTTTTGCTTAACGATGATACACTGCTTGATAAAAATGCGCTCTCTACCCTGTTGGCTTATCAAAAATCGCCGGGATATACAACTCCCGCAATTTGTATAGGTAGTACGGTAGACAAAGAGAATGGGCAAATATCTTACGGCGGTCAAAAGCTGGTAAACAAAAACAGGGTTCAATGCTATAACATTTTCAGCGAAAACGAATATGTTGAATGCGACATGGCTAACGCCAACATTATGCTTGTACCAAGTGTGGTAGTTCAAAAAATAGGCATACTGTCTGACACCTATACGCATAGCATAGCAGATTTTGACTACACCTTGCGCGCACGGAAGGCCGGCTTTAAAGTAATTGTTGCACCGGGTTATTTAGGCCAGTGTACAGACGACCATGGTAAAACCTGGAAATCAAACAAAGACCCGTTAAAAGACCGGATTAAATACTTGAAAAGCCCTAAAGGCCTGGCATATAGCGAATATATGAAGTTTATAAAACTTCACTTCCCGCTGCATACCCCGGTAGCTTTTACAAAATTATGGATGAAAACATTGTTCCCCGTTATGTGGGACAGATTTAAAGGATAAACTAAAATTACAAACAAGTGGAAAAGATAATAATTGGTGTTTTTTGTTATAACAGGGCTGCCAAGCTTAAAAGATGCATTGAAGCTTTATTAAAAAACCCGGAATGCAAAGATCTGGACATTGTATTTTTTAGCGATGGCTTTAAAGGCGAACGAGATAAAAAAGGCGTACTGGAAGTACGAGAATACATTGATGGCTTAACAGGTTTTAAAAATGTAATTAAACATTTTAGGGAACGTAATTTTAGCACAGGGCCAAACTTTAGGGAAGGGCTTACCTTCCTGAGCAACAATTACGAAAAATTTATAGTAGTTGAAGACGATTTAATTGTTTCGCCTAACTACGTGAAATTCCTAATGGATGGACTTGAGTTTTATAAAGATAAAAAATCTGTATTTTGTATCACAGCTTACCAATATCCAATAGAGGCCGCGAACTACGAATATGATACCGTTATTTATAAAAGATTTTGTTCTTATGGCTGGGGCGGCTGGGCCGACCGCTTTACAAATGTAATTTGGGACCATGCAGAGCTGCAAAAACTAATGGATACCTCGCCAGGCTTTAAAAGGCGCCTTAATGCGGAGGGTTACGATTTGGTACGCATGTTAAAGAAACAGATTAACGGAACTATATCAACCTGGGATGTGCAGCTACAGGTTCACGTGGCAGAAAATCGCCTGAAAGTTGTTTACCCGGTATTATCAAAGGTGAATAATATTGGTTTTGACGAGGAATCTACCAACACGTTCGGTATCGACTGGCTTCAAACACCGGTAGACGACGGTAAGAAACGCACCTTTAAATTCTGCAATGATGATCTCATCATCCCTGATCTGCAGAAACAGATAAAAAAACCTTTCAGTTTAAAATCACTGGTAAGCCGTAAATTGATAAATACTTATATCAAAGCAACCAACCAGGTTAAAAAAGCTAACGCCTGATTTTAGGCAGTGCAGGCTATCAAAAATTAATGAAGGTATTAATTGTACACACCACTTATAAATTAAAGGGTGGCGAGGACAGCGTTGTTGCAAACGAAACAGACCTATTGAATGCCGCGGGGGTTGAGACTTCAGTACTGCAATTCTCAAATACCGGCAGCACTTTGTTAAAAGTGGCGCAAATGCCTTTTAACTTTGGCTCCTACCGGGCAACCAAGCAAAAGATCCGCGAGTTTAAACCGGATATAGTTCATATCCATAACCTGCATTTTGCAGGTTCGGCATCAGTAATACTTGCTATTAAAAAGTTTAAGATACCTATTGTGTTTACGCTACACAATTACAGGCTATTATGCCCCTCTGCAACGCTATTTTATAACGGTGCAATGTTCACCGACTCGTTAACACAAAACTTTCCGTTAAACGCCATTAAAAAGGGTGTTTATCTAAACTCTAAACCTCTTACCTTTTGGTTAGGGGCATCGCTCTGGCTGCACCAGGCTTTGGGTACCTGGCAAAAAATAGATAAGTTTATTGCTCTTGGCCAACACACAAAGGAAATTTTCGCTAATTCAAAATTGAATTCAATAGCTGATAAAATTGTAATAAAACCGAACTTTTGTTTTAAAAGTATTGAATATTCAACATCAGGCGAATACTATTTGTATGTAGGTAGGCTTAGCGAAGAAAAGGGAGTAAATGTATTACTAAAGGCATTTGAAGAAAATGGCCTGCCTCTAAAAATTGCCGGAACCGGGCCAATGGAAAACGAGGTTATAGGATCAGCTCAAACGCATACTAACATTCAATTTGTTGGTAGTGTTGATAAAGAAATGGTCAATTCTTTAATGGGCAATGCTAAGGCGCTTATATTTCCATCCCAATGGTATGAAACGTTTGGTATGGTAATCATAGAAGCCTTTTCAGCAGGCGTACCCGTAATTGCCTCTAATTTAGGACAATTAAAATTCACCGTTAACGATCAGAAAAACGGGCTTCTTTTTGAGTCTGGAAATGAAGACGATTTGAATAAAAAATTATACTATTTTGAAAGTTTATCTTCTGAACAAATAAAACATTACAAAGAAGGCGCTTTCAATAGTTATTCTGAGAAATACTCTCCCGAAATAAATACAGCAGCACTGCTTTCAATTTATTCTAATCTTATCAACAGGGCTATTTAATTCCCTGCATCCCGTTTATCAATCCCGTATTATCCCGCTAATACAAAGAATACTGCTACTCTTTATTTTTTATATCACGAAGGATTAAATTCCTTCGTGGTTGGGTAACCGGTTAAATGAATGCTCTTGTGCTAAATCGCCTATAACCATTTCTTTTACAAGTGCATATACAAATACAGGTCCATAATATATATAACGTTTCCACATACGTTTAGGTTCTTTGCAAAGGCGTATAAACCATTCCAAGCCCATATTTATCCAAAAATCAGACGGGCGGTTTACAGTACCGGCGTAAAAATCAAACACGGCACCTATAGAACATATTATACGAGCATTTAAGCTTTCTTTATGCGCTGTAGCCCATTTTTCTTGCTTAGGAGCTGTCATACCTATAAACAAAACATCTGGTGCAAATGCATTAACGCGACTGATCATCTCTGCATCATCCTTATCGCTGAAAGAGGCTTTGAACGGAGGAGAATAAGTTTCGCATGTTACGTTTGGATATTCCTGTTTGAGGCGAACTTTTATTTTTTCAAGTGTACTTTCAGAAGCACCTAAATAAAAGCATTTTCCGTGAACCTTATTTAAACGTTCAAGCTGTTGTTTATGAAGATCAGCGCCTGATATTTTTTTAATGGTTTGTCCGGAAGTTGCTTTAACAGCAACAACTATTCCCACTCCATCCGGTAAAAGCACGTCAGATTGCTCCAGAGCTTGCTTAAATTCAGCGTCTTCTTCAGCTATGCAGAAAGAATATTGATTTATGGTATTAACAAGTATTTTGGAGTAATGAGGCAGGTTATTTAAATCCTCATTAAATATGTTATATCCCCTGAACGTGCTTGGTAGAGTTTTCATGTCGAAACGCTTGAAATTTTTAATGTTTTAACTTTAAATAATTATCGCGGCTTATCAATAAATTATCATTTACGTTAAAGACAAATACCGAGCCAAACTGTTTTTATTCTAATAATAATTTATTTCAGTCAGTGATATTTTTCTATCAAATATTGAAAAATAATTTATAAAAAGTAAAAAACATTTGAATTGAAAATGGGTTTGAAGAGAAGATATAATTATTGATTAATTTAAATAATACAACAATTAATGAAAGGTGTTGAACTTAAGTGAGTTAAGCCAAAATAATGCCAATTGTTGTGAGAAAACTTTTGTAGTATAAAGGTTACACAACGTTTTTAAAACGCCATCAATTAACACGCTATATGAACAAAAGTTACCCGAAACAGTTTTATACCACCATATTGGTTGTACCAATAGGCCCTGGCACCTCAGAAAAATTTGTTGCTGATACCATTAACAGTTTTATACACTTTAACAGAGGCAGTTATCGCATTATCCTTGCAGATGACTCACAAGAAGGCATTGGTAGCAGGATAATCCCACTATATGAAAATTGCGACATAATTCTCACAAAAAAAGCAATGGGTGGCTGGGCAGGTCTTTACATAACATTATCCCTTGCTTTCAGGCATGCCGTAGAAAATTACAGTTTTGATGTGTTGTTAAAATTAGACACCGATGCGCTGGTAATTGGCGATGAGCCGCAAAAAGAAGTTTTAGCATCTGTAGCCAGCAATCCACTGATTGGTATAGCCGGCCAATACCCTTTCGATTACCATGGCAAGCCCTGGAACATCAAATGGCCTCGTCAGAGAATAATTAATGGAATAAGAACCTGGAAATTTTTTAGAAGGCCAATTGCAAACATACATCTTATTTACCTGCACAATAAAGCAGTAAAAAACGGCTATAGAACCGGCGAGAGTGTTTTTGGTGGAGCTTACTTTATGAGCGAAGCCTTTTTGATAAAATTATATGAAACCGGCTATTTACCAAATGAAGTATTTAAATCGCTTAATTTGGGAGAAGATCATCTGTTTTCGCTTTTAGCTAAAGCTACTGGGTTTGAATTGAAAAATCTGGCTGGAGATGGCCCCTTTGGCTGCGAATGGAAAGGCTTGCCTGTTGAACCGGAAACATTGTTAAATGATAACAAAAAAATCATTCACTCGGTAAGATTTTGGAATAATTTAAAAGAGGAAGACATCAGATCGTTTTTCAGGCTAAAAAGAAACAAAGTACAGAACCACAATTTCACAGAAGTAAATATGAATTAGGCTATTTGTCCCAATCCTGAGGAGGATCAAGATAAATCATCAGGCCCAACCAACCGAAAAACAGAACTACGATTGTAGCAATCGGATAATGAAATAAAGCAATTATAATTACACCTAAAAAAAT
Source organism: uncultured Mucilaginibacter sp. (assembly GCA_964242385.1). Classification (GTDB taxonomy): domain Bacteria; phylum Bacteroidota; class Bacteroidia; order Sphingobacteriales; family Sphingobacteriaceae; genus Mucilaginibacter. Next base: position 974,716 of record CAXSZR010000001.1, read on the forward strand.
TGTAATTAGTGCTGCTTTAAAAAACGCCTTAATCATTAGTTCTTCGGTCATAATAACATTTTAAGTTACCTTTTTACGGGTATTTTAAATAAAAAGTTGCTGGAAAATATTCCTTTTAGGCTAACAGGATCACTAAATTAAACAAATAAGTTGTTTTGCAAAATTATTTTTTATTTAAGGGTGTATTTTTTGTGAATAATTAAAAATTAACTAGTAAAAATTACAAATTTTAACAAAACTTATTTGATGTAAATTCCTTTATTATGTGAGAATTTAAATACAACAAGAGGTTAATAATGAAAAGGAATGAAAGCGTTAAATTTTACTGCTTTAATAGTAATTGTAAAAGTTCAATTTTAAATTTCGATTCGTGCATAACACTGGAAGTGCCGCTTTACCGTGCATTAACCGAAACAATATATTGCCAGGAGTGCTTTGAAGAACTGGTGTCAAAACCTGTTCTGGAAATGAAAATACAATTGAACGAGTTGATGAATGGGGGACAGTCTTATAAATCAATGATTATTGATGACGATCCTGTTTATCACGTAATATTTAAAGAACTCGTTAAAGACAGTAATTTTTCAAAAGAATTAAGCCATTACCGCGATGGGTATGCTGCATTAAATTATTTATTTAAAAGTGAAAATGAAGCCAATATTCCAGATCTTGTATTTTTAGATCTGAATATGTCGAAAATGGATGCGTGGGAATTTTTAGAAGAATTTGAAAAAAATTATGAAGCTTTGAACAAGCAGGTTAACGTGTACATCATATCCGCAGGTATAGAGGATGCAAATTACAACGAAAAGCTAAAATCATATAAGTATGTAAAAGCTTTGATCAATAAGCCATTCGACAAAAAATCTTTTCATGATTTTTCATCAGCCTTAAAAATCACGTTATCTACCGATCTTTGCATATAAAAGCAATAAGTATAAAACAAAAAAGGTCTTCAAAATTTTGAAGACCTTTTTTTATTAATCAAAGTTTTTAAGCTGTTGCTTTTTTTCCAACCTTGCTTAAAAAATCCTGGTAGGCAAGCTTAATGCCTTCCGGAAGCTCTACAGTATGTTTCCACCCTTTACTATGCAGTTTACTCACATCCATCAGCTTTCTTGGTGTACCATCCGGTTTTGTGGTATCAAAACCAATACTACCCTTAAAACCGGTTATCTCTTTTACAAGCTCTGCCAGTTCTTTAATGGTCACATCTTCTCCGGTACCTATATTTACCAAACCTTCTTCATCGTAATTTTGCATCAGGTAAAAGCATGCCTCTGCCAAATCATCAGCAAATAAAAATTCTCTTTTGGGCGTTCCCGTACCCCATATGACTACCTCTTCTGCGTTTTGTTCTTTTGCTTCATGAAAACGACGGATTAGGGCTGGTAAAACATGTGAATTTTGCGGATGATAATTATCATTGTAACCATATAGATTAGTTGGCATCACAGATATATAGTTACATCCATATTGCGCACGATAAGCATCGCACATCTTTATCCCTGCAATTTTTGCAATAGCATAAGGTTCATTGGTAGATTCTAATAAGCCTGTGAGCAGGTATTCTTCCTTAAGTGGTTGCGGCGCCAGTTTAGGATATATACAACTCGATCCTAAGAACATTAATTTCTTTACGCCATTTTCATAACTTTGGTGTATCACATTATTTTGTATCTGTAAGTTATCGTATAAAAATTCTGCCCTGTATGTGTTATTGGCCACAATCCCACCAACCTTTGCTGCCGCAAGAAAAACGTAATCGGGCTTTTCTTCTGCAAAAAATTCAGCAACCGCTACCTGGTCTCTCAGATCAAGCTCTGATGAAACCCTTGTAACGATATTTTTATACCCTTCTTTATCCAGTTTGCGCCAGATAGCAGAACCAACCATTCCCCGGTGGCCTGCTATATATATCTTCGCTTCTTTTTCCATTTTCTGTACTTTTATTCGTACTGATTTTTAATAGCGTAACCCGAATCTTTCAAAAGTTTCTCTCTCTTAAACAGATCCACATCAGCCGCTACCATTTCGCTTACTAAGCCTTTCAAATCGTATTTTGGTTCCCAGCCTAATTTAGTTTTAGATTTTGTTGGGTCGCCTATTAATAATTCTACTTCTGTAGGACGGAAATAAGCAGCGTCAACCGCTACTACTTCTTTACCTTCTTCTAACTGATATTCCGGATTGCTGCAGCTAATCACATAACCGATTTCATCAACTCCTTCGCCTTTAAAATCAATTGTAATACCTACTTCTGCAAATGACATTCTTACAAATTCCCTTACCCTGGTAGTAACGCCGGTTGCAATCACATAATCTTCTGCAACTTCCTGCTGTAAAATAAGGTACATTGCTTCAACGTAATCCTTTGCATGGCCCCAATCGCGTTGTGCATCAAGGTTACCCAGGTAAATTTTATCCTGCAAACCCATGGCTATTTTAGCAGTTGCCCTGGTGATCTTTCTGGTTACAAATGTTTCACCTCTGAGCGGGCTTTCATGGTTAAACAAGATACCGTTACAAGCGTATATTCCATAAGCTTCGCGATAATTGACAGTTATCCAGTAAGCATATAATTTAGCAACCGCATACGGCGATCGTGGGTAAAAAGGAGTAGTTTCAGATTGGGGCACCGCTTGTACTAAACCATAAAGCTCGGATGTTGATGCCTGATAAATTTTCGTCTTTTTGACCAAACCTAATATTCTTATAGCTTCTAACAAACGCAAAGTTCCTATACCATCCGCATTAGCTGTATACTCAGGAGTATCAAAACTCACCTTAACGTGGGACATTGCACCCAGGTTATAAATTTCATCGGGCTGTACTTGTTGTATGATACGGATAAGATTCGTGCTATCACTCAAATCGCCGTAATGTAAGATCATTCGTTTTTCAGTATCATGAGGGTCTTGGTACAGGTGATCAATTCTATCTGTATTGAACAGCGAACTCCTTCTTTTAATACCATGGACTTCATAGCCTTTAGATAATAACAACTCTGTTAAATAGGCCCCGTCTTGTCCGGTTATACCTGTAACTAATGCGGTTTTTTTCATAATTGTAATGTTCGGATTATTTTAATATTTTTTAATAAATATAGCACATTGATTTCAATTAACAGTTTTCATGTTATCAACCGGCAAATGAACAAAAAATATCCGTTTGGGTTTCAATAATTATTTTTTTATTAAGATAAATAGCGCAATGTTGAAAAATTGATATTTAGAAATAAAAGTAAACATCAAAAGGCACGCAATATTAATTCTGGATAAACGTCTTATAAATCAAAAGTTAACAAAACTATCGTTCCATTGCATTTTTTTCGATTTAAAGGCACTTGAGACAACATATTTTCAATAAAATTTCATTAACGGAAAATTATTTTCAATTTTCCTCCAAAATTTGTAACATTTTTTCACATCTTTGCGTTGTAAGGTCCTAATTACTAATTAATTTAAGCTATGAACCCAAAAACTTTTAAAGGCGGGGTGGGATATGCTGCATTCGTGGTAATCACTTTGCTACTCCCATTCATCTCCTCTTGCAAAAAAGACGAAGCACTGACTCCGTCGAGCTCATTATCCTCGTCCACATCATCTCTATCAAGTTCACTATCATCAACTGCCGGGACTTTAACACGCGAAGAATGGGATAATGTATCCGGAAACGATGTATCCGACATCCCTACAAACTCTACTCCTTCATCTACAAGTCAGATTACCTCCTTAGAAGAACAACCAAGCAGTGCTACAAATGTAGGCTCACGCATACGAGGCTATATTACCGCCCCTACAACAGGTAGCTATACCTTCTGGATATCGGGCGACGATGCAACAGAACTTTGGCTTTCAACAAACAGCAGCCCTGCCAATAAATCAAAAATAGCTTACAATTTAAGTTGGACAAACTTTAGAGAATATACTAAGTTTACTACCCAAAAATCGGCCACCATCACACTTCAGGCTGGCCAGCAATATTATATTGAAGTATTACACAAACAAGGTGCCGGCGGCGATAACATGTCGGTTCAATGGCAAATGCCCGATGGAACTATAGAAACCCCAATATCTGCATTAAGGCTTTCGCCATATTCTGCCGGTACTGCATTGAGAGAAGAATGGGATAATATACAGGGCAATGATGTTTCTGATATTCCAACTGCTTTACCCCCCTCCTCAACATCACAGGTAAGTTCGCTTGAAGAACAGCCAAGCAATTCACAAAATGTAGGTTCACGCTTGCGCGCTTATGTAACAGCGCCTTTAACCGGTAATTATACCTTTTGGATTTCTGGCGATGATGCTGCAGAACTTTGGCTATCTACAAATTCTGACCCGGCTAATAAAGTTAAAATTGCTTATAACTTAAGCTGGACAAACTTCAGAGAATTTACTAAATTTACAACACAAAAATCCGCTACCATCGCACTACAAGCCAACCAAAAATATTATATAGAGGTATTGCACAAGCAAGGCGCAGGTGGCAATAACCTGTCTGTACAATGGCAATTACCGAATAATGTAGTTGAAACCCCAATATCTGATATCAGACTTACGCCTTATGTACCTGGTTCGGCAGCATCTACCGCTTCGGCTGTTGCAAGTAGTGCAACTACTGGTTACACAGCGTCTGCCGTTATTAACCTTGTTGGTGCGCATGATATTACCATTAGTGGCAAATCAATAGCAGGTGGAATTTTCCCATGTATTACATTAACAAACTGCTATAATGTTCACATTACTAACTGTAAGCTCTATAACTCTACAGATGTAGGCATTCATTTATATAAATGCAGCAATATCACTGTAGATAACAGTTACTTCACTAAGGTAAGTACAGGTGTTTATGCAGAACAAACTACCGCCGGCGGCATTGTTGTTAACAATAACCAGTTTTTGAATATGAACGGACCTTTCCCCCGCGGCCAGTTTGTACAATTTAACAACGTTAATGGCCCAGGCTCAAGCATTAGCGGCAACAAGGGTGAAAATATTTTTGGCCAAAGTAATGCGGAAGATGCTATCAACCTTTATCAAAGTAACGGAACATCCTCAAGTCCTATCGTAATAAATGGAAACTGGATTAGAGGTGGTGGCCCAAGCTTAAGCGGCGGCGGTATTATGCTTGGTGACAATGGTGGATCATACCTAACTGCAACTAACAACATATTAGTTAACCCAGGTGAATATGGTATGGCTATTGCAGGTGGCGATCATTGTGTTATCAGCAACAATCAAATCTATGCTAAGGCTCAATACTTTACTAACGTTGGCATCTATGTAAATAATATTGGCGGCTACAAGGTTACTAATAGCACAGTAACAAACAACCAAGTAAACTTTTACAATTCAACTAATTACAATAACAATGCGTGGCTTGCACCAAGTGTTTCCAAGCCTTCAGGCTGGGATGGTAATTCATGGGGTCTTGTAAGTATTACCGCTGCAATTTTACCTTCTACCATCATAACAAAAAATTAACTGATCCTTATAATTTTCTTAAGCGTGTTGCCTCGTGCAACGCGCTTTTTTTGCTTAGAATCCATGCTCACTTGCATTCATTGGGTGCTCTATTAGCCAGCCGAATTTAAAACTTACCCCTATGTAAAAATCCGCTCCTGTAAAGGCACCGTTCTGATTAATTGAAGCCTGGTTCTTAGACGCAGCGTCACTTAGTAATACCAAAGACTGTGCCAATTTATCGCTTCCTACAAAAAATTCAAAATTAGGAGTCTTATACATAAATTGCCCGCCAAGTGTAAATATTTTTAAATCATCGTAAGTACCGGTAAGCGTTAGGATGTAGTTATGGTACTGCACAGGGTTAACAAAAGCAGCAGTAAAGCCCTGGTAAAACAACTCCTTCGAAGCTATTAAAGTAGGTGTGTATTTGAAGTTATTAAAGTAATCAATCCAATAGGTGCGGTTTATACTGATTTCTGCCCTACCGTCAATTGGCGTGGTAAAATCAGTTGTTGTTAAGTTATTATGAATTATACTGTTCACATGATTATACACACTGTCCTCTTTATGCTTTGACGATAGGTGTGAAATGATTTCACTGTTGTTAAAGTTAAAAATCTGTGATTGAGAACTCCAATGTATAAAGCCAAGATCTTTTATGTTTCCCTGCAGCATAAAGCCGTCATTTGTACGGTAGGTAGTTCCTAACGATATAGAAGCTCCCGGATTGCGGAATGATGGATAGAAAACTTTTGAGCTCAGGTTATAGTTAGGGTAATAGCTATTAAAAAAAGTTCCTCTTAAACCAACATCTACCGCATCGGCAGCTTTGTTAAAAATAGCATCAGATTCGTTAATATCCACCTTTTTGTAAAGTATCCCCATCAATGCACTAACCTTAAAACCGAACGCAAAGTCACTGCTTACTCTTCGCCTGTAGCTGAAACTGATTTGGTGGTATAACTGGTAGTAATAATTACCATTAAAGATATTATCGTAAAAGCTTTTTTTAAAGCTGTTGGGATCGCCAAGTAAGGCAGCGCCTTCATCTGGTATCAGACCTTTAAATTCACCCTTCACCTGGGCCGATATACCTATTTCTTCGTCGTTCCTTAAACCGGTGTACATTTTAAACATAAACCAGTAATAATTAAAGTCTGCATCGGCATGGCTAAACTTGCCTTTATCAATTTGCAGCAAAGAGTTATTATAGGTTTTAAGAAAAGCCCTGCTCTTAGCGGTTCCCTGGGCGTCGCCTGTGAGCAAACCGTTTATATTAATATTCGGAATAAAGAAATTGGAAGCGAATTGATAACTGCTGTCTGGTATAAAGGATCGTTGAGATGGATTCTCGAAAGAATCATACAGCGTACCACTGTTATATTGCGAAAATCGTTGTGCAAAAACACCGGTAGTAAAAAGTAAAAAGCAAATAAAAAACAGAATCTTCTTCATCAAAGTATGGCAGTATGCCGGCAAAACGTTTAATAGTTAAAAAGAATTTTTGAAACCTAAATTCGGCAGACTTTCAGGACTGTTTAACTATTAGCCGATTTTGAAGATATTTGCTTTTCGTATGTGTATAAAGGTAATTATTTTTCATCCAGGTAGTATTTGCTACCCTGTGTTCAATAACCTTACCAAAAAACTACAGTAAAACAAACCTTTTCATTTTGAGCAATTTAAATAATTATCGAAATCTAAAATTTAAAAAACTGTAGAGAAAATAATACTTAAAGACGTTTATCTAAAAAATAAGTATCTTTTAGTATACAGAGTTGAAAAGGTTAAAATGTTCTGCCAGGTAACTGGCTCTTTTCATATGCAAGCTTTGTTTTACCAGATTCTATTTCACTTTGCAGCTTATTATTTGTAAATACCGCTATACCAAGATCGGTATCTAACTTATATCTTAAGGATAAGCTTAGGTTTGCTGCATTCCAGTCGTAAACAAAATCCTGAGGTTTATCGGTACAGTTACCATAATTAGCAAGGAAATTTTCAAGCACCTTATCGCCATCTTCCTTCTTAAAAAACACGTAAATGTTTACGATCTTATTTTTATAAGTACGAATCCCAACCATATCCAAATCCAGGTTGTCATCTAAGTTTAAATTAGCGCCTTTGTATTCGTATTTAAGGCAGCTATCGGCATCCATAGTATTATCGCCGTCCATAAATTTTAGATCAGCCTTAGGTATTTGTTTAATATCGGCACCCAAACGCAGATCGTTAAAACCGTTACACTGTTGTAAATAGTTAAGTGAACCCTCCTTTTTTTCCTGTGAAAAACCGCTCAGCGGTCTTAAAAAAGTAGCCAGGCTAAAACCTACCAAAAGCAATTTAAAGTAAAACGCACCATTCATATCTGTTTCATTTTAAATTTAAACTTAAGCTACCGGCATGGGGAATACTTTCGCTAAAGTTTAATAAATACAATAATTATCAAACCTATACTGTAATTCAATAACACAGCTATTTAAATAATGTTCTTTGTATAAATAGAATTTCTACAAAAGAAATTACATTTTCTTAAATAAGATTTAAAACTGAAGGAACAAGTGCAATTTATAAGTAGGCATACCCGATCTGAAAGTATATAAACGCAAAAAGGCGACCAGATTACCGGGTCGCCTTTTCTATATTTTCTTAAATAGTTAGCTGTTAGTTACTTTTTGCCTTGTTTTATGAAGTTCTTCGTAAAGGGTAATGATGTATTCCTGTAGTTGAGAAATCTTGGCAGATTGCTGTTCTATTTTTTCAACTGCAATTCTTAATTCGTCGGCATTCGTATTATCCGGCACTGATCCTGTAGAGAGCATCTCATATACCGATACATTAAAAATATCAGCAATCTGTTTAAGCCTCGATAGGTTAATATCTGTTACATCTGTCTCGATCTTTGAAAAAGCAGGCACAGAGATGTTAAGCATCCTTGAAATATCTCCCTGAGACCAGCCTCTTTGTTGGCGGAGAGTTTTGATTTTTTTTCCTATATCAAACATTTAAGGTTTGCATTCAAAAACAGGAATGCCGGCTGTTTTATTGTGAAACTTTAACGTTATCAGGTTTAGTATGATTAAGTATTTATTTTCTTCAATATTAATAAAAATATATCAGAACTATATACATCGAATGTTAAAACTTTCAAGCAAATATTAATCACTAATTTAAAAAAATACCTTTTTAGTTAATTACCCTTATTTATACGATCACTATTCCTTTTTTGTTACAATAAAACATGGTTATATTTAAAATAATTTCAGTTCAAATTATAATTTTTACTAATAAAATAACAAATTGTTATAGTATTAAATTTTATTAATATTAAAAATTATTTCTGTAACACAACACAAGCAATCTTAACATTTTAAAAAGGCCTAATATTAATAAATATTTGACACAGAAGTGCATTCCTAAACCTTTATAATATCAATTTTTAACACTTCTTGCTTCAAGAAAACGTGCTGACGCAACGGAAAAAGGCTTAACGTTTTCAATAAGATATACATTATCTTGATAATCATAATTGGTTCCGCCTGTACCCAAATAATCAGATCCTAATAGATATGCATTATCTATCGGTACGTTATTATTGTCCACAACCTTCCAAATTCTTAAGCCTATTTTATTCTTATAATTCATTTTTCTATCACTATAAGATGATCCCACTTTTAAACCGAAAGGTTTTGACATATTAAGATATGAATATTCACCTGTTCCCGTATTAGTGAATACTTGTGGCAATATCATTTGCCCACCCAAATGTTGATGCCGGATAACAGTTTTTAATTGCTTATCATTTATAGCATAGCATTGCAAAGAATCAGCATCAGTTACCAAACAACAGCCATGATAAGATGCCAGTTGCATGATTTTTATAGATGCATTATCATTTGCCCGTTGAAAATAACAAGTGAAAATTTCATCGCTATTTGATAACAATGAATCTCCGTTTAAACCATTATCAAAGTTTTGAAAACCTACTTTCGTTTTTATATTGAAATTTTCGAGCACCATTCTTAATGGTGGTTCCCAATCGCTTTCACCTTTATATTGCCATATTGCGTTTAAGTAAATTGGCTTGGTAGCAGTATTTTTAAAATCTGTAAGGAATTTTAAATCTCCTTTAATAGTCTCACACGTACTGCCAAAAGGTGTTTGGTATTTCATCAATCTTAAATTTCTTGTGAGCATGTACTGCATGTTTAAAATATATTTCCAATACGCTGGTTTTACTCTATCAGTTAGCATTTTAGCTGTAAATTCTACAGTAAAGTCGGCATAAGAACCGGCTTTAATTTTAACCGGAAATACCGACTGATCTATATCCATCCCATTTACAGCGCTTATTTTCCAAATATTGTTATTAGAAAATATTGCCTTAATGATATTTATATCATTATCATTAAAATTAGTTACCCGAACTATAGCTTTGTTATGATTAGCGTTATATTCTGAATTTCTAATTCTACCCAAAGCACTTTTCCATGGTATTGCTACAAGTGAAAAGGACAAATAATTTGTGGATGGAAATCCATCCGGGTTTCTTAAATCTATTTTATCAGAACCGTCTTTATTGCGGATGGTGGAGAAGTACAATGTATTGTTTGACCTGCTTACCAAATGATTGTAGTTGAAAACTATATTGGCAAAGCTGTTAAATCTTAAATTTAAATAGATGCCAATTGTTAGGTTCATACATATACAAGCAAAAAAACATAAAGTTCTATAAAACTTGTCTTTACTGATTACAAACGCCATTATTATTAACAATAGCGTTATAATCCCTATTATCAGTGGTAAAAATATATTCAGTAAAGCTCCTACTTCATCTTTTTCTAAGTTTATTGAGGTAGCGAGAATTAAAGACAAAATTATACTCAGGAAAATGATAAATAAACATCGTTTTAATGTAAGGATCATAAATCGATAATCATTTTGAAAAAAGCCCCAAAATCAATGATTAAGGGGCTTCGTTTAACTACTACTATAAATGAAAACAAAATGAATTAAAAATAATAGCCTAATGCAAGGCGTAAGGTGTTTGAAAGTGGACTTTGCTGTTGATTTGCTGCAAGGTAAGAAAAGTCGATATTTAAACCGTTTGTCTTAAATCCAACACCTAATGTTAGATATTGTCTGTCTCCTTTATTTGGGTTTTCAAAGAAATAACCTGTTCTAAAAGCAATCTTCCCGTCATACCAATATTCAAATCCTAACGAATAATTTATTTCCTGCAGTTCTTCGTTAAATCCTCCGGGAGCATCCGTAAATGAACCAAAAACCCCCGAAACAACTGATCGATTATCGTCTTTCCCTTTAATTATTACACCGTTTTCATCCCTTATAGGCGGGGTAGGTACAAGCAATTTATTCAAATCGAGTGTAAGAGTAATTTTATTTAGATCATCAATAAAAAGCGTGTTAGCTGCTCCGATTTTTAAGTTTGCAGGTAAAAAGTACCCTGGGCTCCCGTTGACAGCACCAATTTTAGTACCTATGTTAGAGATATTCATACCAAAAGCAAATATCGCGTCATCACCAAATTGCTCAGTTTCATTGTTTGAAAACAAAGAGATCCCAGTAGAAAAGGCGTTAGCAGCAGATCCCCTTTCACTACTTTGCATAGCACCATAAAACACACTCGACCGAATGTATCGTAAGGTTAAACCCAAAGAAAAATTATCTCCAAATTTTCTGGCTAATGATCCATCAATTGAAAACTCATTTGGTTGGTAAGTACCAAGTGCAGTTTGATTTTCGTCGAAAAGATCAATTGTACCGTAATTAAAATATCTTACAGAAAATCCTATACTATTTCTGTTATTAAGTTCATGGGCAAAACTCAAATATGATAAACTAATACCAGGTGCCAATTTACGCAACCAGGGGGAATATGATAAACTGATATCTGAATTGCCGTTTATAAAAGCGAGCTTGGCAGGATTCCAGTAGTTTGCATTTGCATCAGCCGAAATAGCAACTCCGGCATCACCCATTGCTCCTGAACGCGCATCTGGCGAAATATTTAAAAACGGAACAGCAGTGGGAATAGCAGAATTATTGCTGCCATTTGCGTTATAGCCTGAAGATATTGATTGAGCTGATAAATTAAAATAAAAAAAAAAGCTTAAAAATAACGCAACAGCATAAAATTTGCCTTTATAGAAACGCATTAGGTATAAAATTAAATGTGATAAGGCTTTTTCTAAAAAGGCAAATTTACACTTGAAGTTAATAAGCGTTTTCTTCGCCTTTAAGAACGTTATAAATAGTAAGATAAATAATTTTTAAATCAAGCAGTAAAGACCAGTTTTCAAGATACCATATATCGTGCGCAACTCTTTGCTCCATTAATTTGGGATCTTTTGTCTCACCTCTGAAACCGTTAACCTGTGCCCAGCCCGTAATGCCTGACTTTAAAAACTGGCGCACCATATATTCGTTAATTTTGCCACTATATTCCTCAGTCATGATTAATGGATGAGGCCTTGGCCCTATCACACTCATATTACCAAGTAGTACATTAAAAAATTGTGGAAGTTCATCAAGGCTTGTCTTTCTTATAAACTTGCCAATTGGTGTTATCCGGTTGTCATTTTTAGTTGCCTGTTTAAATTCGCCGGTGCTTACTTTCATGCTCCTGAATTTGTAGCAGTAAAACGCCTGATTATCTTTCCCGCTGCGTAATTGCTTAAAAAGCACTGGGCCTTTGCTTTGGAATTTTATGATTAACCCAATAATAGGATATAGCCAGCTTAGTACAAAAATCAAAACAAACAGACTAAAAATTATATCAAAGCTTCTTTTTATGAACCTGTTCTCCATTTCTTCAAGGGGTTCGTTCCTTAAACTTAAAACAGGGAAACCACCCATGTTATCTATTTTATAATAACTGTTAAAATGTTTATCAAAATCAGGCACAAATTTTAAACGTACGCAATGTTTTTCCGCTTCTTTAAGCAAAAAGCTGGCGTCGTTTAACTTATCAATAGCCATGGGCACATACACTTCTTTTATTCCCCTTTTAGCAGCGTTCCTTATAAGATCTATAACAGATTCGGTATTTCCATTATCCTCATGTAAAAATCCTTTAAAAGAAAAATTACTACTGCCGTTTTCAAAAAAAGCGCTCAATTTAAGTCCAAGGGTGTTTTTGCCAGCTACAGCGACAGATTTTTCAATATCAAGGTACTTAACAAATAAAAATTCAAATAAAGACGTCAAAAAACGGCTTAACATTAAACCGATAAGAATGAAATTATAAAATAAAAAAATGAACCGTAATGATGTGTGTATTTCGTTTGAAAAAGCTACGAATGAGAGAAAGAACAGCACAAATAAACTGAAGGTTTTCACGGAGCCGCTATAGATTTTCTTATCCTTTCCCTTAAAACTTCCTCTATATGCACCGCTTATAAAAGTGGCCAGAATCCATAAATAATTACTCAGAAAAAGATAATTAATAAAATCACTGATACTTGAATTAAATATCTTAAGCGCTAAGATAAACGACAAATTAACAATTATTAAATCGGTAATTTTTAAAAAAAAATAGAGCAAATAATGATAACGTGTTTTCATGTCGGTATTGATTAGATAAGTAAATTTTAAACTATTAAAACAGATGTGATACCTTAATACCAAAACTAAACATAGGTTTACAAGGAGGGAATGTGGATAAGATTGATACGTTATTTGTAAAATCTTTGGGCTTGTTTTAGTATTTAGAGCTTTTTAAATAACAAAGTTTCTCCCGGTTACACCGAGCTCGTTTTTTAATTAAAAAATGAATTTATCAAATTCTGAATGTCTGATAAACAATATTAAGCCTTTAAAATTTAATTAATGAGAAATAAAACCGGATGAAATTTTATTGTGTAATTATGTGATTATACTACTGTTAAACGTGAAATCAGGAATATCTATAGTATACTATTCGTTGTAAAAAATGGGTTTGATAGCTATTTGCATTAACATAACTCTGTGTTTATCAAACAAACTCTTCCACCAAAAGGAATACCGCCTTGGGTAAATAACTCTTTCCATATAGACTGAGCGCGAAAGCCCTTCAAGAGCAAGTAATTTATACATCACCTTTCGGGTATGGTCTATGACAATATGCGATTTTTGGGTATATCCGTTTTCAGCATTAATTTTTACGTTGGTTTTTCCAAGTAAAATTTGGCAAAAAAGATCTACATGATAAGTTGAAAGGCCTTTGGTTTTAAGCAAAGGCCTTTTAAGGTTAACTCTGGCAAGCATGTTTTTTTTGATTTAATTAAACACCTTCTTTAGCGTTTACATACTCTAAAACTGGTACTACAGGCCTTCCTACGCTGCTATAGTAAAAACCTTTTTCGGCCATTAGCGCAGTTTCAAAAAGATTACGCCCATCAAAAACCACTTGATTTTTCATCAACATTTTCATTTTTTCGAAATCCGGGTTTCGGAAAATCGCCCATTCAGTTAATATTAACAATGCATCCGCATCCTCTAATACATCATAAGCGTCAAGCCCTAACTCCAGATCTAAATTGGTCTGATTCTTAAAGTTATTCATCCCTTCCGGGTCAAATGCGTATATGACGGCACCATGCTTAATGAGTTCATTTATGATATAAATTGCCGGAGCTTCTCTTATATCATCGGTTTCGGGTTTAAAAGATAATCCCCAAACTGCAAACTTCAATCCCGAAAGATCATTTGCAAAGTGTTTCAAAACTTTATTGACTATAGTATATTTTTGAAGTTCATTTACACGCATAACTGCGTTTAATATTTTGAAGTCATAAAGATTCATCTCTGAAGATTTTGAAAGGGCTTGCACATCTTTAGGAAAACAGCTTCCTCCATAACCTATTCCTGCAAATAAAAACCGCTTGCCTATGCGCTCGTCTGTACCTATACCTAAACGGACCATATCCACATCGGCACCTATTCTTTCACATAAGTTTGCTATTTCGTTCATAAAAGAGATTTTGGTAGCAAGAAAAGAATTAGCTGCGTACTTTGTAAGCTCTGACGAGCGTGGATCCATAAATATGATTGGATTTCCCTGTCTTACATAAGGCGCATAAAGCTGATTTAATAACGCACGGGCTCTTTCACTGTCTGTTCCTATAACAATTCTGTCTGGCTTCATAAAATCCTCTACTGCTACACCTTCGCGCAGAAACTCGGGGTTTGACACTACATCAACTTCAACAGAAGTATTTGCTTCCATAATTGCTTTTACCTTATCCGCAGTACCAACCGGTACTGTAGATTTTGTAACCACAACCTTATAATCGGTTATTAACCTGGCAATATCTGCAGATGCTTTTAAAATATAAGATAAGTCCGCAGATCCGTCATCTCCTGGCGGCGTAGGCAACGCAAGGAATATAATTTCGGCATCATACAAAGCTTCAGAGAGGTTTGATGTAAAATATAGCCTTTCCTGAATAATGTTGCGGTGGAAAAGATATTCTAAACCTGGTTCGTAGATTGGCAGCGAGCCCTGCTGCATCATTTGGATTTTTTGCGTATTAATGTCCACACAAGTAACAATGTTTCCTGTTTCGGCTAAACATGTACCCGTAACTAAACCTACATAGCCTGTACCTACAACTGCTATTTTCATAATGAATTGTTTAAATGATTTATTAGAATTAATTGATTTGCGTGATGTTGCTGGAAATTAAAAGGCTTACACCCGGTGCGGAACTTTTCCGGTTTTAACCTCAAATTTCTCTATAGCCGTTACAATCGATAAGTAATAACGGATATAAAAAATCATAGATTTTTGATAGATATTGAACTTGCGGCCTCGCGCATTGATAACAGGAATTGTTTTTACAGGTGGGCGAAGGTCATAAAGAAGTCTAAAAAAAGCACTTATAAATTTTTTGCCTTTGTTTGATTTAAACATTGCCTGTCCACCTCCTACTCTCTTGGCTTTGATCAACAATTCGTCAATTCTAAAACGCGAAGGATGCTTTACAAAAGCAGTTTTCAAATAGTGAATACTAACTCCACAATTTTGAGCCCTTTTTGACCACTCATAATCACCGCCAGACATCATCGCTTCATTAAATAATCCAACTTCTTTAAAAATACGCCTGTAAGTAAACATGTTTGCGGTTACTGATGATGCATCTTGCTTAACATATAACTCTTGATTGAAAGCGAATACAGTTTCATAAAGCTCTACATGGTTTAGCTTAGCGGCCTTATAAAAAAGTTCCACATGGCCCGCAATACGTTCTGCATCCGAATTATCGATCATGTATGTTACTGCATTATAGATCCAATTTTCGTCTGGAATACAGTCAGAATCCGTAAAGCCAAGAATATGCCCTTTCGAAATTTCTATTCCCTTATTTCGGGCCGCATATGATCCAGGCTTAGCCTCATCAACAATACGGCAGTTTAATGGTATTGGATAAGTTTCGGGATGTTGCAACGCAGGATTATTATTGACTATAATAATCTCAAACATATTGCTTGCATAAGACTGCCTGGCTAAAGCATCAAGACAAAAAGATAGCGTTTCCCAATCATTATAAGTGGGAATAATAATTGAAACAAACATAGTTTGATTTACTTATAATTATAAAATCCTTTTTATGAAACCTTTAATTTGGTTTTGAAGCAGTAGTGAGCGGGAAATTTTAAGATGATTATTAGTCATATAAGCATTTACAAATGCCGGTATACTTTCGCTATGGCTAATTAACTCGTTGTATATGTAATCATTCGCCATATTATTCAGCTTTTTGGTAAGCATTTGCTTGTTGTTTAAATAGGTAATGATACTCTTTCTCAGTTTTATTCTATTTGTAATTATTTCTTCAGTTTTTCCTTTATTTATACTTTTGGAAATAGTACTTGCCCCTTTATAAATAATTGTCTGAACATTAAAATCGAAAGCAAATTTTGCGTTTGACTTTAATAATCTGAAAAGCAAATCGTACTCTTGCGATGATGATAAATGGCTGTCCCAACCCCCAACATTTTCAATACTTGCTTTGCGCCACAAGTTTGAACTGGTTATACCTAAATCGGAATTAATGAGCCCTTCCCATGTATTTTGGTTTGGATGTTTTATATGATCTTTGATTTTACCACTCACATCATGACGTAATATCCTGCTGCCAATTATTACGTCAGCATCTGTTTCATAAGCCAAACGGATTTGGGATTCCAGCTTTAAAGGCATCAATTCATCATCAGCATCTAAAAATTGCACAAAATCTCCGCTTGCTTCAGAAAGGCCTTTGTTTCTGGCAGCAGGAGCTCCCTTTTTTGATTCAGAAAATACTTTGATAAGGTTTGGATATTTACTTTTTAGTACATGTAGCTTTTGATAGGTACTATCTGTGGAATTGTTGTTTACAAGTATAATTTCAAAATTATCAAAAGTTTGATTCAACGTGCTATTTATAGCCCTTTCTATAAAAGCATCACAATTAAAACAAGGAATAATTACTGATATCATATACTTAACGGATTACTTAATATTTATGCACTAACAGGTTTTAACAATTTGAATGCGCTTAATATCTCTTCATTCATTAACCATTTAATCATTAAGCCATAACTGATAAATAAGGTGACAGCCGCAATCACATAATGGATATGATAAAAAGACATAACTCCAGCTACAATAACAGATACGAGAGAGGCCAAAAGCGGTACCTTAACTGTTATTAATAAGTCAAAGGCGCCAATATTTATAGTTGGAATTTTTGTGAAACTATATTGCGCCACTAGTACAACTACAAATTTATTTAACAAAATAGCCCAGGCGGCTCCAATTACGCCATAAAATTCAATCCCAAAAGCAAGTGAGGGTAAGAAAATTGCCGCTTTTAAAATTTGAAGATTCATTTCAAGCCTTGGTTTTCCTACTCCCCTTAATAAAGCCGTATTGCCACTTACTAAAACATGTAACATAACTGAACCAGCTAATATCTGCAAAGGAGCAACAGATTCTGCCCACTTTAAACCAAATACTCCGGTTATAAATGGTTCAGCAAGTACTATAAAGAATACCATAACCGGATAAATCACGATGCAGTTAAACTGTACAACTTTTAAATAATACGCTTTCAATAAAACCGGATCACTTTGCTTACGTCCATAAATTGGATACATCACATTATTAATCACTGCCATTATCCTACTTCTAAAAGTATCTGTTAAAACAAAGGCCAATGTATAAATGCCAAGTATTGACGCACCGAGTAATTTGCCAATTAATAAGTAATCAATATTATTATACATGTAGTTTAATATGTTAGAACCAGTAGTGTAGGCTCCAAAACCAAACACATCCTTAAAAGCTTGTTTATCCCATATAAATTTAGGCATCCATTGCGTTGCTTTGTAGTAGAGTGGTATAGCGAAAAATATTGTTGACGCAGAATTAAATACCAAAGCCCATATTCCTGCTCCCCAAAAGGCCATTATCAAAGCAATTATTCCTGATAAGATATTTGAAGTATTATCTATATACGCCAGTTTTTTAAAATCCATGCTTTTAATGAGCTGTGCTTTGTGAATCATACTGGCAGGGGTAAAAAGCACCCCAATGCTTAGCACCGGTATAACAGAAATTAGCGTTGGCTGATGATAAAAAGCCGCAACCAAAGGCGCAATCAAAAACGAAATAATCAAAAATAGAACGATTGACCAGATCACACCGGTCCAAAAAGCAGTATGAAAATGTTCATCTGTAAGATCTGCGTTATTACGCTGAACTAAAGCCGCCCCTACGCCCAAGTCATTTAATACCTGAATAAGGCCGGTAAAAATTGATGCCATTCCGATTATTCCGAATTCTGCCGGAAACAATAGTTTAGCTAAAACCAATTTTATTATGAACGCGAAAGCTTGATTTACTATAAGTTGGATACAGTTCCATAGAATACCTTTTGCAACTAATTGCTTATCTGTTTTCATATATTATAATTACAATTTAATAAGTAATAATACCGTTACAAATTGATATCTTCCTACTGAAGTTGGCATAAAAAAATAGAGAATGAAAAACAATTTATAAAAATGTGTAACAAATTGTGCATTAATCCCGGTTTTGTGTGTAATTAATTTCTCAAAAAAACAGAAAAACAGTTTAGGCTACAAATGGCTATAAATCAGCTTAAAACGATAGGTATTTTTTACGACATTAACATTAAAATGCCCTGCATTTAATATTTAAGCAATGAAAATTGGATTTAAATACAACTTTATCAATAAGTTAAGCGTTAAAAGCAAATAATCATGATCTATTAATTAAATATTAATCCCTGTTATTTAAATTATTATGAACTTATTTAAAAGGTTTATTTTTGCTAATTCCGTATTACTAATATTATTTTCATGTAAGAAAGAAAATGATATTAAACTTAATTCCGGTAATTTTACGTCCGATGCAAGCACTCCCGTACAATTGATTACAAACATCAAAGCATCAACCTCTAAATCTTATGTGTTAAGTACCTTATCAAGCAATGTAGCTTACTACACAGATCGTACTTACCAGATAACTTCTTTTTCTTCGGCTTTGTCAGGTGCGTCATTAATTAAAACGGCACAGGGTGATAAAGCAAGCAAGGTTGCAGCGTTACTTAATTTTACCTTAAGTGAAGATGCGACAGTTTATGTAGGTTATGACTCACGCGCAACAGCTATACCTTCGTGGTTGCAAAGTTGGACAAAAACTAAAGACACACTTAAAATCAATGATCCGGATGTATCAAGTTTGATAGTGTACAGCAAGGCTTATGCTGCCGGTTCGGTATCTTTAGGTGGTAACATGGTCTCGCCTGCTGTCGGTGCATTAACAAATTACATAGTTTTAGCCGTTGCCACAAGCACTGTATCTTTACCTGCGGAAGTTTCCTCAACAAACGGATCGCTTATGCTTGGTGTAAACGGTCATTCATTAGGGCAGGCATCTTACAAGTCTTTGACACCAGCTACTCAAGTTTCGATGCTTAAGAAGATGGGAATGACCGGCTATCGCCAGGATATTGATTTCAATAGCGATGGTACAATATCAAACCTCACTTTGTTTAAGCAACTTTATTCTGCTACAAGTGCCGCCGGAATCACCATTTTGCCAATGGTTTATACTAAAACACTTGATTATTCAAGTACAGAAACAGCAATGTATGCTGCAGGTAAAACCTTAGGTCAGAATGTTGCAAGCAAGAACTCGCAGTATTTTAAATATTATGAACTTGGTAATGAGTTAGATAATAAGGTAATATTATCAGGTAACGGTGATCAGACTTCTGAGTATAATAGTGCTAAATTTAAAATAGTAGCCGCTTATTTAAAGGGAATGAATGACGGTATCAAAGCCGTACAACCTGAAGCAAAAACTATGATTGACGCAAGCTGGTTGCATTACGCATACCTGCAAATGATGGTTTCATACGGAGTTAATTTTGATATTATCGCTTACCATTGGTATTCTGAAATGGAAGGCATTGCAGCTAACAAATCAATCAACATTCCGGATATTACTGTCAAACTTTCAACTTTGTTTAATAAGCCAATCTGGTTTACTGAAGTTGGCGAGCGTTACAAAGCCGTGAGTAACATAAACCAATTACAGAGCGATTTTTTAACAGAGTTTGTAGCTAAATGTAGAAAGAACCCAAGAGTGCAGGCCTTATTACTTTATGAACTACTAAATGAGCCTGAAAAAAACAGTACCCTCGAGTCAAATTACGGGTTGGTTAAATGGTTAAGTCCATTTACAAACTGGGAATACAAAACCGCAGCACAAAATTTATTCGTTAATTAACCGATTAAAAGATCATGATTTCAAACCGGGAAGCGCCAAACCTTCCCGGTTTTTTTTGAAATCCCTATTTGCGCAAATATAAGAGCCATTGTTTGATTTAGTATAAAAAACATGTAAGTGATCACTAAAATGTGATAAAATGAGCAATGGAACAATTAAGTATTCGTATTACCGGTTAAAGAATTTCTGAGAATTTCATTAATTAATTTTAGCCCCTAAGCAATTAACCATTTAATTTTAACTAAAAAAGCTCTTATGAAAAGTTTAAAAACGAAAAGCGGAATCATTAGTTTATTTCTACTCACGTGTTTTAGCTGTAAAAAAGACATCCAGGAACCCTCAAAAGAACCACTTAAAATGGCCGACACTGCAAATTTCGCAGCCACTTCATTTGCCTCTACACTCGCAACTACAACTTACCCCGGAACTTTTACTTTAGGCATAAATGGCCACCCTCTAAACTCCCCTGCATACACTAAAAACTCAGCTATTGAACAAATCAAGCTTGTTAAAAGCATGAATATGGGTTATTACAGGTTTGATGTACTATCTGAAGATAACGGTTCTGTATCAGAATCAGTTCTTTTTTATGCACTAATAGCAGCAGCCAAAGCCGGTGGTGTACAATTAGTGCCTACGATTGATGCAAGTAATCTCGATATAAAAAATGCATCTACTGCTTTCCAAAATGGAAAAAACCTTGGATACAATTTTGCTAAGAGAAATGCAGGTAATTTTACTTACTATGGCTTGGGTAATGAACTGGATAATAAATGTATTCTTAAAAATAAAGCGGGCCAAATTGCAAGCGATTATGATGCAAACAAAATAAAAGTTGTGGCTAATTATCTTAAAGGCATGGACGAAGGGATTAAACTTGCTGATCCAACTGCAAAAACAATGGTTGATGAAAGTTTTTTACATTATGGCTATTTACAGCTACTTGTTAAGGCCGGCGTTAATTTTGATATAGTTGCCTGCCACTGGTATTCTGAAATGGAAGGCGTAGCGGCTAAGGCGCCATATAACATACCAGATATAACTGTTAAACTTTCGTCTCTATTTGCGAAACCTATATGGTTTACCGAAGTCAATGAAAGATATCACAGTACAAGTAATCAGGAAACCCTTCGAAATACTTTTATACAGGGTTTTATTGCCAAATGTAAAAAGAATAAACAAGTTAAAGGCTTACTTATTTATGAGCTTTACGACGAACCGTTTAGAACTGATAAACAGGAAGCAACTTATGGATTAATAAAATGGATTAAACCATATACAACCTGGGAGTATAAACTTGCAGCTAAGAACCTGTTGGTAAATTAATTTCAATTTTATCTTCTATCTCAACTGAATTACCGGGTTGTATAACTTCATTATATACAACTTGGTAGTTTTTAATATAGTCCGACTCAGAAAATCTATTCAAACCGCTGAGGCAATATCTTCTTTTGTCGTTTATTCTGTCAATATCAACAAGATCATTTTCTAAAATCGACATCAAATCATACGTTTCAGGCTTAAACTGCCATGAATTTCTACTATTATAAATTTCGTTGAGCCCTCCCCTGTTTGACATACAAACAGGTACATTATGACTTAACGCCTCAATTGCAATTCTTCCAAACGGCTCATACCATAAAGATGGGATCATCAATACGTGTATGCTTTTATAAAATTCGCTTGATTTAACCACTCCCAAAAACTCAATATCAAGAGTATTATCTTTGTTTTTTAATTCTTTTATGTAATCAGGATCGCCGTGACCTGCAATAAGCAATTTGTATTTATTTTTTGTTTGTTCGCTGCATCTGGCGAGGCTATCTATCAGAAATCCAATTCCTTTGTCTGTACTTACCCGCCCTATAAAACCAAGTATTATTTTTTTTGATTCAGGTAAGCTCTTATTATATATCTCACAATCAACGGCGTTATAAATGGTAGTTTTTACTTTATTGTTATCAATTAAATGATCGTGTTTTTTAAGAATAAAGTCACTCACACCTACAAAATGATCTGGATAGTTAATGAAACTGCTTTTAATCAGCTGGGTAACGTTACAATCTTTACAAAGCGTATCACAATTGGTTCCGTTATTATTTAAATTACATCTGTGGCATAAAAGGTAGTAATCACGGAGTGTGTGCACCAAAGGGATTTTCTGGGATTTTACAACTGCCCATAAGGATGGCGAGAAGCCTAATATGTTATTGGTATGTACAATGTCTGGATTTATTTTTTTTATTATTTCCTTCACAAAAGATACATAAAATGGATTAAAAGAATCTAAAAGGTGCCAAATTAGCTTTGTGATTTTTTTATGCCGGTTAGAGGTAAAATATGAAAAAACGTTACGCTGTTTCATCCTTATTACAATAACGTTGTTTACCCTATCAATGGAAAATTTTTCAGCGAAGGTTACCACATAGACGTCATTACCAGATTTTACCAAACCTTCGGCAAGTAACTGTACAGAAATTTCTGCCCCGCCTACAAATTTGGGGAAATAATAAGTGTTGAAAATTAATATCTTCATCAGTTTACAATTAATGAAGCATTGGATAGCCTTTTGCGTTCCTTAAACTTTTCAAAAACAAAATTTCTTATTTTTTGAATAAAGCGTTCATCATCAAATGATTCGGCGTGCTGCCGAATAAATTTTGAATCAAAAGTTGAATTTTCAAACAGGTCTATCGCTGCCATTAAGTGAGCAGGAGTTTGCTCTTCAAAAAATATGGCGGTAGATTTTTCAGATTCTCCAGCCAATGGGATCATCGTATCTAAAACCCCACCTTTTCCATAAGCAATTACCGGCCTGCCAGATGCATTTGCCTCTAAAGGTGTTATGCCAAAATCTTCTAACTGCGGGAATATAAATGCTTTACAATGAGCATAAAGATTCGCTAACGCATACGCATTAAGACCCGTCATAAATGCGATATTATCATTTGCAGACGCTTTCAATTCCTTTTCGAGTGTTCCCTTACCAACTATTATGAGCTTTTTCTCGGGCATTTTATTAAAGGCTTCTATAACAATATCTACTCGTTTATACCACTCGAAACGGGACACCACCAGGTAATAGTCCCGAACGCGATCGCCAACATAAAAATTTTTACAATTAACAGATGGATTAATAATAGCTATAGGATGTTTAGGATTATAAGCCTCAATAATTCGTGGAACAACTTCTGATGAATTAGCAATGAAATAATCGGTACGCAACGCTGATTGCTGATCAATTTTTTTTAATTGAGCTACAACAAACCTGAACAACACCCTTTTTAATGATTTTGAATTACTAACGCTTTCATAAGAGTTAGGATTCCAGGCCAGTCTGAAAGGTGTGTGGCAATAAGTTATCACCACAGCATTTTTATCGATTTTAATATATTTTGCACAGTGTGTAGTTGATTGCAAAACAATGTCATAACCAGTTAAATTTATGTGTTGCATAGCCAGCACACCCAAAGGAAAAAAGAAACGCTTCATGTTTTTTTCGCCTTTTATTAATTTGCCGTACCAACTGGTTTTAATGTTGCAGTGAATAAATTCAGGATAAGAATTTTTGGCATCAAAGCTTAATGTGTAAATTGGGGCGCTTGGGAATGCATTGTGAAAACTTAATGCAACCTGTTCCGCACCGCCTTTACGCACAATGTCGTCTTGTACTATGGCTAACTTCATTTATAACGAAAATTATGAGTGAATTTCTCTAACAGAAAATGCTGCTTCATTAATTTTAATTATCCGGTTGGATAATACAGATTGAGTAATGACACAATTTGGGCCTACTATGCAATTTTCGCCTATAATTACCGGGCCAATAACTTTAACACCCGCGCCCAAAACGCAATTACTTAAAATTGTAGGGTAACCATCGCCTTCCGGTATCAGGTAACCCTGTTTTTTACGCCCTAAAGTAACACCATGGTAAATAGTGCAATTTGATTTAATAATAACGCCACCACCTATTACAACACCAACGCCATGCACTATTACCTGGCCTCCTTCCAAATCAGCTTTTATATCGATATCTATGGCGTATAAAATTTGAATTACACGGGTTAACACGAGTGGAATAACAGGAATGTGCTTTCTACTTAAAGCATGTGAAAAGCGGTAAAACAGTAAAGCATGAAAACCACGGTTAAAGAAAACAGCTGTAAAAGCGCCCATATTATATTCCATCCTTAACCGTGATAGATCTTTTTTAATATTTCGGATCAAACTCATAATTAAGTTGATGAATTAAATCGATCAGCTTGCCCGACGATAATTTCCAATTATATTTAAAACTTTGGTTATAGTTTTCTATGATTGATGCCGATATTTCTTTTTCACTTTTATTTATAAAACCGTTTAGCGCTGCTTTAAAAGACGACTGTGAACCGGGGTCGAAATAAACCGCGTTTTTTTTTGCGAGTTCTTTAAATGCTGCCAGATCTGATAATATTAATGGACAGCCGCTTGCCATTGCTTCAATAATTGGCAAACCAAAACCTTCATAAAAAGATGTATTTATCAAAGCCCTGGCATTTTTGTAATATTCGGCAAGGGTGGTATCATCGCAGTTGGTAACAAAATTAATATTAGGTGTGTTTGTGAATTCCTCGCCAGCAAATGATTTTGATGCAGCTCCAATTATTACCAGGTTTAATGATCTGTACTCTTCAAGAGAAAAGACCTTCAGGAGCAACTGAATATTTTTTCGCGGGTCATGTGACCCGACAAATACAAAATGGTCCTGTTTTTTAAAACATATTGATTCAACACCTGCTGCAACAAATTTTTTGGATGGAGCATTGCTGATAACAGACACCTTTTTTAGCGAAATGTTTAAGTTTTCGCAGATTTCCTGTTTTGAAAAATTGCTTACGGTTACAATGTGTTTAGATTTATAAGCAACACGTGGTATCAAAAACTTGTAATAATTGTAAAAACTTTTAGTGAACCACATAGGGTTGTGATGGTAAGACATATCATGTATACAAATAATTTGTCTTGATAGTAACATAGGCCCGGTGTTACAAAAACTTAATAAAAGCGATTTGTTACGGCTTTTCAGATATTTGAACAGATCAACCTGTTCCCAAAGATTTGTGTTACTGAAAATTCCTGTTTTTTTTATATACCTGGGTGGTATGTCAATGTCCTCGGTATTTAAAAACGAGGGTACTACTACTTCAATCTCGGCATCGAGATCTATGAGCTGTTTAGTGAGCTCGTGTGCATAACGCTGAACACCGGTTACCCGTTGCGTTAAAAATTTTCCATTGATAACAATCATATAAGAATTTGGTTATTTACCAGAGTTTGCAGCAATAATTTCTTTATAACTATCATAAATATCCTTTTTTGAGTAGCTGCCGGTATCATTCTTATAGATCAAGCCATAATTAGATTCAGAAGGACGTTGCTGTCTTAATGCGGGCTGATCAAATAACTCATAAACAAACAGACCTTGCACAACATGCTGAGAAATTATATTACTTATTGTTTTTACGAAATATTGGTTTTCTTTTTGAAAATCAGCTTTAGTTGTACCCTGAAAATAATTGAATTCAGTGATCCAAATAGGTCTTTTATATTTTTCAGATACCATTCTTAACACGTTTCCGTATTGTGTTCTCGTATTAATTGGATCACCCATATTAGAATACCAGTGATATCCAATTATATCGTAATTTATTTTATTTTGATCAAGTACATCAAGGTAGCCAAAGTGTACCCAACTTAACGATAACGATACTTTTAAAGAAGGTTTCACTGACTTTGCCCCGTCAATAAATCCCTTAAGTTTCACTATTATATTATTTAACTTATTGTTATTGTAATGAGCCAGCTTAGATCCGTCCACACTACCATTTATAATACTGGCATTATCTTCTTCATTGCCTACTTCTATTACGTCAAAATAACTTCCATATTTTTGACAAAAGCTTTGGCCTTGTGAAAAGCTTTGATCATACTGCTGTATTTTTGAACCATTTATACCTAAAGGTATTACAGTGGGCATTGATTTGATTTTGTTGTCTTTTAGCTTATTAAGTATATCTATAAAATCAATCTCTTTTCGCGCTTTACCATCATCGTCAACTAAAACGTCAATTCGGTAAATGTTAACATTTAAGTCTTTTAAATATTTGATCTGATCGTCCCAGGTTGATCTGTTAAAATCTTGTTGTGTAAGCGGATGTCCGTTAAGACCCCAATAAAAAACTACATTTTGTGCAACAAGTTGTTTAGCGGATATAATAAAAAAGGCAAAAGCCATTAATAATTTTTTTTTCATATTAATCACTTTAACAGGTTTGGGGTAATACTAATTTGTTGATTGGAATATTAGCGTGTAGCTATTGATTATTTAGCTACCGTGTATGCAGTAAGCTTTAAATGCTGCTTGTTTACTTTTTCTAATTGCAAATTTTTATAATAATCGTTGGCGTTTATATCTGTAATAAAAAACACACCTGGTAAGAAATCTGCCTGAAATTTTTTAATGTTTTTATAAATAAATTCTTTTGGGTTAATTATAACATTAGACGGAGTGGCGCAATGAAATTCGGTAACCCAAACCGGTTTTCTATATACTTCGGTAATAAGTTTCAGGCTTACTTCCGGATTTGCTTTTTTTGAAAAAAATTCCTCATTTTTAATATTCCGGTGATAAGCAATAACATCATAATCTATTTTGTATTTCTCCAAAAGCGCTAACCAGAAGTAATGTTCGTCACTTAACGAAACTGCTATTTTAAATGTGGTATCTAAAGATTTTACTCCATCAATAAATCCTTGCAGAGACGACAATAATTGTAGTCCTGCAACTTTGTTATAATTTTCAGTATCAGTAAGGGCAGTATCAGCCAACGATAGCCTTTTGTCATAATTATTCCCCAACTCGGCTATGTTAAAATATTGACTGTACTTGTTACAAAAACCTTTTCCCCGCGAGAAATTTGTCAAATAGTAGTCCGAAGGAAATTTTGCTTTTACGGTTTCAAAATCAATAACTGGAATTGGTCTTATTTGCTTTTTTTGTAACTTTTTAATTAACGGCAAAATAGTCTCCTCGTTTTGGATAGTTCCACTTGCATCTAAACTTATGGTTAACCTGTATGATTTTATCTTAAGTTTTTTTAAAACGTGCAGCGAGGATCTCAAATTTTTAAAGGTGGCTTCATTTGAAACGCTGTCTGAATTTATTCCTAAAAATTCATCTGCAGATATTTTGTCTACTGATTGTGCCTTGGCAAAAATAGAGCATAAGATTATTATATTAATAGTAATTATTAATCTTAACATGGTCTCAAAAACTTAAATGATTCCTTTAAAAAAACGGTATGAGTTATACTTCAGCAAGATTACTGTTTACGGGCCGGAGATGCGGCTGCATTGTATTTGTGATGGTTCTTAGTATTGGGGATTTACTATCTGCGGCAAGAACATATACCAATGCCAGGAATATCCAAAGGGAGGGATAAGCAAATTCTGGCACTGTTGTCATAAATATAAAATATAAAGAGATAACGCCGCACTTATAACAAAAAGATAGTGTTTCGGGCTTAATTTTTATAAATAGGCGGTAAAAGAAAAAGGCTGTTGATATGAGAAACCCTACCACACCGTTATCAACTAATACCGTACTAAAATAATCTGTTGAACGAACATAGCCGAAGCCTATTCCAAACAATTCATTCAAAAAGTTAAGACTTGACCAGTAAGATAAGTGATAAATAAGATGAGCAGATCTATCCCTTGATGATGCAGTTGTGCCGCCTACTTTATCGGCAAAAACTAATTTATAAACGCTATCAAGTAAATGGCTAAAGACATCCAACTGCAACACAAAACAAAGCCCGGCAAGCATAATAAGTGAATAGAATATTAATTGAAATTGCTTCTTATAGATCATCCAGGCACCGGTAAAAACAATCATACAAAAATAAGCCGTGGTTGAAAATGTTAAAAGCAGGCATCCAAATAAAAGCAAAGAATCAAACTTACGCTTTAGCGCAATTGCAAGTAACCAAAACGGAAAAACTGTAAACACGAACATAGAAGGCTCGCCGGTATAACTGGTCATTCTAACTATACCCAAAGGCCCGATATTAATTGTTTGAAACAAAGAACCGGGCTTATCAGAATCTCCAAAGGTTCTGTTAGCTATGAAATCACCGTTTCTATGAAAAACAAGATAAAAAAGAAATTCATAAAGTCCGTAAAAGCATAGCAATCGTAACCCCCAGTAAACATATTTAATTATTGATTTATCTGAAAAGTATTTTACATAAGCATAAATGGTATATCCCACAATAATGGCAAGCATTTGTGTTAGATGAGAAACCCGATAAAATGTTTTAGTTAAGCCTTTTGGATTTATTAGCAGCAGATCAGGGGTTAGCTTTAACGAGAAAAAGAGGTTTGTTAACTGCGAACATGCACTAAGCCCAAGCATTACAAACAGAAAACATACCATCTCATTTATAAATTTAGTTTTTGATAATGATGCCGGCATTAGCGCAACTATCATCCCTAAAAGGCCTGCAAGCAAAGTGATAATGGTTGTACTTGGAATTTTAGGAAGCACAAGAAATGCGGTACAAGGAAAAAAGATCATTAATAGATTAACATAATTCCTTACAAAAATACTTTTCAAGTCACTTATACCATACCGTCGCCAGTTCCAATTATTAATATAATCCATGATGTTATTGCTATCTGGTATATAATTCAATTAGTGAATTTATTTTCTGCGGGTTTTGGTTTCTCCATAACCAAGGCCGTAACCGTATCCAAAGTAACCTGTCTTAGCAAAGTCTACATCATTTATAACCAGGTACATATTTTCAACTTTGTCATTGTATTTTAATTGATTAACAATGTCAATTTGATCGGTATGGGTATAGTTATGCCTGCATATGTATATAGTCATGTCGGCATATTTTTCAATTATTAAAGCATCTGATACTAAACCTACAGGCGAACTGTCGATAATTATATAATCAAATTGTGCTTTTAAACTGTCTATCAGATGCTTTGTTCTTTTACTCATTAGCATCTCGCTTGCATTAGAAACAATAGGCCCGGCAGTGATTAAAAACAAATTTTCACTCAATTCAGTAGGCATTATTATGTCTCCTATACTTGCAGAACCATCCATGAAGTCTGAAAAGCCAGGACTGGTATTAGAGTAGTTGAACATACCCGACAACTTAGGCTTCCTAAGATCAAGTTCCATCAAAAGCACTTTTTTATCGGCTTTGGCAAGTATGTGACCCAGGTTAGCACTAATAAACGTTTTACCTTCGCCGTTTACGCTTGACGTTACCATTATAACTTTGGTATCTTCAGAATCAAGGATGTGCTGCACTTTTGTCCTTAATGTTCTAAAGCTTTCCGTAATGGCAGATCTGGTAGTGTTTTCGAGCAGGATTTTGTTTGAAACTTTAGAGTGCCCTATCTTACCGATGATAGAAATATCTGTTAAATTTTCAATATCCTCTTCAGAATTGATACGTGCTTTGTGAACTGTTTTAGAATTTAAATAACCAAATGGCACGATGAAGCCCAACAAACCAGCCAGCAAAAAGACAAGCGGTTTCATAGGTTTAGCTGGTTCTTTAGTACTTTTAGCAGGGTCAATGATACGTGAGGTTGGGATATTTGATGATTTTGCCAATGCAGTTTCTTCACGTTTTTGAAGCAGATACATATATAGCTGTTGCTTTAAATCCTGTTGGCGCCCGTAATCAAGCATAGCGCGCTGCTTTCCCGGAACACCTTTTAGAGACGAATTAAACAAAGCGTTCTGGTTACCAAGCTGGGCACTCTTAAGTTCCATACCTTGTTTATACACTTCTATATTTTGCAATAGGTTTTCCCTGGCTACATATATTTGCTTATCAATATTTAGAATTATAGGGCTGCTTTCGGTATATGACAACAATTTTCCCTGGCGCTGCACTATCATGGCATTATAATCATTAAGCGCAGTAGTGAACGACGCATCTTGGATGCTTAAAGAACTCGGAATAACCTGTTTGCTTGACGGATCCTTTAAATATTTCTCAAGCTGCCTGATAATAGCCAGCTGAATTTCCTGGTTTTGCTGCTGATTATAGTAATTGTTAGCATTACCAACTATAGTTTTAGATTGTTCGTCAAGATCAGCAATGCTGTTGTTACTTCTGTATTGTTCAAAGTTTTTCTCAATACCATTTAGCTCTGCCCCTACAGAAACTATACGACTATTTATAAATTTCAGCATGCTGTCAACAACACGCTTTTTTGATGCTATGTCATCTTTAAGATATTGATGCATTAGATGATCTATAATTACTTCGCCCTTTTTAGAATTTGGATAATAAAGTGTAATATCTACAGCAGATGTTGTTTTATCAGAAAATTCCGCATCGTAATTTTTTGCAAGTTCTGCTATCTCATCGTCTTCAGATACAATCCTCGTAGAGTAAATAGCTGGTATTATTGCTACAGATGGCTTTTTCTCTATCAATAAAGTGTACTGTCCGGTTTTAACAGGGTTGTTAAAAGTGATGGATGTGTCGAGTTTTTCGTCAGAATTTGATACATGGATAGTGCTGGGACTTATCACTTCGATTTTAAAATCTCTCTTTTTCAAAGTATCGACACGAAATTTGCTGATCTTAACAGTAAATGGCGCTTCATTGTATATTTCTGTTGAAAAAATGCCGCTTCCTGAAAACATTTTTATGTTCAGGTGCAATGCACTAACAGTTTCCTGTATCAGATACCTGGTGCGCAATACATCACCTTCGTTTTTCAAATTTTCATTGCTTGACAATACTGACGTAAGGCCACCGGAAAAATTAGATGAAGGATCTGTGGGCGTTGGCTGAGCCTCTACAACAATTGCGCTGCTTATAAGATATTGCGGCGGAGCTATCAGTATAAACAATACACCAAGCCCTATAAACACCAGCATCCATATAGTAAACATTTTCCAGTTACGCAGCAGCAACTTTTTGTAATACTTAATGCCTTTGTTTTTTTGGGATTCTAATTCTAAATTCATTTTTTCTTTTTTTAAATAATCAATAAACGTTAAGCTGATTGTGTAACCTCTCCTTTTTAGAATTTATAATGGTGTATTAATACTATTGCTGTAATTAAGGTAGCTGCCAAGGTTAAGTATTTCACAACGTTGTTCTCGTTATTATTATCCTGCCTTGTTCTGCGTGGTTCTACATATATAACATCATTTTGATGCAGAAAGAAATACGGAGAATTAACTACATTTTTGCTTTTCATATTAAGCCTTACCGTGTAGTTTTTACCTTCTGTAGACCGTCGAAGCAATAATATATTTTCGCGCTTTCCATAAATTGTCATATCGCCGGCATAACCAATGGCATCAAGCAGCGTTACCTGTTCGTTAGGCATTATGTATGATGCCGGGCGGTTTACCTCTCCTAAAACAGTTACTTTAAAGTTTGAAAACCTAACATCAACAATTGGATCTTTAAAGTAAACTTTAGCAACTGTTCTTACGGCCTCTTTGGCTTGTGTTGTGGTTAAACCAGCTAAATGAACCTTGCCTAATATTGGAATTTCTGTGTAACCGTCTTTGTCAATAAGATAACCGGTTCCGGTTCCACTGGCGCCCGTTTGGTTGTTAATACCTACGCTTAAATTAACGCCGTTCCTGGCGTTTATCGGCTGGCCGGCTGTTGGATCTGTTGTATTTACGTTTATTGATAATATGTCGTCCGGGTGTATAATTGGTTCAGTAAATTTTGATGAACCGATCTGAACCATAGTACTCAGTGTGTCCGGAAGATCCTGAAAATACTTTAGCCTTCTCGATGTCTGACAGGCGTTCATTAAAAACAATAAGATAACAAGCGCGACGATGATTCGCGTTTTTAAAATAAATTTTGTAATCATAACAAGGATTGAGTTAATAAAGGTGAAAATATCAGGTAGATGAGGTAGCGTTTGAGATGTTAAATCTCATTTTTTAATAAGTTGAAGTGAGATTATAAGCTTCGCTTTTCCCGCTTACAGCAGGTGAATTTTTAAGGAATAGATAGGGTTGATGTTGCTGAACGCCTTATCTAACCAGTATCTACACAACAAATATTAAAATAAAAACTTAATGATTAACCTGGTTTGAAATGTTGAGCAGTTAACGAGTAATTGTGTGAAATGTGCCCGTCATAGCGCAGCCATTTCACACAAATATTTGCTTATTGTACAATTAGCTTAGAGCTAAAATTACCGGAAGAAGAGAAGGTATTAACAACATATATACCTTTATTAAGCTTGTAAACAGGATTCAATTTAAAAACAGCAGAACCAGATACATCTGCCATGAAAGAACCTTTTAAAATTGGCAAGCCAAACATGTTACTAAGTGTGTAGTTTACCTTTTCAAACGGCGCAAATTTCGAAGCATTAAGATTTATGTTATTTCCGTCCCCAGGGTTTGGAAACAAGTATACCTGTGTTACCGAGGCACTGTTTTTACTTAGAGAATCGGTAACGGCATTAGCAGGGGTACTTGCCAGCACAGCCATAGTTTTAGTAACAGGAACAGCCTGGTAAATTTCAATAGCCGCTAAGGCTAACCTGTTGGCGGTAGGCGTAAACTTTACTGACAAGTTACCATCTGCAACTGTAACATTAAAATCTTTAACTAATGCAGAACGATATCCAACCTCCTTAAATATATCAAAGTCATTTAACACCGGCTGATTTTCAATGTTTATATTAAATATTCGCTGAGACTCGGTTGTATAATAATTTTCAACAAAATGCATTCGCACCATATAATTTCCGTTTGTTACAGGGATTTGCAGACTTGTAACAGCAAGATTTGTGGCGGCGGATAGATAAGTTTGATAAAGTGAGTCTGCTACAGTGCCCGCAACTTCAGACTTGATCGTTTGCATATCTAATTTAATAGAACCTTGCCGTATTGATTTATCAGACGACCATAGCAAGTTTGATATATGTAAATCAACGTCTGATCCACCCTTATAACGCTTTACTATATTAACTGTAGATGCTGCAGTATTTGCAATGCCATAAAGCGGAACACGCAACGGCGTTGTATTTCCATAATCTATCATTAAAGCAGCATTTTTGATGCCCAAAGATTGGGGAGTAAAATTGAGACTTAAATTTGTGCTGCTTTGAACGTTTATAGTAGACGATGCTAATTTGCCAATGGAAAACTCACTTGCATTAGGGCCAACAATCGTAATACTTTTAATTGTAATAGCAGGGTCAGCTCCTCCTCCGGGATATGTCATGCCGGAATTAAGAAGGTTTACAGACGATGCACCGGTAGCACCCACAAGCACCGAAGAAAAATTTACATCAGCAGGCGTTGCTATTAATGTTGAATAAAATACAGAGCCTGAGTCGGGTTTTACATTATCTATGTAATAAACGTCGTCCTGATAATCACCATTGCTAAACTGAGTACCAAGATAATCCACACCTGCTAATATTGCATTAGGAACAATCTTGCCGTTAGCATCAAGTACTTTCCAAAAGCGCATTCCAATTTTTCCTTGGTAATTTTTGGTTCTGTCAGAAAAACTTGTCTGATCTGATGTGAAGCCAAACGGAGCGTCACTGCTAAAAGTTCCTCTTGAAAGCAAAGTATTTGAAGCAATTTCTCGAGGCAAAACCGATTGACCATCAAGATTATTTGTAGTGAAAAGCGTTTTTTGCGTTGTTGATCCTTTTACATAATATGTAAATGGTGTAACTGCATTACAACAACCGTGATATTGTGCAATTTCGTAAACAGTAACCGGTTTACTTGGATCGGCCTGAACAAAATAACTTGCAGCCACTTCGCTTGAATTTGGCACAACTGCCGATCCCTTTAATCCATTGTCATCATGATCATAACCCGTATTGGTTTTGAAATCGTAAAGATCTAAAATTTCCTGTGCCCAGGGTTCTGTCAAGCCTTCGCCGTGTAACTGCCACAAACCGTCGAGCATTACTTTTTTAAGCGGGGCAATGCTATCGTTTGAAGCGATGTATAATGTATCATGAAATATTTTAACGCGAGACGCTGCATTTTTGGCATCAAACTCGATGCTTACATCTGCGTAAGCTTCGCTATTTAACGTTATGGGTAACTGCAGAGTAGAATCTGTATTTATAGCAAGGATTTTCCATGCTGCAGGAGCAGATAGCGTCAATTTATTGACAGTTAATTTACCGGCACCCTCATTATTGATACGTAACTTTATAATGTTATGATTGGCATTATAAGGAGTTGTATCCGGTGATGTTCTGCGCCATGGAGTTTGCAGGTAAGAAAATGCCAAATGGTCATTAGATGGAAACACATTTGGATTTTGTAAAGCTAAATAGCCGCCGGTACTTTTTGTGGCAGGTGCCGTAGTTCCAGCAACAGTAAACGATACAGGTGCAGATGTCGTTGTGTTGTTATTTGCGTCAACTGCTTTTACCAATAACGAATAAGTGCCTCCGGTTTGAACCGTAAACGGTTGCGTATAAGCCTGGAAGGCTGCGTTGTTTAGCGAATACTGAAATGCAGATAAACCAGAGCTCCCTGCATCCGTTGCTGTTGCAAATACCTGTACCTGCGGTGAGTAGGCTCCGCCCGATTGTTGGGTGCCAGCCAGCCTGACGCTTACCGTTGGCGCTGTGGTATCTGTAACTGTTGTTGCTGCTGCAATTGTAATATAGTTGATCTTGCTATTTACACCACCGCTTGCATCTACGGTAAGTTTACCATCGCTCACCTGTACAACACAGGTTGCAATCTTATGCTTTGCGCTGGCTGATGTAACCAGGTCGGCTATAACCGGTAAGCCTTCTACGTTAATTTCATGGTCACTGTCATAGTACCCTTCATCGCCCGCACTAACGGTTACCCTGTAAGTACCGTTTGGAACAGCACATTCCCAGGTTCCGGGAACTTGTCCGTTGGTTGTTGCCTGCATTTGAGCTGTGCCAAGTAAATATGCTGCGCTGCTTCCGGTGCGAATTCTCATACTGGCAGTCATATCCTGGGGTGCTTTTGTGCTTGGATTTATCCATCCATAACCGGTTGTTGTACTGTAGGCCAGCCCGTTATCTGCAACATAACCCGTTGGTGCTTTCGATGTGGACGGAATAAATACATAACTGATAGTTTGAAAACCCGCAGGTACAGTAGTTCCAGCAACAGTAAACGACACAGGTGCAGATGTCGTCGTGTTGTTATTTGCGTCAACTGCTTTTACCAATAACGAATAAGTGCCTCCGGTTTGAACCGTAAACGGTTGCGTATAAGCCTGGAAGGCTGCGTTGTTTAGCGAATACTGAAATGCAGATAAACCAGAGCTCCCTGCATCCGTTGCTGTTGCAAATACCTGTACCTGCGGTGAGTAGGCTCCGCCCGATTGTTGGGTGCCAGCCAGCCTGACGCTTACCGTTGGCGCTGTGGTATCTGTAACTGTTGTTGCTGCTGCAATTGTAATATAGTTGATCTTGCTATTTACACCACCGCTTGCATCTACGGTAAGTTTACCATCGCTCACCTGTACAACACAGGTTGCAATCTTATGCTTTGCGCTGGCTGATGTAACCAGGTCGGCTATAACCGGTAAGCCTTCTACGTTAATTTCATGGTCACTGTCATAGTACCCTTCATCGCCCGCACTAACGGTTACCCTGTAAGTACCGTTTGGAACAGCACATTCCCAGGTTCCGGGAACTTGTCCGTTGGTTGTTGCCTGCATTTGAGCTGTGCCAAGTAAATATGCTGCGCTGCTTCCGGTGCGAATTCTCATACTGGCAGTCATATCCTGGGGTGCTTTTGTGCTTGGATTTATCCATCCATAACCGGTTGTTGTATTGTAGGCCAGCCCGTTATCTGCAACATAACCCGTTGGCGCTTTCGATGTGGACGGAATAAATACATAACTGATAGTTTGAAAGTCCACAACTTCACGCTTTGCATTAAACACTTTAATTGCGGCAAAAGTGCACTCACAGCAAGCGAAACATATTATCGCTACTATCAAAACAACCTTAATTACTATCGATTTTAAAATTTTTTCCATTTAAATGGTTTTATTTAAATAATATGTTAAGTTTCTGATTAATGTGCCTACAAGTAAATTTGATTGTCACACCAATAATACATTTTTGATTTTCTTTTAAACTACTCATTATCAGTGTGTTCAAAAAAATGTAAAAAACTGTAAATTTGAGGGATTTGTATAAAATGAATTGAATGCCAAAAGGCATAAATGGCTACTAAGATTCTAATTGATAAGAATAATTTAATGAATCTTGATTGATTGCTTTTTGGCTATAGCATATTGTTTAACCGGTACTTCATTAACTTTAAGCAAAGTTATTTGAGAAATGAGGTTAGGATTGTTGTTCCAATTAAACTCACTTATATAAATGTTACCATTTACAGGGTCTTCTACTAAATCAAGCGGGTTGGCGAATCCTGACATCCCCGTGAGACCAGAATTTCCTGATCCTCTTTCAGTGTTTACAATATCATATATATGATCGCTCTCTCCTGTTTTAAGATTAACTTTTTTTAACGAACCTGGTTCTAATACCATAATATCCCCGCCGCCGCTAAACCGGCAAACAAGTAGTTTTCCTTTTAAAACGCCATTGAAAGCATTACTTTTATACTCTATCACACCATTGGGAGAATGGTTAAGCCCAAAATCAAACGCAGCCGGGCGATAATTTTTGTCGGGCTTAACTCCCTGGGAATATAACGGGTTATCAACAACACCTCTATTTACCACATACTCACCTCTTAATGGATTAGGATGACCAAAATATCCGCAAGGTTTTGATGGGTTTACTCGAAAAAGCCAATCGTGCTGAACCTGAACACCATTGGTAGCCGGAATATCCTGCCCATTATAAAAACTTCCATCGGGCCGCCTGGTATGCTTAACGGAGGCGGGCGAATTCCCACCGCCCCCCGATCCGTTAGCTGGTATATATAATTGGCCGTTACTATGCCATATCAAATCATAAGCGTTTCTTACCCCCGATGCATAAATCGTTAACGGAGACTTGCTACTATATGGATTATATTTTCCATCCCTCATGAGCATACTGTTAGCAGGCGCCTCATTAATAACTGTTTGATTTTCGGTTGTTTCTACATTTAATGGGAGTTTAATATTTTTCAGTTTTTCCAAGTCCAGCCTTAAAATAGTACCGGCAAGTAATGATTCTTCACGCTGCCAGCCCTTATCAAAAGCACCGGCAGAGCTGTTGCTTCCCTGCGCTATATACATGGCTTTATCTGGCCCAAAAACAACACTGTTAACCATATGGTCTCTGGTTGAACGCGGCAGCCGGGTTATAACAAGTTGCTCGGCAGATAAATCGTTACCTGTTAGTTTTGAGATATTCCCATCAAAGGGCGGGGCACTTTTTAACCCATCTGAACAATGCGTTACCCACGCTATTAAATTTTGCGGAGTAGACGACGGATCAAAAGTTAAACCTATTGCAGTTCGTTTACCATACTTTTTAACCAGTGTATTTATCATTTTTTGCCCGGTAAGCTCACCCGTCTTATGGTTTACATCATATCGTTCTATTATACCATCCATACGAAGGGCATATAGTCTACCATCCGGAGCGAAGGTTAATGTAGTGTAATTCTTATTTTGAGTACCAAGAACAGGAATTTTGGTAAAATGAACATTATAACTTTTGCTTGAGTCTCTCGGTATCGTAGCTGTAGTAAAACTACTTTCAAACCTTTCTATAGGTGCCCCGCTGTATGATTTTACGTTACTTGTTATAAGGAATCTATAGTTAGAATTTGGATCTAATGCGCCGGATGGAGAAAAACTTATTGCATCACCACCACCAGTGCCCTGTACTACACCTTTTACTTCAACATAAGAGCCGTTGCTTTCTTTAAAAAGCTTTACAGTTTCACTTTTAATAGTACTATTATCAATACCTCCTTTTACGTTTTGCAAAGCCGGAATGTGTAAATTGTTAGCCGCTATACTTGTTGTGTTAATATTTACATCCACGCTTCCATTAAGCGGAGACGATGATATAACGTAAGGCTTTGATGCATCAACCACTCGTACCTGTAAATCTAATTGCTGGCTGTTAAAGCCCGGAGCAGAAACGCTAATTTTAGCGATGTAAGATCCGACTGGTAATTTTTTCGTTTCAGAATAGTCAAATACCAGCTTATCTGTGTCACTCTTTTTATCGGCAATCAAATGTAACCAGTTAGTGCCTGCGCCGTCATAATCTAAATGTAGTTTGTAGCTTACATTTTTATCAACCGATTTTTTTAAACCGATTGCAAGGGTAAGGTCTGAAGTATCTTGTCTTGTAACCAGCAAATTAGCATTTGGTATATTCAAATAAACATAAGGATAAATACTAACCGGAATTATTTCAATGTTATTTATTTTAGTATTTATACCACCATCAGCAGTAACTGTTAAAAAACCATCTGTTACGTTTATACGAGCCTTAACAGATTTAAAGCGGCCATAATTACCTAATTTACCAAGTGGTACAAAGTCTTTTATTACCTTTTTACCTTCTATATTTATGCAATCTTTTTCTTTAGTCTTACCTGCAAAACCATCTCCAACAGTCACAACAACATCATATTGCCCATTCAAAACTTTAATTTCCCAATACCCCTCTACTTTGGTACCCTTAAACATTCCGTTTTGCCAGCCTATATCATTTGCTTGCATATGTACCAAACCATCAAGCAGAATATCATCTGGAAAATCTCTGATCCTGGCATTCTTACTCAAATCCAATGGCGATTTATCGGCTCGTTTTTTCCACCCATAATAAAGCTTACCGGTTTGAAATATACCGGGTTTCTCGCCAAATGGTAAACCATAATCAGATATCCACCCCACCGGTGATTTTGATGATTGGCTTTGGAAGTTAATTTTCAGGGATGTGATAACAACAGGTTTTGATATAACAACCATTTTCTCTTCGTGCCTTTTTAGGTTATTTTTATATCCGGCGCTTGCACTTCCAACAAAAAAAATGTATCCGGTAAATTCCAACCCTATAAAGCACAGGAATAAAATAGCTCCTATAATAATCTTTCTCATAAATTTTAAATTGAATTCGGTAATA
Organism: uncultured Mucilaginibacter sp.; assembly: GCA_964242385.1. Taxonomy (GTDB): domain Bacteria; phylum Bacteroidota; class Bacteroidia; order Sphingobacteriales; family Sphingobacteriaceae; genus Mucilaginibacter. The sequence continues at coordinate 1,014,142 of CAXSZR010000001.1, forward strand.
ACACAGTACTACCTATTGACCATTACCTTCGCCTCTTTGCTGCCAGATGCTGCAATCGCCTTTACGATATAAAAGCTAACATAGCTTGATTTTGGTAAATTAATAGCTGTATTATATCCACCTTCCAAATCAGTTCTTACAACCGTTGATGTTATTTTTTTACCCATCATGTCATAAAGATAAATGGTAACTTCCTCCTGTTTTTTGAAGTTCTTTAACTGGATGTGTAAAAGCGTGCCCGAATTAGGATTTGGATATAAATTCATTGTATGAGTGGTGTCGCCCGAACCTATTTTCAAAGCAATACTATCAACCATTTGCGAAGAATTAATGGCACCATCGGGATGCAGCTCTAACAACACTTCCTTTACAGAATCATCTATACTTGTCACTCTTAATTTAACACTCCGCATTTTAGTTACGCTTGCAGGCGTGTTAACTGTAAAAGATAAAAGCGAGTTCTTTCTAATTACCAGTAAACTATCTTTTGTAGGCAAGTGGATACCTTGTATGTTAAATTGATCTGCATCCGGCCCAACAAGCACTATATTTTTTATTTTTAGAGTACCGTCTCCCCTATTTGCTACCGTTACATCATAATTCTGATAGCTAATAACGCCATCCAGATCTGCAGCTTTGTTTGCGTTAACAGCCATTAATGGTTTGACTGCAGTATTCGTAGATTTTACTTGCAATAGTGTAATTTGTGATACAAGATTCGGGTTGTTATTCCAATTATATTCAATTATATATATATTCCCGTTAGTGGTATCTTCAACTAAATTTAAAGGGTTTGCAAATCCCGACATTCCTACCAGGCCATCGTTTGCAGATCCATTTGTAACTTTAACTATATCATATATTTTATCGTTGCTCGTTGCCGTGATTGATGGCACTTTCACTAACGATCCGGGTTCCATAACCACTATATCGCCGCCGCCGCTAAATCTGCAAACCAATAATTTATTTTTGAGAGCGCCATTAAAGGTGTTGCTCTTATATTCAATAGCGCCATCCGGTGAGTGGTTTAGCCCAAAATTGTAAGCATATCCACGGTAAGCAGTGTCTGCCACTACATTTGTTGCATACAACGGATTATCCAAATAGCCTCTGTTCTCCACATACTGGCCCCTTAGCGGATTTGGGTGGCCGTAATAACCAACACCTTTTAACGGATTAACCCTGAATAACCAATCGAGCTGAACTTGTACGCCTGTAGTTGCCGGAATAACGGGGCCGTTATAGAATGTCCCGTCGGGCCTGCGGGTGCCTGCTACTGAAGCAGGCGAATTACCACCGCCCGCTGATCCATTAGTTGGCAAGTACAATTGCCCATTGCTATGCCAAACCATGCAAAATGCGTTACGTACACCAGATGCGTAAATGGTAACAGGCGATACTGAACTGTAAGGGTTATAGGTACCATCGCTCATTAACATTGAATTTGATGGCGCTGCATTTATTACGCTCTGAGTAGATGTGGTTTGTAAATTTAAGGGTAAGGTAAGATTGTTTAACTTGGTTAAATCTATTCTTAAAACCGTGCCTGAAAGAAGGCTTTCTGCCCTTTGCCAATCGGGATCATATGCTCCTGCAGAACTATTACTTCCCTGGCATAGATAAAGTGCGCCATCAGGGCCAAATGCCAATGTATTTGACATATGATCGCGGGTTGAACGCGGCAACTTAGACAAAAGTTCCTGTTCGGTATCCAGATTTGCTCCGGTAAGTTTAGAGACGCTTCCGCTAAATGCCGGTGCATTTGTTAAACCTGAAGCTGAATGACTCACATAACAAATTAAATTAGTTGCTGTAGAAGATGGGTCAAATGTGATACCTACGGCAGATTGTGCGCCGTAAACTTTTGTAATTGTGCTAATAAGCTGCATATTACTCAAACTACCATCTGCATGATTAATGTCCCATCGTTCTATGTTCGCATCTAATCTTAAAGCATAAAGTTTACCATCCGGCCCAATTTTAAGTGTGGTATAGTTTTTTCCCTGCGTACCGGTTATAGGAGTTTTTGAAAACTGCGCATTTAATTTATTTGTTGTATCAACAGGTGTAGCACCGGTTGTAAAAGTGGAACTAAATGGTATAAAAGATGCCCCGCTATATGACTTTACACCGCTGGTGATAACGAACTTATAGGTAGTATTTGGTGATAAAGATGCCAAGGGTGAAAAACTTATCGCGTCGCCGCCACCTGTTCCTTGCACAACGCCCTGAACAAGAGTTGATGATGTATCAATAAGCGCATAAAGCTGCACTGTGCTATTGGTAATTGTACTGTTATCTACACCGCCTTTATAACCGGTAACGGCGGGAACATTCAGATTATTTGCAGCTATAGTTAATGTACCAAGATCATTATCTGATGTACCGTTAGCCGGAGTTGCGGATATTACGTAAGGCGAAGCCTTATCTATAACCCTGATTTGGATATTGGTATAAAGATCTGTGTAACCTGTTGCATAAGCTCTTATTGTTGCTGTATAAATACCAATAGGTAACTTATTTGCAGCTGTGTAATCAACTGTAAGCAGCGGCATCACTCCTTTTACAGAAGTGCTGCAAGTAAGCCATCCGCTTGCACCAGTGCCATAAGTTACCGCAATACTATATGTGATGGAAGCGTTGGCAGAATTACCTACATTTAACATAAATTTTTTTGCTGTTGTACTGCCCTTTTGTATTATAAGGTCTTGTACTGTAGATGAGAAGCCGATATAGGGAGCTATACTTACGGGCGTTATCTGAACAATATTTATCTTGGTATCAGTCCCACCATCGGCGTTGAGCGTTAAATGCTCGTCTGATACGGGAACCCTCACTGTTACCTGTTTAAACCTGCTCGGTGAACCGGCACTGCCCGATGGTACAAAACCGCTTATGGCTTTTACGCCTTCAACGTTCAAATTATCACTTTGAGTTTCGCTGTTAACGGCGCCATCCCCAACCGATACGTTAATATCATATGTTCCGTTTGGTAGCCGCATTTCCCAATATGCCTGCGTTTTGGTACCAGAAAAGGTGCCACTTAAATTATTCGCTTGCATATATATCAACGTGGATTGCGTTACATCTTCAGGTGTATTGCGGTTAAAACCATTTCCGGTGATATTCAAGGCTGTTCCGTCAGAGCGCTTTTTCCACCCGTATTGTAATCCGGTAGACTGGTATAATCCGCTCCGGGGGCCATATGCCTGTCCGTAATCGCGTAGCCAACCTGTTGGAGGAACAGTATTAGGATCGGAAAAATTAACATAAAATGGGTCTGTAGCAATTCCATCTACAATAATAAGCCTTATACCTAACGTGTCAGACTTGTAGCCGGTAGCGCTCGCTATTATAGAACCCTTATAAGTACCTGGCGTTAAACTTGTATTTATATTGGTGCTGCCAAAATTAATTGTACCAGTCCCTGCGGCAGGCAATACGAGCCAAGGTGCATTAACCGCAGTAAAACGTACCGACGGGTGTCCTACAGAAGCGGTTAAATTAACAGACTGCGATGCTACCATCCCACTTTTATAAATTGTGTAAGTTAAACTATCGCTTGAAAATTTTAAAACAGAAGCAGCACCTTCAGGGCTATCGTAAACACTGAAGTTTTGAAACGAATATGTTGCGGGCGTAGTTGCATTTCTATAGGTTGCGTAAATAGCGGCATAAGCACTAACTCCAGTTAAGCCCATTCCCGCTATGTTGATAGATGAGGATGGATATCCTGCACCGGTACTGGTGTAGGTATTACCATTATCTGTTGAATAAAATCCTTCTGCGGTATTATTTGCAGAATCAATCATTAGACGCAGCCTAACTGTTTTGGCATTTAAATTCGATATTGCAGCAGTAATGCGTTGATCGGTGTTGGCGGTGCCTACAACGTTACTTGATATGTCGTTAAATTCACGGCGTAGTTCTACCTTATTACCAGAGATATCTAATTTTATAGAAGTATGATCGTTTAAACCATACCAGATGCCCCCTTGTTGGGAAGATGTTCCATTTATGGGATTGACTAAAGAAACTTCTATAGAGAATATTCCGCTTTGAAGCACCTTAACCCCCAAAATATTTATCTGGTTATTGTTCGTCAAATAATCGATCCCTTTATTTGCAATTAATTTAAGTGTACCACCGGACGCAGTGATGTTTGCAGGTTGATATCCCGGTACCGCCGGAACAGAAGGGCTACCATCTGCAGGCAGGCGAGTTCCGGAATAAGGAACGGCGACGGTAAAACCTGTACCGGCGCCATTTTTGTCGGCAAGTGTTCCTGAAACTGAGGCATTAAATGATAACGAATAAGGCAGTGCTACTGCAAGTGCCGAACATGGCAAAGTGCTCAATGGTGCGCACGTATCGGCTGGCGCTGTGTTTAATTCTCTCTCACTATTATTGACTTTGGCCTGGCAAAAGGAAATCGTCAATAATAAAATAGCAGGAAACAGCAAGTAGATTTTTTTCATGATCTAATTTTTAACTAGTAATATAGATTTAGATTTTAAATGTTGTTTTAGTCCCTGTTAACTCGTATGTTTTCAAAATTGGCAGATAAAGTGACAGATCTGTCTATCAAATTAAGATCAAAGGAATGTTTACTGATTAGGCAAGCGGATTTGGGTTTATCAAATTTAAAATACTCTCGTATCTGCTGCAGTAAAGATGTTGTCAGTTCTGCGTTTATTACTAAGTAACGTTTATTTACAAGCGAACCTATCTGCTGTTCTTTATAAAGCAATTGCGTAAAACCAAACCCATCAACTTCGGTTTTAATTTCTGTTGCAATGTTGGTCTCGAGTGCTGCTGGCGGTGCATTACTAAAAAGATGCGTAATATCATACCAGCACAAATGATGCTCTTCCTGCATTCCTATACTTTTGTACCATTTTAAAGCACCGGCATTTTTTTCAAACACTTCTGTATTAAGGTTAATTAAGTAAGGATTTTCACCTTTTATAATATTTAAGGATTCTAAGAACAAGTCGCGTGCTATGTTAAAGCCTGTAAACTCGTGATCAATAATGATATTTTTTAACGACAGCGTATCGCCTTTAATTTCAAAGAACACAAAGCCTATTAATTTTTGAGATAAATTGCTTATAACATAAAATAAATAATTTGACGGGTTAGCAATAATTATCCTCAAATAACTTTTGAAACACTGTTCCTGGTATATAAAAAAATTTGACAAAGCAGGATCATATGCTTTTGTTAAAGAATCAGAAATTCTGTTAACCAAATCAATGTCGGATGAATGAAGGCGTTGAAATAAATGCACAAACTGCATATTGAATATTCTAAATACAGCTACGCCAACTCAATTACATTGAAAAGTTAAACGCTTTAGGCTGAACCAGAAACCTGGGGGTAATTGTTATTACAGGACAATTATAAGCCAACTGCCGCTTAAAAGAAAATCATTTGCTTTGATGTATAACCTATTGTGTAATGATGAGACAATTATTAGAGTTTGCACGTAAGCAGCAACTTTTTATATCCCCGCATTTTTAATAAATAATTGCCACGTAACCGCTGGTTTTATAATCCTTTGAAAAAAGAACATAATAATAAGTTCCAGGAGGCAATTTCTTTTCATTATAGGTACCATCCCAGGGGTTTAACTTGTCCCTTTCATCTAAAACCTTGCTTCCGTAACGGTTATAAACCATAAGATGAACGGTGGGGTCATCTTCAAAGCCTTTTATGTTCCAGACATCATTTATCCCATCGCCATTCGGTGTAAAGGCATTAGGTATTACTACATCATTCTTTAAGATTATTTCTACAAATGATGAAACAGCGAAACACATTCCGCTGGTGGTTATCCTCCTGTAAAAAACATTTGATAGTGCAGCCCCCGGCTGATAGCTAATATTATTTGCCCCGGCTATATCTGTCCAGTTTAAATTATTAAGAGAAATTTGCCATTGATAAGAAAATGCTCCCGTTCCACCCGAGGCTACATTTCCATTTATTATCTGCGGTATTGTATTTTTTGCAACAAACTGATTATTAGCAGATATGTTAAAACCGGCAATCTCATTTTCAATGCTTATTGATACCTCATTAGATGTACTACTGCATGAACCGCTGCTTACCAGCCGCCTAAATTTCTCTAAGCCTGCAAAAATATCGGGGTCATAATTTTCAGAGTTCCCATTTTGAGCATTTCTCCAAGTTTTACCGCTATCTGTAGATAATTGCCATTGATAGCTATAATTATTTCGGCCGCCTTTTATTGCTGTTGCCGATGTTAGTGTTTGAGGCAATTGGGCATAACATAAATTTTGATCACTGGTTATGGTGTTGTTTTCGATGGGAGGATTTACAATAACTACTATGCTGCTTTTCTCACTTTCGCACCCTAATATGTTTGCCTGTGTAACGTAATATGTTAAAGTTTGTGCCTCAGTTGTGGGTGGCTCCGGGGCTCCAGCTAATTTATTCCTCAATGTACTGTCGGCATACCATATTAACTTATTTCCAGTTGCTGTGATAGCGTGTAAAGTATCTGCTACGTTATTAAGGCATAAGTTTAACGGCGAAGTAACAGCAGGTTTGTTAAGAAAAGGCAAAACTGTTATCGAAAAGGATACGGATGGCCCATCACAATTATTAAAAAAAGGAATTACAGTAATATTTGCAGTCAAACTTGAATTAGTTTTATTCATTGGAACAAAAGCGATAAATTTACCTTTACCGGAGGTATCTAAGCCTATAGCCGGATTATCGTTACGCCACCGGAAGTTTTCACCGGGTAAGCTTGCTTGGAAATAAACGGTATCCATAGTTGTTGTGCTGCAAAGAATTCTATCCCCGGGGCTTTTCACAGCAAGGTTGGGGTTTACATAAACATTAACACTATCAGTACTAAAACTGCAGGTGGAATTTGTGATTACCTTTATTTTATGTAACCCAACGGTATTAAAGCTTACATTGGGTGTAGTTGAAGTTGAAGATAACGGATCTCCCCCCGCAAATGACCATTGATACGATTTGATTGTATCTGCATGACAATTGGTAATTACAACCTTTGGTGTAAAACTTTGCCCATAACAAATCGTGTCAATTGTAGAAATTTTGACCTGAGGTATGTTTAAAACGTTTATGTTTTGATAAAATATTGCAGATTTACTCTGATCCGGGTTTATTGATATTAACCCTACTCTATAAACACCAGCATTGGTAAATAAAATCTGTGGATTTACAGAATTTATAGCGGTACTATCGGTAAAAACATATCCGGACGTAGTTGCACAAGAATCTGATTTGACAAGATCAACCGACCAAACATATTGTGTGATTCCACACATGGCCGTGGATGATGTATTTTTAAACTGCACAGTAGTGCCGCTACAGATTGTGTTAGAACTTGCTTTGAACGAAGCAACAGGAATACTATCAATACAAATTGACATTTTTTGGGAATCTGCACCGCAACTGTAATTGCCTGCCTTCAAAACAATTGAATAATTTCCTGGCCTTTGAAAATTTACGGTTGGATTAACATTCCCACCCATCCATTGCTGCGAATCGTTGCTGCCGTTATCGCTACCTAATGTACCAACAGCACTATAACCGGTTGATGGTGCTATTTTCCAAACAATTTTATTTTTCGAAGCGGTTCCGTCACTCGCTATTGTATATCCTAAATTATTAGCATAAACCAAAGTTTCCGTATTGTTTACTGTAGCGCTTGTTACTTGCGGATTGATTGAAAAATTTGCAGGCTGAAAATCTGAAACGTATATAGGAACGGTGTTTAGTGTAACAGCACCGCATGGATTTAATGCTGTAACAGAAGCGTAATAAGCATTATTAAATGTTTGTGTGTTGATTTTGGCAACTTGGTTAAAAGAACCTTTTTTAAAATAGTGCATTAAAGTGTCAAAGGGTGCTACATATTTAACAGTGGTACTATCGCTATAAGTAACCTGATAAATTGTGCCTTTAGAGTTATTATTTAAACCATTTAATTGTACAGTTAAAGGCTGATTGTTACAAATGGTGCTGCTTAATACATTTATCGGGTTAAGTTGCGGCGCAGTCCCAACAAACACATAATATGTTTGTGTATTTACACAACCGTTTAAACCCGTAACGCTAAAAAATAAAGTATAAAAACCCGGATTATAGTTATGGGAAATAGTTGTAAAATTAGTGCTTTTAAAATCTGATGTTTTGTCGCCCCATTTAATGACATATGCAACGTTATTAGTAGTTGACTTGTTGGTGAACTGAAAGAGAGAGGGCTGATTTGTGCATGAAGTGAAATAGGGCAAATTATTAAAATAAATTGCGCCGGAGCCATCCAGATTAGTACTGGGTGTCTGCTGTAGGGTGATCTGACTAGTGTATGTACTACTTACTGTTCCGGAATCTGCGCTTGCGATAAGGGTTACGGTGTATGTTTGCACACCATTACCATGATTACCAATAAATGTGTGCTGAGGATTAATTAAAGATGATGTATCACTTTTACCGGAATTAGGATCACCAAAATCCCAATGAAATGTGAGACCTGTACCGGTAGATGTGTTATTAAATCGTATAGGAATTGTTGCACATCCGCCATCGTTAGTATGAGTGAAACCAGCGATAGGTGGAAAATTTTCTCCTTTTTTAAAGTAAGCGATGTGTCTTTTTAACGCGTTAGATAAGTTTTTTAATGATAGATTTCCCTTTTTAGTGGTATTTGCATAAACTTTACTAAAATGCCCAACCCCTATAATTAAACATAAAGCTAAGATGCAGACACACTTGTTCATAATAAACCTTTCAAATAAGCACCTGTCGCTTTCAACATATCAATGTATAAGCGCCGGATCAGAAAAAATATCCTCGAGTATCGCTTTGGTTATTGGCTTAATGATATAAGATTTTACAAACGGATAACTTTTAGACTTTGTAATGTCGTTGATATCCAGCGACGACGTAACTATGTAAACCTGAATATCCTTTTCTTCCAAAAACTTCATTTTACGAAACATATCCAAAAACTGCCATCCATCGCAGCCGTCCATGTGTAGGTCTAAGAAAATCAAATCAGGCAATTGATTTAGATTTTGCTGGTTTTGATCCAAAAAATTAATGACTGACAAAGCATTTTCGTAATGATCTATTTCAGTGGTATATCCATATTTATGAATCATTTTGTCGACTATGAAATGCTCTAATTGATTGTCATCAATCATTAATAATCTGCACATAACTCTAAATTAAAGTACGTTTAAAAAATGACTATTTTTCTGTTTCCATTTCAAAGAGTCGTGTTTTCTTAATTACCTCATCTTTTTCATGAAAAATGCGATCCCAGATAATATCATAAACGTTTATAGCCTGAATATCTCCGGTAACATTTTTTTCTGAACTTATTATTATAGGATAGTACATCCTATCAACATTTACATTTCCATGTGAGCCTTTTACCAACTTGGCATTTAACGGAATGACGTCCATTACATACCTTAGGCCCAGCTTTTTTCTTAGTAATTTATAAGCCGCCCTAAGTTTCGATGTCATAAACATTTCAACAGGATCATAGCCAGGCTTTTTATGAATATCAACACAACGGGCAAAATCCGGGGCAACATTATCGTTAAGCCAATAATAGTATGTGAACCAATAGCCAGGTTTTGCAACAAGCACAAAATCGCCGCTTCGTTCATGGTTTAAATTATGCAATACCTGGTCGTCTTTATCTAATATGAATTCTATGCCAGGTATCATATAAAACAACTTTTCTAGTTCATGTTTTGAAACATTTTCTTTAACATATATATGAGCTATCTGGTGGTCAGCAACGGCAAATGCATTTGAAGCGCTTGTATCTAATAACTCAAGCCCTCTTTCTATTCTCACTTTTAAAAACCCAGCTTGCCTTAAAATCCGATTGATATCTATCGGATGAGAGACCGGGGCAATTCCATATTCTGATAAGATAATTATTTCGGCATTTTGATTTTCATAATAGTTAACCAACTTTTTCACTTCATTATCTATCTCAATCAAATCTGTTTTAATAATTTCCTGGCTGTCTCCATTTTTTTGCAGACAGTAATCCAAATGAGGGAGGTAAACAAGGCTTAAAGTTGGATTATATAACTGATCTGTAAGGATAGCCGCATCGGCAATCCATCTTGATGATTTTATATTTGCTTTAGGCCCCCAGTAATTAAATAAAGGAAAATCGCCAAGGCAGTTTTGTAAAATGGTCCTCAGGTTTTCGGGTTGTGAGTAACAGTCTGGTATTTTTCTGCCATCAGCAAGGTAATTTGGCCTGGGGGTAACTGAATAATCAACATTGGTATGCATGTTATACCACCAGCAAATATTCGCACAAGTAAATTGCTGATTCTGTTTCTTTGCTTTTTCCCAAATTTTTTCTGCTTTAACCAATTTATTTGATTGTTTCCAGAATTTTACTTCACCCTCAATTCTGTCATACCATCCGTTACCTATTATGCCATGGTCTGACGGTAACTTACCTGTTAAATAAGTAGATTGAACAGTGGTTGTAACAGCTGGCAATACCGGTATAATTGTTCTTAGACTGTTTTCTTTTATAAAATCTGTTATAAAAGGTGTGTATTTTCCAATAATCGACTGAGACAAACCCACAACGTTAATTACAACTGTTTTTTTCATTTTCCCTGATTTTTTATTTTGTTAACAACCCAGAGTAATTCATTGCTGATAGATTGCTCAAGCGGTATCTTCAGTTCTTTTGGCAAAACTTCCCATGTATATGTTTCTACCTCGTAGAACTGCGTTAACCTGTGCTTTTCATTAAGAGTTAGAATTGTAATTATATCGTCCTGAGTTGATTGAATCATTCCGTCCATATTCTCAGATATTGGCACATGATAATGAGCTCGCCATTCGTCAACAGTTGGATTTGCATAATCAAGCAATGCATAAGGTAAATCGCGATAGCGGATAAACTGATCGTCAAGTCTATGCGCAACTACCTGGTGCAAATAAGTAGTATCATTGAAGCTCGAAAAAACATCGGCAAGCTTTTTTCTCTCACGTATATCGGGCGATAAAAAGGCTTTTAATGCAGAGCTTATTTGAAATTTACCTATCTTAATGCCTTTCGTTAAAAATTTGTTGATTACATCGCTGTGATCTTCAAATTCCACGGCAAAATGACATACATCATAGCAAATGCGCAGATGCTCTTTAACCATGCTATTTGCAATATTATAAGTAACCTCAAACTTTTCCATTATAGCAGGAATAGCCAGTGGCTGTAGTGTAAATTCAAACCAGCGAATAAATTCATCCCCACTTTCTATAATTCCATCAGGTTCTGGTTCTATATCTAAATGAAGTATTTTTCCTGTTACAGCACTTAACTCAATAAGATATAATATGATTTCAACTATTTTGTGTGTAGCACTTTCAACAACGTTGTAAAGCAATTTATCTGTTAAATACCAATGCCTGTAGCTTAACGGCGATGTGGATATTCCACCTTCCATACCCTCAGGAAGCAAAGTGCTCAGAATTTTAAATAGTCTTACGGTGTAGTTCTTACGTTCGTTAAGTGTCCAATCTGGCGTGTGAACATTTTCTTTCACCTCCGTATTATGGAACTCACCATACGGAAAACCATTAATTGTAAAAATGTACCCATCAACTTCAGCAAGCCATAATTTGAATTCATCCATTACAAATTCGTCTACAAGCGCTTTACTTGATTCATTTGATACTCTTAAACCTATCGCCATAGGTTCATCTGGAGATACCATTTCTTTAATAAGTGGAAAATATTTTTTTAAAGCCAAAAAGTCTTCTTCCCAGTTTTTACCCACATGTATATTTGTACAATAACAAAGGTGGAATGAATTGATCAACATTGTTTTGCCGTTTTAAACAATTCCTTTTCATTATAACACTCATTTAACCAGCAACTAGCCCTTATCAATGCGAGGTTACTTATTTCATTTGTTTCATAACTCTGCCCAATATCACATAGTAATGGAATAGAAAGCTTTCCTCCTAAATGTTCTCTAAATTCTGCTAAACCTTGCAATAATGGAGATGATTCTGAATTAATTTTAGAAACAGGCATATTTATATCATACCCAAGCTTAAACAACAAACCACAAATTCTTTTTGCCTTATCTTCAGTTAATTTTTTTGTTATGAATGAATACGTAGCATCTAATGCTATACCAATGGCTACAGCCTCACCATGCAAAATGGCAAAGTCACTTAACTGTTCAATCTTATGGGCACTCCAATGACCAAAATCTAAGGGGCGGGCAGATGCGCGTTCAAAAGGGTCAGAACCAGCTATATGATGCAAGTGCAGAGCTGCACATTTTTTTATCAAGTAGTTCATAGCGTCCTTATTTCTATTTACCAGATCAAGCGAATTATTTTCTATCCAGGAAAAAAAGGTTGAATCCTTTATCAAAGCCACTTTGATAGCTTCTGATACTCCGGCCATCCAATTACGCTGATCAAGCGTATCCAGGAATTGGTCGTCATTAAAAACAGCGTGAGGAGGGCAAAATGTGCCAATGAAATTTTTTTTTCCAAAAGCGTTTATGCCATTTTTTACACCTATTCCTGAATCATTCTGAGACAGCACCGTAGTTGGAATTCTGATATGTTTTATGCCGCGGTGAGCAGTTGCCGCAGCAAATCCCGCCAAGTCTAAAACGGCCCCACCACCTATAGCCGCGAGATATGAATGGCGATCTATTTTTTGCTTGTTAACAGCTTCAAGTATTGTGGCCAGGTAAAGCGGATCGTTTTTCGCAATCTCACCGCCTGGAATGATGACGAAATCATCTATCAGTTCAATAAGATTATATTTGTTAAAATATCGCCTTATACTATCAAGTAATAGTGGATGGTTTTCAACTACGCCTGCATCAATAACAAATAATATTTTATTGAAGATTTCAGCACGTTCTTCTGTTAAAAAATTAAAAAACAAATTATTCTCAACGTCAAAAAGTGCAGTCGTGAAGTAGGCTTTGTAGTCAAAATGTACACTAAACGATTGTTGTAAAAATTCCATTATGTAAAAATTTAGGTTGACAAAATAAATAAGCGGCAACCATATCAGGTTACTGCAAATGCTTTACTTAAAAGTATGGATACCGGCAAAAGGATTACTATTACAATCATAATAAGCCATTGACTTACAGCTGCAGCCCATATTGCATTAAGTATAATGAGCGATAATATACCAGTTTTAACAGCCAAGCGTATGTTTAAGGCAAGGGGGTTTATTATTGCTTTGATAAGCGGTTTAAATATTACTATAGAGAAAAAAATCAATAATATAATTGACCAATAAATTTTGCTTATTTTAAGTATAAATATTAAAAAGAAAAACACCACAAAACAGTATAAAATAGAGCCAATATAGAGTATAGTTGCTTTTCCCCCATTTACTTCTCCCCTGCTTATTAGTGTTATTGATGCAATGTAAGCTATCGGCACTATACCCAAAATCCAAAAATGCTGAATAGCTGCCGGTAATATACTTACACCAAGCATTAAATTCAGGCACCTGCACATCCCCATATTGAGCGGGCCTAACAACACATTGTGTTTGGCCCATTTATCATAAACCAGAGCAAAAAGAACTATTGACAAGCTTATGATGCCCGAAATTTGATTATTTAAAAATGCAAGTATAACACCGGTTATAAATAAGATAAAACCTAATATAACAGCTTCGTAAGTTTTAATTAAACCACTTGGTAAAGCTCGTTCGGGCCTTTCATACCTGTCTATTTCCAGATCAAAAACATCGTTAAAAACAACTCCACCTCCGTAGAGGCAAACAGTTGAAAGACACAAATAAACTATTTCTACCAAATATGTACTCAACTGGGTATGTGAAAAAAAGAACGTGGCAATGGCAACGCCCGCCAATACGTCTGTTATTGCTGTAATTTGATTTGCCGGCCTGGTTAATCTTAAAAATCCGTTTAACCTTTTCATATTAGTAAACTATTATTGATTCTTTGTCAATTCTTGGTTGCTGACCACCGCGTAATATGGTATTACCGCTGAATTTTAGGGTTTGATTAATATCAGCCGGATGTATAAAATCTGTTTCTTTTATCTGACCGCTTTGTTCAAAGGCAGTTATGGCATTTTTATAACATACAGCAACAATATCGTCGTCACTTACTCCTCTTAGTTTCATTAGTGCAGCTGTTTTAGGTACGGCTAATGGATCACTTATCCCCCAATCTGCTGCCGAATTAATCATAATTCGCTCAGAACCGTAGCGTTTTACAATTTCAACCATACGCTCGTTACCCATTTTTGTGAAAGGATAAATAGTGAAGGCCGCCCAAAATCCCCGGTCAAGAACTTCTTCTACCGTTTCCTCGTTATTGTGGTCAACAATTACTGCCGAGGGTAAAAGAGAATGTTCAAGAACAATGTCCATACTTTTTGTGGTCCCGCTTTTCTTATCTCTGTGTGGCGTATGTATCTGTACAGGTAAATTTGCTTTTTTGGCAAGTTCAAGTTGAAGTCTGAAGTATTTTTCTTCGGCAGCCGTTTGATCATCAAAACCAATTTCGCCAATGCCAACTACGCCTTCTTTATAAATAATCTTTGGCAGCAGATCCATTACCTTTTCCGCAAGCGGCTCGTTATTCGCCTCTCTTGAGTTTAAACCTATTGTACAATAATGTTTTATTCCAAATTGCGATGCCCTAAAGCGTTCCCAGCCAATCAAACTATTAAAGTAATCTTTAAAACTATCAACACCAGTTCTTGGCTGTCCTAACCAAAACGCAGGTTCTATAATTGCTACAATTCCCCCATCTGCCATTGCCTGATAATCATCGGTTGTTCGGGATGTCATGTGTATATGGGGGTCGAAAAACTTAAAGCCTTTTAAACTTTTAAAGTCAACTTGAACCCTCTCGAATTTGTAATTTGTTTGAATATCATTGCAGCACATAAGCTTGATAATTTAAATTGGTCCAGGTAATTTTATTAAAAAGAATAGCGTTATAAATTTCTTTATATTGGGTTAAAAGTTGTCTTGCCGGTATAAATTCACTTTGTGCACAGGCAAGTAACAAGCCTATTTGTTCAGTTTCGTTGCTGCTTTTTATTAAAGTTTCGATTATCTCGAAACTGCCCTGTTCTATAAATGGTGATACAAACCGCCATAGTTGAACATTGATTTTTCTCTGTGCAGCAATCCTTTCCTTTGCATAATTAGTTAGCATAACCGCAAGGGTATTATTGGCCCGTTTATCAGCACCGTATACTTTACTTATATCCTTTTCTGTAAAAAAAGCTTTGCAGATCATCTGGTTCCAGGCAGGCTCATTTAAATACTTAGTGAGGAAAGGATTGTGATACATTAAAGCTTCCAAAACAGTCCCAATATTACTCCTAAGGCCTTCTACACTTTTTAAAACCCATTCTTCAGGGTAAGCCAAAAAATTGAAGGCAGAGTAAATTGCCACCAATTCATTCATTTCTGCGCAACTAAACAGATCATTAATTATATTTATATATCTGTTCTTTTCACACTTTAATTCACTAAGAATAATAACCCGGCAAAATCTGTCAATAGTCCAATCTGTTAATTTGAGGCCAGGCATTAACACGTAAATCAAAACTTCGTCTTCCTCGGTAACAACTAAACTGTTTCTTCCAGTAACATGCGGAACCTTAGTGAAAAATTTAAAAATAGTATCAGGGTCATTGCTCATTAAATTTACCTGACCATAGAACCAATTAAACTTTTCTTCCGATAAATTATATTCCAATATTTCTTTAAGTAAATCGTTCATAATCGAAACGTTTAACTATTTATAAACTGATAATATATAGTTTAGAAACAATGCCCCTGAGATTATAAGCAATCCAAAAAACTCGCGCGTTTTTTCTATATAAGGTTTAGTGGCCTGCATAGTTTCTACTATACTTGGCCTTTTGTATTTAAATATCCAATCACGTACTCCATCTTTATCAAAAAATAAAAACAAAGCGTAAATAATATAAAATAAGGTAGCCGCTATGTACCCAATTGGATAATACTTTTTAAATACCGCAAAGCCACAAAATGCTGCGGCCGTAAGGTAAATTGTTACCCATAACCAGGCGTCATTGTCGTTTAAGTTCACGTACGCAAAAAGCAAAAATGATACGCAAAACAATACGTTGAGGACTGTTAAAATCATAAAAAAAGCGATTAAAAATTTTGCCTGATCTTAATTTGGTAGTTGCCGTTTTGGCCCTGATCATTTATCAAATGCATCACCCGTGTCTTCACATATTAAGTTCAGCGCGGTTTGATTAAGAAGCATTTTATTGTATTGCTCCAATAGTGAAATATATTTATCTTTCCAGATATGATGTTCAGGCATTTCCCAAAATATTGGGTCTGCGGTATCTATTGCTTTTACGCTATTAATTATCTTAAAATCGTCCTTGGTAAAAAGGTCCGGAAATTCTTTAGAAAAATCATGCTTTAGGATACATCCTATCCGGTAAATAATTTCGGTTTTCAGATATTTCTGATTAAACCAATTATAAACTGATCTTCTGTTAACGTGAGATAACCTTGCAAGTTCGCTAATGCTAAATCCTTCTTTTCTTACAGTTAACTCAACAATGTGCCCATAGTGCTTGTCCATAATACGATAGTTTAGAGTAAGTCTGAATGAATTCGGCTTTTAAGGGGATTAAGCCAGTAATAGTATTTTTTTTGATATTAATTTTATAAAACTGTGAACGTTGTTTTGTTTGTATTTACCACGATGGCGCAATTAAGTTGCTTCATGAACATAACGACTGACTTTCCTTGTATTTTTAAAACCTCTCCCTGCCAGTCCAAAAGCAATCCATCTTGTATTTTAAGTGTGTCACCAACCTTTACATCAGTTAAACTAACTGTTTCGATATCACGGTAATTGTTTATTAACCCTCTAATGCGTTCTATTTCTAAGTCATTGACCATAACTGGTTTACCGCAATGGTTTACGAAATTAACAACTCCAGTTGTTTGACGCACCTTTAACTGTTCTTTAGGGTCTGCCATAACAAAGAGGTACGAACTGAATAAAGGTAATTCAACCAATTTATTTCTGTCTACCCACCTGCGATTGGTTTTAACTAATGGACAAAAAGATTTGATGTTTTGATCTTTTAAAAGTTTATCAACTTTTTTTTCCCACCTGGATCTCGTGTAGATCACAGACCATTTGTTTGTTTCGGCTGAATTGAGTACTGTTTGAGTAAAAGTTTCCATATAAGCTATTTTATTAAAGGTTTAAATTTTAAAGCCAGACTATTAATTTGATATTTAATATTTACAAGTAAATAAATTGTAATTTATCTCACACCTTCACCACTAATCTGTGTATCAAATATGTATAATTTAAATTTTAAATAATTGATTTATTGATGTTTGTCCAAATAATGAGAACTTTTGTGAAATTCCTTTTGTAACTATTTAAAACCAATCATATATGTATAAACTGTAAAAAAATTAATAGATATTAAAAAATTCAAGCTTATTTAGTTTATAATTTATTGTTTGTATTAAAAAAATCAATTTACAACCTTACAATAGAATAATGCAAAAGGTTAGATTTTGATTTATATTTAAAAAGAACCGTTACATTTCTTCACGTGAATTGTTGATAAAAAAGTGTGAAGAATCTGATAACATAAATATAAGAAATGAACAAAATGAACAACAACCTGTAAAAGACCAAATTAAAGCTGTTAAAGAGCATGGTTTTTTTTATTATTGCTTGGTTGATTGTTTTTATAGTTACTTTTGACTTAATAAAAAACCTAAAAGTTATTAACATCATCAAAAATATGCCTATTATTATATTCGCTACAGCTAAATAAGACTTTAAATAGATTTATATTTATATTAAATATTTTTCTTAATTAAAAAATATATTTCACATTTTTTGCAGTTAATTTTCAAGCAACCTATTTAATACCCCACTTTTTTACAATAACGTATCATTCAATCGGGTGCTGTTATATAAATAAATTCAAGATTCGATTTTTGATAATTTTATTCCCATTGTGCTTTATATACAATATCACATAAGTGATTTTCATATATCATTATATAGGATGAAAGATAAATTATACTTTAACGAAAGTTGGAATAGTAGTACTTTGCTATCATACTGGGATAAAACTTTAATTTGCAAATACGCGAATAAAGCTTTTGTAAATTGGTTTGATATAGATCCCACCAACACGGTAGATAAGGTTTATCTCAAAGAAATATTAGAAAATGTTTATGAAAAAAACCAGTATCACATTAAAGAAGTCTTAAAAGGAAAAATACAAGTATTTGAATTGGACTTGATAAACAGAGTTGGACAATTAAAAAATACCATAGCAACCTACCGCCCTGATTTTGATAACGGCATAGTAATCGGATTTACTATGCACGTGGCTGACATTACAAAAACTTCTTTTCCCCACAATAAAGAAAAAATTGAAAACATAAAAAGCGAGAAAGAAACAACAGAAAACGAAACGCCGTTGAAAAAAGTCATAGAAGTTTTAAAATCAAGATTGACTACCGGTTTTCCAGGTATACCGGAACTTTCCAGACTTTGCTTTATATCTGAATCTAAATTAAAGCGGGATTTTAAAGCGGCTTATACTAAAACCTTATTTGAATATTATCGCCATTTACAAATGCAACTTGCCGATACATATTTCAAGGAACAAAAGTATAGTAAAAAGCAGCTGGCAGTGATTTTTGATTTTTCTAACCCCTCTAATTTTTCTATACGATATAATAAATACTTGAAAGAGCAGGAATTAATTCACCCTTCAAAAAACTCCGTTAAAAACAATAATGATAGATATAAAACAATAATTAGTCAGGCACCATTTTCAATTGCTATGGTAGATCAAAACCTGATATTTCAAGCTACATCGCAAAAATTTATAGACATTCATAATCTTGGCGAGAACGCCATTATCGGTAAATATTTATATTCGGTTTTTCCGAAAAATACTTTAACATTTAAAAAAATCAACCAAGTCGTTTTAAATGGCGAAACTATCAGCGGCGAAGAGGCTGTTATTAACAGTAAAACCGGACAAATACAGCATATTAAATGGAATAAATTGCCATGGACTGACGATGATGGAAAGATAGGCGGTATATTCTTTTACACCGAAGATATTACTTCAACCAAAATAATACAGTCAGAACATCAAGACAACGTATTTAGATCAAATAAAGTAAGCGAAAGTATTAAGATCGGTATATGGAGTTTTCAAAACAATGAAGGGAAATGGGATAAAATAATGCGCGAAATAACTGAGGTAACTGATGGGTATACGCCAAAAGATGCCGCTATACCTTTGTCATTTTTTACCAAAGGAGAAAGCTTAAATAAAATGAAAACGGCTTATCACGAAGCTATAACCTTAGGTAAATCGTTTGATTTGATTGTGGAGTTAATAACAGCAAAAAACAACCTCAAAAGTGTAAGAATAATCGGTTACAGCGAATTGAAAGCCAACAAATACGAACGACAATTCGGAGTATTAATGGAAATACTTTAATACGTCTGCTAAAAACTTAAGTCTTTTCTTTAAAATATTGTCTGAGCATACATCACTTAAATTAGCGAACCTAAAACTCATTAGCTTTACTTTTTTGAATGCTACGTCTACTTCTTCGTTAGCTTTTATTTTTATTCTACTTATCCAACTTTAATAAAACAGATTATAATGGAATTGATAGTTGTTCATTTTATTCTGTACCAGGTATATATCAAATTTCGTCGTATCATAAACGAATTACCTTATTAATTGTATGGTTTAAATGAAAAACAAATGTTTAGTATATTTCCATACTTCTTTCATCTTATTATTATTTTCATATACGGTTAATGCACAAGTCTATCACGATAAAACTGAAATAAGCCTTTGGAAGGGAACACCTCCTGACGGACCAGGAACAAGCGGACCAGAAAACATAAGTACCAAAGGGTCATATACCAATGTATCGCAGCCGCGCTTAATTGTTCATCAGCCCAAAAACCGCAATGGTATGGCCATGCTGGTAATAAGTGGCGGTGGTTATGCCCATATTGAAGAAGGAAACGAAAGCGGCCCTGCATCAGATTGGCTTGCATCGCAGGGCATTACAGCTTTTGAATTGATTTACCGGCTGCCGGGCGAGGGATGGGCCAGCAGGGATGTAGCATTTGAAGACGGTCAGCGCGCCATGCGGCTTATTCGTAGTATGGCAAATAAATATGGAATTGATGCGGAAAGAGTTGGGATAATGGGATTTTCTGCAGGCGGACATTTAGCCGCAATGATTGAAACCGAGCCAAACAAACAATGGTACGTGCCCATTGATGAAGTAGATCGTTTATCGGCAAAACCAAATTTCGCGGCGCTGCTTTACCCGGTGATTACTATGCTACCGCCATATGATCATACACACTCTGAAAAGGAAATTTGCGGCAATCATGCCGGTACCGATGTTCAAATTAAATACTCCTCACAGTTGCATGTCAAAAAATCTACGCCCCCTACTTTTTTAGCGCAAGCTGTAGACGACCCTATTTCCAATATTGCTAATAGCAAAATGATGTATGCCGCCTTGCTGGAGAAAAATATAACATCTTATTTAAAAGTATTTTCAAGTGGCGGTCATGGCTGGGGTATGGGATCGCCGCAATCTCCCGTGCATGAATGGCCGGAACTATTTAAAAAATGGGCGCAAAGTAACGACATATGGCGTTAGGTATTCATTGGCTTGCATGGTAATTGTAAATTGCACTTAACTTTACCCGATAAATACAAAAGATATTGAGCATGTCTGTTTCCGACGAATTCTTAACCTGTTCACAAGTTTCGCAAAAGGTAAGCTTTGTACCTTATGAGTCGCGTGTGCCGGTTATAAAGGGTAAGAGCACGTTGCACAAACATATGATCAGCCTGATAACCGAAGGCGAAAAAATGATATATGTTGCCGGGAAACAAATTCATTTAACACCCGCCAGCATTTTGCTTTTATCTGCAGGTAATTTTCTTTATACAGAACGTTTTCATACACATCAGCAAATAAAAAGCACCATGATATTTTTTGATGACGACGTGCTTCAAAATCTGATGAATAATGCTGATCAGTCAAAAAACCTAAAAAATAATTTAAAAGAACCGCAGCCTTTCGCACTTTTCGAAAGAGACGATTACTTAAAAAGTTTTGTTAAAAGCATTGAAACGCTGTTGCATAGTAACTTGTTTAACGAGGCCATGAAACTGGCAAAGTTAAATGAGCTGCTTGTATATCTGCTTGCCAGGCAACCCCATCTGTTATTGAACTTTCAGCGAACGCCACAGGCACGGCCAGAAGAACAGCAGATAAAACAAGTAGTAGAAGAAAACTTAAGCAATCACTTATCGGTAAGCGAACTTGCTTTTCTCTGCAACATGAGTGTCCCTACTTTTAAAAGAAAGTTTGGGCAACTCTATAATCAATCGCCGGCTAAGTGGCTGCAACAACGAAGGCTTACCTTAGCGGCCGACCGGCTTAAAAGGAAAGGAGCAATGCCGAGCGAAATTTACATGGATGCCGGGTACGAGAATCACTCAAGTTTTTCAAAAGCCTTTAAACTACATTTTGGCGTATTACCTAAAGACTATTAAAATTGAACGTTCTGCCCTATTTTATGATCCATTTGCAATAGTACCCGCCTCCTGTGTAAGCTAATTTTGTGCTGTAAAATTTTAATATTTATGGGCACAGCACAAAACAAACTGATAGTTGAAAAATACAACAAAGAGGTTATTGAACCCGGTAACATAGAACTTTTAAAAGAAATCCTTACCGAAGATTTTATCAACCATTCTGCACTGCCGGGTATGCCTTCGGGGATTGATGGCATGATCTATTTCTTTGCAGAGGTATTACATAAAGCCTTTGCTGAAATTACCGTAGAAATAAAAGAAATGATAGCCGAGGGCGACAAGGTAACTACCCGCAAGGAAATTAAAGGCACCCACCAGGGGCCGCTTTTAGGGATACCAGCTACCGGCAAAAAGGTGGTTATAAAGGTGATAGATATTTTAACTATCGAAAACGGAAAAGTTAAAGAGCATTGGGGCGAAAACAATTTTGCATCGGTTATTCAAACACTTAGCGCAAACTAACCTCGTCCGTTAAATAAAACTGCGACTATCAAAGCATTGATGTCGCAGTTTTGTATATTTTTTGTTGAAAGGATACAATGCTTATAATACGCTACTCATTCCAAAATCCCTGGAATTGCATTGCAATAGCCGGAAAATATTTAGTGATCAGTTTCCAACTCATGTGAAAAATCCAGATTAGCAAACCAACAAGTGCCGCAAGGATAATTGCAATGGTAAATCCTGCCTTAAATGCATCTTCCATTAATCCACAGCCGGATAACGAAAAACACAAGAACAAACAAATAAGAGGTAGTATAAACTTTTTCATAGCTTTTATACTATTAACTAAGCTGCCAGTTAAATGTTTGTTCTTTTAACTCAGTCTTCAAAATATACTGTAACCAGCTATTTCCAACCGCCTCCCAATGCGGTGTAAACGTTTACAATTGCCTGCAATTGCTGCAGCCTGTCGCTTACCCCGCTTAATTGCGCCGCAAGCAAGTTTTGTTCAGATGTTAACACGTCTGTATAGTTGGTGGCAGAACTGTAGGTTAACAATTCTTTGGTATAATCAACAGATTTTTCAAGCGCCTCCAACTCCTTAACACGCAGCTTTTGCTTTCTCACAGCGCCCTGGTAGGAATATAATGCATTTGAAACTTCCTGGCCTGCCGTTAATATAGTTTGTTGGTAGCTATTAAAAGCTTCCAGTTGCTGTGCTTTTGCAATGCGATAACGCGCCTTGTTTTGCCCTTTGTTGAATATTGGTTGTGTTAAACCGCCAACCAGATTGTAGAAAATAGAGTTATTAAAAAAATCTTTAAGCTGTAAAGACGATAATCCACCTTCGGCAGTAATGGTTAGGGTTGGGTAAAAGTAAGAATGCGCAACATTGGTATTTTCAAAGGCTGCCATAAACGCAAATTCAGATTCTTGTACATCCGGCCGGTTTTTCAACAACTGAGTTGAAAGGCCTGCGCTAAGCGTAGCAACAGGTTTCTGATCGGCCATGGTGCCGCGTTTTACCGGGCCCGGCGTACGGGCAAGTAATATGCACAGCGCATTTTCAGTTTCACGGATTTGCTGTTCCAGATCCGGAATGGTGATCTCTGCCGCATACCTGTTCGCCTCGCTTTGTACCACTGCAGCACCCGTTACAACATTCCCTTCCAACAAGGTTTTATTAGTTTCTACATCGTTGATACGGTTCTTTACTGTTTGCTTTGTAATTTCCAACTGCTGGTCATATGCTAAAAGCATATAATAATCATTCGCAATGTCCGCAATCAACTGAGTTTGTACAGCTCTTTTGGAGGCATCGCTTTCTAAAAAGTTGGCAACCGCCTGGCGCTTTAAGCTGCTTAATTGTCCCCAAATATTCACTTCCCAGCTGGCAGTTAATTGCCCCTGGTAAGTTGTTGTATTTAAATCGATACCCAGATCGGGCGGGAAAGATTGTGCCGCCTGCGCTGCCTTTGCCTTGGTCACCGTTACACCCGCATCTAATGATGGGAAATAAGCTGCCTTACTTTCTCTTAAAGTAGCATTAGCCTCTGCAATTTTTAAAACAGCAGTTTGCAGGTTAAGATTGTGATCTATGCCTTCCTGTATCAGGTTCTGCAGAACAGTATCAGAAAACAGTGTACGCCATGGCATAGTCGCCATAGAGTTGGTATCGGTTAAGGAACTATCGCGATACATATTACTTGCATTCACATTAGGACGCTTATATTTTTGGGTTACCTTGCACGATGCCGCAATAAGCAAGGCAAAGGCTGCTAACAGGATCTGTTTATAATATCTTGATGCCATTGTAATAAAATTAAAGGTTAATCATTTAATGGTTTTGGATTTTCTGTACCAGCAACAACAGGTTTGCTGCTTATCCTCTCCTGCAATCCCTGGAAAACGATAAACAGTATAGGGATCACAAATACGCCGAAAAGCGTCCCGATAAGCATACCCCCTACCGCACCGGTACCGATAGATCTGTTACCCTCTGCACCAGCACCCGAGGCCAGCATAAGCGGCATTAAGCCTAATATAAATGCAAATGATGTCATTAATATTGGTCGAAGCCTTGCAGTTGCCCCTTCAATGGCCGCATCTACCAGGCTCAGTCCATGCCGCCTGCGTGCAACAGCAAACTCCACTATTAAAATCGCGTTTTTAGCCAATAAACCGATGAGCATGATAAGGGTAATCTGCAGATAGATGTTATTTTCTACACCAAATATTTTAGCGAAAATAAAGGCCCCTGCCAAACCAACCGGCAGTGAAAACAATACCGCGAAAGGCAATATATAGCTTTCATATTGCGCACTTAAAAGAAAGTATACAAATATCAAACACAGTAGAAAGATATAAACCGTTTGGCTGCCGCCAGATATTTCTTCCCTTGTTAAACCAGAATATTCGTAACTATAACCTGTAGGTAAGGTTTTGTCGGCAACCTCAGCAATGGCTTTAATGGCATCGCCGGAGCTGTAACCCGATTTCGGAGAACCCTGTATAGCGATGGATGTGAACAAGTTGAAACGGTTTATTGATTCAGGACCATATACCCTTGTTAAAGTTACGAACTCCGATATTGGCGCCATGGTGTTATTGCTGTCGCTCCTTACATAAATGTCGTTAAGGCTTGCAGGGGTACTTCTATAAGCCGCGTCGGCCTGTATCATTACACGGTATTGCTTTCCAAACTCATTGAAGTTGGATGCATAAACACCACCATAATAGCCTTCCAGCGTGCTTAGTACAGAATTTACCGTAACACCTGCCTGCTTGCATTTGGCAACGTTTACATTGATCATATACTGCGGAAAGTTGGTATTGAACGATGTAGCCGCATACATAATTTCAGGCCGCTGATTTAAGGCACCTAAAAACTTGTTGTTGATATCGCTGAAAGTGCTGATGCTTCCGCCGGTTTTATCCTGAAGCTGAAATTCAAAACCACTGCTGTTACCAAAACCCTGTAAAGTTGGCGGGGCAAAGAAAAGGATCTGAGCCGATTTTATACCAGCCGTCATCCCGAAGAGTTTACCTGTTATGGTATTGATATCCTGTCCTTTGCCGGTACGCTCGTCCCAGGGTTTTAACTTAATAACAATCATTGCGTAAGAGCCGCCCGCACCGGCAATAAAGTTTTGCCCGGTAATACGAAGCGTAGATTCTACCTCCGGCAATTTTCTGATGATATCCTCCACCTGCTGGGCAACTGCTGCACTTCGCTCTAAAGACGCACCTGCCGGTAAGCTGATGTTAGAGAACATCACACCCTGGTCTTCATTAGGCACAAAGCCGGTCGCTGTAGTTTTTATCAAAAAGTAAAATATCAGCGCAAATGCAGCGATGATAGCACCGGCAATCCATTTTTTGTTGATCAGAAAGTGAACAGAGTTTTTGTATTTGTTTGTAACCGATTCAAAACCGGTATTAAATGCCGTATAAAAACGTTGCACCACATTTTTATCATGATGCGCTCCCTGCGGATGCGGTTTTAGTAATAAGGCACAAAGTGCAGGGCTTAACGTTAATGCGTTTACTGCCGAAATAATAATCGCAATGGCAAGCGTTAAACCGAACTGCTTATAAAACACCCCGGTAGAACCGGTAATAAATGATACCGGAACAAACACCGCGGCCATTACCAGGGTAATAGATACAATGGCTCCGCTAATGCCGTTCATGGCGGTGTTGGTGGCTTCTCTTGCAGACTTAGCGCCTTTGTCAAGTTCTGCGTGTACGGCCTCTACAACCACAATAGCATCATCCACCACAATACCAATTGCAAGTACCATTGCAAACAATGTGAGCAGGTTTATGGTAAAGCCAAAAAGGTTAAGGAAAAAGAAGGCGCCCACAATAGCTACCGGCACCGCTATAGCCGGAATAAGCGTAGAGCGGAAATCCTGGAGAAATATAAACACTACTATAAACACCAGGATAAATGCTTCTATCAAAGTGTGGATCACCTTAGCAATAGATTCATCAAGGAAATCGTTTACGTTAAACAACGAGGTATATTTAACTCCAGGAGGAAATGTTTTGGAAGCATTTTTAATAGTTTGCTCACATTGCTGTATCAGATCATGCGCGTTTGAACCTGCTACCTGCGATATAGCAACACCGATAGAAGGGTTTTTATCAGTATAAGTATCGCCCGAATAATTTAACGATCCTAATTCAATACGCGCTACGTCTTTCAATAAAAGCGTTTGGCCCGTACTGGTTGATTTGATAACTATGTTTTCAAACTCGGCAACGGATTTAAGCCTGCCCTTGTATTTGATTGTATATTGAAATGATTGATTGCTGTTCTCACCAAATTTACCCGGCGCAGCTTCCACATTCTGTTCAGCAAGCGCGGTATTGATATCATCCGGGATTAAGCCGTAAGATGCCATAACGCTTGGCTTAAGCCAGATACGCATCGAGTAGTCTTTGGTACCAAATACACTTGCGTCGCCTACGCCGTTGATCCTTTTAATTTGCGGCAATACGTTAATATTTGCATAATTCTGCAAAAAAGTTTGGTCGAACGATTTGTTAGTGCTGGACAATGAAAATATCATTACCATACTGCTCTGCTGCTTTTGGGTTGTTACACCGGCCTTGGTTACCTCGGCAGGCAATAAGCTGGTAGCTTTTGACACACGGTTCTGCACGTTTACTGCAGCCAGATCGGGGTTGGTACCCAGTTTAAAGTAAATGGTTATTGTTGCAGAGCCATCATTACTGGCGGTAGAGGTCATGTAAGTCATATTCTCTACACCATTTATTTGTTCTTCGAGCGGTACAATCACACTGTTAAGTACCACGTCGGCATTTGCACCCGAATAGGCAGTGGAAACCACAACCGTAGGCGGCGCAATTTCCGGATATTGCGATATAGGGAGCGAAATGAGCCCAATGATGCCCAGTATTACCAGGATAACCGAAATAACGGTAGATAATACGGGCCTATCTATAAATTTTTGTAACATAACGTTTTATGCTAAAGAGTAAATGGAATGAAGAATAAGGTGCGTATCAACTATTGAATGTCTTGATATACCTTATCGGCAGATAAAACTTCGGGCTTAATTTTTGTAGCATCGCGTAATGAACTGGTTCCGTCAAGTACTACCTTATCGCCTGTTTTAAGTCCGCTTGTTACTACGTAATATTGCCCGGCGGTTAATTCCATTATAGCAACTTCCTGGCTTTTTACCACATCGCTCTGGTCAACTACATACACAAAGTGCTTACCCTGGAGCTCATACGATGATTTTTGAGGAATTAATATGGCATTTTTTAAAGGCTCTGGAATGTCTACATTTCCTGTGCTTCCGCTTCTTAGCAAATGTACAGGGTTAGGAAAAGCCGCACGAAAGCTTGCCGAACCGGTAGCAGTGTTAAGCACACCGCTGATTGTTTGAATGCGGCCCTTTTCAGAATAAGTAGAACCATCTGCCAGTATCAGGTTCACATCGGGTGTGTTTTTTAGTTTCTCATCCAGCGTGCTGCCTTTCACTGTTCTTGAAAAATCAAGAAGCTGCTTTTCATTCAACGAAAAATAAGCATATACCTTACCAATATTTGCTACTGTGGTTAGTGGGTTTGTAGTGGTGCTTGTAATTAAACTGCCCAACCTGTACGGGATAGAACCTACAACACCATCAACCGGGCTTGTAACCAAGGTATAACCTAAATTTACCCTGGCGGTTGCAAGTGTAGTTTGCGCCTGTTCTAATGCCGCTTTTTTGTTATTTAGCGTATTCTGGTCTGTTTCCAGTTCGTAATGTGATATGATGCCTTTATCAACCAGCGGTTTAGTTTTATTTACCGCAATTTCTGCAGTGTTGATATCAGCCTTAGCACTCAAAATTGCAGCAGATGCGTTTTTAACATCCTGCTCATATTGCGGTGCGCTTAACTTAAAAAGCAGCTGTCCTTTTTTAACAACTGCGCCCTCGTCTACATAGATCTTATCGATGTAACCATCCACCTTTGGGCGAATTTCTATATCCTGCTCGCCCTGCATAACTGCCGGGTAGCTGGTGTGCAGGGTTGCTGATTGAGGAGTAACCTCAAATACCTGGTAAGTGGCCGGCGGTTGTGCGCCTGCTCCGGCAGCACCAGCTCCCTGGCTGCCTTTGCCCCCGCACGAACTAAGCGAAGCAATTAACAAACCGGCCGAGGCCAGCATTAAAGACTTTGATCTTTGCATAAGGTGAGTTTTCATATCTATAGTTTTTGTGAGGGGCATTATTATTAAAATTAAATTTGAACAATTCTGTTTGACACAACCGTCAGTTTTTGGAGAAAAAAATTTACAAGAACAAAACCTCGATTATCATTTTCTTTCTTTCATACATCAGGCTCTCAAATTTTAAATCATTAATTTCAAGCAATTCTTTAAAAAGTGGGCGGGTGATGAAAGGATACACTATTAAAGAAAACAAGTTTAGCATGAAATTAAGCGGCATCATTTTTTTAATAATACCCTTATCTGATGCCTGCTTTATTTCGGTAAAAAAATTATCCAAAACCTGGGATGAATTTTTCTTTGGCAATACAAATCCGTGTAAATTAATTTCGCTGATCAGAAATGACTCTTTAAACGGATATTCTACCAGGTCTGCCGAAAATACATCAATAAATTTTATAACCTTCTCCTTAAAGGGAAGCTTAGAGGATAAGACTTCATTAAATTTCTGATGGGTATCTTCCATCGCTTCTTCAAACACTTGTTGAAACAAAATGTCTTTTGAACGAAAATAGTAATTAATAACTGTTCTGCCAATCCCTGCAGCTTCGGCGATATCCTGGGTGGTTGCATGAAACTTACCTTCTGCAAAAAAAATCCTTTTAGCGGTATCTTTTATTAATTGCTCTGTGCCTGTGTCTTTAACTCCCATAATAAACAACAACGTCTGACATTTACGTCAGTCAAAAGTGACAATAATATAATTTTTACCTGTCATATCATTTTCATAATTGTAAAAACTGATGGCTTTCGTTGAAAAAGAATGCTGCTCCAAAAGGATAAAAACAAAAAACCTGAAATTGAATGATTGTCCATCCAGCTTCAGGTTTAAAAATCTTTAATATATGTTAGTGAGCAGTAGCAGATAATTTAACCTCTATGTTACCCCTGGTTGCGTTAGAGTACGGGCAAACCTGGTGTGCTTTACCAACCAGTTCGAAAGCTTGCTCATTGCTAACACCAGGAATATTTGCAGTAAGTTCCACTTCCAGGCCAAAACCACCGTTTTCAAGCTGGACAATACCTACCTTGGCAGTTACACTTGTTTCGCCGGTTTGAATTTGCTCTTTTTTTATGATCAGGTTAAGCGCGCTGTCAAAACAAGCTGAATAGCCGGCAGCAAATAGTTGTTCAGGATTGGTATAATTATCGTTTGCGCCGCCTAATGATTTTGGCATTCTTACTTCTAAGTCTAAAACGTTGTTATCGCTTTTAACGTGGCCATTTCTGCCACCGGTAGCGGTTGCGGCCGCTGTGTAAATTGTTTTCATGTTATCTGTAATTTATTTTTGTTGTTAATGGTGCAGTGTTATTTTGTCGATGATCCTTTTTAACTGGAGCAGATCATCCATTGGAATATTGAGCGATTCCATTAATTTCTCCGGCACACAGGCAGCCTCAACCTTCATTGACGATCCCTAATCTTAAATTGGATCTTTTTTTGATTCCATTGTAATGGTCTTGTTTTTTTATAAAACCATTTTACGTCGTTCTGTATTATCATGTAAAGTGCTTTGAAATGAAAACTGAAGAAAAAGAAGAAATTTATAAGGAATTTAAGGACGCGGTAAACATGTCGGCATCTGAATTAGAGAAGTGGTTAAAAATGGATGAATCAAAATCAGTTGGATGGGATAGCGGCGATGGTGAATCGATAGGGCATAAATCGGGCGAACACATTATCAAGATTCTCGGGAAAAAGAAAGACGACCTAAAAGAGCCTGATTATCAACATATGCAAAAAGTGCATGGTTACATTAAACGGCATATGGCGCAACGCCCCGGGCATCCTAAAGATTCTAATTGGGATTACTCGTTAAAGAACTGGGGACATGATTTTTCTAAGAAATAATTAAGCAGGGAGACTAAAGCAAAAGGTTGAGCCTTTACCTATCTCGCTTTCTACCCAAATCTTCCCTTTATGGCGACGAATGATTTCGGCACACACATACAAACCTATGCCGAAGCCTGCAATAGTAGACGGCTGATTTTTAACACGGTAGTAGCGCTCAAAAAGCCTGGCGTGGTCTTCAGGCTTTATACCCATGCCCTGGTCTTCTACGCAAACTTCTACCTTGTTGCCATCTTTTACGCATGTTACTTTAATAACACTTCCATTAGGCGAGTATTTTACGGCGTTACTGATAAAGTTATTTACAACCTGGCCAATTTTATCACGGTCGGCATTGATAAATATGTCCCTAACCGGGCTAAAAATAATCTGGTGGCTGCTTATGGTTACCGTATATTCCTGCTCTACTTCCTTAATTAAGGATGCCATATTGAATGTTTCCAGATCAATATGAATCTGGCTCGATTCCAGCCTGGAAACATTCAGAAAGCTATTTATCATGCTGGTCATTTTCTTCACCTGCCGGTTGGCTTTTTCAAGCGCATTGTAGGTAAATGTATCCTCGCCCTTTTTTGCTTTTATCTGCAGCATTTGCAGGTAAGCAGTTAACGAGGTTAAGGGTGTCTTGAGCTCATGACTTACCATGCCGATAAAATCATTTTTACGTTGCTCCTCTTGCTTTAGGTCGGTTACATCCTGTAACACACCACTTAAACGGATAGGTTGCTGCTGATCATTGAATAAAGCCTTTCCCTTAGCATTCACAATCCTTGGCACAGGGTTTAACGGGTTTAGGATTGTGTAATAAGTATCATAATCGCCGCCACCTTCAAAGGTTAGCGATTGTTGTATGGCCGCAATCACACGTTCCCTGTCTTCAGATACAATTACATCTGTGGCCTTGTCCAGTTCAATTTCGTCTTCAGGCAGTAATCCAAACCACGATTTAAGCCGGTCATTACCTATAAATTTTCCGCTTACAGGGTTGAGATCGAACGTGGCGAGGTTGGCGGCATTTATTGCCAATTGAAGTTCGTCCTGGCTTAGGTTTAATTTGTGAATCAGTTCGGCAAGGTCATGATTAACATTACTCTGCTCTGTATTTAATTCATTTAACTCTTCATTAGATGCGGTTAGCTCCTCATTGATGGCGCTAAGTTCGTTGTTAAGCGTTTGTATTTTTTGCTGCGTCTGCACCTGTTCGGTTATGTCCATTACCACACCCGTAAATGCTGTCACCTCTCCCGATGCATCGTAGCTTAAACTTCCCATTGCCCTTACCCACCGCAACCTTCCATTACGAAAACCGTTTACAACATAGGTAAAATCGTAATTGTTGCCATTGGATATTGCGCGCTCTACTGCTGCGGCAACTTCCCCTCGATATTCTTCGGCAATCTGTGCAGTTGCGCTTTCCTGCGTAACAACATCCTCCGGATTAAACCCGAATAATTCTTTAAATCTTGGCGAGCAGTTTAGTTCGCCGGTTTTTATATCTACACGCCAGGATCCCATTTCCGCAGCTTCCAATGCAAAGCTTAATTGTGCATTGGCACGCTCTGCGTTTTGGCGTGCAATAACTTTATCTGTTACATCCTCCACTATAATTAATATAGCTGTAACGTTGCCTTCGTTGGTTTTTATAGGCTGATAAGTAAAGTTGAAATACCCCCATTGCTGTGTACGACCAGGAGCGGTAAAGGCCTTTACTTCTTCACCAACGTAAGGTATGCCTGTTTCATAAACATTGGCCAGAATTTTTAAATAAGGAGCCGTTTCCGGTGCAGATCTGACCATACCATAGCGCTGCCCTATAACTTCTTTATTACGATCCCAAAGTTTCAAGATACGGTTGTTGGCCATTTCTATGATAAGATCGGGGCCGTCTAATACACAAAAAGCCAACGGAGCTTGTTCCAGGATACTTAACAGCCTTGATTCGGCACGTAATAACGCGTTTGTTCGCTCCGAGACCCGGTTTTCCAGTTTGTAATTAAAATCTTCGAGTTTTATTCTTGTCTGCTGCAGGTCCTCGTTGGTAGCGTTTAGTTCTTCTAATGCAGTAGCGAGTTCCTGATTGGCTGTTTCCAGGTTTTCATTTGCAGATGCTAAATCCTGGTTTAGCGTGCGCTCTCTGCCCAGTATTTCCAAGCCATTAAATAATTCCGTTACATCTGTAGCAGTATGTAATATACATTCTGTTTTACCAGCATCATTTAATATGGCGCGGTATTCGAAATCGAAATAAAAAGTCTGTAATTTTCCATCAATCAGCAGTTCTGCGCGGGCATTTTTACTGTTGTAGGTAATTCCTGTACGCCAGACTTGCTGTAAAATAGGGATAAAGGGCTGCCCTATCAGCTCCGGAATGGCCTCCGCCATCGGTTTACCAATAACACTTCGGTCCCTGCCCCAAAACCGTATCATGGCATCATTAGCAGTTTGAATTATAATATCCTCACCCGTGTAAATTGCGGTTGCATTACGCGATAACGATAGGATATCTAATATTTTCTCACTGCTAAAAAGTTGAGATTGGGAACTCATTAAATGTTATTATAAAGATTGCCGAGCGTAAAAATAACAATGCATCTTTTATTAGCAAAATAAAACTTACCACTAAACAGCTATCGCTTTAGGCAGCACGTTTGTAACGAAATTAAGAGCATAATACATTATTGTTGAATAAAATCATTGATCAGTTTACCACATTCGGCTGGCTTCTCGAGCCAGGGTAAGTGACTGCCATCCTTTATTATATGCAATTTGCATTGTGGCATAGCCGCTGCAATAGTCTCGCCAACCGCAACGGAGGCAAAGGTATCCCTATCGCCAAGTAACAGTTGCGATGGCTGTTTAACCTGGCTTAACTGCCCGGCATTGATATTTGGCGCAGCATTTTCAAGCAAACTTGTAAGGGATACAAAATAATGTGGTAACCGCCTAAAGTAAAAGTAGCATTCACCAATATCCTGCGGTAGGTTATCAATGGTTTGTTGTGTGCTGCCCATTGTTTTAAGCATAGATGGTTTTTTATTACTGCCATCTCCCATCATCATTTTAAAAAGCAATTTATTTAGAGGCCAGTGCAGTAATAAACGCATTATTAAAGGCGGTTTGCCCTTCATTACATTACCCGGGTTACCCAGCAAGGTTAATGACTTTATCCTATCCGGATAATCCATTGCTGTCCACAAACTCCAGTGAGCCCCCATAGAGTGCGCGACGATATCAGCTCTTTGAAGTCCGAAAGTATCCATCGCTGCAATAATTGTTTTAACTGCAAAATCGCGGATGCTTATTTCCGTATGATCAATACCTTCACTTAAGCCGCCGCCCGGGCGGTTCAGGGCAATGATACGCCGATTTTTGATTTCGGCAAGCAGCGGAATTAAAGGAAAAACGTCACCGGTATTACCGGGAACGATCAGAAGTGGCTCGCCCGATCCCATTTCAGAGATCCGCATTTTAAGATCTTGCCCTGGGATGGGTATATATTGGTCTTTGGGCTGCAAGCCATAATAATTGTACAGCGATGCTTCTGCGGCTTTTGCAGCAATTACCCGTGTATCATCAGGATTTAATGTGAGCGTTTCGTTTTTCACCTGCGCTTGTTTTTACTCTAACGCTTTAATCTCTAATTTACTGCCGTTAATTCAAACTTTCCTTTTAAGCGAATATCTTCGGACGATGCACCAACGCCTATGGAAAAACTACCCGGCTCGGCAACCCACTTAAGATCCTTATTTAGTAATTCAAGGTCTGATTTCTTTAATTCAAAGGTTACATGCCTTGATTCTCCCGACTTCAAATTTATGCGGACGAATTTTTTCAATTGTTTTGCAGGCGTTACTACAGAGCTTACATCGTCGGTAAGATAAAGCTGTACAACCTCATCTCCTGCCCTGTCGCTGGTGTTTTTTACATCCAGGCTTACATTTGCAACCACCTCGCCGCTTTTTGTACTAACAACAAGGTTATTATAATCAAACTTTGCATAGCTTAAACCATAGCCAAATGGGTAAAGCGGCTGACCACTTTCTTCAACATAATTGCGCGGCAAAGGTCGTTTCATATCATAATATAATGGCAACTGCCCAACTGAACGTGGAATGGATGCCGGCAAACGGCCCGCAGGATTATAATTACCCAGCAACACATCTGCAATGGCGCTTCCCCCAGCCTGGCCTGGGTACCAGGCATTGATAATTGCGTTTACGTTGGCTGCTGCCCAATTGATATTAAGCGGCCTGCCTTCAATCAAAATAAGAACAACAGGCGTACCGGTAGCAGTGATCCTTTTTAACAATTCCAACTGTTTGCCCAAAAGATCCAGGGTAGAGCGGTCATAACCTTCACCGCTTTCCATATCGCTGATTGTTTCGGCAGATACTTTAGCCGCACCGGTGTTTTCGTACGATGTTTTAAAGTCGCGCGCGCTTGAGCCACCTAATACAACAATAGCAACATCAGATTTTTTTGCGGCTGCAACTGCCTTATCTATATCGGTATGCGTGGTATCACGGATAGCACACCCTTTTACATAATTAATATTTGTACCAGCCGGCATTTTTGCTTTTAAGCCATTTAACACCGTAATTACATTACCAGAATCCTGCGGTGCAGTATAATCGCCTAACTGGTTGTATACGTTATCTGCATTGGGACCAACTACAAGCACATTTTTATATTTATTATTTAGGGGTAAAATATTTTTATCATTCTTTAATAAAATGATCGACTCGCGCGCGGCCCTGCCTGCAAGATCTATGTGTTCCGCAGAGCGTACTGCCTTTTGTGCCTTTGCAGCATCTACATAGGGGTTTTCAAATAAACCCATCTCAAATTTAATTTTTAACACGCGCGCCACAGCCGTGTCAATAGTGCTTTGTTTCAGAAGGCCTTGTTTCAACGCATCTACCAGATGGTTGCTGAATCCGTAACCACCTAAATCACTATCTACCCCGGCATTCATGGATAATGCTGCCGCTTCCTTTTCATTGGCAGCAACATGGTGGCTTCCCTCCAGACCACTGATAGCGCCCAGATCTGACACGATGAAGCCGTTAAATCCCCAACCCTTTCGCAGCGTTTCGTTTATTAAAAAATCATTTGATGAACATGGAATACCATCAATGGAGTTATAGGCTGTCATTACCGAAAGTGCGCCGGCTTTAACAGCCTGTTTAAAAGGCGGCAGGTATGACATAAATAATTCTCTTGAACCAATGTTATTGCTCCCGCCGTTATGGCCACCATCCGGAACGCCATAAGCGGCGAAATGCTTTAAAGTAGACACTATATTTTCGCCAGAGTTGATGCCTTTCCCCTGGAAACCGGTAACTACGGCTTCGCCCATAGCACCTACCAGCATGGGATCTTCGCCAAAGGTTTCTTCAAACCGCGACCAGCGGGGTTCCCTGGCAAGATCAAGGATAGGCCCGTAACCAACGTGGGCACCCTGTAAACGAACTTCTTTCGCAACAGCTGCTGCAATTTCGCCCTCAAGTTCAACATCCCAGGTACTTGCCTGGCCAATTTCTGTAGGAAAAACCGTAGCGCCAATTCCCATTAATCCATGCGGACACTCCTCCGCAAAAAGCATGGGAATACCTAAGCGGCTATGTTCAATAACATATTTTTGAATAGCGTTAGTACATTTTGCAGCAAGCTTAGGATTTAAGCCGGTAGCAAGCGTTTTTTTTGTCCAGGGGTCAGCGCGGAGGGTTCCCCATAACATGCCTATCTGTTGCTGTTTAAATTTTTGCTTAAAGTTTTCACTTACCGTAATGTTGTCTTTAGTGTGGTCATATACTTCCCACCCAAAAAGCGTAGATAACTGCCCTACTTTTTCTTCTAAAGTCATTCGTGAAATAAGGTCTCGCACCCGTAACTCAACCGGTGTGCCGGGTTTTTTATAAGCAGGAATAGTGTCTGCGAAAGCGATAACGCTTGCAAAAACAGAAACTAAAAACAGGAAACAAAATTTAAAAAGGCATTTCATATGTGCGGTACGATAAAGATCATTAAATCGGTTGTTATTATATAAATTCAAAAATTGTTGAACTTACACTTATCAGCCCAAATATATTTTTTATTGCTAACAATCCCTTAAAAACCGGCCGATTCGTTCATCAAATCACGCAATACAAATTTTATCTTTTCGACAAAATTTGTCTAAATGTTTAAAACATGTATCTTTGTATATAATATTAACAATGTCTGTAGAATCTATTAGTAAAGAAGACCTGATGCAGGAACAAATACTGGGTGCTGCCAAACGCCTCTTTTCCCAGTATGGCTTTGCAAAAGTGACTATGGACGATGTTGCAAAGGCTATAGGTAAAGGCCGAAGCACGCTTTACTATTATTACAAAAGTAAAGACGAAGTTCTGGATGCTGTAATCACAAAGCAAATACACGAAACACATACCTTAATCCAAAAGGAAGTTGACGCCTCAAAAACTGTTGAAGAAAAGATAGATGCGTTTTATGTGGCTAAATTCAAAATGGCACATCAAAAGCATTCTTTTTTTGATGCGCTTGAACTGGGTATGGATGCAGATGCCATATCCAACTTTTTCCAGGTTAAACTCAACTATTATAAATCTACTACCAAATGGGAAGGCACTTTGCTTACACAAATTTTAAGTGATGGCATGGCAAACGGCGAGATCAATGAACTTTCGGCAGATGAGATAGAAAATCTCGTGTTTATACTACTAAGTGTTTCGCACGGTATCAAAAGAAAAATAAGGCTGGAGAACAGAACGCTTGCTGTAGAGCCGATGCTAAAGCAACTAAGTCATTTACTAATGCACGGATTGAAGAAATAAAAAAATTTACCGGTTTATCGACAAAATGACAAAATATGTCGAAAAGATCAAAAAAATGAATTATGAAACAAAAATTAGCTGATACAACTTTCCGGGCTTTCCGTAACCGCAACTATTCGTTGTTTTTTGCAGGCCAATCCATATCGCAAATAGGTACCTGGATGCAGCGCACGGCGGTTATCTGGGTTATTTACTCGCTTACTCATTCGGCCTCTATGATTGGTTTTGCGGTTTTTGCACAGCAATTCCCCTCTTTCCTGCTTTCACTTGTAGGCGGCGTAGTTGCCGACCGCTACAGCCGTTATAAAATACTCCTGGTTACACAAACGGCCTCAATGATACAGGCAATACTGCTTGCGATATTGATTCTTACCAATCACTATATAATATGGGAGATATTAACGCTCAGTTTTTTCCTTGGTGTGGTTAATGCATTTGATGTACCTGCACGGCAGCCAATGGTGCATGAAATGGTTGATGATAAGGCCGACCTGGCAAACGCTATTTCCTTAAACTCTGCCATGGTAAATATGGCACGGCTTATAGGCCCCGCCTTCTCCGGTATTATTTTACAGCGCTTTGGTGCGGGAGTTTGTTTCAGCATTAACGCGGCAAGCTTTATAGCAGTGATAATTTCGTTAATAATGATGAAATTCCCGGAGTTTAAAGCACCGGCTGTACAGAAAAAAGTAGGCTCAGAACTTGCCGAAGGTTTGCGGTACCTGAAGCAGACACCTACTATAAGCACCATTGTGTTACTGATGGCCTGCCTAAGCCTGTTTATTTTTCCTTATGACACCATGGAACCCGTATTTGCCAAAGTCATTTTTAAAGGCAACGCAACTACCTACGGATATGTAAGCGGCTGTATAGGCTTGGGAGCGCTGATAGGCAGCTTTTTACTGGCTTTTGCAAAGAAAGGTGCTAACCTGAGGATGATCCTGTTGCTAAGCATTGTTGTTTTAGGTACCGGCTTAATTTTATTTTCACGTACTACAAATTTCCTTGTTGCGCTGCCATTTGCACTGATATTAGGTTTAGGTTCTATAACACCTATGTCTATCGGTATCACCATTATACAAATGGAATCGGCAACCAATATGAGGGGGCGCGTGATGAGCTACGCTGCCATGTCTTTTTTTGGGATGTTGCCGCTCGGTAGTTTACTAATAGGCACCCTTTCTCAAAAAGTAGGTGCACCGCTTACCATGCTTTCCCAGGGTGTTATAGCCCTTGCCATAGCAGCCATATTTTATAAGCTGCTACCAAAACAAGAAAAACAATTAAAAACAATAATTAAAACTGAAAATTAAAATGGAACAGCAGACTTTAAACACCGCCTTATTGGTTATGGATATGCAGGATGGCATTTTACCAAGAGTACCTAACGCTCAGGCAGTTATTGAAAACGTAAGCAAAGCCATAGCAAAGGCAAGGGAACATAATGTACTGGTAATTTATGTGGTTGTAGGCTTTCGGCAGGGAGCGCCGGAGGTAAGCGAAAACAGCAGCAAAACTTTTGCGGCAGGCAAGGCTCATTTTGCCAATATGGATATGGCTGCATTTATGAAAGTTCAAGATGCCTTAGCTCCGGCTGCTAATGAAGTAACAGTTGCCAAACGTCGTGTAAGCGCTTTTACCGGCAGCGACCTCGAAGTAATACTAAGATCATACGGCACAAAACACCTTGTACTTACAGGCGTTGCCACCAGCGGTGTTGTATTATCTACCCTGCGCGAAGCAGCCGATAAAGACTTTCAAATAACTGTATTAGCCGATTGCTGCCAGGACAGCGAACAAGACGTACACCAAATACTGATAACCAAAGTATTCCCTAAACAGGCGGATGTTTTGAATGTGGATGAATGGCTTGTGAAGTAGTATGATTTAATAAAACCCACTTTTTGTATTAAAAAGCGGGTTTGCTCGTGTTTTATTAATCTCGAGCCGTATCGCTCAGGTTGTATATTTAAAATCCTCGCATTGCCATTATAAACCTCTACTGCTAAAATAAAGAACAGCATAAGGACATGCAACTGGTATAAAAAGGCAATCATCAACCTAAGAGCCAGAAACACCGTTAAAAGCTAACGCACCTGTTAGTTGATTCCCGCGCCAGCCTCCTTTTGCTCCGGCAAGCTATATCGCTCCAGTGTTTTTTGTATCTGGGCTTTCATCTGTTTAACCAGTATCCTTGGCCCAAGCACCCGAAGTTTCGATCCAAACCCCAATAGTTCCCGTTCTAACTCGAAGTTAAGAATCACTTTAATACTGAAAACCTTACCATCATTTTCTTCACCTAACAGTTTTTGCGTATGATGTAGTGGCTTGGTTATTACATAAGGTGCGTTAGCATTATCGATCCAGCAAACCACTTCGCAATCACGTTGACCGGGAGATTTGGTTACCCCGATACAATCATTATAATACGTTGCCAGGTCAATGGTTTTATTTTCCCTATAATAGTCGTCGTGGTCGGTAATAGATTGTACCCTGTCGAGGGCCAGGGTCAGCAAATGCCCACCTCTGCCATGCCTCATACCTAATACAAACCATCGGTTACGGTATTCCTTCAACAGATATCCGCTAAAACAAAAAGTGCTCGCCTCGCGTGCTTTGAATGATTGGTAGGTTACGCAAATGGTTTTTTTGGCCACAATATACTTGCGTATTACTTCAATCCATTCCAGTCCTTTCAGGTTATCGTTCTTCTCAAAATCGATTACCGGCGAGCTCTGCGTTTTTTGGGTATAGATCTTATCTTCCAATTTGCTCACCATTTCATTTAGATCGGTAAAATGATTAAAGCCCTTAAACTGTTTTAATAAACCAGATACTTCGCTCAACACCTGCATGTCCTGCTGACTGATGGGGCTATTGGTGATGCTGTAATTTTTTTCGGCGTACGTATAATATTTCCGGTCGACCACAATGATAGGCGCCTCATAGCCCAGCTTATTGCTGCGCATCATTTCAATATCGGCTTGTACAGATCTGCGGCTCACACCCTTGTCAATGCCTTCATACTCATACAAGGCATCAGAACATGCATTTATAAGATCATCCAGCGTCCATTTCTTATAGCGATTCTGGAGGCAGT
This sequence comes from uncultured Mucilaginibacter sp., assembly GCA_964242385.1. Taxonomy (GTDB): domain Bacteria; phylum Bacteroidota; class Bacteroidia; order Sphingobacteriales; family Sphingobacteriaceae; genus Mucilaginibacter. The sequence goes on from CAXSZR010000001.1 coordinate 1,054,350, forward strand.
TGTCAATGGTGCGGTAGCGGATGAGGGCGTTACGGTTAACTGGCATTTTTTGATGTCGGATTTCGGAAGTTCGATTTCGGAATTATTTACTTGATGAATTTATAAAAATATTTTTCACTGCGCAAATACATTGCGCACTTCATGTTTCTCTTTGTACTGTCGAAAGGCTAAACCTGTTTACAACACGCCCCCTCTCCCGGTCTGGGGAGAGGGGTTTTGGCCCGGAGACTTTTAATTGGAAATGATACCTTTAGTATAAATATGATGGAAAAGGAAAAAATAGGCAACAACGAATTAAAGGCGTTAGGCATTAACGATGTGGAAGTATTGGTAAACTTTAGTCGCGTGGCTAACGGTTTGCTTAAACACAATGTGATGGCTAAAGCCGAAATACTGGCCAATTTAGAAGCCTTGATTGACGACCCGATGCCTTACGCTTTAAAGAAAGGCGGCAAGTTTAAAAACTTAGCCGAAGATGTGATTGCCATGCGTAAAGAGGGCAAATTTGTAAAGCAGGAACGCAGCAACTTTAAGTTGAAAGAAGAAATAGCCGACTTCCCGGTATGGGGTTTGGAAAACATTGAAGTAGGTGCTTTAGCGCAGATGCGTACAGCTGTACAATTGCCGATTGCTGTTGCCGGCGCTTTAATGCCCGACGCGCACCAGGGTTATGGCTTGCCTATTGGCGGCGTGTTGGCTACTACGGCCAATACCATTATCCCTTTTGCGGTGGGTGTTGATATTGCCTGCCGTATGTGTTTAAGCATTTTTGATTTGCCTGCCCAGGCTATCGATACCGAAACCGATAAGCTAAAAAACATACTGGTGGATAACACCTACTTCGGGATGGGGTGTACGACCAAATCATACTTTGATAGTTCGTTGTTTGACAGCAAAACCTGGGGCGAAACAAAGCTGATCCGCTCATTAAAAGATAAGGCTTATGCCCAATTAGGTACCAGCGGTACCGGTAACCACTTTGTGGAATGGGGCGAACTGGACATTGCTGAAGGTGCTTTAGCTGATATCCCTGCCGGTAAATACCTGGCTTTGCTTTCGCACTCTGGCTCACGTGGCTTTGGTGGTACTATAGCCGATCATTACAGCCGTATAGCGATGACCAAAACCAAACTCCCTGCTGAAGCCAAGCATCTGGCCTGGTTAGATTTGGATAAGGACGAAGGGCAGGAGTACTGGATTGCCATGAACCTGGCCGGCGAATACGCCAGCGCCAACCACCACGAAATCCATAACAAAATTGCCCGTGCCTTGGGTGTTAAGCCTATCAGTGTGATAGAGAACCACCACAACTTTGCATGGAAAGAACAATTGGCCAATGGCACCGAAGTAATGGTACACCGTAAAGGCGCTACCCCGGCCGGCCAGGATGTGTTAGGCATTATCCCCGGCAGCATGAGTACGCCCGGCTTTTTGGTACGCGGCAAAGGCGACGCTGCCAGCATTAACTCCGCCAGTCACGGTGCGGGCAGGGCTATGAGCCGCAGCGCGGCTTTTAAAACGCTGGATAAAGCCGCCATTGTCGCTAACCTGGTTGATAAACGCATTACCCTAATGGGTAGCGATGTGGACGAAGCCCCAATGGCCTATAAAGATATCCACACCGTAATGGCCGCGCAGCATGATTTGGTTGAGGTGTTGGCAAAGTTTGAGCCGAGGATTGTAAGAATGGCTGATGCTAGGGAGAAGCCGGAGGATTGAGAAAAAAAATATTTTATAAATATATATTTTTATAATAGATTTAATCTTTGTTAAGCCTATTCTTATCATAGCAATGGATAGATTCGAGAAGTTTTGTGTAAGTATTGACAGCAATACCAATACTAAATTGGAGACAGCAATACATTTTATATGGTATAACCAACAAATTTTGGGTAATCCCGAAACTTCGATTAACGACATTAATACTCTTTTTCATCAAGCTCATCTTCCAAAATACAATACCACTTATCTTAGAAAAGATTTAACAAAGTCCTCTAAGGCTATTAAGGGTTCCAAGAAAGACAGTTACAGATTATCTAGGAAAACGCTGGAAGAATTGAACGTTGTTCACTCAGCGTTTTTAACGGTTGCACCTATCACATTAGAAGAGTTAACAGATTTAAATAATACGCCTTTTCTGTCCACTGATGATATCGAAAATGGCAGGAAGATGGCAGAGTTATATTTGGTTATACACTGCTTGGAGAATTCGGTACGAAGATTCATTGAGACAACTTTGAGTGATACTGACATTAATTGGTGGAACAGTATTAAAAATGCTGAGTTGGAAAAAAAATTAAATGACCGTAAGACAAAAGAATTGAAAAACAAGTGGTTGAGCCCACGAGGGACCGTCTCACCCTTATATTACTTAGATTGGTCTGATTTAGTAAAGGTCATTCGGAAAAAGGAAGAAATTTTTATCGACAAAATTGGCGACTTAAAGTTTGTGGAGTTAAGACTTGAGGAGCTAGAAAGAACAAGGAACATTATTGCTCATAACGGAATCCTACCTAATGAGGATGACTATAATATGCTGATATTGTATTTCAAAAATTGGTGCAAACAACTAAAATAACTATCTATAGTCACTAATAACTACCCTAATTAAACGAGTCATGAGTTCTGAAAATTCTTTATTAATCTGTCAATACTGCGAAAACGAAACGCAATCTCAGTTTAACTTTTGTTCTAAATGCTACTCGCAAATCAAATGTATCAATTGTGGCGCTAAGATTTTTAATGGAAGTCCAATATGTCTCCAGTGCGGAACAGCCTTAGTGGCAAAAATGGCAACCGGCAAATCGAACAATATTTATACTCGTCATGTGAAAAAGGATGGAGAAAATTATGAGGAGGATGTTCGTTTCGAACTGACAGACGAATCCGTCGAAAAAATTGCCCCCTTCATTGTTCGTCAAACTATGCCCAATGAAAAATCTTACAGGGGAAGTCTTCAAGAAGGAAAAGGTAAGAGCTCTCATAACGACGTGTCCGAATATGAAGACCTAACAGATATTAGTGAAGAAAAAGATGATTTGGGTGAGAATCAAAATTCATCTTCTTCTGGAAGCGTTACAAAAAGCAAGGGTATAATCACCCAATATTTTAAAAATGACAACGGAAATATAGTTGCGATTGAAAATGATTTTAGGGGTAAAACCTGGAGTGAACAGCAGAAGAACTTTATAATCCTTTATACAAAAGCACACCTGGAGATAATGGGTAAGCCATTGCCAGATAGAGAAATAGTGAGAGAGGCTGCCAAAAGACTTAACTTGCTTGACTCAAATAACTTTTCTACATATTTTACAAAAACATCAGCTCAGTATATGACGGAACTTTCTAATGGTTTTGAACTTAATACAAAAGGGAATAAGGAGTTCGAAAACATTATTAAGTTAATGCTGGATGAAAAATCCGGACCTGGATTTGCATACGCTGGAAGACCGAGTTCTGGAGCTTCAAAAAAGGCGCGGATCTCATCGGAAGAAAAATCAACCGTTGATTCATGGTTGACGGATGAAGTGAATTTGGGTAAGCTGGATGTACGTAATGTAAAAAGTGGGCGAGATGCAGCACTGTTAGCATTGTGGATATTAACGATCAAACTAGGTAAAGTTAAAGCTGCTCCAATATATATTCTTCTATATTATTTAAATAAGAAATTTACAACTATCTCAGTTACACAAGCAGCGATTAGTAAAGCCATTACTCAAAGCAAAGATGCAGATAAATACTTTCAAAAAAATAATGAAGACGAATACTTTTTATCCACTATAGGTCAAAAAATGGTGGAAGATTGGGTTAGTGGAACAACACCCTTAAATTAGATGGTTGTTATTAGGTGAATATTTAATTATTATCTTGTGTTATGAAAGTTAAAGAACTAGCCACTAGCTATTTAGAGACGCTACTGCGCTTAAAAGAAAAAAGAAGATTTATCGATTATGATTTAGCAAGTCATCTTAAAGTATTAGAACAAAATAGCAACGCTGTCGAAGGAAAACTTGCTATTTTGCAATTTAAAGGAGAAATAAATGCGAATGAAGAATTGTATAGTCAATACATTGCTGAATTAAACGTCATTGAAGCTGAACTTAAACCAATGTTAATTGAACTTAATGCAACTAGACTTGATCCGTTAAGAGTTCAAGCAAACGGACGAACTCATTTTGATACCTTTATAGATGAAAAAGGAGATATCAAAAGCCCAGGGTACTTCACTTTGCTAAATTGAGGTTAGCCCTCAAATCCAAATTTTACCTCCCAATGCTGGCAGACGCTTAGAACTCTTGCTTCTGTTTATAAGTAATACGCTCTTTGAAAGAAAGGACTCGACCCCACACAATTACCAATTACTCATGCCAATCGTTCCCGCAAAACCTACATTGTTTTGCTTCCGGTGTTCGGGCTAACTTTTTGCAAACCGGGCATAAGTTAAAGTATACTTTACCTGGGTTATCCTTTAAAATTCGTTCTGCGCAACGTAATATAAATTGAACGTATCCTTCATTGAGGTAATTCAATATCAATGGATCATCACTTAACCAGCCCGTTTTCAAATACATTCGCGTTAGTCGTACGTCTTTAGCATCATCTAGTTTTAATGTAGATCGATGATGCCTTAAAGCCTTTTGCTCTTGCAACGTGAGCAATTTGCTATAATGGGCAATTATATAATCGGCCTTTTCAATGGTAATGCCATTCATTCAATAAATATCTAAAAATATTTTGCGCTGCGCAAATACACTGCGTAGTTCCGCTATTTCTTTGTATCATAATAAAGAAAAAAGGAGGTTCACAATGAAATTCAACCTGTTAAGCAAATTAAAAAACCAGACGGTTAACCACGAGGGCGCCAAAGCATTTACGCTATCGCCAGAAATGGAAGTGTATACCGCCGTGGTTACCTGGAGCTTAAACGACTCTTTTTACGAAAAAGACCAGGCGCGTTTAGTGCGCCTGCAAAAACTGATTGCCGCGTGTAACCCTGTATTTGTGGGTAAGCTGGCTGTTTATGCCCGCACTAAAATGTATATGCGTTCGGTTCCGCTGGTGCTGGTTACCGAATTGGCTAAGCTGCACTCGGGCGACGATTTGGTCGCCCGGGTTACCGATGGCGTAATTGGCCGTGCCGATGAGATCACCGAGCTATTGGCCTGCTACGAATTGCTGAACGAGCGTAAAGGCACTAAAAAGCTGAACCGCTTAAGCAAGCAGTTGCAAAAAGGTTTGAGCACCGCTTTTAACCGGTTCGACGAGTACCAGTTTGCCAAGTACAACCGCGACGGCGCTATCAAGCTGCGCGATGCATTGTTCCTGGTTCACCCTAAGGCAAAGGATGAATTGCAGCAGGTATTGTTCAACAAAACTGCTAATGATACGCTGCAAACGCCATATACCTGGGAAACCGAGTTGTCTGCATTAGGTCAGCTAAATTTTGACAGCGATGAGGCTAAGGCCATAGCGTTCCGTGCAAAATGGGAGGAACTGATAGACAGCGGCAAGCTGGGCTACATGGCCCTGCTGCGTAACCTGCGCAACATACAGGAAGCCGGCGTTAGCTACGCGCACTTTGAAAAAGTATGCGCCCGTTTAGCCGATGCTGATGAGGTTGCTAAGGCAAAACAGTTTCCATTCCGTTATTTGGCAGCTTATCGCGAACTGATCAACCCGGTGGTAACCAAAGTGCCTGCGCAAAGCCTGGTTAAAAAGCTGACCGCTTTAATGCAGGGCCAAAACAAAGGTTACACCGGCGAGTTGCTGGATGCTTTGGAAAAAGCGGTACAGGCAAGCGCTGCCAATATAAAAGGCTTCGATTACGAAACCCGTGTGCTGTTAGCGTGCGATGTTTCGGGTTCGATGCAGACACCTGTATCGGCCAAAAGCAAGATACTGTTGTACGATGTGGGCTTAATGCTTGCCATGCTGTTGCAAAGCCGTTGTAAAAACGTGGAGGTAGGCATGTTTGGTGATAAATGGAAAACCATTGTGGTGCCGCGTAATAACATATTGGGTAATGTACAGGAGTTTTATCGCCGCGAGGGCGAGGTGGGTTATGCTACCAATGGCTACCTGGTTATCAAGGATATACTGGATCGCAAGGTACAAATGGACAAGGTGTTTCTATTTACCGATGCCCAGTTATGGAACAGCAATAACACTGCCGACCATATCCAAACCCTGTGGTTACGCTACAAGGCGGAGGTATCGCCAAACGCGAAACTCTACCTGTTCGACCTGAAAGGTTACGGACAAGCGCCATTGCAAATATTGCGCAATGATGTATACCTGGTAGCCGGCTGGAGCGACAAAGTTTTTGAGGTGTTAGCTGCTTTGGAAAACGGAGGCTCGGCTTTGGATGCTATCAATAACATAGAACTGTAAAACCAAGTATGGGGAAGCTAACGCCCCATACTTTAAAAAGAAATTAAAAAAATAAGGATGCCGTAGAATCGGGTTACTTCGCACTGGTTGGGGGTGGGCAGTGTGGCGCAAGCTATGCTGTGGGTTCGAGTCCCAAAAGCGGTCCCCTGTCCCGCGTTCGCCTGTTGCTCCTTATAAAACATAAAAGAAGGTGTCGTAAATAAGTCTTACTTCGACCAGAGAACCGTTGCCGGGCTATATGCTACGGGCGGGATGAATGGCTTATTATTTTTTACCCTTCTTTTTAAAGAAATTGAAAAAAAAAGGTGTCGTAAACGGGTGTTACTTCATAACGCTGCGGTCGCGGGTTCGATTCCGACTCTGTAAAAAGGTACCTCAGTTTGGTAGAGGACAGCACATCAACAGTCACTTGTTGCTTTTTACCCTTTTTTAAAGAAACTAAAATATTAAGGTGCCGTAAATATGCGCTACTTCGTGTCGCCGGTTCGATCCCGGTCTTTGGAGCAATCCATTGTAGCTCAGTTGGTAGAGCAGTTAGCCTCTGGCTCTGCGCATATTGACCATCGCCCTTAAGAAATAAAGGAGATGCCGTAGGTAAGCGTTACTTCAACCTGTCACGTTTAATACGCTTACCAGATTGTCGCTCTTCTTTTTAAAATACCTAAACCTGAAAAAGGTGCCGTAAACTGGTGATACTTCGGTATGATGTTCCCTGCGGGGAAAGGTGCAGATTCGAGTTTTGCCTGCAAGTAAATGCAGTAGTCTAAATCTAAAAAAATCTCACTGGTTGCTTTTTGCCCTTTTTCTAAAATAATGAAAGATGCCGTAGGCCGGTGATACTTAGCTGGTGAAATGCTTCTAAAGGGGGTATAGTCAGGTTCAATAAAAACCGTGTGAATCCTGTGAAAAATATGTAACATTTACAGTGACTCAAGTCCTGCATAAAGAAAAGCAAAAACCCGCCTTACATGCGTAAAAAGCGGGTTTTGTCTATTGTGCGCCCACCTGGGCTATATACCTAACTCTATTATCTATTGATTTTCAGTTACTTATGATGAATACAACTGGGCTTGGTAGCCGTCTTGGTGTATCACCGATCTAACTACACAAAAGTACGAAAAACGATACTTTTGAACCGCAAAATACTCAAAAATATTTAAGGTCACAAGTTCGAGCCCTTTATGGCGCCGCATTGCTTGCCTCGCTGCTTTCGCATACATTGATATGCGACGTTTGAGATTATATTCCTGAAACAATGTTTACAAAAAACTTCGGTTCCTGTTGATATTTCACTCCAGGAATATACAAGTTCGATCCTAGAATCCGGACTGACAACCAATGGTTAAAAGCTGTAAAGCCAGAGCAATTCAGAACGCCTTTTAACCTCGTAAGATTGTTACCAGCATTATATTGCAAGATAATTAATGTTATGTGGTGATTGTCAGTAAAACTTATTAAAGCTTTATAGAAAAAACGTAACAGTAGAACACCAAATAAGGTGATACACGTAAATAATGAAAAAGACGAAATTTACAGCTTACGATAAGCAATTAATTTTATTTTTACAATATATTCATTACTGAGCGCGAGTCAAACAAAGTAGTATGTGTGAGCAACTGATAAAACATATCCGTAATTTTATTAATCTTAGTAATGAAGATGCTGCCTTGATTAGCTCCAGGATCACGCTACAAAAAATCAAGAAAAAAGACTTTATCCTAACACCTGGCAAGTATTGCAAGTCTAATTATTTTGTAATTAGCGGCCTAATGCGCTTATATTTTATCAGCAAAAAGGAAATTGAACAAATCACACAGTTTGCTATTGAGAACTGGTGGATAACTGATTATGATAGTCTTGACAGTAAGCTCCCATCGCATTTTTATATTCAAGCTGTTGAAAATACCCAGCTATTATCGCTTGACCAGCAGACCGAGGCGGAGCTGGTAACACAAATACCTGCCTTTGAACATTACTTGCGGATTGTTTTGCAAAAGGCCTTTACCGCCATGCAACGTCGAGTAGAGATGATTCACAATATGACTGATGAAGAAAGGTACCGAAACTTCTCCACCCGTTTCCCTGATTTTAACCAGCGTGTCCCCCAATACATGGTCGCGTCATTTTTAGGGGTGACCCCCCAATTTATCAGCCGGGTACGTGCTAAAAAGGGTTGAACTTATTTATCATCCTTCATCTTTCGGTAGATACTACATCTAATTCCCAAATTACTATTTAATCTATTGATTTCTTTTACGATTAAAAACAAGGGCTTTAACCAACGCGTTGATTTCTTTCGGGTTCGTACAAGAATTGATAAATGTCCTCACAAAGCGACTATACATAAGTTCCGTTGTGCTGATCTTCAGGTATTTTGCCTTGGATATATACAGCGATCGATAAACGCATTCGCCTTTTTCACCCCTTTAAAACTGTAAAGATAGCCGTGCGCACACATCACATTATAGCTTATCAATTAAGTATTTATTTGAAATTCCATTATTACCACCGATATTCACTCCGAAAATGCTATCCATCCGGTAAATTAATTGGTGATTTATCGACCGCTTACCTAATGAAAACTGAATTTTTCAACACTTGTCCTGATAATCTATGGTAAGACTCAGCGAACTGACAGCCCGAAACGGGCTGCAGCCGCTGGATGTAATGTAGATCAAAAGAAAAAATGATCTCCTCAATTGTTCCTATAACCTGATCAAATTTTCTTTGTATAGGCTATAAAAGCTCAAGCTGGTGATAGAAAGAAAGGCCTTCTTGGCCGATGCTCTTTGTCTTGTAGTAATTTAAGATTGATTGATCACCGGCTCTAATGGAACCAACTGTTGGATCGGCACTTTCTTTTCCTGCTTCCATTTGGTGAATAAAAGTAAAGCAAAAATAATAACGATCAATGTAAGATAACCGATGCCAAGCAGGACTTGGCTTTTAATAGTTAACGTATTAACTACTCCATAACTAAATAGCGAGGTGAAAATAATGTAACCGCCACCGGCCAGTCCACTTGCCATGCCGCCATGGTTCGGGAAACGCGTGAGGCAATAGGCCAAAGTGCCATTGAAAATAAATCCTACCGGAACATGAACAAAAATGATATAAGCAATCAAGGTATAAATATTTTGTAGCTGTGTGGTGCAAATGATAAGTATAATTGCTGCAAAAAGCTGGGCGCTTACCGCATAGATCATTTTTCTTTTCAGCGGGTAGCTTATGTAAGCTTTAGACAAAAGACCGCCACTTAACATGCACAGCCCGGACAAGAGCGCACAATCACCACTTACAGTTGGTGAAAAATGTAACAATCTTTGAATCAGAAAGGGACTTGCCATGTTATACACCATCAAAATACCGTATGAAATACCCAATATGAGAATCCCTGCCGTGAAATCAGCAGTTTTGAGCATACTGCCGTAAGCAGAGCGGATACCCCGTAAATTAAATGGTAAAAATTGGACCACAGTTTCTCCGCCAAATATCAGGTCCAGCGCGGCTATAAACAAAGCGTAAACGCCCAAAAATATAAAGTTGGAGCGCCAGCCGAAATGTACTTGGAAATAACCGCCTAAAAATGGTGCGATAATGGGGGCGGTCGCCCAAATGATGGAAAATAGGCTGGTATATTTTTTCAGCTGGTCGCCGTTATACAAATCAATAAACGAAGCACGTTTGCTAACGATAATTACCGCAGTCATGACTCCCTGTAAAGCTCTCATGATATAGATCATTGCGAGACTATCGCTTGATGCAATCAAAAAACTGGCCATACCGAAAATTGCCAAAGCGATCAAATTTGGCGGGTACCGGCCAAAACTATCCAATAAACTGCCGATCAATAATTGGGCAATGCCATACGCGATCAGGAAAATGGATAAGGAGATCTGTATAGCCGAAGAGCTGGCATGCAGATCAGCGGCCATAGCAGGCAGGGAAGGAATATAGACATCGAGTGCGAGGCCTGATATGGGTATCAAAGAAAAAGCCAGTAAAGTGCTAATTTTTTGATTGGATGATTTTAATGTTCTCATTGGTAAATGTATGTTGGTAAAATTTGCCAAAGTATTATAGCTGGTCTAATGGTTGCGCGAAATGATTACAGACCAGCATATACCCACTATTAAGATATAAACGATGAGCATTATGAAGGTGATAGCCGCTATCCAGATGAATGGATGCTATACCAGTGGTGACAGCTTCCTGTTTTACATATTCAAGCAATGCTCTTGCGTAACCGAGTCCGCGCGAAGCCTCAGTTGTAAACAGGTCATCAATATAAATAATCGGACCGGTGCGGAGCATCATCTGCCTGCGATAACCGATAAAGGCCACGGCTTTGGTACACGTAGGATCGGGGATAAACACTAATTTAAATTGCTCTTCACCCATCATTTTCAAAATTTGTTCTTCAAAAGTTGCGACATTCAGGTTTGGACGAAATTCAAGGATAATTTTCTGGCAAAATTGGATATCCCCGCGCGTTTGTGCAACTCTAGGTTCCATGTTTCAAACTGTTTGCTTTTAGATACCATTCGTCAATACTCCATTCATATTTTGTAAGGGTTGCCAGTAATAAGCTACCCGCGCTGCAGGTAAAGACAGAAAAATTGAGCGGCGCTTTATAGCCAAGGAACAGAGCCATGAAAAGTCCGAAGATAAGTGTGAGTGCAAAACTGCCCATTGCCATTAAGCGTGTTTTTAAACCGAAGATCAAACCGAAACCAAAAATGACCTCCAGTACGGTAGCTAACAAACCAGCGATGTTCACCATAGGCTTACCCAAAAAAGGCAGCAGCATACCGGTAAATGCTATAAAGTGGTCCCAGTCACCCCATGAAATTAATTTTTCTCCAGGTTTACCGAGCAATCCTAATCTGTCAATTACAGGTATGATAAAGCCTACGCCCAAAGCAAGACGAAGGTACAATTGCGCATATTTCTTGTTCATGTTTTTATTTATAATCTCAATCAGTCTGTTACTCTTTCTCCGGAATTAAGAATGGTTTGCCTTTGTCACCGATGAAAATGGCCAGCATCTTTACCGGTTTGTCACCAATGGTTCTGGTTTCGCCATGGAGTTTATTAGGATCTTCATAGAAAGTGTCGCCAGCTTTATAGTGGTAAACTTTACCGTCGAAAGTCGATTCGAATTCACCCTCAATAACGTAAGCAAATGTCGGTATAGGATGACGGTGCGGGGTGCCGATCTCGCCGGGCTGAAAGGTGACGAGCACCATTTTGAATTCCTGGTCTTTTAACGAAGGCGTATTTAAAACCTGGTCTAATAATACTTTTGGCGGTATTTTTCTGTTAGGGGCATTTGTGGCATTTTGTGCCCTTACGTTCATAGCGAGTGCTACGATCGCACTCATAATTACGATTGTTTTTTCCATAGTGATACAAATTAAGATCCGCTTTTTTGGCTTGATAATTAAATTATTTACTGCAAATTTCGGTATTAAGCTTCCATGAAAAAATGAATCAGGATTCAGAAATTCGTACCGTTATCAGCTTTTTTCGCTTTTGCAGGAAGGGTCGTGATGTACCGGAAAATTGCAGGAATTAGCGATAAAACAGAACGCGTTGGCTTTTTGATGCAGTTCATTTGCTTTCGCGATCATATGCGATTCACTGACGGTCACTACCGGTCTCAGAACTACTTCCTGAAAATGGCCACTACCATCCTCCCTTTCTACCATTACTCCGGTGGCCTGTTCGGCATAACTGGTTACGATCACACCGTTTTCAGAGCATAGATGCAGATACCATAACATATGGCAGGAGGATAGGGATGCGATCAACAGTTCCTCCGGGTTATACTTCTTTGGATCGCCTCTGAAAGCAGGGTCTGATGAAGCCGGGATAACCGGCTTTTCCATCCCTGAGATTTCGTGCTCTCGCCCGAAAGCGGAGTAGCTGCTGGTGCCCGATCCCTTGTTCCCTGTCCAATTAATTTTGATTTGATAATGATGTTTTTTCATTTTATTGTTTTTATTGCATTATTGTATTTACAGCTTCCAGATAGGCATTTACACAGCTAGTGATGACATTGGTGCCCGAAGCAAAACCTTCGTAAGTAAAACCCTTGTAGACGGCATGTACCGTCACATTGGCATCAGCGGAGGAGCCGCCGGTTATGGTTTGGATGTCAATATTTTCTATTTGGATCTCCCGGTTCAATAGTTTATTGATTCCACACACAGCTGCATCAATAGGTCCGTTCCCTTCACTTTCTATCTCTTTTTTTTCTTCACCTATCATTAAGGATAGGTGTGCAATTGAATTATCGAGCCCGGTTTTGATTCCGAGCTCAAGCAGCATAATCTTATTGCCAAAATTTTCTTTGCCCATCAGCGTTTTCAAATCTTGGTCGTGAATTTCCTTTTTCAGGTCGGCCATCGCTAAAAATCTTTCGTAGATTTCGTCCATTTGATCTTTGCTTAGCCCGTCAAAACCAATCAATTGCAGGCGATGCTGCAGAGCGGCTCTTCCGCTTCGGGCGGTCAGCATTAACAGCGGTGCTTTCGCGCCAACTTCTTCGGGACTCATAATTTCGTAATTTGATTTGTTTTTGATCACGCCATCCTGATGAATGCCTGATGAATGCGCAAATGCATTTTTACCGACAATAGCTTTATTGGATTGGATTGGACTGCGCATCAGACGTGAAACCAATTGACTTAAACCGTAAAGCCGTGTGGTATCGACATCAATTTTAACCGGCAAGTTATTTTTTACGCGTAATGCCATTACCACTTCTTCAAGCGAAGTGTTCCCGGCACGTTCACCTACTCCATTGATGGTACATTCCACTTGCCGGGCACCACCCAAGAGCGCTGCTATGGAATTAGCGGTTGCCATACCAAGATCGTTGTGGCAATGGGCTGAAATAATCGCTTTGTCAATATTCCTGACGTTTTCTTTTAAGAAGCGGATCCTGGCCGCATATTCATCGGGTAAGCAATAACCATTGGTATCCGGAATATTGACCACGGTTGCACCGGCATCAATTACGGCATCGATCACTTGAGCCAGGTAATTGAGATCGGCTCTGCTTGAATCCTCTGCAAAAAATTGTACATCATCCACTAAATTCCGGGCAAAGCGAACAGCCGAGGTCGCGGTTTCAATGATTTTTTCTCTTGTCGATTGGAATTTGTGCCTGATGTGAAGATCGGAGACCCCAATGCCTGTTTGAATCCTCTTTCTTTTAGCGTACTGAAGCGCCTCCGCCGCAACGGCAATATCTTTTTCTTTAGTTCTTGTTAGGGCACAAATGATAGGATCTTTGACAGCTTTAGAAACTGCTACAACCGAATTGAAGTCGCCGGGACTGGAAACGGGAAATCCAGCTTCAATGATATCAACTCCAAGCAACTCAAGCGCTTTCGCAATCTCAATTTTCTCTTGGGTATTTAATTGACAGCCGGGCGCCTGCTCGCCGTCTCTTAAAGTGGTATCGAATAAAAAAACTTTTTCTTGCATCTCTAGATTAATTAATTGAAATATTATTTACAAAGTTACTGATGCAAGAATTTGGCGGTTTGTTGTATAATGACTTAAATTTGTTCTTTTTCGCCATGAGTAAAAGAAGTTTGGAAAATATCATTTGCGTAGAAACTGTTAATGACGGTTTAGTAATTCATGAGCACTTCGGACAGTTTAATACAACCTGGCACCAACACAATTTTGGACAGTTGGTTTATGCTGAACATGGCATTCTTTTCGTATATACCGAAGATAAACAGCTCCTGATACCTACCAAGTTCTGTGTCTGGATACCCGAAGGAGAGGTCCATAAATTAATATCTTATTCACCTGCGCTTCTTATTCGTACCATTTACCTGGATGTATCGCATTATAAGGAGTTGTTTTTTAAAAAAGTGGGTGTATACCATACTACGCCATTTTTAGCGGAACTCATTTACTATTCCAAAAAGTGGGAGCTAACGACGCTGGCTGACGATAAAGAACGAATTTTTTATCTGAATCTGAAAAACCTGCTGCCGGATATCTGCAGGGAAGAAGTGCCTTTGGTGTTACCCGCTCCCAGATCGGAAAAACTTATTACGGTGGTTAATTATATCATCGAACATTTTCTGGAGAAACATTCATCCGCCGCCATTTCAAAACAGTTTGGTATTTCGGAGCGTACACTTTCCCGGCTGTTTCAAACGGAGTTAGGTATGGGGATGTTTCAGTTTTTAAAAATCCTTAAATTAATAAAATCCTTAGAATGGTTTGACGAGGGCATAGACAATGTTAGCGAAGTGGTGTACCGGCTGGGCTATGAAAGTCTGTCCACGTTTAGCAATACATTTACTGAAGTTCTCGGCTACAGGCCTCAGGTCTACCTCCAGAAAAAAAAATATCAGCTTCTTACAAATAAGTCCGGTTCAATAGATGCAGTACGTAATTATTAAACAGTAACAGGTCCTTAAGGAAGGATATTAGGTTTAACATTCGCTTTGATTTAATGGAAATTTAATGAGTAAAGAGTTGAAATTAAACCTTCTGAATCATTCTTTGATCCCCTCTAAAAACCGTGTCCAGGTAATCTGTCCATACCTGGCTTCAGGTACCAGGTTGGCACCGGTCCTGAACCGAAATTCCCGTGGTTGTGAGGGTTCGACGAGTTTTAACTGCTGTTGGCTGCTGACAGCTTTTAAATAGGCAGCGGTCATTTCCTCCAGACCCAAAATTTCCGGCCCTCCTATGGCAGTTATGGTCCCGGTTGCTTTTTTTGTTAACATTTCAAGATAGGCACCCGCAAGTTCAGAGACAGCAATAGGTTGAAATTTCAGCCCTGTCGGTACATCAATCGCCATCGCTGAAGCTTTCAGACCTTTGATAAACGCTATAACATATTCGTGAAATTGTGTTGCTCTCAGTATAGAATAAGGGATGCCACTTGCTGCAATCAATTGTTCGACTTTTTCCTTCATCACATAATAGGGATGATCTGTATGATCAATACCCACTATAGATACATATACAAAATTTTCAATGATGGATTGATCGAGAGCTGCCAATAAATTTGATGTACCATCAACGTCAACATGCTGCGGATCAGTCACGCTGCTGGCGCAATGAATAATCAGTTGAATTCCCTTTAATGCTTCCTGTAAACCGTTAGCAGATGTAAGATCTGCTTTAAATACCCGGCAATTCGACGGAAATACATGTTTTTCCGGGTCAGTAGATAAGGTACTGACCTCGTAACGATCATCTTCTATCGCCAGTTTGATAATTGCTGATCCAAGCGTTCCACTTCCCCCGGTTATTAAAACTTTCTTTTTCATGGGTGTAATAATTTTTGCCCAAATCTGAGGATAATAAGATTTAAAAAAGTTAACCAGGATTAATAAATGATCTTATAGACCTTAATTGCGTTGATAAAAATTAGCAATGAACCAGCTTAATGCAGGACTTTTATTGATCGAGTTATACGCCAGCACTACTTCTGTATGAATTGGTATATTATCAATAACTAAAAAACTCAGGTTTAGATAAGCATACTGATCTTTTAGGGATGCTGGCAGTATAGTCACCCCAAGCCCGGCTCCAACCAGCTGTAAAATAGAATGCGTATTATTCACTTCATGCGTTATCTCTGGAACAAACCCCATTCTTTCGCAAATTTCAATGAGCTTATTACTAAAATGCGGCGCAAAATTTTTATTGAAAAATACAAATGGTTTGTTTTTGATGTAATCTGCAATTTCATATTGTTTAAGCTTCGTTTTAAGTTTAGGGACCACTACCATAAACGGATCAAAAAAAAGCGTTTTAATGACCAGCTTACTGGAATGAACCGGAGCACGCAAAATCCCAACATCAAGAGTCCCCTGTTCCAAAGCCTGTATTTGTGAAAAAGTAGGCATTTCAAAAAGGCTGGTTTTGACAATGGGATAAATTGATCGCATATCGATCAGCGCATCCGCCAAACGCTGTTGATATACTGAACTAATGTAGCCGATGTTTAATTCGCTGCTCTCGCCTTTGTGTAATTGCCTGATCACACTTTTACTGTCTTCCAATCGGGAAAATATAGCGTCGACTTCTTTGAGCAAATACTTACCAGCTTCTGTCAGGCTCACCTGTTTATTCTTTCTGAGGAATAGTAACACGCCCAATTCATTTTCCAGCTCTTTGATCTGCCGGCTTAATGGCGGTTGCGCAATAAACAATCTGGTTGCCGCTTTTCCAAAGTGTAGTTCTTCAGCAACGGTTTTGAAATATTTAAGATGCCTTAATTCCATACTTTATAGGTATTGATAATTGCAAAAATTGATATTTTTCAAATATGGAAAAAGCCTATAAATTGCGCAAATGAAAAAACTACGTGATGAAAATGAAATACCAGGGCATAGCCACTAATGAGCAGATCAGGGAACGATTCGACGGGGACATTGAACGATTTTCCAACTTAGAAACAGGTCAGCAAACTACAGTCGATGCGTTGTTAACCATGGAACTTTGTACGGAGGCTGCCAAGAAGGTCAATCCCAACGCAACAAACTTACTCGATATTGGCTGTGGGGCAGGGAATTATACGCTGAAGATGTTGAGTAAAATTCCTAATCTTAATTGTGTGATGAATGATTTAAGCCTGCCGATGCTGAACAAGGCGCTGGAAAGGGTGACGCCACAGACAAATGGAAAAGTTGAGATTATGCAGGATGATATGCGAAACCTAGAGTTCCACGATAACCATTTTGATATCGTGTTAGCCGCAGCAACACTGCATCACTTGCGCGGTGATGATGACTGGGAATTGATGTTTTATAAAATTTTCAGGTCCTTGAAACCTGGAGGTAGCTTTTGGATCTCCGATCTGATCATATAGGAAACAGAGCTAATTAATGATCTGTTCGAGGATCGTTATTATGATTACATTGAGAGCCTTGGTGGCCCCGAGTATCGGAAAAAAGTTTTTAGCTATGTTCATTTTGAAGATTCCCCCCGTTCCGTTAATTACCAGATGGCATTAATGACAAAAGTAGGTTTCAAAAATGTAGAAATTCTTCATAAGAATTGCACCTTTGCGGCTTTTGGTGCAATCAAAGCGACTTGAAGGGGATAAATATTGGAAATTCATGATCTATGCAATTCCTGAAAGCAGTATCCGATCTGTAGTTACGTTATTTAAAACGCCATGTGCTTTCTTCATAATACTGTTCGCGGATGAATTACTCATAGCGCAACCGTGAATTAGTATCAGTTTCAGTATGGCACTGCCTCATTTATAAAATAATTACCCCTACTGAAAAAAAATTTTAATTAATGTCTGCTTATGTGTTTCTCAGATGAATTCCCTGTTTTGGGACAGTACAACTACCTTAACACCGCAAATTCCGGCCTGTTATCACGTGATATAGCTGTTTGGCGAACCAATCACGATCAGGAATTCATTAAAACCGGAAGTCTTTTCAGGTTAAAGGAAAATGAGCTTATTGAATATGGGCGAAAATTAATAGCCAGCTTTTTTAATGCCTATAAGGCGCGGATTTTTCTCGTTCCGAACTTTTCTCACGCATTTAATATTTTTATCAACGGTTTGGATAAGCAAAAGCGGTTTGTGTTGATAAAGAATGATTATCCCTCGATTACTTATTCTGTGCAAAGCCGCGGACATCAGTGCACGTTTGTCGAAGCCGACGAATTTCTTGAACAGCATATACTGGAAGCTGTAAAAAAATCTTCTCCGGACATTTTGGCGATTAGTATTGTACAATATACCGACGGTATGATGATTGATTTCCAATTCTTAAAAAAACTGAAGTTTGACTATCCTGAGTTGTTAATTGTTGCTGACGGAACACAATTTTGTGGTACTTTGAAATTCGATTTTGATAATTCCGGTATTGATATTTTAATTTCCAGTGGTTATAAATGGCTTTTGGGTGGTTATGGGAACGGCTTTGTAATCATTAGTCCACAGGCCGCGTGTAAACTTTACAGCAAACAAAAAACAGTTACTTTGCCTGCTGAAGATTTTTTGAAAGGCAAGGACAAGCTGTCCCTTTATTTTGAACCTGGACATTTGGATACATTGTCCTTTGGTACCTTATTCAAAGCACTGGATTACTTAAACATACAAGGAGTGGACAACATTCAAAAGAAAATTTCTGGTTTGAGTGAGCAGGCGAAACAAGCTTTTGCAGCGCGGGGATTATTAAGCGACGCAATTATGAACCGGCAAAATCATTCGTCTATTTTCAAGCTCAATTTATCTGATGCAACAATAACGCGTTTGCTCGATAACAAAATTATAGCCACGTCAATAGGAGCCGGTTTGCGGGTTTCATTCCATTTTTATAATTCGGAAGACAATCTGAAAAATCTGCTGCAATTATTGGATTTATAGCTTTAACAGTGTTAGTTAATTAATCGAGTTTTAAGAAGTTTTTAAATTACAATCATATGTTGATTTGTACAAGCAGGGTTGAAAATTATTTATGTGATGCTATAGTCGACGGCCATACGATAAGTTCAGATTCCGCAACGGATAAAGGCGGTATGAATAGCGCTATGCGCCCCCATCAATTATTGGAAGCTGCCTACGCTTGTTGCCTAAATATGACCATTAGAATGTTTTGTGATAAGCATAACATCACCCATGATGGCGTATGCGTAAAAGTAATTTTACAGCGTTTCCCGACAAAGAATCTTCTTAAATATTCAATCGATTTCGATGGAAATTTATCGCAGGAAGATAAATTCCGTATCATCAAGGCTGTTGATTGCTGCCCCGTAAGACAAACTTTGGAGAAACCATTTGAGTTTACGGCAAACACTGATATTTGATTAAAACTTGTTATGAAGGCGAGATGATTAATTGTAATATGATAGGTCATTGCTGCAGTGCTTCAAACATCTCTCGTAGGTAATAGTCATAACGGCTGAAAAAACGGCATCATCCGCTTTAATAGTATAATAATGAAAAACACGCATTGTCAAACTGTTTTGAAAATGCGAGACCTTTATTGTCTAATAACTGAAGTAATTTGAAACTTGGCCATTATCAGAAATTTTTCCCTTTTGCAAACAAGCAAACTGTCGGAACTATTGGTATATAGCAAGATGGCTTTATTATAATCGACATAAGTTCAGATAGATCACTCATGAGTAGTGTGCATTAAGTGATACACAAGTCGGATTTTACGCTATCGCAGTAATGG
This sequence comes from uncultured Mucilaginibacter sp., assembly GCA_964242385.1. GTDB lineage: Bacteria > Bacteroidota > Bacteroidia > Sphingobacteriales > Sphingobacteriaceae > Mucilaginibacter. Next base: position 1,073,936 of record CAXSZR010000001.1, read on the forward strand.
ATCCGTGATGTTTCAATACCAGGGTTCATACAAATACTCGGTGGCTTGGGAATCATTTGTCTTACCCGCGCCCTTCAATATTTTCTTTTTTTAAAAATTCATCAGTAAAATGTTCTTTGCGTTTAGGTTCGGCAAATTTTTCTTTATTAAACTGTCTGGAACGACCGCGGGGAATGGAAAGCGAGCTCCAATCGGTTGCAGTTATTTTACCGATAAAAACGATCTGCCCTATATGGTATGGATAATGGGCCAGTTGCCTGTTAATGGCTTCCAGAACTGTATGCTCCTGGTTTCGGATATAAATCAGTTTATCCAGATCATCATCCCTAAGTGATTTTAATGTTCCTAAAAATACCGTCCAGCCTTTGTTCCATAAGTCGAGTATTTCGGTCCTGGATCGGATGTCGTTCTCAAATTCGGCATCGCGGTCACGCCATTCCTTTTCACCATCGGAAGTCATAAAGTCAGTCCACCTGCTCAGCATATTGCCGGAGAGGTGCTTAACTATGGCAGCGATATTGTTACTTTCAGCATTGGGTTGCCATAACAAACTTTCTTCTGACAGCTGCGCAAACGTTTGCTCACCCAATAATTTGTAATACTCGAATTGTTTGATCACACCCGGAAGATATTCGTTTTTCATCGACACTAATTTAATAGGTTTTAATTTTATAAATACACTCAAAAAGCAAGGATTATGAGGTTGATAGGTATAGGATCACGTATATTAAATTTGACTACTCAAATTGCGAAAGTGAGGCTTTAAAGCGTGGTGTACGCATATAATAAACAGCTTCATTCAGTAATGCTTTTCCGTACGTTAATTGCCCTTCATAATCTGCCAATGTCAATTTACCAGCGGCCATTAGGGCGCCAAAAGTTTTTAGATCAATGCCTTCCATTTCCTGATCATGCAGGTGACCAGCAGGTTTGCCCTGTTGGCAAAGTTGAAACATCAGCATGGCGTAGACGATCCGGCAAAGCTGGCGCATGATGTACACACAGGCCATTTTATAGTCGTCTATGTCACTATTAAAATACACACCCAAGTATGCCTTCTCCTGTTCTTCGGTATGTACAAAAAAATTAGCAGTATTCGCCAGGTCAATGTAACGGTCATTTAAACAGGCGGCATCCCAATCTATTATCCAGATTTTTTTGCCATCACATAAAATGTTATTAGGATTAAGATCATTATGGCTAAAAACCTTGTCCTCATCTTTGCAAGGATATTTATTTTTTATCAGGGCATAATAATAGAAACATTCATCAACTATTGGCCCATGCAATATTTTGCCTTGTTTGAAACGGTTTATCAATCGATCAACGGTTTCAAACAAATTAGGTCCGCTATTATGAAAAGGTATAGCATGAATAGCTTTAATAGTAAGCGCGAGTTCGCTGATCAATTTATCAGGGGCAAAGACATCACGTATAGGTTTGTTATCTATGAAGTCACTAATAGTAACACCTTGAATTTTATCACGATAATACAAATGTGGTGCAACGCCTGCGGAAGCAGCAAGTTGTAGGGCACCAGGCATAGCTGTTGAGATGTCTCCCGATGGATCTAACTTTAGTAAGTAAGATTGATCATCGATGGTAATTTTGTAAACGGAAGAGCCGGAAAGGCCACCAGCAAGTAAAATCATTTCCGTTACTTGATTGATATTAAATACCTTAAGCAACGCAGTTTCAACAGCAACAGCCTTTAGAATAGAATTATCATTTAATAACATGATCGCAGATTTTAGGTATTGATTGTTGAGGATGATTGACAATGCCTTTATTACATCGGCAGTTAAACCCCAACATATTAAATTTATATTAGAGATGAAAAAACGAAATAGAATTTTTTTGCATTTGTAGGTTTAAGGTCAGCCGGACAGAAAGTTTGCCCAATTGCCAATTATGTCATTAATTAGAATTAAAATTCCAATGCCTAGGTTCTTCAGTTGCCAATAAATTATCCAATGCTGTGGCTTATTATATATTAATAGCTCCCTGACCTGAAGCCATCAGGTAAGCATCCTTTAGCGCCTCTGAATAAGTAGGGTGTGCGTAACTGATCCGGAACATATCTTCTGCCGTAACTTCGTATTCCATGCCCACAACGGATTGCGCAATCACATCCGCAGCACGAGGACCGATAATATGTACGCCTAATACTTCACCATACTTTGGTGATACCAATACTTTTACAAAGCCATCGGTATCCATCGAGGCCCTTGCACGGGCGCTGGCTGAATAAGGGAATTTACCGGTCCGGTATTCAATACCCTGGGCTTTTAGTTGCTCTTCAGTAGCACCTACCGCCGCAACTTCCGGCCAGGTATAAACCACGCCGGGGATCAGGTTGTAGTTGATATGTGGTTTCTGGCCGTTAATGACTTCGGCAACGAAAGTTCCTTCATCTTCCGCTTTATGTGCCAGCATGGGGCCGTCAATCACATCTCCGATGGCATAAATATTTGGCACATTGGTTTGCAATTGTTTATTCACCATCACTTTTCCGTTTTTCGCGGTTTCAATACCGGCTGCCTGCAAGTTTAAACCATCCGTATAAGCCCTTCTGCCTACGGCCACTAAACAATAATCAGCAGCAATTTCAAGTGCTTTCCCATCTTTATCCAGGTAGCTAACTGAGGCTGTTTCACCTGTATTAACCGCAGATTGTACTTTACTGCTCAGAAGTATTTTTATATTGAGTTTTGCTAATGATTTAAAGAGCGCTTTTCCTAATTCCCGATCCATGGTGGGGATCAGCGAATCCGTATATTCAATAATGGTGACCTCAGTTCCTATTCGTGCATAGACCGATGCCAGTTCAACCCCGATAACACCGCCGCCAATAATGATCATTGATTTAGGTTGTGCAGTCAGGGACAAGCTTTCGGTCGAAGTGATGATCCTTTTTTTGTCGATAATAACACCTGGTACGGAAGATGGCTTCGATCCTGTTGCAATTACAAAATATTTTGCAGTAAGTAATGTTTCCTTATCAAACGAATTAACTTTCAAATGAGTTTTATCAATAAAACTGCCCAGGCCCTGATAAACGTCAATCTTGTTCTTTTTCATCAGGTAAATCAAGCCTGCAGTATTCTGACTGACTACCCCGCTTTTACGTTTAATAAATTGGGTAAAATCCAGGCTAAGTTCACCGTTCAGATCAATTCCATGTGTTTTAAATTGCTCTTTGGCCTGATGATAATGTTCGGTACTGTCGAGTAACGCTTTAGCAGGAATACAACCTACGTTGGTACATGTGCCGCCAAGTGTGCTATATTTTTCTACAAGAGCTACTTTGTACCCCAGTTGTGCGGCGCGGATAGCGCCGGTGTATCCTCCCGGGCCTGAACCAATAAATACCACATCATATTGATTTTCCATAGATTTAAATGCTAATTTGAATAATAAGTGCTTGTATCCATTCCAGGCAAATATTTATTTATTACTAACGACCAACCGCTTTTTCCTGGTGAAGTGACATTACGGTGCTGGTCACCATTGCTACAACCTTATCCTCTTCATTTTTTACTTCGCAGCTATAGTGCGTAATGGTTTTGCCACTTTGCAAGGGTCGGGCAATCGCCCTTAACTTAGATTTCCAAACCGGCCTGTAAAAGTTGATTTTCAATTCTATCGTAGTAAAGGATTGTCCTTCCTGCATTAAGGTAGAATGTGCTGTTCCAATAGCCGCATCTGCAAGCTCGCAAATCAATCCGCCGTGGACGGTGCCCTGCTGGTTGCCGTGGATCAGTGCATCTGCAGCGACTTCCACGGTGGCTGTTCCGTAATCCACCGCAATGATATCGAAAGATAGCGTACGGGAAATTGCCGTCGGGTATTTCATGTTTGTTTCCATATCTGACTTAAGTGTTCCTGCCAGTTGATGGATCAGATAATCTAAAACGGGTATTTTAGGCATGATGCGATTGTTATATTCCGGCGGCCAAATTCATGATAATCCGGCAGTCAGAAAATATACAGTTGCCACCTATTTAAGCGTAACAGATGTAGATTTTAATGAATCGGTGGGAAATGTTTTAGCTATCACAGGCTGTGACCATTGTTTAACCTTAAAATTTCACCCGCTCGTGTCCGAATGATTTACCGCATATAAAAAATGTAGTCTGTATTGGGTAATTTTTGAAGTCCAGCCAATTTTAGTTGCTGTCCGATCTGCGCGCGGTGATGCGTGCCATGGTTAATAACATGCGCCAATATATCTTCTAATAAATTTTCATAACTATCGCCTTTCGAGTTATTGTAGGATATGATTTTATGAAAATCGTCCGGATTCAATTCGTTGATAAAAGTTATCCAATTTTGATGATTTTCATTAATGGTTTCCTCAAAACTGTCGGTCGTCCCGTCCGGCCATAAATCAATTCCGACTGCCGGTAAATTTTTACAACGATTAAGCCAAATTTGTTGCGCCGCTAACAGATGCGCCATCAATTCTAGAGCCCGTTGCGGTTGATCGGATCCGATGATGGATTTTAATATAATATTATTGGCAAATTGATCGTATTTGAAGAGTTTAAGAAAGTAGGATTTCATAGTAAATGTTTATAGTCGTAATTTTTATAAAACGTATCGTCAATGTTTATTGAACCATTCTGTCTGTTTACCTTACTAGTCCCCGGATCAGGAAACGTAAAACCTAAGTAACAGGTTTTAAATCTTGCCTGATGTTATTAATGAGGTAGTTATTCCAGGTAACCTAAATATTTATTGGTCAGCTGCGTATATACTTCTTTGTTGGACAGGCCTGTAGTGTCAATTCCATAGACGTATTTCGCGAACCCGACTTTTTTTAAGTCGGCATGAAATTCTTCTATTTCTGTTGGCGCATAAATTTTAACAGGGTTGCCGAATCCGATATGGTTTATTGGGATAAACGTATTAGCCGGACAGTATGTACCAATGTGAATAATTCCGTTAACGGCCAAAACGGTACCTTCCTGCAAGTGCGAACCATGAAAGACCGTTGCACCTGTTGCAATAAAGCAGGCATTTTCAATTGCCGATCCAGTAACACTGGCTTTAGGCCCTATTAAGGTATGGTCGCCAATCATACAATCGAAGGTTTTAGAACTGCGGATGATCGCGTTCTCCATGATCACCACCCGATCGCCAATGGTGATTCTGCCGCCAACCGCTGAGATTATTGCTCCTGCGGCTACGTAAGTGCCGGCCCCGATTTGTACATCGCCGTCTATAATTGCTGATGGATGAACTTTTGCTGTAGGATGGATCATGAAATTTTGATTTGAGTTGTGTTAAGATCATTATTAATTCTTTTTCCCTTCGGCATCAACCATAGAAAAAACGCTACGACCACCAAAAAGATAATATTGCAGATAGTCGCGATGCGATAAGCACGGAGGTAGTTGAACAGGGTATTGTTAATTCCAATTTCATTGAAAAATAAACCGACCACGATACCAACTCCTATAGCAATCGCGGTTTGTTGTACGGTGGAATAAGTACCTGACGCAGCTCCTGCAAAGCGGGCAGGAATATTTCTCAATGTGATGGTGAGCAAAGATGGTAATACTGAACCGCAACCCAGACCGTAGGAAAATAAAACTGCCATCAAAACCAATTGATTAACGGGCCTGTTTTCTAATACGATGACGTGCAATGCAAGTGCTATAATCATGATCACAATGCCAACCTGTAGCACTTTCTTACCGAAAATACTTACTAAATGAATTGATAACAGAGAAGCAACTACATAACCAACGCCCTGGCAGGCAAAGAACATCCCGGTTCTGGAACTCCCTATGCCCATCCCGGTTTGGAGTAATAAGGTATTTACGAAGAAGTATGACTCCTGAACCATATAGTAAAAGAAAACTGCCAGTAAACCGATGTTGAAGTCCTTATAGTTAAACAATTCAACATTGATCAGTGGATCTTTCCCGGAAACCAGTTTTTTACTTTGGTGTTTGAGGAAGATCCAAATCATTAAAAGAGCACCTGTCAGCAGCACGATACTCCAGGAAGGCCAACCCAATTCCCTGCCCCGGATAAGCGGATACGTTAGGGCCATTAATGTTATTGTTAAGATCACGATACCGGCATAATCAAATTTAACGGACCTGATCAGTGCGCTCTCTTTCAGAAATCTTGCAGACAAACCGGCTGCCATTAACCCGACAGGGAGATTGATCAGAAAGATAAGCCGCCATCCCGGAATAATCCAGGCAATGTCAGGCAGTACCCCTCCCAAAAACATTCCTATGACGGACGCTACACCTGCTATACTTCCGTAAATGCCCAAAGCCTTGGCTCTTAATTCGTGTTCCGGAAAGAGAATCTGGATCAGGGCTATACCCTGCGGAACCATAAAAGCGGCACCAGTGCCCTGTATGAACCTGGCAGATATCAGTTGAAGCGGGGTTTGCGCGATCCCGCAAAAAACCGATGCTGTTGTAAACAGCAACATTGCGATAATAAAAACTTTTTTTCTGCCAAAATGATCGCCCATTCGCCCGCCGGTGATCAGGAAAGCAGCATAACCGATCAGGTACAATGCAATAAACAATTGGCTATCCCCGTCGCTTCCATGAATTCCTGCTTTAATTGAAGGAATAGCCACATTAACAATAAATATATCGATAACGGACAAGAAAACACCTGAAGATATCAGGACGAGTGCCCACCATTTGTAATTTGTATGATGACCTGACATGAGAATTTGCTTGCCAGCAAACATCAGAAAACCGGGAAAGTAAGAACAGATACACTTTTTAAATTTATTAGCATAACAGTTATACCTGTTATGGTTAAATATTAATGATCTGTATCGCTTTGGAAACTTCTGAATAAATGAGATTTGCCAGATAAAAGTTTAAAAAAATGATAACATCAATCGATAATGCTGAACATTATAACTGGGGAGAGAATTGTGATGGCTGGCATCTGTTAAAATCAGACAGCCTGAGCGTGATCCAGGAACGCATGCCACCAGGCACGTTTGAACAACTGCACTACCATCATCAGGCACAGCAGGTGTTTTACGTACTTTCAGGGAGCGCTAAACTTATAGTGGACGGTGAGGAGCAACTTGTTGAGTCCGGCCAATCTATTCACTTAGCGAAAGGTACTAAACACCGTATATTTAACAACGGACTTCAAGATCTGCACATTCTTGTCATCTCGGAGCCCAAAGCGCACGGTGACCGGGTAAATTTGTAATACCGGATCGAAATATCTTTGATCATATCAATGATCAACTTTAATTATGTTCCAGAAAAATCTGTATCACTGAATGCCACAATTGTTATGGTTATTTATGCTTAAAGTGTATCTCTCCTGTTTTTTTGTAATTGTTGAAGTTTGAATTTTGTTACGTGATCTTTAATCGAATCGAGCTATAATAATTATGAATGATTTTCAAAAATTCTACAACCTTCACCATCAGCCAGGGGCATTCCTATTAGCGAATGTATGGAATGTAAAAAGCGCTCAGATCTATGAGGCTAACGGAGTTAAAGCATTAGGGACATCCAGCTTTGCTGTTTCCGATTCCTTGGGGTATTCGGATGGAGAAGGGATGCCATTTTCCGAGCTGCTTTTTATAGTGGATAAAATCATAAAAAGTATCTCCATTCCTTTATCAGTAGATATTGAAGCCGGATTTGGTAAATCGGCGGGAGATATAATCAGTAATATAGAATCATTATATGATCTGGGAGTGGCAGGAATAAATATCGAAGATTCTGTTTCCGGAAAACTAAAGTCGCAGAATTTATTTTCCGAGATACTGAGTGACATTTCAGAGGCAATTACAAAAAAGAATATTCAAATATTTTTGAATGCCCGGGTGGATCCTTATGAAGTTGGTGCCAATAACCCCGTGACTGAAACAATCAACCGGATAAGATCATATCAACAATGTGGGATACACGGAATATTCGTTCCCGGTGCTACTGATATTCAGGATATAACACAAATTGTCTCGTCTACAAAGTTACCAGTGAATCTATTAAAAACGTCAGATTTGCCATCAATGGATACTTTATCTGACTTAGGTGTTAAAAGAGTGAGTCTCGGCCCCAATGCCTATAGAGCTGTTTATAATGATCTTAATGAAAAAACATCGCAACTAATTAATGCTGTTGCCGGCAACGGCATTAGGTGATAAGGGGTATGCAAATGAAAACTTACTGATCCGAATTTAAATATAGATAAACATGTTTATACTCATTGCTGGCCCTTATAGAAGCGGCACTAATGATGATCCCCTGTTGATGCAGGCAAATCTCGATTATCTCGAGTCGGTGGCCTTGCCACTATTTAGGAAAGGACACATCCCGATGATCGGGGAATGGGTGGCGTTACCTTTAATAAAGCTGGCAGGGTCAACAATACCGGGCGATGCTGCCTGGAACGAGATACAATACCCGGTAGCACATCAGCTGCTTGAAAAATGCGATGCTATTTTACGATTGAAAGGCGCCTCAAAAGGTGCTGACGAGGACGTTAGAAAAGCAGGTGATTTGGGTATTCCTGTTTATTATGATCTGAATGATATACCTGATGAATGATCTTTTGATCCTGTAACCGCCAAATAAAACCCAAGAAACAAGTATGAAAAGTCTTACACTCTTCATACTTTTTTAATTTACAGGCGCACCCCGGCTGAGATCTCCAGTTTTATCGGTTCCTTGTTGCCAACCATAAACTTCCATCAATCAATATCACCGCTCTGTTTGCGGAATTTAAAGCCAAAACAGTTGATGTTCAACGTTCTGCTTATGGAGACTTTACGGCCGATACCATCACAGCAGCAGATAACATCAATTACTTATTTGCGTGTCTACCGGATACTTCTGGCTAACCTGCCTAATAACTTTAAATTATTTTCGAGTTTTTCTGTCCAAGGAAGCGCGTAGTTCAGGCGTAAACAATTATCGAATTGCTGCTGTAGGGTAAACATAGCCCCGGGAGCAAAACTGATGTTTTGCTGGACCGCTTTTTCATACAGGTTGAGGCTGGAGTGCTTTGATGGCAGTTCTACCCAAAGCGCAGAGCCCCCCGTTGGCCTGCTGGCCATTGTACCTTCCGGAAAATACTCCCCAATGGTTTTTGCGTAATGCAGGGAATTAGTATGCAATGTCTGTCGCAATTTCCGCAGATGATGTTCATAGCGCCCTGTTTCGAGAAAACCCGCGGTGGCCTCCTGTGTTATACTGGTTCCGGCAATGGCATGTAAGCGCTTCATTTTAATCACCTTCTCTGTGAACTGTCCGGCTGCGATCCACCCAACCCGGTAACCTGGGGCTAGGGTTTTGGAAACTGAACCGCACCAAAGTACAAGTCCGCTTTGATCATAGGATTTACAGCAAGTTGGTCGCTGCGGGCCGAAGTAAACATCGCCGTTCACATCATTTTCAATTAGCGCAATATGATACTTCTCGATAAGGCGGACAACCTCCCTTTTGTGTTCATCAGGCATAAAGCTGCCCAGCGGATTGCTGAAATTGCTGATGAGCAAACATGCTTTGATCTCCTGGGTTTCCAGAACTTTTTTGAGCGCCTCTAACTCCACACCGGTTTGCGGATGAGTAGGAAGTTCAATTACGATCAAGCCGAGGTCTTGCGCCAGCTGGAGCATGCCAAAGGATACCGGACTTTCTACCACCAGTTTATCACCCCGCACCGTGGTGGCGCGCAAGGCATAAGAAATAGCTTCCACACATCCGGCAGTGATAACAATATCCTGAACGCCAAGCCGGGCACCCATTGCAGATGACCGGCGGGCGATTTGGCGGCGCAGTCTTTCATTTCCCTCAACTACCTCATAAGCAGTTCCGCTGTCCGTAAGCGAACGGCTGGCTGATATCAATTCTTTATTCAGCTTGGCTACGGGTAGTAGTTCCTTCGCAGGAATTGCCAGCGAAAGATCCGTGTGATCCTTGTGGCGCTTCTGATAAACTATAGCCGTAAGCTCATCAATGTCTTTCGGCTTTTCACTTTGGGCCGGATTGCTCGACTGCGGTATACCAGGAAACCGTTTTACAGTATGGGAAACGAAGTAGCCCGAGTTTGGTCTGGATTCGATCAAAGATTTGCTTTCCAGGGTATAATAAGCCTTGATGGCAGTACTCAGACTAACTTCATTTTCCGTGCAGATCTCACGCAATGAAGGAAGTTTATTACCCGGCTTAAGAATTTCCGTAAGGATTTGCTGTTCGAAAACTTCGGCGATCTGCTGGTAACGATATTCTTTCACAGGACGAACTGTTATGGTAAATAATATTAAAATTGTAACTGTACTTGTGTGCAAATTTAAGAGAATTTTACGGCAATGGAAAAGCACGTTTATATTATTGGCGCGGGTGCGATCGGCAAGGCACTTGCTGTCTTTTTGCAAGTCAGCCGCAGAAGAGTTACGCTGATCCGTGGTAGTGTGGATGATGGAACACATATTCATGAAATAACAAATGTTAAGCTTGAAGACAGCATATTACAAACTGAAATAGAAATTAATTCACTGTCTAATTTTCAGGAATTAGATGGCATTATCGTTTTAACAACCAAATCATTCGGAAATGTAAACATCGCTGAGTCACTGAAAGGCAAAACAAAAAATTCGCCTGTAGTTCTGCTACAAAATGGTCTTGGAGTGGAACAGGCTTTCATTGACTGCGACTTCCCGGAACTCTATCGTTGTGTCCTTTTTGTTACCAGTCAGGTAATGGAAAACGGAGAAGTGCGATTCAAACCTGTGGCAGATTGTCCTATCGGTACAATCAAAGGAAACGGGGCGCTTTTGAATGAAATCGTTGAAATACTGAGTAGCGACTGGTTTCGTTTTGTCGCCGAATCAAATATCCAAACCGTCATTTGGAAAAAAGCAATTGTCAATAGTGTTTTTAATTCAGTCTGCCCGCTGCTGGAAATTGACAACGGGATCTTTCACCGGAACAATAATGCCCTGGAGCTTGCCGGCCAGATTATTTCGGAATGCCTACTTATAGCTACTGAAAACGGAATCACATTAAGTAAAGACGAAGTGTTGGAAAGCTTAGTGCGTATCAGCCGTTTTTCGGATGGGCAGCTTATTTCAACTTTGCAGGATATTCGTCAGGGACGACCTACAGAGATTGCAACGCTGAATGGCGCTATCGTCACATTAGCCGATCAATTGTATATGCGGCAGCTTGTGCCAGAAACGCGTCTGTTGTGGGAAATGACCCGGCTGAAAGAAGAACTGAATCTAAAACCGGGTTAAAGTATTACAACTAGCATGAGCTGAGATCTCAGCGTAAATTTTTTCATGTTGTCGATTAGACACCTTTGAGTTTGATATTGAAAAATCAGTTAGGGCAAACAGTCTTATAAAATCTGATCAACTTTTGCCATCTCGCGGTGTACGTTGATCATTTATTCTTCATTCCCGCGTATGACTATGCAGTTGAGGTGATCCCGTTTAATCTGCCCATCAACTGGTCATACAGATCATCGCTCTTGGCTGCTCAACCTCGAACTGATGAACTTCTTTATCGTGTCTGATGGTGATGAGTGCCTTTCTATAAGGATCAAAACTACTAACCAGACCAATTGTTTATGCACCTTCAAACCAGCCGGGTTGTTGTATGTTATACCTTTAACAAACAAACCACCTATGGGAAAGCAACACGAAACGATACCTAACGAACCGAAAGAAGCGCCTGTTCAGCCACAGCGGCCGGAAATCCAGCAACCGGAGGATCCGCAGGGGCCCTCGATACCACAGGAAGCGCCGCCGGACGAACCCCAGGAATTTCCGCAAGAACCTGGCCAGGGCGGTTCGGAATTCAACGAGACAGAAGTTTAACTTAAAATCTGCGACTATGCCATGGCCAAAAGGCGACTATCCGCCATCTTATAAGAACCAACCGAAGTACTTGCGTGAAAAGGCAGTTGAGATTGCTAACGAGGTGCTGAAAACAACCGGTAATGAAGGTGAAGCGATCGCTACTGGTTTAAAGCAGGCGCGTGCGCATTTCAAGAACCATCCCGGGGAAATCCCTAAAGGCAAATATTAGCAACCGGTTTTGATGAAAACCAATACATTCGGTCTGGTATTACAAATAAAAAGATAATGGCTCTTTAGCATTAATTAAACCGCGCTGTCACAGAAAAAATTTCGGCTTCGAATACCATTCCGATAACAGCAGTTACTCGAATAGCTCCTGGCGCGCGGTATAATACGTTTTGCGGTTATCTATTTCCGCTTTTAGGATAGGTTCTCCGCTGAGTGTTAACGTTTGTTTGGGGCGGTGTACCTGTAAAAAATCTCGTTCTTTTTCGGTAATAGTATCCGGGAAATTTTTCAGAATATGATTTTCCGCAGCTCTCAGAACGGTCGTGATCGCTTTCGTCAAAACACCTATATGTTCTTCCGGAATCTTACTGGCGATGGAAAAGGGCGAAATTCCGGCAGCATAAAGGATCTCATCCGCATATGCGTTGCCAATCCCCTGCACGATCTTTCCTGTGGCCAACACCGTTTTGATGGGCTTGTCCTGCTTTTTAAACGCGGTCAGCAAATAACCCGGAGGCATGGACATGGCATCCGGTGCAGGATGCAGTTTCGGATCAAGTGTTAAGATCACTGCTTTCTGCCAGTCAGTAATGGCAAGGCCTGTTCCGTCATCAAACAGCATTTCAGCAATAGTGAACTTATGGTCGTTCTTATTTTCATACCAGTGCATCGAACCGTACAACATAAGCTGCAGACCCAATACCCGCCCGTTCTGAAAACTAAAGTGCAATTCTTTTCCGATCCGGTCAATGGCGATCAGCTGCTGACCTTCGAGCGCCGCTTGGATATTGGCTTCGGGAAGTTTCAAACGGCGGGTGATCAGGATGTGCATTTCCACCAGTCTTTTGCCAACCAGCCGTTTGGCGACGTTCCTGCTGAATATATTTAAGTCGGGTATTTCAGGCATATTCCTAGTATTAATGTTTGTCTTTTTCTACATATAGCCGATCTCGTCAATGACCGATTCCGGCAGCATGTCCGGACTGAGTATGGCAAGCTGAGGACAAAAACCTTATAGGACGCCAGCATCCAAGAAACTTTACTATCTGATCTCGCGCTCTAACTGTTTCCCTAATATATTTCTCCTTGCTGACTTCCTGGCTGTTATAATAGCAGACAATTAATCGGTTCCGATGATTGCAGCAACAAGCTTGCCAACAATTCCGCTTCAGTTTGCCGGTATTCGGTCAGCGATGATCAGAACTTTTCGCTATCCTGACGCTTCGTCATCCGAATCACTGTTTTGACGTTGAAGTCGGCGAAGTGTATGATCAGATCGATAACGCTAATTTGCGTGCTACACGTTTGCTCACCCCCTAAGCATGGTTGCATAAACGCTATTGCAGTCATTGCCAGTTACGATACATTATTACCCAGGGAAAATTGAAGCGCTATGAACATCAAGTCAACAACCCATGATTAATCCAGATGGTAGCTAACCTCGTTGATCTTGCTAATATATAGACTTGATGATTTTTTCAGTTCCGGCGAGTAAATCATCTATTTCTGCAATACTGGGTGCTTTTTTTGTATTTTTAACACAAAGGTCCCGTAGCTCTATGAGATATTGTATTTGCCGGCCTGTTCCAAAATCATACACTTCAGCTTTTTGAAGTAATTCATTATAATCCTTCAATGCCGGCGTTTTTTTCGGCAGCTTAAGCTCATATTTGATCCGGAGCGTTTCAAAATGCTGATGCATGATGGCACTGCAAACCCCTCCGGCCGAGCGGGCAAGCCCGTTCTTTGCCAATTCATTTGCCGCAGCCAGCATTTTATCCAGCAGATCGGCCTGTAATATTTCGGTAATTTCGGTTATCGTGCTTTCCAGGCGTATAGTGACCGAATCCAGGATATTCAGCTGCTGTTGGATCAGAGGGATAGCGTCAGCCGGTCCCGCAATAATTTTTTTATCAAATCCGGATGTTGCTGTTAAATTTTTAAGATAATCCTCTATCGTGTAGTTTTCTTTTTTCAGTTCCTTTCGGTTTTTGGGCGCCTCATACAAGGAAATAAAGTCATTGAGCCGCAATGGTAAAAACCGCTTGATGACCATCTGTGCTTCAGAATACCAGGCCTGATAAGCGTTACTAAAAACGGGCAATGACCTTTTAAAAGATTCAAAGTCCTTTTTTAAAGTAGATGTAAAATGCGCTTCAATCTGCTCAGGATAAACCTCAACCTGAATGGCGTTGACGAGATTAACGCCCTGGTTATGAAGTCTTTTTATATCATTAGCAAGCTGTTCCGATTGTGTCATAGGCGCAAATTTACTGAGCGCAAATTTCAATGGCAACCAAATGCATCTAACTGATTAGTCAAAAAACCAAAAAGGCTACAATACAGGCTAATAAGTTTGATTATAAAGAAGACACTTTTTCGTCGTAGGGATATATGACCTTTCCTGGTAATTGTCACTTCAGTGCTTTGGTTCGAGGCCTATAAATATGTATATGATTTATTTGCGGTATTTTTTTATATTTTATTTAACATATCTAATTTTCTTGACTCATAAAGACATTGTTTAACAATTGATACTATAATTAGCTTAGTTAGGAAATATATATTTTAATATTCACTCAACTATAAGTATCTTGGTGTTATAATAAACCGAATAACAACCTTTATCTTATCAATTTCATGGCTAAAAGAATTCGAAAATCGGAAAATGTATTACAACTTTTATTGGCAGTAAATGATAATTTTTACATTGGAATAAATTATGAAGACTTTGCAAAGTCCATTTCCCTTAATAAATTTTCCCTACCTAACAATTATCGTCACGATCAAAAGTTTATGCCAGCTGCTAAAGGCCCTGTAACTAAATCCAATTTGGACGGTAAACTTATAAGAAAACAACCTGAAGAAAAAGAGGTTAAACAGGTCTTAATTGATTTCATTAATAAAAACGGAACTCATGTCCATTACATAAGGGACTACAACGTTTGGGCAAAAGAGATCGCCCATCAATTTAAAATTACGCTACAATTTGTTGAAAATGAACACAATCAGAAGATTATTGTATCTCCCAAACTGTTATTTGATAATAATTACGAGACAAACGTTAAGAACACCCATGTCATCAATCTTTTTTATGAGCTATTTGATGATTATGAAGTTTATACTGAAAATCTAGAATTAGCTTTAGCTTTTAATAAAAAATATGATTTCGATATTTTGCCAAAAGGGGAATTTGAAGATGATGATTTGACCTACATTGTAGAGGGTGCACGTAGGTTTGTCAAAAATGAGGAAGATGTTAAATCTCTACAAGCAAGATTAAAGGTTATCCAAGAATATAAACCAGAAATTATTGGTAAAGGCCCAGAAGGTTTTTATGGATATATTGTTTTTGGTTTTAAAGAAAAAGGGTATGTTATACTAGAATCGATGTATATGGGTAACGCCTCCTATCAATTCGACTATGATGGTTTCGAGGAGCTTATAAGGAAAAACAAACAAGATTTATTAACAAATAAGCTGGTAAAGAAACGCTTCTTTCACCGTAATTCTTGGGAAAGAAATATTCGTGACTTTTTAGAAAAATAATTTATAGTAATTCAAATTCATGCTATTTTCAGATCTTTATCAAATTCATACTAATGGCCAAGAAGATTGGTTCGATCCTATATTAGACGATGACACCTTACTTTTTGTAGATCCTTTTTTAATTTATCTGGATAATCAAGGTATTTTTCAAGGCGCTTATCAAAAGGTAATGGACTTTTTTGCTGCGGTGTTTGAAGATGCTGCTCGCATTCCTTATAACTTACAATCTCCAAACTTTAAAATCCTCATGAGTAGGTTAGTTTTTCCAGAACCTAAAGAAGCTTGTCTTGGCTACTCTATTGGTAGCGTTGACGGCGCTGGCTCTGGAGGAGGCTTTGCTAAATTAATAACGACAGCCATTTATGAAAGTATATCAATAGGATTGACCAACATCAATCATTTTGAAGAATTAGGCATATTTAACTCCAATATAAAAGAAGATCGCATCAGCGATACTACTATCAACATTCTCAAGGATGAGTTTATTAAATATACCCAGCAGATTTGTGCACAATACAATATTCCGCTACGGACATTAGCTTGTCGGGTATACGACCAGCAGGTAAAAAGATGGGCAAAAAAAAGATTTCAACTGCCCATTAATCCATTTAATAATGGCCCTGTTATACTTATCCCTAGAAAATTCCTGGCGGCTATTAATGCGTTAAACTCCCAGGACTTTTTGGATTACTGCTGGGAACAATATGACGACAATGTCAAAGACCAATTTAACGTGGCCATCAAATCAAATATCGATAAGCGAAAAATCATTGACATTGCACGTCAGAATCCAGACTGGGTCAATCAATATTTATCTTTCAAAGAGGCACAGCGTCAGGTAGCTGCATATGATCTGGAAACAGACCCAAATGGTGTTTATTTATGGCATGCGGCTAGTCAACGATTTGCGACCCAACAAGCCCCTTTGACTGAACCTTCCGACCGAGAAAGTTTTCTCACATTCTTAAGTCAAATCGCGACGCATTTTCGATCATATATAGAAGAACATAATGGGTTCTTGATGCTCGTCGATTCTGCCGGAAAACCCAAAAAAGAGCGTGCTGCACAATGGTTACTGTATGGTTTGATTAAGAACTTTTGTAACGCAATCAATTGTACAATTGATTTAAAGGAGGCTGGGAAAGGGATTGTTAATTTTAAGTTTGCCAATAACTTCAAAAGCACCGCTTTTTTAGAGGTAAAACATGCTCGTAACGGAGAGTTGCTCAAGACTTTCGAGAACTTCCTGATCAAAACTAACAACGGCGATGAGGCCATTAACGGTTATTATTTTGTCATCGGATTCAAATTGGACGAACTTAATAAAGCGTTGCAATGGGAAGATGATCTTCTCGAATTGGCAGAAGAGCACAATTTTATCTTACGTTATCAAACCATCAATGCCTCAATCTAATATGAAAGTATTTATTTCCCATAGCAGTGACGATAAACGCTTTGTCAGAACACTTAAAGCAGATTTGAATGAAAATGGAATCAATACTTGGGTCGATGAAGATGAACTACTATTAGGAGATAGTCTGGCAGAGCGTTTGGAAACCTCTATCGACGACACTTCGCACTTTCTGATCGTGTTGTCAGACAGTAGCATTAATTCATTTTGGGTCCAAAAAGAATTGAAAAAAGTGTTATCAACCCTGGGCAAAAAGATTATCCCTGTCAAATACAAAACGTGTGAAATGCCCGATGCTTTGAGCCACATGCTGTACGGCGATGTATCGAATATCACGCGTATCGTTGATGGCGATCGTTTGAAATTTAACGATAATAAGTATTATACCTTTGTAGATCAGTTGGTTAGATCACTTAAAGGAAAGGATCGCCAGCTCACTAAAAAGGATAAATCTGTTCTTACAAAAATGGATGAGCTACCTGGTACCGAAAATGCGACATCTCAGAAAACTTATTTAAATCTCATCGTTAAAGGTTTTTTGAGTAACGACATTAAAGAAAAACATATCTTAGCTATCAAAACGCATCTTTCGCCTTCGAAACAGGAAAGCTTGAAGACCTATCTTAATAAGCCTTCGCTTTTACCACTGGCTTTCAAGGATATTTATCCCAATATCAAGCTTGGTAATAAAATAGCATTTAGAAATAAACAAGGTGAGCAAAAGAGTGGTCTGTTTGCCGGCTTTCGAAAAGAAGACGATGACATCATTATATTGCCTGTCTCGGTTCGGAACTATCTCGACATACAGAAATCAGATATCGCGAGAGAAGTGGTCGTATCAAAAGATAAGTACCAGCTAATATTTCTATAAACACTGTGCCAAGAAACTATTTGTGTTGGTAGAAAATTCCAAAACCGCGAAAGTTTTTATGCAGTGACACCCACTTGCTGTATGAATTGTTCCCAAAGGAGTTCCGCAATTTTCTTTGCATTTGGTTTTTCGACATTTTGACGGCTACCGAACATCATGTCGTTTCTTTTCCAAAACAGTTCATAATCATCGTATTCAATGCTGAAATTATTGCCGTAAACATTTTGATTTAAATGGTCTGCAAACGCAAAGGCGATCCCATTTCTTCCAAAATGCTCGCTTTGTTGAATGCCAATACTAATATATCCTGTGGTACCAATCTTTGCTCGATTGGTAATAACGCATGTGAACTGCTGTTTAGGTATGTCATTGACAAAACGTGCCTTAATTTCATTTACACCATTGATTTCCTCCATCGCTTCGGTAAAATAATCATGGATAATTTGAAAGCTCTCGTCTCGAAAATTTAAAAGATCTACCGGATCAAAATCTCTCTTGATTTTATAAGTTGTCTTTTTAACAGTCGACATGGCGGGCTCTACAGCTAAAGGCGCACCAGATACTATCCGTCGCAACTCATCAATAATATTTAGAAACGCGTTATTTTCATTGGTCCATTCGCTAATTGGTTTTCCATCCTTGGGGATAGCTTTAAATTTTCCAAATGGTGAAGGCTTCCAGTCGCAAGGTTGTGCGATAATTGGAATTATTCGCACTTGTCCTATTTGGAATTTAGCTAAGGCCCTTTGAAATTCAATATCATAACAATAAGCTGAGTTCAAATAATCGGGACTCACAATGGCGATGAATAGATCTGCTTTTTCAAGTTCCACTTTGATATTTTCATCTAGAGTACTTCCAACTAGAATTTCACCATCAAACCAGGAAGTTAGCGTGCCCTCCCGTTTGAGCTGACTCATGTGTGTATGCAAACGTTTAACGATATATTCGTCAGAATGACTATAAGAGATAAATGCGTGTGCCATAATTATTTTGTTTCTTCAGCATTGATTCGAACGAAAAAATCCGATAGATATTCAGTGTTAACATGTCCGGCTTTTAAAGCGGGGACAATCATGTCGGCTAAAATATAGATATGCTGGTGACTGGTTTGATGTCCATAAGAAATGATCATCGGTAATTTTTCTTTAACGATATCTCGCCAGTGAGGTCCACCCAAATGCCCACTCATCTGTTCAAAAAACATGAGGAAGTCTTTTGAATACCAGTCTTCTAAACAAGCATTCACCACATCCCCCGAATAACGATATTTGGATGGCGGAGTTTGACAGTGGGCTAATGCTTTGTCCTGCTCATAATCTTCAAAAGAGTGATCGTCATTAATAAATATAGAAGCTCGTATATTTAAACGTTTGGATAACTTTCGAGCCATCTCTAACGTAATCTGTCGTTTTCGGTTCAAAACCGAAGAGACATGACTTTCTGAGCCGATAATATCAATAAGGTCTTTATTCTTTAACCCCATTTCCTCCATTCGTAATTTGACCATATCAATCGGATCTGGCATTTTGGTTGGATAAAATCGATCTTCATAATCTTTAATCAATAAAGCCAATAATTCAAGTTCATCACCTTCCGAGGTGTTGATCTCGGCATCAATAACTTCATCCAGTCTACTAAGTGCCTGCTGATAGTCTGCTGCTGTTTTTATAATTTTCCAATACTGCTTCATGATTCTCTTTTTATTAATTGCTCGTCGAAACTGATAGTTTCTACATTAATCTCATCGTATTCTTGATGTGTCCCAAACCAAATAATGTAAGCGACACCAAATTCGTAACGTATTTTAATGACCAAGCGATATTTGTTGCCATGAATATTAAATACTACTCGGCTGTTTCCTACAATACTCGCATTCCTGTAAACTGCCTTTAACTCTTGTGGCGTTTTGAATGAATATCTTCGGAATTGATCATACCAATCGTCAAGACCCGTCCGCGCTTCTAGATAGGCTTGTTGATAATGTTCAATGGTAGGACGCTTAATTATATTCATGATTAATCAGCTAAAGTAAATAAAACTTCTCATTTTGAAAAGTGTTTGTTTTATTTTCAAATTGAGAAGTTTATCTTTGCACTATGAAAAAAAATGCGTTTCAAATCATATTAAGCGTTTCTGGATTATTAGCGATAAGTGTAGTTGTCGCTTATATTGTGAATTTTCATACCTATCATATATCTAACGACCCAGGAAATTGGGGTACTTTAGGAGACTATTTGGGTGGTGTGATAGGCACTATTTTCGGTTTCGCCAGTGTACTGTTGATCTATCTAACTTTTCAACGCCAGCAAGAAACCTCCGTATTACAACAATTTGAAACCACATTTTTCAATCTGCTAACCGTACAACGAGAAATGATGAAATCGGTCAACGGCCGCTATGAGGTGAGCGGTGAGGTAGTCAAGCTCGAAGGTCAAGAATTTTTTGAGCGGATGGCGGAGGAATTGTTCAATGATTACTTTTCTTTTCCGGACATGGGAACAGAAAAAGAAAATAGATCATTAATCTGTGAATATTACGAAGACCGTTTTGAAATTGCAGGCCCTACTCTCGGCCCTTACTATCGACACCTTCTTCACTTTATTAAATATACCGATAACAGTGAGATAGATGATCTTAAAAGACAATACGTAGATATCATACAAGCGCAAATGAGCGATGCTGAACTCTATTGCTTGTTTTTTAACGCTATTTGTTATGGTAATGATAAGCTTTTGCCATTATTAGATCAATATAGTTTCCTTGAAAACATCGAGCGCAAATCGTTGAGCTTTGATAAACACAAACGCATGTTTTTTCCGAATACAAAATTCAAATACGATGTAAAAAAAGTGCCACTGGGTAAAATCTAAGTCAGCTTGAGTAAAATTTATTATTATTCTTACTATGTTCACATCAGATACATTATTTCATTCTGAATTGTTGCAAAACGTTCCGGATTGGTACTTTGACGAATTCCAACAAAAACTTAAGCATGACCCTCAATATCAAGCAAACAAAGATGATTTCATAATTGATGAAAAAGAAAAGACTATTCTGCACCTTTTCGTCAAGTTTAATCGTTCCGAGGTTGTGGGATTGACAGATCAACAGATAGAATTTTACCCTCTTTGTAATCTGGAAGAAATTGAATTGCTCAGTAACCCAACTGATGCCGAGGATTACTTGTTAAAACTACGGGCCGAAGAGGTCAATAATCATATGCGTACCACCCGCGTTTTTTATCGTTTACGCAAATTCTATGGAGAGCAATGGAACTTTACCAATTACTTCCATTCGAAGTTATTTCGTCAATATACTTTTTTATTATCTCCAGAGCTGGAATTTGTATGTGATGAAGTTCCAGCAGGATTCATCAATTATCCAGAAGTGAATGGTTGTTGCACCAAAACAGTATATGGTAATATCATCTTAATTTCCTTTGCGCTTAAGTACTTCCTCTATTATGGAACAATTTGGGCCATTGCGGATCACTTAGGCGTCAATGAAGACGATGCATTTGCCGCACTAATAATTGCTATTCGTACTATGATGGGTTATGAAAGCATGGATTTTGAAATTGATCCCAGGGCGGATTTACCCGAAGAAATGCATCAACAAGTGCAGCAGCTAACTGATAGGCAGCTGCAGTTTATCATGGGTCATGAATATGCACATCACTACTTGGGTCACCTCGATGATAAAAAACTGGTAGATTTAAGTGCGTTTACTGCTGTGGAAGGGCCGGTCGGCAATTTAAAAATCTACAACTATTCCCAACAGAATGAATTAGATGCAGATTTTTACGCCATCCAAAGTTTGGATGGCCCAGATGATGATGACATTAAAGGCGCGTTCTTAGCGGCAAGTACAACATTCTTTTGCATCCTCGATATTTACCGATGTTTCAAGGATGCAATGGATCCTCACGTTGGCAACTATCGTTCGCATCCGGATCCCGTAGATCGAATTTTAGAGCTGCGTAAGAAGTTTCCAGAAACTATTGGTTATACAAGCGAAGACATTGCACATTTATTAGATCGGAACAAAAAATTGAAAGCGTTTTTGTTGGACGGCTTTATCAGTACTCATACTGATGAGATCGAGATGTATGGTTCCTATTACGTGCCGAGTTATAAAAACCAGAAACCCTTCGATCGCTTGGATTTTTAATATTATATACGATATATCAGCTTAATCCAAACTGTCATTTATGAAAATATGATCCCGATGATAACGGATATTGTCAGATTTTAAAACGTGTTCGCCTTTGAATTGCACCAAATCATATTCTTCACCAATTACTTTAAAATCATCAGTCAAGCTTAAAATTCCTTTATCAAACATCACGTGGTGGTTCGGACAAAGGCACAATAGATTATCTGCTTTATCATGACCATTGTGTGGTTTGCCCAAAGGTTTGATATGTGCTGCCTCCGCGTACCCTATACCTTTAACGGTGATGCGCAGGCCACAGATTTGGCAGGTATAGTTATAAAGCTTTTTGAGCTCCTGGGATAATTTAGTATCCCTGACGATTCGTAAAACCGTAGTGGTTTGTCTTTTGCCTTCCTCGCTACCTGGAGGCAGCGGTTGCACTAGCTCTTTAATCGGCTGGCTACCAGGCTGTATTTTTTGCAAGCGATAGCGGCAAATAAGAAAGCCGTTTTGACCGCGATCTTCGAAGTGTTCAGTCACTTGATACAATCCGGCATATACAAATCCGGTTTGGGGGCTATAGGGTGAACGGTGCCTGTAGCCTCGCGTAACGCGAACCGGTAAACCATGGAGTTCACTCACTAGTAGGGCTTTATTACCATTAGCGTCCCAACTTTGATCTTTAATTTGTTTACCGGTGTTGAGGTCGTTTCCACCTTGTCCTGTATAGATGATTTCATCCCCTAAATCAAAGTCATCCACATAACCGCCGTTTAATACAATGGAGGAAGCGCCCTGCCTTGAGTTCCCGTCGATTCCGCCCATGATGACTTTGTGAATGCCTGCCGCGGCAAGTGCCTTTCGGCTGTCAAATAGATCACCCTCTTCAATGTTTGGAAGGGCACCAAAAGTGTAAGTCGTCATTTGTTCGCGATAAGGTAAGGTACAAATGGCCGGTCAGCCGGCGCAAAGTTATAATTATCTAAGTCATCTATGGCTACCCATATGGCTTGATCGTGAACCGTTAAGTTGATCTCGCCACTTTGATAACGACAGCTATAGGCTTTTAGAACGATGGTCTTTTCTGCGTATTGATGAACGCTTTCCATTAGATAATCATAAACTTGAATCTTCATGGACAATTCTTCGTCAATTTCTCGAAGTAAACAAGCCTCCGGCGTTTCATCAGGTTCAACTTTCCCGCCCGGAAATTCCCAATAACCAGCTTGCGATTGATGAGCCGCGCGTCGGGCGATCAATATTTTTGAATCCTTATAAATAACAGCTGCAGCTACGGCGATCATATGATAAGCAGGTTAAGCTTGACCTATGAGGCTTTTGAAATACGCTTGAGTCTCTTGGTCTGTACAATAAATATAGCAGCCTTTCATTCCACGTGACATCAGGGTCCTGTAGGTATTTTTGATGATTTGGTCCAATTGTGCTTTTGTTTCCACTGGATGCTGTTTCATTTTATCTTTTTTGCCATAGGTAGCTGTATCATCACTGGCTCTTTTAAACGCATCAGTGATCGCTTCTTCATCTCGAATCACAAAGTCTGGCCCGATAATCACGCCCACATAATCCACCTCTAGTCCTTGGCTAGTATGAATGCAGCCCACTTCGCTGACCGATTCAGGATTCATAATCCAAAGCATACCGTCTGTGCCTAAGTTCCATCGCATACCAAATTCATGTTCTGGGATGTTAATATCCATGATCGAAGCATCTTTTTTACTCAACCATTTCCAACATATGCCGGCTAATAATCGAGCTTTGTTGCGCTCTTTATTTTTTTCATAGATCGCATCTCGGAGCAGGTTTGGATCATCAAAAATCTGAAAGTCGTATTCGACCGGTTCTAAAATCACGTTGGCGGTTTCTCTGATCTGAAGTGCGTTATCTAACCAGGCCATATAACCATCAGACCCGCCGCAACGAAACTGGGAAGTAAGCTCCATCGTGGTAACCTCCGCATTGTAAAATGTAGCCCATTTCCTAATTTCTTCGTCGGAACCAATATCATGGAGGGTAACCTTTTGATCCTCATCTAAAAAGAAAATAGAACACCTAGAAGCATTAATGATCTCTTTGATTTGGTTTTCACCCAGGTTTTTAAACATCCCGGACTTTTCATTCAGGCGATGCGCCTCATCAACAATGAGCATATCATAAGCATTCGCTTTGGTATCTGTAAACGCACCAGATCCTTTGAAGAAATTCGAAATAGCGCTGCGCTTCATGGAACCAGTCAATTTGCTCTCATAGACTACCCGCGGCGCGGAATTACGTGTCACGTAGGAAGCAAACAAGCCTTTTTTAGAAACTTTGGCGAGCAGGTTAATGGCCACGACAGATTTCCCTGTTCCAGGACCGCCGTGCACGATAATAACATTTTTTTTGGCGGAGCTAGCACCAGTTGCTAGCGCTAAGGCTTCTTCCTGAATAATTTTCTGTGCGTCAATCATCACAAACTCGGCGTTACCTTTTAACATCGAATTGATGTTGTCAGCCAATGTCTTAGAAGGTCTTATACGCCCATTTTCAATACGCAGAATGAGGTCGTTTTTGTCACCATGTTTAATGAAAGAAGCGATAAACGCTCTCAATTCGATTTTATCATCCTTACAAAAAACGGGAGCTTTGGCGATATACTCGCTATAAAAGGGATTTGTAATAACCGATAGGTCTTTGCAGTTATGCAAGTAAGCACAGGGCTTTAGCTGAATATTTTCTGTGTAAACCGTTTCGTTAAAACCATTCAGCAAGGCTGAATAAGACCATGCCTGGTAGCTCGGATGAAGCTCTTCGCTTAGGCCATGCGCGAACCGAGTTCTTACCATCGCATCTTTGGTAGTTATTTGAATGTTGTCCCATTGCTTCAACTCGATCAGGACAGCATGCTCGGTACCGGCTGCATCTTGGCCCGACACGATAAAGTCGATGCGGTTGCCGGTTCGTGGGATATTGTATTCAATGGCAATGCCTGCATCTACCGGTATAGCCTCGGTGCGCAAAATATTGCCCATGTATTGCAGGGAGTTTTGCCAGGACCGATATTCGCTTTCGCCTACCTTTCGGTGCAGTTTTGTGCGTACGTTGTCTCGGACGATGTCTTCAATAATAAAGTCTTCAATATCCGTTAAAAATTCACCTTTGGATTTTTTATAGACGATCATAGTTCGGTGTATTTTTTTGCGTTTCCTTTGGATTTAGAAGCTGGATATTTAAGTTCGTTTTTACCGATTTTTTCTTTGATGATTTCTATTACCGACAGATTATGCTTTTCAGCCAAAAGAAAGCAGAATGATAGCACATCTGCCAATTCTTCTTTTAATTTCTCCGGATTCACAGCTTCATTGTCTTTCCATAGAAAGAGCTCTAGCAATTCAGCTGCTTCGATAGAAATCGCTAGAGAAAGATCTTTTGAGTTATGAAATTGCTGCCAATCGCGTTCGTCACGAAATTTGATGAGTTCTTGAATAATTCCAGCGATTTCCGACATTTTATTGATTAGCTAATTGTGAGGCTAGTTGGTATTCTTGTTTAAATGGCAAACCCAACTGATCCACCATCTCTGGAATTGCAATGGCCCAGCTTACGTAAAAATAGGCAATCATTTGATATCCACTAAATAATTTGCCATTTAGGGAGGCTACGGTATAGTTGCTCTTTTTTGGATCGATACCAGCTCTGCCTAACATTGCAATTTCAAAGGCGGTTTCCTTGACTTTATCTTTAGATTGTTTTGTAAAGTATTGAATAGCACCGACCATAAACATGCACACGGCCATATTAACTTCACCGTTAGCATGTGATTGGATGAATTGCTGCATTTTCTGCTTTTCATCCGGGTCACTGTAGTTTAGACCTAAAGGATCGTTTTCGATATCCGATAATACCTTTTCAACGGTCCGTTCTCGGTATTTTAATTCGTCAACCAGCTCGAAGTATTTTTCCAGTTTTAAATCTTCACCCCAATGCTGTACCAATTCATATTCTTCGCCAGGCCCTTTGTCAAAGCGGTATTCTTTAAATTCTTCGTATAACGTATTCGCTTGGTCCATTTCCGCCTTGGTGGGTTTATGGTCAGCGGTGAGGTCAATTTTATAAAGGGTTTTCAGGTGTAATGCATTTACCAAATTAAATATTTTAGAGATAGACAATATACCCGCATGCATGTTTTTTACTATTTGTGGCTTGGTCACTGCTTCAATCCCTTCCTGCGCCAGCGCCAGTAACGATAAAAATTGGAAAGGCCTAAAATTGGTATGACGACTGTAAAGAATGTCCTCTATAAATAAATCAACAGGCGTATTGAAATTTTGACGGTTAATGCCATCAAATAGTGCTGTAAAAAAGGTGTCAATGTTTTTTTCTGGAATTCCTTGCTTATTTAAGCGGATCGCTTCTTTTTCGAGCATCGAAAAAAAAGCGTTTTTATGCTGTTGGTTGGCTGTATAAAGTTGATTCACCTTAGCCGCTCTAGCATCTTCTGCGAGTTCCAAATGAACCAACTCATGCATCATCAGGTGTTCAACCGCAGGGTATTCTGGCTTGTATTTCACCAGATGGTAATCTCTATTATAATTTTCGGCCAGTTCTAATTTTGCAGCGGTGGGAATAGTGCTATTAGCTTCTATTTGGATAGGTTTGCCATATCGGCCATATAGTTCTTGGGCGTACTGATCCACCAAGGCTTTGCCGTTGCGTTCTTTAACGAGCGCGTTAGCGGCATCAATGGCCAATCGAAAACTGTTACCATACAACCCGTCTCTACGGCCATTTTTTTCAATAGCGGTTAGTGCGCCTTCAAACGCTTTTTGGTGATCACCTTGCATATCCGCCGTCAATGCCAAGGCATAGTACGTGTTGGGGTAATCATTGTTTACGGCGATCGCTCGCTCAAAATAGATTGCGGCTTCTTTAGCTTGCCCATTTTGCATTAAGTTCGCGCCAATATTATTTAGGGTTATATTATCGTCTGGCTTTACTTTTAATACTTCATCATAATACTTGAGGGCAGTTGCGGTATCATTTTTGTATTTGGCAAAAATATTACCCATCATAAGAAGCCCCCATTCATTCTTCGGATTCCAACGCAAGGCGTCTATGAGCGCATCGATTGCGGCTTCCTGATCGCCTTCTTCTGATAAAACTTGGCCCAAGATGCGATGGTATTCAGAAATTTGTGGCGAGTCCTTAATCAATTCAACGATATCTTTTTTGGCTTGCGCAAACTGTCCTCGTTCACAAAGCGCAACGACTTTATCATAGCGTGCTTTTTGTTGAACAATGGTTAAATCGTCTATTTCAACAACCAGGTTACCATTAGTTATACGGACCTGGGGATTAAAGGGTCCCACCGAATAATACCGTTTAGCCGCTTCAATTAATTTATTATCGTCCCCTTTAGCGTCAGGAAAAAGATCATAAATAAGGCTGTCCAGTGGGTGTATGATAGTCATATAGGGCGTAAGCAAATCGTTTGATAAGAGCCATCAATAAGCTCCTTGATAAGCTTCAAAGTTACAAATTATATTAGCAATGCTCAAGCTTTAACGGCCACGGCTATGCCGTGGCCGCCGGGCAATTCAGCGCTCTTTTTCAGTCAGGCTTTTGAGCTGGTTTGCGCATTTTCCATCCTCAGTAAAACGGTAGTCATTTGCGCGCAAGGTTTCCGCTATCGCATCATCGCTAGTTAAATAGTCATATTCATCCTGGAGGGATTGATATAACAATTTGTTGAACTTATTGCCGTTTGTTGCAGCCAGGCTTCCAAGGTTTCGATTTCCCCCTCAATTCGGTTATATTCATGAGGGATATAATTCGTATTCATAGTTGTCTCTGCTGTTACTTGATAGGTTCCCGCCGACTGTTTTATCGTTGCATCAATAATCATTTTATTGTCTAGAATCAACTTTAATACGCGTTTGTCCAGTTCGGGTAAGTTTAACTCTAATTTGAGCTCCGGGTATTCTCTTTTCCATTCTTGCGTAGCAAGGTAATCAATCAATGCTGGCAAATTAACCGATGCTGCGAACGCGCTGCCGTCGCCTTGCGAATTGAAGCCACGAAAATGGATGTCTTTTGCCCTAACGTTCAAGCCAAAACGCGCGGTTAGTTCGACAAAATTTTCGAAGCTAAACTGGTACCAATCTTCAGTAACGTTTATATTTCCAAAACGATTAAGCGCTTTGCCTTTAGCGGCCTGGCTTAACTCATCAAATTCAAAAAGCTTTAATGTTATTGTTTCCATAGCAAATTTTGTGAAGCCGGGCGCTGCCACCCGGCTTTGTATTACCAGCCTAATTTTTTTACCAATAATTTGATTTCTTTAAGCATGATTTTATGACACCCCACTTTGATAAAATCCGAATTGATATCGGTAACCTGGTACCGCTCCATTAACATCATGTCGCAATTGGTACAACCACCGTTTTCAATGATTTGGAGCACCTGACCATAAAAAACTTGGGCCACTACTTCCGGAATTTCAATGCGCTGTGACGTTTCCACCCTACCTGTCTCGTTGTTAAACCGCAAAAAATCATAGTTGCTGTAATTACTGAGGTAATTCGTTTTGAAGGCTCGCCAGTTTTTCAATTGTTTTTTTAACCGTTTCTCATTCTCTATATGCTGTTTTTTCGCCTGTTCAGTCCGATAAGCTGCTTCTTTTTGGAGTATTTCTGCATATTGGGAACTATCTTGAATAGCCCCAGAAGCCAATAAAAAGACAGGAACTTCCAAGGAAAAAAACTTCGCATAATCCATCACTTCATCCATCACTCGCCTAATTAACATGATGTATTTTTCCGGCTTTCTCGCCTTTGCTAATTTGCTAGCGATATTCTTGATCTCTGTATACCAGCTTTCAAAATTCTCGTCTACGCTTTGGTCAGGGTCAGGCACTAAGATTTGTTCGATGTGTCTGGAGGCAGACCTTACAATGTTGATGTGACTATTGGTAGTATTGCTATAAGTCCTTTTGGTGAGCAAAATGGCCCGCTCACCGGCTGCATTTTCAACATGTTTTGCTATTAAAAAATGTGACCCGTAAGAAAAAATCCCATTTGAATTAAAATACAGATTCCCTGTTGGTGTGCGCGCATCGTCTTGATGCTTATTTGCCCATAGATGCGCCACGGTGTGTTTATCAACTACTCTTTTCATCTCCTGTCGTTTTTGGTTTTTTGCCTCATTTTTTCCGGTTCGCCTTTGCTATTTTTCCTTTACTCGATGCGCCCAAAAAAGTGATCTCATTGGTGTGAAAGTTCAGGCTTGCCATCGGCTCCCCGTCACGGCTTACCCACGGCCTTGCGCTGATGTGCCCGAATAGCTGCACCAATAAGCCTTTTGTCAGATAAGGGGCTACGGCATCCGAACGCCAGTAAGCGCAGTCGATAAACGTCGTGTCCTCCCGTTGCTCACCGCCTGAAACATATCGGCGGTTCACTGCCACCCTGAAATTGGTTACTGTTCTGTCTCCCTCAATTGTCCTTACGGCAGCATCCGCTACCAGTCTTCCTGTAATTTCCATGACCTTAAATTTTAATTTTTAAAAATTTGTTAATTCATTAATCCGCTTTCCCGTTCACCTTTGCGACCCTCCCGGATAGCTATTTTTCAAAAGAAAAAACGGTAAAAAAGAAAGTCAAAAGAGCGGTCGTAAGGCAGAGCGGGAGAACTATAAGTCCCGGAGGGTGGCCGTAACAAAGTGGAGGACATTATGCGTTCGTACGCAAGGACTGACCGAGCTTGACGCCTCTTTTATCCGTTTTCTTTGGAAAATAGCGTCAGTGTCAGCCTGTTCATGGCAGTCCCTGCAGATGCCAGACAAATACGGGAACCCGTTTTTGTAAAACCACAGAGGCTTTTGCAGCGCAGCGAAAATGCCGTAGGTACAAAATTTCTTATCTTTAGCCATGGACCAGCAAACCTTCAGGAACATCAACCAAATCCTTGCAAGAGACAATAAATCTTCCACCTATAAATTCGCCCTACTGCGGGGAACCATTGACTTAATTGAAGACAATTCACTGAAGACCAAATAACCAACATCTACATGAAACTGTGGCCGGGATAAAGTGCACGGAGGAAAGTTCGTTGGCGATGTCTTTGAAGATTATGTTTTGACTTTGGTATGTTAATATATAGCTGACTCTTAATTATTAATCATTGAATATTATTACATTTGAAGTTGACTAAGGCTTAATAACCGTGTTTGCCGTTGTTGGGTTCTGCGTTAAATTAGTTATTATGAACCCATTTTTACCAAAAGAGACAGTTTCAAAAAGATCCGCAAAAAAAATATTAGCAAAGGACCTTATTGCTCAATTAAAAAAAGGAGTTGTTCCAGCTGATATATCGAAACACTTTTTGGCACGACAAATTAGGTATAATTTAAGCCCTTCTGAAGTAGATCGTATCGTTCCGAAATTAGATGAGGGCACATATGAATTTATTTTTGGTCGGCCTATCGCGGATAGTTATGAACTCTTCGCTCAAGAACTAGGTGTTCATGTAGAAGATCTTAACGCTGAGTTATTATGGGTAGCTCGCAACATAGAAGATTATGCAGACGAATTAAATAAGTTCGTTGTATTAGAAAAGGAATATTCAACCTATTTGTTATTAGGAAACTATGAACGAGCGAGTTTAAAGATTAACGAAATTGAACAAACTATATCTTTTTCCAATTGGTCTTTGCAGCAAAAGTTAATTATTGCCGAGTTTGAAAAGGGGTTTAAAGCGAATAAGAATTTGTTAAGTACCCTCTTATCTGATAAAAATTCCCTGGTCACAAACTTTGTCAGTAATTACACGAGTATAAGGATTGAAAAAAATATTTCGCCGCTGCAATATGACAGCATTTTAGATGATTATATAAATGTGGTTGATGACGGTCTACATGACTTCATCCGGATTAAAGTAGACTTTTTCAAAACATTTGCTTATGAAGGCTATAGTGCTATTCTCAATTTAGAAAGTCGTCAAACAATTATTGATCAACATTTAGCATTTAAACAGGTTGCCAGATTGCTGTTGTGCCAAAGAGACGTTGCGGCAAAACACAAAGTCGGTACTGTTAAGCAACTTATCCGAAAGCTTTATTCGTTGGTGCCAAAAGACGACGGTCTAAGAGTACTATCTTCGATCAGCGACACGCTACCCGACCTGACATCTGCTGATCTTCAGTTTTTGGATTTAGCTGACCAATATACGATAGGTAACTATGCAGACGTGGTAATAAAAGCGCCGACATTTATTCGGTCTAATCCGTCATCTTACCACACCATTCTTTTGTATGTTAAGTCATGCATTAACACAAACGAATCTTGTGTGATCTTTAATAAGGATGGCTGCATTGTTGACCAATTGATTTATCATTTATTTCATATTCTAAAAAAGGATGGGGAGTTTTCGTTCGAAAGCTTTGCAGATGCTTATAAATTCGTTCATCAGTTAGGTGATCATCCGTTAGCAAATGGATTATATTATTTATTGACACAGGAATTGCCTTTCCGTTTTAACGGTGAATGGCAAATCAACCTTTTTAAATTCTACATCGCTTCATCAACAACGTTAAACCCAGCACTAAATCAATTTTTAGGGCCCGCTGACCGAAGAAAATTATTCAATCTACTCATGACGAACAAGGGTAATTCTGCTACAATATCACTGATTGAAGCAATGCAAGCAATGCCCTTAAAAGTTGACGCCCCCGGAATTAGTGTTAGAGAGCTGAAATATTTAGCGGTAACTTTAAGTAATAAAAATCAGTATCAACGCTCCCTGCAATTGTACGACCGGATTATTGCAACTCTGGAATATCAGCAAATGTCACAGCATGCACATTTTAAACTTGACATTCTAATAGGTAAGTATCATAGCTTATTTCAATTACGTGATTATAAAGCTGCAATGGAACTCGCAGCTGCTACTTTGATTGAAAACGAAAAATATTTAGAGCGTTTTTTTGTGCCACCTTTACTGGAAAAATTGACTGGAGATGAAGGCGGCGAATTGTCAGAGAATATTTTTTTACCGATATACTTGTCCTATTATCGCGCAAATATAGAAAGCTATGATTTATATGTCGCTTACGACAACTATCTAGACAGCAATAGTGTCGATCGTCCGAGCCTTTATATAAGGCAATTAGAGGAATATAATAACTTAGATGTTTACTTTTTAGAAAAGGTATGCACGCACGATGTGCTTCATTCTTCTCCAGCCTTTGAAAATCAAGAAGAGCTGGACTTAGAGCGACTGGAAATTTGTAATTTTTTGCTCGGTAAAAGCCCTAATACTGTCGATATTGAAACGGAAATATCTGAGTTATGGCGTAAAATATTGGTAAGAAAGGGCATAAAGCAAATTAACTTCAGCAAGATATATGTAGATATTCCCGGCTTAAAAGATTTGCTTAGAGGCCAGCTGAGGGAGAATTTCAACCGTAATATCGAAATCGCGTCACTGCCCTTAGATCAATTGCAGAAAATTGTGGATTCCTTGGGCAATGTTTTGGTTTACTACCTAGAGCGGGATGAAGACCAAGAGATACCGATTGATCAAAATGATCCCCAACAAATTGAAGAAAACATTAAAAATTTAAAGTTGACTAGTTATAGTCGTTTTCGGCATTTTAAGGAGGCATTTCTAAAAATAAGGGATCAATTTATTGAGAACAAAGACCACGGATTAGACACATATTTGAGCATGCGTATTCGTCACGGTACATTATTGGGCCAAATCAGAAGTGTATTTGAAACGCATACCTTGATTACCGTAAAAAACGAAAGCGGTAACGAATACCTGCCTAATGAATATTGGATAACAAGATTTGATCAGCCAGAAATTAATGAATTGTTGAACGAAACTTTAGGTAAATTTTCGAAGGCAGTTGACGAATTAGCTGAACAATTAAAGGCAGAAACCATCCAGATCAAAACTGAGAGAAATAAATCATCACGCGGGCTTTTCGATTATTCATATACTGAGGACGACTTGCTGAAATTGTTTCAAGAAAAATTCGGTGCTATTAGAGAATTCGAAGCGTTTATGGAAGGTGGAATTGAAGAATTGTGGGCAAAGACAGAAATTGGGCTTACGGAAATTAAAAGGCATCTCAATGGCGAGATGGTTTCCAAGCTAGAAGCTATTTTTAACGAGGCCGAATCAAAACTAAGCATACTCTCTTTTAAAGAAACTGAGTCTGGACGCGAGGTTTTGCAGGATTTGATTTCTACAATGCGGAAATGTCAGACCGCGATAACTGTGGAAATGGGCAATATTTCGGAATGGTTCAATCGCAGCAACAAGAAGATTATTGAAGAGTTTGGTTTTAAGTTATTAATCGATTCTAATGTAGATACGCTACAGAACGTTAATCCTTTATTTGCTGGCGCACAAATCATCAAACGTGACGATTGCGAGTTGATTCTTGATGGCGATTTGTTTCCTCATTTCACCGATATATTGTACTATCTGTTGGAAAATGCGCTGAAGCATAGTAAGCTGCCTTCTAGTGAGCTTTGGATCAAGATTGAAGTATTTCAACAAAACGATCGGGTCCATATTAAAGTCAGCAATAATATTTGGGATGAGTTAAGTCATTTGGCCAACACCAGAAAGAATATCGCCTCTGCCAAAAAGAAAATTGAGTCAGAGAAAACATATGAGGACATAAACAAAGAAGGCGGCACTGGCTTTCCCAAAATAAAAAAGATCTTAAAGCACGATGTTAAGCGTAAGGATTTTACAATTAATCTAGATCTTTTAGAAGCAGATGATAAACCGTACTTTTCTACGGAAATAACTTTCGAGACTGCCAACTTACCAATTATCAGTAAATGAGAATACTATTGATTGAGGACGACCCCAAAAAGTTAAAAGTTTTAAAGGAATATGTTGAGGCAGAAGATTCAGGGGCTGAATTAGAGACCCGGATATCTTACCAATCTGGTTTAAAGGCAATTTTGACTAATACGTTTCAGTTAATTTTGCTGGACATGCAATTGCCCAATTATGATATTAAGTCCGGCGAGGATGGCTACAAGCACCGCCCAGTTGCCGGTAAGGATATCTTGCGGGAAATTAAGCGTAAAAAAATCAACTGTAAAGTGATCATCATTACACAATATGATTCTTTTACAGAAAACGGACGCGTCTCATCTTTACAGGAATGGCGCAATGCATTTACAAAGGATTTTCCGGATCATTATCTGGAGATCGTTTTTTATAAACCAGGTCTGTCTGCTTGGAAAAACCGTTTAAAAGAACTTATCACTAGCATAACATGATTAATGTACTTGTGATCGATGACGACAAAATAAAGGTCGGCAAGATTTCTAATTTTTTGAATACGATTCCTAATTGTACCTATGAAGTCGCACCGGACCTGGTTTCCGCCCGCAGATTACTTCAGGATCGCTTTGAATTGGCGATAATTGATATGAACTTGCCGGAACGTTTTGCTGACGATCCGAAAGAGAGCGCGGGAATGGATTTTATCTTAGAGGTCAAAAAATCGAGGCGACTGAAATTGCCGGAACACATTGTCGGGTTGACGGAACTCCCCAAGTTCAATGAAAAATATAAAAGCATATTGGAAGAAAATCTAGTTTCTTTGATCAAATATGATGGCAATGCAGTTAACTGGCAAAGGAGCATAAAGGCGAAAATTGAGGAAATCCTCGCGCAGAAAGCTGGAAAAATGGCAGAAAAGTTCTACGCATGTGATGTGGCATTTGTCACCGCTTTATTGTCACCGGAATTAGAGGCCGTGCTTAAATTAGCCTATAATTGGCAAAAGCTTAAAATTCCCAATGATTCTGCTAATTATTTTACCGGCAAATTAACCTTGAATGACGGTCGTACGTTGAACATGGTGGCGACTCACCTACCTCAAATGGGCATGGTAGCTACGGCCACAGCATGTACTAAGCTCATCGAACATTTTAGGCCGCGCTATTTAATCATGACCGGCATCTGCGGAGGTGTTGAGGGAAAAGTAAATTTGGGTGATATTATTGTAAGCGATATGTCTTACGACCTGGACAGCGGTAAATTATCTGAAAAAGATGGTCAGGCAGTATTCGAGCCGGATTACCGTTCAATTCAACTAGACCCAACGTTAAAAGATGGTTTAATGGGTTTGACTATGGATAAGAGAACGTTACGTGAGATTAAAGATCTATGGCAGGGGGATGCGCAATCCGGTGAATTAAAGTTACACTTAGGTCCGATGGGCTCTGGTGCCGCGGTGATCAGCCATGCTGGTTATATTGAAGAAAAAAAGAAATATCAGCGCAAACTCATCGCTATTGACATGGAAAGCTACGCGGTATTTTACGCGGCTCAGCATGCAACCGAGCCTAAACCTACTGCGTTATCGATCAAATGCATATCCGATCACGCCAATGCGCATAAAAACGACAATGTTCAAAAATATGGGTCGTTTATTTCGGCCAAAACAGCAGATTATATTATTCAAAATATTGTTGCCCATATGATTATTTAGCACTCAAGCGGCGAAGTCAACCTATGATTATTCCGCCGGCACCTACTATGTTGGGAGACGAAAAAAAATTCGATATATAAGGCTCGCCTAAACTCCCGGAAGGACAACAGTTTAAACACATTGCGGTGCAAGTCAGTTGAATGCTATTAATCAAAGCACCGGAATCGCGCCAAACCAAAGACGCTGCGTTTTCATATTTGGCTGAAGTCCGTTCTTGGTGGGCGACAAACCATATTAACATGCCTTGTTGCAGGGGGACGATCAGATCAATGTGCGGAACTAATCCAGCAGACAGTTTTTCGCTACCGAGCAACGGATTTAGAGAATGATTGAAGGGATTATAATAATAAAAGTATTCGCTACCTAACAGATTTGGTTGGTAAACAATGATGTCTATCGGATGACGTGCTCCGGCAGATGGTGTACCACGGTGTGTTAGTATGTAGCCATTTTCCTGCAGGTGAAAGCTTTTGACTTTCGCGGTGTACCATAATAGTTCGCTTAGTTGCGCAAGCGAAACGGCGTGGAATTGCCGAACGGACTTTCGGTTGGAAATAACGTCGCCAAACGGCATTGTGAGTAATCTTTGAGGTTTGGATAACTTGATTCGATCCCCTAACTGGTATTCGTAACCGCTGACTTGTTCTTCAGTTAATTTGACAGATGGATTCTTCACTGCTCAGCATTTAAGGTTAGTAAGGTATAATGATATTTACGGCAGCCACGGCATTCGCCGCAGGCAATGTCTCCAGTATGGCAGGAATGTCCCCAGTGCAACAATGAATTGGGTATGCCGGAGATTTTAATGAGTTCGACGGAGGAAAGTTCTATAGCTGGCGCTGTAACGCGAATATAGCCCTCTTGATAAAGTATTAAATCGTTGATCTTCTCATAGAAGTCAGCTGTACCGTCCTTATGAAAACCATCAGATTTCACGGAGCCGACCATAAGATCGTCCAGGCCCAAGCTGATTCCTTTCATGCAGGCTAAAGTAACTAGTAATTGATTACGATATGGCCACCATTCCGAAGATGGTGAACCTTCTATTGCGCTACCATTAACAAGATCACCGCTGCCTAGGCTCCGGCAATTAACGGAAATGATCTCATGTCTAATGCTCAGTTCACGGGCGATGATGGCGCTGACTTCCAACTCCTTCTTTGCCGCCGCCTGGCCATAATCAATTGAGATGGCCAAGTCCGGCCGTTTCCAGTAAGCCAGAGATATAGAATCCAAACCACCCGATAATAAAATGCCTTTAGCCATCGGTCTTAGCAAGCGCCCAAAGGCATTTATAAAGTGCAGTCGTTAAATCTTTCTCGATGGTGCAAGCAGTTCCTTCCAGCATTTTAATGCTTTCCGAGCTTTCATTTTCCACGTAGGCAATTACCGTGCATTCTTTGGCCACACCAAAACCAATTTCGAATAAAGTGCCCGAATCCAAGCCGTCCAATACGGCAAAGATGACCTTTGATTCATTTATTCCTTTGATATCCATGGGCACCACTTTGGAAGCTTCGCCCAGACCGACATCGTGCCAGGGAGAAAATACCTTAATATTCATTGATCGCAGACATTGGTAAATCTCGTTGATCAGCCAGCGTTCTGAAAACGTAAAGAACGGGCCTGCCAAATACAACTGCGACTGGGGATAGTCCTTGATCAGGAAGGGTTTGACTTCACTGTCGCTTTCAAAAGGCAGGAAATTAAAGCTACGTGTATTGCAATAAACGGCCGTGTCCCAGGATGCCTGTTTTGCTGCAAAAACCGGGTCGTCGGTTTCATCCCAATGATGCGCAAAGGAAGCCGCAAATACGTCACCGGAACCGATCGGCCAGATTGATGGGGTTTCATAAACAGGTATCAGCGCTTCAAGACCCTGACGGGTTTTAACACAGGCGCCTTTAGCACCCATTTTCAAAACGACGATCTCTGCATTTTCTTGTTCGAAAAAAAACCGCTGGATCGCCTGAACATCGTTATTGCGGATGCCCGTGATTTTTTTGGCTTCAGTGATATTGACAACAACTGCTAAAACCTCTGCTGTAGAACCAGTCGCTCGAAAAGCGATAGGGTTTGAAGGCGACTGCGGATCATAAACCACTTTACGGCCGGAAACTTTCCCGTTACCTTCGATCATACCATAATACAAGATCGTTTCACCGGTCACTTCCAATTGATTTTGATGGTTCGCCAACGTATCGGGACGTGGCACCACCACTGGATCGGCCAGTGGATAATCGTATCGAAATTGAATATTGTGGGGGATAGCCGTCACCTGATAAACCAAATTAATATTCTCTGCAACTTGTTCAAGGTATTGTGTAGTCGCTTCGTTACCGAAAGTATGATACGCAAGCTGCTGTTTCGGCCTTAGTTTTGCCATTGCCCAACAAGCCCGCAGTCCTGAGCCGAATTTTTTGTTCCACCGAGGTTCAAAGCAGTGTTCATCGTAAGTACCGCCGACGATGATCATACCGAGTAGATTAATAGCTCACAATAGCCACCGACTAATGATGTAATCTCCGCCTGATAATTAAATTGTTCGTTAAGACAATAAATCAGCGGAACGGAAATGTCATTAGTTAAAAGCACGGTTCCAACTAACTGTCCAGTCAGAGTCCAAGCTTGTATTGCCGCTGCTGTTCGCAACCGAATATTTAAAACATCACCGACCGATAGTGTCGCTAAAACTGCGGCGCTAGGCGACATAATCGTCCCGCGTCCACTAAGTGTGCTGCAATTGATATCCCTGGTGTTTTCGCCACCTGGGGAGGGTGAATCAAAATCTTTATCTCCGTTTCCTGACATGATAATTGGTTTAGTCTAAGTGCTTTAGTACACTTAAGGCTAATTTATTGGTTTTTTTCATAAAATCCCAAATAATTGCATCCATAATACCTGATGATACTCCCAAAGCGTCACAAAATGAGAGATATTGATCTTCAAGATCCAAATAATATTTAGTCAGATCATATTCTTTTTGATAAAACCCCGCTAGCAATCCCGCTCTTAAAATATGGACGTCGAGAATGGCCACCCGATCACTATCCAGCCAGTTCCTGGTGATCCATGATGCCGTTTTTAAGCCGATGCCGTCTACAGAGAGCAACCAAGTGCGCAGCGCTATATCGCTTTGAACTGGAATATCGGCTAAGTCAGCCCTATCCAGTAGTTTGAAAATATATTGGCTCTTCTGATTGAAAAACCGATAGGTTATTTTTCTTCCATCCCGAAGTTCAAATGGCGTAGCGAGGGCCTGGTATAATTCTGCTTTACTGATTTTAGGCTTGATCAGTTGTTGTGTCTTGAGACGTTCAAATGCCGCCAATCCGACTTCCGACGGCATGCCAAATCCGCCAAGCAAGCAGACCACAATCTCTTCCAAGATATTTTGACCCAACTTATAAATTTTGCGGGGGTCACGCCGCTGCATATGTAAAATATACTGAATTTTCCAGAAAGCCGGCGTATAAAATTGCGCGCAATTACCCCATTTTACGCCGGGCATTAACTCGTGGTCTTCACTAGGAAGTTGCCTAGCCGCATTACATAATAATTTCCAGGCCTGTTCTGAATCATTGACTTGTATCATTGTTTTCATTTTAGCGTTTGTTGATGAAGTTTGAATAATAAATTATAAATCCAGCCGGAAGCCAGCTGCAGGTCTTCTGACCATTTGTTTTTATCGATGGTGTTTAATTTTGCTTTAATCCGTTCCATTAATTTGTCGCTTATCTTGTCTTTTCCAAGTCCGTCCAAGGCCAGTATCAACAGCCCGCTGGTGCTATCCGAAAGCGATAGTTTTTTATTTGTGGTTGCTTTGAAGATCAAACACTGGTCGCCAATCTTGATAGTTCGGGGCTCCCCGTCGGTTAAATAAACCAACTCCTTTGGCTTCGTCTCACTCAAGCCCAACTGAAATAAAGCGAACTGCCCGGCAGGCCTAATCCTTACTCTTTCTCTTTTTGCAACAGCAGCTGCCACCATTTCCAGCGCCGGTATTTTTGTATTCTTACCAGCTTTCAAATAAACACCGTGTCCTAAACGCTCCAACCGTTTTTCTTTACAATGACGGCTCAGGCTCATCTTGATCGCGTCTTCAGAACCCGTACCGCGAAAATCGGAGGGGAATACCAGCTTACCCGCTGATAAGCGACTAATTTGTTTAGCGATAAGTTGATGAGTTGAATTCATTTTTGTTACAAATATATCTAAAAAGGTAACAAAAATTAATTAAATTATCAGCCCAATTTTTAGAAGAGCTATACTTAAGGACTAGGAAATAACTAACGTCCTGTATTCTACCCTTCATATATAGTACGTTCTACCAATGCAATAGGGATCGCAGGGACATCCTGCGCAGCAGATACAGCGGAGAGCCCGGGCCGCGCAGGCATTGCCCTAATAGATAATTATTTACCCTTTCTCTCTTTCCTGGTAGGCGGATATTTGAGCATTTCGAAATCAAAATCTAAAAGCACTTTGGGATGAACCTCCAATGCATGAGCAACTGCCTCTAAGTGTGAAATAGCGAAATTGCTTTTTCCACTAAGCATTAACCAAACCTGCTTTTGGGTGAAGCCTGTTCTTTCGACGATATCTTCGTGAACTATACCTTTTTCCAACCGAATTTCTTCAATCCTTTTAGCTATTTGATCAATAAATTCCTGGTTACGGTATTGCTTTGCCATAGTTGACGTAAAGCACGCACGTAGCTACATTTAATAGTACGTCACTATTGACGTTATGAAAGGACTTTTATATATTTGATAATTAAAAAATAAAATAGAATAAACGGTGATGTAATCACTTATGTTATTTTTGCGGATACTTCGAAAAATATTGAAGCATTCGCTTTGAGTCTTGCTCCCGGAAATTACCACTTTCAAATGAGCACAAGATGAGAAGCCGGAATGCCCATACTACAGGTATGGGCACCCCTTCTTATTCGTGCTCTTGGCTGTGGTAAGCCACCGGGAACAATAAGTTGGGACCCATGCCTGTAGTATTTTAACAGACCATCCCCTTCAGCGGACTCCTTACTGATGAATAAACCTCATTGTAATGGATGAATTAAAACCACACGACGACCAACCTGATTTCGGTACCCTTACCGGGATAATGGAACGCTTTGCTCAAATTCCCTATGAGCAGTTCCAGCAGGAACTGCATGACTGGTTTTACCGTTCGCTATCGGAAAAAGGGATCGATGTTCAACAATTACAGGGTAATGGGCTAGCCAACTTACCTGAACTGATCAGCTTTATTTACCACGAAGCCGAACTGAAACAATTGCTGAACGATCAATCCATTTCCGATGAACGCAACAACGATCAAGTTTAAAGTCTGGCTGGTGGTCATTTGCCCGCCCGAATGACCGGTGAATAGTGGCACCCGGATCAGTTAATAGTTAAGCTTAACGGGTGCCATTATTCGTGTGCATCTTATTTCCCGACTTCTAATTCATTACAGATGAAAAAAATGATACTTATCAGTGTCCTGGCTTTGCTTTGCCTTTTTAATAGAGTAAGTGCGCAGTCCGTGACCAACACCAGCGCCACCTTTACCGGAACCGTGACCGATGAAACGGGGCGTTCCTTACCAGGCGCGACCTTAAAAATTCCCGGGAGCCGGACCAGCCTGGCTACAGATTTTAACGGCAGCTTTGTGCTGACGGCAGACAAGATCCCGGATACCCTTCTGGTCGGCTTTATAGGCTACGAAAGCGCGCGGCTCATCCTTACCAAAACCACCAAAAGTCCGCTCATCATCAGCATGAAGCCCGATGCCGGTTCCCTGAACGAGGTCCAGGTCATCGGTTACGGCAAAACGACCAAGCGGCTGAATACCGGCAGCGTATCAACGATCAGCGAAAAAGAGATCGCAGATCAGCCGGTCACCAACGTGCTGTCGGCCCTATCCGGGCGCGCGGCCGGTGTCGACGTGCAGACGACCAACGGCCTGCCGGGCGGCGGCACGACGATCCAGATCCGGGGTAAAGGATCGATCTCCGCAGGCACGGACCCGCTTTATGTTGTGGACGGCGTGCCTTTTTCCTCTTCCTTCCTGAATGACAATTCGGGGATCAGTTCCGCCAGTATTACCGGCCAGGTCAGCCCATTTAACAGCATTAACCCTGATGATATTGAGAGCATCAGTATCTTAAAAGATGCCGACGCGACCGCGATCTATGGCTCCCGGGGTGCAAACGGCGTCGTCCTCATCACGACAAAGAAAGGAAAGGCCGGCGACACGAAGGTGGATCTTAACGTTTCCCAGGGCATCAACCGGGCCGCCGACCGGCCGTCAGTATTGAATCTGGCACAATACCTGACCATCCGACGGGAGGCCTTCAAAAATGACGGGCTGACACCCTCATCAGATCCCACCTCGGCCACTTACGCGCCGGACCTGACGGTCTGGAGCCAGACGCAGGGTACCGACTGGCCGAAGTATATCTTAGGCGGTACCGGTCATAGCACTGATATACAGTCGAGTGTATCCGGCGGGGATCGTAACACTGTTTTCTCCATCGGCGGCAACTTTCACAGCGAGGGCACTTATCTGCCCGGTGACAACCTGTACCAGCGGGGCGGCATCCGCTACCATATCCAGCACAGCAGCAGCAATAAAAAATTTACGATCGCACTATCCGGGACCTATAATGCCGATGCCAACCAGCTGGTCAACGCATCGGTCGAAGGAGACCTGTTCCTGCCGCCCAATTTCCCGCTATATACGCCTACAGGCGGGCTTGACTGGAGTTATGGCATTAACCCGGTGGCGGACCTCAAGGCCAGGACGACGATCAAAACCGATAACCTGAACACCAACCTGCTGCTGACCTATAATTTCAGCAGCGACCTGACCTTCACGATCAGTACAGGATATAATAAGATCCATGTCGACCAGACCGAAACATTTCCGCTGAGTTCGATCAATCCGCAGTACAGCCCGGTGAATTATGCCAATTTTTCCAACAATGCCAACGGATCAGTCATCGCCGAGCCGCAGCTGAATTATAAAAAGCAGTTCGGATCCGGCACGCTGAACATCCTGGCCGGGGGGACTTACCAAAGTTCCGTCAATAATGGCCTGACGGTCTATGCAAACAACTTCAGCAGTGATGAACTGATCGACAACCTTGCTTCAGCCGGATCGATCAGTTCCATCAGTAACTTTTACCTGCAGTACAAATACATTTCAGGTTACGGGCGGGTCAATTACAATATCAGTGACAAGTACATCTTCAATGCCAGTATCCGGAGAGACGGTTCCTCCCGGTTCGGACCCGGGAACCAGTTCGGCACCTTTGGCGCCGTAGGTGCCGCGTGGCTGTTCAGCCAGGAAAACTGGGTGAAGAACAGCCTGCCCTTTTTAAGTTTCGGCAAACTCCGGGGCAGTTACGGCGTCGTGGGGAACGACCAGATCAGTGATTACCAGTACCTGTCCACCTATTCCAGTTCAGGCTATTCGTACCAGGGTATTTCCAGCCTGATGCCTTCCAGGATCGCCAATGCGGATTTCCGCTGGGAGGTCGATAAAAAGCTGGAGTTCGCGCTGGAGACCGGTTTCCTAAAAGACAGGATCCTTTTCAGCGTGGATCACTACCAGAGCCGGAGCGGCGACCAGCTGGTCAATTACACGATCCCAACGATTACCGGCTTCAGCAGTTATACCGCTAACCTGCCTGCCGAAGTGCTGAACACCGGCTGGGAGCTGGAGTTAAAAACAAAGAACATTGATCATACGGGGTTCAAGTGGTCAACGACATTCAACCTGACCCTCCCAAAAAACAAACTGGTGAGTTTTCAGAACT
This sequence comes from uncultured Mucilaginibacter sp., assembly GCA_964242385.1. Lineage (GTDB taxonomy): Bacteria > Bacteroidota > Bacteroidia > Sphingobacteriales > Sphingobacteriaceae > Mucilaginibacter. Next base: position 1,117,321 of record CAXSZR010000001.1, read on the forward strand.
TCGCCAATTCCAGCTATGCCAATACCCTGGCGATCGGCCAGGACATTACCCGGATATATGGCTATCAACTTACAGGAATAGACCCCAAAACCGGCCTGGCCAGTTACGCGCCACAACCCGGCAGCAATTCCAGTGATCCGTATTATTACGCCACGCTCGGCAAACAGACCCCTGATCTTTACGGCGGATTCGGCAATACATTCAGCTATAAAAACTTCAGCCTGGACATCTTCGGCCAGTTCACCAAACAAATGGCACCCGGGGATATCAAGTACACCCCTGGTATCTTCATCAATAACTACCAGTATGTTCTTCAACGATGGCAAAACCCGGGTGACATGACGCCGGTTCCCAAAGCCTCCACCACAGGCGATTACAACTACGCGTCATCTTCCGGCAACTTTTTTGACGCCTCTTACTTCCGGCTGAAAAATATCGCGCTTTCCTATACGGTGAATGAAAACGCCCTGAAAAAACTGGGACTCAGCAGCCTGCGGTTTTATGTGCAGGGGCAGAACCTCTATACCTGGTGGCACCGGCAGTCGCCTTTCCTGGACCCGGAGTCCGGCGCTTTCGGCACCACCAATAATTTACCGCCGGTCACCACTGTCGTAGCCGGTATTCAAGTCACCCTTTAATTTACCCTTATGAAAACCATTACTATCTTTTTGCTTTTGCTGTCCGCATTGTTCGGCCTGGCGGCCTGTAAAAAGCTGATCGAGATCCCGTCCCCTCAAAACCAGCTGACCACGGATAAAGTGTTTGCCGACAGCAGTTCCGCCACGGCGGCGATGGTGAATGTTTATGCTTTGTTCAACCGCACGATCGATATCAACTACAATGCGGCGCTGAGCTGTTATACGGATGAACTGCAATATTCCGGCCCGACCCAGGGCCTCCTGGAGTATTTCCAGGGGGCCGTGCCGCCGTCAAACGTGATGAATGCCAACTTCTGGACCAATTCTTATTTCGCGATCTACAGCTGCAATGACATTATCCAGCAGACCGGTACATCGACAGGTCTTTCCGCGACGCTCAAACAGCAATACCAGGGCGAAGCCAAATTCCTGCGGGCATTCGCTTATTTGAACCTGGTGAACACTTATGGCGCTGTGCCGCTGATCCTCAGCACCGATGTGAATGCCAACTCGGGCGCCGCAAGATCAGATTCCGCAAGCGTCTATAACCAGATCATCCGCGATCTGACAGCAGCAAAAAACACGTTGTCTTCCACAGATCCGGGTAATGAACGGGTCCGGGCGAACCCTTATGCCGCAGCAGCACTGCTGGCCCGCGTTTTCCTGTGGCAAAAGAACTGGAAGAACGCGGCGGCTTATGCCGATACCGTCATTTCTTCCGGCCTGTATTCCCCTTTACCAAGTACGCTGACCGCTTTTAAAGCCGGCAGTACGGAGACCATTTTGGCTTTTTACACCCAGTACGGTTACATCGCCGATGCACCTAACCTGATCCCAGGCTCCGGCGCCCCGCAATATTTTTACAGCCGGGCGCAGCTGAACGCATTTGAAGCGGGGGATCACCGGAAAATGGACTGGATCCTCAGCACGCAGGTGGATACCACGACCTATTATTCACCCTATAAATACAGGAATACGACCAGCAATGCAGGTGATCCTGAATACCTGGTCGCCTTAAGGGCAGGCGAGCAATACCTGATCCGGGCAGAAGCAAATGCCCGGCTGAACAACTTTCTCCAGGCGGCGGCAGACCTGAACGTCATCAGGAACCGGGCCGGCCTGGGGAATTATTCCGGGAGCATGGATCAGCCCGGGCTGTTAGCCGCCATACAGCACGAAAGACGGGTGGAGCTATTTACGGAGTGGGGTAACCGGTATGCGGACCTGAGAAGGAACGGCACCTTAAACCTGGTCAACCAGGCCACTAAAACCGCCTGGAAAAGCACTTCAGTACTGTTGCCTATCCCTTTGTCAGAAATCAACACCGATCCCCATTTAACACAGAACCCAGGTTATTAATATGAAATATCTATGCCATACATTAGGCTTAGCACTGAACCTTGCCTGCAGCCTTTCCGCTGCATCCGCACAGATCATTGCCAATGAAGACAGCCTTTCCGTTTCAAAAAAAACCTCGCTGCATATCGGTGACCAGGTGCCTGACCGGTTTTTCAAGGCCAGCAATTATCCCGAAAAGCAGATCGATCTTGCCCGTTTTAAAGGTAAATGGATCATGCTTGACCTATGGGGTGTCTATTGCGGCCCCTGTATCGAGCATATGCCCGATGCTGAAGCCTTACAGACCCAATATAAAGACCGGCTCCAGGTTATCCTGGTCACGAAAAACACCGATGAGCAGGTGCGTAAAGCCGCTCAAGTTGCCGAGAACGTCAAGAAAAGCAGACTGCCTTTTATCAATGGCCCCGATCAACTGGCGGGATTATTTGACTTCTATATGGTGCCCATGTATGTCTGGATCAATCCCGAAGGTGTGGTCAAATACATTACGAACGACCGGTTCTCTAAAGACAGCGTCTGCAACCTATTGGCCGGAAAGTCTTATGCAGTCGCTGAAAAGAAAACGATCATGTTTGCGCAGAACAATGTCCCGGTGATCACGAACCTTTACCCGCTGTTCAAAGACAACTATTACCTGTATTCTTACCTGGCTCCCGTTGATGAAAGCCGGTATAAGATCGGATTGGGCAGCAGGAGCAGCTTGTATTCTGACCTGTTGCCCAAAGGAGAAAGCGGCCGGTTCAGTTTCCGGGAATTATACAAAGCGGCCTATGGTTCCAGGATACCTGAAAACCCCTGGCCGGACGAGCGAGTGATCATCAGGTTCAGGGATACGGCGAACTATGCAGAACCCAGTAAAAGATATATTTATGAGCTCATCGTCCATAAGAACATCCCGGAGGACCACGTGCGGAAGTATATGCAAAATGAATTTGACTTATTTTTTAATGTGAGCAGCCATGTAGAAAAACAGCTGGTACCCTGCCTGGTGCTGAAAAGGCTGAATAACGGACGTAGCTGCTTTTCCAACGACCCTAACCATAATCAACTGGATGAATATGGCCAAAAAATGATGCGGGCGACCATGCACTGGAGTGAATTTTTTCAGTATCTCAATTTTAGCGGGATGACCCCGCCACATACCCTGATCGATGAGACCGGAATCAACAAAGATGCGACCGTAAAAATTGACATGAGTGTAGATCTTGATGACGTGGATAAAGTAGCCAGGTCATTAGCGCCTTATGGGTTGACGCTCGTTAAAGAAAACCGGATGATGGACTGTATTGTCATCACGGATCATTAAAAAAGGGCACGCCATTTTAGCGTGCCCTTTGATCCTACATGCTTTTATGCAGGATCAGCGGCTGTACACCCGGAGCGGTTCCGGTGGCACAGGTTGGCGAGGCCGTATTGTTGCAGTTATAATTCGCCTCTGCCTGGCTTAAGGTGCCGGTAAAATTGGGCTTTCCCGCAGCGGTCCAGGTGTAAACCTGATCAGTTGCTTTAGGTGCAGCCTGGATCTTTTCGGCAACTGCACCTCCAAGGCCCGCGGCCAGTAAGATCGCTACTAAACTAATTTTTAACGTTTTCATAAAATTTGTTTTTGAATAAATGAAACGCCATTGATTTTAAATTACAGGCAATGGCACCACCTGTTATTACGCGCGTAAATATTTTTGATCTGCTCTTATTTGCCTGGCTTTATATAAGGTCAAAGCCAGTACATTTAATAAAATGACCAGCCCGTTAAAGAACAGGTGGCCTTCCCAGCTCAGCCGGGAAATGATGCCGCCACAGGCGCATGGCAGGTCCCTGCCGGAAAAGAACATGGCAGCGATGTAGATCTCAAAACACCACATCAACAGTAATGAGGCCCACAAGCCTTTAGCCAGCCAGCGTTCAACAAATATCCCTGTCAATAAAAGAGCGGCGATGAACGCTTCGGAAAGCGGGACAAGCCAGCTCCATAAAACTGCAAATTCAACGATTAGCGGCAATGGTGAGACCCGCAGCTGAAAGACGAACCGGTCATGTTCAAGTATTTTGGTGGCAGCAGTGTAAACGAACAGCAGCGCCAGCAGCATTGCCGTGATCTCCCTGAATCTGAATTTCATGATCTGATAATTGACGATGCCAAATTAGTTGGCGGACAGCGCTGACCAGCGATGAAATATCACCGATCCGGATCGCATTTAACGGAATTTAAATCCCAAATAATCATCTGAAATGTGAGGAGATCAATTTTGGGGCCTGCCCTTACCGCTTTGCCATGTACCGGCTGAGGGTTTCCCGCGAAAGGTGGAGGTAGGAAGCGATGATCCGCGCACTGACCCTGGAAAAAAGGTGATTATGATTTTTACGCAGGAAGCGGTACCGTTCTTCCGGCGGCATAGCAAGCAGCAGTTGCCGGTCAAATTCCGCCTGCTGGTCTTTCAGCAGGAAATACCGGATCAGTCCGGAAACCTCCGCAAAATCTTTTCCCAGTGTTGCTAACCTTTCATAGCTGAGTGTCAACAGTTGGGTGGGTTCCATAATTTCCAGATAGTAAAAACAGGCGGTGCGGTAATAACCCTGGACCGAAAAGATCACCTGCCCGGGCCCCGAGAATTTAACGGTCTGGTCATTCCCGGCATCATCATAAAAATAAGCCCTGACAAAACCCGAATCCACAAAGAACAATCGCGTGTCCGGGTTTCCGGCCGCCTGAATGACCTGGTGGGGTTTATAGATCTCTGACCGTAAACTGGTTGCAAGTTCATGCAACAGCCCCGGTGTCAGGTCAGCTAACGAGGTTAAGGTCTTGATAAAATCAGCTGCTTCCATATGCGCCTATCTTAAATTATTCCACCAACAGCAGCAGGGGAAACCGAAACTCCCGGTACGCTATGCTGATGAAGGTTCAGGTCTGCAAAATTAAATGGTCATTTTTTGAAAAAACGGGACATGTCTTAATATTTTCTCATCATTAAAAAATTGTTAAAATAATTCTCCATGTCCCAACTTCTGAATTTTCGGGGACATATTTTTAAAGCAACTTATTCCTTTCCTCATGAAAAAAGATTATCAGCATTCGAGTTTTAAAGATTTTGAGAATATCCCCGGACAGGACGCCTTTAAGACGGCTAAAGATTTCCAGGACTACCTGAATTACCTGAAGCAGCACGGGCACCTGAACTACCGTATCGAATCATCCAGCCCGGTCGGCCCGGAAATGGACCTGTTACTGCCGGGTGATCAGCATCCGACCAGGTCCGTATGCCTGGTCTCCAATGATTACCTGGGATTCAGCCAGCACCCGGCGATCAAAGCGGCAGTGATCGAGGCCACCGGCATTTTCGGCACCGGTTCCGGGGCATCGCCGGCCATAGGCGGGCATTTTAGCTATCATCGTCAGCTGGAACAGCAGATCGCGTCATTTTACCGCCGTGAGGACGCCATCCTGTATACGACAGGTTACACTGCCAATAGTGCCACCCTGCAATGCCTGATGCATAAAGAAGATCTTGCCATCCTCGATATGGCTGTGCATGCCAGTGTTTATGAAGGTGTGCTGACAACGAATGTGAAGACCTTCCTGCACAATAACCTCGAAATGCTGGAACAGGTGCTCAAAATGGCACAGCACCGTTACCGGACCAAACTGGTGATCATCGATGGGGTTTACAGCCAGGACGGCGACCTCGCGCCGGTTGCCGCTATAGCAGAGATGGCGCACCGTTACGGAGCCTACCTGATGGTCGATGATGCCCATGGCGTCGGCGTGGCCGGCAGAACCGGACGCGGGGTGATCGAAGCAGAGAACGCCTTTGATCAGGTGGATATCATAACCGGCACGTTCAGTAAAGCGCTCGGCAATATCGGCGGGTATGTCATTGCCTGCGCGGAAATTGTCAGTTACCTGAAATACCAATCCAAACAACACCTTTTTTCCACGACGGCAACACCCGCGGTATCGGGGATCATCAGGGCGATCAGCCTGATCGACGAAGAACCACAATGGCGCCATAAGCTCTGGGAAAACATTAATTACCTGAAGAACGGGCTGGTCAGCCTGGGACTTGATGTGGGCACCACCGCATCGGCGGTCATACCGGTCAAGGTGGGTGATATTTCCAAAACGCTGGAGGCCGGCAAATTGCTCCTGCGGGCGGGTATCTACGCCAACCCGATCATGTATCCGGCGGTCTCCAAAAAAAATGCCCGCATCCGGATGAATGTAATGGCTACACATCATTTCCATCATCTGGACAAGGTGCTGAACGCATTCGCTGCTATCGATAACCAACTCAATTTATCGGGAAAAAGATGAACAGAATAGCTGAGCGATTTTACGCTGCACTTGAAAACCAGCTTGCCGAGGTGACCCTGAGCGGGCAGCCGGCTATCGAGCAATACCGCCAGTCCATATTGATCTGTAGAAAAGCTATGAATAAAATGAAGCGCTATGTTTCTCACCGCGCCTTTGCTAACGCCGAAGAAGAGATCCATTTCTTTAAAGAGGTCAAGCCGCTTTTTTACAGCAAGTATATTTATTTTATCAATGTCTATAATTTCCTGATGCAGTTGCCCCCCGTGGGCGAAGAGGCTGTCCGGGCCTACATCAATTTTCATTTGACGGACCTACAGCGCTTCTTTGACAATAACCGGGCATTTTATCAGTATTACCGTTCGGGCGGAACACAAATGGATGCGGTGTATTATACCCGCGGCGGCTTCGATGTGCAAATGGAAATGGAAGATTTTGAGGAAGATGAGCTTTACAGTACCAGCCACGATTACAAATTATCGAAGATCATAGCGAACGAAAGATTCCGGGACTACCTTCAGTTGGAATGGGCCAAGATCGGTACAGAAATAATATTGGAGGAAGGAAAAAAGGTCTTTCCGTTTGCGCATCCCGTCTGGACCGCAACGCCTACGGATGCGGTGGAACTTATTTATGCTTTAAAATCCTCTGGCTCGGTCAATAACGGCAATGTGGATGTGAGCGAACTGGTCGGCATTTTTGAGTTTGTCTTCCAAATGGAGATCAAAGAATCCTACCACAAGATCATTGATATCGGCAGGCGAAAAAAGATCATCCCCATTTTCCTGAGCAAACTGACGGATGCACTTCTCCGGCATATCAATGATAAGTTAGAACTGCTGCTGATCTGCGGGATACTCCTGACCGTGTACGGTTTCTGATAACCAACCGGTAATACCTGTACAGACCGCATCTGTACAGATATTACTTGTCGCATTCCTATGAACTGATCAAAACAGCCTTGGCGAATTTTGGTAAAAAAACTTTCGACTGTACAGTTAATCCCATACAGACATCATCCGGTTTTGGCAATGAATATTATTTTCCGGCTGTCTAAAATCATTATCATAAATTATGGAACTAGAGCCGGTGAATAGATCAGGAGCCCTGCGCAATACAGTTGTGGATAGCCGATCACTATGGCATATCAAGGGGTATACTCCAACAAGTTTAGATCCATGAATCAAATTTTGTTTTACTTAGCATCTGAAAAGTTTTCCAGGCTATTGCGTAAGATCAAACTGAATTTTTATAGTTCTACCAGCATCTTTCCCTCATTTTTCCCATTAAAAAGGCCGATAAAAGCAGCAGGTAATTGATCAAATCCTTTAATAATGGTTTCGCGATAAAGTATTTTATCTTCTGAAATCCATTGTTGTAACTGTTTGAGACCTTCTGCAAACCGATCTTTGTAATCGCCGATCAAAAAACCCTGGATCAGTAATTTTTTAAAAACAACGTGTGGTAATATTCTTGGCCCAAATGATACTTCTGCTTCATTGTACTCGGCGATAGTGCCGCAAACCACAACACGGCCGTAATTGTTCATTTGGGGGATCACCGCATCTGAAATGTCGCCCCCAACGTTATCAAAATAAATGTCGATACCGTCCGGACAAAGCTGTTTTAAACTTTGTTGAATATTATCAGTTTTGTAATTAATAGCTGCATCATACCCCAGTTCATTAACAATCAGTTCAGCTTTTGCATTGCTGCCTGCAATCCCGATCACCCGGCAGTCAAATAATTTACCGATCTGCCCGGCGATGCTTCCTACCGCACCGGCTGCACCTGAAACAACCAAAGTTTCGCCGCTTTTTGGCTTGCCTATATCATTCATAGCAAAATAAGCCGAAAGCCCGGTTGAGCCTAACACACTTAGGAATGTACTTAGTGGCAAATCCTTCGGATCGATCCTGTCGAGGCCCTCTGCATTTGCAATTAACAAATCCCGCCATTCCATGTAACCCATTACCACATCTCCTTTTTTGACCTTTTCATGCCTGGAGGTGATCACCTCGGCTATTCCACGTGATACAATGATATCTCCTACATTCAGTGCCGGTGGGTGTCCACCGTTCATTGCTGCGCGTAAGTATGGGTCAACGGAAATATATAATGGTTTTAAAAGCAACTGGCCTTCTTGGATGGTTTTCAATTCTTCCGTTTCAAAACCAAAGTCAGCTAATTGGGGCATGCCAACAGGCATGCGCACCAATCTGATCAGATCACTTTTCATATCAGATACCATAATTGCCGGTCAATGCCTTCTTTTCGATGCTTTTGGCGAACAATGGGGTTTCTTCATGATTATGCGCATCGGATGCAAGCTGGCGGTCATGGGCGGCCTGGGCAAGGGTAATATTATGTTCTTTTATAAATTCTAAAAATACGGGAGTAGCAGTCGCATGAATTTCATTGGTATATTCACAGGTTTTATCATCCAGCTTTGTAGCTCTTAATTCCCATAATACCTGAACTTTACTGCGGCCGTTAGCGGTAATAGAATCTGAGACTGATAGCATACGGCAGTAGTCAGGCCGGTACTCTGTGGCAACATAATGCTGAATGATAAGGGCACCACCAATGGTTTCAACGTTGATCGACATAGGTTCGCCTTCCATAGTACGGGTAAAGCCGGCAGCAATATGAGCGGTAGAGCAGCGTTGATATTCATCATCAGGCAGATTGAATAACCAGTCAGCAATATTTACTTTTTCAATGGGTGCATTGATAATGGCTTTAACTGTTGAGTGAGAAAGCGCGTTTTCGGGTGATTGTTTGATTTCCATAATGTTGTTTGGTTTGATAAATCAAAGGTCAATCAAAATTCATAATCGTCTAAACTCTTATTTTCGATATATTTCATCGTTAAAACCGATCAATTTTGTAGATTTAAAAATGGAACTTCGTCAACTTAACTATTTTATCAAAGCCGCTGAACTTCAAAATTTTACAGAAGCCTCTAATGCGTCGTTCATCACGCAAAGCACCCTGTCTCAGCAAATCAAACAATTGGAAGATGAATTAGGGATCCCGCTTTTTGACAGGATCGCCAAACGGGTACGGTTGACCGAAGCTGGGCGGACATTTTTGCCTTATGCGATCAAAACTGTAAAGGATGCCAGCGATGGTAAAGCGATGTTGAATGACTTGATGAAACTTCATACCGGTACATTAACCATAGGCGCTACTTATGGCCTGACTGATTTATTGACCAAGGCTATTCAAGAGTTTTCAAAACAATACCCCAATATTCGCTTACAGATCGGTTTCGGTACCACCCAAGACCTATTGGCCAAACTTGACCAAGGGCGACTGGATATGATGCTGTCTTTTTCACAGGAAGAAAAAAAAGGCAATTATGAGGTAGAAGCCTTGTTTTCGTCATGCCTTGCTCTCATCCTGAATACCAATCATCCGATGGCCGCCCGCAAACACATCAAAATTGATGAGTTGCGGAGTATGCATTTGATCTTGCCGTCAAATGGCTACAGTATCCGGGGCTATCTTGATCTACTGTTGCAGAAACATGATATAGCACTTGATGTACATATGGAAGTGAACGATATCCATATGCTTTTAAAATTGGTATCCTCCGGTCACGGTGCTACCATTTTAATGGGTTCTTCAATATTCAACCATCCGGAATTAAAAGCAATAAAGATCACTGGAGGAAACATGACCCGGCTGGCAACGATTACCTGGCCGTCGGGTAACTACCGCAAACAATCCGCAAAGATCTTAAGCCAATTATTGGTAACTCTTTCTAAAGATCATCATGTCAGCGAAAATGATAATACCTGATCTAAAATAAACCTTAAATCTTAATTGAAGATCTACATCAAACATATTTGCCCGGTCAAAAGACTCATAACAACCTAAGCCGGGATCAAAAGCAACAGCGCCTGCTGATCGTTAGTTTGGTTATCTCCCGGATAACGGTCAATGCCTTGAGCCAAGGTCGCGATCCTTTTCATCACCGCTGATCATATGGGTAAGTTCGTTGCAGGAGATCAGTTTACCGTCTTTCAGGCGAAACTCGGCGATCACTCTTACCTGGCCAGAGCGGCCATCTGCCGTCGTGGCGCTGACGATATGGTTGGAAAAAACGATATCACCTTCGCTGATCATGGTCCGGAAATCGAAGCTGATGGTCGCAATATGGCTTTTCTGAACCTCAACATGCTGGCAGAATTCTTTAAAATACAATATCTTTCCGTCTACTTCCTGTACATAGGCCGGATCAATATATTTTTGAACGGCAGTTACGCTGTAAACAGCAGGCTCAAATATCTCCTTAAAAATATTTTTAATGATCGTTTTAGGGTCTTGCATTTTCATTGATTTTAGGATAGCAAAACAAAGCGATCAACGCTGTTTATTTTAGTCCTAAAAGCGGAAGAAGATGCACTATTTGCGGTAATTTTTCCGGAATGCGACCGGCCGCTCACCTGTAATTTTGAAAAACAGCCGGTTAAAATATGACGGGGCTCCATAGCCAAGTTCAAAAGCGATCTCTTTTACGGTCGAATCACTCTTGGCCAATAAGCGCTTGCCTTCGAGGACGATCTCTTTTTGAATGATCATACCTGCCGACTGCCCGGTAGCGGCTTTTACACATTCGTTGAGATAAGCACGTGAGATATGCAGTTTGGCCGCATACCAGGCCGGGGATTTCTGCTGCCGGCAATTTTCCCTCAGCAGCCTGCTGAAATGCTTCACGATATTGGCAGTACGGCTGATGCCCGGGATAGCGATCCCTGACTGATAATGTGTGATGAAACAACCCGCGTAGGCGGATACCAGATGGGCAGCGATCGCCGGCTGGGCAGCGCGACCCAATGACTGTTCATCTTCGATGGCTTTCGCTATCGCTTCCATTTGTCCGGTTCGTCCAGGGGCAAGCGGCGCTGCTATTCCTGAACGTTCCCGGAACAGCAGTTCGCGGTGCTGTTCGTCGATCAGTTCTTCTGACACCCCGAGGAGCCATCCCCGGGCATCCCTGGCAGAAACCAAACGATGAGCACAGCCCGGCAGGACATAAGTAATACAACAACCGCTTAGCGTCAGTTCAGCGAAATCGATCATCACGGTACTCTCACCCGATTGCTGGAAGATGAATACGAAATAATCATCCCGGTGACCGGCCACGATCGGCGGGCAGGAATTTTCTGCTGTCTTGATATAGCGGATATGCATTCCCGGAACCGTTTGGCCATTCAGGTTCTGTATAGCAAGTGCTGGTAAGGTTCTGCTCATGTAGGATTATATGATTAGTTGATCTGTTGTATAAAAAGCTTTGCCTGTTCATTCATCGGGGTCAACACGTTCCACCAGGGTATATCCCTGCCTGCGTACATTCCTGATATCCAGTGACGGATCCTTTCTGATGAATTTGCGCAAGCGGGTTATATAGACGTCCATACTGCGTGCGCTGAACACATCATCCGTTCCCCAAAGCTTGATGAGCGCCGTACGCCGGTCGAGCAATTGGTTTTTATGGGTCAGCAGCAGGTTCATCAGGTCGGCTTCCTTTTTAGAGAGGTCTGTAATTTCCGGGCCGTTACTGATCTGCATCCTGTCATAATTAAATGTCAATTTCCCCAGGGGAATATCCGGTGACGCGGCCATCCGCTCATCCGGCCGGATATGGTTACGGCGCAGTAAACCTTTTACCCGCAAAATAAGTTCTTCCATGCTGAAGGGCTTTTTGATATAATCGTCGGCACCCAGTCCGAGCCCTTTCAGTACGTCGGCGGTCTGGGTCTTTGCCGTAAGGAAAATGATCGGTACTGACTGGTTGACCAGCCGGATATCCGTTACCAGTGAAAAGCCATCTTTCCTGGGCATCATAATATCAATGACGCAGATATCAGGTTTATGCAGGTTATAGCTACTCCAGGCCTCCACGCCATTACGTGCGACCACTACTTCAAACCCGCGCGTCGCCAACGATTCCTGAACCAGTAAAGCCAGGATATCTTCATCTTCTGCCAGTAATATTTTAACCTTGTCCATTGTCCGGGAAATTCAAAGTGAACGTTGTACCTGTCCCCAGTTGGCTGACCACCGCGATCTGCCCGTTGAGCTCAGCGACCAACTGCTTTACATAACTTAAGCCCAGTCCGTACCCTTTGACCTCATGGAGGTTGCCATCCTGTATCCTGAAAAATTTGTCATAGATAAAAGGCAGCTTGGCCGGCTCGATACCTTTTCCGTTATCAGCTACAATTAGTTGCCATCCGCCGCTTACCAACCGTACCGTAATGTTGATCACCGCCAAGCCGCGACTATATTTCACAGCGTTATCCACCAGGTTGGAGATAATGGTGCTGAGTATATAATGGTCGGTAAATACCATCCGGCCGGCTGTTTCACAGTTTAGCTGCATGGTCACCTGTTCGTTCACGGTAAAAGGATGGATCGTCTGTTCCACCAGCGCGCACAGGTCCACCGGTTCATAACTGGCCAGTTTGAAACCTTGTTCATATTGCGTCATGTCCAGTATCCGTCCGACGTTACGGCTGAGCTTTTCCAGGACCGCATGATTGATGCTCAGGTACCTGGCAGAACGGCCCGGGTCTTCTGCGGCGCCAAAATCGGTCAATGCTTCGTTAGTGGTCTTTAAAATAGCGATGGGTGTCTGTAGCTCATGCGTGATGTTATTGATGAAATCGGTTTTCAGATCATCCAACTGCATTTGTTTCCTGATGATGAAGCCCATATAGAACAGGCTGCCCGCGGACAGCAGTATGAGCAATAGTGAAACCAGGACAGGCAGCAGATTCCGGGCAAGCAATAACCCGGCGGTATTGTTGAAAACGGCTTCAACAATAGCCGGAGATCTCAAAAAATTGAGGGTCGCTGTTATCCTGCCCGGTGGTAATGAAGCCCGGTCCTTATAAAGGATCAGCCTGAACGGCAGATCAATATGGGCTTTATTCAACTCGCTGCGAAAATTTCCGGCAAGCGCATCCATTTTTATTGGTGCGCTCAATTGCTGAGCGACCAGCCGCGCAATCAGCAGCTTCACGATCGGAAGATCGGCAGCATTGATCCTGATATTTTTGTATTGTACCGTATATATTGCCCGTGCGTTCTTGAGGGCGGATCTGATCGAGTCCGGCAAGTTATTATCCGGGGTGGCGTTCATAAAAACGGACAGGGACGGTGTATTGTATTTTAATGATGACGGCAACTCATTTTGGCCAAGTTCATAGTTCTCAATGCTTTTTTCCAGCAAATTGGCGAGCGTCCTGTTGAGCGTATTTTTCCCTGCATTGTACGTGTTGAATACCCAATATACCTGGAACACCAGTATTCCGCCGGCAGCCAGCAAAGCCATTAAAAATATATAACGAAACCTTTTTTTCATCCTTTTTACGGGTCTTATTTTGCCCTGCCTGTCCTAAAATCAAATATAACGCTAACCAACGTTACGGTTCACCGAATTAACAGTAGTTAACAGTAAGCCTCATGGAGTTAACATTACAGCGGCTGGTTGCAGCTATTTTTGCCCCACTAAGATTAACGAAATGAAAAAATACCTATTCATCATCTTCGGGGTCGTTGCAATCCATAATGTTTTTGCCCGTTCCCGAACCACTTTATCCGCAGCTGTGCCTGCACACGATTTTCGGCCCGGCATGGCAGATGACAGCACTTTAATGAACAAACCGGCACCAGGCTTTGAACTCCGTGATCTGAATGGTCAATTATGTACCTCAGCGCAGTTAAAAGGAAAGATCGTCGTACTGAATTTCTGGTTCATCGCCTGCAAACCCTGCGTGAACGAAATGCCGGTGCTTAATTCGATCAGCGACCGTTACAACCCGGAAAAGGTCGTATTCCTGGCATTTACACCGGACCATCAGACTGAGATCGCTGTCTTTTTAAAAAGCCATCGTTTTAAGTACCGCGTGTTTCCGGACGCTGCAAAATTAACCGGACCATACAACATTTTTGCTTATCCTACCTCCATGGTCATCGATCCTAACGGAATTGTCAGGTTCATACAGACCGGGGGACCGGATATCGCAAGGAATTTGCCGGCGGCCATTAACGCAGCCCTAAAACTGTAAGACAATTGTTCATGCCCGGTCAATGCATCTTCCGCTGAAGTTCTGTTATTAAGGTTTTCTGATCAGTCGACCGGTCTCCTGCCTATTACCGCGTACTCTGCATTCCTAAAAAAAATCATTGAACATCAGTATAAACTAAAGTCCTTTTACACAAATATAAAACTACTTTCATATATTTAGGTTTATTTGATAAATCATTTTCTATGAAACAGACATTTTGGTTCTTCAACACACAATTAACTATTGAGACAGAGGGAGGTGAAACGGATGATCGTTACGATCTGGTGGACGGCATCATTCCACCCGGGATTGAAACACCTTTGCACATGCACACGAAGTATTCAGAGAACATCTTTGTGCTGGAGGGTGAATTTACCCTTTTTATTCCTGGTCAGACAAAAGTGCTCCATGCCGGTGACCGCTTTTTAATACCCGCGGGCACCCCTCATGTGCTGATCAATTCCGGGGAGATACCCGCACGGGGATTGACCGTCGCGTCGCCATCGGGTTTTGCCAAACTCATACGCAATGGCGGAACCATAGAAAGAGCAGATCCGTCACCGATGAATGATGAAGGCCGTATGGAGGATTTCGCACAGGCTTCACGTGAACTTGGTGATGTCATTATGGGACCTCCGGGTGCAAGACCTTGATCGCCAAGCGCAGTAGCTGGATAAGGTGTCCAGCTACTTTTTATCAGCCGGCTGATAAAATCTGCAAACGGAACAATTTAAACCTGTCTGCCTGGGCGATTCCATCCAAAGTTATGAGGTTTATTTTTCTAATATCGTGGCACTATTTGTGTGGTAAATATTGTGGCGGGAATTGCTGCCGGTAAACCACACTTAAAAGCAAATAAAATGGAAAAATTGGCATTACTGGCCCGCCTTGAGGCCAAACCCGGTAAGGAACAACAAGTTGCCGACTTTATTAAAAATGCTTTGCCGCTGGCAGAGGCCGAACCCGGCACCGTGCGTTGGTACGCATTGCAAATCGGTCCTTCTACCTTTGGCATATTCGATACATTCGCCGATGAAGTCGGCCGCGACGCGCACCTGGGCGGGGAGATCGCTAAAGCCCTTATGGCTCACGCGGATGAATTATTAACGGTACCACCGGTCATCGAGAAAGTAGATTTGCTCGCCGTTAAATAATCTTTCTGGATTTAATCCGTAAAGTCTTTGCGAAATGACGCCTAACCATTTCATTGCCGGAATTATCGTCCGTAATATTGGCGATAATCCGTGCATTGGCCGCCCATCATTTCAGCAAACCCCGTTATAGTTTGAATGGATGCTTGCAGCTATTTGTCGGGCTTGATCATGAAGCGAACTCGGAATAAATTAGCGGCTTTTGCAGGAAAGCTTACGCAATCAGTCCAGCCCTTCGACTCATACAAATAAGTTAGCAACTTATGTTACAAAATATCCAAGTCGCGCGCCACATAATAACTTGGCACCAATGGCCTGAAGCCTGTCATCTTCCTGAGTTTTGAAATGTCCATAATACCTTCAAAGGGATCATTTAATGGCCCTTCTTCCGGATCAAAGGCATCGGCCGCCTTCCCTACAGAATCGGCAAGTTCATATAATGTTATGGGTGCATCGTCTGCCACATTAAATATCTCTCCGTTTAGCCCGTTGGTATTAAGTAGTAAAATTAACGCCTGGGCGACATCCAGGTGATGTACCATGTGCATTCTTGACCCGGAATGACGTTTCATTTTTTTCAGTAACGGTATGATCTCTTCTATATGAGGATCTTTATCACCATACACAAAACCTAAACGCAGTACACGTACATCGAAGCCTGTGTTTTTATGAAGCGATAGGAGTTCCTGCTCCGCTGCAATTTTACTGGACGAGTATGCCCTGGGATTGTTAATATCTACCGGATCGTCTTCCTTAGCCGGATGTTTGTAGCCTGAGCTATATACATTGCCGGTACTCACAAAAATAAATCTTTTTACGCCTGCTGTCATTGCTGCATTTGCAAGCGCAACCGTTCCTTCATGATTGGTCTTTACAATCCCTTCATTATCTGTAAAGGTCCGGAAAAGTGCGGCGAGGTGTATCACGGCATCCATACCCTCTACTGCGGGCGGTAAAGTATCTGCATTAAATAAATCTCCAATAACCACCTGGGCGCCGAGTTCAGCTAATGTCGACGCTTTCGCGGCATCACGCACCAGGATACTAACGTCATGGCCTTTTGCTAAAAGGCGCGGAACAAATCTGCTGCCTACCTTTCCGGTGGCCCCTGTAACTAAAATTTTCATATATCAAAGTTCCCGTTAAAACTTGCATGCCGCTAACGATAATCAAACCAATAAGTATGATTTTCAAACCTTATCTTTCCGAAAATATTGAGGGTTAGTACCGGTTACCCGTTTGAAATAGTTGTTGAAATAGGTAGGGTATTCGAAGCCGAGTGCATAGGCAATGTCCGACACGCTCCAGTCGGTGTGCTGCAAAAGGGCTTTGGCTTCAGCGGTAATACGTTCTGCAACGAGTACAGATGTTGGCTTGCCCGTAACTTCCTTTACGGAACGGTTGAGGTAGTTGGCATGTACCGAAAGTCCCGCAGCAAAGTCCTGCGCAGTTCTTAACCTGAGTGGTTCGCCGGAACGTTCTATGGGAAACTGCCTTTCCAGCAAATCCATAAACAAATGGGTGATCCTGGTTGCTGCGTTTTTGTATGGCAATACATTTTGTGATGGCTGTATACGCAAGGCTTCGTGAATGACGAGTTCTATGCAATTCCTGACCAGATCACCCTTGTACGGATAATCACTGTTGTGTACCGCCAGCATCTTTTGAAAAATGCCGTCCATAAAGGAAGCCTGTTCGCTGTTCAACCTGATAACGGGGCTGTCGCCGGCCTGATATAAAGGAGAGCTTTTTAATATCTCTGTCCGTTTGATAAATGCTTCAGTGAAAAGACAGGCATAACCTGTGTTTTTAGAATGGCGGACAACAGCGTGTGGTATCCTGGGATTTACGAAAAAGAGTACGGGCCCACTGATTTCTAAAATTTTGTCACCATAATAAACCGTCATGTCGCCGCTTACCAGCCCCATTTTATAGAAATCACGCCTTCCGCGCAAGACCGGCAAGTCCCGGGTATCTACTGATACAGGTACTTCGTGAATTTTAAAACCTTTAAGCCTCAGGTCTTGCATATTCACACCGGGAATTTCAGCTAACTCATCGATGGCCATGACACAAAGTTAATGAAATCAAACCTTTTAAATAAACCCAAAACTTTTTACAGATACTTTAAAGTGACACCCGAGACGCTATGATGCGCCGGTAATTAGCCAGACTTTCTTTAAAAGCTCTTCATATTTCCCGTTTAGTGTTTTCAGTTTCCAAGACATCGTAATCTAAATAACCACCTTCACCGTACCCATAAAAAGTGCTCATGTCGGGTTTATTTAACGGAAGATTATGTTTGAAGCGATAGGGAAGATCAGGGTTAGCCAGAAATATTCTCCCGTAGGCAATCGCATCTGCTGTTCTGTTTTCCACCGCCTTATTTCCTGTTTCCAGGGTATAGCCTCCGTTCGCGATCAAGACGCCTTTAAAAAGCCTACGGATATTTGCCAAAGTCTCGGGGTTCCCTTCGGGATAAGGAATAAAAGCATCGGCTTTATTATGTGGTTCGAGAACATTAATATAAGCGATTCCTCTTTGGTTCATTTCTCTGGCGACATAAGTGGTCGTAGCCAGAGGATCCGGATCATGTTGGTCGGACAAACGGTCATGTGGTGATAGCCTTAAGCCGACCCTTTCTTTATTAAAAACACCAATGAGCGCATCTATGACCTGTAATAAAAATTTCGACCTGTTTTCAATTGTACCGCCATAATCGTCAATACGGACATTGGACACCTCGTGTAAAAATTGTTCGACGAGTCCTGCATTGCCCGCATGCAATTCTACACCATCAAAACCCGCGGCTCTGGCGTTCACTGCTGCCTGGCGAAATTGCTCAATCAAATCTCCGATTTCCGGCAAGCTCAGCGCCTTGGGAATAAGTGCCGTGTCCGATTTCCCATCTGCCGATCCGTGGGTACCGCTGTCAAATGTCAGCGCTGATGGTGCCACAGGATGTAAACCCTGGTTATATTCTGGTATTGCACTTCTGCCGCTATGGCTAAGCTGCGCAAATATTACCCCGCCTTTCTTATGAACTGCGTCCGTAACTTTTTTCCATGCCTCAATTTGTTTATTGGTGAAAATTCCGGGCTGTGATATACGAACTTTTCCACCCGGGGCGATATACGTAGCTTCAGATATAATCAAGCCCGCGGATGCGCGCTGGCTGTAGTATTCACTGACAAATGGAAGCAACACATCGTCATGATCCACTCTTGTCCGTGTCATAGGAGCCATAAATATTCTGTTTCTTAAATTCAAGTCGCCAAGTTTAATCGGCGAAAGCAAATTTTTTGTATCCATCTTTGATATTTTACTTAATCTGTCTCCGATCAATGTTCTTGCAGTGATTCGGGATCAGCATGCACAAAATTGCACCGCTCCGCGTAATCGGACGATGACTTTTGTTAAGAAAAAAATTGACAAATATCAACCGGGAATCGCCTTAACGTTTATGACGAATCCGGCTGAGTGTTTCCGGCTTGATGCCCAGGTAGGAGGCTATCATTGATTGCGGTACACGAAGCGCATATTCAGGGTATTGGTGAATAAACCTGGAATATTTCTCTTCAGCGGTAGTGCTGATTGCATCGTGAATACGGTTCTCGGCAGTTACCGAACTTTTTGCAAGTATTTCATTTACCAGTTTACCGAATGCCGGAACATTTTCCCGCAATAGGTTCATATCTGCTTTGGCAAACATTAAAACTTCACTATCCTCAATCGCATCTATATTAAACCTGCTGGGTGCTCCTGTGAGTAAGCTCTCCCGATCGCTGATCCACCAGTTTTCCATGGCAAGGCGAATGATATGCTCATTGCCTTTGTCGTCCACCGAGTAATTGCGCATCAGTCCTTTAGTTATGAAGCTATAATGGCGGCATACATCGCCTTGCTGCAGAAGATATTGCTTTTTTCGAAGTTTTTTTGGGAGCGCGACTGATGCGATTATGGAAATTTCCTTATCGGTTAAGGCGGCTTGTTTCAAAACATACTCTTTAAAAACTTCAAACATATACGCTAAGGTATAAAATCAACCTTTTAAATATGTGGCATAAATGTAAAATCAATCGCGAAATCTTGATGTATCTGCTTTGACATGATAAGCATGCAGCGAAGTACAACTGTGGTTGTGCAAAGGAACCTTGATCAATATTTCGAGAGAAATTACAACCGGGTCAAACTTCAAAATAACCGCCTCCGAGAATGCCGAGGTTTCACCTGTCGAAGCAATTAACTCTGGTTAACATGAATGACGCCCGAAAGGATTGGAACATTGCCTCGGTGCACCAATGACAACTGTCGCCAAAACCGATTTTCTGCGTCAGGCTTTTTTTGGAAATGGTACGCCACAAATATTTTCGCATAGCTTCAGGAATTTTTCCTGTAAGGCGATGTCATCCGCTTCGGTTCGATACCTCGCTTCCCGCTGATGATGAAAATACTTCCCGCTCACCAATGCTTTTACATCATCACTCACCGCCAGCCAAACCTGCGTCTGAAAGCCTTTTTCGAGATCATCCGGTGCGCTCTTGCCACCCATTTTAGTCGGTACCCAGCCCGGATCGAGCGCATTGGCATAAACACCCTCCATTATTCTTGCGACTGCTTTGGCTAAGATCAAATCGTGCAGCTTGGAATCAGCATAAGATGCACTAGGCGGCTTACTTTGCAAGCCCTTTAGCTGGGGATCGCCCGACAAATGTGAACTAGAACTCAAATAGATCAGTCGGGGTGCCGGCGCCAAACAAGTAAGGATGTATGGCGCGATGGTATTTACATTTAGAATTTGTTGTGACGAGGCCTGGTAGACTCCGGCATTATGAACGATAGCGTCGAACTTCACTTTATTTAGTTCACCCGCCAGCCTTTTTGTCGCGTCTAAGTCTGCTAAGTCCGCGATTAAAAAACCTGCAGCGCCGGGCACGTTTTGTATGGCTTCTTGGGCGCGGATTTCATTGCGGGCGTGCAAAGTCACGCGGTGACCGGCCTCGACCAGTTCTTTAGCCGCCAGTAACCCCAAGCCATCGGCTGAGCCTGTAATGAAGATATTTTTCATGGAGGATTAACAAATCAAAGGAACTCATGTTTGAACGCGTCACCTTAAAGGCAGTTCTCAAAAAGCAGGCTTCGGAGACGACCTGATCAAACAGTGACAGGCTGTTAATCCAAAAAAGGACGAAACGTGCCCTCGCACCACGGCGATTATCCACCATCTTAAAAAACCAACCCAAAAAGATTAGGAACAAGGGCGACTGAAATCGCTAACGAAGTTTTAAAAACCACCGGTAATAAAGGGGAAGCGATTGCGACGGGCCTGAAACAGGCGCGCGCCCATTTTGCCAATCCTAAAAAAAAGCAAAGCTGAAAGTTAAAACCATCGCTGATACCCGTTGTTAATGAACTACATCTAAAAATTAAACTATGGCAACAAAGGGAGCAAAAGTGGAACGTCATTCCGTATCGGAACAGCCACACGAATTAGCTTATGAAGCAAAAAAAGAAGGCACTACTGCAAAAAAGGTAGAGGCCGCCAAGAAATCAACCGGATCCAACCAGCGTAAGGCGGTGGAAAGTAAACTGGCCGGAAAGAAATAATTTCCGAAACTCAAAAAATAGCCGAAAAAAAGAGCCCCGACAGGGGCTTTGTCGTCTCCGGAAAAAATGAAGATCGCGACTTACAATATCAACGGCATTAACGGCCGTTTGGAAATCCTGCTGCGCTGGCTCAAAGAAGCGCAACCGGATGTTGTATGCTTACAGGAGTTAAAATGCGAGAGCCGCAGCTTCCCGGAAAATGTACTGAAAGAGGCTGGCTATAACGCCATTTGGCATGGCCAGAAAAGCTGGAACGGCGTAGCCATTCTTTCCAAAGCCGAAATCCGGGAACTGCGCAGGGATCTGCCAGGTGAGGACGAGGAATTTACGCATAGCCGCTACATCGAAGCTTTTATTAATGGCATAGTGATCGGCTGCATCTACCTGCCGAACGGTAATCCCTGGCCCGGCCCGAAATTCGATTATAAATTGCGCTGGTTCCAAAGACTGGCGGATCACGCGCAGGACCTGGTAAACCGTGACCTGCCAGTGATGCTGGTCGGCGATTATAACGTCATGCCGACGGACCTTGATACCTATAAACCCGAAAAGTATGTCAACAATGCCTTGTTCCGGCCCGAAACAAAGGAAGCCTATAAAGAACTCGTAGAGCAGGGCTGGACCGATGCGATCCGGTCGCTTTATCCCAATGAGCGGGTCTACACCTTTTGGGATTATCTCCGCGATGCCTACGGCAGAAATGCCGGATTAAGACTTGATCATTTTTTGTTGAATAAAAAGATTGCACCGAGGTTAGCTAATGCGCAGGTTGATAAAGAGGTTCGCGGTTGGAAAGGCGCCAGTGACCATGCCCCCGTTTGGATCGAACTGGCGGAAAACGATTTGCCAAAAAAAAGCATAGCAGTAACCAAACAACAGCCAGTCGCTGATTTAAAGACCCTGCTCAAAGAAGCCCAAAAGTCAAAGCTGCCGGTTAACATCAAGCCGATGAAAGCCACTTTGGTCGATGCGCCCTTTGATGACCCAGGCTGGATCTACGAGATCAAATGGGACGGTTACCGGGCAGTTGCTATTGTGAACGACGGCAAGGCGGACCTCATCTCCAGAAATAATCTGCCTTTCGACCAGTTCAGCCCGATCACCGGGCTGCTGGAAAGCTGGCAATTAAACGCCGTGTTTGACGGCGAGATCGTCGCACTTAACGAAAAAGGAAATGCCAACTTCGGCGCTTTGCAAAACTGGCGCAATACCAAAAACGCCAGGCTCGTGTATTTCGTTTTTGATATCCTTTGGTACGAAGGCAAGCTGTTAACCGGTTTGCCGCTGTACCAGCGCAGGGAGATTTTAAAATCCGTGTTACCTCAGGACAACGAACTCATTAAGATGAGCCAGGCTTTAGAAGTCAACGGTATCGAATTCTTTAAGCGTGCGAAAAACATGAAACTGGAGGGGATCATTGCCAAACGCGCAGATAGCGTTTATACCTCCGACGCCCGGTCGCGCGAATGGCTGAAAATTAAAGCTAAGCGCCGGCAGGAAGTAGTTATCGCCGGTTTTACCAGAAATGAGGGCACCGTTAAATATTTCAGCGCACTGGCTATTGGGGTTTACGATCAGAAAGGCGTGCTCCGCTATATCGGCAAGGTTGGCACCGGTTTCAACGACACGAAGCAAAAAGAAATGATGGCGCAATTCGAGCCATTGATCACGAATGAAAGCCCTTTCGATGTCGAACCCGACGTGGATGAGCCTTCGCAGTTTCGCCCGCGACGCATGGGTGCCAAAGCGACCTGGCTCAAACCCGAGCTGGTTTGCGAAGTGGAATTTGCCGAGATCACCAGCGACGGCAAGGTGCGCCAAGCCTCTTTTAAAGGCATGCGCAGCGATAAAAATCCGGAAGAGGTGGTCATGGAACTAGAAGCGGATACACAGGCGGTGGTGGAAGACGTTGACCTGAAAGCGGATATTGAAAATGTACAGGAGGTACCGAAAGTAAAAGCAGCCAAGGCCACCAAACCCAAGTCCAACAAGGCTCCGGCCAATCTCTTGCTAACCTCTAAAAAGGAAACCGAAGAACTTAAAGTCGACGGACACCTGCTTAAATTCACCCACCTGAACAAGCTCTACTGGCCGGAAGACAAGGTGACCAAACGCGATATGTTTAATTACTATCACCAGGTTGCACCCTTCATGGTTCCTTACCTCAAAGACAGACCGATGTCGCTGAACCGTTTTCCCGGCGGCATCCACGGCGAAAGTTTTTATCAGAAAAATGTCAAAGATAAAGCCCCCGACTGGGCGGAAACCATGCCTCACACCAACGATGAGGGCGTCGGTAAGGATTACCTGCTTGGCAACAATGAAGCAACGCTGCTTTGGATGGCCTCTTTGGGTTGTATTGAGATGAACCCCTGGTTCAGCCGCATACAGTCGCCCGACAACCCGGACTATTGTATCATCGACCTTGACCCGGATAAACAGCATTTTGACCAGGTGATCCACGCTGCCCTGGAAGTCAAGAAAGTATTGGATGCCATCGATGTACCCAGCTATCCCAAAACCTCTGGCTCGACAGGAATGCACATCTATATCCCCCTCGGCGCACAGTACACTTATGATCAAAGCCAGCTGTTCGCCAATATCATTGTCAAACTGGTACAAAAGCAGATCCCGGATTTTACCACACTCGAACGCATGATCGCCAACCGCAAGGGCAAAATGTACCTGGACTTCATGCAGAATCGTCCTGGTGCGACAATCGCCGGAGTTTACTCGCTGCGGCCAAAGCCGGGGGCCACAGTGTCTATGCCAGTGACCTGGGATGAGGTCAGGCCGGGACTGACCATGCGGGATTTTACCATACATAATGCGATCGACCGCTTAAAAGAGACGGGAGATTTGTTTACAGGCGTGCTCGGCACAGGAATTGATTTAAAGCAGACGTTGGAAAAAGTTAAAAACTTAAGTTTATGAAAAAAGTACTCAGCAGTTTGATCGGCGGCATTGCCGGGGCAGTTGCCCTAAATATTCTTCACCAGGCGGTGAAGCAATTTGACCACGAAGCGCCGCGGGTTGATGTGGTGGGTGAAGAAGCTTTATCAAAAGAGCTGGAAAAAATAGGCATCGAACCGCCGACCGGCGATACCTTATTTGCCGCCACCATGGCTGCCGACCTGATCAGTAATGCTGCTTATTACAGCCTGATAGGCGCGGGCAAGAAAAAATATTTACCCTACGTGGGGGCATTAACTGGCCTTGTCGCCGGCATAGGTGCCTTAACCTTGACGAAGCCCATGGGGCTGAGCGACGCCCCAGTGACACGGACAGCAGAGACCAAAATATTAACGGTAGCCTGGTATACCTTTGGCGGCATTGTTGCCGGCTCGGTGATAAAGGTTTTAAGAAAATAACACGATGGACAAGCCAATAACCGCTAAACAACATGCGCTGATTGACTATGCGTTAGTAGGCGCTTTGTTAACCATGCCATCCTTACTCAGAATGAATAAGGCGGCAAAAAAAATCTATGCCGCTGAAGCATTGGTATTACTGCCTTATGTCGCGTTGACCAAACAACCTTTAGCGGCAAATGGATTGATCCCGTTTGAAACACATGGAAAAATTGATCCTTTTAATGTCGGTCAGTTTGCACTTCAGACTTTCTTTGAACCCTTCCGGAAAACAAAAAAGGAATTACTATTCAACATTGCTTTCACTGCAGTTGCCGGTTTGACCGTGCTGCTGACGGATTGGAAGAGTAGAAATAAGATAAATTAAAACTATGAAAGCTTTAAAATTAACCATCCTCAGCTTTTGCCTGGTATTTTCCGCGATGGCACAGTCCAGATTACAACCGGTTTACAGCGATAATACCTACCAGTTCACCGGCGTTGCCGTTTCGGCAAAAGGCCGCTTATTCGTTACTTATCCGCGCTGGTCCGACACGTATAGATACGGCGTAGTCGAAGTGATCAACGGCAAACCCGTTCCGTATCCTGATGCCGCTACCAATAAATGGGCGCCCGGACAGGACGGTATGAACAAGTGGGTTTGTGTACAAACCGCTTATATAGATGACCAGGACAAGCTATACATTGTTGATCCGGCCGCGCCGAAACTCGGTAAGGTTTATAATAACAGCGCCAAAGTGGTTAAATTCGACCTGGCTACCAATAAGATTGAAAAGGTTTACCGCTTTCCCGGAACCATCGATAACCAAAGTTATTTGAATGACATCCGGGTCGATACCAAAAGGCAAATGGCCTACCTCACCAATTCCGGTACCGGCGGTATCGTAGTGCTTAATTTGAAAACCGGCCAATCCCGCCAGGTTTTGCAGGCGCATAAATCAACGCACCCTGATCCGAACGTTAAATTTATTATTGACGGCCATGAACTGAAAAAGCAGGGTCAGCCGGTCGCTTTTCAATCCGATGGCATTGCTTTATCGCCGGACAGAAACTACCTGTATTATAAAACCATTACCGATAAACGATTATTTCGTATTTCTACGGCAGCTTTAAATAACCCTGCGCTGAGCGGCCAGCAATTGGCCGGTCAGGTTCAGGACCTGGGTAACATCAGTAATACCGATGGAATGGAGTTTGACCGCAAGGGCAACCTGTATCTGGGAGATCCTACCACTTATAGCATGGTGCAGGTAACACCCGATCTTAAACCGCATACCTGGATCAAAGACAGTAGGCTGATCTGGCCGGATACTTACAGTATCTCTAAAGATGGTTATATATATATTACCACTTCCCAGATTCAAAAACAGCCGGATTACAATAATGGCGTAAATAAACGTACCAGTCCTTACATGGTATTTAAAGTAAAATTACCTTAATGGAATTTAAGGGATTCGTCAGGGTTAAAGGCGCAAGGGAGCATAACCTCAAAAACATCAGCCTGGAAATACCGCGTGATGCCTTAGTGGTATTTACGGGTATCTCAGGTTCCGGTAAATCTTCACTTGCATTTGGTACGCTGTATGCTGAAGCGCAAAGAAGATACCTGGAATCCGTTTCGCCCTATGCCCGGCGGCTGTTCAACCAGATGGCCATTCCGGAAGTGGATGAGATCGAAGGCCTGCCGCCCGCAGTAGCTCTACAACAGCAGCGCGGCGGAACATCAACCCGCTCATCCGTCGGCAGCGTAACCACACTGTCCAACCTTTTGCGGATGCTTTATTCCCGTGCCGGCGATTACCCGGAAGGTCAGGGAATCATTTACGCTGAATCTTTTTCACCCAATACTCCTGAAGGGGCTTGCCCGGAATGCCACGGCCTGGGCAAGGTTTACGAGATCACTGAAAAAACCATGGTGCCGGATGATACCTTAACGATCCGGGAGAAAGCCATTGCTGCCTGGCCCTCGGCCTGGCAGGGACAGAACCAGCGCGACATCCTGACCACCATGGGCATCAGTATTGATACGCCCTGGAAAGATTTGCCTAAAAAAGAGCGCGACTGGATCCTGTTCACCGAAGAGCAGCCGGTAGTGCCGGTCTATTCCGGTTATACGCATGAAGAGATCCAGCGCTTCATCAAAAATAAAAGGCAGCCGGATTACATGGGCACTTTTACCGGTGCCCGACGATACGTGCGCCATACCTTCGCCAATACGCAGAGTGCGCTGATGAAAAAACGCGTCAGTCAATACATGCTGAGCAGTGAATGCCCGCTTTGTCACGGCAAACGCTTACGGCAGGAATCGCTTTCCATTAAATTCGCCGGGTACGATATTGCTGAAATATCGCGGTTGGCACTAAACAAACTAGCCATCATTTTTGAGCCTTATGCAAAGGGCAAAGCACCTGCCCTGAAAAAGCTGGAAGCCAAATACCCTGAAAAAGTAGTAGTTGCCCAGCGTATCGCCGAAGATTTCCTGGCAAGAGTACAAGTGATGCTTGACCTTGGCTTAGGCTACCTGACCATTGAAAGAAGTACACCGACTTTGTCACCCGGCGAACTGCAGCGGCTAAGGCTGGCCACGCAGGTTCGCTCAAATTTATTCGGTGTAGTTTATGTGTTGGATGAACCGTCAGCAGGCTTGCACCCGGCTGACACCGAAGCGCTCTTACGCGCGCTGGATAAACTCAAGGCATCCGGCAATTCATTGTTCGTTGTCGAACATGAGATCGATGTGATCCGTCATGCGGACTGGATCGTGGACGTCGGACCTGCCGCAGGTGAAAAAGGAGGGCATATTTTATACAGCGGCTTACCCGAGGGCTTGAAAAATATTGAGGCATCGCTTACACGGCATTATATCTATGATGATATGCCTAAACCGGCCGGCGATCCCAGGATACCTACGGGCTGGCTAAAAATGGAGGGCGTCACGCGAAATAACCTTAACAAACTGGACGCAGATTTTCCGTTAGGTGTGCTAACCAGCGTGACCGGTGTTTCCGGCTCGGGGAAAAGCACCCTGGTTAGTCAGGTGTTAGTCGAGCTGGTTGCCGACCATTTAGGTTTGCAGGTAGATATTTCCGGGGATAACGACGCCGATCCGTTGGAACAAGAAGAAGTGGTCACACTCGGCGGCCAGATCACTGACGGAATGAAAAGCATTAAACGGCTCGTCGTCGTTGATCAAAAACCGATCGGCAGGACACCGCGCTCCAATCTTGCCACTTATACCGGTCTTTTCGATCATGTGCGCAAGCTTTTCGCCGCCACACCCATGGCGAAAGCCCGGAAATATGATGCCGGACGGTTTTCATTTAACGTCGTGAAAGGCCGCTGCCCGCATTGCGAAGGCGAGGGCATGGTCATGGTGGAACTGTTGTTCCTGCCGAGTGTTTATACGCCCTGTCCAACCTGCGGCGGCACACGCTATAACCCCAAAACACTGGAAATTAAATATAAGGACAAAAACATTGCCGAGGTATTGGGTATGACCGTAGACGAAGCCGCCAACTTTTTCGACGAGGAACCTGCTGTCAGCCGCGCGTTGGAAGTGGTACGGGAAGTCGGTTTGGGTTACCTGCGTTTAGGGCAACCCGCCACGGAACTTTCCGGTGGTGAAGCCCAGCGCATCAAGCTGGCAACAGAATTGCAGCGCGCGCAGCATGGACAAACCTTGTATGTGCTGGACGAGCCTACGACCGGCTTACACCCCTCGGATGTGGAACGCCTGATGCTCCAGTTGAACCGCTTGGTAGATGCCGGCAATACCGTCGTATTGGTGGAACATGATATGCATGTGATCGCCGAAAGCGACTGGGTAATTGACATCGGGCCTGGAGCCGGTGAAGACGGCGGTAAAATCGTTGCACAAGGTATTCCATCAGACATCGTAAAAGTTGAAGAAAGCCGCACCGGCCCGTACCTGGCCAAATATCTTTAGCTGCATACATTAACGATTAATTAAAATGACTAAGTTTACATCCCTGGGGTGTAAACTTATGTATAGAGGAATGGGTTATGGAGCGCTTATCTGATCTTAAAATACCGTTGATCATTATCGCCGCGGCGCTCGGCTGGGCGTTCTTCGCAGACCCATTGATCAGCCATCTCGCCCGGCAATTGGAACCTGCTCACCAGGACTTTTTCCGAAGCCTGAACGATCTGACGGTCCTGTTGGTGGTCAGCATGATCTTGTATCGACGGATCAGCCGCCAGGCCCGCGAGGTCCGCAAGACCCGCGATGATTACCGCCGCCTGTTCAAAGAGGTCCCCGTTCCCATGTTCATTTTCGATAGCCGGGATTTCCGGTTCCTGGCGGTTAATACCGCTGCCACCGTCCAGTATGGCTATACTGAAGCAGAATTCCTGCAATTGAAGATGACCGATATCAGGCCCCCGGAAGAAGTGACCGCTTTTTTAGCTGCCGTAGGAAAAGTCCCGGACAGTTATGCAGATGCCGGGCGCTGGCTGCATCAAAAAAAGACCGGGGAGACCTTTTACGTGCGCGTCTTTTCGCACCATACCGTCTTTGAAGGGATCCCGGCCAAACAAACCCTGGTGGTAGATATCGATCAGAAAGTACGCACGGAAAGGGCGCTGGCTGAAAAGACGGCCGAACTGGAAAACATCCTGGACAGCATCACCGACGGCTTTTACGCGCTGAACAGCAAGTGGGAGGTTACATTTATCAATAAAGCCGCTGAAACAGCGCTGGCCTGCACCCGCGAGGAGATCATAGGGAAAAATCTCTGGGATTTTTTTCCGAATTCCCGGGACGGCATGTTCTATGCCGAATACCAGCGGGCGATGAAAGAACGAATCAGTGTGCATTTCGAGGAACTTTACGCACCGCTCGGGGTATGGGGTTCCATGAACGTTTACCCGACCAGGGAAGGTATTGCGGTCTATTTCGTTGATATTACCGAACAAAAGAAGATCCAGGAAAAGATCTATAACGATGGGCAGAACCTCCGGGCGATCATCAATAATACCCGCGACCTGATCTGGTCAGTAGACCGGAAGTCCAATATTATCACTGGCAACCAAGCGTTTTGGGACCGGGTCAAAGAACTGACAGGAAAAGACGAGGACGAAGTAACGAACGCCGATTTTGTACAGGAAAGAGTTCGGATTTTTTTCGAAAGCTATGAGCGGGCCTTTAATGGCGAAGCTTTCCATATCGTCCGGCAACGGGACATTGCCGGCAGGCAGGTGTACGAAGAGCTAAGTTTTAACCCGATACGCGATCAGCAC
Source organism: uncultured Mucilaginibacter sp. (assembly GCA_964242385.1). Classification (GTDB taxonomy): domain Bacteria; phylum Bacteroidota; class Bacteroidia; order Sphingobacteriales; family Sphingobacteriaceae; genus Mucilaginibacter. Next base: position 1,147,099 of record CAXSZR010000001.1, read on the forward strand.
AACGAGGTTATCGGAGTGAACTGTTTCCTGCGTGACATTACGGAATCGCAGCAACATCTACGTAAAATCGAGGACCAGAACAAACGCCTGCGCGAGATTGCCTGGATCCAGTCCCACCGCGTCCGCGCACCGCTGGCCAATATCTTGGGATTGGTACAGCTTTGTGCGTTGGGGGAATCTTCCAACGCCGAAATCATCCCAATGCTGAAAAGATCGGCGGAGGATCTCGATCAGGTTATCCTGGAGATCACCAAACTAACCGACGATCTGGGAGGCGTGGAAAATTAAAGTTGTCCTGCCCAATCGTCATCCCGGTCACGGCGTCCGACCAACGACAGGAACCACACCACAAAGCCCATGAGGAATATCTCCTTATGGAAATGCGGCAATTCGCGGATCATACCGAAGGCCTTCAGGATAACGTCGAAGAACAGTAAGCCGAACAAGCCAGAAAAAATCAGCGAGCAATAAAAATCGACCTTTCCTCTCATGACAAGTCCTCCAGGTTTTTTAAACGGAACACTTCTTTGGCGATCAGTTTGGTATTCTCAGCAAGCTCATCCAGGGTACAGCAAATGCTTTTGATCTTTTCCGGCAAACCGTCCTCGGTTTCCAACAGGTCAAGGTGCAGGATGCACTCAGCGGTTTTGGGATCCCTGCCTTTTAAAGTACTGAATAATTCCTGCGCTGCCTCGCGGTCGTTACCTAAAAAGAATTGCCCGTAATCCGTGAAGCCCTTTGCTGTCTGCAGGCTGAGCAAGATATAAAATTGTGTTTCCATAGCGATTAAAAAAAAGGCTCCCACATTTGCAGGAGCCCGATAGTTAAAAACTAATACACTTATTTAATTTCGATCTGGCGGCGTACCGCTTTGGCTTCTTCGCGTTTAGCAATATCAATTTTCAATATACCATCGGTGTAACTGGCCTCGATTTGCGAGTGGTCAGCGCTTTCAGGCAATGTGAAAGAACGCACGAATGAGCTGTAGCTGTATTCGCGTTTGCTGTAGTTCTTTTGATTGTCCTCCTGGTCGGAAGACTGCTCAACCGAAATGCTCAGTTGGTTACGCTCCAAATTGAGTTTGAAGTCTTCTTTTTTCAGGCCCGGCGCAGCCAGTTCCACATGATAGTTGTTTTCGCTTTCGCTGATATTCACGGCTGGTACACGGCTCACCATACGGTCACTGAAAAAAGTGTCGTTGAAGATGGAATCAAAAACATCATTAAAGCCTGGCATTAATGAGTTGTTAGGTTTGTTGTTAAATTTAACTAAGGTCATGGCCTTTTCTCCTTTAAATTTTACTTTAAAAAATAATTGAACAAAAGATTAATTAAACTAATCAACTCATTACAAGCACTATGCCACAGACTAAAGTCTGAAAAATTTACAGTTTACGGCTGAAAAAATTTCAGCGGCATTGTCAATTTTTCAGTAGTCGTAACAATTCGTAGCTTTAGTGGTTCTATTCCGAAGCGATAACCAGTGAACAATACTTTTAAACTCAATATCATTCCCGATAATGACACGCAACGCCTGACGGCGCTGACGCGCTACCGACTGCTGGATACCCCTGCGGAACAGGTCTTTGATAACATGACCGACCTGGCGGCAGCGATGTTTCAGACACCGGTCGCACTGATCTCGCTGGTCGGCGCCGAAACCGTTTTCTTCAAAGCAACTACTGGCGTGGGTAAGCTGCGCTGCGCGGACCGCGGGGAAAGCTTATGTGCACTAGCTATCCTCAGTCCCGAACCGCTGATTTATGAGAATACCCTGGAAGAACCGACGGTGGCCGAAAGCGTGCCTGTCCAGCAGGGCGTCCGCTTTTATGCCGGCGCGCCGCTCCACACCCCTGACGGCTATCTAATCGGCACGCTTTGCGTAGCAGATTACCAGCCCCGCAGCTTCGACCGGAAAGATCGCGGCGTACTGGAGGCAATGGCGCGGGTGGTTATGGAACAGATAGAACTACGGCTAAGCGTTATGGAAGTGCTGGAAAAGAAAGACGAGTTTATTAGCGTAGCCAGCCATGAGCTCAAAACGCCGATCACCAGCCTGACCGCTTCGCTGCAATTACTCGATCGGATGAAATTCAAGCCGGATCCTCAACTACTGGATAAACTGATCACCCAAGCCAATAAAAGCCTGGCCAAACTCAACCGTTTGATAGCTGACCTGCTGAATACGAGCCGCATCGCTGGCGGACAGCTGGAACTTCGCAAAAGCCGATTCAAGCCGGCTGAACTGGCCAGGGATTGCTGCAACCATGTGCGCAGCGAAGGTAAATTTGAGATCATCGTTGAAGGCGATCAAAACGCCGAAGTCGAAGCTGATGAACAAAAGATCGACCAGGTCCTGGTCAATTTCGTAAATAACGCGGCCAAATATGCACCGGATTCCCCGCAGATACTGATCCGGGTTAGCCGCGGAAATAATTTTATCAGGGTCGCGGTAACCGACAAAGGCCCCGGGATCAGCCCTGACCATTTACCCTATATTTTTGACCGCTATTACCGCTCCGGTCGGCACAATGTTTCCGGACTTGGCCTCGGTCTGTACATCAGTAAAGAGATCATCCGTCGGCACGGCGGAGAAATCGGGGCAGACAGCGAACCGGGAAAAGGCAGTATGTTCTGGTTTGATCTGCCCTTAGCATAAAAAGGAATACCTTTCGGCATCCCCTTAAAAAACTCGATTAGTTTTGTTATTCTACTTCGGCGGCAGCGGCTTCATTCACATAATAGGTCATTTCCGTTAATTAAGTGCGTCATGAAAGATGATGCCGAGGCTATGTCTTTTACCGCTGTGCAACGGACTAACGCCGTGCTTCATACTGACACGGTAATAGCCTTTACTTCCCTTAACAGGCCGGAAGTTGGTCGTAAAAATTACCATATCGCCTAATCCGGGCTTGAGTACATTAGCTTTGGACTGTGCGCGCGGTATTTGTTCGGTGATAACGAACTCACCGCCAGTGTAATCCCGGCTTTCCTGGTCCAGCATAAATACGATCTGCATTGGAAAATATACTTCGCCATAAAGATCCTGATGAAGGGTGTTAAAACCACCTTCCTTGTAAGAGAGGATCAGCACCGTCGGTTTTGTCTGTCCATGACTGTGGCAGAGTGCTCTCATCTGGGCCTGCGTACTAGGGAACCTTTTTTCCAGGTTCAGTTCTTCCATCCATTTATTGGCGACAGGTGCGATCTGTTCATACACGCTTTCTCTTAACTTCGTAATGAGATCAGGAAGCGGATAACCGAAATATTTGTATTCCCCGCTGCCAAAACGGTACCGCTCCATATTAATGGTCTTACGGTAAGTATCATCAGCGTTATATGCCGAAATAAAGTTGTCGCATTCCTGCTCATTCAGGATGTTCCTGACAATCACAAATCCTTTATCGTGTAATTCTGAAGTGATCGCAGCCCAGTCCCGGCTTGCTAATCTTTGTTGAATAGTTTCCATTTAAATAAAAATGATTGATCTGTGTAGTAGCTATTGCGGGTTTAATCCATTTGGGGTTGGTTGATCGCTTTTTCGCGATCAGGAGTATTGTAATGCTCCTCAGGTACTTCGCTAAGTATGGAATGCTGCAAGCGACCGCCCAAACTGTAAAATTGCTGAAAGCTCATGATCAGTGGTTTCCATTTATCAGGGTCAACGTGATTCTCCTTGCCGTTCTCTAAGATCGATTCATCCGCGTGCACAGCCTGGATGCGTAATTCAAATAATTTTACCGCTCCGTTCAAGATAGGGTCTTCTTCTGCCAGGCCATGCATGTTTTCCACTACAGCCTCCATTTGCACGGGACATTCCCTGATACGTAAAGGGTCAACAGTTTCTGATCCTTGCGGTGTAAATCCTGAGATACCGAATTTATCCTCGACAAACTGATAACCTGTTGCTGCTTTCCATTCCGGAACCGGGTTTGAGCCTGTTGTTTTAGCCAGTTTATTGACCATTTCAACCTCATTAAATGATGGCAGGTTGATAACACACTGACCTGTTCTAAGCAGATTCTGTGTCGTTTTTGATGTTGCGTTCAATCCGATCATACATCGCCAGCCGATCCAGAAGATAGATGACATCGGTGCAAGGTTGGTGGTCCCGTTCTCGTTGGTGGTACTCAGCACAGCGACTGGTGTTCCGAAGTATAATATGGATGGATTACTTTTAATATGCATGGCTTTAATATTTAATATGTTGATTATTTAATGTTTTGATGTTTTATCTGTTGATCAAAATTACCAACCGCCTGGTTAGTGTTCAATCCGTTTCTTGCGATGTTGCAGTACAATTTGTTTTTATGTTATTCCTTTATTGGGACGATAGCTTTTCTGCGGCAGCTTTTTCATATGCCCAATGAACAATTTGCCCGATCGCTTTAAGCATTGCCGCTTTCCCGGTATCTGAGCTGATATCCATGTTGGAGAAAGTGGTACCGTTAAAAATGGTATGTAAGATGGTATAGTAAATACCACCGACCAGCAGTGCAGATACCGCCCTGAAATTGACCGATGACCCCTCGAAATGCTGATCTGTTGCATTCAGAAATCTTTCCCCCATAGCTTCCCGGGTATTATGGATACTTTTCATCAGGGGACTGTTCGACGACAATTCATACAGGATTATCCGCTGCATGTCCTTTTCCTCCGAAAAGAACTTGTATTGATTTTGCAAAATATCCGTAATAAGGGTCTGGGTGTCACTGTAGTTATTTTCAGAGATCAGTCTTTTCAACTGTTCAGCAAAAACAAGCCAGTAATCGTTTTCAACGATATAGTTCTCGATCAGATGGTTTAGGCTTCCAAAATACCGGTAGACCAGTTTCCGGTCTACCTCCGCTTTTTTGGCCACGGTACTGATCTTAAGCGCGTCGAACCCCTGTTCCCGGATGACCGCCCCAACAGCCTGGATCAATTTTCTTTTTGTTAATTCCTTATCCTTCATCAGGGCTTTATTGTGGATGCCTGGACATTATCCAGGCTGTGATCTGTTTATTGACACGTTCTCTCTTTTATGCAGTCGCACGCATGGCAGCTTCCCAACCAACGATGGCATTTTTGCGAACTGCACCCCAGTGATACTGCCCGATCTCACCGGTGGATTTGATCACGCGGTGACACGGTATCAGAAAAGCTACCGGATTTTTCCCTACCGCAGTACCTACGGCTCTGGAAGCACCTGCATAACCTGCTTTTTGCGCCAGTCCGGAATAAGTGGTTAAGCCCCCGGTCGGAACAGATAACAAGGTCTGCCATACCTTGATCTGGAAATCCGTACCCTTCAGGTGCAGTTTGATCTCATCGAGTTTACTCCAGTCCTGTGAAAAGACAAACAAGGCGTTCTGCTGCACCATATCAACGATCTGATTATATTGTGCATTCGGAAAATTCGCTTTCAACTGATCCAGCGCCATAGCTTCGCCCTCATCCGCGAAAGCCATATGGCAGATGCCTTTGCTTGTTGAAGCAACCAGTACGGTCCCGAACGGGCTGTCGGCAAATGCATAATTGATATTTAGCGCCTCGCCGCCATTTTTGAATTCTCCCGGCGTCATTCCTTCGACCTTGACGAACAGGTCGTGCAACCTGCTGGTGCCGGACAACCCTGTCTCAAAGGCCGTGTCGAACAGGCTGGCACCTGTAGATTTCAGTATCTCCTTCGCATGCTCGATGCTGATATACTGCAGGAACTGTTTGGGAGTTACCCCGGCAAAATTCTGAAACATGCGCTGGAAGTGGAACGGACTTAAATGAACGTGTTCCGCGGCATCTTCCAGTTTAGGCTGGGATTTATAATTATCCCTGAAAAAGCTGATCGCTGATGCGATCCTTTTATAATCTAATTCTTGCTGAGTTTCCATGATCTTTTATTTTATCTAAAGTAAATTTACCGCTGAAAAGGTGCCTTTTAAATCCGTTTCTTGCTATCTTACAGCGGTTTAATTATTATTTTGCTCCCAGGTCAGCAAATTCCTTTTAGTCTCCGGCCCCCAGAAATAGCCGTCGAAACTACCGTTGCTTCGGATCACCCGGTGACACGGAATGATGTAAAAAACAGGGTTGGCTGCGATCGCCGTTCCGGCTGCCCGCGCGTAACTGCTACCGCCTGCAATTTCCTTGTAAGTGGTCATCGATCCGAAAGGGACCGATAACAGTTTTTGCCATATCCCGTATTGAAAAGCCGTACCTTTCAGGTGAAAATGTACCGGCATGGACCTTTCCGGTTCATTGAATTGCCGAATGGCTTCCTCGTGATATCCATTGGCTGACCCAACAAACCTGTTTGTCGGAAACCGTCTTTTCAGGTCACGCAAAACACGCTCTTCACTTTCGGTAACCAGGCCTGCGAAACAAATGCCTTTGGCGGTTGAAGCGATCAATATTTCACCCATGGCCGTTGCCGCCTTACGGTAAAATATAGTCGAGGTCAGATCTTTTGGCTGCCAGCGTTCGATAGAAACCTTATGGAATCCCGGACCATCATTCCGGCCGGTTTGACTTTTAACAACAGGGTTATGCCGAAAGCCCCGTTGTTGGCCCTCCATGATCTCACTGATATGGTTGTCTGTTCCTCTAAAATCCTGACTGATGTTTTTCATAGCTATTTTATTTGATACTCAAAATTACGGAAGGCCCCGGGCCGGTAAAATCCGATTCTTGCGCAATAGGAGGTTTCGCTGCCACTACCTGATAAATCTAAAAGTGATATTGATCCTCGGCCTGGAAATATTCGGATTTTTCTGAATGGAGTGCAACCAGTTGTGCTGCGTTTCACCGGACATTAATAGTAGTGAGCCAGGTCTAAGCATGATCTCAGCACCAGCCGACTTATTACGGTAATGTTTAAAACGGAATTTCCGGGCCTCACCAAAACTAACGGAAGCGATAACCGGGTTCAGGCCCAGGGATATCTCATTGTCACGGTGCCAGCCTACACTGTCATTACCATCCCGGTATAAGTTCAGCAAAGCGCTGTTGAATGCGTGCCCGCAGACGGTTTGAAGCTTCTCTTTGATCATTAAAAGATCATCGTTCCATGGCAGCGGCTGCATGGTGATCCCGGTATAGCTATAGCTTTTTCCTTCATCACCATACCAGGCGGTGAGACGCGGCTGTAAGATATCCCGCCCCATGATCTTAACGGGCTCCTGTTTCCAGGGTATCGAGTGGGTCAATGATCCAAAAATCTTGCTGGCGGTATTTTTTTCAAACAGGTCAGGCAGAAAATAAGCCTCGCCGTCAAAAGGCAAAAGATTGATCCGGTTAGTGATGTTCATATTAAAGTCCTCCTTTGAATGCTGCTCCAGCTTTCCATCGTTTATATTTTTCGGGCAGACAGTTACCGCATGGCCGGTAACCCGCATCTGTGGCTTCCGCCTCATCCTTAAAGAAAACCCGGTTCTCTGTTTTCATCCGTTTTCCAGATGAGCAGGAAAGCAAGCCGTAGATTTTCGCTTTTTTGTACCCTCCGAGCGTGATCGCGCCCGAGCGGATCAATGATCCGACCCTTTTTTTTCGGGATGCGGCGTTATCACCCAGGTCAATATGATGAATCATGGCCATCTCTTAAATTGTCGCTTCGTCCAGTAACATGGCCTGCTTTCTTTTTGCTCCCCAGTGATATTGCCCCCGTTCTCCGGTGGCTTTGATCACGCGGTGGCAGGGAATCAGCATCGCGATGCGGTTATCACCCATGGCTATGCCGATATCCTGCGCCATCTGACCGGTCGCCTTTGCCAGGGTGCCGTAGGAAACCAGTTTTCCTGCCGGAACGCAGGTCAGCGCTTTCCATATCTGCAGTTGGTCAGCCGTTCCTTTCACATGCAGATCGACCGTCAGTTCCTTACTGCCGCTGAGATAAGCCATGGCTATTTCCTGAAATTTATCTGTACCTGCCAGCACCTCGGATCCGGGAAATTGTTCTTGAATGATCCCCGGGACCCGTTGCGGATCTCCGCCGTAAAAAACCAGGTAACAGATGCCTTTGTCCGTAGAAGCCAGGATAACGTCCCCGTAACGCGTTTCCCGGATGGAATAATGTACCGGCGGACGTTCATGCGTCAAGAGCGGAATAAATCTTATTTTTGAACGGAATTCCTGATCGCCGGTAAAAGGATCGAATTGGATCTGACGCTTTCCATAAGCAACTGAAAGTATCATCCTGATGTTGTCCGCCGATTGACCGGACCATTCCACTACTAATTTTTCGTCAGCCGGATCGATCTGTCCTTCATTAAGGAACAAGGATGCTGATCTGGCATTTGTTGAGGCCATTTTGTCTACGGCATCAAACAGTTTTTTGAATTCCGTTTTCATGATTATTTGATTTACGTAAAGATCGGCAGCACATACGGCTTGCCCGATCCGATCCTTGCGGTATTCGAAATGTGACATTAGATCACACAATAACGCCCGGCCAGGAGCGTGATCCGTAACAGAATAATGAACCGCAGAGCGAAAAAAGAAACCCGTTACCCGCCAGTCAAAGCAGGGCGCAGATAACGGGCTAATAAATGCCGGGAGGTTTTATGAAGTAAACCGGATAAACTTAAGACCAGTAGCTACAGGTCAGTTCAATTGCTTTACCATTATCCGTTCCGTGCGCTGAAGCACATCCATTTGTTGCGGCGCCTCCTGATCAATGAATCCCAGCTTTTCGTAAAGCTTGTGAGCCTGCGGCATGGACATGGTCGTTTGCAGCCAAAGTTCAGTTGCATCGTTTTCTTTACAACGGGTAATGCAACGTTCAATTAATTTTGTTGCGATCCCGAGTTGCCTCAGTTCCGGGTCGATAAATAGTTTGGCGAATTCGAATGTCTGTTCATCGAGCCGTTTCAAGGCTACGCAACCCACAATTTCTTCATTGAACCGGGCGAAAAACAGAAAGCCGCCGGTCTCGATATAAGCCTTGTCCGGCTGATGAAGGGTAAATTCGTCTTCCGCTTCCAGTTTCCCTTTCAGTACTTTAAGCAGCCAGGGGCCTGCCAGCTCATAGAAATATTTCTTTAAAGAAGGTCTGTAATCCAATATCGACAATTTGTCTTTTTTTTCCGTGTTGCTCATGATGCTGTTTATTGGTCTCCTATAGATCTCAACATCAATCCGGTTCAGCATATTCAGAAAATCGGGGTGTCCGGCATCCAGTATCTGCTTGAGGGTATTGGCGAAGTTTTTCCAAACCGGCTGCAGTTTACGGTAAAGTGCTTTTCCCTTTGCAGAAAGCGTGTTATGCTTTGATCTTTTATCGGTTGGGTGATCAGATATCTCCACCAGTTCAGCCTTTTCAAGTTCCCGCAATACATTCTTTACTGTTATGTGGGTAAATCCTATTTCGGTGGCAAGTTCGATCACCGTTTTTGGTCGCTTTGACGTAGCGAGAATATAAAATACGGAGAACCAGCTTGCGCGGAAGTTGATCCCTATATCCTGATAGATCTTATCGCCATCTGTATGCAGCTTTTCACTGATCCTTCTGAACCTTGTCGCACCTGCCAGATAACCTAACTGTTCAATAAAATCTTTCATAATCATGCCTTTTTAAAACACAATAATATAAAAGAGCTTTCATAAATAACAATTAGTCATTCAACAAATTGGATTAATGTTGCAATAGGAGTTCGATTGTGTGATTTAATATTGTCAAAGAACTAAATAATGATGAAAGACGGTCTGGCCAGCAGTCAGCTGCTCCTGAAAGTAAATCAGGCATCTGATACCGTTTTTGCTTTGTTCGGCCAACTGAAAAGTAACGTTAACGACAGTCTATCATTCAGGAATTTAGAACACATTTCAATTTGCTTTCCGGATCAGTCCAAGCTGGGTCAGGGCAGTCACCCCGTCGTCAAGACCGATCTCTTCAACGATCTTACCATTCTCGATCTTAAGTACGGTAGTTCCTGTGAAATGCATCTTGCGGCCCGTGGCAGCTGGCAGTGAACCGATCAGGAAATCACTGAATGCAGGTCCGGTATGTGTTCCGCCACCTTCCCAGCGTCCGACAACATAATCACCTTCTGCGATCAGATCTGCTGCGCCCCAAAAATTAAGATTCGGAAAAGCAGCCCTGAAGCCGGTCATAAATGCTTTGAGGTCTTCATGCCCCTTGCGCGGTTCATGCAACGAATAATGGAGCAGCATATCAGGTGCAGCCAGTTCATCTACGATGGAAAGATCACAGGTTTCGCCCCAAAAACTGGTGAACCAGCGACCTACAATGTCTTTGTTGATTTCTTCTTTTGATTTTGTTTGAGTTTCCATAACGATTGTTGTTTAATTCAAAACTATGAAAGTACTTTCATAGTTTTGAAAATTTAATTTTATTTTTTTCCGACCCCGGTTGTCCGGGCCGCCGACATTTCAAAAGTAGGCGGCACCGGTGACGCTGTAAATCCGAATCTTGCGGTGTTCGCCGATCGCCCGTTTAACCATCAGACTTTTGAGAGACCAATCCTTCCGGAGCAAAGAAACCGGGAATAGGACTGTTGATATAGTATAAAAAAGGGAAGATTGTATCCTAATCGTATTTTTTGCACTCTCCGGCAGCAACATACCTTACAGATCGTACATCCCGTCTCTGCCCGAATGTTGCAGCGCGGCGAAATGCTTAGGAGGTCACAATTTTATTCCAGTTCAGGAAAGTCTATATAAGTATTTCATTTATAATAAAATAGACAACGTGCGCCTGTGTTGTTAAATAAAAGATCAGCGGCTTTTCACTTTTGTTTTGCCCGGCGGCATGGGGCCGCGGGGCTTTAAACAGAAGCATATGTTAAACGCGATCTCCTGGCAGCAATACCTGACTGCCGTCCTGGTATTTAGCGCAGCCTGGTATACTTATGTCGGCCTGCGCTATTACCGCACCGAACTGGCTGCAAAACTTAAGCTCCAGTCCGCCGTCCGGCTGGTCATTCCGCCTGTTGCCAATCAATTTTCCGTAGTCATGGGTGATGTGAAACCCGACGCTGATACGGGCACTTATCCGGCTGAAGAACTCCTTTTTTCCGGTGCGGTAACTGACGATGTCAGTGATCAGACTATACCTGCCGGCCCGGCCGACGAGCTAATTGCTGAAGCTAAAATCCTGGTTGACGCTTATGGCGACAATAACAACAAAAGCGAATTCCTTACCCTGTACAAAGTATTGCTGAATAAGTATGAGATGTTCGCCGATGAGATCAGCCTGCCGGCTGTATCCCGTTCACTCAGCGAATTCGCTGCGGCGAGATTGCCTTTTCGCCTGAAAGAAACTGAATGGCCATTAACCTTTTAAATCCTAAAACATGAAAAAGCGAATTCAATTATTTACCGCATTGATGCTGCTCACGATCACCGCGTTTGCACAAGATGGAAATGCAGGTATCAACGAAGCTACGACCCAGGTCAAAAGCTATTTCTCCACCGGAACCAACCTGATGTATGCGATCGGCGCCATTGTCGGTTTGGTCGGGGCGATCAAGGTGTATAAAAAATGGAACGATGGCGAGCACGATACCGGCAAAGTTGCTTCAAGTTGGTTCGGCAGCTGCATTTTTCTTGTTGTTGTGGCGACGGTCCTAAAATCATTTTTCGGCGTATGAGCTACCAGATCAATAAGGGCATTAATAAACCTGTTGAGTTTAAAGGCCTGAAAGCGCAGTACATCTGGTATTTGGGCGGTGGTCTGGTGATCCTGCTGGTGCTGTTCGCCATCCTTTACCTCGTCGGTATGGCGATCTACCTCTGTATGCTCATTGTTGCCGGCGCGGGCACAACCCTGTTCTATCAGGTATTCCGGTTCAGCCACCGCTACGGTGAACACGGATTGATGAAAAGAAATGCCCGTAAATATCTGCCCGATTATTTAAAATTCAAATCCAGGAGAATCTTTTATGAGAAACGCTGAACAAGTATTTCCGATCTATAAAGTACAGCACGGCACAATGATCTCTATGCAGGGCGAAATGAGTATCGCTTTTGAAGTACGGTTACCTGAACTTTTCACGCTGTCTAACGATGAATATATGGCTTTGCACCAGGCATGGGTAAAGGCCATCAGGATGCTGCCTAAACACAGCATCTTTCATAAACAGGATTGGTTCGCGGAAGCCAGTTACCGTCCGGACTTCAGGGAGCAAACTTTTTTAAGCCATGCCAGTGAGCGTCATTTTAATGAGCGTCCCTATCTCGCGCACCATTGTTTTATCATCCTGACTAAAAGACCGGAAAACTATAAACCGGTGACCAGCGCTTTCAGCAGCCTGATGCGAAAATCCATTTCTCCTGCAGAAGGAACGAATGATGAGTTATTCCGTGATTTTACGGACAGCGCGGGACAGTTCAAAAGGGTAATAGAAGACAGCGGGCTGGTCACGCTGCGAAAGCTTGGGAATGATGACCTGGCCGGCACGCTGGTCACGCCGGGTATCCTGGAGCAATATTGTTTTCTGTTAAATGAAGCGGATGAACCCGCGGTCAAAGACATCCATCTGAAGGACGGGATCAGGATTGGCGATAACTACTGCCAGCTATATACGCTGGCGGAAGCCGAATACCTGCCGACGTTGTGCGGGCCCCGGATCACCTATGACCAGTATAGTACCGATAAGACCAAGTTCAGTACCGGTTTTGCCAGCCCTGTCGGTGCACTGCTGAACTGCAATCATATCTATAACCAGTATATTTTTATAGAGGATCCGGCTAAGACCTTGAAAAAACTGGAAGCCAAAAAGCTGCGGCTGCAATCGCTGTCGGCATACTCCCGCGAAAACGCAATCGGCCGTGATGCCACACAGGAGTTCCTGCACGAGGCGATCAGCCAGCAACGGCAACCGGTCAAAGCACATTTCAATATCTTGGCCTGGACGGCCAAGCCGGAGGAAATCAAGGAGGTCAAAAACAGGGTCAGTTCTGCGCTGGCGCAACTGGACGCCCGCCCCAAACAGGAAACTGACGGGGCACCGCAGATCTGGTGGGCAGGACTGCCGGGCAACAGCGGAAATTTTCCGATGAACGATACCTTTGACACGTTTCCGGAACAGGCTGCCTGTTTCTTCAACCAGGAAACCAACTACCGGACATCATTGTCTCCCTGCGGTATCCGGCTAGGCGACCGGCTGAGCGGTAAACCGCTGCATGTTGACCTAAGTGACGAGCCGATGAAAAAAGGGCTGACCACCAACCGGAATAAATTTATCTTGGGCCCGAGCGGCAGCGGAAAGTCTTTCTTTACCAATCACCTGCTGCGAAGCTATTACGAGCAGGGTGCGCATATCGTTCTGGTCGATGTCGGTCATAGTTATGAAGGGCTCTGTGAATTTGTCGACGGTTATTATTTCACTTACTCAGAAAATAAGCCGATCAGTTTTAATCCATTTTATGTGGGCAGCGGCGATATGCTGGACACCGAGAAGCGGGAAAGCATCAAGGCGATGATCCTGGCGCTCTGGAAAAAGGAAGATGAGGGTGTGCAGCGTTCGGAGTATATCGCGATATCTGATGCCCTATTCCATTATTACAAAAAGCTGGAAGGCTTCGCCTGCTTTGACACTTTCTACGAATTCCTGAAAGGCGACTTCTACGATAACATGAAGCAAAGCAAGGTGAAGGACCAGCATTTCGACGTCGATAACCTGCTGTTCGTACTGCGGCCATATTACAAAGGCGGTGAATACGATTACCTGCTCAACGCCAGGGAGAACCTCGACCTGCTTAACCGGCGTTTTATAGTTTTCGAACTGGATAATATCAAAGATCACCCGATCCTTTTTCCGGTGGTGACATTGATCATTATGGAAACATTTGTCAGCAAGATGCGCAAACTGCCCAAAGATGTGCGCAAGATGATCCTGATCGAAGAAGCCTGGAAAGCCATCGCGCGGGAAGGGATGGCGGAATATATCAAATACCTTTTTAAGACCGTCCGCAAGTATTTCGGCGAAGCGCTGGTGGTCACGCAGGACATTGAAGACATCATCAGTTCGCCCGTTATTAAGCAGGCCATCATCAATAACAGCGATTGCAAGATCCTGCTGGACCAGCGCAAATACCAGAATGACTTCGCTAAAGTTCAGCAACTGCTGGGTGTTACCGATAAGGAAACGTCGGTGATCATGAGTATGAACCGGGCAAATGACGAACGTTATCCTTATAAAGAAGTGTATATCAGCCCGCCGTCCAAGGTATACCGTACGGAGGTCAGCCGGGAAGAATACTGGACCTATACCACCGAATCCGCGGAGAAAGCGAAAGTAAAAGCTTACAAAAAGAAATATGGCGATATCCGCAAGGCCATCGCGGTGATCGTGCAGGAAGAACAACAAACTAAAAATGATGCCTCATGAAAAAACTGATTTTAATCGCGCTGCTATTTGCAGCCTGTACACCGAACAATCATAATGGGTTGTATTACAAGCAAATCATAGGTCCCTATGCAATAGATGATGACACTATAGAAATTCAAGATAACCGAATTTATGATCACGTAGGTTTTCAAAGAATTCGTAATGGAAAATTATTACCGAAAGAGTTCAAAACTGAAGAGTTATTTGATCTGCATCCCCGCTTTGAAAAGGATTACCTGGTATTCAAACTAAACAAATATTATAAAATCAACTAAGATGAAAAGCAAGCTTAGCATGCTGTTGATCCTTATCTGCCTGGGCACTCAAGTTCATGCACAGGCTGTTGTGGGTACGGTACTGAACGAGACCGTGGGTAAGATCATCCGGGCCATTGACCTGAGTGTCCAGCGGGCGCAGAACAAGACCTTATGGCTGCAGAACGCGCAGAAGGCAATAGAGAATGAATTGCACAAAACGCAATTGTCCAGTATCGCCGGTATCGGTCAGCAGCAGAAAAACCTGTTCACGGAATATTACCAGGAACTCATGACGGTGAAGTCGGTGATCACTGATTATGAACAGGTCAAAAATATTCTCGCCCGGCAGGAAGAACTGGTCAGCCTGTACAAAACATCCTGGTCGCAGACCCAACAGGATAACCATTTCACCCCGGCGGAACTGCAGCAGATCTATGCAGTATACAGCGGCATCCTTTCAGAAAGCGCGGCTAACATCGATCAGTTGGCGAAAGTGATCAATTCCTTTCAAACACAGATGACCGATAGCCAGCGCCTGGACATGATCGACCGCGTCGCGAAAAAAGTGGACGGTAATTACCATGACCTGGAAAAGTTCACCAATGAAAATGTTATGCTCAGCATGCAGCGCTCAAAAGACCAGCAGGATACACAAACCATTAAAAATCTTTATGGCGTTCATTAGATACCTCACTGTGTTGACATTGATCAACGGAACAGTTAAAGCACAAAGCTTTAGCTTCAGTGACCTGTTCGGACAGGCCAAGAAACAGCAACAATACTATCTTCAGCAGATCGCTGCCTATAACACGCTGCGCTCGGAACTTAAACAAGGCTACGGGGTCATCAAAAACGGGCTTGGCGGTATCCGCGACATCAACACCGCTGAGTTAAATGCTCATACTACTTATTATAACTCGCTGAAAACGCCGTCAACAGCAGTGAAGAACAGTTCCCAGGTCAAAGACATCCTGAATTATCAAAGCTATATCACAGCAGCTTTCAACCAGTCTTTCTCCGGTTTGAGCAGTGACGAGATCAGCTACATCAGCACAGTAAAGACCAGCTTATTGAATGACTGCGATCATGACCTGACCGATCTGCAAAACCTGCTGGGCCCGGGAAAACTGCAAATGAGTGATGCGGAAAGATTAAAACGCCTGGATGAGATCCATACGGCTATGCTGGATAAATACCGTTTCAGCGAAAGCTTCACGAATTCTTTAAAGGTGCTGGCCAAACGGCGGCGGCAAAGTATAAATGATTCGCAAACCTTAATAAACCTCTATGAAAACCATTAAGCTGTTATTCTGCTGCCTGCTGCTGAGCAGCGGGGCGTGTGCGCAAAGCAGTGATCTGACGCAACTGGTACTGGACATCGAAAAGCTGACCCAACTGAAAGGGATCTTGTCCGATATGAAAACGGGCTATAACCTGATCGACGGCGGCTATAACCAGGTGAAATCTGTTGCCAGCGGCAATTTCAATGTGCATGCTACTTTTTTAAATGGGCTTAACGCGATCAGCCCTGGTGTAGCCAACTACGGCCGCATCGCAGACATTCTTCTGCAGCAGGCCAATCTGGTAACTGAATACAAACGTTACCAGCAGGAATTCAGCCAAAGCGGTTCCTTCAATTCAGATGAGCTGGTCTATATGACGAATGTATATACCACACTTTTGCAGGAGAGCCTGCAAAACCTCAGCCGCCTGGCCGATATCCTCGCTGCCGGGAAATTGCGAATGTCTGACGCGGAACGGCTGAAAGCGATCGATAAGATCTATGCCGATGGCAGCGACCAGACCGCATTCCTCAAAAGCTTTGACCGCCAGGGCGTCATGCTCAGTTTGCAGCGCAGTAAAGATCTCAACGATACACAAACTCTTAAACAACTCTATCAGGTCCCATGATGACATTATTGCAAATAACCGGTCTGTCGACGGATATCGGCGGACTGCAGGGAACGCTGAACGGCGTTTACAATGATATGCTGCCGCTTTGCAGCGGTTTGATCGGCGTAGGCAGGGGCATCGCCGGATTCGGTGCATTGCTGTACATCAGTACCCGGGTCTGGCGGCAGATCGCTGCGGCTGAGCCTATTGATTTTTATCCTTTGATGCGGCCATTTGCCCTGGGCATGGCGATCCTGTTATTTCCAACGCTGATCGCGGTCATGAACGGCGTGCTCAACCCAACCGTAACCGCGACAGGCACGATGGTACAAAATTCCGACCTGGCCATCCAGCAGCTGCTGGCCGCAAAAGAAGCCGCCGTAGAAAAAACAACGGACTGGCAGATGTATGTCGGTGCGGACGGCGACGGTGACCGGGACAAATGGTATAAATATACGCATCCTGACGATCAAGCCGATAAGGGGGAAGGAATGTTCTCATCCGTCGGAAACGATATGAAATTCGCGATGGCGAAGGCCAGCTATAACTTCCGGAATACGGTCAAACAATGGATGTCGGAGATCCTACAGGTTGCCTATGAAGCCGCCGCATTATGTATCAACACGATCCGGACGTTTTATCTCATCGTACTGGCTATCCTCGGCCCGCTGGTATTAGGGTTGTCCGTTTTTGACGGGTTCCAGTTTACGCTGAATACCTGGCTGGCCAAATATGTCAACGTATTCCTGTGGCTGCCGGTAGCCAATATTTTCGGGGCGATCATCGGTAAGGTGCAGGAAAATATGCTGAAACTGGATATTACGCAGGTACAAACCTCCGGCGATACATTTTTCAGCAGTACCGATACGGCATACCTTATTTTCCTGCTGATCGGGATCGTGGGTTATTTCACGGTACCCGCTGTTGCCGGGTACATCATTAACCCTGGCGGCGGTAACAGCCTGGTCAATAAAGTGACCATGCTGGCTTCCACCGCGGTAATGTCGGCAGGCGGCGCGACGGGTGGCCGTATGGCGCAGGGTGCCGAAAACATTGTAAACGCCCCAGGCCACGTCATGGAAGGCTATCGAAACGCCGGTAAACCAGAGTCCGATTACCAGAAACAAAAACTCGATCCCCAACCCGATAAAACGAAATAATCATGTTCAGTCACTTAAAAAATATCGAAACAGCTTTCCAGCATATCAAACGCTTTAGTTACCTGCTGATCGCAGCCTGTACCATCATTTGCAGCTTCGCACTCTATAAAAGTTACCAGTTCGCCACGCTGACCAACAGCCACGTCTATATCCTGGCCAACGGCAAGGCGCTGGAAGCATTCTCTGCTGACCGGAAAGATAATATCCCTGTGGAGGCCCGTGATCATATCCGGATGTTTCATCATTATTTTTTCACCCTGGACCCGGATGAGAAGGTCATTGAGAGCAATATCGGCAAGGCCTTGTACCTGGCTGACGAGAGCGCCCGCAACCAGTATGATGGGCTTAAAGAGAAAAGTTATTACAATAACCTGATCTCCGGTAATATCAGCCAGCAGATACAGGTCGACAGCATCCAGCTGGATATGAACCAATACCCGTATTATTTTAAATGCTGGGCGATCCAGCGGCTTGTCCGCTCGACCTCATCAGTCAATAAGTTATTGATCACGCAGGGCTATCTCCGTAATGTCAGCCGCAGCGATAACAACCCGCATGGTTTTCTGATCGAGCGCTGGGAAACGCTGGCCAACCGTGATACCACTATTAACCAATGAAAAAGCTCAATCAATATTTCAACGCTATGCCGCCGGCCAGGCAGAAAAGGGTACTGGTCGCTTTCACCGGTGTATTTGCGCTGCTGCTGACCTGGAGTCTGCGCAGCAATCAGCTCAGTATCAACGCTGGTTACGCGCCAAAGTTCATTGGCCACACAACCGATCCATTAACCCAAAAAAACAAATCATGGAAAAACAACGCAAATTCTTATTAATGATCCCATTACTGGTGATCCCTTTTGTCACGATGGCCTTCTGGGCACTCGGCGGCGGCAAAGCAGCCGCGGCTCATCCCCAGCCATCCAGGGGAATTGACATGACCCTGCCTGCAGCGCAATTTAAAAAAGATCAGAAAGAAGATAAACTTTCTGTTTACCAGGCTGCTGCACATGACTCCGTGCAAAGTGGTATCAGCCCTGCCTTTATCAAAGCACTGGGCATGAAAGAAACAGATTCCATAAAGCTCAACAAGCCGGGCGGATCAACGGATGCTGATCAAAGCGCGGCAAATATTCAGGCGAAACTGGCGCAGATCAATCATCAGCTGAGCCAGCCACAGCCGCAGCCAGCTACCTATGACGATCAGGAGAACGAAACAAGTGAGCAGCATATCAAAGAACTGCACCGGATGATGAAGTCGGTCAATACCGCCGACCACCCGGACCCGCAGATGGCGCAGTTAAGTAAGATGCTGACCCAGATCCAGCAGATCCAGAATCCTGGCTCAGTTAAAGCCGTACCACAAAAGTCATCTGATACGAAGGCCTTCAAAGCGATCCCGGCCATTATTGACGGCAAACAGAAGGTCATGGACGGCGGTGCAGTTAAGCTAAAGCTCACCGACACGGTAACGATGAAAGGGCAGCTATTGCCTAAAGGACAGGAAATTTTCGGCGTTTGTTCGGTGACCAACCAGCGTTTACTGCTGACCATCCAGAACATCCGGCTGGCGCAGCAGATCATCCCGGTTAACCTGACGGTCTTCAGCCTGGACGGTATGCCCGGTATCCCGGCGCCTGAAGCTGAACTTGGCGGAGCAGCGGGTAGCGGTGCTGATGAAGCTGTGCAGAGCATGCAGATCCTGAGCATGGATCAGTCACTCGGGGCACAGGCAGCGGCTGGCGGTGTGAACGCTGCTAAAGGCCTTTTTAGTAAAAAGATCAAGAAGATCAAAGTCAAGCTCAGGGATGCTTACCCGGTGCTGTTAAAAATTAACCATTAATTCAAATATAAGATCATGAACACGGAAAATTTAAATTACCTGCAAAAACAATTACTGAACCTTGGGTTCGGTGAAACTATGAACGGCGAACTTGAAAAACAGGTCAAGTCGAAAAATACGGAATTCACATTGAATACCACCCAGGAATATAATAAGCAAGCTGTCAATTATACACTGCATTACAAAGCCGGCGAAAGCAATGAAATGTATTTCTTTAACAAGTACGATGCCTCATTAAAAGACAAAGAAATGCAGCAGACCTTTTACCTGAATAAGGGCAGCGGGATCACCGCCAAAGAAGCCTACAACCTGATGGAAGGACGTGCAGTCCATAAGCAACTGGAAAACCTGGAAGGTGAGAAATACAATGCCTGGATCGTGATCGATAAAGAGAACAAGACCGACAACGGAAACTATAAACTCAGGCCGTTTACAGATGGCTGGAACTACAAGCCGGAACGCGCCATCGATAAAATGGATATCGTGGGTATCAGTGAGCCAGGTGCCCGTGAGAAACTTATCAAGTCACTTGAAAAAGGTAACCGTCACCAGGTGACGGCAATAAAGGACGGCAAAGAAGTAAAGCTGTATATGGAAGCGAACCCGGCGGAACACCGCGTGAACCTCACCAACTGGAAAGGGGAAGCGCAGCAACTGGAGCATTACAAGAAACCGGAATTTAAGAATGAGAACAAAAAGGATCAGAAGCACGCGCAGGCTAAGGAGGATGCGCCCGAAAAAAAGCAGCGCAAAAGCGCTAAGATGAAAGTTTAATTATAAATTGCCGGTTCAAACGGCGGAATCCTTTCCGCCTATTGTGATAAGGTTTAGGTTTAAGTCCCCGGCGGCGAGCGCTTGGGGACTTTATTACTTTGTCTTTCCGCTTATAGAAATAGCCTGTTTTTTATCAACCCTACTCAACATGATCAACAGATATCCGGATTTCGCATTTAGAAAATTATCAGTCATCAGTAACCCGAGAAGCTTATCAACTGAGCAGTTGTTACAAAATTTATTTGCAATGCTAATGTTTTTAGCATTAAATTTGTAACATGATTCAAATCAATGCAGTTATTACCCTTGACGGGCAGGGCGTACTTCTCGAAGCCGAAGAAGTCAGCCAGCAGTCTGACGCAGATGGCTATTCCGAATTTTTTATTGCCGCAGATGACCGCAAATCAGTCATTTACATGAACATTAACTATTTCCGGCCGCCAAGCCTGCATACGCGGGAGGACGCTGAAGACTACTTTGAAAAAATCAATTACCCGGAGCAGCCGCCTTCCTATAGTTCTGAAAATGTATTCAGCAAAGAAGAATTATCCACGATCAGCCAAACCATCGCACTCGAAATTTTAAAAGCTTACCGTTAGCCATGTCAAGCAACCGCGCCGAAATCCTGAACAAGCTCCGGCAGGACATCCTGCACTGGGAGGGCTACAAGTCGCCTGTCAGCGGCCGGCGTGATCTATTGGGATTAGGGGCATTGGAAAGCTCCTTTCCAAATGAGGTATTTCCTATTAGCAGCGTGCATGAAATGGTATGCGCCAGCAGTGAACAGGCTGCCGCAGCCGGTGGATTTATTACAGCGATCCTTTCAGTGCTCATGAAGCAGGACGGCATCAGTGTTTGGATAGGCCGCAAGGGGCATTTATTCGCTCCCGCATTTACCGGTTTCGGGGTTAGGGCGGACAAGATCATTTTTATTAGTTTATTAAAGGACAAAGATGTGTTATGGGTCATGGAGGAAGCGCTGAAATGTTCCGGTCTTACTGCCGTAGTCTGTGAACTGGGTGAAATAGATTTTAAGCAATCCCAGCGTTTCCAGCGAGCTGTTGAACAAAGCCGGGTTACCGGTTTTGTGCTGAGAAACGCAACCGGTAAATTAACATCGACTGCCGCAGCCGCTCGGTGGCGGGTAAGCCCCTTGCCGAGCAGTGAAATGAACGGCCTGCCGGGTTTAGGGTTTCTGCGCTGGAAAGTCGATTTGCTCAAAGTTCGTAACGGGCATCCCGGCAGCTGGGAACTGGAATGGCAGGACGGCAAATTCGTATCAATTGATAAACAGGTAATCAGGGAAGAAAGGCAGGCAGGTTGAACCATGCAAAAACGCTTTATGTCCATATGGTTCCGGCACTTGCTGACGGATGGTCTGGCGCGGCGCCGGTCCGAACTAAAGGCCTTGCCCTTTGTGATCGCTGCACCGGTTAAAAACAGGATCGTTATTATTGCTTCCAGCTTCTTAGCAGAGCAGGAAGGTGCTTTTGCCGGCATGGCTGTGGCAGATGCGCGGGCAGCGTTGGCAGAACTTCATGTGATCGATGATGTGCCCGGGCAAGCTGCCAAAATCCTGCGGCTGATTGGCCTGGGCTGCAACCGCTATACGCCAATTGTCTCTATCAATCCGCCGGATGGACTGATCTTAGATATTTCCGGCTGTACCCATTTATGGAACGGCGAACGCGAATATCTCAAAGATATCGTCCTGAAGTTACGTGCGGCGGGATTTGACGCGCGCGCCGCTATTGCCGATACGCCCGGCGCAGCATGGGCTGTCGCCCGCTTTGCGCAAAAACA
Organism: uncultured Mucilaginibacter sp.; assembly: GCA_964242385.1. Lineage (GTDB taxonomy): Bacteria > Bacteroidota > Bacteroidia > Sphingobacteriales > Sphingobacteriaceae > Mucilaginibacter. Next base: position 1,169,151 of record CAXSZR010000001.1, read on the forward strand.
TCCTATTGTGCCATCAGCCATGCAGGCAATGGCTATTGCTTCTTTGCCTCCTGCGGCGCTCAGGCTGGAATCCGAAATATTGGAACGCTTACAAAAATTAGGATTTGGAAGTATCCGTCCATTACTGGAAATGCCGCAGCAGGCGCTCCGGCGTCGTTTTGGGCAAGGCCTGTTAAATCGTATAAGTCAGGCTTTAGGCAGCCTTGAGGAATACTGGGAACCAATTGATCCGCCGGTGGCTTATGCTGCGCGGCTCCCTTGCCTGGAGCCGATCCGCACGGCCTATGGCATCGGCATTGCCATCGAAAAACTGCTGGAAATGCTCTGCCGGCAGCTTCGGGATGCAGGCAAAGGCCTTCGCAAAGCGATTTTGAAATGCCACCGTATTGATGGCCGGAAAGTACAGGTCGCCATTACCACAACTAAAGGCTCGCACAGTGTTTCGCATTTAATGCGACTTTTTCAGTTGCAGATCAGCAAGATCGAACCCGCTTTAGGTATCGAGCTGTTTATAATGGAAGCACCGCGCGTCGAAGAAATGGAAACCGTGCAGGAACAGCTTTGGGCAGAGGCCAAGGGTTTAGCCGATCATACCCTGGCTGAATTGCTTGACCGGATATCGGGAAAAGTTGGGTCGAATGCCATCCAGCGGTTTTTACCTGCCGAACATTACTGGCCGGAAAATTCCGTCAAGCTGGCTGCGTCACTTAGTGACCAGCCCGAAAGCACCTGGCCGGATCTACAGCGGCCGATCCGCATGCTGTGCCCGCCGGAACCTATTGAAGTGATGGCGCTGGTGCCTGATCATCCGCCGAGGCTCTTTGTTCATAAAGGCAAACGGCATATCATCGCCAAAGCTGACGGCCCCGAGCGCATTGGCCGGGAATGGTGGCAGGACAAAGGTGAGCACCGGGATTACTATATCGTTGAAGACAGCGATGGCGGCCGCTACTGGCTTTTTCGTTCAGGGCATTATGACAGCAGCGACGCGCACTGGTATTTACACGGTTATTTCGCTTAGGAGGTCACTATGGGGTATGCCGAATTACAGATCACCTCTAATTTTAGTTTTTTAAGGGGCGGTTCGCACCCGCACGAACTCGTAGAACGGGCGTCGGCACTTGGCTATTCGGCTATTGCTATCACCGACCGGAATTCCCTGGCAGGAATTGTCCGTGCGCATATGGCGGCCAAAGCCGCGGGGATTAGCTTCATACCGGCCTGCAGGCTGGATTTAACAGATGGCGCAAGCTTACTGGCTTATCCAACTGATCTTGCCGCCTACGGACGCTTGTCTGCTTTATTGACCTTGGGCAATCTCCGCACTGAAAAAGGGAAATGCGAATTATATAAATCCGATGTTTATACTCATAAGGACGGTATTTTATTCGCCGCTATACCGCCTGAACGACTCAATTCCCGTTTTGAATTAGAAGCGGTTTTCCTTACATGCCTGGCTGAATACCGTCAAGCATTTGGGTCATCGCTTTATTTAGCTGCATCCTTTAACTATCAGGGGCATGACGCCAAGCGTTTATACCGATTGGCAGAAACCGGTGTCCCGCTGCTTGCCACAGGGGATGTACATTATCACATTAGCGAACGCCGGGAACTACAGGACGTGCTCACCTGTACCCGTGAAAAACAAACGATACACACCGCCGGCTTTAAGCTGCATCCGAATGCAGAACGTTATTTAAAAGAGATTAAAGAGATCGACCGTTTGTTCCGGGCTTATCCGCAAGCCTTATCCAATGCTATCAAGATCGCCAATGCCTGCTGCTTTTCTTTAGATACGCTCAAATACATAGAGCCGGAGGAAGTGCTGGTTGACGGGCAAACCCGGCAGCAGCGTTTGGAACAGCTGACCTGGGAGCGCGCTAAGGCCTGTTTTGGTGACCCCATACTTGAAAAGCACCGTAAACAGATCGAATTTGAGCTTGCCTTTATTCAGCGGCGCAATCTGGCCTGGTATTTTCTGCGGGTCTATAAAAAAACACAGAAAGCCGAAGACCTGGGCATCCTGCATCAAGGGCGGGGATCAGCGGCCAACTCCACTGTATGTTTCTGTTTAGGCATCACTGCCGTTAATCCCGCGAAGTCCCGGATGCTTTTTTCCCGCTTCATGTCTGACGCCCGCGATGAATGGCCGGACATTGATGTGGATTATGAACATGAGCGCCGCGAAGAGATCATACAATTCATCTACAACGACTATGGCCGTGACCGGGCGGCTATTGTGGCGACCGTTACCCAAGAACGGCATAAAGGCGCTATTCGTGATGTCGGCAAAGCCATGGGCCTGTCTGAAGATACCATCAAGCGCATTGGCGCCACCATCTGGGATTTCTATGAAGAAGGCTTTGATGAAAAACGCCTGATAGACCAAGGATTAAATCCCCGTGATCCGATGATCTTAAAAGTATTGCAGCTGACCTCCGAACTCATCAGCTTCCCGCGCCAGCTTGGACAGCACACCGGCGGGTTCGTGATCACCGAAGGCAGGCTCTCCGATTTCTGCCCAGTGCTCAACGCCCGGATGAAAAACCGTACCCAGGTGGAATGGAACAAGGATGACCTCGAAGATCTCGGCATCCTTAAAATAGATGTGCTGGGTTTAGGCATGCTGACCATGATCCGAAAAGCCTTTGACCTCGTGCTCAGGCATTACGGCATACAGTTAACTTTAGCCAATGTGCCGCAGGATGATCCGTTGGTTTACGACATGATCTGCCGGGGGGATACCATCGGCGTATTCCAGATCGAAAGCCGTGCGCAAATGTCCATGCTGCCCCGACTCAAGCCGAGGGTGTTTTATGACCTGGTGATCGAAGTCGCCATCGTAAGACCCGGCCCGATCCAGGGTGATATGGTGCACCCTTATCTCCGCCGGAGAAACGGCGAGGAACCTGTTGTGTATCCATCCAAAGAACTGGAGGAAATTTTAGGTCGGACGCTAGGCGTGCCGCTTTTCCAGGAGCAGGCGATGGAGATCGCTATTGTAGCCGCAGGCTTCACACCTGCTGAAGCCGACCAGTTGCGCCGCAGTATGGCATCCTTTAAAGCCAACGGCAAACTTCACCTCTATGAAAAAAAGCTGGTTGAAGGCATGGTAGCACGGGGTTACGAAGAAGACTTCTCCCGCCGCGTTTTCAAACAGCTGCAAGGCTTTGAAGGCTATGGCTTCCCGGAGAGTCATGCTGCCTCTTTTGCCTTACTGGTCTATATATCCTCCTGGCTGAAATGCCATTACCCTGATGTCTTCTGTGCTGCGCTCCTAAACAGTCAGCCCATGGGTTTCTACCAGCCCGCCCAGATAGTGCAGGATGCGCGTAGCCACCAGGTGCAAGTCTTGCCTGTCGATGTTAATTATTCTGAGTGGGATAACACGCTGGAAGTAAAAAAAGGCAAATATTTATCTGTTAGATTAGGTTTCCGGCAGATCAAAGGGCTGAAAGAAGAGGATATGCTGATCCTTGTCACCATGCGCGATGAGGGTTATCAATATATCGACCAGTTAAGAGCCACGGGTGTCCCGGATGCCGCGCTTGAAAAGCTCGCAGATGCCGACGCTTTCCGTTCGCTCAATGCTGACCGTCGCAAAGCGCTGTGGGAAGTATCCGCGCTTGCCGATCGGCCGATCGGGCTTTTTGACGGTCAGTTATCCGAGACCTCATTGGAAAAGCCGATCCCATTGCCGCTCATGACACGGGGCGAGCATGTCCTCCAGGATTATATTTCTACCGGGCTTTCCCTGAAAGATCATCCCATCGGTCTTGTGCGCCAGCAGCTGGCCCGACTGCGAAATGTCAGGGTCGGTGATCTCGCCAACTATAAAGACGGCGATCAAGTCTGCCTCGCCGGGCTTATTACGGTACGCCAGCGTCCCGGCACTGCCAAAGGCGTGCTGTTTATGACCCTGGAAGACGAGACAGGTTCTGCCAACCTCGTCGTCTGGCAAAAGCTGTTTGATATTTATCGAAAAGAAATCGTACAGTCCAAACTACTCATGGTCACCGGCAAGCTCCAGATCGCCGAAGGCGTCACCCATCTCGTGGTACACCGTTGCTTCAACCTTACCGCTTTGCTCCAAACGCTGGCACAAAGCGGCGGCGACAGCCTGCCACAAACGCTTGCCCGGGGGGATGAGACTACCAAGCCGTATGATTATGACGGGCGTTCGGCTGTTCCCGCGGAAGCGGCTTTCCATAAAGGCCGGAACTTTCATTAATGCGCTTTTGATCTAAGCGCATTGTGTACCGGTGCAGATCTTTTCAAACGTTTTCGCTGAGTATCCACACATTTTTTTCATTTCTTAGACTGTAAAAAGACCATCCACGGACTAAATAGATCTTTTTGAGCGGATTATGTTTTTAACCTTTTTCCTGTTTCCACTTTTTTTTCATCGCGGCATATTGTGCATTGGCTTCCGCTGCTTTCCAGCGTTCATAAAATACTGCTGCGGACCGTGCCTTCAGCGTTTCGCCGGTGCCGCGATCCAATTGCCTGTAATCATTCGTTTTGTCATATTTTTTACCACCCTTGTAATTCGCATATCGTCTGGCGCGCGTATAACCCATTTGCAAATACTTTCGCGACATATCCGCACCCACAAAATCATCAGCCGTCAGATACTGTTCAAATAGGGTTAATATTTTACTACTGCTTTCTTCCGCAATTTCCGGCGTCTTAAACCGCCAATATTGGCCGATCTCGCTTTTATAAGGTTCACAAATGAGGACGCCCTGTTCACCCTTACCCACATGATAAAGTTCAGGACGCTCGCGGTAATTAACATCAGGCTTCCAAGCGTAATGGTCGTGATCAAAATTTAAATAGCCGGGCTGCATGCTTTTAAAAGTGACAATGCCCAGAAAAGTTTGGCTTATTTTAAATTGATGTACGCTGCCAGCGGGGCAAGTGAGGTAAATGCCCGGCAACTCACGATCCGGTTTTGCAGACCATTGTAAAACACCTCGGCATAAAAATCCGGATGGCTGTAAAGCGCGACTTTGAACTCTTTTTCAAACCGCAGCTCTACGAAAACTCCCTGAATCGCAAAGGCAGCTCTTTCTTCATCGTTTAAGGCATTGAATTCGTAAAGGGTCATTTTGACTAATATACAAATAAAGATAGGATACTACGGCTGATTGTCAAGTGCCACCATGGCAGCAGCGGTGTAAAGGGCAATGACGGCCCTGGTTCAACTTTTTGGTTCCAGGTGCCAGTTAGACCGCCATAATAATGGATAACGTTGCAAAGCAAGTTTATCTCTTGCGATAGTGTTAAGCAGAAGTAAATTTATTGACCCAGTTTATGCACGCTGATCTTCATGTTTTCAGAAAGACATGGATGCTGACGCAAGAAATTAACACGTTCTGCGCCATTTAAATGCGTGTTGATCCAGTGCTTGATATTTTCCCGTTCAACAATTGCCGGCATGCGATCGTGGATAGCCCTGATCGCAGCATTTGGAGGTACGGTGATCATCACAAAGGTGGGTATAAGCACATTGGTTTTGATATCCACCCATATATCCCATAGGCCTGCTATATAAAAAGGCTTACCGTCAGCACGTTCAATTTTATAGGTAATATTCTGAATGGCATTGTATTCGAAATATGCCTGTATCCTTACAACACAATGCTTATGTCCCACCAGTTCATTCCAGAGCGGAGATAAAAACAGGGATTCAATACGTGCGTGTTTATTTTTGCTGTGCACCCTGTTATCGTCCAGGGTCAGTAAACCCCAGCGAAACTGCTGAACTTTATCGGGCATTGAATCTGTCACTACCGGCAGCATACTGCCCGGATTGCCGCTTTGATTTTTGGAAGTATAAGCGCTGCCATCGCGCTTATTGATCTTCATGTCTTTTTGTTCACCTATTTCAACGTGTCCGCACATAATCCAAATTAAACGTACAAAATTACTAATTATTTTAGTAATTAATAAATTTTCATGCTAAGTAATTTTGTCATGTTGAAGTGATATAAAACTTATCTCACCACGATGATATCCCTCCAGTCCGTGGTGTATTGCTTGCTCAGGAATTCCTGTTTCATTTTCCAGGTTTTGTCGTACCCTTCAGCAGCGACCCGTAAAGCGCCCCGCCCGTATCGGACGTTAATGTCGTCCATCAGGCTGCTTAAAGCCTGCTGTTTACTGTTGTCGTAGTTATTGAAAAGGTGGTACTGAACTTCACCTGCGGGAATAATTCCTGTTGCCCTGACACCTGTTTTTAGGTAATTATAACCCGGCTGGTAGATCGCCCGCAGTGCCTGTACACAGATTGCAGTTAATTCCTGGGTACTGCTCGTGGCAAAAGGCACTTTTACGGTGATGCTGGGGTAATGCTGGTCGTGCTTTTCATTATGTTTATTGGTGCGCAGGTAGATCGTCAACTGCAGCGCCATGCTCTGCTGTTGACGCAGTTTAACCGCGACAGTTGCCGCATGCATTGCAGCGGCTTCCTCGATCATTTCCAATTCTGTCTGATAGGTATTGAAGCTTTGACTGGATTCAATGCCTTTTGAGCGTTCGGCCACATCCCTGATCACATTGCAGGGTTTGCCCCATAATTCCTGATGCAGGCGCCAGCCCTGCACGGTCATTTGCTGACGGACCATATCAGGTTTTAACTGCCGGAAATCCTCCACGGTAACTACGCCCAATTCTGTGAGTTTGTCATAATACTGCCGGCCGATACCCCAGACATCTTCGATCGGAAAATCTTTTACAACAGCATTGATCTTTTCATCAGTGTCCAGCACCAGGAAATTCCGCTTCATTTTTTTGGAGGCCTTGTTGGCAAGTTTCGCCAGAGCCATTGTCGGCCCTACACCGACCGTGATCGATAAACCAGTATCGCGCATTACATTATGGCTGATCATAGCCACATGTTTTTCCAAATCGATACCGCTGATATTTCCCAATGCTAAAAATGCCTCATCAATACTGTAAACCATCAGCATATAAGTATACCGTGCCAGGTTATTCATCATCCGGGCGCTCATATCGGCATATAAAGCATAATTGCTGCTAAAAATTACCGCGTCCAATTCTTTCAGCTTTTGCCGGACGAGGAATTCAGCATCCGCCATTTTGATCCCGGCGGCCTTGGCCTCGTTGCTCCGCGCGATCACGCAACCGTCGTTATTAGACAGGACCACGACCACCCGGCCTTTCAGCGTCGGATCGAACAGGGTTTCGCAACTGACATAACAGTTATTGATATCAACATGCGCAAACACGGCCGTACCTCCCTGTTTTCTGCCGCGGCTGTAACAAAGGATTCAGGGTTAGCATCACTACGCCCCAGCATTCCCAGCGCTCTGTCTCGATTAGGAAGCTTTCTTGTGCCGTATTCGCCTTCAGCAATAGTTTGCCATCCTGTGGACAATACTCCCGCACATAAAAGTCACCCTCATGAAAAAACACTACGATACAACCGGTGACAGGCGCTAGAGAGCGGTCGATCACCAGAATATGATCTTCCAAGATATGATAAGCTGTCATCGCTTCGCTGCCCATCCGCATGTAATAGGTATTGTCCGGATCGATCACCGTGATATCGGTAATATCCAGCACCGGCTCCTCATGCGTAAGCATAGGCAGGCGAAAGCCCAGCACATCTCTCTTAACAGCCTGTTTTCTTATCCGCAGCATGATCCTCCTTTTTTTTCTTTAACGGTATCAATTTCATTTAACCGCGCTCTTAATTCCTTATTTATCAATCCATGCTGAATAAAGCGCTTTTTTAGTTTTCCATAATACTGGCGCTGAAACATACCCATATGTTGCTTTAAGCTATCCAGCATATCCATCGCTTCCTGTAGCATTTCGTCGTTGTACCTGATATCTGCGGGTATATCCATCTGTCAAAATTTGAAAATCAAAATTATCAATTAGATTTTAAATTGCTAATTTTTTTAGCATAAATTTGTAAACACAACGAAAAAGAATAATGGCTTACCAGGTTTTAACTGCAGACGAAAGAACTCTCATCGTGGATACCGAAACAGGTATCCAGGTCAGGGTCAGAGAGAAGATCAACAAGCATACTGAGGGTAGCAAAGCCTATTGCCTGGCGACCTTATACCGGATCAGTGGTGGATTCATCCCTGAAAAGGTCTACATTTTTGAAGCAGTCAATAATGCCGGCCTTGCACAGTTAAAAAAACTGGTCGATTTCTTTTTTACGACGCTGCTTGAAACGGAACTATATGTCAAGGAAGTGCCGCAGGATTCGCTATTGTACAAAGAAGAAGCATTGCGCTTATATTGGAAAAATCAGGAGGAAATGAACGATGGAACAGCTAGCACTATTTGCACCGGCCGGACAGAGTAAGGGCTTGCCCTCGCATTTACTGGATTACCGGCGATCTTTTCTGAATCAGCAGGAAAGTGATAAATTATTGGATTTGTTCATCAAGGCGACACCCTGGAAACAAACTACCCAGAAGTTATGGGATAAGCAATACCTGACACCCAGGCTGACCTGCTGGTATGGCGATACAAACCATATCGATGGTATATTGCCGTGGACCGCGGAATTGCGGGATATACGAATAAAAGCCGAAGCACTTGCCGGTATAACATTTAACAGCGTGCTGCTGAACTTATATAGGGACGGCAATGATTCTGTCGCCTGGCATAGCGATAAGGAAAGCATCATGGGCAGCCAGCCGGTCATTGCTTCCGTAAGCTTCGGCCAGGTACGCAGCTTCGACATCCGCCGTAAGGCAGATCATCGTGAAAAGTATTCGGTACGGCTTGAACATGGTTCATTTTTGCTGATGAAGAACGGCTTACAGGAACATTGGGAACACCGTATCGCCAAATCAGCAAATCCTATGAAAGCAAGGGTTAACCTTACGTTCCGGCAGGTTATATGATATTTACCAACACTATTTTATTACAAAACTTTCACAATTATATTCGCAACATGAAGAAACTCCTCATTTTTTGCCTGAGCGGCATTTCTTTGGTATTGATCTCCTGGGGATTTAAGGGGCATCGGGCTATAGCATCTATCGCACAAAAACACCTGACCAGTAACACCGCTTATGTTGTTTCCGCCTACCTGAGAGGTGAAAGCATGTCAGATGTAGCAACCTGGGCCGACGAAAACCGCAATGCAACCACCGCGCCCTGGCATTTTCTGAATTTACCACTGGGACTTACGCACGAGCAGTTTGTTAAACAAGTGAGTGAAAGCGATAACAATGTATATACCGCGATACTCAAAGCGGAAGCTAATCTGAAAGATAAAAGCCTGAATGCAGACCAAAAGAACGAAGCGCTGAAATACCTGATCCACCTGGTGGGCGACGCGCATCAGCCGATGCACATCAGCCGCAAGGAAGATAAAGGCGGCAATGCCATACAAGTACAGTTCGACAGCAAAGGCACTAACCTGCATGCTTTGTGGGACAGTAAGCTGATCGACCATGAAGGGCTGAGTGAATCTGACATCGCTAAAACTTACGACACGGCGACACCTGCGCAGATCAGGCAATGGCAAACTGACGGACCTATGGAGTGGATCTGGGAAAGTTATGAGATCAGCAGCGAATTATACGCCAATATCAAAGCGGGCCAAACCATAGATGAAGCCTACTATCAAAAATATATTCCGGTGATCCGGAAGCGCATCGATCAGGCAGGTATCCGTTTAGCAGGTGAGTTAAACAGGTTATTCAATAATGAACAGGTTAAAGCGATCGATATTACATCAGTTTCTCAGTCGCCGGTAAATGGTCAGACACTCAACGCAGTAAAATTAGAAGAAGTTAAAAACGCTGTCGGTAAAACTATCAGTGTCCAGGGGAAAGTATATAGCAGTAAGGACATCGGCAGCATGGTGCTGGTCAACCTGGGTGCAGCTTACCCAAACCAATTATTAACTGTGGCTTTGAAAGGCCAGGCGAAAGACCTGGGCAATCAATTAACTAATAAAACGATCACTGTCGAGGGGGAGGTCATTGATTATAAAGGAAAACCGGAAATAGTAGTTACTGATCCATCCAAGATCAAATTTTAATCGGTATGAATGAGCCGTTTATTTTACCGATAGTTTATCAGGGAACGGAACATGAATTCAAAGCACGTTTCGAACGATGGGGTTATACCCATCGTATCGCTGTGCTTATCGATGAAATCGTTTTTACATTTGAACCGGACGAAGAAGGCGGTTACCGCGCATTGACCGAACATCCAACTGCTAACGTGAGGTTAGATCTGTTACAGACAGTTGCGGAAAAATTGGCCATGTTAAGTAAATGACATCCGGTTAATTTAATCAGCTATGATTTACTATTCCTGATACCAGTGCTGTGCGGCTAAATTAAACCCTTTCCCGACTGGATATGTAAATAAGATCAGCACGGCGATCATTATGGAAAGATCAAAGGTCAATCACGATCCTGGTTGTCGTGTCGCGTTTTTTCTGGTCCAGCAACCGGGTGTAACGCTGGGTAGTTTTAACATGCCGGTGTCCCAGCATCTTCGAAACGGTGAAAATATCGGTGCCATGGTTCAACTGTAAAGTTGCGTAGGTATGCCGTAAACAGCAAAAAGTAATGTGCTTGGGAATTCCTGCCTGCATCGGCCATCGTTTTAAAAAATCCCTGATACGGCAGTAATACAAACCTTTAAATACCCGGTTCTCAGGCTGACCACGCTGCCCCATTAATTCAGCTGCCTGGTTGCTGATGGGCATATGTTGGGTCTTGGTTGTTTTGAGCTGCGTAAACTGCAAGTAATAATTGTCTGGTTCACCACGAAAGTCAGACCAGGTCAGTGCATGAATATCGCAGAAACGCAGGCCGGTCAGGATCCCGAATAATGTTACCCTTTTACATAAGTCATCTTTGACCGGCATGTTCAGCAATTGCCGTACATCTATCATGGTCAGGAATTCTACATGGGCTTCCCGTTCTTTAAGCCCGGGACTGAGCGCATAGAGGTCATCAGGAATGAGCTTTTCCCGCCACGCCATTTTTAGGGCATTGCGAAATTTATTATAATAACTCAGTGCGCTGTTATGCCCGATGCCCGCCCGGTTGTCACGCAATTTAGGGCCGTCCCTGAGAAATGCCTTAAAGTCTTCGCACAATGACAAATTAATATCTACGAAGGGCATGTCCCCATTCGTGAACTGCTCAAAATATCTTACGCTGCTATCCCAGTTATGGCGGTTCGTGCCGCGTTGCCGGTTGGCTAATTTTCTGAAGTAAGCATTAAAGCTTTGCAGGCGCTGGTAATTAGGCGTGAATCCGTGCACCTGCGTCTGGAGATCGAGCTGCCGGCGGGCGCGGATGTTCTCTGCGAGATTTTCTGTTTCCCTATTGTGATCCCGTTCAGTTTCTGTTTTAGGTTTCACATACAGGTATAGTTTCAGATTTTCGAATCTGCTCTTCTTGCCTGATACCGGGTCAATTACCGGCGGATAATAATCCAGGTTCAGACGTACCTTTTCATTTGTCAACGGGCGTTTTCTTATGCTAACTTTCATGTTTATCAATATTTAGAGACAATGTCCCCGGTTAAGAATTTTATTTCCTGTTTGATGCGCTGGTAATTTAATTCTATTTCCTTAGGTGACCGGCCGCTAATCAATGGTATTTCCCTGTAGCTGATCTCTTCCTGCCGGATAGCTTCATGATCATTTTGGATCTCACAGTGAAAAGTTTTCAGATCAATTTTATTAGTCGGATCATCAGCTACCATTCCTACAAATTCGCCAGAGGAAAGCCCTGCAATTTTAGATGCGGGTATAGCATGATCCAATTGAGTGGAACGGCTTACCGAAGTGTCAGTGCTGTTAATGGATATACTTTCTTTGACCTGGTTAATCTTACCGAAACGTTCTGACAACTGTTTGGCGGTGTCGCCGGTCACCTGGCCGCAGACGATGTTACCGACGATATTCATAATGACCTCTGCCTGCTCACGGCCGTAATCTTTTTTCAACTGGCTGTAATCCTGAACGGCCAGCGTTACAGCAACCTTGTTAGAACGTGCCGTAGCGATCAGGTTGTCGATCCCGTTGAAGTAAATGGTAGGGAACTCGTCAAAAATAAGGCTGCATTTGAGTTGATCCTTACGGTTGACGAGTTTATTGATCCGGTTGATATAAAGTGACAGTACAGCGCCATATACCTGTGACTTCTGCGGATTATTGGCCAGACAAACTACTTTGGGATCGTCTGGGTTATTGATATCCAGTGAAAAATCATTGCCGCTCAACACATAATACAATTGGGGCGAGCTAAGCCGGGCCAGGCTGATCTTGGCACTTGCGATCTGTCCTTCAAGTTGTTCTAAAGCTTCGTTTCTCCAGGCGGAAATAAAAGGGTTGATCAGCACCTCAATTTCCGGTTCACTGCTAAGCAAAGTGAACAGATCTTCATAGTCAATCAGCGAAAGTTCTATCACATGCGGCAGGGTGCAATATTTACCGCCTTTGCATTTCTTGAGGAACCAGATCAGCGCTGTCACAAAATTGATCGGTGATTCCACAAAAAAGTCACCCTGCTTTTTGATCCATTCCCGGTTTAGGCCCAGCATGATGGTACGTGCAGCTTCCATTGCATCGGTAATATCGTTCATCGTATCCGGCTCCAGCGGATTGCTGCGATGCATGATGTTCTCAAAGTTGATCACAAAAAATTTCCTGCCGCCTTCTTTTAACAATGCATTGTAAGCGATCTTCGACAAGTCATCGTATTTGAAATCATAAATGAGCATACTGAAACCCTTACGGATATGCTGGGTTATAATATGCCTGATCACAAAATAAGATTTACCTGCACCGGGGCTTCCGCCGATCAGTGTGCCCCGGAAGGGATTGATGATATTGATCCAGCTATTACGTTCTTTGCCCTTTAATAAATACCTGGCGGGCAGGTTAACGGAATAATCATTTTCCAGCAAGCGTTCTTCCTGCGGAAAGGTCTCATTTTCTTCATTGAAAATATCCCTGCCTAGTTTCAGCTTCAGCATACGGAAGATCATTCCGCCGCCTGTCATGAACAACAGAAAACCCGTTGCGGTCGTACCGATATATGTTAAGGCGAACATTTTTGGCGAAAGGCCGGATCTTAATAATAAAGTGCTGATAAAGTATAATAGTAACCCTGCGAAGCAATAAGTTGCAACGGTACCGCCCCTTATATTTTCATCCTTCTTTCCCTTACTACCAACCAAGGATACGGATAGTAAAATTAAAGCGGTAAGTTTAGCGTAAAGCAAGGTCCTGAAGATCATCAGCTTTGCAAGCGGCATTAAAATATGGTCAACGATCTTATGGGTAAGCCCAAGTTCAATAAAAGCGGGATAACAAATTAAATAGCAATGTATGCCGAGTACGGCAATGCTGAGCAGCCTGGTGAAATCAACGATTTTCCTTAAAGCTTGTTCATTTTCTCCTGTTTGCATAATGTTATAGATTTAAGCCTTTTCGTTTCTTGCGGCTCTCCCGCTTTATTTTGTTTAGTGCACCAGTATCATTATGATCTGGTTGCAACAATATTTGCAGAAGGTCAGGTACTTCACCCAGATCAATTGCATCACTTTCCGGATGACCAGGGTTTTTGCATACGGATCCTTTTTCCTGACGGTCAAAGCGTTCATTCATGGGGTTGGCGCTGAATTCTTTTCCCAGATCACTGCCGTTAAAGACGGTTTTGCTTTGGTGGTCAATAAAAGTTACGCCGTAAATCCTGCCACTTTCATTACGGCGAAATATTACACCGATATTTTCGGCCTTCAGCGCCAGCTGAAATGAACGCAGGTCTTTGGAATCTTGTAATGCCCGCGTGATCTGTCCCTTTAGTTTTTCCCGGAACGGTTTGCGGAGTGTCTCGCTCAGCCGGAATTTTTCTTCCAGGGTCTTCAGCGTAGGATCACCGTAAATGGTACTGGCTTTCACCGGTACGCCTGTCTTATTGCCCTGTTTGTCCGTTATCCAGTAGACCAGTCCCTGGTGTGCGAACATCCGTGAACCTTTTGAACCCCGAACAGCCTGAATATTATAGCCCTGTAAAACTGCATTGAGTTCCGGGATACTGGTAAATTTATAGGCACGTAACGCATAGCTGAGGATGTTGGTAATTGTTCTTTTGGTTTCTGCTTTACCATATTCAGCAGCGCTAATCTGAGACTTAAGTTCAGGTTTTTGTTTTTGTTGTTCTTCAGCTTTAACCAGGCCATACTTTATTTCGATAGCCTTGCGTGCTTTCTCCGATTCGTTTTGACCGAGGTAGTGCAGGCTGATCCGGTAGCCATCGCTTTTTATGTTTGTGGTAACAATGTGAACGTGGGGATGCCCGGCATCAAAATGTCGATAAACTAAATAGGGTTGATTTTCAAATCCGATGCCGTTCATATATTCCACGGCAATAGTGTTGAGTTTATCGTCCGGCAAATCCTCACCATTGGCAAAGTTGAGTGATAGGTGTACGGTGTTGGTTTTGGTCCGCTCATTCCTCTCTGCCAGATCAGTTAACCGGAACAGCTTATCGAAAAATCTAAGATTGGCAGGATCTTTTATATAGCCAACCGCATTGATCAGTTCTGCTTTTCCCTGCTTCACCTTGTTCTCATTATAGTTGATAGCGCCGATCAGGCTTTTACCGCTTTTAATTTTTGCGACCATACATCTGCATATTGGTTCATCTTTTCTTTGATCTCTTCAATGGAAGGCTCGACTTTACTGTTTACCACACTTAATAGGCGGGCCCATAATTTACCATCCGCATTTCCGTGAGCTGCGTTGATCTGAAAAACTGCCTGGTTTAAATTATTGCCAATCGCGTTCAATTCCCGTCGCAATAAAATGAGTTCTTCCAAGATATCATCCATTGCTTTGTCCCGATAATTTACGGTAATGGGCTTATCCAATAACACGTTCCTCATGTATTCACTGAGCTTTCTGAAGCGGGTCTTTTTGAAGCGTCCTTCCAGCAATTCGTATTCGTCTGGTTTAAATCGTAGGTTCTTCCACCGAACCCTTTTATCTTCTTCTTTGGCCATGTTTCGTTGTTTTAAAAAAAGCCGACCTCGGAGGCTTTTTGCCTGGACCCTGGTCACAGGGCAAGATTCGATTGTGACACAATCGTACATCTTGCTAACTGCTGCGAAGCGGGCAGTTTTATCCTGCTATCAGTATCTTATTCGGCATTTTTTGTTATTTGATGTGGCTTCGTGTTTTGGCTTAAAAAAAGCTCAAGGGCTTCTATATTGATTTCTTTAAGCGAACGATCATGCTCGACACCAAACGCTTTTATGCGCTTTAAAAGAGCCTTTGGAATCCAGTTGTTAAACTGCACCTCGGCCATTTTTGTAACTGTTTCAGTTTTGACTGGCTGTACTTCCTGAATAGGGGTTTTGGGCCTTTCCTTTTTGAGTTTATCAGCCAAGCCGCCCAACTTATCTTTGTAATTATCCATGATCTCGTTTTATAGATATATAGATTTCTACAATCTGAATCGCCCTTTATAGAAATATAGATTCATATAATTCTATTAAACTAGCTCTATTATAGTTAGCATTCTAATATTTTAGAATCATAGAAACCTAACATCCTATAATTGCAGATATTTATAATTATAGAAGGATAGATAAATAGATTTCTATCAATCGGCACTTATCAGTTCCACAATTTCCTCCGCAAGCGAAGCAACTTCACCTTTTGCCTTTTGGTCACCGCTTTGCAAAACGCCCAAAGTCATAGAAGATCGGGCAATGCTCACCCGATCATGGATAGCTGTTTTTAATAATGGAATTTCCATGCTTTTAAGCAAGCCACGAATATCATTGGTGATCCCGGAGCGAGGCTTAACCATATTAAGTACAATACCGGCTTTTACATTGGTTGATTTGGCTATTGCTTCATTGATTAAAGCGATAGTGGAACGTATTGCCATGACATCGAAAAATCCCGGTTTGGTTGGAACGAGAATAAAATCGGATCGCAGGAACAATTCCGGTAGTTTATTGGACAAGTATGGTGGCGTATCAACGATAATCAGGTCATAAGCCAGTTTTTCAATATCGGTAAATTTATCGGCGCCGATAATTACCATATCCGGAAAATCCTCCCGGCTATAATACAGGCTTCCCTGTAAGTCGGTATCTACTAATGCTACCGATAATTGATCCTGGAAACAAAGGGCGAGATTAATTGCCAATGTGCTTTTACCGACACCACCTTTTTGGTGGGCTATAGTGATGATCTTTGCCATGTTTTTTAGAATTATAGATGAATAGAAATATAGAATTGTAGCTTTTTATAATTATAGATTTGGTTATGCGGCTTAAAAGC
Organism: uncultured Mucilaginibacter sp.; assembly: GCA_964242385.1. Taxonomy (GTDB): domain Bacteria; phylum Bacteroidota; class Bacteroidia; order Sphingobacteriales; family Sphingobacteriaceae; genus Mucilaginibacter. The sequence goes on from CAXSZR010000001.1 coordinate 1,185,481, forward strand.
CGCCGGATAACCCGCTTTTACTTCGCAGACGTATTTCCAGTTTCATTTCCTGCTGATAATTAAAGAGCCAATCACTGGCCAATAACTTCCAGTTCCGATAGGCGGTGCCTCTAGGACTGCTCCAGTTTGCCTGTTGGTAATAATCAAAGAATAATTGACCTTGATCCGGGAATCCTTTTTGGTCGAAATAGATTTCCACGACTATTTTTTCAGGCGGCATTTCGTAGCCAAATCCCATTGTTGAAGGCAGCAAGCTTTCAGCCTGAGCCCTCAGTTTTTCTTTGAAGCGCTTTGCTTTCCGTTTAACTATCATAAATGAACTGATTAAATGATCAAGCGCTTTTATTGGTTGACATCATAAATGTGATATCCTCGTAGTCATAATAGATAGAGCCACCGATCTTAGTAAAAGGAAGTACGCCGCTATCCCTTAATGATTGCAGGAAGCCGTGAGAGATGCCTAATAACTTTTTAACCTCGGCTGATTTTAGCCACTTTTTGCCAGGCTGGCCGCTGACACATTCTTTAATGATGCGTTTAAACTCTTGGAGCATATCCTGCTTGAACTCTAAAAGATCACTCTGCGTAAGAATCTGATCTCGGGTAGGCACCATTCCTGGTGTTTTTGTTTTCTGAAATGTTGTATCCATGTCTTTCTGATTTATAGGGCATCAAAAATCATAATCTTACAAATCAGAAAATGACAACCTTGGAATAGGTGGATAGCTTTTTACGCCTTCTTAAACTACAATGAATTAAAAAAGACCGGAAACAAAAAAGGGGACACAAAATGTATCCCCTTGAAAGTTATGCTTATCGAAATTGTCCTACTTACTTCTTCAAATGTTCATGAGACTTAATCTTGCTCGATGTTTCTTTTGCTTCAGCTACTTTTCGAGAGCAAAGGATCATTGGCAAGGCTTCGTATGCTTTCTACAACATTTACACGCCCATTATTTTCAAGATTTCTCTTTTTATTTTTTGCCATACAAATCCATTCCTTATCAAATCTTGATCAAAGCCCAAATGACATCTGTAGGTGGCCGTTTAATCCTTTTTCAACGATGTTTTGAAGAGTTGAAATCCGGACATCTTTCAGATTATTTTCAACTTTGGAGATGTAAGCTTTGGTAGTGCCGCATTTTTCAGCCAGTTGCGCCTGGGTTAATCCTTTAGACATCCGTGCCTCTTTTAGCATTGCGCCAATGATAAATGCTTCAGCATCCCTTTCAAACTGATCACGCGCAGTTGTGCCTATTGATCCGTATTCTTGCTCCAGTATCTCATCAAATGAGGTTAGATTTTTGTTCTTGTTCATATTCTTTTTTTATACTTAGTGCCTTATTTATTTCATCTACTGGTGTTTTCTGAGATTTTTTTTGGAACCCATTAAACAGGATCACCAGCAAACCCTGATCAAAACAGCAAAATATCCTAAAGATATCACTACCATGCTGAATTCTAATTTCATAAAGTCCATCAGTACCTTCTAAATGTTTAAGATAGGTTGCAGGTACCCTTGGCACACTTTCAATCAGACTGATTGTCCAATAAATTTTGGCCTTAACTTTTGGTTTTTGCGACGAGATAAATTCTCGTGCATAATTTTTATAGAAAGCTATTTTTCTGTACTTCTTCATACAAATTTAATTAAAGTTGCCTATTTGGGCAACTTATTTCATAAACTTTTTATAAGAGAATAAGCATTCGATGATCGATACACTGACTTGCGCGGCTCTCGGGCCCTTTAGCACACTGGAAAGCATAAATAAACCTGCGTTTGTGAAAGCAAGCGGCGGTACAGGTTTTTTTTCATATACCCCTGTCTAGATCTCGTCGGCTAAGGTTTTCCATTCTTCATCGGTCAGCCAGAATATAAAGTCGGTGGGGAAACGTTGTGCGTACTTAGTGACGGCTTTATGCAGCACTGCCATGTTAACATCGTACAATACTGCGGCATCAAAATCTAACACAATGGTTTGGTTACGAACTTTAAAAACCTTGCCGCTCAACAATTCTATTAATATGCTAGCTGATGACATATACTTATTATTTTAAATGGTTAAAATTATTCCTGATCAGAGTTAACCTGGTTATTCTCTATAATTTTTTTCAATTGCCCCATATCATCACTGATCTTTTTGAGCAATACCCTTGCGTAAATTTGCGTAGTGGCAATCTTGGTATGCCCCATCATTTTACTTACTGTTTCAATTGGTACATTATTGGAAAGCGTGATAGTGGTAGCGAACGTGTGGCGTGCTACACCAAAGGTAAGTACCTTTTTGATTTGGTTGATGATGCCAATCTCTTTCAGGTAGCTATTTACTCTTTGATTGGAGATATTAGGGAATAGTGTTCCAGTAATAGCGGCACGATCTGAATGCCGGTAGCGTTCCAATATTTTAAGTGCCGTTGGCAGGATCGGTATATTTGTAGGTTCGTTACTTTTCTGCCGGAATAGTTTAATCCATTGGGCGCTATCTTCTCCGAATGTGATGTTGTCTTCTTTCAAATTCATCAGATCGACAAAGGACAGACCAGTATAACAACTAAAGATAAACAGGTCGCGTACCATGTTAAGGCGTTCCACCGTAAATTCTTTGTTTTGGATAGCGTTTAATTCTGCTTGATTAAGAAAAGCAGTTTCTACTTTTTTATAACGAAACTTGTAATTTTTGAAAGGGTCTTTAGGTATCCATGTAAGCTTGAGCGCCAAAGTGGTCATTTTACGCAAACGGATCAGGTGTTTCATCACGCCATTATTATTAAGTGGTTTCTGATGATCTATAGGTTTATGATTGCGCAGGAAAGTTTCAAAATCAACGATAAACCGGTAGTCAATATCATTGATTCGGATGTCCGTAGTATTTCGTTTCTCTTTCAGGAATTTTTCCAGATAGCGCCGGGTTACTGCATAATGTTTAAGTGTACTCCAGGTAAGTGCAGCGGAGGCAACCTCATGGTGATAGTCCATTAATTTACTAAGGGAATAAGTTTCCTCTGTTTCCTCTCCAAGAAACATGGATTTGAGGAGTTGAGGAATAACTTTTTTCCCTGCAAGCTGTAATTGCTGGTAATAAGTAGTGATCGTGAACTTGACTTGTTCAAGATAAGCATTCGTGTCTTTTGCTTCCGGCACCTTTACTCGCAAGCCGCCACGGCCTTTATCCCAATGCTCAACCTTGACATAGTGCTTTAAGGCGAACAGTGTCTTTTCCTTGTTGATAACGATGGCTGCGTAGACATTAGTCACCCCATCCTTTGCTTTTTCTTTCTTAATGGTGAAATGCACACCAAATGACTGCGATGTTTTCATCTTTAACAGATTTTAAATGAATAAATGATTAACTACATCCTGAAATCGTCACTTTTCAGGTCGCTCGCAGGTCGCCGTATGAATTTGGAATTACAGTATTTTTGAGTTCTTTTTAGTCCGTTTTAATCGACATAATACTCTGTAAAACAATTCATTAGTCCGTTTGAGCGACCTAAATGTAAAAACATATTTCAGGTCGCCGGATTGGTGTTCCAAAGTGTGTATTCGTAAGGACTGAAAAGGATTGGAATAAAACAAAAAACCCTCTAAATCAACGACTTAGAGGGTTTTTAACTGTCGAAAGATCGACTTTTGTGCGCCCACCTGGGCTCGAACCAGGGACCAAAAGATTATGAGTCTTCTACTCTAACCGACTGAGCTATAGGCGCGGTTATTTTTTGTGAGTTGCAAAGGTAAAAAAAACTTGAAAACTTAAAAATGAAAAGTAAAAAATGTGAAAACTATAATTCGCTTTTACTTCCCTTTGCGCTGTATCATTACCTTAACCGTTCTGTAAATGATATCTATATCTGAGTTAAAGTTCATATTTTGAAGATAAAGCAAATCGTATCTTACACGTTCGCGCATCTGATCTACATTTTCTGCATAACCATAGTGTACCTGGCCAATTGAAGTAAGTCCAGGTTTGATACGCAACAATTTTTTATAATTGGGTGCTTTTTCGACAATTTTTTCAATGTAATGCTGGCGTTCTGGTCGTGGACCAACTACAGACATTTCCCCCTTTAATACATTCCAAAACTGAGGCAATTCATCTAACCTCGTTTTTCTGATAATCAATCCCCATTTAGTAATACGGGGATCATTTGTGCTTGAAAGTTGTGGACCATGTTTTTCAGCATCCACATACATACTTCTGAATTTATAGATATAGAATGGCTTTTCGTCTCTTCCAATACGTTCTTGTCTGTAAAAAGCAGGGCCTTTAGAGGTAGTTCGGGTAACCAGATATAACAATAAAAATACCGGAGCACCAGCAATCATCACACCTGTAGAAAAGGCTAAGTCGAAACCTCTTTTCAAAAGTTTAACTTTCAATGGCACCTCTGGATGAGAGGTTATATGCAGTACGGGTACAGTATCATAATTAACTAACTTAGCATAGTTATTACTTAAAATAAGATCAGATACTACTTTAATTTTAATATAATTTTCGTCTCCAAAACGGATAAGGCGTTTCAGCAACTCAACATTCATTTGTTTATAGCAAATGAAAATTTCATCCGGTTTCTTGTTAAGTATCGTAGTAATAAGATCTTCTTCCAGCATGCTTTCAATTTGGTCTTCAGAAATAAAATCAGTTAAATCATAACCATATTCTGGATGATGTGAAAAGGACTTTACTACACGCACTGCAATATTTTCATCGCCTATAATAAGGATCTGCCTATGGTTATAGCCCCTTTTACGATAATAATCCAATCCAAAAAACAAGCTTGACCTGAAAGTCATTATCAGCAAAAAGAACAAAGAGTAACTAAGAATTACTTCAGATCTTGAGATATCATATATTTTAAAAAAGTATATAATTCCGAAAACAATTAACAGATGATATATTAAAGTAAGTAAAAAGCTGTTGATATTATCACGTAATACTAAAGGGCGTTTTATATAAAAATTTCCAGAGAGTAAAGATATTGCCGCCCAAACTGCATTTACCGTTAAAATAAAAATTGATGATGGCCCCTGGAACTTAAAAGTGTCAAACGTCAATACATATGAGCCGTACAGCGCAATGTTTAATAAAATTAAATCGAAAAGAAATACAAAAGCGGGTAAATGTCTTGAGTACCGTACTGACATAAGGTTTGATTTTTACAAATTTATAAAATTTCGATACAAATTAAAAAGTTATAATATTTAATAACCCCTTACGCTACAAATATAAAAATCTTTTATAAACGAAATTTTAATTTATGAGAAAAATTTTATCAAACCTGTGGTAATACCGAGCTCAGATATTCGCTAAGTTGATTTCTAAAACGTTCTGACGAAAATTGGGCAGACTGTCTTGCTATAGCCTGTGCATCAAAGTTTGAAATATTGTCTTCAAACAATTTAACCGCATTTACGATTGAATCTGCGGTTTGTTGACTAAAGAAAATACCGGTTTTGTTATTTATAACTGTTTCTGTAACTCCACCTTTGCCATAAGCAATAACCGGTGTTCCGCATGCCTGTGCTTCTACCGGTAATATGCCAAAGTCTTCTTCTGCTGCAAATACAAATGCCTTTGCCCTTGATAAATGATCTTTTAAACTCTCGAAAGACTGATAACCCAAAAAAACAATGTTATCAGTTGCTAATCTTTTTATTTTTTTAAAAGTTGGGCCATCCCCAATTACAAAAAGTTTTTTTTCTGGCATTAACGTAAAGGCCTGCACCACTAGTTCGATCTTTTTATAGGGAACAAAACGCGATGCCGTAACATAAAAATCGTCCTTAATTTCCTTTACAGAAAAATTTTGAACCGCCACGTTAGGATAAATAGTTATGCTATCTCTATTATAGATTTTCTTGATTCGTTTGCCTATATAGTCAGAATTGGAAACAAAGTAATCTACGCGGTTTGAACTTACAAAATCCCATATGCGCATCTTATGCAAAGCTAACCTTACCATCCACCCTTTTACACCGTTAATATCTTTCATATAGTGATGATAAAGATCCCAAGCGTAGCGCATGGGTGAATGGCAATAACAAACGTGTATCTGCCCTGAGTGAGTTAGGACACCTTTTGCAACAGCATGAGAAGATGAAATTATAAGATCATACGAAGAAAGGTCAAATTGCTCGATGGCTAATGGAAATAAAGGAAGATAATTTCTGTACCTTGTTTTAGAAAAAGGTAAATCCTGTATGAACGATGTATAAACGTTGCGACCTTCAAAACCTAATGTTTTGACGGTTTCTTCCCTGGCTACCAACGTATAAATATCCGCATCTGGATACAGCGAAGCTATTTCCTTTAATACATACTCAGAACCCCCTATAATGGTAAGCCAGTCCTGTATAAGCGCAACTTTCAAAATCTATTTACTATATGTAATAAAATTACTTTCCGGAACTTTATAAATTGAATTGGGTGGTACGTCTCTGGTAACAACACAGTTTGCACCTATTGTAGTATTATAACCTACCTTAATATTCCCCAAGAGCTTGGCCCCTGCACAAATTATACAATCTTCATCAACCGACGGAAACCCATCCGTATCGCTAATTTTTGGTCCTATACCTCGTCTGCCCAAAGTAACGCCGTGAAAAAGAACAACATTAGATTTAACAATGGCTCCTGAGCCAATTACCAAGCCAACACCATGAACAATTACTATTCCGCCTTCTAAGCTGGCTTTGTAATCAATATCCACTGCATACAATATTTGTATCAGGCGCGTAAAAAGCAGCGGCAAAATAGGGATTTTCCATTGATAAAACTTATTAGAAAACCGATAAAACAGCAAAGCATGAAAACCTCTGTTAAAGAATATAGTAGCTTTTTTTACCTGATAAAAATCCTTTGCAAAATTAATGTCCTTACTTATACTCTTTAACAATTTCATTTATATTATATAATACCTTTTTGGCAGATGTAAACCAATCAAATCTCTTAATGTTTTCTTTACCTTCGTTTATTAAATATTGCCTAAGTTGATTATTGCTTAATATTTCATTTATTTTATCCCTTATCTCTGTAACGTTGAACGGATCCGCATAAACAGCAGCCTTACCGCATATTTCTCTGTGTGACTCTATATCAGACACAACAACTGCACAACCGCAACTCATCGCTTCTAAAGGCGGCAAACCAAACCCTTCATAAAAACTTAAATAGACAAAAGCTTCCGCATTTTTAATTAAATTAACTAACTCAATATCAGATACGTATCCTTTTATGTCAATATTGTCATTTATGATATGATGCTTAAATGAAAAGTTTCTTGTATTCATTCCAACAATAACAAGCTTTATCTTTTGATCTAATTGATTAAAAGCCGCAATTAAATTATTAAGATTTTTTCTTGGCTCAAGCGACGAAACGCTTAAAATATATTTTTCACGGTAAATTTGTTCAAAGTTATCGTTTGTATTCAAATTTGAAGAATTATATATCACACTGATTTTACCAGGATTAATTTTCAAATATTGAATAATATCTTTTTTGGCGGCATTACTTACCGTGAAGATTTTTGAGCTATATTTTACCAGGTTAGGAATTAAGACATTATACCAGCTATAAAACCCGCGTGAAAACCATTCAGGGTTAACCTTGTATGACATATCATGTATGGTAACTATCTGTTTCCGGTAAAATAACAAACCGGTATTGCAAAAATTAACAAGGATGGATTCTTGAATTTTAGATAAATATCTCCGCAAGTCTATCTGTTCCCATATTGTGCCTGTATTAAGTCCAATTACTGTAACGCCAAGTTCGTTAGCAAGCTCTTTATCTAAAATGTCACCAGGTGCTACAAAGACAATATCCGGATCAAGCTTTCGCAAAATTTTGGAAATTTCTATTGCAAAACGTTGAACTCCTGTAACTTTTTGTGTTAAAAACCTTGCGTTTACTATGATCATATCGCAGGTACAGTTGCTTTTTTGTCTATCCTTACACTAAACACATAAAAAACAAGGACGAAAACCGGGGGTAAAGCGTAAATTGATAAAGTAAAGAAATCGGCTATTTGAGCAAAAATAGAAATGTTTACCACAATAATAACTGCGGCTATTAACAAAGATTTTGATTTAAATATCCAAAACTTGGTAAATTTTAAGAGCAGGCCCTTTAACAATCCTGATAAAAAGCAGAATACAGCCACACCTATCCACTGAAATGAAACGTAGCCCCATAACGGTGCAGGCAAACGTAAACCTCCTGATACAAGTGTTGTAATATCTTCGCCGGGCCTTGTTACTCTTAGTGTATAAACTGCCGGATTCCACGCAAAATGGCTTGGAACCAATCCACCAAATACTGTACGCCCGTACGTCCAGAGTGGGTCTTTGTTAAAAAAATCCATAAAATTAAGCTGATCGGTTATATCAACAGTTCCCGCGGAAATGATTCTCCAAATAACGTGGTCATCTTTAAAACTTCCGCTTACTTCGGTTAAATCCCTCACCCCCACAACAAAATAAAAAACAGAACTTAACAGGTAAATGGAAAACAGCATCAGGATCAGTAAAATAAATGTCCACCTGTTTTTAAACGAAAGGATAATAGCTATAGCCAATACAAGGCCGCTAAAAGCAGGGCCTCTTGATAAAGAAACCGTCATTAAAGCGACAGCAAAAATTGCCCCGAATAAAAACTTTTTCTTTTTTCGATTACTGTACCATGCAACTATCGCTATGGGAGTAATAGTTGTTAATATAAAAAACGATGAATAGTAAACTATCGATACGTAAAAAGGGACCTGGTAATCTCCACGAAAAAACTTTGCCGATACAGGGTCAGCGGCAAAAGCTGGTACAAACCCCATCATGGCATATGCTAAAATAAGCCCGCATATACCAATTTTCATAAAGGTGTCTGTGACCCTGATAATTTTCGCTTTATAATTATCTACGTCAAGTACAGAGAAAGAGAAATTAGAGAAATGAACCGGCTTTATTATAAAACCACTATAAAGCCCTATAACATAACAAATGGCACCTACCGCTAAGATTAGTGTATAGAGAGAAACAATGTCATCAGGGTAATCATTCTGGTCTTTAAGAATAATTGTAGGGATGAAATAAGCAATAAATATGAAGCCCAGGTTTAAATGCGCCATAACGTTATATCTGCTTGGCCAAACCAAATAGGTACCACACATAAACACCGAACTGCACAAAAAGATAAGAAATCCCTGCATGAATTATTTAATGTTCTTATGCATTTTTAGTATATAATTCTTTCACAATTGCCATCGATGTTTTTTTAACAAGACCAAATTTCCCTTTTAACAGCCTCTTTACAAGCGCCCAGATAACCCCAGGTAAAACCGTAGGAAGGTTATAAGGGTACCATTTTTTTATAAATTTCACCCTGTTAACTATGGAATAATACTCGGCCACCGATGTGTCTTTGGTATTAACATCTACAATAGACGCCCCCTCTTTATGAAACACTACGGCTTTAGGTGCAAAAGCAAGCGGAAAGCCGGCTTTGGCTCCACTTTCAAACCAATCTAATTCTTCAAAATAAAGAAAATAACTTTCCTCCATCAAGCCCGTTAGCTTTAAAAAGTTTTTAGGAAAAAAGATCGACGCACCTATGATGTAGTTTTTGTTTCCGTAAACAAAATTATCAAATTGACCGCCATCCTTTTCACCTTCTCCAATATGAATGTGCTTTCCTAAAAAAGTATTGTATTTGCCGGCCACTCCTTGCAACGTATCTGGACGATGATAATACATGAGCTTGGAACCAATAACGTATTTTTGGTTCTTATTACTTAAATAAAAAGCAACCAGATTAGCAAGTGTCGTTTTTGGAATTACTGTATCGTTATTTAAAATCCATATAAGAGATTTGTCCTCCTTATCCGTTCTTAAAATATATTTTAAAGCAATATTATTTGCAGCCGCAAAACCTCTGTTTTCTGCCTTTATTACAATTAGCTTTTCAGATAAGTTTTGAGTTCTTTTGAAATCAAATTCAGATATAAACTTAGCTGATACAGGCTTAGCTTCTAAAGGGAAAACAAACTCAGGATAACTGGTATGTATTTCATAGTCGTTGTTTTCCGTCCAGGATTTAAAGTGATCTTCAGATTCCAGATCAGGTGAATTATCAATCAAAAAAACCTGGAAATTTTGATAACTTGATTTTAATAAACTTTCAAGACACTCAATCGTATCATCAAAGTTTTTATAATTCACTATAACAACATAAACCTTGTTCATAGTTATTATTCAAACTGATTGTATTTAGATTGAAAAAAGTGCGTTACACCTTTAAAAAATGGGCGTAAATAGTTCCTCTTATCAGGATATAGTATTATAATCTTACCTAATACCTTTACCAGGTAATAAATCCTTTTAAAAACGAAGCGCAAATCATCAAAAAAATATTTTTTACACAAATACAGTACGTTACGAGACATGTAATAATATCTTGATGGATGATGTATTTTCAACTCGGTTTTCTTAATCAGATCTTCTTCCTCCATACTATAAAACTCGCCGATAACGTGTTTCATTAAGATACTTTTGCTTATCAATATCTTATAACCGGCTTTACGGAGTTTAAGACAGTATTCATGATCTACCTCGTCAATAAATAGCTTTTCTTCAAATCTCCCTACTTTTATCCAGGCATTTAAATCTACAATGTTGCCAGAGGTAACGGCATAATGTATTTCGTTGAAATTGCTGTTAAAAGGTTTTTGCCATCTATCATAATCAGCAGTATAAGATGCAGCTAACAAACCTATATTCTCCTTTTTATCGCTAGCTAAACCTTTGTAAAGACAAAAAAATTCATCACCCAAAAAAGAAGAATCCTGATCCATGGTAAGCATGGACCTGTAACCGTTTTTGCAAGCCATACCCGCTGCAAAATTCAGAGCTGCTGCAATCCCAATGTTTTTGTATTGAGGTAAATAAATAATTTTTTCACTAAGTGCCGATAACTTGTTTTTTAATTGCAGAGAAACCGTTTCGGTATTGTCAACTACATAAAGTACATGTATCTGATCTATATAACTGCTAATATTTTTTATAACATCATCGTCCGGATGATATAAGATTATACATCCGGCAAGTTTTTTTTCGTCTTGCTTCTCCAATGTATTTTATAAATAGGTAATGCGTCTGTTTATTCTTTGTAACAAGTAACCTTTATTTTCTTGGTTAAAGAAATGCTGAAAAATTTTAGTCTGGCTTTTATTTAATTTATGATGATAGCTATTAAAAAAACATTTCGCCAAATTAAATTGGTATTGTAGAAACTTTTCGCTCCCCGATAAATACGTAACTATATTTGCCAAATCATTTGGCTTTGTTTCATTTTCAACAGATGCAAATGTAATGTTATTGTTGTGCTGCCTGTATAAAACTAATTTTTCATTTAGCAACTTTACCTTTCCAATTGTATAAGCTATTAACGCTATCCATTCATCATGCAAACAATCACAATCCATTGCCTGAAAGGCCTTGCCCATTGCATGGTTAATAATCATGGTGCATCCCGTTACTACATTGCCGTATAATAAAGTAGATAATTTAATTTTATCGGGTTTTATCTGTTGCTTATCCCAGAACGATAAATAAATAAGATCATCGTCTTTGTCAATCACAGACAGATCTGAATAAACCAAAGCCGGCGTAATATCATCATCTAAACGGTCCATTTCAATGGCAAGCGTTTCTAGTTTTTCAGGAACCCAAATATCATCCTGATCTGCAAAAACGATCCAATTGCCTTTAGTTACAAGACTAACTGCCTTTTTAAAGTTGCCTACTACACCCAATGTAGTTTCATTCACAAATAACTTGACGTTTAAACGTTGTTTAAAAGCCTCTATAATCTGTACTGTATTATCGGTTGATCCATCGTCGCACACAATAATCTCGTCGGGTTTTAACTGCTGCAGTAAAATGGAATTAAGTTGCTTTTCAAGATACTTTTCTCCATTATAAGTGGCCATTATTACCGAAGTATTTTTCCTAAACATTCGCTTTGCGTTTCAATAAATATTCATTGTAATACTCAAGAACCACGCTGTTTTTAAAAATCTTTATTTGAATACCGAAATAAAAGCATAATGCACTTATAGACGATAATGCAATTGTGTAGTAAACGTTCAATTTTAAAAGATGGCATAAAAACACCACCCCTATAAAGGGTATTGTTGCAATAATGTTTAAGACTAAGGGTCTGTGAGAGATTTTGAAGCTTATCGCCCTATATGCGTAAAACATATACCCAAGCGTAACAATCAGTTCTGATATTATATTCGCAAAAGCGGCTCCGTTTTGTCTGTAAACAGGTATCAAAAAACAATTTAAAGAAAGATTTACTATCATACCTATCATAACGGCGATCATCATTTCCCGCTCCTTTCCGGCAGGTATCAATATTTGAAATCCCCAGAAATAGCCCAAGCCTATTATAAGACCTAAAGGCGACAATAGCTGCATTGTTAATATAGCCTCGGTAAATTGAACTCCGGAAAATATATAGATAAGCTGAGGTGCCAGAAAAAGCAATGCAATGCAAACCGGAACAGCAAGAACAGCGATAAACGAAAAAGACTTATTTAGAATTATATCCAAACCCTCACTATCTGAAGATGCAAATAATTTTGATATACGGGGCATTAGTACTGTTGCGGAGGATATTATAAATGGTATTGAAATTTTTGTCAATTTTATTGACGCAGTATATAACCCAACCGCTTTTTCATCTGAAAAAAAACCTATTAAAATAGAGTCGAGCATTGTATACATACTGGTTGCTACCGTTGTGCCAAATGTGTACATCAATGGTTTTAAATGCTGTTTTAACCCGCTTAAGCCTAATTTAATAGACCTGCTTACAGAGAGTATATTTATGATGTTATTGCCTAACAATGAAAATATGCTTATAAAAAGGTATATGCTATAATCAGCTTTGGTTTTTACGAACAAATAGAGGAAAACTAATGAAATCGCTTTAACAGTTACAGACCTGATGGCTATGAGCCTAAAATTTTCTACACCAGAGAAATACCAGTCGATAGAGGTGAAGCCCATTAATATGTTAAGTCCTGCTAAAATGTATAATGATCTTTCTGCCTTAAAAAATGGAAATGCAAATATAGACACAACGTATAAAGCGGTAAATAGTATACTGCATATTACATGTATAGAAAGCAGTTGGCTTAAACCGGCGTAAAGCAACTTTTTGTCATGAACAGCCTGAGAAATTACCCTTACACCGTAAATTGGAATGCCTAATGCAGCTATCAATGCAAAATATTGCGTAAAGGACATAATGAACTGCACTTTACCAATTCCTACAGGTCCAAGTACTTTTGCGGCGTAAGGAAAACTTACAACCGGAAAAATAATATTAAAGCCGGTTAATATGAGATTAAAAACGTAGTTCTTCCTGGTAGCGTTCAACTCAATATCAATGAATTACGAATTTTTAACGAAAATATAAAACCTATTGAATACAATATACAATAAGCCTAAAAATGCACCCGCAAGAATTCCAATTATCCCTGCCATTATTTTGCCTGTTTTATCGTTATCAAGCGGCAAAATAGGTTCATCTATTAATTGTATCAATGGGGTTTCCTGCCGTAAAGAGATTTTAGAAACCTCCAGATTTTTTACTATTTCGCTATATATGGCAGAATTAGATTGGACATCAATTTGTCTTTTCTGATAATTTGCAGAAAGCGACTTTATTGTAGGGTTGGGATTAGGATTTGCATCTGAAGTAGCCGCAACCCTGCCTATAGAGCTGTTTAAAATATTACGCACGCTATCGGCCTGCCTTTGTAGTACTTTAACACTTTGTGATGTTTTACGGGTTTGCGTTTGTATGTAAAAATCATTTACGTTCTGAACAAGCATTTGGTTAAACAAGGAAGCGAAAATCTCATCTTTAAATTTCACTTCTACTTTGATAATGCTTAGTTTTTTATCCGGCTTGGTAATAGTTAAAATGTGTTTATTAAAGTATTTTACCATTTCTCGCAAAACACTGTCTTGCTTGCGGGAGAATTTTTTGGAATCGCCGGTGAAGTTTAAATTTTTTATCTGATCGTTTTTTCCAAACGGCCATGACGGTTTGTTGTCTTCCATGTACCGGTTTATCAGCAACTGGTTTTTGCCATCAATTTCCGCTATAGACAAAAGCGTTTTCTGAATCATCAATCGCGACTTATACAGTTCCATGATATTATCGCCTTGAAAAAGACCTTTTTCAGAACCACTACCTATATCTATCCCTGCAAGTGAAGCTAAACTTGATACGGATCCCAAAGAAAAACCCCCGCTATGGCTTGACTCCTCCAATACGAAGGTTGATACAGCCTTATAATCAGGAGTTTGCACAAATGAATATATAACCCCTATCAAAAAGCCGGCGATTGAAAACCACAATAAAGTTCTCTTCTTTTTTTTTATATAACGAATTGCTGCCTTAAATTTCGACATCAACTCCCTTACGGTTATTTCGTCTGATTCAAGATTTTCGATTTTATCCATATAACTTTTTTTAGTTCCAGCCTTCCGAAACTATTTATTCAAACTAACAATACCGAAAACGATGGCAGCCAGGGAAGCCAGGGCTGTTATGTAACCGATGATCTTGGCTGTGGCATCACCCGTTGGGGCAGGTTTCTTTGGTACATAGATCTCACTCCCCGGTTTTACACCCGGGTGGTTGTTCCAGAACAGAAACTTGGTGGTGCCCTTTACCGTGCCGTTTGCATATACGATATAAGCGCCACGCTTTAATGCCTGCGGCGAAAAGCCCCCCGCATTCAGCACATAGCTCTTAAAGTTCTTCCCCTTGCTGTATACTACCGCACTCGGGTACAGTACCTCCCCGTTCACCCTCACTATCTGCTGCTGCTTCGGTATCCTGATGTCATCCCCGTCCTCTACCAGCAAATCTATGCTGCTGCCTGGCTGCTCCAGGATCTTCTTCAGGTCTATCCCTACATAATTGTTCCGCTGCTGCGTCGTGTCCTGCTGCGTGTTCGTCGAGTCCTTGTAGTTGCGCTTCAGCCTGTTCAGCCTTGCTATCCTTTCTCTTTGCAGCTCTGCCGTGTCTGCCTTGTTCTTGTCTACCCCCAGTATCGCTATGTTGCTCCTCCTCAGTGTTCCACCGTCCACATCTGCCGAGGCCGACAAACCGCCTGCCCGCTTGATGATGTCCGAGATCTTCTCTGTCTTCTGCTGTATTGTGTAATAACCCGGGTAAATCACCTCCCCTTCTACCCTTACCGTTCTTTGCTTTTCATAACCCGGCTGCCCGTATACCGATACGATGTCATAAGGATGCAGCACAAAGTTCGATGCGCCTTCGCTCAGCGTCGCATCTTCGTTCACGCTGAACACCTGTGCTACCGCGCTGTTCTTCGATGTCGGGTCGCTGTTGTTGATCCGCCTCGATACTTCTATCCGCTTCGGGCTTGCTCCTTCTGCAAAGCCCCCGCTCCGGATGATCAGGTCGGCTACCGTCATGCTGTCTGCATACGCATACTTGCCTGCCTTCCTTACTTCTCCCTTGATGTCTACCGTATACGTATCCCGCAGGTCAAAGATCGATACGATGTGTACGCTGTCTTCCCTTTGAAGCGGAATGTCTGCCGCTGTTTTGTTCTGGATGCTTTTTACATTGAACGGGATCAGCGACCTGCTGTTGTCTGCATTCAGCCGCGTGATCGTTCCCCTGCCCGTAAAGGCGTCTTCCTTCAGTCCTGCCGCATTCGTGATCAGTCCCGATACCGTAAGCCCTTTCTGCAGTTCGTAGTTGCCCGGCCTGAACACCGCTCCCGTGATCTTTACCCTGTTCTCATAACGGTTCAGGATCCTTTCGATGATGTACTTGTCGCCTCTTAACGGCGTATAGCTCTTGTAATCGTTCTCTATCACGTCCGTCATCCTTTTCTGCTGGTCGCTGATCTGCTCTACCTTGATCCTGGCCGTATAGGCCTGGTCGGTAAAGCCGCCTGCATAGCCGATGATGTCATTCAGGCGCTCGCCCGGAAGCACCTCGAACAGCCCCGGGATCTTTACTTCGCCTGCCAGCTCTACCCGGGTACGGTACGTAGGGATCTGGATGATGTCCTGGTCCTGCAGCAGGATGTTGTCTCTTTGCTCTCCTTTGGTTAAAAAGTCATAGATGTCCAGCCGCCTTACTACCCGGTTGTTACGGATCACCGTGATCTGCCGGTAGCTGCCTTTATCTGTAGGCCCCCCTGCCACATACAGCGCGTTGAACACCGTGGCCAGCGAGGGAAGGGTATACGTGCCCGGCTTTACCGCCTGCCCCGTGATGATCACATGGATGCTGCGGATGCTGCCCAGGCTTACGTTGGCACTTGTGCCCGAGCCGATCGCATAGTTATTAGCTCGTAATCTGCTTTTGATCAGTTCTGTGGCCTGTTCTATCGTTTTACCTGCTACATTCACGATACCTACCCCGGGGATGTTGATCGTCCCGTCCGGTGATACCTGCGGTTTCCAGTTCGCTACCGATTTGCCGTACACGCTGATGTTCAGCTGGTCGTCCGGTCCTACCACGTAGTTCTGCGGGGTGGCGATCTTCAAATTGGGTTCAAATTTATCCGGCCCGTTCTTAAAAAGTTCCGAGCCGAAGATCTTGGGTGTTAAATTGTTGTAGATGTTCTGCTGGCGGTTCTTCTGTACCGTGTCCTGCGCGTTCGTCATTTTCCTGCCGCTCTGGCTGGCCGTATCCAGCGAGGATGTGCTGCCCCCCTGTCCGTCTTTCTTCCGTATCTCATCTATCCTCTTCTGCAGCAGGTCCGTCTGCTCCATGCTCATTCCCCTGCTCTGTGCCTGCTCTATCAGCTGGCTGTCGCTCAGCCCTGCCTGCTGCGCCTGCTGCAGCAATTGACGGATCTGGCCGTCGCTCAAAGTGTTCACATCTACACTCGATAAATTGCTCGGTATACCGCTCGGTAAACTTTGGCCCCTTACGCATAAGACGCTCCCAGCAGATATAAATATTATTAAAAATGAAATTATTATTAGTACTCGTTTTTTGCTTCTCATGGATAGATTGTGTAATCTATAAAATTTAGGTTTCAATTATTGTGTTAAAAGAAGACTTTAAACTCAATCAAAGTAATAAGTTAGTGTTAGCCTTCCATGCAAATTGAACATATTGCCATGCAAGTATTCATAGTTAAATACATATACGGGGGCGATCTGGGTGGAGATAAGATATTTTTTAAACTTTAAATTAGCATAAAATGTATTAACCAAGTCAACCCAATGTGAACTAAAATTTTGAGTATTAATAAAAGCCTCATAATAAAGATCGTTGTCATGGACAAATCTTTCAAAACTTACGCCAAACGAATTATGACCAGATATGTAACTAACATCAATTATCTGGCTATTACTGCCCGGGCCAATGCCGGCACCAATAAAACGGCCTTCGTTTGTATAACCATCTCTTGGGCTAATGATATGTTCGTACCATGATTGTTCGGGCCTAACCAGGTAGGTATCCGGCAATTGCAAATGAGTTTCTTCGGCAGCTACCTGTATATATTTATCCTGGCCAATAGTAAATAATCTGCGTGCACCTATAGTATATGCTGACGAATGCTCCGGCTCTAAAAAGAAATCAGTAATTGTTGCCGCTTGGTCGTTACGTGCAAATTCAAAATAAATTTCTGCATTGTACTTAGGCAACACCTGGCGTACATATGCCGAATATGCAAAATCCTGTCCATCGCCAATAGCCTTGCCGTTTATAGTTGTTTGATTCTGTACATCAGATGACGGGCGGAAAACAGGAAGTACTCTTCTTACAAAACTTTTTCCCTTATAAGTAGAATCACGGTCTAAATAGTCATAAGCAGAAGCACCTATATAAAGGCCAGATATCCATTTTGGCTGCCAGTTTACTGTGAAAGCAGATAAATATCTTGACACTTTTGGCTTTGGAATATAATCTGCATCGCTTCCATAAATTAAATGGCCCGGATCATAAGGCGTATAACCCGACTGATTTAATATCCCGCCGATTAACTGCCATTCAAAAGATCCAATATATGTTTTTAGTGGTTTGGTTGAATTAAACGTCCAATGAACAAAGCCGGGCGCAGAATTGCTCATCATGATAGAGTTTTGAATACCCGGCCCCCACCACATATTTTCTGTGGAAACTCCCAATTCAACGCCTGCATAGCTTAGCGTTATTTTTGACTGTCCTAAACCAGCGTGGGTAATGCCATAGGGGCCAAATCGTTCTGGTGCGTCCAATCCATTAATTTTTTGATAAAAAGCCCCAATAAGACCTGATTTATAATTTGCCTGCACATCAGCAAAAGTTAAAAACGGACTATTTTCGGCATGAACTATTTCTGGTTTAAATTGAATATTTAATATACCCGCTTTAATAAATACTCCTCCTGTTATCATTGACTGATATCCTACATTTGGGTAAAGAGGCCCATTATTATAGCCAGAAGGTAATTTAGAATTATAATCACTTAGCCAAGTAAAAGGCAGCACCTTTACAACAACCGGTTCACCTAGAAATTTAACGTTATGGATGTAGTTTTTACTACCTATCATATGTATTAAGTCCGTATCCACAACACTATTAAAAGCGCTACTAACAGGACGCACACAAAATGATGACAGATCATTACTAAATCCTAAAATCTGATCGCGACGAGCTATGGTTTCAGAATAATCACCAACGGGCATTGTTTGGGCAAAAGCCGTTAAAGATATATTCACCAAAATTATTATTATAAAGTATATTTTTCTCATAAGCTACGTGCGCATCAATTAAAATCGTCGGTTTTTTTGTAAACGTATTGTTTTACTACTATTTGGGAAAAACGAATAAAATCATAAATATGTATTGACATATTACCAAAAGCGGTTATTACTCAAAAAATTCCTTTACCCAATTATTTACAAAGTTTTTTTCAAATAATGTATGCTGATAAATTTTTCGAAATTTATTGTCTTTTATTTTTTCTCTGATCACTTCAGCATTTAACGGCGAACTCAGATTATCTAACACGATAATATTTGATTCATCATAAAAATCAGCCATTTTAATGTATGGATTTGTTGTAATTAAAATTGCACCGGACGCTAACACTTCAAACGTTCTCATTGTTAACCCTGTTTGTCCAAATCTTTGAATATCCAAAATGCTTTTAGAAGCTCTAAAAATTTCGGCTACCTGTATTTTTGTTAGTTTATTAAAGCTAATTTCCGACCATTTAATGTTTCTGTAGGTTTTTTTAGAAATCTTATCCCATATAAATAACCATTTGGCCGGCAGGTAGTAGAAAATATAAGTATTATCGAAATTACTGAATAAGCGTTTAATGGTGTTATAACGATTAGAGTGCAAAGTGCCCACAAAAGAAATTGTAAATTGTTTATTTGTAAAATCATTTGATTCTACAGCATATTCTTTAGAATAAAATAAATGCTTTAATTTCAGGCGACTATTATTTTTTACATCCTCAAAATCAAAACTAAAACAAGAATCAAAATACTTTAAAATATAAATCGAGTTGGCGTTATTGTTATTAAAAGAATCATAAGTATAATAAACTAATTTTGCTTTTGGATTAAGCGCTTTGAAATCGATTATAAACCATTCGGGAACTACTTCACCTTTTATCAATAAAAAAAAATCGTATCTCTTATTTTTAATTTGATTATAGATTCCTTTATAATAATTGTTAATCAAGCCATTAAGCAAATTTTTCTTTACTCGAAAAATTGCTTTTAAAAACGAATTATTTGAAGTTCGTTCATCAAAATAATCTACATTGTAGCCATTTTCAATAATTGCTTCTTTGATAGATATTTCATAGCCAAAAAAAGCCGGGCTAATAAATAAAACTGATCTCTCCTTTAAACTCATTATTTAAATAATCCTTTTTGTTTCATCTCATCTATCGATTGTTGATATTTATCTTCCTTTATCACCTGACCATTTACCCATTGACAAAAAAATTTTATACCCTCTTTGAAGTTAATTTTAGGAGTAAATCCTAAAAGGTCTTTGATTTTTGTAAGATCTGCATAATTATGCCTTATATCACCTAATCGATAATTACCTGTTATTTTTACAGGTACATCTGTATTGTAATTTTTCAATAACTCAGCAACAACCGCATTTACCTCTATCGGAACACCTGTACCAACGTTGAAAATCTCATTGTTAGCCTCTTCCTTTTCAA
The DNA here is from genome assembly GCA_964242385.1 of uncultured Mucilaginibacter sp. GTDB lineage: Bacteria > Bacteroidota > Bacteroidia > Sphingobacteriales > Sphingobacteriaceae > Mucilaginibacter. The sequence goes on from CAXSZR010000001.1 coordinate 1,205,728, forward strand.
TTCCAAGAATCGTAGCATCTACAACATCGTTTATATAAACAAAGTCGCGGGTTTCCTTACCATCTTCAAACACGTTAATGTCTTTCCCATTTTTGATTAGAGTAGAAAATATGGACAATATACCAGTGTAAGGATTAGAAAGTGATTGACCTGGTCCGTAAACATTTTGATAACGGAAAGCAACAGCGGAAACATTTATAGTGGGACAAACAGTCATTACCATTTGTTCCTGACTTTGCTTAGTTATTCCATAGACAGATGAAGGATGTATTTTTGAATCTTCATCTGTAGCTGTAACTCTTAGAACGGTTTTACAACCAGGATGTTTCACTTCAAAATCCCCGTTTTTCATATAAATATCGGTACGATGCTTTGGATATACAATACCTAATTCTTCACTTAGGTATTTGCCCTCCCCATAAATAGACCTTGAAGATGCTATTACAACTTTCTTTACGTCATGTTTAGTATTTGTAAGAAGATCCAACATAAGTGCTGTACCGCCAATGTTTACATTTGTGTAATGTTCTATTTGGTACATTGACTGACCAGTACCAGTTTCCGCAGCCAAATGTACAATCACATTCTGATTATTTATTGCTCTTTTTAAATCAAATTCAGATGTTACCGATCCTTTAATAAAATTGACCCTGTTTTTTATAGAATTAAATAGTGGTGATGTTATTTCTGGATCATTACCGTGTATTTGTTCAGAGAGATTGTCAAGTATGGTCACATCGTAACCTTTTTCAATTAGTTTTAGTGCGAGGTTAGACCCTATAAACCCAGCTCCCCCTGTTATAAGTATTTTGTCTTTCATATAATAAAGTTACCCTTAGAGTCTGTTTTTTCCCAGTTTTTCGTATTAAAATTGTATTTTTTTAAAATTTTGGCGGGAATTCCTGCTATAACACAATAATCCGGAAAAACACCTCTTACTACAGAGTTAGCACCAACAATACACTGCCTACCGATTGATGTACCCGCTTGTATAGCTGCTCCGTAACCTATAAAACAGTTTTCGCCTATATTAGTAATTTTTGCTATGTAATCCTGCTCAAGAATATGCACTCCAATTTGTGTATAATTATGATCTACGTTTGTTATAAACACATTACCGGAAATTGTAGTATTGGCACCCAATACTAATTGGGTATCTGAGCTTATAAGATGAAAATTTTGACCTATTGAAATATTATCTTTTATTATTATCGAACCATTACGATGAGTTTCCATTCTTGCTCCTGGAAATATTCTTACTTTGTTACCAATAGTTATACGCTTACCACCATATATGAAAGTAGGTTTGGCTAAGTAAGACATAAATCCTATATGTTTTACTGTTAAACGTGTTAATATGGTTTGTAAAAACCAAGAAATTTTGAAAAACATTAATTTGTTAGTGGTTTACAGTTTTTAATATTAGCAAATCAATTTATTTTTTTCTTGTAGGTGGCTTTATAGAAGTCAAAAGTTTCTTCGAAACACTTTTCCCAACTAAATTTTTTGCTTTGTTCAAAGCCTTCTTTTATCATTTTCTCCCGAACGTTACTATTCTTTAACTTATTCATTTGTTTAATAACTCCCTCAGAAGATATTTCATCCATATAAAATGCTGCCTCACCGGCAACTTCCGGTATAGACGATAAATTAGTAGTAATAACCGGGCATCCGGCACGCATTGCTTCTATCACAGGAAATCCAAAACCTTCATATATAGAAGGATAGATTAATGCATAAGCGTAGTTGTAAAGTATATTTAATTCATTGTTATTAACATCATCTATCTTAAAAAACCTATTCTTTAAGTTTATTTCGAGATTGATTAATTCTGATTCTGAGAAAGGGCCGCCACCAACAATTATCAACTTGAAAGATGTAAGTTCTTTTAAAGCTTTTGCAACAACTTCAAATTTTTTATAACCGTCACGTTTACCCACAAAGACAACAAAGTCATTATCAAGCTGAAATAGCCCTCTAAAAGTTTGATCATAATTTTTTAATAGCGGATAATAATTATCGCTTACGCCGTGGTATATTACCCTAATACTATCTTCTGAAATGAAAGGATAATAATGTAACAGATCCTTTTTTGTATTTTCAGATATACAAATAATACCGTCGGCGTTTCTAAGACCTAATGATGTTAAACCAATATGAACCAATTTTCTTGGAAATTTGGAGGCATATCCCTTTTTATGTGTAAAATCATGTATAGTGAATATATTTACAACACTTCGCTGAAAGCAAGTTCTGTAATAGCTGGAATGATAAATAGACTTTGGTGGCAACCGCTTAGTAAACGGTAAATACCTCAAAATCGATGTGGGTAAATTGTCTTCGACAATAAAGTTTTCTAAATTTTTTATCTGTTTAAATACAGACTGTCCGTCAGAATTGAGTTTGTCAAGATCAGCTGATTGTACAACAAGATTCACATGAGCATATTTTATAAAATTAATCACTAACTCTTTCCAATAAGTAGATGCCCCTCCAAACTTCTGAATTCTAAATACTATAGTGTCCAAATAAATGTTTAATTCGTTTTCCATTGAGCGTTGATTAACAAAAAATTGTAATTGTTAATTCTGTATATATATTTAACATTTCATTTTCACTAAAATGTCAATGAAATTTAAACAATAAACTTGTTAAAAATTTTTGACTTATATGTGCTTACTTTTAGAGCTTAAGTAAAATTTATTTAACGGGTTTTGTCTGCCTCTGGTTCCATAAAAACTTCATGATTAAAAATAAAAATGCGACATTTTGTACATAATTGATTCTTATTATTTTATATTTCTTAAGATTCATTAATACATTTATAAAGCCTTTTTCATAACTGATTATATAGTCATAAAGCATCCTTTGGTTTTCCTCACTCAGTTTTTCATGATAAAACTCAAAAAAGGTTTTTAACATTCTTATTCGCAATCCTAATTTCCCCACTTCAGATTCAAATCCTTTGGTATAACGCTTTAAACGGCTTTTTGAAGAATTTCCTTGCGATGATACGTTGTTGCTGTGTAATCTGTATAATATTTCAGAATTTTTTAGAAAAAGGGTTTTTCCTAATCCCACTGCAACTAAAGCTACCCAATAGTCGTGATTTTCAGCATCTGTAGGGATTTCTTTAATTAACTCAATAAGTTTCTTATTTAATAACAAAGTACATCCAAAACAATAATTTTGTGCAATTACCCGATTTAAGGTTATTTCTGGTAGTACGTCAATATATAAATTTAAACTTCTGCCCTCTTCGTTGATTAATTCCAAATCGCTGTAAACTAATAAAGGCGAGTCAAATTTCATTTCTATTTCCCGCATTAAGTTAAAAGTCGATTCAATCTTTCGCGGTTTCCAAATATCATCCTGATCAGAAAACATTATATATTCTGGATTTAAATTTTCCTTCGCCCATGTATATAGGGCAGAGAAGTTTGCACATGCGCCAGATTCAGTTCCTTTTTTTTTGGAAACTAAAATTATATTTTTGTTAGCCTCCGCATATTCGTTAATAATGCTCAAAGTATCATCATTTGATCCATCGTCACGTATTACCAATACCCAGTTTTTATAAGTTTGATTTTTAATGCTCTCAATTTGTTCAACAAGATATTTGCTTCCATTATAGGTAGCCATTAAAACTATAACTATAGGTAGCATATTATCTGTTGTTTCCATTCCTAAATCCAAGGTTTGTATCTGCAAATTACTGTGCATCTTATTTCTTTTTTTTCAAAAACTTCCTTTTCAATTTAAATATTTTAAATCTTACGTAGACATAAATGGCGTATTTCTTACCAAAGTTATTCCATAAAATAATTGGTAAATCGTCGAAATAAAAAGGGTCAGTTCCTTCGGCACTACTACCGTTCGCATCATTATAAATAGCCACTGTAACAGGTAAATGAATAAATTCATACTCCTTCTCTGAAAATAGGCTTATATTGTAGATATGGTCTGAAAAAAGTCTATATTTTAAATTGTAGGTTTTGTTTTTATAAACTTGTTTTGGATAGAAAAGTGTTTGATGAGATAAATTTTTAATGCATAAAAACCATTTACTTACATCCACATCATACAATCGGTTCGCATTTTTAAATACAGCGTTACCAAAATATATTGCATTCTTATCGGTAAACTGCCTTGCTAAATTGGCTATAACGTCGTTGTCAAAAATCACGTCATCTGCACCTAAAAAATAAACCCAGTCGCCGTTGGCTGCCTTCAACCCTTTATTCATCGCATCATAAATTCCATTATCATGTTCACTTACATAGTAAGCTATACTTTGTTGATGCTTAATTATAATCTCTTTTGAATTATCAGTAGATTCTCCATCAATAATTATAAATTCAATAAAAGCATAGGTTTGATTTAAAACACTTAAAATGGCATCTTCTAACGTACTGCCAGAATTAAAATTAACAGTAATTATACTAATTAACGGCTGCATTACCTCAGAGTTAAAGCTGTTACTCATCAAAAATATTTGACTACTTTTTATTTACCTTTAAAAAAGAGAATTGAAAAATACAACTCCAAACTTAAAGCAGAAAAAATAAACATATTCGAAGTTTTTTTAAAATATTCAGTTTTATAGTCAACATTTAAGAAATTTTACTCACATCGAAATCCTTTTTATAAAAATTTGATATAAGTACGAAAGATGAAATACTGACTATCAAAATGACAGGCAATAGCAGCAGAATGTTCTCCAAATTTGAAATTATCATTGGCGGGTCGGTTTCAATTACCGCAAAGTTTGTATATAAGAGAACAAATAATATTTGTCCCAATGTAGTTTTTCTAAAAAAATAAAACGATTTGTTGCGAACAAAGCTAAGAGAAAAACCCAAAATGTAAGAAAATAAAATGCTACCATAAAATCCAAAATAAACGTATCCAAAAACATTATGCCTAGCATTAGGTCCCATTATTGTATCAGATTGTCCATAAAGCTGATAGAGTTGATATCCTAATATAACGGGCTGTTGCTCTCTTGGGATTATCCTTAAGGTACTAAAAATATCTCCAAATAAAGCTAAAAAGGGCTTGGCATGACTCAAGTTTTCAATGTAACCGTTAGGATAGGAAAAATAATAGGCATCTCCTGACGCCACTAACCTAAATAAAAAAATGGCTAATCCACTCGTATCGCTGCCGCTATTATTAGATTGAAACGAAATTGTAAAAAAAATAAAAAACAATCCACACAATAATATTATCAGCTCATATCTCCTGATTTTTTTGAAATAATCTCCCAGTTTATAACCGTTTAAAATAAGATAACAGAAAAAAATTAGGCCTATTGTTAGAAACTCACTTCGGCTCCCAGAAAGAGCAAAAAAAATCAGTAATAAAAAAAAAATTGAATTTTTATAAACGTAAAATGTAATTGATGAGGTTTTTGTAAATGTGTAATGTATCAATAAATAAATAGTAATTGGTTTCAAAACGTCTATTAAACGTCCAAGTATTCCTAAACCACCGGCACCAGTATACAAATCAATATGTGTTCCGATAAATAGAGGTATTCCAACTAATGCGTAACTAATTAATTGAATAAATATATATAAAGATGCACAAACAATGAACAAAATTCTAATAAACAAGTCTTCGTCAACAAAAACAATCAATTGGCGGGGATACTCAAGTATTTGATTTTTTCGTAAACTTTGAAGAGTGAAGTACCCGCCAAAAAAAGAAAATTGCGTTAATAAATAAGATATTAGATACTTGGTTTCAATACTTTTGGTGATAAACAAAAATAAAACTACTGAAAAGCCAAATGCAGAGAATATAACACTAAAAACAAGTGGGTCTAAGATTGACAAAAACGTCTTACGGTAAATTACAAAATAAAAAATAGCCGTTGATAACAACGTCCATAAATATAAAACAGTATTTTCATTAAGCAATAAACCAAAATGCCACCAGTCCATACAATTTACTTGAAATAATCGGGGTTTAATAATTTAAAAACAAAATTTCTTGATGCGGCATATAAATAAACAATAAATGGAAGATTTTTCTTTACAATTGAAATCCGGTCTTTAATGAAAGGAAAATCTTTATTTACTGCAGAATAACCTCCACCTTCGTAAACACATAAAATAACCGGGATATATTTCCATTTGAAGGATTTATCGCCGTATAATATTAAATTGATATGATGATCACTTGTGCTTTTATATTTGAGATCGTATTGATATTTTTTAAATACACTACTGGGATAAAGTATTGCCTGATGGCAAATTGCAACACGACTAAATCTAAAAGCAGAGAATTTACCGTTGAATACCTTTAATATATCATTTCGGTAAACGTCGCCATAATAAATGTAATTAGATTTTTCAAGCATTGGTGCTACTTTATGCAATACATTTAAAAGTATATCCCCAGCTCCAATGAAGTTCACCCAATCGCCAGTGATAACCTTTGAGGCCTTATTCATCGCATCATATATACCATTATCTGGTTCACTTACCCAATAAGATATTCTATCTTCATATTTTTTTATAATATCCAATGTACCGTCAGTTGACCCACCATCCACAATAATTAATTCAATGTTTTGATAAGTCTGTTTAATAATACTTATAATAGTTTGTTCTAAATAAACCTCCGCATTATAGGTTACCGATATAATACTTATTACAGGTAAATTTGGTAAAAATTTTAGTTTGTTAATATATGCCATTAGCAATGTTTGTTGTTGAATACTTATACATTTATAGGAGATATCTGATAAACTTAGCCGGATTACCTGCCCAAACTTGATCAGGCGGTACGTCCTTTGTAACTAAACTGCAAGCACCAATAATACTTCTGTCTCCAATTCGAACTCCTTTCAATATTGTTGAATTCGCACCAATAAAAACATCATTCCCAATTAAAATAGGTGCGGAGCTAACTGAGTCTTCATCGTGTGTTCGTCTTAATTGGTAATTAAGTGAATGAAAATCTGTGTCCCAAATATTAACATTGCCGCCACAGAATAAATTTTTTCCTATTTTAATATCATTTTTACAAAAAATAGAAACCCCAGAAAAGCCGGAATAATCATCAATCCTAAGAGTGCCATTTTTTTCAACGAAAATACTACATTGCTTATTTAACCCCATAGGGTTAGAAAGAAATGAACTATTGAAAACCAATCCACTTCCTAAAAAACATTTGCCCTTATTTATTATTTTTAACGGGCCTCTAATAATAGGAATGTCTTTATAATAAATATTTTGCGCCTTAAAAATATATGGGTAATAAAATTTTTTATAAACACTCCTGCTTTTGTAAGTAAACCAAAGTTTTATAGAATCAAATTGATTGTATAAAACTCTATAAATATTTGTCATTATTAACTTTTTAATTAACTATTCCAAACTCCCTTGGCACTTTCGTTTAATATATTTTTACATTGGATGTACAAAATCACACCCATATAAAATAAAACGATAACGTTGGACATAGTAACGCCATATAATCCAAGCCATCTACCTAATAAAATAGAAATAGGTATGTTTATAACGGTGCTTATAATATAAAGATATAATTGTAGTCTAATCTTGTTTATACCGTTTAAAAGATAACAGTGAATCATCATCCAGCAAAATCCTACGGAATATAACGCCATAGTAACGGTTAATGAAATGGGAACATAAAAATTTTGCGGCAACCAAATTTGATAAATAAATCTTGATATTAGGCATAATAACGCACAACAAAATACTAAAACAAGCCAATATTTATAAATTGTTTTAAAAATGGACTTTATCCAATCTAAATCATTTTTAACATAAGCGTCTGTAAAGGCACTCCAAAATGGAGTCATAACTATAGTGAAAATACTTATGATAACAGTAAAAAGTTTGAAAGCAATATTAAAAGTGGTTACTTGTGCTGGTCCAAATATTTGAGTTATTACGATATTATCAGTTTCAAAAAGCAGTAACGAACCTATTTGTATTAAGAAAAAATACCCGCCCGTATTTAATAATTCTTTGGCATACTTAAAATTAACTAAAGAAAAACTTGGCATGAGGTATTTATACTCGTTAGTATACAACCATACACTTGCTATCACTTGAATTAATAACGGAATAGCACCTAACCCGAGTATCAAGTATATCAAAGAACCAGAAGTTAGTTTCGTTAAAATATATATAGTTATTAAACAACTAAATTGTGATATGAAACTAATAATTGAGACTTTAAACGTAGCATGTAAACCTGCTAATACAACGTTTATTATCTGAGAAACAAATTGTATGCAAAAAATGCTAAATATTATCATTACTAAGTCTTTTAGATTATTTAACGACTTATAAGAAATATTTAGAATGGAATTCCAATTCAAAAAATGATTAGCAATCCATAAGAGTAAGAAAAGCAGCACTGATATAATGCTTAAAATTGCATAAGCAGAACTAAGATAGATACGTGATGTAATACTATCCTTAAATGCGTTAGCTTCTGAGATTTTGTTTTTCAGTCCATTTGCTAACCCCACATCAAAAAAATTGAACCAATTTACAATTGAACTTAATATAAGCCACACTCCAAATTTTGTTGGATTAACGTAATTAATGGTAATTGGAACAAGTAAAAAACCAACTGCTATGCTCATTCCTTTTAACAGCAGAGAAATAAAAATATTTTTTTTCGCTAAAAGTGTTCGTTCATGACCCTTTGAAAAAAAATTAGCAACAAAGGTTTTAATTTTTGAAAGAAACATTTTTACTAATACGTTGATAGTGAATTACTTTTATTAGAACATGTAGGCTCATTTATAAGTCAAAAAGAATTTAAATATTCGAATACAAAAAATAAGGATTATGCTCAAAAAGAAACCACTAAACGTACCTAAAAATATAGATTTTAGTTTGCCTCCATGATCGCTTACTAATGGCATCACAGGTTTATCAATAATTTGAATTAAAGGCGTTTCCTGTAGCAAAGCAATTTTGGCTAATTCTAAATTTTTAACAATTTCGCTATAAATTGCGCTATTTGCTTGTACATCTATTTGTTTTCTTTGCGAACCTTCCCTTAAAGTCGACATCAATGGGTTTGCGTTAGGATCTGCATCTATAGCAGATGCAACACCATGTATTGAGCTATTCAACATATTTTTAACACTATCAGCCTGTCGCTGTAATATTTGAACGCTTTGAGCTTGCTTTTTTACACGTGTTTGTACATAAAAGTCATTTACATTTTGGACAAGTGTTTCCGTAAAAAATTTCGAAAACATTTCATCTTCGGTTGTAACTTGAACGTTTATTATACTGAGTTTTTTATCAGGTTTAGTTACATTTAACACTTTTTTGTTAAATAAATCTACAAGATCAGTAACAATGCTATCTTGCTTTCGACTAAATTTGTCAACATTTCCGTCAAAATTGATATTTTTAATGGATAAATTTTTTTTCCATTCCTCACGCAAGTGATAACTATCTATATAACGATCTATTAACAATTCCCTTTTTCCGTTAAAAATACAATAAGTTAAAAAAGTCTTTTCTATCATAGTACGTGATTTGTATAGTTCTATGATATTATCACCTTGAAAAACGCCTCCACCGTCACCATTTAAATTTATACCTGCTAATGATGCAATCCCAGAAAATTGCCCTAAACCTGAAGACTTTTCATCTTCAAGAACAAATGTGCAAGTGGCGGTATAATTGGTTTTTTTAAGCAAGGTATAACCTAATCCTAACAGACATCCAATCACTGACATTGTTAGAATTACTTTTTTTCTACTTTTCAGATATACTATTCCAGATTTAATTTTTGCAACTAAATCTACAACCGAAACTTCGGGGCTTACAGATGACAAATCTTGATTTTTTTGATTCATTATTAAATAAAGATAGTGTTCCTTATTTATTCAAACTAACAATACCGAAGACGATGGCAGCCAGGGAAGCCAGGGCTGTTATGTAACCGATGATCTTGGCTGTGGCATCACCCGTTGGGGCAGGTTTCTTTGGTACATAGATCTCACTCCCCGGTTTTACACCCGGGTGGTTGTTCCAGAACAGAAACTTGGTGGTGCCCTTTACCGTGCCGTTTGCATATACGATATAAGCGCCACGCTTTAATGCCTGCGGCGAAAAGCCCCCCGCATTCAGCACATAGCTCTTAAAGTTCTTCCCCTTGCTGTATACTACCGCACTCGGGTACAGTACCTCCCCGTTCACCCTCACTATCTGCTGCTGCTTCGGTATCCTGATGTCATCCCCGTCCTCTACCAGCAAATCTATGCTGCTGCCTGGCTGCTCCAGGATCTTCTTCAGGTCTATCCCTACATAATTGTTCCGCTGCTGCGTCGTGTCCTGCTGCGTGTTCGTCGAGTCCTTGTAGTTGCGCTTCAGCCTGTTCAGCCTTGCTATCCTTTCTCTTTGCAGCTCTGCCGTGTCTGCCTTGTTCTTGTCTACCCCCAGTATCGCTATGTTGCTCCTCCTCAGTGTTCCACCGTCCACATCTGCCGAGGCCGACAAACCGCCTGCCCGCTTGATGATGTCCGAGATCTTCTCTGTCTTCTGCTGTATTGTGTAATAACCCGGGTAAATCACCTCCCCTTCTACCCTTACCGTTCTTTGCTTTTCATAACCCGGCTGCCCGTATACCGATACGATGTCATAAGGATGCAGCACAAAGTTCGATGCGCCTTCGCTCAGCGTCGCATCTTCGTTCACGCTGAACACCTGTGCTACCGCGCTGTTCTTCGATGTCGGGTCGCTGTTGTTGATCCGCCTCGATACTTCTATCCGCTTCGGGCTTGCTCCTTCTGCAAAGCCCCCGCTCCGGATGATCAGGTCGGCTACCGTCATGCTGTCTGCATACGCATACTTGCCTGCCTTCCTTACTTCTCCCTTGATGTCTACCGTATACGTATCCCGCAGGTCAAAGATCGATACGATGTGTACGCTGTCTTCCCTTTGAAGCGGAATGTCTGCCGCTGTTTTGTTCTGGATGCTTTTTACATTGAACGGGATCAGCGACCTGCTGTTGTCTGCATTCAGCCGCGTGATCGTTCCCCTGCCCGTAAAGGCGTCTTCCTTCAGTCCTGCCGCATTCGTGATCAGTCCCGATACCGTAAGCCCTTTCTGCAGTTCGTAGTTGCCCGGCCTGAACACCGCTCCCGTGATCTTTACCCTGTTCTCATAACGGTTCAGGATCCTTTCGATGATGTACTTGTCGCCTCTTAACGGCGTATAGCTCTTGTAATCGTTCTCTATCACGTCCGTCATCCTTTTCTGCTGGTCGCTGATCTGCTCTACCTTGATCCTGGCCGTATAGGCCTGGTCGGTAAAGCCGCCTGCATAGCCGATGATGTCATTCAGGCGCTCGCCCGGAAGCACCTCGAACAGCCCCGGGATCTTTACTTCGCCTGCCAGCTCTACCCGGGTACGGTACGTAGGGATCTGGATGATGTCCTGGTCCTGCAGCAGGATGTTGTCTCTTTGCTCTCCTTTGGTTAAAAAGTCATAGATGTCCAGCCGCCTTACTACCCGGTTGTTACGGATCACCGTGATCTGCCGGTAGCTGCCTTTATCTGTAGGCCCCCCTGCCACATACAGCGCGTTGAACACCGTGGCCAGCGAGGGAAGGGTATACGTGCCCGGCTTTACCGCCTGCCCCGTGATGATCACATGGATGCTGCGGATGCTGCCCAGGCTTACGTTGGCACTTGTGCCCGAGCCGATCGCATAGTTATTAGCTCGTAATCTGCTTTTGATCAGTTCTGTGGCCTGTTCTATCGTTTTACCTGCTACATTCACGATACCTACCCCGGGGATGTTGATCGTCCCGTCCGGTGATACCTGCGGTTTCCAGTTCGCTACCGATTTGCCGTACACGCTGATGTTCAGCTGGTCGTCCGGTCCTACCACGTAGTTCTGCGGGGTGGCGATCTTCAAATTGGGTTCAAATTTATCCGGCCCGTTCTTAAAAAGTTCCGAGCCGAAGATCTTGGGTGTTAAATTGTTGTAGATGTTCTGCTGGCGGTTCTTCTGTACCGTGTCCTGCGCGTTCGTCATTTTCCTGCCGCTCTGGCTGGCCGTATCCAGCGAGGATGTGCTGCCCCCCTGTCCGTCTTTCTTCCGTATCTCATCTATCCTCTTCTGCAGCAGGTCCGTCTGCTCCATGCTCATTCCCCTGCTCTGTGCCTGCTCTATCAGCTGGCTGTCGCTCAGCCCTGCCTGCTGCGCCTGCTGCAGCAATTGACGGATCTGGCCGTCGCTCAAAGTGTTCACATCTACACTCGATAAATTGCTCGGTATACCGCTCGGTAAACTTTGGCCCCTTACGCATAAGACGCTCCCAGCAGATATAAATATTATTAAAAATGAAATTATTATTAGTACTCGCTTTTTGCTTCTCATATAATTTAAAACCGCAGGAAAGAAAAATCACTTAGACTGCAATTTGTTTAGATTTTGCAATATTAAGACAATTTTTCAAAATATAGGCGAGCCAATTTTCGCCTAATAAAAATTTATTATAAACAAACCTTTATGAAATTTTCATAAAGAGGATGATAAATTTGAAATTTGGCAATATTTGTAACAATTTTTATAAATAACTCAACAACCTATTGCTCTATACGATAGGTTATGCGACAACGATACACTTAACTCAAAATTTAAATTAAACCATGGAAAACATCAAAAACATCATATTCGATTACGGCAACGTTATTTTTACGCTCGACTTTTTAAAAAGCCAGCAAGCCTGGAAAGATCTTGGAATTAATAATGCTGATACCTTTTACGGGCATAAAGTACAAGACAATGTTTTTGATGATTTTGAACGGGGCGAAATATCTGCAAAAGATTTTAGAGAGCACATAAGAAAAATTGCAAACAACAATAACTTAACCGACCAACAAATTGACACTGCATGGAATGCCCTGTTAGTAGGAATAGTAAAAGGTAACCATGAATTGCTGTTGAGGTTAAAAGGTAAATACCGCACCTTTCTTTTAAGCAACATCAACGAGATCCATTATAACCATATAATGGATTATATTAAAAAGGAATTCGGGTTTGACGGCAACGAGCATCTTTTTGAAAAGATCTATTATTCGCACTTGGTAGGCAAACGCAAACCCGATGCATCAATTTTTGAACAGGTACTAACTGAAAACAACCTCAACCCACAAGAGACCTTATTTATAGACGACAGCCCCCAGCATATTGCAACTGCGAAAAAATTTGGAATAAACACTTACTTAATGACGGCGCCTGATTCTATCCAAAAGCTTTTTAAAGACGAATAACAAAAAGTTTAAGCTATTTTCCTGCGTTTAACTTCTTTTACAATAAGACTTAGCTCACGGCTCATTTGCCCGGCTATTGCTGTATTTTCCTGCGCCCTGCGAAACAGGTACGGAAGCACAGCTTTTATTGGGCCATAAGGCACGTATTTAGCTACATTATAGTTGGCATCTGCTAAATTAAAGCTTAAGTTATCGCTCATGCCCAGCAATTGTGAAAAATACACGTGGCTGTGCTGATGGTCTATTCTCTTTTTATCCAGCAATTCGGCCAGCAATCGGCAACTATTTTCGTTATGTGTACCGGCTACAAACGCTATCTTGTCAATATTATCGGTGCAGAAATCAAGCGCAGCATCGTAATCCTGATCCGACGATTGTTTATCAGGTTGTATAGGTGATGGATAACCCATTTCGCCTGCACGTTTGCGCTCTTTTTCCATATAAGCGCCACGCACCAACTTAGCACCGAGTATAAAGTTGTTGTTTAAAGCAGTAGCATAATCATCCTTTATAGAAGCAAGCTTATCGTGCCTGTATAACTGATAGGTATTGTAAACTATAGCCTTATCTTTATTAAAGCGCTGCATCATGGTTAAGGCTAACTGATCTATGGTTTTTTGTATCCAGCTTTCTTCTGCATCTATCATAACCGGGATATCCGTTGCAAAAGCCCTTTCGCAAATAGCCAAAACCCGGGCTTGCACTTTATCCCATTCAGCCTGTTCTGCAGTTGTCAATGTAGTTTCTGCATCCAATTTCTCAAGCAGGGAAAAACGGCCAACGCCGGTAATTTTAAAAACGGTGATCGGAACTGCCTTATCGACCGAGGCGCGCTCAATAGTTCTGATAATTTCATCTCGAGTGCTGTCAAACACCTGTTCGTCATCCTCCCCTTCTATCGAGTAGTCAAGGATCGTTCCTACAGCTCCATCATTTAAATTTTTGATTGTCTGGTTACATTCTGTAATGGTTTCGCCACCGCAAAAATGTTTAAATATGGTAGCCTTAATAAGCCCTTTAATAGGTAAACCAATTTTAATGGCAAAATTGGTTACAGGAGGGCCCATCTTTACTAAAAAATTTACATTGATAACCCTAAACAGCCAGTAGGCACGTTTAAGATCGGTATTGGAGGAGTGACGGAACGCGATCTCCGTATTTTCAAAAGACAAGTTTTTTTGCGTCATAATAAATTACCCCAGCGGTAGTACTATTTAAAACCAGCATTGCTTGTACAAGAACAATGTATACTTCCCACTGATAAAAGTTTGCAAAAATATAAAATGCGGCGCAACATATTACATTATTCAGTTATTAGTTTAATTTTGCAACCCCATGATAGAATTTAATTTAACAGGCGATTATATACCTATGATACAGCTGCTAAAGGCTACAAACCTGGTACAAACAGGTGGCGAAGCGCAGATTGTTGTAACAGAAGGCGAAGTAAAATATAACGGCCAGGTAGATTACCGCAAACGCCTGAAAGTAAAAAGAGGCGACACCGTTGAATATGCCGGTAAAACTATCAGAATAATTTAATTGTATGAAAACTATTGAAAGCGAAAATTACTCTATATTCTTTGAGAACACTATTGAAGAACTGGTAAAATTCGTAAACCTTGGTCACTACTCCCGGTTCTTTATCCTTACGGATGAAAATACCGCACAATACTGCCTGCCGATGGTAAAACCCCATTTTGACGGCATGGACAATTTTGATATTATAGAAATTAACGCCGGCGAAGAAAGTAAAGACATTGACTTTTGTATTGGCATATGGAAAATGCTGATAGACTTTGGTGCCGACAGAAAAAGTTTGCTGATAAATCTTGGCGGCGGCGTTATTAGTGACATGGGAGGCTTTGTAGCCTCTACATTTAAACGAGGAATTGATTTTGTCCATGTCCCTACTACCTTGCTTTCGCAGGTCGATGCGTCTGTCGGTGGCAAAACCGGTATAGATATAGATAGTATTAAAAATATCATAGGCACGTTTACCCAGCCCAAGGCTGTTTTTATTTCTTACGACTTTCTAAAAACCTTACCTCAAAGGCAGATCTTATCGGGCCTGGCAGAGATGCTTAAGCACGGATTAATTGCTGATGCAGATTATTGGAATTCGTTAAAGAACAGCGATCTTAGCCTGCCATCTGCAGAGCTTGTATTCAGGTCTGTAGAGTTAAAGAATAAAGTAGTTATTGAAGACCCTACAGAAAGAGGCATTCGTAAGGCGCTTAACTTTGGTCATACTATTGGCCATGCAGTTGAAACCTATTCGCTGGTTAATGACGAAAACCCTTTAACACATGGTGAAGCGATAGCCATCGGCATGATCTGTGAGGCTTATTTGTCTTACAAAAAAACCGGCCTGGCAGAGGTCGAACTTGCCGATATAGTAAGTGTAATAAATCGATTGTATCCTAAGTATACGATTGAAGAAACCAGCCATAACGAGTTGTGTTCTATTATGCTTAAAGATAAAAAGAACCAAAACGGAAAAATTAATTGTACTTTATTGACAAGCATAGGACAATGCCAGCTTGACAATATTTGCACAGATGACGAACTTTGTGAAAGTTTAACATATTACGCGTCGTTATAAAAATGCCCCATCTGGATCACCGGCAACAAACAGCAGTTATACTTATTTCGTTACTGGTAATTTTAACCATTTGCGAAATGTGGTTCAGTTATCGCGAAAACCGCAAATACTATGAGAAACGCGATACGCTGACCAATATTTATCTTACGTCCCTTGCTTTTTTGCTAAACCTTGCTGTAAACGGCAGTACATTTTTTATCCTTACTTTTTTCTATCAGTTCAGGTTTTTTCAAATCAGCAACGGCATAATTTACTGGGTAGTATTGGTAGTGGTTCAGGATTTTTTATACTGGGCGCTGCACTATACCGGCCATTATTGCCGCTTATTTTGGGCCATACACGTAACGCATCATTCGTCAGAGCATTTTAATTTTACAACCGGTTTCCGTTCAACCGTTTTTGAGCCGCTGTACCGCGTATTTTTTTACTTACCCCTTGCGTTAATGGGCTTTAATTCCGTTGATATTTTATACGCTTATCTTATTACCCAGCTGTATGGCAATATGGTGCATACACAATATAAAATCCCGCTGCCTAAATGGTACGCGCTTATTTTTGTAACACCAGCGCATCACAGGGTGCACCATGCATCCAATATCCCCTATCTTGATAAAAACATGGGCATGGTTTTGATTATTTGGGACCGGATATTTGGAACTTTTCAGGACGAAAACCTGCCCGAGCCTGTTAAATACGGGCTTACCCATCAGCCGGAAAATTTAGGTCCAGTAAATATTCTTTTTCACGAATGGAAAGCTTTATTAAGCGACGTACGGAAAGCCCCTACCCTTAAAACAAAATTGCAATATTTTTTTAACCCGCCCGGATGGAGCCACGACGGTAGCACCCAAACTGCCCGCGTTCTTCAAAAGGAATACTGGGAACAGCATAAGCAATAGCTTTAGTCAGCAGAGTATATTTCATACATGTTACAATATTCTTATTGACCTGACAATTAGTAAACTGTAATATTGATCACTCATATAACCGGTTATGAGATCACAGTTTCGTTATTTTTTTGCAATGGTATTTTTTCTTGTTGCAAACCTTGCTTTGCTCAGCTTAATCCTAAAATCGTTCCTGTATTAACGCAATTTGGTGCCAGGCTGGTAAATAATGTTCAAACCGATGGATTGCACGGCAGTATTTCAGCCGCAGTAATTAAAGATGGCCGTATAATATGGTCGGGAGCCTTTGGTAATGCTGATCATTATAGAAACGATGCAATTGCAGATACCGGCACTATTTATCGCATCGGTTCAATTACCAAAGTTTTTACGGCTACGCTACTAATGCAAATGGTTGAGGAAGGAAAAATCAAACTGGATGATCCGGTTGAAAACATTGTTCCTGAAATTAAAAACATACATGGGTATAACGAAAATAATAAAATCACCTTTAGGGAACTGGCATTACATACATCGGGTTTAAAACGGGAGCCTGATATGGATAGATCTAATGTTGGGCCGACCAGCCAGTGGGAGAAAATTATTGGATTGTATTCCCAATACCTTATTTGCAAATGAACCCGGTATGCAATATTTATATTTTAATATCGGTTATGCCATACTCGGTTTGGCTATATCACGGGTGGCGGATAAATCTTATACACAAATGGTTGAAGAACGTATATTGAAACCATTGCACATGAATGATACCTATTTTGATTTACCCAAAGAAAAATTTTCACGCCTTGCGGAAGGAATGGATAATGAAAGAGAGGGTTTATTAAATACGGATTTACCATTGTTCGAAATAAAAGGCCGCGGTTACCGAGTACCTAATGGAGGCCTATTTTCTACGCCACGCGATCTGTCAAAATTTGTGCTTTCACTAATGGGCAAACCGAACATCATAACAGAGAAGAGCTTGCGCGAAATGCAAAATATCCCGCTTGCAAGCAGCAGGTATGGCCTTGGTTTAATGATCATTAAAAATAAGGTTTTCAATGTGGTGGGCCATAACGGCAGCGTTCCTGGTTATACCTCCCAATTTAACATTGAGCAAGACAGTGGCTATGCCGTGATACTGATGCGAAATTATAACAAAGGCAACACCAATTTAGAACGTGCTTCACTTGATCTTTTGAAAGATTTAAAACAAGCTGAGTGAATTTTAATGTATTATTTGATCGTTTAAATCAGCAGTAAATTTCAAAAGATGCGTTATATTTTAAAACAAAAGAAGTAAAATCAAAATTTTCCAAATAAAATTCTGTTTAGGTTAAAAAATTATGAAAAAATAAAATTTTCTATTGACAATTTAATTTTTACCTGTACATTTACAACGAAGAAAAACAAAATGAAATTTAACACTGCATATTTTTTTGGTTACTACTTTTACTTTAACAGTAAGAGCCGGGACTAATATGCTTTAACAACATATAAGAAACTGAAAAGTCCCGGCCAACAACCGGGACTTTTTGCTTTAAAGGAATTTTATGAAATCCGACAAACCAAGAGTTGCAATACAAGGCATACGCGCGTCATTCCATGAAGAGGCTGCGTTCAAATATTTCGGCGAGAACATTGAGACCGTTGAATGCAACTCGTTTAAACAAACCTTTGAAGCATTAAAGAACAACAATGCCGATTACGTGGTAATGGCCATTGAAAACAGCATTGCAGGAAGCATTTTACCTAACTACTCTTTGCTGCTTAGTTATGCTTTCCCTGTGGTTGGCGAAATATATTTACCCATACAATTACACTTAATGGCTTTGCCGGGTGTTAAATTTGAGGATATAAAATATGTTACCTCGCACCCTATCGCCATCAGGCAGTGTGTGGATTTTTTTGACGAATACCCGCACCTGCAGATAGTTGAAAGCAGCGATACGGCCGCATGTGCCAAACGCATACGCGATCAGCAACTTACCGATACCGTTGCTATTGCTAACACCCTTGCTGCAAGGCTTTACGGGCTTGATGTATTGGAACGCAGAATAGAATCGAACAAAAAGAACTTTACCCGTTTCCTGATCCTTACCACGCACGAAAATGTAGTGAAAAAACCGGCAAACAAAGCTTCATTATGCTTCCAGGTAAGCAACCAGGTTGGCTCATTGGCTAAGGTGCTCAATATTTTTGCCGAAGAGGGCGTTAACATGAGCAAAATACAATCAATGCCTATTTTGGGTAAACGTAACGAATACAATTTTTACGTGGATATTGAATGGAACGAGCAAAAACAATATGATGCTGCCATAAGGCAGATACTTAAATACACCCAAAACTTTAACATTTTAGGAGAGTATGAGAGGTATGACGAGGAAACCGCATCGCCCAAAAATTCGAAAGGTGAAAAGCCTCAAAGGGCTTACATCAACATAAAAAAGAGCGTTTAAAAATAACAGAACATAAATATTAACAAAAATAGCAACCCGCCGGGCGCTGGCAGCAGTAAATCCCGGTAAAACAAAAAAAGTTTATGAAACTAAATTTGAACATACAGCCGCTAAGTTCATGGATTAAAACAGGAAGTGAACCTTTATTGATTGCCGGCCCTTGCAGCGCCGAAACTGAAGACCAGTTGGTAGCAACAGCTCACCTGTTAGCAAAAACCGGAAAAGTTGCAGCCTTACGTGCCGGCATCTGGAAACCACGTACGCGCCCGGGTGAGTTTGAAGGTATAGGAAGCATTGGCCTTGAGTGGCTAAAACGCGCTAAAGAGGAAACCGGCCTGCCTACCGCAGTTGAGGTTGCTACGGCAAAGCATGTTGAAGAAGCTTTGGCGGCAGGCGTCGACATTTTATGGGTAGGCGCGCGTTCTACCGCAAACCCCTTTACCGTACAGGAAATTGCTGATGCTTTAAGAGGCGTTGATGTACCGGTAATGGTTAAAAACCCGGTAAACCCTGATCTTTCTTTATGGATTGGTGCATTGGAGCGCGTTAACAACGCAGGTATCACCAAGCTTGCAGCTATACACCGCGGTTTTTCATCGCATGAGAAAAGTGCGTTCCGTAACGAACCAATGTGGGATCTGGCTATCAGCCTTAAAACACATGCGCCTGATTTGCCTATCATTAACGACCCAAGCCACATCACCGGTAACCGCGACCTGATTGGTTACATTTCGCAAAAAGCGCTTGACCTGGATATGCAGGGCTTGATGATAGAATCGCACATTGACCCTACCGTTGCCTGGACAGATGCTAAACAACAGGTTACCCCTGCTGCTTTGGTTGAGATCATCAATCACCTTGCATTACGTAAACCGGAAGTGCGCAACACCGAAGTGAATGATAAGCTTGCTGAATTGCGTAACCAGATAGACCGCATAGACGATTTGGTGATCCAAAAAATGGCAGAGCGTATGAAAATTGTTGAGCAAATTGGCAATTATAAAAAAGACAACAACATTACCATTTTGCAGGTTAACCGCTGGGACGAAATTTTAAATAAACGTACCAACTACGCAAAAGCACTTAAATTGAGCACCGAGTTCACTGAAAAATTGCTGGAGCTGATCCATAGCGAGTCTATCCGCAAGCAAACAGAAATAATGAATAAGGACGAAGCCGGGCAAGCAGCTGAAAAGCTTACACACGCATAAGCCTTAACATACCCCTCCTTTAAAAGTAGGAGGGGTTTGAAACATCTAAAATGAAGCACAACATAGTTCTTACAAAAAAAGGGAAATCGGTAAAGGGTACTATTCAACTAACCGGCTCTAAGAGTGAATGCAACCGTGCACTCATTATTGAGGCGCTTAGTAGCGGCAAGGTAAAGGTTGAAAATATATCAGACGCGGCGGATACTGTAACGCTTGCCGAAATTTTACGGCCGGAGATATTGGAGGCAGCAGGAAATGATAGTGCTGCAGGTTTAGAATTTTCTGAAACCGGTAATCCGAGATCCGAAATTAATATAGGCCCTGCCGGTACTGCCATGCGTTTTTTAACTGCATATTTTACGCTGCAAAGTGGGGAAGTTATCTTAACCGGCAGCGAGCGGATGAAACAGCGCCCCATTGGTATTTTAGTTGATGCCCTGCGAAAATTAGGTGCAAAAATAGAATATGAAGAAAATGATGGCTATCCTCCTATCCTTATAAAAGGAAACTTAAAACAGCAAAATGAGCGGATAGGTATAAAAGGCGATATCAGCAGTCAGTATATTACCGCTTTATTACTTATTGCGCCCAAATTGCCTTTGGGTTTGGAACTATATTTAGAAGGCGATTTAACATCACGTCCGTATGTGGAAATGACACTTGCAATGTTGCAAACTGCAGGCATACAGCATACTTGGGAAGACAATGTCATCACCATAAAAAAACAGGATTATACTGAAGCTACCCTTTACGTAGAGCCTGATTGGAGCGCAGCCTCCTACTGGTATGCCATAGCGGCACTAAGCGAAGAAGCAGAGCTATTTTTACCGGGCTTAACACATTACAGCCTACAGGGCGATAGTGTGATTACCGAGATAATGGCCAACTTCGGTATCACTTCGCAATTTAGGGATGGCGGCGTGCATCTTTTAAAAGAAGCGAAACCGCTGTTACGTAAAATATTCGACCTTAAAAAATGTCCTGACTTGGCGCAAACTGTTATTGTGGTTTGTGCGGCATTAGGACATAATGCTACTTTTACCGGCCTCGAAACATTAAAGATCAAGGAAACAGACCGTGTGAAAGCGCTTCAGAATGAATTGGCAAAAATCGGTGTTAAACTGATTGAAAAGGGACAGATTTATAAGTTGGATTGCAGCGAAAAACAAATTCCTGAAAAGGTTTTCATAAACACATACGACGATCACCGGATGGCAATGGCCTTTGCACCGTTAGCCTTATTAATACCGGAAGTTGAAGTTGAGGACGCAAAGGTGGTAGAAAAATCATACCCCGCATTCTGGACAGACCTGGAAAAGGCAGGGTTTACAGTTGCGTAGTATTGAGATTGCCGCGCTATCATTTTCAATGAAAAGGTGGATTGTCATTGCGAGGTACGAAGCAATCTCACGTCAATACATGAACGACAAGCATAGCGAAGAGATTGCCACGCTATCGCTCGCAATGACAAACAAATAAAAAAATTGTCATTGCGAGGTACGAAGCAATCTCACGTCAATAAATGAACGTTGTGCATGAACGAAAAGCATAGCGAAGAGATTGCCACGCTATCGCTCGCAATAACAGGATTATAAAAATTGTCATTGCGAGGTACGAAGCAATCTCACGACAATGCTATTGCTTGTAATGACAAACAAGTAACAATAATAAACAGATAAATAAAGGGCATATACATTATGGCAGGCAATTCTTTCGGGCAAATATTCAGGATAACAACATTTGGCGAATCGCATGGCGAAGCTATTGGTGTTATTGTAGACGGTTGCCCTGCGCAATTGGACGTAGATTTAGAATATATTCAATCTGAGCTGGATAAACGCAAACCCGGCCAATCTAAGATCACTACCCAACGTAAGGAAAGCGATACTGTTAAAATTCTTTCGGGTGTCTTTGAAGGAAAGACTACGGGTACGCCTATAGCCATGCTAATCCCAAATGAGGATCAGCGCTCTAAAGATTACTCGCATAATGTGGATGTGTTTCGCCCTTCACATGCCGATTATACCTATCAAACCAAATATGGTATAAGGGACTATCGCGGTGGCGGCAGGTCATCGGCAAGGGAAACTGCTGCACGTGTTGCAGCCGGTGCTTTAGCCAAATTGTTGCTAAAAACTCAGGGAATAGAAATTGCGGCACATGTATGCAGCGTGGGCAAAATAGATGCACCCAACATTGAAATAAAATATGTGCAGGAATTTATAGAGGAACGCGAAAAAAACATAGTTCGCTGCGCGGATCCTGCAACAGCCCAGGAGATGATAGCCTACATTGACGGCATACGCAAAGAAGGTGATACTGTGGGCGGTAAAATAAGCTGCTATATAAAAAATTGCCCGGTTGGCCTGGGCGAGCCGGTATTTGATAAACTACATGCCGACTTAGGTAAAGCGATGCTAAGCATTAATGCAGTACATGGATTTGAATACGGATCGGGCTTTGAAGGAAGCGAAATGCGCGGCTCAGAGCATAACGATATATTTATAAAAGACCAATACGGACATATAGGCACCCGTTCTAATTTTTCCGGTGGGATACAGGGCGGCATCAGTAATGGAATGCCCATTGAGTTTAAGGTTGCCTTTAAACCTGTTGCAACTATTATGCAAAGCCAGGCAACGATAAATAGTGAAGGCGATGCCGCCGAAATATCAGGCAAAGGCCGCCACGACCCATGTGTTGTTCCGCGTGCAGTACCCATTGTAGAAGCAATGGCAGCACTTGTTATTGCAGACCACTGGCTGCGGAACAGGAATGCGACCTTGTAGATGTGCAAATGTGCAGACTGAGATAAATGTGCAAATATGCAGATGTGAGGATGTGCAGATTGAGATAAATGTGCAAATATGCAGATGTGAGGATGTGCAGATGATGTTTTGATGGCAAACCGCTTTAAATGTGCTGATACGCAAATGTGTGGATGCGCATACGATGTTGAATGTGCTTTTAAGTCACTAAAATATTTTCATTAAATACTTTACACATTTATTAAAATTTGCACATCCGCACATCCGCACATCTGCACATTAAATATTGTTTCCAAGTCCCATGTTCACCTCTATTATACAATTATACAGGCAAGCGTACAGCGGTCTCTCGCGAAACAGCTGGTACCTTTGTATAGTAATGCTGATTAATCGCAGCGGTACCATGGTGGTGCCTTTTATGAGCATTTACTGTATCCAGCAATTACATTTTACCATTGTACAGGCAGGAATAGTAATGGGGCTCTTTGGTGTTGGCTCTATAATCGGTTCGTTTGTTGGCGGTAAACTAACAGATAAGATCGGGTTTTACGATTTGCAGGTTGGTGCGCTTTTGAGCGGCGGACTGGGCTTCCTTATATTAGGATACCAACACACATTCTTAACTGTAAGCATTGGTATCTTTGTGCTTAGCTTTTATAACGAGTCTTTCAGGCCGGCAAACTCCACTGCAATTGCCCATTATAGCACGCCCGAAAACAAAACACGCTCTTATTCGCTTAACCGCCTTGCCGTAAATCTGGGCTGGGCCGCAGGCGCAGGCCTTGGTGGGTTATTGGCGGCAATTAATTATCACCTATTATTTTGGGTGGATGGTACTACCAATATATTAGCCGGGTTAATGCTGTTGAAACTAATGCCAAGAGCGGGCATAGTAAACACCATTAAAAAGCGTGATGAAACAGCTAAAATATCATCGGCATATAGAGACAAAGTTTACCTGATTTTTATTGTACTATCCGTTGCTTACAGTTTATGCTTCTTCCAGTTCTTCATAATGGAACCGGTTTTTATAAACTGAAATGGCATTTTAACGAACGCCTTATTGGTATTTTAATGGCCATAAACGGCATCATCATCGCATTATTTGAGATGGTGATGATCCACATGCTGGAGCGCAGAAGAAACGGGCTTATTTATATAAGTATAGGCGTATTGCTTGGTGGAATCGGTTTCGCCCTGCTTGATTATCTTCCCGGCGAAACAATCCCGGCCCTTATTGTAGTGCTGCTCATGACTTTTAGCGAAATGCTGAGCGCACCTTTTATGAATACTTTTTGGCTTACACGCACTACGGAATTTAACCGAGGTGAGTATGCGGCACTTTACAGCATGGCATGGTCGGCAGCGCAGGTACTTGCTCCGTTTACCGGCAGTATAATTATCAGTTTTGGTGACTTTTTCCTGCTTTGGTGGGTTCTTGCTATACTCAGTGTTTTTGCCGCTGCAGGTTATTACTTATTATATCGTGTAACTACATCTCCTAGCAAGGCAGTTGTTTCAGTTTAACCAAGTTTTGTCTTTAAACCATACCTCGTCGGGTTTAATATCGGCGTTCACCATAAGGGTTACCAATTCAATGGCATCGGCAGATGTTATAACCAAAGCACGGTTTGCAGGTTTTAAAAACTTTTGCACTACCATTACATCCATTTGTGCTAACAGCAGATCATAAAAACCGTTAACGTTTAACACACCAACCGGATGGTTGTGCAACCCTAACTGAAGCCAGGTTAGCACTTCAAAAAACTCCTCTAATGTACCGAAACCACCCGGAAGCATAATTATTCCATCGCAAAGATCATTCATAAGCTGTTTACGCTGATGCATGTTATCTACAATGTGCAATTCGGTTAAGCCAGGGTGTCCTACTTCTTTATCCATTAAAAATTGCGGTATCACTCCTATCGCTTTTCCGCCATTATTTAGCACGGCATCTGCCAGCAGGCCCATTACCCCTACTTTGCCGCCGCCAAAAACGAGCGTAATATCGCGGCTCACCATCACACGTGCCAGGTCTTCAATAGCTTGCTTTAATATCGGGTCGCCGTTAAAGTTCGCTCCGCAAAAAACACAAATCGCCTTCATCTTTTTTAAAATCTAATTGGTTAATAGCGCGAAATTTAAGCAGAAAAACTAAAGTTTATGATAATCTTTTGTTAAAATTGTGAACCAAGTCTGCTTATATACCTCTTTATGAAAAAAGCCTTACTGTTTGTATTGATGCTAACATTGTTGCAACGTGCATTTTGCCAGGATGAATATGAAAACTATCGCCAGGTATTAAAAACCGGCTGGCAGATGCAATCGGCAATAACTGATCTTTCAAAAGGTGAAAATATTTCTAAAAACGACTTTAACGCCGGCATGTGGTATAAGGTTAATGTGCCCACAACAGTAATTGCCGGTTTAATAGCCAACAAAGTTTATGATTTCGACCCTTTTTACAGCAAAAACTTTGAAAAGTTAAAAGACGCACGGCTGGATAAACCCTGGTGGTTTCGCCGGGAATTTGTGCTCCCTGCAACCGAGAAAGGTAAAAATGTGGTTCTTAAACTGCACGGTATAAATTACAAGGGCAATGTATGGTTAAACGGCAAGCTCGTTGCCGATTCATCCCAAGTTGCCGGCCCGTTTCGTATCATAGAACTGGATGTTACCAAACATATTAACTATAAAGGGCCAAATGTGCTGGCTATCGAAATAAGGCGCCCCTACAACCCTAACAAACGTGGCGGCGACCTCGCAATTGATTACGCTGACTGGATCCATTACCCGCCAGATTTTAACAATGGCATCATTAACGACTTAGAAGTTAAAACTTTTAATAAAGTTGGTGTAGAATACCCTTTAGTAACTACCAAATTTGATCTGCCCTCGCGTGCGGTGGCGCATCTTGAAATAAACGCCATGGCCGTGAACTATACAGATGCGGACGAAGATGCGCTTATAAAAGGCAACATAAACGGAACTGTTCACTTTGAACAAAAGGTGCATTTAAAAGCAAGAGAAAAAAAACAGGTAACGTTTACATCATCGGCCTATCCGCAGTTAAATATTAAAAATCCAAAAATCTGGTGGCCCTGGGAATATGGAAAACCCGAACTTAACCGGCTGTCACTTTCAATATCATGCGATAACAAATTAAGTAACCAGCTATCAGAAAACTTTGGTATCAGGCAGGTAAATTCCCTGCTCATTAACAATGAAACTTCGCGCGAGTTCTTTATAAACGGGAAACCCATTATGCTGCGGGGCGCGGCCTGGTCGCCAGATATTTTTCAAAGGCGGTCGGCTGAGCGTGAAGAACAGGAGCTAAAACTGGTTCGGGATATGAACATGAACATAGTCCGCTCGGAAGGAAAATTAGAGGATGATCATTTTTACGACCTTTGTGATAAGTACGGCCTGCTGGTAATGACGGGTTGGATGTGCTGCGGTGCATGGCAATATCCCGAGCTTTGGGATGTACAAAAACGTAGCATTGCAATGTCGTCCGATAGTAGCGTAATGTACTGGCTGCGCAATAAGCCATCGATACTTACCTGGCTTAATGGCAGCGATATGCCGCCGCGCGATAAAACAGTTGAAAGCGACTGGCTGGCTATAGAATCTGACTTAAAATGGCCTAACCCAACCATTGCAAGCGCTAACGAAAGCGTCTCTAAAGTTTCGGGGCATACCGGCGTAAAAATGGCAGGCCCGTACGATTTTGTCCCACCTGCGTACTGGGAAGCCGACTCTACGAAATACGGCGGTGCTTGGAGCTTTGCTACAGAGATCTCGCCGGGCCCGTCCATCCCACCCTACGAAAGCCTGATAAAATTTATCCCTAAAGATTCACTAAAAAGCACCAGCCAGGATTGGCTGTATCATTGCGGCACCATGCAGTTTGGCAATACCAAAATATTTGATACCGCGCTTTACGCACGTTATGGCAAACCCGCAAATCTGAACGAGTACCTTGCCGAGGCACAAATACAAAACTACGAGAGCCATCGCGCCATGATGGAAGCATACGGCTTAAAGAAATATCATTCGGCTACCGGCGTGGTGCAATGGATGCTGAGCAACCCATGGCCGAGCCTTATCTGGCATACTTATGATTACTATTTGTATCCGGCAGGTACCTATTTCGGCATGAAGAAATCGTTAGAGCCGCTGCATGTAATGTATTCCTATAAAACCAACAGCGTAAATATCATTAACTCGCTACTGCAAAGCTATAACGGTTTAAAAGTTAAAGCGGAGATATTTAACCTGGACGGCACACGCCAATATTCAAAAGACATAATTACAGAAGTTGCCGAAGACGGTGTTAAACAATGCTTTATCTTACCACAGGTTAACGGGCTCTCGTCCGTATATTTTTTAAGGTTAGAATTAAAGGACGCTACCGGTAAGATCAAAAGCATAAATTGGTATTGGCTTTCGGCCAAGGGCGATGAATTGAACTGGAAAAAATCTACCTGGTATTATACACCAGAAAGTTCCTTTGCAGATTTTTCTGCGTTGAAGGGAATGCCGGCTGCAACTATCAATGTTAATTATACAAGTTTGAAAGGTGCAAATGAAAGCACTCACAAAATAACCATTACCAATACCGGTAAAACGGTTGCTTTTTTCATTCACCTGCGCGCTTTAAAAGAAAAAGGCGGCGACGATATATTACCTGTAATTTTTGAAGACAACTATCTGCAACTGGCTCCCGGCGAAACCAGGACCATAAATTGCAGCTACGAAAACAAATATGCAGGTAACGGCAAACCTTATATTTTAATAAGCGGCTGGAATCTTGATGAAGCAAAAAGCAAAACCGGAACTGATTCTGGTTTTGCAAAATGATAACAAGTAAAATACAATGCTAAAAATAAATCGCATACATCACGTAGCTATTATCTGTTCGGACTATGAACGGTCTAAACATTTTTATACCACAGTGCTTGGCTTTAAGGCTTTGGCCGAGGTGTATCGTAAAGAGCGTGATTCTTACAAACTTGACATCGAAGTAGGCGGCCTTTACCAGATTGAACTATTTTCTTTTCCCGATCCGCCTGCAAGGATAAGCCGCCCGGAAGCTGCGGGGCTGCGCCACCTTGCTTTTGAAGTAGATGACATTGAAGCAGCGATAGCAGCCGTTAATAAATTTGATATAGCTACCGAACCTATTCGCATCGATGAGTTTACGGGTAAGCGCTTTACCTTTTTCTCAGATCCCGATGGCCTGCCTATCGAGTTTTATGAAAGATAAGCGTACCGGCGTAGTCGAAGGGCTTGAGCGTTTTTGGTAAATTTGAGGCAATGTTTCAATTTAAGCAATTTAGCATAGACCAGCAAAACTGCGCCATGAAGATAAACACTGATGGGGTATTGCTGGGCGCGCTGGCAATGGCCCATCAACCACAACGAATACTGGATATTGGTACCGGTACAGGCGTTATTGCATTAATGCTTGCGCAGAAATATGATAGCGCGGAGGTAGATGCAGTTGAAATTGATTTGAGTGCTGCACAAACGGCAAAAATAAACTTTGAAGCATCTAAATTTTCAAAAAGAATGCGGCTTTTTGCGTGCAGCTTTGAAACATATTTTGAGCAGAACATAAAGGGCTATGACTTGATCGTTTCCAATCCCCCTTTTTATATCGATGCGCTAAAATCGCCCGGCGAAAAGAAAACACTTGCCAAACATGCCGATCATCAACTTTTTGAAAAATTAATAAAAGGTGCGGCAACACATTTAAATCCCGATGGTGTTTTTTGGCTGATCATACCGTTCACAATGCAAGCTATAGTAAACGACCTGGCTACAGAAAATCAACTTTTTACACACCAAATTATCGACATAAAATCCTACCCTGATGATAATCCACACCGGGTTATCATTTGCTTCGGCATAAATGATACTGAAACAATTAAGGATAAATTTGTGATCTATCAAATGCAAGGCGTTTACAGCAATGATTATAAAAGTATATTGCAGCCTTACTTTTTAGCTTTTTAAAACTCATGACCAGGATCGGCCTTATTTCTGACACGCATAGCTACCTTGACGATGCCGTTTTTAAGCATTTTGACCTATGCGATGAAATATGGCATGCAGGCGATGTCGGCAGCCTGGATGTGGCCGACCGGTTAACTGCTTTTAAACCTTTTAAAGCTGTTTACGGCAATATAGACGGTGCTGAAATAAGAAGTATCTATCCCGAGAATTTAAGATTTAAATGTGAAGAAACAGATGTATGGATCACTCACATCGGTGGTTATCCCGATAGGTATAGTCCGCTGGTTAAGCCGGAGATCTATACCAACCCTCCTCAACTATTTATCTGTGGCCACTCGCACATATTGAAAGTTATTTACGATAAAAAGATTGGCAGCCTGCACATAAACCCTGGCGCGGCGGGTAAACAGGGCTGGCATAAGGTGAGGACATTGGTAAGATTCAGCATCTCTGCTGATAAAATTCATGACCTCGACCTTATCGAATTAGCCAAGTAGTGACTTAGATCTTGATTAGCGAGCTCAAGTCTAGTAATGTCATCTAATAAGAAACGCCCAGCTGAAAACCGGGCGTCTGTAAAAATTTGTTATTCCATTTAAGCTTTTTTTCTTTCGGGCTTATGCGTAGTATTTTTATTTGATGTTTGATCTGAACGCTGTCCACCCGCATTGCTGATCCCGTTTTCTTTTAAGCGAACGTTCTGATCAGTAAAGGCTCTGTCTGATGTTGGATTGCCTTGTCCGCCTTGATTATTCTTTGATTGCGTTTTCATAATAATAGTATTTGGTATAGGTTAAAATTAACAATACCTGTACCGATTAAATTCATGAACGATACTACAAAGCGCAATAAGTGCGGATCAAATAAATTATAAATTACAATTAATTTAATTTTAGATTTACATTAATCAATTACCTTATAATCAACTTTAAAGTTATGGGATCACAGGCAAAGCAAGCAGAACTTTGGGGCCAACGCCCCGGCGACTGGGCAGCTATTCAGGAACAAACCGGTAATGCGGGCTATGTATATGCGCTTGATGAATTGCAGCTAAGCGGCAATGAAACCCTGCTGGACGTTGGTTGTGGTTCGGGTTTGTTTTGCCAGATGGCCTGCAACGCCGGTGCAAAAATTACCGGGATTGATGCAACTGCCGAATTAATTGAACAGGCCAAAGCAAGAGTACCTGGAGTAAGCTTTAGTGTTGGCGAGATGGAACAACTGCCATTTGCAGATGAAAGCTTTGATATTATAACAGGTTTTAATTCTTTTCAGTATGCGGAAAACGTGCCGAATGCCCTTGAAGAGGCAAAACGCGTACTTAAACCCGGTGGCAGATTGGTAGCAATGATATGGGGCAACCGGGAAGATTGCGAAGCAGCCAGCTTTTTAAAGGCTGCAGGCAACCTGATGCCTCCCCCGCCGCCGGGCGCAGCAGGCCCTTTCGCTTTAACGGAAGATCATCGCCTGGAAAATATTTTGGTTGAAACCGGTTTCCATATCCTCGATAATAACGACGTCAGCTCTATTTGGGAATACGCTGATAAGGATACCGCGTTAAAAGGACTGATCTCTTCGGGGCCGGTTTATAATGCCATTATGTTTAGCGGCCTGGAGAAAGTTATGGAAACTATTGCAGCATCTATTGAGCCGCATATACACCAGGACAGCGGAAAGGTTATTTATCACAATAAATTTAGGGTAGTTACCGCGCAAAAGCTGGAATAAACTAATAAAATATAAATCATAAAACGCCCCTGTAAAGAAGCGTTTTATGATCTATATTCCCTTATATCAAAGAAACAAGCTCAGCTATCCTGTTTGATATGCCCACCTCGTTATCATACCATGATACAACTTTTACCATTTTACCGATGACTTTGGTTAACCCGCCATCAACAATAGATGAATGCGTGTTGCCCAGAATGTCCGACGATACAAATTGCTCCTCGGTGTACTGCATAATACCTTTTAGCGAAGTATCGGCATAACGTTTTAAGGTAGCGTTCACTTCTTCTACAGTAACTTCCTTCTGCAAATTGATAGAAAGATCAACAATGGAAGCATCTATAACCGGCACTCTGTAAGAATATCCATCCATTTTGCCCTTTAAATTTGGCAGTACATTGCCTATCGCTTTGGCAGCCCCAGTGGTTGTGGGTATAATTGAATAAGATGCTGCCCTTGCGCGGCGCAGATCTTTATGCGGGGCATCCTGTAAGTTCTGGTCGGCAGTGAAGGCGTGTACGGTAACCATAAATCCCGATTCTATTCCATATTCTTTATCTAATACCAACAAAACAGGTGCAATACTGCCTGTTGTACACGAAGCGGTAGAATAGATTTGATCGCCGCCTATCAACTCGTTGTTAATGCCATGTACAATGGTTTTCACGCCGCCTGTTGCAGGCGCAGTGATCAACACTTTTTTTGCACCTGCATTAATATGCGCTTGTGCCGTACTTTTATCAGTAAAGCGGCCGGTAGACTCAATTACTGCATCTACCTTCAATGAAGCCCATGGTAATTTTTCGGGGTCTTTCTCTTTTAACATCACAATCTTTTTCCCATTTACTATCAATGCTTCACCGTCTACACTTATATCGCCGGGAAATCGGCCATGCGCCGTATCGTATTTTAACAAGTGTGCCAGTGTTTCCACATCTGTAAGATCATTAATGGCCACTACTTCAACCAATGGCTGGTTTTGTAAAGCTCTTAAGGTCATCCGGCCTATGCGGCCAAATCCATTTATTGCAATTTTCATGTGCTGTATGTTTAAAAATGATATAAAAAAAAATCAATGGAAAGCCCATAACAAACCCTTATGGCTGCGCTTTAACTATTCTGTATTACTTATTTATGTCGTATTTATTGGCGCCGCGGGAGGATGTATCAGCAAGTCTTCTATCCCAGCGTCCTTTAGCGCCGTACGGAAGGCGCGGCGGTAATCTGAAGGTGTGGTCATTAAATGCCGTAAAAAAACACGCCGCATAGAAACCAAGCTGCCGAGGCCACATTGTTCAGCAATTCGTTCCAGCGGCACATCTGTATCTTCCAAAATTTTCCGTGCTGCTTCTACTCGCAGCTTTTCGATAAATTTTGCGGGTGGCATACCTGTTTCTTTATGAAAAACACGGGTAAAGTTTCGCGTGCTCATATTCACATAAGCAGCAAGGCGGTTTACGTCCAGCGGTTCATGCAAATGGCCTTTTAACCATTGCTGTATCTTTTGCGCTATGTTTTCGCTTTCATAAACAGGCACTAAATTTCCAAACTGAGATTGAAAGCCCGGCCTGCTGAGATAGAAAACAAGCTTACGCGCAACCCTTATGGCAATGTCTTTACCAAAATCTTCTTCTACCAGTGCCAGCGACAGATCGATACCGGATGATACGCCCGCAGATGTATAAATATTTTCGTCGTTGGTAAAAAAATGGTTGGCATTCACGTGCACCGAGGGATAATTCTTTTTAAGCTTCTCGCTCAAATCCCAATGGGTGGTAACTTTGCGGCCATCCAGCAAGCCGGCTTTGGCCAGCGCGAATGCGCCTCCGCATACAGAACCAATGCGCCTTGTATTAGCTGTGTTAACAGCTGATAGCCACTTATAAAAATCTGCAAATGCCTCAACACTCGTTTCCCTGAAATCATTACCGCAAATAATCAGCGTATCGATGGGCGTAGTGATTTCCATGGCGCTGTACGGGCAATGGATCTCCACACCTGTAGCAGCTATAACTTTACGGTCGGCAGTAGGGGCAACGATTACAACTTCATAACTGCCGGTATAGCCGGCGTCATGCAGGCATTTGTTTGCATTGGTAAAAACGTCAGAAGGGCCTGCAAAGTCAAGCAGCATGTTGCCGGTCATGGCAACTATAACAACTTTCTTTTTCCCTTCCGTGTTATTCATGCATCAAAATTAAACAACACAAAACTTGTCTCAAAGGACATAAATTATACAATTTAAGCCAACTAATATCATTTCTTATAAATGTAGGCGACTTTTTATATTTTACTCATCGTAGCATTACAGCAACTGCCAGGAGTTATATGGATACAAAAAAATTTAACGAAGAAGTATTCGAAATAGTGAACCTGATACCCGAAGGGCGGGTTACCTCATACGGTGCCATAGCAAAAGCGCTTGGACACGGAACCGCAAGAATGGTTGGCCATGCCATGGGTTTGATAGATCACGAAACAAAAACATTGCCTGCACACCGCGTGGTGAACAGCAGCGGGCATATATCGCCATTGGAAAGCAGCGGAGGTAAAAAGCGCGTACAAATGTTAGAGCTGGAAGGCGTAGCAGTTAAAAACGGTAAAGTAGCTAACATTAAAGAATTGTTCTGGGACCCGATCAATGAAATATAGCATAGATTCGGCTCTTAGACTATTTGTAGCATTTTAATAATGGACCAAATTTTACTACAGCATTATATTAATCCGGACGAGCTGTTATGGTTTTTATCCCGTGGTTTTGATGATGCTGTATACCGGGTTAACAATGGCAGCGTTTATCGAGCTTTTAAAGTAGCCGGCGAAAAACATCTCGTAAAAATTACGCCTGATATTTGGTCGATTAACTTAGAGTGGCTTTTCGGACAACCAACCGAAGAAACCATAGCCTTTGTAAAAACCTTTGTAACAGAATGGTTTGACCTGGAAGCAGACATTATGCCTTTTTATAAACTATTAAAAACGCATCACGCCTTGAAATATATGGCAGCGGATTTTAATGGATTAAAACTGGTGGGGATGCCGGATCTTTTTGAAGGGCTTGCCTGGGCCATAATGGGTCAGCAGATCAATTTAACCTTCGCCTATAAATTGAAACGCAGGCTCATTGAACAGTATGGTGATTTTATAGACCATCAGGGAAAAGATATTATGTTTTTCCATCACCCGAAATAATAGCTGCCGCCGATCCTGACGACTTAAAGGCAATGCAGCTTTCTGCCAGTAAGGTAAACTATTTAAAGAATGCTGCCCAGGCTCTTACCGATGGAACAATAAGTAAAACCCTTTTGCAAGCCATGCCCGACGCGGAATCCCGGCGCAACCTGCTTACTTCCCAAAAAGGAATTGGTACATGGACAGCCAATTATGTGCTCATGAAATGCCTCCGCGATCAATCGGCAATACCATTTGGAGACGCCGGCCTGCTAAATTCTTTGTTAAGCCATGGCATCATTACCGATAAGGCAGAACTAAAACCCATGTACGATCTTTTTGAAAAATTTAAAGGATGGGAAGCTTACCTGGTATTTTATCTATGGCGTAGTCTTGCAAAAAGGCCGCAATTGGGTGAGAACTAAGGTAAATCTGTTTATTGAGTTTTAATTATTTCAAGCAAATATTTGAGTTCCGATTCGCTAATATTGTCCTGATCAGCTTTATCGTAAATTTTCAGCAAATAAAGTGTTTCTCCTTCAATGTTGACGAGCAAGTGTGTAATAACCCTTGCTCCTCCACTCTTCCCTTTGCCTTTACTATCAATTTGCAACCGAACTTTATAACAATCCTTGCCTAAACTAACCCCTAATTTGTGATTTTTGTCAATTCTTCTGCCAAATTTTGAAGATCATTTTTCAGGGATGGGTATTTTTTTGCAAGATACTTTAGTTCCCTTAAAAAAGGTTTGATAGGAACTATTCTAAAGTTCATCTAACACCTCCAAAAGCGTTTTTAACTTTATTTTTCCGTTCTGATGGTGTTGAACCTCTTTAAAAGCAACCTCTAGGTCATTCTTCATTTTTTTTGCAGCCGGAGATAATTTCTGCTCAGCCGAATCTAACACTTTAACTTTTCCGCCTAACTTTGATATTAGTTTTAAGATCATGTCAGCATCCTTTTCGGGCAATTTTATTTCAGCAGTTACCATAAAATAAATATTTGAATAAAAATAACACAATCAATGCATCAAAACAAAAAAAGCCTCTCATTTTCATGAGGGGCTTTTTGGGTAAGTAATCGGGCTCGAACCGACGACCCTCAGAACCACAATCTGATGCTCTAACCAACTGAGCTATACCTACCGTTTTGGAGTTTGCAAAAATAGGAATCTTATCACTATTTGCAAAGTATTTTTTCTGTTTGCTGCTTTTTAAATTTAGCTATTGATACACTGCCGGTTTCCGTTCTATTTAATATGCTCTTTATTACTCATTTACTGCAATAACCGACATTATATTACACTCTGCTTACTCAAATTATTTAGAACGATTTTAATTAATAAGTAGATTTGTGATATGACAGAGCAATTGATTGAATTGAACGTTACGGGGATGCATTGTAATAATTGCGCAATGTCTGTACACAGGCTTTTAGAAAAAAAAGGCCTTCATAACATACTGGTCGACTTTGCGGGCGAGGAAGTTAAATTTTCCGGCGCCACTGATGTTCCGGCTATTATAAAAGATATAGAAGGGCTGGGCTTCAAAGTGGTTGATGACCCTGCTTCGCAAATAGTTCCTTTTTATGAAAAGGTTGAAAATAAATTTATTTTTTGCGCCGTTTTAACCGTTCCGCTGGTATTGCACATGCTGTTGCCTTTCAGGCTGCTGCACTTACCTTTGGTACAGCTGCTGCTTTGCCTGCCGGTTTTTCTGGTAGGATGCCAGCACTTTGGCAAAAGTGCCATCAACTCCATTCGCGGCGGCGTGCCCAATATGGATGTGCTCATTTTTGTGGGTTCTACCGCTGCGTTTGTTTACAGCCTGGTGGGTACCATTCAAAACCTGGGCGAACAATACCAGTTTTATGAAACATGCGCTACCATTATTACGCTGGTACTGCTCGGTAACGTTTTTGAAAAACGATCTGTTACGCAAACAACCACCGCAGTAAAGGACCTGATCAAAATTCAGCAGGTTAACGCCAACAGGGTAATAAACGGCGGCATTGAGGTAATTGATGCAAAGGATGTACGCCCCGGCGATACGCTATTGGCAAACCTGGGTGATAAGATACCTGTCGACGGCGAGGTGCTATCCGGCGAGGCATCGGTAGATGAGTCTATGCTTACAGGCGAAAGCATCCCGGTTGAAAAAGTAAAATATGATAAGGTGATTGGCGGTACCATTATCCGCAATGGAAATATCCGCATGATTGCTACCAAGGTTGGATCAAACACGGTGTTATCGCAGATCATCGAGCTGATGAAAAAAGCGCAGGCAGCAAAGCCGCCGGTTCAAAAATTGGGTGATAAGGTTGCTGCTATTTTTGTACCCGCCGTAATCCTGATCTCGCTTATCACTTTTGGCATTACTTATTTCATTGTTCATACGGCACTACAAACCGCGCTTATGCATGCTATTGCGGTGCTGGTAATATCCTGCCCTTGTGCTATGGGGCTGGCAACGCCTACCGCAGTTATGGTTGGTTTGGGGCGTGCAGCAAAAAACGGCATCTTAATAAAAGGAGGCGATACCATTGAAGCGGTTACTAATACCCGTTACGTGGTTTTTGATAAAACTGGTACCCTTACTACCGGTAAATTCGGCATTAACGGCATCCAGCTTGAAGGTGATGCTACCCTGGAACAGGTTCGGGGAATTATTACAGCCGTAGAAGAAAGATCTAACCATCCTATTGCAAAGTCGCTGGTAGCTGGTTTAAAATCGCTCCCTCAAACCCGGGTAATCCTTAAAGCAGTAAAAGAAGAAAAGGGCTTGGGCATGCGCGCCGAAGACATAGATGGCAACCATTATTTCCTGGGCAGCGGTAAATCAAATGATGAAAGCGATTTTAACCTATCGCTTTATAAGAACCAGCAACTGATAGCCAAAATTGCCGTAGATGACGAAATCCGCCCGGAAGCTGCTGGTTTGATAGCACAACTAAAAAAAATGGACATTATACCGGTATTGCTGAGCGGTGATAAAGTTAACCGCTGCAAGGCCGTGGCAAGTCGAATAGGCATTGATGAGGTGCATGGCGAAAACCTACCCGATGAAAAGCTTTCGGTTATTGATATGTACAGGCAGAAAGGGAAAACCATTATGATTGGCGATGGCATAAACGATGCCCCTGCCCTTACCCAGGCAGATGTTGGCGTATCTATGAATGATGCCAGCCAGGTGGCTATACAATCGGCCAAGGTGGTATTGCTGAATACCGACCTGCAATCGGTTGTTAAATTTTTGGAGATCAGCAAGCATACGCTGCTCACCATTAAACAAAATCTTTTTTGGGCATTTGCTTATAATCTTATTGCTATACCGGTGGCTGCCTTTGGTTTTTTAAGCCCGATGGTAGGCGCGCTTACCATGGCATTTTCAGATGTAGTGGTTATTGGTAATTCGCTCAGGTTAAAAAAGAAAAAGATCTTTTAAAGAACATCGAGAGCTTTTTTTTACACATTTAAATGTCTTGATAATTAATTCATGAGTGGCCGCCGTGATTTATTATTTTTGAAACCCAGTATCAAATAATAATTAATCACCTTAAATCACCCTCAGTAGCAGATGATCGAGATTTTTACAGACGGCGCATCGAGCGGCAACCCCGGGCCGGGTGGTTATGGTGCTATACTACGTTCTGGCAAACATTACAAAGAACTTTCAGAAGGATTTCGCAAAACGACCAATAACCGCATGGAGTTACTGGCGGTAATTAAGGCGCTGGAGGCCCTTAAAAGCCCCAACCAGGATGTGCTGCTTTATTCCGACTCTAAGTATGTGATTGATGCTATTGAGAAAAGATGGGTACACGGCTGGCTTCAAAAAGGCTTTGCCGGTAAAAAGAATAAAGATCTCTGGCTGCGTTACCTGGAGGTAAGTAAACTGCATAAAATAAAATTCATTTGGGTGCGCGGACATAACGGCCACCCGGAAAATGAGCGCTGCGACCAACTGGCAGTAGCTGCCGGAAAACAAAAAGATCTTTTAATAGACTCGGTTTTTGAGGCGGAAAATGCCAAAGCGAATTTATTATAAAGCTGGTTGCTAAACATCGCATCATATCACCCGTATCGCAGTCATATTATGATTGCATAAACATGAATTTTCTATACTTTAAGCTCTTATCTTTGAATGTATAGCTATCATCACAAATAATCTAAACATCAAGTTATGAAACACGGACTTTTAATTGATATGGACGGTGTTATCTACAGTGGCGAAACACTGATACAGGGAGCAGACAAGTTCATTAAGCAATTACTGGATAACGATATTCAATTCACCTTTACGACCAATAACAGCCAGCGCACAAGGCTGGAGGCGGTACGTAAACTAAAGCGCCTGGGTATTGAGGTTACCGAAAACCATGTTTATACCAGCGCCATGGCTACCGGCAAGTTTTTGGGCGACCAGGGGCCCGGCGGTACCGCTTATGTTTTAGGCGAAGGTGGGTTACTTACCAGCCTGCATGAAAATGGAATAACACTCGTAGATACCGACCCCGAGTTTGTTGTTTTAGGCGAAGGAAGGAATTTCACGCTTGAAATGGTGCAGCGGGCAGTAGATATGATATTAGGCGGCGCTAAGTTCATCACAACTAACCGCGATCCGTCACCTAAAAAACCGGGATGGAACAACCTGGGTATAGCTGCAACCACGGCCATGATTGAGGAAGCAACCGGTCGAAGAGCCTTTGTAACCGGCAAGCCAAGCCCGGTAATGATGCGCTCTGCACGTAAATACCTGGGATTGGAAACTGCTGAAACAACCGTAGTTGGCGATACTATGGAAACCGATATACAGGGCGGTGTACAAATGGGCTATAAAACTATCCTGGTATTATCTGGCATAGCCCGCAAGGAAAACCTTAGCCGTTATGCCTTTAAGCCCGATCTTGTAGTAGGCTCCGTTGAGGATATTGTATTTCCGCTTAAATGGTGGTAATCATAAATAAAAAGCCTGCGAATATTTGAATTCTCGCAGGCTTTTTAACTTTTACCTATTTTGCCGGCGCTAAGGTAGCAGTTACCTTGCCGCAGGTTGCCATCATTTTATCGTTATAGTAGGGATTTTTGATGGTTGCACTTTCGCTAAGCCAGTAAGCTTTCTTCATTGGGCAATACTGTTCGTAAACGGTCGCAGTGTTCATCTTAAGTCCTTTCATAACCTCGTAAAGATTTTTGGACAGGCTCTCAAAATGCTCACGCTGATGATCAACGGTGGCAGTTTCGCTGATGTGGCGGCTGTCAAATTTCAATTTGTCAAGGTAATTATCTAATAGCTTTTGCTGATCGGCATTCAAACCTTTTTCCGGTTGTGCCGATAGGTCGGCAAGTAGTTCTTTGCCTTTACCTTGCGCTTCCACACCGTTACCTGCTGCCAAAGCATTTTTCAGGCCCAGGTAATCGTTGATGATCTTGTCGATACTGTTTAATGCAGCGGCTTTGCTTATTAAGGTTGATAAAACAATCAAAAGCATTAGCGATAGCGTTTTTAATATTTTCATATTGATTCTAATAAATGGGCGTTTAACATTTGCGCCTGGATTGATAAAATAAATTTATTACATTTTTTTCATGAGGCGCGGGTAAAGCCTTAAAAAAATCTCACCCCCTATGGGGTTGGTTCCATAAAGGCTGTTCAGTTTGGTACTTGCTGCATAAATGGTTACCTGCCCGCCCGCAGCAAGGTTTAAGGGACCTAATTTTAAAAGGTCGTAATTTAAGCCAAGCGTAAGTGCGTTAATATCAAATATGGAATAATCACCATAGATCAAGTCATTTAAGTTTAACTCCTCAGTTGTCTTCTGCACGTACTCATAACGGGTATACAGATCAAACTTTTTGAGGCGAACATCACCTTCCAGCAGAGCTGCGTTATCACCGCTCTGCCCGGGAGTTTTATTAAGCCCCCACAAAGCGGTTGCGTTAAACGAGTTTTCCATGCCGAAAGATAAGCTGTAAGTTGCCGATGCGGTGGTACGGTACACATTTTCATCCGGGTGCAATGCCTCCGGGCTTTTTATAAAGCCGTGCGACACTTGTAAAGCCCAGTTTGATGATGGATTGTAGTCCAGCCGGGCACTCCACGAGTCAAATTTAGGTTCATCAAAATTATACCTATTTTCGTCGGGTTCGCGGCCGGTAAAAGAAGATGCCTCTATTTTAAAATCATCATACCGGTAGCCCAAAGTGGCAACGCCAAAAGTTATGTGCGTAGCATCGGCCCAGTGATGGCTAATTGGTGCATCGGGGTCGGCCATGGCCGATGGGCGGTGCATAAAGGTAACCGGGCCTAAAGCCGGCTCGCCCGGGTAACCAACATAAATGCTCAGATCGCTTTTAGAAGAAAAAGCATAAGCGTAGCTGGCAGAAACTTCCGAAAACAGATCATGCGGGTGCTGGCGGTCTACCAGCGGTATGCCTTTCCAGCTTTCGCCGCTCTGAAATAAAAGCGGATAGCCGCTGCCACCTTCGGTAAGCCGGTCTAAAGACATCATTAAATTAAAGTGGATCAACCCGTTTTCACCAACAGGGCTTTGCGCCATACCCATAATCCAGTTAGGAGCGTCAAACTTTTGCGAACCACGGCTGCCTTTGTTAAAAACATCCTGATCGGTATATCTAAGGGCTACATTTCCATGCAGCATAAAATCCCATTTACCGCTGTTAAGCATAATCCCGTACATAGGCGATGCATCTGGCAGCCAGCTCGTGCCGGAGCCGTCCCTGTTCATAGGCAGGTTTTTAGAAAGCGAGCTGCTCATCATCCCGTCCATTTGCATACCGCTCATATCCATGCCGCTCATGTCGCCGTCCATTTTCATACCCTTCATGTCGTGCATCATGGGCATTTGCCTTTTGGATTTAGCCTTAGCAGTATCTTTTCTCATGGGATGGTGCATGGTAGTATCGCGCATTTTCATTTGTTGTGCGGTAGCATTGCCGGCAATTCCCGTTAAAAGAACAGCCAAAAAAATTAAAAATTTCATATAATCTATCTATACAAAACGGCCTTAGCCTTAGTAAATAAATGTGGTTAAAATAAGTTAACTAAACGGATAGTACCTCCGTTAAAAAGCGATGGTTAACTTAAATCAGATAAGAAGAGAGCGGTATTGGATAGATAATGTTTTGCCCGACTTAGGCGGCGGCGCATTGCTGTCCTGCCATGCTACGTTATAATGGTCGGGTTTGTAAAGATCGATATAAGCAAAATGCAAGGGAGTAAACCAGGCGCAGACCTGCGAGAAGCGCACATCAAAGCCGGGTTTCAGGTTTTCTTTTACAAGGTAATTAGCGTGTTTTTTGCAGCAGTCGCAGTCTTTTTTGCTGTCGTGAGTATGATGCATTCCCGGCATTGCTGCCATGTGCATATCCTTTTTAGATAAAATGATTTCGGCTGTGCAGTTAACAAGGCATACAAACATACCTGTTGTTAGTAACAAGTAAAATGCAGCTATGCTTAAAACGGCGGCCTTTTTCATTCAGCGCAAATATATCTTAATGTTATTACACACTAATTATTTTATTGTTTGAAAGATGTAAAATTCAATCAGCCTTAAAACAGAACCGGGTTTGCTGCGAACAACAAACCCGGGCGATATATTATAATTTAAAGGCTTGTTATTATGCGCCTAAAAGTTCATGTAAAACATTATCATATACCATTTTGATATCGGTAATATGGCCAAACAATTTTTCATCTATATTTAAAAAGCCTGCGGTAACAGAGCCCAGTAAGCTAAATTCAACTTCGCTGGTGGCCATCATTTCAACAAAACGCTTCTGGTCGTCAGCGGCAATACTTACCACTACCCTGCCCTGCGCTTCGCCGAACAAAAAGGCATCTTTTCTGATAGCCGTGTCGGTATCAATTTCAAAACCTAATCCATTAGGCAGTGCAGATTCTACCAGTGCAACATATAAGCCGCCATCGGCAACATCATGTGCAGATTGTATTATCTTATGCTTAATCAACTGCTTTACCACCTGGTGCATGTCGTATTCTTTTTCCAGATCGAAATACGGAGCAGGAGCTGCCAGTATTTTATGGTAGGAAGCCAAATACTGCGACGATGCGATATCGTTAACAGACTCACCTACCAGGTAAATCAGATCGCCCGGTTGTTTAAAATCAAGCGTCATAATGTTATCCAAATCGTCCATAACACCTAACATACCAATGGTAGGCGTAGGGAACACCGGTCCCTCGTCTGACGATTGGTTGTAGAAGCTAACGTTACCACCTGTTACCGGGGTTTCAAATTTGGTACATGCAGCGCTCATTCCTTTAATGGCGCCCACAAACTGCCAGTAAACTTCGGGCTTGTAGGGGTTGCCGAAATTAAGGCAATTGGTTATAGCTACCGGCTCACCGCCAGAGCAGGTAATGTTACGGGCAGCTTCGGCTACGGCTATTTCGCAACCCTTCTGCGGGTCTGCATAAACATAGCGCGAGTTACAATCAACCGTAATAACAATGGCCTTATCCGTATCTTTAACAGCAACCACGGCAGCATCGCTTGGGCGATTAGTTGTCATTGTAGACGTACCAATCATAGAATCGTACTGATCCGTTACCCAACGTTTTGATGCAATGTTAGGATGAGATATAAGGTGTTCTGCAACAGCTAATAAATCTTCCGGCTCTGCAACGTCGTCGATGTTAAACTTCTGGTTTTCTTTATAATAAGCAGGCTCGCTGTATTCTCGGGTATAAACCGGTGCGCCTCCACCTAAAACAAGGTCGTCGGCAGGTACTTCTGCAACCAGTTCGCCATTCATGTAATATTCAAGCCTTTTGGTGTCGGTTACTTCGCCAATAATTGCGCAGTTAAGATCCC
This sequence comes from uncultured Mucilaginibacter sp., assembly GCA_964242385.1. Classification (GTDB taxonomy): domain Bacteria; phylum Bacteroidota; class Bacteroidia; order Sphingobacteriales; family Sphingobacteriaceae; genus Mucilaginibacter. Next base: position 1,248,728 of record CAXSZR010000001.1, read on the forward strand.
ATTTATCAAAAACTGCCTCTACCAGGCTTTCCTTACCTTTTTCTACAACAATAAGCATGCGTTCCTGAGATTCAGAAAGCAATATCTCGTAAGGTTTCATATTTTCCTGGCGCATAGGTACGCGCTCCAGGTATATTTTCATACCATGCTCGCCCTTAGCCGACATTTCGGAATTAGAGCAGATGATACCGGCAGCTCCCATATCCTGCATACCTATAACAGCGCCGGTTTTAATCACTTCAAGGGTAGCCTCTAATAAAAGCTTTTCCTGGAAAGGGTCGCCAACCTGTACGGCTGGCAAATCGTTCACAGAATCTTCAGTAATATCTTTAGATGCAAATGCAGCACCGTGAATACCATCTTTACCGGTTGCAGAACCCACTATATACACCGGATTGCCAACACCGTATGACGTTGCCGATACCGTTTCGCCTGCTTTTACAATCCCCGCAGAGAAAGCGTTTACGAGCGGGTTAACGTTGTAGCATTCGTCAAAGAATAGTTCGCCGCCAACGGTAGGGATACCAAAAGCGTTACCGTAATGACTGATGCCTTTCACAACACCTTTAATAAGCCATTTGGTACGATCGAGCGATAGGTCACCAAAACGCAGGGAATTTAACTGTGCTATAGGGCGTGCACCCATGGTAAAAATGTCGCGATTAATGCCGCCAACACCGGTAGCAGCACCCTGGTAGGGTTCTAAGGCAGACGGGTGATTATGCGATTCTATTTTGAAAGCGCAGCCCACTCCCCCGCCAAGGTCAACCAGGCCGGCATTTTCTTCGCCTGCTTTTGCCAGCATGCGCGGGCCGTCTTTAGGCAAAGTTTTTAGCCAGGTAATTGAATTTTTATATGAACAGTGCTCGCTCCACATTACCGAAAAAATAGATAGCTCGGTAAAATTCGGCACGCGGCCTAAAATCTCTTTTATGCGTTCAAATTCTTCGGATAGTAAACCAAGATCTTTGGCGGTTTCAACGGTGGTTAATTCCTGGTGCTCCAATTTGTTGTTGTTTTATGAAAGGATGCGCAAAGGTAGGAAAAGTAGCGGAAAGGTTAAAGGTAAAAGGCGAAAGGTTTTGAACGCATAGCTCACAATTTAATACAATTAACAGGCAATGCTTCATGAAACCAATTTTTTTTGCAATTAATTCTCTATCCCTAGGGATTTAATGAAAAGGGTTCGAAAACGAAAAGCCGAAAGCTTTCACACTTCCGGCTGGTCTGTTCGGTTTATATAGTTTATTTTGTGAATAAATGCTTTAAGTTTAAATTACGGGTTATTCTGATAGCTGAAAGTTAACCGGGATGGTGTATTTAACCCTCACCGGCTGGCCGTTTTGCTTGCCGGGTTTCCACGGTTTTGCAAGTTTTAATACTCTTACGGCTTCTTCGTCAAAACCATGCCCTGCAGCCCTGTCTACCACAATGTTTGATATGCTACCATCTCTTTCAACCACAAAACTTATAACTACTTTGCCGCTTATGCCTTCTTCCTGCGCTGCTGCAGGAAATCGCAAATTCTTTCTTAAAAACTTGGCCCAGGCCTCTTCGCCTCCTACCGGCTCCGGCATTACATCAGCGTAAGTAAGAACTTCGTTAGGATTTGCAGGGGCTGTTTCAGTTCCGGTACCGGTTTGAGGATCTTTTAATAATTCTACACCGGTAGATTTTTCACCTTTAATATTAGTCTGTCCAATTTCTTTACCTACAAGGTCGATGTTCTTAGGCGGATTTTCAGCTTGCACGTCTACAACAACTTTGGGCGGCAGGTCTTTAATAGTCGCAATTGGTTTTGGCGGTTTTTCCGCTTTCATTGGCTTAGCTGCCGGAGGTTCTATTTTTTTAACGGGTGCAGCGGGGGGCGGCAGAACAATCGCTTTGTTGTCTACTTCTATAATCTTAACCATTTTGGGGTGCGACATAAATACAAAACTTGCAGCGCATAACACCGATACGGAGAAAAACGCAATCCCCATCGCTTTTGCAACAGTGTTACTGTAGGTTTGCCGCAATTCATAAGCGCCATAAGCCTTGTTGCGTTCACTAAATACAAGTTCGAGCCACTCAGACTTGTACAAATCAAATTTGGAATTAAGCATAGTGTTTGAAATTTAATTTTATTATAAAACGCATTAAAGATATTTAATGTTGTTTATATAATAATTTTTACTAAATTATCAATCAACTAACTATTTAGTTATACAAAATGCAAATGCAACATTGTTTTATTATAAATAATGCAACATTGTGTATTTAATTTACCATTTGTCCGTAACTATTTTTTTAGTAGCTAGCACCTTTTTCGGCGCAGAAATGCTGTTGTTAATGAGGTATTGTTTCATATCTTCTCCGAAACGAGTGCAAAACTCGCCGGCCTCATCAAGATAATTGTCCAGTTCTTTTTTATCCAGTCTTCTTTCACCCGTCTCCAGCGGAATTTCTATACCCTGCTTCGGAACAAAATTCCCATACCTGTTTCGTCCATATGGTTTAAAGAAAAAGTCTGTGATCCAGTAACGGTATTTTTGATCTTTAAATTCTATATTGATCGTGTAGTCAATCTCGCCCTTTTCATGTTTCAGTATGGAAATACCGCCGCCATAACTTATCAGCTTTCCGGCGCAGGTTATCTTACCCAAATTATTTGTTAAGATCCTGATTTTAGGATAATTATCCTCCAAAAATGATACTGTTTTGTGATGCAGGGTATCTGCCGCTTGTTTAGGCATATCCACAACCTGGTAATAAATATATTTATCATGCTCATCCAGAACCAGCAGATCTCTTTGGCAAAAGGAAACCTTTGCTATCAGCAAAGCAGATAAAACTAAAAACAGTGCTTTCATTTTATAAATATTAAAGCTATGCCACCAAGCGGCATCTATAAAATTAAATTATCGGTTCAAAAATCATATACGGCAGCAAGTAAAAACTGCGATGCATTATTCTGAAAGCCGCTGGTATCCATGAAAATATTATTTTTTGAAGTATCGAACCTTACTTCGGGGATTACCGTAAGCGGGCCGGCTTTTACATTAACCGTAAATGTGAGGTCTGTAACAGATTGTCCTGGTGGCGGGCCAACAACTAACAGCTTACCATAGGTTCCCGGTTTATCCTTAAAATATTCTGCTCTTATACCTATTGCAACAGCTTTCGACAAAGCCATCTGCGGGTATAAGGCCAGGCCATCAAAACCTCCGGTTGACCCGTTTGAGGCAGAATAATCAGCAGCATTTAAACCGATTTTAAAATCATCCGTTAACTGGTAAGCTGTTGTAAGATCTATCTCCGTACCTGACGTAGCACTTGTTAACAGATTAATATAAGCCGTCCAGTTTTTAACGGGCGTTACCGTTAACTGGGCACCAAACGTATTGGTTTTACCACCAGATTGATATGCGTTCCAATAGTCGTTAAAGATTCCCGCCATCAAACTGATCTTGTCCGAAAAATCATAGGTGGCTTTAAAACCCGCATTTTGAAATGGCCCATTAGTAAAAAGATAAGATGTAGAATAATTAAAATTTGCTGTCGGGCTTATCACTTCGTATCCAACAAAAGTGGACATATAACCCATAGCAAGGCTGAACCTTTCCGTTAAATTATAGCTTACATATAAATTTTGAATGTGGTAGCTGGAGTAAGCAGTGGTGCTACTTCCGCTTCCGGGTACATTAATGGTAGCAGGGTTGGAATTGGGTATGGATTGATACTGCCCGCGGGGACCAAAAGATAGTTCACCGACGAACGATGCTTTACCAACGGTTTTTTTTAAGCCAAGATCAACCATACCAATAGATATGGAATTATTCTCGTTAGCAAAACTTGTAGGAACAACGGCTCCCCGCGAAAAAAGATGTTTATAATAAGTGTCAACCGAGCCTGAAAATATCAGCGGGGGATCTGCTGCAGAAGCCGTTGATGGGACTGCCGGGGTTGTTGTGGCTGCTTTTGCTGTATCTGCTTTTAAGACGGCTGTTTGCGCTTTTGCACTAAAAACAAACCCGGCGAATACGAACAAGGCTATAATTTTAATTCTCATGCAGGATTAAGAAAATACTGATTGGTTTTAATTCGAAATTGTGATTTTTAAATCAGATTATTCTCCTATTTAAATTAAAAATCAATTAAGCCGATAGTTTTTTGATTCGAATATACTGTAAACGAAAAAGCCCCATGCCGTTGAACACTCCAGGTAAGGGAATTGCTCAACAGCACGGGGCCTATTTATTTATAAATTAACTACACGGTAATTTTCGGATTTTTTTCGAAAAGGCCGGTTAGACTAATATCATCGTCTTGTGGGGGGTAAGCCTCAATACCATGGTCAAAGATATCGATGCCGCCCGGGCCGGTTTCGCCATGCTCCTCAATGCGTAATTTCCAGGGATGCGGTAATTGCATTATAGCCCACATCATGGCATAAGAAATTATAAATACTGCTATGGCAATGCTGAATACGCCTATGGCCTGGGCAGTGAACACATCTAATCCGCCACCATGAAATAAACCTCTAACAGGCGCAGAATTATCTGCTCCGTAAGGGCCGGTTGCGCCAAACTCGCCGCTGGCAAATAAACCAAGGGATAGTGTACCCCAGATACCACCCATTCCATGTACAGGAACCGCGCCAATAGGGTCATCTAACCTTAAATGCTCCAGCAACCTGATACCACCAAATACAATAAAACCGGCAATACCGCCAATGAATATAGAATCGAGCGGGCTTACCCAGTAACAAGGGCAGGTAATTGCTACAAGCCCTACCAGGAAACCGTTAACCGTATAGCCTAAATCAAACTTGCCTTTTGTTTCGCCCCACCATAGGGCAGCCATCATTGCGGTAAAACCACCTCCGCAGGCTGCAAGTGTAGTATTGGTAGCCACACGGCCAATACCAATAATATCCATAGCAGAAAGTGTACTGCCTGCATTGAAGCCATACCAGCCAAACCAAAGCAAAAAGCCGCCTACCGCTGCCATAGGCAAGTTGTGCCCAGCCGGCATGCCACCGCCATCGCGGGCGAAAACACGGCCAATGCGCGGCCCTAAAACAAGCGCACCAGCAAGTGATGCCACACCGCCAATAGTATGTACCACGGTTGAACCTGCAAAATCACGGAAACCCTGCCCTAACGATGGTAAGAAATGCCCTGCGGTACCCATAGTAGCAAGAAAGCCATCAGGCCCCCATGCCCAATGGCCGATTATAGGATATATAAAACCTGTAATGCCTATGCTGTAAAGAATATCTCCACGAAAACCGGTACGGCCTATCATAGCGCCGGATACGATGGTAGAGCATGTATCGGCAAAAGCATATTGAAAGATCCAATGCGCAATTACCGGGACGCCAGTACCAGGATACAGATCGGGCGTGTTTTGTAAAAAGAACCAGTGGTAGCCAATAAAACCATTACCGGTACTAAACATAAATGCATAACCCACTGCGTAAAATAAGATACCGCAAAGGCAGGTATCAAAAACACATTCCATTAAGATGTTAACGGTTTCGCGTTTGCGGGCAAAACCTGCTTCGAGCATTACGAAACCGGCCTGCATTGCGAACACCAAAAATGCTGCAACCAACGTCCAAACGGTATCGATCGAATTCATCATGTTCGTTTCAATTGCAGTTGGTTTTGCAGCGGCAGCAGCATGTGCGGCCGTACCAAACAAACCCGGAACAGACATGATAGCAAACAGCACAAGGCCAAGGCCAATCATTTTCCCACCTAAAATAGTTGCACCCAGTGTCCATTTGTCGCGGGTGAGCCGCTGCATAGCACTGAATAATTTGATCTTCGTCATATTTATTTTCATCGTTTAGTTAGTTTCCAACCTCTTTCCTGGTTTATAAGATTAAAAACCTTATAACTGCCAGATATTATATGATAGTGCCAATCAAAACTTCTTAATTTATCAAAATTTGAAAAAAAATACTATTTTGATATTTTTTTGCTTGAAAATTAGCCACAATTTTGTTAAAACCAAAATATAATTGTCATTTTTTAACATTATTTTATTAATTTTTATTAAAATGTTAATTCTGAAACTTGCAGGTTTATGATTTTTTAAATTTTGATAACAAATAACGGCGATGTATTGCATAAGCATTTTAAATACCCGTTAGATTATTAAGGAATTTTTATATCAGACTTTAATGAGTAAAAAAACAAGTTCATTATCTTAAATAAAATGATGAAACAAATGATCTTGCTGTTTTAATGATTGCAAACCCGTTCAAAATGCTTTGCAGATATTTATTAATAATTATCTGCACTTAATTAGAGATAGTTAATACTTTTGGTGTTTATTTAGCGGCGGCGCTTACCAAAAGGCTGCCAACCAGCAATATTACCAATTAGAATAAACCAAACCATATGGCCAACTTCAGATTTCAGGCTTTAGAGGCAGTACTTACACGTTCAGTTCCCGAGGTTAAATCACCATCGCCGAAAATTTCAGATTTTTTTGCAGCCAACGTTTTCGACAAAAAGAAAATGAAAGATTTTCTTTCGGCAGAGGCTTACCAGGGAATAGTAAACTCTATAGATAAAGGCGAACCCATTCCACGTGACATGGCCGAGCAAATAGCATCGGCCATGAAGTCATGGGCCATAGGAAAAGGGGCAACCCATTATACGCATTGGTTCCAGCCGCTTACCGGCAGTACCGCAGAAAAGCACGACGCCTTTTTTGAATCAACACCGGATGGTGAGGCCATAGAACGATTTTCGGGCAGTGCATTGGCGCAACAGGAGCCAGACGCATCAAGCTTTCCAAGCGGCGGTATCCGCAATACTTTTGAGGCGAGAGGTTACACAGCCTGGGACCCATCGTCGCCTGCCTTTTTAATGGCCAAGACGCTTTGCATCCCAACCGTATTTGTATCCTACACAGGCGAGGCGCTGGACTACAAGGTTCCTTTATTAAAGGCGCTTAACGCCCTTGATAAAGCAGCTGTTGACGTATGCCACTACTTTGATAAAAGCATCGAAAAGGTAAATGCTTCTTTGGGTATAGAGCAGGAATATTTCCTGGTGGATATTGCGCTGTTTAACGCACGCCCTGATTTGTACTTAACGGGTAGAACGCTCTTCGGCCACATGTCGGCAAAGAACCAGCAGCTGGAAGACCATTATTTCGGCTCCATACCAGAGCGTGTTTATGCATTTATGCAGGACATGGAAACGGAGGCATTATTATTAGGTATTCCGCTTAAAACACGCCATAACGAGGTAGCGCCATCACAATTTGAGTGCGCCCCTATTTACGAGGAAATAAACCTTGCAATAGATCACAACCAGTTACTGATGGATCTGATAGACCGTGTAGCCAAGCGGCATAACTTTAAAGTGCTATTGCATGAGAAGCCGTATGCGGGCCTTAATGGCTCGGGCAAGCACAACAACTGGTCAATGATCACCAATACCGGTAAAAATCTGTTGTCGCCGGGTAAAACGCCTAAAAACAACCTGATGTTCCTTACCTTTTTTGTGAACACCATCAGGGCGGTTTATGAACATGCTGATCTGTTAAGAGCATCAATCGCTTCAGTAAATAACGACCATCGCCTGGGTGCTAATGAGGCTCCGCCTGCTATCATTTCCATATTTTTGGGCAGCCAGTTAACAGACCTGCTGGATGAGATAGAAACATCGCGCATCAGCAAAAAAATAAAGGACGATGCCATGCTTTGGCAGGGCATTCCTAAAATACCGCAAATACTAAAAGACAATACCGACCGTAACCGCACCTCTCCTTTTGCTTTTACCGGTAATAAGTTCGAGCTGCGTGCGGTGGGCTCATCTGCCAACTCGGCAAGCCCTATGACTGTCTTAAACGTGATAGTCGCAGATCAGCTTAAAAAATTTAAGTACGATGTAGACAGGCTGATCAAAAAAGGCGAGAAAAAGGATGTAGCCCTTTTAATGGTTCTTAAAAAATATATCAAAGAATCAAAAAGCATCCGCTTTGAAGGTAACGGGTACAGCGATGAATGGGAAAAAGAAGCAGAAAAACGCGGCCTGGCAAATGTAAAAACTACGCCAAAAGCATTAGATGCGTTTATTTCGGATAAGTCTGACCTGTTATTTGAAGAGACAGGCGTGTTTACACCTCGCGAAGCACATGCCCGCCACGAAATTCTGCTCGATAGCTTTTATAAAAAACTACAAATAGAAGCCCGTGTTATAGGCGAACTGGGTATAAACGTGATTATCCCTTCGGCAATAACTTACCAGAGCAAGCTTATTGAAAACGTAAGAGGTTTAAAAGATATCGGCCTGGGCGAAGATACCTACAAACCCCAGCTGGATATTATCACAAAAATTTCTGAGCACGTAAATGTGATCAAGGCCGATATAGACCAGATGGTGGCCGAAAGAAAGAAAGCGAATACCATTGAAAATATAAGGGACAAGGCTATTGCTTATGATGAAAAAGTAAAGCCTTTTTTCCAGTCTGTACGATACCACGTAGACAAATTGGAACAGCTGGTAGACGATTCATTGTGGCCGCTGCCGAAATTCAGGGAGTTGTTATTTATTAAATAAAAGAATTAGAGCGGGTGTATCGTTAGCCTAATAACACGCCCGCTTTTCTTTTATTAAACGTAAGAAAACAGGTCGGCTTCCTTATGCTGTCTAATAAACTCTTCGCGGTATTTATTTAACAATGCCGATTTGGATACAAAGCCTTCAAAAACGCCGTTTCGCATGACCGGCAACTGCCAGGCTTCGTGCTTATCAAAAAGCTCCATTACGCTGTTCATGGGCTGGTCGTAATCTACTATAGCAGGAGGCATTACCATAATATCCGCAACCGTTCCGTTGGCTACGGCATCCACATCAAAAAACTGTTTACGCACCTGGTCAAGCAGCACTACGCCGTCTAAAGATCCATCTTCGTCAATAACAGCAAAAATATTAGCCGTGGTTTCTGATAATAATTTATAAAAATCCTTTATGCGCATGTCCCTGTTCAAGGCAACAAACTGTTTGTTAATAACACCCGTGAGCGTAATGGCATTCAGCATATCATAATCCTGGTCGGGATGGATGTTCTTTTCATGGATCAGTTCATGCCAGTACATATTATGCGGGTTAGATAGCCTTGCAATGATATAAGATATAGCTGCTACTATCATCAAGGGAATAAAGAGCACATATCCACCGGTTATCTCGGCAATCAGGAATATAGCTGTCAACGGTGCATGTAAAACGCCGCTTAAAGCACCTGCCATTCCAACTGCTACAAAATTACTTAAACTTAAATGGATCAAACCGGTCTCATTAACTGCAAACGCCACAAACAAGCCCAAAAAAGCACCCGTAAACATGGTAGGTGCAAATGTACCTCCATTACCACCCGAGCCTATTGTAATACCGGCTGCAACAATCTTCATTAATACCAGGCATGCTATAAAAATCAGCATCACCCAGGGGTAAGCCAACCAGGAGGCAAAAAGCGATTCTTCTTTAAGTGAATCCATATTGCCGTTCAAAATGGCTTGTAAGTGATGGTAGCCTTCACCAAATAAAGCAGGGAAAACCATAATGATAATCCCCAGAATTAAGCCTCCGGCCAAAGCCCTCACATAACGGTTCTGCTTTTTCAGAATACCTTTTTCCAGCAATCCGCCAACCTTTGAGATATAGACCGAAATCCAGCCGCTGAATAAACCTAATATTACATAAAACGGCAATGCGCTCATTTTCCAACCTTCGGTAACCAAATGGAATAATTGGCCGGAATACAAGAGCTTAGATACCACAACTCCCGTTGCAGAAGCGATAAGGAGCGGTATAAAGGTTGGAATGGTGATTTCGCCTATCAGAATTTCGAGTGAGAACAATACCCCTGCTATCGGACTGTTAAATACCGCCGCAATGCCGGCTGAGGATCCGGCCGCTAACAGTACCGTTTTTTCGAATGGACTTAGATTGAAAAATCTTGCAGTATTAGAACCAATGGCTGCTCCTGTACTTACAATAGGCGCTTCCAAACCCGATGAGCCGCCAAAACCCACAGTAAGCGAACTGGTAATTAAATGCGAGTAGATATTATTGTACCGGATGTCTGACCGGTTTCTTTTGATATTAATGAGAATATTACCAATACCTTTTTGGATCTTATCCCGGTTGATAAGGTGCTGATAGGCTACCGTAAGAAAAATACCAAGTGCCGGTAGAAATACATAAATGATATGATATGGCAGATGAGATGAAATATCCTTGCTGATCTCCTCCATCGTTCGCACCAGGAATTTTAGTAATACTGCCGCAAGGCCGGCAAAAAAACCTACAAATACACTGCAGTAAATTAAAAAGTTACGCTGACTATTTTGACGCAGCCTCCACTTTTTTACCCGATAAGAAACCGATTTTAACATGGAAATATGAGAGAGAATATACAAAGTAACGGATTTTTTTACCGCAAGACAGTATATTTGTCCATGATTTCTTCGCAACGGTATGATCAAAGGGGGGTATCGGCCTCAAAGGATGATGTACATAATGCCATAAAAAACATCGATAAAGGCATATTTCCAAAAGCATTTTGTAAAATAATCCCCGACATTTTAACGGGCGATGATCTTTTTTGCAACATTATGCATGCCGATGGCGCAGGCACGAAATCATCATTAGCTTATACCTACTGGAAAGAAACCGGCGATATTTCTGTTTGGCGCGGCATTGCGCAGGATGCCATTATCATGAACCTGGACGACCTACTTTGTGTGGGCGCTACAGATAATATCCTCTTATCATCAACCATAGGGAGGAATAAAAACCTTATTCCGGGTGAGGTGATTGCAGCCATCATAAACGGTACCGAAGAAATACTTGAAGAATTAAGAAATGCAGGTATAGGCATATACTCTACCGGCGGTGAAACTGCTGATGTGGGCGACCTGGTACGGACCATTATTGTGGATTCTACCGTAACCTGCCGCATGAGGCGTAATGAGGTGATCTCTAATCACAACATTAAACCCGGGGACGTAATTGTGGGGCTGGCATCGTACGGCAAGGCAAATTACGAAAAGGAATACAACGGCGGTATGGGCTCCAACGGCTTAACATCTGCCCGTCATGATGTATTCAATAAATCAATTGCAGAAAAATATCGCGAAAGCTATGATGCGGCTATACCGTATGAACTGATATTCTCGGGCAGTAAAAACTTAACTGACCAGGTAGACATTGGTAACAATCAAACCGTTACTGCCGGCAAGCTGGTGCTTTCTCCTACCCGCACATACGCGCCTATTATTAAAGCGGTGTTAGATGCCTATAGAAACCAGGTGCATGGTATGGTACATTGCAGCGGTGGTGCACAAACAAAAGTACTTCACTTTATAGACGATATTCATATAATAAAAAACAACCTGTTCCCGGTTCCGCCATTATTTAAACTGATCCAAGAGGAATCAAAAACCAGCTGGCAGGAAATGTACAAGGTATTCAACATGGGCCACCGAATGGAACTTTATGTACCTGAATCCGTTGCAGCAGATATCATCAGCATCTCTCAAAGCTTTGGTGTTGAAGCCCAAATTATTGGCCATGTAGAAAAGGCTGATAAAAAGCAGGTAACCGTAACTTCTGAGTTTGGAGAATTTGTTTATAAATAAAGACTTTTAATTTTCTTTTAAACAAAAAACCCCGGCCAATTTGGCCGGGGTTTTTTGTTGTATTAAGGTCAGGTATTAGTTGAAAATGTAACGGATACCTAACTGACCTTGCCAGCGTGATAATTGGCTTGAGTCATTAATGAATGATTGAGTAACAGGTGTACCTTTAGCAACATTCAATAAAGGGAATGAATAGGTTGGCTGCTTGTTAGCATTTAAACCTTCGTAGCGTAATATAACTGTGCTACCGTTGTTAAATCCATTGAATGAGTTTTGGTATAAGCCCCAGTTTTTATCAATTAGGTTACCCGCGTTAATAATGTCTAAGCTGATCTCAATAGTATTTTTAGATTTTCCAACCATTACGTAAAAATCCTGTAACAACTTGATATCGGCTCTTTTAAAGTAAGGCAATATTACACCGTTTCTCTGTGCATATTGGCCTTCGTGGCTTCTTAAGTATTTATCTTGGTTAATGAAAGCACTTAACTGGCTCCACTGCTGAGCAGGGGTACCAGGGTTGGTGCTTTTATCCGCAACCAATATAATGTCGCTCTGATTTTTTGGAATATACATCAGGTCGTTAGTAGCACCGTCATTATTAGGGTCGTTACTGGTGATATATGATACAGAACCGTTATTAGCTGCTTCGAATATTAAACCGATTGATGAAGTACCGAAGTTAGCATAGCTCTTTTTGTAAAAAACCGAAGCGATAACACGGTTAGGCTCTACATAGCTGCTGTTTGAAAGGTTATCTGCATTTGGGTTACCTGGTACATAGCGTGTGCTCCAGATAGTTGATGCAGTTGAACCACCGTCGTTAACATCTTTACTTGCACTGTGAGTATAAGCTACGTTAGCATATAAACCATTGCTGAAGTTTTTCTGTAATTGGCCGGTTACGAAGTAAGAATAGCCCTGGTGAGTATTGGTTAAGTAATATAAACCAGTGATCTTAGGGTTTGCAGCGCTTAAAGTAGCTCCGTTTTCCGGAGTGATGTTGCTGCTGGTGTAATGGATCTGGCTACCCGGACCTGCATCTACCGTATAAGCGTTAGAAAGCACTAAGTTTTTGATGTAGATAGCGTTGATATCTTTAGTGTAAACACCTTCGATGGTACCGATAATGCCCCAAGGTAATCTTTGGTCAACCGCTAAGTTGCTTCTGAAAATTTCAGGATATTTTAATTTCGGGTCGGTAACGTCTAACTCGTACGATGTGTTAGCTGTTGCAGTTGCAGGGCGGTTACCGTTAACATTCGGGTTATAAACCAACTGTGCATTTTGCGCTGGTGTATTTGTAACAGCACCCTTAGCAATAGTACCAGAACCAAATAACAAACCGTTATTTGAAGCCTGGTTAGAGATCCATACAAATGGAAGCGTACCTGTAAAGATACCTGTACCACCACGTACCTGGGTTTGGCCATCGCCGTAAACATCCCAGTTAAAGCCTAAACGTGGAGAAATTAACACCCTGTTTTCTGGAAGTTTTGACGGATCAACATGGATACCGTTGTAACCACCCTGGAAAGCCAATGCAGCTGCATTTGGGTTTGGTGCTAATGAAGATGGGAATACGTCATAGTCTGCCCTTACACCGTAAGTGATCCTTACGTTGTCTGCCGCATGCCATTTGTCCTGAACATAAGCACTGTAAATAGAAGCTTTGATCTTAGCAAAAGGGAATGCACCGTTTGATAATGCAGAGTTACGGTAAGTATAATCAATAGCAGGCAAACCGTTAATAAAGTCTGATGCTGAGTTATAAGTATACAAACCGTTATAATCCGGAGCAAAACCGTTGGTATAGCTCTGGATCTGGTCGTTAGTACCGATAGTGATCTCATGTTTACCGGCAAAAATGCTTACGTCGTCAGAGAACTGGGCAATGTTTGTATTTAACAAGTTGCCTGCAGTATAAAGCTCGTAACCAAAGCTGGTTTCAACGGCTGTAGCTTTAGTAACAATGTTACCGTTAGCGTCACTTGTACCGTTACCGATGTCAACCATTGGGATTGCCGCACCGCCTAATGAAGCACGGTAATCGCGCAGGGCAGAGTAACCTGCAGTTAACCTGTTTGATACGGTGCTGCTTAAACGCGAGTCTAACTCAACTATACCAATGTTAAAGTTGTTGTTAATTCTGTAACCAGAACCGTAGAAAGGTAATGTTGTAACACCAGGAGCACGGGTAGTGTTGCTGATGCCAACTACACCAGAGTTACTTGCCGGGTGATCGCCATAAGATTTCAGGTAAAAATATTTAGCACTTAAAACGTTGTTCTTGTCAATGTTCCAGTCAAGTTTTGCAGTTAACTTGTTGCTGTAAGTATCATAATTATATCCCTGGTAAGCACCCGGGTCATAACCGTATTTTGTTTTTAAAGTATTAGCAATTGCAGTAAGTGTTGCAGCATCTGCCTGTGAAGCAGAACCTGCTGCACCAGAACCTGCCGCAACATAAGAAGTTGCAGGCTGTGCAATACGCTCTTCCTCGCCTGATAAGAAGAAGAATAATTTGTTCTGGATGATAGGGCCGCCAATGGTTGCACCTACCTGGTGGTAATTGAAAGGAGTTTTGGTTACCTTGGTTGCACCGGCATCATAACCTGTTAACCACGTTTTACGCAGGTAATCATAAACAGTACCTTTAAATGTGTTGGTACCAGATTTTACTACCGTGTTTATACCGGCACCTGTAAAGTTACCCTGGCGAACGTCATAAGGAGCAATATCAACCTGTATCTGGTCAATTGCATCTAATGAAATAGGTTGTGAGTTTGTCTGGCCACCTAAAGTACTTGCTAAACCAAAAGAGTTGTTGAAAAGCGCACCGTCAACAGTTAAATTATTGTATGTGCTGCTTCTGCCGCCAAAGTTAAGGCCGTTAGCAGATGGAGTTAATTTGGTGAAGTCGCTTAAAGAGCGGTTAATAGTTGGCAGGTCTTCAATTTGCTGGCGGTTTACAGTTTCGCGCGCACCGGTGCGTGATGAGTTGATCACCTTACCGTTTGAAGCTTTAACAACTACTTCGCCTAATGATGTAGTGTTGTCCTGTAATTTAGCATCGTTTCTTGCATCCTGGCCAACTGTTAATGTAATGTTATCAAGTACGTAATCTTTGTAACCTATAAAGGTAACTTTAAAAATGTACGGACCACCTACCCTTAAGTTGGGTAAGTTGTAGCGGCCATCTGCACGGGTTACAGTTGAGTAAACTGTTCCGGTTGGCGTGTGGGTCATGGTTACCGTTGCACCCGGGATAGCTCCCTTTGCATCGGTAATGATGCCGTTAACACTGGCCGTTGTTACACCCTGCGCGAAAGCATTGCTTCCTGCTAAAAATGTAAAACCGGCAAGTAAGAATAAAAGTAAAAACTTCCTCATACGTTCTGATTTTGTTTAATAAAATATAGTGTTTTAAATTTGTTACAAAAGTATACAATCGGCTGAATTCTAATGTTAACAAAAGATTAAGAATTACTGTTCAGTTATCCACATTTATCATTAATAAAATAAAAATTACATAAATTAAGAGTTAAATCAGTGCTAAAATTGCAAATTACCAGCCAAACGAAACCGGCACTATTTTATTATGTGTTGTTTTTACACTGTGATTAAATTGCAAGGGTTCGCAAATTTTCTGGTTTGATGGCTTTTACTTAACTTTGATGTGTTAAAGAAGCGCAGATTCTATAAATGCATTCAAACAAAACTTTGAAAACATTTATACCGTTAAACGGTGTGTCTTAACAAAAAGCAATGATTATTTATTATGCAGCGCCGGCTGCAAAAATCAGTTAAACAACAAAAACACATTATTTTCAAAAAATATGAACTACGATTTAATTGTTATCGGTTCCGGGCCAGGCGGTTATGTTGCGGCTATCCGTGCATCACAACTGGGCTTAAAAACTGCCATAGTTGAAAAGGAATCACTTGGAGGCATTTGCCTTAACTGGGGCTGTATACCAACCAAGGCTTTATTAAAAAGCGCCGAGGTGTTTGAATATATAAATCACGCTGCCGATTACGGTATTAAAGTAGGCAGCAGCGAAGTGGACTTTGAAGCGCTTATAAAAAGAAGCCGCGGTGTTGCCGATGGCATGAGCAAAGGCGTTCAATTCCTGATGAAAAAAAATAAGATTGATGTTATTACCGGTACCGGCAAGCTGAAAAGCAAAGGGGTTGTAGAAGTTTCTGCACCAAACGGCCCAACCCAGGAATATACTGCAAACCATATCATACTTGCTACAGGCGGGCGCTCAAGAGAGTTACCTAACCTTAAACAAGATAACAAAAAAGTTATAGGTTACCGCCAGGCTATGATGCTGCCTAAAAAACCAGAATCACTTGTTGTAGTTGGTTCGGGAGCTATAGGTATCGAATTTGCCTATTTATATAACGCTATCGGCACTAAGGTTACAGTGGTTGAATATCTTGACAACATTGTACCGCTGGAAGACGAAGAAGTTTCAAAACAACTTGCTCGTATATTAAAGAAACAAGGCATCAACATCATGACGGGTTCTAACGTTGAATCTGTTGACACCAGCGGCGAACTTTGCAAAGTACATGTAAAAACTGCTGCAGGTACAGAAGTATTGGAGGCAAGCATCGTATTATCGGCCGTAGGTATCTCTACCAATATTGAAGGTATTGGCCTTGAAGAAGTTGGTGTTGTAACCGACCGCGGTAAGGTAGTGGTTGACGATTTTTATCGTACTAATATTGAAGGTGTTTACGCTATTGGCGATATTGTTAAAGGACAGGCGCTTGCACACGTTGCATCTGCCGAGGGCATCACCTGCGTTGAAAAGATTGCCGGTTTAAACCCCGAGCCCATCAATTATAATAACATCCCGGCATGTACCTACTGCTCGCCAGAAGTTGCTTCTGTTGGCTACACTGAAAAAGCAGCTAAAGAAGCCGGTTACGAAGTTAAGGTTGGTAAATTCCCTTATTCAGCATCAGGCAAGGCAAGTGCTGCCGGTGCTAAAGATGGTTTTGTGAAACTGATTTTTGATGCTAAATACGGAGAATTTTTAGGTGCTCACATGATTGGCCATAACGTTACCGAAATGCTTGCAGAAGTGGTAACTGCCCGTAAACTGGAAGCAACCGGCCATGAGATCATCAAATCTATACATCCGCACCCAACTATGAGCGAAGCTGTTATGGAAGCAGCAGCCGACGCTTACGGTGAAGTGATACACTTATAAAATTTACGAATTACGATTTTAGAATTGCGATTTTAATTAATCAGAATCTTTTTGAGTTATGAATTACGATTTCAGGTTTACGATTTTTAATAATTCGAATACCTGGAATCGTTTTTTTATTTACGGGTTATGATTTGGGACTTACAACTTCTAATCCATCTATTCTAAAATCGTAACTCGTAATTCTGAAATCGTAAATCGTAATTCTGAGATCGTAATTCTGAAATCGTCAATCAACCGATCATCTTCGAGAACAGATCCCACAAAACTATCCCAGCTGATACTACTATATTAAAGGAGTGTTTGGTTCCAAACTGGGGTATTTCTATACAAGCATCGATGTTTTTCATCACTTCATCGCTTACACCGCTTACTTCGTTGCCAAATATTAAAGCGTATTTTTTTCCTTGTTCAGGCTCAAACTCATTAAGCATAATGCTGTTCTCTGCCTGCTCTACGGCAACAATTACATAACCTTCGCCTTGTAATTTTTCAACGGCCTGCATCGGTGTTTCAAAATAGCTCCAGTTGATAGATTGTGTGGCACCAAGCGCCGTTTTTTCTATTTCACGATGCGGGGGCTGCGCGGTGATTCCGCATAAACAAAGCTGCTCAACAGCAAAGCCATCCGACGTACGGAATATGGAGCCTACATTGTGCATGCTTCTCACATTATCAAGCACAACGGCTATAGGAAGCTTCTCGGCAACTTTAAATTCGGCTACCGAGGCCCGGTTAAGCTCGTCCAGTTTCAACTTTCGCATTTTTCAAAATAAAGGCACAAAGCTAAAAATTAAACCTTGTTATATAATCTCACTTACGCCGTTTCCTATCAGGGAGTTGTAAACGGATGGTGCATAACCTATTTTTTCGGTATAAAATTCAGTTACCTTTTTACTAAAATCGTCAAAAGCAGTTTCTTTAACCAGGGCGATGGCGCAACCGCCAAAACCGGCTCCGGTCATGCGCGCACCGGTAACATTTGGGTCGGTTTTGCAGTATGCTACAATGGCATCCAGTTCGTCACCGCTTACTTCATACAAGTCGCGCAGTGATTCATGCGAGGCATACATCAGCTTACCAAAATCTGTCAGGTTATTTTTATTTAAGGCGGTAGCGGCCAGTTTAACCCGGTCGTTTTCTTCAATTACATGCCATGCTCTTTTGGCAACAGTTTCATCAGTTATCAGATGCTGATGACGGCTAAAGGTCATGCTGTTGATATCGCAAAGATTATTTATGTCAAGCTCCTGCTGTAATTCTGCAAGTGCCTGTGCACACTCCTCTACCCTTTCGTTATATTTCGATTCGCCAAGCTTGCGCGGTTTATTGGTATTGATAATTGCCAATATGTGGTCGCCCAGGTTTGAGTCAACAGCCTGGTAATCTAACGTATCACAATTAAGCACCAGCGCTTTGTTTGTTTCTCCAAATGCTACTGCAAATTGATCCATAATACCACAGTTAACACCAATAAAGTTATTCTCTACCGACTTAGCAAGCTGAACTAACTGCAGCTTATCATATTCGCCTTTAAAAATGCTGTTTAGTGCATAAGCGGTAACCACTTCGATAGAAGCGGATGAAGACAAACCCGAGCCAATTGGAATATCACCATAAAACAATAAATCAAGTCCGGATAATTGATATCCGTCTTTTAAAAAATTATCTATAACGCCAAGTGGATAATTGAACCAGCCATCGCCGGTTTTAATGTAACCGCTTTGCACCGGCACATCAAGGTTTTCACTAAAATTTAAACTCCTGAACCGGAACGTATTTTCCTCGTTAGGTGCAACAAGCACGTAAGTGCCAAAGGTAATAGCGCATGGCATTACCAGGCCGCCATTATAATCTATGTGCTCACCTATAAGGTTAACCCTGCCCGGCGAAAAAAATACATGGGCGGCTTCTTTGTTATATATCTTAGTAAATTCGTGTTTTAATTTTTCTTTCATAATTGTTTTTATTGCGGCAGCAACAGGGATTATAGAAATGTAAAATTAACATTTATCATTCGGCGATTTATATCTGCACAAAAATTTTTAATAAAACACATCATGCAACAATATCTTGTAACCGGTTATGACTTTACCGACGAAGGCGCAATAGACCGCCGATTGAAAATAAGGCCTTTGCACATAGAAAATATTAAGACACTGAAGGCTGCAAACAATTACGTTATAGGAGGCGCTATGCTTAATGAGGAAGGCAACATGATAGGCTCTACCATGATCCTCCAGTTTGAAAATAAGCAGGATCTGGAAAATTGGAAAAGCAATGAGCCTTATATCTTGGAGCACATTTGGGAAAAGGTAGAGATTAAGCCTTTTAGAGTAGCCCAGGTTTAAATAAAAATGGCCCGGATATAACACCGGGCCTTTCAATATGCTTACTATCACTTATAATCTACTGCGCAAACCGGTAAGCAGGTTTATAGTATAAACAGTTCCATTAAGTGTCAGAGTAGCAGTGTTGTTTGCGTTGAACACCAGTGTACCTGTATAACTGAAATTTCCTTTTTTGGGAACATCGCCGGTTACAGAAATAGTTGCTGTACCTGCTGTAATGTTACGTTGCGGCTTTAGAAGAGTAAGTGCTTTTAACACAATGTCGACACTATTGCTGCCTGCATTGGTAGTATCCACTTTAGATTTGAATGAACCCGAAGATTTGTATTCGCCGCTTATAGAATATGCGGTAGCAGTAGTTGACAATCCGTTCACCGTAAAAACCGAGCTTCCAGACTGGTTTGATGAAAGATTGGCATCGCTGAAAGAACCGCTGTAAGCAGCATTGCTTGATAAACTTGCGGGGTGATTGGTGCTGTCGCAGTTTACAATGTAATTATAAGTGGAGTTGTAGCTGTAGGTGTATGACGCATTAGCAGCACTCTGCCTGTTAATGGTGTCTGACCTGGTTGTGCCACATGCTGCGTGCGAGGTAGCAAGGCTTGCTGCACTGATAGTTACCTGGCCGGCAATATTGGCCACACCACTTGAATTGAGCGACAGCGATCCGGCCACCATATCGGCAGCTTCATCGCTGGATACGTTGCCGTTTGCGTTTACAATAGGTTTGCGTACAAAGTCTGATTTGGTACATGCTACCGCAGCCAGCAGCAGCATAGCAAAAATTGATGCGTTAAACTTTTTCATAACTAATTTTCTTTTAACAGGGGATTTTTTGTTTCGACAGATCAAAATAAAAATGGTTTAACCCACCTGCAATTTTTTACAACCTGCAGATGGATCAAACCACCAAAATCACGCTATAGATTTTTATTAGGCAGAAATGCCGTTCAATAGTGTAACATCATCTTCGGTAAGTTCTACCGAAGTAGCGCCTACATTTTCTTCCAGGTGATCCACACTTGATGTACCCGGGATAAGCAGTATATTATCTGCATGGTGCAGCAACCAGCTTAACGCAATCTGGTGTACACTTGCATCGTGCTTTTCAGCTACCTGCTTCAATTTTTCCTGGCTGGCTACGTTACCTGCGTTAAGCGGGAACCACGGAATAAATGCTATGTTTTTCTCTTTGCAATGTTCCAGAACAGGTTCCCATTTGCGGTTATCTACACTGTACATATTTTGTACAGATACTACTTCAAAATATTCGCTTGCCTTTTTAACTGCATCTACGTCCACTTCAGAAAGGCCTATATGTTTAACCTTACCTTCTTTCTGCACCTTTTGTAAAAACTCAAATGTTTTCTCGGCCGGCACTTTTGGGTCGATGCGATGCAGCTGGTAAAGGTCTATTTGTTCCAGCTTTAAACGTTTAAGGCTGCCTTCAAGCGCTTCCTGCAGATGTTCAGGACTTGCATCAACCGGCCATTGGTCTGGACCGGTACGCAGCAAACCGCCTTTGGTTCCAATAACCAGATCATCTTTATAAGGATAAAGTGCCTTTGCTATCAATTCTTCGGATACATTGGGGCCATAACTATCTGCAGTATCGATAAAGTTTATGCCGAGTTCAACCGTACGCTTTAAAACCCTTATACATTCTTCTTCATCTTTTGGCGGGCCCCATATTCCTTTTCCGGTAATACGCATTGCGCCAAAACCCAGGCGATTAATGCTAAGGTCGCCGCCAATTTTAAAAGTTTTCTCGAATGAAACTGTTGTGTTGCTCATAATAAATGCTTTTAAATACCAACGCTGCGCTTATTTAAATGTTCTTTGTTAATCACATATAAATGTAAAATAAGCTCGGTATCGCTATTCAAATAACGCTATCTTGCCGCAAATTTATCAGCAATGAAACAGCAGAACTTAAGCAATCATGTACGTTATGTAAAAGGATATCACGTTGTTTTAGCTGCGCTTTTAATTGTCGGCCTTATCGCTTCGCTTGCCAATACATGGTTCCAGATAATGGCTCATGATAATGCACTCAGCGCTGCTCTTATCTCGTTGTTATTTATCTGCGGTTTGTTTTTATTTTATTTTGTGCGCCAGTTCCCGTTAAAGGTTCAGGACAGGGCGATAAGAGCAGAAGAAAGCCTGCGTTATTATATTCTTACGAGAAAACCGTTCGACAGCCGCATTACCATGGCCCAGATAATAGCCTTACGTTTTGCTCCGGATGATGAATTTATTGTACTTGCCGACAGGGCAGTAAATGAGCAGCTTACGCCGGACGAGATAAAAAAAACCATTAAAACATGGCGTCCTGATAATTTTCGTGCTTAAACTTCAGGATACATTATTTTAACATTTGCTAAACATTGCTTAACTTTAAACGTATCATTCTCTTAAACCAGCCGGTTTTTCTTATTTCTTAAAACGGGGCTGTGTTTAACAAGCCTTATGAAACGTAAAGAAGAAGCCAAATACCTCGACAAGGAATGGAAAAAAATGCAGGCCTGCCTAAAAAGTTTTCTTGAAACCGGCAACCAGGACGATCTGCATAAATTAAGAGTGCAGATAAAAAAACTTAAAGCCATGCTGGTTCTGTTCGAAGATACCTCCGCAAAGCATCACCTTTTAAAGCATTTTAAAGAAGTAAAAAAGATCTTTAGGCGTGCCGGAGAGATCAGGGATGCGCATATTAACCTGCAACTTAGTGAACGGTACCAGCTAAAAAATGAGCTGTTTGAACAGGTTCAGCAAAAAATAATTGACGAAGGTACCATCGAATTTAAGCATAAAGGGAAAAAATTTATCAGGGAAATTAAGAATGCTCACAAGCATTTAAAAAAACAGCTGCCTAAGATCCATAATAATTCAATTGCTGGCTATTACCAGCAAAAGCTACAGGAAGTAGCTGTAAACTTAACAGTATCGGGGTTTAATGAGGATATGCACGATAACCGCAAGCTGATAAAGATCCTGGTCTACAATCAAAAAATTGCCGATAAAGCCCTAAACGGCTTATTACCTTTTAATACCGAATACCTGGATAAACTACAGGAAGCGATAGGTAAATGGCACGATAACATCCTGGCCGAACAGCTCTTTTCCTCGCCCGAATTGAATGATAAGCCGATGGTTACAAAAATTAAACGCATTAATGCAGGTGTAAAACGCTCTATTGCTGCTTTGGCCGACGACTTTTTGAAAAAGGCAACAACAATTGATCATGCCGTTAGTTTATCCTGACGATGGGAGTAGAAATAGAACGCAAATTTTTGGTGGATCATTCCAAATGGAATGAAATTAAAAAGCCGCAGGGCACACATTTCAGGCAGGGATACCTTGTTGACGATAGCAAGCGCACCATAAGGGTTAGAACTACCGATACGAAAGGCTTTATCACTATTAAAGGAACTACAAGCGGAATTACCCGTAAAGAATTTGAATACAACATACCTGTTGCCGAAGGAAACGAGCTTTTAAATGCATTTGCAGAAAGCGAAGTAGATAAAATTCGTTATTGCATTACTGTTGAGGGCAAATTATGGGAGGTAGACGTATTTGCCGGGGACAACGAAGGCTTAATAATGGCCGAAATAGAACTGGAAAGCGAAGACGAAACCTTTACCAAGCCCAACTGGGTCACCATTGAAGTAAGTGACGACGAAAGGTATTATAACTCCAACCTTTCAAAAAATCCATTTAAAAACTGGGGGTTATAATTAAACCGAGTCCGGCAAGATCAGCAAATAGTCGGCTTCCTGCTTGTTTGCGGTCCGCACATATTTAACACCATCTGCACTTAGCTCCGCTATTAAAAATATCCTTTCGCCCTGCTCGTCTATGATATAAGCTTCGCCATTCTCATCCTTTATCCAGTCATGTAGTTTAGGCCGGTCGGTTATGCCTTTAACGTTTATGCGTTCGTTCACCCATTCCAGGTAATCAATAGCCAGGTATGGATTATCGTAAACACCGGCTTCCTTTTTTACAGAAAGTATGCGTACTGCCATTGTGATATTTTAATTAATTCGGGTAGCGTAAAATTAAGGGCGGCCAGGCAGCGTTTACATAGTATTAATACCTTTTTGGATACGTAAATTTACGCAACACGATGTTTATGGCTGCTGTTAACTGGATTATTTTACTGGTTATCCGTTGCCGGGAATTAATTACCGGAATGATAAATTGTAAACAAAGCGTTACAAATACAACATTTATGAACCACAGCCAGTGAATTAACTCATTTTATGGCGAAAGAGAATGCAAATTTTAGATTCTATAATTATCAATTATTTATCAAAACCCTTAAAGCATTAACAATTTTACATTTTAAACTTTTTTAAATATTATCCTATTTAGAATAATTAAAAAATATTAAGAAATTTTAAATTAAATATTCGATTACGTAATTTCGTAATTACACCATTTTATAAACGGGATACTTTACACGATGGATCAGACTGAAAGCCGACAGGGTCTTTACAGGCCCGAATTTGAACACGACTCTTGCGGGACCGGTTTTATAACAAATATCAACGGTCATAAAAGCAATAAGATAATAGACGATGCGCTTACCATGCTTGAAAACATGGAGCACCGCGGTGCTTGTGGATGCGACCCCGAAACCGGCGACGGTGCCGGTATATTGATACAATTGCCGCATGAGCTTTTTTTAGAAGAATGCGCAGAACTGGAAATTGGTTTACCTGAGCCGGGTGAGTACGGTGTGGGCATGATCTTTTTCCCTAAAGAGCCGTCTTTGAAAAAGGCTTGCCGCACAGTGATTGCCAACGCTATTGAAAAATTAGGCGTTCCGCTTTTAGGATACCGCAAGCTGAATGTAAATTCATCTGTAGTGGGCGAAACTGCACGCAAGGCAGAACCAGATGTGGAGCAGCTTTTTTTAATGCGCCCGCATAACATCACTAATACCGAAGATTTTGAGCGCAAGCTTTATATATTAAGGCGTTACATCAATAAAACTGTTACCGAAACCATTCCTGGTGCAGGCGAACATTTTTACTTCACCTCTCTATCCTGTAAAACAATTATTTACAAAGGGCAGGTTACTACTTACCAGTTAAGGCAGTACTTCAGTGATCTATCAGACTCGCGCATTGCATCCGGCTTCGCCATGATCCACTCGCGTTTTTCTACCAATACGTTCCCATCATGGAAACTGGCCCAGCCGTTCCGTTTAATTGCGCATAACGGCGAGATCAACACCTTAACAGGTAACCTTAACTGGTTCTACTCTGGTTTAAAATCATATGCATCCTCATACTTCACCAACGAAGAAATGGAGATGCTTTTACCGGTGATTGACAACAATCAATCGGATTCTGCCTGCCTGGATAACATCATTGAAATCCTGCTACATACCGGCCGTTCATTACCACATGTAATGATGATGCTGATACCGGAAGCATGGGATGGCAACGAGCAGATGGACCCGATTAAAAAGGCGTTCTACGAATTTCACGCTACTTTAACAGAGCCTTGGGACGGCCCTGCTGCAATCACCTTTACAGATGGTAAACTGGTTGGCGCCCTGTTAGACAGGAACGGCCTTCGCCCGCTGCGTTTTGCTATCACCAGCGATGGCCGCGTAATTGCAGCATCAGAAGCCGGTGTATTAACGGTAGATGAAAGCCTGATAGTTCGTAAGGGACGTTTACAGCCAGGAAAAATGCTGTTGATCGATACCGAAAAAGGCCAAATCATTACAGACGACGAGATCAAGCACCAGATAGCATCGCGCCAGCCTTATGGCCGCTGGCTGGAGAATTACAAGATCCGTTTAAGCGAACTTTCAGAACCGCGCCTTGCTTTCGCAAGCCTTTCTGAAGATGCCGTTTTCCGTTACCAAAGGGTATTTGGCTACAGCCGCGAAGATATCGACGCTATTATTAAACCAATGGCGCTTGACGGAAAAGAACCTATAGGTTCTATGGGTACAGATGTGCCACTGGCTATCTTATCAGATAAACCACAGCATTTATCAAGTTACTTTAAACAATTTTTCGCCCAGGTTACCAACCCTCCTATCGACCCGATACGCGAGCGTTTGGTAATGAGCCTTGCTACTTTCATTGGCAACAATGGCAACCTGCTGGACGAAGATAAAATGCATTGCCACTGCGTAGTATTACAGCACCCTATACTTAAAAACCACCAGCTGGAAAAGCTTAGGAGTATTGATACAGGCATGTTCCATGCTAAAACCCTGCAAACTTATTACAATGCAGATGGCATGCCGGGCTCTATGGAAAAAGGCCTTGCAAGGCTTTGCCGCTATGCCGAAGATGCAGTGGATGATGGTTTCGAGGTATTGATCCTTTCAGACCGTGCTATCGATTCAGAACATGCGCCAATTCCGTCATTACTGGCGGTATCTGCCGTACATCATCATTTAATAAGAAGCGGCCGCCGTGGTTCGGTTGGTTTAGTGGTAGAAACCGGAGATACCTGGGAAGTGCATCACTTTGCCTGCTTACTTGCCTTTGGTGCTACTGCCATTAATCCTTACCTGGCACTGTCTACCATTGAAATTTTAAAGAACAATGGCAGCCTGGAAACAAGCCAGGATCTTAAAACCTTGCAGAAAAATTATGTAAAATCTGTTAACGACGGTTTGCTTAAAATTTTCTCAAAAATGGGTATCTCTACCCTGCAATCATACCATGGCTCGCAGGTATTTGAAATATTAGGTATTAACAAAACTGTTGTAGATAAATATTTCAATGGTGCGGTAACCCGTATAGGTGGCTTAGGGCTTGATGAAATTGCTAAAGAATCCCTTTGCAAGCATAAATTAGGTTTCGGCGATTCTACAGCCGGTGCGCATTTGCTTCCAGAGGGTGGTATTTACCAATGGAAACGCCGGGGCGAGCAGCACTTGTTTAACCCGACAACAGTTCACCTGCTGCAGCATGCAACCCGCAGCAACGACTACAACGTTTACAAAAACTACACAAAGGAAATAAACGAGCAAAGCGAAAAGCATTACACCATCCGTGGTTTACTTGACTTTGCACATCACCGCGAGGCAATAAGCATCGACGAGGTTGAACCGGCAGAAAACATCATGAAGCGCTTTGCTACAGGTGCCATGTCGTTCGGCTCTATCTCACACGAGGCACACAGCACCATGGCTATTGCTATGAACCGCATTGGCGGCAAAAGCAATACCGGCGAAGGCGGTGAAGATGAATTGAGATACGAAAAAATGCTCAACGGCGACTCGATGCGTTCTGCCATTAAGCAGGTCGCATCGGCACGCTTCGGGGTAACGTCAAATTACCTTACCAATGCCGATGAGTTACAAATAAAAATGGCCCAGGGTGCCAAACCCGGCGAAGGTGGGCAGCTGCCAGGCCACAAAGTGGATGAGTGGATTGCTAAAACAAGGCACTCTACACCGGGTGTAGGTTTGATCTCTCCACCGCCGCACCACGACATCTATTCTATCGAGGATCTTGCACAATTGATCTTTGATTTAAAGAATGCTAACCGTGCTGCACGTATTAACGTTAAGCTGGTATCAAAAGCCGGTGTTGGAACCATAGCAGCAGGTGTTGCCAAAGCACATGCCGATGTGATCCTGATAGCCGGCTATGACGGTGGTACTGGCGCCTCTCCTATTAGCTCCATTAAACATGCTGGCTTACCATGGGAATTAGGCCTGGCAGAAGCACACCAGACATTGGTACGCAATAAACTGCGCAGCAGGGTGGTATTGCAAACAGACGGGCAGTTAAAAACCGGCCGCGACCTTGCCATAGCCTGTTTAATGGGCGCCGAAGAATGGGGTGTTGCAACCGCAGCCCTTGTTGCAGGCGGCTGTATCATGATGCGCAAATGCCACTTAAATACCTGCCCTGTAGGGGTTGCCACGCAAGACCCTGAGTTAAGAAAACTATTTTCCGGTAAACCGGAACACGTTGTAAATCTTTTCCGCTTTATGGCAGAAGAGTTGCGCGAGATCATGGCAGAGCTTGGCTTCCGCACCATTAACGAAATGGTTGGCCGTGTTCAGTTCCTGAAAGTTAAAGAAGGTATTAAGAGCTGGAAAGCACAGAAAATTGATCTTTCGGGTATTTTGCATCCGGTTACCAATCCAAAAGATGTTACGCTTTACAACAGCGAAAAACAGGACCACGGTATGGATGCCATACTCGACTGGAAGTTACTGGAAGCTGCACAACACGCCCTTGAAGATAAAACACCGGTATTTGCATCATTTGATGTAAAGAACGTGGACCGCACCATCGGTACACTGCTATCGAACGAAATCTCTAAGAAATATGGCGCTACAGGTTTGCCCGATAATACCATCAACTTTAAATTTAAAGGTTCGGCAGGTCAGAGCT
Organism: uncultured Mucilaginibacter sp.; assembly: GCA_964242385.1. Taxonomy (GTDB): domain Bacteria; phylum Bacteroidota; class Bacteroidia; order Sphingobacteriales; family Sphingobacteriaceae; genus Mucilaginibacter. The sequence goes on from CAXSZR010000001.1 coordinate 1,276,347, forward strand.
TTGGTGCATTTACCACAAAAGGTATTTCATTTGAGCTGGAAGGCGAAGCAAACGACTATGTAGGCAAAGGTTTATCCGGAGCGCAACTGGCTATCTACCCTTCAGAAAAAGCAACTTTTGTATCGCAGGAAAATATCATCATAGGTAACGTGGCCCTTTATGGTGCAACATCTGGCGAGGTATTTATCGGCGGTATGGCAGGCGAACGTTTTGCAGTTCGTAACTCGGGTGCTACTACGGTAGTTGAAGGTATAGGCGACCACGGTTGTGAATATATGACCGGCGGCCGTGCGTTGATACTGGGTGAAACAGGCAGAAACTTTGCCGCAGGTATGAGCGGGGGTATTGCATGGGTATACAACCCTAATAACACCTTTGCAGACAATTGCAATACCGAAATGGTAGATCTTGATCCGCTGTCATCAAAAGATGAGGAGCAGATTGTGGCTTTACTTAACAAGCACATCCACCTTACAGGCAGCAAGCTTGCCCGCAGGATACTGGATAACTGGAACGAGGCATCGGGCCAGTTTGTTAAGGTATATCCAAAAGAGTATAAAAAAGTAATGGAGAAACTACAATATCAAACTATTGGCTAATGGGAAAACCAACAGGATTTCAGGAATTTAACAGGGAACTCCCTGCAAAAGAGCCGGCTGCAGAGCGTGTAAAGAACTATAACGAATTTGTTCATCTGTACCCGGAAGAAAAATTAAATCAGCAGTCGGCACGTTGCATGAACTGCGGTATCCCATTTTGCCATTCTGGATGCCCGCTGGGAAACATTATTCCAGAGTTTAACGATGCAGTGTATCGCAAAAACTGGGAAGAAGCCTACAATATTCTTTCCTCTACCAACAACTTCCCGGAGTTTACCGGCAGGATCTGCCCTGCTCCGTGCGAGTCGGCTTGTGTGTTAGGCATTAATAAGCCGCCCGTTGCTATAGAAGAGATTGAAAAACACATTATAGAAATAGCATATTCTAAAAACCTGGTAAAGCCGGTTGCTCCTTTAGTTAAGAGCGGCAAAAAGGTTGCCGTTGTAGGCTCTGGTCCTGCGGGCCTTGCAGCAGCAGCGCAATTGAGCAAAGCTGGCCACTCGGTTACCGTTTATGAACGCGACGACCGTGCCGGAGGTTTATTACGCTACGGGATCCCTGATTTTAAACTGGAAAAATGGGTTATTGACCGCCGTTTAGAGATCATGGAAAAAGACGGCGTGGTATTTAAATACAATACCGAAGTTGGAAAAGACATTGCTGCCGACGAAATTGTTAGAAATAACGATGCCGTTGTACTGGCAGGTGGTTCAACCATACCGCGTAACCTTGATATACCAGGCAGACAATTTAAAGGTATTCATTTTGCAATGGACTTTTTAAAGCAGCAGAACAAACGCGTTAGCGATACAAAGTTTAGCCAGGAAGAAATACTTGCTACCGGCATGGACGTAGTAGTTATTGGTGGCGGTGATACCGGTTCTGACTGTGTGGGCACGTCTAACAGGCAGGGAGCACGTTCCGTTAAGCAGTTTGAGGTGATGATGCAGCCGCCTGCGCAGCGCACACAGCATATGCCATGGCCAACCTATCCAATGGTATTAAAAACTACCAGCAGCCACGAGGAAGGTGCAGACCGTTTTTGGGGAATAAACACAGAAGAGTTTTTGGGTGATGAAGAAGGGAATTTAAGAGCTTTGAAAGTTGTTGAAGTATCCTGGGAACTGGATGTATTGGGTCGGCCAATTAAATTTAACCGTGTAGAAGGTTCTGAACGCGAAATTCCCTGCCAAAGGGTTTTCCTGGCAATGGGCTTTTTAAACCCACAGTTTGACGGTATGCTACAGGAATTAAACGTAAAGCTGGACGGACGCAAAAACGTAGAAGCTAAAGAAGGCGTTTACCGCACCAACGTTGGTAAGGTATTTACGGCAGGCGATATGCGCCGCGGGCAGTCGTTAGTAGTATGGGCGATTTCTGAAGGCCGCGAAGCAGCAAGAAAGGTAGACGAGTTTTTAAGCGGCCACTCTGTACTGGAAAGCAAAGATGCTGTAAACCAGTTTGAGCAGGTTTTTTAAGCTTTTTTTGTAATATTACCAGGGCTGCTTCCTTATAGGTTGCAGCCTTTTTCTTTTATATAGAATACCATTTAAGCAGTTTTGCCTGCAACTGCTATAAGTAAGATAAAAAAGGGTAATTTTGCACCTTCATATAAAATTAAGTGCAGATGGCCTGGTCAGAAAAATTAAAGCTGAGTAAACAATTGGTAAGATCATTAACCGAAAATGGTTTTGAGTCGCCAACCGCTATACAGCAAAAAAGCCTTGCCCGTATTTATGGCGGCCAGGATCTGCTGGTTATAAGCCCGCAGGGTAGCGGAAAGACTACCACGCTTGCACTGGCTGCACTTAGCCGTTTAAAAATCAACCCCGAAGGCGTACCTAAAATACTCATACTCGCCGCCGATAAGGACGACGTACTTGCCTTAATTGAAAAGCTCGAACTGCTTAACAAAAACAAAACGATTTTAGTTGTAGGCCTTTACCCTGCGCCGGGAACCGAAGCGCAAATGAATGCGCTTGCTGATGGTGCTGATATAGTGGTTGCTACACCCGACAGGGCACGCGCGCTGTATCTTAAATTGGGGCTTAATCTCAACAAAATTGAACTGCTGATAATTGACGATGCTGATAAAATTGTAAAGCAGGGTATGCAGCTGCCTGTTGCAGAATTGGCTAACAGCATTACAAAATGCCAGCACCTGGTTTTTACAGAGATTACCCACCAGCGGCTGGAAAAAATGATAAGTCCTTTTATGGCGCAAGCAGCTACAATAGAAGTAGATGAAGAACCGGAACTTAAATTGGAGACCTGCCCGCAGGTGCTTTATCATGTACCAAATTTTGGCACCAAGCTAAACTTGCTCGATATTTTTATACAGGACGAGGAAGTATTCAATAAGACAGTAATTTTTGTTAACACCCGCACCACTGCCGAAAAGATCTATAAAAACTTAAAACGCTGGCTTAAAAATAGTGTGGCGCTGCTCAACTCGCCAACTATCGAGATGAACAGCCTGGAAAGCCTGGAGGCATTTACCGAAGCCGATGAGCTAAAAGCCCTGGTTGTAATTAATGCTGATAGCGTTGCCGGTAACTTACAAAACATCCCGGTGATAATTCATTTTGAGATCCCTGCCAATCATGATCTGTTTGTGGAAAGGGTTACGGGCAATTTACTCCAAAATGAAGAAATGCTGGCCATTACTTTTGTTACTGATCTGGAATTAGGTGAGCTCAGAAAAATCGAATCGACTTTAGGGCAAAGGCTGCAAATGGCAGAACTGCCCGAAAACCTGATAATAGAAAAGACCGAAAAAGAAAAGCCTGTAAAAACTACAAAAGAAGTAGAACCGGAGTACGGTAGTGCGTTTCATCAGAAAAAAGAAAGTAACGCAAAAAATTACAACTACAGCGCCGGGCAAAAAGCTAAAATGAGCAAGAAGAAAAAGCACGGTTAATTATTGCTTTGCAAAAGGAGTATCGATATATAACTCTTCTACTTTTTTGCGTGCCCATTCCGTTTTTCTCAAAAACTTAAGGCTCGATTTCACGCTTGGGTTTGATAGAAAACAATTGATACGGATGCGATAACCCAATTCTGCCCAGCCATAATGCGCTACCAGCTCATTTAATATAGTTTCGAGTGTTTTACCGTGAAGCGGGTTGTTTGCTTGCTGCATAGAGCAAAAGTAAACAATAGCAGCATAAGTTCCTGGCACTATGAATACTGCCCAAATTCGTTAATTTTTCTCCAAATATGCCGGCAATGATTTACCGATGATATGCGCCCAGCCCATTTCAAAATTACTGCGGGCAAAGTCTGGATTCGGCGGAAAAGTATGCAAACCCGAATGCGTTAGTTTTAACCTGGTTTTTCCGTCTTCATCAAATAATTCAAAGCTTACAAAAGTTTCGCCTTCATAGCCATCATAACGCCAGCTGTAAGTAAGTTTTTTTACAGGTTCTGCTTCAGTCACCTTACAAAGGTGCAGGTATTTATTTTCTTCTGTGCCGCCATAAAAATCAAATTCAAAACCTACTTCAGGTTTAAATTCTTTCAGGTCAAAATACCACAACTTCATTTCCTCTTTGTCGGTTATGGCCTGCCATACTTTCTGCACCGGCACGTCAAAGGTTCGCTCAATTACAAATGGTTCTGTGTTCATAGCTATGATTATTTTTCAGAAGGGTTCTTTTTACCGCTCGCTAATTTCTCAATCATTTTTTCCAAACGGTCCAAACGGGTCTTTTCCTGTTTGGCCGTTAAGATCCACACAACATATTCCTTTTTATTACTGTAAGACAGCTGCTGGTAAAAGTTCAAGGCTACTGCAGATTGCTCTAAAGCCACTTTTACCTCAGGCGGTAACGTTACTTGCTTGTTGGCCACATCAATGTATTCGGCATAGTCACTTCCCTCAATTTTATCATTCCGCGTGGCAGAAAGCTTTACCGTATCTTCCTGCTTAAACCGTAAAGCTGTCCATACTTTATCAATAGCGGCAGTTGCCACAATCCTCAAACCATACTTAGCAGGCTCGTCCCAATTGCCCATCATTTCCAGGTCTGATTTCATTACTGATGTTTTTTTAGGATAAGCGATCCAGAACACCGTGTCTATCTTTAACAACGCATTAATAACCGCAAGGGAACCTGCAAGAGCTTCGCTATTTAAAGTAAATAAGATGATGCCGTCAAAACTACCGTCCGCACTAAAAGAGATTGTAGCCCCTAAAGGTAAAGATTCCAAAATATTCTGATATTCAGCCGGTGCGTTATACATTAACCAACGGGAACCCGGTTTAATCAGTAATTTTCTTGCTATTGCGCTGGCAGCTGTCTCCATTATAAAAGGCTTGTAAAGCAAAAATAAAAGAATATTAACACCAAAAAAGTAAATTGCGGGTGTTATTATATTACAGTACCAAACAACACCAGCTATGAAATACAGCGATATAGATTCGCGTAAAACCGCGTTTATATTTGAGCTTGATAATGTTCTCTACCCCGAAAAGGATTACTTGTACCAGGTTTACTACCTCTATGCCGCTATGCTGGAGTATATCAATGTAGCTGATGCGAAACAGCTAACCGATATGATGGTAAGTACTTACCTTACTGACGGCAAAGACGCTGTTTTTACCTTTTTGAGGCAAAAGTTCAACCTCGACGAGAAGTACAGGCAAAACCTCCATGATATGATGCTTACTTCAAAGCTGCCGCTAAAATTATTGCTGTATCAAAAAGTACTTGCACTGCTACAGGACATTGTGGTTGACCGTAAAAAGATCTTCATTGTTACCAACGGCAACCCGCAGCAGCAGTTGAATAAAATAAAACAAATGGAATGGCATGGTCTGGAAAATTACCTGGTGGCTTATTTTGCTGATGAAATAGTTGCCAAACCAGAAACCAATGTAATTGACGACCTGATGAAAGAGCATAACCTGCAAAGGCGCGAACTGGTGATGATAGGCCACACTAATATCGATCAGCTTTGTGCGGAAAATTGCGGCATTGACTACTATGATGTAGATGCTTTTTTATTGGAAGAATGATTGAATAACTTAAACCAGTTCCCGTAAATCTACAGGCACCACCCTCGATATTCCCTGCTCTACCATGGTAACGCCATAAACCACATCTGTACTGGCTATGGTACGCTTGTTATGTGAAATCACTATAAATTGCGATTCTTTGGAAAAATCGCGGATAATTTTATTAAACTTATCGATGTTGGTATCGTCAAGCGGTGCATCAACCTCATCAAAAATACAGAATGGAGCAGGCTTTAACAGGTAAAGCGAAAAAAGTATCGCTGTTGCCGTTAGTGTTTTTTCCCCGCCAGATAGCTGATTTATAGATAGCGGCCTTTTGCCTTTAGGGCGGGCAATAATATCAATGTCAGATTCTAATGGGCGCTGCGGGTCGGTTAATACCAGGTCGCAGGAGTCTTCTTCATTAAACAGCGAACGGAACACTTTTATAAAGTTTTCGCGCACCATAATAAACGACGACATGAATTTTTCGCGCGCATTGTCATCAATTTCCTGTATGGTTGCCAGTAAGGATGCTTTGGCATCGCTCAGGTCTTTCTTTTGCGTTTGTATAAAGGTATAACGTTCGTTCATTTCGTTATAAGCCTCAACCGCAAGCGGGTTTATGGCACCAAAATCGTCAAGCTGCTTTTTTAGCTTTTCTGTTTTCTCACGCGTTTCCTGTTCGTTTTCATCACCGGCCAATTCCGCTTCAGGCAAGTCTTGTATATCAATGTTAAACTCTACTGATAATCTTTCTTTCAAGGCGTTTAATTCAAGCTTAAGGTTAGTGCGCTCATCCTTCAGAGCATTTTCAATAACCTCTGCATTATCCTTTTTGCGGCGCAAGGCAGTCAATTCTCCTTCAGCTTCAGTTATTTTACCGCGCCAGCCGTAATATTCCTGCTCTGCAAGCTGTGTAGCTTTTTCAAGTTCTTCCTTTTGCTCGTACATCCCGGTAAGGTCCTCGTCGCTATTACCGGTTTGATGCAGATTTTCCTGAATGGCTGCTTTCACCTTTTCCAGTTCGGCACTGTTTTGACTAATCCGCGTATCAAGGCTTTCCTGCTGTGTATGCCGGTAGTCCAGATCTTTCAACAAACCAGAGACCTTATTCTGCTGCTGATGAAAACGGATATTCTCCTGGTTATAGGCGTTTGATTGTACTGATACATATTCGTTTAGCTCGTTAAAGGCCATTTGTTTTTCGGCCAGCAATTCGCTTTGCGTTTGCTTCTGTTCTTTCAGCTCTTCCAACTGTGGTTGCAGGCTCAGCTTTTCTTCGTTGATACCGGTTATTTTGCGGGCTATATCGTCCTTGCGGTTTAAGCTGTTTTCTATGAACGACTGGTATTGTTCCCGTCGGGTTTTCACCGTAATCAATTCCGTATTTAAACGGTTAAGGTCCTGCTGTTTTTGTTTTATTTCCGCTGTTTTCCCAGATGCTTTTAATTCGGCTAGTTTTTGTCGTAACGCCTCAAAACGGCTTTTCATGGCTGCAACATCACTGTCAATCTGCTTAATTGCCTTTAACAGCGCTTCCAGGTTTTTGGCGCGGCCAATCCTTTTACCCTCAAAAAGCCCTACAGAACCGCCTGCCAGCGTATATTTTGTTTTATTAAACTTTCCGCTTTTGCCTACCAGTATCAATCCATCAGGCAAATTTGCATCATTAAGAGCCTGTTCGATGCTGTCGTCAACCAGGTAAACATTTTTAAGCAGGTGTTCACAAAGGGGCTGGTAGTGTTTATCCACCTCAACCACACTTAAAGCAGGCACAAAATTGTTATTTTTATTTAACTCTCCCGGTAATACATCAACAGCATTTTGCAGCGAAGCAGATGCATAACTTTCCAGTATAAAGAATTGCGCCCTGCCTTGCGATGCCTTGCTTAACAAGTTTATCGCCCGTATAGCTTCGGTATAGCTGTCTACCACATAATGGTTCATCAGCGGTTCCAGGTAATTTTCAATGGCCACCCGGTATTCCTCGCGGCAAAATAAAATATCGCTAAACAGCGGCGCGTTTCTGGCCCACTCAGAGTTCTTTTTTAAAAACCTGATAGATTCCGGGAAACCCTCCAGGTTATCTACCATGCTCTTGGTAAGGTTGTATTCATTTTGCCGGGCATCCAGCGTACGGCTTTCGCGGATGATGCTGTCCTGCAGCTTATTCATCTCCCCTTCCGTGTCTTTGATCTGTTCCTGCAGCTTATTTTCGAAATCAACCGCCTGCAGGTGGTCTTTCTCGGCAATTTCTACCCTGTCCTGCAGATCGGCTACCACATCGTTAAAATGTGACAACTCTGCTTCCTTGTTGGTAGTATCTTCCATGTTGCGCTGGCTCTCCTGTTCAAGCGCCTGCTGCTGTATCTGTAAAATATCAAGGTCTTTTTCTACCTTATAAGCCTGGTTCTGCAACCTGGTAGTTATGCTGTTCAATTCATTCAGTTCTGCACGTGCCTCCGCCTGCTGCGCACGCAGCTCATCTACCGTTTCTTTCAGATCAGCAACTTTTTCCTGTACGGCTTGCAGGTTCTCGTCTTCTAAAGCCTTTTCTTCCGAAAGTCGCTTAATATTGTAAAGCACATGGTTAAGCTGCGTTTTATCACGGTCAAGCTCTTCGCTAAGCCTGCTTTCCCTGTCCTGCTGGTGTTTAAGCTGCTCGTTCTTTATTTTTTTTTCGCTTTCGTAGGCCCTTATCTTTGCAACGTATTCATTGGTAGCTTTTTGCTGAACGCTCAGGTTCTTTTCCCTGGTGATACTATCCAGTTTAATCTGTTGTAAGGATGCCTCAAGCGTATCTATCGCTGTTATGATGCCTGCTTTTTCAACGCGGTGCTTTTGTTCCTGATCTTCTATTTTACCGAGCGACTCGCTGAAAGATGCTATCCGGAATGATGCCAGTACAATGCTAAGCGATTTATATTGTTCTTTTAAGCGGTAATAGCGTTCTGTTTTTTTCGCCTGATTCTCCAGGGTTTTAAGGTTCTTTTCAATCTCAAAAAGCAGGTCTTCCACCCTTTCCAAATCAGCCTCGGTATCTTTCAGCTTACTGAAGGTTTGTTTTTTGCGAAGCTTATATTTTGATATGCCCGAGGCCTCTTCAAACAAATTACGACGCGATCCTTCTTTATTGGTGATGATCTCGTCTATCATCTTCAATTCGATGATGGAATACGAATCGGCCCCGATACCGGTATCTAAAAAAAGATCGGTAATATCCTTTAAGCGGCACTGCACATCGTTTAAACGGTACTCACTTTCACCGCTTCTGTATAATCTTCTGGTTAAGGTTACCTGCGTAAAATCAGTAGGAAGTATATTTTTGGTATTATCGAAGGTTAGGGATACTTCGGCCAGGTTGGCAGCCTTGCGGCTTTTGGTTCCGTTAAATATAACGTTATCCATTTTTTCCGAACGCAGCATCCTGGTGCTTTGCTCGCCCAGTACCCAGCGGATGGAATCAACCACGTTGGATTTACCGCAGCCGTTAGGGCCCGCAATGGCCGTAATACCCTCGTTAAAATTGATGGTTATTTTATCGCCAAAACTTTTAAATCCCTTGATTTCTAAGCGGGTAAGCTGCATTTACTGTGTACTGATCCTCAAAATTTCTAACCTTCAAAGTAATCATAAAAAAATGGATTTTTTAATAAATTTTTGTGATTGGCTATAATAAACAGCACTGCGTTTTTTCCATCTTTCATTCAAACAGCATGGAATTTTAATAAGTCCTGGCGGCATCATTTAAAACATTTTAAAGCCTTTGCGATTTATACTATTTATGAAGATAGCAATATTTGGTGCAAGCGGACGCATTGGCAGCCGCATAGTAAACGAAGCCTTAAACCGCGGGCAGGACGTTACAGCAGTTGTACGCCACCCTGAAGATTATACGCTGGAAAGCCCGCATCTAAGGGTAGCCAAAGGCGATCTTTTTAATACGCAACACGTGGAAGCTGCTATTTTTGACCACGATGTAGTGGTATGCGCTTACAGCCCTACACATGGTGCCACACCTTCTACCATTTCTGAAATAACAGTACCATTGCTTAACGGAATGAAACAGGCAGGTGTTAAACGCCTGATTATTGTTGGCGGGGCCGGAAGCCTGGAGGTAGCACCTGGAAAGCAATTAGTTGATACACCAGATTTTCCTGAAGCATACAAGCCGGTGGCCCTTGCGCACCGTGATGCGCTTAAAATTTACAGTGCCGAAAAAGAAATTGACTGGACCTACGTTAGCCCCGCAGCAGAAATTGTGCCCGGCGAGCGCACCGGCACTTTTAGAGTGGGCGGCAAACAATTGCTTACCGATGCCGCCGGCAAAAGTTTTATTTCAATGGAAGACTACGCCATAGCTATTCTTGATGAGATACTTCACCCGCAGCACATCCGGGAACAGATTACGGTAGCTTATTAAACGTTAACAAAAATTTCGCCCTTAAGGTAAGTTACGGCTTTACCGCTCATTAGTACGCGGTCGCCTTTTTGCTCGCACCAAAGCTCGCCTTCACGGGCTGAGAGTTGTAGTGCATGTAATTTATCCTTTCCAAGTTTTTCGGCCCAGTAAGGAATAAGGTTACAATGTGCCGATCCGGTAACAGGATCTTCGGGGATGCCTGCTCCGGGTGCAAAAAAGCGAGAAACAAAATCAACCTCCTTACCGGGTGCTGTAACAATGACGCCCACGGTATCCATTTTAGAAAGGGTAAAAAAGTCTGGCGAAATGTCTCTTATATCATCTTCAGACTCGTAAACAATAAAGTAATCCCTTGATCTTAATACTTCTACAGGGGCTTTTTCGCTTAAGGCCTCTGCCAATCCGTTAGGTGGTTCTATATGAATAGGCGAACGGGATGGAAAATCCATGGTATATTTATCTTCATCCTTTTTAACGGTAAGTATACCTGCTTTTACCGTTTCAAAGTGGATCTCCTCGCCTTTAAAACCTAATTCAGTATAGAGGATATGCGCAGAAGCAAGGGTAGCATGACCGCACAGGTCTATTTCATACTCCGGTGTAAACCATCTTAACTTATAGCTGGTTTCATTCTTTACAAAAAAGGCAGTTTCAGCCAGGTTATTTTCAATGGCAATTTTCTGCATCGTTTCATCCGGCAGCCAATCATTTAATGGGCAAATAGCAGCTGGATTGCCGCCGAATAATTTATCTGTAAAGGCATCTGCCTGGTATATAGGGATATTCATAAAAACTCAATTGAAAATATAACCTTTTATTAAAGCCAGATTAACATTATGGCCCACCATTATCTGCAACGAATTTAATAACATTAGCCGAATAACGTAATTTGCTTATTTAAATTTTCGCCATCTGCAACGCGAATTTGGTTCACCAACATATGAGCCTGCCGTGTAGGCTCGGGAGTGCGGTAGCCGCGCAAGCAATTTTTTATTACTGTTACACCTTGATCCATGCTGATATGATGCCCTGGTGATATGTATATTGGATTACAGTTCTTTTTACTGCGTAGCGCTATGCCTATCAGCTCTCCTTTATCATACATCGGGCTCTGATCGTTTACATTACTTCCGGGTTCGTCATATTTCCCATAAAGGCGACTTTTTGCGCTGCCAATAGACGGTACATTGGTGAGCAGGCCGAAATGTGTTGCTATACCCATCCGGCGTTCATGGGCAATGCCCTGCCCATCTAAAACCATCAAATCGGGCTTTACGTCCAGCTTTTCCCATGCCTTTAGTAAGGCAGGAACTTCACGAAAAGCGAGCAAGCCGGAGATATAAGAAAAAGTAGTTTTACAAATTGCGGTTGCCGTACCGATAACTTTCAAATCCGGATAGCTCAGCAGCACGATGCCCGCATAAACAACATCCGAATATTTGTTAAAAGATATATCGGCCCCGCCAATAACATGGATGGGCTTTTCGAGCGGTTTGATCTCAATCTGGTGCCGTAGCTCCTGCTGGTAAGCAATTGCCTGCGCCGCGGTAAGACTTTCGTAATCGGATGGCTGCATGGTTATCTTATAAACGAAAAATTAAAACAGAGATTGCCTTTGGAAGTACGATTTTAGATTTGGATGTATATCTGAGAATTACATAAAATTTTCTCCATCGCACAAACGATTTTCGATGGGCTTTTCGATTGAAAGATTCCACAAAGATAAGTGCACAAAAAAAGCCGGAAAACTATAAAGTTCCCCGGCTTATAAATTTATATTTTAAGAGTTTTAACTCTAAATTTTATCCTAAGTAAGATTTTAAGATCTTGCTTCTTGAGGTATGGCGTAAACGTTGTAATGCCTTATCTTTTATCTGGCGTACACGTTCGCGGGTCAGGTTAAACTTTTCGCCTATTTCTTCTAAAGACAATGGGTGATTGGTACCTAAACCAAAGAATAAAACAATGATTTCGCGCTCACGTTCGGTAAGCGTAGATAAAGAACGTTTAATTTCTTCTGACAATGATTCGTTGATCAGGATCGAGTCGGTATTGGGTTCCTGGTTTTCCAGTACATCCAACAAGGTGTTTTCTTCACCCTGTACAAACGGTGCATCCATAGAAACATGGCGGCCACTGTTGCTTAAGGTATCAGAGATCTTATCAACGGTAGTTTCAAGCACATCTGCAAGTTCCTCTGGCGAAGGCTCGCGTTCGTACTCCTGCTCCAGCTTAGAAAATGCTTTGCTTATTTTACTTAATGAACCAACCTGGTTTAATGGTAAGCGCACAATACGTGACTGCTCGGCAATAGCCTGCAATATCGACTGGCGAATCCACCATACGGCGTATGATATAAATTTAAAACCCTTGGTTTCGTCAAAGCGTTTAGCAGCCTTAATTAAACCTAAGTTACCTTCGTTAATTAAATCGCCAAGGGTAAGGCCTTGGTTTTGATATTGTTTAGCAACAGAAACCACAAAACGAAGGTTTGTTTTTGTTAAACGTTCTAATGCGGCCTGGTCGCCCTCGCGTATTTTTTGAGCTAATATTACTTCTTCTTCGGCTGTTATCAGGTCAACTTTACCAATTTCGTGCAAGTATTTGTCGAGTGACTGTGACTCACGATTGGTAATTGATTGAGTTATTTTGAGTTGTCTCATTTATTAAAAACCTCGATTCTTACTTTTAGAATTGAACGTGCAAAGGTATGAATTTGTTATTAAAAAAATTCCACTTATTTTTTAATAAAAAAAATAAGTTATTTTATTGATTTCATGCTATTTATTGCACGATTTTTGTGATGTTTCTGCATATTATTTTAAAGGTTATTCAGGCTAAAAGTTTCGTTCAATCTGATGCCTTTTTCTGTCTGCTGCAATGTACAACACTCGTTTATCGCATCGTGTTCAAGGTACAAAATATAATTATTTACTAAAGCCTCTGTTAAGAAATTCTTTTTTTCCACAAGGGTTTTTAGCGGGAACATATCATAAGCCATTACATACGGTATAGGTATATGCCCCACCGATGGTAACAGATCTGCAGCATACAATATCTTTTTTCCGTTATAATTAATTAAAGGCAGCATCATGGCATCTGTATGCCCATACACAAATCGGATAGCTACGTTTTCTGTAAGCTTTGTCCCGTCTTCCGTTTCAACAAACTTTAACTGGCCGCTTTCCTGCAAAGGCAAAATATTTTCTTTTAAAAAAGATGCCTTCTCCCTGTCGTTAGGGTTAACAGCCCATTCCCAGTGCTGCTCATTACTCCAGTAGGTTGCGTTTTTAAAAACGGGCTTTAATTTATCATTTACCCGTTCTACAGCGCCGCCAACATGGTCAAAATGCAGGTGGGTTAAAAACACGTCTGTTATATCATCGCGGTGAAAGCCTAACTTGGTTAAAGAGCCTTCGAGCGTAGCATCGCCGTGCGGATAATAATGACTAAAGAACTTTTGATCCTGCTTATTGCCCATACCCGTGTCAACAAGGATTAGGCGCCCCTCGTCTTCTATAAGCAGGCAGCGCATAGCCCAGGTACAAAGATTATTTTCGTCGGCAGGGTTTGTTTTATTCCATATGGTTTTTGGCACAACACCGAACATGGCACCGCCATCAAGTTTAAAAAAGCCGGTATCGATAGTATGAAGATTCATTTTGCAACTGCTATATCAGGCTAATGTATTAAATATAGGTTTGTAAGGATAACGTTTTAATAACTAAAAGTGTAGGACTATACCGTATTCTTCAAATAATTGCCTTGATTCTGCAAGTAATTGCTTTTCCGTATCCCTCAAAGCATAAACATTTTCTATCTGCATATCCAGGCACAGGGTAAGCATTTCGTGCGAGTAAGACGTCGATTTCGGATCAGGAAGTTTTAACATGGAGGCGGCAGAAAGCATAAAAGCCGGCAACTCTTCATAATCGCCCATTAAAACAGTCTCTCCACCAAGCGTTTTCTTTAGCTTATAAGCCTCTGCCGAATTTGCCGCTGTAATAAGTGTGTACAAATTAAATGGTATTTAGTCCTACCAGGCCGTCTTTCATCAGCACCGTACGATCAGACATATCGGCAAGGTCCTGGTTGTGGGTAACAATTACAAAGGTTTGATTAAACTCATCGCGCAGCTTGATAAAAAGCTGGTGCAGATCGAGCGAGTTCGCAGAATCGAGGTTACCGGACGGTTCGTCCGCAAAAATAAGTGATGGATTGTTTACAAGCGCCCGTGCTACCGCAACACGCTGCTGCTCCCCACCAGAAAGTTCGTTTGGCTTATGGGTAAGCCTGTCGCCCAGTCCCAGCAACTGTAACAATTCTGTAGCTCTGCGTTCGGCATCTTTGCGGTGCGTGCCGGCAATAAAAGCAGGGATACAAACATTTTCAATAGCGTTAAATTCGCCGAGCAAATGGTGAAACTGGAATATGAAACCAATTTTCTGGTTTCTGAAATTGCTCAGATGCGTATTATCCAGTTTGCTTACCTCCACGTTACCAATAAACAACTGGCCTGAGTCGGGCCTGTCCAGTGTGCCCAAAATATTAAGCAGGGTGCTTTTTCCGGCTCCCGATGCACCAACTATGGTAACTATTTCGCCCCTTTCAACTTCCAGGTCTACACCTTTTAATATCTGGAGCTGCCCGTATGATTTATGAATATTTATAGCCCTGAGCATGGCAGTAAAGGTAATGATATTTATATGGCAAGGCGAAACGACTGCAGGCGAACGAAAAGTTTTTTATTCAGTTAGCGTAAAATAATTACTAATAAATTTCTTAGCTACTTTCTTACTTACCGACTTTCGGACTTATTTATTAGCTTTACCGCAAATTCTTCAAAAGACATGAATATTCACGAATATCAAGGTAAAGCCATATTAAAAAGCTTTGGCGTTAGAGTTCAGGAAGGCATTGTAGCCGATACGGTTGAGCAGGCCACTGAAGCAGCTAAAAAAATGAAAGAAGAGTACGGTTCTGACTGGGTTGTTGTTAAAGCCCAGATACATGCCGGCGGCCGCGGTAAAGGCGGCGGCGTTAAATTAGCCAAGAACCTGGATGAAGTTAAGGAAAAAGCCAGTGCCATATTAGGTATGCAGCTGGTTACACCGCAAACAGGGCCAGAAGGTAAAAAAGTTCATAAGGTGCTTGTAGCACAGGATGTTTACTACCCTGGCGAATCTCCAACCAAAGAGTATTATGTGAGCGTTTTGCTTGATCGTGCCAAAGGGCGTAATATTATCATGTACTCTACCGAGGGTGGTATGGACATTGAAGAAGTTGCACACTCAACTCCCGAGCTGATCCACAAAGAAGAAATTGATCCTAAAGTTGGTTTACAGGGTTTTCAGGCACGTAAAATTGCCTTTAACCTTGGTTTATCAGGCGATGCATTTAAAGATATGGTGAAATTCATTACTGCTTTATACAATGCATATGATGCAACTGACTCATCCCAGTTTGAAATTAACCCGGTTTTAAAAACTTCAGATAATAAAATCCTTGCTGTTGACGCAAAAGTAAACCTGGACGACAATGCTTTATACCGTCATCCTGATTTTGCTGCTATGCGTGATACCAATGAGGAAGACCCTATGGAAGTTGAAGCAAGCAAATCAAACCTTAACTATGTAAAGCTTGACGGTAACGTTGGCTGTATGGTTAATGGCGCGGGGCTTGCAATGGCTACTATGGATATTATTAAACTTGCCGGCGGCCAGCCTGCAAACTTCCTTGACGTAGGCGGTACTGCAAATGCTCAAACAGTAAAGGCTGCTTTCAATATCATTTTAAAAGACCCTAACGTTAAAGCCATCCTTATCAACATATTTGGTGGTATAGTACGTTGCGACCGTGTTGCACAGGGTGTTATTGATGCTTATAACGAAATTGGCAATATCCCGGTTCCTATCATTGTGCGTTTACAAGGCACCAATGCTGTTGAAGCAAAACAACTGATAGATGACTCTGGTTTAAAAGTTTACTCTGCTATCTTGCTTAAAGAGGCAGCAGAAAGAATTAAAGAAGTTCTTTCTTAATTGTAAAAAACCGGCAGTTTGTATCAATAGGCTGCCGGTTTTCATAAACCTTTAAAATGTACATAATAAAAGTTAAAGGCGTTGCCAAGATACCTGATTACGTACAACTTAGGGACGATAAATTTACGCTACTGGCTTACTTTAGGGTAGACAGGCCCGAAAAGTCATTGGATAAAATTGGTTTGCGCGATCAGTCGGAGCAAATAATGAATATTATTAAAGACCTGCCTTTTGGGCAGATACTTAAACTGGAGCTTTAAAACAATGATTGGAAATTCCATAATAAAGCTAAGCAACGTCGATATTTTTCAACAGGCGCACCTGGTATTATCTGGTATAAACCTGCACATCGATAAGGGTGATTTTGTTTGGCTTATTGGACAAACCGGTTCGGGTAAGAGCAGCTTGCTGAAGGTTATTTACGGCGACCTGGAAGTAAACACGGGTGCTGCACATGCCTGCGGTTATGAACTTAATACCATTAAAACCAAAGATATTCCCTTTTTAAGGCGTAAGCTCGGTATTGTTTTCCAAGATTTTCAGTTACTTACCGACCGCTCGGTTGAAGAGAACCTTAACTTTGTTATGCGTGCTACCGGCTGGAACGATAAAAAGTTAATTGCTGAAAAAGCGCTGGATGTACTTGAAAAAGTTGGGCTGCGTTCCAAACTTAAAAAAATGCCGCATGAACTTTCTGGCGGCGAGCAGCAGCGTGTGGTGATTGCACGTGCTTTGCTAAACGACCCCGAAATTATATTGGCAGACGAACCTACCGGCAACCTTGACCCTGAAACATCAGAAGAAATTGTATTACTGCTTAAGCAGATAAGCCAGTCTGGCACTGCAGTGGTAATTGCTACACACGATTATCACATCATTCGCACTTTTCCGTCACGTATCATAAAATGCGAGAACGGCAGGGTACTGGAAGACGTAACGATAGGTTAAGACAGGTCATTTCAGTTTTCAATACCGTAATTCCTGCTACCTTTTTACAGATCGGCTTATATACTGACAACTGCGAACTGACAATCCTATCATCAACTGCAAACAAATCAGCTCTAAGCTAATAATACTGACACCTTGTCGGCTTTAGGGCTATGGCAAGATACTTGATTAGCACTACATGCTATGAATTTTAACGATATGCTAAAGAAAAAAAATAAAGAGACTTCAGAAAATGCTGAAGACTTAAATGAAATAATTAACGAGCAGGATCAGGAATTACAGGCCGAAGAAGCGGAAAACGCACCATCGCCTGTCGATACGCTTAAAGAAGAGCTATCGCTTGCCAATGATAAGTATTTGCGTTTATACGCTGAATTCGATAACTTTAGAAGGCGCACCATTAAAGAACGCGAAGAAGCGCGTAAAATGGAAGGCAAAGATGTTATTGCCGCTTTATTACCGGTACTTGACGATTTTGAACGCGCACTAAAATCAATGGAAACAAGCAACGATATAACTTCTGTAAAAGAAGGGGTATTACTTGTTCAAAATAAGCTGAAGAATATATTATCGCAAAAAGGGTTAAAAGCAATGGAATCCATTGGCAGTTCTTTTGATCCTGAATTGCAGGAAGCTATTACAAATATCCCTGCCCCTACCGAAGACTTAAAAGGAAAAGTGATAGACGAAATGGAAAAAGGCTATTACCTTAATGATAGGGTGATCCGTTTTGCCAAGGTAATTGTAGGAGCATAATTGATTTTGGATCTCGGATATTCAATCACGGATTTGAACCAGCCGATAAATTCTCCTGAGCAAATTAAAAAGAACTATTGATTTAAATTAAATAAATCCGAAATCGAAATTTCGAATCCAAAATCAGAAAAAATCGATTTTTGAAATACAAAAGACATGTCTAAAAGAGATTACTACGACGTACTGGGCGTAGCGAAGGGTGCGGATGCTGATGAGATAAAGAAAGCCTATCGTAAAATGGCTATCAAATATCACCCGGATAAAAATGAAGGTGATAAGGCTGCCGAAGAAAAATTTAAGGAGGCAGCAGAGGCTTACGAAGTGCTTAGTAATCCGGAAAAGCGCCAGCGTTATGACCAGTTTGGTCATGCAGCCAACGCGCATTCTGCCAACAGCGGTGGCTACGGCGGTGCCGGTATGAATATGGACGACATATTCAGCCAGTTTGGCGATATTTTTGGCGGCGGCAGCCCGTTCGAAGGCTTTTTTGGCGGCGGTGGCAGGCAAGGTGGCGGCGCAGGCCGCAGGGTGGCGCGTGGCAGCAACCTGCGTATCAAAGTAAGGTTAACACTTGAAGAAATTGCCAACGGCGCCGAAAAGAAAATAAAGGTTAACAAACAGATTGTATGTAAAACCTGCGAGGGTACAGGTGCAAAAGATAAAGCATCGTTCCAGACCTGTAAAACATGTGGTGGATCGGGCGCTGTACGCAGGGTTACAAATACCATTTTAGGACAGATGCAAACAACCAGCACCTGCCCTACCTGTAATGGCGAAGGTGCTACCATCACATCAAAATGTACCGTTTGCCATGGCGACGGCGTTGTGCGTGGCGAAGAAACCATCAGCATCAACATCCCTGCCGGTGTTAGCGAAGGCATGCAGCTAAGCATGAGCGGCAAAGGTAATGCAGCACCAAGAGGCGGCATGCCGGGCGACCTGATCATACTGATAGAGGAAATTCCGCATGAAACCTTAAAACGCGATGGTAACAACGTTATTTATGATCTGCATGTGTCATTTACAGATGCAGCTTTAGGAACCAGCGTTGAAGTACCTACTATTGATGGTAAGGTTAAAATTAAAATAGACCCCGGTACACAGGGCGGCAAGATACTTCGCTTAAAAAGCAAGGGTGTGCCTGAGGTTAACTCATATCACCGCGGCGATCAGCTGGTTCATGTAAACATCTGGACACCAAAAGCCTTAAGCCGAGAAGAACGCGATATACTTGAGAAACTCCAAAGCTCACCCAACTTTAAACCCAATCCGGGTAAGAACGAAAAAAGTTTCTTTGAACGGATGAAGGAATATTTTGAATAAGGAATTTAACAAGATAAAATAAAGCCCGGAATTTTAGGATTTCGGGCTTTTTAGTTTTTCAGATATTGGCTTTTTAAACATCAGCTTTGCTCAATCCGGCTTCCAGCTTAAAATCCATTTTTAAAGATATAAAATACTTGATGGAAACAGAAAAGAGCGCACGGGAATGATATTCATATTTTATGTAACTTTATTACCAAAGCTTTATCTAATTCTTGTCTAAACATTAAATCAATTATAAATGCTAAGCATACGCAACATTGTTAAGCAATATGCCGGCCATACGGCGCTGAGCGATGTGAGCCTGGAAGTTGAACGCGGACAGATCTTTGGCCTGTTAGGGCCTAATGGCGCAGGTAAAACCTCGCTTATCCGTATCATCAACCAGATCACTGCTCCCGATTCGGGCGAGGTATATTTTAATGGCGAAAAACTCAACCAGTCGCATATTAACCGCATAGGCTACCTGCCAGAAGAACGCGGATTATATAAAAAAATGGAGATCGGCGAGCAGATGATCTACCTTGCACGCTTAAAGGGTCTAAGCCGGCCCGAAGCTGTAAGACGGTTAAAGATCTGGTTTGAGAAACTGGGTATGGAAACCTGGTGGAAGATGAAGATAGAAGAACTATCAAAAGGCATGCAGCAGAAGGCGCAATTTGTGGCTACGATACTGCATGAACCGGATCTGATCATCCTCGACGAACCTTTCAGCGGATTTGACCCGGTAAATGCCGAGATCATTAAAAATGAAATACTGGAACTGAACCAGGCAGGCTCAACCATTCTTTTCTCCACGCACCGTATGGAATCTGTTGAAGAATTGTGCGATGCCATTGCGCTCATTCATCGCTCAAAAAAGATCCTTGACGGCCCAATACGCAATATCAAGAACGCGTACCGCAACAATACTTACGTGGTAGAATATCTCGGCAATAAACTAAGCTTTGACGGTTCACAGCCCTTTGGAGTAATAGAGGAAACAACCGGCGATGAAAATAACCATGTTGTAAAACTTAAACTGCACGAGGGCAACAACGCCAACGATGTACTGGCGTACCTGATACCAAAAACCCAGGTAAACAAATTGCAGGAAGTAATACCAAGTATGAACGAAATTTTTATTGAAAAAGTAAAATTAATCCCATAAGCAAATGAACAAAGTTTTACTCATTATACAGCGCGAATACCTTACAAGAGTACGCAAGAAATCGTTCGTTGTTATGACGCTGCTTGTTCCATCTTTGTTCGCTTTGATGTACGCGGCCATAGCCTATCTCGCGAACGATAAAAACGATGTTAAGGTAATGCATGTAGTGAACGTGGTTGACAGTGCATCTGTTTATCAGGGCAAATTGCACGATGGAAAATACTTGAAGTTTACTGCTTCGTCCCTATCCTTAAAGGCCCTTAAGAAAGATATAAAGGATAAAGAAGACGAACTGATTCTTTACATTCCAACCAACAATCCTAATAATGCACAGATCTATTCAAAAAAGAAATCTACGCTGGCACTTGCGGATGATATTGAACGGCAGCTGAATGATATATCATCGGGCACGCTACTGGTAAAAGCGGGTATAGATACAGCCAGGTTGCATAAAATAAAAAGCACAATCACTGTAAACGCAAATGAACTTACCGAAACCGGCGATCAAAGTACCAGCATGGGTGCAACTTACGCTCTAAGTTTCGCAGGCGCTATACTTATTTATATGTCGCTGCTTTTATACGGCGCACAGGTAATGCGCGGCGTTATTGAAGAAAAAACAAGCCGCATTGTGGAAGTGATCGTATCCTCGGTAAAGCCTTTTCAATTAATGGCCGGTAAGATAATAGGGGTTGGCTTGGTAGGGCTTACACAGTTTTTATTGTGGATAATCTTGTCATCTGCAATCAGTTATGTTTTAGGTAAAAATGCGGGCGGTCACGAAAGCCCGGTACTTACATTTGTCCATAACCTGGGCTCAAGTGCGGGTTATGAGTTAGGCTGCTTTCTGTTTTACTGGTTAACAGGCTTTTTATTTTATAGCGCATTGTTTGCAGCCGTTGGCTCGGCAGTTGATAGCGAAACCGAGACACAGCAATTTATGTTCCCTATAACGCTTCCTTTGCTGTTTACCTATATCTTATCGGTCTCTTACCTGTTCCAAAAGCCGGATAGCCCGCTTGCTTTCTGGTTATCTATGATCCCGCTTTCATCGCCCGTGGCAATGATGGTAAGGGTGCCGTTTGGCGTTCCTGCATGGCAATTAGCCGTATCAATGGGTTTGATGGTAGTAGGATTCATCTTCACTACTTATGTAGCTGCAAGGGTGTACAGAGTAGGCATTTTGATGTACGGAAAAAAAGCGAGTTACAAAGAGCTGGTTAAATGGTTTTTCTACAAAGAATAGAGACACAAATTCTTTGAAAAACGATCGATCCCTTAAATGCAGAACAATTTAAGGGATTTTTTATTTTAGATGCATGGATAAACGCTTTGCCGTTATGGATCTCGGCACTAATACTTTTCATTTACTTATTGCGGAAAGCTCATCTTCAAGCTACAAAGCAATTGTTCACGAACAAGACCCGGTAAAGCTGGGCGAAGGGGGTATTAACAAAGGTTTGATACAACCGGCAGCGTTTGAACGGGGCATTAAAACCATGCAGCACTTTAAAGCTTTAATAGATGAGCAACCGGTTGCAGGTATAAAAGCCATTGCCACATCTGCTCTACGAAATGCAGCTAATGGTCAGGATTTCATCAACCAAGTAAAATTAAAAGCAGGCATTGAGATTGAGATAATAAACGGCGATACAGAGGCCGCCTATATTTACAAGGGGATCAAAGCAAGCGGTTTATTATCCGGGCAGGAAAGCCTCATAATGGATATCGGAGGCGGCAGCGTAGAATTTATTATCTGTAATAAAGATCAGATACATTGGAAACATAGTTTTGAGATAGGTGCAGCACGTTTAATGGACAGGTTTCATCATACCGATCCTATCCCTCCGGAGTCCATTAACGCATTGAACATTTACCTGGAGGATTGCCTTAAACCATTGCTTTCTGAAGCAGGTGAATATGACATTGCTAATCTTATCGGTTCTTCCGGAGTGTTTGAAAGTTTTTCACAGGTAATAGAAAAACAAAAGGGAAATGAATTTGATCTTAAACACGCAAAACAATATCAATTTGCAGAGAGCGAACTACTGAAGGTTATTGAGAAAATTGTGCTATCCACACACCAGGAACGTGCAGCTAATCAAGATATCCTGCCTATCCGCGTAGACATGATCGTTACCGCATCCTTATTAACACGGTTTATTTTAAATAAGCTTGAGATTGGCAAAGTGGTGATGTCTACCAGTTCATTAAAGGAAGGAGTTTTAGCAGAGATGATGGGATGATCATACTCCTAATTAAAATGAATAACATAAACACACGTGGAAAAGCCTATTGCTAAAATTAAACACGCACTTAAAATCCAAAGCCCCGCACTCTTATTTTGATTTACTACAGCAAATACCAAGCATAAAATGAAATGGATTAATATAACAAAAGCATCCAATAAAAAACCTGTATCCTTTTGAAACTTAAATATAACGGTGTAAATAGCGAGTGTAAGCAAATTTAAACCTACAATCCTGAAATTGTTATTATCCCTTTTTGCAGGTTGATTATTATGATCTTTCATGTTTCGGCATTATACAGGTATTTCGTTGCGTAACTGGTTCAAGTATTCAATTTTATCATCCCGGTAAAATATATTCATTGTTTCAAACGGAATAATTTTCATGTCCTTATTAACAATGTGCACACAAGATTTTTTTATTGCGCGTACGTCAAAATTCTGTGCGTCGATAAATTGCATTATTATCACCCTGAACAAATTATCATAACTTAACTGAGGTGCATCAATTTCAGGCAGGCAGCACATTATAGATTTTAAATGTTCACCTGCCCGGTCTACAGAATTTCCTGTGCTAAACATATTTAACAAATGCATTTTCAATCTTTCATCCTGTTCATACACAATCGTATTTTTTGAATTATCAAGCAGGTCGTCTGGATTAATCATTCTGGTAAGCGGAAAAACCTCACCTCCAAGTTTCAGGGCGTATCCCATTACTAAAGCATCAGGATTACAGGGTACTGGAATAAGGTCGTTTTTATTAAAAATATTGGTTTGATCTAAAATTGCCTGCCGCACTTCGGTCAATGTATACCGGTCGGTATCAGGGTTAAAGTTCTGAAGCCTGCCTGCCTGTTGCGTGGGTTGAAAAGTAACCCCTCTAACGCATGGTTGCTTTAAGGCATATTCAATAATTTCACCTATTTCGTCGGTATTTACTCCTTTTTGTAACGTTACAACCAGTGTTGTAGATAAATTATATTTATTAAGATTCTCTATAGCTTTTACTCTGATTTCACGCAAATCCTCTCCTCTAAGCAGTTCCAATGCATCCTTTTTAAAGGAATCGAACTGGAGATAAATTTCAAAATCGGGCATGTAAGCCGCAAGATTTTTTACAAAATTTTCATCTTTGGCTATGCGAATTCCATTGGTGTTTACCATTAAATGCTTTATAGGCTTAGTTTTTGCGATATCAAGTATCTCAAAAAACTGGGGATGAACCGTAGGTTCCCCGCCGCTTATCTGCACAACATCGGGTTGTCCTTCGTTTTCTACAATTACATCGAGCATGCATTCAATTTCTGCCAATGTGCGATGCCTGCCATAGTTTGGCGACGACATTGCATAACAAGTAGGGCAACTTAAATTACACCTGTCTGTAACCTCTACCACGGTAAGGCATGAGTGTTGTTCATGGTCCTGGCACAAACCGCAATCATATGGGCAACCATAATGCGTTTTAGAATTGAATTTCAAAGGCATCTCGCTGCGTTTTGCATAATTACGGCAGTTTTTATAGTAATTAATATCCGTAGCTATTAAAACTTTTTCAAATCCATGCCGGTTGCAATTTTTAAGCATGTAAACCTTATCGTTCTCAAAAACTATCTTCGCATCAACACGTCTTAAACAAGTGGAACAAATGCTCAATGTAAAATCGTAATATATATAAGGGCGTTCAGGCATGGGATTTAAATAGTTTAGAGGGATATAAAAAGACTTTATAATAATACAAAATGCCACCGATACATACCAGTTGAATCACAGATAAACCAAAGCTAAAAACATAGTCGGGTTTAATAAATTCATCCAACAATCTAAATACAAGGTATAGCGATAAAAACACCTTGAACTTCGAACCATCTGTAAAACCCGCCTTTTTTTCAGAAAAAGCTATAAAAACCCATAATACAATCCAAAATAATATCTCATACAAATTAGTAGGGTGTCTGTATACACCATCTCCAAAATTAATTGCCCAAGGCAAATTTGCAGGTTTTCCGTAAGTGCCATCATCTAAGCCGGCGAGGAAGCACCCAATACGTCCAATTATCATTGCAGCTATAAGCGGATATACCATTAAATCTCCAGATGAAACGGTTACCCTTATTCGCTTTTTCATAGTTTCCACGCCAATTAAGCCGCCTAAAAATCCGCCCACTATCGTCTTATTCCCCATTAAATAAATTGCGTTGAATTTGAATAGTGTTGGATTTTCAAATACACCAACAAGATGCGAGCCTATAAGTGCGCCTAAAACTGCCCCGATAAAAATTAACAGCCTATCTCCTGAACTGATAGTATCGTATTGATTTTTACGCAGGTAAACATAATAACGGTATCCAATAAAATAAGCCAGGGTTTCACAAACAAAATGTACGGGGATATACGATTTGCCTAAAGGAATATTAAAAGGAAAATGCAAAGTGTTATGTATATGATACAAAAGATTAATCATTACAAGATAAATCTTTAGGCCGATTTAGACAAATTAAATCTCCGCCACACTTTGTATATTGCTGCCTGTAACTAAGCTTCATTATGAAATTAAAATTTACCTGCACCCTACTGCTGCTGGGCATTATTGCATCTGTACAAGCACAAAGAAGGCATCATACTACTGCAAACGACACAATAACATCAAATTATCAACCTTCAGAATTATTTTCACCAAACTTCTATACCGAAAAAGGCAACGAATTTCATTCGGCCAATGGTGCGCCGGGGCCAAAATATTGGCAAAACCGGGTTAATTACACTATAAGCGCTACCATAGATACCACGGCTAAAACATTAACAGCAACAGAAAAAGTTAGCTATACCAATAACAGTCCAGACGTACTGCCTTACTTATGGCTGCAGCTTGATCAGAATACCTATAAAAATGGCGCACGTTCCAATTTTGTAACGGGTATATCGCCGGGGCCAGACCAACATACAGATGGTTACGATATCGAATCTATCACCATTACCAATGGCGCTACATCCGTTAAGGCCGACTATGTAGTTACCGATACCCGTATGCAAATCCGCTTACCAAAATCAGTATTGCCAAGCGGCGGAAGAATTGAATTTACCATTAAATATAAATATACCATACCGGGCAATTTTGGCGGCCGTACCGATTATGTACAAACTAAAAACGGTAAGATCTATGAAATAGCGCAATGGTTTCCGCGTATGTGTGTTTACGACGACAGCCGCGGCTGGGACACCTTACCATTTTTAGGCAGTGGTGAGTTTTACCTGGAATATGGCGACATTGATTACCAGGTAACCGTCCCGGCAGATATGATCGTAGCTGGTTCGGGCGAATTAATGAATCCTGCCGAAGTACTTACCTCTAAACAGTTAAGCCGCCTTGCTGAAGCGCGCAACAGCGATAAGACTGTTATGATACGGACTGCAGATGAGGTAACAGATCGCTCATCCCGCCCGGCAAAAAGCACCTTAACCTGGCACTTTAAAATGCTTAACACCCGCGATGTTGCCTTTGGCGCGTCTAAGGCTTATATATGGGATGCGGCAAGGGTGAACCTGCCCGGCGGTAAAAAATCCTTGTCTATGTCGGTTTACCCGGTTGAGAGCGCAGGCAACCAGGCCTGGGGACGAGCTACTGAATATCTTAAAAAATCTATAGAATATTTTTCAGAAAAATGGTTTGTTTATCCTTACCCGGTTGCGGTAAATGAAGCAGGTATAGCCGGTGGTATGGAATACCCGGGTATCGTGTTTGATGGCATCACCGATAAAGGAAGCGAACTTTACTGGGTAACTGCCCATGAGATAGGCCATAACTGGTTCCCAATGATTGTTGGAAGCAATGAGCGCCGTTTTGCCTGGATGGACGAAGGCTTCAATACCTTTATAGATGTTTATGCATCAGACGAGTTTAACCATGGCGAATATGCCCCCAAACGCGACGGCGAGTATGCACCGGGCGGAGGAAACCCTGCTGATGAAATTGCAAAAGTAATGCTCGATCCTAATGCGCCGACCATTATGACAGCGCCGGATGCCATTTCAGAAAAATACCGTCATCCGCTTACTTACTTCAAACCTGCGTTTGGCTTGGTTTTACTGAGGGAACAAATTGTAGGCAAGAACAGGTTTGACTATGCATTCAGGAACTACATTCATAACTGGGCGTTTAAACACCCGCAGCCTGATGATTTTTTTAGATCGATGGATAACGGCGTGGGCGAAGATCTTTCCTGGTACTGGAAAGGCTGGTTCTACAATAACTGGTCGCTTGATTTAGCTTTGGTTGATGCAAGGTATGTAGACAAGGATCCTAAAAAAGGCATCCAGGTAACGGTAGCCAATAAAGATCAGCTGGCCATGCCGTTTACTGTTGAGGTTAAATTGAAAAATGGCAGCAAGCAACGCATGTACCTGCCGGTTGAAACCTGGCTGCAAAACAGGGCAATCACTTTTGTAATATCCACAACCAGCGAAGCAGAAAGCGTAACAATTGACCCGGACAATGGATTACCTGATATGAACAGAAGCAATAATCATCTGGAGGTTAAATAACCTGCCAAACAAAAACGGAGCGCTGAACCAGCACTCCGTTTTTTATTTATAACAAAATATAAAATTATAGTCTTTTAAGTGCCTGGTAAAGCTTTTCTGTAGGTAAGCCTACTACATTTGTATACGAGCCGTTAATCTTCTCGATGCCTACTAACCCGATGCGCTCCTGTATACCGTATGAACCTGCCTTATCAAGTGGCCTGTAAGTGTTCACATAACTAATGATCTCTTCCTCGGCCAGCTCATTGAAATACACTTCAGAAACATCGTAAAAGCTATGATACTGTTTATTATAGAAAAGGCACACACCGGTAATAACCCTATGCATTCTGCCTGATAGCTGTTTAAGCATAGCGATGGCATGCGCCTCGTCGGTTGGTTTGCCAAGCACCTGGTTGTCTATACAAACAATGGTATCGGCAGTTAAAACTACTTCGTCGGCAACAGATTCATCAAAAGCTTTTGCTTTTTTTTCGGCGATGTAAACAGCGGTTTCTTCGGGTGTCAAAGTATCCGGGTAAGATTCGTCAACATCCTTAAGCACTATCCTGAAATCAATATCCATCAGCCTAAGCAAATCCTGCCGGCGCGGCGATTTCGAGGCCAATATGATTTTTTTTGCAAACATTTTTATAAAGCTACCAGGTATATGCTTCTTCTTTAAGCCACTTGCCCTGAATTTTCAGCACCTTTTCAATTACATCACGTGCGCAGCCTCTGCCGCCTGCAACAGGAGATACGTATTTACTTACTGCTTTAATTTCTTCTACAGCATCTGCAGGGCAGACGGGTAAGCCCACATATTTCATTACTTCCAGGTCTGGAATATCGTCTCCCATGTACAGAACGTTTTCTGCACTCAGGCTTTTTTCTTCCATGTAGATCTTAAGCTTCTCTATCTTGGTATGTACGCCCATATAAACGTCTTTAACACCAAGGCTATTTAGCCGGTAAAGCTGGCTGCGCGATCTGCTGCCAGATACGGTACAAACATTATAACCACATTTAACGGCCAATTGAAGTGCATAGCCATCTTTGATATTGAAAACCCTGCTTTGCAAACCTTCTTCCGTTACAGAGATAGATCCATCTGTAAGCACACCGTCAACATCAAAAATAAGCGTGGTAATTTCTTTTAGTTTAGATAAAAATGATTCCAATGGATTTATATTTTAAGAAACCGTAAAAGCCTTTCCTGTAAACAGAAAAGCACCCGGTATAATCAATAAGAATTGGTTTGCCTGTTAAGGGCCTTAACGTTTTTAAGCAGCTGCGCTTATTGGTTATCGCGCCATTCATACACCCAAGCCGATTGGATCTGCTCCAGGTGCCCTTCGGTTGACTCTTCACGGGTGCCGGCAAAATTAGGAAGCGTAAGTATCCACTCTAACAAGTCGGTAAACCTGATGCGGTATATTTTCGATTCGTCAAAATCGTCACCAAACTTTTCGTAAAGCTCAATGGCAATATCTTCGTGATCGTTCCAGTGTATAGGGAGGCTAAATTTGTTATCTGTCATTGTTTCAAATCTTGTAGTTTTCTACAGACCTAAGTTCTAAATAAAACTGTAAAATACTGTTGTAAAAGGTGTAATCTTTTTGTGATGACATTAAACGCTAATGTCCTAAAAACTGGGATTGATCTGGCAGGGTTACTTCAATATCACCATCTATAATAACACACTGGCAGCCAAGGCGTGAATTAATGCGCGGGTTAACTGCCCTGTCTATAAAGTCCTCTTCTTTGTCAGAGATCTCTTGTATGCTATCCATACCCTTGTTTACATAAACATGGCAGGTACTGCATCCGCAAACACCGCCGCAGTTGTGCTGTAACTCAATGCCGTTTTCCAGGCAAACGTCTAACACCGATTCGCCTTCGGCAATGGGCAACTCTACGCTGTCGTGTCCCTTCTCCTCAAAGTTTATCTTAATTTTAAAAATATCCATTTCAGCAAAAGTAATAAAATTACCTGTGCTGCGCGTTTTACATCTTGTTTTTGATAATCTCCTGACTTATTATACGATACAGGTTTTCCAGTTCGGGGTTACCGTGCAGCATCTGCAAATGAGCTTCCATGGTTTGCCTGTCATTTCTTACAGCAGGGCCGGTTTGTACTGCCGCGGGCATGTTGGTTTGCACCTTTTGAGCCGTTTCTAAAATTAAAGGCCTGATCATATCAAACGGCATCTGGCTATCAGCGAGTAATTGTTGGGCTATGCCGTAAAGAAAGTTAGGGAAATTACAAGCAAACACAGCCGACAAGTGTAAAACCTTTCGCTGTTCTGAACTTACCTGGTAAACCTTATTGCTGATGCTTTGCGTCAGTTGAGTAAGCGTACGGGTTATCTCATCATTAGCACCCTCTATACACAACGGGACATTTAAAAAATCAACTTCACGGGTTTTGCTGAAGGTTTGCAATGGATAAAATACCCCTGCATCGTCTGTAAAAGCGGTGATGGCTGCAATACCTGTAGCGCCCGATGTATGGACAGTCAATTTTTGATGAGGTAAAAGCGCCTGCACCATTTCTGCAATAACATCGTCCTTTACAGAAATTACAAAAATATCGGTATCCGGATTTATTTGCTGCAGATCGCTTATTGCTTCGGCACCTATGTGGTAAGCCAGCAAGGAGGCATTGTGCGTATTGGGGCTGTAAACCTGTACAATGCGATGCCCGGCATTTTTAAAGGCAGCCCCAAGATGAGTTGCCACATTGCCCGAACCTATCAGTGTAATGCGCATAAATGTTCAAATTAATTTAACACGCAAAAATCAGTAATAGCCGCATATATGACCATTACCAATTCGATGATTATACCGTTTTTAACTCTTTGTTTCTTCTAAAAATTGACATCACAAAACCAATGATCATAATAAGCGTACCAGACCATAGGAAATTAATGTAAGGGAAATTAAGCGCACGCATCACAATCCATGGCTTTTTGTTTTCCGGCTGCTCATAAACAGTTACCTCTACCCTGCCCTTATCAGGAATGATCTTCGACAGGCGGATCTTTAATCCGGCATCATCGACCTTGCGCGCAAAGTCAAATACACTTTTATTTTTAATCATGTACACCGGTTCCGCGGCATAAGTTTTACCATGCGATACTACCTGTAATTGTGCGCCAATGGCCACATCCTGATTGGTAAGCGGTATATTTTGGATAGATGTTTCCTTTTTAAGCGATTTTAACACCATATACCCTTCCCTAAAATGGATGGTATCACCTACAGCCACCTCATGCGGAACAGGGGCATCATAGTTTTTATCGTCATTTTCTTCACCATGGCCCGCGTCTGCTTGTGGATCAGCAGGGGCTTCTTTTTGCTGCGGCAGCGCAGTTATGTGCGTATAAAGATCATGCGATAGGTAATGCTTGGTATCCGGCGATACGGCTAATCCCTGGTTGCTGATCTGTACCTTCGGTTTTAATACAAATTCCTCGGTAATCTTATTGCTTGCGTCGTATTTTTTATAATCTACCTTATAAAAATGGTTTGGTTCCGCAAGCGAGTCGCCAAGGTAAGTAACGGTGTAATCACCCATTTTAACAGGTTCATTCTTGTAAATCATTACATTCTCCTTAACGTCACCGGCTGCCTTATCAAAACCGGATACCGCTAATACACCTGTTTCGTTTTTTGAAACTACAGAACGTGTACCTGCTGCTATAAGCGAACCAACCAGCATCAAAGCAAAACCTATATGCGCCACTGCCGAGCCAGCTAACTTGTACTTACCTTTAACAGCATCGCCCAGTATTTTACCATTTGCAATGATGGAGTAAACCGAACCCAGCATTACCAGAATAAATACAAAGTGCAATTTATAAAGCCCGCTTACGTATACTATAAGCGCGGTAATTAATGCCGCAAAAACAAGATATAGTGCTGTAGTGATAAAAAAGCGGGTAATATCTGTCTTTTTGTATTTAAGAAACTGGGTAAAACCCGTTAAGATGCTGATCACCACCGCAAAGGATGCCTGTATGATATTGTAATGTGTAACCAAATCTGTTGGCGGTGCTACCTTGGTACCAAACATTGCATTCCAAACCGGAATAGATGTTACCAGTATCAGGTGGAAACAAGAAAGGCCTAAGAATACAGCACCAACAAACATCCAGAATTCGCGCGAGTAGGTCTCTTCGTCCTTTTTGGTAATCGGTAATTCTTTATATCGCCATACCAAAACAAAAATCATTAATGCCAGGAATACGAGAATATAAGTAACCAACTGCCAGAACATCCCAAGGTCTGTAAAAGCATGTACCGATGTTTCACCCAAAATACCGCTACGGGCAAGGAAAGATGAATAAAGCACCAGCACGAAGCTGATCAGGATTAAAAACGTAGCCGTGAAATATGAATGGCCGGTATTTTTAAATACGATTAAAACGTGTAAACCTGCTACCAGGGTTAACCATGGGAAAATAGAAGCATTTTCTACCGGATCCCAGGCCCAGAAACCACCAAAGTTAAGCGATTCATAAGCCCAAAGTGAACCCATAATAATACCGGTACCCAATATCATAGCACCAAATAAACCATAAGATATGGCCGGCGTTACCCATTCTTTATAGCGTTTTTGCCATAAACCTGCAACTGCGTATGCAAACGGAACCACAACCGATGCCAGGCCTAAAAACAAGGTTGGCGGGTGGATGATCATCCAGTAGTTTTGCAGCAAAGGATTCATGCCCTGCCCGTCTTTTATAAACGAAAGATAATCGGGGCGGGAAAATATAGGTGCTTCAATGGCATTTCTCAATAACAGAAAAGGCGAACTGCCGATCCTTGCGCCAAAAAATTCGATACCCAGCAACATGGAACCTAAAAAAACCTGGGAGAAAGCAATAACGGTCATTACCGGCTTCTCCCATGATTTTGCGCGCCATATCAATACATTACCAAGTACGGCCTGCCAAAAGGTCCAGAGCAGGAAGCCCCCCTCCTGCCCGTTCCAGAAACCGGATACAATATAGTAAACCGGTAAAGAACGAGATGTGTAAGACCACGCGTAATGATATTCGAAAAAATGGTTATAGATGATATAGAAAAGCAGTACACCCACTCCTAAAATGGATATGCTATTAAGATAAAAAGCAATACGGCCCATTCTAAGCCACGAGGTATCGAGCTTATTGGATGTGGTGGTAGCAAAATAGTAGCTTACAGCGGATAACAGCGCTGCGCCGAAAGATAATATAACGAAAATCTGCCCCAGGTGGCCTGGAAAGAGATGTTCGCCTTGAAAAGCTTTGTCCATTAAATGTTAGTTTATATACTGGCCGATTTGGCTTTGGCCTCAGTAACTTCTATTTTATCCTGGGTATATTTTGAAGGGCACTTCATCAGGATGTTCGATGCGTGAAATTCATTCCCTTTCATTTGCCCGGTAAGTACAATTTGTTCAGAACGTTCAAAATCCTGCGGTTTGGTGCCTATAAACACAACTTTGCACTCCTGGCCCTTATTGTCTTTCACAAAAAACGAAAAGTAGTTGGCATCCTTGGTTGCATCATAGTAAAGATCTTTCTTTTTATCCAGATGCCCAACCACGTGAAGCTCGCTGCTGGTTTTCATAGCATCGCTAAAAGAACCGTAAGTACTTGTGCTTGAATATGTACTGATGATAACCGCTATAGCGATAGCAATTACAATTAAACCAAATATCGAACTCTTTTTCATTAATAATCCGTCTGCTATATTTCAGGTCTACAAAAATACGAAACGTAAATTTAATAATGTTTATTACAACACATTAATCTTATTTAGAACCGTTCTAATTATTCACTTTTCTTTACATAAAAAACAAAAAGCCCCTGAAATCAGAGGCTTCAATTATTTTGACCTGTCCCGATAACACCCGGGGCAAACGGTTAACAACTAAATATCACGGCCAAACACCAAGGTTTTGATATGAGATAGCTATTTTATTAATAGCACCAACAAAGGCGGCAGTACGCAAAGTATCTATCTTACCAGATGTTAAGAAGGTTTCCCTTATTTCGTGGTAAGAACGGATCATGGTATCTTCCAGGCCAGAGTTAACCAATTCCAGTTCTGATGCACCTTTAATGATGGTTGACCTTTGCAGCGGTGTTAATGCCACACCGGTTATGCCTTCAACCATGTTAACCAGGTTAAGATTGGTATTTTCTTCAAAGCGCCTGTTCATGCGGCCAAAGGCAACGTGCGACAGGTTTTTAAGCCACTCAAAATATGATACGGTTACACCACCGGCATTTGCATACATATCCGGGATGATGATGCCGCCATTTGCATAAAAGATAGCTTCAGCCTCGGGTGTAGTAGGGCCGTTAGCACCTTCTGCAATGATCTTTGCCTTTATGTTTTTAATGTTATGGACTGTTATCTGGTTTTCAAGTGCAGCAGGTACCAAAATGTCGCAAGGTTGTTCAAGCCCCTCGCCCGATACTTTGAACTCTTGTTTTGCACCTGCGTAACCTAAAATGGAACCGGTTTCTTTTCTATGCTGAAAAACAGCATCAATATCTAAACCATCGGCATTGTAAATAGCACCTTCAAATTCGCACAGGCCAACTATTACCGCGCCAAACTCCGACAAGAACTTAGCTGAGTGATAACCTACGTTTCCCAGACCCTGTACAATTACTTTTTTACCTGATATGCCCGGCAACAAGCCTATTTTCTGCATGTCCTCGCCTACGCTTACACACTCGCGGATGGCTATTGCCACGCCACGGCCGGTAGCTTCGCGCCTGCCTGCAATACCGTGTAACGCAATCGGCTTGCCGGTTACCGCACCCATTGCATCCAGCTGGCCAGGGTTCATAGTAGCATAAGTATCGGCTATCCAGCTCATTTCACGTTCGCCAGAGCCGTAATCAGGAGCAGGAACATCTATGCTTGGGCCTATAAAATTTTTCTTGATCAATTCTACAGTGTAGCGGCGGGTAATGTTCTCCAACTCCTGTAAACTGTAGTTTTTAGGATTGATGCGGATGCCGCCTTTGGCGCCCCCAAAAGGTACGTTTACAATAGCGCATTTGTAGGTCATCAGTGCGGCAAGTGCCATCACTTCGTCCTCGTTAACCATCTCGCTGTAACGGATACCGCCCTTAGTTGGCGATTGATGCTGCGAGTGCTCTACGCGCCAGGCGTCTATTACTTCAAAGCCGTTTCCCCTGCGTATTGGGAAGCGAAAACGGTAAACACTGTTACATGATTTAATCTGGTCGAGCAAGCCGGCATCATGTTTTGTAAATTGAGCTGCATAATCGAAGTTTTTACATACGTCACCAAAAAAGTGAGTACCTATATCTGCAGCCGGGTTAGTAGTGGCCATAAGTTTATTTGGTAATTATTAAATTGTTAAAAAACGATGCAAATTTGGTACAAATTTTAACAATATTGCAAATATATTATTCACTGATAGCCATCAGCCTTTACCTTAATATTTAAATCACGCTTTAAACTGATTAAACAAGGTTTTTAGACTATTTATCCTTTTCGATTTTTTTTAATCGTCGGTCAATCGAGAATAAATAGATGGCCAGCCCTATAAAAATTATTACGATCGTAGCGATAACAACGTATATTTTACCAGAACTTCTCAACTCGTCAGCCATCTCAACCGACTTTGGGTCCTGCGCAAATACGCTGATGTAACTTAACAGCAAAAGTGCTGAAAGCAATATTTTCCTCATGTTAATTTATTTCGTTCTTTTTGTATTCAATCAGGCGGATGCGGTAACGTAAAGATGCTATCCAGATTCCCATAAAACTCCAGGCGATGAAGGCTGGATAAAGTACCAGCCGCATCCGGCTATCCAAATCATATTTATTAAAACCGGGATTACCGCCGCTGCCCGGATGCAAAGAGTCTGTCATTCGTGGCAAAACGAATATCAGTACGATCATTATCGGAAATGCAAAGATGTTGTAAATGGCAGATATTTTGGCGCGTTTCTGTTCCTCGTCTATAGAATTTCTCAGTACAAGGTAAGCGCAGTATAATAAAAAGGCTATTGCGGCGCTGTTTTGCTTAGGGTCGCCACTCCAGTAAGCTCCCCATGCAAATTTGGCCCATATCATCCCTGTTAGCAAACCAAGTGTGTAAAACATTAAACCTGTATTTACACACTCAACAGCAATCAGGTCATATTCCTCTTTGCCGGTTCTGAGGTATAAAACGCTATAGTAAACAGATATTACAAAAACAGTGAGCATGGCCATCCACATAGGCACGTGGAAATATAGGTTCCTGATAGTTTCATGAAGTATAGCCAAGCGCGGTACCCCAAACAAAAGCCCTGCAACTAAGGTGTATGCAATCAGTACAACCACCAATACTTTCCACCAGGTTTGATAAATAAATTTCATACAGATTTATCAGGCAAAGGTATGTATTCAAGAACCAAGAACCAAGATTGTTAGAATCAAGATTATTAAACAAGATTCAAGAATGTTAGAATCAAGATTCAGAATAAAAAATGAAGATGGTTAAAGTAATATTAAGGTATTTTTTAAGTACCCAAGTTCCAAAATTTCTTGATTCTTGGCTCTTGACTCTTGATTCTAACAATCCTGATTCTTGGCTCTTGATTTTTGGCTCTTGATTTGATAACTATTTATTATCAGGCACGTAATCTACCGGTAACATATCTGATAAACGGTTCCTTGCCCAGGCACCTTCATATAACGGTGCATTTTCTACTACAATACCGTTCGAATCAAACAAGGCATAAGGTGCGTTCAGGGTCACTACGCTTACTGCATAATTGGGTTGATCGAGCGGGCGATAAAGATCCCGGTTAAATACGTCGTCGGTTTTCTTGGTGTAAACTACGTACAAATAATTGCTGAAATGGATAGCATAAATACCCTGCTGACCCCCATTGGTTAAAATCTCGAAAGAGTTAAGCGGCGGTTTCATCAGGTTTTCATGATAGTATTTAGACATGTTAGCCAACTCTATGTAGTGCTTGGCAGAGTCTATCATTCTATGCTGATTAAAGATGTTCACTTTTTGCCTTATCACATCGTCGGGTGGACGAAGTGGGTTTAAAAACCTTGAAAACTTGTAGATGATAAAGCCTTCCTGGGTCAATTTATCCTGGTACAGCGACCTGTAAAAGTGCATAGCCGATCCGTAGTAAGCTTCCTCACGTTTTTGATGCCATCTTTTTTTCTGGGCGGCACTGCCCGGTAAATCTTCAAATACCTGCTGCCCTTCTCTTGATATAATGTTGGCTATCTTATCTATCTTAAAATCGTTCAGTAAAAACTTAACCCGGTAGCCTAAAGCACGGTTCTCCACAATCAGAAACTCATCGGCGTCAGCATGCAGCAACTGCTTGGTAGGGTTATAGGTGAGGTTAAGAATGTGCGGGTTTATAACCAGGCATTCTTTAGCATTCTCGTCGGTTCCTATAAACTCTTTTCTAAAGGCTTCGTAATTTTTCTTCCAGTCGGCGCTTGATGATATTACTACTTCTCGAAGCATCATCGGCTTTGGGCTCAATGCTATATCAAGATGAATAGGTTCATGGCCTACCAATATGGTTTTTGAATAATCTTCATAGCCCAAAATAGTTACCACCAGGGTATATTGGCCAGGATGAATACCGCTTAAGGTAAAGTTACCATTTTCGTCTGTAGCAGACCCTACTGATGAGTTACCAAGAAAAACACTTGCACGCGGCAAAGGCGCTTTGGTATCGGCATGGGTTACCTTACCCGTTATAATGCCATTTTGGGCAAGCAGGATAAATGGAGCAAAAATTAAAACCAGGATGAGCCAGGGGAATCGCATCTGTTAAATTCAATTATTTTTAAATATGCTAAAAAACACAATTTATATGAACAAAAAATGAAATGATGGCGTTTTTCGCCATTATTTGCAAAAGTGTACATAAACCATCAATATTTTTACACGGCTTTAATTTTAATTAAGCTTTTGACATGATACGTAAAAGCCGGTAAGATTCATTGACTGCATAGCAATCACAGATCTTACCGGCTTTAATCAAAGAGTATTTTACAGAGAATTTAAAAATGCCAGTACTGCATTCCTGTCTGACGTGGATAGGTTAGAAAAATAAACCTGTGAGGCAGCTGCTTCTCCGCCGTGCCACATAATAGCTTCTACCAGCGTACGGGCGCGGCCATCGTGCAGGTAATAGCCAGGATTATTTACGGTTGCATAAAGCCCGATACCCCATAATGCCGCAGTGCGCCATTCTTGTCCGTTTGCGAGGTAATCGGGGCGGTTATCTGCAAGCTCTGCTCCCATATCATGCACCAGCATATCGGTATAAGGGTGAATTACCTGGTTTGATACCGCAGGAAATGCAACGTTTACGCCTGTAGTAAATGTTTGTTTATGGCAGTTGATACATTGAGCTGCGGTAAATAACAGTTCGCCACGTTTTATAGTAGCATTTGTTGTGTTGCGGCGGGCCGGTACCGCAAGAGTTTGTGCATAATATTTAACGGCCTTCAATAAACTATCGGGCAATTCCGGGTCGTCTTTTAAACCATCATATTGCGATTGTCCGTAACTGCTCTCAACGGGTAAAATGCTATTGGTGATACCCATATCCTGATTAAAGGCCGTAGCTACCTGCGATATTATTGTGGCAATATTACTTTTCCACCCAAAACGGCCAAGCATTTTGGTTTGGCTGGCTACATCCCAAACATAATTAGCATGGCCTTTAATACCATCGCCATTAGCATCGTTAGGGTCTGCATTAGCTATGATATCGCTTTCTGGGATTGCTTCCAGTAAACCTAAGCCAAACATAGGCGGCGCTAAACGCGGCGATAACATATAAGCACCGGAAATAGGTGTGTACAGGTTAGATAGTGTATAAGTTGGTGTTCTTAACTCATAAGTTGTACCATCAGGAAACGAATAAGTTTTATAGCTGTACGTTAAGTTAATCTTACACTCAGGCAATTTGCCATAAACAGCCTTGTCTTGCAGTTGCACGCCATAACCCGGCACCGGTACCGGGCCGCCATTGGCATCCTCGCCCGGCAAACTGATCCTTACTAATAAAGATGATTGTAAGTCGCCCGCCGTAGGTAGGCCAATACCATCGCCATGGTGGCAATTGATGCAAGCCGTATTGTTGTAAATAGGACCTAAACCGCTGTGAATAGGCGCAGGAGCCGTAACAAACGACTGGTTAAAAACAAGATCACCCAACACATGCACATGCTCATCGTTACCGCTTATGGTTGGAAACATATTTCCGAACGCTGATGAAGTAGCATCAAAAATTGTTTCACTACCGGCCGAAAGCTGATCGTTATAATCTGCTGCAGGAAGTACTGTTGCTTTCTGGCATTTTACCAGTATAAGCACCAGGAGCGCCATCACACATATAATCTTAACCTGTCTCAATTTGAATTAGTCTTTAATATTTGTATTAATAAAGGTTGTTAAATCACCGTCAAGCGTTGTTTTTAAAATACGGATAGCTTTCTGAATTGCCTTAACCTGGCTTTGCTGTGTATAGATTGCCTTCTCATAAGTGGTGGTTATACCTTTAAATGATGAGATGGCAGCATTTATCTGCGACTGTATAGTAATATCGAGTGAAGTATTTTTCTCTCTTACAAGCTGGCTGAGGCTATGGCCGCTCGTACCGTTATAAGTGGTTAAATAAGCATGTAAAACACCTGTAATGTTATTGGTAAAGTCGGTTACCGAATTGTGTGAGAATGAAGACTCATCTAACGTTGAATCCTGCGCTGCAAAAGGATTCTGCATTTTTTCATTTGCTACCTCATTACAGATATCGGACATAGAACCTACCAGCGTCTGGAAGAATTTTTTACGTGTAGCGAAGTAAGTGCTTCCTGTACCTGCTGTAGTTACCTGTAAAGTGAAGTTGTTGGCCTGTGTTGGGTCCCAGCTATTACGCAATGCAGTAGTAGTATTGTATAAGCTTTGCGTTAAAGATGCAAGGTAAGTTTTTTCGCGTGCTGTAATTGCGGCAGCTTTTTTAGTGCCGCCAACGCCGTAAATAACATATTCAATAGCGTGAAAGCCTTTTAAAGTAGTAGCTAATGGATCAATATCACTTACACCAAGCGGGTTGCTGCTTGCTAATAGAGAGTCAAGGTCTATTTTGTTAACCGGCCAGTCATCCATGGTAGGGTCATAATTATTATCTTCTACCGGGCCAAAAAGAAAACCTTCGCATGATTCCCATGCACCGCGTGTATTGATCCATGCTATACGCACCGCAGCAAGGTTTGCATCGTTAGTTGTCTGGATGAGCGTATTTGATGCAGAAAGCATAATTGCAGCTTTCGCCTGGATATCCTGGTAGTTAGGGTTTACCAGGTTGGTAGTAAAATCAGTTAAAAATTGCCCTTCAAGCGTTGCATCGCCTGTAGTGTTATTGGTGTTATTATTGTCCTTTTTGCAACCGCTTATTACAAGCGCAAAAGCTGCAAAGCAAACGGTGATGGTAATAATTTTTTTCATAAAAATTGTTAGCTGAGATGTATGATAATTTGGTCGGATACAATTTCTGTTCTGTATTTGATAAGCGGGCGCTCTGCCGGTCCCATGGTAACACGGCCCTCGTTATCAAAAGTGCTGCCGTGCAGTGTACACTTAAAGCCGCTTCCTGCGGGGATTAGCTGATTATCGGCATGTGTGCAGCGGAGTAAAAGTGCGGTGTAGGTGCCGTCTGCTTCTTTCTTTAAGCCAATGTTGTAATAAAGCTTTTTTGGCTGTACAAGCTGAAAACTGCTGGTTGCAAATAACGCCACCGGTACTGCTACCTTGTTATTTGCAGTGTTTGTTTTATAAACCGGCAAGGCTGTTGCACAAGAGCTTAACTGGCCAACAAGCATCCCTGCGCCTGCAGCAAGACATAACGAGCATGATTGCTTTACAAATTTTCTTCTGTCCATATCTTTAAAATGAATAGGCAATACCTAAGTCTACCAGGTTGTTGTTAACCTGGTAAGGCAGGGCAACCGGGTTTGGGTTAAGTATCAGCTCGGGGTTTTGCTTACCGGTATGTATAAATCTTACATCGGCTTTGATAGCTACGTTTTTAATAGGCAGATAAGTTATACCCGTAACAATATGATTTTCATCAAGCGTACCATCGGTGATACCGTTGGTTGGGATAGAAGCATTCATATCAAACTTCTCATCTCTCACAAAAACTATAAACTGTTGCTGGCGGGGCCTTGCAGCATTGTATAAAAGGTCATACCCTAATTCGAGGTATGCACCATACATAGATTTTGGCGTGTTGTTTGCATAAGCACGATTAATGATAGAGGCTTCGGGTATCGATACAAATGTACCCAGGGCACGTAAAGCAAAACCGTTATGTGAATATTGAATATCGGCCTCGCCGATGCCTACAGGCGTACCAAAAACGCCCGAATTAAGACCAAGGCTGTCTGCCTTGCGCCTGCTTACGCCAACTGTGCCACCATAGTAACCGGATACCTGCGCTTTAAAATCGCCGGCATAATATTGTAAAGCAGCGGTAACAGCGAGGTTATTGGCAGTAGCGTTACGGCCTTCAAACTGGCCGTCTATTAATCCGGTACCGTGCGTAAACATGGCCGAGCTTAATCCATTAACCAAACCCACCGAATAATTTACAGGGATGTTATTGAAGTTACCATAAAGGCCTATGCCTATTTCGCGCCAGGTAAAGGGAAGGATAAAGGTTTCTACGTAGTTACGTTCGTTACCGTTAAAGGTGTTAGGAAGGTGATTTTCATTCAGGATACCTAAACGCGGTACAAACAAACCGGCTACCAGGTACTGATTAGCGTTCAGGTTGAACTTTAAGTAAGCTTGCTCTACAGAAACTTCGCCGCCAGATTCACCACCTGCAACTTTAGCATCTTCTACCTCCAATTCAGAAAAGAAAGAGATCTTATCAGTGAATTTATGACCTGCAAAAAGAACAAATCTTTCCAGGTCGACCTTTGAAGTGCCTAAAAATTGGTTGCGTTGATAAAAAGCATCTCCATAACCACCAATGGTGGTTGAGCTTTTTGATAAATTGTTGTTCAGTGAGTCTTCTGATGTAACCGGGGGAAGCGGCTTTTGCGCAAAAAGTGCTGTTGTTGTAAAAGTAAGCGCTAATAAAAAAGTAAAAGTTTTTGCCTGCATATGTTTTATTTAAATGCGTGGGCAAAATAACATCTTATTTAGACTTAATCCAAATAAAAGAGCAAAAAAACTTAGCTATAACTTAAATGTTACGGCTTAGTCTCTCCACAAAAAAGGAAACAGTAAAAGTGCGGTGGTAATCACAATGATATTTATAGCAAGCAGTACTCCGAAATTGCCATAACTTAAGCTGCGCTGAATACCGTCCATAGCGCTTTTGCTAAGTTTAATTAGTACCAAAATTACAGGGATTATCACCGGGAAGCTTAAAATTGCCATTAAGGTTCCATTGTTACCCGCCTTGGAGGCAATGGCCGAAATCATGGTAAATACGGTGGAAAAGCTAACGCTGCCCAGTAATACAGCGAAGAAATAAAACAGCGGGTCGCCAATTGTATTGGTAAAAAAAATCTGATAAACAAGCAAGGCCAATACGCTAAGCAGCGACATCAGCATTATATTGTAGATAGTTTTAGACAAGATAATAGCCTGCGGACTTGCAATGGAATAGTAATACAACAGGCGGCTTTTATTCTCCTGCGTAAAGCTTTTGGTAATTGCGTTTACAGAAGCAAACAACATAATGATCCAGAACAACACGTTCCACATTACAGGGTAACCGGTACTCCCAACAAAGCCGGGATTAAGGTTAAATGAGATATAACAAATGAAAACGGTTGATACAACGTAAAGCAAAACCCCGTTGAAAGCATACTTGGAGCGCCACTCCAGCAGGATCTCTTTTTTCAACAGATACCAGGTTTGATTTACTAATTGCATCGGGCAAAAGTAGGATTTTTTTGCATCTGTTGCCGGTTGCCTGTTGCCGGTACTCGGTTGAGGTTGTCTGTTGCCGGTTATATGTAATTTATTTTCGGTTGTCTGGGTTTTCTAAACGTGTGTTGAAAATCGAATTCAAGCAACTGAACACCGGCAACTGGCAACCTAATCCAGACAACCAATTCAAACAACTAAGCTTAAGCTTCCGCCGATTGCATTAGCTGGTCTATTTTGGCATTGAGCTCTTTAGGCTCAAATGGCTTTGATAGTACGTCGTTCATGCCGGCATGTAAGGCTTCCTGCTGCTCATATTCAAAGGAGGCTGCAGATAACGATATGATCGGGATGCTGCGTTTCGGTTCTTCAAAATTGATCCTGATGGTTTTGGCAGTTTCATAACCGTTTAACTCTGGCATATGGGTATCCATCAGGATAAGATCATAATCCTTTTCCTTTAATTTTTCCAAAGCTTTTCGGCCGGTATCAACAACATCTACATCAATCTCCCAGTCTTTCAACATTTTTGAAAGCATAAACTGGTTTACCAGGTTATCCTCCGCTACCAGTACGGCAATGTTTTTAAAGTGTTTTAATTTTCCTACAGGTTGCAGCGCGGCTTTATCTGTTGGCTTTGTGGCTACATTATACCAGTTCACAAAATCAAAGGTACTTCCCTTCCCTACTTCACTATTTACAGTTATCTCTCCGCCTTTTAATTCTACCAGCTTTTTTACAATGGATAAACCAAGCCCGGTGCCTCCGTATTTGGCAGCAGTATCTTCCTCGGCCTGTTCAAAAGATTCAAAGATGTGGTTTATCTTGCCCGGAGGAATGCCAATACCCGTATCTATTACCGAGAATTTGAGTTTAACCTGCTCTTTATGTTTTTGCACTACAGATACCTTAAGCTTAATATAACCGCGTTCGGTAAATTTAATGGCATTGCTAAGCAGGTTCATTAAGATCTGGTTTAAGCGTAAAGAATCAACCAGTATATATTCGGGAACTTCCCTGTCTATATCAAGTACAAACTCAATGTTGTGTTCATCGGCCTTGAATTTTAATAAGCCGTAAACAGATCTTACTATCTGGTGCAGATTATTAACCGAGCGAACAATATTGAATTTACCGGCTTCCATTTTAGAAATATCAAGCACATCGTTAATAACGCCTAACAGCGATTGCGATGAAGTTTCCAGGAGGCCGATCATACCGCTCTGCTGCTCATTAAGCTCGGTATTGCGCAGCATATTGGTTAAACCAATAATGCCGTTAACGGGCGTACGCAACTCGTGGCTCATGTTAGCAAGAAATACTTCCTTAACCTTTTTGCCATGTTCAGCCTGCTCCTTAGATTTAATCAGCTGGTTCTGATAGCTTTTTTGCGGTGATATGTCGCTTATATTTAAAAACAACATCCTGTTCTGATAGGCAATGCGACATTCTGCCCAAATAATCCTTTTACTAAAGGTATTGAACTGAAACTCAAATATGGATGAAGCAACGTTATCGCGAATAATTTCACCCAGTTTGGAACGGAACACCGGCCTTTGCTCATCAACAGCAAAGTCTATAATATTTTTACCAATAAGGCCGTCGGGCTGGAAACCCATTATCCGCTCTACCGTTGGGTTGATGGATTGTATAGCCAGGGTTT
Source organism: uncultured Mucilaginibacter sp. (assembly GCA_964242385.1). Taxonomy (GTDB): domain Bacteria; phylum Bacteroidota; class Bacteroidia; order Sphingobacteriales; family Sphingobacteriaceae; genus Mucilaginibacter. Next base: position 1,319,986 of record CAXSZR010000001.1, read on the forward strand.
GCGCATCAACCATACAGATAATATCGGCAGAGTTTTTTACAACTATGCTGTAATTTAACAACTCGTCATTCTTCTGCTTAATCTCCGCCTGGTACCTGGCAATTTTTATAAATGAATCAACTTTGGCAAGGGTTATATATGGGTCGAGCGGTTTATACAGGTAATCAACTGCCCCGCTCGAAAAGCCTTTCACCGCATATTTGGCTTCCTTTGATATGGCAGTCACAAAAATAATGAGGATGTCGCGGGTACGTGGATTAGCTTTCAGCATTTCCACAAATTCAAAACCATCCATTTCAGGCATTTGCACATCTACTAATGCAATTGAAATCGGGTTTTCCCAGGCAAGTTTAAGCGCCTCGTTAGTTGATGTGGTAGAATATAGCTGAATATCGTCGCGCTGCAACAATGCTTCAAGCGAAATAATATTCTCGATCCTATCGTCGACAATAAGAATGTTAACTTGGGCCATTCGTAATAAAAGTGTTTAGTTTTTTACCAGCTCGAATATCTCATCCGAACTCAATACATAATCCGCTGCATGCATATTAATAGCTGTAGCGGGCATTTCGGGCATCTCGGCATCTGCCGGGTCTTGTGCAATAGTTAACGAGCCTGCATTTTTAAGCTTTAATAAACCTTCGGCTCCATCCTGATTGGCTCCTGAAAGCAATATAGCAGTGCATCTGTTATGAAAATTTTCTGAAGCGCTTTCAAAAGTAATATCTATTGATGGTTTTGAATACCATAGCGCTTCTGATACATCCAGTCCAAAATAATTGCCCTGTTCTATCAATGTATGATAGTTTGCAGGTGCAATATAAATGGTGCCCTTCTTTATTTTATCCTTATCAATAATTTCCCGCAATAACATACGGGAATTTTCTGCGAACAGTTTTTCTATTTCGCTCGAAAAATTTTTTTTCCTGTGCATGATAATGATAACTGCCTTATCAAGATCTGCAGGAAGTAGTTTTATGATCTGGAACAACAGCCTAAAGGAGCCTGCCGAACCGCCCAATAACAATACTTCTGATGTATGCCACCTGTTCCTTATGTAGTTATCAAGCGCCAATTTTCTGGTATATGTTTTCTTTTTGATTGATGGGCTTAAACTTTTTCTTAAAAAAGTCTGACCTTATAGTTTCCTTGCTTCCCAGGCATAAAAACCCGTAAGGGCAAAGGCTTTTATAAAACAGTTCGAGTATTTTTTCCTGTAACTGGGTTTCAAAATAGATAAAAACGTTTCGGCAGCTAATAAGCTGAAACTCGTTAAATACGGTATCAGATACCAGGTTATGTACAGAAAAAAGCGTATTTGCCTTCAATTCGCTGTGAATGGTAGCGGCATCATACATAATGGTAAAATTATCGGTTAGTGATCCAGAAAGGCCCGATAACTGGTAATTTTCGGCATAAGTTTTAATATTCCTGAAACTGTAAATTCCTTTACGTGCATCCCTTAATACCACGGTGTTAACATCGGTACCGTAAATAAAAGATTTTGATGTAAGCCCTGCCTTGTTCATCATAATGGCAAGCGAATACACTTCCTCGCCCGAGGAACAACCAGCCGACCATACTTTTACATGCTGGTAGGTAGACAGATAAGGTATTACCTGGGCGTTTAACGCTTTGTAAAAAGATGGATCACGAAACATTTCTGTAACGTTCACTGTGATCTCTTCCAAAAAATTTTGAAAAAAAGACGATTCATTGATCAGCTGATGCTTCAAATCATAAAGATTCAGCTTTTTGATCATCATAATCCTGGCAAGCCTGCGTTTAAGCGAGGCTTTCGAATAATCAGAAAAATCAAACCCATGAACTTTCTTTACAAGCTCAATTATTTCCGTTACTTCATTATCAGCAATTCCCTGTGCAACAATATTCATTTTCAGCTCCCAAGCCAAAGCTGCATCAATGAAACTAACCTGTCCATATCTACCGGCTTAGTAATATAATCGTTTGCGCCGGCAGCTATACACTTCTCGCGGTCGTCCATCATGGCCTTAGCTGTTAAAGCTATTACGGGTAACTTAGCCCATTTGTTTTGGCGACGTATAAATTTAGTTGCTTCATACCCATCCATTACCGGCATCATTATGTCCATTAAAACAATATCAATATCCGGCGTAACCTCTAATTTATCAATGGCTTCTTTACCGTCATTAGCAATTTCAACTATCATTTCATAGTCTTGCAGGGCACTGCTCAGGGCGAAGATATTACGCATATCGTCGTCAACAATCAATACTTTTTTGCCTTTAATAACGTCCTTGCCTTTAGAGTTTGACTTTGGCGATGTTGGCTCCGCAGTTTTATCTGCAGATGTTTCTCTTACTTTGTTAAGGAATAAATTAACCTCGTCAATCAACCTATCGGCAGATTTATTGGTTTTTATTACCATCGCATTTGCGTATTGCATCAGCCTGTTTACAGAGCTTTTATCAAGCTCCATAGCGGTATTGATAATTACGGGCAACGATTTAAATTTTTCTATGCCTTTTATCTTATCCAATAAGTCCAGACCAGAAATATCGGGCAGGAACAGATCCAGGATAACGCATTGGTAATCTGTTTCGTTTAACATCCGGAATGCCGATTCACCATCAAAAGCCTGGTCTACCGTAATGCCCTGGCTTTGCATCAGTTTGTGGATGGCTTCGCTCTGGGTTTTGTTATCCTCAATCAGCAAAACCTTTTTAAACTCGGTGCCGCTTTGCAGCATAATGTCTGCAAATAATTTATCGAGTGCTAAAGGGTCAACCGGTTTTTTAAGGAAACTGATAGCACCTTCTTTTTTAACACGATTTGCCGCCGCTTCCCCGGCCGACATTAAGTGAACCGGGATGTGGATGGTAGCCTCATCCTGTTTAAGTTCTTTTAAGATCTTCCAGCCGTCTTTACCCGGCAGCATAATATCCAATATTACCGCATCCGGCTGGTTTTCCTTAATGATCTCTGCCGCGTTAGTACCTTCCGGAACAATGATGGATTTATAGCCGTGATCGCGCGAGTAATCATGCAATATATCGGCGAAATTCTTATCGTCCTCAACAATGATAACCAACGGCTGTTCGCGATTGCTTTTCTTAGCAACCTGGCTGGCCGGTTTTAAAAACTCTTTAATTGGCGTAAAGGTTTCCGGTGTAGGCAATGCCGGGCTTTCTTCTTCCTGTGTATGAGACGATACCAAAGCCTCTATCGGGATAGTAAGTACAAACTCACTTCCATTACCTGGCTCGCTGGTAACGGTGATACGGCCTCCTAATAAAGATACCAGTTCGCGGCTGATGGATAAGCCTAAGCCTGTACCGCCATACCTGCGGCTTGTAGAGCCGTCGGCCTGCTGAAATGCCTCGAATATAATTTTTTGCTTATCGGCAGGGATACCAATGCCGGAATCTTTGATGCTAAAGCTAATGGTTTTTTCCACTGCTCCCGGTGTGGCGTCTATTTCTACAGAACCGCCCTCTGGTGTAAATTTAAATGCGTTCGAAAGCAGGTTTTTAATGATCTGCTCTACCCTAACCTTATCAGTGATAATGGTTTTTGGTAATTGCGGACTTGTTTTTACGCTGTACTGAATTTTTTTACCTCTTGCTACTTCTGCAAAAAGCATTTCCATATCGTGCAGAATGTCAGATACTTTAACCACGTCATTCTGTAATTCTAACTTGCCAGATTCTATTTTCGACAGGTCGAGAATATCATTGATCAATGTTAACAGGTCATTACCTGCATTAAATATAACGCTTGCATATTTTATTTGGTCTTCAGACAGATTAGCCTGTTTGTTATCTTTTAATATCCGCGCTAATACAAGGATACTATTTAGCGGCGTACGCAACTCGTGGCTCATGTTAGCCAAAAATTCAGACTTATATTTACCGGTTGTTTCCAGCTCGTTTGCTTTAAGGCTTATGGCATTTCTTGCCTCCTCAATTGCCTGGTTCTTTTCTTCCAATAAGCTTGCTTTTTCTTCCAGTTCGGCATTGGTAGTGCGCAATTCCTCTTGTTGTACGCGTAATTCCTCTTCAGAGGCCTGCAGCATTTCGGTTTTACTCATTAGCTCCTCATTGGTAACACGCATTTCTTCCTGCTGCGCTTCCAGCTCTTCGGCCTGTTGCTGCACCTGCGATAGCAGTTCGTGCATAATGGTACGAGCCTGTGCGGTATTTATGGCAATACCAATATCATCGCTGATGGACTGAATATACTCTTTAACGGCCGGATGAACCTCGTTGTTAAAAGCTACTTCTATTACCCCTTTTAGTTTTTTATCAAAAAAGAAAGGAACAATAAAAGTCTCGGTTAACGTTTGCGATATTACCGATGAGCTTAACTCCAGGCGATCATTTAACTTACCTTTTACAACGGCCGATTTTTCATCTTTTGCTACCTGGCCAACCCATCCTTCCGCAAGTTTAAGGGTGTGCTTTATGTCGTTCGGGTTGCTAAATGCGTAAGAAGCGTACAGACTTAAATTTTCGCTATTTTCATCATAAAGGTACATTGTACCTGCAAGCGCCCTGGTGTAAGCACAAAGCTCACTTAAAATATTGCCTGAAAGCTCGCGTTCGCTTTGCTGGCCCTGCATTTTATCATTAATTAAGCCCGAACCGGTAAGTAACCAATTTTTGGCTCTGTTCTCTTCCAGTACTTTTTCAAGTTCGCCGTTTGTAACTTTTATCTCGTTCTCTATCTTTTTCTGCTGATCAAACGTTGCCTGGATATAGAAGAATAGCACGATAATAATGATCAGGAAAACTATAGAACCGATAATAATAGTATCCAGCGCCCTTGACGACGCTGCCTGGGTACTGTCTTTTCTTTTGGTAAGCAGGTTATTTTCTTCGCTTCTTATATGATCTACCAGCATCCTGATATCATCCATATTATGCTTGCCATTAAGCAGCATATTATGCTGTATCATATAATCCAAACCAAGTGTTGGGCGCTGGGTTATGTTTTCTTTCATAATATCCAGCTGAGCCACGGTAAGGCCGTTAAGCGAGTCTATCCTTCTCTCCTGAATGGGGTTATCAACTGTAAGGCTTTTTAAAACGGCTATATCAGTATGGATGCTTGGAAGTGCAGCTTTGTATGGGTCCAAGAAAACTTCATGATTGGAAGCAACAAAACCGCGCATACCGGTTTCGGCATCGATCATCAGTTGTAACAAATTGCCCGAAGTTTTAATTATCTTTTGCGTATGCTCAACCATAGCGGTGTCGCTTTCCAGTTGATTAATGCTTTTGTAAGATAAAATTGCTACAACAAATACCAGGATGACTGATATGGCAAAGCCGGCGAACACTTGCTGACGAAAAGAAAGTTTAAACATTTAGATAGAAAATTAAAGCCTGCACAAATATGTTAAAAATTCTTTTTAATGTACATATTTGATTAGCAGGTAATTGTTTTAATTAGCAAACAAAATTGAAGATTTATTGGCCTGCTTTTATAAGGTTCTTTTCTTTAGTGGTAAGCACACCTATAAGTGCAAGCACGGGGCCACCAAATAAAAGGTACCAACCCCATTTAAATCTGATTTTACCGGAAAGGTATGCCGCTACAGAGCGGAATGGTATAAAATTGAAAGAGGTATGTACTTTAAGCACAGCTGCAATGTAAAATAGTATTACCAGGAAAAGCGAAACTGCGGCGGTAATTTTTGTAAGCTGCCGCTGATCCATCACCGTACCCAGAATGCCTATTACAGCTACCAGCAAAATTACTATACCGTAGGGTTTGTTACCATCATAAACATCCCAGTTACCAACAAAGGGATGTAATACCGGGCAGTAAGTGCCCGCAATAAGAATTATAAAACCGGCAAACGAAAGCAGGGCATTAAGGCGCATATTATTTTTGGCTTATTTCCATTTTATCGGCAAAGTGGGCACAGTAGTCCCTCAGGTCTTCAACAATATTTTTTTCGCCGGTTGCGCGTAAAAAGCTGTCGCCCATAGTTTGCAGGGTTTCGTAGAAAAAGCGTTTCATTTCATCAACAGGCATATCCTTAGTCCAGAGGTCAATACGCAGGGTATTTTTATAGCTTTGATCCCAAAGGGCCAGCATCATTGATTTTACCGGCAGCTTTTCCTGGTTCTGAGCATCAGTTGATTCCCATGTAATGTTTTCGGGTACGTTATTATCATCCAGTTCAATGGTAAGCTTTATTTCGGCGGTTTTCATTAATGTTCTTGTTTTATATGCGCATTGCATTAACAGCGCGTTTTATTTGATCAGTAAAAATATTATAGCCGTCAAAGTTATAAAGCTTAGCTCTACAATCCATAAATTTTTAAGCTGGCGGAAGAAATTGCGAAGCATTAGGTCCAGAAATGACACTACAACTGCAAACAACAGGAAGATCCACCCGATGGTTGCTCCCATGTGGTTAAAGGCGTAGCCCGATATTTTGATTCCGTAAATAAAGCTGTAAACCGCCACCATCAGGAAAAAAGCAGTAGCAAAATTTAATGGCGTTATCCTGAGTTTTAACATCTGATCTTATTGAATTGCCCCTTATATACCATTTGCTTAACACACAACCGGTATTTGGGCAGGCAAATATCTGAAATTGAAGCGTATTATTTTATCAATTGCCCAACAAACATCAGTGTTTTTGTATGCGGGACAATCACGTGAAACTCTCGCATGCCGTATTCTCTGTCAAACGGCGGCCTTACTTTAACATTTTCCAACTTGTCTTTTGCAGAATCCCATAAGCCGTCAATATCATTTACCTCCAGGTAAAACTCCATTTCGCCTATATCCCCGGCATTGAGTAAGTGTATGGTTTGCTGGTTTTTATAGATGATCACATAATTGCCATCATCGCGCGCTATTTCAAAATTGAAAACTTCTGTAAAAAATTTCAACGTTTCCCTTATGTTATACGAGGGAATCATCGGGCTTAAATACAATGCGTTATACATGGTGAATGCTATTTCCTAATAAAGATAATAGTTTACCTGCCGCTATATAACGTTGTTAGCCAGTTCAATTAATTTTTTAACACGTTCGGCGCCTGTTACATCTATACTGTACTCATTGCCAAAGTCACCGCCCATCAATATGCGTTCGTTCTTGTACTGCATTTTGCTTTCCACTTTTACACGGGCAGATGAATGCACTTCTTGCACCTTAGTAAAATGCACCAGGTCTGTGACGTTGGTTTCGCTTATGCCGCTACCGGGCATAATGCTGATGCGCCCCGCTGCTTTTTCAACAAGGTGCGCAATCACATTTACGCCTTCCATAGCGGTACTTTTGCCACCGGATGTTAAAATACGTTCGCAACCAATTTCAATTACATCTTCCAGGGCCTGGTATAGGTCATTGCTCATATCAAACGCACGGTGAAAGGTTACTCCTACACCCCATTGTTTAGCCATATTAACCAGCTGCGAACAGCGCTCTTTATCAACCGAACCATCCGGGTTAAGCATTCCGATCACAATACCATCACAGCCGGCTTCAATGCAATAACGAACATCTGCCTGCATTATCTTAAATTCGGTATCGGTGTAAAGGAAATCACCGCCGCGGGGCCTTATCAACACATAAAGTTTGATGTGCAGCAGCTTGCGCGCCATTAAAATTTCGCCATGCGACGGAGTAGTGCCGCCTTCAAATAAATTTTCACAAAGTTCAACCCGGTGAGCACCGCCATCCTGCGCGGCTATAGCCGATACGAGGGAATTAGCGCAAACTTCGAGCTGTACAGGTTGATTCATAGGGGTAAAATGTTTTTTTCATGGGTGATGATCGATGCCTTTCTTTACAACTTAAACGAATAAATTTTATTGAAGTTATATCTTTTGCCTTAAAAATGACATAAATCTTCTTCAGAAATAATTTATTGTCAATAAATGCTTTATCAATAAAAACTTTTCCCTTGTATCAGCAGATCCTGCTTTTCTGCATTGCAAACCGCAAACGAGAAGCCCTGCTGAATAGCAAAAGCGCCATATTCACCTTTTTTGTTGATGGCCAAAAAACCTACCTGTATGTTCTTAGCCGTATCCGGTTTCTTTTTGATAATGCGTTTTACAGCTTCTTTGCAGGCATCCTCAGGGGCGTACCCTTGACGCATCAGCTCAACTACTAAAAAGCTGCCCACGTTTCGGATCACTTCTTCACCAACACCGGTGGAGGTTGCACCGCCCACCTCGTTATCAACATATAAACCGGCGCCTATAATAGGGCTGTCGCCTACGCGGCCATGCATTTTAAAAGCCATGCCGCTGGTTGTGCATGCGCCTGAAATATTACCTTTTGCATCTATAGCCAGCATACCAATGGTATCGTGGTTGTACTGGTTACCCGGCACATGCTGCTTGCTTTCAATATTCATCACAGGCGAATATTTGGCAGTTTTCAGCCATTTTTTCCACGCTTCTTCAGATTCGGGGGTTAACAATTTTTCTTTCTTAAAACCTTGTTCAACCGCAAACTGGGTTGCGCCTTCACCAACAAGCATTACGTGCGGCGTTTTTTCCATTACTAGGCGTGCTACCGAAATTGGGTGCGCAATATTTTCCATCGCAGCTACAGAACCGCAGTTACCAAACTCGTCCATAATACAGGCATCAAGGGTAACGTGCCCATCGCGATCAGGGTAACCAGATCTGCCTACGGTATGGTTACTCATATCTGCCTCCGGAACCTTTACACCTGCTTCTACTGCGTCAAGTGCACGGCCATTATTTTTCAAAACTTCCCAGGCAGCCTGGTTGGCCGGAACGCCGAAGCCCCAGGTAGAAATCACGATAGGATAACCTGCAGCAGGTTTAATAAAAGACGATTTTGCAATTGCTGACGTAGACAGGGCGGCAAGAGAAGCGCCCGCAGCTGATACTTTGATAAACTTACGGCGATTATACATGTCGCTAAGATAAAAATAGGCGTTAACAAAACAAGGGCATGTGCCTTTATTGATACAACATATTTAAAATTACTGGTTGTAAATATTGTTAATCAAAATCCTGCTGGCAATTATTGCAATGCCAGCTTTTTTGAGAATTAAAAGGATTTGCCCAATTGATGGCCGAATCGAGCATGCCTTCTTCTTCGGCAGAGATGTTGATCACATTGCCGGATGCACAAAACGGGCAGATCACATTGGTATTAGTATCGGCATCAAACCAGTGATGATCCTGCTGATGCAAATCTTCTTCATCGGCCAGTATGCGGCGGCATTTTTCAAGGTCGCGCTCAAAGATCTTTACTTTTACACCGCCTACTGCCTGGTTATATAAAGGATTGGCACCAATGGTGTTTTCATCCGCGACAAAGCAGGGCACCCCGTTCGCTTCCAGTCGTGAGCGTACAATATGTGCCAGCATGGGATCATAATAGGCTTCGAAAGTGATTATTTTATCGTCGGATTTCATTTAAAGCAAAATAAGAAAAATATCATAAAGACAACCGTTTTTACGTATTTTGGTTTTTATGAACCGCATAGACAGGGTATCAGCCATATTAATTCAATTACAGTCGCGCCGGGTGGTTAAGGCCAGTGAAATTGCAGCTCGGTTTGAAATAAGCCTGCGCACCGTTTACCGGGACGTTAAAACACTGGAAGAGGCCGGCATCCCGATCATTGGCGAAGCAGGCCTGGGTTATTCCATTATGGATGGTTACCGCCTGCCCCCCGTTATGTTCACCCGCGAGGAAGCAACTGCCTTTTTAACGGCCGAAAAGATTGTAGAGAAACTTACAGACTCATCAACCATGGCGCACCATAAATCGGCTATGTTTAAGATAAGGGCCGTACTAAAAACAACAGAGAAAGATCTGTTAGAGAATATAGATGATAAAATTGAGGTTTTTAAAACTGTACACCAGTTAAGGGCTGATAATAAAGATCATATACAAACCCTGTTAGATGCCATTGCGCAAAAGAAGGTGATTGGCTTAGATTATTTTTCAAATCACCGGCAGGAACGTACCCTAAGGGATGTAGAGCCGGTAGGGATTTTTATGAAAGACAATTTCTGGCACCTGATAGCCTACTGCCTGGTACGCAATGATTACCGCGACTTTAGGGTAGACAGGATTAACACCATCGCTACTACAGAAAAAAAATTCACCAGTAAACACCCATCGCTGAAAGCTTACATAGATCAAACCGCGCGCGAGCAGCAGCTTGAACAGGTTATCATACTGGTGCAAAGCTTGTTTTACCAGCACCTTGATTATCAAAAATATTACAGCGGCTTTGTATCTGAAAGAAAGATTGGCGATCAGGTAGAAGCTACTTTTTTAACCACATCGTTAGAGGGTTTTGCCCGATGGTTTATGATGTTTGGCGATGCGGCAGAAGTTGTAAGCCCCGATAGCCTGCGCGAACGTGTAGGGACTATTGCTGCAAATATTATGGTTAAAAATGCGCAGCCCCAAACGCTGCTGACATAGGGCTGTCATTATCCCTTATTTAATTTGTTAAGCAGTATTGCAATCACAACAAACAATTAATTATGAGTACCCTTACATCAAAAACCACCGTTACCTTCCAGGCACCGATAACAAGCGTTTGGAACGGCCTTACCGACCCGGCAATTGTAAAACAATATTTTTTTGGAACAGATTTAAAATCCGAATGGCAGGTGGGCGGGCGTATTACCTTTAGCGGCGAATGGCAAGGAATGAAATATGAAGACGGGGGTGTTATATTGGCTATTGATGCGCCTAAACTATTAAAGTACAGCTATTGGAGCAGCATGTCTGGCACGGAAAATATCCCCGAAAATTATAATGACATTACTTACGAACTAAGAGAAACGGACGGCATAACTACTTTGCTGATAACCCAGGAAGGCGTAAAATCGCAGGAGGCGGCCGAGCATTCTGAACAGAACTGGACTGCGGTATTTGACGGGTTGAAAGCTATTTTGAAGGAACAAACACGATAACAATGCTGTTAATTTCCTTCATAATCAAATAAAGTCCTCGAATTACATTAGGATTTCTATTTTTATTGATTGAACAATAGAAAACTTAATAGATGAATGCAAAAAAACTTACCGAATTAATCCCATGCATAATTTTTATTTTATCAGGGATTCTAACGTTGATTAAAATTCCTCATTCAAGTTATGTGGTTTTTCTATCAGGGCTCTTACTGATGATTATTTATTTGTTTCTTTCCGTCTGGCTTTTTAGCGAAGAGACTATTTCAATTTTCAACCGCATTACAATTGGAATTGCACTTTGCTTAACAATTCTTGGATTGATTTTTTCCATTAATAACTTTTATGGCAATTTAGTATTTATTGTTGTGTCATATATGGCCTTAGGAACACTTATTTTGAATTGTCTTTATAAGATCAAAAGGAAATCCTATAAAAAAATACTGGTAAGGGGTTTATTGTATTTAGTGTTGCTAACAGTTGTTTACTTTGTGAGATACCCATTATAATTATAACGAACTTTAATAACAACCCCTTATCCCCTGTCAAAGCTTAACCTTTGCCCGTTCTTACCTTCAACCAGGCTGCCTTTTTCCCATACAACATTGCCGGACACCAAAGTGTACAAAACACTGGATTGAAAGGTGGCACCTTCAAAAGGGCTCCACTTACATTTGTATAATATATTGTCTTTCGTTACTTCCCATGGCTTATTCAGGTCAACCAGTACCAGGTCGGCAAAATATCCTTCGCGGATAAAGCCGCGTTTTTCAACCTGGAAACAGATGGCAACGTTGTGCGCCATTTTTTCGGCAATCTGCTCAAGGCTTATTTTTCCCTGGTGGTATAATTGCAGCATAGCGGTTAGGGCATGTTGCACCAGCGGACCGCCGGATGGCGCCTGCAAATAGTTTTGCGATTTTTCTTCGAGGGTATGCGGGGCATGATCGGTAGCTATCACATCAATATGGCCATCTAAAACGGCTTGTAATACAGCGTCCCTGTCGTGCTCTGTCTTAACTGCCGGGTTCCATTTAATAAAGTTGCCCTTTATGTCATAATCCTTATCTGTAAACCAAAGATGATGGATACAGGCCTCGGCGGTTATTTTTTTATCTTTTAAGGGGATGGTATTATCAAACAGGCTGGTTTCACGGGCAGTTGAAATATGCAGAATATGTAAGCGGGTGCCATGTTTTTTTGCAAGCTTCACCGCCATTGATGATGACAGGTAACAGGCTTCGGCACTCCGGATCTTAGGGTGCAGCCTAACCGGTATATTTTCGCCTAATAATTGTTTATAATGTTCCAGGTTGCTTTTTATGGTAGCCTCATCTTCGCAATGCGTAGCAATCAGCATGGGCGATTGTGCGAAAAGATTTTCGAGCGTGCCTGGGTTATCAACCAGCATATTACCGGTAGATGACCCCATAAACACTTTTATCCCGCATACATTGCTTGTACCAGTTTTTAATACCTCGTCCAGGTTATCATTAGAGGCTCCCATAAAGAACGAGTAATTAGCCAATGATGATTGCGAAGCAATATCATATTTATCCTGCAACAGCTGTTGGGTTAGCGTATTAGGCACTGTGTTAGGCATCTCCATAAAAGAAGTAATGCCCCCGGCAACCGCCGCACGCGATTCGGTATAAATATTAGCCTTATGAGTAAGCCCTGGTTCACGAAAATGCACCTGGTCGTCAATACAGCCCGGGAAAAGATGTAATCCTTCCGCGTTAATTTCTCTATCGGCAGGATAATCTATCTGCTGCGCAATCTTTTCAATTGAGCCGTCTTTAACCAGCACGTCTGCAATAAATTGTTTGTTTTCGTTTACAACGGTGGCTGCTTTGATAAGTATGGTACTCATAACAGCAAAGATAAAGGTTTAAAATGTTGCGCCTAATGTTTAGTGGCTTTTAAGAGAAAGATGCGGCTAAAAAAGGTTAAAACAAAGAAACCGCCTTTGGAGCGGTTTCTTTTGTCAAAATTACAACAATGTAATTATTCGCCTTTTTCTGAATGCTTTTTTGATGCTTCTTTAGCGTGCTCACCAGCTTTTGAGTGGTGACCGTGTGCTGCATGTGCATGTGTTGCTGCTTTGTCGTCGTTGCCTTCGGTGTGTGCAGTGTGCGCAGCGCGATGATGTTTAGCGGCCGATTCATGATGCTTTGCAGCTTCTTCGTGATGACTGTGCTTTGTAGTTGCCATGATTATTTTAATTTAAGTTTATAATATAGAGACAGACATCAGGAGAAATAGTTTTAACTAATAATATAATTATTAAAAATGTAGGCTAATTATTCTCTATCATCTTAATTTACAGTTTGATAAAATCGAAAATAAAAATTGATTAGGCATTGAAATAAGTAGGTACTTATCTTATATGTTTTCGGCAAAAACTTTATATAAAAATTTAAGAATTGGCAGCTAGTTAATATATTTAGGACACCTAAAAAGTCGCTATCTTCACCTTTAAAATTACAAAAATGGATTCAGGATTTTTATACTTAGCTATGGTTTGCATTGGATATCTTATTATCTTTTTGATATGTATATTCATTACAAGAGCAATATTTAGTATACCTGAATTTTTGAGGTATCAAAGAGCTCAAACTCGATTACTAATTGAAATCGCAAAAAAAATGGACGTTGATGATTCAAGATTGTCTGGAATTATCACAGAGGTGAAGAACCTGCCAAGGTCTGAGCCTTCAAAAATCAAAAAGGAAAATTATAAATAAAACTTAGCCATTCTTCCCAACCTGCCGCCAAAAAAGAAAACCTTATCTTTGCACCATGGCAGTAAGTTTTGAAGATTTTAAATTTAACCGGCAAATTTTAAATGCCATTACAGATGCCGGTTATACCGAGCCTACTCCTATACAGCAAAAAGCTATCCCGCCTATTTTAAATGGGCAGGATGTAATGGGCATTGCCCAAACCGGTACCGGTAAAACAGCTGCTTATGTCTTGCCCTTAATTATGAAGCTTAAATATGCGCAGGGCGAAAATCCGCGTGCATTGATCATATCCCCTACCCGCGAACTGGCTATGCAGATTGAGGAAAACATAAAAACCTTTTCTGCCTATACCGATCTGCGAACCATCGTACTTTACGGTGGCCTTGGCCCTAAAACACAAATAGAACAGGTAAACAAAGGCGTAGACATTATTGTGGCCACACCGGGCCGCTTTATGGATATTTACCTGGCAGGCCACATTATTACAAAAACCATCCAGACACTGGTTTTGGATGAGGCCGATAAAATGATGGATATGGGCTTTATGCCGCAGGTAAACAAAATTCTGGAGGTAGTGCCTGTGAAAAGGCAGAACCTGCTGTTTTCTGCTACCATGTCGCCAAAGGTGCATGAACTGTCGTCCAATTTTCTGGAGTTCCCTACGGTGATAGAGGTTACGCCACAAGCTACCCCTGCACAAACTGTTAAGCAGGAGCTATATCATGTGCCTAATATTAAAACAAAGATAAACCTGCTTAAAACCTTGCTTGATGTAGAGAACGACATCAGCAAGCTGATTATTTTTTGTAAAACACGCAGTGCGGCAGAGGATGTGTACAAGTTTCTTTCCCGCAAGTTTGGTGAAGCCCAGGTAAAGGTACTACACGCCAACAAAGGGCAAAATACCAGGATCAACTCTATTAATTCTTTTAAGAACGACGAAGTTAAAATCCTGGTGGCTACGGATGTTGCTTCGCGCGGTATAGATGTGAGCGATGTAAGTCACGTAATAAACTTTGATGTACCGGTGGTGATAGAAGATTATGTGCATCGCATTGGCCGCACCGGCAGGGCTTATCAATCAGGCACGGCCATAACATTTTGCAGCCCATCTGAAGAGTATTATATCAACAAGATAGAAAAGCTGATAAGACAGGCTATCCCGGTAATGGATGTTCCTGCAGATGTATTTATAGAAGCTACCTCTTACGAGGAGAAGCAAGATCAGGCCAAAGAAATAGACATGCAAAAGCGCCGTGAAAATCCTGATTTTAAGGGTGCTTTCCATGAAAAGAAAACCTTAAACCAGCGCAAAAAATTCGACGCTGCTAAAAAGAAGGCCAACCCCGGCCAAAAGCCGGAGCGTAATACCCGCAAGCCAGGAAGAAGAAAGTAACCGGCTTTATTGCGATTTCAGCACGGAAAGAATATTTCCTGCAGGGTCTTTAAACCAGGCAATATCCGGCCCATGCCCGTTTCCGCGCAGTATTCCCTTTTCGTCGGTTTTGAAATCGCCGTAGTCGTAATGTTCAAATTGGATGCCCAGCTTTAATAATTCTTCAACTGCCTCATCCAGATCAGGTACCTGGAGATTTAAAACGGTAAAGGTTGCCGGTTCGTGGTTAGGCTTAGGGTAAACAATCACATGCTGATCTTCGCTGATATGTATTTCCAGCACATCCATTTCATTAACTATGGCTTTAAGGCCAAGTTTATGGCTGTAAAACTCCTGCGCTTTCTGAATATCATTGACAGAAAAGCCGCTGAAAATTTTTGTGGTCTTTAACATGATCTTTGTTTTTTTAAGGGTTATTAACTGGTTTTATCAAATTTAAGCAATATGTATTGCCTAAAACGATGCAATTACAAATGCCGCTTTTCTTTAGTAAACATTTCGGCTGCAATTTAGTTTAGTGATAAACTAATTACCCTATGGATACCAACAGACTATCGCCTGAGCTTGCTCAGGCCCTTAACGAACAAATGACCAACGAGGCGCACAATGCGCAAATATATCTTTCATATGCTGCATGGGCTGCTGATAAAGGCTACGACGGCATCGCCAACTTTTTATTCAGGCACTCGGCCGAGGAACGCAACCACATGATGAAGTTTCTGGAGTATGTACTTAAACGCGGCGCCAAAGCTGTAGTAAGTGCCATACCCGGCCCCGGCGAAGACCCAACCAGCGTTAATGATTTATTTGAGCGCGTTTTTAAATCGGAAGTAGAAAATACTAACAACATTTATAAAATTGTTGACCTAAGCATGCAGGAAAAGGACTGGGCTACCTGGAACTTTATACAATGGTTTGTAAAAGAACAAACCGAAGAAGAGACTATGGCAATTGATATGCTTGATAAGGTTAAAATTGCCGGCGGACCTAATGCCAATGACGATGCCCTTTACAACCTTGACCGCGATATGGAAAAAACACCTGATGATGCGGTTTTAGCACAAGATACCAGCGTAGAAAAACCTTAATAAAAAGCTTTTGTGCTAATTAAAGCACTGGCTAAAGGCAACCAATACTTTCAGAAACACCTCGCGGTCTACACCATAAGCTGCGGGGTGTTCTGGCTTTAGGGGCATACCGTTTTTATACCTGATAGGAAACAAGGCAATAAAATCGCGGATGGAAATTTCATAACGCAGCCAGGGATCGGCCCGGTGAATTTCTTCCAGCCTCATTTCAAAAAGCGGCAAACTTAACGGGTCATTTTTCATCGCGACAAAAGTATGTAAAAACAATATTGTGCCGCTTAGGCATGTTTATGTTTTTTATGCTGTTTTTGATGCTGATGTTTATCCTTATGCTTACCACCTTTTTCGTGGTGATGTTTTGATTTGTGCTTATGCCTGCCCCTGCTTTCGGTACTAACCCTTTTTGGCGGCGGCGGTGTAAAATCTATTGCTTCCGGATGTACGGAAGGGTCAAATGGATCGTAATAGTAAATTCCATCCTTGTCATACAATGGAAGGTCGGCCTTTAAGCGCTCGTCAAAATCTTTCTCATCTTTCCTGGCAGCAATAGTCCACGCGGCCTCTGCCAAAGCAGCTATGCGTGGAAACAGCATATAATCAAGCCGCTTTTCAGATCCCACTGTTTCGGTCCACAAATTTGCCTGCATTCCTAAGATCTGGTCAGACTGCAGCTGATCCGCCGGCATCTGCTTATCCGGGAAATTATATACATCGCTTTCGCTGTTAAAGCTGCTGTTCCAGTGCCTGCCAGATAAACTGCTTTTATCCTGCACAAAATCAAAGTATAATGGCAGCCTTGGGCAAAGCACTACCTGGTATTTTTTTTGTAAAGCGAGATTTAAGGACCAGGGCATATTTTGCCTCCACCAGAAGATGATCGTTTTATCAGCGGGCAGGTCTGTTTCTACTGCTTCGTCCCAGCATAAAACCTTATTTCCCATGCTGATGGCTGAATCTGCCATGCGCCTGAAAAAGTAATGCTCCAGGTCGGCAAGCGCATTGAATTTATTACTTGCCAGCATTTCCATAATGGTTGGCCTGCCAGCCCACGCCTGCATACCCAGGGCAACTTCATCGCCGCCCAGGTGGATCATGTGCGATGGAAACAGATCATTGGTTTCCTTAAGCACACTGGCCAAAAAAGGATAAACCATTTCGTTCGACGGGTCGAATGTAAAATTTGGATACCTTGAGTAGCTGCCCCCGCTAAACTCCGGATAGGCTTTATTGGCTGCCGTAGCATGGCCGGGCATATCAATTTCAGGTACAACGGTAATAGATCTGGCCGCCGCGTAAGCCACTATTTCTTTGATATCGTTTTGGGTATAATAACTCGCATTGGCAGTGGTATCTGTATAATTGCCAATGCCGCCAATGGTTGAAAGTTTTGGAAATTTTTTAATCTCCAGGCGCCAGCCGTTAGCATCTGTTAAATGCCAGTGAAAGCGGTTAAGCTTGTAAAAGGCCATCCAGTCCAGCAGTTGCTTTACTTTCTTTTTCCCGAAGAAATGCCTCGACTCATCCAGCATAAAACCGCGCCATTGGTATCTTGGCGCATCGCTTATCTCGCAGGCTGCAAGTCTTACAATGTTTGTGGCAGCCTGGTGCCTTATCATTTGCAGAAGCGACACCACGCCGTAAAACGCACCGTCCTTATCAGCAGCTTTGATAATAATAAGATTTGGGGATACACTTAATGTATAAGCTGCATCGGTTAACTGGTCTTTATTAACCAATTGCAAATCGATACGGGCATTAGCCTCGTTAGGGTCGATGTTAATTGATAAGCTGTTTGATTTTCTTAATTCCGATTGCAGATAATCGGCTACCTGCATCAGGTAACCATTATTCATACCAATTACCGTGTTATTTGCAAGCACAAATTCACCATCGGTTTTCTGGTAAGTTTTAGGGAGGGGAATGATACCAGTGTTCTGTGCAAACGAACCTGCAGAGACTAACATCAGTAAAGCCGGCATATAAATAGCCTTAGCCGACCGTAAAAGATTACGAACAAAGCCCATAATAAATAAGGAATTCAATCAATAGTTTAAGGCAATATAATTTAAATAATTGAAATTGCGCAAAAACTTATTGCCTTAAACCTTAATTATAATACTGTAAAATTTATTTACCAAACGGCGGAAGCCCTATCAGTTGCCTGTAAACCGGCAGATCCATACGCGGCTTAACAGGTACATGAAAGTTAGTGCAGTAATAAACCTGCAACGTGTACTCCACACCATTACGGATTATTTGTATATCCGGCAATTGCTTAATGTTATCAAAAAACGGTTTGGCATCTGCATCAATATACATCTGGTGGTGATCGCCTATCAGTATCGCATCCTTACCGATCAGCTTTTTAGGATCAACCAGGAATGCAAGGTTCCTTGGGTCGGCATTAAATACCACAATGTCTTTTTTACCTTTTAAAGCCCAGTCTATTTTGCCGGTTAACCACCAGCGTGCGCTGCCGGTAAATAACTTTGGGTTGTTAATCCAGCCTTCTTTTTCAAAGCGGGTATTTATATCGTTGTAGTCAACACCTTGTATAGTTGGGTCTACCTTATCGCCATGGAAATAGCCTACCACCCATTTAGGGCCGTAAGCAGTCCAGAAACCGGTTACCATATGAAAGCTTAATACACCTATGGTAATAATGGTAAAGCAGATAGAAAAGTTAAGCCACCTTCGGGTAAGCCTCCTTTTGGCAGGTATGTTCAGTGCCTTATCTATGGCAAACCCCAGCGGCATAAATAACATCATATAACCGGGAGCCTGCCAGTGAAAATGATATTGCAGATCGGCCCAGAGTGTTACTACGGTAAAAAACACAATTGGTAATATAGCCATCCAGAACGCAAAACTGTAGGCCAGCAACTGCGTGCGCATTTTAAACGATACAAATAACTGCCTGATGGTTGGGAACCAGATCCACGGCAGCAGCCAGAGCGATTGCCCACCAATGCTCCTCAAAAACCAATCGATGTGCAGCTGAAATTTTTCGTCGCTTTTAACGCCGGCCCTTGATCCCTGGAAAACAAAGGATACCCAATTGTTATGCGCATTCCACCATAAAATTGGCAGCGCCATGATAATGGTGATGATCACCGCTATATATGGGCCCGGATGGCGCAGCCAGTGGCGCTGGTTTCTGTTGGTGGCAATAAACATAAATACGCCTGCAAATAAAAACAGCACATGGTATTTACTAAGTGTTGCAAGGCCCATGCTTACGCCAACTGCAAGCCATAATAGCCAGGTGCGCCTGCTATAACGTGTAGCTTCTGAGTTTTCTGCACCGGGGCCAGCCATTATCTGCACTATAAAGTATGTAGCAACCAGCCAAAAAAACATCAAAGGCGCATCCGGCTGAAACCAGCAGGCAATTGCGACTGTAAACACCGCGCTCAGGTTCATTACCACTACTGCCCAAAAACCGGCACGGGCAGTAAAAAGGCGTTTTGTAACCGCAAATAATAGCCAGCTGGTACCTGCAAACAATAAAACCGACGGAAAACGGATACCAAAATTAGTGAGCCCGAATATTTTTATGCTAATAGCCCCTAACCAGAAAAACAAAGGTGGCTGGTCGAAATAGCTAAGATCAAGATGTAATGCCCCTCTGAAATAATAAGATTCACCTATGCCTAAACCGGTATAAGCAGCTATGAAACAGCGCAGTACGAAAGTTATAATAACTATAATAGATGCGTAGGTGCCTGCGTTGTTATCGGTGAGTTTCTTCATTGGGGTAAGCAAAAATTGCAAGGCGCAAATCTCTTAAAAATTCGCGAAAAATCAGTTTCTTTTTCTACGTAAAGGGTTGCAGCTATAACGCATAAACCAGCTGAAAGGTATTACCTGCAAAAACGCTACATTTATAATTTTATAACTATGCCGCCCGTTGTTCCGCCAAATACCGACTGGATAAATAATTTACGCCTGGTTGCCCTATATGCAGTGATTGTTATACACTGCACATCAGTTTTATTATTGCAGTATGGGAAAGTACCGATGACTGACTGGTGGGTGGCTAATTTCTTTAATGCCTGTGTTCGTTTTGCGGTACCTGTTTTTGTTATGATTACCGGTGCGCTTTCACTGCAACGCGAGTACGCAACCATTAGCTTCCTTAAAAAGCGGCTTGGTAGAATAATAATTCCTTTCCTATTCTGGAGTGTAGTTTATGTGTGGTATTCATGGTATAATGAAGAACTACCTTTCAGCAACAACGTCTGGACAGATGTTAAGTTAGTAATGCACCAATTAATTTATGGCAGTTCATACCATTTATGGTATGTATATATGCTTATCGGGCTTTACTTATTTTTACCCATCCTCAATAAATATGTAAGCGGTGCTTCGGAAAAAGATATTCTTTATTTTTTATCGGTATGGTTATTGGCAATGTTATTCTCTCAGCCTTATATATCAAGGTTTTCCCCGGTATTAGACCTCCATTACTTTACAGGCTATGCCGGCTATCTTGTTTTAGGCTATTACCTTGCTTTCAAAGAATTCAACTTCAAACATACTCGTCTTTGGGCCGTCATCATTTTTGTAAGCTGTATTATCTTAATAGCTTTTGGGACGCGTTTAGTGCTGAAATATCCTCTTTTACCCGGAACAATGTTTTATGAACCAGTTAACCCGTTTGTAGTGCTGTTATCTTCGAGTGTGTTGATCTTTTTTAAATATACCGTACCCAAAGTGCCTGCTGTTTTAATAAGGATACGTGACTTTATCGGCAAGTACAACTACGGAATTTACCTGGGCCATGCCCTCGTTTTATATTTCCTGGATGATCCCTTTGGCATCAGTTATAAGCTTTGCACACCTATTATCAGTATACCTTTAACCGCGCTCATGTGCTTTATTATTACATTGATTTTGGTGTGGATCATCAGTAAGATTCCGTTTGGTAAATGGGTGTCCGGTTAAATCACAAGAATGCGTTTATTTAGATGGATGCTCCCCATAATATGCTTCCAGTTCTTTTAAGCGTTCTATCTGTCCGGGCCTGGGATTTATAAACACCCTTACCTTCCTGATCATGGCATAGGCATCTTCATAGGTCATGCCTATTTTAATAAGATATGATAAAGCCATTGTAGGCCCGCGGCCGAGGCCCTGCCTGCAATGCACGTAAACAATGCCTTTATTTTTTATTTCGGCATCTATAAAATCTGCGCCCTTAATAAGTACATCCAGCGGGGGTGGTGTGTTGTCTACCGTAGGCAGGTGCAGGTATTTGATGCCTTCATAAACAGCTTCGCTATAACTGCTATGCATGCGCATGTTTACAATGGCAGTAACACCCATTGCTTTCAGCTTTTTTAAGCCCACCAGGTTATACTGGCTTCCTAAAAAAAGGTTAGCAGTTATTTGGGATCGTTTTAAGCGCGGTATACCCCATATAACACGGTGGATGTTATCTACCACATAATCGAAGAACAGGCCTATGCCCAATAAAATGCTTTTTATCTTCCTGAACATCTTAGTTTGCTCTTATATTTAGGTAAAAGTGCATCAGTCTCTAAAGCCTGCAGGGACAACTACATTTAATGCTTTAGGCAATATTTTTATATGTAGTTCTTTTGCCTGCTTTTCAATATCATCACACAGATACTTTAACGGCTTGTCTGAACTGATTGTAACCTCACGGCATTGCCAATGTTTCAACACTTCCGAGTCGCGTTGAAATAAGGTGCTGCCTGCTATGCGTAAAACAGATATCATATCGCTGGTGTTCATTAATACCACGTCTAATAAACCATCAGATATATTTATTCCCGGTAACAAGCCAAAGCTCCCAATTCCCAGGCTGCCAGCATTGGTAACTGTTAACGCTACTCCGCTGTCATTAACCTGTTTTCCATCTATCACCATTTTAAAGTTTAAAGGGTCGGATGTAAAAAGGCTTTTCATCGCAGTTACGCCGTAAGCCAGCTGACCGATCTTGTTTTTTAACTCACGACTTGCTTCAAAAATCATATCAGCCATAATTCCAAAATTTACCCTTATAATAAACGGTGTAGTATTGGCCATGCCAACGTCTATGCCAGCTATTTGATACTCACCGTTCTTAAAAAGCTCCATTGCCGCAACTGCATCCTGCGGGATGCCAAGCTCTTTTGCGGTAACATTTGCTGTGCCGCCGGGTATAATGCCCATTGGCGTAGCAGAACCTTGCAATGCGCTTGCCACCTCGGTGAGGCTTCCGTCGCCGCCATAAACAGCCACAAGATCTGTTTTCCCTATAAGCGATTCGGCGATTCTACAGCCGTCGCCTGCTTTTTGGGTAACAGAGATGTCCCATTTGATATCGCTTTCACAAAAAACCTGGTTAATGTGCGATAGTATAGGTTCGTCCGATCCGGCTGCCGGGTTTAAGATAAAGTGAATGTGTTTAAAGCTCATGTGTATCGCTTAATGCTAAAATCCGGCCAAGATGCCGGTGTGGGTTGTCTGTTATCTGTTGTAGGTTTTAAAATTTTGGGGGCTTTTGCTGGCAAATCAAAAATATGTTTGTAATTTCAGTGCTGTAAACTTCTCTTCATTAACCTTTTAAAACCAATTATTGTATGAAAGCATATTTACTATTGCTTGCTGCCCTGCTTTGTTCGGGCGTTTCATTTGCGCAGGAGATACCAGCCCGCTGGGATGAGCTTGTGGCTTCAGATTTTCCTAAAGCTTTGGAAAAATCGTCTAAAACCTGCATCCTCCCTATCGGAATCCTCGAAAAACATGGACCGCATTCTCCCATCGGCACCGATCTTATCCATGTGAGGGAATGGGCTGCCAGGGCGGTAAAGTCTGAATACGCCGTTGTATTCCCAGATTATTTTTACGGCCAGATCAACGAGGCACGCCAGCAGCCCGGCACCTTCGCATTGCCAAGCCATCTTATATATGAATTATTAGAAGCTACCTGCGATGAAATTGCCCGCAACGGTTTTGATAAAATCGTGATCCTGAACGGTCATGGCGGTAACCCCGAATTTTTAAGGTTTTTTATGCAATCGCTGCTTAACAAGCGCCATAATTACGCGGTTTATCTTTACAGCCCGCAAAATGACCAGGAATATGCAAACGAATACAAGAAATTGCATAAGTCTGATCTGAGCGGTGATTTACACGCCGGTGAAACTGAAACGGCAACCTTGTTATACTACCGCCCCGACCTGATGCGCATGGACAGAGCTAAGGACCAAAGCGGTGCAGATCAAAAAAGATCATCGCTCACAAACTTATATACACCAATATGGTGGTATTCGTCATACCCTAACCATTACGCCGGCGACGGCTCAAAAGCAACTTCAGAACTTGGCAAGTTTATTACCGATCATGAAATTGCTTCTTTTATAAAGGCTTTAAAAGATGTTAAAGCTGATACAAAAACCATCCCTTTACAAAACGAATTTTATGATAAGGTAGATAATCTGAACAAGTAATAAAAAAACGCCGCGCTCATAAAATCGCGGCGTTTCTCTTTATAAATCGTCAATTTATTTTAAGATCACTTTTGTGGCACCATAGCCAAATTTTTCCTTTCGGGCATCCATAAAGGTTTGCACTTTTTGGTGTTTACCAAGCGTTTTATGAATTTCGTTTTTGAGCGTTCCATTACCGGCACCATGAATAAAAACAACCTCTGGCAGTTGATGCACAATAGCAGCATCAAGCATTTTGTGAAAGTAAGCAAGCTGTGCTGCTAATATGTCCTGCGGATTTAAAAACTGGTAATCGTTACGAATCTTTTCTATATGCAGATCAATTTCCTTTGCAGGTTTATCAATCACAACTTTTTCTTCTGCTGTTTTAAAAAAGCTTTCCTTTAGTTTTTGTGCGTCTATTTTAACCTCAGGTTCATCGAGCCTTATAAGCCATCCCTGCTGGTTTATAACAGGCAATTGCTTTTTCGTACCGGAAAAATCTTTTGCTTTAAACTTTTCATTTACCACCAAGGGTATTGGCGGCCGGGCGTTCTGCGGGGTAAAATATATCAGGTGAAAAATAAATTCAGGCCATAGCTGCAGGTCGGCCAACTGAGCAGAATACACCTGGACGGATGACTTAGGTTTTACTATACCGTTAAATTCCCCTTTAAATACGCTTTGTTTATTGGTGCTCAACACCGCCAATAGCTGAAAGGAGGTCTCGTTGATAATATGAAAATGCACAACAGAATTGGCTTTAGCATCATTTACCACGCCTATATAAATGCCGTTTGGTATAAATTCTCCGGTAACGGGGGCCTCACTAATTTCATTTCTATTCTTTGCATCGGCAGGTTCATAACCGTGTACAGTAGTAACTTTGCTGGCAAGTACCGGTATCTCAAATTCGTCTTCGCCCGTAACTCCTATCATTTGGTCGTCTATGATACGGGTAACAAAGCCCTCCATTTTCTCGTCCACAAACCGCACAAAATCACCTAATTTATATTTCATAACATTAAAAAATCTAATCTTAAGAGCCTGTATACAAGCGTAAACGGCCTTTCAACAATAAAATATCCGCAAACAAAAAAGCCACCCGCCCCAAGGCGAATGGCTACAAATTAGTTATTTAATACCCCTATTAAAATAACTAATGCAAATTAAAACAATATTTACGTGAGTACAAATAGCGAAAAGTAATTTTTTTACAAAATTTTTTTGATTAGAATTTCATTAGAAAATTTTTAATCGCTACATCAAAAATAAACAATGTTGCGGTTACTGTATGTATCAATTTGTTTACAGCGTTACACAATTTTTTTAAATTGCGGCTTATTGTAAAATTTAACAAACTGATGTATAAATCAATCATCCTATCTGCCTTTTCTTGTCTATTTCTATGGCAGGCACAGGCGCAAGACCTTTATGTGCCGCGCGATATAAAACGCGCTTATAAAAAAGAAACCCGCTCGCCTGACGGTCGCCCAGGTAAAAACTATTGGGAGAACCATGGCCATTATAATATATCTATAACTGCCCTCCCGCCCGACCGTACCGTAAAAGGCACAGAACAGATCACTTACTTTAACAATAGCCCTGATACATTAAAAAGGCTGAACATGAAGCTGATCTTAAACATTCATCGCCCGGGTGCGGCACGTTACAGCCCCGCTGGCGCCGATTATTTAACACCTGGCGTACAAGTAGATGCCTTTAACGCAAACGGCACCACCGTAGACTGGAATAATAAATCGGCAGAGTCAACTAACCAAATGGTTAAGTTACCAAAACCGCTAATGCCACATGATTCGGTAAAGCTGGATATTGCCTGGCACTTTGAAGTATCTAAACAAAGCGGCCGTGAAGGTATGATAGATTCTACCACTTACTATCTGGCTTATTTTTATCCCCGCGTTTCTGTTTATGACGATTATAACGGCTGGGACACCTTACCGTTTTTAGACGCGCAGGAATTTTATAACGACTTTAATGATTATACGCTTAGCGTAACTGCTCCTAAAAACTATATAGTTTGGGCAACCGGTACCTTGCAAAATGCAAAAGAAGTTTTGCAGCCCGAATACTACAACAGGCTACAGCAATCATTTACCAGCGACTCTACCATTCACGTTGCAACAGCTAAAGACCTTGCTGATAAAAACATAACAGCGCAAAATACCACCAATACCTGGGTTTGGAAAGCAACTAACATAAGCGATATGGCGGTTGGCATAAGCGACCATTATGATTGGGATGCTGCCAGTGTAATTGTAGACGATGCCACCCATCGCCGGGCAAGCATGCAGTCTGCCTTTGCAGATAATTCTGCCGATTTTCATAATGCCGTACAAGCAGGCCGTAATTCATTAAGCTGGCTGTCACACAACTGGCCTGGCGTGCCTTATCCATTCCCTAAAATGACCTCGTTCCAGGGTTTTGCAGATATGGAATACCCAATGATGGTGAACGATAGCCATACAGATGATATCCGCTTTTCGCAGTTTGTGCAGGACCACGAAATTGCACATACTTATTTCCCATTTTATATGGGTATAAATGAAAGCCGTTATGCCTTTATGGACGAGGGATGGGCAACTACCTTTGAGCGTTTAATAGGAACATCGGAAGTTGGTGCAGAAAAAGCCGATAACCTTTACAAACAGTTCCGTATAAACCGGTGGATCCACCATGCATCTACGGCTGAAGATCTGCCGATCATTACCCCATCAAGCGAATTAAGGGAAGGTTATGGAAATAACTCTTATGGCAAACCTTCGTTAAGCTATTTCGCTTTAAAAGATATGCTTGGCGATGAGCTGTTTAAAAAAGCGCTGCATACTTATATGGACAACTGGAATGGTAAGCATCCCATTCCGTGGGATTATTTTAATTCGATGAATACAGGATCTGGTAAAAACTTAAACTGGTTTTTTAACAACTGGTTCTTCACTAACTATTACATCGATCTTAACCTTCAAAAAGCTGTAAAAGCCGATGGTGCTTACAGGCTTGCCATACAAAATATTGGTGGTTTTGCCGTTCCGTTTGATGTTAACGTAACTTATACAGATGGCACCAGCCAGAGCTTTCACCAAACACCTGTTGTTTGGCAGTACAATCAGAAAGAGATCAGCGTAAATATCAAAACAACAAAAACAATAAAATCTATTGTGCTTGACGGAGGCATTTTTATGGATGCAGACGAAAGCAATAACAAGATCACACTTTAAGCTATCGGCATTTAAAACAAAACGGGCTGTTTCAACTCAATGAAACAGCCCGTTTTTTATATTAAAGCTTTTACGCTTATGAATTTTGAACTGAATGATTTAAGTCAGCTGCGCCGTTTTTAAACTTAGCTTTAGCTTCGTCAACTTTATCCTGGGCAAGATCCTTGTATTCTCCTGCTTTTGAACGTGCTGCGTCAACCGCTGCATCTTTGTATTCAGAAACGTTGCCGGCAAAATCGTTGATCTTTGACTTAGCGTTTTCGTAAACGTTATTGCCATAATCTTTAATGTTGCTGCCTGCCGACTGCGCTTTGTCTTTTGCGGCTTCAACTAAATCGTTAATATAATCTGCAATACCGTCTCTTACGGTTTCGCCTTTTTCCGGAGCAAGCAATAAACCTAATGCCGCACCCGCCGCTGCACCGATTAAAAGTGCTGCTATAACTCTTGTCTGGTCTTTCATGTTTTTAATGGTTTTAATAGATAGCTTACTATTATTTTCGTATTTGTAACAACAACAATGCCAGTCGATATAAGTTTTTATTAATTTAAGCTAATACAATTTAAAGGCTGCAAAACAAAAAAGGCATCTGGTTTGAACCAGATGCCTTGCAAGTCTTAATGAATTATATTAATTATATAACTTTCACGTTTACTGCGTTTAAGCCTTTTCTTCCGTTTTCAACTTCGAATTCTACGTTGTCTTTTTCGCGGATTTCATCGATAAGGCCTGTTGAATGAACAAATACATCCTGGCCGCCTCCGTTTGGAGTGATAAAGCCAAAACCCTTTGTTTCATTAAAAAATTTTACTGTTCCTTTTTGCATTATATTGTTATTAAAGAGCGCAAGGTATGCATAATAATCCGCATAAAACAATATTTAATAATTTAATTACAGAGAAAACCAGAACAAATCGCGGCGTATTATTATGTTTGAGCACTATAATTAATAATTAAAATGAAACGATTTTTAATATTGTCTTTTGTACTTAGCGGCATTATAAGTACCCAAGCACTTTGCCAAACCACTATTTCTGCCAAAGACGCAGCGAAGCATTTGAATGAAAAAGTTACTGTTTGTGATACCCTTTACGGCGGTAAATTTTTAAGCGGGGCAGATATTACATTACTTGATATGGGCGGGAGCCATCCGAACGAATTATTGACCCTGATAATAAAAGGAGAAGACCGTAAAAAATTTAAAACCGCGCCCGAAGAGGCCTTTAAGCACAAAAAGATCTGTGTAAGCGGCCAGTTGATTGACTATAAAGGCAAACCTGAAATGGTGATAACCGACCCTGATCAGATTAAAGAAAGTAATTAGAAAAAAACAAAAAACAAGCCCGTTAGCAGTGCTAACGGGCTCCCAAACGTAGCCGTTCTATTCACACACAATCCATCACATTTGCTACGCCCAGCCAAACTAATATCTATTCCCCCAACATTAATTAATACTGTTGCCGTTATCATATTTACGTAACAGTTTTGCCTTCGGTTTTATTAAACTTTATTTTAAAATGTACATTTGGCCACCGGGTTTGCAGTACCCATTAATTTAAAAAAATGAAGGCTTTTATATTCGATTTAAACGGGACTATGGTGAACGACATGGAATACCATGCAAGAGGTTGGAGATATTTATTGAATAACGAACTTGGCGGCAACTTCACAGCAGCAGAAGTAAAGCAGCAGATGTACGGCAAAAACCCAGAGGTGTTGGTAAGAATGTTTGGACCAGACAGGTTTACGCTCGAAGAAATGAACGCCCTCGGCCTGGAAAAAGAAAAACGCTACCAGGAAGAATTCCTTCCTTACCTGCAGTTGGTACCAGGCTTGGCAGATTTTTTAGAAAAAGCTTATCAGAAAGGCATCCCGATGGCAATAGGATCGGCAGCCATTCCTTTTAACATAGATTTTGTGTTGGACAACCTTAACATAAGGCATTATTTTAAAGTGATCATCAGCGCTGATGATGTAATACTTAGCAAACCCAATCCCGAAACTTTTTTAAAAGCGGCACAAGAATTAGGTTTTGCACCGGCCGATTGCGTTGTTTTTGAAGACGTGCCTAAAGGAGCAGAAGCTGCTATGAACGCAGATATGGACGCTGTTATTCTTACAACCACTCACCAAGCCGATGAATTTAAAGGCTACCCAAATGTATTGCGCTGCGTTACCGATTTTAACGACGCTTTTGTTAAAGACTTACTGGCCTGATGCCATGAAAGCGGCTGATCAAATCAATCTTCAGAATAAACGCTTTCAACGCCATCGCGAAGGTTATAGTGCGAAGCCATTACCTCGCCGTAAGCGCCGGCCGTCCTAACTGCTATCAGATCACCCCTGAACGATTGCGGAAGTTTTACATCCTGCTGGAAACAATCCGTGCTTTCACATATTGGGCCAACAACATCATAAAGAAGGGAATCGGAAGCAGTTTCTTCAGCTGTTTCTGGCGTATGAAGCCTGCTTACGTTTTCAATTTTATGATAAGCCTGGTAAAGCATCGGGCGTATCAGCTCGGTCATCCCTGCATCTAAGATCAGGAAATTCTTTTTTAAGCCGTTCTTTACATACAGCACCCTTGATATTAACGAAGCGCTTTGTGCTACCATTGCCCGGCCAAGTTCAAAATGAACCTCCTGCCCCGGTTTCACATTTAAATATTCGCTGAAAATTTTAAAATAATTTTCAAAATCGGCCACGGTATTGGTATCCGGCTGGCGGTAATCTACACCAAGGCCGCCGCCTGCATTTAATATTTTTACTTCAAAACCTTCATTGTTAAACCAATCCTGCATTTCGTTAATGCGAACGCAAAGCTGTTTATACACATCCAGGTCTGTAATCTGCGAACCTATATGAAAATGAATACCTAAAAAATTAAGGCTATCGCAGTCGCGCAAAGCTTTGGCAACATCCGGCAATTGCCAGGTATTGATCCCGAATTTATTTTCATCAAGCCCGGTAGTAATAAAATGATGCGTATTGGCATCTACGTTAGGATTGATCCTGATGGCAACTCCTGCCCTTTTGTTTTTCGCCTTTGCAAGGTCATTGATAATGTGCAGTTCCTGTACAGATTCTACGTTAAAGCAAAATATATCTGCATCCAAAGCAGCATTTATTTCCTTATCAGATTTGCCAACGCCTGCAAAAACTACCTTGCCTTTATTAAAACCGTGCTTAACAGCTGCCTTTACCTCATTACCGCTTACGCAATCTGCACCAAACCCGTACGACTGGATAATATCCAGCACTTTTGGATTAAAATTGGCCTTCATGGCATAATGCACATGGAAACCATAGTTTAAGGATGCTGCCTGGCATGCATCCAGTGTCTGGCGTAAAACGTTAAGATTGTAATAGTAGAACGGTGTTTCGAGGGTTTGAAACCTGCTGATCTCGGCTGGGTTGAACATTAATTTAAGGGCGATTATATCTCGTATTCTTTTGATTTAAACTACAGGTACATTAAGTCCGCTTGCAAACCCAAACGCATCTTAATTAACCTTGGGAGGGGCCAAAAATAAGATTTTAAAAACAGAGCCGGGCATTTAGAGGGGATTTTTTTATGGCAGGGTGATGCTGCTGCATTTAAACATTATCACAAATAATTTACATGCCGCTCCGTTTTGTTAGCCGCTAATTAACTGCCGATTATTAGATTTGGGAATGATAAAACGAATCTCACCGCTAATACTTATCTTTCTTTATTTAGGATTTGGTGCCAGGGCACAAAGTACACAAAAACAAGTACCGCTATCTACCTTGCAGCAGCAATTTGTAGACCTGCGTTTTGGTATGTTTATCCATTTCAACATCCCAACCTACATGAACCAGGACTGGCCCGATCCGGATGCTCCGGCCACACTATTTAATCCAACCAAATTGAATTGTGACCAATGGGCAAAAGCGGCAAAATCTGCCAATATGAGTTATGGCTGCTTAACCACAAAGCACCACAGCGGTTTTTGTATTTGGGATACCAAAACAACAGACTACAACGTAATGAACAGCCCCTTAAAAAAGGACGTAGTAAAAGAATTTACGGATGCTTTCAGAAAAAACGGCCTTAAAGTGATGCTATACTATTCTATATTAGATACGCACCATCGCCTGCGTCCTAATGCCATTAACCGCAAACATATTGAAATGGTAAAAGCGCAATTAACCGAGCTGCTTACCAAGTACGGCGAGATCTCTGCAATAATTATAGATGGCTGGGATGCTCCGTGGTCACGGATCTCTTACGACGATATCCCTTTTGAAGATATTTATAAGCTGGTAAAAAGCTTACAGCCAAACTGCGTTTTGATGGACCTTAACGGCGCAAAATACCCTGCCGAAGGCATGTACTATACCGATATCAAAACCTATGAAATGGGTGCCGGTCAGCGTATTTCAAAAGAGAGTAATCACATGCCTGCTTTAGCCTGTTTGCCTATTAATACAGCCTGGTTCTGGAAAACAAATTTTCCAACCACACCAGTTAAAGATGCTGCCAAACTGGTAAATGAAACCTTGGTTCCATTGAATAATGCAAGCTGTAATTTTATCCTGAACGTTGCCCCTAACCGCGATGGCCTAATTGATGATAACGCGCTTGCTGCTTTAAAAGAGATAGGTAAATTGTGGTATAATGCCGGGCCGGTTAACAAAATACCTGAAGCCGATGCGCCCATTATTTCATCAAACCTGGCTAAAAAACAAATGTCGAGTTCAAGCTGGAGCGATGACGATAACATTATGGACTTCGCTAATGACGATGATTTTGGCAGTTCATGGATATCTAACAAGACCGTTGATAAGCCATGGTATGAAATTGATTTCGACCGTGAAAAAGCCTTTAACGCGATTGCTGTTGCTGAAGAAAAACCAAACATCAGCAAATACCGCCTTGAGTATTTTTCTGGCGGTGAATGGAAAACATTGTTTGACGGTGAAAACAGCAAACGGATAAAAGTAAACCGTTTTGACAGGGTTTGGGGAAGTAAAGTACGGATCTGGATAGATAAATCAGATCACCAGGCTTCCATAGCAGAATTTGGCGTTTACGACGAGCGCAGATAAATATTTATGGGCAGCGTAGTACTTATGCTGCCCATACTTTGTTTTCTACCCTGATCCTTACCGTAAGCATCGCAGCGTTTAGCAGTGTAAACAGAATAGCAGTATAATACAAATGGAATACCAGCGGGATGATAGCAATCTCGCAAACCACCTCCATATAATTCGGGTGCCTTAAAAACTTATAAGGCCCTTTTTTTACTGGGTAAACACCCGGAATACGGTATATTTTAGTGTTCCAAAACTTGCCTAACGAAGATAGCGCCCAAAATTTAAAGGAAAGCACCAGGATAAAAAGCACAAGAAATAGCCAGCTAATAGACGGTTGCCCGCGCAAAATATACTCCGTAATAATAGAAAGTATAAACAGAGTATGTAAAGCGATCATAAACGGGTAATGATCCTGCCCGTATTGTATTGCCCCTTGTGAAAGCAGCCATTTTTCGTTCCGTCGGGCTATGATCAATTCTGAGATGCGCTGCAGAATAAAAAATATAATGAAAATTAAAAAATACATTGCGATATGATAATTGGTTTATTTAGATAAGCCTTTAAATAATTAAGCCATTTCCAGCAATACCATTTCGCTCGAGAAACCCGGGCCCATAGCGAGCATTAATCCATAACCGGGTTCAAAGCCATCCTTCATAAATCTCTCAAGCACATATAGAACAGTCGCGCTCGACATGTTGCCATTATCGTTCATTACCTCGCGCGTTCTTTTTAAAAAATCGCCCTCTACTGCTAAAGCACCTTTGTAAGCGTCCAAAACCTTTTTGCCGCCCGGGTGGAAAATGAAGTTTTTAATATCGCTCAATTGCAGGTCGTTCTTTGCCAAAAAGGCGTCGATGTCTCCCTTAATATGTTCATTGATAAAAGACGGTATATCTTTAGAGAAGAGCACTTTAAAACCGGTGTCCATAAAATCCCAGCCCATCACCTCCAGCGAGTCGTAATATAACTTGCTGCTGGATGTTTTGTAGCTTACGCCTGTTTTATTCTCATGGTTATCGCCTTTAATAATACAAGCCGCAACCCCATCCGAAAAAAGGCTGGATCCTATAAAATTACTTTTACTGTAATCGTTCTTTATCAGTGTAAGCGAACATAATTCAACAGCAACCAATAAAACTACCGCATCGGGATTTGCTTTGGCAGCCATGTTAGCTTTAGCCATACCAGAAACGCCGCCTCCGCATCCTAAGCCCCATGCCGTCATCCGGTTAATGTGCTGATTAAGGCGCATTTTATTCACAATAAGCGCATCTAAACTTGGCGTAGCCAAACCGGTTGTTGATACAAACAGCAGATCGGTAATTTCTTCTTTATTGATTCCCGCTTTTGCAATGGCCTCTTCAGCTGCCTGTACAGAATAATTTAAAGCGGTTTGTATGTATTCGTTATTGCGCTGTTCAAATGTGTTTGATTCTGCATAATAACTGAGTGGTTTACAAAAGTTCCTGGTGATGATCTCGGTATTATCAAACGCAAAAATAAGACGGTTTGCCTCCGGAAAGTTATCCGAAAACATATTAAGTACTTGTTCTTTAACTTCTTGCTGATCTATTTTATTTGGAAAGTCTACTTTTGCAACAGAGGCGATAAATGGCATATTTTTTTATTTACAGTTACGTATCCATTAATGTGCCAGTTGCTTAATAAGCCAAATTTATTAACCTACCGGATACCTTAGCCTGACGCCCTTAAAGATAGAACAATTTAAACACTATACAAGCAGCTCAGCGTAACGTTGCGCTTACGTAAGTTAAAACGCTTTGCTGCCTGTATATATTCTGTCTGTATTTATTTATTCTGCAATGCCGAGAATTTGCTTTCGTAGTCATTTAACTGGGCATACAACTGTTTGCTTAAGCCAGTTTGGTTGGTGCTTTTGGTAGAATCGGCCATGCCGCTAAGCAACTGGATACCCAACTGTATGGTGCGGGTATCTATGCCCTCTTTGCTATTCTGCAACAGGTAATAATTATAATCCAGCTGATCGGTTAGATAATTATCAACGCTTTTAACGTACTTGTTACCCAGCTTTACATCGTCGAGCTTATAGGCTGTTTGCGCGAGCGAAAACTTAAGGGCCGCGGTATCCAGGTCGGGATTAACATCAGGCATTTCGCTATCAAACTTGTGGAGGGCGTTCAAGGCCTTCCCTTTTTGCCCTTCCATTAGCAGCGCTTCCGATAAATCTTCAAACGATATTTCAAGCGAAAAATAAGATTGCGTTAACGAGATATTGTCCAGGTACTTAGCATGTTTAAAATTGCCATATTTAAATTTGTTCACCATATTATCATACATCGGCGCGGTATTTACGCGGGCCATGTCATTACCGGCACGTACATCCGGTTTAAAAGGGATAAGGTGATATACAAAGCCTTCTTTATAAAAGTATTGCTGCAAACCCAGCATAGCCGATGGTGCCGATGTAACTGTAAAGCAGATAGGACGTTTCCAGTTGTTATGAGCAATAATATCCATCATGGCTAAATTATCTTTGGTAACATAGTTAGATGTATACTTCCACTCCATTGCCGGTACCAGCCTGTCTTTCTGATCTGGTGTAATAACGCCATTTTTAATTACGTCATCAGCATTTACGGTTAGCTTAAAATTCTTGGTTGGCAAAAAGTTTAGCTTGTCGCCGCTTTGGTATTCCAGTTTGGTACGGTCATCATCGGAGGTAAGGAAATCCACAACATCTTTCAATTCTACAGATTCAGGTATTTTCTGATCATTGTAATACATCACATCCCTGGTACCCTCTTTATATTTTTCAAAAGGTGTGGTGATAGGCAAAGGATCTGACTGATTCATTTTTGCCTGCATCTGGTGGATGTACCAGTCGCCGCTAAACAAGCTAAGGCAAACAATGCGCACATCCGGCCGAATGCCTTCTACCTCCTGGTCATACCATAACGAGTAGGTATCGTTATCACCAAACGTAAACAGTATGGCGTTTTTTGGGCAGGAAATCAGATAGTTATAAGCCATATCATGCGGTACCAATTTGGTAGAGCGGTCGTGGCCGCGCCACTCTTTAAAGGCAAGTAAGGCCGGTACGGCTATCATGCAAATTACAAATGCACCAATGGATGCAACTTTTGCATTAAGACGTTTTCGAGCAAAATCGGCTACGGCCAAAAAGCCTATCCCTATCCAAATGGCAAAGGCATAAAACGACCCTACGTAAGAGTAATCCCTTTCGCGGGGCTGTACAGAGTTCTGGTTCACATACAGCACAATGGCCACTCCTGTAAAAAAGAATAATAAGGCGATGATCAATGCATCGTTTTTAATTTTTCTGTAATGATAAAAGGCGCCCAATAATCCCAATATAAATGGCAGTGCATATAAAGGTGTGTAGTTGGTATTTTGAGATACTGCCTTAGGTATGTGTTGATCAAAAAAGCCGCTTGTCCAGTTACCGTTAAGGCTTACGGTGCTTTGCTGCCCGTCTGTTTCGTTATAGCGGCCCACAAAGTTCCAGAGAAAATAACGCACATACATCTGGTACACTTGCCAGCTAAATAACCATTTTAAATTATCGCTAAAAGTTGGTGCCTGTACCTCGCCTAACTGCAGCCATTGCTTATAGAATTGTACATTCTGCGCATAGTATTGATCACTTTCGGTACTCCAGATTCTTGGGAAAAGCGTTGTGTGGTCATACTGGTAATCTACCCTTTTACCAACCTTTTCATATTTAGATTTACCCTTTGCATAAATAGTGTTACCATCTTTTTCATCAACAATTTTAGCATCGAAGTAAGGGCCCGAAAGCAAAGGCGTTTCACCGTATTGAATACGATTCAGGTAGCCGTATAGCGTGAAAGCATTGTCGGGCTTGGAGTTGTTCAGATCTGTATTGGCCGCAGCGCGGATGGGAATATAAATAAAAGAACCGTAACCAAAATACACAAATGTAACGCAAAGCAAAACGAGGTTCAATACAGGTTTTTTATTGCGGATGCTGTAACAGATACCACCCGCAAGCATAGCAGTAATCAAAATTAAAAATGCTGCCGCGCCGCTGCCAAAACTTAAACCTAATGTGTTTACAAAAAAGAAATCGAACCAGGCGGCAAAGTAAATAGTGTAGCCTCTTATACCTACTTGTACCAGCCCAAGAATTACAATGCTGATAAAAAATGCGATAAGTCCCTTTTTAAAGTTCCCGTTTTTGTTTTTGCGGAAGTAATAAACCATGGCAACCGCCGGTATGGTAAGCAGATTAAGCAAATGGATGCCGATGGAAAGGCCGATGATGTAGGCAATAAGCAGGATCCATTTATCGGCCATCGGCTCATCAGCGTTTGCTTCCCATTTTAATATTGCCCAGAAAACAATAGCAGTACACATGGAAGACATAGCAAAAACAATAGTCTCCACTGCCGAAAACCAAAATGTATCTGTAAAAGTGAATGCCAGCGCACCAACCAAGCCTGCGCCAAAGATTTTTACCATTTTCGGGCGTCCTAAAATGGATTCTGCTTTGTTAAGTACAATTCTCTTTGCAAGTGCCGTTATTGTCCAGAATAAAAACATGATAGTGACAGCACTTGCCAATGCCGACATAAGGTTAGTAGCATAAGCTACCCTTGCATTATTGCCAAACGACAGCAGAGAGAATGCTTTGCCAAGCATGGCAAACATAGGATAACCAGGCTGATGCGATACCTGCAAACGGTATGCGCACGAAATAAATTCGCCGCAATCCCAAAAGCTTACGGAGGGTTCAAGGGTTAGGATATACGTTGCCGCAGCAATGGCGAAACAAAACCAGCCAAAAATGTTGTTGATTTTTTTGTAGGTGTAAAGGTTACTCATGGATGTTTGGTTTACGGTAAAAAATGTTCAAATACATTTACCGATAACCAATTTCAGAGTTATTATTCAATCATTAAACTGATTTAACACCTCTTAACAATTTTTAACTAAAAATGCAGGAGATTTAACATTTGGAAGATGATACAGAGGAAGCTAAGAGTTTCAGGCGGTCTTTTGTACCCTAAATTCTTCAATCTTAAGTTCAATAACCTGAAGCGACTTTTTTAAATTACTTATATAATTGCGGGTATTTTCGTCGGTAACGTTGGCGTGCGTTAAATGGCTAAGAATTTCTAAGATTCTTTCTCGCGACCTCAGGAATTTGTTAATTTCTGCCATAGCTTTAAGGTTTCAATACTTTTACGTTTTTAAACGCTTAAAGTTGTCATTTTGAAAGCCCTTGAGGGTAACTTTGGTGTTACAATTAACTATTAATCAGTGTTTAATAGCAAAATATTTCATTACTATTAATAACGGCAACCGTTAGTTTAAAAATAACTATAAGGCAATAAAGTCAAGATTTCAAGGATGCCGTTAAACAAAAAGAGCGAAGCTCTTTTCAGACTCCGCTCTTTTAAAATTCGTTCGTAAACTTTATTCGTTTTCTACGGCTGAAAATACTTCCAGCACCATATCCCATTTATGGGTTTTGTCTATCTGCCAGATGCGTACATAGTTATAATTGCTAACAACGTTGCCCTTTTTTATACGTGCCTTACCATAGGTATAAGCAAGGTCATTACTTGTTGACCGGCCTGCATTGGTAGTTTCGGCAGTGATGTTTATACCTTCATTCTCAACAAACTTCATTACTTTGCCCAAACCGATAAGCGGCTCAAAACCCGGGAAATAATAACGTCCATCTGGAGTTAAGAATTCTTTGTAGGCTGCCAGGGTTGATAACGTAAGCGAGTGGTTAAACATATTATCAGTCGCCATAATGATCTTTTTACCATTAAAAGGATCTTTGCTTGGCGTTACGCGCTTGTTATCTTCCGGGTTCCTGATATCAGTTACCTCTGTCTGTTCACCTTCAGGGTGTTGTATGCCCAGGTTTATTAAAAGCTTAAATTTGCCGTCGCTGTCCTTGCGCCATACAGAAACATAATCGCCAAAAACTTTATCAGTATCGTTATTGCCATTCTGATAAATATATGGGCCGGCAGTAAATCCCAAGTCGCCATTAGCAGAAATACGGGCAAAATTAGGATGTGTTACCAGGGTACCTGCCTGCTTGTCTATGCTGCTGTAAAAATCTGTAATACTTACGGCGTTTGGTTTAAATACAATTCCCTCGGCATCTGCTACAGCTAAAAAACCGCTTTTAATGCCTTTACGCTCAACCAGCTTATTAAAATTCTGTTCTGCCTCCACAACGTTCTTTACGTCGGCAGGGGCCGTTTGTGCAAAAGTTGTTTTATTTAAACCGATTAAGATAATTGCGCCTAATAATATTTTTTTCATTCTAATTTAGATGTGTGCCAATTTAATATTTTATTTAGCAATACAGCTAACATGCTGTTCTGTTTCAATAATGTGACAATTGTGTTTTAACGTAATTTATGCAATTAAATTTTGCTCCAGTTGGTGCCTTCCTTACTATCATTAAGTTGAAAGCCTATTTCTTTTAAACCATTCCTGATCTTGTCAGAGGTAGCATAATCATGATTTACCTTTGCTTCGTTCCGCAACGTTACCACCAGTTGTAACACTTTTGGCAAGTCGTCATTGGCTGCCTGTTCGCTTTTTAGCCCCAACACATCCGTAATAAAGGCGTTCATCAGATGCTTTAAAAGGCCCAGGTTTTCTTCATTGATCTTAAGCTTTCTGTCATAAACCGAATTTACAATGCGCGATGCTTCAAACAATTCGGCTATCAGTACCGGGCTGTTGAAATCATCGTCCATGGCGGCGTAGCATTTATCAAGCAAAGGCTGAATATCCACTTCGCCCGTTGGCGATGCCTTCAGTTTATCAAGCAACTCAAAAGAATTCATAAGCCGCCTGAACCCTTTTTCAGAAGCTTCCATGGCATCGTTACCAAAATCGAGCGTACTGCGGTAGTTGGCCTGCAGCATAAAAAAGCGCACCGTCATAGGGCTGTAGCCCTTATTTAATATAGAGTGCTCGCCGGTAAAAAGTTCATGCGGTAAAAAACTGTTACCAAGCGACTTAGACATTTTTTGACCGTTCACCGTAAGCATATTGGTATGGATCCAGTAATTAGCCGGGTTTTTACCGCACGAAGCCACGTTCTGAGCAATTTCATTGGTGTGGTGTGTAGGCACCAGGTCTATACCGCCGCCGTGAATATCAAACTGCTCGCCCAGGTATTTATTGCTCATGGCAGAGCATTCCAGGTGCCAGCCGGGGAAACCTACACTCCATGGCGAAGGCCATTTCATCAGGTGTTCGGGCTTGGCTTTTATCCATAGCGCAAAATCCAGCTTGCCGTGTTTTTCCTGCTGGCCGCCTAAAGCGCGGGTATTATTCAACAGGTCATCCAGGTTACGGCCATTCAAAATGCCGTAGTCCTGCGTTTTGTTATATTTTTCTACATCGAAATAAACCGATCCGTCAACCTCATAAGCGTAGCCTTTTTCCAATATGGCTTTTACCAGCTCAATCTGTTCTATGATATGGCCGGTTGCAGTAGGCTCTATGCTTGGCGGCAGTATATTAAAGATGCGCATAATATCATGAAAACCTACGGTGTACTTTTGTACAATTTCCATTGGCTCCAGCTGCGCTATTTTAGCTTTTTTGGATATTTTGTCCTCTCCTTCGTCGCCGGCATCACCTTCTAAATGGCCTGCATCTGTAATATTACGTACGTAACGAACCTTGTAACCTAAATGGGTAAGGTATCTGAATATTAAATCGAAAGATATATAGGTACGGCAGTTGCCAAGATGAACATCACTGTAAACTGTAGGGCCGCAAACGTACATACCCACATGCGGGGGATTTAGCGGCTCAAATTTTTCTTTTTTGCGTGTTAAAGTATTGTAAACAAACAAATTTTGTTTCATGCGGGCAAACTTACTGTTTTTTTAACAGTGATTGGAAATTCAACAACGGAGGCAGGGCAATTTTGTTGGCCCGATACACAAATATTAACTTCTATTAACAATTCTGTTTCCAAAGCCAAAACAGCCTGCGTTAGGTTGCCTTTTTTATTTTTTTAAACCTATTTCGCGTAGGCGTTCGTCCAGATATTCACCGGCAGTAATGTCTTCATACTGTTTAGGATGCGCTGCATCTATACATGAAGGCAGACAAGTAAGATCCATATCAGACTTTGGATGCAGAAAGAAAGGTACCGAATAGCGTGAAAATTTCATCAGCTCACGGGGCGGGTTTACTACCCGGTGGGTGGTGGATTTTAACTTATTATTGGTTAAGCGCTGTAACATGTCGCCTACATTCACTACCAGGTCTTCCCCGTAAGCCTTCACCGGGAACCATTCGTTTTCGCGGGTAAGCAATTCAAGGCCGTCTGCGCTGGCTCCTATCAATAACGTAATAAGGTTAATATCTTCATGGGCACCGGCTCTTACCGCATCGGCAGGCAATGCATCGGGGTTTGTAATTGGGAAATAATGCAGCGTACGTAAAATAGAATTACCGTTATGCACTTTATCATCAAAATAATCTTCAGGCAATTCCAGGTAAACGGCTATGGCACGCAACAAATGTTTTCCCACCCATTCCAGTCTTTGATAAACATCTAAGGTAGTTTTATTAAAATCAGGCACTTCATTAAGTACCGTATTTGCAGGATACTGATCTTTAAGCGGAGAGCCGTCTGTAACGGTTTGTCCTATCTGCCAAAATTCTTTCAGATCGGGGGCAGTAAAACCTTTGGCAGTTTCCTTACCTTTACTGGTATATCCGCGTTGCCCCGCAAGTTCAGGAACCTCATATTGAAGCTTATTATCTTCAGGCAGTGCAAAAAGAGCCTTTACATCGTCATAGAGTTTATCTATGAGTTCTTTTGTTAATCCATGATTTGTAATGGTAACGAACCCTGTTTCGTTAAATGCTTTTCCAATGTCGTTCGAAAATTGTTTCCGTTCGGTATCGGTGCCATTAACATAAACGTTCAAATCAAGACGCGGGATGTTTACAGTGCTCATAAGTATCGTATTATAATTTTGGTAAAACTATCTATTTTAAAAAATACTGCATAACATTTAATAAAAAACCTAAGCCGGTGGCAGGAGGTAAACAATATTTTAGTCTTTATTAAACCAAATACGCATATTATAATCTACCTTAAGGTTTTTAAATTGAATATCCCTGATAAAATAAAGGGGCGTATTGTAACCGAAATCTTCATTATACGTTAATTAAATTAGAGCCATCCTACAATTAAAATGAAAAGATATTTAAAATCGAGACTTAGTACTTGCCTGTTGCAACTGTTTTTGCTTTGCGGAATATTTTCAACCGGAGCATTTAGCTACCGTAAGCCGGTGATTGCTGCCTCCGCAGGCCGAACACATATTGTTTTTATAGAAGACTCCTGGACCGAGGCCTTAAGGCAGGCAAAACTACAGAACAAATATATTTTTGTGGATGCATATGCTACCTGGTGCGGCTACTGCAAAATGCTGAAGGCAAAAACCTTTACCGATGAGCGTGCGGCAGAATTTTATAACAGCAACTTTGTAAACGTATCAATTGATATGGAAAAAGGCCAGGGGCCGGCACTTGCTGCACAATGGCAGCTAAGGGCATATCCTACCCTGATCATTTTTAACCAGAAAGGCGAACCGGTTTTAGGCAACACCGGCTTTTTAAAAGCAGACGACCTGATACGTTTCGGCAAACAAGCTCTTGCCCGTAAATAAAAAAACCGGCCCTGTTACAGCGCCGGTTTTCTATAAAGTAGATAAGCTTATTTAAAGAATGGTTTAACTATTCCTAACACAGTTGCCATATCAAGCGGCTCATCAAAAGCCTCGCAAGCAACGTTGTAAGCAGTGGTAGAACCTGATGCTGAAGCAAGGGTGGTTAAATTTACACCGGCCTGTGTAACATTGTTTTCTGCAGGATAAGTAGCAGATGCGCCTGCACCGTAGCTTGCATTTACTGCAGCAACGCCAGTATCATTATAAACACTTGCACTACCGGTAATCCATGGCGTGATGTTTACACCTCGTGATGCACGGATGGAACGCAATGCAGAAGCATGTCGCGCCTCTACAGCATGAATATCTAACGCAGCTGTCAATACAACCTGGTTACCCAAAAGATTTGGAGCCTGGCCTTTGTATGCACGTACACCTGTATCTTCAAAGGTGTTAGCTACCGCCAAAAAGGTATCATAATTTGATAACACTGTTGGGAACGCACCACCTGCGGTTAAATCAAATGAAGGCATTGCCACTGCATTATTACCTAAAACAGACTTTAAAAATGCAACGTGTGCAGATTCATCGGCAGCAATTTTAGTAATTGATGCAGTATCGGTACTTGCAATTAAACCCGAGGTAGCAAGACCTTGAGTATAGAAATATGATTCAAGGTACTCTAATTGTAAAGCAAAGTTAAGCACATCATTTACTGCAACGGTAGCAGTTTGGCCGTATGCTTTTTTAAACATGGTTGCTAAAGCAAAAGGCAATGCAGCAACAGCTACCTTTGAACCAAAGCTTGTTATATTTTTGATCGCGTCTCTGCGAGGGCTAATGCGCTCGTGAATTTCCGGATCTACTGTTTCAATTTCTTCTAATACTTTAAATATGTTCATGGCGATGTTTTTTAAGATGCAAAGTAATTATAAGCTGATGCACTTACTTTGGTTTTAAGATAAGTGTTTGCAATTGGAAGCACTTGTGCTACAGATGCATGATTGTTTAATCCGGTAGTAGCACTAACCACATCAGACGCTGCAAAGCTTCCAGGTGTGATTAAGTCGCGGATGTATGCAGCATGCCTTGCTTCAACAGAAACAATTTTACCTGCAAGGATAAGATAATCAGCATTTTGAATCAAGTATCCAACGCCATCATATGCCATTACGCCTGTATCTTCAAATGCTTTTGCAGCACCCAGTACGCTGGTACGGCTGGTAAAATCAATTGAAGAAAAATCTACAGTAAGGCCAATGATTGCTTTAGAACCTAACGCAGCTTTAAAAAAGTTACGGTGCAGGATTTCATGATCACGGATAGAGGTAAGCATGGTTTTTTCTGATGCACTCATGTTAGTGTAAGGAGTAGCGATTACCTGTGTGTAAAATGCGGCTTCCAACTGCTCAAGCGCATAAGCATAATTTAAGATACCGGTATCGCCCGAACCGATATCAACGCCCGATGCAAAGGCTACATTGTGATCTTTGTGGCAGGCTGCTGTTGCTAAGATTCCAGCAGACGCAGCTCCGATACCGGCATAGCGTAAAAATGACCTTCTGGCCATATTTGCACCGGCAACGTTTTCTTGTGTTTCTGTTTTCATAAATAGAAGTTTGTTTAATTTAAATTTGGTGTTCTTTTTATAACTACGAGGCAGTTTAGGTTTCAGTTTTAGGTTTTTAACTTTAATTAAACTCCGTTTAGGAATATTTTAAAACCTGCTGTAAATAAGCAACCAAAATTTAAATTGTTTCAGTTTAAAAAACTTTTTTTTGCGAAAATTAAAATTTATTCCCATTGGTTTTAAAAACAAGTTAAATACTCTTTGTAGTTTTAAATCATGCGTTTGAAGGGAATTGAATGTGATTCCGAATGAAAAGGAAATTTACAAAAGCCTGCCAAAAATAAAGGCACAAAAAAAGGCCGAAAAACTCTCGCAGTGTTTCGGCCCTACATCTACCTATGAAAAACAACCCTTTTAGAGGGCATTTAATATTATTCAAATCCAATGCCAAATTTTTGTTACAGTTGTTAAGTTCAAAAATTGTTTTGATTATTTTAAAAAAGTTTTTAAGTAGAAAACAATTCCCGTTTTGTGGAATAAAACGTATAATTTATTGCACATTTGTTTATTTCTTAACAATACAAACACTTTTAGCATACATTGTTATAGTTTTAACAACCAAGTTAAGCCGGGCAGCACATATACAACATGCTAACTGAAACCAACAACATAAAAAGTTGTTATTAACCTATGGATTACAATGTATATTTATTAGCGACCGATCCAAAGAATCCTTGCCGGGATGTGATCCACTCCAGGGATACCAATCTTAAGATACGGGTGTTTTGCCTCAGCGAAGAGGATTTTAATCCTGATGCTAACGAGATACAGCTATATGGGTATGCCAACAGTAAGCTTTATGCTTTTGAAACAATCCGCATATCGGCAGAAGATGCACTGGATGTTGTAGGAGCCATACAGTGGTACGCAGAATATATTGATTTTCCGGATATGGAAATTTTGCCCGAAGACCCCCGACCCGGTAAGCACGCCGCAGTTTAGTTATCGCTCCATACATCTTTAGTGTTTCATTACCACTGTTTATTTTTGCTCTTGACAAAGCCTCAGGAATGAAGAAATACCTTTTACCTTGTTTTATCCTGCTCTTATCTGCCTGTGGCAGCATTAAGCCTGCTCCTCCAGCGTTACCGCTATCACATATAGATACCGAACCGCTGCCAGATTCACAGATTGACTTACTGGTGAGCATAAACCTGCAGGATGTTTTTAACGATTTTACTGCAAAAATTCCACTTCAATTATCCGGACAAGGTACAACCGGGCCTGCGCAATACCGCTGGCAGGTACAAAGGCAGCCTTTTAATCTCACCCTATCGAGCAATACTTTAAATATTGCAGATGCCGCGCATTTTACGGGCGGCGGTTATATTAAAAATCCGCTTAACGGAAATTGGGTTAGCGTTGCATCCTGTAATACAGATGCTTTTATCGGCATTAGCGCAAGTTTTGCGGTTACCAAAAATTATTTTTTG
Organism: uncultured Mucilaginibacter sp.; assembly: GCA_964242385.1. Classification (GTDB taxonomy): domain Bacteria; phylum Bacteroidota; class Bacteroidia; order Sphingobacteriales; family Sphingobacteriaceae; genus Mucilaginibacter. Next base: position 1,364,655 of record CAXSZR010000001.1, read on the forward strand.
AGCAGCAACGTAAAGCTTACACAACTGGATCTTAACGCCTGTAATTTAAATGTGGTAAATTTTGATGTAAGCCCAATTATCAAATCTAAAATCACCGGGCTGTTAAATGATCAGCTTAAAAACATCAGCCAGCAAATAAACCAATATAATTTCAGGTCGTTATTGCAGCCGGCCTGGGACCAGTTAAATAATCCCGTAAAAATTGGCGACCTGGGTTATATTGTGATCAACCCATCATCAGTAAGGCTTTCGCAGCCGCTTGGCTCCGGAAACATACTTAGTTTAACAGCAGGCATTACCGCAAAACCTGTTTTTTACTTAAGTAATCCCGGAAAGTTAAATGCAAGCCCCGTTCCGGATGTATCGGGTAACAGCACAAACACCAGTGGATTTAACATTACGCTGGACATGCACCACGATTATCAGACACTGAACGAACGCCTCAAAGCAAACATTAACAACCAGACCATCAACACAGGCAACGGCGGATATATAATTATTAAGGATGCAGACCTGTATGGCACCGGTAATAATCATCTGTTTATAAAAGTGAAGTTTACAGGCAAACAGAACTCGGTACCGTATCATGGAACATTATATTTTACCTGCATCCCCCAATATGATGCTAAAAGCGGGGATCTTTACATCAGTAGTATTGATTTTGATTTTAATACCATTACACGTCTCAAGGAAGGCCCGGCCGTATGGATCTTAAGTTCGGCTATTAAAAAATATTTAAACAACCAGGTTCATTTTAATATTTCTGGCCAGATAAAAAATCTGAAAAACAACCTGAACATAGCTATCAATAAACCCTTAGATAGCCATGTAAGTTTGCAGGGAAAGATAAATAGCATTGAACTTGTCGACATTCTTCCCCTAAAAGATTACATCCTGATCCGCGCTAGCGCCACCGGAGACCTGGGATTAAGAATGAACTAATCGACCTTATTTTTTTAAGCTTACCGCCTCTATCCCTGTTAACGTTGGCACAACTGGCTTTATCGAGCCATCATTGTTAAACTTCAGCTTATCAATGCATACTTCGCGGTTGTAACCTGCCGCATCACCCATGGTGATCCCTTTAGGGTAATTAAAGCGATGGTGAACTATATACTATTGGTCGGTACCAGGAATTTGAGTTACCGAATTATGCCCGGTTCCATAAATGCCTTTTACAGTATCTTTAGTTAAAACTACGTTATGTTCGGGAACCCGTATGGGGCCGGTTGGTGATTTAGCCGTTCCGTAATGTACGGTAAATTAGAGTCGCAGACAGCAGAAGCGATTATAACCAGCTTTAGCTTAAATCATTTTTCCTGGAAATTCATAACTCCACCTGCAACCTTTCCGTAAGCCAGTACTGGCAGGGCGGCGTAGGAGATTTTCTTTTTCCAGTTTTCATAGCGGTCGTTAATGAAATTGTCCCAATTATAGCCGTTTAACTGAACGCGACCAAGAGAGATACATGGTTCATTGATTTTAGTAGTGTGCCACCATCCCGAAGGAAACAATAAAGTTTCGCCCTCTTCCACGGTAAATTCAATCGGCACAGCATCTTTAAACAACGGGAATTTTTCGTAATCCGGATCAAGGAAATTCACTTGCGAAAACTTTGGATTGTCGGGATATGGGTACATGCACGGCGTTTGTTCAGGCGGGTACATGATAAATACTTTTGAGCCGTACACCTGCGTTATCTGCGTATGCATAAATAGCGCATCGTAGTGCAGGTACGGGAAGCTTGAACCGGCGCCTCCTAAAAAAAGCTCATAAACCGTAGTGCCTTGCAATAGTTGCTTTGGCATTAGCTTGTGGTTAATGCGGTCTATCTTTCCGTAGATGATCTCGGGCAAAAAATCATCCATTAACTCAGGAAACACCTTTTTTACATCGAAATTATAAGGATACGGAGCAGGATTTTTGGCATTGGAGGCGAGCATCATATCGATGAAGTCGCCCATGTTGTAATTAACCCCTTTTATGTTTTTATTAATGTGCGAATAATGTTCCTTAAACCAGGCCGGGGTAAATTTACCCATTGCTTTCCAGTCTCTGGCAGCGTCTGTAAGCACCACCGGGAGCGAAAGCTTTACATACTCGTTTAAAAGCTCCTGCTGCGATAAGTTGCTACGTTTATCAACTCCGGATACTTTGTACTTTGGTTTGGCCAGTATTTCTTCAGTAAGCATAGTATTTATCTGTTTTGCTTTGAAATTATTCGATATTGTTTTATGTAATGATTACCAGATCGGCAGTTACTAATGTTTAGATGAGCATATTTCGTTCAATACAATCCCTACTTTGGCCTTTAAAGTATAAAACACTCTTTGCTAAAAATAGCGATTACATTTTAATAGCCATAATCATCACTAAACATTTACGGAATTTAATAAAAATTGATAGAAATACCCATAAAGATCAAAAGCCCTACATTTCTGTAAGGCTTTTTATGGGAGCTACTGAGTTCGAACCAGCGACCTCTGCTTGTAAAAGCGAGGAAAGGTGTCCCTATTGACACTATATCTTCAACGTAATAATTGTAAAAATTGCTATTGGTAAACCCTGCACCAATAATTGGGAATAATTGTTTGATTTATCTGAAATTTGTAATTGTTTCTTTCCAAGTACCGTCTTTATAATAAAAGAAATAGCTGTGTTGCCTTCTTTTTCAAATTCGGCTACAAAGTTACCATCTTGAATTTTCCATTTCTTTATTTGGAATAGGATGTTGGCTATTAAACAGCCTTAAACGTTACCCGGAACCCTCGCTAAAGTATTAATTGTTTGGCTATTGTAAATTTCGTAATTACCATTAATACAAATGCAAACGCTATAATTTTTTCAAATTCATAGTTAGATCTTTTGATCATTTTGGCGCAAATCTACGTCGCTAATACATCTCATTTACATAATTTTGGGTTATCTTCAATAACCAGAAGTAATCGAAATTGTAAATAATCGAAATTTACTTTTGCTCTCCTAAGTTAAATAATGCGGGTTTATCTTACTGTCGGCATCGTGCTATCTTTAGCATAAAATTGGGTGTATGTTAAATACAAAAAACGTTCTTTATGGATCCTTCAAGAGGATGTGTATACAGCGATCTAATTAAGCAACGACCTCCAGGTGCACCCAAATCATTTAATTAATTTAGAATATTTAAATCATGGGACTATTCGAGCCAGAACACATTTTACTTATCGTATTTATACTTCTACTTTTATTTGGAGGCAAAAAAATTCCGGAACTAATGAAAGGATTAGGCACGGGAATAAAAGAGTTTAAAAATGCGCAGAATGAATCTTCAAATAAGAATTTAACAAATAATGACAATTAACAAGAACGACAAAAAATTAAGTTTGTTACCTGCAATTGTAGCTTGTAAATGTCCGCATTGTCGAGTAGGAAAAGTTTATCTGACAGGAGCTTACAGTTTTAAGAATGTACAAATACAGAATAAGTGCCAGCATTGCGGTTTGGTTTACGAAAAAGAGCCAGGATACTTTTACGCAGCAATGTATGTGGGATACATGTTTATTGTGGCTGAATTGGTTTCCGCAGCTGTTGGTACCAGTATTCTCACCGGTAGCACTAACCCTTGGTTGTATGTTTTCGTAATGATTCCCTTTGTCGTTGTTTTATCGCCATTCAATTATCGGTATTCTCGTATACTGCTACTTTATTTTTTTACTCCAGGTTTACGCTATCACCCAGAAATGAGCTAACGTATTTTTTTATAACTATAAATCAAACTTTTAATTTTTGAACTTAAACATAATTTGATAACTCATGAAAAACGCAATAATGATCATATCGGTCTTAGTCATATTGTTTTTAATATCTGGTTGCATTTCCACCAACAAAAACCAATTGGAACTTAAGGCAAAGATTGATAGTTTACAATCAAAATTAAACAACTCATATATACCGGGAACAGGAGAAATTATGAGCAATATTGTTCAACCTCACCACCTAAAATTGTGGAGGGCGGGGCAAACCCAAAATTGGCCATTAGCAGCATATGAAACACATTTGATTGAAGGCGGATTTAAAAGAATACAAAAGTTCCATAAGGGATCACCTGAAGCCATTGCTACGCCAATGATATATCCTCCGCTTGAAGCAATTAAATTAGCAATACGGGAGCAAAATGCAAAAGAATTCAAATCCGGTTTTGCCGTCTTAACGCATACATGTAACACTTGTCATACAACTACAAATTACAATTTTAACCTAATTGTTGTTCCGACATTAAATGCTCCAACAAACCAAAAATTCTGATTTTAAATTTTGATATTGGTATCACTGAACTCGCTGCACTATGGCATGAAAGTAAATGCGCTATCGTATTGATATCAAATTCAAAATGGGATGTTAATTTAGTGCTGAATGTTTGATATATAAAACGAGACCTTGTTGTTGTATTTAAGTGTTACGCTTTCCTTAATTGTTGACTTTTGAACGTTCTAAAAATTATTGATGAAATTTAACCGTTATGGAGCTTGTTTTACATCTTCAAAAACATTATCAACAACTGGTTCCAAATAATGTGCCTCGCAAATTAATTTAATCATCTCATTTGCAGCAACCAGGTAACCTTTATAAATCCCTATTGATTAAGGCCAATAGTACAGGGATCAATACTTTGGTTGATTGGCTGTGAGCTTTCCTGAGTAACTGTTTGCCATGCGACAACTTGGAGCTGAACAGCAATATTTGCCGGGATCTTAAATGACAACGCTGCTTTTTCGTTCGGTCCCAAAGTTCTTGCGTCAACATGCGTAATTTGCTGAAACAAAACCAGCGCACTTAAGTACGCGCCATAAATGCTGGGGTGAATATAATCTGGTGAGTTTATAACAGGGTTATTGATGCTGTTATAACCGTACCATAAAAGCGGTTCAGTTTCAATCGCAATGTAAGGGCTTGGATTAGCCAAATTTTGGCCCCATGCATTAATCCAGGCATCTCCGGTTGGGGCAACTGCCTCAATATTACCGTCATGCCGTGCAGCACTATAGTATACGTTGTGATTGGCATCGGCCAAAACGGATAAATTCTTCAAAAATTCTTTATTGAAACTTGATGAACTTGTATCACCACCGCTGAGAGAGGTAGCAAGGTCGGCTCTTGGCCATGGCTCATATAAATAAACTTTGGCGCCTGATGAAGCCTGATGCACTGCTTGTTCAATTTCTTCTACAGTGGAACAAAAGTTGTTTGGATCGCTGGTTTTATCCTTGGTTAAAGAATATGATAATGGCCTTGAGCTTAGTTCCTGCAAAACTACAGCGTTCCATTTTGACTGCGCAATAACGCCGGAAGCGACAGAAAAGTTTTTATCTAAACTGGTTTCAGAAATGGCCTCGATATGTACATCATAGTTCAAACCAGACTCAGAAGCCATTTCCGCGAAGATCCCCGGAATGCCACCATAGGGCCCCGGCTCCAGTTCTTTTTGTCCTCCGGTTTGTCCGAAATTCTCATCAAAAACCAGATTTGACCCTGTCATGTTATCATTTGTACCGCTTGAATTATAGGTCCGTACAGGCGTGTAGCGTCCGTGAGTGAAACTGTCTCCAACAAACAATATTCGTTGCAAGGGGCCATTTGACAGCTTTGGGTGTAACTCATTTGTTTTACAGCCAAGACCTGTTGCTATTAAAATAATGAATATATTGATTAATGCTTTTCGATCTTTTAAATTTTCCATAAGGTATAATTGTAAGTGTTGTGATTGCTAAATGTTTTTGTTAGGCGGCTATCTTGAACAGGGTATAGGTTTAACTCGAAGATACGGCCTAAAACTTATTCTTTTTTTATAACAGTGCTTAATGATATAATCATTAGAGGTAAATTGACCTTCGTTTTCATCTTTATCAACGTTAAGACTTAAGTGAAATAGCAAGGTTTAAAAGCTCAAAACATACTTTATATCATTTTGATTTAATACCATTTTTCCTGGTGCTACTGAACGGAATGATATTTAACTTAAAAGCCTATGTTAATTTGTTACTCAAGGGTTAAGTATAAAGCCGTCTAATTTATTGCAGGTTATTCTAAATCAGAGCACTCAAAAATTATTATTGGTGAGGATTTTCATCAACTTCTCTATCGAAGGGACCAATATATACCCGGCAGGTATAGCAATGCAGCAACCTGCTGCAAAGTCGTCTCTCCAGTTTGATAAGAATGATTGTGTTATACCTTTTCTGATAATGATCATTCCTGAACTCATCACAGCTGTCATTAGTAATGAAATGATAAATATTCCTAAAAAATATCCTTGTTTTGGTGTAATCTTTTTCATATCAATTTAAGTTTTGATAGAGAATTTTCATATTTGTAACCATGCCGGAGGCCATACCAAATGTTATTTTTAGTCACATTCCCGAGATTGAAACTTGCTGGGAACAGTATAAGCATCTGTTCAAAAAACAAGTTTTAAAGAATAAAACCGTACTGCTTCGTGAAGGTGAAACAGCAAAAAAAATGTTCTTTATCGAAAATGGCTGTATCCGGCTTTTTTTTACCGACGTTAATAAAGATGTAACCGTTCAATTTTTTTTTGAAAACAAGCTGGTATCGTCTATGGAATCTTTCCAGGAAAACTGCATCAGTAAATTTTCCCTGGAGACATTGGAAGATACCACCTGCTATGTTTTAAGCAAAGCTGGCTATTTGCAACTTATAAGAGAATTACCGTCATTCAAGCATCACTTTGAAACTTTCTTCAAACAAAGGATGTTTCATTATCTTAATCTCTTACTCGATTATATCAGATTCTCTCCGGAACAACGATACCGTGCGCTTGCTGATAACCAACCGGAAATTATAGAACGGATTCCACAATACTATATCGCATCATATCTCGGCATCACTCCGGTTTCATTCAGCAGAATCCGACATCGTAAGGAGTAATGAAAGAGTATCATTGGCCGGAAATTAATTCGTTTTTAAAATGATTTTGTCTTTTATACCCTTAAAGGTTGCCTCGTAGGCCTTGGCAGCATTTTCCAGCGGTAATATAAATTCTTCTTTTACTTCAAACGGCTTGAGGCTACCATTGTCGAAACCTGGCTTAAGTTCATCTAGTATCCGGGCACAGGCAATTACATCAAGCTCTTGTGTATCAATTCCCACTAAAGTTTGCTGTGCCCTGTAAAAATTAAATAAGTTAAAGCTGACATCCAGCTTGGCCCTGTCAGCAATGATTATCTGAGTTCCGCCATGCGCCAGCGATTTCATGGCGTCACTAAAACAAGGGCCTCCTACCGTATTGTATACAATATCTGCACCATGCCCGTTTGTAATTTTTGCAACTTCATCTGCTACTATGCTGGTGGAAGAGTTTATAACATAAACCGGCAAACTGCTAAAGCCCATATATTTATCTTTACCCCGGTCTACGATAATTACCTTTGCTCCGGCTCGACTAGCCAGTTGTGCGGCGGCCTGACCCACTTTTCCGTTTCCCCCAAATATGAGTATATGCTGATTCTTTTGTGGAAGACCGGCCCGGCGGAGACCTTCATACGCTGTAATAAATGGCACTCCTACACCTGCAGCTTCCTGCATATTCATTGTTACCGGTTTTTCACTCAACGCGTTTTCAGGAATAACAATAAAAGATGCATGGCTACCATCCCTTTTAATTCCAAGATCGCCCCCCGTGCCCCAGATTTCCTTTCCAATTAGCTCCGGCCGGCCGTCAATTACAATCCCGGAAAAGTCTCTTCCCGTGTGGCGGGGCCAGATCGCTTTTGGGAATAAGCCCAAGACTCCGGCAACGTCACTCGGATTTACCCCAGCGTATAAGACTTTGACAACAATGTTGCCTGGTTTGGCCACGGGTTGCTGTTGGTCAACTACGTTAACGATTATATTGTCGACGTTTGTAGATTGCTGATGAACTTTTATTGCTTTCATAACTTATCTTATTTAACGTAAAATTCGGCGATTACAATGAAGCGAAAAATAACATTTGTTAATAGCCATTAATTTATTATACAGCATTTAAGTGTAAACCAAATTAACACCAGGTCCTATGAATTATAAGTGATGGAAAATGAAAAGAATTATTCAGGTAACATCATAGATGATGCCACCTGAAATAATTTGAAAAATTAGCCTTACTTTATAGTTTCCAATAAAGATTGATCCGTGTTTTCCTCAAGTTTTTCAACCATCATATCCAACAAATTTGATGCGATGCATCTACCGGTAAGCGTTAAGTTCAATCTTCCGTTTACAGTAATTGAACTAATGGTTTGTGCGTTGGTATGTGCTGATAAGACAAAGGGTCCAAAAACTGATTTGATACTTAAATTTCCGAAATCGGTATTGTAGGGTAATTTTGTTAAATTAGAAAGTAAGAACTCATGTTTTGAGTTTTCCACCAAAATATTTACAATCGCAGAAGCTTCTAAGCCACTATAAAAAAGTTCCTGTATTGCCTGAACTCCGTTTTTGAAAAATGCTATCTTCTGAGAATCAGCAATTTTGCTGTTTAAGTTTACTGCAATTTGCCAAAAGTCATTTTCTTCAGCTTCGGTATTGGTTATGACGGAGCCGAACAGCAAATTATATTCATCGCCTAAGTTCAATGATTTTCTGGCAGAAACAGGGTGAAGTATACGCACAGGATTTAATTGGTATGACAATGATAATTGTCTTGCAGCAATAATGAGCGCCGCGCTAAGAATACCATGTATAGTGGTTTTTTTGTATTTAGAAACTTCAATAATTTTTTGTGTCAGTTCAGGGCTCAGGCACTTTACGTCGATTTCGATTTTATCAGAAGGTTGTGACAGATCTGCAATATCCACATTATCAAAGTCCAAAACGTCTTTTAACGGGATGCCTACGATTTCATCGAATGAAAGTAATGGCTTTAGATCGGTAATAACATCGCCCGAAAGCGCCTTAAGCAAATCGCGTATGGCAAGGAGCGCGGATAAGCCATCACCAATTGCATGATTTGAAATCCAAAAAAGTATCGTTTGCTGTCCGCGTTCAATCAAAACCACCCTTACAAGCGGCGCTTCGTTCAGCGTGAAAGGCTTGGTCATTTCATAACTAAGTATGTCAGGCCAATTTTGATCAGGTTCTATCTTAAGTAAGGTTATTGGTATAGAATGATCAGGCACATATTCAAAATGTGCATTGGTATAATGATTCCCGGCTATTTTGCAGGCGAGGTTGTGGTGCCTTTGCTGAACCGAATCAAGTGCACTTTGCCAATCGGCTAAGGAAGCGTGTCCCTCAATTTCAACCGCAATTGGAAAGTGCTGTAGCGTAATTTGATCCAAGAGATAAAATATTTTTTCACTTGTTCCTAATAATCTCTTTTCTGTGTATTCCATTCTTTACTTATTGATGTACAATTTTGGGCAGTTTTACATATTGCATTAATTAAACGTTTTCAAGCAGGGCTTTTAAAAATTGCTCTTTCACTTCTATATGCGGAATATGCTTGCAATTGTCAAATTCGATCAGTTTGCAGCCCGGGATTTTTTTAGCGGTTTGAGGGCCTAACTCGTTGTAGCGCCCATGTTTCTGCTGTTCTTCAGGGCTTAGGAGTGCCTTTCCAACAATAGTGTTATCTTCTTTTCCAATAAATAAGACGGTTGGAGCATTAATAAGGCCAAACTCATAGCAAACCGGCTGCTCATAAATCATTTCATAAGTAAGTGCCACTACTTTAGCGTATCGCGGAAAATCTGCGCTCTTGTTTACATTGGCCCCTATATTCACCAAATAATCATATTCAGGTTTCCATTGTGTGAAATAGGAGTTCTGATAATATTTTTTTACGCTTGCGAAGTTGTTTTTTAACTCCGTCTGATAGTCTTCTTCAGCGCTTTTATAAGGAACGAACGTGCGATAATCTTCAAGCCCGATCGGATCTTCAAGCAGTAGTTTTTCAACGGTAGACGGATACATTAAAGTAAAGCGAGTGGCCAGCATGCCTCCCATCGAATGGCCCAGTACCGTTATTTTTTGAATGCCTAACGTATCTAACAGCGTTTTGTTAAAATTTGCGAACTGATGAAAGCTGTAGTGAATAAATGGTTTTGACGATTTACCAAAGCCAATCTGATCGGGAACAACTACACGGTAGCCTTTCGCGCTTAGCGCATGAATGACATCAGTCCAATAATAACCTCCAAAATTTTTACCATGAAATAGAATTATGGCCTTGCCGTTCGGGTTTTCTGGTTTAACATCCATATAAGCCATACGTATATCCTGGCCTTCTATTCTTAAAGGTAGAAAATGGACCGGGTATGGGTATTTTACATTTTCAAGTGTGATGGACAGGCTGTCCTGTGCAACCGCATATTTAACCATTAAAAGCAGCAAAAGACTAAAAAAAAACTGCCTGTACAACCAATTGGACTTGAGGCTTGTAAAACGTATTTTATAGTTACCAAAGATTTTTATTTGGCTATACGCCAAATTGGGATTCTCATTACTTAAGTGTGTCATATGTTCAATTTTAATAATCAAGCGTTTTTTTAAATGATCTGAAAAGTAAATCAGATGATTTTTCACACGATATAAATTCAATTTTGAAAAATCTATATCATATAATTTTGGTCAAATCTTATCTTCAACAATTTTTTAAAAAATAACAATTGTTAATTTTTAGCAATCTCATCGTGATCTGTGGTTCGATTAATATTATTCTTTCAATCTGTAAGCCAGCACCAGTGTTGCCCGGTAACCCTGAGTTCTGTTTACCGCATTAGTCTCCCACATATTTTTTACCTCAATGAACAGGCCGGTAGGAGTTACATATCCAAGGCCTGGGCCAACGGCAAAAACACGTTCGCGGGTATCAAGTATACCGTAATCATCCTGAAAATAATTCGTATTACCACCTTTGCTATCTTGTAAAAGTTGTCTGAGATAATAACCTGCAACTTCTGCCCTGAACCTGTTGAATAATTCATATTCAAACGAATAATTCGCATTATAGAACCCACCTGCTTTTTCATCTGTTCCTATCTGGTTGAAATTATAGTTTAAGTATTGGCGCATGCTGACCGAAAAATGCTTTGCGGGTGAAATGGTGAACGTATAGTGCGGTGATATTGAATATGCGTGTGCACCAGGGTTAATTGCGTACCTACCCTGCCAAGCACCGACAGGTAAAGACACGTCGATTTCTAAACGATGATCTATTGGCATGCCGGCCAAGGTTGCATTAAACCATTGTATAAATGGGCCGGCAATGATGTCTCCGTTCAGACCCGGATTAGTGGTAGCCGGTAAACCGGATTGATCGTTGGCGGAGATTTTGACAAAAGGAAATAAAACAGTTCCGCCTACATTACCACCTGCAAACTTCAACTTACTGATGTAGATCAGTTGCGGAATTGCAAGCAGAATACTTGTTCTGACACCCGAAGAAAGTTCTTTACCCTGACCGTTATAAGTTTTATTTGCGCTATAAAGCTGAGTAGTTTCGAGAAAATAAAAGCCAGTTCCGGGGGGCTTTCCGTCCTGCATGTTGGTTAAGCCGAGATTTGCGGCAGGAAGCTTTGGGTCCTGAGCACTGGAGGGCAAATATGTCAGCACTAGGATACCAGCGGTAAAAAAATGTTTGAACATTATACCCGAAATAAATTTAATAACTTTTTCGCTTTGCATTGGTGGGCAAATGTCCAATCGGTAAAAAGCATAGGCAATAACAATTGTTAAGAAATCCAATTTATTTCCTACGATGGAATGATAAACTCACTTTACAGCCAGAATAAACTTTGTCACAACGGTGACTCTCCGGTTCAATACAATCTGTTATACTATGGTATCATTGTGTATCAACATGATAAACAGTCAGATTTATAGTCGGTATGATTGCTCAACCGATAATCATCAAATGGGCAGGACAGTTGAGTATTTGACATCTTCGAGCACAAAAGAACTTTGAATTTTTCCAACATTACTGATTGTTGCAAGTTTATTTGACGCGAAATCATTGTATGCGTCGAGGTCTGCGACAATAATTTTCAAAATAAAATCAAAAATTCCGCCCGTGAGATAACACTCTATGATCTCATCGATATCTTTTATCTTATTCCTGAACTGAGAAATATACTCCGCATTTTGGATATTTAACGATACTGCACAAAAAACCAGTAGTGGCAAACCGATTTTTTTTCTGTCCAATATAGCTACGTATTTTGCTATATAACCAGCATTTTCGAGCAAAATAATCCGTTTGTAAATTGGCGCTTTTGTCATATTTAAGGTACGACAAAGATCAGCGATATCAAATTTAGCATTCTTTTGAAGGTGCCTTAATATTGATACGTCCGTCACATCTAAACCCGGTGGCAGAATTATTCTCTTTTCCTTTTCCATTATAAGTAACAAAAATAATATTAATCAAATTTTAATAAAAATAGAGACAAATTATTTAAATTAAAAATAATAGAGATACACATTATCTAAAGCGCGAATTTTGGGCAAAAAATGCAAAATGGATTTAAGCAATAAAAAATGTGTCATAATCATAAATGACACGCTTCCAATCGGAGTGGTGGCGAACATAGCAAGTGTACTTTCTATTACAATTGGCAATAAATTACCTGGCTTAGTTGGCCAGGATACACGGGATAGGCAAGGCATCTTGCATACAGGCTTAACCCAATTGCCAATACCGATTCTTGGAGCTAATTTATCCAAATTGAAAGCTTTAGCAAACGAACTTGGGGAAACAAAAGAAGCACATGATTTATTTGTTGACTTTACCGGTTTTGCTGCAAAGGCAAAGACATACACAGAATATCAATCACTCCTCCAAAATGCCGATGAAAATGAAATGGTTTATCATGGAATTGCCGTTCTCACTGATAAAAAAGCATTAAATAAACTCACAAAAGAATTAAAGTTAATCGGTAATTAGTTGCCATATGTCGAGAAATTCGTATAGGAAAGAAGAGAGATTTTTGAAAGATGTGGCGGAATGTCAATTTTTACGTTACTTAAATATCGGTTTGCAACTTCATGAACCTGGAATTGTGAAGGCTACCATGGTAACAGACAATAATTATTTGCAACACCACGGTTATATCCATGGCGGAGTTATTACGACGCTTGCAGATAGTGTAGCAGGTTTTGCAGCAATTTCTATCACTCCGGATCAGTTTGAGGTAGTAACGGTTGAATTAAAAATTTCGTTTTTAAAACCCGGTAAAGGCAGAATTATAAGTGCTTTGGGCTGGGTCATTAAACCAGGCAATAAATTTCATTTTTGTGAAGCAGAAATAAAATGTAACGATATAATCATTGCAAAGGCTTCAGCAACCATGGCTATTGTTTAATCTTCTTTAAACAGCTAATCAAATTAAAAATCAATACAGCAGGGATATTATTTTTTGAATGCATACTGAAACTTGCATTCTTTATCCTATAAAATTTTTGATTATTATTCAATAAATTTGTATGTTCAGATCAGTTAAATGATCTTTATTAACGAAATAAACTAGTGTAGCGTTATCTTCTTTAAAATCCTTAAGAACAAATTTATGAGCAATTAACCATTGCAGTGTATTATAAATACTTGTTATACTAACGCTGCTGCACGAATGCATTAGATAAAGCTGAATCGTTACAATATCAGTGTAATCCGGTAACGATAAAATATGTTCAATTATATAACGCTTTTTAGTTGTTAAGCTAAAACCATGATTGTGGCAATAATTATTGAACTCATCTGGAAACTTTGGTACAGGTTTATAGAAATAATTATACATATTTGAACCTTTAAGTTAGTGTTTTCGGTAGGTGCGAAAATCTAATTCTATATTGACGAAAAAAATAACAAATGTTAATATAAACCTAAAGGAGTATAATAGAATCCGAATGGAAACGGATGATTTCCAGTTACAACATGTATTGACAAACATGGATTCCACATGTTCAGAATAAGTTTCTTAATCAAGTATCTCAACCAGTTTGTATCCTTGTCCCCTGATACTCAGAATTTCAAGTGAAGGGTCATTTAACAGAAACTTACGCAGCCGCGTGATATAAACATCCATACTCCGTGCGTTGAAACGATTGTCTTCGCCCCAAAGTTTTAATAAGGCGTCCCGTCGTTCCAACAAGTCATTTTTATTTTTAATAAGCAACAATAGCAGATCTGCTTCGCGCTGTGATAGAGATTTTTTACCATTTTTACCAACGATTTCCAGTCGTTTATAGCAAAACTTTGAGTTACCCAAAGAAAATAGTTCATCCCTCGTGTCGGAATCTAATCTATCGGTTTTTGCACGACGTATTAACCCTTTAATACGAAGAATCAATTCCTCCATGCTAAATGGCTTTTTCATGTAATCATCCGCGCCAAGCTCCAATCCTTTCAATACATCTTCACTTTGAATTTTTGCCGTAAGAAATATGATCGGCAAGCTTTTATTTATGATACGGATATCTCTAACCAAAGCAAACCCATCTTTTTTGGGAAGCATGACATCAATTATACAGATATCGGGCTTGAACGAATGATACATTTTCCATCCGTCAACACCGTCATTGGCTATCATAACGTTAAATCCCCGGCTCTCAAGTGATTCTTTGATTATATAAGCCAGCACCGTTTCGTCTTCGACCAACAAAATCTTCAATCCATTCATCATACTGGAAATGTTAATATAAAAGTTGTGCCATGCCCAAGTATACTTTTCACATCAATTGTACCCTTTAATGATTCAACGAGGTTTTTCACATAGGTTAAACCCAAACCATATCCTTTAACGTCATGTAAATCGCCGGTATTTACACGAAAGAATTTATCAAAAATCCATGGTAAATTTTCTTCGCTGATGCCTATGCCTTTATCACTAACGTTTAACTGCCATGTATTTTGGGAAATGGAAATTTTGACGTTGATTGGTGTGTGGTTTGCAGAGTATTTTATGGCGTTGTCTAATAGATTGCTAAATATGGAGTCAATTTTAAAAGGATCTGATTTTATATTAAAAGGATTTGGGCCGGAGAGCTTTATACGACTGGCGGAATGAACTTCAAACCTATCAATCACTCTTTCCAGTAACGTATACAGGTCCATCGATTGAGAGTTTTCATCATCTGCCAATGAACTCATTAATCTAACGTCAAGAATTCGCTCCAGCTCATTTTCAAGTTTATTTATTATCGCCGCGTTAATTTCAGTATATCTACTTAGCTTTTGAGGATCAGATCCTACCTTAAAATGAGCAATGGCTTCATTTGAAGAACGTAAAATAGATAGTGGTGTTCTTAATTCATGAGATATGTTATTTATAAAATCATCCTTAATTTGATCAAGCTTTAATTGGCGCTGTAAGATTAAAGCAGTATAATACAAACTGCCTATTGAAAGCAGGATTAACAAAACAGAACCAGTAGCAGGAAGGATATTGTGTTGCAACAACCAGGAAGATTTTTCCAAATTAGCAGAAATAATTACGGGTGACTTATAGAAATCAATTCTGTCAGCAATTTCTCCAGGCAATATTTCGGCCGGCTTTTTACGCATAACCAAAGTAACCGGAATATCGATACCGTTTTTTTTAAGTTCATTTCTATATAAATAGGTTAAACTTTCCAGATCGATAGCTTTGTGCAGCTGCTGATTCATAAGACGGATGATCAGGGCCCGCACTAATGGCTCGTTAAATTTATCGATGGCCACAGTTCTAAACTCTGCATCGAAATGCCTGGTGGTTTTAGGGGTGTCCAATACAAATGCTTCACTATTGGGTTTTGTGCGCATAAAAACAGTTAATGACGGCGTTTTGTAATTCAATGATGTTGGTAATTCAATTTGCTGAGATTGATACCTTAAAATTGCTTTATCTAACGCCTGCGCGACAGTAGCGTTAAAATCTCGCTCAATATTCTTATAATTATAATAGATCCAATAAATTTGAAACAGGACAATACAGGCTACCGTTAGGGCCGCAGTAATAAACGTAATTTTATTTCTTATTTTCACCTGTTACAAATATAATCTAAGCAAAACGTTTAAAAAAAGCTGTTAACACTCGTTAACACTAAAGAAGAAGCTTTTAACACTGTCATTAACGTGAGAATATATTTTTGTATCAAAACGATACAAATGAAAAAGATCTTATCTACAGTTATGGTGTTTATGGTATACTTAGGTGTACATGCACAAGTAAATGATTCAGTACGATACAGTTTGCCAGACGGAAAAGTTGTCACTTATGATAAACTAGACAGCGTTAAAAAGGCCTGGGGTGATCGGGGATTTTTGATGCGGCATAACGACCAACAGCCGAAACTTATATTCATATCGCCGATGACAGATGCATATCTTAAGCATATGCAGGAGCAAAAGGATGAATTAAGCAAACTGTTAAATAAGCAAGGTCCTGAATTTAATTTAACTGATTTGACAGGCAAACACTGGAAGTTATCTGCTTTGAAGGGTAAAATTGTAGTGCTTAATTTTTGGTTTACAAACTGTCCGGGTTGTATCCAGGAAATGCCCCAGCTTAATGAACTTAAAGACAGTTTTACCAATAAGGAGGTTTTGTTTTTAGCACTATCCTTAGATGGTTCTCCTGCAGTAAAGCACTTTTTAACAATTCATCCCTTTAACTATACTTTGCTAACTGATGCTGAAATTGTTAGTAAATTATATAATGTAAGCGCTTACCCAACTTCCGTTATCATTGATGCTCATGGAATAATCAGGTTTCAACAGGTTGGAGGTGAAAATATTAAGGAAGAAATTTCTAAAGTCATCTATGGCCTCCTGCAAAATAATGGATAACTATTATCTGCTTATTTCAATAAGCGTCAGATTCATAAGATTGTAATATTAAATCTGACGCTTATATGTTCTATTTTAATGTCTGGACTACATTAATCTTTAGTTGTGAATAGTCGCCCAGCCTTCAAAATGACGTAATATAATTTCGCCGTTCCCGCTAGGTACGTATGAAATGAAATCGAAGAGTGTGCTTTTGTCGATATTGCGTTCTTTTATTGTGTTACTGCACTGCGCAAGTATCACTCCCTTTGCCTTTAAATCTCTCAATGTTTGTTCGTAAACACCTGTTTTTGCATATACTGCGACACCGTCGCCAAATACAATCAGTTCAAGGTTTAATTTGCCTTTTAGTCTTGGATCTTCCAGCACATTTGACATGTTATGTAATGTCGCTTTAATTTTTTTGTCGTCACTAGAATTAAGTATGTAAAGGGCATTATAATGCTTAAGCTTAGGTGTTGCGCCGCTAAATACTTGGGTGTCTGATTGCGCCATTACAGGTTTAATTGAAAGTACTAATAATGCTAGTAGCAATGTTTTAATTAACTTTTTCATTTTTGTTTACTGTTATAATTTATATTGTATACTAAGCTCCAAACGGCTTGGTAAGCACATCAACTTTTAATCATTTCATGCTTTAGGATTCGTTTCGAGAATGACCAAAATTACCCCGAAAATCAATTTTAAATTATAAACAATAGCTATTGTCAATAACTAAAAGTAATTTAAAATCTACTTACTTTATTATCCAAATACACTTAAAAAGAGTTGAACTAAGGTTTAGTTTATAACACATTACGAAACAGTATTTAAATTAGTTCAGAGCGGTCACAACTATCCAGGGCTTTATTCTTCTTTTGAAGATATCTATATATAGATAGAGCTTAATAAACTGATTTATAGATATATAAATTTAGACGAACAAAAGCAAGCACTAAAAGTACAGACGTAAGTTTAAGATATGTTTATACTGTTGGCTATTTTACCGGCCTGTGTGTCAGTACACGTTTTTTTATTCGGGTTAATGACGGGTTCTTTATTCCCAAGTAAGATGATATATGATAGGCCGGGATTCTGTCGAAAATATCAGGGTGCTCTTCCATCAGTTTCAAATACCGTTCTTCAGCCGTGTTAAATAAAAACTCTTCCGTTCTTGACTGGGAGTAATTGAAGAATAATTCTGCAGTTAAACGGCCAAATTTTTCCCATCTCCCAGACATCGCGTACAAGTGTTGAAGATCTTTATAAGAAATAGAAATGATTTCCGCATTTTCAAGAGCTTGTATGAAGTAATAACATGGATATTGATTGATGAAACTTCGAAATGATACAAGAAATTGTCGCTCAGAGAAGAAATAAAGGTTCTTTTCCAATTGCGTTTCAGGGTGTATGTAATAAACGCGAAAGATTCCTTTTATGATTAATGCCAAATCAGTGCACACGAAGCTTTGCATATTAAAAAAATCGCCTTTATCTATCCTACGCGAACGCCAGTATGGTAAGCTTATAGATATATCTCCATTATTTAAATCAGCAAATTCTGTTAATACCTCACTCAATATGGTTTGATTTTCGTTCATTGTTCAAAGATGTACAGCAATTACTGCTACAAATATTAACCTGGGTTAAAATTTTAAAAGTTTGTCAAGGTTTTCACCTGGGTGAAAAAATTCAAATTAAAGAACTCAGAGTTTTGTGCCATTCAAAAATACAATTATGAAAAGATACAACAATCGAAGCCGGAACATTAAAATATTTTATCCGGCATTATTTATCGCGTTACTTGCAACTTCAATTTTCTCCGGATGTTCAAAAAAGAATGTTGCGCCGGCTTCTAAAACCTTTGTCCTTGTTCACGGAGCTTTCCAGGGGCCATATGCATGGCAATACGTTCAAGCGCAATTAGAGGCAGCCGGGCAGAAAGTAGTTGTGGTTGAACTTCCAGCACATGGAACAGATCAGACTTCTGCTGCCTCGCTAACTTTAAATTCCTATCGTGACAAAGTTATTACAGCAATAAAAAATGTTCAGGGTAAAGTTGTTTTGGTCGGCCACAGCCTTGGTGGTGCAGTTATTACCGCGGTGGCTGACTCTATTCCGGGCAATATTGAAAAATTGGTTTATCTCGCCGGTTTTATTCCCGCAAACGGGCAATCAATTATTGATCTAAATTCCATGGATCCAAATTCTCAGCTAGGGCCTGCTTTGGTACCATCAGCAGACCATACTACGGCGAGCGTTCCAGATAGCCTGCTTCTTAAAATATTTTGCCAGGATGGAAATGCAACCGTTAATCAACTTTTAATAACTAATAACCGCCCAGAACCAGCTGCACCATTATACAGCAAAGTTTTGCTTAAAAATCCATTAACGACCGACTTAGATAAATATTATATACACACAACCCAGGACAGGGCCATTACCCTTTCATTACAAAATAAAATGGTCGCAGCTGCAGGTATAAAAAACATCTACACTATTAATAGCAGTCATACACCACAATTGTCCATGCCTAATCAAATTAGCGATATCCTTTTGCAAATCATTAAATAAAACAATAATGACAAACATAAAATTACGACCGCCATTAACGGCACCTAATTTCAAGACAAAGGATATTCAAGGTAATATTATTCAGCTTAGCGACTTTAAGGGGCAAAAGGTATTTCTTACTTTCTACCGAAATGTTGGTTGCCCGGTCTGCAATTTGCGCTTTCATGAACTACTGCCACTTGAAGAAGAATTTAAAGAACGCAGAGTGATTTCTCTGGCTATTTATGAAAGCAGCGAGAACAATTTAAAAAGATATATCGGCAATGATCATTATTATACAACAATGGTCGCCAATCCTGATTTTGACCTGTATGAGAAATATGCAATAGAACGCAGCACCCTAAAATTATTTACTTCAATTTATAAAGGAGTAATTGGCAAAGCTGAAAAGGGTAAAAAATTATATAAGGAAAAATTTCAACAAGACGGGCACGCAAACCTTATGGGCGCCGAGTTCCTGATCAATGAGGATGGTGTTATTACAACTGCTTATTATAATCAATTCATTGGTGATCATTTACCACTAAACGCTATCAGAGCTTTTCTAACTTAGTGAACGCTTAAATTATTTAAATCCTGTTCCTATGTTGGAACAGGATCTATTGTAAATTAAAAATTGTAATGATATTTGATTATAAATAATCATAATTCATTACTGCCAGTTGGAAAATTCCGCTCTCAAAAAATGCAAATTTTCACTTAACCTTATTAGTTATAAGCCTTATGTTAGATTTTAGATTGAAGGTATTTCACACCGTCGCTAAACGGCTTAATTTCACCAAGGCTGCAGGAGAGCTATATATGACGCAACCTGGCGTAACCAAGCACATTAAAGAGTTAGAAAATCAGTATAAGGTATCGTTATTTGAACGCAGCGGCAATAAAAAGATCAAACTTACAGCCCCAGGCGAAGTGCTGCTTCGGTATACCGAACAATTTACAAAATTGCATAACGACCTGGAATATGAAATGCACCAGCAGAACAATAATTACGGGGGCGTACTCCGGCTAGGTGCCAGCACCACTGTTTCGCAATATGTTATTGCACCTATCCTTGCAGGGTTTTACAAGTCGTATCCTGGTATCCGTATCCAGTTGAAGACAGCAAATACGGAAGAAATAGAGCAATCCTTATTAAATGCGGAGATTGAGCTTGGAATTGTTGAAGGAGTTACATCTAACCCATCCATTAAATACGAAAAATATTTGGATGATGAATTGGTACTGGTCACTTCCGGTAAAAACAAAATGGTTAAAAAAGACACCATTAGCCCTCATGATTTGAAAAAAATACCTTTCGTATTAAGAGAACGCGGCGCAGGTACAATTGATGTTTTAAGCGTTGCACTCAAAAAATTCCAGATGAATATTTCAGACTTGAACGTTCAGGTACAACTTAGCAGCACGGAGAGCATCAAATCATATATTGCGCATAGTGATAGCTTTTGTTTTCTTTCCATCCATTCAATTAGTAAAGAGCTACTTTCGGGAGAGTGTAAAATTATCGACATTGATGGGCTGGCAATCGGCCGCCAGTTCTCCTTCATACAGTTATTCGGTCAACCCGCTCCAATAATTACACTTTTCATGCGCTTCGCAAAAAGCTATAAATAATAAATTTAGATATAGAATAATAGTGCATTCATACTGATTAAAATGCCACCAATATTCTTGCCTGAGGGCATCATAATAGTTTCCCAACGTTGTTAAATTCGCCTCCTGAATTGATGAGCGTATCATCTAAGGGCTTTCTATGATCCAAGAACAAATGCCTGGAGGAACGCTATACCGAACTTATCAATTTGCACCCGGATATATTTAATGCTAACCACTTTATCATATTGCTTTATATCAGGGTATAGAAGGCCTATTGCGTAGTCGTATCAGGAAGCGCTTAGCAACAAAAATAAGATTACAAACTACGATTTTAACCTGGGTGAAAATTTCCTGGCTTTAAGCACTATATATTTGCCTTGTCTAAACAATTAGGCATTACAAAAGATATGAAACGTACCGCAAATGCACACTGGAACGGAACTTTGCAAGCCGGCCAGGGAGAAATCAGCACCCAAAGTACTGTGCTGAACAAAACACAATATTCGTTTAAAACCCGCTTTGCCGATGGTATCGGAACCAACCCTGAAGAACTGGTTGCGGCTGCGCACGCAGGATGTTTTACTATGGCTGTTAGCGCCGCATTAAGCCAGGCCGGACTTATCCCACGCGACCTGGCCACAAACGCTATTCTTGATCTGGACATGCAGGCACTTGCCATCACAAGCGTACATTTAGAGCTTACAGCGAGCCGGTTAGACGGTGTTGACGAAGCAAAATTCATTGAAATTGCCGAAGGCGCTAAAGCAAATTGCATTGTCTCTAAAGCACTTAATGTTCCGATTACCCTCAATGTTATTTACGCATAATCATAGTACTTATAAAATTTAACCATTTCTTCAACCACTGAAATACACATGAAAACATTTAAATTATTATCAATCCTGTTCGCCTTAGCAATTGGCGTACTGACCGCTAATGCTCAGGCATCAAACACCAAACCAACTATTATATTTGTTCACGGCATTTGGGCTGACGGATCTTCCTGGGAAAACCAAATAAATGCGTTACAGGCAAAGGGCTATCCGGTTATCTCCGTTCAAAATCCAATTACCTCATTGGCAGACGATGTTGCAGCAACCGAACGCGCAATTGCCCGTGCTAAAGGAAAGGTTATTTTGGTTGGCCATTCATGGGGCGGGTTTGTAATTACCCAGGCTGGAAACGACCCAAAGGTAGCCGGACTTGTTTATGTAGCGGCATTTGCTCCAGACTTAGACGAAACAGTGCCTACTTTATCTTCAAAAGCTGCTGCCGGCAAATTATCAACTTACTTTGAGCCGCAGAATGGATTCATTTTTCTATCAAAAGCAGGTGTAGAAAATGCTTTTGCAC
The DNA here is from genome assembly GCA_964242385.1 of uncultured Mucilaginibacter sp. GTDB lineage: Bacteria > Bacteroidota > Bacteroidia > Sphingobacteriales > Sphingobacteriaceae > Mucilaginibacter. The sequence continues at coordinate 1,386,955 of CAXSZR010000001.1, forward strand.
AAGATCTGCCTGCAAAGCAGCAAGGGCTTATTTATGCAACACAAACTCCTGCTTCACAGGCTATTTTTGGTGATAAAAGCGGTACACCGGCTTGGAAAACTAAACACAGCTGGTATATTTTAGCGAAAAACGACAATGCGATAAATCCAGAATTAGAGCGCTTAATGGCCAAGCGTATGAATGCTAAAACTACTGAAATTGATGCCAGCCATGTGGTAATGATTTCTCACCCAAAAGAAGTGCTGGCAATTATTGAAGCTGCTGCCGGATCCGAAGAATAAAGAATAGCATCATTTATTATCTTATATAAAAGGCAAGTCCATGGCGTTGGACTTGCCTTTGCTTTTAAAGAAAACTTAAAACGCACCATAACTATTATTTTTAGTTATTAACCATCACTAATTCTGATAAAGCCCGTTTTCCATTGTGACTACTTTTGAACCAGATTAAATGAAACTCTTTTAAACAGAACACCACCTTATTAGTGAATGCAAGTACTGTACGATAAAAGGATCTGATTTCGAGTTATTAAAATATTAGTATTGATAGCTGTTCAATTTATGAGAAACTACAAAAGTATATTATTAAGTATTACCGCAGTTATTGCGTTTGGAAGCCGTACAAAAGCACAGCAGCATCAATTCGACGCACCCTGGAACACCCCGCCCGAAAGCAAAGTGATGTTTACAGTGCCAGGGGTAGATAACATACCCGATTTGTATGGCGACATAAACGATCCACAATTAGTCATATTTTTTGCCGGCAACCAATTTATGTGTATTGATGAGCTCTTATTTGAGTTTAAAAAGGCTTATCCTCATTATCAGCGCATCTTTGCAGAAACATTACCACCAGGCATATTAGCCAAACAGATCATAGGTGGCTCTATTACCATAGGAAATATGCGCATCACACTAAAGCCAGATGTATATACAGCGGGAAAAAACCGTATTAATCAGATGCCGGAGTACTTTTCTAAAACTGAAGCCTATGCCTATAACCGGCTGGCAATAATGGTGCAAAAGGGTAATCCTAAAAGCATCAAAAGACTGACCGATTTAGGAAGAAATGATGTTCGGGTTAGTATGCCTAACCCGGACTTTGAAGGAATTGGTAAAAATATAGAGCAAGCCTATTTAAAAACAGGTAACGATTCATTACGTAAGGCTGTAATGGAAGATAAGGTAAAAGACAGCACTACCTATCTTACGCAAATTCATCACCGCCAGTCTCCCATGCGTCTCATGTACGATCAATCGGATGCAGCACCGGTCTGGTTCAGCGAAGGTTTTTATCAGATGATGATCAATCATCCTGTTGACATGGTTGAGATTCCTCCCAGCCAAAACATAAAGGCTACCTATATTGCAGGGCAGCTTAAAAATGCGCCTCATGCAAATGCCGCGAGAGACTTCATGAACTTTTTAGTTAGTCCAGTTGCAAAAACTATTTATCTAAAGTATGGATTTACAACTCAATAATATGGTCGTGCACAATTATCGTCTAAATATGCGCGTTCTGTTTATTAAGCGAAACCTAAATTGGCAGCTTCTGCTCGTGTTCTGCTCAGGCCACTTCTAACCGGTATAATAACTGTTTAAGTTACTTCACACTGGTAGAGAAATTGGAAATCATTATAACCATTGTGAACCGCAATGTCTCCGTATGGATCCTAATGGATGAACCAAGAAACACATTATGAATGAAATTAAAGATTATAGCCTAACACCTAACCTACGACAAAATCGCTGAAAAAATAAACTTGACACCAATACCGTCCGTAATCACAAGTTATTATAAGGCAAATAGTCAATTTAGACGAGTTCCATGGTAGCATTTCAATTAGTGTTATAATAGCTATCTTATTAATTATCAATATTTATATTAGAACGCAACCTCATGTTAAATTTGAACAGGTTTCCAACCCTCTGGATTAAATATTAATTCTATCTTCTTCATGACTAGCTTTAAAAGTGTATGATAATTAACCTATTCATTAATGTCATAAAGAAGTCAACATAAATTTTATATTCCATGGAATATAAATACAAGGTATATGTTTGTGATATAAATGGACAAGTGAAAAAATCAATTATTATTATAGGAGCTGGTCTAGGTATAGGTGCGGCGGTTGCCGAAAAATTTGGACTTGAAAAATTTAAGGTTTGGCTTATAAGCCGTACCGCTAAAAATGGTCAAAAGCTGATTAAAAAATTAAGCGAACCGGGAGTAACCGCATTTTTTGAAGTTGGATATGCAAGTAATTTAGCCGAGCTCCAACAGGCATTACTCAAGCTGTCGGCTAAGCTAGGCGAAGTAGATGTGCTGGTTTATAATGCTGCTGCCCTAAAAAGCAAAGACATTTTACTTGAGTCCGGTGAGCAGCTGACAAAGGATTTTTGCAATAATGTTGCCGCAGCACTCGAAAGCACAAAAGCCTTGTTTACCAATCTTAAAAAGAGCCGCGGTATCATTTTAATAATAGGCGGAGGATTGGCTACTCATCCACATCCGCAATACGGGTCATTATCTATCGGCAAGGCTGGCCTTCGTAGCCTGGCGCTGCAATTACATGAACGACTAAAAGATGATCTGATTTATGTGGGCCTGCTTACCATTACCCAAAGCGTAACTCCAAGCAATCCAGTCTATTCTCCGGCAGCAATTGCGGAGCAATTCTGGAAACTTCAAGTGGAAAAAACCCAAGCTGAACTTATTCTGTAATTTTTTGAATCGCTATAACAAATCTTACAAATGAAAAGAATAGCCTATATAAGTTGCCTGGGTATCATCGGTATACTGACTACCGAATTTGGTGTGATCGGTATATTACCGCAGATAGCATCCTATTACCGCATCAGCATAAATAAAGCCGGCTTGCTACTCAGTTTGTTTGCGCTGGTGGTTGGTATAATAGGCCCGGTAGTGAGCATGGCCGCTGCCCGGTACAACAGAAAGACGGTAATGGCAGTGAGCCTGACTTTGTTCCTGATTACCGGTATCATATCTGCGTGCTCGCCGCCGTTTTGGCTATTATTAACGGCCAGGGTCTTACCTACGCTATTGCATTCCGCTTACTTTGCGTCTGCACTTGCTGCTGTAATCAGCACTTCAAAATCAGAAGATCAGCACAAGATGATGGCTATAGCATTAAGCGGAATCAATATTGCAACCGTGACCACGGTTCCGCTTTGCACTTATATTGCCAGCATTTTTTCCTGGCAATACTCTTTCGGTTTACAGGCCATCGTAAGTGCCCTTGCCTTAAGCTGCATTTTAATTTTTTTACCCTCTTTACCGCCGGTAAATCCTGTTTCTTATGGCAACCAGGTGAAGATCTTAAAAAAGCCTGCGGTATGGTTAAGTTTATTAATGTGTATCATAATGTTCGCTGCTGAGTTTGCTATTTACAGCTATTTTGCCGGCTACATGATCAAAGTGAAAGGCATATCCGGAAAAGAAGTTAGTCTCTTAATGTTTGTCTTCGGTTTGACCGGACTATTGGGTACGTGGATTGCAGGCAAGACTTTAAGCAAAAGCATCACTCGAACAAATACTGCTTTTATTTTTGGCTGCACCATAATTGTTCCACTTTGCCTGTATTTTTCTAATCAAAACCTGTGGTTACTTACATTTATCGTAGCTTTCTGGGGAATTGTTTATGCGCCTGGCGTGTTGATTGCAACATCATCTATTAGTTCGGCTGCGCCGGAAGCGTTGGAGTTTGCCAATGGGCTTACGGCATCGTTCGCCAATTTTGGCATCACCGCAGGAACCATGGCCGGAGGCTGGGTTATTATCCACAATGGAATTGGACAAACGCCTTGGCTTTCAGCTGAATTAGGCACTGTCGCTGTTGCTTTGGTGTTTATTAGAAACGCGTGGGACAAAAAAAGAAGCGCTATTATACAGCATACCGGAGCTGTAAAATGAACAGGCAAACTGTCAATACCAATATATCAAAAACATATATTTGCTTTATGAAGATTGAAGAGGAAATCAAACAACCGCAGTTTAATAACCCGCAGCAAAAAGCAGGAATGAACCTGATATTTACGGCCAATTGGTTATCTAATCTTTACGCTGCTGCATTGCGACCAATTGATTTATCATTGCAGCAACTAAACGTATTAACAATACTTAAAGGGCAACCAGAGCATACCGCATCAGTAAACCTGATCCGCGACCGGCTGATTGACCGTATGCCCAATGTTTCTAGGCTCTTGAACAAGCTCATGGAAAAAGGGCTGATCATAAAAGACAGGCAGACTACAGACCAGCGGGTAGTGCATATCAAACTTACTAAAGAAGGTGATAAAATCGCTTCAAAAGGCCGCGCGCTTTTCCAATCGGTAGGTTATAAACTTGGGAACCAACAGGCCGAAGAATTAAATGATCTTTTAAACAAACTAAGGGAATAAAAAATTTATCCGATTATATTCCATGGAATATAAATACATGGAATTTAAATTAATTAACAAGTAGAATGAAGAATCAAGTAATCACATTAAAAAACAAGCCATTAGGCCTGCCTGCATTAAGCGACTTTGAATTAACGGCCGAAAACGTCCCTGTTATTAGCAATGGAGAAGTTTTGATTAAGTCCATTTACATTTCTGTTGACCCCTATTTACGGGGTAAAATGGCGGGAACACATGGCGCAAGCTTCGAGGTAGGCAAACCGCTTGCCTCCAAAGTAATTGCCGAAGTAATTGAGTCAAAAAACAGCCTGTTTAAACCAGGGCAATTTGTAAGTAATTATTTGCAATGGAAAGAATACCAGATATCTGATGGTACCGGCCTCGCCGTTCTTGATGATAAAGCAGTGCCGCTAAGTACTTACCTTGGTGTACTCGGCATCACGGGTCTGTCGGCCTATTTTGCATTGCTGGATATCGGAAAGCCCAAAGCAGGCGAAACCTTGGTAGTTTCAGGCGCAGCGGGCGCAGTTGGCACCATAGTAGGGCAAATCGGCAAAATAATGGGTTGCCGGGTTGTAGGTATTGCTGGTAGTGATGATAAGATAGCTCAATTAAAAAGCAAGTTCGGTTTTGATGATGCCATTAACTACAAGTCTACTCCGGATATGAAAGCTGCAATTGCTGCAGCTTGTCCCAATGGCGTCGATATATATTTTGATAATGTTGGCGGCCCGGTTTCTGATGCGGTATTTCCTTATATGAATACCTATGGCAGGATTCCTGTCTGTGGCGCTATCTCCAATTACAATGATACCGAAACTCCTACCAGCCCAAGTATACTGCCTTTGGTTGTTTACAAGTTCCTGAAAATACAGGGCTTCCTGATTGCTGATTTTGCACCACGATTTGCAGACGGTACAACACAATTAGCCCAGTGGTTAAAAGAAGGCAAGCTCACTTACTCAGAAACGATTATAAAGGGATTTGAAAAGTTGCCTGAAGCATTTCTAGGCCTTTTCGATGGTAAAAATGAAGGAAAGATGATCGTTAAGATGTAATGTACGGTTAACCAATTAAATACTTTTCATCTACAAAATTATTAACATATGGAAACTGCCATAAAAACAAATACAATCAAATCAATTAATCCTGATACAGAAGAGCTATTAAAAGAATACGACGTCATTACGTCAGCAGATTTGAAAACAGTGATTGCGAAAGCTGATGCGGCTTACAAAACATGAAAAAGCACCTCTTTCACTGACCGTGCTAAAATACTCAACAGGGCTGCCGACCTGATGATGGAAAAACAACAGCACCTTGCTGAACTGGTAACCCTGGAAATGGGGAAAAAGATAGCCGAGAGTTTAGATGAAGTAGCCTACTCATCCAACTTCTACCGCTACTATGCAGCCAATGCAGAGAAGTTTTTGGCTGACAAAAAAGTAGATACCCCACTGGTGAAGCGTTTATTACTTATGACCCGATAGGTGTTTTGCTTAGTATTCAGCCCTGGAATTTCCCGTAATATCAGGTAATACGTGTAGCCGCCCCGCAACTAATGGCAGGTAATGCCATGATTTTAAAACATGCCTCTAACGTACCGCAATGTGGACAGGCAATTGCTGATGTATTGCTTGAGGCAGGTTTGCCTGAGGGCGTGTTTACAAACGTGTTCTTGCCAGGCAGCCAGGTACCAGCCCTGATGGATGATGTGCGCATTAAAGGCGTTATGCTGACCGGGAGCGAAAAAGCAGGTGCCATTATAGCCAGCGCAGCAAGCAGGAACCTTAAAAAGGCAACGCTCGAATTAGGCGGAAGCGATCCTCTAATTGTATTAGATGATGCAAATATTGATAAAGCCGTTTCCGCAGCGGTATACGGACGGATGTTTAACGCCGGACAGGCATGTATTTCGCCCAAGCGTATCATCGTGTTGGAAAGCATAGCAAATGAGTTCCTTAAAAAGGCGCTAGAGTTATTTGACACTTTCAGCGTTGGCGACCCTATGGATCCTAACGCGACTATCTCATCCCTAAGTAGCGAAAGCGCAGTTGTGGAAATTTTGGAACAGGTAAATAAAGCTGTTAAACAAGGTGCGCAATTACTACACGGCGGCAAACGGATTAACCGTAAAGGCGCTTATATGGAGCCGACTTTTTTAACAGGTATTACCCGGGAGATGGATGCGTTCCGCGAGGAGATTTTTGGACCGGTATTTATGTTTTACCAGGTAAAAAACGAGCAAGAAGCTATTGAATTGGCTAACGCTACAGATTTTGGACTTGGTGGCAGTGTTTTTGGCGACCCGGATCATGCCGTTAAGGTGGCACGTAAAATAGATTCGGGAATGGTATACATTAATCACACTACCTTTTCTACGGCTGAACTGCCTTTTGGCGGAACCAAAAACTCAGGTTTTGGTCGCGAACTATCAGAAGCCGGTATACACGAATTTCTGAACGCCAAACTCATCAGTATTCCTAAAGGAAACTAATTATCAATTGCTTTAATATTTAGTCAATGAGACTTCTACCCATACCACCCAGCGAGCTTTCTGATGAGCAAAAATCGCTGGCAAACGATATACAATACATTGTAGGTTATGTTATTAGAGGATTTGTTGCCAACCAGGCAAACGGCGCATTATTGGGTCCGTTTATCCCTATGCTTCATTTCCCTCAATACGGTGCAGCGGCTGTAGCATTTAGCAACGCCATTAAAGAGGGCTCAACACTTCCGAACATATTACGTGAGATAGCCATTTTGGTGACAGGGACTCACTTCCGTTCCCATTACGAACTGTATGCGCATAGCATTGTAGCAAAAAATCTGAGTATATCGCAGGCTAAAATTGCCACAATTACTGCCGGCCTTCGGCCGGCTGATCTTACAGAAGATGAAGCTGCGATCTACGATCTCGCGTTTGCCCTTGTAAAAGGAGGCGTGATTCCCGACCTGTTGTATAACCGGGCACTCAAAACATTAGGTCACAAAAACCTGGCCGAACTGATTTACACCATTGGCCACTACTGCCTGGTCTCTATCCTGTTGAACACTTACGATATCCCGGTTCCAGATCAGGAAACAATATAATTATCACCAACCATTGAACACTATGAATTCAGAAAGTTTGTTCAAGCCTTTTAGCTTGAAATCTTTAACCTTAAAAAACAGAGTTGTCATGGCGCCGATGTCAAGGTATTTCGCAAGCGGCGGAATACCTGTAGCCGACTCGGTTGCTTATTACGCCAACAGGGCAAAAGGGAATGTTGGCCTTATTCTCTCAGAGGGCACCGGGATTGACCGGGTTGCCTCTACAAACGATCCTAATATTCCGCACTTTTACGGTGAGCCGGCTCTAAGCAAATGGGCGGATATCATCTCAGGCGTTCACGCAGCAGGCGGAAAAATGGGCTGCAGCTCTGGCATATGGGCGTGGAGCAGAACCATCCTTCCGGTTGGCTTCCGGCTGCGCCGTTTGAAGGCCCTTCAGGCATAGATAACTTTGGTCAGCAACGGGGAAAAGCGATGAGTGAATCAGACATTGCAGATACCGTAATTGCGTTTGGAAAGGCAGCCAATGACGCAAAGCGCTTAGGTTTTGATTGCCTGGAATTGCATGGAGCGCATGGTTACCTCATTGATCAGTTTTTTTGGCCGGTAACCAACCAAAGAAAAGATAGCTATAACAGCGTTAACCTGGTTCAACGGACACGTTTTGCCGTAGAAGTCATTAGGGAAGTACGGAAGCAGGTTGGTAAGGATTTTGTAATCATATTGAGGTTATCTCAGTGGAAGAATTCTGATTATGCTTATAAACTGGCAAATACACCAACAGAGATGGAAGAATGGCTTACCCCGCTTGCAGATGCCGGAGTTGATATTTTTCATTGCTCGCAACGGCGCTTTTGGGAACCAGATTTTGCAGGTAGTGACCTGAATTTTGCCGGATGGGCTAAAAAATTAACGGATAAACCCACCATAACCGTTGGGTCAACCGGGTTAACTGGCGAGTTTTTAGCTGGTTTAAAAGGAGAAAGCTCTGACCCGAGTTCACTTGATGAGGTGATCCGGCGTTTTGACCGGGGAGACTTTGACCTAGTGGCTGTTGGCCGCCCGTTAATAAGTGATGCTGAATGGGTTAATAAGATCCAGGCTAACAGGATAGATGATTTAAAAGGTTTTAAAACCTCGGATTTGTCACAACTGATATGATTGTAGCCGTGTGGTTATGACATTCGCTGCAGCTGTGACCGTATAATTATCAATAGACTGCCGAATTACTAAGACGGTAAAGATTCAACCTAAGGATGAACCTTTAAATCGCTTTGTACAAGCTTTTAAATAAAAGAATTCATGCGTAGTGTTACGGTACTTATCAAGACAAACCACGCTGTATATCTTTGATGGGCTATGGTGCCTTAACTGATTTAAATAGCTTGTAAACGCTGATTTAACTTCATTATCTTTAACGGTTACAGACCTAGCTTAATTACTTTCTTAAGATAAAAATGCCCAGTCTATCAGTTCATTTAAAGCCGTGTGTAAAAATTGTCCATAAGCAAAGCATTCAAACTCTCTAAGCAGTTCATCGATTTTAGTCATAGTAGTAATTTTTAATCCGAGTGAATTCTCAAACAGACCCACTGCTGAAAACCAGCACTAAGGCAAGTTGGAGAGCTAAAAAGTGTAGAAAGCTGTCATCGACAGATGGAATACCTATTATCGTACATCTACCTTGAAGCGAAGCATCTATATGCTGACTGTTCAGCTGGTTTTTTGCACGGAATAAAACGTAAAAATCCCTACCACATCAAGTAAAACCACCCTTTCCATAGTACTTTGTAGTATGTAATTTGCACTCATCAAATCTTTGTGTTTGATAAATATTGCCACACCCGATGGCATTTTAAACCTAATAGAAAACTAAACCACTGAATTTATCATGAACAATGTTTATAATTCTCTTCCCTTTAATGGAAGTGTAAGGATCAATGCCATCTATAAAGCAGCTATTGCTAACATTGCCGAGTTACAATTAAGTGAAGCAGACAAGACGGCTGTCGCTAATTCGTGCGTAACATTATCCGGTCACCTGCTAAATATTTTTAACGCATATGAACATCATGATACCACTCTTAAGCATGAATACCTTGTTGTAATGTTTTGCATTCGTACTGATGGCTTCCTAAATGCGTTTAAGAATGAAGTCAAAATGAATAAGGAAAACCAACAGGTGGTAACAGCAACTATTGATTTATGGAACCCGCTAATTACCAACCTAATCAGGTCTGCTGAAGCTACCGGAAACCTTAGTTTGATAAAATCTGTAAAGCGTTTGGAAGCAAGGCTTGATTCTTATATTACATCAATTCAAAAGGAAAATCAGTATGGCAAGCGTTCTGCATCAACAAAGCAGCTATAGTGAAGCAATGCGGTAGGTATACACTTGAATAATTAAGTTTTTTGTAAAGAGAACGCCAGGCTGAATAAGCCTGCAGTTCGTGTTTATCTACGTTTCAACAAACAGCATCGCCGTTAGGTGTGGGCATCATCGGTGTAATATTTTTCTACTACTCGCGAAAAGCTTGGCAAACGGCATACACGGCAGTATCATCCAATTTGGTATGTCTGTTAATGGTGAGTTTTATGCTATATTACTGCCTCATATAAAGCGTTAACAATTTAGTTACTATAGTAATAGCAACATCTGTAAAAAAATTAAACTAATGATAATATACGTACTACAATTTAGAACAATGATGTCAATTACAAAAACCTAGTGAACAAAGGGGGGCCGTCGATGTTTATCTCTAAACAACTCCCATGAATGATCAGGAATTCCGTGATTTGTACCATCCCTTAATCATACCAGCACATTTTAATGCTGATGCCGGTTTGGATGAACAAACCCTTTTTGCGCTTGCACAAATAGGTGATGGCAGTATCGACGAAGTGGTTGCCAAATTGAACGAATTACACAATTTCCATAACAGCCAAGACTTTATTGCTGCCGTGCATGAACTGCTGACCGGCTGGTACGAAAAAGGTCTTTTAAGTGCAGCCAATGATGAAGGCACCCTGCGTTTTAGCCTGCAAAAAATCACTAAATCTAATGATGGCCATGTTGACCCGGAATTATTAGCCCCGGGTCTGGACTAAATTATATTATAAATTTCTTATAAAGATAATAGTGTTTACCGGCATTCCCTGGCTAATATTTAGCACATAGGGAAAGCTTGCAGACTTTTTATCTTTGAGCTTTATTTTAGGCAATCCCACAGTGACGGATGGATTTTGTTTCGGCTTCGTAAGTCTAACTAACTAAATAAAAACGATTTAAGATAGATTCTTATCGTTCTACGCTCCTTTAGATATTGGATATTGAAATAAGAAACAATATGTGCGCTTTTTACAGAGACTAATTACTTTGGCAGTTCAATAAAAAAAACTGAACCCTTTTGCTCTTCACTTTCAAACCAAATTTTGCCTTCATGCCATTCTACTATTATTTTAATGATCGACATGCCGAGGCCTGTAGACTGTTCACCCTTTAATCCGGGTCTTCGTGCTGTGCTGAATTTCTCAAAAAGCGTATTGTGAAATTGCTTTGGAATACCTATTCCATTATCGGCTATCTTGATCAGAACGCTTTGTATTTGATCTTCAACGGCAACATTTATCTTACCGCCATCCTTTGTGAACTTTACAGCGTTTGACAATAGGTTATTTATAACCTGCAAAAATTTATCCTCATCAATTTCAATAAAAATTTCAGGTTGATTGAACGTGTAGGAAATGATCTTATTTAATTCAACCTGATAGCGAAGGTATTGCTCTGTTTGATTTTTATTTTTTCAACTAAATTAACCCTTTTCTTCACGAGTTTTCCACCTGTACTTTCTAAGAACTCATGATCCAGAAAGTTACGGATAAGTTTGATGCAGTTGTTACTGATCTTATAAATCAAATTGATATATTCATCAGCATTTGGATTTTGCCAATGGAGCGCTTCCCCCCGTAACATTTCTATCAGACTTTGCATATTTCCAATCGGGCCAGCCAAATCATGGGAAAGGATGCTCAAAACAGAATTCTTTTTAGCATTATGCATGCTAATCATGTTCAATTGGGTTTTGTCGTCTGTAATGTCATCTGCATAGCCCATTAATGCCTGTCCGGTGGATTCAGATAATAAATGTGCAGAAATTCTTAAATGACGTATCTGAGTACCCGTTACAATTCTACATTCAACCTTTTTAACCGCTTGCCCGGCCAAACAGGAACATACCTGATCAGCAATGTAACCCTGATCTTCGGGATGAACAAAAGCCAATAAAAAAGGTATTGGCATTGACAAATCTTCAATATTAAAAAATCTCTTGAACGCAGGATTAATATAATCGAATCGGTTCTTGTCCAGATCAAAAGAAAAGTAAAGTTGAACAGAACTTTCTGTCAGCAATAAGAGTTTGTCGGTAACATTCATAATTGCTGTTAATTGTATAGGATCAACTTTTCAGGGACAAATTTGTTTCCAATACCGCATTAAATATTTAAAAATCATTTAAATAGCACTTTATTTCCAACAGAATAACAGGATATTTACCACTTGATCATTTGCACTTTATAGCAACTTTAATGGGTAGTTTGAACAGGTAGATCCAAATAATCTGCTTAAGATCTTTTTTCTTTGGATGGAGACTTTTTTACAAAATCGGTTCGCTTAAAATCTGGTTTTCTCTGGTACCTTCCGGAAATCCATAGCAAATCATATCCTTCATCAACTTGACTCAGATAATGTTTCAACATGTGGAGGTTTTGGAGTGCAGCACCCGCTGTATTATTAAAGTAAACGTATACCTGCCTGCCTTCCTGCTGCCATTCATGGATATAGCCGGCATATTCATATAGAAAGCTGTCGCTATAACTTCCTTTATAGTCACCTGATGGACCGTGAAAGCGCACATAAACCAGCTTATCAGCTGTTAGCCTTAATGGTGAAGCTGATTTGGGCATGTCCTGCAGTACCATAGCCGCCTGGTGACTCTTCAATAATTCATAAATGTTGTCCGTGTACCAGGAAAGATGACGAAATTCTACGGATACGGGCCAGTCGAAAGTTTTCAGCAAGCTTAAAAGCTCCTCCAGCTGTGGCTGCGCTCCTGCCTGCAGACCCGGCGGAAACTGCACTAATAAACAGCCTTTATTAAATTTTGCAGGTTCCAGTACTTCCATAAAACGCTCAAGATCCGAGACGTTGAACAGCAGATTTTTCTTGTGGGTTATCGCTTTCCATAGTTTAAAGGTAAAGCGGAATGCTGCGGGCACTTCGGTAACCCAGCGGCTAATTGTTTTTGCCTGCGGTATTTTGTAAAATGAGCCGTTGATCTCAATGCTGCTCTCGTGTAGCGCATAAAATGCTAGCCGGGATAAATGCTGTTGTGCAGGCAAAAAACTTCTTTTAGGTATAGCGATCTGTAAGCCGCTGGTGCCGCTATAATATTGGTTTTTCATAGTAAATTTTATCAGGCTTGTTTCAATGAGCTTCCCCGCTCTGGCTGTAGAATCAATTAATTATATCCGGTTAAGTTTCCTTGCAGCATTTTTCCCTTGCCTGATTTAATAACTTGTTTAATCTTATAAGTAAAAGGAGCTAATTATGTTGATCAACCTAATATTGCACCTCCCCTATTGAGGTCTGTATAATCATAAAGAAAATTATTTAGTGAAACGCGACAGATACTTTAAAACTTAAATTTAATTTTTAGTTTATATTTTTACTTTTAAAACAATTATTATTTCTATTGCTTGTAATATAAACAAGTATATTGATATGCAATTAATTAGTACACCAATCAGGCCGAAGGTAAATAGTATTCAAAATCGCTTACCGGAAAGTTTGGTTTGTTTTTCCCATTTACGTTGGGACTTTGTTTTTCAACGCCCACAACATCTTCTTACGCGCCTTGCAAAACTGACAAATGTATTTTATTTGGAAGAGCCGGTATTTACCGAAATAAAAACGCCGCATTATGTTTACACGTCGCGCGGAGATCAAATTACGATTGTTACACCTCATTTACCTTTAGAATTAAACAAGTTTGTTTCACTGCAAATACAAAACCAGCTCTTTGATGAATTTATGAAGGCCCGCGTTTCAACGGAGTATGGGTTTTGGTTTATACGCCGATGGCTTTGGAATTCAGCAGGGGTTATCAACCTGAGCTGACAGTGTTTGATTGCATGGACGAATTATCGGCTTTTAACTTTGCACCTGAATCGCTTAAGATATTGGAAAAAGAATTGCTGAATAAAGCCGACGTTGTTTTTACAGGCGGCCATTCCTTGTTTGAGGCCAAAAAAAATCATCATAAAAATATTCATGCGTTCCCAAGCAGTATTGAAAAACTCCACTTTGCAAAAACGCAGCAACTGAAACACAAAAGGAATGGCAAATCGGTTACTTCAGTTATTATGCTTACTACATTTCCTATGATCTTCCGCTAATTAGTGTTGATTCAATATACGCCCTGAAAGTAGTAGTTTTTCTACCTAATAACCACTCCAGATCTGCTGATTTATATTCAAATTCACCTTCGTCAATTGCAACTACCCAATTCGTTAAGAATTCGGCAACCTTACGAGGCGTTCCTTTCTCCACTATCCCATCAATGTATTCTTCTGCAGTGATGGTGGTAAAAGGGACGGTTTTTCCTTTTATTTCAGCAAGTATTGTAGCAATATCAACAAACGAAATTGCTTCACTGCCGCCTAATGAATATGTCTTGTTTTCATGCCCTTCTGTAGCAAGTATTTCGGCATGTGCCTCCGCCAATTCATCTCTGGTTGCAGGTGCCATTTTCCCATTGCCGGCCGGAACATTTATCCCATTTTTATACGGGTTGGGATCGTAATAAATCGATAAAACATCTGTAAAAGGCGGGTGGTAAACGATGGTATGATCGAGCCCGGACGATTTCAATACTTCTTCAGTAAGCAAGTCTGATTCGGTAATTTCAGGCATTATTCGTCCGGAACCTTCTTTGCGCATGATTGCCATATACACTACATGCTTAACTCCGGCCTGGCGTGCAGCGGTAACTACATTGTTATGTTGCGTAAATCTATCCGTAAACGCAACTGCACTGGTAAGCATCACTTTATCCACACCTTTGAAAGCACTTAGCAGGGAATCACAGTTTGAATAATCCCCAAAGCGAACTTCAATGCCTTGGGAAATTAGTTCAGCTAACCGTTCCGTATTCCTGGAAAACCCGATGATTTTGCTTGCAGGAACTCCCTTTTTCAACAGGTGTTTTATTGTGCTTTTTCCAATTGTACCTGTTACTCCAGTTACTAAAATTTTTGACATGATTTAATTCATTGAGGTTTAAATAATGTTAGTCCTTAATCGCGGAGGCTTGTTGGATCTTTCAGGGTCATTTCCGCTATTTCATCTTTGCGTTTAAAGGCAACACCAGGATGCTTCTGCATATACCTGATTAATTCTGTTGCGGCTTTAACCATCTGCGGTGTACCGCTTACACGGTCATGAAAGGTTAAAGAGAGTTGTCGGCGTTTCGTTGCCGACTCTTCATAAAGCTGGTCGAACTCCATTTTGATCTGCGTAATGTACTGATCAGGAGAAAAATTTTTTAATTCAATTATGCCCAGGTCATTGTTGCGTACAGTATAAGGAACAACAGCAAAATCCTTTTGGTTAACTTTGATAATGAACGGCTCATCCCGGCTCAAATCATCAATATGGTAGATACACCCCAATTCCTGTAGTATTTTCAACGTATTTTCACTGCGGCGCAGGAAATTTGCGTTGTAACCAACCGGAGTTTGCCCGGTCACTTTTTTAATGGCATCCAAACCATCCTTAATAAACTTCTTTTCCTCATCATACGGCATATCATATTCGTCTTTCCAGGTCATACCATGGCCTGAGGCTTCATGCCCTCGGTCTACGATCTCTTTGGCCAATGCCGGATTTTTCAATACGGCTGAACCTACCATGTGGGTGGTAACCTTAATGCCTAACTTGTCCCAGTTATCCAGCATCCGTGGAGTGCCTTCTTTGTATCCGTACTCATACCAGGTGGCCGCAGGCAGATCCTTGTAACCAGGCTTCATATTTGGCGGAAACGGGCTTGGTGCGTTATCCGGCTGGCCACCGGCCTCAAACAGCATGGTGGCTGATACCACCAGCCTCGATCCATCTGCCCATTTTGATGGTGTTGTACTATAAGCCTTATCCGATTTTTCAGCTGCCGCAATATGAGTTGCGCCTATGAGACCGGCCATCGACAACAGGCCGGTTTGCTTGATGAAATTTCTTCTGTCTGACATGATAATAATTTTTATTAGTATATATTAACCGAACTCACCTGCGCCACCCCCGTTTATCGGGCTTGCAGGTCAGTTTGGCAATGCTGGTTTTAGTTAAGAAAAGGCTGATTAAATTTCGCTATAGCCGCCTTAGGATCAGTAAAATAGTCGGCATATTGCTGCGCCGCTTCGCCAACAAAGATTTCATAACGGTCTTCTTTTATACCATTATAAATATCTTCAGCAGCTACTGCGGGGGGCAAGCCATATTGTTCTCCACCCATGTCTTTAGTAGCATCGGTGTTGATGAGTGAAGGCATTACCTCGAATACTTTGATGTTGGTATCAGCAGCTAATGTTAAACGCAAAGCCACTGAATGTGAATGCAAAGCCGTTTTAGCATCTGAATAAGTTGGCAAAACCACCAGCGGGTGGAACGCCACATTTGATGTAATGTTTATAATAGCTGCCTCGGGTTGTCTCTTTAATAACGGAAGTAAAGATTCGATCAATCTAACAGGGGCAAAATAATTGGTCTCAAATTCCTGTCTTGCTTTTTCAACGGCATTTGAGTCTACACCCAATTTATAAACGAAACCCACGCCAGCGTTGTTAATCAGCACGCTGAGATCGCCGTAGAAATTTTCAATTTTCGTAATAAGGTTTCTAACTGAGTCCGCATCAATTACATCGCAGACAATGTAATTGATACCCAACTCCTCAGCTGCTTTTTGTAATTTCTGTTCATTACGACCAGTAATTACTACCCTATTGCCTTTTTCGCTCAAAAATTTTGCTGTTGCATAGCCAATCCCTGAACCACCTCCGGTTACCAGGACTGTTTTGTTTGTGATTTCCATGACTTTATATTATAATTTATTATTTAATTTTGCTTGCAATATGCAAGTAAACAAAGGTAGATTATTTTACTTGCATTTTGCAATTATTATTTATAATTTTAATGTCATGAAAGGAATTCAGCATAGATCCGACTGTCCAATAGCTTTTTCACTG
Organism: uncultured Mucilaginibacter sp.; assembly: GCA_964242385.1. Lineage (GTDB taxonomy): Bacteria > Bacteroidota > Bacteroidia > Sphingobacteriales > Sphingobacteriaceae > Mucilaginibacter. The sequence goes on from CAXSZR010000001.1 coordinate 1,403,730, forward strand.
GATTATATAGGAGATAAATGGGTGTTATTAATATTGAGGGATTTGATTTTTACCAATAAATCGAGCTACGGGGATTTTCTTAATTCCGATGAAAAGATCGCCAGTAACATTCTTGCAGACCGGCTTAAAATGCTGGAAGCAAACGGGTTTATAAAATCCACGGTATCACCGGAGAAGAAAAATAAGTTCATCTATAGTCTTACACAGAAAGGCCTTGATTTGATTCCAGTAGTTGTTGAACTGATGATTTGGGGTTCAAAGTACGATACTTACGAATCTAAAGAAATTGTAAAAAAATTGCAGGAGGATAAAGAAGGCACTATAAAACAACTTCGGGAAAAGGTGTTAGCCCGTAATAATAGCAAGACTTCACCTATTGTTTAAGCAGTAGTCAAATATAACCAACCTAATCAGCAAAATAAAGTTGACAATAATCAACAATAATAGTTGACAAATGCCAACTTATGTTTACATTTGCTTTATGAAAAAAGAGATAGAGCAAATCAGGAGTTTTAACCGCTTTTACACAGGCCATCTTGGATTGCTTAATGAGCATATTTTAGACGGACCCTACTCTTTGGCAGAGGCACGCATTTTATTTGAGATCGGCCTGCGCCAACCCATAACATCCCTGCAACTGGCAACATTGCTGAGTTTGGACAAAGGTTATTTAAGTAAGATCATCAAAATGTTCAGCAATGACGGGGTTATCCAACGTACACCATCAAAACAGGATTCACGGGTGCAGCACATCAGCCTTACAGATAAAGGTTCTAAATTATTAAATGAGCTGCAGGGAAAATCCGACAAACAGATTGAGGAGTTTTTAAAAAAGCTGTCAACGGATGAAGCAGGAATGCTGGTTAATTCCATGATAACCGTTGAAAATTTATTATCAGCAGATTACAGCAATCAAATATTGTCCCTTCAGGTGAGCTACCGGGAAGGCTTGAAGCCGGGCGACGTCGGTTATCTTATTTATCTTCACGGCGTGCTTTATGCACGTGAATCAGGCTACTCCCAGGAATTTGAAGGGTACGTTGTCAAAACGTTCTACGAGTTTTTAGAACATTATGATACCCGGAAAGACAAGATCTGGCTGGCGACTTATAACGAGCAGATTATTGGCTGCATTGCGATTTTATCTAAGCCCGACAACGAGGCACAATTGAGGTGGTATCTGGTTCATCCTGTTTTTAGGGGCACGGGTGTAGGCAAACATTTGCTTGCTAAAGCACTCTCACACTGCAGGGAGCAACAGTTTAACAACGTTTATTTGCTAACGACAGATGTTCAGCAAAAAGCCATTGCCATGTATAAAAAAGCAGGCTTTCAGCCTACAGCGTCTATCGAAATGGAGCAATGGGGCAAAACGCTTCACGAAGAACGTTATGATCTTAATCTAACCACCGAAAACTAACTAATCCATCTTTTATGAAATACCTGATAATTGGCGCTGGTGGTACCGGCGGCCTCATAGGCGGCTATTTAGCAAAAAAACAGCATGATGTAACTCTTATAGCACGCGGTGAACACTTAAAGGCTATTCAAAATAAAGGGCTCACCATTAAAACTAATGGAGAAGCACCTCTTTGCATCACGAATATAAAAGCTACATCAGAGCAACAAATCGGAGATCAAAAGTTTGATGTCATATTTGTATGTGTAAAGGCTTATGATTTACCTCAAATTTTAACGGTTCTAAAAAGTGCTGCCCATGTCAAGACGATGATCATTCCGATACTGAATTCGCTTGGCGCAGGAAGCTATCTTCGTTCTGTGTTGCCCGGATTTCTCATATACGATGGCTGTATTTACATTACCGGTCATATCTCAGCACCCGGAGAAGTAACCCAGAACAATCAGATCTTTAAAATTTTTTTCGGGCTGGATGGTATTAACGCTAAACCCGATCCGTTGAAAGAAAAAATGGAAAAGGATTTGCTGGATAGTGGAATTGAAATCCGTTACAGTTCACACATCACCAATGAAATATTCCGAAAATTGGCCTTTACCTCAGCCTTTGCGTCGTGCGCAGCTTACCATAACAAACATGCGGCAGACCTGCAATCGGATGGACCCTACCGGCAACTATTTGTTAGTTTACTACAAGAATTAAAGCTTATTTCAGATGTGGCAGGTTTTGGGTTAACAGAAGGGTTTTTTGAAGACAATTTGCGGATATTAGATAGCCTTTCGGCTGATTTTACCGCTTCGCTACAGAAAGACCTGCGGCAGAATGAACCCGATGAAAGAAATGAGCTTATCTTTGATATAATCGAATTGGCAAAAAAAAATAATATCCAAATAACATATTATAAAAAAATTGCAGCCTTTTTTGGCTATAAATAGCTTGCTAATTAGGATGAAACTGCAAAACTTAATACCTCAATTAATTGGAATCATATCAGTCGATCAAGTATTTTCAGTCCTGTACCCCGTGTCAACAGGTCGATCAAAAAATTTACAACTCTAACAACCCAAATCGTACTTTTCTAATTCTCGAACCGATTGATCCTTCTTAAATATCTGTAAAAAAACAAATTGAATCCATTAAGCGGTTCCAGAAATTAAAAAGTCCAATTCAGTCTGTGTCTCAATGATATTCTTTTGGTACCGGGCTTTCTCCTCGGCATTTGATAGCTATCGACGATACCAGCTACTAAAAGTGTGCTTATTTGCTGTATAAATTTCTACTGCTTGCAATAAGTTCAAATGTTTTTAGATAGCGACGTATGTTATTCCTTATGTTTTGCTTGAAAGCGCTTACTTAACATCAATGCCATTAACGATAGGCCAACGAAGCATGTTATCTGCAAGGATAGAAATTGGGTAATGTGTACACTAACGAACAGCAGCCATCCCACAGCAAAATTGAAAAGACTCCAAAAAACGTTTAAAGTAGACGATGATAAGCCAACTCCCCTTGGTGTGGCAAATGGGGTGGGAAATTTGTTGCCTGATATACCGTGTATAAAGTGCGGTACTGTATTGGCAAGAAAAGCTCCGGCAAAAAAAGCAGAAATATAATGATACCATTCCATGTTCTGATTTTAAAATTTTACGTAATTAATCATCCCCAAAAAGGGAAACCGGTTCTGACGCCGAGTTCCCCAATCAATACAAACCAAAACAACACGACTCACACAAAGTGAACGCTGTAATGCCCCCAGATCTTCATACAAATTGGCGTGTAGTCCTTCCACTGCTAAAATTGGTTTAATTGATATACTTTTATAGTATTATAATCGGGTAACGCCGTTCCAATTTAGAACAGCGATCCTAATGTCTTTTATCAAATAAAATAAGCTAAAATAAGCCTTGGTTAAAGTTTTCTACAGCGGCTACAGGGTTTGTGAAATAATCGGACCATTGTCTTCCGGTTTCACCTACGTAGATCTCGAAACGATCCTCTTCAATGCCTTTAAAAATATCTTCAGCTACCACTAACGGTGGTAAGCCGTGTTGCTCGCCGCCCATTTCTTTGGTTGCATCTGTGTCGATCAGCGAAGGCATCACTTCAAATAATTTAATGTTAGTATCTTTAGAAAGCGTTAACCTCAGCGCTACGGTATGCGAATGCAAAGCGGCTTTCGTATCTGAATAGGTAGGCAACACGACCAATGGGTGAAAACTTACGTTCGATGTAATGTTCACAATAGCCGCTTCTGGCTGCTTTTTCAATAATGGCAGCAATGCTTCAGTAAGGCGAACAGGCGCGAAATAATTTGTTTCAAACTCTTGTTTTGATTTCTCGAAAGCACCTGCGCCTTCGCCAAGTTTATATAAATTGGCTACGCCTGCATTATTAATCAGAACGCTGAGATCGGCATATTCTGACTCCAGCTTATTAATCAAGCTATTAACCGCTTCTGCATCAGTTACATCACAGGCGATGTAATCAAGTCCTAACTCTTTGCCGGCTTTTTCAATCTTTTCTGCATTACGGCCGGAAATGATCACCTTATTGCCTTTGTCACTTAGATATTTTGCGGTTGCATAACCGATGCCTGAACCGCCACCGGTTACCAGGATTGTTTTGTTTGTAATGTTCATGATTTGTTATTGTTATGTTGTTTATTAAAACTGAATTCTTTTCTTATCCTTTTTGATCTGGCAGGAAAAGATTCCGATATTGTGTGAAAAATATTTTTAAGGTGACGGAATTCCTTCCGGTTAACTGCCTGACCAGGTCGTTGCGCATGTCAAAGTTTCCTGCCCGGGTATTCAGGTCGGTCATCACCACTGTAGGCGCGAAAGCGGGCTGAACGCCGATCGATATCAGGTCTTCTATTATCTCTGAGTCGTCAACGGATACTACATCGATCCGTTTTTTAAATACTTCGCTGGCTATCGCCGCGATCTCATGAACGGTAAGAGACTCGGCACCGGTAACGTCCCAATAGGCTTTTCCATGTGCCCGGAGTAAGGCTGCTGCTGTTACTTGCGCCACATCTTCGCGAGGAACGTAGGCTATACGGCCCTTTCCTGCCACTGTAGGCCATTTGCCGGCAGTTATAATCTGCGGAAGAAACCCAAGCAGGTTTTCTGCATACCAGCTAACCCGAAGGCTGGTAAATTCGATACCACTCGCTTTGAGCGCTTCCTCGGTGGCCACATGATCCTGAGCAAAGGGGATGGACGTTGCATGCTCGGGCCTTGGCATGGAGGTATAAACAATATGTTTAATACCCGCCGCTTTGGCTACGCTGATCGCGTTGATATGCTGACGGACACGTGCGCCGGGCATATGCAGCTCATCCGTCGAGATCAGCAGCAGGCGTTTAATACCCTGGAAAGCTAACCGGAGACTTTCAGGCTCATCAAAGTCAGCTTGTCTGATCTCGATGCCCGCATTCGTAAATGCCTGTAACTTCGCGGGAGTACGGCTTGCGCCAACAAAATTCGTATAACCAAGCTCCCTTAAAATTTCCAATACCCGGCGCCCCAGATGCCCGCTGGCACCTGCAACCAAAATCTTTGGCTGTCCATTTTCAATATGTTCCATAGTTTAGTGGTTAAAAGTGAAAAAGTATTTGCCTGGCCGGCCGGCTTGTTTTGCTGCCTGAAAGGCTTCCTTATAATTCTCGATGGAGAATGTACCGCCAACAGTAGCGGAAAGCCTGCCTTCGCCTACTAAGCCGCTTAAATGTTGGATCAGCTTTTCGATCTGCTTTTTTGGCGTTATCCTGAACCAGTCGATCACCCAAAATCCGTGGTAATGTAAGCGGCGGTAGAAAAGGTCGAGCGGACGAATAACAGGCGTTTGTCCACTTTCACTGGAATACCCTACAATTGAACCACGGCTTTTAAGAAATCCCGCTATTGTACCAATGGTGGTACCGCCAACCGTGTCTAAAACATGATCGAGTTGTTTACCATCTAAAGCTTTTTCGATTAGTGCCTCCAGATCGTCACCGATGATAATGACTTCGTTTCCGTCAATTGACCGGACGAATTCAGCTGATTCGGCTCTCCGGACAATATTTAATGTTTTCCAGCCATTGATCTTTGCCAGTCCTATCACGTATTGTCCAACGGCAGAGTTGGCCGCCGTTTGGCCGATCCAGTCACCAGGAGAAAGTTCAGAATAGTCCGATATTGTGAGGAAAGCAGTTACCGCATTGATAGTAAGCTGCGCAAGTTGAGTGGCGTCGATACCGTCATCAACAATCACTAGGTTGTTTACAGGAGCCACGAGATGAGTAGCCCATGTTCCCTGTTCATAATAAGGTAGAATTATCACCCGTTTACCTTGGTAATCGTGCACTTGATCGGAACCGACGTCAATAACGTGCCCTACACCTTCTGCACCCAAGGGCGCCGGAAACGACGGTTTTACCCCGTAAATTCCGCTGACAAGCATGAAGTCTGAAATATGGATCGGTGCTGCTTCCATTTCCACCAAAACTTCTTTGGGGCTAAGCGAAGTGATCACACTTTCATACAGTTTGACCACTTCTTCCGGCTGGCCATTGCCTGTTAAACGCAACTGCTTAAATGGCTGGCTGATAATTTTTTTTTCTGTTAACATAACACTATAATTCACTTAAAATGGAGGATAACGGCTTGCCCGATAATTTGTCTTTTACAGTTGCGAAAAATTCCTTTGTATAATCTGCCGCCAGGTGCTCGTCCAGTGCTTTTTGCGATCTAAAGACTTCAAAGAAAACCAGCGTATTAGGTTCGTCATTCTTTACGGTCTGATAAAAAAATTCTACACCTTCCTCTTTAAGTGTCGGGATCAGGGATTTAGCAGAGATCGCTTTTACATCTTCCAGAAATTCGGGTTTCACCGGGATTTCAGCGAGGACTATCACTTTTGAATTTGACATGTCCTTGAGATTAAATGGTTTGAAAAATTTCATTTTTAGGTTTGCGCACTTTCGGAATCGTCGCAAATTCGTCTTCTTCTGAGCGGTAACCAATCACAAATAATAAAGCGGACGTCAGGTTCTTTTCTTTTAGTCCGAGGATGGCATCAACAGCTGCGTTGTCGAAACCTTCCATGGGAGAAGCGTCAATACCAGCTTCAGCAGCAGCACTCACAAAAACGCCGATAGCCAAAAACGCCTGCTTTTCTGCCCACACGATACGTTGGTTGTAATCAAGTTTACTCAAAACTGTGTTTACGAATAGCTCACGTTGCTCTAGATTTTTACGCTCTGTTTGCCTTGCTATTGCCGCTTTATCAATATAGTTGGCTACGGTTTTCTCGTCAATGTTGGTATCCACTGCCAACACCATCACATGTGCACCGGTAGTGATTTGTGGCTGCCCGTGTGCTGCTCTACTGATTTCTTCCAGCTTTGCTTTGTCTTCGATGATTAGAAATTTGTAAGGCTGAAGACCGAACGATGATGGTGCAAGGCGTACGGTCTCCATCAAATCTTCGAGCACAGCCGGATCGATTTTTTTTGATGTGTCATATTTTTTAGTAGCGTACCGCCATTCAAATGATGTAACTAATGACATAATTTCGATTTTTCGTTTATATAATAATCTTTAACTTTGCTTGCTATAAGCAAGTAACAAAGGTATTATATTTTACTTGTTATTAGCAAGTATTATTTAACATTTGAATGTCATGAAAGTAATTCAGCATCGATCCAACTGTCCGGTAGCTTATTCTTTAAATTTTATCTCAGATAGATGGATATTATTAATCTTAAGAGATTTAGTGTTTACCGAAAAATCAACTTATGGGGAATTCCTAACATCTGAAGAAAAGATAGCCACTAATGTTCTGGCCGATAGGCTTAGTTTATTGGAAGAACATGGCTTTATAGAGTCGACTGTTTCTAAAGAAAAGAAGAACAAATTTATTTACAGCCTTACTGAGAAAGGTATCGATTTAATCCCTGCTATTGCGGAACTCATGGTTTGGGGATCCAAATACAACCCTCCGGGTGCCGTAGATGTCGTAAAAGAATTAGCCGAAGATAGAGAAGGAGCTATTCTGAGTTATAAAAACAAGGCAAGAGCTAAGATGAAACCCACTGCACAGGCTTAATCTTTATCATAAATTAAGGAGCATATATTAAATAACCCAGTCGCAAGACACCGATAACCGGAAAACCAAAACATTAAGAAATCCCTTTTTTAATAAAGCACATTATTAGTCCCAAGGAGTACTCGAACTGTAATAAAAAGCACCTTGTAGCGAAGCTACAACTTTTAAATTTTTTACGAATTGGTTCGAATCCTGCCCAGTCTGCGGAGCTGCGGTTAAGTTCCTGCAGGTGGTCATGAATATAAACAATTTCGGACGAAGACTGAACTAAAGAACGTTCATGGTTATGACCGGCAATTGCTTACGGTATCGAAAACATGCAGATGCAAGGTGCGTTGGCCACCTTTACCGTAAAGTCTAAAGGGATTATTAAACTGGTTAGCTAAGTGCCAGCCTGAAACGGATACGTTGTCTTCAATTGCACCTCACATCAGCCCTATATACAGCTATCCATAAATTTGAATAAAAAAAAAGCGACCAAGTAAAAGTCTTCTTTTTCTTGATCGCTTTAATTAAATTAACTTATTAAGCTACTTAAAGGGCCTCCCATTTGACGACACCTTTATTATCACCATCTATTTAGCGTTCCCATCGGCATCTAATTCTATAATTTGGTAGCCTAGTTTTTGTAAGCCAGGCATAATCCTATCCTTGTCACCTACAACTAAAATAGCCATGTGGGTAACATCAAGATATTTTTTAGCCAGATCGTTAATTTCGGCTTGGTTGATATTGGCTAATATTTTATTTTGCTCGTCTACATAGGTCGGCTTTAAGTCGTATTGCTGAATACGGGCCAAAAAGGCTGCTTTCTGATCGTTGGTTTCATACTTGCGTGCATCGCTTTGCCCTATAGAGGTTTTAGTGAAGGCAAGCTCGGCCGGTGTTATACCATTTTCAGCATAAGCTTTAATATCTTTCACAAATTCAACTACCGCACTATCCGTTGACGAAGCACGTACCCCTGCAGATGCAGTAAACGCGCCGCCATAGCTACCGGAAGCAAAGCCCGAGCTGGCACCGTAAGTCCAGCCCTTTTCTTCACGCAGATCTATATTTAAATGACTGTCGAAACTACCGCCAAGTATGTAATTGGTTAAACCCAGGCGATAATAAACACCTGTAGCATCATAATTTAAACCGGTTAAATAACCAACCCTAATTTCTGATTGTGCTGCATGCGGAATATCAACCACGTAAATTTTTTTTCCATCTGTATTTGCTGTTGTGGCAGCTGGTACAGGCACATCTACTTGTTTAGCTTTCCAGTTATTTAAAAATGCAAGCTTGGTTTTGATTGCAGTTTCTGTAGCATCACCAACTATAACTACCGAAGTTAGCTCTGGCGAAAAATAGTTGTTATAATAAGCCTGCACATCGGCTAATGTAATATTGGGTACGGTTTGTTCTGTACCAGATAAGCCATAAGTACGGATATTATCCTTACCGTACAAAATCTTGTTATAAACACTACTGGCAACACCTGCTGGTTGCGTTTTAGCAATTTGCAGGTTTTGAAGATCCTGTTTTTTAATACGATCGAAAGCGTCCTGGGTGAACTTAGGATTTAACAAACGCTCTTTTACAAGAGCCAGTGTTTGGTCTAGATATTTAGTTAATGATGATACATAGAATATTGTTTCTTCGCCTGTTGTGTAAACAAACACGCGGCTCCCGATTTTTTCGAGCAAAGCATTAACCTGCTCTGCTGTGTAGTTTCCGGTCGCCTCATTCAGCATCTGCCCAACTATAAGTGGTAAACCTGCTTTCGACGGTTCTTTTGCGGCCAGTAAACCACCACCCTTTACTTTAATTTGTATGGTAATGGTTGGTATTTCGTTATTAAAAGTACCAATCATCTTCACGCCATTATCTGTTGTTGTTGTCCAGAATGGCGGAACTTTTACAACCGGGTTAGGACCGTTTGCTGGTGCCATGTTACGGTCAAAGTTATCTTTCGCTTTATGATAAGTTAATTTATTATAGCCATAATCAGGTGCTTTGTAACCATTACTATCAGGCTTAAAATTATTAGGCATTAAAGGCTTTAAGGTACTTCCTTTAGGCAATACACTTAAATATACGGCGGCTTTACCTTTAATATATTGATTGTATACGCGCATTACATCAGCCTTGGTTACCTTGCGGATATTCCCTAATTCACGACCTATCTGGTTGGGATTGCCAGAAAATGTTTGTGATGCGGCAAGTTCACTCACTTTGCCCGATACGCTGGCCAGGCCATTTATAAAGTCAGCCTCGGCACTACCCTTAAAACGCTCAAGGTCTTCGTCGGTAACCCCTGTGTTTTCAAACTCTGCAAATGAATCATCTAGTAGCTTTTTCATATCTGCCAGGGTTTGGCCAGGGAAAGGCATCAATTCTATACCGATATCGCCAGCTAACTCATTGTTTGAGGAAAACATCTGGGCATCAGAAGCTTTACGGCTCTTAATGAAATTTTTATAGAGGATAGAATTTTTACCCTGACCAATAATTAACGAAAGTGCATCTAAAGCTGACTGATCCTTATCGTACATTTTAGCACCGGGATATTCGATCAGTAGAAGTGGCAATCGGGCATAATTATCTGTAAAAGAGGTATACCTGTCGGCAGTTAAAACAGGTGCAGGCAGCGTTACGTTCTTAACCTCCGGCCCTCGCGGAATAGAGCCAAAATATTTTTCAACCCATGCCAGTGTTTGTTTAGCATTAATATCGCCGCCAATAGTTAGCGTAGCATTATTAGGGCCATACCAACGCAGGAAGAAACGTTTTAAGTCGTTTACGTCAACCTTGTTCAGATCTTCAATATAGCCAATGGTTAACCATGAATATGGGTGACCATAAGGATATAAAGCTTTTGATACCGCTTCTGAAGCCAATCCATAAGGGCGGTTATCGTAATTTTGACCGCGTTCGTTCTTTACAGTCGAGCGCTGGATTTCAAATTTTCTCTGCGTTACGGCATCCAGCAGAAAACCCATCCGGTCAGACTCCAGCCACAGCATTTTCTCCAGTTGATTACGGGGTACCGTTTCAAAATAATTGGTACGGTCTAAAGTTGTTGAACCGTTTAAGGTTCCCCCTACCGAGTTTACTGTTTTAAAGTGATCGCCGCTTTTCACATGGTCCGATCCTTCAAACATCATGTGTTCAAAAAAGTGTGCAAAGCCCGATTTACCGATCTCTTCGCGTGCCGAACCGACATGGTAGGTTACATCCACATGTGCAATGGGATCAGAATGATCTTCGGTTAATATAACCGTAAGCCCGTTTGACAGAACATATTTTTGATAAGGGATTACTATCTCGTCGCCATTTTTAACCACTTTTTCTATTAATTTAGGCGGCGTTTGTTGAGCATATACACCCAATATGGACACGCTTAAAGCCAATAGCACAAGCGTATTTTTCAAAGTTTTATTCATTTATTATAAATTGTTATTAATTGTTAAAAGGCACAAGACTTTAATTTCAGCCTAAGCTCTAAATACAGGATTTTGAGATCAATGATATTTTACCATTCCATAAATTTCACGACATAATGCAAATGGATTTATGTTAATTAAGATTTAAGCACCAAGAGTTTACGCTGTGGCTGAAGACATTTTTTATCATTACAAGTTTGGTAGTAAAGACCACATTTAATGAGTGATCCTTTTTTAACATTGGTCATGTCCACATTAAGTTTAAAGGTAACTTTGTCTTCGTAAACAAATACATTGTCGAGGCCTGAATACGGTATACCTGCCGTGCTATTCCATCCACCTTTAGCAGCCTTAGCTCCTTTTGGTAATTCAAGGACAGTCTCGGTTTGTATATAAGGACTGTTTTCGGGCAGGTAAGCATAAATATGCCACCCTTTCAAAATTTCCGCTTCAACAATAATGTCCGCATGGTTTTTATCGCTCGCATATTGCAGGCTTGCAGTAACACTTACCGGGTCGGTAAGGGTTGGGCCTGCAGTTTCTTTGGGTTTCACAGTTGATGCAGAAGGAGTTGCTGTAACAGCCGGTTTATCATAAGTATCAACCATAAATTTAAAGCCGCCACTTTCGGTATAAAACAGCTTGCTTTTGTTTTTATCGTACCAGGCTTTCCATTCTTTGGCAGTTGCAAACTTCTCAATAGTGTAACGTTCTAAAAGGCGGTGTGCCAATGCATCGTTCACATCTTGTTCAAGCATGCTGATGCATTTCTCCAACAATTCTTTACTTCTATTTGAGATACCTATTTTTTGAGCATCTTCATCAACCCCTACGCTCTGAAAGCCTGTTGGATAATAATATTCATAATTATCATGGTAGTATTGAATGTACTTTTTGGTATCGGTACCAAATTTGGCGTAAAGCTCTTCGCCCTGCCACTGTTTTAAATAATCATCATAGCTTTGTACAGCATCGGTAAAAGGCATTTTCAGAAACATTTCATTACCCCGGCCAATATCAGCACCGGCAGCTTTTTTAGCACGAAGCGAATCCTGCATTCTTCTGAGGCGGTCATTACCTTCTTTACGGGCTATTAATGATTTTTTATAAAGCTCTTCATCGGCACGATAAATTTTTTCGTCAACCTCTTCACGTGTAGCTTGCTGTACCTTTTTAACTATCGGGCTTCTCTTGTCGAATTTTTTGATGTAACAAATCGTATTTATAAAAACCTTATTGGCTTCATCAGTCATATACTCCGGCGAAGCAGAAAAACCCCACATAAAGTAATTACCATGGCGGCCTAATGCTACAGCTTCGGCATTCTTTAAACATACGCCACCAGAAATAATTTCAGCATCCGGTGAATCGGCAAATCCCTCCCCGTGGGCAACCATGCCAATCAGATAAGGCTTGTTCGGATCAAAACCTTCAGTAATCACACGCCACATCGGCATTGTTTTTGGCGTTTTGGGCCCTTGAAAACCATTGAAGAAACCACCCGGAGTTGGACGGGTTACCATGGTGAGGTTTACTTTATTGGGTGTATTAAAAATTTCGTGTGTCGTTCTGATGTTTAACGCGTCATTCTCTAAACATTGGCAATACCAGTCGAATTTTAACCCAATAGGGATGCCTATATCCGGCGCAACTGCTGCCAATAAAATAGCCGGGCGATTAAAATCGGCAGGCAGTTTAATCGGATAGGCATCAAAAATGGTAACATCCACATCGTCAGACATTTTCGAATCATAATCCCTACCATCTACAGTCTTTACTACCGTGAAATTCTTTTTTAAAAAGCTTTTAAAGGCGGGCAAACGGGTTTTATAAAACTCGGCATAGCGTTTCTCTGAAGGCATGTACCAAACCAGTTTAGCAGGCATTGGCTTTTGCGGGTCGTAACCTACATATAACACTTTCAAGGCTATTTTAGCTGATGTATCTTGTTTAGGATTTATTTGCGCAGCATATAAAATGGCATTGGCAAAAACCACTACCATTAATAATAATAAGTATTTTTTCATACCGTTTTTAAATTAATTTTGGAGAATCTTCTCCTAAATATTCGCTGATTCAATCAAGATTAGTTGTTAAACATTTTTGCCAACCTTTTATTTAGTGCTTCGCCCTGGATATCGCTGTTAGCTATAATTTTCCCATCACGGCCAATCAAAAAAAAAGAAGGTACCGCCCCTATTCCGTATTTTTTTGCAATTACACTTTCAGTTAATCCTTTCAAGTCAGAAGCCTGAAGCCAAGTAAGCCCGTCATCTGCAATTGCCTTCAACCATCGCTTCCTATCGGTATCCAATGAGATAGATATAATTTCAAAGCCTTTGTCTTTATACAATTTATATTGTGTTTTAAGGTTCGGGCTTTCAGCGCGGCATGGTTCGCACCAGCTGGCCCAAAAATCAATTAATACCACTTTACCTTTATAATCAGAAAGGGAAATGGGTTTACCATTTACATTTTTTGATGTAAACAAGGGAGCTACATCACCAACACCTACAGTTTTTGCGGCCTGTATCCGTTCGGCCATGGCTATGCCTAAGGCTGTTGCCTTCCATCTGTCATTGATGGCATTGTAAATAGCTTCGGTCCTTTCAATATTCATTTTAGCGCCTACCGATTCTGAAAGTGCTACCAGGGCAAAAAACGAGTCGGGGTTATCTTTTGCAAATTGTATCTGCTTCTGGTTTCTATCGGCAACATGTTTTCGAAACCTTACATCTATTGCTTTAATAAAAGCAGTATCGTTCTGTTGTGCAGGGGTTCCACTTTTTAATTCATTGTTAGCTACCCTGTCCAATTCCATAATTGAGCCACCAATGGTTTTATTATAAGCGGCATAATCATCGTACACTTTCGAGCCGGTAACAGTAGCGTTTATTAAAGAATCTTTAGAGGTGATAACCATATTTTCATTAGTGAAATAAAAATAGATGTCATCATTCCCTTTAAAAATAGATAGCTGCTTACCCTCACCATTATGGTCTAATGACATCCGCGCCACAGCAATACCCTGGGTATGGCCAGTGAAGCTGAATGCGCCGTTAACTAGTACCGTAGAATCTTCATGTCCGGTGCCATCATCTTTGTAATCGAGATAAACCGTTACAGGCTTATTGAAATTGCCAATTTTACCCGATATAGTAAAATTTGAACTTTGTGCCGATGCAAACAATGGAAATATTGCTGTAATGGCTATAATTTTAAGTTTCATGTCTTTGATTTAATAGAACTGCTTTTCATTGAGGTAGATGGTAATAATAAAGACAAGCCGGTTATTACCAGCATGCCTTTTCATAATTACTTTGGTTGAGAATAACCTGGGTTTTGTGTGCCTATGTTGGGGTTGTTAATAAACTCACCATCAGGTATCGGCAAAATATATTGTACAGTAGAGGTAATGGTCGGTCTTATTTGCTTTACAGTTGCAAATGGCAGGCGTAGTAAGGCCATCCATTCTATGCCATCTTCGCCAACAAAGTTTCTTACAAATTCATAATAGATTTGCACTTGTACATCGGCTGCTGTAGTTGCTGCGTCAACAACTGTAAAATCAGTTACACCAGCTTTACCCATTACTATTTTAAGGGTGGCTTTGGCCAGGTTTAAATCACCGCCAGAACGTGTAATCGCTTCGGCCAGCATCAGGTAAACTTCAGACAAGCGGAATGCGTAGGCAGTTTCTGAAACAACGGTAGACTGTTTGGTTGGTTGTATATATTTAATAAAATAGTAGTTAGTACTTTTTGCAGCGCCAATAACCCAGCTTAAACGAGGATCATTTTGCAACAAATCATATAACATTGGTTTGGCTATATAAAAAGAAGACGCACCAATGAACGTACCGCTTACATTATAGTAATACAGCTCCTGGTTAGCTTGGGGCTGTATACCCAACATTACCTCGTTACTTGCAAGCCCTTTACTATAAAAGATATCTTTTTCGTTAGGTTCTAACACATAAGGGCTTCCACTGATGATGGCATTACCCAGGGTAATAGCTTGTGCAAAATCGCCGCTCTGACCCCGGCTTAAAAGCACACGCATCTTAAGTGCCATGGCAGTCCATTTATTAGCGTAAATATTTTGGCTGGTTGCAGCCGCATTAGCTATGGCATAGTCCAGATCGCTCAAAATAAAATTATAGCTGTCTTTTACTGTACTGCGGGCTTTGTTAATGTTGGTTAAGGTGTTAAACTTATCTTCAATAACAATTCCATAAGGGCTGTTAACATCAAACCATTGACCGAAATAACTCAATAATTTAAAGCTACCATAAGCTCTTAGAAATCTGGCTTCAGCCAAAATTTGTGTTTTACGACCGTTGGTAAATTTGTTATCAGCGAGTGTTTGCACCGCATCATTAACGCCATTGGCAGCATTAATTAATTCATAATTACGCCCCCATTCACTGGTATAAGTACTTCCGCCAAAAACATCAATCTCATCGTTACCGGCACCGTTTCCCGATCCTATGTAACCTGCAAACATGGAACCCATAATTTTATTATTAGTCCAGTTTGTTTCAGTTCCATTGGCGTTGGCCAGCTTATAATAAACACCGTTAAGGGCAATGTTGGCACTATTCTGATCTACTATTGCATTCCCCTCAACTTCGGCATTTTTAGGTAAAGCATCCAATTGCTTTTTGCACGAGTACTGCACCAGCAATACAAGGATAAGTATCGGATATATAAATTTCTTATTCATTTCTTTGCTTATTATTTGTTAAAATCCTATTCTAAAACCTATAGTGTATTGCTTAATGGTTGGATAAGATGCGGCATCACTATAGCCACTTATTAAGCTATAAGGATCATTACTTACTTCAGGATCTGGCCCAGGGTACTTGGTAATTGTAAATAAATTAGTTGCTGACATATAAATAGAGGCCGACGTAAGCTTCCATATATCCATTATCTGTTTTGGAATTGTGTAAGACAGCGTTACTGTTTTAAGCTTAATGAAAGAACCATTATAAATATCATTGCTTGCTGTACTTATTTCGCCGTTCTGACCGTAAATTAACCTTGGGCGTGTAGCAGTAGGGTTTTCTGGCGTCCATCTACCTAAAATTGCTATACCTTTATTGCTCAGGTCAATAACTTTCTGGTTATTAATATCAGACAGGTAAAGGATTTTACCACCATAAGAATAATTAAATGTGGTTAATAACTGAAAACCTTTGTACCTAAAAGTATTTGTTAAACCGCCATAAAACTTCGGTTCGGCATTACCAATAATAAGGCTGCTATTGGGAAAACCGTACTGCGTTTGCTGATACATCGGGTCGCCAACGTTTAGAAAAGGGGATATAAATGGTGACAACGTAAATTTTGCCTTATAAGCTGCTAATTGCGCAGCATTGCTGATGATACCTTCAAACTGATCGCCGTAGAACAAGCCAACTGGTTGCCCATTACGAATGATGGTATTACCCAGATAAATACCTGACTGGCTTGGATCAGAAAAATCCTGATTTAAACCGGTAACCAAACTTCTGTTAAATGAGAGGTTTAATTCACTATTCCAGGTAAATGCTTTGCTACGTATTACATCGCCGCTTAACTCTATCTCCATACCGCGGTTACGGATATTGGCTATGTTGGCGATAACACTGCTAAAGGCTGAACTTGGGGCCAAAGCTTCGTTAAACAATAAACCAGATGTTCTTTTCTCGTATATACCTATATCGCCAATGATACGGGTATTAAATAAGGTAAAGCTTAAACCGGCATCCTTTTGCAGGGTTGATTCCCATTTAATGGTGTTATTACCCAATTGCGTTGGTATAGTTGCATTAGTGCCAGCGTAGGTAGCTGGTGAGTACAGTGTACGGAAAAGATAATCGCCAATGTTTTGTGTGCCGGTATAACCAGTACTAGCACGCAATTTCAGGTCGTTGATCCAGCTTACATTTTTCAAGAAATTTTCTTGTGATATACGCCACGCCACACCACCGGATGGGAAAAATGCGGTACGATTAGCTTCAGGAAATTTAGATGAAGCATCGGTACGGCCGGTAAATGTAAACAGGTAACGGTCTTTAAATGCATAGTTTGCACGTGCATAAAAACTCAACAACGAGTTTTGTGATTGAGCAGAAGTCGACGGTAAATAAACCGCAGCTGATGACAGATCGTTAAGCACATTATCATTTGGGAAGCTCTCGCCAGATGCCGAGAATGTACTGGCTTTATCTTGCTGCCAAGATGTACCTGCTACTACATTCAGGTTATGGTTGGCATTAAATTGTTTATTGTAGGTTAACGTATTTTCAACCATAAATGTGGTTGATTCTGTTTGGCCCTGGGTAGCTACGCCATTATTTGAGGTGGTTGCCCCTGCATCGCCAACAATAAGCGCCGTACTTGGCGTATAGTTACGCTGATGGTATTGGTTATAATTAACCGATGCGGTACTGCTAAATTTCAAATCTTTAGAGAAATCATATTGTAATGATAGCGAACCTAATAAGGATGCATTTTTACCCTGATTAACACCGTTTTGTAACAATGCCAACGGATTTTGTATACCGCTTGATATATAACTACCCAATGCAGCACCTGTAAATGTGTTTACAGAACCATCGGCATTATAAGGCGCTAATGTTGGCGGGGCCAGTAAGGCCTGTGTATAAGCACCGTTGGTAATATCCTGCGTTGTAAAACCGTAATCAATATTGGTAATGGCATGTAACTTATCGGTAATATTATTGTCGAGATTAACTTTGCCCGAAATCCGTTTAAAGTCAGTTCCTTTTATTACACCGTCCTGATCTGTATATGACAGTGACGTATAATAGCGTGAACCTTTTCCACCACCACGTACGGTAAAGTCGGCATTTTGAGTTAAAGCATTACGCAATACTAATTTTAACCAGTCGGTATTACTGTTACCTAAAAAGCCGGGGTCATTTAAAATGCTTGTAACTGTTTGGTCGCGACCTGGCTGGCCCGCTTTCATAAATTCAGCGTTGGCGTTGTTGGCAGCTTCTGTCATGATCATTTTATATTGATCGGCGTTTAGAAGTTCCTGCTTTTTAGGTGTAGCCACACCTATATTATAGTTAAACTCCATGGTAGGTTTCTGATCGTACTTACCTTTTTTGGTAGTAATAATAACCACACCATTAGCTGCCTTTGAACCATAAATAGCTGTAGACGAGGCGTCTTTTAAAATATCAATACTTTCAATATCGTTGATATTTAAACCACCGAGGCTATTTAAACCACGGGCAAACGCACCGCCAACAGCACCCAGGTTGGTATCATTACCTGATATTGGATTAGGTGTTTCGCCCGAGCTGCTGATATACCTGTTCTGTATGGTTACCTGTACGCCATCAATGATATATAGAGGATCGTTACCTCCTAAAATAGAAGTTCCGCCACGCACACGTATTTTAGCAACACCGCCTGGCGTACCATCACTCTGTACCACCTGTACACCGGCAGCTTTACCGGTTAAAGCCTGATCGATAGTAGTGAAACCTGCGTCCTGAATTTCTTTTGGGTTGATAGATGCAACAGAACCTGTTAGATCTTTTCTTTTAGTGGTACCATAACCTACTACTACAATCTGCTCTAAACCCGACACTTCCGGTTCAAGGTTAATATTGATAGGTGTTTGCGAGTATATTGTAACTTCTTTGGTTTTGTAACCAACATAGCTAAATATCAATACATCATTCTGTTCAGCTTCTATATAATAGCTACCATCTTTTGTTGTTAACGCTGTTTTATTAACGCTTTTACCATCCCTGGTAACGCGCACAGTAACGCCTGGCATGGCTTCGCCTTTTTCGTTAGTTACCTTACCTTTAATACCTATCGAAATATTAAGGCTGCTTTTTAAAACGTCAAAAGCAGAAGCATCCTTTTTTTGCACAACAATAGTGCGGTCTATTATAGAATAGTTGAGTGGCTGATTAGCAAAACACGTATTCAGCGCATCTTCAACGCTGGCATTTTTAAAGTTAACATCAACTGTGTTAGCCTTTTTAAGATCCTGATCATTATAGAATACTAGAAAACCGCTTTGCTTTTTAATGATCTTCAATACTTTTTCGAGCGAAGCATTTTTCTCATTAAGCGTAACGTGCTGGCTAAACGCTACTGCACTTACCTGCGTAAAACCTATTATCAATAGCAACGTAGTTATATTCATAACCAACAAAATTTTAGGGGGAAGCCATACCTTGGGTATAGCTATAGAGATAGCATTAAATTTCATTACTTTTGTAAATGTTTGGGTTAATGTTTGTTAATCTGTATTCCAATAGTTTAAACTCCTGCTTTAAGCTGAAACCAAAGCAGGAAAGGGTTGACTCAAATATTTGCCGGGAAGTGTTCCACCACTTTTCGGCTTTTTTATGAGTTCCTTTTTGAGAAGGGATTAAAAGTGTGATTGTAAATGTCTGATCATTTTTTTCATTGTTTAAGGGTGAGCATTAGTTTTCGTTAAATAGTTTATTCTGTTTTCACAATTATTCTGTTTCCATTAATCTCGAACCGGCTTCCGGTATAACTTAATATTTTGAGTAGTTGAGAAAGGTTGCTGTTTCTGGAAATATTGCCCGTAAATGTTTTCACAGGTTTCTTATTGTCGTTGTAACTTACATCAACATTGTACCAGCGCGATGCCTGGCGCATAATTGATTCGATGCTTGCTTTATTGAATTGAAATAAACCGTTTTTCCAGGCTATCGCTTCATCCATATCTGCATTTTCAATTACTTTGATATCCTCACTTGTATGATTTGCCTGTGCCTGTTGCCCCGGAACCAGTATGGCCGTATTAGCATTTTGAGTAACCTTAACGCTACCTTCTAATAAGGTAGTTTTGATAAGAGGTTCATTGGCATAAGCATTTACGTTAAAGTGTGTGCCTAAAACCTCAACAGTTTGCCCGCTTGTAACCACCCTGAAAGGTTTGACGGCATTATGTGCAACTTCGAAATAAGCTTCACCAGTAATTTTCACCCTACGCTCGTTACCCGAAAAAACCGTAGGGTATGTAATAGATGATTCTGCATTAAGCCACACGTTAGTACCATCTGCCAGTACCAAATGGTATTGACCGCTGCGAGGCGTTGTCATTGTGTTGTAAGCTACAGCATTTACATTAGCCGTATCATTTGCATTATACACAAGCTCACCATCGCCAGCCTTATTGATAACAGCGTTACCATCATTTGCCAACTGGCCATTTTTAGAACCGGTTAATACAATAGTTTTACCATTTGCCAATGTGAGTATGGCCTTGTTATTACCGGGTTTAATATCTGTCTTGTATACAACAGCATTACTACTGTGACCAGCTGTATTTAGCACAAAATATAAACTTGTTAAAAAAAATAACAGCACAGCAGCAGCTACGGCTACCCGCAGCCATAGCAATTTTTTTACAATTTTTAATTGAGGTTTGGGTAAGGTAAGCCAGATCTCCTGCCCTATTTGTTCTATCCGATCATCAGATAGATCGAGTTCCTCATTTTGATACAGAAACAGCCATCTTTCTACTAATGCTTTTTCTGCGTCAGTACAATTTCCTGCTTTATATCTTATTAGTAATTCTTTAGCTTTATCATATGACATAGCATCAAATAAATAATTTTTTGACTTTATTTAAAGCTATGACGAGTAACTATAGACCTAACATGTAGATGAAATCAAAAAAAAGTTAAAAAAATTATCTTTTTTAACTAAAAAAAAGAGCAAGCACTCAAAATTTAATCAGGAATATTAGAAAAGTAAAAAAACTAAACCTTGTTTTTAGTCTAAACAAAGCATTTGACACCTGCCGGTCGACTGTTTTTTCAGAAATTGACAATCTTTCAGCAATTTCTTTATGTGTTAGGTTTTCTTTGCGGCTTAATTGGAATATCTCTCTCATTTTTGGAGGCAATTGTTCAATTTCTTTTTCAATAAAAGCTTGTAATTGTTTTTCCCTAACCAAATAATCTGTTTTAACCTGCTCAGTTGCTAAAAATCTCGCAAATGAAGAGATATATTTCTCTTTCACCTCCTGATGAAGAAAATAATCAATCACACGGTTATTAATTGCCGTAAAAAAATACCCTGCCGGGCTTGATCGCATGGTAATGGTTTCACGCTTATCCCACAGAGATACAAAAAACTCTTGCACGATATCTTTAACTTGTTCTTTGTCTTTAAGACGCTTATAAGCATGTACAAAAAGCAAACGATAATAACGCTGATAAAGCTCCGCGTATGCCGCGTGGCTACTATCCTTTAGCAGGACAATCAATTCATTATCACTAAGCGTAGTAAAAGACATATTTGTTAACACGAATATAACGATTTATATATAAATCATATTTCTGTTTTACAACACATTATATTGTCATAAATAGTTTACTGCTTACCTAATATATCGATCTGGGATAGCTAATAAAGTGTCGATAAAATGCATGGTACTATAAGTTAGTTAACTATCAAACGTTACAGCTTGCATTCAAGAATGACACTGGTTGTTTAAGCTCAAGAACTCGCAAATTTTTCAATTCAATTTAGCTAACAAATCACTTGCTTAAAAGTCAGTTATCACTAACTATAGTCTGTATCATTTGAAACCAAACGTTTGAATAAAAGGTGCGCATTTTGGTGGATCCCTTATTTGCAAACACATTGATAGGGTGACAAAAGTTGAAGGCAACAAAAAACCCCTTAGAACTTAATCTAAAGGGTTTATGAAGTGGGAGCTACTGGGTTCGAACCAGTGACCCTCTGCTTGTAAGGCAGATGCTCTGAAGCCCGGCGACTGCCGGGGCTAAACTAAGCTCCCTTCAAAAAGGGACTGGTTTTCAACAATTTGCCTAAGATTATTGATTGTTGATAATCTTCCCGTTCTAAGTGCATAGCACATATTTGCACGCATTTGCAAGCAATTCGACCATAGAAACTCAATTTTATGGTATTTCCTCGCTTAGTATTAGATGAACGCAGAGCCAAAGCAAATGGCACCTACCCATTAGTTATAAGGGTTACTCACAACAGAAAAACAGCTTCCTTCCCGGTCGGCATATCTGTAGGCCGGGAACATTGGGACGAGCACAACGCAACCCTCTTAAAATCGCACCCCAATTTTAAACGCTTGCATGCTGATATAAGCAGTGCCTATTACAAAGTACAAAAGTCAACAGAAAGCCTGATTGATAACAGTCAGTTTACCTTAAAAGCTTTAAAGGAGAAGTTAACCATTCAGCCAATGATTGAGAAAGAGATGATTAAGCCGGTTACCTTTAACGAATATGCTAACAAGCTGATAAATGACTTGTACGTAAACAATAAGGTAGGCAACGCCATTGTGTACCAAACCGCAGTTAACCGGATTATTGCTTTTGCAAAGTTTGAAGAATTAACATTCGAGCAAATCAACTACAGATTTTTAGAGGATTTCAAAAACAAGCTGATAGCCGAGGGAGTAAAGCAGAACACAGTTAGTAACTACTTTCGCACCATCCGGGCGATATTTAACAAAGCCATTAAAGAAAAGTTGGTGAGTAAAGATGCGTACTACTTTACTGATATAAGTTTTAAATCTGAGCGTACTGCTAAACGAGCCATTACCAAAGATGAGCTCATTAAGTTAATAGGCTTTAACGCAAAGTCTCGGACGCAGGAATGGCATGCGAAAAACTATTTTCTGTTGAGCTTTGGTTTAATAGGAATGTCCTTTACGGATGTTGCCTACCTAAAACCTGCTAATATTAAGGGTAACAGGTTGAATTATAAACGGCGTAAAACTGGTAAGCAATATGATATATTGTTAACTGACCAAGTCATTGACATCATAAAGCTTTACCAGCATACAAATAACACGTATCTATTCCCAGTTTTGCCGAGCACAGTTAAAGAAGACGGTGTAGAGGCAAAAAAAATCATTCTGCAATGGATTAAGACCACTAATAAATATTTAAAACGAATCTCTGGAGACCTCGAAATTAGTGATGTTACGACATATGTTACCCGGCACACTTGGGCTACGTTGGCGAAACGGATGGGCTATTCCAATGAATTGATTGCTGAAGCAATGGGCCATCAATATGGTAATAGAACAACTGCAATTTATTTAGATGATTTTGAGCAGGATGTTATTGACAATTTAAACATTGCGATACAAACCATTGCAACAGTAGCAAATGACTCTTAATGCAGAGCTTCTCGAACCTCACGCTAGTTTTAATTCAGTCTAAAAGAACTTAAAACAACAATTTTATACAATAAATCAAATAAAAGAGCTTTATTAAAGGTGGAAAACTTTACTGAATAATCAAGCTCTTTTTTGTTTAAGTGACGCACTTAATGACGCTTTTGATGCGGGTATTATTGGTGCTAATTAGACCTTATTACCCTATCATTTGTGGTAGTTTATACTTGGACTTACAGATTTTTGGGTCAAGATTCCAATCCTCTCACAGGTCACCTTCAATGTTGAATTATAAAAAAATTCGAACAATTAGTTATAATTAATTACTATCAAATTGTAATTATTTTCAGATGTGCTATCTAACGTTTTGATTCTGTTCTTTGGACTGGAATCTCCATATCTAAAAGTTTTGCAAATTTTTGTTTAGTCTTAATATCCAACTTTTTATTGTAGACATAGGTCTTTACACGCATTCGCAATATTGATAATGCAACAGGATTCCCTTTCATAAAGACAACTAAGTTCTTTAATTCTTGCTCGTTAATGCTTCCGTAATAAGCATTGATACCAAACGTCACTAATTTTGCAGCTGGCGTATTTAGTTCATCACCAACTTCGTTAAACAGGTTTTTTAAATCTTTTACTCCCATTGAACCAATAATTTTTCCAAATACACCTAAACAATATTGAAAGCACGACATGGTTATAAAAGTGCCTACTGCTTTCCGAAGTTCAGCTTTTTTGTCTTCTAAAACTTCGTCCTCTGCATTTAAGGCATGTATGACTCTATCTTTAGCTGAAAGCAATAAGCTACTACAATAATTTATAGTTCTAAAGCCGGTTGTATAAACTTCCCTAATCATCTCTTTTAGAATTGGAATTTGGATAGACCCTTTTCTATTTCTAACAATCTGACCAATGATTGCGATAGATTTGTAAGATTGCCGAATAGGCAACATATTAACATCAGCTTTTTCATTTTTAGTTTTAGCGGGTTTCTGTGATTCCGCCATGTCTAGTTCTTTTAATTTTTTCCCCCGTTCCTCTTTTGGATTTTTATTAATTTCAAGAATATTATCGCTTACATCTTGTGCAATTTCTTTGATGTGAGCATAAAAGGGGTCATTTAAAGCCAACGTTATAGGTTCATATTGTTCGAGGATTACCATTGAGTTTAGTATCGAGTCATTGATAAATGACATATCTTTACAATGATGTGTTATAAATACAAGTATTGTACCGCTCTTATCCTCATGTACATCATTAAAAAGCTTTGTTATGAGAGTTTTCGCTTCCGGACTGTTTATCATATCAGCAATTTTTTTTGCTGACAAAAAGTATAATATGTACTCATAGCCAAAGTAAATTAAGTCACTCTCGAATATCAGGATTCTTGATTCCTTTAAGGTAGTAACAAGTTTGACATATTGTGGAGCGATATAATTAACTTTATAATCCGCATAGAAAGACATGAAATCTTTTTCAGACAAAGAATCATAATCGTTTTTAACAAAATGATATGCGAGTTCAATAAGAAAATTAAAGTAGGAGTCAATAGCCTCATTAGGTACGTCCGCTTTAAATAATGAAAAATAAATTAATGTTTGGTAGCAGTAACTGTAAGACGTTTCATTTTGCCTATTAGAACTGTAATCCAGTGATTGTAAAATAGATAATATAAAAACTGGCAGTTGGGGAATTAATTTATCGCCTAAAACATTTTGTACCTTATCGTAAGTTACTTCAAGTTCAGATAATTCATCATATTCTGAATTTTTGTGATTTTTTATAAAAAGATACTTACCAACCAATTCATCTTGCTTACTATAGCCTAACGGTTTAATACGGAGAAATTTAAACTCTTTAAATTCGGCTTGAATTAATGGCAGGTTATTAAATGAATTGTCTATGGTAATTATAACCATAGAAAATTTATCCATAGCTTCTTTTAGAAACTGGTAAGCAACTGCAGGGTCGACCTTCAACTTTTGTAAATCATCAACCAGTAATATTTTATGGGATTTTTCAAGCTGTAGATAAGATTCAAAATTTTGCTCGCCATTAATGTATTGCTTTTTAAAAGCTCTTTTAACAGTTTTATCGAACTCATTGACTTTTAAATCAATAGCTGGGATTATAACTGGACTGTAACCTTCTTTGTATTTACAAAAAAACAGACTATTAAGTAAGCTGCTTTTACCAATTTGGTCTTCCCCGGTTAATAAGCTATATGGATGCCGCTCATCTAATAATTCTTTAGCATCAAAATAATCATCAAATTTTTTATTATCTGAATCCATTTCCTCAATATGTGGAAAAACGTAGATTTCACTTAGTCTGACCTTTTTCTTATCACCTATTACCAAAGGAATTTTAGTTTCCTCTAAAGCTTTGTAGAAATCAGGATTAATTTCAAAGCGTTTATGGCTTTTTTGCACAAATGATACGTCCGGAGCAGGTTTAGAATCATAGAAATCCTTTTTCCAGTTATATTTTTTAAAGCTACCTAACTTTGTTTCAACGTCAACTACAACCGTTTGAAACCCGGAAGTATTTTTCAATTTATCATCATTGAAGACTTTTCCTGATAACAAATTTGTCTTATTACCGGTGTCCATGTTTTTTGTCAAGTAATACTCTTCTTCGTGTTCATGCCCTAAAAAACTAACAGATGAAATTAGCTCTGTAAATCTTTGAAATTCTTTTTTATTATTCTCGTTTGTTGATGGATTAAACCAATTATAAGGATGGTGCCAAACACCGATATTTAAATGGTTGTCTTTAAAATTCTCATAAGATTCATAACGTTTTGCAGGGAAAAACAACGAACCGGGTTTCTCATGAATTTCAGATATCCAGCTGGTGTTAATACAATGAAAACATATATTGACATTATCAACTGTATCTGTCACTTGATAAAATAATTTATCTTGAGGAACCGTATTGTATAAAGCATAGTAGTTCCAAAAATCTCGTTGCACGGATAAACATATTTCTACAACGCTATCATCGTCGCCGAGCAATGAATACCTCATTCCCTCAATAGAATTTCGCCTTGCTTGAGTATCGTTATCAAAATTGCAATCGTGATTGCCCGGAACTATGATAAACTTGATTTTAACATCAGGATAATCTTTTTGTAAAAACTGCCTAATCAGATTAAAGAATTTTTTTGCAAGTTCATATTCCTCTTTTTTTCCAGAATAGGCAATGTCGCCACTGATTATAAAATATATCGCTTTAACGCCGTAAAAATCGTTTTTTAGGGCATTTATACACGAACCTTGTCGATAATCGATATTTGTTTTAGTTGTAAAATGAATGTCTGTAAAGTGTACTATGCCAATTTTCATGATAAGGTAGTTATGTTAGGTGTTATTCGTCGATTTGTGGATTACTTTGTCGTTTAAACTAAATAGTAAGCATATGTGTGTTAGAAATTTATAAAGGTCTCATTTGATGGATTTTATCCACTTATTACTTAAATCAAATTCATTAAAACCACTTTGCGAGTCATTTTCCCAATGGGCAATGTAATTGTTGTTATTGTCGAAAACTGCATAGCCGTTTTGTGAATGTTTGATACCAAATCTCGTATTGACAAGGTTGATGTTATAAATTTGAATTACATCTTCATTTACGTATACAACAAACTCCGAAAGTTCATTAGCTAAATTGAAAATAAACTGGCCCTGAAAGTTATAATTTAAATTGGGGTTTATATTGTTATTTAGCTGAGGATTAATTAATCGATTCAGCTGAGGATTAATCAATCGATTCAGCTGAGGGTTAATCATCCTGTTCAACTGAGGGTTAATCATCTTGTTCAACTGGGGGTTAATCATCCTGTTCAACTGAGGGTTAATCATCCTGTTCAACTGAGGGTTAATCATCCTGTTTAACTGAGGGTTAATCATCCGATTTAGTTGAGGATTAATCATTCGATTCAGTTGAGGATTTTTGCTTATTGATAAGTACATAATTTAAAGTTGATATTAGATAGAGTTGATTAATAACAAAATCTCATCCATCGATACACAAACTGTATAACCAGAATTTGAAAATTCAACATGTGATATTGATGGTTCTCTGTTATTACGCCATTCAGTAACAAATGGGATATACTTAGAAACTAATCCGATTAGTTTAAGACTTGAATCAGCTTGTTTTTCTATGATTGGGCTTCCGCTATTTCCGTAATACGCAGAACAATCTATAATAAATGTATTATCTAAATTATTTATACCAGCTACGATGCCTTTCCTTAATAACGGTTTATTTATGTCGAAATTAGGTGCGCCTTGAACAATTAAGGACGTGGGAAAGCCAATTAAATAAACTTCATTAGCAATTTCAATTTCATTAATCATTTTAGAATCTTCAATTTGAATGCTTACTATGTTTACACCCAGTTGTTCAACATGATTGAATTCATTTTCTTCCATTCTTATTATCGCGACATCGCTTGACGAGCTGTTATATATTGTTAGTTTCGTCGCATCTATAACAATGGTTTGTGCGTCTTCTTGCCTTCCTCTTGAATTTTGAGATGTTACGAGAATTTTTTCACACCGTTCGTTGCCTTCGTCATTAAATAAGACATGTTTAGCAGTAATCAAGTAGGTTACATTTCCATAAGTTAGTTTAAAACCAGAGCCGTAAGATTTCCCATAGTCAAGACTTAGAAATGTAGCAAAACTCAGATTTGATAAGGTCAATGACATAAAAAGTATATTTCTTTTATAAGAAGCAATCTAACTAATTATATTCATTTAGGGCACAATCAGGTCGTTGTAAATTATATTATGCTTAAAAATACCACAAGTTTTCGTTAACTAAAACCGTCTAAAATTGGTAAATTTTAACTTTTTGTTGTATATTTAATATGTAATAAATTATACCACAAATATGCGAATAAAGTACAATAGAATTAGCCATGCCCTGCAATCAGGTTCAGGGAATAGGTTTTCGAATGATACCGATGTGTACGACTTAACTTTATTAGATAAAATCTCCGGAACAGTGGCCTTTAAAGATAGGCCTAAAGGAATTGAGTTAACTAAATTAGTTGAGAATGGCAAGGTTACTGAAATTGTTTTAGAAGAGTTTAGCCGTATCGGCCGTAACACAGGCGATGTTATCAATACCCTGTTATATTTTGAAGAAAAAAAGATAAATGTTGTAGTACGAAATTTAGGTTTGCAGTCTCGCCCGAACGGTGAGCGCAACCCTATATGGAACATGATTAGTTCAGTAATGTCTTCTCTCTACCAAATGGAACTTGAAAACATAAAAGAGCGCACCAGTGTAGGTAGGCTTGTGTATGTGCAGAACGGCGGAAGGCTCGGTCGTCCTGTCGGCACCTCTGAGAATGATAAGAAATTCTTAGAAAAACCAACCTCACAAGCCATTCTTAAAGGATTAAAAAAAGGATTGACTGTTCGGGAGATTAGTAAGATAGTTTCGGTATCTACCAAAACTGTTATGAAGGTTAAAACTTTGTCTGCGATATCTTGAAAGCTTCCTTAGTAATCAATTCAGGACTTACTTTATAGTTAGATTGCTTAGCTTAATTAAGTAGTCCTGAATGATTAATTTAATTTTATTATAGTTCTCATTCTTCTTGTTAGTACCGGGTATGATATACAGGTCACGATTTATCTCAATCATTACAGAATGCACTCGTTTATCCTTCTGGTAATATTCAATCGGTACTATTGAGCCTAAGTACGGATTATTCACCTTTACTGAATAGCCATGCCATTTAAAATAATCCGCAGAGAACTTATATAAGCTTCGAGGTGTATGAAAACTATCTGTACCAATGCAAATATCAGGTCGGGGCGTATCTTGACTCAGGTCTCTTTTAAATGGTGTACTGCTGAAAGAATGGCAATCAATAATCAACGCTTTCTCATGACTTGCTAACTGTTCGGCGACTGCGGCACTTAACTTTTTATGATGTCGATAGTAGTAGTTATCAAGTATCTCTTTTTTTAATTCAGTTGATACGGTGCGCAGGTCTGAACCATCATCTCTTTTAGTGTAAAGAACGCCCATACCCACCCCAGACATTACCTCTTGCTCATCGTCTGCGAAGCGTTCAACATCGCAAAATACTCTATTAAATTCAGCAATCACGGCAATGTTATCAGAGGTTGAAAATAGGTCATCCGTGTGCCAGTCATTCAATAACAGTACCTGCTGATTTAAGGCAGCATCATCTACAGTATAACCTGTTTTATCAGGTATTATGTTTGATGCATGAGGGATATGTAAGATTAACTTCTTAGTCATTATAATAAAAGTTGAAAATTTTTCAAAAGTTGAAGGTTTTAATTGTCGGGCTAACCCCCTTATTTTTTTCAATATTAAAAAAAAGCACTTCCAAAGGCTTATCAGACACTAATTACTGCGGTGGATGCATCTTAAAGGCTCATCATGCGCCCTGATGGACGAAACTAAGTACGAATCAGGTACATTACTGGAACCAAAAAGAACAATAAGGAACGTTATGGAACATATTAAATCCACAATAAATTTTCAGTATCAACCTGCAAATCTTCTTTTTTTACTCAACTAATCTAAGTTTTCAGGAAATCCTGTAACTCTTCATATTCAACCAAACGTTCCCGGCTGCGCCTGACACTTTCTGTACCGGTAAGTGTATGATTTTGCCCTCTTGCCGTAGCTGGACGACACGATTTTAAATTTAAATAAACAACCTTCAAAACTTCAATCATATCCGTCTGAACTGGCAAATCCGGGAAATCATAAGTCAAGAACCCATCAAATCGGATTGTATTGTAAAGCGTTAGACGATACCTGTATTGATAGATACAATTGTAAATTAATATGATTATTCCTTTACTATATAGGTAAACAGTAGACAACCTTCTCCAACCTTTAGGTCATTAACCTTGAAATGTACCTGATTCATCTATCTGTTCACTTATTTAGCATTTAAGAAATTATGTTAAGCAGCACTCACCGGTAGTAGTATGCTCAGGGAGATGCTCCTGATGTTCTGCGGAACGGTAATCACTTTGGTAATGTCTATTTTGATTAACACATGAAAATATCCTTAAAATTAATTTACCCCGAATCGCATTAAGAACAAGCATTTTAGGTTTTCCCTCAATTGTAGTTTTTCTGATAAAATAATCTTTAAGTTCTCCCTTTGATATGATTGCGCTCATTGAACATATATGTAATAATGCCTTTACTTTTTTGTTAGCGATGGGCGAAACTTTACCTCGTCCTTTGAATAGACCAGATTCTTTAATAAAAGGTGCCACTCCGGCATAACAGGCGAATTGCTTTGGGTTTGTGATATCCTTAAATTCATTAGTTGAGATGATTATCTGTATAGCGGTAATTTTTCCAATATTTGGCACCGATACAATTATTGATAACAAACGTTTAAGATTTTCGTCAGATGAGATAGTAAGGTCTATGGCTGTTTCTATCTCTTCTAAGTCTGCCCTTATGGCTTCAATACTTTTTTTGCAAAGCTTTGTGCTTTGAATTTGTAATCCTTTTTTAATAAACGTTACCTGTTCTTTTAATGGTGTCCGTAATGCAAGTTGTGTTCCCATCAAGCGATTTCTTAATGCAAACAAAGATTTTAATTGCAATAGAATAGGTCTTGCTGGAATCCATAATTTTAGGTCATCTCTGTTTTTCGAAGCGTACTGTGCTATACGTATAGCATCTATTTTATCATATTTGCTTCTTATCACACCCAATGAATTTTTAATTTGAAGTGCATTCTCTAACACAACATTTCCCTTAATTTTTTTTATAGCGTTCAGCAAATGGTTACAGTAAATACCGGTATGCTCCATACAAAACACTGCTTTTGAAATCATAAATTTGGGCAAGGTTTTTAGTTCCTGTATGAAGGCATTAATATCGTCGGGCTCATTTAATGCCGCCCTGTGAAAGAGTAATTGCTTATCTTGAATCACCGCATAATCCAATGTGTTGCGTGATACATCAATACCAATAAAATAAGAGAACTTTTTTATTTTTGCTTTTTTTGATTCCATCATGGAAATTAGTATTATAAAACAGCAGGTTATTATGTCGTAGTATGGGTCGTTAACCCCGGCATACAGTCAATACACCTGCCGTTATTTCTTATTTATTTTAGGCAAATCTTGTAAAATATTTTGCACCTGCTATTGCGAGCACTTCCACTACCGTTAAAATTAAGACTATGAACAAGGCTATATTATTCGTTATGTAATGCGGCATAAACATGGAAATCATATAACAAATAGTGGCTAATGCTGATACACCAATAAGTAAAACTATTTTATATACCGGGTCAAATTTAAAGCCTGTAGCGGCAATGCTTATCGCCAGCGACACCAATAGGCTTGCTGTGCAAAATAATGCATTGTAGGCGTTAAAAAACGAAAATACGGCGTATGCTGTAAGCGTAATTACAATGGCAGCAGTATAAACGTAAATCAATATTTTTTTCATATATCAGGAAGTGGTGGTGGTACATCAGAGAATAGGTCTTTCAGTTGGTCGAGTTCTTTAGCAAGTTGCCATTTACTCATACCTTTTATCCACGCTTGGGTGTTCTCGTTGATTGTATTGTTGTCGATGAGTGAGCGTACATCATCCATAGTATACGGTTCGCTCTGCTTTCCATCAATAACGAAATAAAAAGGGTTTGTTATTGGCGGGGGTGGTGCTTGCGCATCTCCGTTACTCATTACTCCGCTCATTGCCGAGAACTGATTTTTGAAAACGTTACCCATACCTAAACCTGCACCTAACCCTAAACCAGCACTGGTAAAACTTCCTGCACCTTCGTTACCGGCTGTTATCTCCAATACATCAAATGTTCTATCCATCTGATACATGTCTTTGCCGATAACATTTATACGCATTGCGAACTCCTTAGCTTCTTTCAACTTTATGAATGAAGGGTCAGTATCCGGTATGTTGATGCTGACAAAGAAGAAGTTAACTATTTCAATGCCGTACTTAATAAACTCCTTGTTTACTTCCCTCTCACAATATTCAGATAGTGTATCTTGATAAGCACCGACCTGTAGTAGTGAAATCTTATCAAGCACAATAGCTTTTGATAAAGCTGTAGTAATTGAACTAAGAACCTTTCCGGTAAAGTACTCATTGATTTGCAGTGAGTTGAACAGTTTAGCAGAACCAACTATGGTAGTAAGAAACGCCCGTGTATCAACTATCCTAAATCCGTACTGACCAAACGCTCTAACAGGTACAACGATGTGGTATAAAGGGTCTTCAAGGTTAATAGGCTGGACAGTACCCCAACGGTTATCTAACTTGGTTATCCTGTTAACGTACCATATTTCTGCCGAAAAAGGAGAATTACTTCCAAACGGCAGGTTAATAAGTTTGTTAAGTAGCGGTATGTTACCAGATTTGAGCGTGTACCTACCTTCCGTAAACTCATCCAGTACTACACCATTTTTAACAAAATAAGCACTTTGCCCATTGTTAACTATTAGTTGAGTGCCGAATTTTAAATCTTCCACCGGGAATTTCCACACGAAATCTGTAAAGTTTCCCGAATACTTTACAACATCTATTAGAGCCATGTTAATGTTTGTTTGATAGAAAATATAGCGGTAACACCAAAGCGAGAACCCATATCACAAAAAATACAATTAATCCTATAAACATCTTTTGCCTTTTTGAAAGCTTCTTAGTGTTCTTCTCATAGTCTTCCCGGAGATTGTTTACAGTATTGATTAATAGGGAATTAGTGCTGGCTCTTATTTCTAACAGGGATAAATATTTAAGTGAATTTCCTTGAATTTCTGCCTTATCTACCATTCTCGTTCCACCTATTCCCCATTTGTTTTGAGTTTGGTACTTGGCAACATATCCTCCCTCTCTTAGTTTACCTATCCATTCTGCGGCATTCATTACCAACACCTCATTGGGAATAGAATTGAGGTCAATAATGGGTAAAGCGGTTTTGCAAAAAATACAGTTTGTTAAAATTGGGTCATTGTCATTACCGCAGTTTGCGCAGTGTTTTGTATGCATGAATAAAGTTTTGAGTAGGACGAATGTATTAAAAAAAAACGAAATTTTAAAGTACATGTACTTATTGACGTTTGCTGACTTAGTGTGAACTTCCCACTTTAATGGCGAAGAAAAAATCGGATAAAAAGAAAACCGACTTAGACCTATATATAGTTGCACGGGTTAAAGAAATGCGCTTGCAACGAAATTGGACACAATCTATACTTGCAACTAAGCTTGACCTGTCAGATGGCTTCTACTCAGAAATTGAAAATCCTAATCATCGTGCCAAATTCAATATAGCACATCTTGTCAAGTTAGGGAAAGCCTTTGAATGCAGCCCCTGTATTTTCCTACCTAAAGTAGAACTTTAAATAAACATCTTTTTTAAATTAGTTAGAGCCTATTACAAACGAAAACTGGCTTTTTTTTCTATTTGATTTAAGTTTGCATTAGTCTTTTTCCTATAAAAATCATTTTTAAAGTATTTATAACAGAGACGGCACCAAAGGTAGTAGTATCTCTTCGTTAAATTCACTAAGCAACTACCTGCCGTCTTTCGCTTCATTTGAAGCCTGACAGTGAACTTAGCAGCGATTTATGACAGTGAACTTAATTTATTCCAAAAGTGAAGTATCTTTTCACGTAAAACCCACCGACGATGAGTACAGAAAAATACAGGTAACTCATTGCAAAACATCGGTAGAGAAACTAATTGAATGTATTGAGCAGGGAACACCAATAACTGCCCAAGTGTTTGACGGCGACCGCCGCAAGACACCTAATTTTATGGCTCAAACTATGTTTGCGCTGGATTTCGATGACACTTTAAAACTATCACAGATTAAAGATATCTGTGCCGATTACAGGCTACCCTTTAATTTCGGCTACCCTACGTATTCACATACGGAGAACAATCCCCGTTACCGGATAATTTTTATTTGTGACGGAGAAGTACGGCATCCTAAGATGGCAACTGACCTTTACAAAGCTTTCAGTATCATTTTCAGCTCTCAAAATGATAGTGCTTGTAAGGATTTAGCCCGTATATGGCTTGGTACAAATAAAAAAGTATTTCCGGGGGAACTAAAAGCGACTTTCGACCCAGTTGAAATTTTTAAAATAGCTAACGAATTAAAATATTCGAAAGCAAAAAATAGAGAAAGGAAAATTTTTGATATTAATTTAATTGAAAAAACGGGAAATAGCGGTACTTCTATACTATATAGATATTGTGTTAACGATATTTCCCTAATCTATGACGAAACTGAAAGACAGCCAGAAAAACTTATTGATAACTGGAAGCTTGAAGACCTGTTAGTATGCAAATTGTTTAAGACATTTTATGAAGGTGGAGGTACCGCAATGTTAGGTAACAAACTTAACGATATTGAATTAACCTGCATGGCATCGAACCTTATGCGGCTCGAAGGAGGAGAGCAATTATACAAATCTTGTCTAAGGAAAAATAATAATTACGCTATTGAAAAATTTTCAAAAATTTCATACCTGCGTAATCAAAGCCATTACCGCACTTATTTAATTGGCAATTATTCTCCTTTCAAAGAGGACCAAATAAGTATATTTCAAACATTTCCTGAATTGTTACGCAAAAAAGGAAAAATAGAAATTGATGTAAACAACTTGCCGCGAATTTATGAGCTGGAAGAAGCCGAACAAGAATTAAAAAAATGGTTTGAAATTGCCGATGCAGATACAAGAAATACTGTTTATGTATTCAAAGCAGCACCGGGATTAGGCAAAAGCAGTTATTATATCAATAAAGAGGGTATAGCAATAGGATTTCCTAACAATAACCTTAAAAACGAACAATTTAAATGTTCGCGTTTATCAAACAACGAAAAACTTGTAACTCCGGAAGCGTTAATTAAATTCACACCACGAGTGCAGGCGTATCTCAATGCACTTTATCAAAAAGGTCTTAACGAAAATGCTTTTTTCAAAATAAAAGATTTGGCTAACGGGAAGCCTCTATTCGAGGATGGGCGTATAGACTACAATGATATGAATTTTGCATCGGAATATTTAAAACATAACAAAATCATTAATGATGCTAATATTGAAAAGACCGTATTTACAACACATACTCGTCTTTTGCATCAGCCCTTTAAGCACGACACCTACGTTTTTGACGAAAATGCATTCAGTACCATTTTTGAGCACCACAGTGCAACAGTTGCAGAACTGACTGCTATAAAAAGTCAATTATGGTTGATGGGGTACGACATCAATGAACTGGAAAAAGTTTTAGCGATTTCAGATGTTGAAATACACCCAACTCCAAATTTCAAAGACTATGAAGAAACTGTTAAAGAAATCATAAGAGGAGAAAAATTCAACACCAACGTTTTAAAGTTTTTTCAATCCTCGCGCTTTATGTTTGATGGTGAATATATTCAATATGAAGTAAATCATCTGCATAAACTGCCTATAGACAAAAAAATAATATTTCTTGATGGCACTGCTTCCCGAACGTTATTTGAAAAAATATTTGGTGATAGATTGATATTTATTGACCTATCAAATGTAAAGCTACAGGGAACACTCATACAAGACACGTCAAAAAGTTGCTCAAAGCGGGGGCTGGGCATTTACCATGAAAAAATTTCTGCTAAAGTTGGCGACTTACCAGTGATTACTCATATCGAATACAAGAAATATTTTAGAAATCCTGTTGATGTATTGCACTTTGGAAATTTAACTGGCTCTAATAGACTTTCAGGTCAAGATTACTGCGTTGTTGGTACGATGACTTACCATCCAACCTATTATAAGTTTTTATCACACATGGTGAATATAAAATGTGACGATTTTAAGATGAAGAATCTAAAGGTCACATATGAAGGTCGGAGGTTTTGGATAACTACTTTCGAAAACCCTCAATTACAACGTTTACATTTAGAACAGATTGAAGGCGAACTGGTACAGGGAATTCACAGAGGGAGATTAATCAGAACTGACGCGACGGTAAAACTGTATTCAAATTTTCCTTTAGTACAAGCTAAATACGTATATTAAAAAAAGCCGACATCTACGGAACACCGATTCGGTTTTTTATTATTAAAAATAACTGAAAATTTTAAAAAAGTTTAGTGTATAGTCCCTTTCAGACTATTCCCGTACACTTATCGGGGTAATGGGGGTTACCGGGAGGGTGGTAAGGAGGGGATATACAGTTAATAATTTTAATATAGGTAGAGGCATGGGGACTTGATAGTTTATAAATTTCAAATTTTAAAGGGCTTCTTATACTATTATATAATTTTCGCAAATAAGTTAACATTTACCTTGTCTCATTCGGACTCCAGTTATTATCCAGCGCTTTATTAAAATTGAAAATAAATTTTGAAAATAAACGATTTTGCTCAGGCGGATTTTGCGCGGATGGTACGTCTTCAATAGAAGTTTTTTACAATAATATGCCAATGACGGGGTGCCGTGATAAGAATAATGAAGTAAGACTGATAAGCAAAGTAAAAAAGGGAGCATTTTTTTGCACAGAGTTAATGATTTGGCTCATTAAGTTGTACACTATCGCCGGAGCTCTTAAAATACTCTGTTTAGTGTAGGTAAGGTGGTAGATTTAATGACTCTAAATCATTGTCGAGAGTTCGAATCTCTCCGGGTTCAGTAATAGTTTCTGCTAAGGGCTTTTAAGCTACTATTACTAAAAACAGCGTTTTTTAAGTTTGTCAGGTGAAAAATGCTGTTTATGAAATTTTCAAAATGCAACACTTTTACTATATATAACTCCATATGCATTTCTTGCTAATCAATCAAATAAACAAATACTTTACGAAATACCTCAATGTTTTATATTAATCAGTTCTAATCAAAGATTACCGTCGGAAGCCCCTCAATAATTTTTACCGTTTGTACGCTAACATTAATCACACTTAAAAGCAAATCTAAAATATAGCGTGGATTGCCAACTTCTTTACACCAGTCATTGGGGTCATTTACTATTCCACTGTCTTTGTGAGTTGTGATAGCGTACCTTTCCATAACCCACTCAATAGCGCTTTTACCATTGACAACATAATCGTAAGCTTCGGCGGGTATGTTAGTGATAGTAATTTTGCTATTGTAAAGTATAGTGTCCTTTTGGTCTTTCTTAGGAAAACGCATCTTTTCAACTACATAAAAACTGGTTTCGGTACCGGTTACTGTTATCTTATCGTAAGCCGGAACAGTTTCATAGTTAATATGTAGGTCAGCTAATGCACG
The DNA here is from genome assembly GCA_964242385.1 of uncultured Mucilaginibacter sp. Classification (GTDB taxonomy): domain Bacteria; phylum Bacteroidota; class Bacteroidia; order Sphingobacteriales; family Sphingobacteriaceae; genus Mucilaginibacter. Next base: position 1,441,146 of record CAXSZR010000001.1, read on the forward strand.
CCCTGCTTTACTAAACTTCCAAAAGTCTCGAACATCTTCAACCAATGGCAGACGAGGTAACATCTTTTTTAAGTCGTTAGCAAATAAGATGCGATATTCACGGTTATGCAAAAAGCCGTAGACGTAATAAAAAATATCTTCTTTGGTTACATTTTTACCGTATATGCTAATTGCACGGTTGAATATGAACTCGCTTATGCCGTCACGTCTAATGAATTCACTTTCGTTTGCAACATCAAATAATCCCGGGCTTTGCAGTTGACGGTCTTCATAATAGTAAAGGGGAAAGCATTGAGTGTCTCCGTTAAAATGCAAATTCGCCATGTCCTTACTGATTAATAACGATAGCCCATTGTTCGCACCGACAGATGACACACAAATTATTACATTACTTTTAAGCTGATTAGGAAACAATTTTGTGTTCTGATAAAGCATAGCGTTTAAAACCTTATCAAAATATAAATTTTGCTTACAAAACGGTCGATACGAACTTAGAATGATATTCTCTCTGTTATAATCTAATGTTCTTAAACTGTTTAAGCTATTTTTCAGACCTCTGTCCCAACTTATTTCTGCCGGGTTTACATCAATAAACGAATCAGATGTAAGGTTAGATTTGGTCTTTCGCTCTTCTTTAAACTTTATTACTTGATTATTGTAAAAATCAATAGAATTGGAAATGTTTACTCCTAATTTTACTTTTGAGAAATTGTAACACCACGCATCTCTACTGGTATTAACGCCTAATGAATAAGTGGTGAAATAACTCTCAGATTTTGTATCGTATTTATTAACGGGTGCAATCGGCGTAAGCTCTTCAAACTTATCATTCCTATGGCTAATCCAATCACCGTGCTCATTAGGAGTTATTCTCTTCCATTTAATCTCTGGATTATTGATGACTTTGAAGTTTTTTATTATACTTAATTTTTCCTCTCTGTTTAAATAATCACCTATATCATGATAGTTAATTTCTGATTCTTGCTCCGTCTTCAACGGATTTTTTACTAACAATGTAATTGAAATGGGTGTGCGTGAACCTGAACCAAATATTTTTCCGCCTTCCTTTTTTGACAGTTCACCGCTTGTTCGTTGATTTCCCCTAAGGTTGAAAATGTAAATCGATGAAAATTCAGTTTCTAAGCTTTTTCTAAATCCGTCCATTCCGTTACCGTCTATCCATGCCCCGTTTGAAACAAAACAAATAATTCCGCCATGTTTTGAATCTAAACGGTCAGTACTCCATCTGAATGCTTTTATATACGAATCGTATAAAGCTTTTACTGATGTTGCCTTACTCACTTTTGCATAAGTAGTCTCAACTCTGGCATCCAACTTTTCATATTTTTGGTTCTGCGCATTATCGTTTTCAGATTTCTGTCCGACAGAATAAGGGGGATTTCCAATTATTACTCGAAGAGGGGCTGCTTTTTGCTTTGCAACCCGTTCCGAGTTTTGTGGAAACATATCTTTATGAAGTTTATAATTTCCATCCGTTTCACCTAACTGAAATGTATCTGTCAAGCAAATGCCATCAAACGCTGAATACTCAGTTTCACCTACAGCATCATGGAAAGCATTTTCAATATTCACGGCAGCAATGTAATAAGCCAATAAAACGATTTCATTAGCATGAATCTCATTTTTGTATTTGCGTTTCAAGTCCTCTGCGGAAATCAATCCGCTTTGTAGCAAACGTGTGATAAAAGTACCTGTACCAGTAAAAGGGTCAAGTACATGAATATTTTCATCGCTTATGTTTCTGCCAAATTCCTTTTTCAAAACATCATCTACAGAATGAATTATAAAATCCACTACTTCCACAGGTGTATAGACGATACCTAACTTTTCCACCATTTTAGGAAAAGCAGACTTGAAAAATTTATCGTACAACTCAATTATTATCCGTTGCTTGCCCTCGGCATTATCAATACCTGAAGCCCGCATTCTCACTGAATCATAAAATCGTTGTAAAGTTTCGGTATCCTTTTCTATGGCTTGTGCTTCCAGTAAGTCAAGCATCGTTTGCATAGAAACTGAGATAGGGTTATTCTTTACAAACGAATACCCCTCAAATAATGCTTCAAATACTGGCTTGGTAATAATGTGTTGAGATAACATTTCTACCGCTTCTTGCTGAGAAATACTCGGATTTATATTCTTTTGTAAGCCGCTTAAAAAATCTTCAAATGCCTTTTTATGCGTGTTGTCTTCATTTATTAACCGGTTGATGCGTTCAACTTGGCGTTCAGCAATTTCTGCCACATTTTTCGCCCACTGCTCCCAATACCTGCGGTCACCAACTTTTTGCACCATACGAGCAAAAACAACTTCTTGTAATTGCTCAAATTGCATTGCAAGTTGTTGGTTAATGCTGCTGGCTGTAGATTTTTTGTCGCCGTATTGCGCTTCCGGCTCAGCTAATACCGATGCACCATCATTGTCAAACGAATATTCCGGCTTGCCAACTAAAATTTGTTCAGGCTTTTTTTTATTAAGCTCTATTTTGTTTACAGTAGCGTTAAAGCGGTCATCATGGGCACGTAATGCATTTAATACCGTCCAAACTACCTTATATCTTTCATTATCATTTAAAGCAACGTTTGGTTCAATATCGGACGGTACTACTACTGGAATAATTATATAGCCATATTTTTTGCCGGGTGCTCTACGCATTACACGTCCCACAGATTGAACCACATCAACCTGTGAGTTTCTTGCGGATAAGAACATTACTGCATCCAGTGACGGCACGTCCACACCTTCGCTAAGGCAACGTACATTTGTAAGGATACGGCACTCATTATTCTTAGTTTCCGCTTTCAACCAACCTAATAATTCATCCCGCTTTGGAGCTGACATTGTGCCGTCGATATGTTCAGAGCTAACCGATACCATTTGCTCTCGCTTTTCAGTAGGCAAAGAATTATTGTATACTTCGGTGGTCGAATTAAATGTCTCAGTTATCCTTTTTGATGCAGCTATACTTTGGCAAAAAGCTACCGCCCTGCGCATAGGATTAGGGTCAGTATCTTTAATAATGCCTTCATCACCTAAAATCTGCTTGGATAATGCATTGATACAGCCAATCAACTTCGATGCATCATCTGTGTTTATTTCACTTTCATAGCCGGCTATCATATTTTGTATAGCTGGTGGAACATCTTTATCGCTAAGTGTTAAAATTAATACCTTATAATCCGTAAGTAAATCCCTTTCAACTGCTTCACCAAAACCTATTCTATAAATTTCATCGCCATACAGCTTAGGGTCATCCATTGAGCACAATAAGGCATCTGCTTGGGCTGCCTTGCTCTTTGTGTCGTCGCTGTATAAACGTGGCGTAGCGGTCATGTAAAGACGTTTCTTCGCCTTTATAAATGCGTTGTCGTGGACTTTAGTAAAAGCAGATTCATCTTCCCCGGCTAATGAAACACCAGTTGTACGGTGCGCTTCGTCACAAATAATTAAATCAAACTCACTAAAACCCTCGTTGAGTTTATTTAACTCTTTTTGTGCCCTTGATATAACTTCAATTGATTGATAGGTCGAAAATACAACGGTCAAACCTTTGTGACCACCATTTCTAATTTGGTTGAACTGATGAAGTATTTCATTAACGTTAGTTGAAGCGGGTAACGCTAAATCCACAACACTAAATCCATCACTATCATCATGCTGTGTTTTCTTTTTGCTGATTTCGGGGTCAGAACAAATGCAAATAGCATTAATAGGTTCAACAGCTTGTGCAGACCATTCTCTGAGGGTTTGACCAACTAAAGCGATAGACGGCACTAAGAACAAGACAAGCCCATTGCCTTTCGTTTCATTTTCAGCTATACGGAGTGATGTATATGTTTTTCCCGTACCGCAAGCCATTATCAGTTTACCACGGTCGTTACTGGAAAAGTGAATGTTGGTTTTTTGTAAGGCTTCTTTTTGATGGGCTTTTATCGGGTGCTTCGCTAAGCGGGCAAGCTCGCCGTGTACGCCTTCCTCTAATTTATGCCAATCAACAGGAGCATCCTGTAAATCTGTTAGATTAACTCTTGTAACAGGCGGGTGCTGATTTTTTATAGCTTCGGTAGCATTGGCACCCCAATGATTTGTGGTGGAAATCCAAAGCCTTTGAGCAAATCCGGTAGTTTGTAAATTTACGCCTTTGAATTTTCTACTTGACGTTGACAGAAATGAATCAACGGCTGGTTTATCTATAACTGCATCCTCCTGAAAACATTTACATTGAATCGCCCAATAATCGCCGTCATGTGTCAAGGAAACTAAATCAATTCCCGTATCACCGCCACCTAAATCCAGTTTTCCCGGAAACTCATTCCATAGCCAAACATTTTTAAATAAATAAGCGTACTTAGGGTCTGTTTGTAAATAGGCTTGCATTAGCCTTTCAAACCTGTTGCCCTTATCTCGTTCTGAAAATGAAGTTTTTCTATATTTTTCAAGTATGTTATTAAAGCTCATTTTCAGGTTATTAAATATAATTATACAGGCTCGGTTGCGAACGATTCAATTAGGCTAAGTTATTTTAATTGACGGAATTTATGAAGAAGTTTTTTGGAAGACGACATCAATCCTAAAGGGTAATATTTCAACAGGATTTTTATTAAAAAAATTTTTACACGAATCTCCAATTTTCAAAAACAGGGTCGTTTTTTAAAAAGCTTATTTATTTCCATCGAAAATTACATTACGATTCTCGGAGCAAGTCCCATCCGGGAAGGGGGGCGGCATGGGGGTGATGAGAATAGGGGGATACTCCCCACTTGGACCACCGGGGGGAAGGGGGATTATCATTTTTGTCTTGATAGTACCAGTAATTTTTCGTAAATTGTATGTAATTAATCAAATCATTAACCCGGTTGGGTTGCGGTAAAATTTGCAAACATTTGCAAGCGATTTGCACACATTGATAGGGTGACAAAAGTTGAAGGCAACAAAAAACCCCTTAGAACTTAATCTAAAGGGTTTATGAAGTGGGAGCTACTGGGTTCGAACCAGTGACCCTCTGCTTGTAAGGCAGATGCTCTGAACCAGCTGAGCTAAGCTCCCTTGTGTTTGGGACTGCAAATATAGAAGCTTAAACCTTTTATTCAAAAAATATTTTACAATTTTCTGCAAGTGCATTTTAACGCATTGTTTCATAGTAATTTAATTTTTTGATAAAGCTAATTTTACACGCTCAACCCATTCACTTTATTCATTTCGGCTATTTAACGTTCGCAATAAATCCATCTAAATCTGTTATCCGTTAAATTTAGGGTAACAAATTATGATCGGGAATGAGAAGGAATAATATGAGCACAATGGGCGAACGTAATCTATACTGGCTGGCTAACGCAATGACAAGGCCCCTAAGTCATTTTAACGAGCGTTACTTTTATGATGTGATACGAAAGGATTTCTTTTATGTATTAGGCGTAAGCGGGAACATAAACGGACTTAAAATTTTTGATGCTTACGACATGCCTTACCCGCGGGATACTGAAAGTGATATTGCCGTACGCCTGGAACTATCGCAGGATGACAACGACAATATAATTGAGATACCCCGACTGGATGTTTTTAAGAAGATTGATATACAAATGCGTTTTTTATATACAATCTCAGAGTCTACTTTTTATAATGACCTTAAAGCACTTGTTGAGCAGCAAACCGACGACTTTATGTTCGTTATGGATAAGGTGCTGGTTCAAAAAGTTGACATCTACCCCATCCTTAACCTTTGGGAAGATTATAAACTTAAATTCATATTCAACTTTGTAAATCTTTTTGCCAAAGCTTATGGGATGGAAATAATACTTGCCATTTTAAGCTGAGAAGCTACATATCAGTCGACAATTCTACCTGTTTAGAGCCAGGCACGCAGTAATCAATTTATCGTACGCCTGGCTTTTCAGTTTATCCGGATTGTATTAAGCATTTTCGAATCACAAGGGTTTTATTAACTTTACTGCACCAGTTTATAAAACCCTTATGAAACATCTCCTAAAAATCAGGTTTGCCATAATCTCGGCAATACTTTTATCAGCTTTTTTTCTGATTGACACAAACCTTTACGCGCAAAATAAAAAGCCTAAATTTAATGTAATAGCTTTTTACACTGGTAAAGAAGACCTCGCCCACATCAGCTTTGTGCACGAAGCCAATAAATGGTTCCCGCTGATGGCTAAAAAATATAACTTTAGCTACGATTCTACCCGCAACTGGAACAACCTAAATGCCGAATTTTTATCGCATTACCAGGTTGTTATATTTTTAGACACCCGGCCCGATGAACCTGCACAGCGCGAAGCTTTTCAAAAGTATATGGAAAATGGCGGCGCCTGGATAGGTTTCCACTTTTCGGCTTTTGCATTAACACCGTCTGCCTATCCCCAAAACTGGGATTGGTATCACAACACCTTTTTAGGATCGGGCCAGTATGTAAGCAATATATGGCGCCCCTCTCCCGCTGTTCTGGATGTAGACAGGTCTTTTGGAGCAACCAAAAATATGCCGGCGACATTTAAAACATCGCCAAACGAGTGGTACAGGTGGGAAAACGACCTGCGCAAAAATCCCGACATTAAAATCCTTTGCGCTATAGACTCTGCGAGTTTCCCTTTAGGAACCGGGCCAAAGCAAAGCGAGATATGGCATAGCGGCTATTACCCAGTTGTGTGGACCAATCTTAAATATAAAATGATATATTTTAATATGGGCCACAACGATATGGATTACGAGCATAAATATGATAATACTAATAAAACATTGTCATACACCTTTGGCAGCGAGATGGAAGCAAAGCTAATAATGGATGCATTATTATGGCTCGGCAACAAACAATAAAACCTTATCTGTTGTAAGCCAACGCTATTTATTAATGTTAAAAAGTAGGCTTGTACTCCACTATTGTTAGTAAATAACGATGTTAAATTTCTGTTAAATAGCCCGGGTCAAAAATATTAGATATTATATTTGCTTAATTATTTTTATCGATCTAACCAATTAGTTCTTTATGATAATGATGAGATCAGTTATTTAAAAGAGAAGGCCAGTCTTTCTCTTTTTTTATGCCTGCTATTTTAAATCTGCGTTGATTTCGTTTAGCAGGTATTCTTTTAAATCATCGTTATACTCCCAAAACATTACGCCTCCCATATCATTCTTCAACACGTATTTGCACTTCTGCTTTACGGAATATTCATCATCGTAAGTGATAAATTCGTGGTTCGCAGGATTAAAAATATAATCAGCTTTAGCGTCCTTATCTCTGTGTACTTTATAGCCGGGTACTTTTAATAAACTGTCTTTAATAGAAGTATATCCTAAATTTTTCTCGCGCATTACAATAGAATCGCCCAAACCTTTCGCTCCTTCTTTTAAATTAAGCGTGTGGCTGTAAAAGGCTATACCCATTACCAATTTTGATGATGGGACACCTGCATTTTCAAAGTTTTTTACAGCATCGTCAGCATCATTGTGTACCGAGTAAGCGTTTGATGGGTATAAGGCTGTATGATGTGCTGCAAGTTTGCCTGCGGTAAGATCATAGGTCATCAGGTTAATATAGTCCAGATATTGCTGGGCAATGCCCATTTCTGTATGATCCAGAAAATTTTTAAAGCCACCGGCGGCTGTAGTGATCAGGTATTTTTTACCGGTCTGCTTTTGTAAGTCATCCAGTTGCCTTCTTATTTCCTTAAACATAAGGGTATAGTTCTGTTTATCTTCCGGGCGATAAACGTTGCCGTCATACCCCGGCCTGCCCGGATATTCCCAGTCTATGTCTATGCCATCCAGGTTAAACCTGCTTAAAATGGCAACAGCACTGGCTGCAAATCCCTGCCGTGAAGTATCGCTTAGTACTGCATCAGAAAACTTGCCGCTCCATGTCCAGCCGCCTATGGATATCAGCACCTTTAAGGCAGGATTTTTCTTTTTTAATTCAACCAAACGCCTCAGATTAATGGTATCTGTTGCCTCCCGGTGAAGCCATGCGCGGTTATCTTTAATATCCACAAAAGCATAGTTGATGTGTGTGAGTTTAGCGGCATCAACCACATCAATATTAGCGAGGCCTTTAAAACCACCTATATATCCTATAACCACTTTCTTAGTTTGCGCCTGTATGCTGATAGTGCTTACAGTCAAAAACATCAATACTAAAACTGCTTTAAACATTCCGCTATTGAACGGCCTTTTGTTATTCATGATAATATTATTAACGATTTATATTTTAAGACGAAGCCTTCTTTTCTCGAGAAACCCGGTTATGAAAATCACGATAAATGATACAGCGAACGAACGGATAATACCACCCGTGCCATAATTGAACATATGCGGATACCTGAAATTTGCAATGTAGAAAATAGCAACCATTAAGTAAGGGATCAGGTAGCAGGTTAAGGTGCTGGTGCCGGCGGGCTTAATTATCTTAAACCAGTTCACTTTGCCCTTAACATCAACCAGCCAGATCAACAGATCAAAAACCAATACGCCCAAACCGGTACAGATAAATACCCATGACGGGGTCGACCTTATTTTTGAAATCCCCTCGGTGTAAGGCCGTACTACAAAGCCTAAGGCTATCAACAGTATCCCGGTAATGGCAAAGATCAATAGCAAGCGGCTATAAGTATTTTTTTCTATAATTTTTGAGTAAAGCAGAGAAATAATAACGCCGAACATCATCAGCGAATCTGATGCGCCATCATTTATCACCCACAATTTGCCTGTTATTATTTTTATATGCACCAGGATATTAACTGCAATCAAAACCAGTAATGCTATTATCAAAGCATTGAAATTGCCTTTGGTTAATAAATAAACCCCGGCGCAAACAAGGTATGCCCAGCCGATTATTCCTAAAATGCCCCACCATGATGGATGCAGGCCCACCGGCTCTTGCGATGTACCGCCTTTATATAATACTGCAAGGCCAATCAGTATGACAACACCAATACCGGTCAATATGTACTTTGTCGTCTTGGCTAGTGTTTCAGGGTAGTCCATCCAGATCAGAAAAAAACTCAGCGTAAGCAAAAGTTCCCAAACACCTAAAGGTAATATGGCTGCACTGCTATATTCCTCCATGTTTACGTGAAAAAAGCCCATTACAATAAGCGCAAAGGCACGCAGCAAAATGTAAGAGCCTACTGTAGCAAAAGAATCACCTTTACTTAACCGGCGACCGATTGCCAGGGGAATGGAAAGCCCGGCGATAAAAAGAAAGATGGGGAAAATAGTATCTGCAAAGTGCATACCGTCTTCCTTTGCTTTAACATGATCTATCCACAGCGGTACATCTTTAACGCCGCTCAGGTCGTTCACAAAGATCATGAAAAACATATTTACAGCGCGAAGCACATCGATAGAAAGTAAACGTTTTGGTTGCTGCATAGCACAGGGTTATAATTATTGGTATGGAATTATAAATATAAAAGCTATCCGGCAGATTACAGCGTAATGTTTTAGATATATTTAAAAAAGACTGCTAATCTTCTTAAATAATTTAAAAAACTAATGCATTCAAACATTTTAACCCAGCACTTCTTCAAGTACCTCGTGCGAGCGTACGTTGCCAAAGCTTTCTATATGCAGCGCAAAATAGTCAAGCAGTTTTTGCAACAGGAAGCGCCGCTCGTCGTTTACCAATTTTAATTTTGCTGTATTTTCAAAATTGCATTGAAGCAGCTTAGAAAAATTCTGTGTGTGGGGCGGAGACAGATAAGATAAACTATCGGGCTTATAGCGCGAAAATATGCCGTTTTTAAGATCAAAAAAATCAGCTTCGTCCATCAGGTACCTGTCGGGATAAAACCCAAGGTAGCGCGTAAGCTGCACCAGAAAAACAAGGTGAAAATTGGCAAGCCCTTCGGTTTGATGATCCAGCCATTCTATACCGCTAAAAATAAACCCGAAAAGATTCTCATCCACGCTTTGGTGCTTAATCGCTTTAAACAATACCTCATTTAAAAACATGGCGATGCTGCTTTTTACAACATCATAAGGCAGGGTACTTAAAATAGGCGCATTTTTCAGCTCTTTAATGTGCTGCATGGTTCCGGTGTTTTTATGATACACCACCATATCAAGCAAGTGCAAAGGCTGCAGCATATTGCGGCCTACTTTGGCCCTGGGCTTGCGCGCTCCTTTAACCATATAAGTTTGCAGGCCAAGCTTTTCGGTAAAAACCTGTACTATAACGCTGGCTTCGCCGTAGTCGGTGGTTTTTAATACTATTCCGCGGGTTTTATGCAGCATGATTTACAAGTGCCAGCAGTTTTGGTAAAAAAATAATAACTCCGTTTAATATAGCAAATGCAGCGGCTATTACTACGGCACCGGCACTCATATCTTTTATATGCCCGGCCTTTTCATTATATCCCGGCGATACCAGGTCTACCAATGTTTCTATCATGGTATTAAAAATTTCGGTCACCAGCACCAGGGTGATACTTACAGCTATCCATTGCCATTCGGTTACGGCTATGTGCAGAAACAAACCGAGCGCAACGGCTATGATGGTAGCGCCGATATGGATCCTGAAATTTAGCTGGCTAACTGTAGCGTACCGGATACCTTTAAAGGCATAACCAAAACTTTTTAATACTTTTCTCATCAAACAACAGCAGTTAAAGGCACCGGACAAATAAATTGATTCTTTGCATCGCCTTACAAATCTGCACAATGTAAAACATTGTCACAATATCAACCAACAGCATTATCTATTTTTGTAGTTTAGCATTCCTATTAAAGCGCTATAAATGTTTTGGAAAAAGCTTGCTGATGTTATATTAAAAAACCGGATGCTCGTATTGTCAATAATAATTGCAGCGAGTGTTTTTATGGGTTACAAAGCCAGCCAGGTTCGCATTACGTTCAATGGCGGCAAGGTGCTGCCCGTTACAGATTCGGCTTATATTCGCTATATGCAGTTTAAATCGCTGTTTGGGCAGGATGCCAGTACCATGGTGCTTGGCTTTAAATCTGATAAAATATTTAACAAAGACGTATTTAACGATTGGTATCAAACAGCCAATCGCATTAAACAAATAAAAGGCATAACAGGTGTTATTTCTATTGCGAATCTGTATAACCTGCAAAAAGATACCATTAAGCACCGTTTTATGTTAGACCCGCTTGTTAAGGCACCATTGTCAAGCCAGCAGGCTACCGATAGCTTAAAAAGCCGGATAGCAGCCCTCCCCTTTTACAAAGGTTTGATATTGAGTAAAAACAACCAGGCCACTTTAATGGCAATAACCTTTGATGGAAAGATCTTAAATACTCCCTTACGCGTTCCTATTCTGAACAGCATAAAAAAAGAAGGCCAGGCTTTTGAAAAAAGGGAAGGAATCAGGCTGCACTATTCGGGCTTGCCGCATATCCGTACTATAGCCGGCGATTTAATGAAAAAAGAATTTTCGCTTTTCCTGGGGCTTTCTTTATTAATTACCGCATTCATACTTTTAATTATTTTCCGTTCGGGCTACCCGGTAATTTTTCCGGTACTGGTAGTGTTGCTGGGCGTTACCTGGAGCCTGGGTATATTGGTGTTAATGCATTATGAGATCACTATCCTCACGGGTATTATCCCGCCGCTGGTAGTAATTATAGGTGTGCCAAACAGTGTTTTTATCCTTAACAAATACTATTTTGAATACAGCCATACCGGCAATAAACTGCAGGCGCTTAACACCGTAATTGAAAAAGTGGGCATTACCACCTTTATTGCCAATGTTACCACGGCTATTGGTTTTGGCGTATTATGCTTTACAAATAGCGAATTATTAACGCAATTCGGCCTGGTTGCTTCGCTGAGCATTATGGTCACTTTTGCGTTGAGCCTGGTGTTGATACCTATTATTTTCAGCTACCTGCCTAACCCAAAGGCAAGGCAAAGCGGCATCCGCGACAGGAAACTGATGCAAGCCTTTTTATTACAGTTAGACAATCTGGTACACAACCATCGCAAGGCTATTTACCTGGTTACAATAGTTTTGGTTATAGTTTGCACTTACGGTTTATCGCTTATTAATGTAAACGGTTATGTGGTAGATGATCTCCCTAAAACCAGCAACGCACTAACCGATCTGCAATTTTTCGAGAATAATTTTAATGGAGTTTTACCACTTGAGGTAAGCATCGATACAAAAAGAAAAAATGGCGTTATGAGCCAGGCCGTAATTCATAAGGTTGATAAACTGGAAAAACTGATCTCCTCTTATCCCGAATTTAGCGGATCACTATCCCTCATACAAGCATTGAAATTCTCTACCCAGGCTTTTTATGGGGGTGATAGCAGCTTTTACCGTTTACCTACCAGTATGGAGCAAGGCTTTATTCTCGGTTATGCAGGTAACTCTGGCAAAAGCACCAATATGCTGCACAATTACCTGGATAACAACCGCCGTTTTACCCGCGCAAGTTTTGAAATGGTTGATGTAGGTTCTAAACAAATGAATAAAGTGCTTGAAAACTTGCAACCGAGAATAGACTCCATTTTCGACCCGGCCAAATATCATGTTGAGTTAACGGGGTCCAGCATCATATTTATAAAAGGAGCCAACTACATGGTTAAAAACCTCTATGAGAGCCTTGCCTGGGCCATATTTTTAATTGCAGGTGTAATGTGGATCTTGTTCAGAGGTATCCGTATGATTGCCGTTTCGCTATTACCGAATCTTATACCGCTTATCATAACGGCCGGAATAATGGGATTTTTCGGGATACCGCTAAAACCGTCAACCATACTTATCTTCAGCATAGCAATGGGAATCTCGTCTGACCAGACAATTTATTTCATTACCCGGTACAGGCAGGAATTAAGAAACACCAGCAAAAGCATCTCTACTATCGTATCTGATACCATTAGGGAAACCGGTATCAGCATGATCTATATTGCCATTGTTCTATTTTTCGGTTTCGGCATTTTTGCGGCATCTACTTTTGGCAGTACCAAAGCCTTAGGTATCTTACTTTCTGTTACCTTATTGGTTGCCATGTTTAGTAACCTTACCTTACTGCCCGCTTTTTTGCTGAGCATTGAAAAAAGAAAAAAGATCAATAAAGCTGGTTAAATAATCTGAACTTATATGGAACTGAATTTAAAAAACAAGGTTGCCGTTGTTTTGGCGGCAAGTAAAGGTTTAGGAAAAGCTATCGCACTTTCCTTATCTGCCGAAGGCGCACTGGTTATAATCGGTTCAAGAAATGAGGAAGAGTTAAAGAAAGCTGCAACAGAAATTGAAGCTGAAACCGGCAATAAAGTGGTTGCCATACTTGTTGATGTAGCAGACGTTGGGCAATTGCAGATATTTATTGAGAAAGCCGGAGCAGCTTATGGCCATATAGACATATTATTAAATAATGCCGGCGGCCCTCCTTTTGATAAGTTTGAAAACTTTGACGATGACGCATGGCAAAAGGCCTTTGAACTGAATCTGCTTAGCGTTGCCCGTACAAGCCGGATGGTATTGCCCTATATGAAAAAAACCGGAAGCGGGCGTATTATCAATATCATAAGCGGATCTGTAAAAGCAGTGCTTGCAAATTCTGTACTATCGACAAGTATGAGAATGGGTATTGTAGGGATGGCCAAATTAATGGCAGATGAATTTGGGCCTTACAACATTACAGTTAACAACGTGGCGCCTGGCATGATCTTAACCGACCGTTTAAAGCACACCCTGCCGAAAGATGCAGATCCGGAAGAAGCAATGAAGGACAGGGCTAAAAATATCCCGCTGGGCCGAATTGGAAAGCCCGAAGAACTTGCGGCGTTGGTTACCTTTCTTGCATCGGCACAAGCCGGCTATATAAGCGGCACCACAATACAGGTTGACGGCGGAGCGAACCGCAGTATCTTTTAACCGCTTAAATTATTTACTTAGAATTATTTGCAATTCCGTTACGGGCTATGCTTTCTATATTTTTTGAAGGCATAAATGCCACAAGGCTCATTATTGCTAATACTATAGTAAAAAGAATTAAGGTAGTTTTAAATTCTCTTATTTTAAGTGTCTGCTTCCTGTTCATATTTTCAGTTAAATTGTATCATAATACATTACGAAACATTGTTCACAAACGTAACATGCATTATGATTTTTGACAAGGTTATTAAATCCGTTGTAAAGAAAAAAAATTAGAGCCGCTTTTATACGTAAAAATACCTTTTTTAAAGCCGCATGATATTTTTATCAAATTCTAAATTTCAACTATGCTTAAAACCCTTTGGCGAAAATTAAGATGCCTATGTTTAACTGATTTTAAGGAATTATCATTTTTAAGTCAGTTAACAACATTTTTTTATACGCTAAAAACTTAACGGTATTTTTTTACGTTACTGATAATATAAATGCAACCCGCATTTATAATTGTGATAAGGTTTAGGTTGAAAGTCCCCAAGCAGCGAGTGTACGGGGACTTTTATTTTTTTAATCAAACTCAAATCAATCAAATTTTCAGATATATTGCGCCTGTGTCTGTAAACCTTAAAAAAGAACTTCATGATCATTGCCTGAGGCATGTTGTACAACGTATGGAAGCTGCACAACAAGCCATTAATGATGCGCAGCAGGCTGCCAGTGACGATACCAAAAGCAGTGCCGGCGATAAATATGAAACCGGCCGCGAAATGATGAGCCAGGAAACCGAGCGTAACCTTAAACAGTTAAACGAGGCAAACAAACTTAAGGTAGCCCTCAATGCCATAAATCCTTTGCTCGGAAACGACCGCGCTGATCCCGGCAGCCTGGTAATCACTAACAACGGAAACTTTTACCTGTCTATAAGCGCAGGTTTAATTAGTATAGATGGCAAAAACTATTTTGCCGTATCTCCGGCATCGCCTATTGGCTTACAGCTTAAGGGTTTAAAAAAGGGCCAGGAATTTAAGTTGAACAACAAAAATTACCTTATAGAAAATATACTTTAAAAAAAAAGTAAAAACAATGTGCAGGTATTTTTAATTAATAGCTTTAATCATCAAATATCTTTTATATTTGGTGGTAACAAAAGCGGCGAGCAAAGTAGTCTTGGCCGTTATAAATTAAATTTTTAATGAACATATTTGTAGGAAGTCTTCCATTTTCATTACAGGAAGCTGATTTAAGAGAGCTTTTCGAAGCTTATGGTGAAGTTAGTACCGTTAAACTAATTATCGACAGAGAAACAGGCAGAAGCAAAGGATTTGGCTTTGTTGAAATGCCAGAGTCTGAAAGTGCACAAAAAGCTATCGAAGGCTTAAACGGCGCTGAAGTTAAAGGCAGATCTATTGCAGTTAGCCAGGCAGAAGAAAAGAAATCTACTGATCGCAGAGGCGGCGGTGGTTATTCTGGCGGTGGCAACCGTGGTGGCGGTGGCTATTCAGGTGGCGGCAACCGTGGTGGCGGCTACTCTGGTGGTGGTGGCGGTGGTTACTCAGGCGGCGGCAGAGATCGCGGCGACCGTGATAACCGTGGCGGCGGTGGTGGCCGTTGGCAATAATTGATTGCCAATAGCAATCGCAACGCACCATTTTAACATAATTTCCTTTTTATAAGGATACAAAGCTTTCAAGACTTTTTACTTCTTAATACAAAAACAGCATCTGTTAATTAACAGATGCTGTTTCATATTGCAAAGTAAATTTATTGACTTTTTATTGCTTTTTACTTCCGCTACCGCTTCCACCAGATGAAGCACTTCCTGATGAAGAAGTAGTGCCTGTTCCAGGTTGTTGGCTATCAGGTTCGTTTTTCCTTGCATCATCTGCAGCTTTGTTCTGATTAGCAGGAGTTGGCCTTACCGGCGATCCATCACGTATTTCTTCAGATGCTTTCATTACCACGGTATCACCTTTCTTTATGTTTCCATAAACTTCAGTTTCTTCTGCTGTTGAAAATCCTTTACTGATATCAACCCAAACAGCATGTTTATTGACTACCTTGATGATAAACACCTTCTCGGTAGATGCTACAACCGCAGTTTTAGGAACAATGATAGTGCTGTCTCTTGATGGCAGTGGTACGTCAACTTCGGCAAACATATGCGGTAATAAATTTTTGTCTTTATTGTAAACGTCCATTTCAAGGCGTTCAGCCCTTAACCTGGTATCTAATGCACCGGCCAACCTGTTTACTTCTGCAGTAAATTTATGATTTGGCAACGCTGCTACGCTAAAGGTTACCTTATCTTTATTTTTTAAACCGCCTGTATAACTTTCAGGTACAGATATAACCAAACGCATACGGTTTTGATCCTGCAATACTAATAAAGGATCTGTTCCGTGGCCCGGGCCTACATATGCACCTAAATTTACGTTACGTGCTGTAATTACACCATCAAACGGAGCGCGAATCTGTAAGTATGCAAGGTTTGCGGCTACTTCTTTGTAAGCGGATTTTGCAGCTTCAACGTTAGCCAGGTCAGAGTTCTTTTTCGCTTCGGCCTGTTCCAGGTCATTCTGCGATACTGTTCCCGGCGTTTTGCTGGTGCTTAACAACCTGTCATAAGTTGCTTTACTTGCATAGTATACTGCTTCCTGCTGCTTAATGCGCGATTGCGCTTCGGCAAGCTGCGAGTTAATTTCCGGTGCTTCTAAAGTAACAAGCAATTGCCCCTTATGAACTTCAGAACCTATATCTACTAAAAGCTTTTGTACGTAGCTGCTTATCTTTGCATAAAGATCAACTTCCTGGTAGGGTATCAATTCGCCGGGGATAGCTATTTTGCTGCCCAGTTTTCCTTTTTTAACAGGAACCAATACAACCGCAGGTGTGTCGATAGCATTTTCATCGCGTACGGTTTGTTCTTGCTCTTCTTTTTCTTTTTTGTCCGAGCCGCATGAGCTCAGTAAGCCGGTGCATATAACCAATGCACTCAGGGCTAAAATTAATTTATTACTTGTGATCTTCATGGTGGTGCTGTGGAACATAAAATTTACTTTCTTTATCTTCAGGGTCTAATGAAACAGATTCGGTAGATGCATTGCCTTGTACCCAGGCAAAAACAAGCGGCAATATTAACAATGCAGCAAATGTTGATGCAAGCAAACCACCAATAACCGCACGGCCTAAAGGTGATGTCTGGTCACCGCCTTCACCAAGGCCCGATGCCATAGGAATCATACCTACAACCATCGCCAAACTGGTCATCATAATTGGCCTTACACGTAAAGCTACCGCTTCTTTTGCAGACTTAAGTGCATCGCCATTGGCCTTCCTTAACTCCTCGGCGTTGGTAACCAATAGTACCGCGTTTGATATGGATACACCTACCGACATAATCATACCCATGTATGATTGCAGGTTGAGTGTTGCCCCCGTTAACTTAAGGAGCAGCAACGACCCGAACAATACTGCCGGCACCGTTGACAATACTACCAGCGATACCTTGAACGACTGGAAGTTAGCCGACAGCATCAGGAATATAACTAATACCGCAACCAACAAACCGGTTTGTAAGCTATCGAGTGTATCGGTAAGTGTCTGGCTCATACCGCGCAGGTCTACAGTTAAACCACGTGGTAACTTACCTAATGATTTTACCGCTTTCTGTACATCGTTTGTAGCAGTACCTAAGTCCATCTTGTTAATGTTTGCGGTAACAGATAGTGTTGGCACCGCTCCAATATCGTCATCCTCTCCGTTTGTAAAGTCTGGCTTCACTTCGGCAACGTCACTGATAACCGGGCGCGGCTGGTTGCTTAGCACCGGTATCTCACGGATGTCATCTAAACTCGACATATCATATTCAGGAACCTCAACCTGCACCAGGTAACTCAACCCTACCTTTTCATCAATCCAGTTATTCTTTTCGGTAAAACGTGATGATGAGGTAGATGCGGTAAGCGTTCTGGATATATCATTCACACCAACGCCAACTTCCGCAGCTCTTACACGGTCAATGTTAATATCAATAGCCGGGTACTGGTATGATTGTGCAATTTGTACATCGCGCAGGTACTTAATACTGTCTAATTTCTTAATTATCTTATATGCATACTGTACGTTCTGCTTTTTATTCTTGCTTGTAAGGTAAACCTCAATTGGAGTAGGTGAACCTTGGCTAAGAATTTTATCGGTAAGTTCTATTGGCTCAAAAGATACTTTTATAGCCGGCAGTTGCTTTTTCATCGCCTGCCTGAAACGCTCTTTAAAGTCATCGAGGTTTGTTTTAAAATCCTCCGCAAAACTCACCTGCATAACAGCCTCCTGAGGGCCGGCCATAAACATATAGATAGGGTTGGTAGAGAATGAAGACGGGTGCATACCAACCAGTGACGATGATATGGCAATGTTCTTTCTTCCCACCAGCTGCTCCATTATATGCAGCGCCTTAATGGTACTTTCTTCCGTACGTTCAAGGCGGGTACCATCAGCACCTCTTAAACGAACCTGGAATGTGCCGGAGTTCACTTTAGGCAATACATCGCGCCCAATTATCACAAACAGTAATATGGCAAGGCCAAAAGCCGCCAGCAGATAGATAGATACTATCAGCTTACGCCTTGGCAGCATTCTATCCATCAGTTTAAGGAAACGAACCCTAAAACGGTCGAACTTAGATTCTTTATCACCGCCTTCTGTTGCTCTTTTAACGGCTTCTTCTTTCTGAGCAGTTTCGTCACCTTCATCGTCCATAGCATAACCGTCTTTATGGCTTTTGTCTTCATGGTCATTTATTAATAACCAGTTAGACATAACCGGTACGAACGTTTGTGCCAGCAAGTATGATACGATCATTGAAAAACCAATTGCAAGCGCAAGCGGAAGGAACAATGCGCCCGGGATACCTGTCATGGTAAAGGCCGGCGCAAATACCGCAAGAATACAAAATAGGATCAGCAATTTAGGGAAAGCAATTTCCTTACATGCATCCCATATTGCAAGCGCTTTTGGTTTGCCCATGTCAAAGTGCTGGTGAATGTTCTCTATCGTTACCGTCGACTCATCCACCAGGATACCAATTGCAAGCGACAGCCCGCTCAGCGTCATGATATTGATGGTTTGATGGAACAGGTTAAGGAAGAATATAGCCGAGATAAGACAGGTAGGGATTGTTAAAATAACGATTGCCGCACCGCGTTTATCGCCCAAAAACAAGAACACCATTAAACCTGTTAAAACCGCACCGATGGCACCTTCTTCGGCCAAACTCTTTACCGCGTTAATTACATATACAGACTGGTCAAACACAAAAGACAGTTTAACGTCTGGCGGCATCAATGCCTGGAAACGAGGGAGCGCTTTTTTAAGACCTTGTACAACATCCCAGGTAGAGGCTGATGCAGACTTGGTAATTGGCAAATAAACCGAGCGTTTGCCATTGATCAATGCATAACCGCTGGTGATATCCGCACCGTCTTCTACCGTTGCTACGTCTTTAAGAAACACGGTTTGTACACCATTTCTGTAAAGAGGTATATTCCCAAAATCAGGAATTTGTTTAATGGTAGTATTGGTAGGTGTTATGTAATTAATATCGCCGATACGAACGTTACCTGCCGGGCTGTTCTGGTTGTTATCGCGCATGGCGGCAACAATCTGGTCGGGGGTAAGGTTATGCGCCCTTAGTAACTCAGGGTCAGCTTTAATAACTACGGTACGCTGGTTACCACCAAACGGAGCCGGAGCAACAAGGCCCGGTACCGATGTAAATGAAGAGCGTACGTAAACCAAAGCAAAGTCGAGCAACTCGTTATTGCTTCGCGTAGGGCTGCTTAACACCAGCTGCCCTACCGGTAAGGTAGATGCGTCAAAACGCAAAATGAACGGAGGCTGCGACCCATTCGGGAAACCGGCCTGGGCTCGGTTTGTATACCCCGTAACCTCGGCCGCCGCCTGGGCCATGTTGGTACCTTCGTAAAATGTAATTTTAATAAGGGTTAAGCCCTGTATATTCTTTGTTTCGATACTCTTTACACCCGATACATAAAGTAACAAGTTCACGTATTGCTTACCGAAATATGCTTCCATCTGGTCGGGAGTATAACCGCCGTATGGGTGCGATACATAAATTACCGGCAAATTCAAATCCGGGAAAATATCTATCTTGATGGTTCTTACTGCATTGATACCGAAAAAGAATAGTCCGGCAACTATAACCAGTATGGTGATTGGCCTTTGCAAGGCCCCTTTTATCATTCCCATTATTTATTATCTGGATTAAAAGTTATTAATAAATATTCCAAAATCGCCGGTTGCTGCCGCTTTGTAAAGCAGTGCCTGCCATACATTGTTTGATGCTATGTAGTTATCTACTTCGGCACGGTTTAAAATGTATAATGCCTGTGTAAAGTCTACAATGTTGGCGAGGCCATTCTGGTAAAGCGCAAATTTTTGATGGTAAGCGTCAGTTGCGGCTTTTACTTCTTGCGGCACTTCGTGATAATTTTTTAAGGCATTGCTTATTTTGGTTTCGGCAAGCACCTGTTCATCGCGCAATTGTTCGCTTAACAGATCATATTCATTTTTGTATTGAGCTGATGAATATTTTTGAGCCTTAACCTGGTAATGCACCCTAAAAGGCGTTGTAATATTCCATGTTACGCCTACACCAAATAAATAGTTGAAACGGGTAGGATCAACGCCCGAACCATAGTTGCGGGTGTAATCATCCTGGTTGCTTCCATAGTTCTGGTTAAAGCCTGTGCCCCTGCCGTCATAAACACCAAAAAGCGTGAACGTAGGATAGCTAAAAGTGCTTAGGTACTTTGCCTGCTCATCACTCACATTGATACGGTTTTGATAGAAACGTAAAGTTGGGTGATTTTCCAGGTTAACCTGCGAATTTGGGTCGGGGTTTGGAGGAGCGTTTTTAGAGATGAATGCACTGTCGAGCGTAAAGTTTTGCGGCTGCACACCCATATACTGGGCAAGCAGGTTAGCCTGCTCCTGCTCTGTTTCCTGTGCATTGGTAAGTGCAATTTTAGCACTTGCAACTTCAGCATTTGCCTGCGAGGAGTCTACGCCCGGGTTAAGGCCGTTTTTTACGCGGGCAATAACAACCTTCTGAACGTCAATGGCGCGGTCAAGATTGTCCTGCCCCGCTTTGCTTAGCTGCTGTGCGGCAACTAAATTTAAATAGGTACTTGCAACCCGAACTTCATGCTGGAACTGTTCCTGCACTAAATCGGTCTCGTTAAGGTTTACCACATTTTTTTGAACCTTAACCCTCTCTTTGGCTTTTCCGAATGAAAAGAAGTCCCAGCTAACGTTGCTTATATAAAGCGCGCCAAACGAAGAATTCCAGTTTTGTTTTGCCAATGCCGGACCAGACGACGAAAGCGCCAGTCCTTTTAATGCGTAAAGCGGGCCGTATTGAGTGTTTACAGTACCGTAATCCTGCTGTGCACCAATGCTCAGGTCAGGAAGGTATTCTGTTTTGGTCTCGGTTAAGTTCGCTTTTGCAGCATTTAACTGATTGGCTTTTGCCTTGATTGAATTGTAGTTGGCAAGCGCAATCTGTTCTGCTTCTTTAATGGTAAGAACTTTTTGGCCGTTGGCATGAAAAACAAATAAAACACTTAAAAAACCTAAGAGTAACTGTTTTGAAGATATGTTTAACATAAGTGTAAAATTGACACCGCGAAATTAGCACTATCCTTTATATGAAAAAAATGAATTAAATTTGTTACAATTATTAAAAAAACTAATAATGAATATAGCGCTTCACCATTTCAGGCTAATTGATACTATTTCAAAAGAAGGAACTTTAACTAAAGCTTCAAATACTTTACATTTAACGCAATCCGCCTTAAGCCACCAGTTAAAAGAACTTGAAAGTGAGCTCGGCGTGGAAATTTTCACAAGGCAGGGAAAACGTCTTCATTTGTCAGAACAGGGTCATCGTTTTTTAAGAAGTGCAGAAAAAATCCTCGCCGAGATAAAAACACTCGAAGAAGACATCACAAATTACAAAAATGGTAAGACAGGAAAGCTAAGTATCAGCATGCAATGCTACACTGCTTATCACTGGCTGCCCGGCATAATTAAATATTATAAAAAACGCTGGCCCGATATAAATATACAAATACTTTCTGATGCAACACGCAGACCGCTGGAGTACCTCATGAACGGCGACCTTGACATCGGTATTATCCGTACACAGATGGTGAATACAAAAATCAGGTACGAGCCTATTTTTGAGGACAGGCTAACTGCCGTAATGAGCAAAGACCACCCGCTTGCAAATAAAGAAATTGTAGATATTTCAGATTTTCAGGACCAGGAACTCATCCTCCCCTTGTATGATCCGTCTTACCAGGATACGCCGGTAATTGAGTCATTGATACAGGCCCAACAGGTAAAACCAAAAAACCTGCACCGTATACATTATACCGATGCTACTATTGAAATGGTAAATGCAGGCCTGGGCATAACTGTTATGGCCGATTGGATTGTAGAACCTTATTTACAAGGAAGAAATTTAGTAATCAAACCTTTACACCATAGCGTTGCCAAGAGGGCATGGTATGCAGCTACGTGTAAGCAAACGCCCGCAATAACTAACTTTCTGGAGTGCCTTAAAATGTATTTCAGCGGTGCTGATATGAATATAGATGAAGGCGAAAAGCAATTGATTGTAAATGAGCACGCCACTAAAAAAACACCTGGCACACTTATAACTCCTGTTTTTGGCGAATTTCCTGCAAAACATGGCGGTATGCAGGATATCAGAAATTACCAATATTGAAATTTAAAAACGAGACAGGCTTCCGGATGCGGGCATTAGTTTTAAACGGTAGCCTGTTTTGCTTTTTGCTGATTTTCCATAGCATTTTAGCGTTTAGCCAGTCGGCTAAATCATCCTTAACCCATACAGCTTATTATTCCGGATCCATCAAACCTGATTGCGTATCACAGTCGCAGATGGACCTGCAATTATTTGATTTTTATAAGCAATGGAAAGGCAGGTATGTGAAAAATGTACCTGGTAAAGATCAAAGCTTTATCTGGTTTGAGAATAAAGGAGGTAAACAGTGCGTATCTGAAGGGCAAGGCTATGGCATGATGATCACAGCCCTGATGCGTAAAAAAGATCCATCGGCACAACAACTCTTTAACAAACTGTTTTATTATTACCGGGCTCATCCAAGCGGCAAGGGTAAACATTTGATGGCCTGGGCTCAAAATATGAAAGGCAAAGATCTTGATAATACCTCCGCATCAGACGGTGACATGGACATCGCCTTTTCACTTTTACTTGCCGATAAAAACTGGGGAAGCACAGGTGCTATAAATTACCTGCAATCGGCCAAGCTGATCATTAACGATATTATGCGCTTTGAAATAAACCAACTAAGCTGGTCGGTTTTACTGAGCGATGGTGTAGAAGCCGAAAGTCCCGATTACTTTGATACCCGCTCCTCTGATTTTATGCCTTCACATTTTAAAGCATTTGAAATTGCAACCGGCGATGTGCGGTGGTTAAAAGTAACTGATGCCGGTTATAAGCTATTTAATTACGTGCAGCGGAAATACAGCCCCGACGCAGGGTTAGTGCCTGACTTTATTGTAAATATCAATAAAGCTGCAAAGCCTGCACCTCCGCATTTTCTGGAATCTGTTTACGATGGTTGTTATAATTATAACGCCTGTCGTGTACCCTGGCGCATCGGTATCGATTATCTTTTAACCGGGGATGCAAGAGCTAAAGCCTTTACAGCGAAAATCAACAGCTGGGTTCGCAGTACAACAAACAATAATCCTTACAATTTATCTGCGGGCTATACCCTTGCAGGCAACGATCTTAAAAACAGGTATTTTGAAGCTTTAAGTTTTATAGGTCCGTTCTGTGTATCAGCCATGACAGACAAGCAGAACCAGGCCTGGCTGAATAATGTGTATAAATACCTGACAGATTTTAAATTAAAAGATTACGATTATTACGACAACAGCATTAAACTGATAAACCTTATTATCATCTCTGGCAATTACCGCCAATAGCATCAGTTGCCATTCAATAGTTTTTCGGCAGTATTTTTCCCGCTGCTTAGCGCCGCTTCTACCGTACCCATTGCAGGGCCTTCATATAGGTATTCCCCGGCAAAAAAGATAGTATCTTCAATCGATTTATTTAGCAACAGCCTTGATTTTGGTGCTGCTACCGTATCATATGCGTAAGAACCACGCGTGAATGGGTCATTTGCCCAGTTTGCTACATGATAGGCAACAAGTTTATTTTTAAGATCACTCACCTCATATTTAAATATTGTACCGAGTGATTGTAAGGAAAACGTTAGCAGCTCGGCATCTGTAAAATTTTTCTTTTCTTCTGCAGGTAAACCACCCAGCCACCCCGTGATAACAGAACTGCTACCCGGCTTTTGTGTCCACCAGGTAGGGATCACTTCTTCCGAAAGCAGGAAACCCATGTCTTTTAAACTCTTTCCATCTGCCGGTTGTGTTTCCCAAAACGGCTCGTCAAACTCAAGCAGTATCTTTATAATGGAACCGAAACCCATCGCGTTTAAAGCTTGATTGTATCCGAAAACCGGCGGATCAAACTTTACTGCTCCTTTTTCTTCATTGCCAGCCTGCAAAACTCCTAATGGCATGGCAACGATCAATTGCGATGCCTCAAATACATCACCATCTGTGGTAGTAAGTTTAACCTTTTCTTTTTCCCAGTTAATATCTTTTACAATAGAATTAAGCAGTACAAAACCTTTTGCTTTTCTAATTTCCTCTTCCAGGTACCTGATCATGGTGCAGTAACCACCCTCTACCCGGTGCTGTGCGCCGTCGTCTTCGCTTTTCCATTCTTGTCTTAAGGCAAATGCACTTGCTTTGGCGGGGTCGGCTGTATCATATCCGGCTACGTATCTTTTTACGGAACGTTTTAATTCATCAAACTCAACCCCAACAAATTCCTGGTTTAAAAAACTATCCAGATCTGTATCACTCTCCAGCTCATCAAGTTTTTCCATAAACAGGTCCCAGTGCGGTATAGCGTCATCATCGTTGATAAATTTTCCGTCTTTATAACGCCACATCTCCATAGATGAATGGTTGTATTTAATACCGGCTTCGTCTAAAAGAGAAAGGGTAACCGGCAGATCGCCGTGAACAAACTCGGCCCCGAGTTCTGTACTTTTAAAAAAAAGTTCGTTATTGAGGGTGTGGATGCGCCCTCCGCTTCTTTCCCTTGCTTCCAACACGGTGACTTTTTTTCCGGCTTTAGCCAATATACGGCCAGCCATTAGCCCGGCAGCACCGGCGCCAATTATTAACACATCGCAGTTTTTCATAAATAGATAATGCAAGTTAGAAAGAATACCGGTTTGCAGCAAACATCATTAACTTTAACAGTTAAACAACCCGGCGTAGCAATCCATCATATGAACAGCGGCATTTTAAAAACCTTACACATAGCATATCTTTTAAAATGCCTGGCAGGTGTAATAATCTGCTACGTGCTTTATAAGCAGATACCGCAGTACCCATTTTATTGGGCCATTGTATCGGTAGTGCTGGCAATATCGCCCGATAACAGTAACAAGCAGGCTTACAGCCGTATAAAAGCAAATTTTTTAGGTTGTTTTATTGGCATGTGTTTTTATCCGCTGCACCTGCCCGAGATCTACATTATTTGTTTCGGCATTATTGCAACTGTATTAATAGGCGTTGCCTTTAAGATGATGGACGTTGTACGCATTGCTATGGCCGCGCTCATTATTGTAACTTTAAAGGTTGAAGAAGAAAAGCACTGGTATATTGCACTCGAAAGGGTTGTTTGTGTAGTTGCGGGTTGCCTTGTAGCCTTGTTGTTAACACTAATCTCACATTACCTTATGCCGAAGGAATTAGCAGTACAACAAAAAGATAATGTGTAAAGCGGCCTAAAATCCCTATACCCGTCTTAAACTATATTGCTATATTAGCCTGTAAAACCAATTGAAATACAGCAGCCAGCCTACGATTGTGATTGCTGCTATTATAAACCCCTGTTAAGTGCTGCATATGCGTAAAAGAAAACTGATCCGGCTGGCCGTATTCCTGGTTCCTCTGGTATTTATTTTTTCGCAATGTTTTAACAGTAAAAAATCAGAAGATCCGCGCGGCGAAGCATATGCCGGGGCAGAAAGCTGCAAAAGTTGTCACAAAGAAGTTTTTAATTCTTACCTGCATACGGCGCATTTTATGTCGTCACAGTCATCGGCAGCTACAAATATTCACGGAAGTTTTAAAAACGGGGAAAATGAGTTTGTTTTTAACCCAATGCTGAAAGTAAAAATGCATAAAACCGATAGCGGGTTTTATCAAACAAGCTATGAAAATAATAAGCCAACACAATCACAGCGTTTTGACATTACGTTTGGCGCAGTGAAAGGACAGACCTATGCTTATTGGGTAGCAAATGAATTATTTCAGCTACCAATCTCTTACGATGAAATAACCCATAAGTGGATCAATAGCCCGGGTTATGACAACAGCCATGCCGCGTATGAAAGGGCCATTGGGGTACGTTGCCTTGATTGCCACATATCATACATCAAACCTGCCCCGCCCGAGTTACCTGGCTATTATACAAATAACGAAGGCTTTGATAAAAGCTCGATTGTTTACACGATAGATTGCGAAAGATGCCACGGGCCCGCAGCAGAACACGTGAAGTTCCAGACCGAAAATCCGCATGAAAAGAAAGCCAAATACATTGTAAGCTATAAATCTTTAACACGCGAACAAAAGATAAATATGTGCGCTGTATGTCATTCGGGTGGTAACAATACGCTCTACAAACCTTTATTTGGTTTTAAACCCGGTGACACATTAGAGAAATTTATGAAGATAAAGGCATCTAATACCGCTCTTAACTTTAAGGTGATAGACGTACACGGCAATCAAAAAGCTTTGCTTGCCAGTAGCAAATGTTTTATGAGCAGCAATATGGTATGCTCTACCTGCCACAATACGCATGTACAGGACAGGGGAAAGGATATAATTTATGCAGCACACTGTTCTACCTGTCATAATAAAGAGAGCCATAACATTTGCGGATTAAGCACTAAGCTGAGCCCGGCTGCGTTAACAGAGAACTGTATATCCTGCCATATGCCTGCGTTTCCATCCAGAGTAATCATCACCGGCGAGGCGCGTGCTATGGTTCATACCCATCGCATCACCATTTATTCTGAAGCAACAAAAAAAGTATTATCGCAATTGAAGATTGTAGAGTAACGCGATGGAGCTAAAAACAAAAAAAGCGCCGGCAAATTTGATTTACCGTCGCTTCTGATTTATACAGCTTATGATTTCTTAGTATGATTTTCGAGTTCTATGAACGGAAGATATTTGCTCCATTGTGGCGTAAACTGTTGAAATAAAAACCCGGTAGAATAGTTACCTAATACAATATCGGGCTTGCCGTCATTATTTAAATCGCCTACATCCATACTCATCCAACGGCCATAATTACTTACAGGCAGCGAATGGGGTTTAAAATTCCCCGGTTTATCTTGTTCAAAATAAATAAATTCTTCGCCGGGATTGTTTTCCATGTCGGCAAAGAAAGCACTGGTTGCTATATCAAGGTCGCCATCGCCATCAAAATCTGCTGCGATTGCTTTTGTACAACCGTTTATTGGATAGTAATATTGCTGTTTAAAGTTCCAGTTGCCGGTATTCTTAAAAATGTATAAACCGTGATAAGGCTTCAATACACGCGAGTCGTGAAAATTGTAGCCGCAAGTATATATAAGATCCGGTTTACCGTCATGATCCATATCAGCTAACTGAAAGCTGGTTGAGCCATATACCGGCGGGAAATTTAACAGCGCCTTTGCGGTAAATCCACCCGCGCGATTATTGAGATACATCCACAAACCCTCATCACCTGTCCCGTATAATATCATCAGGTCTGGCCAGCCGTCGTTATTAAAATCGCCGGTAACAGCCTGCACTGCACCAGATTGTTCTGAAATTTTATTTTGAATATAGGTGTGACTTTTGGTTTGCGTAAGCAGCAGAACGCTTCCCTTTTGTTTACCCTGGGCCAAAATCACATAATCGGTTAAACCATCTTTGTTAAAATCCCCGTCAACAATTTGCACCGGCCGCATTAACTCAGATGCAACCAACGTAGGTTTTTTTCCCTTATCTACTCCGTTAAGACTTACACCAACAATTTTTCCGTTGGGAAAATCTATCGGCTCAATGCGACCGATACAGGCTAAAAGAGCAGTGTTAACACCTGATGAATCTTTAAAGAGTGCATTTACCGCAGGTGTTGGCAATTGTGTAGTCGATTGTTGTTTTAAATCAGTGCTCCACTCGTTTAAACTTGCGTCGGAATAGTCTGACGTATATATTTTGTGATTATATGGGTTTATAGCGGCCATAGTTGTAAATACCGCACGTTTTTGCGAAGCAGGTGTTTTTAATGTGAATCCGGCCCAATCATTTGTTAACGCAACCTGTGATTTTACAGCTGTAAGCGTGTCTGGCGCCATTTTGTTATAATAGCTAACAACCGCCTGCCACTCTTCCAAATTTAAGCCCGAAGTATCGGTTTTATCTTTATAATATTGCCCCATGTAAACCTTTATACCAAAGTATTTAGCCATTGAGGGCAACGTATGATAATGCCACACATCTTTAGGTAAATTATTGACAGGAACCAGTTGATGGCATTTGCTACAGTTTACCTTAACTATATTTTCCCCGTCTTTGATAGTGTCGCCGCTTAATTTATGCTGTTCATTCCTGCCCTTACAACCGTTAAATAAAATGCTGCCCGAAAATAACAAAGTCGCCGCTGCAAGATAAAAGGTATATAAGTTTGTTTTTTTAAAATTCATATATGCTGTTCAAATATGGCCTATTTGATTATTTTTAATTTATTCCAGATAAAATCACCTAATAGATTTCCCTGTTTGGCTCCGGTTAATGAGCTGTTTAGATAATGTATACCGCCATAAAAGCGGCTCATGGCTGTTTCTTCTGCAGCTTTGTTAAAAGAATCGAAATGGCGCTGCATACCGATGTACTTTAGGTCGCTTGTATCCTGAAACGCAAAGTTGTCTCCAAATACATGCGTTAACATAGTTGCCGAAGCTGCACTAATGGTTGAATGGCCAGCCGTATACTCGGGAAACGGCGGGGTTTGCAGTAGCGGCAGCCAATAATGATCAACCTTTTCATTAATATAAGTTACCGGCCTTGCATAGCTGTACTTATATTTCACTTCCCAGCAGCAGATAAACGAATCATATAACGCTATGGATGTAAGCGCATAAGCCATAGCTGTTTTCACCGCATCGGCATGTGTTTTCTTACAGGCTATTTCAGTGATCCCTATCCAATGGCCGCCCGGTGTTATTTTTTTATCAGCAAACATCATGTGCCCGTTGTGCTCAATAACGAAAGGGTTGTCGTCCCAATAACGGGCTATCATTTTCTCATCTTTGGTTAAGCTTTTGTTTTTGTTATACACTTCCATATACTGCTTTACAAAAGCGCTGTTTTTATCGTCGCTATAGGCAGGCGGAGGTCCGGGCGAAAACTGCGATGATGTGTCTATCGCTAATACCTTCATTTCGCCCCAGCAAAATTCTACCCCATCCATATAATCGGGAGGAGTAGGGTGCCATCTGGCAGGGCCGTTATCACCCAGGTACTTTGGTTTGCCACGGGTTTGTGGGTAATCATCAACAGCCGCGCGTTTCAAAATAAGCTTACCAATCCGTTCACCAAAATCAACCGACCGCGCGTAAGTAGAATCATCCAGGTTATCCTTGTATATTGCATAAACTTTGTTCTCATACTTTTTAAGCGTATCAATAGAAAAAGTAACCTTGTGTGCCACCGTAAAAAAAGCTTTGGTGGCGGCTAAGGTATAGTTGTATTTTTTACCTTTTTCCGGCTGCGGCGGGGTTCCAAACCCTTTGAGCTGACTAATAATAGAATTATATTTTGGGTCGGCAAAGCGCAAAGCCTCATATGATGCAAGTGCAGTATAACCGTATATACGACTTGCAACCGGTGGTGTAAACACATCATAGATGATTACCTGTGTTAGCTGATTTTCGTTTTGATGCAGTACTTCGGCATCGTTCAATAAATGTGCTTTATTTTTTTGTGTACAGCCGGCCGCTATCAATATACACAATGCAAATACTGCTGTCTGTAAGCTTCTCATAAATAAAGATTAGTTAAGCTGAATTTTTCTTGTACGGCCATTGCTGTCAGTCACCGTTACTGATTCCATGGTTTTGTCCACATTAAAAAACCTGCCTGATTGTGAAAGGAACGATGTACCGTAATAAAATTCCTGTTTCCCTGTCTTCCCGTTTTTATATTTTATTGTGGCAAAAATGTCGGATGGTTGCAGCTGAATGGTTTGCACCGGGCGTTTAAGTTCAAAAATTTTCATTACATCCCTGTTTTGGGTTGCAGCCAGCATGTAATTACCATTTGCTCCCTTTAATTTAACAAGCGCTTTACCATTACCAGGGATATAGATACCGCTCTGCAATATAGATAGCGGCTTAAATGCTCCGTTTCCATCACCTTTGAGCATTAAACCATTAAATGCGTCATACCTGCCGGTTGATAGTTCGGTTCCATAATCATTTCCGTTAATAGCAATGTCAAGGTTGCCGTCGCCGTCAAAATCATCAACCACCATACCGTTCAGTTGTGACATTTGGGCATTTATGGGCAGTGGTACCATGCTGAACTTCCCGTTTCCGTTATTTTGCAGGTAGCAACTTTGCAATGTATTCACTTTGAGCCTTATAGCTCCTTTCCGCATATCTGGCGTCAGTACAGAGTCCATGGTAGCTGTAGCGTATGATCTGTAATTCTGGAATTTAACACGCATACCTAATACCTGCTTTACTATATCGTCGCGGGTGTTCACCGGGAATTCCTGGTATTCGCCATTCTGGTCTTTTAAATAAACAGAGGCAAAGGCATCATAACTTCCGTTGTTATCAAAATCTTTGGCAGTTATATAAACCGGGTACTTATCGCTGGCTTTATAAAAGGTATTTAAGCCTGTGTTGCCAACAATGTAATCTATTTTTCCGTCGTGGTTAAAATCGCCTGCAGTGATGGAGTTCCACCAACCCAATTTATTGCTTATACCTGTATTATCGGTAACATTTTTAAATGTACCATGATCATTTTTAAAGAAGGTAACCGGCATCCATTCCCCGGTCATTATCAGGTCGGGCCAGCCATCGTTATCAAAATCCGTAAAAATAGCGTCGCAAACCAGGCCTATGTTCTTCAGGTCTTTTGCAACTGAGGCTGTTACATCAGTAAATTTAATATGCCCGTCTTTGCTGTCGTTCCGCAATATCATACTTGATACCGGTTTTGGATAGTTCCACGGCTCTACTCTGCCAGATACAAAAAGATCAAGTTTTCCATCTTTATTGTAGTCAACCGCTTTAACACAAAGCTTACTGGTAAGATTGGCAGGTAAGGCATTCGTCTGCTCTGTAAAATTACCTTTTCCGTCGTTTATATAAATTCGATCCTGGTAAGTTGGCGAATTAGGTTTGTCCCAGTAACCGCCGCTTACAACATAAAGGTCAAGGTCGCCGTCACCATCCGCGTCAAACAAGAGCATTCCTTCGTCTTTTACACCTGTTGTGATTGGGGCAGCGAACATTGGAACAGAAGTCACGGATTTTGTTTCTACCGGTTTCGCCGGCAATAAATTGCGTTGGATAAATTTACCGTTTGCCTGCTGTAGTAATACCTGTGCAGGGTATTGCGTGGTGCCACCTACCACCATATCGTCAAACCCATTGCCGTCAACATCGCCAACAGCTATGGCAGGGGTGTATTCAGAAAGTTTGTGCGGCAATAGTTTCTGGATATTAAAATCTACCAAGTCTGTCTCCTTGTGTTTATATGTAACACCGACAGATTGCGTTACCTCCTTAAACAGCGATTGATTATTGGTTTTCGGGCCATCGAAAGTGTATTTTTCTTTGGCGTTTGCAACACTTACCTTTAATAATTGATCTGCCTTAACGTTTGTTAAAGTTTGTTTCGCATTATTTGGCCAGCGGATAATTACCGAATCGAGCGTTGAAACTGTACCCAGGCCAAAGTGTGCAATGTTTTGTATGGTAGATAAATAACCCCGGTAAGGTGTGTTTTCATAAACCTGGTGCTTGCCTTTGTTGTAATAAATATCTGCCCAGGCTCCTATTCCGTTTTTATTTTGATCAGTTCCTGCAAAGCTGATGTTCAGGTAATGGCTGTTTGCTTTATTTTTTTCTCTTGATGTATTTTTATAGATAGATACTTCATCATCAATATTATTAATAATGATATCCATATCCCCGTCATTATCCAGGTCTGCGTAGACAGCGCCGTTTGAGAACGTAGGCGTACCAAGTCCCCAGTCTTTTGTAACGTCTGAAAACTCGAGGTTCCCGTTATTTTTATAAGCGTAATTAGGTATTTTTATAATAGGGATCTGATCGAGGATCTGCTTTTTTGACGCAATGGCATAAGCCTCGGCCCTGAAGGTAGTAAAATCATGATCCGTTACATCCCTCGGATAACCATTGGTGATCATAATATCACGAAAACCGTCATCGTCAAAGTCGGTTATAAGGGGGCACCAGCTCCAGTCGGTTTGAGCCACACCGCTTAAAAATGATACTTCGCTGAATATAGGCGCGCCGATGGTATCGTTCTGCCCTACGCGCGGGCCCTGGTTAACCTGTAAGGTATTATGTGTAAACTGATATTGATAGTTGTAATAGTCGAAGTTTTGATATAGCTGATAGTTATTTGATGGCATGAACATTTTTTTCCGGTAATTATCTTCCGGGTCCATGTCCAATTCAAAAACATCGGCAAGGCCGTCATTATTTATATCCTCTACATCCTGGCCCATAGCATTGGTAGAGGTGTGCTTAAAATATTCCTTTGATCTGTCAGTGAATGTACCGTCGTGATTGTTTATGTAAAGAATATTGTTGGTTAAAAAATCATTGGTTACATAAATATCCTTCCAGCCATCGCGGTTAATATCCACTGTAGTAGTTCCATGTCCATAGCCTTCCAGCAGGATGCCTGCCTGTTTAGATACATTGTGAAATACAGGATGTTTTAAAACAGGGTCCCAATCATTTCTGTAAAGCCGGCCGGTACTTTTCTGGCTGCCATCTTTTACAATTGGCCTAAAGGTAGATGTATTATCTGTCGATTGTGCTTCGTTTACTGTGAGGTACATATCCAGGTCGCCATCATTATCATAGTCAAAGAATGACGCCATGGTAGAGTGAACCTTAATATCTAAACCGTACTCTTTAGACATCTCTTTAAAATGGGGTACGCCGCTTTTATCAACTCCCTGGTTTATATAAAGATAGTTTTGTCTTTTATTTGAATCGTTTAATAACGTATAGCAAACGTAAATATCCTGTAACCCATCATTATTAATATCAATAACAGCTACGCCCCTGCCCCAGCCGCCTGACCCTGCAACACCGGCAGCAGTAGTAACATCATCAAACTTCATGTTCCCTTTATTAAGGTAAAGTTTGTTCGAAACTGCATTGCCTACAAGGTACAGATCCTGAAGCCCATCATTATTGAAATCGCCTACTCCTACACCACCACCATTATAAATATTTAATTTATCAAGGGGGTTTATGGTGTCGTTCTCTACAATCTTATTGTTAAAATGCACACCCGATTGCGATGAGGGTATCTGCTCAAACAAAGTATCTTTCTTTTTGCAGGATACTATAGAGAAAATAAAAATCAATAATAAATAGGGAATGAACTTCATTAAATTTAAAAACGGGTTACTGTAACTGGCTTATAAAAAAAGGGAATAAATGTTCCCTTTGTGGTATTAAATAAAGTACTAAACTTGCCGTATTTTTTGTAATAAAACAAGTGTAAAATTAAAAAAGAGGAGAGACATAATATCTCCCCTCTTTTAATAAAAATTATCAACTATTAATAACCTGCATTCTGTTTTAACTTGCCACCTTCAATGGTGATCTCAGTTAAAGGAATAGGGTAAACTTCATCTCTTCCGGTAGTAAACTTAGCTGTGCTAAGTACCGGGTTACTGATACGGTTATCAGCTTTATAGTAAGCGTTAAGCACGCCAGCCATAAATCCTGTACCGGCAGCGCCACCAAATCTTCCATCTGCACGTTGCAGGTCGAAGAAACGTTGTCCTTCCATACCAAATTCAATCTGCCTTTCAGCTAATACTGCTAAACGTGCATATGCCTGGCCGTTGGCAGAGAACTGACCGGTATATAAACCAACTTTATAATTGGCTGCAGGTGTAGTAGTATATCCTTTTGACGGATCGTTAGGATCTACGTAAGTGTGCACCCAGCCGGTTGGGTCGGCTGCTCTTGCTCTTACAAGGTTCACATCCGCTTCAGCAGCAGAAAGATTATTTGTTTCAACATAGCATTCTGCACGCCATAATATAACATCAGCAAAACGGATGATGTTATAGTTGTTTGCAGACCCCTGGTTCGTAGCCCAGTTACCATAATTATCTGAAGTAGTTGCCTGAGCAGCGTGATAAAATACATTCTTTTTAGGAGTGTAAGGCACTACGTCGCCACGAGTCCATGATTCACCAGCGCAAATTCCCCAGTCAAGATAAGGTATGCCTCTGCGGCCTAAAGTCCAGTCAAGGCGGGAGTCTACTGCTTCAGTTGTTGGAGTAAAAGATGCAGTAGCTGCAACACCATGGTCATTGATCAGATTTACGTCGTTATAAGTTGGAAAACCAGTAGCCTGGTCAACTTGAAACATTGGTAAACCGTTCGCATCAACTTTAAATGCGTTTGCCAAGTTATATGAAGGTACATCAAAACCGCAGCAGCCGGTATAAGTACCACCACCAGGAAAGTTTAATACGTCGCCAGCATCATCGTTTTGACCGCCAGAACCATCATTAACACTCATCTGAGCCGCAAATACTGATTCAGGCCCATTTTTTGTAAGCGCATTAAAGTTGTTTGAATAAGGTCCTAAAGCATATTTTGCGCCGCTTGCGGTAGTACCGTTGTTAATACAATCTGTAAGTAAAGGTAATGCTTTAGCATACTGGTGATCATACATATAAGCTTTAGCAAGGAATGCTTCGGCTGCATAATAATTAGCGCGACCTGCCTGTGGTTGTGTTTTAGGTAATACCGCCATAGCTGCAGTAAAATCTGCTTCTATTTTGTCCCAGATTGGGCCTGAGTTAGGTACATTATAGTTGCCTGCAGCATAAGTTACAGTTTCATCAACGTAAGGAACATTTTGCCAGATTTTAGCAAGCTCAAAATGGTATACACCACGTAAAAAACGAGCTTCGGCAATTGCGTTCTGACCAACGGTACCCGCTTCAGATCCGTCTGTAACCAATGGTACTTCCTGTATCACGTTGTTAGCGCGCTGGATACCGGCATAGCAAACCTGCCATTTTGATTCAAGGTAGCCGTTATCCACGGCAATACCTAAGTGCTTTTCGATAGATGGAAGATCCGGAGCCTGGTCATCTGTAGTTGAACCTTTGTATGCATCATCTGCACCTACACCACCGTAAGTCCAGTTACTTATACCAGAACCATAGTTGGTACCTGGCTGTCCCTGATAATATCCGTCTAATAAAGAATAGGCGCCTATCAAAAGGCCGTCTACACCGGCTTTATTGGCAAGCGTATTACCTGCCAGTACACCTGAAGGGCTTTTGTCAAGGATTTTCTTACAAGAGTATAGCCCTGCAAGAAAAACCATAGAACCCAAAGCAATTACTTTATAATTTATTTTTTTCATAACAATGTTATTTTCTCTTTCTTAATTATTAGAATGTCATGTTTACACCAAGCATATAGGTTCTTTGGTTGTTAGGATAAGCACCCCAGTCAACACCTGTAGAAGCACTTTGCTGCGGGCTTGAACCACCCACGTTAAGGTTGTTAACTGAAGGAACCAACTCCGGATCCAAACCACTGTATTTAGTGATTGTGAACAGGTTAGTACCCTGAACATAAACATGTAACTTTGTTACACCAACGTTTCTTAATATTCCCGGGTCAAAGCTGTAACCAATCTGTGCTACACGGCATTTTAAGAATGATCCGTTTTCTACATAGAATGTACTTGGTATAGAACCACCAAGGCTTTCGTTTACAGTCACCGAAGGCATAGTAGCACCTGGGTTGGTTACTGTATTTGTTGTAGGGTCTACGATAGCAGATTTAGTTAACAGGTCGATGTTTTTACCACCTGGGAAACTGTGATAATAGTCGGTCCAGTACTTAATATAGTTGAAATCCTTGTTGCCTTGTGAACCGTAAAGTACCATTGAAAAGTCAAAGCCTTTATAGCTTGCATTAAGGTTTAAACCATAAGTAAAGTTAGGATTCGGGTTGCCGATAAAAGTACGGTCATTAGCGTCAATTTTTCCGTCGCCGTTAACATCCTGGTAGATATAAGAACCTACCTGTGCGCCAGAGTAACCTGGTAAGCTTGCTACCTGAGCTGCATTTTGGTAAATACCTTTGGTTTTATATCCATAGAATTCACCTATAGACTGGCCTACTTCTTCTCTAACAAATGCACCTATACGGGAACCGGTAGATACGTCAAAATATCCCGGAGCAACCAATTTAGTGATTGTGTTTTTATAAGAAGTAACGTTAGCTGTAATGCTGAACCTGAAATCCTGTCCAATTGCATCATGATAAGTTGCAGATATATCCAAACCTTTGTTCTGTACGTCACCTACGTTAACTGTTGGTGCAGATGCGCCGCCTGCTGTTGACGGTAACTGTAAAGGGAATAACAAACCGCTGATAGATTTTTTGTAATATTCAACACTGAAATCTAAATGGTTAAATAAAGATGCATCGATACCGATGTTCAGGATCTTGTCGGTTTCCCATGTAGTTTTAGGGTTACCGATACTTGTTTGTGCATAACCTGTAGCCACATTGCTCAGAGCGCCTGTAATTGGGTAATCAGTGCTGCCAAAGCCGTAATTGTAAGTATTAACGGCGTTAGTACCTAAGATGTTGGCGTTGCTACCTGTGGCACCGTAGCTACCACGTAATTTTAACTCATTTAACCAGGTTGCACTTTTCAGGAAATCTTCCTGAGAGATGCGCCAGCCTAATGAAACCGATGGGAATGTACCCCATTGGCGGCCCGGATAGAAGGATGAATAACCGTCTCTTCTTATCGTAGCACCAATTAGATATCTGTCGTTATAGCCGTAATCAACACGGCCAAAATATGATTCTGTACCAGTTGGCTGGTATAAAAACGTACCGTTACCGCTGTTTAATACAATGGTTGAAGGTGCTGTAGTAGCAGCAACTGTTAAGAAATTAGGGTCTAGCGTAACAAAGTTGTTTGCCTGTACACCTAATTGCTGGCCACCGTTTTGCCTTATTTCGTAGCCTGCAAATACTGCTAACGAATGTTTACCAAAGTTTTGTTTGTAATTTAAGCTGTTGGTCCAGTTGTAGTTGAAAGAGTAGTTAGCATACTCATTGTACTGATTAGGGTTACCGTGTGACTCATAATTTTCATATGGGTTATAACCGGAATAATAAGCAAAAGTATTATTAGCATTACCGCCAAAAGCAGAACGTAATGTTAAATATTTATTAATATCTGCTTCAGCGAAAACAGTACCTTGGATATTCCACTGTTTAGTCCTGTCATTGATGCTTCTTTCCTGGATAGCAACAGGGTTGCTTGCGTTGCCAAGCGGCTCGCCGCTTGGGCCGTCATAACCGCCGCCATAATTACCGGCAATGTCATGAACCGGAATCAACGGCATTTCGCGGTAAGTTTCAGAGATACTACCGGCTTCTTGCTGTTGGTTATAAGAACTGCCGCCATTGTTCTCTCTATAGAAAACATAACCGCTTTCGCCAAAACGTACGTGATTATTTAATACACTGTATGTGTTGTTGATACGCGCCTGGTAGCGTTTTTCAAATGTCTCAATCAAAGTACCTTCCTGGTTCAGGTATTGTAATGAATATAAGAATGTGCTTTTATCAGTACCACCACTTGCTGTTACAGTGTGGCTTTGTTCTGGTGCATGTTTAAATATTTCATGGAACCAATCTGTACCTGCCTGATTGAATTTTTGAACAAGGAAATCATTAGCCGGAGTTGTTGGATCAAAGAAATATGATTTTGTAATATTAGGATCATTTGTAACACCTGAAGATGCAGGACCGTGATATCCGTAAGTAGGTAATGTCCAGTTTCCGGTATTGTTTGGATCGTAAAGTGTTGCCTCACCGGTGTCACCAGCTTCTTTTGAAAGCTGCATCTGCTGGGTTGGGGTCATCAAATGCCAAACGTTGCCACCCAATGGAACCTGATCACCATAATAAGCGTCATAGCTTAATACAGTTTTTCCGCTTTTTCCTTTTTTGGTGGTTACTACGATTACACCATTACCACCCGCAACACCATAAATTGCTGCTGAACCGGCGTCCTTTAATACGCTGATGCTTTCGATGTCGTTAGGGTTAACCTGAGACATTGAGTTGGTTTGAACACCATCAATTACATACAGCGGCGTAGTGTTACCAAAGTTGGTTATACCACGCACAAATACTGTACTTGAAGCACCCGGTGCACCCTGGTTAATTACGGTAACACCCGATGCCTGTCCTTGCAATAACTGCTCTGAACTTGTAGTCGGGATCTTTTTTGCATCCGTAATATTAACAGTTGCTACTGCACCTGTAATATCCTTTTTACGCTGAGCGGTGTAACCTGTTACCACCACTTCATTCAGCGTACTGTTTGCCGGTGCCAGTGTGATAGTTAGCGAACCACCGCCATCATACGACACTTCTTTTGACTGGTAGCCAATGTAGCTAACAACAAGTGTATTACCGGCTGATAATGATAAGGTAAAATT
Source organism: uncultured Mucilaginibacter sp. (assembly GCA_964242385.1). GTDB lineage: Bacteria > Bacteroidota > Bacteroidia > Sphingobacteriales > Sphingobacteriaceae > Mucilaginibacter. The sequence continues at coordinate 1,480,026 of CAXSZR010000001.1, forward strand.
ACCATTAACGTCAGTAACAGCACCTGTGTTGGTGCCTTTGATCCTTACGGATGCACCAACAACAGGTAATTTATCGTCGCCGCCGATAACCTTACCTGTCAGTTTTGTTTGTGCTGTAACTACCAACGAAGAAACCATGCAGCATAACAGCAAGCACAGTGTTCTTCCCCTTAGGAGTAAACTTTTAAACATGAGATTGAGATTTAGTTGATTAATTTATTTGATTTAAGACTGTTGATCGGGGTAGTCGGGCTGCGGAGGCCCGTAGTCCGTCCATTTCAAAACATTGCTGCTTTGAACAAAGGACGCAGGTAGCGTGGGTGCAGGAAGTTTAAAACAGGAAAAAAGTAAAAGTATTACCATGTAAATTCTTTAACAATTTAAACTCAGTTTACCCTTAAATAAATGCCGCCTGTTTTAATAGGCCACATCCGTAAAAAATATTTATTATTAGTAGGTTATAAATTTTTGCTGATCCAAAAAATTTATAATTGGTATTTCACTAATGTATAAAGTGCGTACTGTTCACACAAGATATGTTATAAGATTTATAAAATAAATATAAAAAACGCCTTATTAATACAGATTATTTTAAAATAAGATATATATATTAAGAAATTGAAATTCTTATGCCTTGATTATTAATAAAATAGAAATGTAATATTCCTGTTATAAAGCACTAAAAATCAACTTGTATGTACTTTAAGCGCCTGTTTACATTGTTTTCAGTTTAATTGATTTAACCAAACGAAATTTTAAGCGCTTTTAAAAGCCATCAAATGCCATAAATGTCTAAAAAACAGTTATAACACATGTTTAAACGGGTATGGTTACAAAATACCAGAAATAAAAAAGCGGCTGATAAAAATCAAGCCGCTTTTGCCTTATTGTGTCTTTTTGACGCTATTTAGCCCATTGCACCGATGCAGAATGCGTATCGGATGAGTTAGTGCCAATGCGAACAATGAATTCGCCTGGCTCCCAGTCATACACTAAGTCATTGTTATAAAACTTAAGCTCGTTAGTGGTTATATTAAACGTTACCTCTTTGCTTTCGCCCGGGTTAAGTTTTATTTTTTGGTAGCCCTTTAATTCCTTTAACGAGCGGCTTATGCTGGCTACCGGGTCGCTTATATACATCTGAACAACCTCTTCACCTGCATATTTACCGGTATTGGTGACTGTTATGGTAGCTTTTAAGGTTTCATTTCCTTTAAGTGCCGTTTTGCTTAGCTTAACATCGCTGTAGTTAAAGGTGGTATAACTTAAGCCGTAGCCGAAGGGGTATAAAGGATCGTTAGAAATATCCAGGTAATCCGACTTAAATTTTGCACCGTCTTTCGCATTAAACGGACGGCCGGTATTTTTCTGGTTGTAATATATAGGTATCTGCCCTACGCTGCGTGGAAAGGTTGCGGTGATCTTACCTGCCGGGTTATAATTTCCGTAAAGCACATTGGCAATTGCATTACCGGCTTCGGTACCAGGAGCCCAGGCATCCAGTATAGCGTTAGCATGCTCGTTTTCCCAGGTAAGGGTAAGTGGCCTTCCATTAAATAATACAATCACCAATGGCTTGCCTGTTTTTGATAAAGCCTTTAATAAGTCGCGCTGATTTTCCGGGATGTTAATATCCGAGCGGCTTGCAGACTCGCCAGACATGTTAGCCGATTCGCCAACCACCGCTACAACAACATCTGCCCTTTTCGCCGCTTTAACTGCTTCCTCTATCATTTCTGCCGGTGAGCGTTTATCACGCATCTGGTCTAAACCAAATGGAAACGCGCGGGCGCTTAATAATGAATCGTCCGCAATGTTCGATCCCCGTGCGTATATTATATTAGCATCACCGCCAACAACATTTTTAACGCCTTCCATCACACTTACCGATTTTGCAGGGTCGCCTGCAATTACCCAGGTACCTAACATTTCAGAGTGGTTATCGGCCAGCGGGCCAACCAGTGCTATTGTCTGCGATTTTTTTAACGGAAGTATTTGACCCTGATTTTTTAACAATACAAAAGAGTGCTCAGCCATGGTACGGGCAAATTGCCTGTTCTCAGTCGATAATACATCTGTTTTTTCCCTCGCCGGGTTAATAGATTTATTAGGATTGGCAAAAAGGCCCAACCTGTATTTTGCTTCCAGCACGCGGCGGCAGGCAACTTCAATTTCCTGTTGGGTAATTTTCCCTTCTTTTAATGATTTTTTAAGCGTGGTTAAAAAGCCTTCGCCAACCATATCCATATCCAACCCTGCTTTTAAAGCAAGTGCCGATACCGTTTGCAGATCACCAAGCCCGTGATTGGTTACCTCGTTCACTGCAGTATAATCTGATACTACAAAACCCTTAAAGCCCCACTGCTTGCGCAATAAGTCAGTCAATAACCATTTGTTTACCGTTGCGGGCATACCGTTTATGGTATTAAAGGAACTCATGAAACTGCCTGCACCTGCATCAAGTGCTGCTTTGTATGGCGGCATATAATCCTGGTACATTTTAATAAGGCTCATATCAACGGTGTTATATTCGCGCCCGGCCTCGGCACCACCGTAAAGCGCGAAGTGTTTAACACATGCCATTACCGCATCGCCATCCATCATGTTATTTTTTTGATAGCCATGCACCATCGCCTTTGCAACCTGCGAGCCATACCATGGGTCTTCACCAGAACCTTCTGAGATACGGCCCCAGCGTGGATCGCGGGCTATATCCACCATTGGCGAAAACACCCAGTTCAAACCTTCGGCAGTTGCCTCCTTGGCTGCAACACGGGCCGACTCTTCAATTAAGCCCATATCCCACGATGCGGAAATCCCTAACGGGATTGGGAAAATAGTACGGTGGCCGTGTATTACATCCAAACCGAATATTAAAGGAATATGCAAACGCGACTCCTTTACTGCCAAATCCTGTATCTTGGCTACATCATCGGTACCGTAAACGCCGAACACTCCGCCTATTTCACCCTTTTTTATTCTTTGTTCCACGCCATTGTTAACAACAGAACCTGTTATGGCACGGCCCATAGTTACCAGGTTAAGCTGCCCTATTTTCTCGTCCATTGTCATTTTACCCATCAGGTTAGCGACAAAGGAATTCATCTTTGCATCTTCGCTTAATTTCTGCGCATTTACGTTATTAAATGCAAGCGCCAGAAGCAGGAAGCCAAAGGTTTTAAAAGGTAAAAAGTATTTATTCATTTCAATATTGTTGCAAGTTGGGATTGTAAACCATTATTAAGCAAAAGCATAGCTACAGTAAAGCTAATGCGAAAGGGAAATTATGGTTTAAATTGGTTTTATGGCTAACACCGATAGTGTATAACTGACACAATTGTAATATTATAATTTTAATAATCAAAGTATTTTTGTACAATAGCAAAAATGTTAACCAAAGAAGAACTTAAAGAGTACTGCGATAATGCAACTGAAAATTTTCTGCCCAGCATATCTATAGATTGTGTTGTGTTTGGTTTTCATGAAGGGCAGATAAAAGTACTTATATTAAAGTTGAAGGACGAGGACGGCTGCTACCTGCCGGGCGGTTTTCTTTTTAAACCCGAACCATTAGAGCATGCGGCAAGTCGTATCTTAAAAGAAAGAACCGGACTTGATAAAATATTCCTGCAACAATTTCATGTATTTGGTGATCCCGAGCGCTCCAAACAGCATTTTGACATGTATAAGGATATGCTGCCTGAAGAAGAAAACTGGTTTTCTAACCGTTTCCTTACTATAGGATATTATGCCCTGGTAGATTTTTTTGAAACCAACCCAGCTCCGGATGAATTTTCGGCATCCTGTATTTGGTGCGACCTGCCGAGCCTTCCTAAAATGGCGCTTGACCATGAGCTGATTTTAAGAACAGCACTCGATACTCTGCGACTGCACCTTAACTACCAGCCGATAGGCTACAATTTAATGCAAAAGGAATTTACTATGCCCGAGCTGCAAAAATTATACGAAGCTATACTGGATAAAAAGCTGGACCGCCGTAATTTTCAGAGGCGCATGTTAGCTTTTGGCATTTTAAAGCGCTCTGCCGATCTTAAAAGAGGCGGCGCACACAAGGCGCCATATCTTTACTCGTTCGATCTGGAAAATTACGAGGCTGCATTGAAAGAAGGCTTTAAAGTTGGTGGATGGTAAGTAACAGATCTTATCAATGCAAGACGGCGATTGATACGCTTAGGGTTAAATTGTTAAAACAAGTTTTTATTTTACTGCTTATTCAAACTACATAAATAATAAAGCTTTAAATGATCAATCCCCTTAAACTTATTTTTTTGCTTTTACCATTTGCATGGGTTAATTGCTACAGCCAGTCGTTACCGGTTCCGCGTAATATACAAGCGGCTTATAATAACGGCACCCGCAGCACCAACGGCGCGCCGGGAAAAATGTACTGGCAAAACACCGCCGATTACACCATCAAAATAGATTTTAACCCGGCAACTTTGCTCCTTAAAGGTAATATTACCATTGATTACGTAAATAACAGCCCCGATACCTTAAAACAGATCAATTTTAAGCTTTATCCCAACCTGTATAAAAAGGGTAGTATCCGCAATATGGAAGTTAGTCCGGCCGATATTACCGATGGGGTAACGGTGCAGAGACTGGCGGTCAACAAACAAAACCAGGATACATCTGCCTGGAAAGTTGACGGCACCGAAATGCAGGTGCAAATACAACCGCTAGCAAGCGGACAGCACATACAGTTTAATATAGACTACGCTTATAAGATCAATAAAACGTCGCACATACGGACGGGTATGGTTGATAGCGGTGCATTTTTCATAGCCTATTTTTTTCCGCGGATAGCCGTTTATGACGACATAGACGGATGGAACCGCAACCATTACCAGGGTATACAAGAGTTTTACAACGATTTTTGCCACTACAATACCGAGATCACTGTGCCGGGCAATTATGAAGTGTGGGCTACCGGTAACCTCATCAATGCTGATGATGTTTACAACGATAAGATTGCAAAACGGCTTAACGATGCTTTAAAAAGCGATAGTGTTACAGATGTAATAAGCGAAGCTGATGTTAAAGCAGGCAATATTACCCGTAACAGGACGTCAAACACCTGGAAGTTTGATGCAGACAGCGTTACCGACTTCGCATTTGCCATAAGCAATCATTACTTGTGGAAAGCAGCAGGTTTAACCGCCGACCCTAAAACCGGGCGACGTGTTAGGGTGGATGCAGTTTTTAATCCTGCCCATAAAGGTTATTTTGAAGTGATTAACTATGCCCGAAAAACGGTAGCTGCAATGAGCTACACCTTCCCGGCATGGCCCTACCCCTTCCCACATGAAACGGTTTTTGACGGACTGGACCAGATGGAATACCCTATGATGGTGAACGATGCCCCTTACGAAAAGCGGGAAGACGACATTGAGTTGACGGATCATGAAATTTTTCATTCTATGTTTCCTTTTTATATGGGCATTAATGAAACTAAATACGCCTGGATGGACGAGGGCTGGGCAACCATTGGTGAGTGGCAGATAAGCCATATCATAGACCCTACCATTACAGACCTTTATGCCATTAATGATTATGCAAATAACGCAGGCAAAGAAAGCGACCTGCCCATTATGACATTAAGCACCCAGGAAGATGGGATAACTTATCAAACAGATTCTTACCCTAAACCTGCGCTCGGCTATCTGTACTTAAAAGACCTATTGGGCGATGAACTGTTTACCAAAGCAATGCATTATTACATAAGCCAGTGGCATGGGAAACACCCGATGCCATTTGACTTTTTTAACAGCATTAACACCGCCTCGGGAATGAATCTTAACTGGTTTTGGAAAAGCTGGTTCTTTGACGGCGGTGTGCCAGATCTTGCCATAGGGAGTGTGAAGAACATTAAAAGCATTTATACCATAGATGTTTTAAATAACGGAACAAAACCTATCCCCGTTGATCTGACAATCTTTTATAGAAACGGCGGTACAGAGACCATCCATAGAAATATTGAATGCTGGAAAGACGGCGCTAAAAACGTTATCATTCACTTTGCTGCAAAATCTAAGGTGCAGAGAATAGTATTAGGCAATGGCTACGACCCGGACATTAACAAGGCCGATAACGAGTGGGCTGCCAGGTAAATTTAAACAATCAATCTAACTGATAAATTATGCACGGAAGCGGCATTATAAGGGTATTTTTAATTATAGCGGCTATAAGCCTACTGATGGACTGGTATGTTTTCAATGGTATCAAAACATTAACTGCCGACTGGCATTCGGCACGGCTGCGGCAGTGTGTAAACTGGGGATACCTGGTTATTTCCATCGGGGTAAGCGCATTACTGATATTAGGCTTTGGCAGTTTTAGTACAGCTAAAGGGATGACTCCTTTTCATGAATGGGTGCTGAGTATCTTCCTGGCTTTTTTTGTTACCAAGATATTTTTCATACTTGTTTTACTTATCGGCGATATAGGCAGGTTAATTTATGGTGTGGCTACCAACGTTGGTAAAGACGAAACCGGGAAACCGTTTTTTCCATCAAGGCGAAAATTTATCAGTGAGATTGCAGTACTTGTTGCGGCTATACCTTTTACAGGATTTTTTTACGCCATGCTGAAAGGCAAGTACGATTATAAAGTACACCGCACTACCTTATTTTTCGAAGACCTGCCCGATGCTTTTGATGGCTTTACCATTACTCAATTATCTGATATACACTCTGGTAGTTTTGACAACACCGACGCCGTGCAGCGCGGGATTGACCTGGCAAATGCGCAAAAAAGCGACCTTTTTGTTTTTACCGGCGACCTGGTAAATAATGCGGCCTGGGAAATTGAGCCATACATAAAAAACTTTGGCCAGCTAAAGGCGCCTTACGGTCAATTCTCTATTCTTGGTAATCATGATTATGGCGACTACATACAATGGGATAGCGAAACAGAAAAAGCAGAAAACCTAAAACGATTAAAAGAACACCACAAAGAACTGGGATACCGTTTGCTTTTAGACGAAAACGTTAAAATAGAAAAAAATGGGCAAAAGATCTCTTTAATAGGCGTGCAGAACTGGGGTAAAGGTTTTATCCAATTAGGCAACCTGGATAAGGCACTTACAGGGGTGGATAAAAACGCATTTAAGGTACTGCTTTCGCACGACCCAACCCACTGGGAAGAAAAGGTTAGGTTTAACCCCACCAATATTCATCTTACTTTATCTGGCCATACACACGGGGCGCAATTTGGTGTAGAAACAGCAGGTTTTCGCTGGAGCCCTGTGCAATACCGTTACCTTGATTGGGCAGGCCTTGTAAATGAAAAAGATAGATACCTGTATGTAAATCGTGGCTTTGGGTTTCTCGCCTTTTCTGGCAGATTAGGTATCTGGCCTGAAATTACAGTGATCACCCTTAAAAAGAAAATAGCTTAAAATCAGAGTTTTTTCATCACAAATACGGATGATGGAAAATGCTGGTCGTTAAATACATCTGTTACAGGCGTTACTTTATTCACCGTATCAAATATCATTACGTTGCGGGTATTGGTTGTGTAATTTAACCATGTGGGTAGAGCTGATGTGTTCGGATTTCCGGTTTTGATAAAGGCTACCCAGGCGCTGTGTATTGCCATGCCAAGCTTTTCCTTTTGTGCATCCGGGTCAATTACGCCCGGCTTCTTCCATACATACTGCAATTCGGCTGCGTGCCTGGCACCATATTGTGCGCCATTGCTAAAGTCAAAACGGTACATATAAACAGGTATCCTGTTCTTTGCGAGCACATCGGCAAATCGATAAGAATGCATCTGGTACATGTACTGGGTAAGCACTGGTATAGCAGCATCGTAAGGATCGCTGTTCTTCTTTAGTTCGCCCAGGTAAGTTTGATAAACATAGGAGTAATTATCACGGAACAAAGGTTTCAGAATATTTTCCTCCGGTTGGTTTAACCATGCTTCCCTACTTACAAATAAGGCAGCTTCGTATTTGTTTGTCCCGATAAGCGCCTTTATCGGCGGCAAATTTTTACCGGCGGCATAGGTGTAAGCATCTTCTTTAAATGTTAGCCCGTCATAAACCGGCCCGAAATAGGAATTACCACCAATACCGCTGCAAACTTTTGCCTGCGCTTTAATAAGAGTGTCTGCCGGTAGTGATAAGAGCGCATTAAGATCGTTAGCTTTCAAGCCCAATTGCTGCATTACTTTAATGCGCTCGTTTTTTGCGGTAATGGTATCTCTTATACATTGTACAGAACCGCTTTCAGCTATGTATTGCTGAAACAGTCCTTTCGACTGTGGTGCAACCAATACCGCGCTGATCAATTTAGCACCAGCCGATTCGCCCATCAAGGTTACCCTGCCCGGGTCACCACCAAAGGATGCAATATTTTGTTTGATCCATTGCAGGGCCATAATGCAATCCAAAACACCATTGTTACCTGAAGTTGCATACTTTTTATCCAGATCGCCCAGGTATAAAAAGCCCAATACCCCTAACCGGTAATTTATGGTTACTGTTACAATATCGTCCTTATCAGCAAATGCGTGGCCGTTTTCGCCCTTGCCTGCACCGGCAGTCATGCTGCCGCCATGTACCCATACCAGCACCGCGCGTTTATGATTATCGGTTTTCGGCGTGTAAATATTAAGCGATAAACAATCTTCCGTGCCGTTAACTTTTTTACCGTCAGCCTGTGCAGCAATAGAGCCAAATTGTTGGGCGTTGAGCGTATCGTTCCAGGCATTGTGTACAACGGGCGGCATATATCTAAGTTTGCCGATAGGTGCCGCCGCATAAGGTACGCCTTTAAAAACAGCAATATTATCTTCACTGACTCCTTTTATAAATCCCTGTGCAGTTTTTACAACGGGGCCGGTTTGCTGTGCTTTAACTTCAACAAAGCAAAGTGGGGCTACAAGTAGAACAAGCAATCGCAGTTTAGAAAAGATACGGATCATATGCAGGTTGATGTATGATTGCGAAATTACCGGCAAAGATAAATGAATTTAAATTTCGTTCTGCCTTACAGGGGTCCGTTTGATGATGATCGTTTTTTTATCATTCTCTGGCTTAGGGATACTTTTAACAATAAAAATTAATGCATGGGCCAAAACAGTAGCTGCTTTGATAGAAAAATGCACAAGGGGTTTCATTATTTGCCAGGTATCGCGCAGGGCGTCCATTTTGCTTACCCGGTTTGCAGGGCGGTGACCTATTCTATTAAAATTTTGAGTTGCCATTGGTAAATGTTTCACACAATGCAACCTAAACCGTGCCAAAATCAGCACATTAAAACCGCAACGCTATAAATTTTTAGGCAATGACCGTACAGGGCTTTCCCAGCGGCCAAATTCCAGGTAATCATCTATAACGATGCTGATCTTACTGCCTTTAGGATATTTACCTTTGATATGATTGGTTGCGCGCAATACAATACCATCCTTTTCGATGATCAGCTCTTCGTAAAAGCCTTTAAAAAGCACCTGCTTTACCTCCCACTTATTACTTAGCCCTTTTTTAATTTTAACATGCTCCGCATAAATAACTACAGTGCCTCTTTTAGAGTTGATACCCACCTTTTTAGCATCCGACGATTTAAGCTGGCTGCCGCTGGATACTATTTGCGCTGTATATAACAGGTTGGGCGAGTTATATAATTCTTCGGGGCTGCCGCTTTCCACAATTTCGCCTTCCTTTAAAACTATCAGTTCATCGGCCATGGAAAGGATCTCGGCTGGGTCGTGCGATACCAGCACTACCGTTACGCCCCATTCTTTTACTATATAACGGATATCATGCTGCAAGCCTTCGCGATAAGAAGCATCTACCTGGTTAAATGGCTCATCTAACAAAATAACTTCGGGGCGGCTAATCAGTGCCTTTGCTATGGTTACCCGTTGTTTTTCACCACCGCTTAACTTACCGAAAGGCAGGTCTTTAAGCGGGAAAATATCAAGCATGTTTAACGAGTCGGTTATTTTTTTGATCTCGGTATCAACCCCCATTTCTTCGGCATTTAAACCAGAGCGTACACTTTCCCAAACGCTGGCCTCCATATCCATATCCTGGTTATTTTGTGTTACCAGGCGCATGGCCTTATGTGCGGGCTGCAATTGTTCTTCGCGTTTAAGTATCCGTTCTTCTTTAAAAAACACTTCACCGGCATCGGGTTGCAATAATCCGTACAATAAATTAAGCAGGGTGGTTTTTCCGCTGCCGCTTTCGCCAACTATTGCCGTAATTTTTCCCTTAGGGATAAAAATGGTTATGTTATTAACTCCTGAAGACTTATCGCCAAAATAATTTTTGGTAACCGATATGGTTTCCAGGATCATTTCACTTTGCATGCTTTAACTGTTACATTCCCTTTTACGCGCTTTTTTGCCAAAAGATCAAATAAAAGCGCTTTTTTACTATTTATATTTTCGAACCTAAGCTATAAAAAGTTTGTTAAAAAAAGTGGGCTCAAGTGTTTTTCAGCATTTTAAGCTACGGTTAAAGGGATTCAAAAATTTTACAGGGCGCTATTTTATTTATCTATATTTAAGCCATAACCCCTTATTTTATGACACACCTTAAAAACTGGCACCAATCACATACCGAAGAATTAGGTTTTGGCCAGCGCCTGGCAGATTCCGTAGCAAACGGAATGGGATCATGGCGATTTATAATTATCCAAACCATTATAGTTGCCCTCTGGATGCTTCTTAACGTAGTTGCCTATGTACAGCACTGGGATCCCTACCCTTACATATTACTCAACTTATTATTTTCTACCCAGGCAGCCTATGCAGCTCCTATTATTATGATGGCGCAAAATCGCCAGAATGAGCGCGACCGCGCACAGGCAGATGCAGACTATAAAACCAACGTAGAAGCAAAAAAAGAAATTGAGGAGCTGCTTGAAAAGCTTAATAATATTGAGATTGATAAGCTGGATAAGATACTGGAAATACTTAACCGTATGGATTGCGGCGATAAAGCCCCGGTTACAAAAAATTAATTGCCTTAGCTTTAAATATCATCCCTTTTTCATCAAATGTGTCCATTTTAGTAGCTTTGCCACGCATGACTAAAATAGAAGAAGGAATAATAAACGAAGCCGAAGAGGAGATAAAGCCCAAAACGCTTAAGCAAAAAATATGGAACGCTACCAAGCTGATCCTGAAAATTGCTGTTACCTCTGCGCTTTTATATTACGTTTTTAGCAAAGTACCCCTTGCCAAGGTAAAAGACCGTTTTGTACAGGCCAATTACTGGTGGATGCTTGGCGGCGTGGTATTTTATTTCTTTTCGATGGTGGCCTCGTCCTGGCGCTTGTTAAGTTTTTTTAAGTCGATCAACTTACGGCTCGATCCGCGCTTCAACTTCAGGCTGTATCTGCTGGGGATCTTTTACAACCTGCTGCTGCCGGGCGGTATTGGCGGCGATGGTTATAAAATCTATCTGCTTAACAAAAACTATAATTTCCCTGCAAAAAAAGTATTTTGGGCCATAGCGTTCGACAGGTTGAGCGGCCTTTGGGCCATCGGCCTTATAGTGTGTGCATTAAAGATCTTTATACCGCAAATCGCCATCAGCTTTATAGTGCCGGCAAGTATTTTTTTAGTAGGCAGTATTGCATACTATATAGTGGTAAAAGTTTTTTTTAAAGATTTTACCAAACACTTTTTTAAGGGGCATGCCAAGGCTGTTATTGTACAATCATGCCAGATAATTACTATCATCTGCGTATTAATGGGCCAGAATTTCGATGGTAAGTTTGCGCCTTATTTGTTATCATTTTTATTATCTGCCCTGGCGGCTGTAGTTCCGATAACGGTTGGTGGTGCCGGTGCGCGCGAATATATCTTTAAGGTGCTGTCGGGCGTGTTTAATATGAATGTGGGGCTTGCAGTGTTTCTGAGCGTGTCGTTTTATCTGATCTCGCTGGTGGTTGCCCTGCTTGGGCTTTACTACGTGCTGCGCCCCGAAAAAATACAGGAAGGCCTGCCCAAACCCGAAACAACAGATAAGTAAACTATTTCGTTTAAGCGTTTATAAATACTCTTACTTATGAATATCATCATAACAGGTGCAAGCAGTGGTGTAGGCTTTGAGGCCGCTTTAGAACTTATAGTCTCTGGCAAGCATAAGGTAATTGCCCTTGCCCGCTCGCAGGATAAACTGGAAAAGCTGCTGGAAATTGCATATGGCTTAAACCCAACCGCACAGATCTTTGCGCTTTCCTTTGATATTGTTCATGATGATTATGCTGCCCTGCAGCAATTTATAGCCCTTAATTTCGACAACCAGGTTGATGTGCTGATCAATAACGCCGGTATGCTTGTAAACAAACCGTTTATGAAATTACTGGAAATGGATTTTGTTGAAATGCTGCAAAGTAACTTTTTAGGGCACGTGCGCATTATCCAAGCCATGGTTCCGCTAATGCCGGCGGGATCGCACATAGTAAATATCGGCAGCATGGGCGGTTTTCTGGGGAGCGCAAAATTCCTCGGACTTGCAGCTTACTCTGCCAGCAAATCGGCTTTGCATACCTTAACAGAATGCCTGGCAGCAGAACTTGCCGAACAGGATATAAAGGTTAATTGCCTGGCGCTCGGCTCGGCGCAAACAGAAATGCTCGAAAAAGCTTTCCCCGGCTATCAATCGCCGGTAATGGCTTTTGAAATGGGCAAGTATATTGCAGACTTTGCCGTAACGGCGCATCGCTTTTATAACGGCAAAGTGCTTCCTGTTGCAGGTAGCAACCCTTAACTAATATTTAATTTGTTTTTATAGTTAAATTTTAGCTAATTTTATCTAAATCAAATGATACAGCTGCCGGTATTATGGACAATACGCTATCTTTTCTGCTCGAGCACTCGACTGATTTCTATTGCGTACTGGATAAACAAGGCGTTATAATACGAACAAACCCCTCTTTTCGTAAAACCTTAGGCTACTCGGAGGCAGAGCTCAACGGTAAATTCATTAGTGTAATATCGCACCCTGCTGATATACGCCGCATGGAAGAACTGCTTAAAATTTTGTTCGCCAAGAAAGAAATGTGCGGTTTTGAAATCCGTTTAAAGGCTATTGACGGTCGGTATTACAATGTCAAATGGTCGTTAGTTTATAACGCCGAAAAGGAAATGATATTTGCCAGCGGCTGCAAAATGATCAGCAAAATAAACGGCAACAATGACCTGCACCTGGCCGACAGCCTACAGCATATTATTCAAAGTTTTTCGGAAGGTTTTGTAATTATAGACAGCGACTGGAAAATAACATCCTTTAACCCTGCATTTCAATCTATTACCGGTTTAAAAACCAAACAGCTTACCAATACCAATTTTACAAGGCTGCGTTCGCTTGCACTTACAGAAGATGTTTTGAACGAGATAAACAATGCCTTTAACAACAATACATCCGGGCAGATACAATACTATAACAAGCACGCTAAACGCTGGCTTCGTTTTAATATCTTTCCTTATAAAAACGAGGTAATGATATTTATAAGAGACATTACGCTCATAAAAAATCAGCAGCTCATCCTCTCGCTCGAAAAAGACGTGCTGCAGATGAATGCGTCCTGCCGTAATTCCCTCCCTGCAACTATAAACAAATTGCTGAAAGGTATTGAGGACATATACCCGGAGATGATCTGCTCTGTACTGGAAGTGGATGACGCGCAGGAAAAGGTAAAACACCTGGCTGGCCCCCGTTTACCGAATGCTTTTTGCGAAGCTATTGATGATATGGCAGTAGGCCCTAAAACAGGTTCGTGCGGCACGGCTGTATTCCATCGTACACAAATTATTGTAATCAATATTGAAACCGACCCGCTTTGGGAAAATTACCGGTACCTAACTCAGCCGCACGGTTTCAGGGCATGCTGGTCTACCCCTATCATCAGCTCGTACAGCTCAAAGGTATTGGCTACCTTTGCTATTTACTACACCACCCCGCGCGAGCCAAAAGAAGAAGAACTACAGCTGATCGAACGTACAGCGGGCATTTTAAGGGTGCTGATAGAAAATAAAAAGAACCTGGAGCATGTGCAGAACCAGAACGAGCGCCTGCAGGAAATTGCCTCAATCAGTTCGCACGATATCAGGCGGCCAGTAGCAACCATCCTTGGCCTGGTAAGCCTGTTTGACAGTACAAACCTCGAGAACGCCATCAATCCCGAAATCATCAACCACCTGGACGTAACCGCAAAGGAACTGGATGCGGTGATACACACCATTGTAGAAAAAACCATTTATCTGAATAACGAGATGTAAAGAGGCGGTTAGCTGGCGGTTAGTCATTGTTGATGATATAACCAATGAATTTAAGAAGGGCTATTCGCTATTGGGATACCTTATTGGTGACAACACGTATATAATTACCTATTGAAGTGGAATAAAAATCGAATATATTTCAAAAGCCTTCATTTTCTTTCTTTGTTATTGTTAATGTATATACATTGGAAATACAAAACAATTTTTATTTTTAAATTATATCTACATTAGATATTCAAGCAAGACAAGACTAAAGTTAAGCCGAAGGGTAAAAATTAAATTATGTGCAGTTAATCCTATTTTTATTTGTCGTTCTAATCATAACTTCCATTGTATACTATATAGCGAGAAAAAAAACCGCATCTAAGACTACAATGAAAAAAATAATGTGGTTTTTCATCACTTATTTTATAGTACTGGCAATTTTATTTTCAATATTGTTGGGTATACAATTTGTAACATATGGAGAAACTGGTTTTTAATATACCCCCTAATGGTATAACACGTATATAGTTATCCGACAACACTGCCAAGTACAAGACCTAAACAATCAAGAACTCCCCCTCCGTTACCTTATAGTCAAATTCTTAAATCAAATATCGCCCTATTGAAATTGATGTATCTTTGCATCGAAAATGATTATTCAGCAGTTTTACGATAAGGGCCTGGCACACGCATCTTATGCGGTTATCAGAACAGGAAAAATGATTGTGATTGATCCTGCCCGCAACCCGGCGCAGTATTATGAATTTGCAGCGCAGCACGATGCCGATATTACCGGCGTTATTGAAACGCATCCGCATGCCGATTTTGTAAGCTCTCACCTGGAAATCCATCATACTACCGGCGCTGTAATTTATGTAAGCAAACTTACCGGTGCAGAGTACCCTCACGAAACTTTTGATGATGGCGATGTCATCAGCCTGAATGATATAAAATTAAAAGCAATCAATACACCCGGCCACTCACCCGATTCTATCTGCATACTGGTAGAGGACGAAGACGGTAAAGAAAAAGCCGTTTTTACCGGGGACACCTTATTTGTAGGCGATGTGGGTCGCCCCGACCTGCGCGAAAATGCAGGCAACATCACTGCAAAAAAGGAAGAACTGGCAAGGCAGATGTATCACTCCACCCGCCAGCGTTTAATGAAGCTGCCGCATGGTGTTACGGTTTACCCGGCCCACGGCCCCGGCTCCTTGTGCGGTAAGAACATGAGCCCCGATCTGCAAAGCACCATTGGCCGTGAGCTGCGTGAAAATTACGCCTTACAGCTAATGAATGAGGCAAAATTTGTACAAACGCTTATAGCCGACCAGCCATTTACGCCAAAGTATTTTGGATATGATGTAGAACTTAATAAAAAAGGTGCTCCGTCATTAAAACAAAATCTGGCAGCGATTTTAAGACCCAGGGCTGATTATACAATCGACAAAAACACTATCCTTATCGACACCCGCGAAAAAAGTCAGTTCAGGAACGGTCATGTAAAAGGCTCAATCAATCTGCAGGACGGCGAAAAGTTTGAAACCTGGTTGGGATCTATCATAAATCCGGGCGAGCAATTTTACCTGGTAGCAGATACAAACGAAAACCTGGAAAAGGCAATCAGCAAGACTGCTAAAATTGGCTACGAAACTCAGGTAAAGGCAGCGTTGTTGTCAGAAAGCTTGAGCCTTTCTCAACAATCCGCCGAATTAGATACGGCCCAATTTTTAAATAACCAGGACGGCTATACCATTGTAGATGTACGTAACCGATCGGAAGTTGAAGCAGGGATGAAGTTTAAACATGCCATTGCAATCCCTTTATCAGAATTACGCGAAAGGATTGCAGAGCTACCTGTAAACAAACCTGTTGTAGTGCACTGTGCTGCCGGTTACCGCTCGGCTGCGGCTGCAGGCATAATTTCAGCCGCCATCCCGAACGTAGTTGTTTACGATTTAGGTGAAGCTATAACAGAAGTGGAAGCATCTTTTTAAACAATATCTCAAATATAAAAACATGCTCGAACTGGTTACCACTGCCGATGGATCAAACACTATTTACAACCCGCAGGTAGGGGAAAATTATCATTCCAGGAATGGCGCCCTGCAAGAGAGCAGGCATGTATTTATCAACGCAGGTTTATTACATTTTTTGAACGACCTGTACCCAGACGCTGATGCTGTGTCCATACTGGAAGTTGGTTTTGGAACAGGTTTAAATTTCCTGCTAAGCGCTGATGCATGCACCGATAAAAAGGTCAACCTAAAATACACCGGCATAGAGGCTTATCCCTTAAACCAAGAATTAATTGGCAATACTGGCTACCGGCAATATGTACCTGCGCAGATTTGGGATAGCTTTTTAAGCAATTATTCTGAAAGCTTAAAGAATGCCGTAACGCTTAACAGCTATTGCACCTGGCAAACTGCAGAAAGTAAACTGCTTGATTTTAAATCTGAAACCAATTTCGATATTATTTATTTTGATGCTTTTGCTGCTGCCCATCAGCCTGAAATGTGGAACCAAGAAGCCATTGCCCATACTATAAAATTCTTAAAACAGGGCGGAGTATTTGTCACCTATGCAATAACCGGAAATTTAAAGCGGATGCTTACAGCGCTGGGCTGTAAAATTGAAAAGGTAAAAGGAGCACCCGGCAAAAGGGAAATGCTGCGGGCAGTAAAATTATAAACACGAAAAACGAGTACTTAAACACCCGCTTTTCGTGCCGTAAAAATTCTTTATTATTTCTTTTCGGTAGAAGCAACGTAAAAGAACACGCCGCCAACAAAAGTAAAGATTATACCGATAAACAAAGGCCATTCTGATACCTGGCTTCCGCTGCGGCTTATAGTCATCGGATCTGAATCTACCGGGTTAACTACCGACCTGAAATAGATAATTAAACCTATTGTTAAAATTATACCTACCACTAAAAGAATAAGGCTGATTTTTTTCATAATGCTGTTCTTGTATTCAAACTACGCTGTAGTTGGCTGTAAAGGTATGACTATTTTAAATTTTTAGTTCCAAAAAATTAAAATTCTATCATGTAAATATTAACTTAAGCACTTATTAAATTGTTTGTAAGGGCCACGCCTTTACCCAACATATTTTAGGGTTTAAAATAAAGCTTATGGAAAGAAGAGATTTCATTAAACAAAGTTCAATGGCAGCAGCCGGTTTTGCCATATTACCGTCCGGAAGCCTTTTTGCGGCTAAAGACAAGATCAAACTGGGTTACATTGGAGTGGGTTTGCGTGGCCGCGACCATGTTGGCGAGGGCCTGCTGCGCGACGACGTAGACATTGTAGCCATTTGCGATGTTCAGGAAAGCTCTTTAAAATATTGCCGCGAGCAATTTACCAAAGCCGGCAAGCCATTACCGCAGGAATACACCGGCGGTTTGGATGCTTATAAAAGATTATTGGAACGTAAAGACATCGATGCCGTGATTATTGCATCGCCATGGCAGTTTCATCACCCGCAGGCAATTGATGCGCTTAAGGCAGGTAAATACGTTGGTTGTGAGGTAATTGCAGGGCTATCGGTAGAGGATCATTGGGATTTGGTAAATACTTCCGAGAAAACCGGCATCCCGTATATGACTATGGAAAACGTTTGCTATCGCAGGGATGTAATGGCCGTTTTAAATATGGTAAGACAGGGCATATTTGGCGAAATGATCCACTACGAAGGTGGCTACCAGCATAACCTGCGCGATGTATTGTTTAACGACGGCGTACATTTTTACGGGCATGGCGTTGAATTTGGCCCTAAGGCTTTGAGCGAAGCACAATGGCGCACCCAGTTTAATATTGATCGTAACGGCGACATCTATCCTACTCACGGTGCAGGCCCTATAATGCAATATGCCAATATCAACAGGGGTAACAGGTTCACCAACCTGGTATCTTTCGCTTCCAAGGCACGCGGCCTGGCAGCTTACGTTGAAGAAACCGCACCGGGCAACCCTAATGCAAAGATTAATTACAAAAATGGCGACGTTGTAACCACCATGATCAATTGCGCCAATGGCGAAACCGTTCTTTTATCGCATGATACGCACCTGCCAAGGCCTTATTCGTTAGGCTTCAGAGTGCAGGGCACCAAAGGTTTATGGATGGATGTTTCCAAGACGATGTATATAGAGCATCAATCTAAAAAAGATGATGTTTGGGACCCGGCAGAAGAATGGCTTAATAAATATGACCATCCGCTCTGGAAAAAGTATGAAGACAAGGCCGAAGGTGCAGGGCACGGCGGCATGGACTGGTTTGTATTTAACGGGTTTGTTGAGGCCGTAAAGCAAAAGAAACAAACGCCTATTGATGTTTATGATTCTGTAACAATGAGCGTGATCACACCACTTTCCGAAAAATCAATAGCGGAAGGTAACGCCCCGCAACAATTTCCGGACTTTACAAAAGGCGCGTGGAAAACCAGGAAAAATATGTTTGCCTTAGATGATAACGGCCTTTAAAATCTGAAACGGAAGGACGAAACTTAAAAACAGACGGTGCGTATAAACGTTAAAATCACAATTACACGTTTATGCACACCGAACTTGAAACACTTTTAAAACGCCCTGTGTTTCCCGTTCCTGATGTAATGACAGTAAGCAACGCCGGGAAGATTTTAAATTACATCGGGGACATTAACCTGGAAAGGACTAATCAATTCGAGCAAACGCCTGATGAGGGGTTATACCTGCTTTGGGAAGTAGACGGATGGGAATTTCATATCGAGTGCTTAAAAACCAACAGTATTTTATACACCTTCAGGCAAAATGGAATAGCCCAGGCTTGCGGCTCCGCCCCGGTCAACAACTTTTTAAGTCTGCTGCAAAACTATCTTATGGCAGCTTTCTATTAATTATTTTGTATTCCATTTAAACCACCTGATGCCAAGTACGGCAAATACAGCAGTGTAAGCCAATGTGATAAAAAGTGCAGTTGTGGTATCTCCATTCCATTTTTCGGGTTCCATACTGGCGGCAAGCAACGTTTTAACCGTTCCATACGGCGACCACCTTACAATATCATGTACCTGGGCGCCTAAAACCTTTAGCTCGCCAAACATACCAACCATTATAAAAACAAGATAAACCAGGCGCGTGGTAGAATTCACCGTTTCGGGGTTTCGCACCCTTCCCACTATCATCTGCCCAAGGCTTAATGACAAGGCCCCGCCTAAAATTGCAATGAAATAAGTGGATATATAAGCCTGCAGGTTTAACGTGATCTTATCATAATCATAGCCTACAATAAAAACGGCGGTTACAATTATAAATATCATAGCCAGTTGCACTAATAAACGGCTAAGCATAATTGCCCAGGTTGGTATTGGTGCTACCCGTAGCCTTTGAAAAACGCCTTTATCCCGGTCGCGGGCTATTGAATTTGAATATCCCATAAGGCCCGTGGCAAATAAACCGATGGTGATACTGTTTGACAAAGCAAAAGGCCCGCCAAAAATAGGTATCAACCCTTTCCACGAAATAAGGATAATTACCGGAACCACCAGCGTAATCACCACCGACCTGCGGTTGCGCCATTGGGTAGTAAAATCTGCGCGTAATAAGTTCTTTAGCGCGGTTGATGTTTTTGGTATAGCTGCTGGCATATAATATTTTATTAAGCGCGTACTGTTTTACCGGTTAAGGCAATAAATACGTCTTCAAGTGTGATCTTTCCGCGGCGCGAAACGCTTATAACTTCGGGGTCGTGGCGGTGTTTTTCAATCAGTGCGTCAGGGGTGTCTATTGCTATCACGCGGCCATGATCCACAATGGCAATACGGTCGCAAACAGATTCTGCTTCTTCCATAGAGTGGGTGGTAAGTACCACGGCATGACCCCTTTCGCGAATGGCCTCAATGCGTTCCCACAACTGCCTGCGCGATTGTGGGTCGAGACCGGTAGTAGGTTCATCTAACAGAACCAGTTTGGGGTTATGGATGGTGGCAATAACCAGGGATACCCGTTGCTGCTGACCACCCGATAGCTGGCCATATCTCTTGGCAGCTGAATCTTCCAGGCTGATTTCTTTCAGTATGTTTTGGATGTCACTGGTGGATAGTTTAACGCCGTAAATGCCTGCATATAAGCGTAAAATCTCCACCACCTGTAGTTCCGGCTGGAAACTGGTAGATTGTAACTGAACACCTAAAGACGCCCTGGCGTGTAACGGGTTTTCCCGGTTGTTGTAACCATTTACAATTATATCGCCCGATTGTGGTATTAAAAGCCCCTCAACAGCGCTCAAAGTGCTTGTTTTACCCGCACCGTTAGGGCCAAGTAACCCGAATATTTCTCCCTTGCGGACATCGAAAGAAATATTTTTTACTGCCTGGAATGTGCCGTAACTTATGTTTAGATCTTTTACGGTTAAAATATTCTCCGTTGATATCATTAAGATTTATTTTTGGGTTAGATAACAACTATTGCGAATAGTTACATTATTTGTAAAACTAACAAATTGCATGTTTAAAGGATGTGCTGATTACAAAATATCAGCATCAATTTTATACGTTAAAATAATCTTATGCCGATTTTGTACTTTTGATAAGTAACAAGATAATATGGAACCATCAATTGTAGACCGCCTGTTAAAAAACATGAGCAACATGCATGAATTGGGTAGACAGCAGGCTTTTGAGCTGGATAAACCATTTTATGGGAAATTTACTGAAGACGGGGGTTACTGGCGAAAAGAAATGCCGACGGGAGAAAAATACCTGGTAACCATTGAAGTCATTTTCGATGAAAACGATATGCCTGTTAACGTAAAGGATACGGTTATCAAAAAGCTTGAAGATAAGTGATGAAACCTCAATTAATTATAGTTACCGGATGTAATGCCTCAGGTAAATCTACCTTTATAAGGACCAGATTAAATGAACTTGAAAACTTCGAAGTGATCATGACCGATGTTTACAAGGGGCGCACTAAAGGAGTTGTAAGAGAATCAATTGCCGTAAAAAAGAACATTATAGTTGAAACGGTTTTTAATGACAGTTCCTATACCGAATAAAAGATATTGCAAGAGACAATGGCTACGAAACATCGCTTATTGTACTTTTTTTAGATACAATTGCCGATTCGATTGACAGAGTTGCGTTAAGATCACAACACAGAAGTGGTATAATAATATCAGGAAGTAATGTGAAGATAAACTTTAACGAAAGCTTTAAAAATATAGCTACCTATTTCTTTTATTTCGATAGATCAGATTTTATCTACACCGGTAAAAATGGAATCAATGAATTGGTGATGTGTTTCAATAAGTCCACATTAGCATCATATAATATAAACGACTTGCAATATCCTCAAAAGTTTGCAAATTACAGCCTTGCACATCGTCGACTGAGTAAAGAAGCTAACGATATCATAAATGAAAACAAAAATTATATTGCAGAAAACTCTGACTACTTAAACCCGGGCTTTCGGTTTAAATTATAACTTCACTCCTCTTAAAAACTCCTCAATCCCCATTGCTTTTTTGCCTTCCAGTTGCACTTCTTTTAAACTGATATAACCGCCCTGGGCCACAAATTTTAAATTTGCTTTATGATCGGTAATAAAGCCGCCGGGTGATATACCGGGTTCGGCAAGTTCAAAATCTGCACGGTATATTTTTAAAATCTTATCATTAAGATGCGTATAGGCGGTAGGTACAGGGCTTAGTCCGCGAATTTTGTTGTATACCGCCTCAACGGGCTGGTTCCAGTTTATAAGGCAATCCTCCTTAAAAATTTTAGGGGCATGTTTCAATTCTACTCCTTCCAGCAATGCCGATTGCGGATGTTCATTATACTTGCCGCTTTCCACACCTTTTACCGTTTTCACAAGCAATCCTGCGCCCTTATTCATCAAACGGTCGTGCAGGTCGCCTGCGGTTTCCTCACCGGTTAGGGTAACTTTTTCAGTAAAGAGAATGTCGCCGGTATCAATTTCCTGTTTCAGGAAAAATGTCGTTACGCCGCTTTCCATTTCGCCATTTATAATAGCCCAGTTAATGGGCGCCGCACCGCGGTATTGAGGTAACAGTGAAGCATGCAGATTTATAGTTCCTTTGGGCGGCATGTTCCACACTACCTCTGGCAGCATCCTGAAAGCTACTACTACCTGCAAATCGGCTTTCAATGTTTTTAATTCTTCTAAAAATTCGGGGCTTTTCAGTTTTTCGGGTTGTAATACTTTTAAGCCGTTTTCAACTGCATATTGTTTAACTGCCGACTCGTTGATTTTTTGCCCCCGGCCAGCGGGCTTATCCGGTGCGGTAACTACAGCAACAATTTCACAACCAGCTTTTAACAAGGCATCTAACGAGGCTACAGCGAACTGGGGGGTACCCATAAATACAATTCTCATGAAGGCAGAAATTTATTATAATATGCCGTTGGTGGTTATCAGCCGGCAAAATTTAAAATTAGTAAAAAACAGCAAAGCGGGTGTTGTGCGACAATGATTTTACTTAAGTGTGTGCAATTGGCTGGATAATTTTCAATTGTCGGGATATAAAAGATATTTTAACCTGATCTTCTTATACCTGCTTAAACCAGGTTCCCAACTGGCCCTAATCTCGGCTTCGCTTTTTCCTGCCTTGATCTCATTTGCAAATTCGGCAGTGCCTGCAAGCTTGTTGATGTAGGCATTAAAAAAATGATCTTTATCCGGGAAAGCTTTATACATTTCCAGCAACCAGCTTAGGTTTATTTTTCCGCTTAATTTTAAAGCAGCGGTATTGTAGTTTCGCAGGTCTATACCATAACAATCCTTGTTTTTTTGCGGCGGGTCTTCGCTCATTCCGGCTATGCTAACCGGTTTAAAAGAGTATGTGTATTTGCCTGCCAGTTCTGGATGGCCTATCTCCAAAAACGGGAACATAGTACCCCGGCCTAAACTAAACGTAGTACCCTCAAACAAGCAAACTGAAGGATAAAGCAAAATAGATTTCTCCGTATTTAAGTTTGGCGATGGACTTACAGGTAACTTGTACGGCAACTTATGGCTGTAATTAGCTACTTTAATGATCTTTAACCTGCACTGCTCATGATTTTTAAGCCAGCCTTCGCCGTTTAGCATTTGGGCGTATTCCGCAATGGTAAGCCCATGTGCAATCGGGATAGGGTTTAAACCTACAAACGATTTGTACGCGGTATCCAATATCGGCCCGTCAACACAATATCCGTTAGGATTTGGCCGGTCAAGGACCATCAGTTCAATGTTGTTTTCTGCACAGGCCTCCATTACATATTGCAGGGTAGACAGATAAGTGTAAAACCGGGCACCTACGTCCTGAATATCAAAGATTACCAGGTCTATTCCTTTCAGATCATCGGTAGTTGGCTTGTAGTGCTTATTCCCATAAAGTGAAATCACAGGCAGCCCTGTTTTTGCATCTATACTGCTGTTAATGCTTGCGCCGTTGCTGGCATCGCCTCTGAAACCATGTTCAGGCCCGTATATCTTTTTTATGCCGATGCCCAACTTAAGCAAAGTATCTAAACTTAATACATGCTTTGCGCCTATTACAGAGGTTTGGTTTATCACCATCCCAATATTTTTCCCTTTTAAATAATCAAGGTAAAGCTGGGTTTGGTCGGCACCGGTTATCGGTTCCTTGGTTTCTGTTTTTGCAATTTTGCCATAGCTATGCTGTACACTTTTTTGCGCAAGGGTGCTACCGGCTATCATAACAGCGGCGGCAAGCGTGAACCAGGATTTAAATGAGGCCATAAAATAAACTTAAACAATTAAAGCACCTTAATTTTAAAGGCAAAACCGCATATTTGCGAAGGTACAACAAAAACCGCTGCATTGAGTTTCGCCTATTTTATAGCTAACCGCATAACGTTTAAGTCAAAGCGCACTTTCTCAAAACTGATTGTGCGCATTGCTATTATAGGCATTATGCTGGGCCTTGGCGTTATGATACTTTCGCTGGCAATTGTACGCGGATTTAAACATGAAATAAGGGAAAAGATCCGCGGCTTCTCCGGCGATATGCAGGTTGTTAAGTATGATCTTAATAACTCTTTCGAAAACTCGCCCTTTGCAACCGACCCAGCCTT
Organism: uncultured Mucilaginibacter sp.; assembly: GCA_964242385.1. Taxonomy (GTDB): domain Bacteria; phylum Bacteroidota; class Bacteroidia; order Sphingobacteriales; family Sphingobacteriaceae; genus Mucilaginibacter. The sequence continues at coordinate 1,504,353 of CAXSZR010000001.1, forward strand.
TGTTAAAAAGGCACTTCAATTACCGCTTGTAAAAAGTGTAACACCTTTTGCCACTAAGCCGGGCATCATCAAATCAAGAACAGAGATTGAAGGTATCGTATTTAAAGGCGTTGATAAAACTTACGACTGGGCATTCATCTCAGATAACCTGGTTAAGGGAAAGATCTTAAACTTTAAGGATACGGCTGCAGTGCAAAAACAATTGCTGATCTCGCAAACCATTGCCGACCGGTTGCGGTTGCGCGTTGGCGATAAAATTCTGATGTATTTTGTACAGGAGCCTTTAAGGGTAAGGCCTTTTTTCATTACAGGCATTTATAGTTCGGGCATTGAGGATGTGGATAAAAGCTATGTAATTGGCGATCTTTCTATTATAAAACGCCTTAACGGATGGAGTGCCAGTGAAACCGGTGGATATGAAATAAAAACACAAAACTTTTACCGCATTAACGAAGCCAACAATGCGATAGAAGACATTTTGCCTACTAAATTAAGATCATATACGGTTATGGATAATTATCCAACCATATTTGCCTGGCTGGGCCTTTTAGATGGCAATACGCAGGTAGTATTAGTGCTGATGGTAATTGTTGCCATCATTAATATGATCTCGGCGCTCTTGATAATGATTTTGGAGCGTACCGCTATGATAGGCATGTTAAAGGCCATGGGGGCATCTAACTGGAAGATACAGAAAATATTTCTTTACAATGCCTTTTATCTTATCGGGCTGGGCATGTTATTCGGTAACCTGTTTGGTATAGGTATTGGTCTATTCCAGTTAAAAACACATATTTTAAAACTCGACCAGGCTTCTTATTATATGAAATTTGTGCCGATACTTTTCAATAATAAAGATCTTATCCTTGTAAACCTGGGTACTCTTGCTATCTGCTTCCTGGTGATGATCATTCCTTCTATGCTGGTAACCAAAATTTCGCCGGTTAAAGCAATAAGGTTTAAATAGCTGCAAAAGAACTCCGCTTATTTTTTTGAGGGCTGAAAATTAAATTTTAGGTTGATACCGCCTGCGCCAAATTTTATCTGCTGCGTGCCCATACCCTCTAAAGGATATTTAAGAAAAGGCTCTATCACCATCCGGTTTTTTCCTATCGGGTAACCTACGCCAAAGGCAACATTAAGGGTTCTGGCAAAATAAAAACTATCGAAGCTCTTACTGGTAGATTGTGCTTGCTGGGCGTTAAAAAACGACGGATAATTATATTGCGATGTATAAGTTTCGTTAATAAAAGTACCTGAGCTTAGCCCGGCTGTTATATAAGTATCATTTTTATCCGGGTTAAATTCATATTTTAAATTTAACGGGATATCTAACCCAACCAGGTTTGCGTCGTAGTTTTTAAGCGTAGGCGTAATGTTCGCGGCATTAGAAGCTAAGGCCTGCGGGTTTGCTGCGGCAGATGCAACCAGCACCTGGTTCTGCGTAACCGGCACTCCCCCATCGTAGCTTAATCTGTTTTGCCCTACCGACATACCCGTTACGAGTTTAAGGTTTTTACTGATCCTGATATCCGCCAAAACACCACCACCTCCATTTACAGAATTATCGCTCCCCTTGGCATAGTTAAAATAAGTAGCGGCAAAAACTTCCAGGCGGATAAGCTTATCATCCTTTGATTTTTCTTTCAGCGGTTTATAAGGTTTATCCTGCGCAAACATTTCGGCCATAGACTTAGGCATAGGTTTGCGTTTTACCGGCAAAGCAACAGTGTCTTTATGATTACTGTTAACTAAAACGTTTTCGGCTTTAGCAACGCGATTGGTGCTATCAGGCACGGACCTTGGAGTAGTGTTATTAGCAATTGAATTTTTAGCTACCCCTGGCTGATCATTTATTTTTGCAGAATTGCTGTTATTGGTTTTACTAAAACTTTCGATACTTCCATTTACCGCTTTAGCACTAATGCCCAACTTTGTACCCGCAGCAGCCAACGAAATCGATGAAGAACTATCGGAAAGCTTTTTTCTAACTGAATTTTTATTTATCGCCGCCGTTTCAATCCGCTTTTCAGCCGATTGAACACCAGGTTTTTCAATACGGTCCGTTGGAATTTTGTCTGCGCTTTTTGAATTGCTGCTTATAAGTTCATGAGGTTTGTTTTTTTGAGCTTTGCCTGCAAAATTATTGTCAGTCACTTTATTGCCGGTAACTAACCATATACCCAAACCAATGAATAACAGCAGACCGGCGGCAGCACTCCACCATAGCCACAACCCTGCACGGCTGCGCCTCTCCTCAGGGAATCTCTCCCTCAGCAAGGCCCAACCGGCATCGGCAGCAGAGGCGTCTTCATAATTATCGAACACCTCCTTTATGCGGTTTTTTAAGTCGTTATTAAACTGTTCGTCCATTACTCTGTGCTTCTGCTCTTATTACGTTTCTTAGTTTTTCTTTAGCCCTGCTCAAATAAACCCTCGATGAGCTTTGCGGTATACCCAGCATTTGCGCTATTTCATCGTGGCTGTATCCGTCAATTTCAAATAAATTAAAAATGGTAAGCTGTATAGGTGGCAGTACTTTCATCAGCTGTAAAATATCCTGCGCATTAAGGCGCGCTGTTATAGTTTCCACATTGCTTAAAGGGGCGGCATCTTCAAGGCCGGTATTCATTAACAGCTTCATATCCTTGCGGCGGCGATCTATAGCTGTATTTACCATAATTGTTCTGAGCCAGGCTTTAAAGGGCCTATCGTTACTGTATGAATTAATGGCGTTAAAAACTTTTATAAAGCCGTCATTCACAACCTCTAATGCGTCGTCCCGGTTAAGGCTGTAACGCAAACCAATGCCCATAGCGTAGCCATAGAAGTGCTTATACAGCATTTCCTGGTGTTTAAGGCTACCTGATTTGCACCTGCTGATGATCTCGTCTTCAGCAAGCCCACGGGATGAAAGCATTAAGTTTGTTTATTCCGTATATGGATCTTTTATTTTTTAAACCCTTACGAAGCAAAGGGTTATTTCGCTACAGCTAACTGAAAATTAGTTGGCAAACAGCACATATTACAAAGTTAAACGAATTAAGCCCTTTGATTTATTGAACCGGCTTAATCCTTTAAAATGTGTTGAAACGAATATTAGTTTGTAGATTTTTTAAGATCATACTGATAAGCCAGGGTATCGCTAACCGGTGTGCCTAACATCTGGAAAGTGCTGCCATCATAATAATACTCATAAATACCTTCCAGGTGAGTTTTGGTTGATGTACTGGTTTTTGAATAAGTGACATCATTAAACTGAATATAGCTTGATGTAATGGCATAACCGCCGTAGCTGCCCGCATGCACGGTGGATGTGTCGCCGCCTACCGAAAAGCCGGTTGCTGTATTAAGATAAAGCAGCAAATTGCAGCTTAGGGTATCAATTTTGCCGGTTGTTGCCGACTTGTGAATTTTTCTGAATTGGCCGGAAAAATAACCGGAAGGTACAGGAATTGGCGTAGTAGCTTTTTCACCAAGGCAGCCGCTTGCAAATACAATAACTAATAATAAAAAGAGGGGTAATTTTGATTTCATAAATGCGTATTTATAACTGGTTACGTAATTGAAATAATCAACGCTACAATTAACCGCATATTTTATCCTCAGATCCTTTTAGCTTCCTCCCAAAATACGTCCATTTCGGCCAGGCTCATTTCATGCAGCTGGCGGCCGTTTTCTTTTGCTTTACCTTCCAGGTATTGGAAACGCTTTATAAATTTCCGGTTTGTTTTTTCAAGCGCATCTTCCGGGTTGATGTTAATGAAACGCGCATAGTTGATCAATGAAAAAAGCAGGTCCCCAAATTCATCCTCTGCGCGTTCCGTATTAATTGGAGTTCCGTTTTCGGTATTAAACTCATTTTTAAACTCCTGCATCTCCTCCTCTACCTTTGCCCAAACCTGGCTCTTTTCCTCCCAGTCAAAACCAACACCGCGGGCCTTTTCCTGTATGCGCGATGCCTTTACCAATGCGGGCAGCGAAACCGGCACACCTCCTAAAACAGATTTATTACCTTCTTTTAGTTTTATCTGCTCCCAGTTACGCTTTACGTCGTTCTCGTCGTTTACATCTACATCGCCGTAAATATGCGGGTGCCTGTTTATCAGTTTATCGCAAATACCGTTAAGCACTTCGGTTATGTTAAAGGTGTTTGTTTCTGAACCAATGCGTGCATAAAAAACAAGGTGCAGCATAATGTCGCCCAGCTCCTTACGTATTTCAGTCATATCACCGCTTAAAATAGCGTCCGATAATTCGTAGGTCTCTTCTATGGTTAAATGCCGAAGGCTCTCCAACGTTTGCTTTTTGTCCCACGGGCAATTAAGCCGCAGATCGTCCATAATATCAATTAATCGGCGAAAAGCTGTTTCGGGTGTGGCTGCTGTTAACGGTGGTATTAATGGCATAAATAATTAATTTGTTCCAAAAATAATGTTTTTAAAAGATGTCGGCATATGCAACACATCCGCGGACGGAGAATTACCTTGCTTTAATGATATTAAAACAAGTGTTTGTCATTTTTTAATCACGCAAAAACCAAGCGCTGCTGACAAGGTTTTTTTGATGATGATTTCTCAAAAAGACATTTTCGGCTACGAGCCGGATCAGCAATATCAAACCCCGGTTGCTTATTTCTCGATGGAATTTGCCGTAGATCAATCCCTTAAAATTTATAGCGGCGGCTTAGGCTTTCTGGCGGGGTCGCATTTACGCAGCGCTTATGAGCTAAAGCAAAACCTTTTAGGAATCGGCATGCTCTGGAAATATGGCTATTACGATCAGGGCAGGGATGGCAATGCTTTAATGAAGCCGGAGTTTGTAGAGAAAACTTATTCCTTTTTACAGGATACAGGCATTGTTTTTACCGTTCCGGTACATGATTATCCGGTGCATGTGAAAGCTTACTTGCTGAAGCCTGAGGTTTTTGGCTCTGCACCTTTATTTTTGCTAAGCACCGACATTGCCGAAAATGATGACCAGTCGCGTTCTATTACCCGCCAGCTTTACGACCCTAACGAAACAACGCGCATTGCCCAAAGTATTGTGCTGGGAATTGGCGGCGCTATGCTGTTAGAGATCTTAAAAATTGAGCCTAAAGTTTATCATATGAACGAGGGCCATTCCGTACCGCTTAACTTTTACCTGTATGCCAAATATAAGAGCCTGGACGAGGTAAAGAAAAGAGTGGTATTTACTACCCACACACCCGAAATGGCCGGCAATGAAGAACATGATTACAGCCTATTAGAGGATATGTCGTTATTTTACCATTTGCAGATACATGAGGTAAAATCTCTTTTAGGCTTAGAAGGCGACCGCTTTAATTATACACTTGCCGCTTTAAAGTTTGCGCGTAAAGCTAACGGCGTATCAAAATTACATGGCGAGGTAGCCCGCAAAATGTGGGGCGCCAATAAAGGTATTTGCGAAATCATTTCTATAACCAATGCCCAAAACAAAAATTATTGGAAAGATGATCTGTTAGACAAAGCCATTACAGCAAATGACGATGCGGCTATCATCAAAAGAAAAAAAGAGCTGAAGACGCCTTTATTTAAGGTTGTAGCCGACCAGTGCGGCAAATTATTTAAAGTGGATGTTTTAACCATTGTGTGGGCTCGCCGTTTTGCCGGTTACAAACGTGCCGATCTGCTGATGTATGATTGGCAGCGTTTTCTAAGTCTCTTAAGCAATACACAACACCCCGTTCAGATAATTTGGGCAGGAAAGCCATATCCAGAAGATTACGGCGCAATAGGCCTGTTTAACCAGATCATAAGCCGTGCAAAACCATTTGCCAATTGCGCTGTACTAACCGGTTATGAACTTGGCCTATCGGCATTATTAAAAAAGGGAGCCGACGTATGGCTCAATAACCCGCGAATGTACCGCGAAGCATCAGGAACCAGCGGAATGACCGCCGCCATGAATGGTGCCATCAATTTATCGCTGCCAGACGGTTGGGTACCTGAATTTGCCAGGGATAATGAAAACAGCTTTGTAATAAAACAGGCAGAAGATGGATTATCGCCCCAGGAAGCCGACGTTCATGAGGGAAAAAGCCTTTTAGATACGCTTGAAAATATTGTTTTACCCATGTATTACGATAAAAACGATCAATGGCTTAAAATATTAAAAACTGCTGCACAAGAGGTTGTTCCGCAGTTTGAAGCCGGCCGCATGGCAAAAGAATATTATGCTGAAATGTACAAAGCATAAAATATTTTCAAATTGTTTTAAATATAAGTTAAAGTCGTTAAATTAGTAACATATTCCTGCTACCATTACCCCCTAATTAATTTCCGCTTACGATTATTTGTATCCTAATAGTTACAAACCTTTTGTTATCTATCTGGTTTTATTCTACCCATCTATTTTATATGAAGACTATACTGATTATCAACGACAACTCGCCCGAAGCTATCCATGCTGCGGAATTTGGTTTGGCCCTGGCAAAAAGAATGCAGGCCAACATTATGCTGGCAAACAATTTTTCAAAAGTTCAAAAGTACACGGAAAAGGTTCAGGTATTTAACAGTTTTAAAACGCCGGTTGAGGACGATGTGCAGTTCAACTTAAAAGATACCCTGTCTTCAAAGATTAACAATAAAGAAAGTTTCGCGCCCTCCATTGACGAGCTGGATATATCTTACATGAGCGAAACACAATTGGCCGATATCATTAACAAAAAACAGATTTGGATGATGGTAAAAGGCATGGCCGATATTCAAAAGGTAACAGCAAACCGCAGCCTTAATATTCATTCGGTTTTAAACAGGGTGCTTTGCCCCTTGCTTATTATCCCTGCTGCATGGAACCTAAAAAATATTGATCGACTTACCTATATAGCCGACCTCCGTTATTGCCGTTTACACCTGGTACAATACCTGGCAGCTTTTGCAAAATCATGGAACGCGGATGTTTCCGTTGCACATCTTTCTGCAAGCGGGTTACCTGATATGGCAGAAGGTTATGCAGAAACGGTATTTAACGACGAAATTGCCAACAATGTAAAATACGACAGACTTTTTTTCAATAACATTAAGGAAAAGGACCTTGGCAAAGCTGTAGACGTTATAGTTAACGGCATGCATAGCGATATGCTGGTTATGGTAAACCACCGCTATCACTTTGAAGAAATTCTGGGCCGGTATATTACGGATACGCTTCCGCAAAATGTAAATACACCGGTATTGGTTTTCCCTTACTAAAACATCATAAATTACAAATCGAAACCTCCCTGTTTAGCTGCAGGGAGGTTTTTGTTTTTAAAATATAAACTTAAAGCAAAATACGGCTTTCGTCTTTAAAAAGTAAATTTAGCCGATACAATAGTTGATACATCAACCATTATTTATCTTTGCATCAATGGAGCAAAAAAATATTTCAGATCTGCACTTTGATGCACTGCCGAATGAGCTGGCAGAAAGCTTTTTCTTCCAGGTAAACCGGATGCGTAAAGCCATTCACCGTGCTATAAGCAGCCTGATAAATGAAGCAGGTATCAACTTGCAAATGGAACAGCTGCCGCTTATTGTGATACTGAAAAGATTTAAAACACTTTCACAACGCGAGTTATCTGATATAACTTTACGCGATAAAAGTTCCATACTGCGCAGCATCAACGCCCTGCAAAAAAAAGGCATTGTTGTTATAGAGCAAAACGTTAACGATAAACGTAAACATAACATTCGCCTAAGTGAAACCGGAACCGAACTGGCAGACAAAATAAGAAAACTGTATAAAAAAGCGGAAGACGATTTACTTTTAGTTTTTACCGAGCAGGAACGTTCTGTAGCCCGGAAAAACATTAAGAGCTACGCTGACAAATTCGAAAACCTTTAAAAAATTTCAATTAATAGTTGATATATCAATTAATAAATAACAAATGAAAAAGAACGCATTACTGGAAGGGCCCATACTTACATCACTGGTAAAACTGGCCCTGCCTATTATGATCGCTAATATTTTGCAGGCAGCCTATCAACTGGTGGATGCATTTTGGGTTGGCCGGCTTGGCGGTACAGCAGTAGCAGCTGTATCGGTATGTACGCCGGTTATTTTTCTTACTATGGCCTTAGGCATCGGCCTTGCTATAGCCGGTTCCATATTAATTGCCCAATACTATGGCTCAGGTAACCAGAGGATGGTAAATCATGTGGCAGCACAAACGTTATTGATGGTTATTTCGGTATCTGTAGTATTGGCAGTGATCGGCATTATATTCAGTCCCTATTTTTTAAAGGCGCTTAAGGTACAGCAAAACGTATTTGACGGGGCGCTTGGCTTTTTACGCGTATCTTTTGTCGGGCTGATATTCAATTTCAGTTTTATGGTTTTTCAATCGGTTATGCGCGGCGTTGGAAAAGTAACGCTGCCGGTTTACATTGTTTTAGGAACCGTATTGCTCAATTTCCTTTTAGATCCCCTGTTTATTTTCGGCTGGAATTTTGTACCCGTTATGGGCGTTATGGGTGCAGCCATGGCAACGGTATCCACCCAAAGCCTGGCAATAATTATCGGCTTTGTGATCCTTTTAAGAGGTAAGCACGGTATCTACCTTCAGCTGATAGATTTTAAGCCCGACTTTGTGCACATTAAGCGTGCATTTAAAATAGGTTTCCCTTCGTCTATCGAACAGTCTATGAGAGCCATTGGCCTTACCGCTATGACGTTTTTAATTGTTCCATTCGGTACGGTTACTGTTGCCTCTTACGGTGCAGGGTCAAACATCATTCAACTTGCGATGATCCCTGCGCTGGGGCTTTCCATGGCAATATCTACTTTAGTTGGCCAGAACATAGGCGCTGGTAACGTGGCAAGAGCATCAAACATTGCACGCCTCGGTGCCTTTTTAGGGTTCGGCTTGCTGATGTTTTTCGGTTTATGTGCTTATTTGGCCGCAGCCCCCATCATAGCTTTCTTTGTACCCGGTGATACAGGCGTTATAACCGGTGGCGCGGTATTTTTGCGTATGGTAAGCCTTTCGTGGGGCTTTCTTGGATTGCAGTTTTGCCTTATCGGTGTTTTAAGGGCAACAGGCAACACCATGATACCGATGGTAATAGCGCTGATATCACAATGGGTATTGCAATTCCCGATTGCTTACGGCCTGTCTCACTATACCAACATGGGCGAAAAAGGAATCTGGCTGGCCATACCGGTTTCCACTGTGGTAACCGCAATTATCACCTTACTTATTTTTGCCAAAGGCGACTGGAAAAAGAAAAAGATCATAAGCCCTGCCGACAAACTTTCTACCAAAGTGGAAAATGAGATCATGACCGATGGCATGGAAACGGTGAAGTAATATAGATCAAAAATCATCTACATAAAAAAGCGGTCCGCATGTGTTGATGCGAACCGCTTTTTTTTTATAAGTTATTAATGCCTACTTACCATTCTTCAACTCATCTATCTGTACAGATGGAGCCAAAGCTTTTTGCACTTTTTCAACTATCATTGCTTTTGCAAGCGTAAATGGCTTTTCTAGTTTTATGTCCTCACTTGATGCGCCAACTTTAACAGTATAAGTTCCTGCATCGGCAACCCAGGCAGATTGCGTGGTATCAAACGATGCTAAAGCTTTTGCATCTAAGGTAAAGCTCAAAGTTTCTGATTCGCCCGGGTTTAACAATTTCGTTTTGGCAAAGCCTTTTAACTCTTCCGATGGTTTGTCCATTGTTTTATGAGGTGCGCTCAAGTATAACTCGGCAACTTCTTTACCTGCAATGGCACCATTGTTCGTTACGGTAACAGTGGCAGTAATCTTACCATTAAATGCAGTGCTGCTTAATTCCAGTTTGCTGTAAGAGAATTTAGTATATGATAACCCATAGCCAAATTCATAAGCTGGTTTTACCTTAAAGCTGTTATAATAACGGTAGCCAACATAAATACCTTCCTGGTAAGTTACCTCTGCAGGGATGGATTTACCCATCATACCGTTAGTTGCTTTTTCAGGAAACTCCTTACCCGGAAAGTTTTTGGCCGAAGGCACATCGGTATAAGCCATCGGGAAAGTAGTGGCCAGTTTTCCGGATGGATTTACTTTTCCGCTTAATACATCGGTAATGGCATTGCCACCTTCTTCGCCGGGCTCCCAGGCAAGCACTATTGCATCAACCTTATCACGGAAAGTGGTTACATCTATCACACCGCCAATATTTAATACTGCAATAACCGGTTTATGTTTAGCATGAAAAGCACCCGAAACATTGGTTATCATATCGCTTTCCAGGCTGGTAAGGGCGTAGTCGTCTGCTACTTTACGGTCATTGCCTTCCCCGGCATTGCGCCCTATGTATATAATGGCAACATCGGCAGTTTCGGCTTTCTGGTTTATACTGTTTACATCTATTTTATACTCTGGCGCAAACGGCGTAGGGTTCATCAGTTCCTGCAGTAAAGACTTTTTAGGATGCTTAGCGTTATAATCGCCTAAGTAACCTTTGTAACTTTGGGTAAGTGCGTTATCCAGTTTATAACCTGCGTTAGATAAACCTTCAGCAAGTGATACGGAATAAAGTTTGTTAACATCGCCGCTGCCGGTACCGCCAGCAATGAGATCATAGCCGTGGTTACCAAAAAGAGCCACTGATGCGCCGCTGCTTTTAAGCGGCAAAGCATTGTTACTGTTCTTTAGCAATACCATACTCTGGGCCGCCGCTTCTCTCGAAATCTGCGCATGCGCTTTAAGATCGGCTTTGTTAGGATAGTCGTATTTTTTTGCGGTAAGTGTATTTAACATTACGTTTAAAATGCCTTCTACATTTTTATCCAGTACCGCTTCAGATAGCTTTCCGCTTTTCACAGCTTCTGTAATTGCTTTGATCTGCGCAGGGCCACCCGGCATTAACAGGTTATTTCCTGCCTGCATTTGTGCTACGGCATCTTTACCGCCGAACCAGTCGGTCATCACAAAACCTTTAAAACCCCAATCGTTGCGCAGCACTTTGGTGATCAGGTCATAACTTTCTGATGTATAAGTGCCGTTAATTAAATTATAAGAGCTCATAACCGCCCATGGCTGGGATTTTTTTATGGCGATCTCAAAATTTCTGAGGTATATCTCCCTTAAAGCGCGTTCACTTATTATTTCGTTAACCGAACTGCGGTCGGTTTCCTGGTTATTTGCCGCAAAATGTTTGATCGTAGCACCTACGCCCTGCGATTGTATACCATTTATAATGGCAGCAGCTGTAGTACCGGATACCAGCGGATCTTCCGAATAGTATTCAAAGTTTCGCCCACCCAGCGGATTACGATGGATGTTTACACCCGGCCCAAGGATAAAATCAATACCGTAGCTTTTTATTTCTTCGCCAAATGCCACACCTACTTTTTTCACTAACACGGTATCCCAGCTTGATGCAAGCAGGGTACCAACCGGCCAGGCAGTTGAAAATAAATTATCGGCCGAGTCTTTTTTACTCATCGAAAAACGGTGAATCCCAGCAGGGCCGTCGGCCATACCGATAGAAGGAATGCCGAATTTAGGGATAGGAATGGTGTGACCGGATATAGTGTTCAACTTGTCAGGAGTGTTGTCTACCGCACCCATGTTTAGACCTGGAAGCGAAAAGCCCTTGCCAACAACAACTTTCACCTTGTCTTCCAGCGACATTTTTTTGATGATCTCCTTTACCGGGTCTTTGCCAAACTGCGGCTCCTTCTCCTGGCCATAGGCGCATTGCCCACCAATCAATGCTGTTAATACAGCTATCTGTAAAATAAATGTTCTTTTCATATCGGTTTTAATAATGGTTAATAGTTTTATTTAATTGATTTAAATTGATTCCGTATTTTTAACGGAATAAAGATATGCGGTGCTTTTTATAAATGCAAACTCCATTGCGTATTTATTACACAATGAGTGCAGAGAGACAATATTATAGATATGATAAAAGAAGAACTGTTTAACGATTACTTTGGTGCATCAAACAAATACCTGAGAAACGTATCGGTAGACAACGTAATATTTGGCTACCACGAAAAAGAATTAAAAGTTTTACTACAGCATCCTTTAGCTTTTGAAAAATGGACGCTTACAGGCGGTTATATAAAAAGAACAGAATCTATACAAGAAGCGGCAGACAGGGTGGCCCAGGAACGCACCGGTTTAAGCGGACTATTCTTACAGCAATTTAGCGCCTTTGGCAATCCCGAACGGGTAAAATATGATAAAGACATTTCTAAAAACTTATCTCAACTATCGGGCATGGAAGTACCAAAAGATGCCTGGTTCTTTGATTACTTTGTATCGGTTGGATATTATACGCTTACAGAATTCTCCAAAGTATCGGTTAAGATATCTGATCTTGAACAAGATTGTGCATGGTGGCCGGTAAACGAGTTGCCGCCTTTAGCTTTTGATCATGAGCTAATTATTAAAGAGGCACTTAACGCCATGCGGGTACATATTGCGCACTACCCTGTTGGATACGAATTACTGGAAGAAAAATTCACCTTGCCCGAAATCCATAGCCTTTACGAAACCATACTCGGTAAAACCCTGGACGACCGGAATTTTGCTAAACGGCTGACGGCAACCGGCATTATCATTAAATTGAACGAAACAAAAAAGATAGGCGCACATCGGTCGCCTTATCTTTATATGTTTGACAAAGAAAAATATGAGGCCGGCTTAAAAAGCGGCGTTGACCTGGTTTTTTAAAGAAAGAAATCTAATTGCTTTATACTTTAATTTAACTTTTCATATAAATGATTAGTCTAAATCCATTTTATAGTCAACAGCTTCAGAATACTCGTTTATGTATTTATAAATGGTTAGTTCCTTAAATGAGTTCCAGGTTGTAAAAAGCGAATTCATAACGTCGTTTTCCTTTAACAAAGAGTCAAGGATAAATCCATTACTGTCATTTTGTTCCTTTACATTTTCTATGTATAAGTAATAATGCTGAGGTGATTTTAAACTGCCTAAAAAAATAGTTTGAAGTTCAATTTTCTGTTGAACAGTAAGCCGGGGTATTTCAAGTATTTCGCTGCTTGGGTGCTCAATGGAAAGAAGCCTGTTTAAAAGATCATGATACTCATCTCCCATAAGATACATACCAATGCTATCTAATAGTTCAACTACTTCCGCATCTGCTTTAACTCTTCTGCTATAAAAAAATTTGCCGGTCATACCGTCATAATAGTAGCGGTTTAAGCTTTTCACCGGAACAGCCATCGCCCGTGCAACCCACATAACATGGAATTTCTCTAAATCTGTCATACTTCGCCTCAATATATTTTTTGTACGAGATATTTCGAAGATTAGTTTATTTGGATTTTAATCAACTTATATGAGCTGATAAACCAAAGCGAATCATCAATACATTACAATATTTATTTTAACATTTAATGTATTGTAAATCAATAATTTGATTATCTATCTTTTTAAAGATTAAGTTGATAAATGCTTTGCATTCGAATTTAAAATGTCTACACAATATTTACCATTTTAGTGCTCACATTTTTTTGCATTTTACCACGAATGCACCCATGTTTAGTTCTTACCATACCCGTTTATCAACTCTTAGGTTCTTTAGTCAAAAAATTTCGATAGCTGTAAAATCTAAAAACATGCGGATTTAAAACAACTTAAAGCATTGTCTTAAAATTAGTTATAAATTATTTCATTTATAACTGTCTTTATTCCTTAAGCAAAAAAATATTTCATTTGCAATCAACTAAAAATTGCCAATTAGTATACAATGCTACACACTACAGAGTAGTATCATTAAATCCCCCCACAAAGACCGAAACTTAGCGTTTATCCCGCTGTTAGTTAAATAACAAAAGGTCAATTATTTAACCAATTAATATCATGAAAAAATCTTTTATCATATTCGCCCTTGGGATATTTTTTTTATGCCAATTTAGCGCTGAAGTTAAAGCTGATATACATCCCGTTAAGGCAAAAATTCTAAAAAAAACATATTCAATTAATGAATTGAAAAAAAATTTAGAGTATGACTTTGCCAAATCCACCATACGAAACAATTATAACGATCGTTTGGATCAGTTGGCAAAATTGATAATTACCAAAAACTGTGTGATTGCCTTAAGAGGGCATGCCGATTCAATAGGTACTTACAAGGGTAACTGGATGTTATCACAAAAAAGGGCTGATGCTGTAAAAGATTATCTTGTAAAATCAGGAGTTACGGAAAACAAAATAGTTGTTGTGGCTTTTGGCAGTACTATTCCAGTCGCTTCGAATAAAACTGCAGAAGGTCGGCAAAAAAACAGGCGTGTTGAAATAATTTTAAAAGATTTAAATAATTAATTAATTAACCCAAGTTGCGAGTTATAAAAGGATAAAGAAGTAAGCATCAAAAGT
>CAXSZR010000002.1:0-1300471 GCA_964242385.1 uncultured Mucilaginibacter sp.
ATCTTCGCTTTTACCTTAAATAAATTAATACCTAACTAACAACTTGAGTTAATTATTAAAACGATAATCCAAATCACGACAAGTTTTATTTCAACTATCATCAGGTTTCGTTTAATTTAACGCTACAATAAAAAAGCCGCTTTGCATTACGCAAAGCGGCTTTTTGGTTTTCCAGTAAGGATTCGAACCTCAACTAACAGAGCCAGAATCTGAAGTGCTACCGTTACACCACTGGAAAATACTCTGCAATTTGCAAGTCTTGTTTTTAAAAACATTTTGCCCACAAACCATAGTGCAAATATATAAATAAAAGTAAATACTGTAAAAAGGTTAATTTAATGGGTAATTCGAATGTTAGCTTGTTAATTACTAATCTGTATTTGAACGAAAAAAATAGTAGATATTTGGCACAATAAATTAGTTTGATGTTTGAATTTTTTTAAATTTGATTACCAATTATTTACAAACCGTATAATCCTTATTTTTTAGTTCTTTATTTTTATGGAAAAGCAATTCCTATCAAGGCGCCGTTTCATCGGCTCAAGTATGCTTGCTGTTGCAGGTGTGGCCTTAGCATCGAAAGCAGCCTTCGCTGCCTCTTTATTGCCAAAAGAAAAACCAAATTCAAAGTTTGATGGTGTACAGATAGGTGTGATCACCTACTCTTTCAGAAGCATGCCGGGCACTATAGAGCAAATTTTGCAATACTGTTTAGACTGTAACATAAACGCCATAGAACTAATGGGCGATGCGGCCGAAACATTTGCCGGCGCACCTAAATATGATAACAGCGCAGATTTTCACGAAAAAATGGCACAATGGCGCGAAAGCACATTAATGGATAGCTTTTTTACCATCCGCAAAATGTTCAATGATGCCGGTGTAAACATTTATGCCTGGAAACCTAACGCGCTGAATGCCAACAATACCGACGGCGAAATAAATTATGCTTTTAACGTAGCCAAAATATTAGGCTGCAGCCATGTAACGGTAGAATTGCCGGATGAGGTGCAAACCCAGCGCCTGGGCGATATTGCTGAAAAGCATGACCTGATGGTTGGCTATCATGCCCATACACAGGCAACACCTACTTTATGGGATGTAGCGCTTAATCAGTCGCAATACAACGGTATCAATCTTGATATTGGCCATTATGTAGCCGGAACCAGCAGCAGCCCGGTTGATTTTATTCTAAAAAATCACAAGCGCATCACCAGCATACATATAAAGGACCGCAAATTTCACGACGGGCCGAACATGCCGTGGGGCCAGGGCGATACACCTATAAAAGATGTATTAGCACTGATGAAAAAGAATGGCTACAAATTTCCGGCAACCATTGAGCTGGAATATAACATCCCCGCAGGTTCTGATGCCGTAAAAGAAGTTATGAAATGCCGTGACTATGCTAAAAGCGCTTTGGCGTAGTATTGCATAAACCAAGTAAAATGAAAGGGGCCGCTGCAAATTTAATTGCAGCGGCCCCTTCTATATAAGCAAATTACCTTCTGTCTGGTTGTGGTTTTGGTAATTCTTTGCGTGGGATCATCTCGTTACGCTGCGAAGTATGATAAACAAACGAAGCTACAATGGTTGCGGCCTGTTTAAGGTCGTCTTCGCTCAATTTGTCGTAAGTGTCCTGGTTGCTGTGGTGGGTGCGTGACCCATAGTCAAGCGCATCCTGTATAAACTGGAAGCCTGGTATGCCTACCGCATCAAATGATACGTGGTCGGTACTGCCGGTATTGCGGATGGTAACGGTTGTTGCACCAAGGTCTTTAAACGGATCAAGCCATGCCTGGAAGATAGGAGCCGCTACAGAATCGCCCTGTAAATAAATCCCGCGGATCTTGCCCGATCCATTATCCAGGTTATAATAGGCAGATACTTTTGACTGCTCGGGTTTTAAGGTCATTGTTTTAGGGTCGCCAAAGTGGTTAAGCACATATCCGCGTGAACCGAATAAGCCCTGCTCTTCAGAACTCCACAATGCAATGCGGATGGTGCGGCGGGGTTTAAAGTTTACCGCTTTTAAAATGCGCATCACTTCCATCATAACGGCGCTGCCTGCTGCATTATCGGTTGCACCAGTAGCACCATGCCATGAGTCGAGGTGGCCGCCAATCATTACCAACTGCTCTTTTAATTTTTTATCAGTCCCTGGTATTTCGGCAACTACATCATAACCTTGCAAGTCGTCGGTATAAAACTGGGTTTTGATATCGGCTTCCATGCTTACCTTAATGCCTGCTTTTACAAGGCGCAGAATGCGTTGAAAATCTTCGCCGCTTGTTTCCAGTTCTGGTGCCGCAATTTTAGCAGTATCTGCGTATGATGCGCCATTTGTGGTAAACACGGTGCCGTCAGTGCCGCGTGCTTGTGTAAGGATAAGCCCAACGTTTTCATCGGCTAAAAATTTATTTACCTGCGTACGGAAAGCCCTTGCCCGCATCATGGCCGCAAACTGAGGCGAATTACGGTCTGGCGCGGCACGGCGCTGGCCTGGCTGTGATGTAGTCTTTGCCATTTCGTCCAATTCGGCATCCGTATATCTAACAGCATCCACTTTATAGCTGCGCTCTGCACCTGGCTTAGTATCAAATATTACAATTTTGCCCTGCAAAGTTCCTTTGTATTTGGCAAGGTCGGTAAGGGTATCTGCCTTTATTAAAACAACGTCACCTTTTATTGGGCCGTTGGTGCTGCCTGTCCATGCTTTTGGTACGGCTATAATAGCATGATAGTATGGAACGGTAATAGCGGCATAGTTTTTCTGTACTTCCCAGCCTTTACCAAATTTGCCCCACGGTTCGCGTTTTGCGTTTACGCATCCCCAGCTTTTCAGTTGCTCAACTGCCCAGTCTTGCGCGTGTTTAAGCTCGGGGGAGCCAGATAAACGCGGGCCAGACGCATCTGTTAAATAAAAAGCGGTTTCCATCACCTTGGAGTGATTTAAACCTTCTTCACGGATCTTTTGAACCATTGCCTGGTCCACAGGTTCCTGGGCAAAAGCGCTGCCCGTAACGCCGGCTATCATAAGGCCGGAAAGGAGTAGTTTTAGTTTCATTTTAATTAAATTGATCAGTTGAAACAAACATATTTATTATATACCGAAAAGCTTAAAACCAGCGCTAACAAAGTTGTTACACGCTATTTTTAGTTACATAGCTATTTCGAAAATTGAGATTGAGCATATGGTTAATGCATTTGCCGGCATATATAATTTTACGTTGTAAGCCCTATCTTTGCATGGTGAGCGAAAAAACAATTTTAAAACTACAGCTGCCTACCGACCCGCTTTGGGTAAAAAATGTGGTAGAAAGTAACATTGAAGAGCTTTTAACCGATCATGCTTTTTGCGAGCAAAAGGCTGCAAGTAATGCCATAACACTTATTGTGCAAAACCCAAACCTGTCTGACCTGGTGCAGGAAATGGCGTTACTGGTACAGGAAGAAATGGATCACTTTAAACGTGTGCATGATATTATACTTGCCCGCGGTTTTATAATGGGGCGCGAACGTAAGGATGACTACGTAAACGAGTTGCGCAAGTTTATGGTTGTAGGCGGCAGCCGTAAATCACAGTTGATAGACAGGCTTCTGTTTTCGGCGATGATAGAGGCCCGCAGCTGCGAACGCTTTAAAGTGCTGTCTGAAAATATAAATGATAAAGAACTCTCTGAATTTTATCACGAGCTGATGATCAGCGAGGCCACGCATTACTCTATGTTTATTCGCCTGGCAAAAAAATATGCCGATGGATTGGATGTAGATGCCAGGTGGAAGCAGTTTCTTGATTATGAAGCGCAGGTAGTGCAAAACTACGGCAAGGCCGAAACCATACACGGATAAAGCCCTAAAAAAGCGACGAAAATTTACATTCGTCGCTTTTTATTAATAACCTTGTCCCCTTGCGAGGCAGGTAAAATTTTATTGTCCCAATATCCACGCAAAGATCAATGGTGCTACAATGGTAGCATCAGACTCTACAATGAATTTAGGCGTATGGATGTCCAGCTTTCCCCACGTTATTTTTTCGTTAGGTACCGCGCCTGAGTATGAACCGTACGATGTTGTACTGTCAGAGATCTGGCAGAAATAGCTCCAGAAAGGAATTTCAGGCATTTCCATATCCTGGTAAAGCATTGGTACCACGCAGATCGGGAAATCACCGGCTATACCACCACCTATCTGAAAAAACCCGATTCCTTTTCCCGATGAGTTTTTTACGTACCAATCGGCAAGCCAGGCCATGTATTCTATACCGCTTTTCATGGTAGTTGCTTTGATCTCGTTTTTAATAACGTACGAAGCAAAGATGTTACCCATGGTGCTGTCTTCCCATCCGGGTACAACAATTGGCAGGTTTTTTTCAGCAGCTGCAAGCATCCATGAATTTTTAGGGTCTATCTCATAGTATTGCTCCAGCTCACCGCTCAGCAATATCTTGTACATGTATTCATGCGGGAAATAACGCTCGCCACTGGTATCGGCATCTTTCCATATTTTGTGAATATGCTTTTGCAAACGGCGAAATGCTTCCTCTTCAGGTATACAAGTGTCGGTTACGCGGTTGTAATGATTTTCGAGCAGGTCCCATTCATCCTGTGGACTAAGATCTCGGTAATGCGGTACGCGTTTGTAATGCGAATGCGCTACCAAATTCATAATATCCTCTTCGAGGTTTGCGCCTGTACATGATATAATGTCAATCTTTCCCTGGCGAATCATTTCAGCAAGCGAAATACCCAGTTCTGCAGTGCTCATAGCGCCGGCAAGGGTAACCATCATTTTTCCGCCTTCAAGCAAATGTGTTTCATAGCCTTTTGCAGCGTCAACCAAAGCTGCGGCGTTAAAATGCAGGTAGTTTTTCTCTATAAACTGCGATATGGGGCCTTTAGTAGTGCTCATAACTTAATTTAATAAATTTTGCGCAAAAGTAGGTAAATTATAATACTAAAAGCGAATTAGCAGGTTAAGCTTTTTTAATGGTGTTTGTTGCTCAAACTAAGATAAAATGAATTTATCTTCGCAACATCTACGTTACATGAAAAAACTTTTTACGTGCCTGGTACTGCTTCTATGTTTTAACACGGTATTTGCACAATTAAACTTTCTGCCCCGCTTTATAAAAAGAATGTATTTTAGCAGGGACAGCAGCCGCAAACCGGGCCTTGTGCTATTACCGGCCTTAAGCTCGGCACCAGAAACCGGACTCGAATTTGGCGGTGCGGCATTGCTCTCTTTTTACTCCGATACGCTTAACCGCAATACCCGCGTATCAAATATTTTCGGCTATTCAACCATAACTACTAAGGGGCAGGCTAAATTAAGCCTTAATGCCAGTTATTGGACGCCTACTAATGATTTTCATTACTCGGGTAACATCAGTTATTATAATTACCCCTTTAACTTTTACGGCATAGGCAACAACACAAAACTATCGGCGCTTGACCATGTTGGCGAGCGGCGCTACAAATTTGGCCTCGCTGGTGAAAAGTTATTTGGCGATGTTTTTTACCTGGGATATGTGGCAGGAGTAATTAAATACTTTTACTTCTATCAGCCCAATATTTACAGTACGCTTAACAGCGACCCGGCGGTACAGGATAAACATGGTGGTGCCAATTTATATTTAGGCCCCAGCCTTATTTACGATACACGTAATAATAATACTTATACCACCCATGGTATGGTGATAAATAGCTATTACCAGGTTTATCAGGGGGTATATACCAATAACAGTTATCGCGGCGGTTTTTTTAACATTGAGTACTCCCAATTCTTTTTATTAGCTAAGCCATTGGTTTTGGGTGTTGATATACAAGAGCAAAGCCTTACAGGTGGCCGGTCGCCGTTTTATTTGTTGCCGCAAATGGGCAGCGACGAAATGATGCGCGGTTATTATGAAGGCCGTTACCGCGACCGTAATTATATTGCAGGGCAAACAGAATTGCGTTACCGAATAGATGCACGTTTTGGATTGGCCGCCTTTGCCGGCACCGGCGAAGTGTTTCACACATCATTTAGTATTCCGCAGCTAAAACCGAATTATGGCGGCGGCATACGTTACTTTTTTGATGTTGAGAAAGGCCTTGCCATCCGCATAGACTATGGCGTTGGGGCTAAGCCAACCGGCGAGCCGCGCGAATCGGGATTGTATGTGGCTTTAGGGCAATCGTTCTAAAACAATTGCTTGATTACTATGCCTGTCTGTTAAAATAACGCGAAAGCATCGCGCATCCATAAGGTTTCGTAGTTGTAATATTTTTCACCTACCTCATGCCCAAGATCTTTAAATACAAAGATCTTTTTCTTTGCCTTAAAGTTGTTGTATACGGCGTATGAGTTATTTGGCGGTACAAAAGGATCCAGCAAACCTATCCCCATTACAACCGGGCAGGTAACAGAGGTTGCAAAGTTTTTAGTATCAAAATATTGCAGGTTGTTAAGCACTTTATCAAAGCTAAGTCCCGGCCTTATGCTGACATACTCTTTCATGTGGTCTATCGGCCATTTTACTGCGCCATTATCCATATTATAAACATCGCTCATAAAAGGGTTTTGCGGAGCGCAAAGGCTAATGCGCTTATCAAGCGCAGCTGTTGCAATGGCCAGGTAACCACCCATACTGCCACCGGTTACAGAGATACGATCATGGTCAAACTCAGGCCTTGAGCAGATAAAATCTACACAACGTAAGCAGTCCATAATGGCACCTCGTAAAATGTATTTGTCTTTGTCTTCCAGGTGGCTTACTATGTAATCTTCGCGGCGCATTTCAAGCCCGTTTTTACTAAGGCCCTGCCCGCGCGGGTCGAGGCTTACAAAGGCCATGTCATACTCGTGGCCTAACAAGGGTTTATTTGTTGCCTGGTAACCGGGCAGCATTAACAATACAGGAAATTTGTGATTTTTTGCAACATGTGTAGGGATGGTAACCCAGGCATGAACGGTGAAACCGCCCAGTGATTTCATATCTACCAGGTATACTTTACGCTCGTCCTTTTCAAGGTCGTTTCTTTCGGTTACAGTATATTCCGGGTCAACGTCGTCCAGTTCCTGTTTGGTACGTGTCCAGAAGGCATCAAAATCCGCAGGTTTATCATGGGTAGATTTGATCTCATCAGCGCGGATGCCGAACACTCTCCTGGTGGTATCGTCATAATCGGTAACATTTACCATAAAGTTGATCTTATAAAAGCCGCTTTTTAACTGCGGGATATTAAAATTAAAACTGCGGGAATCATGCCTGCCAACGTTAACCTTAACAGAATCGCTCAGCAGTTTTTTATTAAACTGGTCTGTAACCACGTATGACACCTTGCCGGCCTGCGCTTCATCCAGCGAGTTTTTAACCGTAAAGGTATAAGAGGCATTATTGTCAAAAATTGCATTGCTGCTGTGAGCACTAAGTTCTGTACTAACATCGCTCCCGGCCTGCTCTGTGTTTTTAACAGTTGCCTTTTTTACTGTTTCCTGTGCCATGACGGTACTTACAGAAAGCGAGAGCAAACAAGCAAATGCGGTTACCCTGTAAAATTTTTGCATCGTATATTATTGTTTAACAGTTTTGCCTGAATCCTTGAGGCCAGGCACTGCGTTTAATTATCAAACCAATTTTGTTAAGGGTTGTAACAGGCCTTTAACTTAGCTAAATTAATATTTTAATTAAAACCTTAAAGGCAATAGCTATGTAATTTTACAATTACTATGCCCGTTGTAAAAAAAATTAACATTCTTAGGTACAAGCTATTGCATTTGCAAACAAAAAAAGCGGCACTGATTAAAATCAATGCCGCTTTCGGTTCATTTAAGTGTATTTTACTTAAGCATAAAACTTGTTTTTCCCATTGTAAAACCATCTGCATAAAGTAATACGGTATAGGTGCCTTTTTGAAATGAGGAAGGATTTACCCAATCTATGGTGTATCCGCTGCCATCATTTTTAAAATCTATAGATGTTTTGTAGGTGAATTGAAGGTCTTGTCCATCTGCATTAAAGGTGCCGGAATCTGTTTCGGTGATCAGGTTACCGGTAGGGTCAATGATCCTTACAAAAATATCGTGCATACCTTTTTCGGCAATGTCATTGCTGGCTAATGTAAAGTTTATCTTGATCTTTTTAGCCGGCGAAGCACGCTTTACATCTACTTCCCTGCCGCTGCTCTTTACTTTGTAAGCCACCACATCAACAGTAGCTACTTTAATTGCCGAACCTACTTTTACTTTTGTATCCAGTTCTTCATTCTTTTTTTCAAGCGTGGTTGCCTTTTGGCTTACGGTAGCAAGGTTGGTTTTAAGCGTATCTCTTTCAGTAGTTAATGAGGCATTTTCTTTTTTCAGCTCTTCAATATCCGCAGTATACTTTGTTACGAAATAACGCAGTTGCTTTATATCTTCCTGTGCCTTTGAAAGTTCGGCAACGGTAAGCTTCCCTTTGGCAAGTTCAGATCTTAATACTCTTATTTTTGCTTTTAACGAATCGTTTTTTGCCTGTAGTTCGGCAGACATTTTTACTTTGCCCAGGTTTACCTGTTCTATCTGTGCCTCAAGGCTATCCAGTTCTGTTTGCAGGCGGGTTTTTTCATCGTTCTGGTACACTATCCGGGTATCTGATTTACTTTTTTGAAGGTACAGGTACACATCGGTAGCAAGCAACGCCAATACTACCACAATTAAGAAGTAAATGACGTTGGAGTTTCTTTTAGGTGTTTGCCCTGATTGGTTTTCCATAGCAATTAATTTTAGTTTTTATAGTTAAAATGTGGGCTATTATAGTTAATAAATGTTGCAATTAACCATTTTGAGCTTAAAATTGCCAAAAAACAAATGTATTTTTTTTACACCCGGCAATTTATTTAGAAATAAAAATTGCAGATTTTTAACCTTATCCTTTCATTAATCCATCGGTTTGAGTTAAAAATAAGCACATTATGATTAAAACACAAAATAGCCGTAATTATTATAAGAGATAATAAAAGGCCTTAGTTCTTAGTTTTATATCTTTGCGGTTTTTAACACCTATGTAATGCGCATCTTCTGCCGGTTAATATTTTTTCTTTTTTTATCAATAAATTTTTTCAGGGTTTCGGCACAGTCAACCAGTGTTTTGCCGGTCAAAACATCGCCGAAGCGGGAGTTTAGAGGAGTTTGGATAGCTACTGTAGATAATATCGACTGGCCGAGCACGCCGCACCTGGGCAGTGACGATCAAAAATCTGAATTGATTACCCAATTGGATGCGCATCAAAAAGCGGGTATTAATGCTATTATGTTCCAGGTAAGGCCTGCGGCTGATGCCTTTTATGCCAAAAGCCGCGAGCCCTGGTCAAAGTGGTTAACCGGTAAACAGGGTACACCACCAAGCCCGCTTTACGATCCGCTTGATTTTGCCATTACCGAAGCACATAAGCGCGGGATGGAACTACATGCCTGGTTTAACCCGTACCGCGCAACAAACGATGGAAACTTTGCCGCACTTAGCCCAACCCATATTACCCGCATCAGGCCGGAATGGTTCTTTATATACGGAGGTATAAAATTATTTAACCCTGGCATACCCGAGGTTAGAGAATATATAGTGAAGGTAATGCTGGATGTGGTAGACAATTATGATGTGGACGGCATGCATATGGACGATTATTTTTATCCTTACCAGATAGATGGCCAGCATATTAATGACGCCGAATCTTTTAAAACCTATGGCGCAGGCTATACAGATATAAAAGACTGGCGCAGGCACAATGTGGATACCCTGATACAGATGCTGAGCGACAGCATTCATAAACATAAACCACGCGTAAAATTCGGGATAAGTCCGTTTGGTATCTGGGCCAATATTTATCAGAACCCGGAAGGGTCTGAGACGCATGGAGGATCATCCTATTATGAACTTTACGCCGACTCGCGTAAATGGGTTGAAGAAGGCTGGGTAGATTATATTAACCCACAACTATACTGGCCGATAGATAATGCCTCGGCAGCATTTAACAAACTGCTCGACTGGTGGAGTGATAACACTTACGACAGGCACCTTTATATAGGCATGGCAGCATACCGGATTAATGAGCGCCGCAAGGGCCGTTTTAAAAATGCAAATGAAATGCCTTTGCAGATACAGTATTTGAGAAAGAACCCGCGCGTGCAGGGCAGCGTTTATTTTAGCTCAAAGTCGCTATTGAATAATCCGCTGGGTTTTACAGATTCGCTTACACAAAATTATTACCGATACCCTGCTTTACCGCCGGCTATGCTTTGGCGAGACTCAATACCCCCTAATGCACCGCAGAACTTTACAGCGACTGTAACTCCTAAAGGCGTTGATCTGAAATGGGGGGCACCTTTACCTGCCAAAGACAAAGAGCCGGTTTACGGTTATGTAATTTATCGTTTTGAAGGCGATGAAAAAGTAAATCTCACCGACCCTAAGTACATACTTCGGATCCGTTATGATGATGCAACTGCCTTTACAGATGAAACCGCTAAAAAAGGTAAAACTTACCTTTATGTTATTACAGCTATTGACAGGTTAAAGAACGAAAGTGAGCCATCGCCCACTATCGCTGCTATAGTTAAATAAATTTTATGCGGTCTTATTAGTCAACCATCAGGCCTTTAACCTCAAAGGTTATGGCATCTTTAGGATTGGTTTTAACAGTATGCTGTTTTTTGCCGCTAACGGTATCGCCTGCCATGTGCTGCATGTCATCAGCAATAAATTGTTTGGCTGCAATTCCCTCTACTATAACAGTTTTACCTGCAAGGCTGGTTGGGATGGTAACGTCATACTTACTAAAATGTGCTGCAATGGTTTTGCCGTTGCCTGCATCTATTGTAAACCAGCCGCCTTTGGTTTTAGTAACCTTAAGTACCTTGCCTTTTATGGTGCTGCTGATGCGTGTTTTGCCGGCCATAAAGGCTTCTAATCTGGAAGCATCCATCAGGCCTACCTCATTAGGTTTTGTGCCGTAAACAGTGCCGTGAGGTTGCGCCTTTTGCTGCGCGTATGCGAAATTTGCCGAAACAAATATGGCTAATGCTAATATTGCGTTTTTCATAGTATACTTATAACAACAAAAAGTTGTAACGGTTTTTGTTGTTGAATAAGCGGCTTACAGGCGGGAAAATTTTATAAAATACACCGGAAAGCGGTGTAAACGGGTGTTAATATTTGTTAAAATTCTTTAATACAAGCAATATTAAGGCTAATATTGCAGTTAATTACAAATTAGTTAATTTGAGTTGTTTTTGTATAAACTGCATGAAACAAATTTTACTCCTTATCTCTTCGCTTGCATGAAAAAGCCCCTGTTACAAGTATTACTATTGTCTTTATTTTTCTTTACAATTTTATCAGAAAGCGGCTGTAAAAAAAGTAGCTCAACTGCCGATGTTGCTACCATCCCAACGGTTACTACCGATGGTACCATCATTAACCTAACATCAACCAGCGCACAAAGCGGCGGTATAATAGCAGGTTTTGGCAATGCGGCTATCACTGCAAACGGTGTGGTTTACAGTTCTACCAATACGGTACCAACAACCTCAGACGGTAAAACTACCGACGCCATATTGGGCGATGGCGCTATAGATAACGCGCCTTTTACCAGCAGTGTATCCGGATTGTCTCCAAATACAACTTATTACTTAAGGGCTTATGCTACCAACTCGGCCGGTACAGGATACGGCAGCGTGGTTAAATTTACAACAAGTACCAGCTTAACGGCAATAACATCGGCTGTAACAACATTTGCAGGCAGCGGTACGGCAGGTAGTGCAGATGGTACCGGTACGGCAGCACAATTTAATAACCCCGAAGGTTTATCTGTTGATGCCGGCGGAAACGTTTACGTATCTGATACTTATAACAGCACTATAAGAAAAGTTACTTCATCAGGAGCGGTTACAACCCTTGCAGGTAACGGAAGCATTGGCTACGTTGATGGCCCCGCTGCAAGCGCCGAGTTTTACGCGCCCATGGGTTCGGCATTTGATGCTAATGGAAATTTGTACGTGGCAGATTACGGGAATAATGTAATCCGTAAAATAACCCCTGCCGGTATAGTTAGTACTTACGCAGGCAACGGAACTGCCGGTTTCGTGGACGGTTCAACAGCAAAATACATAGAATTTAACAGCCCGACTGATGTTGCATTTGATGCAGCCGGAAACCTGTACGTAGCGGACCGCGGCAATAACGTGATTCGCAAAATTACCCCCGCCGGTGTAGTTAGCTCACTTGCCGGTTACCCGGATAAGCCTAATGCAGGTTATGTTAACGCAACCGACCAGGCCGCTTACTTTAACCAACCTAACGGCCTAACTGTTGACGCAACAGCCAACGTATTTGTAGCAGACATCAACAATTTTGCAATCCGTAAGGTAACTACCCCTGCCGGTGTGGTTACTACCGTAGCGGGTGGCCCGTCGCAGCAAAATTTATTGAACTATCCTGTTGCCATTAAGATTGACAAAGCAGGCAACCTGTACATTATAGATGAAACAGGCCGTTTACTTGAATATACTACTGCTAACGTACTTTACGTACTGGCAGGAAGCGCAAGCACGGCAGGCTTTACCAACGGCGCCGGAACAGCCGCGTTATTTAACAACCCGCAGGCACTTGCGCTTGATGCAAGCGGTAATATTTATATTGCCGATAAAAATAATAACGTTATCCGTAAAATAGTGGTAACGCTTAATCAATAAAAGGCGGGCCGTTTAAAAGCCCAGTTTTAATAAGCCATAAAATAGTCCGGTGCAATGCAATGCCTGGGCTATTTTATTTTCTGCAAGCAGCTGTTTTACTTCCTGGGGAGTATAGGTTTCCACTACAATTTCTTCCTGCTCGTCCAGGTGCTGTGATTGTACCTTTTTACCGCCAAGCGCAAGGTAACAGGTAGTGATGTTGTTTGCAGTAGATGGATTTCCGTAAATAACGCAAAGCTGTTCCATTTCGGTAAAGGCATAGCCCGTTTCTTCCAGCAGTTCGCGGCGGATGGCTTCTTCCGGGCTTTCACCGGCATCTATCACCCCGCCGGGTATTTCGAGCGAGATGATATTGCCTGCATGCCTGTACTGGCGCACCATTAAAATCTTATTATCTTCTGTTACAGCAACTGCGTTTACCCAATTGGGATATTCCAATACGTAATAATCTTCAATGATATGCCCGTTAGGCATTTCGCACCGGTCGGATCGTAGCGTGGCCCATGGGCCTTTGTGTATATAGGTAGATGAAAGTATTTTCCAGGTAAGGTTGTTGTAGTCCATATAAAATGATTGGTAAGCGGCAGCAAATATACGTCCCGCAAGGACACTAAATATTGATAAGGAGATTTAATCGGCCTTGACGGCGATGTGTAAGCGTAAGACACGAAGTATCGTGTCTTTACGGGGTCTGTCCTGATCTTGATTCTTGTCTCCCAAAAGCCGCTTCTTTTTTTAATTTTGGTTTTTAATTCAATAACGGAATCGCTCAAATGCGAAAGCTGTTAATCACTTCTGCTAATGAAAAATAATAAACCTACTATTCTTGTTGTAAATGACGATGGTATAACCGCCCCGGGTATTAAAGCGCTGATGGATACCATGGCAACTATTGGTAATGTGGTGGTGGTTGCGCCCGATAGCCCGCAATCTGGCATGGGGCATGCTATAACCATTGGTAAGCCGCTGCGCTTGGATAAGGTTGATATTTACGAGGGCATGGAAATGTACCGCTGCTCCGGCACCCCGGTTGATTGTGTAAAGCTGGCCGTAAACAAAATTTTTAAAGGCCGAAAACCAGATCTTTGTGTTTCGGGTATCAACCACGGTTTAAACAACTCAATTAACGTATTATACTCTGGCACTATGTCGGCAGCGGTAGAAGGCGCCATAGAGGGGATCCCGTCAATCGGATTTTCATTAGATGACTACACGCTGCAGGCAGACTTTAGCCATTGCGTTAAATATGTAAAGGAAATTGCCCTGCAGGTGCTTGAACGCGGTTTACCCGCAGCCACCCTGCTTAACGTAAATTTCCCGAACATAACAGATATCAAGGGCGTTAAAATTTGCAGGCAGGCCAATGCAAAATGGGCAGAGGAGTTTGACGAGCGGATGGACCCGCACCAGCGGCCTTATTACTGGCTCACCGGTGTTTTTCAGTTAAACGATAATGGCGCAGATACCGATGTATGGGCGTTAGAAAACGGATATGCATCGGTAGTGCCTGTTCAATATGATATGACAGCACATCACGCTATACCTTTACTAAACAGCTGGACGTTTAACTTATAATTATGCCGAAAAAAGACAACTTGTTTATCGGCATTTTAGCCGGATTGATCTTGCCGGCTTTTGCATTTGGCATTGCTTATTTACTGCGCGATAATATTACCATCGTTAACAAACCTGCCTTGCCTTATCTTGCCGCCATTGCGCTGAATTTAATCTTAATGCGTTATTGCATCCGTAAAGAGCTTGACCAGACAAGCAGGGGGATTATGTTCACAACCTTTGTTTGCATGCTGTTGATATTCATCCTAAAATCACACATCAGGTTATGAGGTATTATTTAATAGCAGGCGAGGCCTCGGGCGATCTGCATGGCGCCAATTTAATGAAGGCATTGAAAGAACGTGATACTGAAGCCGAATTTCGCTTTTTTGGCGGCGACCTGATGCTTGCGCAGGGCGGTACTTTAGTTAAGCATTATGCCGATATGGCCTTTATGGGATTTATAGAAGTGGCTATGAACCTGAACGCTATCTTAAAAAATATAAAATTTTGTAAGGAAGATGTTGCTGCCTGGAAACCCGATGTATTGGTATTGATAGATTTCCCCGGGTTTAATTTGAAAATAGCAGAGTTTGCTAAATCGCGGGGCATACCGGTAGATTATTACATATCCCCAAAAGTTTGGGCCTGGAATCAGAAACGCGTACTGCGCATTAAGCGGATTGTTGATCACCTTTTTTGTATCCTGCCTTTTGAGGTAGATTTTTATAAAGAATGGGGGATGGATGTGGATTATGTAGGTAACCCCTTGCTGGATGCAGTTGCCGCATTTAAACCCGACGCAGACTTTTTGGAGAAGAACAACTTATCGTCCAAAAAGATAATCGCTTTACTTCCCGGTAGCCGCAAACAGGAAATAAGCCGGATGCTGCCGGATATGCTGAGCGCAAAAGACAAATTTCCAGATCATCAGTTGGTTATTGCCGGAGCTCCATCATTTAACGTCAGTTATTATAAGCAGTTTATCGGCGATAGCCAGATTCCTGTAGTTTTTAACGCCACTTATGATCTCTTTAGCCACGCCGAAGCTGCCGTAGTAGCATCTGGCACCGCCACGCTCGAAACCGCCTTGTTTCATGTACCGCAAATGGTGGTTTATAAAGGGCACCCGGTATCCATAGGCATTGGCCGGCTGGTTATTAAGGTAGAATTTATTTCGCTGGTAAATTTAATAATGGGCAGCCTGGTAGTAAAGGAATTTATACAGCAGAAGTGTAACCCGCAAAGCATTGCTGAGGAGTTAAATAATATCATTAACGATAAAGCTTACCGGGAAAAAATGCTGTCGAACTATAATAAGCTGGATGAAAAAATGGGCGAACCCGGTGCATCTGCAAAAACAGCTTCTTTGATTATTAAATACGCATCAAAAAAATAAAGCTCTGCAAAATTGCAAAGCTTTACCGTTTTCATAGGTGATGTTGTAGATCTTTGGTGCCGGGACAAACCACAAACACCGTTTTTTATAGGTAGATATATATGGATGGTCAGGCTACAAACAATGTTGTATTTACAGCCTGTCTCTTGCGCGCAAGAAATTGGTTTTTAGCTAAAAACTCTTTTAAATCGTTCTGCAGCGTATTTAATAATTCGTTATCGAATTTTGCTACTAATTTGCTTGTTGCTATTTTGTTATTGTAAGTCTTCATGGCGTGGGTGTTTGCAGTTAATAGTTATATGTCTTTCTTTGGTTGTGTGTCTTCTGTTGTAAGATTATCTTTTCTGCGTTTTGCTTCTTTGTACTGACGGAGCAATTGTTCTTTATCTCTCTCGTCCGAACTCTTTGCAGGCTCAATGGGGTTTTCCCATTCTTTCTCTCCGCTTTCGCTTTGTTTCCTGTTATCGGGTTCCATTATACTTGTTTTGATAATCTGAAAAGGTATATCCCAATACAATGCCAAAAAAGTAAACAATGCAGAAAAATTATTTATTAATAATGCATAACCGGGTAAACCAAAGGTTTAAAACACTGATATACAGTAGTATAAAATGCTTTTAAACACATGTTAATATTAGTGCCTTGTACTAAAACAATTACAGATTTGTGTTAGGGTGTAGTCGGTTTTAAGCGGCAACCGTCTGTTTTTTTGGCTTCGGGCGGTTAGAAAAGTGAATGATAAGGGTAATAACAGAGATGATCATTCCGGTATTACATACACCATTCCATTGGTAGCTTTTCCATAACTGGGTGGCAAACAGCGTACCTATAGAACCGCCTATAAAATAAGACACCATATAAACAGTATTGATACGGTTGCGGGCTTCGGGCCTTAATGCGAAAATGGTAGCCTGGTTCGAAATATGCGTGGCCTGCACTCCCATATCCAGAACAATAACGCCAATGATAAGGCCTATAATGCTATGGCCCGAGAATATAAAAATGATGAACGAGATTAATATAAGCATCAGGGTAAAGCCGGATAGTTTATAAGAATCCATTTTGTCGCTTAGGCGCCCCATTAAACCGGCTGCCAAAGCACCGAAAGCGCCCACCAATCCGAACTCGCCGGCCACGCTGCTACCCATATTGAAGTTTTGTTTTAGGAGGAATACAATGGTTGTCCAGAATGCGCTGAAACAGGCAAAACATAATGCGCCACGTAAAGATGCGATGCGCAGGGTAGGCTCCTCTTCAACAAGGTGCACGATAGAAAACATCAAGCTTTTATAGCTGCCATCATAATCAGGTTCTACCTCTGGTAGAAACAGGCCCACAATAAGCCATATGATCAGCATGACACCGGCAGCAGAATAGAAAACCGTGCGCCAGCCAAAGTATTCGCCTATATAGCCGCTTATGGTACGCGATAGCAGGATACCAATGAGCAGGCCGCTCATGATAACGCCTATTTGTTTACCACGCTCGTTCGGCTTGGCCAGGTGCGCTGCCATAGGAACCAGCAATTGGGGTATAATAGATGCTGAACCTAAAAGAAAGCTGGCGAATATCAGTACTTCGATACTGGGGGCGGCGGCGGTTGCCAGCAGGGAAAGAACAATAAAGGCAAAAGTAATTAACATGAGCCTTTTGCGTTTTACCATATCGGCAAGCGGAACCAGGAAAAACATGCCTGCCGCATAACCGAGCTGGGTAAGTATGGATACCTGCCCTACCTTACTGCGTGAAGCATGAAAGGTGTGGCTGATGTCTTCCAGCAGGGGCTGGTTATAATAAAGGTTTGCAACCACAAGGCCGGTTGTAATGGTCATGATCCAAAGTGTTAGGGGAGTTAACTCCGGATGTTTTTTAGTAGTTGCAGATGTGCTCATGGGTAAATGATAATATTTACCGCAAAGTTGAAAAAACCTGTGTTAAAAAGACACCGGAAAAAGTAATTTTTATAGAATCAGGGATTATTGGTGGATATTTCTGGCGATTTTGCGAACAGAGCGGCAAAAAGCTTAAAAAATAAAGAAGACAAACGGGAGTTTCATTAACGTTATAATCATTAACTATTTAAATTAAGAAAGAAATGATACAGCTTTTTACTTTGAAACTGCTGAAAGTGAATTTTTAAGCTAAAATTGCCTTTTAAATTAACATCTTATCAACAATTATTTAAAACAAAGCCGAATAAATGCTTTTATTAAGAATAATTTATCGTTAATTTTGATTATAAATTGATTTGGTAATAATTATTGATGCTTTGAAACGCATTTTATAAAGAATCATTAAAACACAACGGTTAAAAATAGGTTTTTTCAAAAAATTATTATATTTATAAAGAATTGTTTTTAATTTTGACAATCAAACAGGAGCAAATCCTATTATTGCAAAAATATTACAAAAAGGTTGTGAAAGTTTAAAAAGATAGTGTTACTTTTACACCATAGAATTTAACAAAAAGTCTTCTCATAATTTAGGTTTATAATTGGTTAGTAAAGGCTCCTGCCCATCAGGGGCTTTACTTTTTTAAAAGAATTTATAAAATGTTTCCTGAATAATTCAAACCCTGTTCTTTTGAAAATTGATGGTGTTTGTTTTGATCAAAAATTTATTCTCCACGGAGTTTCGTTTATCTATTATGTCACGACTTGTTTGAACGAAGGTATCAACGGCACGATTTTTTATACAATTACAGCTCTTTACCCTTCTCAATTACCAGGTTATATTGTTTCTGATCTAATATAACGGCATGATATCGTTTTGCTTAATTGTATGTGAGCGGGTGTAAACCCTATTGCTGGTAGTCAGTGATTATAATACCACTTATTGATGTGCCGTTTGCAGCAATCAATAGTTGCGTTTGACATTCTTTGCTCTCAGATAATGATGTATTGCTGTCGACCATATATTCTTCCGAAAAATAAACTGGATATAGATAGATACAGTCTATATCCAGTTTTGTGACATGTAGTTACTTAAAAACTGAACAGGCATGATAACTTCTTTAGAACGTCTTGCTTCCTGAAAAGCTTAAATTTTACCTCCAAATCTTATCGCCAGACGATTCAGCTAAAAGGCGAAAGGATAATCAAGGTAGCCCGTTTCTGTGCGGCCATAAAAAGTGCTAAAATCCGGCTGATTAAGTGTCAGCCCATACTGAAAACGATGAGGCAGATCAGGATTAGACAAAAACGATCTGCCATAAGCGATGGCATCGGCCTGACCGTTCTGCACCGCATGGTTTCCCGATTCAAGCGTATAACCCCCGTTGGCAACCAAAATACCTTTAAATAATGCTCGCACATGTCCAATTGTTTCCGGGTCATTTGGAGGATAAGGGATAAAGGCATCCGACTTGTTATGTGGTTCCAGCAAATTAATGTAGGCAATCCCACGACTATTCATTTCTCTGGCAATAAAACTTGTTGTGGCTACCGGGTCCGGGTCATATTGATCGGACATGCGGTCATGTGGGGATAACCTTAAACCAACTCTGCCTTTCCCAAAAACGCCGATCAGCGCATCTACCGCTTCTAAGAGAAATCTCGCGCGGTTTTCAAGCGTACCGCCATATTCGTCTTTACGGATGTTGGATACTTCGTCTAGAAATTGCTCAACCAGCCCTGCATTGCCGGCATGTAGTTCCACACCATCGAAACCTGCTAACAAAGCATTTTCGGCCGCTTTGCCATAAGCATGAATCAGTTGACTGATTTCTGCCAGCATTAAGGCGTTAGGTATAAGTGGTTCGCTTTCTTTTCCGACTACTGAGCCATGGGCACCACTGTTGAAGGATAATGCCGAAGGTGCAACGGGATGCAGCCCTCCATTAAATTTCGGGATCGCACTCCTGCCGCTGTGGCTAAGCTGGGCGAAGATAACGCTACCTTTTTCATGCACGGCATCGGTAACTTTTTTCCACGCTGCAATTTGTACCTTGGTAAAAATTCCCGGTTGTGAAGCGCGTACTTTACCACCGGGAGCGATGTAAGTAGCTTCGGATATAATCAGACCGGCTGCGGCCCGCTGGCCGTAATAACCTGCCGCTACGGGCAGGATAACATCGTTTTCGTCAACACGCGTCCGCGTCATCGGGGCCATGAATATCCGGTTTTTTAAAGTTAAATCACCAAGGATGACGGGTGAAAATAAATCAGGATTGCTCATCGTCTATCTGTTTTTAGATAAGCAAAATTGCAAGCTATGTCCGGCACAAAGGTTGACTTTTGTCAGGAAAGAAATTGACAATTGTCATTTGAATTTTGTTCATCGTTTATTGCGCAGGCGGCTAAGTGTTTCGGGTTTGATGCCGAGATAAGAGGCGATCATGGACTGCGGAACGCGGAGTGCGAAGTTGCGATAACGCTGAACGAAAGCATTATATTTTTCTTCCGCATTATAACTGATGGACTCGTGGATGCGGTTCTGCGCAGTGATAAAACTCTTATCCAGCATAGCAGTGATCATCTTTCCGAATGCCGGTATCTTTTCTATCAATAAATCCGTAGCTGCCTTATCAAACAGCAATATCCCGGCATCCTCAATCGCATCAATATTAAATTTACCTGGTTTCGCGGTTAAAAGGCTTTCACGGTCGCTGATCCACCAGTTTTCAGCCGCAAAACGGACTACATGCTCATTGCCTTTTTCATCGACCGAGTACATGCGTAACAAGCCATGGGTGACAAAACAATTATAACGGCAAATATCTCCAGCCTGTAAAAGGTATTGGTGCTTACGAAGATTTTTGGGTTGCGCGTAAGATTCCAATAAGGCGAACTCTGTATCAGTTAATATTGTACGCTGTAAAATATATTCTTTTAAAACCTCAAACATGGACTTGACTGATATGGCTAAAATATTCAATTAATTGTAGGAAAACCATAAGTGATACGGCTGAAAATTGTCCTTTTTAAAATTATAAACCTGGATGTTAATTACAGTTTCTACGGTTAAAGGTATCCTGATTGCGGACTATGCAACTCAGCTTGCTGGAGGGCTAAAGCAGCTGACCGAATGACTGAGCGCCTGAACTGGATCATACAGAAACGGTTATCGAAGGTTTTGAACAATTACTCAAATCTTATCAGTTTTCTTGAATACATCAACCCTGGTAAGCTGATCAAAGATATAACAGGTTATTTAAAAATAGTATTTTGTGAAATGCCTATAGTAGCCCGGAAGATAGACATCAGGATTTTAGCGCTGATTGATAGTCACCTGGGTGATATGATAAATCAATATACGACGGAGATGCTGGAGACTGAAAATTTTACCAAACGTCTGCATATTCATCCTACCACTTGAGCAATACCGTTAAAGCATTGTTGGGCATCTCACTCTGCGGTCTTTACTGATAATATATTAGCCCTGGCACAGCGACTGCGTGCTTCTATAACAACTTAAAGGATCGCCCTGTGGTCGTCTAAAATCAAAATATGTTTACCCAAACTCTTGTTGTATCCTAAAATATTAGGTAACGGGTAAGGGCGTGTTAGAACTTAAGCGGTCCGTTGCATGGTAGGTGGTGTTAAGGTAAGACAATTCAGAATCAAAATGTTTGCAATCTTAGCTTGCAATGCGTGGGTTTAAACAAAATTCCTACCGTTTATAAAGTTACAAGCCAGCCCGTGCTGTTAAGATAGTAACTTATCAGGCGTAATCGGCAAATCCCTGACCCTGATGCCTGTGGCATTAAAAACCGCATTCGCAATGGCCGGCGCTACGCCAATCAAAGAAATTTCGCCGATCCCTTTAGTACCGACCGGGTTAATGACCGGGTCAGGCTTGTCAATAAAGATTGCCTCGATCTGGGGTATGTCAGCATTCACCGGAACATGATAATCAGCGAAGTTCCCGTTAACATAGCGTCCAAAACGGTTATCGATAATTGCTTCCTCAGTCATGGCCATTCCGATCCCACCGACTGCACCGCCCTTCATCTGGCTGGCGGCAGTTTTTTGATTGACGATCTTGCCGGCATCCACCACCGCAATTAAATCTTTGATTTTTACGACACCAGTCAGCGGATGTACATATACTTTAGCAAAATGCGCCGAGAATGAATACATTGAATAGTTTTTGGCGTTATCCCCGCTTTCAGAGCCTTTAGAAACCTCCAGGTAAGGCAGGTTTTGTTGTTTTAAAACAGCTGCATAATCAATCTCATCTGTACTGTCCTGGGCTTTATCCTGTAAGGCATAAAGCTTTTGTTTTAAGGCTACACAAACATCATGCACTGCCGAGCCTACCGATGATACGGTAGATGAGCCCCCCTGTGTAGGTGCGGGCGGCAGGGAGGAATTGCCGAGATCGAAGGTAATCTTTTCGGCGGGGATACCAAGTGTATCTGCCGCAATGATGATCATGGCCGTATTTGTTCCCGGTCCTATATCCGTAGTGGCGCTTTGTATATTTACGCTGCCATCAGCCATTAGTTTTATTTTTGCTTCTGCATGGCCACGATAAGCGCCGAAGGCACCGCAGCCAATGCCGTAACCAACCAGCCAATCGCCGTCTTTCACCGCGCCGGGCTTTTGTGAACGGTTAGTCCAGCCAATGCGTTCGGCACCCAATTGATAGCATTCCTTTAAATGCTTGCTGGACCAAGGCAGATTCCGTTCCTGGTCAGTATCAGCATAATTTTTTAATCTTAATTCAATCGGGTCGATATTGAGTGCATAGGATATTTCATCCAGTGCAGATTCCAATGCATAAGCACCGGTTGATTCACCGGGTCCGCGCATAGGGGCCGGTACACCGATATGCAACGGTACTACCTTATAACGGGTATTGGCGTTAGGGCTTTGGTAAAGGAACCGGGATACGTTCACCGCGTTTTCTGTAAATTCTTCGTAAACCGCAGTTTGTGAATGTGATTCATGCGTAATGCCAATCAGCTTGCCATCTGTAGTTGCGCCAAGGCCTATTTTCTGTATCGTCAGCGGACGGTAGCCCACCAGTGTGAACATTTGCTCACGGGTCAGCGTCAGTCTTACCGGGCGTTTAACGAGTTTAGCGGCTTGTACTGCTGCAACCTCATGGGGCCAGGTACGCAGTGATGAACCGAATGCGCCGCCCACAAAGCGTGCATTGATCAGCACATTTTTGGGGTTCAGATCAAAAGCAGTTGCAATTGCCCTTTGCGAGCTCATAACTCCCTGCGATTTGGTGTAAACAGTTACCTTATCCTCCCCTTCCCAATAGGCAGTAGTTACGTGAAGCTCCATCGGGTTATGCATTTCAGATGGCTGGATATATTCCTGTTCGATCTTTACCGGCGCGTTCTTATAGGCATCTGCTTCACCGCGCACATAATCCTTATATTTTCCGCCATTGGGTGTTACACCCTTATCTATGTTTTTATGAAAATCAGTTTCAAACGATTGTGTCTGATATGTCGCTTTTACTAAAGCAGCAGCGTAAGTAGCACGTTCGAAAGTATCTGCAACGACCAACGCAATTGGCTGGCCGTTGAAATGCACCTGGTTATCATTAAACAGTTTTAAACCCTTTAATGGGTTTTTGGCATCAGGCTGATAGCCCGGTACTTTTTCTGCGTTAAAAGGGGTGATCACGGCCAATACACCCGGCGCATATTTAGCTGCTCTAATGTCGACTGCTGTGACCGTTCCATTCGTAATAGTTGCCGGTACCAGTACGGCATAGGTTAAGCCCGGAAATTTATATTCGCCAGAATATTTTGCGCCGCCGGTCACTTTTAATCTGCCGTCAACACGGCTCAGCGGTTCTCCTATCGTATCTTTTTTCATGATGATGGTGTTATGAAGCGGCTATGCCCGATGCTATTCTTAAACTTTGTACAAGGGTATTAGGGGCGAGTTTGAGTTTAAACTGGTTATACTGGTAAGCCTTTGCCCCCTGTATAGCAATTTGAGCCGCCTGCGTGAAATTTTCCTCGCTTACCGTTTTACCTTTTAAAAATTCTTCGGCAGCGCTTAGCCGCCACGGTTTGTGGGCAACGCCACCCATGGCCAGTCTCGCTTCTTTTATTATGCTGTTTTCGAGATGAAGCGCAACAGCCGCAGATACAAGTGCGAAAGCATAAGAAGTGCGGTCACGAACTTTTAGGTAGGATACATTTTTAGAAAAAGGCGAATAAGGCAACTCAACGGCCGTGATCAGTTCGCCTTTTTTAAGGGTGTTATCCAGTTCGGGATGATCACCGGGCAGACGGTGAAAGTCGGCTATAGGGATCACCCTCGTGCCTTTCGGGCCACTTACATGAACCGTTGCATTCAGCGCCCGCATGGCAACATTCATATCACTCGGGTTGACAGCTATACATTGATCGCTTGCACCGAAAATAGCATGCATACGGTTAATGCCTTCAAGTGCGCCGCAGCCGCTTCCTGGTTTACGTTTGTTGCACGGCATCGTCGTGTCAAAAAAATATGGGCACCGGGTACGTTGCATCAGGTTGCCGCCCACAGTAGCCATGTTCCGGAGCTGAGGAGATGCCCCTGCATTGATAGCTAAGGAAAGCAATGGAAAATCGGCTTTGACAAATTCACTGTCCGCCACGTCACTATTGCTCACCAACGCACCGATGCGCAGTCCGTTGGGAAGCTTTTCTATTTTCGAAAACGGAAGATGATTGATGTCTACCAGTTTCGTCGGGTTAACCACACCCATTTTCATCAGGTCGATCAGATTGGTACCACCTGCTAAAAAATAGCCATCCGGATCTTTGGCCAATAACTTTATTGCATTCAACGGTTCATTTGTACTGTTATACTGAAACTGGTTCATGCTTTGTACCCTCCTTTCGCTACTTCCTGTATCGCATTAACAATATTCGGGTAAGCGCCGCAACGGCAGATGTTACCGCTCATAAATTCCCTGATCTCCGTTTCAGACCCGGCATGACCTTCATGGATACAGGCCACGGCAGACATGATCTGGCCGGAGGTGCAATAACCGCACTGAAAGCCATCATGGTCAATAAAAGCCTGCTGCATGGGGTGCAGTTCTTCCCCTTGGGCCAAACCCTCTATAGTGGTTATCTTTTTATTGTTATTGGAAATTGCCAGGCTCAGGCAGGAATTGATCCTTTTGTTGTTAACATGCACCGTACATGCACCGCATTGGCCCCGGTCGCAGCCTTTCTTTGTGCCGGTGAGGTCGAGCTGTTCGCGTAGCACATCCAGCAGGGTGCTTCTCGGTTCTACCGAAAGCTGATGTGATACGCCATTTACTTCCATTGTCACTGGCATTTTCTCGAAAACGGCAGCAATCTTTTCATCTAAATGGCTATCGGCAGCTTTTACTATACCTGCGGGCGTTAGGGCAACAGCGGTCAAAAACCCGGATTGCTTCAAAAAATCGCGACGGGTACCACTCAAAATGTTTTCATTTTCAGGCATATCAGGTGTTTTTTTTTCAGGCATAGCGATGAAGTTAATATAAGTACAAGTTCGTAATATCTTATGATTTAACGGCTATGTAACCAGATTGTTATCACCATAAATCAGGCGCTGCATTTCTATATCAGCCCATTGTAACTCTTTTGGCAACGTTGGAAGTCTATTAAAAACGCGAATGGAGTTAAACATGATAACTCTTTACAATTATTATAACAGGTTTTCAGTTTTTGCTGTCGCCTAAATAATCTTGATATATGGGTTTTGACAAGTCGATTCCTGTAAATGATGGGCGGCTACAAATTTATTCCAATCCTCATAACTACAAAATTCTGACAGCACATTCATAGTGTATAAAGGTGGAAACTTATTTGGTTTTAAATGAACAATCGCTCGATAACTACTAACTCAATGTATTTCTTGGTATTAGATTATTTGCAAAGAAATAAGAAATTGTTATTCCAACCACTGTAGTTATAATTGCCGGTGGTGGTTAATTACTCTAAAATAATTATCTCTATGGAATTAATTAAGCAATCCAATATACGGAGCGTATGTAATGTTATCTATCCTAACCTATTTAAGTCAGTATGAATTTGACTCCTTGCACCTATCACAAGTTTGTCGAAAATGTAATCTCTTTAAAAGCTTCGAATTCTTCCACATCCTTTGCTCTTTTATCCATGATCAATTTATAGCTGTCCGGACCTAAAATAAGGTGGACCGGCGGATTTTCAAGTTTAGCAAGGTTTACTATTTCTGCTACCAATTTTTCGGGATCGCCTGGCTGCGTACCTGCTCTGACAGACATACCTTGCAGCGTTTTAATACTGTTATATTCCTCAATTGAGTTTTTGGTATATGTTAGCGAGCCTTCTTCCAAAAAGTTTGTTCTGAATGAGCCCGGTAACAAAACAGTTGCTTTGACGTTGAATGGTGCAATTTCCTGGGCAAGGGCTTCTGTTAAACCGACCATGGCATATTTGGAGGCTGCATAGCTACCCACATTGGCGACAGCAACGTATCCGCCGGCGGAGGCAATATTGATGATATGACCGGTCCGCTGCTTCCTTAATTGCGGCATCGCAGCGCGGATGACATTGACCGTGCCAAAGAGATTGACGTCCAGGGCGGCGCGAAACTCGGCATCAGTCAGTTCCTCCAAGCTTCCGACAAAAGCAAATCCTGCGTTGTTGACTACAATATCCAATCCTCCGAAATGTGCAATGGTTTTATCAACCGATTCTTCTACACTTTCGTGCTTAGTAAGGTCTGTTTTTAAAGGCAGAAAGTAATCACTTTTGTTCCCAATACTGGTTTGTAGTTGCTCGATATTACGGGATGTTGCTGCTACTTTGTGGCCTTCTTTTAAGAGCAACTTTGCCAATAGCAATCCCATACCTTTGGAAGCACCGGTTATAAACCATATTTTTTGATCTTTCATATTAGTATTTTACATCTTTTTATTTATTCAAAATCTGTCGAGACACTTTTAGCTTTACCTTTCTCCAACTCAGCTAGCTGATCCTGGTAATAAGATGTAGCTCTGCCAAAGGCATCTTTTCCAATCAGTAAATGCAATGGCGGGTTTTCCAGTTCCGCGGTTTCCGCTACAATTGCCACCAACTTTTCGGGGTTGCCAGGCTGCTTGCCGTTGTAGAAGTTCATTCCATCTATTAATTTCTGTGTGTGGTAATCTGCAACCAGGTTTTTGGCCGTTGCAAAGGCGCCGTCGGCTAAAAAGCTGGTTCTAAAAAGTCCGGGAGACACGATGGTTACCTTTACGTTAAATGGTGCGGCTTCTTTAGCCAAAGCTTCAGAAAGTCCGATAACAGCATGTTTTACCGTATTGTAACTCCCGGCATTGGCATCAGCACCATATCCCGCTGAAGAAGCATAATTGAAAATGTGCCCGCTGTTCTGTTTCCTTAAGTACGGCATCACGTTTCTGATCACGTTCAGAAATGCAAAAACATTAAGATTCATCGATTGATAAAACTCCGAAGCTGAGACTTCCTCCAGGCTGCCTAGCAGCATATAACCGGCATTGTTCACCACTACGTCGATGCGGCCAAAATATTCGACCGTTGCATCGATGGCATGTTTAACAGCATTTTCATCGGTCAGATCGACGGTTAACGGCAGTAGATTTGGATTATCGACACCCATTTCCACTTCTATATTTTTCCGGTCTCTGGATGTTGTCGCTACTTTATTGCCCTTAGCAATTAATAGTTTAGCTAGCGCAAGGCCAAAACCTTTGGAAGCACCGGTGATGAACCATACTTTTTCTTTTAGATTGTCCATTTGATTTTTTTATCAAATGTAAAGTACAGAAAGTAT
Organism: uncultured Mucilaginibacter sp.; assembly: GCA_964242385.1. Classification (GTDB taxonomy): domain Bacteria; phylum Bacteroidota; class Bacteroidia; order Sphingobacteriales; family Sphingobacteriaceae; genus Mucilaginibacter. The sequence goes on from CAXSZR010000002.1 coordinate 27,400, forward strand.
TTTTTTGATACTTGTATACTAAAGGATACTTAATTTGAATACCGGCTGTTAATTCAATAGGGCCTGGAGTTGGGCGGGATAGGTTAAACCCTGGTTGGTGCCCTCGCCAAATACTTTCGCCCCGAAAGTGATACTGTCGCCAAAGCAAACGATCTTGTCGAAAGCTAAGTGGGTCATGATCATATATTGATGAATCAGCGAGGCAATCAGGCGGTATCCATCAGCGGTAGGGTGCACGCCATCTGTACTTCCATTATTTCTAATATTCATTACCAAACTATTTTCGTTTTCACCAATAAACCCGATTTTATCAAAGTAATAGCTGACATCAACTACATGGCAGGAAAGGTCTGCACCTATATGTTTGATTGCTTGATTCGCTTTAATTATACGATGATTTGGACTGATATCGCCGTAATTGTCCCGCAGATGCCTAGTATATAGATAAGGTTCATAACATAGTGGTAACGTTAACAACATAACTTCAGAACCGGCGCTTTGAATTGTATCTATGAGCCTGATCAGATTAGCCTGATACTCATCTAAAGGAACAAGATCAGTTGATTCGATCGTATCGTTTGCACCTATCATTATGATCACCAAATCCGGCTGATGTGCAAGGACGTCAGATTGTACGCGCCGAAGCAGGTGGCGGGTATTTTCGTTAGGTACGCCTGAATTAATTATTAAACATGAAGCCATATTTTAAAAGTCTGATTAACAAATTGAATACCTGGCTATTTGCCGAGATACATGATGATGAGCTATTATAAATTAATTAACCTCAAAAATATCATAAATAAAATATACTTTAGATACTTGTATACTAAATGATACTTAATGAAGATAAACGAAGAAAAAAATTTTCAGGAGAAAATAAAATGGATTCAGGATACCATGTTCGTACTTGGCGGAAAATGGAAACTACCCATCATCATTTCAATTTATCATCAAAACAAGCGGTTTAACGATATCCTGGTATCAATCCCGGGTGTAACGAACCGGGTGCTTTCCAAAGAATTAAAACACCTGGAAGAAAATTTATTGATTAAAAGGACAATAGTGAGTGATTATCCGATTAAGATAGAATACACCTTAACAGACTACTGTTTAAGTATCTCGGAGGTTCTGACAGCTATGGAGCTATGGGGTAAACAGCATAGGGAAAAGATCAAGAAGATTTAGACTCAGTTAACAGTGCGCCAGTAAAAAGGATAAGAGAACCCGTATTTTGTTTTATTTCTGCTGCCAAGGTTTACTGAATTTTGTATCAGTAAAAACTTAAATAAAAACATAATGAGTACTTTAAAAAAAATTCCTGATAGCTTCGACCTGAAGCCCGGCAAAAACCCGGTTACTTTTGAAAGCAACGGTGATCAGTTAAGCGGAGATCTCTATCTGCCTCAAGATTTCAATCCCGCAAAGAAATATCCTACTGTTATCTATACCCGTCCCGGAACCCAAGTAAAAGAGCAAACCGGAGCCGTGTACGGTAAAAAGTTAGCAAAAAGGGGGTATGTATTTTTATCCTTCGACCCTAAGAACTTCGGGGATAGCACCGGAGCGGTTCGTAATTATGAATCGATTCATAACATGGTTCCGAATACGACAGACGCAATCAGTTTTTTAAGGATGCTGGAATTTGTTGACCGCGACCGCTTTTTTGGCTTGGGCGCATGCGCAGGAGCCCCTTACATCTGTACAGTTGCACTTGGCGATATGAGAATCAAAGCAGTTGCAACGATCGTTGGCAACTTTGATGCCGCTGCCTCTTTATTTGGTGCTTATCCAAAAAATGTGATCGATCAGATGCTGAAGCTTGCTGCCGAAGGCAAACAAAAGTATTATGAAACCGGGGAATATGGAACTGCCCATTTGTTTGGCGGCGAGCAAAATCTGCCGCCTGCGGAAAATGCACCAAAGGCGATGAAGGATGCTTATGATTATTATTTTCTAAGAGCAGGTCAGGATAAATGCCCTAACTATTCACCATACTTTCCAACCATCGGGCTGCCGGTTGATCCTGCCCGGGTTTTTGTAAACCAGGCTAAGTACCTGAATACACCATTTTTAGTAATTGCCGGAAGCAATGCCTTTACCAGGGACATGGACAGAAATGTTTATGAAATAGCTGCGGAACCAAAGGAATGGATGGAAATAGAAGGTGCTTCGCACATGGATCTGTATGATGTTGATCCATACGTAGACCAGGCCATAGCGAGAATTGACGAGTTTTATCAAAAATATGCCAATCAAAATTAATGCAATTGACAACTACACCGGTACCTAACATCACCGGTGTGGTTTATCAATTGCTTAATTGCTGACAATTCCTTATCAATCAAAAATGAAAAGTCCCGACGTTATTAAATCCGTATCTGAGTTGCATAAAGTATTGGGATACGCTAAGCCAAAACATCCATCCATTTCAGTGATACACACCAAAGATGTTAATATACCACCTGAGCTTTACGGTACTAAACTGGTATTTGACTTTTACGTAATTTCCTTAAAGGAAAAATACGGTGAAATGAAGTATGGGCATAATTATTATGATTTCGAAGAAGGAACCTTGATTTTTACAGCTCCCGGCCAGGTTATTACGCCTATAAAAAGGCAGCAGCCAGAAAATCAGCAGGGTTGGTCGCTGTATGTTCACCCGGATTTATTAAGGGCCTCCGGATTTGCGGAACGTATCAAGCAATATTCTTTTTTCTCTTACTTTGCCAATGAAGCACTGCATGTTTCGGACGGCGAAAAGCGTACCCTGTATGAATGTATTTCCAACATAGAACGGGAATATAACCAAAACATTGACCGACACAGCCAGGACCTGATCGTAAGCAATATTGAATTACTCCTCAACTATTGCAGGCGTTTTTACGACAGGCAATTTATAACCCGGGCACACCAGAACAAAGATATCATTACGCGCTTTGAACAGTTCTTGTCTAATTATTACGATTTAACCCCCATCGACCGAAAAGGCTTGCCAACTGTCGCCCAATGCGCAGCAGCTGTCAATTTATCGCCGCATTACCTTAGCGACTTGTTAAAAAAGGAAACCGGGAAAAATACACAGGAACACATACATATGTTCATCATTGAACAGGCTAAAAATAAGTTATTGAGTTCAGGGGCCAGCATTAGCGAAATTGCTTTTCAGTTGGGGTTTGAATACCCGGCATATTTCGCTAAAATCTTTAAATCTAAAACCGGATTATCTCCTTTAGAATTCAGAAAATTCAATGAGAACTAATGCGCGCAGTTTATCATTCACTTAAAGCCTTTTTAAACAGTAATTATATTTTGTTGGTTACCGTCGTATAACTGACACTAATTGAAATTTAAACATGAAATACACAAAACTCGGAAATACCGGACTAGACGTTTCAAGAATTGCCCTTGGCTGCATGAGTTATGGTGACCCTGCCCGAGGGCCACATACGTGGACGCTCAATGAAGAGGAAAGTCGTCCGTTCTATAAAAAGGCGTTAGAGCTTGGTATTAATTTTTTTGATACGGCTAACGCTTACCAAGGTGGCAGCAGCGAAGAAATATTAGGAAGGGCTATAAAAGACTTTGCAAGTCGTGATGAAGTTGTCATAGCAACAAAATTGTTTGCGAAAATGCGCGACGAGCAAAACTCCTCGGGCTTGTCAAGAAAAGCAATTATGACCGAAGTAGACCATAGTCTCAGGCGCTTGGGTACAGATTATATAGATCTTTATCAGATTCATCGCTGGGATTATCGTACGCCTATCGAAGAAACTATGGAAGCTTTACATGATGTCGTGAAGGCTGGAAAGGTTAGATATATCGGAGCTTGTAATCTCTACGCATATCAGCTTCAAAAGGCCAATTATATCGCTGAAAGTAATTCCTGGACGAGGTTCGTTACAGCCCAAAACTATTTTAATCTTTTATATCGTGAGGAAGAGAGAGAGTTGCTTCCATATTGTATGGATGAAAAAATCGGTGTTATACCTTGGAGCCCCTTAGCACGGGGTAAGTTGACCAGAGATTGGGATGAAGGAAGTAACCGTTCTGAAAAAGATGTCTTTGGTAAGCAGCTCAAAAATAACACACAAATAACCGGAGATCAAAAAGTACTGGAGTCTTTAAAAGAAATCGCGGGTGCCAGGGCTGTACCAATGGCGCAAATAGCATTGGCCTGGGTTTTACAAAAGGCTCCTGTTTCTGCTCCTATTATAGGTGCAACTAAAGAGCAACATTTACTTGATGCAGTTGCCGCCGTGGACCTTATTTTGACGGAGGAAGAAATCGATCAACTGGAAAAGTTCTACCTACCACATGCAAATCTGGATTTTGTAAAAAATTTATAGAATAATAACCTAATCATAGCGAATAAGGACTTTAAATTGGACTGCTACTTTAATTACTTACGCTTGAAGTAGCAGTCTGATTAGTCCAAACGTTTAGTGCTAACCTAAAGGAACAGGGTGTAAACGCATTTCAACATTTGGCAACTGCCAACAATTAGACATACTTAAGCTGTATACGCTTCAAAGTTGCCCAGCGTCACAAACCAGTTAACTTTTTACTTCGGCACATTAAAGCAAATACCCAAAGGCCGTATGAATCTTACTACCAGCAAAGAATCAGGCGACTATTTATCTATTTTGAAAGCTGAGAATTAAACAGATTCAGATCCCAATATGCTACACGGGAAAATTGTCCTATTCGTGTAGACTTTCATACATTGAGCGGCTTTATCTGAGGCTATACCTTTGTGATGTTCATAATAATTAACAATTAAACATCACATATAATGAAAAAGTCATCTATTTTAAAACTATCATTTGTAGGTATAGCACTTAGTCTAACCACTCATCTAAACGCTCAAACTGTTGATCCTTCTCAGGACCCGCATATTGAAAGCCATGTAAAATCGTTTCTGAACATCCTTAATTCAGGTAAAGGAAAACCTATCGAACAACTTTCTCCAAAAGATGCGCGTGCCGTACTTACTGGTGCGCAATCTTCAGCAAAAGTTGATCTATCTGGTATTATTGTCACTGAAAAGACTATTAAAGCAGACGGGCAATCGATCAAAATCAACATCGTTAAGCCCGCAAATGCTAAAGGCGTATTGCCTGTCTTTATGTTCTTCCATGGAGGCGGCTGGGTTTTAGGCGATTTTCCTACACACGAGCGTTTTGTAAGGGATTTGGTTGTTGAATCCGGTGCGGCCGCAGTATTCGTCAATTATACTCCTTCACCTGAAGCTCATTATCCGGTGGCTATTAATCAGGACTACGCCGCTACAAAATGGGTTGCCGAACACGGAGCAGAAATAGGCATTGATGGTAAACGTTTAGCCGTGGCGGGAAATAGCGTAGGCGGAAATATGGCAGCAGTAGTAGCATTGAAAGCCAAAAACGAGCACGGTCCCAAGATTAAATTACAAGTGCTTTTCTGGCCTGTTACAGATGCCAGCTTTAATACAGAATCTTATAACAGATTTGCAAATGGGCGCTTCCTAAGCAAAAATATGATGGTTTGGTTCTGGGATAATTATACTACCAATCCTGACGAACGCAATCAAATCTATGCCTCACCTTTAAGAGCTACTACCGCGCAACTGAAAGGTCTGCCCCGGGCTTTAGTGTTAACTGCTGAAAATGATGTACTGCGTGATGAAGGTGAAGCTTATGCCCGTAAACTTGATGAGGCTGGTGTTCCCGTTACCGCCACCCGCTACAATGGCATGATTCACGACTGGGGATTGCTTAATGCGTTGGCTACAGTTCCATCTACCCGTTCTGCAATGTTACAGGCAGCAACTGAACTTAAAAAAGCATTGAAATAACAATTATAATATTCATAAATCTTCATAAATAAATAACAATATGAAACGCAACGCAACAGCCGTATGGAACGGCACAATAAAAGAGGGTGATGGTCATTTAACCACCCAAAGCACAACTCTGAATAAAACACAATATTCATTCAATAGCAGGTTTGCAGAAGGTGTTGGGACAAATCCGGAGGAATTAATGGCAGCAGCACATGCAGGATGTTTCACCATGAAACTGAGTCTCGATTTAACAACTGCCGGATTCAAACCAGATACATTGGAAACTTCGTCCACTATCACCTTAGATAATGGCGTGATTACCACTTCCGACTTAGTGTTGAAAGCAAAAATTCCAGGAATTACTGAAGAGCAGTTCCAATTAATCGCAGCAGGTGCAAAGGCAGAATGTCCGGTTAGCAAGGCGTATAACCTTAAGATTAATTTACAGGCAGAGTTGGTTGCCTAAAGTTGATAATCTCCAACACGATTATAAAAATGCTGCAATCATTAGTTGCGGCATTTTTTATGCAAGCTGATACTGTTGCCGGAAACCTTGCGGTGTAATTTCTGCCTGCTTTGAAAATAGGCGTATAAAGTAAGAAGTGTCATCATATCCCAGTTTGTACCCAATCTCCTTTACACTCAACTGCGTATGCACCAGCAGCCTTTTAGCCTCCAGGATAATTCGTTCCTTTATAATATCATTGGGTGTGTTCGTAGTATACCTGGTCAAACGTTTGTTTAATGCCTTGGCCGAAATATTCAGCAGGTCAGCATATTCAGCGACCGTATGACAACGTTTATAATGCCATTCGACCAGCTGGCTGAAATTTCTGATAAATTCCACTTCCTGTCGGGCTTCATCACCCGTAACCTGATGTTCCTTTTTCCAGATCCTGGTTGCCTTAATAATAATTTGTTTTAGAAAGATACGAAGCATTTCCTCCATAGAGCTGTCTTCGTTTTCAAGTTCAGCTTTAATGGACTCAATAAGGATTTGCAACTCTCCGGATACTTCCTGTGTCATCCATATTACGGGGATTTCATAAACATTATGAAACAATATGCCATCGCAGGCGACCTCTTTATCATGGATTTCCACGCAATAGAAATCCCGGTTATAATAAAGCATCGTACCGACTCCCTTATCATCAAACTTATGATATTGTCCTGCATTGATGAAAAACAGGGCGTCTTTTTCCAGTGTGTATTCTTTAAAATCGACGATTGCTGTCGCGCCTGCCTTAAGCAAAACTATTTTAATAAATCCGCTGAAATCCTGCTGGCTTAACTGTTCTGGTAAATTTTTATTGAAATCGAAGTAGCCAAACTGCTTAAAGGAAAATTGCCGGAAACGTCCCATGTACTATTATAATAAACGATAAAGGTATTGCTAATTATTTTTTAGACTGAGGAATTTAAGTATCCTTTTGTATACGAGTTACCCTATTAATTTTACACAGCCTATGTAATACCTATATGAAATTTCAGATCCTGACCTGCCGACATCAACCGTTTATTTGCCGGGTTGGACCAGTTCGAGGTTGGCGGAACTAGGATGCTTCGATTTATTTGCGTCAGTTATCAGCGATAAGTAAATGATCGAAAAAACTTTAACCCTAAATCATCCTCAACAAAAAAACTGCATTTTAGAACGGCTTTGTTTATTGAATCACGATGAACAAGCACAAACACCTCGCAAATCTCCGTTTTTGGCAATCACAGCGCGTTTCCCAGACGCACAGCTTTCGTCATTGACATATTGCGCTTCTTTCCTGATTATAATTTTTTCGCTCAACTCATCTGTGCAACACCCAACACAAATTTCCGGATAATTCCCGAAAACAAGGTATCGGCCAGAAGATGGGGGAAATTATCCTATCAGTGTACCCTTTCATACATTGAATGGCCTTGCTGGGGCGGGTACTTTTGTATTGTTCAATAAGCAATAAAAAAATAAATAAAAATTAACAATAAAACTCACAACCATGAAACTTAGAACCATTTTAACAGCAGCATTACTTGGAGTAGCAGCTACTGTATCCGCTCAAACTATTGACCCTAGTGTTGATCCACACATCGATCCGCAAATACGCGTGTTCCTTAAAAACCTTAACGCAGCTTCTAAAGGCCAGACCCCGATTTATAAGCTGCCCGGTACCGGCCCAAGTGACGCTTTAACCGGCCTGCAAAATCAAACTAAAGTAGATATGTCCGGTGTTGAAATCTCCAGCCGCACTATTTCTCAGGACGGCTTGAACATACCGGTTCATATTGTCCGCCCGGCTGGCGTAAGCGGAAAACTTCCGGTTATCGTTTTCTACCATGGTGGTGTATGGTTAGTAGGTAATTTTGAAAACCACAAACGCTTTGTAAGAGATCTGGTGGTAGGTACCAATGCTATAGCTGTGTTCCCTGACTACACACTGATCCCTGAAGCCAAATATCCGACCCAGGTAAACCAGGGTTATGCTACACTTGAATGGGTTGCCGCACATGGGGATGAGATCGGTGCAGATGCCAGCCGTATAGCTATCGCAGGAAACAGTGTAGGCGGAAATATGGCCGCAGCCATTGCCCTAATGGCGAAAGACAGGAAAGGCCCTGAAATCAAACTGGAAGTATTATTCTACCCTGCAGTGGGTGCGAACTTCGAAACTGAGTCCTACAAAGCTTATGGTAAAGACCGGTTCCTAACTACGGATTTTATGAAGTTTGGGTATGATCTGTATGCTCCTGATGCTAAAACACGTAAAGACCGTTATGCAGTCCCTATGGAAGCTACCACTGAACAATTAAAAGGCCTGCCTCCGACATTGATCCAAACCGCCGAAAACGATCCATTGCGTGACGAAGGGGAGGCATATGGAAGAAAATTAAGAGAAGCCGGTGTTAACAGTACTACCACCCGCTACGTAGGCATGATCCATGATTTCCAGGTGTTGAATGCAATCAACAATGTTCCGGCAGTTCAGGAATCTATAAAAGAAGCTGTGCGTAAAATAAACGAAGCCTTGAAATAAGTCATAGTCATAAATCCTTTAGCAATAAATAAAATCACTTTTAAAAATTATAATCATGAAAACTTCAGCTAATAATATCATTGATGCAGCGATTGATCCAGCTATTGACGCTCGTATAAGACCATTCCTTGCCGAACTAAACAAAAACAGCGATCCATTCTGGGAATTACCCGGCGACCAGGTTCGCAATATATTAACCGGTTTGCAGGAACAAACACCTGTTGATCTTTCCGGAGTTACGATTGAAGAAAAGACAATAACACCTGAAGGGAAACCGGTACTTCTTTATATCGTACGCCCGGAAGGCGTAAATGAAAAGTTGCCTGTCCTTTTATTTATCCATGGCGGAGTATGGAAAGCCGGCAACTTTGCAAATCATAAACGACTGGTAAGAGATATCGTAATAGGCGCTGGTATAGCAGCCGTATTCGTTGAATATACCCCTATCCCGGAAGCTGTTTATCCAACCCAAATAAACGAGGTATATGCAGCTGCAAAATGGGTGGCACATCACGGCGATGAGATCAATGTAGACGGTAGCCGTTTGGCGGTCGGTGGAAACAGTGTAGGTGGAAATATGTCGGCAGCCTTAAGTATTATGGCCAAAGACAAGGGTGAGTTCGATATTCTTTTCCAGGCCTTATTATACCCGGCAGTGGGCGCAGATTTTGAAACTGAATCCTATAACGCTTTCGCAACCGGCAGATTTTTAACCAAAGCGTTTATGCAGTATGGTTACGATATTTATGCTCCCGACGAAGAAAGCAGAAAACAACCTTACGCAGTTCCGATGTCAGCAACTATCGAACAACTGAAAGATCTGCCACCAGCATTGATCCAAACTGCAGAAAACGACCCTTTACGCGATGAGGGTGAAGCCTATGGCCGAAAGTTAAATGAAGCGGGTGTAAATGTGACCGTTACACGTTATAATGGCATGATCCATGACTTTGGCTTGCTGAATGCTATCAACAATGTTCCGGCGGTTCAGTCTTCCATCCTTCAGATAACATCTGAATTAAAGAGTTACCTTAAATAATTACTTTGTGTAATGAAAGGCCACAACCGAAGAAATTGTGGCCTTTTTTATTTTTACACAATCTATACGACATTCGCAATTTCATTTGCAACTTCCGCTAACTCAACTATACATTCAGAGTTAATTGGAGCAGCATTACCAATAACTAAAGTATCATTCACAATTTCTGTTATCAACTCCTTATTTTTGATACTCATTAAAACACATCTTAGTTCAGGTGTTAAACCTTCAATAGCTTTTTCCCGGTCATTTGCAACAACATGATATTTACTGTTAAACTGCTGGTCACCTTCAATTTTGAGTTCTACGTGATTTACAAATTCTATAATACGATCGGTAAGCGTTTTCCTTCTGATCAATACCCGCCCAAAATTTTTGCTAAGCGTTACAAATGCCCAGGCCTGGTATTTATCATACGCCAGATTTTGCGAACCGCCGCCTCTTCCACCGGCACTTACGGAAAAGTGACTTTTTATGAATGTGAGGTAAACAGGTGTTTTTAGGCGCATTAATGATTAATGATCCCCCAATCACTGTATCAGGGTTATTATTAAATAATTCGAACTTGTTGATATGCATAGTAATATTACCTGACAGGGTAATATTAAACTTTGCTTTAAGTAATTTATAGGTCTTTTTTAATGTCGACACTTCTTCAGCATCGATACCAACTGTATCAAATGGTAAGTCTTTCATTGATCATTTAGTTTAAACAGCATAATTTTGAAGATGATCTAGGTAAGCTGGTTATCCACAGGCTGTCTGTTCTTCAGCTTTCTGATCTTCCTTAACGGTTATCGAGCCATGCTAGGAACAGTGTTGTTTTATCTTTACCCACCAGTAATTTTTCGTCTGTTGCTACCTTCAGCGTGATAGATAACTTTCTTGCAAAATATTGTTCAACCTCTTTAATCGCACTGAAAGCAATAAGGTACTGGCGATTAAGCCGGAAAAAATCATGTTCGTCTAGCTGGCGCTGAACTTCTTCCAATGCCTGATCCACTTGGTATTGCTGTCCGTCCATCGTTACTATTGTCGTTGTCTCATTACGGATATAAAAGTAAGCGATGGTGTCCGTGCTGATGGTGTAGTACTTCTGTTTGCTCATCACCAAAAATGACTTTTTAAAGGAACGAGGCTGCAGCCTTTCAATTAACTGCGATATATTTTCTGAAGTATTACCAGCTTGCTGGAAAAAGTTTTTGAGATTACTGACTTTAGCTAAAGCCATCGTTATGGTTTCAGCCGAAAATGGTTTTAATACGTAATCTACGCCATTAGCTTTAAATGCTTCCATCATGTAATCATTAAAAGCTGTGCAAAAAATGACAGGAACAGATACCTGTACACGATTGAATATTTCAAAGCATAAACCGTCCGCAAGTTGGACATCCATAAAAATTAAGTCCGGTTTTATCGGGCCGTTAAGAAAGTCGACAGTTGATTGAATGCTTTGAATGGTGTTTATAATATCGCTTTCCGGCTCGGCAGCCGTAATCAGTTTAGCCAGCGCACGGGCAGTTTTTAATTCATCTTCAATGATCAGTATTTCCATGGTACGACCGGTAATTTAACTTTAAAAATATCAGCACGTTTTTCTATAATTATCGGGGTATGATTTAAATGCAGGTAGCGCTGACTAATATTTTCCAGTCCCATACCGGTTGACCCCTCCGGGTTCAACTTAGGCTGAAGATTATTTTCCATAACAATATATTCATCTTCTGTATACAATCTGATTTGTAACGGCATATCCAGTGAGATCACGTTATGCTTGATACAATTCTCCGCAAGTAGTTGTAAAGTGAAAGGCGGTATAGCCGTTCCCGGTTTACTTACCGGCAAATCAATTTCCATAGAAATACCATCTTCAAATCGTGCTTTTAGCAAAAAAAGGTATGCTTTTAAAATATCAATTTCCTCATCTAATCTAATGAGGTCATTAACACGGTTTTCCAGCGTAAAGCGATAAAAATCAGATAATTTCAGAATAAATTCAGAAGCATGAATATCCTGCACATCAACCATGGATTTCAATGTATTCAGGCTATTAAAAAGGAAATGCGGATTTACCTGTTGTTTCAGCAATTCGAATTTTGCGCCAACATGCGCAGCTTTGGTACGTTCAAGTTCAATACTGATCAATTGTGTGTGAAAAGTTTGATAAAGCAGGAACAAAAATACATAAATGGTCAGGTTGATCAGTATCCCTCTAAACTCATACATCATCAGCATCGAGTTAAGCGAATAGCCAGGCACTAATAATTGATGCAATAATACCAGGAAGATCATCAGGCCGATGCCGACCAGTAAACTCAATAACAGCCGCTTATTAAAAAAACGATCATTAATCTGCTCGCCGGTATATTTAGGTAACTGGTATAAATTAAAATACCAGGTAAACAGCGTAAACAGGAAAGCGATAGATGCATCGATCGCAAGTTCTCCTATCGTTATGTGTAATTGTAATATCTTCGGAATAGATGCTAAGACACCCATAAACAGTGCGCTGAACCAGATCATACGCCTGGAAACCTTGAACACATTTCCCGATCCGCTATGTATTTTTTTTGAGTATATCATGGCATGATACTGGCCTGCATTCCTAATATATTGTTTATCCTTCTGGTTTGGCCGGACGTGTCCGGGTTAAGTGTAAGCGTTTTACCCAAATACTGCTGGTAATGTATTTCTTTTACATCATCACCTGTACTTATTTGTTCTATGCTTTGAATCGCATCGGGAATATTTGCACCGAACCAGTTTTCATCCGCTTTTTGTTTCCAGGTAATCAATACCAATTTTTCACTTGTACCTAATGAAGCTCCGGCACGTGAGCGGTTAACCGAATTTGAATTGCCATACAAGGTTGACATGGTGTGGTTCCGCTTATTGATCGATGATGTAATTACCCCTAAATTACTTATCCCGAAAGCTGGCGGTACTAACGCGTTATGGTTAATGATTTTATCAGGAGAGACCTGTTGTTTGCAAGCCGAAACCGACAGTGCTAAAGCTATATATATGATATTCTGAAGTTTCATGATTTAGTTGCTTAATGGTGAAGTAAATACAAAATCCTGGTCAGATTGCGGCTTGTGGCAGTTCATACATTCGTTGGTAAACATGACGGTTTTACCATAGGGAACCATTTTGGGAGTCTTGAACCGGGCAAATCCCCAGCCGTGGGTAGACTTAAATTTTTCGTGATCTTTGATCATATACTCAACTTGTTTAAAGGCTCCGGTTGTAACATTACCATCTTTATCCTCCACCTGGTCCCAGGCTACTTTTGCGAAGATCGTTCCATCGGGCCACGGATTAACTGTGCCGGAATGCACTGCTTTTACAGCTACGTCATTGCCGAAAATTACGCGCATGGTGCCATTATCCATACGCTCTGTCGTACTAATAGCCTTCCAGTTTTTATAATCCGGCATATAACTTATACCATTGAGCGATACCGATAGCTTCACTGAGCCCGCGGTAGTATGCATAATCCCTTTTTGTTTCAGTGCAGCATTTATGATAGACGTATCACCCGGCTTCGCCTTGACCATGGCCAATACATAGTTTTTTAAAACAGTAAGGTCTTGCTGGGATATCTTCGAATTACCGTGAACGAACTGGTAGTCTTTAAGCGGCATGGCCCCGGCGATGATCTGATTCACCGCCTCCCAGAGTTTTGCTTTGCGATCGCCTGGAGCCAGTTTATCCCATTCTGAAAAATTCAACCCGGCGCGGCCGTCTTTAACATGTTTTGCAACACGCCAGTACACAGGAGCGACCTTATCGAACCAACGCAGGTTGGTTTCGTTGGAATGACAATCGTAACACGCACGTTTAAATATTGCTTTCACATTTGCGGGAGCTTCCAGATCTCCAGTGACAGGTTTAACAGGAATTTCTGGTCTGATTAGCTGCACACCAACCAGTATTATCATGCCGGCAATTATTAAGCCGAATAATATCTTTCTCTTTTTCATAAGATTACAAAATAACGTTTTTTTAAAAGGGGTGAAAATGAGATTCTGGTTCTAGCAGGCGAATCAGTTGCTGACCTCGGCAATTTTCAAGTCGAACTGAATTTATGATTTAGCGTTCGGTTATTTATATTTGGCCTGTACTGGACCAAGCAGGCTGCGATTGCTAAACATCTCCATATTTTACTGGTTAAAACATAGGCGTTAATTTGCCCTACCAGCTTGATATTACCATGTACTAAAAGTTGATTTCTATTATGTTTCAAATCATTGGTTAACGAAATTCCGCATTTAAATTAATTAACCCAGGGTGAACTTAGTGGCTTACCTTTTTGCTGACAAACCTTGATTTTTAATTTTGATATTGCTTTACATTTGTGCTTTCATTTTGACCCCAATTGCATCTTGACAATTTACTTTTCTGCCATGATTAAAGAAGCCGTCTACAAAATTTGTTCAACTGACGATATTCCGCAAATTTTAGAAATATGCAGGCAATCATATATTGAGCACTACACCTATTTATGGAGCGATGATGGCGAAAACTACATGCAAACCAGCTTTACACCAGAAAGAATATCATTAGAGATGATGGTAGATGAAAGTAAGTTTTACCTCATTTACCATGAACAATTACCTGTAGGAATCTTAAAGATCAATAACGAAAAATATTTAGACGGGACAAAGAACTCCGACTATCTGGAAATTGAGCGGATTTATTTTTTAAAAGCCGCCGCCGCAAAAGGATTAGGCAAATCAACTCTCAAAATGGTTGGTCAACTGGCCTTAAATGAGAATAAAAAGGTGATTTGGCTGAAAGCAATGAAAGGCGCTGACGCTGTCAAATTTTATGAAAAGCAAGGCTTTGTAATTACGGACGAAACGGAACTATCTTACCCCTTTATAAAAGAGCAATTTAAAAGAATGGTGGTTATGCAACTGTATATTTAAACAATAATTTATTAACCGCATTGCTTTGCATCAGTGCGCCATAAATCACCGGGCTAGGTAGAACTGTTTGGCCTGAACGTCAAAAGAAGATTATTTGATCCTTTGAACAATGCGCCGGGTGTTGTTTTCCTTTGTATTAAACAGAGTAAAATATGAAAACGAATTCATGGCAGGTACATCCGGCGGCCTCGTAAAGGCTGCCGTCATTTATTTCATAGTAAAGCTGGAAGGTGATGGCCACTATGCGTAACACTGCAAGGCAGATTTTAACGAATTTGCGAATGTTATCGTATTACCGCTGGATATCAGCCAGCCTAAGCAAATTAATCAGGCAGTTCAAGCTGCAATCGCCCTCGGTGATATCGACGTGTTGCTGAACAACGCAGCTTATGGTGTTATTGGCCCGCTCGAAAGCGTTTTGAATGAAGAACTATTGAAACAGGTGGACACTAACTTTTTAGGCGCTATCAGAGTTACCGGCTTTTATTCTTCACTTTCTTGAAAAGAAAAGCGGCTTATTTGTTAAAGTCACTTCGGTCGCATCACTGGTTACTTTTCCATTCGATAGCTTATATCCTGCGGTTAAATAGAGTTTGCGTGGCTGAGCGAAGGACTGAGCCTTGAACTGGCTGCCTTTGACATTGGTGTTAAACAGTGGCACCGGGCTTTATACATACGAACTTTAGCACCAGCTGCAGCCATCTGTTTGGCAATACCCGCACCGGTTCCTTTCGATGCCCCTGTTACCACAACTACTTTATCTTTTAATTGCATAATCTTTTTTGTTGATTTATAATGTCAAAGATCAGTATCAATCAACCGTAAAGGGTATCCAAAACAAGGAAGTGGGTATCCAAAATCATGACTTTATTAATCATATCGATTCAGGGTATTTTAACAATCCTTCAGATCAGATAGTAGGAATTAAGGATCCATCCATCATAATATTTGAACCTGTAACATATGTGGCCTCCGGTGAAGCAAGAAAAGCAACCATGTTTGCAATTTCTTCAGGCTCGGCCATTCTTCCCAGAGGCAGATTGCCAACCTTGGCGGTAAGCAACTTTAAGGCTTCGTTGTCGGTGATATTCATCGATTTGGCCAGATTGCCAAGGTAATCCTGCATCAAGGGTGTTTTTACCATGCCCGGTAAAACAGATAATACGCGTACACCCATGGCGGCTACTTCATTGGCAAGGCCCTTGCTGTAAGCGTTCAACGCAGCCTTGGCAGCAGAATAGGGCATGGTAATGTCCCAGATTGGTAATACCGCCGCCCCTGAAGATATATGAATTATTACGCCACTTTGCTGCGCAGTCATAGACGGTAACAGCGATTTGTTGATACGTACAGCCGACATCAGGTTTAGTTCCCATTCGTTATGCCAGTTCTCATCCGATAACACCGTATAACCACCACGCGGACTGGTATTGGCGCCGGCATTATTAATAATAATATCTACCCGGCCGTATTTGTCCAATACTTCTTTAGTAATGATTTCTGCACTTCCTGGTTTAGTAAGATCAGCAGCAATGAAATGATGATTTTCTGTATTATTCAATGGCGCATTTCGTGCGGTAACAATCACAGTTGCCCCTTCATTGCTCATCTTATCGGCAATGGCTTTACCTATACCTTTTGTTCCGCCGGTAACAAGCGCGATTTTTCCTTTTAGTGAATAGCTCATAGTATATAAATTATATTTATTTTGTTTTAAATCAATTGCTTTAAAATAGATGAAAAAAATTACTTCTTTAAATGACGAATTGCAAAAGCAGCCATCTGCGTAATTCTTTTTTTATCCTTGTGAATGATAAACGAGTTATACCAACCGGTGAAAAGGCTATCCAGATAATCTGCAATAATATCCCCGCTTTCACTTGCCGCAATTTCTCCTGATTCCTGCGCACTGATAACCATCCGTTTCATAAATCCGTGCAAATGATCATTATACTCGTTAATAGCCTGATTAACTTCCGGGTCATCTCCCTCAATTTCAAATGCAGCTTTAACGCACATGCAACTGCTGGGTTCTGTAATGATGGTCTTAGCCACTTCTTTTATAAACGCTTCCAGCATTTGAAAAGGCGAATCATATTTAGCAAGGCGCAACTCTACTGCGCGAATTCTAATATTTGAATAATGCCTGATACACCTGATGAATAGCTGGCGCTTGTCGCCAATAGAATTGTACAGGCTGGAAATATTGATTTGCATGGCCTCTGTAAGGTCGCGCGTTGTAGTAGCGGCATAGCCTTTCTTCCAAAAAACCTCCATGGCTTTCTGAATTACCTCTTCTTCTATAAACTCCTGGCGCCTCGGCATATCAGCGCAAAGATAGAAGTATTTTAAATCAGTTGATTTAAAATGGATAATTAATTTTCCTTTAATTTATAAATCTGCATTTCGCGCTTAGTCTATAGCAACAGGCAGCATTGAACAATTAAGTTTGATTTTATTAATTTTACTATATGGCGGTTGAAGCGTTTGCAGAAATTCCGGGTGTAAATATGGCAGACCTGAGGTTGAAAGGCTTTAAGGTTCATGAGCTGCCGGCGGCAGTAGATATCCCGGTTTCACGGGGTAGGCGCGATTATTATAAAATGGGGTTGGTAACGGGGGATATGACCATTGATTACGGTGGCCAGCTTTTAGCGTTACAGGATACTGTATTATTCTTTGTTAACCCGAATGTGCCACGTTCGGTTATAAGGCGTTCTATGGATACAACCGGCTACGCCTGCATTTTCACAGAAGCGTTTATCAAACGTACAGAAATATTAAAACAATCGCCATTGTTCCAGGCAGGCGATAGTCCGGTAATCAGGTTAAATGATGATCAAAAATTGTTCATGACCGGTATTCTTGAAAAGATGCTGTCGGTTTACAATGGAAATTATCCCCATAAAGGAGAACTGATTAGGAATTGTATAGAGCTTATCATTCATGAAGCCTTACGGATCCAGCCTCAGCAGAATGCTTTGCCGGTAATCAATGCAGCAACGCGTATAACACACTTGTTTATGGATTTGCTGGAAAGACAGCTTCCTATTGAGCGCAGCGCAGCGCCCCTTCAATTGCGCACTGCCCAGGATTTTGCGAAAAGTCTTTCGGTTCACGTCAATTATCTAAACCGCTCGGTAAAAGATGTAACAGGCAAACCAACCTCGTTACATATTGCAGAAAGAATTGTTTCGGAAGCAAAAGCGCTTTTAAAATATACCGATTGGAGTGTGGCCGATATCGCTTACGCCCTCGGCTTTGAGTACCCTACCTATTTTAATAATTATTTTAAACGCGTTACGGGAAATGCACCTAAGTATTTCAGGAAAGTTTGAAAATCATATTTATTGGTTTGATTGTCTTTAGTAAGACGGTTATTTTTAAAGCAGCTTTGCTTTATGAAAATATTAGTTACAGGCGCTACCGGAAAGGTAGGCAGCAGATTGGTGCCAAGGCTTTTAGCCAGGGGGCATGAAGTTAATATACTCGTTCGTGGCGTAGCAAAAGCATCCGCTTTGGCTACCTTGGGAGCGAAGGTAATAGGTGGCGATCTTTTAGATGCGTCGACTTTAGTTCCGGCGGTAACAGGCGTAGATGCAATAGTTCATTTAGCCGCACTTTTCAGGACGTTGACAGATAACGACGGTATTACTAAAACTAATCACACCGGAACGATTGCATTGGCCGAGGCTGCAATAGCAGCAGGAATTCGGAAATTCATTTTTGTGAGCACCGGTAATGTCTATAGTTCGGGTTATGGGCACCCGGCCCGGGAGGATGACCCTGTCAATATTAACGACCCAAGGGCGTATTCTGCCAGTAAAATTGCAGCAGAGCAGGAACTACTTAAAATGAATCTGGATGTAACCGTATTAAGATTAGGGTTTGTATATGGCGATAAAGACCCGCATATTGCAGAAATAGTTCCCTGGCTAAAAAAGTTGAAGAGGCATCCTGGCTCCCGCATGCATATGGTGCATCATCTGGATGTTGCCCAAGCCTTATTATTGTTGCTCGCGACAAAGGATCTGAGTGGTGAAATTTTTAACGTATGTGATGACGCGCCCATCTCTTTATATGAACTGGTAGAATCAGTAGGAAACACGAGTGAGGTGTTTGAGCCTACAGAGGCAGGTTTATTGGACCCTTTTGAAGGTA
Organism: uncultured Mucilaginibacter sp.; assembly: GCA_964242385.1. Lineage (GTDB taxonomy): Bacteria > Bacteroidota > Bacteroidia > Sphingobacteriales > Sphingobacteriaceae > Mucilaginibacter. The sequence goes on from CAXSZR010000002.1 coordinate 46,378, forward strand.
TTATGGATATTTCTAAACTCAGAATGCGGACTACTTTCAGGCCTTTGGTTCCAAGTTATTATGTGGCACGTGATATGGACCTTTTGTAAAGTGATGATAACTTTCCCGGATGCACTAAGGGTTTTGATGAAATATGTTTAAAACACAAGGGGCTTTGCGCAAATATATTTTTGGATGAATTATAGGACAAGGTTTGTAAGGCGCATTAAATAGATTACTTGATTTCCGTATAAATATCTCTTTATCAACAGAGCAATGATGGGTACATTTCGTTACACACAATTGGTTTTGTTCCTTTTACTTTACTGATACAGCGACATATTAAATTTCTTTCATCTTTTTTCAGCCGACAACATGGGTTTATGTGCAAATAACAAAAAAGCCACTTACTTATTTTGTAAGTGGCTGATTATCATGTGGAGAATATCGGAGTCGAACCGATGACCTCTTGCATGCCATGCAAGCGCTCTAGCCAGCTGAGCTAATCCCCCGTTTTTTTGGGTAGGTTGTTTCAGTAAATGTTTGGCACTGCCAACTATAAACTGCAAACTGCCCGTTTGGTGGAGGGCAAAAGTAATAAAAAGATGTGTATTAGCAATAGCGTTATTTAAAAGCTTGTTTGGCACTTTGTTAAACGTTATCCGCTCCCATCACATCTATTAAGATTTTAGTTTACTGCCCTACCATAAATACCGCGTTGCCGAACAGCAGCTTGCCATTTTCCCAAAAGCTGCGGAATAAGGGGTCGTCTACCAGGTAAACTACCGAGCCGCGTCCTACGCTTTGCACGCCAAGCAGCATCCCGTCCTTTAATTTTTCTTTGCTTTTCTGGCCTACAAAGCCCGAAACATAGCCGTCTTTTTTAATGGTGCCCACGTTCCAGCCGTCGTCACCAAGGAAATCATAGATGTCGTCACTTAGCTTAAGGGAGAAATACCATGTAGGCAGTCCGTAAGCAAGCGGGTGTGTATTATCGATGTTGAGCTTATAAATAGCGCCGGGGATACTGGTACGCAAAGCATCGCGGTCGCGGTTTTCAAATAGCCTTTCAATGGCTGCTTTGCTTTTATCGTCGGCTTTATCGTCCTTTTTATCTTCTTTGCGTTTTACCGAAAAGCCTCTTTTTTCTACCAGTTCATTTACTGCGCTGCCCATCGCAATCAGCTTGCCGCCGTCATGCACCCAGCTTTGCAGCCGGTCGGCAGGGAAGTTTTCATAACCGCCATCGGGAAATATAGCCACATCAAAATCTGATAAACGAACGCGCCCCAGGTCCTGGTATTTTACAAGGGTAACAGGGTAATTTATCTGCTGCTCAAAATAATACCATACCTCGCCCATGGCTTCGGCCCAGACATTGTCGCCGGTAACCAGCATTACCCTTGGCTGCTTGATATAGCGTATCACGTCCGACCCAAAATCGTGACCCTTGTCTACAAAGCCGGTGGCAAGCGGTGTTAGCTGGTGGTTGAAGTTCTGTGCCGTCTGGATCACGTCCTGGTCAAAATCGGCACGGTCATTACCGGCACGGGTAATCAGCAAGGAGCCGGCTGCAAACTTTTTACCGCCAACTTCAAACGGTTTTTCAGAGTATCTTACCTTTATTCCTTTTTTAATTAATGCAGCTAAAAACCTTACATCATTAACCGACTGCCATGCCGATACATAAGCATAAGCATGCGTGTTTGCTACAGCGGGTTCTGCCGCTGTAGAATAAGTTGCGGTAAGCGGTTTGTATGATTCTTTAACACCGTAGGCCTTTAAACCGTAGGCATAAGGTAACGACCATGCGGTAATGTCATAAGTGTTTGAATCTGCCACAAATGTTTTAGGCTCAAGCAATACGTTCAGCAAAACCGACTTGGGCTGATAGGCATTGATCACCAGGTCGTTTGGTGCAGGGGTGTATGCTTCTGTCTTTCCGGTAACATAATCGTAGCCGTTTACACTGCCTTTTAAGCCAAAGCCATACTGAATACCATTCCTGTCGAGCAATTTGGTAAGCGTGCTTATTTTTTCGTTATTGTCGTTTTTAATAACGTAGGTTTTGTATTCGCCCGGCGGGTTGGTGCGACTGTTATCATAAAACTTTTTAAACTCTTCCAGCAATTTCTGCGAATAGGCGGTTACTGTTTCAAGTGTGCTAACCGCGGTAGAATGATGATGCGCTATCCTATCGGTAAGGGTAAGCGTATCGCCGGTGCGGGTAACAACTGCAAGTCCTGCGCCAATGCCTCCCTGTTCATAGGTCATCCCTATCGATCCGTTATAGATAGGATAAGTATCGCCATATGATGGGTATAGCAGATCAAACTCCTGCCGGGTAAAATAAAGCCAGCCATTCTGGTCAAAATATTTAGCATTATTTTTTCCTATAATAGTTTGAAACTCTTTTTGCCAGGCAGTAATCACTTTATGAAAAGGCTCGGCTGCGGGTGCAAAATAATAAGGTGCATTGTAACCTTGCTCGTGATAATCTACATGTACCTCCGGCAGCCAGTGACTAAACAATGCTACGCGTGCCTGGGTTTCCTTTTGTGTTTGCCAGGCCCAGTCGCGGTTAAGGTCAAAATAATAATGGCTTATCCTGCCGCCGGGCCAGGGTTCCGAATGCTCGCGAGATGATGGGTTGGCATCGGGTGTGGCCCCGCGAACGGAATTATAAAAGTTGATATAGCGCTCTCTGCCATCGGGGTTAAGGCAAGGATCAATAACTACTACGGTATTTCTAAGGCATTCCCTTACTTTGGTGTCCGATGTATTTACCAGGTCATACAGGGTTTGCATAGCGGCCTCACTGGATGCTGGTTCATTGCCATGCACGTTATAGCTAAGCCAGCAAATAACCGGTGTATTAGTGGTAATGGTTACAGGCTGATGGTTCTCTATATTCATACCGGCAAGGCTCAGGTTGTTCTTACGGATTTCTTCCAGCCTGCCAATGTTTTCGTCAGAGGCTATGAACATGGCCAAAAGCGGGCGGCCTTCGCTGGTGCTGCCATACTGCTGCAACTTTACGTTTTTAGAAGCTTCGGCCACGTATTTAAAATACTCTACTATACGGTAGTGCGGCGTAAAGCGTTCGCCCAGTTTATAGCCTAAAAATTCTTCGGGCGATTTTACAGCCTGCGAAAAAACATGGCACGCAATTAAAAGGAAAGCCGGTAAAAGAAGCTGTATTTTTTTTAACATAAAAGCAGTTAGATGCAGGCTAATTTAATAATTTAATGTGTTTTACAGCCTGTTCAAATTAAAGTCGATCATTTCCCGCGGGTCGTGCAAATTTTGCACATTTGCATTGCTGCACATCTATTAAAATGACACCCTTACAAGCCCTGCAAAAATATTTTGGATATAGCGCTTTCCGCCATGAGCAGGAAGCCATTATTCAGCGGGTGCTCGATAAAAAGGATGTGCTGGCGCTTATGCCTACCGGCGGTGGTAAGTCTATCTGTTACCAGTTACCGGCGGTAATGCTGCAGGGGCTTACTATTGTGATTTCGCCGCTGATAGCGCTTATGAAAGATCAGGTAGACGCCTTGAACGTAAACGGTATCCCTGCTGCCTTTCTTAATTCAAGCCAATCTGCCGATGAGCAGATGCAACTGGTTACACGCCTGCGCAACAACCAGGTTAAACTGCTGTACCTTGCGCCCGAGCGTTTATTTGCAAACGAGGCTAAGCTTATTACTTTTTTGAAAACATTGCCGGTGTCACTTATTGCTATTGACGAAGCGCATTGCATATCGCACTGGGGGCATGATTTCCGGCCCGAATACCTGGCATTGGCCAGCCTTAAAAATGAATTTGCGGGTGTGCCGGTAATTGCGCTTACGGCTACTGCCGATAAATTAACGCAAAAAGACATTCTTGAAAAGCTTGCCCTTAAACACCCGGCGCAATTTGTATCATCCTTTAACCGGGAAAATATAACCTACCGCGTGGTGCCTAAAAAGAACAGCTTTAACCAGCTGCTCGCATTTTTAAATAACCGGAAAGATGAATCGGGTATAATATATTGCCTCTCGCGAAAATCGACCGAATTGCTGGCCGCCGACCTGCGCAGCGAGGGTTTTTTAGCGGATGCTTATCATGCCGGGCTCGACAGCGCCTTAAAGGCACGTACCCAGGAAGCTTTTTTGCGCGATGAAACCCGCATCATAGTAGCTACCATAGCCTTCGGTATGGGTATCAATAAATCAAACGTGCGGTACGTTGTGCATATGGATATGCCTAAAAACATAGAAGGCTATTACCAGGAAACGGGCCGTGCGGGGCGCGATGGGCTGCCATCAGAGGCAATGCTGTTTTATTCGCCGGGCGATGCTATTAAGCTTAAGGGTTATGCCAGTGTGGAGAACAATCCCGAGCAAAGCCGCATTATGCTTAAAAAGCTGGACGATATGGTTAAATACTGCCAGCTACACGCCTGCCGCAGGCAATTCCTGATGAGGTATTTTGATGAGGATTTCCCGGCAGATTGTGGTTCATGCGATTTTTGCCTTACCGAATTCGAAAAATTTGATGCCACACTTATCGCTCAAAAAGCATTATCTGCTGTTGCGCGGCTTAAGGAGCGTTTTGGCAGTACTTACATCATCGATTTTTTACGCGGCTCAAAAAACGAAAAGCTTTACGCCGAACATAAAACCCTGAAAACTTATGGCATAGGTGCAGACATCAGCAAAGCCGACTGGAAGCGTTACCTGCGGGAGTTGGTGCAGTTGGGTTATTTACAGTTAACAGAAGATATATACCCGGTGCTAAAACTTGGCCCCAAAAGCGAAGCCGTTTTAAAGGGATTGGAAAAGGTAGAGTTAACCGTTGCCGAGGTATTTGTAGATCCTGAAAAAGAAACAGAAGCAATGCCATTTGAAGCCATCTTGCTGGATGAACTTAAATTGGTAAGGCGGGATATGGCCCAGCATGAAAATGTACCGCCCTACGTTATCCTGTCTGATGCTACGTTGCTTGAAATTGCCACTTATCTGCCGCAGTCGTTAGATGAATTAAGGCTGATATCGGGCTTTGGCGATGTTAAGTTAGCCCGCTATGGGCGTGAATTTTTAGCACCGGTTAAAAGCTATAGTACTAAAAACGGTCAGTCATCGCGGATGAACCAAAAGGCGGTAAAGCGGGAAAGATCTTCTAAAACCAAAAATACTTCACGAGCTTCTGATACTGCTAATGAAAGTTTTAAGCTATATAGATCGGGCAGTACGGTGGAGCAAATTGCAAGCTTAAGGGGACTAAGCACCACTACTATTGAGAGCCATTTAAGCACCAAAATTTATAGCGGCGAAATGTACTTAAATGAACTGGTTTCAAACGAAAAGGTGCAGCCCATAAAAGATGCTGTTGAAAGCTATGGGGCCGACAAACTTAGTCCGCTAAAAGAAATATTGGGAGATGCTATTAGCTACAGCGAGATAAAAGCGGTTGTAGCCTGGATGCGTAAAGAAGAAATGATCAAGTAAAATTTGTTAGTTATAAGCGGCAAATTATAAATTGGACAAACATTTTTCTGCTGAAGGATATTAGTTTTAACTGATTCTTTTTCCTAACCGGAGATTTTAAATATAGGCCATGACAACCGAACAATTATACACCTTGTACCTGCAACACCCGCAAATAAGTACAGACACACGAAAAATTGCAGCAGGCAGTCTTTTTTTTGCTTTAAAGGGCGATAAGTTTGATGCCAATACCTTTGCCGCCCAGGCACTGGAAGCCGGTGCCGCTTACGCCGTTATTGATAATGCCGATTACAATACAAGCGAGCGTTATATTTTGGTTGACGATGTGCTAACAGCTTTGCAGGACCTGGCCCGGTATCACCGCAGGCAACTCACCATCCCCGTGATAGGCCTTACCGGGACGAATGGTAAAACAACTACCAAAGAACTGATCAATTCGGTATTATCCCAGCAGTTTAACACCCTTGCCACGCAGGGAAACCTCAATAACCATATTGGCGTACCGCTAACCATTTTGGGTATTAACAATACGCACCGCATAGCGGTTATAGAAATGGGCGCAAATCACCAAAAGGAAATTACGTTGCTGAGCAGCATTTCGCAGCCGTCTCATGGACTTATTACCAATGTAGGTAAGGCGCATTTAGAAGGTTTTGGAGGTGTAGAGGGTGTAAAAAAGGGTAAAGGCGAGCTTTATGATTATCTGGCCTCAGAAGCTGGTTATGAAGGATGGGAATCGGACAATGGCGTAGTTTCAGATTTTAGGGTTGCTGGTTTTTTGAAAAATTATGGGATAGGCTTTGTTAATGGCGATAATCCAACCTTAATGGAGATGCAGCTGGCCCGCCCGCTTCCCAACGTGGTGCTTTATGGCGATTGTGCAGGCAGCCTGGTAAGCGGACAGATTATTGAAAATGCGCCTTTACTAACCTTAGAGTGGGTAAACCACCACTCGGGCGAAAGTCATAAGCTTAAAACGCAGTTGACAGGAGCCTATAACCTCGATAATATTCTTGCTGCCATTTCAATAGGCATTTACTTTAACCTCACCGGCGAGCAGATTAACCGGGGGATAGAAGGTTATCAGCCAAAAAATAACCGTTCGCAAATAGTGCAGACGGATACCAATACACTCATTTGTGATTATTACAATGCGAACCCCAGCAGCATGTTTGTTGCCATAGAAAATGTAGGTAAGATAGATGCGCCCTATAAAGTACTGGTATTAGGCGATATGTTTGAAATGGGTGATGAAGCAGAGGCAGAACACCAGGCGGTGATAAAAAAAGCACTTGAAACACCGGTTAATCAATGCATTTTTATAGGTGCAGAATTTGCAAAGGCATCTTTAACTTTTACCGATTTAAGCAATAACAAGGCTACCTATTACCAAACCGCCGAAGAAGCTATAGAAGGCCTGAAAACCAAGCCGATAAAAAACGCAACTGTTTTGATTAAAGGCTCGCGCGGTATGGCATTGGAACGGCTTGTAGCGTTGTTTTAGAGGGTAATACTATTGAATGATAACTCATTTGAAACAAATAGCTTATTTTATTTTCAATATTTTCTGAAAATTCAAAATATTTATTATGTTTGCATCATGGAATTAGAAAAAGCAAAGTTGCAGTTTATTCAAACGTGGGGAAAGTTAGGTTCTGAATGGGGCATTAACAGAACTATGGCACAAATACACGCTTTGCTGATGATTACTGACGAACCCATGAGCACGGAAGATATAATGGCCAATCTTAATATATCAAGAGGAAATGCCAATATGAATATCCGGGAATTATTAAACTGGAACCTGATTCATAAAGTACTTATCCCAGGCGACCGAAAAGAATATTTTAATGGTGAAAAGGATATATGGGAAGTAGCAAAACGTATAGCAAGAGAAAGAAAAAAGCGTGAAATAGAGCCTGTTCTTCAGGAACTTAAGCAGTTACAGGATTTGGATGATAACGATAGCGCAGAAGCCAGGCAGTTTTTAACTATGGTTAAGAGTATACATGATTTTGCCGGTAAACTTGACAAAAGTGTAGAAACCATGTTGAAGGCCGATGAAAACTGGTTTTTTGGATCAATCCTGAAATTATTAAAATAATTTTTTTTATATAAATTTCAATAATTACTGAAAGTATGAAAACATTAAAAAATCATTTAATTCTTTATGATGAAGAATGCCCTATGTGCAGTGTTTACACCAAGGCATTTGTTGCAACCGGAATGCTGGATAATGATGGGCGTAGCAGTTATCAAAGTGAAAGCGCTGCTCACTGCCCAATGGTTAATAAGCAAAGAGCAGTAAATGAAATAGCATTAGTCGATTTGCAAAGCGGGGGAGGTTACTTATGGTGTAAAAAGCCTTTTTAAAGTACTTGGAAATATATGCCCTGTTTTTAAACCGTTATTTTCTTTTGCGCCTTTTGTATGGTTAATGGAAAAAGTTTACGCGTTTATATCATACAATCGCCGTGTTATCATTCCGCCGGTTAAAAGCGATATTCAATTCAAATACCAGCCGTCTTTTAAATTGAATTACCGTGTTGCTTATCTCATTTTTACCTGGTTTTTTACCGGTTTAATATTAACGCATTATGCCCCGCTGCTTTTTGAAATAATAACCCCCGGATGGAAATATCGCGAGTATCTGATATGTGGCGGTCAAATATTTTCCCAGGGCTTAATAGTACTATCTTTCGCTAAAGCTAAGGTATGGACCTATTTAGGTAACTTAATGACCATATCTTTTTGCGGGAGTATATTGTTGCTGATACCACTTGCTTTAAATAAGTGGTTAAACATTGGATCTGCCTTTTTTGAAATTTATTTTATGATGGTTGCGGGCCTGATGTTTTTAGAACATATTCGCAGAACTAAAATCCTGCAATTAGGATATATGCCAACAATAACTTGGGTTATGTATCGGCTTATTCTGTTACTGCTTATCTTACGTTAAGTAATATAAAAACATGAAATTTAAAAAGATAATACTGGCCGGAGGCAACGGTTACCTCGGCAAAGTGCTTGCATCTTATTATAAAGATCAAGCAAACGAAATTGTGATATTAAGCAGGCATGAACACGAACAGCAAGGCAATATCAGAACGGTAGTTTGGGATGGTAAAAGCCGGGGTAAATGGACTGCAGAACTTGCGAATGCAGACATCCTGATCAATCTTGGTGGAAAAAATGTAAACTGCCGTTACACCAAAAGGAATCAGGCCGAAATAATAGCATCAAGAGTATTACCTACAGAATTACTTGGTGTTGTAATACAAGATCTTTCAGAGCCGCCAAAGCTTTGGATAAATGTAACTTCAGCAACAATTTACCGGCATGCAGAAGACCGCCCGCAGGATGAGTTAACGGGCGAAATAGGAACCGGTTTTTCTATTGAAGTATGTAAAGCCTGGGAAACAGCATTCAATAAATTTGAAACACCTAAAACCCGCCGTATAGCTTTACGGATGGGAATTGTATTAGGTAAAGACGATAGTGTGTTCCCCAGGTTATTAAATTTGGTAAAACTTGGCATGGGTGGCCAACAAGGTAATGGCGAACAGTTTGTATCCTGGATACATGAACATGATGCCGCTCGTATTACAGAATGGCTTTATGAGCATCCTGAAGTAAACGGTGTTATCAACTGTACTGCGCCAAATGCGGTTAAGAATGGAAAATTAATGGAAATTATCAGGAAGGAATATGGTGTTCCGTTTGGCATTCCTGCACCAAAATGGCTTCTGGAAATAGGTGCAATTGTTATAGGAACGGAGACAGAGCTTATTTTAAAAAGCCGGTGGGTAATTCCTAAAAGGCTACTTGACGCAGGTTTTAAATTTGAATATGAAACTGCTGAAGAGGCCGTTAAAGAGATTTTAAACACTTAGCGATCGGGAGTAATAAAACTTAACCCGCCCTGAAATTCCAGATGCGCTCGGCTTTGCGGCCTATGAGCCAGAATGAGATGCCCAGTATGCCAAAGAATAGCGTTTTGTTAGTGTGCTCCCAAAAGTATTCGAAGTATTTGGTGTAAATAAATATGAGCAGGAAGGTAATGCCAAATTCACGGGATATTACTTCTTTGGTTTTTAAGCCGTATAAAAGAAAGCCGCCGGCTATTACTGCCGAGATAATGCCCCAGTAAAATAAGCTGATCTGCTTAATGTGCCACCATGTATCTATACTGCCCAGGTTACCAAAAATACTTAGCAGCCAGAGCGACATGAACAGGTACAGCAATCCAGTTACATAGGTTAATTCCCAAAAGCGACGAAACCATTGCCTGCTTTTTAATAAATGAAAACTGCCTACCAGTATAAAGCCGAATAGTACAAATCTTAATGGATAGTTCATCCCAAGGAAATAGCCGCTCCAGTGAGTTTGATAGCCGGTTTCGGTGCCGAACCAGCTGCCAAGGGAGATCAGTGTAAAAAGCCAGATCAGCCTGGAATCCATTCGCCAGGCAAGTATGCCGTATACAAATACAGATATGAGAAACAGCAGCGAAAAGTGGCCCGAACCGTTATCAAAAGTTTTCCCGAGATAGGCAATACAGCAAGCTGTAAACAGGATGCCGGTAAAGATCACGGCCTCGTTACTGAAAATTTTCTCGGGATGCCGCTTTTCCCAACGTCTACCAATTAAGAATAAAACAGCCGCCGCAATGCCCGATAAAATGCTGATCACAATATCGGGAGTATAATAAAGCTGCTTGAGCCATCGTATAACAGAATCGTCTATAATGAGCGACCCTACAGCTATCGCTCCGCAAAAAAGCGCAATCCAGAAAGAGTATTTGGCCAGGCGCATCCAATCAAACCCCTTCACCTCATAAGAGCCGCGTAATTGTTCTGCAAGGCCTGGTTCTATAAGGCGCTCGTTTTCCCAGTGCTTTAAAGCACGGTTAAGAAATTCGCTTTCCTGCCTGTCGAGGTTGAGTTTACTCATGGTATAAGATAGACGCATACCTTAAACCGGTGTGCGGTAGCCTAAATATAACACAATAAGCGTAAAATAGTTGCTCTTTATAAGATAGAGGAATAAACAGCCGGTTTGTTATTGCCCTGCCATTAACGCTTCAACATTTTGCTTATCGGCTGCAAGCTGTATTTTCAATTCATCTAACGAGGAAAACTTTACATCACCGCGTACGTAGTTATAAAAATCCATCTGGATGCGGGTATTGTAAATCTCGCGGTTAAAATCGAAAATGTTTACTTCTATGTTACGGGTAAGGCCGTTTACCGTCGGGCGCGAACCGATGTAGGCCATGCCTTTAAATTGCTCGCCGCCTGTTTTCACTTTAACAGCAAAAATGCCATCAGAGGGGATAAGCTTGTATTTTTCTTCAATTACGATATTGGCTGTAGGGTAACCGAGCTGCCTGCCTATCTGGTCGCCGCGAACAACCGAGCCGGTTATAAAAAATGGATAACCCAAAAAAGTATTGGCATGCTCAATTTCGCCATTAAGCAATGCGGTCCGTATACGTGTGGAACTTATGGCTACTTCATTAATATCCTGCTCGGGGATCTCCAGCACTTCAAACCCGTAAACAGGGCCAAGGCGCAGCAGATCGTCCAAACCGCCCTGGCGGTCCTTGCCGAAACGATGGTCGTAACCTATTACTATTTTCTTAGTGCCGATCTTGTCTACCAGTACATCGCGGATGTAGCTTTCCGCACTCTGGTTAGAAAAATCTCTTGAAAAAGGAGTGATAATTAAATGATCTACGCCCAGCTGTTCAAGCAATTCGGCTTTTTCATCAATAGTGTTGATCATTTTAAGGCTGTCATCCTCTGGGTGCAGGATCATGCGCGGATGCGGGAAAAATGTAAGTAAAACCGTTTCGCCATTGCTGTTTTGTGCCAGCTCTTTAATGCGCGATATTATTTTGCGATGCCCCAGGTGTACACCATCAAACGTACCGATGGTTACAACGGCGTTGTTCAGCTTTTTAAATTCATCAATGTGATGGTATATCTTCATCTTTCAGGTAAACAGATTGCAAATCTGCTCAAAATAACGCAATCCTGTAAAAATGGTTATATGTTTTAATCAACAGGTAAGTCATTTTTTACATTCAGAGGCGCATTCTTCAAATCTCTTACCAAGTTTACCAGCTCCATTACTTCATTAGCATCTTCAATTTTGTAATCGCCGCTGCGCGTACGCCTTAACCTCGACAGGTAGGCACCGTTGTTCAACGCTTTTCCAAAATCATTTACCAGCGATCGGATGTAAGTTCCCTTGCTGCAAACTACTCTGAAGCTGATTTCGGGCAGGGTAATGTCTGTAATTTCAAATTCGGTAATGGTAACACTGCGGAGCTTCAGTTCTACGTCTTCTCCACGGCGAGCCTTTTCATAAAGCCTTTCGCCATCTACCTTGATGGCAGAGTGCGCCGGGGGGTATTGCTGTATATCACCAATGAACGGAATGCAGGCATCCTTAATTTGCTGTTCGGTGATATGGCTGATGTCAAATTGCTGATCGGGCTCTGTTTCCAAGTCGTACGATGGCGTGGTTTGCCCCAGGATCATGGTACCGGTATATTCTTTTTCCTGAGCCTGGAAGGTATCTATCTGCTTGGTCATTTTTCCGGTGCAGATTATCAGTAAACCGGTAGCCAGCGGATCGAGCGTGCCGGCATGGCCCACCTTTAACTTAAGCGGCTTAAACGCGTTGCGAAGCTTACCAACAACATCAAAACTGGTCCACTTATAAGGCTTGTTAACCAGCAAAAGCTGACCTTCAACAAAATCATTTATGTTAGTGTATGCTTTCTTCATTAAAAGTTGTTAGCGGTTAGCCGTTTCTTGTTGTCGTTGTAAGATTTCTTTAAAATGTCTCGTCGCTGTGCATATCGAGCAGGCATTTGCGTTCATGCGTTAGCTGCGGGATTGCTTCTGTCCTCGCAATGACAAGCCTTTTAATCAATGAAAAAAAACCTTGTCATCGCGAGCGATAGCGTGGCGATCTCGTCGCTGTGAATATCGAGCAGGCATTTGCGTTCATGCATTGGCTTCGAGATTGCTTCGTTCCTCGCAATGACAAGCCTTTTAATCAATGAAAAAAAACCTTGTCATCGCGAGCAATAGCGTGGCGATCTCGTCGTCGTGCTCATCGTACATGCATTTGTTTAATGCAATGGAGTCAAAAACAGCTCATTCTTTATTTCAGGTATAATCTTGTTTTTTAACGCCGTATCAAATAAAAGGTTGATTGCTTTTTTGCCTTCCTCGCCCAGATCAACAGAATATTTATTTACATAAAGCTCAATGTGTTTATACATCACATCCTCACTCATTTCCTGTGCGTGCGAGCGGATAAAATCAAGCCCGGACTTTGGGTTCTCAAAAGCAAACTCAACCGACCGGCGAATAACCCTGTTTATTTTATGCTGAACATCAACCGGTAATTTACGGTTGGCCACTATGCCACCTAAAGGAATGGCGCAGCCGGTATGTTTTTCCCAGAAATCGCCCAGGTCAATGATCTTTTTAAGACCCTTATCCTGGTAGGTGAACCTGTTTTCGTGTATAATAAGGCCAATATCTATCCGGCCGTCTAAAACAGCATCCTCTATTTCTGAAAAAACAAGCTCTACCTTATTATCAGCATTAGGGAAAGCGGTGCCTAACAAAAAATTAGCGGTAGTATATTTTCCGGGGATACCTATTAAAGGATTTACAACTTCCGATTTACGGTTTAAAACTTGTCCCTTTTCTAAATCTGAGATAGAAATTTCGTAATCTGAAATTAAAAGCGGCCCAACGCCAAAGCCGAGGGCGCTGCCTGCATCAAGCAAAACGTATTTGTCGGTAACGTAGGCAAAGGCATGATAGCTTAACTTTGAAATATCCAGTTCGCCGCGCATGGCTTTCTGGTTAAGAGTTTCCACGTCATCATAAAAAACCTCAAAGTCTAATCCTTCTGTGTTAATTTTATGATGGATCATTGCATCAAAAATAAAAGTATCGTTAGGGCAGGGCGAAAATCCGAGAGTTAATTTCATGGGTTGGTAAGTTAAGTGAATGGTTGACCGTCATTGCCTGTCATTTCGAACAATAGTGAGAAAACCTTCTACAATGCATGTCCGCTATGCATAATATAAAGATTTCTCCTTTGTCGAAATGACATTAAAGGCGATCAACTACCTTATCAGGCATACAGCTTTAAAAATTCAATTGCAAAGGTATTCAGATTTTTGATGGCGAGCCCTATTTGCCAGTTATCACGGTTGCGTTTTTCAACATAATTTGACACTGCCCTGATCTGTAGGCACGGTATATTTAGCTGCCGGCAGGCGTAAAAAAATGCCGCACCTTCCATGCTTTCTAAATCTGCATTAAGCCGCTCACTTACCTTTTTTATGGAAGCTTCATTACCGTGTACGGTGTTTACAGTTATAGCGGTGGTTTTTCGGAGATTGAAGTTGTTGAACAGGTTATACAGGTCGGCAAGCCGCTTTGAAGGGAAAAAGGTCCCTTCGCCAAAGCCCATTGTTTCTATCGGCAAAAACTCCTCGTCATTTTCGGCTCCCAGCTCGGCAAAGGTATCTTGCTCTATTTCAAACACTTCCCCAAGGGGAATATCGCGATTAAAGCTACCTGCGATTCCCAGGTTAAGTACCAATTGGTAACGGTTTGTGGCCAAATGCCGCCCAAGCGCAAAAGCGGTGGCAACCATACCTACGCCCGTTATAAGAACTTCGGATCTCAAATTTTTAATATCGGAATCGTTCTGATTTTGATGTTCTAAATTCTTAGAGTTCAAAACCACGAATCCAAATTCCGAAATTAATTCGCTTACTTCTGCCTCGGTAGCTGCTACAACAAGAATGCGCATAGTTTCTGCTGTTTTTTGCGCGCTAAGATAAAACATAAGCCCTGTTTTTGTTTTGTATATTTGCACCATTAATTGTTATGATGATACACATTACGCGTAAAGAACATTTTAATGCGGCGCACCGTATGTACCGCGAAGAATGGAGCGCAGAAAAAAATGAAGAGGTTTTTGGTAAATGCGCCAATCCTAACTGGCATGGCCATAATTACAATCTTTTTGTAACGGTAAAAGGCCATGTTACCCACGCCACCGGGTACCTGATAGACCTTAAGGACCTGAAGGTTATCATTAACGACTATGTTATTGAAAAACTGGATCATAAGAACATTAATAAAGATGTTGATTTTATGGCAGGCAAAATGGCTTCGACCGAATTGCTTTGTGTAGAAATTTTTAACCAGCTAAAGGCACCTATAGAAGCTAACGAAGGCGTTTTTCTGCATTCGGTTAGATTGTTTGAAACTGAAAATAACTCTGCCGAGTATTTTGGAGAATAAACTTTAAAATGATTAACGATAACCAGATCCCCGACCGGGACGATGATATAGACGGTTACCAGAAAATTGACCGTTACAACCAGGAATTAATAACCAACCTGTCGTCGCATTACCACGACATTCTGAAACAAATAGGCGAAAACCCGGAGCGAGAAGGCCTGCTAAAAACCCCCGAGCGTATTTCAAAGGCTTTGCTATACTTAACGCACGGCTACGATCTGGATGCAAAATCCATTCTTACCTCGGCTATGTTTAAGGAAGAATACAGCCAGATGGTAATTGTAAAGGATATAGAAGTATACTCTATGTGCGAACACCATATGCTGCCATTTTTTGGTAAGGCGCATGTTGCTTATATACCAAACGGGCATGTAGTTGGTTTAAGCAAAATACCAAGAGTGGTTGATGTTTTTGCCCGCAGACTACAGGTACAGGAGCGTTTAACAAATGAAATTCGTGACTGTATACAGGAAACCCTGCAGCCTATAGGCGTTGGTGTGGTAATAGAGTGCCGCCACTTGTGCATGAGCATGCGCGGTGTGCAAAAACAGAATTCAGTTACAACTACATCGGCTTTTACCGGCGAGTTTTTAAAAGAAAAAACAAGGACTGAATTCTTGAATCTTATTTCGGCCAAACTAAGCTAATAGAAAGCGTTGCAGCTGGTCTGAGAAGAATTTTCTGGATTATTTAACTAAATATTTACTTTCGTCAAACAACAACCGTTAAATTAACTTATCAACCAATAAACTTATACAACATTGAAAGCTTATATTTTTCCCGGACAGGGAGCCCAGTTTGTGGGTATGGGAAAGGACCTTTACGAACAGTCTGAACAGGCGAGGGCTATGTTTGAACAGGCTAACGAGATACTCGGTTTCCGTATCACGGACGTAATGTTTGAAGGTACTGTTGAAGACCTCAAACAGACCAATGTTACGCAGCCTGCTATATTTTTGCATTCGGTTATTCTGGCTGCAGTTTTAGGCGATGATTTTGCCCCCGATATGGTGGCAGGGCATTCTTTAGGTGAGTTCTCATCGTTGGTTGCCGCAAAAGCATTATCTTTTGAAGATGGTTTGAGATTAGTGGCAGCACGTGCAAATGCAATGCAGAAGGCATGTGAGATACAACCCTCAACCATGGCTGCCATTATAGGGCTGGATGACTTTACCGTTGAAGATATTTGCGAGCGCGTAAGCGATGTAGTTGTACCGGCAAACTATAACTGCCCGGGGCAATTGGTAATATCAGGCACTATTGCTGGTGTGGAAAGGGCTTGTGAGCTTCTTACCGAAGCTGGCGCTAAACGTGCGTTAAAGCTTAATGTGGGCGGTGCCTTTCATTCGCCGTTAATGGAGGCCGCCAAGATAGAATTGGAGCATGCCATTGTACATACAGAAATAAAAGAACCCGTTTGCCCGGTTTATCAGAATATAGATGCTAAACCCTACACAGACCCTGCTTTGATAAAGCAAAATTTAATTGCCCAGTTAACAGGGCCGGTTAGATGGACGCAAACGGTAAAACATATGCTGGAAGATGGAGCAACATCATTTACAGAAGTTGGACCGGGGAACGTGTTACAGGGACTGGTGAAGAAGGTAGACAGGCAGATCCCGACGGAAAGCGCTTCGATACAATAATTTTACAAGCCACCGTTCTTTAACGGTGGCTTTGTTTTATTTTAATTATAACTTAGTTCCATTTTCTTAAAAAGCTTTTGACTACCGCCGGCAAAATACGTTTATTGCTAACGCTGCTAAGCGTAAGTCTTTTCTGTACAGCAGTGATTGTTCAAAAAACATTTACGCCTGCCAGAAACCTGAATCAAACCGCCGAAACGCTGCAGACAAACCTGCATAAGCAGGAAGCCCATTTAAACGAATACCTGAATGATGCCCCAAAATTTAATTCGCTTAAAACTTTAGAAAACAAGCCGAAGTTTGCACTTAAATTTATCTCTGAATTTTCTAAAACGAATAACATCTGGCTTATTACGCTTAAAAAAGGGCATGTTGCTTTCTGGAGCGGAGCTAAGGTGATCCCTGCCAACATTGATAAAATCAAAGCAGGTTATTCGTTCACCAAAGAAGATAATGGTTATTATGAAATTGTAAGAAAGGATGTTGGCGATTTCTCAGCCATATTTTTTGTGCTGGTGAAACGTGAGTATAGTTTTACAAATCAGTATTTAATAAACTTTTTTTCGCAAAACCTTTTAAAGGATAATAACCTTGAAATAGCCGACTTTACAGATAAAAATATATACCCAATTCATAATGCTAATGGCCAATACCTGTTTTCGGTTAAGTTAAAACAGGGCGAACTTAACCATTCCTTTTTTTATAGCGAAGTTACGTTATGGCTGCTTACACTTTTGGCCATGTGTGTGTTAATGCACAATGTTTGTAATTACATTGCTGCCAAATGGAATACAGGGCTTTCCCTTTTTTTACTGGCTATATTCATAATAGCCATACGGTTTGTAAACCTTTATTACGGCTGGCCAGAGTTTACTTACTCTATTAAGGTTTTTAACCCGGAGTTTTATGCATCAAGTTATGTTTTTCCATCCCTTGGCGATCTGTGCGTAAATGTTTTGTTTATAACCTGGTTCGCTGTTTTCTTTTACGGCAAGCGTAGCCAACTAATAAAAAAACGCCCTGGTAACGCTGCCGGATATGTTATTTTCTTTACGGGGCTGTTTACACTTATTGTTGTGTCAACCGCCCTCCTGCGCTTATTTTATGGTTTGGTCATCAATTCTAAAATAAGTTTTGATGTTAGCAATGTGCTCAACCTATCTACACTAAGCATGCTGGGCGTGCTGATGCTTTGTTTCAGTTTCCTCATTTTTTACCTGCTGAGCGAAGTTTTTTTAACGGTGACTGAAGAACTTAAAATTTCAGATTCTTTTAAAATTACGTGGTTTGCTATAGGGCTTGTTATCGCTACGGCTATTTTTGCATACGTATGGACGTTTTCGTTATTTTATGTGCTTTGGGGATTGATAGTTTTGATCCGTGCCGTTGCTTACAGGTATCATAGTGGCCGGCTCGACTCCGCATCATTTGCTGCAATCATCCTTATTTGTGCAACCATAGCATCTTTAAAGCTTAATTACTTTCAAAACATTAAAGAAAGGGAAACAAGTAAAGCTTATATACAAAAACTGGAAGTTCCGGACGATGCGTACTCTAACGAAATATTCCGTAAAATAGAGTATCAGATCATCAATGACACGTCTATCATTCATTATTTTAAAGACAGTTTACATAATTCCAATTATTTAAAAACCCGTATTCAAAAGCTTTATCTTAACGGGTACCTGTCTAAGTATGATTTTAACGTACATGTTTTTAATGCTGCAGATAAGCCGGTATTTACAGATAAAAACTACGCGCTGAACGTATTCAAATCCATGGTGCTTTACAGCTCCTTCAAGGTATCAAACTATTTCTATCGTGAAAATGAATCATTCGGGTTTCAGAACTACTTTGCCATTTTACCTGTAAATGATCGCGAACAAAGCCTGGGTACGCTGGTGATAGAACTTAAATCTAAGCCACTACAGGCGTTTTCCTCTTTCCCTGGCTTATTGGTTGACGGGCAGATAAACACCGAAAACGAATTTAAAGGCTATTCCTATGCATTTTATATAGATGGTAAATTGCTGAGCCAAAGCGGCAACTATGTTTACAATCTTGCTAACACAGATTTGCATGGTACTTTAAAAAAATACATCTACAAAACCACGCGAGATACCGGGAACGCCTGGTATTTGAATTTTACAACCTACAAACACCTTATATACATGCCAAGTATGCGGAACCTTATAGTGGTTAGCCGCGGGAATAACCTGGTATTCTTTGGGATAACCTCCGTTACTTTCTTTTTTGTGGTGTTTTTGGTATTTGGTGGCTTTGTGGTATTAATAAGGTGGCTTTGGATTAAGCTGCGCATTTTAAACATTACACGCAGCGGCATCAAGTGGAAGTTTAAACCAAATTTCGAATTGGTGCTTTATAAAACGCGTATCCAGTTCTCTTTGATATTTACTGTAGTGATAACGCTTGGATTGGTAGGCTTTATTACTTTTTATTCTATCAGCACCCAGTTTCAAACCCAGCAGGACCGTTCTATACGCGACAGGATAACCCGTATTGCGGCAGCTTTTGAAGCCGGCCCGTATCTGAATTTCCTGGGTGGGAATAAAGAAGAAAACCAGGTGGCCTTTAATGAGTTTGCCAATGCGTACTCATCAGATCTTACACTTTATGATGTAAACGGGATTGAGCAGGCCTCTACCGAACCAAAGATCTACGAGTTTGGGTTGCTGGCGCGCCGTATTAACGGCAGTGCATACGCTTATCTTAACGGATTAAAATATTCCGAATATGTTAGCGATGAAAAGATAGGAAACTTTAGCTACAAGGCTGCATACGTTCCTATCCGCAATGCTAAGAATGTACCGGTAGCGTATCTGCAGCTTCCATATTTTTCTAACGAAACAGATTACCGCGAACGCATAGGCTCATTGCTTAACATCATGATAAATGTTTATGCATTGGTTTTTATTGGTATAGGTTTGTTTGCGGTGATCATTGCAAGGCAGATAACCGCGCCATTAAGCTTTATACAACACAGCTTAAGTAAAACCATTTACGGTAAAAAGAACGAACCGATACAATGGAACCGTAATGATGAAATAGGTGCGCTGGTTAAGGAATACAATAAAATGATATCTGACCTGGAAAGCAGCGCCCAGCGACTGGCACAGTCAGAAAGGGAAAGCGCCTGGCGCGAAATGGCAAAACAGGTGGCTCATGAAATTAAAAACCCTTTAACACCGCTTAAACTTGGGTTGCAGCTGCTGGATAAATCGTGGAAGGACAAAGACCCTAAGTTTGACCAGAAATTTGAGCGCTTTAGTAAATCTTTTGTGGAGCAGATAGAAAGTTTATCGTCCATCGCTTCAGAATTTTCGGCCTTTGCCAAAATGCCCGATACGCGCCTGGAGCATTTAAACCTGTTTGATATTTTATTGCAGGCCATTACCATATTTAAGCATATGGATAATGTTAAAATAGCTTATCAGCAACCGGATACCGCTTTTGTTATTAACGCGGACAAAGACCAATTACTTCGGTGCTTTAACAACCTGTTAAAAAATGCCATCGAAGCTACCCCTGCAGATAAAGCTTGCCTTATCGAAATCAATCACCTGATAACAAGCAAAAACATTCTGCTTACCATTAAGGATAACGGTGCGGGCATACCGGAAGAACTGCGTGAAAAAATATTTGAACCAAATTTCACCACCAAAAGCTCAGGTACCGGTTTAGGGCTTGCCTTTGTCAAGAACTCTATTGAAAATGCCGGCGGTAAAGTATGGTTTGAGACCATAGTAGGCGAAGGCACCACTTTCTACTTCAGCTTGCCTGCGGTGTAGGGCCTCACCTAAATCCTCTCCAAAGGAGAGGACTATTAGACGTAGTATATAAGTATGTTTCTTAGTTTACTTTGGTTAATGGCTCACCTTGAATCGTCTCCAAATGAGAGCACTTTTGAATGCATGATTGCTATTGATTCGTTGTATATGCGCATCTCCTTTTTAAATCAAATCAAGCTAATTTTTTCAAGTCCTCTCCTTTGGAGAGGATTTAGGTGAGGTTTCCTGAGCGAGCTTTCCCCACCCAAACTCTTTCCCCAACTTTTCCTCTTAAATTCCGGTAATCAAAGTTTATATTTGGGCTTTACCCTGCATATTAATATTAAATGAAGAAAATACTCATTGGTCTTTTTAGCTGCTCAACCCTATTTGCTGCAGCACAAACAAAAACTTCCGAAAACCTGGTTAAATATGTTCACCCTATAATTGGTACGCAGCGCATGGGGCACGTTTATCCGGGTGCAACGGTTCCTTTCGGTATGGTGCAGCTAAGCCCCGAAACCGATACCGCAAGCTATGAATTAAACGGCCATTACAACCCCGATGTATATAAATACTGTGCCGGTTACCAGTATGATGATAAAACTATTGTAGGGTTTAGCCATACGCATTTTAGCGGTACAGGCCACTCTGATTTGGGCGACTTTTTAATTATGCCTACCGTTGGTGAATTAAAGCTGAACCCAGGGACTGCGGATAAACCGGGCAGTGGTTATCGCTCTGCGTTTTCGCATGCTAATGAAGTGAGCGATGCCAATTACTACAAAGTGAAACTGGATGCAAGCGGTATCATTGCCGAGATGACTACCAGCACAAGAGTTGGTTTTCACCAGTATACCTTTCCAAAATCTGATAATGCGCACATCATCCTGGATCTGATGGCGGGCATTTACAACTATCCCGACAAAAACGTTTGGACATACCTGCGCGTAGTGAATGATAGTACAATTGTAGGTTACCGATCTACCAGCGGCTGGGCCCGTACCCGTACCCTTTATTTCGCCATGAAATTCAATAAGCCGTTTATCCAAATGGGTTATAAGAACTACAGCAAACGCGAGGTTTACGGCGGCTTCTGGGGGCAATTTGCAAAAACCAAAAACTTTCCGGAACTGGCCGCACGCCAGCTAAGAACCTACTTTGATTTTAAAACCGAAGAGGGCGAAAAAATAAAGATCAAGTTTGCCTTATCACCTGTAAGTATAGATGGCGCATTGCTTAACATGCAGACCGAAGTACCGGGATGGGATTTTGAAAAGGTAAAAAATGACGGCCAGGCACAATGGGAAGCCGAACTGCACAAAATAGTGATTGAGGGCAACAAAGCCGATAAGGAAAACTTTTATACTTCCATGTACCATGCCATGATAAACCCTACCATTTATATGGATGTGGATGGCCAGTATAAAGGTTTGGATCAAAACGTGCATAAGGCTGTTGGCTTTACCAATTACACTACGTTTAGCTTATGGGATACTCACCGCGCGTTACACCCGCTGTTTAACATTATTGAAACCAAAAGGAATGCGGATATGGTGCAGAGCATGATAGCGCATTTTGAACAAAGCCCGGAACACATGCTGCCTATCTGGAGCAATTCGGCCAATGAGAATTGGTGTATGAGCGGTTATCACAGTGTTTCTGTTTTAGCCGATGCAGTTATTAAGGGTAATGCTCCTTTTGATGCTAACAAGGCTTTAGAGGCCTGCGTAACTACTGCGCGTCACCGCGATTATGCAGGTATAGGTTATTATATGGATATGGGTTATATTCCTGATGAAAAAAACGGCAACTCGGTATCATCAACCCTTGAATATGCTTATGACGACTGGTGTATAGCCCAGCTGGCAAAAAAATTAAATAACCAGCCTATTTATGACGAATTTATTAAACGCTCGCAAAACTGGCGCAACGTGTACGACCCTAAGAGCGGGTTTATGCACCCTAAGTTAGAAAACGGAACTTTCCGCAAAGCATTTGATCCGTTTACAACCATTAACCAGGGTTTTATAGAGGGTAATGCATGGAATTATACCTTGTACGTTCCGCATGACCCTGAAAACCTGATAAAGGTAATGGGTGGAAACAAGCGTTTTGTTACTTATATCGACAGCCTGTTCAGTTACAACCTGCCTGATAAATATTTTGCAGAAACAGAAGATATTACCCGTGATGGCATTATCGGTAATTACGTGCATGGTAATGAGCCTTCGCATCACGTAGCTTATTTATATGACTGGACCGACAAGCCGTGGAAAACGCAGGAAAAGATTCGTATGATCTTAAAAATGCAGTATAAACCGGCTCCTGATGGTTTAGGCGGTAATGACGATACCGGCCAGATGAGCGCCTGGTATATTTTTAGCACGTTGGGCTTTTACCCTGTTGCGCCTGCTTCAGACAAATATGCCATTGGCAGCCCCGCTGTACAGCATGCAGTTATCACTTTAGAAAATGGCAAAACCTTTACTATTAATGTGAAGAACCAGGGCGATAAAAATGTATACATACAACACATTACACTTAACGGCCAGCCGCATAACAGTTTGTTCTTAACACACGAAGACATTATGAACGGCGGCGAAATTACTTTCGTAATGGGATCAAAGCATAAATAATCTCTTTAACAGGAAATAAATTGAAAGGGATCAGGCAGCTAATGTCCTGGTCCTTTTTATTGGTAATTTGGCCTTACAAGTATGACACAGATAGAATTGGTTACTTATATAGATGCACGTATTGAGAAGTGTTTTGATTTGTCGCGAAGTATCGATCTGCATGTTGAATCTATGTCTCATACCGGCGAGCGGGTTATTGCGGGCCGTACAAATGGATTAATAGAACCCGGTGAAACTGTTACCTGGAGTGCAAGGCATTTGGGCGTAAGGCAAACTCTTACATCAAAAATAATTGAGTTTAATTACCCGCATTCCTTTACCGACGAGATGTTGACCGGGCCATTCAAAAGCATGCGGCACGAGCACCTCTTTTATGCTTTAGGTGATCAAACGGTAATGAAGGATATCTTTTTGTTCGAGGCGCCATTTGGGGGGCTTGGCAGGCTTTTTAATTTTGTGTTCCTGGGCCGGTATATGCAAAAATTGCTGCAAAAGCGAAACCAGGTAATTAAATTGGCCGCAGCGTCGGTAGCGTTGTTATTCTTCTTTGTAGTCTTTATGAACAATTAGAAAACTTGCTCTTTCAGTTTTATGAAATGGCACATCCCAATTGCCCTGGTAGGTAATTTTTGCGGGCAGCAGCTCTCCGTTAACCTTGTTCAGTTCTATATTCATCTGTACATCAAAGCTGAATAAAAAGTTGCTGTATTTTAAATCCACATATCGGCCCAGTATCTGGAAGGTGCGCGTATCAAAAATGGTGGTCAATTCTTTTATCACCACATCGTTATCTGCAATACTTGGCTTTCTCACTACCCTGAAACGGTAAACAGGTATAGAGTCCAGGTACTTACCTTTAGCAAACTGGTAGAAATAAAAATTGCGCATATCGCCTGAGAAAATTTCAGTTTTACCGCTGATGAAAGGAATGCCCGTTACCTTATGCCCCGGATGAAAGATGAGTGTTTTAAGCTTGTCTTTATAAGATTCGTTTTTACCGCCCGATCCTGGTAAAGGTTCGGCTTTTACAAAGTCGGAATTATAGGCGTTCATAAAAATATAATCGAACATCTCTACCGTATAAAGCTGGTATTTACCATTCGATTTATACAGGTTGCCACTATCTTTCTTGGCCAGGTATTCTATTTTATGCTGACCGGCAATATTGCTGTGCTTTATTTTACGATAGATCTTACCGTCAACTTTATTGTTCTTATCATAGGTATAAATACGGTTCTCGGCTATAAAAGCAAACTTTTTCATGTTTTTAAAAGCCTGATAGAACCCGGTATCGGCCAGTACGGCATCTATAAAATCCTGGGCATTTAACTTATGAGAACGGATGTTTACGGCCGAATCGATGACAATAGTGCGGATGGTATCAGGGTTAAAGCGTTTGATCTGCTGCGCAAAAGAATTGGTTGCGACGAATAAGAAAGAAAACAGCAGTATTTTTTTGATCATTATCAGCGTGGTATGTTGTAAACAAAAACCTTATTCCCAAACTCTATTCTTTTAAACACGGCAAGAAACTTTCAGGCTATTACGGCCGAAATGCATCGATTGAAATTATCCCGGTTTAAATTATTAATTCCCTAATTGTTTTACAGCCAGGTAGGCCATTAAACCGGTACTGATCTTAAATGCATCTTCTTCCACATCAAATGTTGGTGTGTGTACGGATGATGTAATGCCCCTGCCTTCGTTGCGGGTACCTAAACGGTAAAAGCATGAATCTGCAACCTGCGAATAATAAGCAAAGTCTTCGGCCGCCATCCATATGTCAAGATCGAGCACATTTTCTTTACCAAGGTAATCTTCCGCATGGCTGCGTGTTGCCGCTGTAAGCTTCTCTTCGTTAATCAGGAAAGGATAACCTTTCATAATATTGAAATCGCAGCTTCCGCCCATGCTTTCGGCAATCCCTTCGGCCATTTTTTTCATTTTGACGTGTGCCTCACCGCGCCATTTTTCATCCATGGTGCGGAATGTGCCTTCCAGGTAAACCTCGTTAGGGATCACATTGGTGGCACCGTTGGCAATTACCTTACCGAACGACAGTACCGAAGGATTTTTAGGATCGGCAAAACGACTAACCACTTGTTGTAAGGCGATAAGTATATGAGCGGTAATAATAACCGGGTCTACGTTTTGCTGTGGTTGTGCACCGTGCCCGCCTTTACCACGAACGGTTACATACAGCTCATCGGCAGATGCCATGTATTTGCCTGCGCGAAAACCAACCTTACCTGCGTCTATCAGCGGCATTACATGCTGGCCGATAACTGCCCGCGGTTTTGGGTTTTCAAGTACGCCTTCTTTAATCATCAGGCTGGCACCACCAGGCAGTTTTTCTTCTGCCGGTTGAAAGATCAGCTTCACCGTACCGGCAAATTCGCTTTTTAGTTCGGTTAAGATCTTTGCTGTACCCAATAAAGATGATGTATGCGCATCATGCCCGCAGGCATGCATTACCCCGTTATTTTGCGATTTATAAGAAACTTCATTTGCTTCTGTAATAGGCAGCGCATCCATATCTGCACGTAAAGCCACTACCTGGTCAGAAGGTTTTTCTCCCTTTATTAAAGCTACCAAACCGTTATCGGCCATCCGCTCGTATTTCAGTCCAAGTGCATCAAGGCGCGAAGCAATGAATGCCGATGTTTTTGTTTCATGGAATGAAAGTTCGGGATGGGTATGCAGATGGCGGCGGTTAGCTACCACCTCATCAAAAATATCCTGCGACAGCTTTTGTATCTGTTCTTTAATCATTTGATGCTTCGGTTTTTGGAGGATTTATCTTCCCTGAAATTATAAAAAGGCTGGTGTATTGCTGGCGAAGCTCATTTTCAAGCTTTTGCGCCTCCAGGCGGCTGCGAAAATCGCCTACCTGCACCTTAAAATTTGGTTCGGTGTAAAAAATGTAAGTATGGTACTCGGGGTAGTCTTCGGTAAACTTTGCTTGTGTGTTATAAGCCGACTGCCTGTTCGATCCAAAAAATATCTGTACCCGGTAGCCATAAGCCGTTTCTTCACCGCCCTGCTGTGTTGCGCTGCCTCTGTTAAGGTTTGGCCTGCGTGCTATAAGCGTATCAATCAGCGGGTCTTTAATTTCCTCTAATTTACCCCTGGTCTGCGCATTGGACAGCGAAGGGAAAAATAATATCATAAAAAAAATACAGCAACCCAAACGTCTTAAAATAGCGCCGTTATAAGTTACTGTATCTTTCATTGTGTTTTTAATAATTCTTTACCTCAGGCGTATGGATGCTCTCATCCAACCGCCGGTATATTCATTTATACCTGGCCTGCACCGTGGCAATTCTTAAATTTTTTGCCGCTTCCGCAAGGGCAAAGGTCATTCCTGCCAACTTTTTGTTCTGCACGTACAGGCGTTGTTTTTTGCAATTCGCGTGTATCCTGCATAGGTACGCCGTTACTTTCTGTAACCAGTTCCGGTTTTGAAGTGCGCATCTTTTTCAGGTCCATTTTAGGCTGAGGTTTTGCTTCACGAACCTCTTCTGCCTGCTGCTGAACCGGGATACCGCCCCTGAAAAGAAAACTAACCAGCTCTTTATTTACACTGGCCAACATCTGCCTGAACAATTCAAAAGCTTCGAACTTGTAAACCAATAATGGGTCTTTTTGCTCATAAACTGCGTTCTGTACAGATTGTTTTAATTCGTCCATTTCGCGCAGGTGTTCTTTCCATGCATCATCTATCAGGTACAGGGTAACATTCTTCTCGAACGATTTAAACACTTCATGCCCGCCGTTCTTTACCGCCTTTTGAAGCGGGACAGCTACCTGTATGCCATGTACACCATCGGTAAACGGTACTACTATGTTTTCTACATATTCGCCGCGGGTTTCAAAAACGTCTTTCAGAACCGGTAAAGCCTGCTCGGCTATGGCTTCCTGCTTACGTTTGTAAAACTCCATTACTTCGGCAAAGATCCTGTCGGTTAGTTTTGCTACTGATGTGCCTGTAAATTCATCATGTGAAAGATCTATATCTACCGAAAACAGGCGGATCATTTCCAAACCAAGGCCTTCAAAGTTATTTGTTTCCTTGTACTCGGTAATTACGTCCTCAACCACATCATAAATGGTGTTGTTGATATCAACTTCCAGCCTGTCGCCAAACAGTGCATTGCGGCGTTTGGCGTAGATTACGGTACGCTGTGAGTTCATCACGTCGTCATATTCCAGCAAACGCTTACGGATACCAAAGTTGTTTTCTTCCACCTTTTTCTGCGCGCGCTCAATAGAGTTAGAGATCATGGAGTGCTGAATCACTTCGCCCTCTTCAATACCCATGCGCACCATGAGGTTAGAGATCCTTTCAGAGCCGAATAAGCGCATCAGGTTATCTTCCAGCGAAACAAAGAATTGTGACGAACCCGGATCGCCCTGGCGGCCTGCACGGCCACGCAACTGGCGGTCCACGCGGCGCGACTCGTGGCGCTCTGTACCTACAATGGCCAAACCGCCCGCATCCTTAACACCTGGCCCTAATTTAATATCCGTACCACGGCCGGCCATGTTGGTGGCTATGGTTACAGTACCTGCCTTACCGGCTTCGGCCACAATATCGGCCTCTTTCTGGTGCAGTTTGGCATTCAATACGTTATGTTTAATACCGCGCAACTTAAGCATACGGCTTATCAACTCAGATATTTCTACCGATGTAGTACCCACCAGTACCGGCCGGCCGGCTTGTGTAAGTTTTACAATTTCTTCTGCAACGGCATTGTATTTTTCACGCACGGTGCGATAAACCAGGTCCTGCATGTCTGCGCGGCTGGTTGGCGTGTTGGTTGGTATTTCTACCACGTCCAGTTTGTATATTTCCCAGAACTCACCTGCTTCTGTAACGGCAGTACCCGTCATACCGCAAAGCTTGTGGTACATACGGAAATAGTTTTGCAGGGTAACGGTTGCAAAAGTTTGCGTAGCATCTTCTACCTTAACATTTTCTTTTGCTTCTATCGCCTGGTGCAAACCATCAGAGTAACGGCGGCCATCAAGCACACGGCCGGTTTGCTCATCAACAATTTTTACTTTGCCTTCATCAAGAATATATTCAGTATCCTTTTCAAATAAGGTATAGGCTTTTAACAACTGATTTACCGAGTGAATACGTTCAGACTTTATAGAGAAATCACGCATCAGTGCATCTTTCTTAGCTATCTTTTCTTCATTAGGCAGGTTTGATTTTTCTATTTCTGAAATTTCACCGCCTACATCCGGCATCACAAAGAAATGAGGGTCTTCACCGGTAGTAGTGATCAGTTCTATACCTTTTTCGGCAAGCTCTACCGAGTTGCTTTTTTCATCAATGATAAAAAACAACTCTTCATCAACCTTATGCATTTCCTTATTCTGGTCCTGCATATAGTAATTCTCAGACTTTAATAAGAATTGCCTGTTAGCGCCTTCGCTTAAAAACTTAATCAGTGCTTTGCTTTTTGGTAAGCCACGGTAAGCACGCAGTAATGCAAGGCCGCCTTCTTCAGGTCCTGTCTTGCCTTCGGCAATTAACTTTTTGGCTTCGTTAAGTGCAGTATTAACAAAGGTTTTTTGTGCATTAACCAAACGCTCTATGCGTGGTTTTAATTCATAAAACTCGTGCTGGTCGCCACGTGGGATAGGGCCTGATATAATAAGCGGTGTACGGGCATCATCAATTAACACGGAGTCAACCTCATCCACCATTGCATAATGCAGCTTGCGTTGTACAAGTTCTTCGGGGCTGCGTGTCATATTGTCACGCAGGTAGTCAAAACCAAACTCGTTATTGGTACCAAAGGTAATATCTGCAAGATAGGCGTTACGGCGCTCTTCAGAGTTTGGCTCGTGCCTATCTATACAATCAACCGATAAGCCGTGGAATTCATAAAGCGGGCCCATCCACTCAGAGTCGCGTCGTGCAAGGTAATCGTTCACGGTTACAATGTGCACGCCCTGCCCGGCAAGAGCATTTAAGTAAGCGGGCAAGGTAGCAACTAATGTTTTACCTTCGCCTGTAGCCATTTCAGATATTTTACCCTGGTGTAAAACAATGCCGCCTATCAACTGCACATCATAATGCACCATGTCCCAGGTTACCTGGTTGCCTGCGGCATTCCAGGTATTGGCATGAAAAGCCTTGTCTCCTTTTATAACCACATTCGGCTTGCGTGCAGCCAGTGCGCGGTCAAACTCAGAAGCGG
This sequence comes from uncultured Mucilaginibacter sp., assembly GCA_964242385.1. Taxonomy (GTDB): domain Bacteria; phylum Bacteroidota; class Bacteroidia; order Sphingobacteriales; family Sphingobacteriaceae; genus Mucilaginibacter. The sequence continues at coordinate 75,496 of CAXSZR010000002.1, forward strand.
TAACCTCTATGGTTGGGTTGTCTTTAAAACGTTTTGCAGTTTCTCTTACCACGGCAAAAGCCTCTGGTAAAATACGCATCAGTATAGCTTCAAGTTCCTTATTACGGTCTTTTTCCAGTTTATCCAGCTGGCCGTATAATTCTACTTTTTCGTTTACATCTATTTCATCGCTCTCGGCGCGTTCTTTAATTTCACTTATCTGGCTGTCTATATCAGCCAAACCTTCGGCTATAGTTTCTTTAAAGCCGGTGGTTTTGGCTCTAAGCTCATCATTGGTAAGGCCGCCCAGTTTGGAGTATTCAGCTTTTACTTTTTCAACAATGGGCACGATCCCTTTAACGTCCCTGTCCGACTTGCTTCCGAAAAGCTTACTTATAAAATTTAACATGCTTAATTCTGTAAAAGTGCAAATTGCTCAACAATTGCGCCATCAGCTTTTTTGAGCCAATATGACACACAAAGTTACATTTTAATAGCAGAAATTAATGGATAAATTGTTTCATATTTGGCTTTGCAAATATACATGCAGCTATTTTGACAGGTTAACTTAAGCAGCTGTTACTTAATTGTATTTGCAAAATCTTCCGCACATTTGCACTTTTGCATATCTGCGCATCGTTATTAACCCGCACATTATAAATGATATTAGTTACCGGCGCTACCGGCTTTTTAGGTTCAGAACTCGCCAAACAGCTAATTGCTAAAGAGGGTAAAATTTGCTGCACCAAACGGCCCGATTCTGTAATTCCATCTATATTAATACCGCTGCAGGAACAAATAGAATGGGTTAATGCCGACCTTTTAGATGTATTTGCCTTAGAGGCCGCAATGGAAGGCGTTAATCAGGTTTACCATTGTGCTGCATGGGTATCGCTGAAACAAGCCGATAAAGAGCCAATGATAAGGACAAACGTTAACGGGACAGCAAACCTGGTGAACGTTTGCCTGCAAAATAAAATAAGGCTGGTACATGTAAGCTCTGTAGCGGCCATCGGGCTTGCAAAACCGGGTGAGCTGATTACTGAGAACCATCACCTAGACCGCGATATTGAAACCGACGGTTATGCTATTTCAAAACTAGAAAGCGAAATGGAAGTTTGGCGCGGTATTGCCGAAGGCCTTGATGCTGTAATAGTAAATCCATCCATTATCATAGGCGCCAATGCCGGTACCGAAGGCAGCGGGGCGCTGTTTGAAACCGTACGTAAAGGGCTCAAGTTTTATACCCAGGGAACCTGCGGTTTTGTAGACGTGGAAGACGTTGCGAAGTGTATGATTGCTTTGATGAACAGCGATCAAAGTGCGGAGCGTTTTATTATCAATGCCGAAAATTGCAGCTATGAACAGATCACCACTGAAATAGCCGAAGGTTTTGGAATTAATCCCCCCGCGGTACTTGCAAAACCCTGGATGATGGAAGCAGCCTGGCGCGCCGCAGCCTTAATTGTTTTTTTAACGCGTAAGGCCCCTGCAATAGATAAGGTATCTGCAAAGGCAGCATCCATGACCCGTGATTACGATAATTCAAAAGTTAAGGCCGCAACCGGGATTGAATTTAAACCGGTGAGCCAAACGATAAAGGAAGTTTGCGCCCGGCTTGAAAATTAATACTGCCCTATAGAAAGCAGCACAAGTGTGCAGGCATATTCTGTTTCGATGCCTTTATCTTCGGCCATTTTTCTAAGCTCGTTATTTTCTGTACCGGGGTTAAATATGATGCGTTTAGGATTGGTATTTAAGATATAATCATACAGCGATTCCTGGTTTTGAGGGCCTACATATAGGGTAAGTGTATCAATATCGTTGTGGATGGTTTCCGGCTTTTCAATAGCAACACCGGCAACTTCGCCTGCTTTAATACCTACATTAACAATAGAATGCCCGTGCTGAGTAAGTTTATTTGCAGCCAGGTAAGCATAACGCCCCGCATTCGGCGTTGCTCCTAATATCAAGGTCTTCTTATTCATCACTAATCGCCTTTAAATGTTATAAATTATAGCCTAACAAAATCCTGTTCAATAACGAAATTTGCCCAGCATGATAAACATGGTGCTGAATTAAGCCATTTATCATGCCCTCATAGGTGGCAGCTTTTTTAGTATCTCTTTCGTCGTTCACCAATTCTGGCCACTGTTCATCAGGGAAAGCGGCTATTGCACCAAGCAAATTTACATTTACCAGTTTAAGGTCATCAACATAGTTCTGCCATTTTTGTTCGTCGGGCGCACCGGGGTCGGGCCAGTCGCCGCTTGCGGGCGTTTGCGCGCTCATGCCGTTCAGCCGGTCTAAAACTTCTTCGGTCCAGGCTAACATGTGCAGTACTGTTTCGGCAATATTATGTATGGCCCCCTGCGGTTTTTCGTAAGCGGCTTCAAATCCAACTTGTTCTAAAATGGTAAATATCGCCGATCCATACCATGCATCGCCGTATAAAACTCGTTTTAATTCTGCCTGTAGTTTTTCTGATGTACTCATATGATTTTAGCGGCGGCTATAGCGCAATTTATTCCGTCGATAGCAGCAGAAATTATGCCACCTGCATAACCGGCACCTTCGCCGCAGGGAAATAAACCGCTTATTTGCGGATGCTGTAATGTTTCTTTGTCTCTGGGAATTTTTACAGGCGAGGATGTGCGTGATTCTACCCCAACCAGTATAGCCTCATTAGTGTAATAACCTTTCATCTTTTTCCCGAAAACAGGCAGTGCCTTGCGCAGGCGTTCATTTATCCAGCCCGGTAAAACTTCCTTAAGCGGGACAGACCTGGTGCCAGGCAGGTAAGAATTAAGAGGCAGATCGGCAGAGATACGGTTCTCCACAAAATCTACCATGCGCTGGCCGGGAGCAACCAGTTCGCCACCCCCTGCCTTAAAAGCTAATTTTTCTATTTGCTGTTGAAAACGCAGCATGCTGAGCGGATCGGTTTCGCTGCCTTTTACATCTTCCATGTTTATTTGTACCACTGTACCGGAGTTAGCAAAAGGATTGTTCCGTTTTGAAGGGCTCCAGCCGTTTACTACTATCTCGTCATGGTCGGTTGCACAGGGTGCAATTATCCCCCCGGGGCACATACAAAATGAGAACACACCGCGATGCTCTACCTGCTCCACCAGGTTATAATATGATGGCGGTAGGTCCGGGCCACGGTTTTCGCAATGATATTGTGCCTGGTCTATGATCTGCTGGGGATGTTCTATACGCACCCCAAGAGCAAAGGGCTTCGCTTCAATCAGAATATTTTGCCGGTGCAGCATTTCAAAAACATCCCTCGCCGAATGGCCCGTTGCCAGTATAACGGCAGCAGCTTCCATTTTTTCGCCGTTTGCCAGTTCAACGCCTTTTATCTTCCCAAAGCTTACCAACAGGCCTGTAACTTTCGCGTCAAACACTACCTCGCCGCCTGCATTGAGAATGCTTTGCTTTATGGCAGTAATTATTTGAGGCAATTTGTTGGTGCCGATATGGGGGCGTGCATCTATCAGTATATCTTCAGGTGCTCCGTGTGCCACAAAGGTTTTTAGTACGGCATTTACATCCCCGCGCTTGGTAGAACGTGTGTAAAGTTTCCCGTCAGAATAAGTTCCTGCACCGCCTTCGCCAAAACAATAGTTAGATTCGGGGTTAACCAGGCCTTGTTTATTGATGTCGGCAAGGTCGCGCCTGCGTTGCTTAACATCCTTGCCACGCTCCAGCACAATCGGTTTCAAACCCATTTCGATGCATTGCAGTGCTGCAAATAAGCCTGCAGGCCCCGCGCCGACTATGATTACGGACTTTTGATCTTTTACATCGGGGTAGGAAACGGAAAATACTTCAGGCTTGTATGCCTCCTCTATAAAAGCTTGTACCTGCATGCGGTAAACCACTTTACGCCCGCGCGCATCTATAGATCGCTTAAGGGTTTTTAGTCCCGATATTTTTTGTGGGGATACTTTAAGGACAGATGCAGCTAAGGATTTTAATACTTCTTCACTATCTTGCTGGCCAGGCTGGCAAACAATTTCAATTTCTTTGATCATGGTATTGGCCAGGTATTTATCCCGGATGTTGCAAAGATAATACTAAATCTGCCGGATGGAAATCACATGTTTTGCTCAATAGTTATATCATGCCACTGTACATTAAAACAAGTGTCATCAGAATGATCATCAGCCCTATCAGCATGGTTTCAAAAAAAGATTTTAACGTCATTTTCAGATGCCTTTTTTGTATAAAAATCTCGTTTTAAAAGAGCTAACTTAAAAGCTGATTCTGGATAAATTTTGATGTAACGTGCTTAAATACTGATATTTTAAAAATTTATTTTTAAGTGGAGTTTTAAAACAAAAAGTATACTTCAAACCTTTTAAATGCGTTAAAAAAGGCGTTATTTTTTGAAATTTTATACACACTTTGTATGGTTATCGCCCGTATAAGGTATATTTAAGAACAGTAATTTTTATCTGCTAAGTTTGTACACATCTGCCATTTGCCACATAAGAGTTTTAATAAGATCCGTCGCCTTTTTAGCGGTTTTTTTGCCCATAACGCTGTTTGCCCAACAAAATTTAACCACTGTAAAAGGGAAGATAGTAAACAGTATCACAGGTAAGCCGCTTCAATACATCAGCGTAGCTTTTGATGGAAGTAAATATGGTACCAATTCTGACGCCGATGGAAACTTTACACTGAGTGCCGAGGGAATGTTCAGCCATGTGACGTTTTCGCACCTGGGATTTAAAACAATAAAAAAAGCAATTAAGCCCGGCGAAATTAACGAGCTGCAAATAAGCCTTGCTTCCAGCCAGACACAGTTGAAAGAAGTTACCGTAGTATCCGGCAAAAAGGAAAAGTACCGCAACAAGGGCAACCCTGCCGTAGAGTTGATAAGGCAGGTAATAGCGCACAAAGACCAAAACCGCATGGAAAGCGCCGATTACCTGCAATATGACCAATATGAAAGGGTAGGAATGTCGTTATTTAACTTACCTAAAGCATTTATAAACAGCGGCTTTTTTAGTAAGTACAAGTTTATGCTGGATAGCAACACTGTTATCGACGGCAAAAAGCAAGTTTCTGTACCTGCCCTGTTCAGCGAAAAGCTTTCACAGCATTTTTACCGTAAATTGCCCGAGAAAACCATCCAGATAATGCAGGCCGAAAAAGGCATTAATGTTATTAAATTTATAGATACTGCAGGTGTAAATATTTATGTGAACAGGCTGTATGGCAATAACATAGATCTGTATTCGAACAATATATTTATTTTATCAAATTACTTTTTAAGCCCCATTGCCGATCATTCCCCCGATTTTTATAAATTTTTTATTGCCGATACCATACAGACAGACAAAGGCAAACTGGTAGAGCTTAGCTTTACACCGCGCAATAAAGGCGATATTCTGTTTGATGGAAAAATAGCCATTACGCTGGATGGTAATTATGCAGTACAATCTTGCGAGCTGAACTTAAATAAGCAGATAAACATCAACTTTGTACGCAGCCTAAAAATTAAGCTTGATTTTAAGCAGCAGCCGGGCGGGCGTTATTATCTTACCAAAAGCGACGTTACCGGCAACTTAGGGATATTGAGGGATAAAGGTTTCGGTGTTTTTGGCCAACGTACCGTTGTCTTCTCAAACTACGTACTAAATACGCCCAAGCCCGAAAAATTCTACGAAGGGAAAAGCCTGCAAAGCGAAGTTGGCAAAAACCTGGCCGATACCGGGTACTTTACAAGCCACCGTACCGATACTTTAACAGCACAACAATCTGACGTTTATGCCAAGGTGAACAGGCTGCAAAACATGCGGTCGTACAAAAGAACCAGCTGGATAGCCAATACCTTTGTGGGCGGTTTCGCCGAGTCGGGGCCTGTTAGTATTGGGCCTATTGGTCAATTCTTTTCTTTTGATAGCCAGGAAGGGGTGCGTTTGCAGGTAGGCGGCCGCACCAACCCCAAATTTGACTCGGTATTATACCTGGAAGGTTACACCGGTTACGGCATACGCGATAAGCAATTTAAATATGATATTAGCGCATACATCTCTTTAAACAAAACCCCGTTTTACCGCTACCCCAATAATTTTTTTAAGATCACTTATTTGTATGATGTTAACCTGCCGGGGCAGTCATTCGCTATAAACAATAACCAGGAGGCGCTTACTTCCTTTCATACCGGCCATACAGATTACTGGCTTTATAACCGCATTTTTTCGGTTGCCTATGTAAAGGATCTGGAAAATCACTTTTCTTACCTGGTTGGTTTCCGCAACTGGGATCAGCAGGCAGCCGGTACGCTTTCTTTTATAGAGAATGATGCCAGCAACACTTTTGTGCACGACCTGCCCACCAGCGAATTGGAGGTAGACCTGCGCTATGCCCCTCACGAACAGATCTTACAGGGTACCCAGTTCAGGCGTACCATACATAGCAAGTATCCTATTTTTAATTTATCTGTAAAGCATGGTTTTTCCGGGCTGCTTAACGGCGTTTACAATTACAATAATATTTACGCAAACATTTACAAGCGCGTTTATATGTCGCAATTGGGTTATGCAGATGTAACACTTTTGGGTAGCCTGGTTACCGGTAAGGTTCCTTTCCCGTTGCTTAGCATCGCCCCTGCAAATCAATCGCTTAACTACGACCCGGATGCCTATAACAAAATGTATTACCTGGAGTTTGTGAGCGACCACTACGTAGGGTTCAACTTTACGCAAAGCTTTAATGGTTTCTTCCTTAATAAAATTCCGCTGGTAGAGCATTTAAAATGGCGCGAATTCCTGTCGTTTAAGGTTCTTTACGGTGGCATCAGGGATGAAAATAACCCGTTGCTTTCAACAGGACTATACCGTTTCCCTCCGGCAGCAAACGGGGCTTACGGTACTTATGCCTTAGGAAAAACGCCTTATGTGGAAGCCGGCGTAGGCATTGGTAATATCTTTAAATTACTCCGTGTAGATCTGATCAAAAGGTTCAACTACCTCGATCATCCGGGCGTGTCTATGTATGGGGTTAAGTTCAGTATCCAACCAGATTTTTAATACTCAATTCAATACCTAACAAAAAAGCAGCTTAACCGGGAAGGTCAAGCTGCTTTTTTTTATATCAGATGCTTATTATTTTAAGTCTGGCGTACCGCTACCGGTATAGGAATAAGGCTTGGGCAAACAGCTATTTCAACCGGTTCGCTTAACAAAATGTATTGTTTATAAAACTGTTTTTTACTGTCTTTATAGCTGCTTACGGCGCCAACAAAGTGCATAAATTTTATATAGTACCAAGCCATATCAACCTGGTGCGGTTTAAACCCGCTGCGTGCGCTTTTAGGAAATAAGTGGTGGTTGTTGTGCCACTCGCCGGCTACTATACCTGGCCAAAGCTGGTTAACAGAACTATCTTTTTTGTTGTAGTCAATTCCTTCGCGTTGTTTGTTTTTTCCTTTTCCGTGGCCCTCAAAGTTAAAGGTACGTACGCCAACCGCCCAAAAACCGGCTGCTGCAAAAAGACTGCAAGCCAAAGCTACACCGCCAATTAAATAGAAAACCGAAAACCAGAAGCCCCAGTTTAAAATCCAGGATAATACAGCCCTGCCAGGGTTAACATATGATCCCCATTTTTGATATTGCTCATAAGTATTTGCTTTTACACCGGTGTGGCACATCAGTTTTTTAACACGAACATAATCGTCTTCACTCAGATCTTTTGCTATCGGCTGGTGATTTACATCGGCTAAAAAGCAATATAAAAAACCTGCCTGGGCATTGTATGGATCGCCCGGCTGATCAGATTTTGAATGATGCACGTGGTGCGAGATCACATAGATCTCCTCCGGGATAACGCAAAGGGTAAGGTTTTGCGTAATAAAACGCCAGAATGAGTTTTTAAAAGTATAAGCGCCATGCGTACAAAAACGATGATGCCAGATAGTACCATGTGAACCCATGATCATCATGCTGTATACAAAGGCAGCAAGGAGGGTCCACCAGGCCATAAAATGAAACAGGAACAACAAAAAGAAAGGTACAAGGCAAAGCACTTTTAACCAGCTGAAAAAAGGAAGCCAGTTCTTTTTGGATTTAAAAATATTAAGACGAAGAAAAAATTCTTTGAATATGGCACTGTTGGCCGGTTTTACCAGGTTACCTGAGGAATCTGCCCAGCCGTAAGTTGGGGGCGCTAAAACGCGATCTAAAAAAGGCATATTAATTAGGGGGTGATTGTATCCTATAATTATACGCTAATACTTTGTATAAATTTTGTATTCACTATTAAATATTTTTTATTCTTAAAACAGATCTTTGTAAATACTATGTAAAAAAATAAAAATATAGTCATTTAAAAATGACTAAACAGCTAACCTTGAGCCAATCACGGAATATTTTTAGGCGTTTTAGAAAAGAAAACAAGCACACTGAAGCGGTAAATGTTTTTTTCAAAAATTTAAATTTAACGCGAAAGCAAAGAACAAAAAACAGGAACCGCTTATAAAATGTATCTCTTATTGATGCATATTGAACCTGGTTTAAGCCGGGCTATTACAAATAATTAATAACAATGGGACTAAAGGTAATTATTACCGGGGCAACCGGTATGGTGGGTGAAGGCGTTTTACTAGAATGCCTGCAAAATCCAGATATAACAGAAGTGCTAACTATAAGCCGTAAACATTACGAACTTAAACACCCTAAGCTAAAGGAGTTATTGGTGCCTGATTTTTTTGAACTTGATAAGTATGCCGAACAGTTGAAAAATTATGAGGCCTGTTTTTACTGCGCAGGTATAAGTTCGGTGGGTTTAAAAGAACCGGAGTATACACATATTACTTATGATACCACTCTGGCTTTTGCAAACAGCCTACTCGCCGTTAATAGCAATGTGCAGTTGTGCTTTATATCCGGCGCGCATACAGATAGCAGCGAAAAAGGCCGAATTATGTGGGCAAGGGTGAAAGGCCGTACCGAAAACGAATTAGCGAGGTTGCCTTTTAAGGCGGAGTATAACTTTCGCCCGGGCGGTATGCTTCCTTTTAAAGGGCAAAAGAACAGCAAGGCCATCTATGAATTTCTGGTAAAGATAATCCGTGTGTTTTCGTCTAAAAATGTTATCACCATGCACGAGTTAGGGCTGGCCATGATTAATGCAGCCAAAATTGGTTATAACAAAAATGTGCTCGAAATAAGCGATATAAAAGCATTGGCAAAGCGCTGATAGCAATGTGATGTTCAATTTAAAAATAAAAAGCCGTCGGCAGGTTCTCAACCTACCGGCGGCTTTTTTAATTCAGGCAAATTTTATAGTTCTGCCTTTATGCCGTATTTACCAGCGAACTTTTTGTAAAGTTGTTTATGCAAGTTATCGAGGTTGATATTGCGGCCCTGTATAAATGCATCTTCCACGTGTAAGGTAATCATATCCAATGCATCGCCGGTTGAAATAAACAGGTTTGCATCTTTGCCAACTTCCAGCGTGCCGGTTGTTTTATCGATACCCAATATCTTTGCATTATTAATGGTGATCATGCTGAGTGCCTGTTCTTTGGTTAGACCATAGCCAACTGCTTCGCCTGCTTCAAAAGGGAGATTACGCTGGCGCCAGAAACCAATGCCTGTAAGGCCATATAAAACACCGGCATCCTGCAGCATTTTAGGCAATTTGTATGGCAGGTAAACATCATCTTCATCACGATCTGGCAGGCGCTGGGTTTCTCTTAATATTACCGGTACGTTGTTTTCCTTTAGCACATTGGCTACCAGGTATGATTCGTTGCCGCCTACAATTACCTCGCGCAAGCCGAATTTTTTTGCAAAGTTCACTGCCTGCACAATTTCTTTTGCGCCTTCGGCATTTACAAACAGAATTTTGCTTCCGTTAAAAAGTCCTTTCATAGCCTCAAAGCGAACGTTCTTTACTTCGGGCTTTGTTTCTGAATAAGCCTTTGCTTCGGAAAACAATTTGCTGATGGCGTCAATTTCCTTCAACGCTTTTTCTGCTGGCGATTCCTGCGGGCCTGCCGGTGCAGGGCCAAATCTTCTGCGTTGCACACGCGCAACAGGCCAGGTTAAATGCATGCCGATATCTGCTTTATAAGCGGCATCTTCCCAATTCCAGGCATCCAGCTGCACTACAGATGATTGCCCCGAGATGATGCCGCCATTTGGTGTTGGCTGCGCAAGTAAAATACCGTTTGAGCGAACCGTAGGGATCACTTTCGAATCGGTGTTAAACGCAACAAGCGAGCGGGCATCAGGGTTAAGGTCGCCTGTTTCTTCGTCATCTACCGTTCCTTTTGCACCTTCTTCAATTTCAACAAGGCCCAGTGTGGTAATGGGGCAAATGAAACCCGGGTACACCTGTTTGCCGCTTGCATCAACCAGGTCTGCACCCGGCGTATTAGGAGCGGCGCCCTCGCCAATTGCAGTGATACGGCCTTTGTCAAATACTACATAACCGTTGTTAATTACCTGGCCGTTGCCTACGTGGATGGTGCCACCGCTTATTACCACCGGTTTTGATTGTGGCTTGGCAGGCGATATATTGGCCTGCCCATGTGTAAGGACCGAAGCAAGCATCAATCCTGCTAAAAATAAAAATGTCTTTTTCATACTGTATATTTTCTTTTTGCCCTACGGCAAAACGTATGTCTGTCAATTAAATCAATCTGCATTAAAAACCAACTCCGTCTTCATCATCGCCGTTTTCGTCCTCATCTTTTGCCTTAGGGCGACGGCCTGGTGCGCGCTGCGTAGCTGCCCCTTTATTTTTAGCTGAAATCATTTTCTGGATGATGCGAGCTTCATCGGCTTTCATGGCCTTCTGGTTGGCTGCATCCTTTTCAATGTCCCAATAAGGAATGCCGTCTACAAAGGTTTTTTCTGCAACTGCGTAAATAGAAAGCGGGTCTGCGGACCACAGCACCAGGTCGGCATCCTTACCCGGTTTAATACTACCAACGCGATTATCTACGTGCAGCATTTTTGCAGGGTTAAGTGTAACCAGTTTAAGCGCTTCTTCTTCGCTCATGTGGCCGTAGGTAACCGCTTTGCCTGCTTCTTGGTTTAAGCGGCGTGCCATTTCCTCATCGTCAGAGTTAAAGGCGGTAACTACGCCCATATCATGCATTATGACACCGTTGTATGGAATAGCTTCGGCAACTTCCATTTTGTAAGCCCACCAATCACTAAAGGTAGAGCCGTAAATATTGTGCGCCTTCATTTTATCGGCCACCTTGTATCCTTCCAGAATGTGGGTGAAGGTATTGATATGGAAGCCCAGCGAATCTGAAACATGCATCAACATATTTAATTCAGACTGTACGTAAGAGTGGCAGGTGATAAAGCGTTTGCTGTCTAATATTTCGGCAATGGCATCTAGTTCCAGGTCGCGCCTTACGTTATTTCCTTTTACGGCACGTGCTGCCTTATATTCTTTGGCGCGTGTAAACTCATCTACATAAACCTGCTCAACGCCCATACGGGTTTGCGGGTAACGGGCCGGGCCGTTAACAGGCAGGTTGTTGCTGCCCTTCACATTTTCGCCCAAGGCGAATTTGATAAAACCATCCGATCCTTCAAATTTCATATCATCGGCTAATACACCCCAGCGGTGTTTGATCAGCTGCGTTTGCCCGCCAATCGGGTTTGCAGAACCGTGCAAAATGTGCGATGTAGTAACACCACCGGCCAGCTGGCGGTAAATGTTAATGTCTTCGGGGTTTAATACATCGGCTATTCTAACTTCGGCTGTTACTGCCTGCGTGCCTTCGTTTATGCTTCCGGTAGCTGCAATGTGCGAGTGCTCATCCACTATTCCCGGCGATAAATGCTTACCTGTGGCATCTATCACTTTTGCGTTAGGCGCAGAAAGATTCTTACCAATAGCTTTTATCTTGCCGTTCTCTATCAGCACATCGGTATTTTTAAGGATGCCTTCTTTTTCATTGGTCCAAACAGTGGCATTTTTAAATACTACGGTTTCGGCTTTTGGTAATTCCGTATAACCATAGGCAGCAAATGGGTAAACAACCGGTCCTGCAGTTAAGTCTGGTTTAGGCTGGTCATGCTGTTGCGACGGTAATGCCGCGCTTTTGTAAGTGGCCGTCCAGTTAATCTCGGTGCCATCAGGCAAAATACCATTGCCCCTGAAGGCCAGCGGCGATAGGGAGGTGATATACCCGCTTAACCTTACATTGCCCGCAGGCTTATTTTTAAGGTCAAAAAATATACTTACCATATCACCGCTGCGGGTAATGGTACCTTTTGTATGGCTGCTGTCGCCTTCTATACGGTCAATGTTTACATCGTATGCGCCGGGTGTCCCGCCAATTTTTAGGGTAAGGCCGGTTAAGGCATCGCTTGCAAAACTGTAATTTCCGCGCAGATCGGTTACATTCATGCGGGTGATAACGTTCTGGCGGCCTTCTATCCAGTTCTCATAAATGATATTGTCTTTTTTAAACAGATCATCAGAAGTGATGATGAAGCTTGCCATTTTGCCTTTTGTAAGGGTGCCAACCTTATCGGCAATGCCCAGCATTTCGGCAGGGATCAGTGTAAGGGCATTCAAGGCTTGTTTTTCGCTCAGTCCATGATCTATAGCGGTATGCAGGTTGGTCCAGAAATCGCTTGCCTTTGAAAGGCCATAAGAAGTAATGGCAAACCTTACCCCTGCTTTTTCCAGTACGGCCGGGTTACCCGGTGCAAGCTCCCAGTTTTTTAACTGTGCGTAGCTAATGTTTAGCGCATCCAGCGGGTCTTCTACATCAAAAGGCTCAGGGAAATTAAGCGGGATTATGAAGCTGCTGCCGGTTGCTTTCATAGCATCAATGCGGCGGTATTCCTGCCCATCGGTTTTATAGATGTATTGCTTGCCAAATTCGCGGCCTATCTTTGCGGCACGCATTACGCTTAGCGGGTCTGAAGCTTCAAAAATCTGCGGAATATTTTGCGTGCGGTTAAATTCCTCGAGCGAGATGTTGTATTCCTCTTTCTGATTTTTATACCATTGTGCATCATAATAGGTTTGGCGCAGCAACGCGATAGAACCCATTAGCGACGATGGGTAGTTGGTTGCAGCAGTGCCTTTGCTAAAAGAATAATGCGCGGCAGCCTGGTCATTTAACATCACTTCGTTATCGCGCTCGTCGCCAAGGGTTACAGCAACAGATGTACCGCGGGCAATGCCGTCGTGTATCAGTGTTTGTACTGCGGTAAAGCCATTCTTTTTAAAATCTTCGGCTTTGTCTGCATTCGCATGGAAAAGCGACCTTGCATTCATTTCAGGCCTGATGGCTTCATTCCATCCGTAAGCGCCCTGCTTGGTTGAGGTATAAACAGGTGTGCGGAAGCCGCCACGCTGTTGGGTGGCTTGTCGCGGGTCTTCGGGCAAGCCGTAGGTAGTGTAAGCGTCAATCAGGCCGGGATAAATAAATTTTCCTTTCAGATCAATGATTACGTAGCCTTTAGGAACCTTTACATCGGTACCAACGGCTTCAATTTTGCGGTCTTTAATTAATAAAACACCATTGGCAAGAGTTTCACCGGCACTTACTACAATATTGGCATTGGTAAATGCATACTGACCGGGGCGAACATCCCACGGTCCGTTTACCGGGAAGGTTTCCTGCGCCCGGCCCACTAATGCAGTGAGCAAGGCAAAATAAAACAGTAAAATTTTTTTCATTCAGTTAATAGTTTGTCTAAATATACAAAAACAGCGTTTTAAACCTTGTGGCTTAGTGTTTTTGTTACAATTAGCAGAATTAGAATAATGTCATCCTGATTTATTTTCGGCTGAAAATCATCGCTATAAAGCATATTTTTGCACCTTAAATTTTTTTAAGTGGGAAAAGATAAGTTGAAACGCTTTGCCGAAGTAAGTACCTTTAGCAATGTTTTACAATTGGATGCCGGTAAAGCTTATAATGGGCAATGGAACACCGGTTTTTTTAAGAACGATAATCCGGTAGTGTTAGAGCTTGCCTGCGGCAAAGGTGAATACGCTGTTAATCTTGCCCGCATGTTTCCACAAAAGAACTTCATCGGCATAGATTATAAAGGAAACCGCATTTGGCGTGGTGCTAAAACTGCCCTGGAAGAGGGTGTAAATAATGTTGGTTTTTTGCGCATACAGATAGAGACCCTGCTGGAATACTTCGCCCCGGGCGAGGTAGATGAGATCTGGATTACCTTTCCCGACCCGCAGCCGCAGATAAGCAGGGAAAAAAAGCGGCTTACGTCATCGCGCTTCCTGGATATGTATAAAGTAATATTGAAGCCGGGCGGGTTTGTAAACCTAAAAACGGATAACGACGGCCTGCATGCTTACACAGCCGAAAAGATAGAGGAAACCGGTTTAAAGCTCTATGCAAAGACAGAAGATCTTTATCACTATGAATTTGCCGACGATGTGCTGTCCATAAAAACCTATTATGAAAAGAAATACCTGCAGGATAATAAGAACATCAATTTCCTGAAGTTTTCTTTCTGAAAATAATGAAAGACGATAACTTTTACGAACGGGTATACGAGGTGGTAAGGCTGATTCCTAAAGGCCGGGTTACTTCATACGGTGCAATAGCAGCTTACCTGGGTACCAAAGGATCGTCCAGGATGGTGGGTTATGCAATGCAGGCATGCGCCAATGCAAAACCGCCGGTGCCTGCTCACCGGGTAGTGAACAGGGCTGGCGTATTAACTGGAAAATTTCATTTTGGAGGTAACCTGATGGAGCAATTGCTGTTAAGCGAAGGCATACAGGTTATTGATGACCAGATACAGCATTTTAAAACGTTGTATTGGGACCCGGCTATAGAGTTGGCCTTATAAACTTGTTACGCAAATAATACCTTCTTTTTGCTTTTATAATCTGTAAACGCCCAGGTTAAAATAAGGCAATTACCAAATATGGCATAAAATAGTTTTCCGTTTACATCCTGCTTAAATACGGTGTAGCTTAAAACAATGCACATAATGGCGGCACCTATCTCAATAACTTCATGAACGGTGAAAGGGATAAGCTTTACCGGGCCAGCGTTAAAATCCGTGAGAAAGGCGAACAATAGGTAAGCCAGTCCAAAAGCGTAGCTGAACTTTGCCACTATTGGCGAAAAACCGAAAATTAGCGGCGTTGCAAATAAAACAGCAGCAATTAAAAGGTCGAGGATGCCATGCATCTTAGGTGTGATAAATCTCATAACAAATTTTAAAACTAATCAATGTATTGAAGCAGTTCCATACGATTACCAAAAGGGTCTAAAAAAGCAAAACGCTGGCGGCCAGGTATGAACGGCTCTTCAAGCATTTGTACGTTATGTTGTTTAAAATGTTTCGCCACCTCGGCCAGGTTGCTTATCTCAAAAGCAGTGTGCCTTATAGTACGGCCTGTGGCGGGTTCAACACCGATATGCAGCTGAATATCGCCGATGGCAAGCCAGTACCCGGCAGATGAAAAAAGATGGTCGGGACGCTCAATCAGCTTTAACCCGATGATGCCGGTATAAAAATCTTTTGCCTCCTCGAGCCTGTCGGGAGGGACACATATATGGACATGATCGGCACGTTTAAAATCAATCATTATTCGTCTTCGGCAAATGTTAATACGTAATTGTTATTATCTAAAATGGAAAATTCGGTTGCGCCGTAAAAGGTAGTTTCAAGGCCTTTAACAATGGTAACCTTATCCTTAAGCGTTTCAAAAAAATCACGGATGTTTTTCAGTTTTATGTAAAGCAATAACGAACCGCCATTGATGCGGCTAACCTGCGGCAACTCATCGCCCAGGCTAACAAAGGTCTGGAACATAACGGGCACGCTGCCATTCACCATCATTGCCCATACAAAGTCGGTGCCTGTTTCGGGTACGGTCATCACCAATTCAAATCCAAGCGACTTATAAAATTCAATGGTTTGCTTAATGTCGGTTACAAAAATATTAGGGGTTATGCTTTCCATATTGGTATTGGTTTTAAATGATAAATATTGGTGTTTCTGAATTAATGATATTTACCTGCTTAGTTGTGCCTGTTTCTATCTGCAATATCCAATTTCTTTTTAAAAATCTTTGCTAAATTTTTTAGATTTTTATCTTTGTAGACAATCAATCAAAGCCTGAAAATGACGAAAGAAATAAAAAGATGCACCTGGGCCGGAACAGATCCGCTTTACGTAAAATACCACGACGAAGAGTGGGGTAAACAGGTACATGATGATAAAATTTTCTTTGAGTTTTTAACGCTCGAATCCGCACAAGCCGGTTTAAGCTGGATCACCATTTTGCGCCGCCGCGAGGGTTACCGAAAAGCGTTTGCAGGCTTTAATGTAAAAAAAGTAGCTGCGTTTACAGATGCCGATATTAAACGCCTGATGCAGGATGAAGGCATTATCCGTAACCGCCTTAAAGTAATAGCAGCCATTAACAACGCCAAACTTTTTATGGAGGTGCAAAAAGAATTTGGCTCTTTTTATAAATACCTGTACACCTTTATGCCCCATGACCAGCCTATCAATAATACGGATGGTAAACTACCCGCAAGCACCCCAATATCCGACGCCATTGCTAAAGACATGAAAAAGCGGGGCTTCAAATTTTTTGGCACCACCATTTGTTATGCTTTTATGCAGGCCACCGGTATGGTAAATGACCATGTGCCAGACTGCAGCTTTAAGTGATAGAAATGATTAAAATTGTTTCACCGATGGGTGATAGTTTTAACGATTAAAGGTGATTTCAGATGTTGTCAATTACACAGATTAATTTTGATTGGTACACTCATCGGCATAAATTGTATTTTTGAAAAGTTGCCTATATACTGAAATGGATGAATTTAATTCCATCTGTGCTATCAAATATCAGTGCAATCAAAATTAATCTATGAAATCAAAGGTAGATCAGTGTGATCGGGATCTATCTGTGAAATCATAGAAATCATAACACAACATGAAAAAATTATTTCTTCTGGATGGCATGGCCCTTATTTACCGGGCGCACTTTGCGTTAAGCAAAAACCCGCGGTTTACATCGTCGGGCATGAACACTTCGGCGGTAATGGGTTTTACCAATACCCTGTTGGAGGTGTTGCGTAAGGAAAAACCTACGCATATGGCCGTTGTATTTGATACAGATGCCCCTACCGAGCGCCATACAGACTTTGAAGCGTACAAGGCCCACCGCGAAGCCATGCCCGAAGATCTTTCTGCTGCGCTACCTTATATTTTTAAAGTTGTGCTGGGCTTTAACATTCCGCTTATAACTTCTGATGGTTATGAAGCGGATGATATTATTGGTACGCTGGCGAAAAAAGCAGAAGCCAAAGGCTACCAGGTTTACTGTATGACACCCGATAAGGATTTCGCGCAGCTGGTTTCAGATAATATTTTTATCTACAAACCTGCACGCATGGGTAACGATATGGAGATCCTTGGTGTAAAAGAAGTTTTGAGTAAATGGGAGGTAGAACGGGTTGAGCAGGTGATAGATATTTTAGGCCTCTGGGGCGATGCCGTGGATAATATCCCCGGCATACCGGGCATTGGCGAAAAAACTGCCAAAGCGCTTATCAAACAATACGGGTCTGTTGAAGAAATTATAAAGAACAGCCATCAGCTTAAAGGGAAACAGCGCGAAAACGTGGAGCAGTTTGCCGAGCAGGGTTTGCTCTCTAAAAAGCTTGCTACCATAAACCTGAACGCGCCGGTAGAACTGGACGAGGCCGGGCTTGAAATGTGCGCGCCAAGCCGTGATCTGTTAGAGCCTCTGTTTGCCGAACTGGAATTCAGAACATTGGGCAGACGTGTTTTTGGCGATGATTTCAGCATTACCGAAACCAGGGCAGTGTCCTTACAAACCGATCTTTTCAGTAGCCCCGTTGCCGAAGGCCGCACAACGCTAACCGTTGATGTAGAAGACATTTATGAGTCGCCGGCCCCGGTGGACATGAAAAACATCGACTCTGTACCGCATGAATATCACCTTGCCGATACTTTTGAAAAACGCGCCGCGCTGATCAACTTGTTGAAACAGCAAACAGAATTTTGCTTTGATACAGAAACAACCGGAACCGACGCCAATCATTGCGAGTTGGTTGGCCTTTCATTTTCCATAAAACCGGGCGAGGGCTGGTATGTACCTGTCCCTGTAAACCAGGATGAGGTAAAAAGCATTGTAAACGAATTTAAAGGGGTACTGGAAGATCCGACAATAGGCAAAACAGGGCAAAACTTAAAGTTTGACATCCTGATGCTGAAATGGTACGATGTTGAAGTTAAGGGGAACCTGTTCGATACCATGATGGCCCACTATATTATTGACCCCGATACAAGGCATAATATGGATATCCTGTCTGAAAATTACCTTGGTTACAAACCGGTATCTATCACCGAACTGATTGGTGCCAAGGGTAAGAACCAGGGCAACATGCGCGACGTGGAGATAGACAAGATAAAAGAGTACGCAGCGGAAGATGCAGATATTACCCTGCAGTTGAAAAACGTTTTTGCACCGAAGCTTAAAGAAGTTGAAAGTGAAAAATTAATCCATGAGGTAGAACACCCCTTGATTTATGTACTGGCCGATATTGAATACGAAGGTGTTAAGATCGATCACGACACATTAAAGGAATTTTCTAAGGAGCTGGAAACGGATATTGCCAAATTGGAGAAAACGGTTTATGAAAAAGCAGGCGTTCGCTTTAATATTGCGTCGCCAAAGCAATTAGGCGAGGTGCTTTTCGAAAAGCTGATGCTTGACCCTAAAGCGAAAAAGACTAAAACGGGCCAGTATCAAACCGGCGAAGATGTGTTACTATCCCTTGCCGCTAAAAGTGATATTGTGCGCGATATATTGGATTACCGCCAGCTGCAAAAACTGAAATCAACTTATGTAGATGCCCTGCCGCAAATGGTTAATCCAAAAACGGGGAGGGTGCATACCTCTTATAACCAGGCGGTAGCTGCAACCGGCCGTTTAAGCTCTACTAACCCTAACCTGCAAAATATCCCTATCCGTACCGAGCGCGGCCGTGAAGTGAGGAAAGCTTTTATTCCGCGCGATGAAAATCATATCATCGTATCGGCAGATTATTCGCAGATAGAACTGCGCATTATTGCCGAGATCAGCAAGGACGAAAATATGATGGATGCCTTTGTAAAAAACCTGGATATCCACACTGCTACTGCAGCTAACGTTTACGGCCTGGCGCTCGACCAGGTAAGCAGCGAACAGCGCCGTAATGCAAAGGCGGTAAATTTTGGTATCATTTACGGGCAATCGGCTTTTGGCTTATCGCAAAACCTGGGTATTCCGCGCAAGGAAGCTGCCGATATTATCGACAATTACTTTAAGCAGTTTCCGGGGATAAAAAACTATATGAGCAAGACCATGAACTTTGCCCGCGAAAACGGCTACGTATGTACCTTGATGGGCCGCCGCAGGTACCTGCGCGATATCAATTCTGCTAATGCTACGGTTCGTGGTTTTGCCGAACGAAATGCCATTAATGCGCCTATACAGGGTTCTGCTGCGGATATGATCAAGATCGCCATGATCAACATTCACCGCGAAATAAAAGAAAAGCAACTGCAATCAAAAATGACCATGCAGGTACATGACGAATTGATTTTTGATGTGCCGCTAAATGAAGTGGAGCTAATAAAGCCAATTATTATGGAAAACATGAAAAACGCTATAAAAACCACCGTGCCTATAGTTGTGGAGATAGGCACCGGCGTTAACTGGCTGGAAGCACATTGATATTATCCCGGGAAACTGAACTTACCCATTAGCACTGCCGGGTTATTGCCAATTTTTAAAGGTTCGCCGCAGAGGGCTTCATTACCCAGCAGGGCAAATAAAATGGCTTCCTTGGCATCGGGATTTATACCTAAATGACTGCTGTCGCTTATCGTAGTGCCGGGCAATTGTTTTTTGAGCTGATTGATGATGTAAAGATTTTTTGCACCGCCGCCGCTCGTAAAGATCTTTAAGCCATCGGTTTTAAAACTGGTTTTTATAAAGCTCGCGATGGAATATGCGGTTAAAGCGCTCAGGGTACAGACAAGATCGGGATCGCTGATATCTGCCGTGCCCGATTCCTGCTGCGCATAAATCACTGCATCCAGGTTAAATAACTCTGGTCCGGTTGTTTTTGGTGCCGGTTCATTGAAGAAAGGATGTGCCAGCAATGCTTTCAAAAGTGCATTATTCACCTTTCCTGAGTAGGCAATCTTAGAATCTTCATCATACGGCATCTTAAAAAACTTGCGGCATGCGGCATCTATCAGCGTGTTGCCCGGGCCTATATCTGTACATATGATTTGATCAGAATCGCCACTGCCGGGAAGATAAGTAAGGTTTGCAATGCCCCCTATATTAAGCAGCAAACGGTCTTCTCCAGCTTTGCTTCCCAAAATTACGTCGCCGTATAACGCCAGTGGGGCACCTTCGCCACCTGCGGCAACATGTTTCTGTCTGAAATCGCTGATGGTTAATATACCCGTTTTTACTGCTATGTGGTCGCCATCGCCAATCTGCAGTGTAGCATTAGGGTATTTTTTTACCTGGTGAAGCCGCTTTGGTGCATGATAGATAGTTTGGCCGTGGCTGGCAATAAAATCAACGTTGGCCGCGTTGACTTTCCATTCTGCAAGTGCCTGCAAAATAAGCTGCGCATGGAAGGTGCCTGTATATGCGTTAAGCAAGCAAACTTTTTCCAGGCTGGCCTCCTTTTTGGCAAAGATAGATTGGACTTCCTTTTTATAATCTTCCTGGTATTCGGCAGTTTTAAAATTAAGCAGTTCAACCTTACTGTCTAAGCCGCTTCCGCTAAAGCTGCAAAGCGCAATATCCAGGCCATCCAACGAAGTGCCAGACATTAGGCCTATACCTATCCGTTCCTGCTTTTGTGCTATCTCAAAAAGTTTCTGAAGATTTTTGTTCATTACTGCAATATCAAAATATTATCTGGTTTAAAGTGAATGAAGCCCAATTTTGGGGCTTAAGCGTTTGATTATGACTGCTTAATACAAACGGTTATTTTAAATTATAATCGGCAGTATCTGTATATATCTGATATATTTGTTTTCACCAGGACTTGGCGTGCTGTATGGCTCGCCGCATCAAAACAGAACAATATCAATGGCGAGATTAAACTTATTAGAAGAGACACGTTATGAGAAGCTGCCGGTAACGGTATATGCGAACCAGTCGGCGGGGTCCAGGGCGGTAGCAGGGCGGATAGCGAAGCTGATCAGGGATAAAAGCAGCCGGGGCGAGCAGGTAGTGCTGGGCCTTGCCACAGGGGTAACCCCTGTTGGCGTTTATGCCGAACTGGTGAGGATGCACAAAGAAGAAGGGCTGAGCTTTGCCGGGGTGATCACCTTTAACCTGGACGAGTACTACCCGATGCAGCCCGATGCCGCGCAAAGCTACGTGACCTTCATGAACGAGCACCTGTTCAGCCAGGTAGATATCCCTAAGGAAAACATCCATATCCCTAACGGCACTTTGGAGCAGGAAGACATCGCCGCTTTCTGTTTGGACTACGAGCAGCAGATCAGCAAACTGGGCGGGCTGGACCTGCAGATCCTGGGCATCGGCAGGACAGGGCACATCGGCTTTAACGAGCCCGGCTCGGCCCCCAACTCAGGCACCCGGCTGGTAACGCTGGACGACCTTACCCGCAGCGATGCCTCCCGGGACTTCGGTGGCAAGCAGAACGTACCCACCAAGGCCGTTACCATGGGCATCGGTACCATCTTTAAGGCAAGGGAGATCATCCTGATGGCCTGGAGCGCCAAGAAAGCCTCCATCATCAGGAAGGCTGTAGAGGGAGACATCTCCGGAGAGGTGCCTGCCACCTACCTGCAGCTGAGCGACCATGTGGAGTTTGTGCTGGACGAACCGGCAGCAAGCCTGCTTACCCGCTTTGACACCCCATGGCTGGTAAAGGACTGCGTATGGACCAATACCTTAAAAAAGAAAGCGGTGATCTGGCTGGCAGGAGAAGTGGACAAGCCGATCCTGAAACTGACCGAAGAAGATTACAACAACCATGGCATGGCCCAGCTGGCAGTAGAACAGGGGCCGGTATACAATATCAACATAGACATCTTTAACCAGCTGCAGCATACCATTACGGGCTGGCCGGGGGGCAAGCCCAATGCAGACGACAGCCAGCGGCCGGAAAGGGCGCAGCCGGCAAGAAAGCGCTCCATCATCTTCTCGCCGCACCCGGATGATGATGTGATCTCCATGGGCGGCACCTTTATCCGCCTGGTAGATCAGGGGCATGATGTGCATGTAGCCTACCAGACCTCGGGCAACACCGCCGTGTGGGATGACGATGTGCTGCGGTTTGTGGAGTTTGCCATAGACTTTGCCGCCAGCATAGGGGAAGATAACACAAAGCTGAAGCAGACCTATGAGGAGATGCGTGCCTTTATCCCTACCAAGCAGCCTAACCAGATAGATACGCAGGAGATCAGGAACGTAAAAGGTTTCATCAGGAAGACAGAAGCCATCTCGGGAGCACGGTATGCCGGCTTATCGGATGATCATATCCACTTTATGGCATTGCCGTTTTACGAAACCGGGAAGATCAAGAAGAACACGGCAGGAGAAGAAGACATCCGCATCACCATGGAGCTGCTGAACAAGGTAAAGCCGCAGCAGGTATTTGCAGCAGGCGACTTTGCAGACCCGAACGGAACACACCTGGTGTGCTTCAAGATCATCATAGCGGCACTAAAGGAACTGGAAAAAACGGAAGACTGGGTGAAGGACTGCTGGCTGTGGATGTACCGTGGTGCCTGGCAGGAGTTTGACATCTACGAGATAGAGATGGCGGTACCATTATCGCCGCAGGAAGTGTTGAGGAAGCGGGATGCGATCTTCAAGCACCAGAGCCAGAAGGACAGGCCGGTTTTCCCGGGTGATGACGAGCGGGAGTTCTGGGTAAGGGCGGAGGACCGCACCCGTGAAACGGCCCGCTGTTATGACAAGCTGGGCATGGCAGAGTATGAAGCCATGGAAGCTTTTGTAAGGTATCATTATTAGGCCCGGAGCTCCCTCTGGATCTCCCCCGGAAGGGGAGACGTTACCATCGTGTCATTGCGAGCGATAGCGTGGCAATCTCGTCGTTACGCATTGGCGTTCATGCACTGGCGATAAGATTGCTTCGTCGTACCTCCTCGCAATGACATGTTTTATATACCACCTTGTCATTGCGAGCGATAGCGTGGCAATCTCGTCGCTTGTGCTGTCAATTAAGCATCAGCGTTTATGCACTATTTACATGACCCTTCCCAATAACAAACCGTAGGATTTTAATCTTGTCAACAATCAAAAATATCCATTTCAATAAAACCCGCATAGCACCTACTCCCAGCGGATATTTGCACGTGGGTAATATCCTTTCATTTGCTATTACCGCCGGGCTTGCGCAAAAAAGCGGGGCGAAAATATCGTTGCGCATAGACGATATGGACCGCCGGCGTGCAAACCGGGAATACATTAACGATATTTTTGAAACGCTTCTTTTTTTGCAAATTCTCTGGCAAGAAGGGCCGCAGCATACCGACCAGTTTGAAGCGGAATATTCGCAATTGCACCGGCTTGCACTTTATAATAATGCACTTAATCAGCTTGCTGATAATAGAAAAGTGTTTGCCTGCGCCTGCTCGCGGACTCAAACCGAGCCCTGTAATTGCAGGCAAAAAAACATCAGTCTCGACACACCAAACGTAAGCTGGCGATTAATAACAGGTGAGTATAGCGATGTTAGGGTGAAGGACTATTCGGGTAAAGTAACCGATGCAAGCCTGCCAATAGAGATGCATAATTTCATTGTCAGGAAAAAGGACGGATATCCCGCGTATCAGCTTACCTCGGTAGTAGATGATCTGTTTTATAACATCGATCTGATTGTAAGGGGGCAAGATTTATGGCACTCAACAATGGCGCAACACGTGCTTGCTAAAGCAATTGGAAAGCCGAAGTTTGGGGATATAACATTTTATCATCATCCGCTTATTATGGATGCTGCTGGGCAAAAACTTTCTAAATCGGCAGGAGCAACCTCTATCAAATACCTGCGTGAAAAGGGAAATACAGCAACAGAAATTTACGGCTTAGTAAGCGAACTGGCAGGGCTTAATGCTTCAATTAATAACTGGCAGCAATTGACAAAAAGCATTACTTAAGTTTTAAGTGTTTTCTGTTTGTTTTGCAGCATAATAAGCGCCTTGCCTGCTCTAACCTTGCGGGTATCTTCCTGCTTGGCAGAGCCTACCTAATCGCAGTAGCCTTGCTTGTAAGATTTGGAAAGGCTTTCAAAAAATTCGTTTGCTTCTGCATCGCCATCAAGCAGCACCTGTAATTCGGCAGGCGTGCCTTCTATGTGTTCACCTTTTTTAAGCATGGTAAGATTTTGCCTAAATATAATTATCGGAACTTAAAAAGAAAAACGATTAAATGATAAGATGAGGGAATATTACAGCGGTAAAGAAACAATAAACGATGTGCCTGCACCCAGCATTGATTTAACGGTGATAGTACCATTCATCTCTTTGATAGCCTGTTTGGTAAAATACAAGCCGAGGCCCATGCTCTTTTTATTATTGCCAGATTTAAAGTACTTGTTAAAAATGCTATTCTTTTGTTCAGGTTTTATGCCCAGGCCGTTATCCTCTATCTCAATAACGCACTGCTGGCCATTATGGTAGGATTTTACTTTTACCCATTGCTCCGGCTTGTTAAAGTCGGCATATTTAATAGCGTTCGATATCAGGTTATTAAATACCACCTTCAGTTCAGAAACATTGCATTTTATCTCCCAAACCTCTAACTCGTTTAAGAATTTTACTTTTTTTCCTTCGGCGAAAAAGCTGTTTTGCGAGATTACATCATTTAATATTTCGCCCAGGTTGCACACCTCGGCAGCATCAATACCGTCATTTTTTATGGCATGTAAAACATCCTGAATGTATTTGTCCTGGAAGAAAATGCTTTCGCGCATCATGGTAGTATATTCCGGAACTTTCGCAATATCTTTTTCGCGTTCCAGTACGTTTACCAGTCCGTTTAATGACATCAGCGGCGAACGCAAATCATGTGTTACACTTGATGCAAAGGTATTTATGCGCTCGTTCATTTGCTTAAGCGCCAGGTTTTGCTCAATAATTACCTTTTTAGAGGTATGAAGCTTGCGCAGCATGATGCCCGCCAGTAAGGCCGAGCAGCCAAAAATGATAAGCGATATGATTACATCCGCCTCAAAAACATAATGGTCTACCAGGCGTGAAGCTACGCCCAGCATGGACGAAAAATTTTGCTGTTTGATAATTAAATTGTCTGATATGGTGTTGATCTGTAAAACAAGCCCTTCGCTATCTACCGGTTTACCCGCACGGATGCTGTTATAAACCGTATTACCTACTGCATTTAAATTCCCAACTATAACGTCTGCCTCTTTCCAGGTGGCAATCGCTTCTTTGAAAAAGCGCATGTCTTTAAATTCGTTAAAAAACCAGATCATCTCGTTTAGGTCGGCCGGGTTATTACCGGCCATTAAAAAGCCTATGCGCGCTATCCCGGCATTTTTGCCTGCTGTAAGTGTAACCCTTGCCAGGCTATCGCCTTTAGGGATACTAATTGCATTTTTAAATTGCAGGTAGTCTATCTCATCGTGCGAGTGTATATAATTGATGAGGTGCCTTGAGGCGTCTTCCTCGCCTTTTGAATACTGCGATTCGAAATTGGTATAAGCCCTGCTTGCCGATAAAATTTTTACCGAATAATAATGGGTGATACCAATTGCCAGCGTTGCTATAATAACAGTGGCAGTTAATGCAATTATTACTTTTTTCATTCAAGGTTAGATAGCCGGTTTTTCAGCACACAGATCCTTAACACGCGCCGGTGAAAGCTTATACGGAGTAAAAAAGAGGAAGGTTATAGCAGTTGATTTCCAAATTTTGTAACAATTTAAGATTGTTGCAACAAAAAAAAGCCTGGCTGCTCATGCGATCGCTAATGTGTTGATAAACAGTGTGTATTATCAATTAACCCTTGAGGGCGACACGCCATAAGCCTTTTTAAAGGCAAAGGAAAAGTGCGAAAAGTCTTTAAAGCCCACCTCCATATATACATCAGAAGTTTTCCAGCCTTTTTCTTTGATCAGGTAATAAGCATCCTTAAGCCTTTGCTGTTGCAGCCATCGGTTTGGCGAGGTATGAAAGATCTTTTCAAAATCGCGTTTAAAGGTGGCTAAGCTTCTGCCAGTTAAATAGGCAAAGCGGCTTATGTCAACGTTAAATTTATAATTCTCGCTCATATAGGCTTCCAGGTCTATTTTACCAGGGTCTGTAAAATCAAAGAGTATATCTTTAAGATAAGGGTTGGTTTCAAGTAATATCATTACCGCCTCTTTCACTTTCAGGGTAGTAAGCATAGGGCTTAGTTCCCGGTCTTTATCCATGTACGGGGCAAGCGAGCTAATGTAATTATTAAAAAGGTCGTTGGTTTTGATGTGAAACGAGCTTTCGCCGGTGTAGGGCTTGCTCATGTGCACGTTGTATTCTTCACTTATGCTGCGCAGGGTGTCCTGGTTCATCAGCACGGAGATAGTTTTAAACTCACCGCCCGGCGGCGGTTGCTTTGAAAACTTTGCCAGTTGGTTTTTACGCATAAAGCGAAAATCGCCCTCGTTAAAAAAGTATTTTTTATCCCCCACATCCAGTGTAGAACTGCCCGAGATAATAAAACCGAAAGTATGCTGCGCTATAAACTGCTCGCCCTCGCGGTTAAGCTGGGAATAACAGGAGTATATAATACGCGACTGGCCTTTATCTTTTGCGCTGGGTGTCATTATGCTCAAATTTATAATAAATAGGTAAAGACCATTGCTCGTAAGCTATAGTCTTTACTCGGGTTTGTGGTATTTTTAATTACTTGGTGAACGATTTACCAAGCGTTGTTTCCAAAAAGTTTTCGGCCTCGTCATGGTCGGTCGAGGTACTTACCTGCATCCACTTTTCCATTTCCTCGGTGCGGGCTTTATCTGCATGTTTTAATAGCGCTATGGCTTCGCTGCCCAATATTAAATGCACCGGCGGCTCAGGATGTTCAACAAGGTCCGTCATTACTTTGGCTGCTTTTTCCGGATCGCCCATGGGGACAAATTTACCGCTGGCAAAAAATTCGGCACGTTGGTTAACGGTGGTTTCATAGCCATCAACCTGTTTTGCAAAGGTCATGGATGCACCAGCCCAATCGGTACGGAAGCCGCCCGGTTCCACACTGGTTACAAAAATACCGAGTGGCGCAACCTCTTTTGCAAGCGCTTCAGTAAAACCGCTCAACCCAAATTTAGCCGCCTGGTACATGGTTAACCCTGCATTGCCGATGCGACCCCCTACCGAACTGATCTGCAAAATGCGCCCCGAGCCCTGCTTGCGCATGTAAGGTAACACCGCACGCGTTATCTCTATCGGTGCATATAAATTGGTTTCCAGCTGGCTGCGTACCTGTTTTTCTGTAAATGCCTCAGCTGCACCAATCACTCCGAAGCCGGCATTGTTTACCAGAACGTCTATCCTACCAAAATGTGCAACGGTATCGGCTACTGCATTATATACATTGTCATAATCGGTAACGTCTAACTGTATAGG
Source organism: uncultured Mucilaginibacter sp. (assembly GCA_964242385.1). Taxonomy (GTDB): domain Bacteria; phylum Bacteroidota; class Bacteroidia; order Sphingobacteriales; family Sphingobacteriaceae; genus Mucilaginibacter. Next base: position 103,140 of record CAXSZR010000002.1, read on the forward strand.
ATACAACTGCTGCGGATATTTATCAGCCAGGTCTTTTAACTGTTCTATATTTCTTGCAGTTGCTGCAACGTTGTCTCCGTTTTTCAAAACCTGTTCGGCAAGGCTCCGTCCTAATCCGCGTGAGCTACCCGTAATGAACCATACTTTTTTCATAGTGTTATAATTTATGATACAAAGATATGCCGGCAAGGCTCGCTGCGTTTTGCCAGGAAGCTCAAATTATTTTGTTAAGAAGCTCAAATTTATTTATTTGAAAATTTTTGAAAACGATTGTGGGAAATCTGCTGCGGTAAGTGCCTTCATAGTTTCGTAAGCACTGTTTAGCGTATCGCGTTGTAACCCTTCAAAATGCGTTTGTTTGTACGAGATGATGCGGGCGCTTAAATAAGTACCTTTTCTGTCAACGTAAATCTTTAACAGCGGGGCGAAGCCGTTATTGCCCGATACGCTTACACATTTATAAGTACAAAAGTTGCCAAGGCTGTAAGCAATTAACCTGTCCTTATAAATTTCCATTCCCCTGCAAACGTGCGGCCCGTTACCAAAAACGAGGTCGGCACCCGCATCTATCGCATTGTGTGCAAAGCAATGGACATTGCCGCGCGGTTCGGTATTAAAAAATTCATTAGTAAAAGGGACATGCTCATTCCCGGTGCCTTCATTGCCGCCGTGAAAGGACACCAGCACAATATCACATTGCTGTTTAAGCTGCCTGATAATGTTTGCTGCGCCTTTTAGATCAAAGATGGACAAGGTTTCACCGCTGGGTGCAAATGCGCAAAAGCCGTAGGTGAGGCTGCCGCGTTTAAATATAGCTGCCGGATTAGTGCGGAGGCCGCCATAAGCAATGCCCAGGCTATCCAGCGTATGGGTGGTACTTTTACGTCCGGCCTCGCCAAAATCACCTATGTGATTATTGGCTACACTTAGTACATCAAAGCCCGCATCTTTCAAAACCTGGCCATATGCCCGTGGCATCCTGAAAAGATAGCCTTTACTTTTAAAGTGAAGCTTAAAGCCTGCTGCGGTGCCGGTATCAAGCAATGAACCTTCCAGGTTGCCGAAAGAAACATTTGCGCTGCGCAATTCGTCAATGGCATTTTTAAAGCTGTTTATTGCTCCATCCGGTGGTAGCGTAGTGTTATCGGGGTATGAGGTGCCCAGCATAATATCGCCCACGGCGGCAATGCAAACGGCGTTTTTGGCAATTGATGTATCGATACTGCCTGTAACCCGGCCGGGTTCTTTCCTGAAAACAACCTGCTGCTGTTTTTCCTCGTGCTGCCCGTTATTACAGGCAGAAAAAATAAGGGCAGAAACATTTGCCAAGAAGATAAGGAAGGTTTTCATTTCAAAAAAAAATCCTCTCGTAAAAGAACGAAAGGATTAAATCAATTAGGGTATAAAATATCTTTTAATTTTTATTGCTGTTGTTATCGTCTTGCTGCTCTTTCTCTAACTCTGCTTTGAATGATTCAAGCATGCGGCCGCCTCTGTAAAAGTAACGGCTGTAATAAGCATCATCAAGGCTGCTGATGGCAACGCCTTTTGAAGATGCATGTGCAAACCTGTTGTTGCCAAGGTAAATCCCTACGTGTGATATGCGGCGGCTATGGATCTTAAAGAATACCAAATCGCCTTCTTTTAACTCATCTTTACGAACAGGGCTAACCATGCTGAAGATATCGCGCGAGCTGCGCTCAATATCCATATTGAAAACCTGGCTGTAAAGTTCTTTTGTAAATGCAGAACAGTCTATTCCCTTTTTTGAGCTTCCGCCAAAACGGTACGGAGTACCAATCCAGTCGTAAACAAAGTGAAAAAGTTTCATATTAGAGGTTGCAGAAAGCGCAACGCCCATTATTTGAGATAAGTAATCCTTAGCAAGATTCTCCTGATCATCAGTATTTTTATCATCCGTTGTAACTGGACTGATTTTTGTTTGAGCCTGCGTAGCTAAAACACTGAAAAATAGCGCAATAACAATAGTAAATTTCTTCATTTAATCAATAGTCTGCTGGGTTTGAGCAACAAATTGTTTATTAAATTGGACACCCTGTCTATTCTTTGCAACAAAACTATACATATTTTTTAAAATTGCAACAGAATGACCATTTTTTTTCAACAATTGTATCCAAATGTCATTTTTATAAAAAACACTCATTTTTACGCAATAATTTGATAATTAGTTACTTTTAATTTTGCTTTTTGAAACAGGTATAAATTAAAATATGGCAGGCGATGAGCTCACTTTTGGTAATGTGCGCTAAGAATAGCAATAAGGAGTGATTTTTTTAATTAAATTTCAATAACAAATTCACCGTAGTTTCGATAATTTCAAGGATATAATTAGATTTGCGCTTTACTCAGAAATTTGACCGTTTTAATATAATACATGAGTTCAATCGAAATAAATAAGGACACATACCTGATGTGGTATGAAGCAATGCTTTTGATGCGGAAATTCGAGGAAAAAGCAGGACAATTATACGGACAGCAAAAAATAAGAGGCTTTTGCCACTTATACATCGGGCAGGAGGCAGTTTTAGCCGGTGCTATGTCTGTATTAAAACAGGAAGACAGCATGATCACTGCATACCGTGACCATGCGCACGCTATTGCTAAGGGTGTGACTTCTAACGCTATCATGGCCGAACTTTATGGCAAGGCAACCGGATGCTCAAAAGGCAAAGGTGGTTCTATGCACATGTTTGACAAGGAAAAGCATTTTTACGGCGGCCATGGTATAGTAGGCGGCCAGGTACCGCTGGGTGCAGGTATTGCCTTTGCCGAGAAGTTTAAAGGTACCGAGTTTGTAAATGTTACTTACATGGGCGATGGTGCCGTGCGCCAGGGTGCCCTTACAGAAACCTTTAACATGGCTGCTCTTTGGAAACTGCCTGTTATTTTTGTTTGCGAAAACAACGGTTACGCAATGGGTACCTCTGTAGAGCGTACTACCGCACAAACCGACATCTATAAATTAGGCTTACCTTACGGCATTCCATCTTCACCGGTTGACGGTATGGACCCTGCTGCAGTGCACAAAGCAATGGACGAAGCTGTTCAGCGCGCACGTGCAGGTGAAGGCCCAACTTTTCTTGAGATCCGTACTTACCGCTACAAAGGCCACTCTATGTCTGATCCTCAGAAGTATCGTACCAAAGAAGAGCTGGAAGCATACAAAGCAAAAGACCCGATTGAACTTACCAGGCACACCATCCTTTCTGAAGGTTATGCTGATGAAAAATGGTTTGAAGAGATCGAAGCCAAAATTAAGGCTGAGGTTGATGAATCGGTAAAATTTGCTGAAGAGTCGCCATGGCCGGAAGGTTCTGAGCTTTATACCGATGTATACTCAGGTGAGTATCCTTATATAATGAGCTAACATTACAGTTAACTGAGTAATTATTACAAAACGAACTATTGATCAATTAATATATGGCTGAAGTAGTTAAAATGCCTAAAATGAGCGATACCATGACCGAAGGGGTATTGGCTAAATGGCATAAAAAAGTTGGCGATAAGGTAAAATCCGGAGATGTGCTGGCGGAGATTGAAACCGACAAAGCAACCATGGATTTTGAATCTTACCAGGACGGTACCCTTCTTTACTTAGGTGTAAAAGAAGGACAGGCGGTTCCGGTTGATGCTGTTATTGCTGTTTTAGGTAAAGAAGGCGAAGAATATAAAGATCTGCTAAGCAGTGGCACAGCAGCGGCGCCTGCCGCAGAGGCAGAAGCAAAACCTGCTGAAGATAAAAAACCTGCTGCTCCTGTTGAATCTAAGCCAAAGGTTGATAAAGCAAGTATCCCTGCAACAGTAATTCGCATGCCTGCGCTTAGCGATACCATGACTGAGGGCGTTATCAATAAATGGAATTTTAAAGTTGGTGATACCGTAAAATCTGACGACTCGCTTGCCGACGTTGAAACAGATAAAGCTACTATGGAAGTAGTAGGCTATGAAGCCGGTATATTATTATATATAGGCCCTAAAGAAGGCGAAGCAGCACCTGTACATGGCATTATTGCTATTGTAGGTAAAGCCGGTACAGATATTACCCCGCTTTTACAGGATGATGAGGGAGCAACAGAAAGCGGCAGTGAAGATAAGTCTGCTGCAACTGATAGCGCTCCTGCTACTACGGGCACTGCAACTGTTACTGATTCAGCCGACGACAGCCGCGTAAAGGCATCGCCGCTTGCCCGTAAAATTGCTAAAGATAAAGGCATCAACCTTAATGATATTAAAGGCTCTGCTGAAGGCGGCCGTATTATTAAAAAGGATGTTGAAGATTATACACCTTCAGCTGCATCAACAGCTCCGGCTGCACAAACCGCATCATCATCAGCTGCCGTATCTGCCCCTACAGAAACCAAAGCCGCTGTTGCTGCAAGCGCTCCTGCTGCTCCTGCAAAACCGGCCATTACTTTACCAGTTTTCACAGGCGAAGAGAAATTTACCGAAAAACCGGTTACACAAATGCGTAAGGCTATAAGCCGCCGCCTTTCTGAAAGCTTGTTTACCGCACCGCACTTCTACGTTACCATGTCTATTGATATGGATGAGGCTATTAAGGCCCGTACCCGTATTAATGAAGTTGCGCCGGTTAAAATATCATTTAATGATTTTGTGTTAAAAGCCTGCGCTGTTGCATTAAAACAACACCCGGTTATTAACTCAGCTTTCCTTGGTGATAAGATCCGCTTTAATGAGCATGTGAACATTGGCGTTGCTGTAGCGGTTGACGAAGGCTTGCTTGTACCGGTAATTAAATTTGCCGACGGTAAATCTTTAACCCACATTAGCGTTGAAGTAAAAGAGTTTGCACAAAAAGCAAAGGGAAAAAAATTACAGCCTGCAGAAATGGAGGGATCAACCTTTACCATTTCAAACCTGGGTATGTTTGGCGTTGACGAGTTCACTGCCATTATTAACACACCAAATTCAAGCATTCTTGCCGTGAGTGGTATTCAACAGGTACCTGTGGTGAAAAATGGTGCTGTGGTTCCGGGTAATATTATGAAAGTTACCTTAAGCAGCGATCACCGCGTGGTTGACGGCGCATCAAGCGCAGCCTTCCTGCAAACACTTAAATCGCTACTGGAAGAACCCGTAAGGCTTTTGATGTAAAAAATATCAGCATATAAAACAGAGCAGCGGCGGGATCAAAACCTTGCCGCTGTTTTAGTTTAAAAGCAAATTGTTTTGACCGCAAAGGATTTTCAGGAAGAAATCGGCACTTTTATTATGCATGCATAAGTTACATACCGAATACCGTTTTGAACTTTGGTATAATTATAAAAATATATAATTCTGTTATATGTATCAATGTAGGAATTATATATGTTTAAACTATAATAAAACGATATATAATATTTATTTAAATATTTTTAAATCTCTATTGCTATTCGTTGAGGCTATATCTACCTTACAAATATCAATTTGTTAAACCGGGTAATAACCTGATATAATTTGAAGACTTGCCTTTACAGGCCGGTTAATTTTTAAATATGAGCACACTGAACGAAACAACCGAGGCTGTAGTATTAAACAAATACAGCCGTGTCCTTACCCAGGACCCTACCCAACCCGCAGCCCAGGCCATGCTTTATGGAATTGGGTTAACAGACGACGACCTGAAAAAACCACAGGTAGGCGTGGCAAGTATGGGTTACGATGGTAATACCTGTAATATGCACCTTAACGACCTGGCAAAACTGGTAAAAAAAGGTGTTTGGGATGATGACATGGTTGGGCTTATATTTAATACGATTGGTGTAAGCGATGGTATGAGCAACGGTACCGATGGTATGCGTTACTCGCTGGTTAGCCGCGACGTTATTGCCGACTCGATAGAAGCTGTTTGCGGAGCACAATATTATGATGGCCTGATAGCATTGCCAGGCTGTGACAAAAATATGCCGGGTGCGGTAATGGCTATGGGCCGCCTTAACAGGCCATCTATAATGGTTTATGGCGGTACAATAAAACCAGGGCATTGGAAAGGCGAAGATTTGAACATTGTTTCGGCATTTGAGGCATTAGGTAAAAAGATAGCGGGCCAGATAAGCGATGAAGACTTTATAGGTGTAATTAAAAATGCCTGCCCAAGCGCAGGTGCTTGCGGCGGTATTTATACAGCCAACACTATGGCAGCAGCCATTGAGGCATTGGGTATGAGTTTGCCGTACTCATCATCAAACCCTGCATTAAGCGACGAAAAACAGGCCGAATGCCTTGCTGCAGGTAAGGCCATAAAAATATTGTTGGAGCGTGATATCAAACCATCTGACATCATGACCCGCGAGGCATTTGAAAATGCAATTGTGGTAATAATGGTATTAGGTGGATCAACCAACGCAGTGCTGCACCTGATAGCCATGGCTAAAAGTGTTGGCGTTAGCTTAACGCAGGATGATTTCCAGGCTATAAGCAACCGCATACCTGTTTTAGCCGATATGAAACCAAGCGGTAAATACATGATGGAAGACCTGCATAAAGTTGGCGGTGTACCTGCTGTAATGAAATATTGCTGGGACCAGGGATGGTTGCATAGCCATTGCCTTACTGTAACAGGTAAATCCGTTGCGGAAAACTTAGCTGATGTACCTTCAATTGATTTCAATACGCAAAAAGTAATTCTCCCTGCCGAGAAGGCAATTAAAGCAACCGGCCATTTACAGATCTTATACGGTAACCTTGCCGAAGGCGGCAGCGTAGCCAAGATCACTGGTAAAGAGGGTACTCATTTTGAAGGCCCTGCCAGGGTATTTGATGGTGAGTTTGAACTGATACATGGTATCCAGACCGGCCGTGTTAAAGCGGGCGATGTAGTGGTTATCCGCAATGTGGGTCCTAAAGGCGCACCTGGTATGCCGGAGATGCTTAAACCTACCTCGGCTATATTTGGTGCAGGCCTGGGCAGTTCGGTTGCGCTAATCACCGACGGTCGTTTTTCAGGTGGCACACATGGCTTTGTCGTCGGTCACATTACACCGGAAGCTTATGACGGTGGAGGCATCGCTTTTGTAAAAGATAACGATATCATTAAAATAGATGCGATAGACCGTACCATTAACCTAATGGTAAGTGACGAAGAATTTGCAGCACGCAAGGCTGCCTGGGTAAAACCGGCACTTAAGGTAAGCAAAGGTTTATTGTATAAATATGCTAAAACAGTTACTACCGCTGCAGACGGCTGTGTTACAGATGAATAAAATGAATGATTTGGCCTGAATGCTTTTTAGTTATTTTAGGAATAATTTGAAAATCAAGCACTAAGAATAAGATATTAACCCGGGGAGCAGATTAGTTCTTTTCCCCTTGAAATAAAGAAAGATATGGAACTTGCACAGGAAACAATCAGCGAAACAGCAGAACAGGCAACAGAAACCCAGGGGGTAGAAATGACCGGTTCGGCAGCATTGTTAGAAGCTCTGATAGCAGAAGGTACGGATACTATTTTCGGTTACCCGGGCGGTGCTATCATGCCCATTTATGATGCATTGTTTGACTATAAAGAAAAGCTTAATCATGTATTGGTGCGCCACGAGCAAGGCGGCATCCATGCAGGCCAGGGCTTTGCACGCACCTCTGGTAAAGTAGGTGTGGTATTTGCGACAAGCGGCCCCGGCGCTACCAACCTGGTAACCGGTTTAGCCGATGCACAGATAGATAGCACTCCCCTGGTTTGTATCACAGGGCAGGTTTTTGCCCACCTTTTAGGTACCGATGCCTTTCAGGAAACAGATGTGATTAACATCACTACCCCTGTAACCAAATGGAACTACCAGGTAACAGATGCAACTGAAATACCCGAGGTTATAGCAAAGGCATTTTACATAGCCCGCAGCGGCAGGCCCGGCCCTGTACTGATTGATATTACTAAAAATGCGCAGGTTCAGAAATTTAACTTTAAAGGGTATACGCCTTGTAACCATATCCGCAGCTACAGGCCAAAACCTATAGTTCGTGAGCAATACATAAAAGAAGCAGCCGAACTGATAAACCAGGCAAAAAAACCATTTGTGTTATTTGGCCAGGGTGTAATTTTAGGTAATGCAGAAAAGGAGTTTAAGGCTTTTATTGAAAAAAGTGGTATCCCATCTGCCTGGACAATTTTAGGTGCCGGTGCTATTCCAAGCGACCACCCGCTTAACGTAGGTATGCTGGGCATGCACGGTAATTATGGCCCTAACGTGCTTACCAACGAGTGCGATGTATTAATTGCCATCGGTATGCGCTTTGACGACCGTGTAACCGGTCGCCTTGATAAATACGCTAAGCAGGCAAAAGTAATTCACCTGGATATTGACCCTGCTGAGATAGATAAAAACGTAAAGACCACCGTACCTGTTTGGGGCGACTGTAAAGAAACGCTGCCATTGCTTACCAAATGGGTAGATCAGAAAGAACATACAGAATGGCTTGCGCTGTTCAATGATTATACCCGCAAGGAAGTAGAAGCTGTTATTTACGATGAACTGAACCCTACTACGCCCGAGATGACCATGGGTGAGGTAATTAAGCAGCTTAACGAGCTTACCAATGGTGAGGCTGTTATTGTAAGCGATGTGGGCCAGCACCAGATGGTAGCCTGCCGATATGCTAAGCTTAACAAAACACGCAGTAACGTTACCAGCGGCGGTTTGGGTACTATGGGTTTTGCGTTACCTGCTGCTATAGGTGCCAAATTTGGAGCTCAGCAACGCCCGGTAGTAGCCATCATAGGCGATGGCGGTTTCCAGATGACCCTACAGGAGCTGGGTACTATTATGCAAACCGGTGTTGATGTTAAGATCGTTATCCTTAACAACCGTTTCCTGGGCATGGTTCGCCAGTGGCAGGAATTGTTTAACGAGCGCCGTTACTCATTTGTGGATATTCAAAGTCCTGATTTTGTTGCACTTGCAGCAGCTTACAGGATTGCCGGCAAAAACATTTCTGACAGGTCTGAACTAACCGGTGCACTATCTGAAATGCTGAACAGCAAAGGGTCGTTCCTGTTAGAAGTAATGGTAACCAAAGAAAACAACGTATTCCCGATGGTACCACAGGGATGCAGCGTAAGTGAGATCAGGCTTAAATAATCAGAATTACTTAAAGCATGGCTTTTAACCCTCTTTTTTGGAGAGGGCAGGGTGAGGCCCAAAAAAAGAACAAAATGAGCAATCAAATTACAGACAGGCAGGAATTTAACATCACTGTTTATACCGAAAACCAGATTGGTTTATTAAACAGAATAGCGATCATCTTTACGCGCCGCAAGATTAATATCGACAGCCTTAATACATCGCCATCAGAAATTGAAAGTATTCACCGCTTTAATATTGTGATTACTGAATCTGAAGATGTGGTACGCAAACTTTGCCGCCAGATAGAAAAGCAGGTAGAAGTATTAAAAGTGTATTACCATACCAACGCCGATGTGATATGGCAGGAACTGGCCTTATATAAGGTATCGACAGATATTATTGCCGAAAAGGTAAGCGTTGAACGCCTGCTTCGAGAAAATGGCGCACGTGCAGTGGTGATCCGTAAGGACTATACGGTGTTTGAAACTACCGGTCACCGCGAAGAAACTGATAACCTGATTAATATACTGCAGCCGTACGGCTTGATTGAATTTGTACGCAGTGCCCGCGTAGCTATTATTAAAGACAGCGAAGGTTTTAATCGCAAACTGCGCGAATTTGAAAAATTGGAACCGGGTGAAGAGGTAATTGAAAACGAATACCTGAATAAAGGCGACAAGGTGTTTACGATGTAAGCTTGTGCTTAAAAAATAATGATCGAAGAAATCAGACAAAAACATCCTTTAGCCTACGGGGCGATCAAGGCAGCAACCGAGGCGAGTGGTTTTACCATGCCATCGGAGGTGCTTACCTGCTCGCTGTTAAAAACGCTGGCAGCATCCAAACCCGGAGGCAAATTTCTGGAATTGGGTACAGGGACAGGTTTAGCTACTACCTGGATACTGGATGGCATGGATGATGATTCGACATTAATATCAATTGATAACGACGAAACGTTATTAAGCATAGCCAAAGAAAGCCTTGGGGTTGATAAGCGCCTAAAACTGGTTTGTACCGATGGCGGCGAATGGATAAAACAGAATGAAGGTAAAAAATTCAATTTTATATTTGCAGACACCTGGCCCGGCAAATACCTGTTGTTAGATGAGGTGCTGGATATGGTTGAAAAAGGCGGCATCTATTTTATAGATGATATGCTGCCGCAGCAGAACTGGCCAACCGGTCACGCCGAAAAAGTAGACCAGCTATTGGCCACCCTGGAAAACCGGGACGACTTGGTAGTAACAAAACTGGGTTGGGCAACCGGGATAGTGATTGTAACGAAGAAATAATTATAGACTATATAATAAGGCAGTCAAATTATGGAAACTTTGATAATGCATCCTCAAAACAAAGAGCAGCTAAGTGCGCTAAAGGCGATAGCTAAAGCGCTAAAAGTTGATTATACAACCGAAAAATCCACAGAAAGAGATAAAGCTATCGATTTTTACGGAAGGGAATTTGTAGAAGCAATTGAAAGAGGAGAAGAAGATGTTAAAGCGGGAAGAGTTACCAGGATTAAAGATGTTAACAATATATGGGACAGTATATTGTAGACATATCTGAAGAGGCAAAAAAGCATTTAACGATTATTCGAAAGTCTGGCGATAAAAAATCAATAAAAAGAATAGAGCAAATAATCGATGAGTTGTCAAATCATCCGGAAACAGGAATAGGAAAACCAGAAAAGTTAAGATATAACTGGGCAGGATATTGGTCAAGACAAATCAATAAAAAAGATAGATTGATTTACAAAATTGAAGATAAAATTATAACGGTCACCATAGTTTCTGCATTAAGTCATTACGGCGACAAATAAGATTTAGAAGAATACGAATCAATAAAATATAAGACTAATACTAAACAAAAACGCTCAGGTCAGCATACCAGAGCAATCATAAAAACAAAAACAAAATGGCAAAATTAAATTTCGGCGGTGTTGAAGAAAATGTAGTAACCCGCGAAGAGTTTCCTTTATCAAAGGCACAGGAAGTTTTAAAAAATGAAACAGTAGCTGTAATTGGTTACGGTGTTCAGGGTCCTGGTCAGGCACTTAACCAAAAGGATAACGGCATCAATGTAATTGTTGGTCAGCGTAAAGGCACCAAAACATGGGATAAAGCTGTTGCTGACGGTTTTGTACCCGGCGAAACTCTTTTTGAAATTGAAGAAGCACTTGAAAAAGGGACTATTATTTGCTACTTACTAAGTGATGCAGCGCAGATTGCACTTTGGCCTACTGTAAAAAAACATTTAACCGCTGGTAAGGCTTTATATTTCTCTCACGGTTTTGGAATCACTTTCAACGAGCAGACCGGAATTATCCCTCCTGCCGATGTTGACGTGTTCCTGGTGGCACCAAAAGGTTCAGGTACATCATTACGCCGTATGTTTTTACAAGGCCGCGGCTTAAACTCAAGCTTCGCTATTTTCCAGGATGCAACCGGTAAAGCATGGGATCGTGTAATATCATTAGGTATTGCCGTAGGAAGCGGTTACCTGTTCGAAACCGACTTTAAACGTGAGGTTTTCAGCGACTTAACCGGCGAACGCGGTACTTTAATGGGTTGTATACAAGGTATTTTTGCAGCACAGTACGATGTGTTGCGCACTAAAGGCCATACCCCATCAGAAGCATTTAACGAAACTGTTGAAGAGTTAACCCAATCTTTAATGCCATTGGTTGCAGAAAACGGTATGGACTGGATGTATGCAAATTGCTCAACCACAGCACAGCGCGGTGCATTAGACTGGTGGAAAAAATTCCGTGATGCTACTAAACCGGTGTTTGAAGAATTATACGAAAGCGTTGCTACAGGCAAAGAATCTCAGCGCTCAATTGACTCTAACAGCCAGCCTGATTACCGCGAAAAACTGGATGCAGAGTTAAAAGAACTACGCGAAAGCGAATTATGGCAGGCAGGTAAAACTGTACGCAGCTTAAGGCCAGAAAATCAGGTTGTTGAGGCATAAAGGCTCACCCTTCCCTCTCCAAAGGAGAGGGTTTATAAAAGATGGCAGAAATTAATTATTAAATCAAAGTCCTCTCCTTTGGAGAGGATTAGGTGAGGCAAATAAAAATGGGACAAACATTATTTGATAAGATCTGGGATGCACACGTCGTCAGCAGTAACGAGGGGTTTCCTGACATTTTATACATCGACACACACTTTATACATGAAGTAACCAGCCCGCAGGCATTTGACGGCTTGCGTTCAAGAGGGTTACCGGTTTTCAGACCTCAGCAAACGGTTGCCACCGCCGACCATAACGTCCCTACCTGGGATCAGCACCTGCCCATAAAAGAAGAACTTTCGCGCTACCAGGTTGATATGCTTACCAAAAACTGCAAAGAGTTCGGTATAGAATTATATGGCCTTGGTCACCCTTTTCAGGGTATTGTGCACGTTATAGGCCCGGAGCTGGGCATAACCCGTCCTGGCTGTACTTATGTTTGCGGTGATAGCCACACATCAACCCATGGGGCCTTTGGCGCCATTGCTTTTGGTATCGGTACATCTCAGGTTGAGCAGGTAATGGCAACACAATGCCTGCTGCAGTCACGCCCGAAGAGAATGAAGATTGAAGTAAACGGCAAGCTTCAAAGCGGCGTTGGCGCAAAAGATATTATCCTTTATATTATTTCGCAGATTTCTGCTGCCGGTGGTACAGGCTACGCAGTAGAATACGCGGGCGATACCATCCGTTCATTAAGTATGGAAGGCCGTATGACCATCTGTAACATGAGTATTGAAATGGGCGCCCGTTGCGGATTGATCGCTCCGGATGAAACAACTATTGAGTACGTAAAGGGCCGCGAATTTGCTCCAAAAGGTGAAGACTGGGATAAAGCGGTTGCTTATTGGAAAACTTTGTACTCTGACGAAGATGCAACGTTCGATAAGGTGCTGAGCTTTAATGCAGAAGATATTGAGCCGATGATCACCTACGGAACCAACCCGGGCATGGGCATCGGTGTAACACAACATGTTCCGGAAGCTGCATCTTTTGAAGAAAAGGAACAGGCATCATACAAGAAGGCACTTAATTACATGGGCCTGCATGATGATGAACAGTTATTAGGCAAACCGATAGATTATGTATTTATTGGCAGCTGTACAAACTCCCGTATTGAAGACCTGCGCCAGGTAGCTGAATTTGTTAAAGGCAAGCACAAAGCCGATAACGTTACGGTTTGGGTGGTACCCGGCTCTAAACAGGTACAGGAACAAGCCATTCGCGAAGGTTTAGACAAGATATTTAACGAAGCAGGTTTTCCGCTGCGTGAACCAGGCTGTAGTGCATGCCTTGGTATGAACGAGGATAAGATTCCTGCAGGTAAATATTGCGTATCAACCTCAAACAGGAACTTTGAAGGCAGGCAGGGCCCAAATTCAAGAACTTTTCTGGCAAGCCCGCTAACCGCAGCCGCCTCGGCAATTACCGGTGTAGTAACGGATATAAGAGAGTTTTTAAAAGAGGAAGAATTGGTAGGATAGGTAAAATTGTCATTGCGAGCGATAGCGAAGCAATCTCGTTACATGCATAAACGCAAATGACTATTGGAGAAATTGCTTCGTTCCTCGCAATGACATATAGTATAATCGGTGAATCAAAATAACATCGGTGAAATCTAATAATAAACATGGCTACTAAAATATTTAAACACATACAAACCAGCGTGGTGCCTTTACCTATCGAGAATATCGATACGGATCAGATTATACCAGCAAGGTTTTTAAAGGCTACTACCCGTGAGGGCTTTGGCAATAATTTATTCCGCGACTGGCGTTTTGATGAAAACGATAACCCTAAAGCAGATTTTGTTTTAAACCACCCGGTTTACAGCGGCAAGATCTTGGTTGCAGGTAAGAACTTCGGTTGCGGAAGCAGCAGGGAACATGCGGCCTGGGCTATTGCCGACTATGGCTTCGATGCGGTAGTGAGCAGCTTTTTTGCCGATATTTTTAAAGGTAACGCCCTGAATAATGGCTTGCTGCCCGTTCAGGTTAGCGACGATTTTCTAAAGAAGATCTTCGATGCCGTTGAAGCCGACCCGCATACCCAGGTAGAAATTGACCTGGAAAGCCAACTTATTAAACTTACGTTGACCGGAGATGAGGAATGGTTTGAAGTAAATCCGTACAAAAAGGCCTGCATGCTTAACGGCTATGACGATATAGATTATATCCTGAGCAAAAAGGAACTGATTGAGGAATACGAGACAGCTAAATAAAAATTGAGGGCTGAAAGGTGAAATGCTCACCACAGCTAATTGAAAACTGACTAATGACAAAACACATATTAGTAATACCAGGTGATGGCATAGGCCCCGAGGTAACAACCTGGGGAAAGGCTGTACTGGAAAAAACAGGCCAGGATTCGGGTCATACCTTTACTTTCGACGAGGCGCTGATGGGCCACGCAGGCATTGAAGCTACAGGCAGCCCATTGCCTGATGAAACCTTGGAAAAAGCAAAGGCAAGCGATGCGATCTTATTCGGAGCCATCGGTCATATAAAATACGATAATGACCCTTCAGCAAAGGTAAGGCCAGAACAGGGTTTGTTAAAAATACGCAAGGAACTGGGTTTATATGCAAACCTGCGACCTATCATGCTTTTTGACGAACTGCTGGATGCATCGAGCTTAAAACCCGAAGTTTTAAAGGGAACGGATATACTGTTTTTCCGCGAGCTTACGGGCGATGTGTACTTTGGTGAAAAGAAACGCAGCGAGGACAGGAATACCGCATCAGACCTGATGATCTATCACCGTTATGAGGTAGAGCGCATTGCTACCAAAGCATTTGAGGCGGCAAGGGCAAGAAACAAACGCCTTTGCTCGGTAGATAAGGCAAACGTACTGGAAGCATCCCGCTTGTGGCGCGAGGTGGTGCAGGAACTGGCCAAACAATACCCTGATGTAGAAACCGAGCACATGTTTATTGATAATGCAGCCATGCAGCTGGTTAAAAATCCGAAAAAGTTTGATGTAGTATTAACCGCCAATCTTTTTGGCGATATTTTAACGGACGAAGCATCGCAAATTGCAGGCTCTATGGGGATGCTTGCCTCTGCATCGATAGGGGATGGTACCGGTTTTTTTGAACCGATTCACGGATCTGCGCATGATATTGCCGGGCAGGATAAAGCTAATCCGCTGGCATCTATTCTTTCGGTGGCTTTAATGCTGGAGATCAGCTTCGGCCTTAAAGAAGAAGCGAAAAAAATTACCGGCGCGATAGACAAAGTTTTAAAAGAAGGTTACCGCACGGGCGATATTGCCGATGCTAAAACTGATAAGAGCAAAATATTAGGCACAACAGCCATGGGCCAAAAGGTGCTGGAGTATTTGTAGGCGCCCCACCCAACCCTCCCCGGTAGGGAGGGCTTCTACATACAATTTATTAAGTCTCCCCTACCGGGGGAGATTTAGAGGGGGCTACAATATGAAATGGAATGCTGAATTATATGACGACAAACATGCTTTTGTTTTTCAATATGGCGAAAGCGTGCTTGATTTATTGAACGTTGAACCTGGTGAGCAGATACTGGATCTGGGCTGTGGTACCGGTCATCTTACCAAGCAGATCAAAGACCTCGGTGCCAAAGTAAAAGGTGCCGATGCATCTGCCGATATGGTGGAGCATGCGTCAAAAACATTTCCTGAAATTGATTTTGTTGTTGCAGATGGTGCTAATTTTCATTTCAACCAGTCGTTTGATGCTGTTTTTTCGAATGCTGCCCTGCATTGGATGCTTCAGCCGGATGACGTGATTAAATGCGTTTATGACAGCCTGAAACCCGGCGGCAGATTTGTTGCAGAGATGGGTGGAAAAGGCAATATAGGTCACCTTATTGCTGCAGCCAGCCAGGTGCTTGGCAAATATGGTTTTAATGAGCTGGCCGAAAAAAAGATCTGGTACTTTCCATCAATAGGCGAGTACGCCTCAAAGTTGGAAGCACGCGGTTTCAGAGTTACTTTTGCTGTGCACTTTGACAGGAAGACCTTGTTACAGGATGGCCGCGAAGGTGTAGGGAAATGGCTTAAAATGTTTGTGCCAGGCTTGTTTCAGCAAATGGAAGACGAGCAGAGCAAACAAATAATAAATGAAATTACCGACCTGCTGGAGCCATTTTATAACGAAGACGGTAACTGGTATGCCGACTATAAAAGATTAAGATTTATAGCCGTTAAAGAATAGATCTTGAGAATCAAGAACCAAGTATAAAGAGACAAGAGCCAAGAATTAGGAACCAAGATTTTAGAATTAAGAGATATAAGTTGGGATTTTTAGAATTAAGATCCGGGATTAAGAAAAGAAGTAAATAACCGATGTGAATGGCAGACTGCGTCTCTCACCTCACATCCCAAATTTGAAAGAATATGTTACACGATCCGAACCGCGTTTATGTTTTTGATACCACGCTGCGCGACGGCGAGCAGGTGCCTGGCTGCCAGTTAACCACCTCAGAAAAGATAGAGATTGCCAAAGAATTGGAATCACTGGGTGTTGATGTTATTGAAGCCGGTTTTCCTGTTTCAAGCCCCGGCGATTTTCAAAGCGTTGTTGAAATATCAAAAGCTGTTAAAGAGCCGACTGTTTGTGCGCTTACACGTGCCAACAAGGGAGATATAGATGCAGCCGTTGAATCGTTAAAACTGGCTAAGCACCCGCGTATTCATACAGGAATCGGTGCTTCAGACATGCATATAAAGCACAAATTTAACAGCACCCGCGAAGAAATTCTGGAACGCGCGGTCGATGCGGTTAAATATGCAAAACGCTTTGTCGAAGATATAGAATTTTATGCCGAGGATGCAGGCCGTGCGGATGTAGTTTACCTTGCACAAATGGTAGAAGCGGTTATTGCTGCCGGTGCTACCGTAGTAAATATACCTGATACCAATGGTTATTGTCTGCCCGATCAGTATGGCAGCAAGATCAAATTCCTTAAAGAAAACGTAAAGAACATTGATAATGCTATCATTTCAGTTCACTGCCACAACGATTTAGGGTTGGCAACTGCTAATGCTATTGCGGGCTTACAAAACGGTGCAAGGCAAATTGAGGGCACCATTAACGGCATAGGCGAACGTGCAGGTAATACCGCTATTGAAGAAGTGGTAATGGTCCTGAAAACACACCAGTCCATGGGTTTATATACAAATATCAACGCCCGCAACTTTTACGAGCTAAGCCACATGGTAAGCACGCAGATGCGCATGCCGGTACAGCCTAATAAGGCGATTGTTGGTAATAACGCCTTTGCCCACAGCTCTGGCATACACCAGGATGGTTTTCTTAAAAACCGCGAAAATTACGAGATCATTCGCCCTGAAGATGTGGGTTTCCCTAATGCCAGTATAGTGTTAACGGCACGCAGCGGCAGGCATGCGCTTAAGTTTCATTTAGAGCGCCTGGGATATGAATTAGACAAGGAAGAACTTAACACGGTTTATAAAAACTTTTTAACCCTTGCCGACAGCAAATTAAACATAAACGACGATGACCTGAACAGTTTACTGGTACATCGTTTGGTTAAGCAATAAGCATGGAAACGGAAACGAAGAACGGGCTGGATTTTGAATCGGCTTATGAAAGAATAAAGGATACGGTAAAGCATACGCCTTTGCAGTACAATGCAGGCCTGTCTGAAAAATACGATTGTAAAATTTACCTGAAGCGTGAAGACCTACAGGTAGTACGTTCCTATAAATTGCGTGGTGCATTTAATATGGTAAGCCAGTTAAATGCCGATGAGCTTAGCCGCGGTGTGGTTTGCGCCAGTGCAGGTAACCATGCACAGGGGGTTGCTTTTTCATGTAATAAAATGGGTATTAAAGGCGTAATATTTATGCCTGAGATTACTCCAAAACAAAAGGTAAAGCAAACAGAAATGTTTGGCAACGGGCATACAGAGATTGTTTTAACAGGCGATACCTTTGATGATTGCCTGCGGGAAGCACTTGCTTACACCGAAGCCCACAATATGACCTTTATACCTCCCTTTGATAATTATAAAGTAATTGAAGGCCAGGGTACCGTTGGTGTAGAAATATTACAGGATTTGCCCGAAACTGATGTGGTGATTATGCCGGTTGGCGGTGGCGGCCTTGCTGCCGGCGTGGGTAGCTATATGCGGCAGCAAAAACCGGAAGCATTACTGGCCGGTGTAGAACCGGAGGGTGCACCCAGTATGCAAAGAGCGTTAGAAGAAGGCGGCCCGGTAACGCTGGCAGAAATTGACCGCTTTGTTGACGGTGCAGCTGTAAAGCGTGTAGGTTCGCTAACCTATGAACTTTGTAACGAACTTTTGGACGACATGCTTACCGTTGCCGAGGGCAAGGTTTGTACCACCATATTAAAGCTTTATAACGAAGATGCCATTGTGGTTGAACCTGCAGGCGCTTTATCTGTGGCCGTACTTGATGCCTATCGTAATAAGATTAAAGGCAAAACAGTAGTTTGTGTTATCAGCGGTGGTAACAATGATATTGACCGCATGCAGGAAATCAAAGAAAAATCTTTACTGTATGAGGGATTAAAGCATTATTTTATAGTGAAATTTCCGCAGCGGCCGGGAGCACTTAAGCTGTTTGTGAATAACGTGCTTGGACCGGGCGATGACATTACCCGCTTTGAGTTTATCAAAAAATCTGAAAAAGAAAGCGGCCCTGCATTGGTAGGCATTGAGCTTAAAGATGCGGCCGACTATCCCGCACTTTTGCAGCGCATGCGTGCACATCGTTTTGATGTGATTGAGTTGAACCGCGATCAAACCCTGTTTGAATTTTTGGTATAGACTTTTGAGAAATAATATTGTCAACAAGGCCCGGTTAAATTTAACCGGGCCTTGTTGTTTTAGCAGGTTTATTTTATTGTTTGATTTGCATAACTTTGATTATTCATCAGCTACGAGCTAATCACGATATCGCTCGTATTGACAAATTTTGGTTAAGGTTTTCCTTCTTAGCAAAATTCCCTTAGGCTAAATGCATCACGGCGTAAAGTGCGCTTGCTGATATAGCGATCCAGAGAATGACTCCTTGCAATAGCGGCCTGAAACCTACAGATGATATGATTTTTCTGGAAAGCCCGGAGCCGATTAAAAATAAGGTTAGTGTTAAACCTGCTTTTGCCAGCACCACTACATATGGCCCTATAAATGTTATGGCAGCAACATAAGTGTTAAGTATCAGCGCAACCACAAAAAGCCCGATAAAATATGGTATGCTTATTCTTTTTGATTGATTTTTGAATATAAATGCCGATACCAGCGTTACCGGGATGATCCATAATGCTCTTACCAGTTTAACCGTTGTTGCTATCTGTAAGGCTTGCGTACCATATTTACCGGCGGCACCCACTACAGAACTGGTATCATGAATGGCAAGGGCGCACCATAAACCAAATTGTGTTTGTGATAAATTAAAATAGTGCCCAATTGCCGGGAATATAAATAAGGCGAGGGAGTTTAAAATAAACACGCACCCAAGCGCCACGGAAATTTGCTTTTCTTCGGCTTTAATAACGGGTGAGATTGCGGCAATGGCACTACCGCCGCAAATGGCTGTACCTGCCGAGATCAGGAAAGATGTTTTAGAACCGGTTTTTAACCATCGGCCCATTAAATAACCCAATAGCAGGGTGCCACTGATAGAAGCGATTGTGAACACCAGACCCTGGCTGCCGGATTGTAAAGCGCTGTGAACGTTCATTCCAAATCCTAAACCTACCACCGATACCTGAAGCAATATATGAGTGGCCTTGTGATTTAAATGCGCATAAGGATGTCCTGTTAATTGTGCGATGCCTAAACCCAATAGCAATGCTAAGGCAGGGTTTGCAAAAGGCGACAGGCAAAAGAGCGCGCATATTATAAATACGAATTTACGGCCATTTTCGCTGACGTTAATAAGCAGTTTGTCTGTACCGTTTAATTGATGTTGTGTTTGCATTACAATAATTTTGTATTGCAAAAGTCGCTTACTTCATCATTAATTTTTTATCACGAATTGCTATGTTAGATAACTAAAAGTTATGGGCTGTCGACTCGCAATTCAAGTGCAATTAGTTCTATAGCTCCGATAGCTGGTAGCCTATTTCCCAGTGTAAACCATAAGGTCCATTAGTCGACCCAAACGCCAGCCATGCTCTTCGCCTACAGGGTAAATTTCTGTTGCACCTGCGTTTAAGGCTGTTGCAAAAAAAACTGTCCGGATCGGCTACGTAAGATCATTATACGTAAATTTAAATTATGTCGAGCGATATAGTGTTTTAATTTCACTCACTATTTAATGATCTATAGTTTGCAGAGCGTATGAAGGAATATTTATTGTAATGGCATTGCTACGGGCCTGGAAAGTAGATGGTTTTAAACAAAATCGTTATCATATTGCAGGTGCGCTGATAGCCTTGCTGGGAGCCGGCATTATTGTTTATGCACCATGGAATCAATGATTTTAATTAGCTAACCGGCAGCGTAAACCAAAAGGTCGAACCTTTACCCAATTCGCTTTCTACGCCAATTTCGCCATTATGCTTTTTGATGATCTGCGAAGAGATATAAAGCCCCAGGCCTAAACCGGAATATTGATAAGCGCCGCTATCCACCCGGAAAAATCTTTCGAAAAGATAAGGGAGTTTATCGGGTGCTACGCCCGGCCCCTGGTCGCTTACCGCTATCCGTACTGTATTGCCCTTTTTAGTAAAATCAATCCTGATCTCAGTAGAGTTTGCGGCATACTTTACGGCATTGTTCACAAAATTCACCAGCACCTGTTCCACTTTATCTATATCGGCAGTTACTTTAATTGCCGGGTCGCCATTGGCTACTATTTTGTAAATGCCTTCTTCACGTACAGGCTGGCAGCTTTCATTGATAAGATCCAATACTAAAAATTCTGTACGGTTAAGCTTAAGCTGCCCGTCGGTTACCCGGGTTGCATTCAGCAGGTCATTGATCAGTGTACTTACCTTTCCTAGGCTTTTGTTCGACTGGTCTATCAGCCTTAAAAACATAGGCGATGACGGGTTGTTTTTCAGCCTGTCCATCAATTGTAATGAAGCTTTAAGACTGGTGATAGGCGTTTTAAGTTCGTGGCTTGCAACGCTTATAAATTCGTCTTTTTGCTCAAGTGCCTTGCGCCGGTGTGTTACATCCATAAATGTGGCAATGGCACCAGCTATCTCTCCATCTTCATTACGGATAGGTGCTGCGTTAATAGAAACAAAAAAACGGTCTCCGTTAGGTGGTTGTACGCCAATTTCATAATCATAAACCGGCTTCCCGGTTTGTATGGTAACGTTTACCGGGTTTTCTGCGTCAATTAGCAATTTACCATCCAGGCGGTACCGTGGCCATAAAGGGTCTGTAAAGAACTGTTCTTTACCGTTTTCCTTTGTGATCCCCAGAATTTTCTGGGCCATTGCGTTTGAATAGGTAAGCTTTCCTGCCAAATCTACTATGCTTACTCCCTCGGCCATGGTTTCCAGTATTTGGGTAAGCCGCTCCTGGTTGTTATAAAGCTCTTTGGTGCGTTCTATTACCTTATGTTCCAGGCTGGCGGCCATTTCGCGGGTTTTTTGCTGCGCTGTCTGTAATTCTTTGTTATTGTTTTCTAATTGCTGCTGATGTTCTTTTTGCTCGGTAAGGTCCGTAATGATCACGCTCATAGCCAGGCCTTCGTCCAGGTTCAATGTTTGTACAGAAAGCAGTACCGGTAATTTTAAATTTGCAGAGGTAAGGAGGTTAAGTTCGGCTTTACCGCTGCTGGTCCAGGAGTTTAGTATCAATTCTTCGCAATCATTACGGCTGTCTGCGGCAAAAAATCCTGAAAAAAGTTTACCCATTACCTTTTCCAGCGGCAAGCCGAGCAGTTTGGCAAAGCGCGAATTGCAATAGAGGATAGCGCCGTGTTTATTTAGCGTTACGGCCCCGGCGGTCATCTGTTCTATAAATATGCGGTAAGTTTGGTCGCTGCTTTTTAAGGTATATAACTGATGGCCGTCAGCAGCCTTAACAACCAGTGCATCCACATCGCCCGAGCGGATGGCCTCAAGCATTTCATTCGCCTCCTCCAGCCGGTACCTGGTTTCTTCAAGCTCATTTCGAGCAAGCGCATGCGCAAGCTTTAAATCATTTAGCTCGTTCAGCAAGTCTGTATGAGATAACGGTTCAGGCATTTATCAGCTATTTATTAGTCCAAGTCCCTTTAAAACCTTTTGCTTGTTTGACATATCGCCAATGAGCAGGCGCGTTGGTATAGGGTCTTTTTTAACAAGTACGGGAACGGCAGTAATATTATCCTGTTGAGCCAATTCGGGCTGCTGGTGTACATCTATGATCTCAAGCTCGTATCTGTCTTTTAAATGCTCCTCTAATATTTCTTTAAGGTTATTAATGGCACGAACGGACGCAGGTGATGTTCCGGCTACGAATAATCGCAGTAAATAAAAAGGATTTTCTATGTTATCCCAGTTCTGCAAATTATTCTTATCAGTTTCCATGTGGAATGCAGGCAATAGCCAATTATAAATTAATTATTACCTGGTGCGGATGTCCAACCCAACCAAAACTCTTTCTTTATTTGATAGATCGCCGATGATTTTTCTAACAGGCTCCGGAACCTTTTTAACCAGCGTTGGCACTGCCAATATCTGGTCGCCTTCGGCCAATTGCGGATGCTCCAGAAGGTCTATCACTTCTAAAGTATATTTACCCAGCAAGTGTTCTTCGCAATAACTTTTCAGATTATTAAGGGCTGTTATAGATTTCTGTGTTTTACCTGCCACATATAATCTTAGTTCGTATTTGTCTTCGTCTTCGTCCACTATGTTTTGTTTTATCGGCTGGAATTGTTACTCTGTAACGTCTGTATCTGCAGATTTGTTTCCGCGTCTTATATCAGTTATTTTTTCTCTTGTCTGGGCCATTACATCCTTTTTGATCTCTTCTTCAACGTAAACCTTATTAAGCTCTTCCTCGGTCGATTCAAATTCGGTACGCAGGCTATCTATCTTTGCTTCCAGTACTTTACGCTTACGTTCCAGTTCACGGTCTTTACGATTAACCGCATGGCTATGAAGTACCTGGCCGGTTTCTTCCAGCATTATTTGGGCTTCGCGGGCAGAGCCGGTGAGTACGCCGTCAGGGCCTAAGTAAACATCTATCAAATCGAGCCCGTTTTTGGTGATCACAAATTCCCTAACCTGGTTAGAATGCGACATTCCCCTCGATTTCATGATGTACAAACCGCGGTTGCGCTCGCCGTTCAATTCTATGTCTTTGATAAGCAGCCAGCAGTCCACCAATGAAGAAACACCTTCGTCGGTCTGTTCATTCACTATATTATTAAGCGATAAGGCGGTGAACATGGCGGTTACCTGCTCTTCCTGTAAAAAATCTATAAGCCTAACCAGCATTGATTTTACATCGCTCACCGTACCAACGGTTATAAGGTTAGTGATAGGGTCAAGAACAACAACGCGGGGTTTAAATTTCTTAATGGCTTTGTGAATAGCTACGAGGTGCATTTCGAGTCCGTAAAGCGTTGGGCGCGATGCGTGGAATTGCAGCAGGCCGCTATCTACATGGCTTTGCAGATCTATGCCAATTGACTGCATGTTACGGATTATTTGATTGGGTGATTCTTCAAAGGCGAAAAACAGGCAGCGTTCATTTTTGCTGCAGGCCTCGTTTACAAAACTTGCTGCAACGCTTGTTTTGCCTGTACCCGCTGTGCCAGATACCAGGACGCTGCTGCCTTCATAAAAGCCGCCGTGGCCAAGCATTTTATCCAACGATGCAATGCCTGATCCTACTTGTTTGCTCGATACTTTTTTGTTGAGCAGCAGGGATGTTACCGGCAATACCGATATGCCATCCTCGTCAATAAGGAATGGATACTCATTAGTACCATGCACCGAGCCGCGGTATTTGATAACGCGCAGCCTGCGGGTGGAGATCTGGTTAATAATGCGATGATCTAACAGGATAACGCAATCTGATACATATTCTTCCAGACCCTGGCGGGTAAGTGTGTTTTCACCACGCTCGCCGGTTATAATGGCGGTTACGCCTTTATCTTTTAAAAATTGAAATAGCCTTCTTATCTCTGCCCTTA
Source organism: uncultured Mucilaginibacter sp. (assembly GCA_964242385.1). Lineage (GTDB taxonomy): Bacteria > Bacteroidota > Bacteroidia > Sphingobacteriales > Sphingobacteriaceae > Mucilaginibacter. The sequence goes on from CAXSZR010000002.1 coordinate 127,352, forward strand.
AAATAGCCTGGTTAGAAAGGCCCGCAAACAGGTTTTCTATCGTATCCAGCACCACACGTTTGGCACCAATACTATCAATTGCATAACCGAGCCTGATGAATAAGCCCTGCAGGTCATATTCGCCGGTTTCTTCAATTTCGCTTTTATCAACGTGTATGTAGTCTATCTTAATCTTTTTTTCTTCAACCAGCTTATTAAGGTCGAAACCTAAGGAAGCAACGTTGGTTGCCAGTTCATCGGCCTTTTCCTCAAAAGCAATAAACACCCCAGGTTCATTGAACTCTAATGCGCCGCGCACAATAAACTCTAACGAAAACAGCGTTTTACCGCAACCTGCGCTGCCGCAGATCAAGGTGGGGCGCCCGGTGGGCAAGCCACCAAGTGTTACTTCGTCGAGCCCGCTGATACCGGTTGGTGTTTTAGGTAAAGTGGAAATTTTGTTTTCGAGATTTGAGTTGGTTGGAGAAGGCATGCGTACTTACACTAATTTTGTGTAAGGTACGTTATTTGTCGTTCAAAGTAATAGATTATATTACAACTACATGTTTTGGGGAAGCTTACCAGACGATATTTAAGCCCTGTTTTTTGTAGTGCGCTAAATTTTTATCTTTGGTTAGTAGTGTAAGGTTGTTTGTAATCGCTTAAGGCCTAAAAAGTTCTTCGTATGTTATTTTAAACCCATCTTTAAAAACAACATTCCCTTTGTGCTTTAGCAAACCAATCTTTAGTTTATTTTTTGGTGTTTTATATGTAAAATACCCTACTACGTCCTTTCTTTCATTAACAACTTCAAATTCTACACCGGCGTTAACCTGATCTAAAACTTCTGTAAAATGTGAAATTAATTTTTTGGCAGTTATTGTTTTCATATCTTATACAATGTAAATAATATAATTGACCGCTGGTCTTAAAATCAAAAGCAAGTTTGAATTATTTGATTTTTTCAAAAATTGGATTGATCCCTGCAAAACGAATTGGATATTTTAAGGTAATTTTGATATAGAATGATTGCCAATACCACACTCGACGATTTTTACCAGCGGAACAATGCGCCGCTGCCGGAAGGTATGGCCCGGGAGATTGGTCATTTCAATGTGTTTGAGAGCGAAAAGCTGTTTGATAAGGCAACCGGCAACCGCGTAATGCTCTACAGCAGGCGGGCATATTATAAAATTAGCTGGTTAAGGGGTAAAAGCAGTGCCGAGTACGCCGATAAGATCATTGACGTAAAGGAAAATGCTTTGTTATTTGCTACGCCTAAAATACCTTACCACTGGGTGCCTGCTGATGCCAACCAGACCGGCATGTTCTGCATTTTTACACCTGATTTTCTTTCGCCTGGAAAAGCAGGGGTTTTACTGGATGAATTGCCCATCTTTCAGCCCGGGCAGTTTCCTGTATTTCAACTTTCCGAGGATGAGGTTAAAGAAATAGAGTACATCTTTCGCAAAATGATGCGCGAAATGGACAGCGATTACAAATACAAGTACGACCTATTGCGCAACCTGGTGCTGGAGCTTATTCATTACGGGCAAAAACTACAGCCCTTATCGGCACTCAGCTCCAGTCAAAATGCCTCTGAAAGGATCACTTCGCTTTTCATCGAATTGCTGGAAAGGCAGTTCCCGCTCGAATCTGCTCATCAGAGATTAAACCTGCGTACCCCAAAAGACTACGCCGACCGCCTGGCCATTCATGTAAACCACCTGAACAAGGTATTAAAAGAAGCAACCGGCAACACCACCAGCGAAATAATTGGCAAAAGACTGATACAGGAAGCAAAGATATTACTGAAACAAACGCATTGGAGCGTGGCTGATATAGCTTACACCCTCGGCTTTGATGACCTGGCCCACTTTTCAAATTATTTTAAAAAGCAAACCACTTTAAAGCCTTTAGCTTTCAGAGCGTAAACGAAAGCAAAAATTAAACTACTCAAGTTGCCTTCAGTTCCGTCAACAACGTTAATATCTTTCTACTCCTGACATTAAAAAATCATTAATTTAGCCTTTGAGTACGGTGTGCAAGCCGTTTTAACAGATTGATTAAATGATAAAGGGATATAAAGCTTTGATACTTAGGTTGCGGGTATTTAAGATTGTTATGCTCTTTGCTTTACTTTTTGCGGGCATAAATACACATGCGCAGGGTCTGCAATTCAATTCAAACGATAGTTTGCTAAGCAAACGCACCTCTTACAACGTTTTTAAGAACAGCCAGCCAGAGTTTCATGATCATTTAGCCATCGCGTTTGACCTCTCTTTGTGGGATAACGAACACCTTGGTTATATCCTAAACATAACGGATGCAAAGGGTAATTCGTATAGCCTTAGCTCTATTTACTTCAACAATGCGCCCTATCTTAATTTCAATATAGATAGCAAAAGCAATAAAATAAACATACCGCTTAAGTTAAGCCAGCTTAAGAAAAGGAACTGGATGAAAATTAAGCTGGATATTGACCTTGCCAAAAGTACCGTAGGTGTGTTCATTAACAATAAATGGTACCGTGCAGGTGGTTTCGGTTTTGAACGTCTCATGGCCCCTAAAATATTTTTTGGCAAAAACGAGCATTATTTTGATGTGCCTAAAATGGCCATCAGGGATCTTACCATAAGCGATAGCGAAAAAACTTATCATTTTCCTTTAAATGAGTGGGCCGGTAATAAGGTATTCAGCAGTGAAAATGATGATCTTGGCTTTGTAGAAAATCCAGTGTGGCTCATCAATGAATCTTATTTCTGGGCATCTAAACTCACAAAGAACTTTAAAGAAGTTACCGGTGTAAATTTTGATACTGCCTCGCAAAAGTTGCTGATGTTTAAAAGCGATTCGTTGTTCAGTTATGATGTGCAGCGCAACTTTTTATCAAAACAAGCTTACGCTAACCCTTGTCCTGTTCCGCTGCATTTGGGGAAAAGCATTATCAACACTAAGCAAAATGTGCTTTATGCGTATGAAACCCTCAAGGCACCTAAGCCTGCCCCAAGTATTGCGGCACTTGATCTTAAAACACTCACCTGGGCAACTGTAGGCAATGGCACCATTCCAGAGCAGCGCCACCACCATAACCTGTTTTATGATGCAGATCAGAACAAATTCTATCTCTTTGGTGGTTATGGTTCATACGCCTATTACAAAGACTTTTTTACTTACAATAAGCAGGCAGATAGCTGGGATAAAGTTGCTTTTACGGGTGATAACATTAATCCGCGGTTTTTTTCGGGGTATAGCAGTGCCGATGATAACAACAACGTTTACATTTTTGGCGGATATGGAAATCAATCGGGCGAGCAGGTTGTGGGTGGCAGGCATTTTTACGATCTGAATTGTGTAAACCTGAGTAATCATAGCATCAAAAAATGCTGGGAAATTAAATCGCCTGCCGAAGATTTCGTTGCCGCCAATAATTTGATCATTTCGAAAGATAAAAAATATTTTTACGCCATTTGTTATGCGCACGATAAGCCTAAAACCAGCTTAAGATTGTATAAATTTTCGATAAAAGATGGATCATACGAGATTGTGAGCGGTGTGATCCCGGCAAAGGGCGAACGGATTGAAAGCGATATTAATTTGTTTTACAACCAGCAGCAGGAAACCTTTTATTGTGCTATACAGGAATTTACCACACCCGATTATTCTACCGTTAGGCTTTATTCTCTTGCCTCGCCCCCGGTTAAAGAAGCAGATTATATTGCATCGCAAACCGGCAAAAGTGCTCCTAACAAAAGTAGCGAATATATTTACAGCATAGCTGTAATAGTAGCCATACTGTCTTTCGGTTTAGGTTATCTTAAAAGAAGCAAAGATAAAAGCAAGGTAATAATATCAACCGAAGATCAGGACGCTGCCGTGACGGGCGCCCCTGCAAAAACTGATGCCCGGCTCAATAATGCCGTTTACCTGTTAGGTGAATTTACCGTTTATGATAAAAGCAGCCGCGATATTACTTACCTGTTTAGTCCTAAAATAAGGCAGTTGTTCATCCTTATACTGCTTAATAGTAAAGACGAGTGCGGGGTAACTTCAAAAAAGATCTCTGCCACTTTATGGCCCGATAAGGATATTGCAAAAACAAAAAATATCAAGGGTGTGACTATCAATCATTTGCGTAATATCATCAATGATATTAATGGGTTAGAACTAACCTTTGTAAATGATACCTATTGCTTCAAACTGGATGATATCCTGTTTTGTGATTATTTCCTGGTAACGGATACCATAAAACATCTAAATGCTTTCGGTAAAGCATCAGCAGAATCTATACTCGATATATTTACTACCATTTCAAGAGGCGATTTGCTGCAATATATATCTGAACCCTGGCTGGACGATGTAAAGGTGAACTACGAGGAGTCTGTGGTGACCCATATACAGCCCGAAATCAAAAGAATTTACGAGGAAGCCGATTACAAAAAAACGATTGATATTACCCGCTTTGTTTTAACAATCGATCCGTTTAATGATACGGCCATTAAATATAAATTAAAGTCCATAAGGCGCATAAAAGGCATTGAACACGCCCGCAAACAGTACGAAGAATTTGCCGCCGAATATGAGAAGTCATTGGGAGTTCAATACACAGTGCCTTTTGAAAAAATTTGCACTGCCAAATAATCAAAAAATTTCATTTTTCTTTTATATCATTCAAAAGTGCGTTTTTGACTTGAAAAGGCGCTTTTTTAATATTTATCTGGTTTAAAAAACGGGTTAATAATTTAAGGTTAATGAAATTTAAATGAGATTAACCCATCTTTTAACCCCACTTTTAATACACAACTACATATTATTGTTACGCCAAACAGCAAACCTAAAAAGCAAAAATCCTTGCTCAACCAATTGCATGAATGGCAAGAGAATAAAACCAATTAACCAATTTTAAATTTATTTATGAAGCAAACCTTTACCAATCGTGGTAGGTGTAATGGCATCTATCATCGGGGTAAATTCATGAAAGCACTCTTCAAATATGGAGTACTTCTTGTGTTTTCGCTCCTCAGTTTATCAACCCTGGCCCAAAGCGGCAATACCATACACGGTGTTGTTACCGACGAGAAAGGCTTACCTGTTCCGGGTGCAGGTGTTAAAATAAAAGGCACTACCGTTGGCGTTGCCACAGATTTAGACGGTAAGTTTTCCCTTAGTGCCGATAAGGGAGCCACGTTGGTTTTCACTTTTATCGGTTACGAAACTAAAGAAGTAGCAGTTACAGATCAAAAAGTTTACAATGTAGGGCTTACCCCAAGTTCGTCAAACCTTAACGAGGTGGTGGTAGTAGGCTACGGTACTCAGAAAAAAGTTTCGCTAACCAGTGCAATTTCTTCGGTAACCTCGCAGGATATTGTTACCACCAAAAACGAAAACGTAGAAAATATGCTTACCGGTAAGGTGGCTGGTTTACAGGTAACACAAAACACCTCTGAACCCGGCGATTTTGCTAATAACATTTCGATACGTGGTTTAGGTAACCCGCTGATTGTTATCGACGGAGTACAACAACCGGATTTTGTTGCTACCGGCGGTAATGGCGACAACTCCATTGGTACAAGTAACATTCTCTCAAGGCTTGACCCTAACGACATTGAAAGTATTTCGGTACTAAAAGATGCATCTGCAGCTATTTATGGTGTTAAGGCGGCAAATGGTGTTATTTTGGTTACTACCAAACATGGCAAGGCCGGGACGCTACAGTTAAGCTATACGGGCACCTATGGCTTTCAGGTGCCATCTGGCTTGCCAAAACCTGTTAATGCTACTGATTATATGACACTTGTTAATCAGCAGGCATTACATAATCAGCAGGCTATTGTTTATGGTCCATCTGCGTTTGCAGCTTATGCAAACGGCAGCAGGCAAAGTACCGATTGGTATGACGCAACCTTTAAGAAGTCGGCTATGCAGGAGCAGCATAACTTAACTGCTACAGGCGGTACCGAAAATACGCAGTATTTGTTAAGTGGCGGCTTTACAGACCAGGATGGTATTTTGCAAAGCAACGATCTTAATTACAAACGATATAATGTGCGTTCAAACATAACCAGCAAGGTAGGTAAAAACCTAACTGTGAACCTGAACATGAGCGCTATATCGGATATTAAAAACTCACCTGCTGAGCCATTCTGGTATACAACCAGGGAAGCATGGCGTGAGTTGCCTACCCAAACTATTTATGCAAACAATACGGCACCATATTATTTAAAAGGGCAGGTTGATGGCGGCAACCCGATAGCTTATGGAGATGCCGATATCAATGGTTATACTAAACAAACTAACAAATTTTTCGACGGCTCTTTAAGCCTTGAATATAAAGTGCCATTTGTACCTGGCTTATCCATCAAAGCATTGTATAGTTATGATGAGCAGATCCAGGACAATAAAACGTTCCAGGAGTCATATAATCTTTATGAGTACAACGCGGCTTCACAAACTTATACGCCTACGCTAAACAATTCGCCTGCTTATGTACAGCGTCAGTATTACGATTATCCAAAAAATACCGACCAGCTATCAATTAATTATAGCCATACTTTTGGAAAAGGCCATAATCTGACCGCGTTATTGCTATATGAAGGAAACGAACAAAGCGGCGATAACTTTTCTGCTTACAGGCAGCTTGCAATACCGGTAGATCAGATCGTTGCCGGTAATGCAGCAAACCAAAATGCGAGCCAGGATGCCGGAAACTCGGCCCTTTATCAATACGCTACTAATTCACTGGTTGGCAGGCTAACTTATGATTATAAAGGAAAATACCTCGCAGAGTTTAGTTTCAGAAATGATAAGTCATCTAAGTTTTCACCAACACAGGGCGCCGGATTTTTTCCGTCTGCATCTTTAGGATGGAGAATATCAGACGAAAACTTCTGGAAAAATTCATCTGCACTTTCTTCGGTAATAGATAATTTTAAACTGCGTGGATCATACGGTGTGTTAGGTGATGACGGAACACTTTTTTATCAGTTTCTTAACGGCTATTACTACCCCGCACAGGGTTCCAACAACCAACTGCCAACCGGCGCAGTTTTTGGAAATAGTTTTGTAAACGCCGTTCAAAGTAAAGGTGTTCCTAATCCTAACGTTACATGGTCAACCTCGCACACTTTTGATGCAGGTGTAGACATTGATGCGTTTAAAGGTGCTATTAATATTACTTTTGATTATTTTATTCGCGACAGAAGAGGATTACTTGCTTCTGCAGTATTACAGGTACCAGATGTGTTAGGTACTTCGCTTCCGCAGGCTAACTTAAACGGCGACCGCACCAGCGGTATTGACTTTGAAGTTGGGCATCATGGCGGTTTCGGTAAATTCAGATACAATGTAAAGGGTACTTTCTTATATAGCAATACCAAAAACACGGTTTATGCACAGTCAAAACAAGGAAACTCTTACCTGGATTGGCAAAACCTGCAAACACAAAGAAATCAGGGCATAGTAACCGGCTACGGCGGCAATGGCCAATATCAAAATTATCAGCAGATATTGAACAGTCCTGTCGCTGTAGGCAGAGGTACTGTTGTGGGTGATTACATATACCAGGATTGGAATGGCGACGGCCAGATTGATGGTAACGACATACACCCTATAGCTTATGGCAACGGGGCAAACGCTGCTCAGACATTTAACCCTAAGATCACTTATGGTTTAACGATAGGTGGTTCTTATGAAAATGTTGACTTTAGTTTATTACTTCAGGGAACCGGTATTTACAGCGTATCATACGTAGAACAGTTGAACATCCCACTTTGGGGTGGTGGTAGTGCCTTAACCCAATTCAATAACGACTGGCACCCTGCCGATCCAACAGCCGACCCTTATAACCCTAATACGGTTTGGGTGCCGGGAAAATTTGCTTATACAGGTACAACAGCTAATACCAATTCAACATTTAATTATACCAATGCAGCTTATATAAGGTTAAAAAGTGCCGAAGTAGGTTATACTTTACCAAGCAAGGCATTAAAAGCAATTGGCGTTAGGAGCGTAAGGGTATTCGCTAACGGTTACAACCTGCTTACTTTCACCAAGGTTAAGTATGTTGACCCAGAGCATCCTACAGGAACTTACGGTTACCTGTATCCGCTCGATAAATTATTTAATATTGGTTTAGATGTCAAATTCTAATCAGCAACATCATCATGAAAAAATATAGATTTTTAATACTATTAGTATTCTTAATGGCAGGAATGTCGGCTTGCAGAAAGCTGAACATACCTCCAAAAAACATTATCCAGGATCCGGACGTATTCGGCACAAATGGCGGTATTCAAGCTTATATGGCACGCCTATATAGCGAACTGCCTATTGAAGATTTCAGATATTCGCCGGCCAGGGGTTTAAATTTCTTCTGGATAATAAGCCCAACACCCGCTACCACAGGAGAAGCACTGAGCAGGGACCAGACAAGCTCAATGCAGGAAAACTTCGGCGGCTGGAGCTGGGATATCTGGGGCGGTTCATATACAGTAATACATGATTGTGACTACTTCATCCAGACATTACCTCAGTATGCAGCCAATTTTTCAACTGCACAAATAAATCAGTGGTTGGGCGAAGCTTACTTTATCAGGGGTATGACTTATTTTGGTTTGGTAAAACGTTTCGGCGGCGTGCCAATCGTCAATAAAGTACTGAACTATACTCCGGGATCGGACATTACCGATTTAAAGGTTCCCCGTTCTTCTGAGCAAGCTGTGTGGGACCAGGTTGCAAGCGATTTTGATTTTGCCATTGCTAATTTGCCTGCTGTTAATACAGATTATGGCGATGGTAGCCGCGCAAATAAATATGTTGCTGCTGCGTTTGAATCACGTGCAATGCTTTATGCAGGATCGATTGCTAAATATAACAACATTACCTTGTTTGATGGAAATAAAAATCAGCTTTGCGGTATACCTGCAAGTGCAGCTGCAACTTATTTTCAAAAAGCATATGATGCTTCTAAATTATTAGATGGTGTGTACAGCCTTTATTTATCAGGCTGGTCGGCTACCGATAAGAATGCACAATACCAAAACTTTGTAAATCTTTTCTCTGATGCGGCAAGCAAGGAAAATATATTTGTACGCGAGTACCAATATCCAAACTCGGTGCATGGTTATGATGCTTATAACGTTCCGCGCCAGTTAATGGGCCCTAACGGTTACTCATCAGAAGTTAACCCTACGCTTGATTTTGTGGAGATGTTTGATGGCTTGCCGAAAAATTCTGATGGTACTATTAAAACGCTTGATGCAAGCGGCCATTATAATTTATACACAAACACAATGGATCTTTTTGCTAATGCCGAACCAAGGCTAAGAGCGACAGTAATATTGCCCGGCGACGTATTTAAAGGTCAGAATATCGAAATCCGCAGGGGGATTTATACAGGAGCAGTAGCTTCGGGGATAAATCCGTTACTTCCGGCAGGGTCAAGAAATTTATATCCTACTACAAACCTTGTAACATCATCAACCGTAGATCAAACTCCATACACACTGGCCGATGGAACAAAAATAAACCCTGCAGGATCAAGCGGTATTTTTACAGGTGATCAAACTTGCGCTATTTCCGGCTTTTCTATCAGGAAATGGTTAAATCCTAATTTGGCTACGTCGCAGGTGCTGGAAAACAACGAAACCCAAACCTGGATAGAAATGCGTTATGCTGAAGTTTTATTAAACAGAGCAGAAGCAGCACTTGAGCTGGAAAGCCTTGGTCAAACAAATAATGTTACCTCTTCTGATCCGTTTACCATTATTAACCAGATCCGTTCAAGGGCAGGCGCCACTCCTTTAACCGGTACAGCTACTATTGATACCTTGCGTAAAGAAAGAAGGAAAGAGCTTGCTTTTGAAAATAAAACTTATTGGGACTTAAAAAGGTGGAGGACATTTGACAAAGAACAAAACGGCAGAATTTACAGAATATTGATGCCATTCTTTGCAGCACAAGCCGGAAAATATTTCTTTGATCAGCGTACGGATGAGCGTAACGACGTTTATACTTATGATACAAGGTGGTATTATGAGCAGTTACCCGGCGGTGCTATTTCAAAAAGCCCTAACTTAATTCAGAACCCTGGTTTTTAAAATATTAATATGAAAAAGACATTTTTTTACGCTGCATTATGCCTGGCTATAGCCGCAATGAGCTCATGCAGCAAAGTGGATAATTATGCCGGCCCATCAAGCACGTTAACCGGCAGCACCATTGACGAGGTTACCGGTAAAACATTACAAACAGAGATTGGAGGCCGTGGTACCCGCGTTAAATTGCTTGAAACAAGTTACAGCAGCAACCCGGTTCCAATTTACCTGGAATCAAAACAGGATGGCACCTTTAGCGACACCAAGGTTTTTGCAGCAACTTATAAAATTTCGGTAGAAGGCGCTTTTGTACCGGTTGTGCAGACCGATGGTTCGGGTGCGGTAACTGCGGATTCAAGTAAAAGTATCGTGCTAAAAAATTCTGCGAATATAAATTTTAAGGTTCAGCCTTTTTTGAGAGTGGATTTAGTTGGCCAGCCTGTATTAAATGCCGATAAATCTGTTAGTGTACAGGTGCAAATTACAAGAGGTACAAAAGATCCAAACTACCAGTTACCGGTATCGAACATTAATTTGTACGTGAGCAATACCAGTATTAATTGCAGCGACGCGAATTATGATGGCAGGTACTCTACACTTGCAGCAGTGTCTGATAGTTTAAATACAGCAGTACTAGTTAATCATCAGGTTGTTACGTTAACAACTAAGCCAGGTTTACCTGCCGAGGACGTTTATTTCCGTGTAGGTGCCAAAATCAACGCGGGCCTCGGCTATTACAACTATAGCACGCCTGTTTTAGTGTCACATCAATAAGTTTAATTAAGGGGAAGGGTCCCGGTTATACCGGGCCCTTTATTTTCGATCCTGCATCTGTTTAAAAACATTATAAATGAAAATACCTGTTCTGTTTTGCGGCTTAATGCTTTCAACGGCAACGGCCTTCGCACAAAACACCGATCCTATTATCTCTAAGCAGAAAACTGCTTTTCAAACCAGCAGCGCCTGGATCCCGGAGATTGACGTACGATCTGATATCGCCATTGTTTATGGCGCGAATGACCGTGGCGGTATAACCTTTGAGCAGCGCGTAAAATCATGGCGCGACCACGGCTACGAGGTTAACTTTATGACCGGTATTGCGTGGGGCGAATATTTCGACTACTTTCTTGGTAAATGGGATGGGCAAAACCACCTGGGCGTTGGCCAGGTGACTATAAAAGGCGATACCATTATGCACGGGCGTAACATGCCTTACGTGGTTCCGGTACAATCTTTCATCAATTACATGAAAGAAAAAGTGGTTAAGCGGGTTATTGATGCAAACATCAGCACCATATTTTTAGAAGAGCCAGAGTTTTGGGCACGTGCAGGTTACAGTGCACCTTTTAAAGAAGAATGGCAAAAATATTACGGCTTCCCATGGAAACCGCAGGATGCATCTGCCGAGAATACTTACTTATCAAGCAAGCTTAAATACCATTTGTATTATGATGCCATTAAACAGGTTTCAGAGTATGCAAAATCATATGGTAAAAGCAAAGGCATGAACATTAAAGTGTTTATTGCTACGCACTCGCTGGTGAATTATTCATCATGGCAAATTGTTAGTCCGGAAGCAAGTTTAGCCTCTTTACCGAGTATAGATGGTTACATAGCCCAGGTTTGGACAGGCACCGCGCGCGAGCCGACATTTTTTGACGGTAAAGAAAAAGAGCGCGTATTTGAAAACGCATTTTTAGAATACGGATCGGCCGTTTCTATGACCGCACCAACCAAACGCAAGGTGTTCCTGCTAACCGACCCGATTGAAGACCGCGTACATGATTGGAGCGACTACAAACGCAATTACCAGGCAACCTTTACCGCCAAAATATTGTACCCCATGGTTGATAACTACGAAGTGATGCCATGGCCAGAGCGTATCTACACACATCCATACCCGGTGCCTAACAGTTCTGAAAAGATTCTGATCCCACAATTTTATTCTACCCAGATGCAGATAATGGTAAACGCCTTGAACAGCATGCCCCTATCGCCTAACAGGGTATCGGGTGTAAACGGTATCGGTGTGTTAATGAGTAACTCATTGATGTTTCAGCGCTATCCAACGCATAACGGTTTTGAAGACCCCCGCTTTTCTATTTTCTATGGGCAAACTTTACCATTGGTAAAAAGGGGCGTACCGGTACAAACCGTACACATGGAAAACCTTGGTTATCCGGCAACATTAAAAGATGTTAGGGTTTTGGTAATGAGCTACGCAAATATGAAACCTATGACACCCGATGTGCATACCAATCTTGCAAAATGGGTAAAGGCAGGCGGTGTATTAATGTATATAGGTAAAGACGATGATCCTTACCAGAATGTAATGGAGTGGTGGGATACAAAAGGCAATAAATTTACTGCCCCGTCTCAGCACCTGTTTACCTTGTTAGGCATCAATCCAAAAGCAGCAGATGGCGTATTTAAAGTAGGAAAAGGAGCGGTATACGTGTTAAGGCAAAATCCCAAAGACTTTATCATGCAGCCCGGTAACGATGCTGCTTACATTGATCTGTTGAAAAAGGCTTATGAAAAGGATGCCCATGCCGGTGAGCTTCCTTTCAAAAATAATTTTTACCTGGAACGCGGTCCTTATGATATCGTATCTGTTATGGACGAAAACACCGATACGACATCTTACCGCGTTCAAGGCCCTGTAATTGATCTTTTTGACCCTACACTACCTGTACTGGCCCAAAAAGTCGTACACCCCGGTGAGCAGTCGCTGTTATACGCAGTAAGCCGTGTGCCAGATAAAAAACGCCCGCAGGTTTTGGCGGCTGCTGCAAGAACCTATGATGAAAAGGTAACTACTAACAGCTATTCGTTTGTGGTTAAAAGCCCTGCTAAAACGCTTAACAGCACACGCATACTATTGCCGGGCCAGCCTAAAGAAGTAGTAGTAACAGACGAAAAAGGGCAAACCATTAGCGATGTAAAATCATCATGGGATGCATCTTCAAATACTGAATACCTGGGTTTTGCAAATAGCCCCAATGGTGTTACCGTAACCATTAAATGGTAAAGACAACTGGTGAGAAAGTTGATTTGCTTCCGTACGCGAGCAATTGCGTGCGGAAGTTTTTTTGTTCTCCTGTTGTCATTAACCAATAATAATAAAGATTATAAAAGATTAAAAAACAGAGCTGCCTGAACCTTATCCAAAATACCCTTTAATTATTTACATGAAAAAATTTACTTTATTAGCCGCCCTGCTTCTTCCCCTGGCTTCATTGGCGCAATCGGCGGCGGGCAGCAATGACCTGGTGGATTACATTAACCCTTTAATGGGCACCGATTCAAAGCCATCGTTATCAAATGGCAATACATACCCGGCCATTGCGCTGCCGTGGGGCATGAATTTCTGGACACCACAAACCGGTAAAATGGGTAGCGGCTGGCAATATTCTTATTCGGCAGATAAGATATTAGGCTTTAAACAAACGCACCAGCCATCGCCGTGGATGAATGATTACGGCATGTTCTCTATCTTCCCGGAGACCGGAAAAATAAAGCTGAACGATATGGAGCGGGCAAGCTGGTTTTCGCACAAGGCAGAAATTGCCCAGCCTTACTATTACAGCGTTTATTTAGCTGATTACGATATTACAACCGAAATTACGCCAACGGAACGTGCGGCTAATTTCCGTTTCACCTTTCCTAAAAGCGACAGCTCGCATATTATCATAGACGCTTTTGATAAGGGCTCTTATGTAAAGATTATTCCATCAGAAGGTAAGATCATTGGCTACAGTACCAAAAACAGCGGCGCGGTAACCGATAATTTTAAAGACTATTTTGTAATCTATATAGATAAGCCATTTACCGTAGCCTCTGCCTGGCACGATGATAAGCTGGACGGTAGCTCGTTAGAATACAAAGGCGACCATGCGGGAGCGGTTATATCTTTTAAGACCAGGAAAGGTGAGGAAGTTCATTTGCGCGTTGCTTCGTCGTTCATCAGCCAGGAGCAGGCCGAACTGAACCTGAAACGCGAACTGGCCAATGATGATTTTAATGCTACCGAACAAAAAGCAAAAGCGGTGTGGAATAAAACACTGAGCCGTTTATCGGTATCCGGCGGTACGGTCGACCAAACACGCACTTTCTATTCAAGCTTGTACCGCATGCTTTTCTTTCCGCATAAAATGTATGAGATTGATGCCAAAGGCGAAAAAGTGCATTACAGCCCTTACAATGGTAAAACCATGCCGGGATACCTTTTTGCAGGCACCGGTTTCTGGGATACTTTCCGCGCCCTGTATCCTTTCTTAAACCTGGTTTATCCTTCTGTTTGTAAGGAAATGCAGGAGGGTTTGGTAAACGACTATAAAGAAGGGGGTTGGCTGCCCGAATGGTCGAGCCCGGGATATGCCGATTGTATGATAGGAAATAATTCTGCGTCGGTAGTGGCAGAAGCTTATATAAAAGGCTTGCGGGGTTATGACATCAATACACTGTTTGAAGCCTTAAAGCACGATGCCAACCACGAGGGCCCTAATGCGGCCGGCAGGCGCGGTGTCGAATATTATAACAAATTAGGTTACGTGCCTTATGATGTTAAAATAAACGAAAATGCTGCCCGTACGCTTGAATATGCTTATGACGATTTTGCCATTTATCAACTGGGCAAGGCATTGAATAAGCCAGAGTCTGAAATTGCGATCTATAAAAAGCGGAGCATGAACTACCGCAACCTGTTTGACCCGTCGACAAAACTGATGCGCGGCAAGAACGAGAACGGAACATTTGAAACACCTTTTAACCCATTTAAATGGGGCGATGCCTTTACCGAAGGTAACAGCTGGCATTATAGCTGGGGCGTATTTCATGATGTACAGGGCCTGATAAACTTAGTAGGCGGTAACAAACAGTTTGTAGCCAAGCTCGATTCGGTATTTACCCTGCCGCCAATATTCGATGACAGTTATTACGGTACCGTGATCCACGAGATCCGCGAGATGCAGATTGCAAACATGGGGCAGTATGCACATGGTAACCAGCCTATACAGCACATGATATACCTGTATAATTACGCAGGCGAACCATGGAAGGCGCAATACTGGGTACGCGAAACCATGAATAAATTATACAAAGCCACGCCGGATGGTTATTGCGGCGATGAGGATAACGGACAAACATCGGCCTGGTATATATTTTCGGCCATGGGCTTTTACCCGGTAACCCCGGCCAGCGACCAGTATGTATTGGGTACACCTTACTTTAAAAAGCTTACCGTTAACCTGGAGAACGGAAAGCAGATAGTAATTAATGCGCCAAATAACAGCGCTGCTAACAAATATATTGGCACTTTAAAAATTAACGGCAAGCCATACGGCAACAACTGGCTGAGCCATAAAGAATTGTTAAACGGTGCGGTATTGGATTACACCATGTCGCCGCAGCCTAACAAGCAGCGGGGCACTGAAAAAGAAAGTTTCCCGTATTCCATGTCGAACGAGAAATAGGGGTTTAGTTTATTATTTAAGTAAAGCGGGGCGACTTTGAAAAAGGTTGCCTCGCTTTGTTTTAAGACAGCAAAACCGCAATCAAGCCAAAATCCTTTTAATCCACTTCTCTCTCTTCTTCCCACAACTGGCAACCGGCAACCCAAAACGGTCAACCCACAACCCACAACCGAAATTCCCCTTGCCCTTTACAAGCTTATTATATACTTTTGTTTTGATAAGTTCTTTACCATACTTCATCAAACGGAAATAGGTTTTACTAAACGTAGATTAATAGGGAACCGTGTGTAAATCACGGGCTGTCGCGCAACTGTAAGTAACACAACCAGGTTTCTGCCAATCAGATCCACTGTTCGTTTAAAAGCGAATGGGAAGGACGGCAGAAATGTTACAAGCCAGGAGACCTGCCTCTTACCGAATGGACAATGCTTTCGCGGAATAAAGCAAATGATCTGCACTGATGGTTTTTATGGCCGGCATCCCTGCTGCCCGTAACCCGGCGCGTACTCATTTCTTCTTTCCTGCAAAATATTGCGAAGTTTAGCTAAAGCGCTTTTAACAGATTTATTTATTTAATCATTAAAAGAAAATGCTAACGCAAAATCTTGGTTACCCGCGCATTGGTAATCATCGACAATTAAAAAAAGCCTGCGAAAACTATTGGGCAGGAAAAACCGACCTGAAGGAACTTTACCAGGTTGCCAGGAAGATCAAAGAAGAAAACTGGCAAACCCAGCTTGATGCAGGTATCGACCTAATTCCCTGCAACGATTTTAGTTTTTACGACCTGGTGCTGGACATGAACCTGTTACTGGGTGTTATCCCCCAGCGTTACACACCTGTGCTTGCAGATGTTAAAACCAACAGCGAAATAGATCTGTATTTTGCCATGGCCCGCGGATACCAGAAAGACGGGCTGGATATCACCGCTATGGAAATGACCAAATGGTTTGATACCAATTACCATTACATAGTGCCGGAATTTAGCGCTGACCAGGAGTTTCGCATATTTTCTGAAAAGATATTCGGCGAATACAATGAGGCAAAAAAAGTAGTGGGCGATAGAGCCAAGCCAGTGCTGATAGGGCCTGTAAGTTATTTACTGTTAGGCAAGGAAAAGGAAAGTGGTTTTGAACGCATCGACCTGTTAAAAAAGCTGGTTCCTGTTTATATAGAGATCATAAACCGCTTAAAACAGCAAGGCGCAGCGTGGATACAGATGGATGAACCTTTCCTGGCGCTTGATCTGTCTAAAAAGGAAAAGGAAGCATTTGAGTATGCCTACCGTGCCATAGCCAACCGTACCAGCGGCATCAAAATAATGCTGACTACTTATTTTGAGGCATTGCAAGACAATACGGAGCTCGCCGTTAATTTACCGGTTGCCGCCTTACACATTGATTTGGTAAGGGCGCCTGCACAGCTTGATGAAGTGTTAGCACTGATACCCGAGCGCCTTAAAATTTCCCTTGGCCTGGTAGATGGCCGCAATGTTTGGAAAAACGATTACGAAAAGGCGCTGGCTTTGATAAAGAAAACTGCGGATAAATTGGGTTACGACCGTCTCCTGGTCGCTCCGTCCTGCTCTTTACTGCACAGCCCGATAGACCTTGACCTGGAAACGGAACTGGACTATGGCATTAAAAACTGGATGGCCTTTGCCAGGCAAAAGCTTAACGAGGTAAATGAGCTTAGGCAAATAATTAATGGCGATGCTAATTTGCGCCAGGCAAATAAACAGGCAATTGAAAGCAGGAAATCATCAAAGCTGGTACACCGAGCAGAAGTAAAAGATCGTGTTGCTGCCATTAATGATGCCCACGCCGCCCGTTTAAGCGCTTTCCTAGTACGCCAGCAAATTCAGCACAGGCGGTTCAATTTTCCTTTATTTCCTACTACCACAATAGGGTCTTTTCCGCAAACGGATGACATTAGGCAATTGCGCGCCAGGTTTAAGAAGGGTGAACTAACGGCAAAACAATATAACGAAGCCATAGAGCAGGCAACCGTAGAAGCTATTCGCTGGCAGGAAGAAATTGGTATTGATGTGCTGGTGCATGGCGAATTTGAGCGCAACGACATGGTTGAATATTTTGGCGAACAACTGGAAGGCTTTCTATTTACAAAAAATGGCTGGGTACAAAGTTATGGCAGCCGCTGCGTTAAGCCGCCGGTAATTTTCGGTGATGTAAGCAGGCCAAAGGATATGACGGTGAAATGGAGCAGCTTTGCGGCTTCGCAAACTGATAAACCGATGAAGGGGATGCTCACCGGCCCGATTACTATCTTACAATGGTCTTTTGTGCGCGATGATCAACCACGCGAGGTTACCACCAACCAGATAGCGCTTGCCATTAGGGACGAAGTAGTTGCTCTGGAACAGGCAGGCATCGGCATTATCCAGATAGATGAGCCTGCCATTCGTGAAGGCTTGCCCTTACGCAAGGCCAGCAGGCCGCATTACCTGGACTGGGCAGTTAAAGCTTTCCGCATTTCGGCAAGCGGGGTTCAGGATCAAACGCAGATCCATACGCACATGTGCTACAGCGAGTTTAATGATATTATTGAACAAATTGCAGCGATGGATGCGGATGTGATCACTATTGAAACATCGCGCTCGCAGATGGAATTATTGCAGGCTTTCTCTCATTTTGAGTATCCTAATGAGATTGGCCCGGGTGTGTATGACATTCACTCGCCGCGGGTACCTGCCACTGCCGAAATGGTAAACCTGCTGGAAAAAGCAGCAGAACTTTTACCCGCCCGCAACCTTTGGGTTAACCCCGATTGTGGCCTGAAAACACGCAAATGGTCCGAAACAAAAGCTGCCTTAAAGAATATGGTAGCCGCTGCTAAACAGGCGCGTGAGTTAATCGACGTTACAAATTTAATTTAAAAACTAACCGCGGGGTGCGTAAGTGCCCTGTGGTTTTTAATTCTGTTATGGCAAAGCACGAAGACAAATTTTGCCCGCGCTGCGGTACAGGTTTTGAATGTAAGGTTGGCACTATTTTACAATGCCAGTGCAGCGGGCTTTCATTTACAGACGAAGAAAAGGCGCATATTGCCCAAAGTTATAAAGATTGCCTTTGTCGCTCATGCCTTACGGTTATCAAACACGAGCTGCATATTTTAAAGATCAAACAGATCTCGTTAGGGCGTTAATTGGGCAGCAGCTTTTTAAACTGGTTAGGGCTTATGCCGGTTTCCTTTTTAAACAGCCTCGAAAAATAGGGAAGGTTTTCAAAACCAAGTTCATATGCAATTTCAGATACACTTTGGTTATCGCCTATAAGCCTGTTTTTAGCTTCATTTACCAGGTAAATATGGATCAGGTCTATAGCGGTTTTACCAGTTTCCTGTTTTAAAAGATCGCTGAGGTAACGCGATGATAAATTTAGTTTTGATGCCAACGCACCTACTGTAGGCAAACCCTGGCTAAGCAGTGGTCCATCTTTAAAATAAGCAGCTAAGGCCTCGTTAAATTTTGATACAGTTTTGCCGGATAGTGCAGCGCGGTTAATGAATTGCCGCTTGTAAAACCGCTGCGAATACTTAAGCATCGAGTCTATATGCGTAAGCATAATATCACGGCTAAACTCGTCTGTATTATTATGGTACTCGGTTTCCAGCTTAAAGAACAGATCCCATATTACCTGCTCTTCCTGCGGCGAAAGGTGCAGCGCTTCGTTGGTTTCGTAATCAAAGAAAGGATACTTGTTTATTTCACCATGCAGTGCGTGGCCGTTTAAAAAGTCTTCATGTACAAAAATGATAAAAGCATCTTCTTCATACTCCAGGCTGCTGAACTGAATGATCTGCCTTGGTTTAACAAACATCATGCTGCCGTTTTCATGATCATACCGGGTACGACCGTACAAAATAACGCCGGCCTTTAGTTTTTTAAACCCTATCATATAAAAGTCTGATGTAAATTCACGTTCGCCAATAGAGCAGGTTCGCTCACACCGGTGAATACTAATCAATGGGTTTTCGGGCATCGGGAAGCCGTTAAAACGGTGCATCTCGGCCAAACTTTTAAAATGCTGCATGATGTTTAAAATTACGAAAATCTACGCCGTATTACAGCGTAGATTTTGTCAGTGCAATACCATTAATATTATTCGCCATGCGCCGCGTTAGAAACCTCGTTCCAGGCATCCCACTCGGCATAACGGCCTTCGTTTACCTGTTTAACCCATGGGTAAGCGTGTTTGCCAAGGAATAAGCGTAAAGGAGGGTTTTCACTATCTATCAGTTTAAGTACTGCAGCTGTAGTAGCTACCGGGTCGCCAAAAAGGCCTTCCTGTGCTACAGCCGCCTGGAAACCGGCCCTTACTGCTTCGTACTCAGGCATTGGAGTAGTATGTATAGATGATGCACCAGCCCAGTCGGTTGCAAAGCCGTTTGGTTCAATTAGGGTAACCTTAATGCCGAAGTCTTTTACTTCTGATGCCAATGTTTCGCTTAAGCCTTCCACCGCAAATTTAGATGCATTGTACAAGCCTAATACCGGTAAGGTAACCAGGCCTAACACGCTCGAAAGCTGAATAATATGGCCGTGTCCCTGTTCGCGCATTATGGGTAATACCGCCTGCGATAACCAAAGCAAGCCGAAGAAGTTAGTTTCTATTTGTTCGCGAGCCTCTTTCTCTGTAGTCTCTTCAATGCTGCCGAATAAACCATAACCGGCGTTATTAATCAGCACATCTATGCTGCCAAAATGTTCTTTTGCTTTCGCGATGGCTGCAAAGTCTGCTTCGCGGTCATTTACGTCCAGTTGCAGCGGTAAAATGTTGTTACCGTATTTGTTTACCAGGTCGTCCAATGTTTTAAGATCACGGGCGGTTGCTACTACTTTATTGCCTTGTTGCAAAAGTGCCTCGGCCCATAATTTACCGAAACCACGTGAGGCGCCTGTAATGAAAATTGTTTTTGCCATTGTCTTGTTCTTTAAATGTTGAAACAAAAGTATGGCGAGATTTACAGGCCGATTTATACAGAAGTAGGGAAGAATGATACATTTTTACCAATGCGCTTTTGCATGGTAATGCAAATGTCATTAAAAAGAATTTTCAACTATTTCTCGTTCTCATCAATACTACGGTGCAGCTGATCAAGGTCTGTGGTTTCCTTCATCTTTTCAAGTTCGGGGTCGCTTTTGCTGATACCCAGTTCCCTTTGTATTTCCTGCAGCATGGAAAGGATCTTTGTGATTTCGCGTTCGGCGCGTACGTTAACTTCAAACTCTACCTGCGCACGGATTTTTTCCTGCCTGCGCTGCCGGTTTTGGCTAATCAACACCGCAATGGAAAGGATAACTGCAAATACAGAAAGTAAAGTGTCCAGTACATTAAAAGGATAAGGATCAAAAGGAGCCAATCCAGGCAAAAACCCCAGATTCCAGGCACCATAAACTGCAAAAACGCCCAACAAGATCAACAGGAATATAATGCTGCCGAAAACATCGGTGATCATATTTGCAAAATGGTCAATGCCGGTTTGCCTTATCTCCAATGCAGATTTGATGTCTTCCTGTTCAAAGTCGTCAGGCAACTGGTTTTTTTTGGGTGTTATATCGCTTTCAGGCACGGTTCAAACTCGGTTATATTCTTACAAGCGTTATGTGAATTATTTGTTTTGTATTTAGTTGGATAAGGTCGGCCAATTAAAAGCCTTTTTTGCGGGTAACGCCGGGCTTACGTGATTTTTTTTCTTTTACCTCGGTAACCACCTCGTCCACATCATAACGGCGTGCCATTTTTGCAATCCGTTCTTCAAGGCTTTCGGTAGTCAGTTTTTCGCGGCCCAGGCTATCAACCATTATCGGAAAGGCAAAAGGAGTTGGGCGCTCTATGGTTTTAAGGATGATGTTTTGTTTGATGATCCGCTGCAACGCCATACGCAACCTGAATTCTTCCAGTTGAAATGCAAGTGCTTCGTTATAAGCCTGGCGTACCAACAGATTATCGGGCTCATATTCATTAAATACTTCAAACAGTAAGGAGGTTGACGCCTGCAAATGCTTGTTCTTTACCTGCTGTCCCGGGTACCCGGTGAACACCAAACCGCCGATGTGTGCAATATCCCTAAAGCGCCTTCGTGCCATTTCATTGGCGTTAAGGCTATGTTGAATATCGTCTAAAAGGTTGTCGATAGAAAAGAAGCTTACATCTTCAAGCGCTTCTTCGATAGGGATATCTTCGTCTGTAAGCAACTCAAAACCGTAATCATTCATGGCGATAGAAAAACTGGCCGGTTTTATCCGGCTGATGCGGTAAGCCAGCAGCGATGCCATCCCTTCATGTACTAATCTCCCTTCAAAAGGATAAAAAAGCAGGTGATGCCCCTCGCGAGATTTAAAGGATTCTATTAAAAACTCATGGCTCTGCGGCAGATGCGAAAGCTGCGATTGTAAGTTGAACAATGGCTGCAAGGCAATTACCTCTTCGTCTTGCGCTGTACCGTGCGCAACTTCATCCAGCTTATCTCTAAAAACAGCTGCCAGTTGTGACGATAAGGGCATCCTGCCACCGGCCCAGCTTGGAATAATGCCTTTATTAGAGTTTGATTTTTTTACAAAGGCCGTCATGTCCTTCATTTTTACAAACTCCAGGCTGCGGCCCGCAAACCAGAAAACGTTACCGGGCCGTAATTTTGAAATAAACGATTCTTCTATGGTTCCTAAGCTGCCCCCGCTTAACCAGCTAACACGAATGCTAAGCTCACTGGTGATAGTGCCGATACTGAGCCGGTGCCGCATGGCTACACGTCGGTTATTTACCTTGAACAAGCCATTCTCGACTTCTACTTTTAAAAACTCGTCATATTGAGCCAGGGTTTTACCACCGGTGGTTATAAATTCCAATAGCTGGTTAAACTCGCTTCGTTTTAAATCGGCAAAGGCGTAAGTGCCAATCACTTCTTTAAATAATTCCTCGGCACGGAAACCGTCTGATACCGCCAGGGTAACCATATACTGGATCAGCACATCCATGGTAAGGAGCAATGGGTCGCGACTTTCAAAAATACCGTCTCTGATGGCTTGTTTAAGTGCAGCACCTTCTAATAGTTCGAGCGAGTGGGTGGGAACAAAATAAGCTTTTGACACTGCCCCAGGATGGTGACCGCTTCTGCCGGCGCGCTGCATAAAGCGGGCCACTCCTTTAGGGCTGCCCACTTGTACAACAGTATCGACCGGGCGAAAATCCACCCCAAGATCAAGGCTGGATGTACATACCACCAGCTTTAGTGCCTGGGCGTGCAATGCCTGCTCTACCCAGTTGCGCAGCTCGTTATCCAACGAGCCGTGGTGCATAGCCATTACCCCGGCATACTCCGGGTAGTTATCTAAAATAGCGTGGTACCAAATCTCTGACTGAGATCGCGTATTGGTAAATATAAGCGTAGTAACGCTTTTGGCAACAAGTTCCATTACCTGTGGCAGCAGTTTTAAGCCAATATGCCCCGACCACGAATAATTTTCTACATTTTCCGGAATGATAGATTTGATGAGCAGCTTTTTTTCAATGTTAGCCCTAACCATGGTCACTTTATCCTTCGGGAAATCATTGCCCAGCAAAACATCCCCGGCTTGTTCTAAATTACCTATAGTAGCGCTGATACCCCAAATTCGAATTGTTGTGGTTGGTTGTGTGTTTTTAGTTGCCGGTTGGCGGTTGCCGGTTGTGTGTTGTATGTTTTCAGCTTTCAGTTGTATGTGGTCTGTTGCGTGTTGAATAATTGCCGTTTTGTTTGGACTATTTAATTCTATTTGATTGTTTCCATCAACAGGCAACTGACCACCCGCGGCTGATTCCTCCCTGCCAACCGACCCAGCTCTTAACGCTTTTAATTTCGATAATCCTAATTCTACCTGTACGCCGCGTTTAGTGCCTAAAAGTTCATGCCATTCGTCTATTACCACTACCTGCAGGCTTTGAAACAGCTTGGGATATTCCTTTTGTGCCATCATCAGGTGCAGGCTCTCGGGGGTGGTAAGCAGCACTTCAGGTAATTTTTTTCGCAAGGCCTGTTTTTCTGCTGCCGAAGTATCACCTGTCCGGGTCGCAATTTTCCACGGGAGGCCAAGCTCATCGCATGCTTCCTGCATAGCTTTGCGGATATCATTGGTTAACGCGCGTAACGGCGTTATCCAAAGCATCAGCAATCCGTTATTACTTTGCTTTAAATAAGTATCGGGGTGTTTGTTTATAAAATCTGCTAAAAAAGGAAGAAACAAGGCAAAGGTCTTACCACTGCCGGTAGGAGCATTCAGCAAACCTGAATAGCCGCTTAAATAAGCCGCCTCCATTTCCTGCTGAAATGGAAATTGCTGCCAGTTTTTTTTCCGGTACCAATCCTGTATTACCTGCTGCCCTTTTGTTATCATGCCGATAGTATACAATATACTATTTTATAAATGGTTTTATACAGCTACTACTTTTCGTCATCAGCCTTAGTTTCACAACCTTTGGCTTTATAAAGATGTAATGCCTGGGTAAATACTTTCGAAATGGGCATGTAATACCATTTTTACAAAACTCCACCCTAAACATTAACGGCAAAAATCAGCATAAAATTAACCTGTAGTTAGTAAAAAATATTTCTAAATAATCGGTAAGTGAAGCTAAGAAATTAGCTTTCTTATGTATTAAAGGCTCTCAAAATTAACCATTGGTTTACTTTTAGCGTGTTTATTATTAATCTTTAAATCTATATTTTTAGGAAGTAACACTTACACCTACAACAGGCTTAATAACAGGTTCGCATCAATTACCCCATTTGCCAACCAAAAATTAAATTTATGCGCAATATTTCTATCAAAAATATATTACGGCCGGTTGCCTATACAACGTTAACTGCTTTATCGCCACTTACTTACCTTTCTGCTGTATGGTTAAAATTTATCTTAAAACGAAATAGAAATATTAAGATAGAAGATGCTATTTTTTCTCATGTTGGGATGTTGCCGGTTCTTGATCATTATTACCAGCCGCTTATCAATCCGCGTAAGCATTTGAAGAAGCCATTAGATGAAAGCAGGCCATTGCCAGGAATTGATTTTAACGACGAAGAACAGCTGCAATTGCTTAATCAATTTGATTATAACAATGAATTGTTAGAGATCCCTGTTGATAAACCCGAAAATAAAAACAGCGAAGAATTTTTTTACAATAACGTAAATTATTGCTCGGGCGATGCAGAGTACCTCTATAGCATGGTTAGGCACATTAAACCTAAAAGAATAATAGAAGTAGGCAGCGGTTTTTCTACATTACTTACTTTACGCGCCCTTGAAAAAAATAAAAGTGAGGATTCGGCTTATCAATGTGAGCACATTTGCATAGAGCCATATGAAATGCCCTGGTTGGAAACCAAAGACATCAAGCTAAAACGAAATAAAGTAGAAGACATAAGCCTGGATTTTTTCAGTCAGCTGGAAGAGAACGATATTTTGTTTATCGACTCGTCACATATCATAAGGCCGCAAGGCGATGTGCTTTTTACCTTTCTGGAAGTTTTACCTGTTTTAAAGCCCGGCGTTATTGTGCACCTGCACGATGTTTTTACCCCAAAAGATTACCCAGGAGACTGGATCATTGACAAACGCCTGCTTTGGAACGAGCAATATTTACTGGAGGCTTTTTTGTCATTCAATGATAATTACAAGGTTATAGGTGCCGTTAATTACCTGAGCCATAAATACCGCGAAAAGTTTTCAGCCAAATGCCCCGTGTTTGCTGTACAGCCCTACCGGGAACCCGCCGCATTCTGGATGAGAAAATTGTAGTTAAGCATTAGCTTATACATCAATTATACTGCAACCATTTACTACTAATGCAAAAGGGCACAGTTTATAAAACCATGCCCTTTAAATGTTCTAATTGTGTTTTTACTATTTCTTTTCTGGCAGCAGGATAAACTTAAGCAGATCCTTACCGCTTAAATATTTGTTGGCTGCATCTTTAGTGCTTTGTATGGTTACATCGCTTAGGTGACTAACATGATTCAGAATAGCGTCTGGGTCCAGCTGGTTTTGTGAGGCAGCGCCCAGGTAACCAGCCCAGAATACGTTTTGTTTCAATTCTACTTGTAGAGAGCGGGCATCCTGCGCGGCAAATTTATCTACGTCGGTTTGTAGTGCACCATTTTGTTTAATCTTGTCAACCTCTTCCATCGTGGCGGCAATCAGTTTATCC
Source organism: uncultured Mucilaginibacter sp. (assembly GCA_964242385.1). Taxonomy (GTDB): domain Bacteria; phylum Bacteroidota; class Bacteroidia; order Sphingobacteriales; family Sphingobacteriaceae; genus Mucilaginibacter. The sequence goes on from CAXSZR010000002.1 coordinate 153,101, forward strand.
ACATTGGCAGGGGCACACTCAAACGATACGGTGAAGCTGTACCTGCCATTAGGAATCTTTTTATAACTGGCCCTAACTCCAGGCGAATAGGTCTGCGCTTCTTTTTCACGCAGGCGCTCATCCAGTTTTATCTGCAGGATGGCTTCAAGCGCATCTATCTGCATGTTATTGGCATCGCTATAGGCATAGTTGCCGCTAAATACCAGTTGCACATTACTTTTATCGCCTATACCTTTGTATACGGTTTTAGTGATTTGCCCTGCCGGCGGATAAATATTGAGGTTTTTGTAAGCTTCCTTATGGTTCAATGCAGGTAAGCTGCCCAGGTAAGCAGTAAGATATGGTTTAATGGTTTCCACATCAAAATTACCAACTAAGGTAAAGGTGAACCCGCTGGCATCGGCAAAACGATCTTTGTAAAAATTGTAGGCTTTATCCAGGCTTACTTTGTTTAGCTGGTCCATACTGATTACCATATCCCTGAAATTGTGCCTGCTTAACGTTGCTGTAATGGTATCCTGGAAAACACTGGCAGGGTCAAGGCTGCGGTTTGGTAATATAGATTTCATTTGCGCAATGTTAGACTGCCATATATTGGCATCCTTACGTGGCTGCGTAAAATACAGGTAGATAAGCTGCATGGCTGTACCAAAATCCTTAGGCGTTGAGCTGGCCGAAAATCCCTGCGCAATATCGCTGATGTAAGGCGTTACATTTACATTCTTGCCGCTCAGCTTTTTATCCAGTTGCGCCTGTGTAAAGCTGCCTACACCACTTGCTGCTATAATATTTGCAGCCAGGTCTGCCGAGTTAAAATCCTCGTCGCTGGCCAGGGAGGTACCGCCGAAGCTGTAGCCGTTTATGAGTATTTGGTCGTTTTTGTATTGCGTTGGTTTTAAAATAACTTTAATGCCGTTGCTTAATGTAAGCGTGGTGGTGGCAATTATGCTATCGGCCTGTGAAGATACGATCCTGCCCGGTATAGGTTCTTTTGCAATCAGCGGGCTATCGTTAGTCTCATCCACATATGGTTTAACACCTTTACCCCCGGCGCTTATCCAATCCAGAATGGTTTTTTCCGCTGGCAGTTTGTCTTTTTCTTTATCCGGCGCCTCCACAATTACAACCCTGTTCTGGTCGCTGATAAACTTGCCCGCCATGGCGTTCATTTCGGCAAGGGTGATCCGGTTAATATTGTTGATGTAAAAATTATACTCAAATGCAATACCCGGTATGGCATCGCCGGTTAAGAAATTGCGCTGGTACAGGCCTACAAAATTAACAGACGGTGTTTTGTCGCGTTCGCGGTAGGCATTATCAATACTGGTAAGGTCGTTCTGCTTGGCACGCTCCAGTTCTGTTGCGGTAAAGCCATAGATACGGGCACGTTCAATCTCTGCTACTACTGCTTTTACGGCTGTTTCCAATTCGCCGGGTTTAGCTACGGCTATGGCACTAAACGCACTTTGCCTGCCTATAAAGCTGCCATAACTTGCCTGCCCAAACAAAAACGGCGGGTTTGATTTTTGCAGGAGTTCGCCCAGGCGCACATTCAGCATCTGGTTAAATAAACCTATGCGCATACTCTGCAGGTAATCGGTAGTGGTTTTTACCTGTGTTTCAGGATGCTTAACTATAATTTCGGCAAGGGTGTAAGGAAACTCTTTATCGGTGGCAATTTTTACTGCCGTGCCGGGTGTTGCAGGCACGTTATAAACCGTTCTCGGTTTTTCATTTGCCGGGTTGGTTAATGCCGAAAAGTTAGTTTTTATCAGTTGTTCTACACGCGCCGGGTTAAAATCGCCCACGGCAACTACGGCCTGCAGGTCGGGGCGATACCAGTCGTGGTAAAAGCTTTTAATGGTCTCCGGTTTAAAGGTATTGATAGTTTCTTCCTTACCTATCGGTAACCTTAAAGCATACCTCGAATTATTTAGGATGACAGGTAATGTTTGCTTGCTCAGGCGCTCCTGTGCGTTTTTGCCGCGCAGGCGTGCTTCTTCTAATACCACGCCGCGTTCGCCGTCAATTTCCTTTGGGTCGAATGTCTGATAACCCGCCCAGTTGGCAAGTATGTTAAAACCGGCCTCGAAAGTTTTAACACTATCGGTAGGCAGCGGCAACTGATACACCGTTTCATCAAAAGAGGTATAGGCATTAAGGTCGGCCCCAAATTTAACGCCCGACTTTTGCAAATAATCTACCAACTGATTTTTAGGATAATCGCGCGTGCCGTTGAAAGCCATATGCTCTGTAAAGTGCGCAAGGCCCTGCTGGTCATCGGCTTCCAGTACCGAACCTGCTTTGGATACCAGGTACAGCTCGGCCCTGTTTTTAGGCTCTGTATTTTTACGGATGTAGTAAGTTAAACCGTTAGGCAATTTGCCTATGATAACATCGGGATCTGTCGGTAAATTTTTGGCGGCTACCTGCGCAGTTGCAGCAGGCTTTGAAGCAGTAGCAACCGGTTTTTTCTTTACCTGGGCAAACGTACTGCCGGATATGGCCACAATGGCCAGCGCCGAAAGGGAGACTTTATAGTTCAAATTCATTTTTAATCAGGGGGATATAATCTTTTGCTAAGATGCAAAACGGATAAGTTAGTTACAAATTGTTGCAGGATTGATTTTGCAGGGTAAGAACGGGTGTGGCTTAGTTTTCAGTTAGTAGTTTTTAGTTGTCAGTTGCCAGGAAATATCAATAGCTAAATTTACGGAATTACACTACCGTTTTTAAAAACTCCAGTAATTTTTCCATGGCACGGGCGCGGTGGCTTATTTTATTTTTTTCGTCCATGCTCATTTCTGCAAAGGTGATGTCAAAACCATCTGGTTGAAAAATTGGGTCATAGCCAAAACCGGCAGTGCCGGAGCGTTCCTTACGGATGGTGCCTTCTACCGCACCTTCAAAAAAATGTTCGCCGCCCTTCCATATCAGCGATATCACTGTTATAAAACGGGCCTTGCGGTTTTCGGCACCGGCCATCATTTCTAAAACCTTATTGATGTTTGCTTCGTGGTCGCCGTGTTTGCCTGCATACCGTGCCGAGTAAACGCCCGGTTCGCCATGCAGTTCTTCTATAGAAAGTCCACTGTCGTCACCAAAACAGTTAAGGCGATATTTCTGATAAATATAATTGCTTTTTAACGAGGCATTTTCGCTAAAGGTGGTACCTGTTTCTTCTACGTCACCGGTCTCGTCTATATCGCTAAGACTCAAAAGCCTAATTTTTCCGCTGAGTTTGGCAGCTACTTCCTGCAGCTTGTGGGCGTTATTGGTGGCAAAAACTAATTGCTGCATAATTAAAGTTGTTTCATTTGTTCCCAAAAGGCCTTTTTGTTATCGTTGCTTTCCATCATCTCGTCAAAGCTGAAACTGTAAAGGGTGTTGCAGCTGTTTAAGCCGGTAACCTGGTTTTGCTGTAATGCAGGTGCTGCCGCAGGTAAGGCATTTACACCCATTATCAGCAACTTCTGCGGCGAAAAATAGGTATGAAGATCCTGGTAGGCAGCGTCAGGGTAATGGGCAAGGTTTACAACAGCGGTATCATCCAGGCTATAGTTAAGCCTGCCAAGCGTACTTTCAAGTGCGGCCAGGTGCTTATCTTCAATAAACTCTAACTGCGGGTAATGTACAAGGATTAGGAAGTTTTTTTTACGTCCGCCTAAATAATTAAAACTCAACGGCTGCGTTTCTACAACGGGCGCAAGCTGCGGCAGTTGGGCAAAGGCGTCTTTGTCCGCATTCAGCAGGTAAATATCCTCCTGTAAAATGTAGCTGTATGCAAGCGGATTTTCTACTGTCACTTTAACAAAATTTAACCAAAAGTAGTTAAACAGTTTCAAGCATTATCGACATATTCGCACAATTAATAAATTTTACCGAAATTCGGGCACTTTTATCCTCACAAACAACAGGATAGTTTAATAACAGTAATAAGATACATGAGAAAGATTGGGTTAGCCATTGTAAGTTTTATTTTGTTGGTAACTGCAGCAAGCGCACAGCAAAAACGTACGCTCGATAAAATTGCCGGGGTTGTAGGCAGCAGCATTATATTACAGTCGGACGTTGAATTAAAATACGCTAACTTCTTAGCACAGGGTAACCAGCCAAGCCCCGATATTAAATGCCAGATATTACAAAGCCTCTTAACACAGAAATTACTGGCGCAGCAGGCGGTTATTGACAGTGTGGACGTAAAGGATGATGAGGTTGATGCCGATGTGGACCGCCGTATGCGCAGCATGATACAACGGGCCGGTGGCCAGGACAGGCTGGAGCAGTTTTTAGGCCGCTCGGTAATTCAGTACAAAGATGAGATTCGCCCGGATATAAGGGAAAGCCTCGTTGCACAAAAAATGCAGCAAAAAATAACCTCTAACATAAATACCACCCCGCAGGATGTTGAGAAGTTTTATAATAAGATACCTAAAGACAGCTTGCCAACCTTTAACAAAGAAGTTGAAGTAGGCGAGATTGTTTTTCAACCGAAGTTAAACAATGACGAAAAGGAAGCTTATCGCCAAAAAGCAGAAGAACTGCGTAAAAGGGTTTTAGCCGGTCAGGATTTCGGTGCGCTGGCCCGTTTATATTCACAGGATCAGGGTTCGGCACCGCTTGGTGGTGACCTGGGTTTTGCAGACCGTACTGCTTTTGTAAAAGAATTTACTGCACAGGCCTTTAAATTAAAGGCTGGTGAAATTTCACCGGTATTTGAGTCTGATTTTGGTTTTCACTTTTTACAGGTTATTGAAAGGCGCGGTGAGCAGGTGCACGTAAGGCATATTCTCATTACACCTGTTACCACCCAGGCAAGTATCGACAGGGCCAAGGCAAAGGCAGACAGTGTTTACGACCTGCTGATAAAAAATAAGAAGATTGACTTTTCATCTGCCGCGGCATACTACTCTGATGATAAGGATACCAAGTACAATGGCGGTATGATGTTAAATGCCGAAAATGTTGACACCCGTACTACTTATATCCCTACCGACAGGCTGGACCCGCAGGTTGCGCTTACTACCGACACCATGAAGGTTGGCAGTATATCAAAACCGGCGCTGTTTACTGCACAGGATGGTAAAAAGACCTACAAGATCCTTTATCTTAAATCAACTACTGATGCGCACAAGGCTAACCTTGCGCAGGACTATCCGAAAATAAAGGAATACGCTACAAACGACAAGATTAACCGCTCTATAAGCGAATGGTTCCAGAAAAAGCGTAAGGAAACCTTTATTAAGATAGATCCACAGTATCAGTCATGCCCTATGTTACAGGGGTGGTCTACCCCGCAAACGGTTGCACAGGTTAAACAATAAGACTTATGCAGCACCACTCGGAGGTTGAGGCTGCCGATGCCCTTAAAAAAGCCTATCAGCAGGTAACTGCCGAAATTGGTAAGGTGATAATTGGCCAGGACGATGTTATAAAGTTTGTGCTCATTTCTATTTTTAGCAATGGGCACTGCCTTTTGGTGGGCGTGCCGGGCCTTGCCAAAACCCTTTTGGTGCAAACCGTTGCCCAGGTGCTGGATCTTGATTTTAAACGCATCCAGTTTACCCCTGACCTGATGCCATCAGACATTATTGGTGCAGAGATTTTAGGCGAGGACAGGAATTTTAAATTTATACACGGCCCGGTTTTTTCCAACATCATCCTTGCTGATGAAATTAACCGTACGCCGCCAAAAACGCAGGCCGCCCTGCTGGAAGCCATGCAGGAAAAAGCGGTAACAGCAGCAGGTGTAACACATAGGCTTTCGCAGCCATTTTTTGTGCTGGCAACGCAAAACCCTATTGAGCAGGAAGGAACCTATCCATTGCCAGAGGCACAGCTGGATAGGTTTATGTTTAACGTAGCGCTCGATTATCCTACGTTTAAAGAGGAAATGCAGGTGGTAAAAAACACTACCAGCACCAACAAGCCAACAGTAGAAAAATTACTGAATGCCGAGCAGATCATCTACTTTCAGCAGCTGGTAAGAAATATCCCGGTTACCGATAACGTACTGGAGTATGCGGTTAAACTGGTGTCAAAAACCCGCCCTAACGGAGAATTCACCCCCGCAAATATTAAAAGATTATTGAACTGGGGAGCAGGGCCGCGCGCTTCGCAGTTTTTGATATTGGGTGCAAAATGCCATGCTGTTATTAACGGTAAATACTCGCCGGATATTGAAGATGTGCGTGCCGTTGCAAAGCCGATATTAAGGCATCGTATTGTACGCAGCTATCACGCCGAAGCCGATGGCCTTACAACGGATGACATCATCGAGCAGCTTTTTTAGCCCGACTGATTTTATTAATCTTAAATTATAACTTTTGTTCGCGCACCATTTTCTCAAGTGCGTCAATAAAGGTAGGGGAATCATTTAAGCTCTCAACCAGTTGTACCTGTTCGCCGCCCAAGGCTTTAAACTCGCCGCCATATTCTTCAGTAACTTCATAAACTGTTTCCAGGCAGTCGGCAACAAAGGCGGGGCAAAATACAAGCAGTCGCTTCTTTCCTTCTTTAGCTAATTGCGCCACAACATTGGTGGTATAAGGCTGCACCCATGGGTCGCTGCCAAGGCGCGATTGAAAGCAGATAGTATATTTTTCTTTAGGGATGCCAAGTTTTTCGGCAATAAGTTTGGCCGTATGATGCGATTGTGCAGAGTAGCAGAATTTATTAACGTCGTTAATGGTATCGCAACAGCCATCCTTTTTAAGGCAGTAATTGCCCGTGTGGTCGCATTTGATCAATTGCCTTTGCGGTAAACCATGAAAGCTGAACAATATGTGGTCGTAACTTTCAGGATCATATTTGCGGCCATTGTTTGCAAAGGTTTCTATCATCAGTTCGTTATCATGAAACGAATTGATAAAAGATACCGGCGGGATAGTTTGCCATTGGCTTATCAGTTCCATTACTTTTTCCTGCACGGAGCCGGTACTGGCCGATGCATATTGCGGAAATAAGGGAATGATCTGGATGCTCTCTACCAGAGATGCTTTCAGTTTATTAAGCGCAGATTCAATGGATGGGGTCTGATAACGCATAGCCAGTTCAACCTGGTACTCGTCGCCGAGGCGCTGTTGCAAAGCCTGATGCTGTAATTTGCTGTAATGCAATAAGGGCGAACCGGTTTCCTTGTCCCAGATTTCGCGGTAAAGTTTAGCTGATTTAGGGCTTCTGAAAGGTGTGATAATACCTTTAACCAACAGCGCACGCGAAACCGGATTGATATCGATAACGCGCGGGTCCATTAAAAATTCATTCAGATACTTGCGAACATCCTTTGTTTCAGGACTGTCGGGCGTACCCAGGTTAACCAGTAAAATGCCTTTTTTTGCCATAATTTTCGAGCTGCAAAATTAACGATTAGACATTACAGATAAGAACCCGCCGCAAAATAAGGCAGAAAAGATTATTCGTTCGTGACAGACAGCAGATACCGGCTTTTAAATCCTTTCTTTTGAAGAGGATTTAGGTGAGGTTACCGTCACCAATATCTCAATCCTGGCGCGAGAATGACGGCCCGTTCAGAGTGCATTCTTAAGTCCTCTCCTTTTAAGAGGATTTAAGTGAGGATCCTTAAAACCCTTCTAATTTTGCCTTTACCTCTTTCATCAGCCACATAGGGGTTGAGGTAGCGCCGGCAATGCCAATTGTATCGCCGGGAGAAAACATGGAAGCATCAAGCTCATCGGGTGCGGAGATAAAATAAGTGTCGGGGTTATGCTTTCGGCAAACTTCAAACAACACTTTTCCATTAGATGATTTACGGCCTGATACAAATACGATCTTATTAAACCTGCTTACAAACTTGGGCAGGTCCTGGTCGCGGTTTGATACCTGGCGGCAAATGGTATCGTTTGCCTTAAGGTCATAACCACGGGATAAAAGCTGGTCTTTTACATTATAAAACTTCTCCATGCTTTTGGTAGTCTGGCTATAGAGCGTTATATTATGCGGAAGTTCTACATTATCCAGCTCAGCTATATCTTGAAAAACCAATGCCTCGTTATTGGTCTGTCCCTGTAAGCCTATCACTTCTGCATGGCCGTGCTTACCGAATATCAGGATCTTCTCATTTGCATCGTAGGAAGTTTTGATGCGGTTTTGCAGTTTAAGTACCACCGGGCAGGAGGCATCTATCAGGGTGATATTATTTTCAAGTGCGGTGCGGTAGGTTTCCGGTGCTTCGCCATGCGCACGAATCAGTACCTTTTCGTTCTTCAGATTTTGCAGTTCCGAATGGTCGATAATTCTCAGGCCTTTAGCTTTAAGTCGCTCAACTTCTTCATCGTTATGCACAATATCGCCCAGGCAATACAGGTAGCCTTCTTCGGCCAAAATTTCTTCGGCCATATCAATGGCATACACTACACCAAAGCAAAACCCCGAATCCTGATCTATCGTAACCTCTAACTGATAATTTCCCATATCGCCATAATATACCCTGCAAAATTACGCACCATTTTTTGATTTAGCAGGATTTATAGCATTATTATAAACAAACCCGTGATAAGGTTGCTTTAACAGTCTAATCGCCTGCCTTTCCAATAGTTACTGCGGGTTAGATGCCGCTGTATGGAAAGAAAAACAATGATCATAAAATTGAGCATTTGTATGGGGTGGGTTATCATGTTGTACAGCGTTTGCTGCCGGGCCGCCAGGGAGATCATAACACGGCCAAGCAAAATCAAACCCGACATAAAAAAGATGAGGTTGAAATTAAGAGTAGTAATAATAATGGCCGGCCCGCCTATCAATAGCAGGATATATACCAGCATCCCCAATATATTATAATTGAATATGGCTGGCAGGCTTTTGCTAAAGCCGTTTATAGCATCGGTATAATTTTCATACATGCGCGATTTAACCATGCCGTTAGCGAGCAGTACCTCGCCGCTAAAGCCGGCTGCCTTGATCTCGCGCATAATTTCAATATCCTCAATAACACTATCCTTTACCTGCAGGTGCCATTCGTTATCGCGGTAGTTGTCTGCATCAAATAACATAAACTGCCCGCAAGCGGTAGCAAACAGTGCCGATTTACTTAAATGGATGAGCCTTACCGGTAATAAATTAAGCAACATATAATGCATTAGCGGGACAGTTGTGCGTTCGCCAAACGTTTTCATGATCTGATCAGGAAATATGCTTAATAAACTTAATTTATAAAGCTGCATGCGGTGTACAGCACTATTAATAAGACTGAGGTTTAAAATAACACCGGCATCTAAAAATAGTAAATAATCGCCTTGTGCAAGCTTAGCCAGTTGATGGCAGGCATAATTTTTACCATACCAGCCCTGCGGCAAGGTGTCGCCCTTAATTACTTTGAAGCCAGCATGTAAACGGCAAAATGCCTCGCACACTTCAAAGGTACGGTCGGTTGATTCATCTTCATAGATTATTACCTCGTAGTTTTTATAGTCCTGTCGGGCAATGGATTCCAGTGTGGCAACAATGTTGTTCTCTTCGTTTCTTACAGGTACAAGGATGGAAACACTGCTGTTATAGGGCTTGTTTACACGCGTAAGCTTAGGATTTGATATAAAATTAAAAAGCGTAACCGTAAGCCGCAGCGAAATAAAAAGCAGGGTAATGGATATTACGATGATCAATTTACAATAATTTACCGGTTAGCTAAAAGGATGATTGGTAAGCCTTGTTAGACAACAGCAATATGCTGAAAAATTACGGAAATTGCTTAAACAGCTTAAATATTATTCGCAACCAATAGTGGAAAATTGTGCTGGGTGATGTATGCTATGATCGTGTCTGTAGCGCCTGTATTTTCTTTTACATAATTTTTGATTCGCTTGCTTGCAGTAGTATAGAACAAACTATCATTGGCTAATTTTTGTGCAATGGTGCTAAGTTCTGCTTGTTCATTTATGCAAAATCCGGCTTGCAGCTCAATCAGATCGTGAGCCTCCTTAAACTTAGCGTAGTTAGGCCCAAAAATTACCGGCAAACCAAATGCAGCTGCCTCGAGCGTGTTATGGATCCCGGCACCGAATCCCCCGCCAATGTAAGCGATATCGCCATATTGATATAACGACGACAGCATGCCTATGTTATCTATAATAAGCACGTTAAAATCAGATTTGCTTAACGTATCATTCTCGATTTTTGAAAACCGGATAAACTTTTCTTTGTCGGGCAAAAGATCTATAAAGTCATTGATCTTTTCTTCCGTTATCTCATGCGGCGCAATGATAAATTTCCATCCTGGCAGTTTGCCGGTAAGAGATGCTATCAGTTTTTCATCCGCGGGCCAGGTACTGCCTGCTATAAAAACACGGGAGTTTCCTTTAAATTCTGCGGCAAGCGCTATTGGTTTAGGCGTTTGCGCATTTTGCCATACCCTATCGAAACGGGTATCGCCGCTAATCTGTATATTGTTAAAGCCCAGGCTGCCAAGTAATTGCTGTGATTGATCGTTTTGAACAAAAAAATAAGATACAAACCCAAGCATTTTACGGTGCAGGCCGCCATACCATTTAAAGAAAACCTGCCCCGGCCTAAAAATGCCAGATATTACATAAACAGGAAGCTGCCTTTGGTGCATCTGGTTAAAAAAATGGTACCAGTATTCATATTTGGTGAATACGGCAAACCTTGGTTGTATGGCTTCTATAAACTCAATGGCATTTTTTTTTGTATCAAGCGGCAGGTAATAAACGGCATCGGCAAGGGGTGTGTTTTTTCTTACCTCATAGCCCGAAGGCGAAAAAAATGTAATTATTATTTTACTTGCAGGATAAATACTTTTAACTTGCTCCAATACCGACCTGCCTTGTTCAAATTCACCAAGTGATGCAAAATGAAACCAAATGCTATCATTAGTGCGTATAACTGTTAAATTTCTTCTTCCGTAAAACCAAAGCTTAGCCTTATCGTTAAAGTACGATGCTAAATAGATAACAAAGAGATATAGTCGTATACAAAAGTTGTAGAATAAAAGCATTTTTATTACGAAATATTTAACTTAGCGGAGTAAATGTAATCACAATTAAACAAAAAAATCTATGAAAATTGCCGTTGTTGGAACAGGATATGTAGGCCTGGTAACCGGAACTTGTTTGGCAGAGACAGGTAACCAGGTGATCTGTGTTGATATTAACGAACAAAAAGTAAAAATGATGCAGGATGGCCAGCTGCCTATTTATGAACCAGGCCTTGAACTGTTGTTTCACCGTAACATTAAACAAGAAAGATTACATTTTACAGCAAACCTTTCTGAAGCACTTACCGAAGCAAAAATAATATTCCTTGCGCTGCCAACGCCTCCGGGCGAAGATGGTTCTGCCGACCTGAGCTACGTGCTTGGAGCAGCAAAAGACATTGCCAAATTGATTACAGAATACAAAGTAGTTGTAACTAAATCTACCGTACCGGTTGGTACTGCCGATAAGGTTACTGCCGTAATGAAGGCTAATACCGAAGTTGAATTTGCAGTTGTATCAAACCCTGAATTTTTACGTGAAGGTGTTGCTGTAGACGATTTTATGAAACCCGACCGCGTTGTAGTTGGAACCACCGATGAAAGGGCCCGCAAACTGATGGGCGAATTATACGGCCCTTACGTTCGCCAGGGTAATCCTATCATTTTTATGGATGAGCGTTCGTCAGAACTTACCAAATACGCAGCAAACTCATTCCTTGCAACTAAAATATCTTTCATGAACGAGATAGCCAACCTTTGCGAACTGGTGGGTGCAGATGTTGATATGGTTAGGCGCGGTATTGGCTCAGATGAGCGTATCGGCAAAAGATTCTTGTTCTCGGGCATTGGTTATGGCGGCAGCTGTTTCCCTAAAGACGTGCAAGCGCTTGCAAAATCGGCAGAAGAAAATAAATACGATTTTAAAATATTGAACGCGGTAATGGATGTAAACCAGATCCAGAAAACGGTATTGGTAGAAAAGGTAAAAAAATACTTTAAAGGTGACCTTAAAGGCAAAAAATTTGCCTTGTGGGGCCTTGCTTTTAAACCAGAGACTGATGATATCCGCGAAGCACCGGCATTGTATATCATTGACGCCTTATTAAAAGAAGGTGCCGTTGTTTCTGCATTTGACCCGGAGGGGATGAAAAATGTTAAGAACCTGATTGGCGATAAAATTACTTATGCAGTAGATCAGTATGATGCATTGACAGATGCCGATGCATTGCTGGTAATTACAGAATGGTCGGTTTTCAGAACACCTGATTTTGATAAGATGGAAACGTTATTGAAAAATAAGGTAGTGTTTGATGGCCGTAATTTATACGATATTAACAAAATGATTGACTGCGGTTACTATTATAACAGCATAGGAAGGAAACTGGTTGAATAATGGAACCACGTAAAAGAATATTAATAACCGGCGCAGCCGGTTTTTTAGGCTCGCACCTGTGCGACAGGTTTATTAAAGAAGATTACCATGTTATTGGCATGGATAACCTGATAACCGGCGACCTTAGAAACATTGAACATCTTTTTAAACTTGAGAACTTTGAGTTTTATAACCATGATGTTTCCAAGTTTGTACACGTACCAGGCGACCTGCATTATATCCTTCACTTTGCTTCACCGGCAAGCCCGATAGATTATTTAAAGATCCCTATCCAAACCTTGAAGGTTGGCTCGTTAGGCACGCACAATCTTTTAGGCCTGGCACGTGCAAAAAAAGCAAGGATGCTGATTGCTTCAACCTCTGAAGTTTATGGCGACCCGAACGTGAATCCGCAGCCGGAAGAATATTGGGGCAACGTAAACCCGGTAGGCCCGCGCGGTGTTTATGACGAGGCAAAACGTTTCCAGGAAGCTATAACCATGGCTTACCATACTTTCCATGGTTTAGAGACCCGTATCGTACGTATATTTAACACTTACGGCCCGCGCATGCGCCTTAATGATGGCCGCGTGTTACCTGCATTTATTGGCCAGGCCTTACGTGGCGAATCACTTACCATGTTTGGCGATGGTTCACAAACAAGGGCATTTTGCTATGTAGATGACCTGGTAGAAGGTATTTATCGCTTGTTATTCAGCGATTATGCCCAGCCGGTTAACATTGGCAACCCGGACGAAATTACCATCCGCGAGTTTGGCGAGGAGATTATAAAACTTACCGGTACAGATCAAAAATTAATTAGTTTACCTTTGCCTACCGACGACCCTAAGCAACGCAGGCCGGATATAACAAAAGCAAAAAGTATTCTGGGCTGGGAGCCAAAGGTGTCAAGAAGTGAAGGGCTTAAGATCACTTACGAGTATTTTAAATCGCTTCCCGAAAAGGAAATTCAGCATAAAGATTTCACCTACTATAACAAACAATAATGGCTAAGATAATAGTAACCGGCGGTTTGGGCTATATTGGCTCGCATACCGTTGTTGAACTGGTAAATGCCGGTTATGAACCAGTAATTATCGATAACCTGGCAAATTCGCAGCCTAAAATATTAGAGCAGCTAAGCAAGATCATAGGCTTTAAACCGGCCTTGTATGAATTTGACCTTTGCGACGAAAAAAAGCTTGCCGAATTTGTAGAAAAAGAACCGGATATTGAAGGTATAATTCATTTTGCAGCCTTTAAGGCCGTTGGCGAATCGGTAGCTAATCCTTTAAAATATTACTATAACAATTTTTACTCTTTAGTAAATCTGTTAAAAGTATATACTGATAAGCCTGTAAAATTCGTATTTTCATCAAGCTGTACAGTTTACGGCCAGCCAGATGAACTGCCTGTTACAGAACATGCTGCTGTAAAACCTGCACAATCGCCTTATGGCAATACCAAGCAGGTTGCAGAAGAGATTTTAAAAGATGTTATAGCATCCGGAAGTTCTTTAAAAGTTATTTCATTAAGGTATTTTAACCCGGTTGGCGCGCATGATTCGGCATTGATAGGCGAACTGCCAATAGGCGTACCTCAAAACCTGGTACCATTTATTACGCAGACAGCCATTGGCAAACGCGAAAAGATTACCGTATTTGGTGACGATTATGATACCCGCGATGGCAGCTGTGTAAGAGATTACATCCACGTGGTCGACCTGGCAAAAGCACATGTTGCTGCATTGAAGTTAATGGATAACGAAAGTTTCCAGGGATACGATGTTTTTAACATAGGTACCGGTAATGGCAATACCGTATTGGAAATTATCAACGCATTTGAGCAGGCTACAGGTGTTAAGCTGAACTATACCATAGGGCCTCGCCGCGGTGGCGACGTAGAGAAGGTTTGGGGCGATGTAACCAAATCAAAAAATGAATTGAATTGGAGCGCACAGCTTGGTATAGATACCATGATGTCATCTGCATGGGCATGGGAACAATACCTGGCTCAAAATCCTTTTTAGGGATTATTGTTATCTTAAATTATTGTCAATATGAAAAAAATTATCATCACCGGCGGTGCCGGCTTTATAGGCTCGCATGTGGTACGCCGCTTTGTGAAAACTTACCCGGAGTATGAAGTCATTAACCTGGATAAGCTTACCTATGCCGGTAACCTTGCAAACCTAAAGGATATTGAAAACGAACCAAATTACAGGTTTGTAAAAGGTGATATAGTTGATATTGAATTTATAAATGAACTTTTTGCGAGTGAGCAGCCTGATGCAGTTATTCACCTGGCAGCAGAATCGCATGTGGACAGGTCTATTACCAACCCGCTCGATTTTGTGATGACCAATGTGGTTGGTACCGTTAACCTTTTAAACGCCGCACGCCATACCTGGAAAGGTAAATTTGATAAAACCCGCTTTTATCATGTATCAACCGATGAGGTATATGGCACATTAGGTGATGAAGGTATGTTCACAGAAACAACCGGTTATGATCCGCATTCGCCATATTCTGCTTCTAAGGCAGGTTCAGATCATTTTGTAAGGGCATATCATGACACTTACGGCATTGATGCTGTAATTTCAAATTGCTCAAACAACTACGGCTCTTATCATTTTCCTGAAAAGCTGATCCCGCTTGCTATCAATAACATTAAGAAAAGCAAACCGGTTCCGGTTTATGGTAAGGGAGAAAACATCCGCGACTGGCTTTGGGTTGAAGACCATGCAAGGGCAATTGATGTAATATTCCATAACGCTAAGCCAGGGTCAACCTATAATATTGGCGGCCATAACGAATGGAAAAATATCGACCTGATACAGACGCTTTGTAGCATAATGGATAAAAAGCTCGGCAGGCCGGAAGGAACATCGGTAAAGTTAATTACATTTGTAACAGACAGGGCCGGTCATGACCTTCGTTATGCTATAGATGCAACCAAATTAAAGGATGAATTGGGCTGGGTACCATCCATCACTTTTGAAGAAGGGCTTGAAAAAACCGTTCAGTGGTATCTTGATAATGAAGAGTGGCTTGAAAACGTAACCTCTGGCAATTACCAGGAATATTACCTGGAGCAGTATAACCACCGGTAAATAAATGTTCGGACTATTTAAAAAGAAAGAAGCTAAAAGGGAAATTACGTTTGATTACAGTTCACTTATTGTGGACATGCACTCACATGTATTACCCGGAATAGACGACGGTGCAAAAACTCCGGAAGAATCTGTTATCCTGATAAAAAGGATGATGGATCTTGGTATCAAAAAAGTTATTGCCACCCCGCATATCATGGCTGATTATTATAAAAATACAGCCGAAACCATTGGTGCTTCACTTGCCCTTTTAAAAGCTGAACTAAAAAAAGAAAACATCGATATACCCGTAGAAGCAGCAGCAGAGCATTATTTTGACGAAACATTTGAGCAGCGCATTGATGATGGCAAGCTGATGATAATGGGCGATAATTATGTTCTCTTTGAACTTTCTTTTATAAGCCAGCCACCTAACGTACTTGCTGTTGTTCAAAAATTAAAGGAAAAGGGCTTTAAGCCAATTATGGCCCATCCTGAAAGATACCCTTATATGGATATCGACCAGTTTTATATGCTCCGGAGCTGGGGGCTCAACTTTCAGCTCAATACAATTTCCTTAACAGGCTATTACGGAAAGGAGTCAAAAAAGCTTGCTGAATCACTGGTTGACGAAAGCATGGTAGACTTTATATCGAGCGATATGCACCATTTACGCCATGCCGATGCTTTAAAAGATGCCTTACGCACGCCGTACCTTGAAAAGCTCATGTTCGATTATCCTTTAAAGAACAGCCTGCTTAAATAAGCGGCGATTATTCCGTTAATCCATATTTAAACATGCTGTAGAATTTTTTCGGAGGAGATCGTTTCCACTCACCGGGCTTTGCAACCAGTATGCTGCCTGATCAAAAAAACAACGGAAGAAGCTAAAGCGTCAAATGATATAAATAGCAAAAGCTCCCGGTCTGGAAGCTTTTTGTTATTTATATCATTTCTGTATGCAAAGTTTATACCGAGAACGATGATCCGCAACCGCAGGTACTTGCAGCATTAGGATTGTTAAAGGTAAATCCACGGGCGTTAAGTCCGTCCTGGAAATCTATCTGCATACCGGCAAGGTACAAGCCATGTGCTTTGTGCATAAATACCCTGATGCCTTCTATGTCATATTCCTGGTCGCCATCTTTTTTCTGATCAAAGCCTAATATGTAATTCATGCCGGCACAGCCGCCGCCTTCAACACCTATACGAAGCCCAAAATCCTCATTCAGCTCCTGCTGATCTTTCAGTTTAAAAAGTTCTTTAACTGCACCGTCTGTAAAAGTTACCGGTGCTGTCTCTACAGCAATACTCATCTTATTTTCAATTACCTAAACAAATATAATGTAAAATGCAGATTTTTGTTGCACACTGTTTTTTTTATGACCTCTGTTTAACATTTTTAAAATGAACTTATTTGTTTACTTATCTGATATTGTGAAATACACCCTTGCGGGTCTTGGCACCGTTTGGGTAGCATTTTATATGATAAAGCCTTACCTGGAAAGGGACGAAAAAATACAACTGCTTGAATTTAAAAAGGCAGTTAACAATCAAACATTGCCATTGCGCTTACAGGCGTATGAGCGCCTGGTATTATTTATTGAACGGGTAAACCCTGCCAATATGCTGATAAGATTAAACAGCACTGCTTACGGCGCTCATGAACTTTACGGTATAATAACCGAGGAGCTGCGCAACGAGTATCAGCATAATATAACCCAGCAGATCTACGTAAGCGCCAGGGCATGGTCTGTAATAAGGCGAGTTAAGGAAGATACGCTTGGTATAGTTAACAATGCTATTAAAACCTTACCATCAGATGCAAGCGGGCTGGATCTAAGCAAGATCATTTTAGGCCAATTAAGCCAGCTTGAGGATAACCCTTACGAAATTGGCGCAAGCCTGTTAAGAAAGGATCTGGAAGATCTGTTTTAAATTAAAGCAAAGATAATTGGTCGGCGGATTTTGTAAAATCTTAGCCGGTTTTAAAAACTTGCAGTTTATAAAATACGTATACACCCTAATAAACCTGGCGCGGCGGCATAGGAAAATTACAGCATTATATATTGGATAAATTAGCGCAAAAGCCACTGCCATCCCGGTAGTATGGATACATTGCGTATTGTTTTGGGAACGGACAGTCTGTCACAAAAACCTTCCGCCGGTTTTCATTAATAAAATTAAAATCCCCTGTTAACAGGCATTTACAAATTCAAATACAAGAAAACAAACTTTTGGCTTAAGGGTTGATGTAACCGGCTGCACGGTACGGGATGAAGGATGAAAAACGGATAGCTTTAAAGAATAATTAAATACTTTTTTTAGCGATTAAAATCAGATAGTATAAGGCTTTTTTTGTGTAAAATATAATATAATATTTAAAATAACATACGCTTTGCACCTATTATTTGAAGATTTTTATTTCTGCAAAAAGTTAAAATTTAATTTTTTTATCCGCTTTTTTTTAGAATATTCGATGTTCCGTAGCAGTTACAAAACTTGGTTGACTGGGGGTTGGAAATCAATATTTTAAAATAATTAGTATGGAAAAAACTTGTACCAGCGTTTGGAATAGTTGCCTTCAAATCATTAAAGACAATATCCCGACCCAGAGCTTTAAGACCTGGTTCGAGCCTATTAAAGCTTTGAGGATGGAAGGGAGCGTGTTAACCATCCAGGTGCCAAGTTTATTTTTTTATGAATGGCTTGAGGAGCATTATGTTGGTTTATTAAGAAAAACCATCAAGAAGCAATTAGGAGAAGACGGGCGTTTAGAATACAATATAGTAGTAGAACAATCATCATCCAGCAAGCCATACACCACCAATATCCCGTCTAACGGGAATGGTGCTGAAGCAAAAAATCAGTCTATGCCGGTACCTATTTCTATAAATAAGGATATAAAAAACCCGTTTGTAATCCCCGGCTTAAAAAAGCTGAATGTAGACCCGCAATTGAATCAGAATTATACCTTTAATAATTTTGTTGAGGGCGATTGCAACCGCCTGGCCCGTTCTGCAGGTTATGCAGTAGCAGCTAAACCGGGCGGCACATCATTTAACCCGCTGATGATATATGGCGGTGTGGGCCTTGGAAAAACACACCTTGCCCAGGCTATAGGTAATGAAATAAAACAAACCTTGCCTGATAAGCTGGTATTGTATGTGTCATGCGAAAAGTTTACGCAGCAGTTTGTTGATGCGCTGAAACATAATAACATTAATGACTTTGTGAATTTTTACCAGGCCATTGATGTATTGATCATGGACGATGTGCACAACTTTGCCGGTAAGGAAAAAACACAAGATTTCTTTTTCCATATTTTTAACCACTTGCACCAATCTGGCAAGCAGGTGATCATTACATCAGATAAAGCGCCTAAAGACCTTGCCGGTTTGGAAGAGCGTTTATTATCCAGGTTTAAATGGGGTTTATCTGCCGATTTGCAGGTGCCTGATCTGGAAACACGTATGGCTATCCTTAAAAACAAAACTTACCAGGACGGCATCGAACTATCTAACGATGTAATTGAATACGTTGCCCATAATATTGATAACAACGTACGTGAACTGGAAGGTGCAATGGTATCCTTGCTGGCTCAGTCTACCTTAAACCGTAAGGAAATAGATTTGAGCCTTGCCAAGCAGATGTTGAAAAACTTTGTTAAAAATTCATCTAAAGAAATTTCGATGGAGTATATACAAAGCTTAGTTTGCGAGTACTTTGAGGTGCCTATCGAGATGGTGAAATCGCAAACCCGTAAACGCGAAATTGTACAGGCAAGGCAGATTTCAATGTACCTGGCTAAGGCGCACACCAAAAGCTCATTAAAATCAATTGGCCATTTCTTTGGCGGCCGCGACCACTCTACCGTAATCTACGCCTGCCAAACTGTAGAAGACCTGATTGATACCGACAAGAAATTTAAAGGTTACGTAGCTGATATTCAGAAAAAGCTGAAAATGTCTTAAGGCATCAGCGGCAATCATCTTAAAATATTAAAACGGCCTCTCAATAACGCTATGTTAATTAAGAGGCCGTTTTGCCCTGCTCCTTTACCCTATAAAAGCAGTATTATTAATGCTGCAATATTCAGTTCTTTTTTACTTCCTTTTTCAGCGTGTCCGGCTTCTTTAAGCTATCCTTGACGGTTTTTATAGCTGGCAGCGGGGTTTTTACACTGTCTTTCCCTGTTTTAAGGTTAACCGGCGGATGATTTGTCTTGGTGCTATCTGCTGCAATTTTTTTCGCACCTTGAGTGTTCTTGGCCGGTGGTTTAGTAGCAGCTCCTTTTACAGCGGTTGTACCCTTTGCGTTTGCAGCGGCCTTTGCAGCAGTGGCGGTAGCTTTACGCCCGTAAGATGGGATGATAGATTCTTTGGACACCGGCCGCTCTTTAGGCTTCCAGATAAAACCTTTCAATATGTGTTCATCTTCTTTAAACTTATTTAAAGGGCCGTATTTATTTTCGGGCTTGGTGTAAAAACCCAGCGTGGTAACCAGGTTATTATTAAAATCGACAGTGATGCGGCTGCTTAAGGAACGCTGCATACCATTTACCTTACTTGTAGCACTATCCCGTGAAAAATAAATACTTTCTGCATTGCCGATGACCACCATGCGGCTCAGCTTATTGTTTTTAAAATAACCCCGCATTTGTTTCCCTGCAACCTGGTTAAAATTAACTGAATCTGTTTTTTCGATGTTGACTATGAAAGCATTGGGGAACATCCTAAGGTTATCCAGCTTCTTTTTCTTTAACTGCAGGAAAATAGTATCGCCTGATAACTGTGAGCCTTGTGCCCACATTATCGGGTTCACGTAACTGCGTATGGTCGAGTCACTGCTGGAGTAGAACATGGAATCGGACTTTGACTGCAGATCTGATTTAAACATTTTAAAATGGTGATGCGCTATCAGGATCCTGATTCGTGCAGTATCAGCCGGTTCCAGGCTTCTGGCAAGTGCAATGGAATCCACCACTTTTTTCTTAGCAATACTATCCTGCATTAGCTGCCTTTTGCTCACGGGCTTAGCCGGTTTTTTAACAACAGGCTTTGGTTTTGGCGGCCCGAAATAATCCCTGTGATAAAAACTGGTATCCGGTGCAAGCCTGGGCACACTCGGAATTAAAAATTTAGACTCTTTAACAGCTACAGCCGGCTTTTTGGGCTTAGCAGTAGTATCGCGGATATGGCTAAGGCGCTGCTGTTCCTGGTAGGCCTTTAGGTCCTTATAAGTGAGAATACGGGTCTCAATGGTATCGGCAGACATGTAGATAGAATCCTGTTTGATCCTGCCCGTATCTTTTGCCGCTTTGGCATTGGTCACTGTTGCAAGCTTTTCGCTTACCTGGCCCTTTACTACCTCGCCTGCCTTTTTTATATCACTGCCCTTTACTTTTGCTAATTGATCTTTACCCGGTAGTTTTTTTAATAAAGAATCGGTATTTGAAGGCTTATTGATACCCATGGCCCTTAACGTCTTTTCAGCCGAATCTGCCTTGGCCCTAACCGTTTTATCCTTCGATAACATCTGAAGCGCAGAGTCGGCCTTATGAATATTTTGCGGCGTATTATATTTCCTCAAGGTAGAATCAACCTTAAGACCGGTTGCTTTTTGATCTGCAGGTAAAGAGACCGGTAATTTTCCACCCTTACCAGGGATAGTATTTTTTATCACTTGGTCCATCGTGATGCCATTTGCAGCCTTAACCAGTTTTTTACTTACGGAATCTGTTTTTGACATCAGTACAGGCTTAGCAGCCGAATCTGTTTTACTCGTGTCCTTCTCCTCAGTTACCATAATTACATATGGGTCTTTGGTCACAAGCGTACGTTCATCTGCTTTAAAATAAGTACCCAGGTCGCCTTTTATAGTTATTTTTTGTTCCCTGTCTTCAAAGGTAACATGCTTAATTGCGCGCCCATAGCCTTTCAGCTTATCGTAAAACAAACTATCGCCTTTTAATGACTTTGTGCCGGAATGATAAAGGTTGTTCTTCCCGAATGAGGCTTGTTCTACTCCGGTACTATAATAGCCATTTTCGGTATAAAGCGTATCTCGGTCCTTTGCTTTCTCGCCCTTCTTGATACTGTATATATTAGTTGGGCCATAAAAATAGCTGATCTTGGTGCCGGTATTGTACCGCATGGTATCGGTTTTTACCAATACATCGGGCGAGGTAAGGGAAACATCGTACCTGAAATAAGAATCCCTTGTAAAGGCAAAATAATAGCCGTTTTTACTTAGCAAAACATTGTCTTTATTTACCAGCTTGCCGCCATCGGTATAGGTGCCTATACGGGTAGCAGTGTTATATGTAAAGTGGTTAGTAGTTAAGGTTGCATCTTTATCAACCATACGTACATTATCGGTAAGGATGGCAATTTTGGTGTTGCCGTTATAATTTAACTTGTCCGAATAAATGTTAAGCGTATCGCCCTGGTTTATGTTCACATGGCCAAATGCATCTACTGCATTGTCCTGCACATAGAAATAGGCACTATCTGATGTAAGGGTTGAATAATCCTGCCTGAAAGTGCCTTGGTAAACCTTTATAATATCCTTGCCGTTCAGTTTTATGCCTGTACTGCTTTTAGATTTTAGAAGCTTTACCACCGACTTTTTCTGGCACATAGCCCCTGCCGCCAATAATAATAAACAAAGGCTTAAAACAAGTTTCCTCACAACTGCAAAATTAGTTTTTTGCCCGGCTTTTTGTAAATTTATATTAATCAACGCTTTTCCGTTTGTAAATACATATTGGCAGCCGCTTATGGCTTTATTTTCTGGTATGGTGTTTAATTTATAATTTTGAACAATGCTGCCTGTTAAACAATTTGTTTCTTTTATAAATCAGAACCATCTGTTTAACACCGGCGATAAAATACTCGCAGCGGTAAGCGGCGGTATAGATTCCATCCTGATGGTTCATCTGCTCAAAGCAGCCGGATATAACTTCGGTATTGCGCACTGCAATTTTCAACTGCGGGGTAATGATGCCATGGCCGATCAGCAATTTTGCGCAGCGCTTGCCGCTCAATTAAACGTCTCTTTTCACACGGTTAATTTTGATACTACGCAATACGCTGCGGCGCATAAGGTTTCTATCCAGATGGCAGCCCGCGAACTTCGTTATCAATGGTTTGAGGAAATCAGTTTACAATCAGGTTATCCGGTTATTGCACTTGCGCATCACCAAAACGATACAATAGAAACAATATTGTTGAACCTGGTTAGAGGGACAGGTATTGCCGGCCTGCACGGCATATTGCCTATGAACGGGCAATTGGTAAGGCCACTGCTTTTTTTAACAAAGGAAGAAATTACGGCGATTGTTGAAGAAGCGGGTTTAAGCTATCGGGAAGATAGCTCTAATACATCCACTAAATATGCACGCAATAAGATCAGGCTGGAAGTGATTCCTAAACTAAAGGAGCTGAACCCTGCGCTGGAAAATACCTTTACGCAAAACCTGCAAAGGTTTAAAGAATTGGAGCAAATGCTGCAACTACAGGTTGCTAAACTTACCAAAGAGTTATTCAGCTATCATAATAATGAAGTCTACATTCCTATAGCTGCCGTTAAAGAACTTAAACCCCAGCGTTTGCTGCTCTATAACCTTTTGCTGCCCTATGGATTTAATGAGACTATGGTGGCCGACCTGATCTCTGTTTTGGATAAGCACCCGGGCCGCGTTTTTGAAACAGCTGCTTACTCGCTGGTGCTTGACCGTGATAAGCTGATCATTTCGCCTAAAACCATTGTGCCTTATCTGCCGGTAATCATAGAGGCTGGTACGCACAGCGTAATCTATGGCGACTATCATTTAACCCTGTTGCATGATGATACGCCGCTTATTGTAAAAGATAACCCTATGGCGACATCTGTAGATAGCAGCTTGCTTCTTTTTCCCTTAACTTTGCGCGCCTGGCAAACCGGGGATTATTTTTATCCTTTAGGGATGAAGACACGTAAAAAGGTAAGCGACTTTTTTATAAATCAAAAAATATCACTGCACCAAAAGCATAAAATTCCGTTATTGATAAACGGTAACGGCGAAGTGATATGGATAGGAGGCTACCGGCCCGACGAAAGATATAAAGTAAATGATAACACCGAAAAAGTAGTTATATTCGAATTGACAATTTAAAAATGACTGATAAACCGATCTTTACCGAAAAGCAATATCTCGGCAGGGAATTTATACCGATAACTATTCGCCTGGTTTTGGCGATGTTTTGCTTTGCCGCTTATTTCTTTACAGACGAGCGCGAGCGCAACGGCGATCTGCTGGTGGTTGTAGGTTTTGCCATTATTACAATTTCTATCATTATGGGCTTTTTACTGCATTTCCGTACGCGTGTACAGAATAAAAGTATCCTGCTCGATGGCCTTTGGACAACCCGCTTAGTTAAGATAGACCTTAACGGTATAGTTAAAGCCGAAAAAGGAAAATATAGCCGCTATCTTTTTAATAACCCCGTTTATAACCTGCATACCAAAGGAACCATCAGGTTTTATACAGCAGGCAATGACGCCATTCACCTTACCGACCGCGACGGCTTACTTTATATAGTAGGCTCACAGCATGCCAATGAGTTTTTGCGTGCAATTCAGGAAGAGTTGGGGAGGTAAACATAATCCTCCCTAAACCTCAAATTCTTGCCATAAAAAAACCCTCTCCATGCGGAGAAGGTCCTATGAATTGAATTAACAAATAATTTATACGTTTTCCATGCCGTATTGCTTCAATACGTCTGCTGGTACGCCGGTCCATTTGTTTGGGGCGTTACCTACATAGCCAAGATCATCAAAGCCAATTCTTGTAGTATAAAAGCCCGAAGCTGTTAAATTGCGCATCAGGTTAAAGAACGATACGCCTTGCTGCATACCCGGCTTTGCTTTTTTAGGATAAGCAATTTCAGTTACCATTTCAATTTGCTGCGATGAGCTGGCATCTACAAAGGCTTTGTTATAACGGGTAAGACATTGCATGTCCAGCCAGCGCAAACCACCACGCATAGGGGTTTGGTGCTCCGGCATATCCTTTACAATGAACTCGATAAAATCTGGCACCTTAGCATCTGATGCACTGCCCGATTTAGCGTCCTTAGGGATAATAATATCGCCCAGCACGGTAATGGTAGCCATTTCATGGGCAGTGAAAAATTTATCGGCCTTTAGTTTTTTATCACGTTCAAGCTCAAAGGGCTGGCGACTATCATCATCCGGCGAATTCTTTTCACTTTCAACTTCTTTATTTGTTTCTTTTTCGGGCTTAGGCTTGCATGCTTCTATCAGCATTGTTGTTGATAGGGTTCCTAAACCAATTGCTTTTAGGGAGTCACGTCTGTTCATCTCGGTTTCTTATTTCAGGTAGCAATTAAACGTTCAATTTTTTTCTTTGTGCAAGAATATACTCTGCGGTACGCATAGACAGTGCCAATATGGTCCAGGTTGCATTTTTATCACCCTGCTGTACAAATGGTGCTGCATCAACCACAAAAAGGTTATTACAATCATGCGCCTGGCAGTATTTGTTCAGCGCAGATTTTTTAGGATCATCGCCCATACGCACGGTACCCACTTCGTGAATGATCATACCGGGTGCTTCTAATCCGTAATTGGTTTCGGGGCCCTGCGGCGGGCCATAAATGGCGCCCATTTCGTGCATAATAGACTGGAATGTCTCCTGCATATGTTTAGCTTGTTTCACCTCGTAATCGCTCCATTTGTAATGGAAACGCAATACAGGAATGCCATATTTATCAACCACATCCGGGTCAATTTCGCAGTAATTATCTTCGCGGGCTATGGCCATTCCGCGTCCTGCCATACCGAAGGTTGTGCCATAAAAACGGCGGTAATCATCTTTTAAAGAAGCTCCAAAACCGCCTGCCTCTTTTGGTTTACCGTCGCGGCCTGGTACTGCGCCGTTCATGCCTTCAATACCCCAGCTAAAACCATAGCTTGGCATGTGTAAGCCACCGCCATATTCAATGTGATAACCACGCGGGAAATCTAATTTTTTATTATCCTTTAACCACGGAGAGTAAATATGTACCGTACCGGCACCGTCTTCGTTATAACGTTTACGGTCCATCAGTTGCGGCAGCCATCCGCCTGCGCTCGATCCTGTAGAATCATGCAGGTATTTGCCTACCACGCCGCTGCTGTTTGCAAGGCCGTTTGGATGTTGGGTAGATTTGGAGTTAAGCAGTAACCTGGCCGATTCGCCTGCGCTGGCACCAAGGATCACCATTTTACCTCTAACCTGGTACTCCTGCATATCCTCTTTGCTTACATAAGATACACCGGTTGCAAGGCCTTCACTATTGGTAAGCACCTCGCGCACCATAGCATTGGTTATCAGCTTTAAGTTTCCTGTTTTTAAGGCCGGGATAACAAGGCATGAGGAAGCCGAGAAATCGCCATATACCTTACAGCTGCGCCCGCACTGCCCGCAAAAGAAACAGGCACCACGATCTTTGTTATTAGGCAGCGCTTCGGTAAGTACCGAGCCACGGCCGGCAATAACTTTAACACCCGCTTTAGCAGCACCCTTTTTAATATAAAGCTCATTTAAACGTGGCTTAGGCGGTGGCAGATATATACCATCCGGTTCGTTTGGTAAATTTTCAACTGTACCAAAGATGCCTATCATACGGTCAACCTTGTCATAAAAAGGCTTAACATCATCATAGGTAATTGGCCAGTCGTCTGTAAGGCCGTCTATATGATGGCCTTTAAAATCGTCCGGGCCCATACGTAAAGAGATACGGCCCCAGTGATTGGTACGGCCGCCCAACATCCTGGAACGGAACCAGTGGAAATCTGTATTGTCCTTTTTGGTGTATGGCTCACCTTCCAACTGCCACCCGCCAAAGGCTGCATCAAAATCCCCGAAATAACGGGTAGTGCCTGCGCCTCTTCTTGCCGATTCCCAGGGCCACTTTAACTGCCCCGAATTTTTAGCAGGGTCGAAATAAGCGCCTGCCTCCAGCATCAATACCTTTAAACCTGCATGCGCAAGTACATAGGCCGCCATGCCACCCCCGGCACCCGAGCCAACAATTACTGCATCATAAACTTCTGATGACTTTTTGATCTGTATATCGTCCATTTTTTTAAGCTGAGGCCCTTTGCCCCTGGTGTGGGTTAAGCCAATATATTTTAAAGTTCTTTTATTTTAATATCCTTAAATGCAACAACATGCCCGTGGTCCTGCAATGCTATGTGGCCTTTAGGGAAGGTAGCAAAAGCTTTCCAGTTTTTAAACTTGCTTTTGCTGATCAACTCCTGCCACTCGGGGCTGCCCATCTGTATATCAAGGCTTTTCTTGCCATTCATCCAGAAGGTAAGATGGCCGTTTAGCTTTTTTAGCTTTATTTTATTCCACTCGCCTGCTGGTTTTGCAGCAACTGTTGGGGCTTTCATATCATATAACGAGCCGGCAAGGTGGTTTGCCTGTTTGTTGTCTTCGGCGTTTTTGTCGTCAAGTACCTGCATTTCCATGCCTGTAAGGTAAGTAGCGCCAAATGACGCATCTTCATGTACACCGAAAATAATACCGCTGTTGCCGCCTTCAGCAATTTTCCACTCCAGCGTAAGCTCGTAGTTTTCGTATTCACCGTCGGTAACAAGGTCGCCCTGATCTGGTGCTTTAGGGTCAAGCTGTAAGGCGCCGTCTACCACTTTCCACGCGCCGGGGCCTGTTTTAAGATAGCTATGCCAGCCGTTTGTTGTCTTACCATCAAATAAAGTTTTGGTTTGTGCCATTGACGAGCAGTGCAAAGCGGCAAGCGCCACAACGCTTAACAGAATCTTTTTCATTGTATAATTGATTTAATTGGATGCTAAAACTACCTGTTCAAATTACAGCACACAAAGCAACTGCAGGTTTGAAATTAACGGCGTGTATTAGCACAGCTAATATATATCAGAAATGGTTAAAAACAGCATATTTTTTAGTTTCAATAAAAAACAGGCGGTTTATAACACCACTGTTACATTAAGGGTGAAAAGAAAAATAATATCAGTTTGTTAACAGAAAAAATGTTTGCTAAACGCGATGGTAATTTTTAAGTTCTTTTTTGGTAATGAGCATGTAACGGTCGCTTAAACACCGTGCACAAAAATACCTTCTTAAAGGTACATAAAACAGGAAGGTACGGCCAAACCAGTTACGTTGTTTCTCGTAATGAAGTATATTATCGCACTTGCGGCACTTAAGGCTTTTCTTAGTCATATCGGGGGATAAGGCAACTCTATTAAAGCGAAATTAAAAAACTCAGATAATTTTTAAAACCTATTGAGCCCATCTTGTTTATTTGTATCAATTATGTTGCATTTGCATCCATTGCTTTAAATCCTGGTTAAACAGCATAAAATGGTTTCAAGTGGCGAATGCGCCAATTCGATTTGCCAACTTTTTTTTCATACCTTGCAGCAGGCATCATTACCTAAAAGAATATAGTGACATTCAGGGATTTTAACTTTAACGCCGACCTTTTAGAAGGTATTTTAAGTATGGGGTTCACCAACCCGACACCCATACAGGAAATGGCGATTCCTATCATATTGAACGGGCAGGATATTATTGCCTGCGCGCAGACTGGTACCGGTAAAACCGGCGCTTTTTTGCTACCCCTGCTGGATAGCATTGCTAAGGGTAATTCGCACCATACAACGGCGCTGATACTAAGCCCCACACGCGAACTTGCACAGCAGATAGACCAGCAGGTAGAAGGCCTTGCATATTTTACAGGCATAAGTTCTATTGCGGTATTTGGCGGTGGCGATGGCATTGCCTATGAGCAGCAGCGCCGCGGCATCCAAAATAACGTAAACATTATTATAGCTACTCCAGGGAGGCTTATAGCGCATCTTAACTCGGGCGTTTTAAAGCTTAACCATTTAACCCACCTGGTGCTGGATGAGGCCGACCGCATGCTCGATATGGGTTTCTCTGATGATATAATGAAGATCATCAGCTTTTTACCTAAAACAAGGCAAACCATGCTGTTTTCTGCTACCATGCCGGGGCGTATACGCACACTTGCTAAAACGGTTTTAAATAACCCCGAGCAGGTGAATATTGCCATATCACAACCGGCAGTAGGCATAGATCAGCAAATATACCGCGTACATGATCAGCATAAAACACCTTTACTACAGTTATTGCTTAAAAACGGCTCGTATCTGAGTACCATTATTTTTGCTTCGCGAAAAGAAATTGTAAAAGCCTTGACCAAAGAATTAAAGGCAGCGCATGTAAAAGTAAGCGCCTTTCACTCAGATCTGGAGCAGAAAGAGCGAGAGGAGATCCTACTTAACTTTAAAAATAAGCAGTTGCCTGTAATAATAGGCACAGATGCGCTTTCAAGAGGAATAGATGTGGAGGGTATAGACCTGGTGATCAATTATGATGTGCCCGGTGACCCCGAAGATTATATTCACCGCATAGGCCGTACCGCACGTGCCGAAACCAAGGGTACCGCCATCACTTTTGTAAACCACCGTGATGAGCGTAAGCTTAAAAACATTGAAAAGCTGATAGAAAAACCTATCCGCCTAATGGAGTTGCCGGATGAGCTAAAGGTATTAGAGATCACCAAGACAGATGAACAGCCCGTTAAACGGCCGCAAAAACGTCGTTGGGGAAACAAGAACAAAACAAAGCGCCCTAATTCAAACCAGCAGCCATAAGTGCCGTTGCCTTGTAAAAATCCACTACTACAAATATGCGTTTAAGAAATATACTCCTCACCTTAATTGGGTTATACGCCGGCTTCGCATCGGCACAAAAGAAAGAATATTCCGGTAACCCTATTTTCCCAGGTTGGTATGCTGACCCGGAAGCAAAAATATTTGATAAAACTTACTGGGTATATCCAACCTATTCGGCACCCTACCATGAGCAGGTTTTTATGGATGCGTTTTCATCAACCGACCTGGTACACTGGACAAAGCATAGCCACGTGGTAGACAGCAGCATGGTAAAGTGGGTAAAGATGGCCATGTGGGCCCCGGCAGTTACCAAAAAGGATGGCAAATATTTTCTTTTCTTTGGGGCGAATGATATTCATGACGATCAGAAAGAGATTGGCGGCATAGGTGTGGCTGTAGCCGACAAACCTGAAGGTCCCTTTAAAGATTACCTGGGCAAACCGCTTATCGGCAAGATCTATAACAAGGCACAGCCTATTGACCAGTTTGTTTTTAAAGATGACGACGGACAGTATTACATCATTTACGGCGGCTGGGGCGAGTGCAACATTGCCAAGTTAAATAATGATTTTACCGGTGTTGTGCCGTTTAACGATAGCATTACCTACAAACGCATTACCCCTAAAGATTATGTGGAAGGCCCTGTAATGTTTAAGCGCAAGGGCAAATATTATTTGATGTGGAGCGAAGGCGGCTGGACAGGCCCCGACTACCGCGTAGCCTATGCTATAGGCGAAACACCCTTTGGTCCGTTTAAGCGCATTGCTACCGTATTAAAGCAGGATATAAACATTGCAACCGGAGCCGGCCACCACTCCGTTATCCAAATACCCGGCACAGATGAATGGTACATAGTTTACCACCGCAGGCCATTAGGCGAAACCGATGGCAACCACCGCGTAGTTTGCATAGATAAAATGTATTTCGATGCCGATGGGTACATCCAGCCGGTTAAGATCACTAAAGAAGGCGTAACCGCAAGAAAAATCAAATAGATTTACGATTGAGATTTTAATATTATGGCGCAAGGTTCTATGATCCAGTAATAGGACGTTTTACTACAGTGGATCCAATGGCAGAATTTGCACGTAGGCACTCGTCCTATGAGTATGCCTTCAGTAATCCATTAAGGTTTGTCGATCCGACAGGCATGGCAGCTTCGGATACCACGTACATTGATCCTAAACATTACCAATTAAATGAAGTAACAGTTACAGCGACAAGAACAAGTAGTGTTGCAAGTGAGGTTGGTAATTTTATTATTGATAATCTTCCTTTTGTTGGTTCCGGAAAACAACTTTATCAAGGGATTAAGAATGGCGATTGGAAACAAGCTACTTTAGGAGCCGTCTTTCTTACTGTAGATGTTTTTACAGCAGGAGAAGGCGGAGAGGCACTAAAGTTAGCAGAGAAAGGGGCTGAGCTTGCAACTGAGGAAGTCGTCAAAATTGGAGCAGAGGATGAAATCAAGGAAGGAGCCGAAAGGGCTTTAGAAGAAGCTGGACAGGATATAAGTGTACATGGCAACTCGGTAGAGTCAACGAAGGCACAACATGCATATGATGTTGTAGATACTGAGACAGGTGAAGTTGTTAAGACAGGAGTAAGTGGAGGCAAAGAGATAGCGGGGGGGCATCTATAAGAGGTGAAAGGCAAGCCAGGGCTTGGAGCAAAGCAGCTGGAAAACCTGGAAAGTATAAATCAGTAATAACTCATAGAGTTCCTGCAGGGCCCGGTGCAAGAAAGGCAGTACTGTCCTATGAAGCTACTCGGGCAGCTGAATTACGAGCCTCAGGTCACCTAACTGGTGGGTTCCATGTAAAACCATAAAAATGAAAGCTATACAAGATATAATATTAGAACCAGATTATTATGAAACATCTTTACAGCGAGAATATAGGTCAAACTTTGCCTTTCGTTGTCGCTTTATCGGTAATTACTTACGGAGAGTTCTTAAACGAAATAAATTTGAGCCAATAGGATATAATCGGATTTTCATTAGTGCATGTCAGATTACACTTAAATCAAATATCGTATTTGATAATACACTGAGTATATCTGTCTTATACAATAAAGATTACTATGATAGTTTAACACAAGAAGAAGCTATAGAGTATTTTATTGAACTATATAAGCAAGGAATTATAAAGGCATCTGAAACACACGAAGTGCCGATGGAGTTTCTTTTAAAAAAGGTACAGGAATTTAAAAGCAATGATTATAAAAATGAGTGGGAGTTTAAAACAAAACTATTTAAAGTAATTGGAATAAAAGCTACCTTATTGTGTAAAATGACAACGGATAAATTCTCTCTTTTTCTTGTTCTTTGGAAAAAGGAAGAAATTGTTTTTAAAGAAGAAATCTTAAGTACTTTGCCGGATGAGATTATATTTCATTATCGTTTTAAAGATATTGTTTTAGAGAATAACGAAATTAAAGTTCTAGATAAGTTTGAACAGCCTCTTTACACATTAGATTTGACTTTTAAAGTATGAAATGATAAAGAATAAATTGAATGACCCAATCTGGCGCGAGTATGTAGCCGAGGTTTGAGTGCAATGGCTACTCGTGACTTTTGAGCTATTAAACATAGCGACACAGGAAGCCTTTGCGCTTTCGGCGGCCCATCATTCTCGCGCCAGAGTGGGAAACAAATGCTGTAAATGTTGTTAAAAACACAACGATAGATTTGGCAGCAGATGGCGTGGCATGTAAAGTAGGCGGAAAATTAGAAAGTTCATTATTTAAAGTTGGGGTTACTAACGCTTGTAGATTGTCAAGCACAGCAAAGAAAGTTGTTAATGCTTTAGGCCAAAATGTAACAAGAGCCACAACAGCAACAGTAAAAGCAGGCTTAAAGGCAACTGCTACAGTAGCCGGAAAAGCTGCCGAAAGCACCTTAAAAGTAGTTACCAATGAACAGCCTGATGCAGCAAAAGATAAAACCAATCAACAATAAACTATGGATAAAATAAAAAACACTGCCTGGATTATTCTCGGCATTGCAATTATAGGGTTCTTCATTTACAAAGTTGGAAGAAGGGCTGTGACGGATCATGTCCTTGAAAACAATGCACTACACATTAAGGCAGCAATTATTGATGAAAGGAATTATATGGGAAACCAGACTGTTAAACCCAAGTTTTCTTACTCTTATCAATTTGTAATTAATGGTCAAAAATATACTGGCGACTCCCACGACCCTTCACTTAAAGTAGGTGATACAGTTGAAGTTGAATATAATAAAGACCATCCAAGCATGAATAAACCATTAAATCCAAAAGAATGAAAATACTCTTTTTCCTATTACTGCTTAGTCCGATAATGTGTTTCGTACAGTCATTTGAGGGAACGATTACATATTCAAACAGCTATAAAAGTAAATCGCCTCAATTAAAAGATGAGCAGTTAAACTCAATGATGGTTACAACCCAAGAATACTATATTAAAGGAGGTAATTATAAATCCGTCTTTAATGGGATGTATATAATAAAGATGCAGACGGTAACTGGGGTAAAACTAAAAGTGAAAAGAGAACCTTTGTAACATTACAACAATAAAATAAATTGAATTACTCATTTAAGTTTCCACTCATCTGTTTCGGATTACAGATTGTTATTGTAATTGTTGCTTATATGATATTCCCGGCACTTTATCCTGGCGATACCTTTACAATCGTTGTTTTCTACGTCTTTAACTTCATTATCGGCTTAGTATTATTCCCACTACACTATTCTTTTATTGGAAAAAAGATCAAAAGCAAGGTTAGTTCTTTAGCAACCAATCTTATTGTTGTGTTAGTAATTGTTAATCTATTACCATTAGTGACAGAGCATGTTTTTTATAGTGCTAAGCTTATAGGTGCAATGTTTGTTCCGCACAGGATGCAGTTAACAGCAGTTATCGACTTTCTTAATCCGTTTCTAAGCTTTGCAGTTGCCTCTGTTATAACGAGAGACAAATACAAAGAAACTAAACAGTATCAGTAAATAAGCCGCCATATTGACATTGATAAAAGTATGAAACTCTTAACCTTATTATTATTGCTAAGCATTTCTTTCTACTACCTGGCGCGAGTATAAAGCCAAGGTTTATGTGCAATGGCTACTTGTAATTTTTTTGAAAAGCTATTAAACATAGGGTCACGAGAAGCCTTTGCGCTTTGGGCGGCCCATCATTCTCGCGCCAGAGTGGGGCGAGTATGTAGCCGAGGTTTGAGTACAATGACTACTCGTGATTTTTTAGAAATGCGTGCCGGGTTGACCTCACCTAAATCCTCTCCAAAGGAGAGGACTTTTGAATGCATAATTGTTTTAGCCTATTTGTACGCTTCGTTAATCACCTTACTGTATTTACTAAAAAGGTTACCGGCTACTTCTACGGGGTTGCCGGTTGTTGTTGCGGGGTATGTGCCGTGTGCGTTTACCCAGGCCCATTCCCAGTCTTTAACTTTGTTTTCAAAGGCGTCGTTATTAAAGCTTTTATTGTTGGTGAGGGAACTGTTCAGGTCGGCGAAGAACATTTGCCAGCGGGGTTTATAAAATCCTTTTATCAAACCGGCCCATTGGCGGTTAGAGTATTCGTGCAGCGGGTTGTTGCGGCCGCCCCATAAGGTTACCAGGTCGCGGGCATTAAATTCGTAAAGGTCGCTTTCCTGTTTGGTTATGCCGTTTGCTCGGGCATCTTTTATCCATTTGCCCAGTAAAAAATCCTTGCGGGTATTTAGCAACTGGTCCATATCATCAATCAGCTGCAAAAATTCGGTACTGTACTTGTTAAAGGCTGCTTTATCTTTTGCTTTGTAAGCTGCTATAGCTTTTGGCTGTAAAATGTTGGCATAATTTCCTAATACCTGCCTTGTAATATCCACTATGTCATATTGAAAGCCATCGCTGGTTTTTAGTGCCGGTGCCGACTGCATCATTAGATGCCATGCTTTTACCAGTACACGAGGGTCGTAGTTCATGGCGGTATCAACGCGCCAGTCGCTGCCTTCGCTCAGTCCCGGCCGGCCGGCTATAATGGAGCATGGGCCGCCCCTGTGCTCTTTAACGCCGTAAACGCTTTGCAGCAGCAGCATCCAGGCTTCATCGGCAGTTTTACTGGTTTTGCCATAGCGGCGGGTGGCGTAATCTTTTAGCCAGGCTTTCGTATCTATTTTTTCGTCGCGCCAGGTATTATCCAGCATCAGCTCAAATAAGGCGGGATTTTGCTCAATGGCTTCCGGGGTGAGGCCTATACCCATCATACTTTTAGATTTGTGCAGCGCTTCGTTAGGCTGGGTAGATACGTTTTCCATGCGCCCGTCCATACTTACGTTACCTCCAAAGTTTTCCAACATGTTCCAGATCCACGGTTTGCCGTAGTAAGAATCGGTTAAGGTATAAACCGGGTGCTCCTCGCTGTAAAGATCCAGAACAATCATCTGGTTATCCGGTACGGCATTTAAAAGCGCCTTAATTTGCTTTTCTTTCCAGAAACTGGAAGCATTGTAAAAGAGCCAGCCCTGCATCACCCAGATCGCTTTTGGATCGGCAGCGGTCATAGATTCAAAGGTCTTTTTACTTACGCCGCTTAAAAAAGTAGAGTCGCTGGTAGGAGGGGTATTTTCGTTAAAGGTATCAGACGAATAAAAATGATCGGTACCGTATTCTTTGGTTTGTGCTTCTATGTACTTTTTGCCTATCTGTACAAACATCGGGTCGTCCGGGTCAAGCAGGTACACATCGTTAAAGCCCTGGCCCCAGTTTGTCTTTTTCAATTTAGCCTGCGGAAATTTATCCTTGAACGAAGGCGGCACATGTCCGGTAAAGGCAGGCAAAACCGGTGTCATCCCGAATGAGCGTTCACGCGTTAGGATCTTTTTCTGCAATGCTTCATGGCTGTCTATCCAATGCTGCGGCAGCGGGCCACCCCAGCCATCCAGATTGCCCATCCATAACCATGAGAAATAACATGGGCCGCTAAAAAAACTATCCAGATCATGATCGGCAAAGCCCATCCCACGGTAAACCTTGCGCCATATCGCCTCTTCACCGGTTAGGGCCAGCGGCATGTTGATACCATTGAGCGCCATCCAGTCTATTTCTTTTTGCCAGCGATCCCAGTTCCACCAGCTCATGCTATAATTAAAAGTACAATAATTAAGGTAATAGCGATATTTATAGGGAGTAATGCGATGGATCTTTTGTGTAACTAAAGGTAATTTTGCAGGCAGGTGCATGTTATTGCCATTCCACCCAAAATCTGCACGGCAGTAATTCTTTAAGTAATAGCTAAGGGCAGAGGCAACAGATAATGCTTTATTACCTCCAAGTATTATTTTGCCGTTTTTACTTTGAACCTCAAAAGCATCTTTGCCGCCATCGGCAGGTATTTCGGTTACAATAAAATCTGCGGCGTGGGTGGGTACAACCCTGGTTATAAAAGCCTGGGCGGCCTGCTTGTCCAGTTGCGCAAATGCGCTGAAATGAAGGCATAGCAGACCGGATAGTAATAGAATTTTTGATTTGCTCATAATTACCAGATTTTTAGGTATGGTAAATATAAGTATTAGGTATTATTTATTGACCCTTGGTTTTCCAGTACATGTAAATTATACAGCCTATAACCATAATAGCAAGTACAATTAGACCGGTGGCGCCTTTGCGCTTGTCCTGCCGCATTAACCAGACTAAAAAAACAACTAAGGGGATAACAAAAACTACCCAGAATATAAGTGATGGAACGTTCATTTTTCTCTAATTCATAGCCCTGCTTTACAAACGCAAGGTTATTGACAATTACACTTGGCAAAAAAATTAAAACGGCATGCGCGCCAGCGGGGCAACATCCTGGCTGGTGAACTCGCCTTTTAAATATTTATAATATCCCGCAATGGCAATCATGGCGGCATTGTCTGTACAGTATTCCAGTTTGGGAACAAAACTGCGCCAGTTATTTTTTTCGCACATGGCCTGCAGCCCCAATCTCAAACCTGTATTGGCCGATACACCTCCTGCCAGCGCAATATCCTTTATGCCATATTCTCTTGCAGCTTTTTCTAATTTATTTAAAAGGATGGTAGCAATCCGTTTTTCTACCGAGGCACAGATGTCATTCAGGTGCTGCGATATAAAATCGGGGTTTTGTGCGGTATTATCCCTTATAAAATAGAGGATGGAAGTTTTTAAACCGCTGAAACTAAAGTCAAGCCCCGGGATCTGCGGCTCGGGAAATTTGTAAACATCAGCATTGCCGAGGCGTGCATATTTATCGATCAGCGGGCCGCCCGGATAAGGCAAACCTAATATCTTGCTGGTTTTATCCATGGCTTCGCCGGCTGCATCGTCAAGAGTTTGGCCAATTACTTCCATATCGAAATAATCTTTAACCAGCACTATCTGTGTATGCCCGCCTGATACTGTTAAGCATAAAAACGGGAACGACGGCTTATTGTCTCCTATAAAATGAGCCAGCACATGCGCCTGCATGTGGTTAATATCAATAAGTGGTATATTTTTTGCCAGCGCAAAAGCCTTTGCAAAGGATACGCCAACCAGTAAAGAACCTAAAAGTCCGGGCCCGCGGGTAAAAGCTACTGCATCAACATCATTTTTGCTTACTTTTGCCTTTGTTAAGGCTTGTTGTACAGCAGGAACAATATTTTGCTGATGAACCCTCGAGGCAAGCTCGGGCACAACACCTCCGTAAGCTTCGTGTATGGTTTGATTGGCAATTACGTTGCTCAGTATCTCGCCATCTACACAGACAGCAGCAGAGGTTTCATCACAAGAAGATTCAATTCCTAAAATTACCGGCACAGATTCTTTATAAAAGTTAAAAGCTAAAATTTGCTTTAGCCTTTTGAGTTGTCATTATTAAGAAAGTAAAACTTTTCAAGTGTTTTTGAATTTTTACTTTTGAATTTTACTTAAGCACAAAGTTATTAAAAAACTACTTAAAATAGCGTTAAGTGTAGTATTGGTTATCCTGCTGGCCGTAAGCATACTTTTGCTGATATTTCAGTATAAGCCGGTGCAAACATGGGCTGCAAAAAAGGCCGCTGCTTACCTTTCAAAAAAGCTTCATACCAAGGTAGTTGTTGGCAGTTTATACATACAGCCATTTTCTGATGTGGTGCTGGAGGGTTTTTATGTGCTCGATCAGCAAAAGGATACGCTTATCAGCACGCCTAAGTTACAGATAGAGCTCAATGGCTTCTCGCTGCTTACTACCCCAAGCAACCATGTGCTTGATTTTAAGCTGATACAGCTGGATAACGGATCGGCGTATCTGAAAAAGCAAAAGAACGGCACCAGCAATCTTAAGTTTATTTTAGATTATTTCAGCTCGCCGGATACAAGCAAAACACCGTCGAGCTCCAAGCCCTGGAAAACTGTTTTTGAAAAGATAGCGCTTAATAACTTTCATTTCAGGTACAAAAACCGGCAGATAGATACCGTTATTAAAGGCGTTAATTTTGATGATGTAGATGTAAGTAAATTCAGTGCGGTTATCCAGCATATGGATATTGCAAACCATCTTTTTAAAGCCGATGTTACTAACCTTACCTTGCGCGAAAAAAGCGGCTTTTACGTTAAAAAATTAAATACGGATATTACTGTTGACAGCAACCAGATCCTGGCGAAAAAGCTGCTGATCATCACGCCAAAATCTAACCTGAAAAACTATTTCAGGATGAAATTTAAATCTTTTGCCGATGTGAGCGACCACATTGAAGACAGGGTTTATATGGAAGGCGATTTCCATAATTCGCAGATCTCCTCTACCGATATATCGTTCTTTACCGATGGCCTGGCGCACGTGAATTTTGACCTGGGCGTAGACGGGCGGATAAAGGGAACGGTAAATAACCTGAGCGCTAAAAACTTGCTGATTACCGGCGGTAAGGCAACTTACGTAAAAGGCGATTTCAGGCTGCGCGGCCTGCCCGATTGGGACAATACCTTTCTGGAACTTAAGTTTGACCAGATTGCCACCAACAAAACCGACCTTGACTACCTGTACAGCAGGTTTACGGACACACATAATGCAAAAGTGCCCGATATCATTTCCAAATTCGGAAACATTAATTTCAGCGGCCGCTTTACCGGATTACAGAACGACTTTGTGGCTTACGGGGTGTTCAAGACAAAATTAGGGCGCTTTGATTCTGATATTAACCTTAAAATAGATAAAAAGGGTAATACCTCTTACAGCGGTAAACTGGATACCTATGCCTTTGACCTGGGCAATTTGCTTGACGAAAGCGACCTGGGCCGCACCACTATGGTGGCAAACATAAAAGGCAGCGGCACCGACCTTAAATCGCTTAACGAAAACCTGGATGCACGCATCAGTGAACTGGCTTTTAAAGGTTATAACTATCGCAACCTTACCATAAACGGCACTTTTGCAAAACGGATAGCTAACGCAAAAATTACGGTAAACGATAAGAACATAAAGCTTGATTTAAACGGCAGCGTTAACTTAAGCAAAGCCCTGCCTTCGTACACGGTTAATGCTACATTAAATAATGTGCAGATGCGCAGGCTGAATTTAATAAGCGATACCATTACGCTTACCACGCAGGTTTCAACATCGTTCTCTGGCAATAGCCTGAGTAATTTAAGCGGCAATATTTTGCTTACAAAGGCAAGGATTGTAGACCCGCGAAATAACTATACCGTTGATACGGTAATGTTGTCTTCTACCGGCGAAGGTGCTTCAAGGGCCATTATCTTAAAGTCTGACTTTGCCGACGGTAACATAAAGGGCAGTTATGACCTTGCCACGCTTCCTTCTTATTTTAAGGCCGTGGTTAAAAAGTACATTCCATCGTTAAAAACCACTATTGTAAAGCCCAAGCCGCAGGAGTTTTCTTTCAATCTTAATCTGAAAAACCCCGACCCACTGCTTGCCGTTTTTGTACCCGACCTGAAAATACCAGACCAGGGAACCTTTGTAGGCGATTTTAATTCACGAACAGAAACCGCTACCCTGAGCGTTTACATTAAAACTATTAAATGCGGCAAGATAGTTTTACATGATTTTATTATTGACGAAAGCACCAATAAGGATTACCTGGGGCTCAACCTTTCGCTCAGCAAGGTGAATTTTACTGATAGCCTTTTTGTTAAAAACATTACGGTAACCAATTTCTTGAAACGCGACAGCCTTAATTTCAACGTTAAGCTTTCAGATAAAAATGCAGTCAATCAGCTGGACCTTTACGGCCTGGTGAACTTTGGCCGCGATACCACCGTAAGGCTGCAGTTGCTGCCATCAGACGTAATTCTGGAACATCAGAACTGGCGCCTTCAGGAAAAGGCGCGAGTACGCTTCCTGGACGGCAAAACGCAGGTAACCGGCTTTGAACTATCCAACGGGGAACAAAAAGTAAAAATAGACGGGTTGTTATCTGATAACCCGGCAGATGTGCTGAAACTGACCTTTGATAAGTTTAGCATGGCTACATTTAACCAGTTGGTACGAACGGCAGGGTTACAGCTAAAAGGTACGCTTAACGGGGATGTTAAATTTACATCGATAGTAAACTCCCCGGGTATAGATGCCAAGCTGAACATCGACTCGATGATGATGAACAAGACCCTGGTAGGAAATGTAAAACTGGAATCTACCCTGGGGAACGACCGTAAGGAAGCAGATGTAAGTGTGAATATCAATAACCATGGCATGCAAACCATGAACATTGCGGGCGTTTACCAGATTGGCCATAAAACCGACGATAACCTGAACTTTGATGTGAACATGAACCAAACGGAGGCCATCATTTTTGAGCCTTTTATAAAAGACCTGGTATCAAACATAAAAGGAACTATTTCTACCAATCTGAAGCTTACGGGGCCGCCGTCAAAGCCGCAGCTTAACGGTAATATCATGCTTGCTAATACCGGCATTACGGTTAACTACCTGCAATCGGCCTTAACCGTGTCCGATACACTGGATGTTAAGAACAGCGTGATCACCATTAAAAACATGATCCTGCATGACAGTAAAAAGGGAACGGGTACTGTAAACGGAACCATCGACCTGAATGACTTATCAAACCCGGACATTGAGTGCGACCTGGATGCTAAAAACCTGATGGCGTTAAACACCACCTTTAAAGATAATCACCTTTATTACGGTACGGCTTACGGAACCGGTCGCTTTAGTTTTCATGGGCCTATCGATAACATGAGTATCGATATCAAAGCAAAAACGGAGGCGGGTACCTTATTTAATATTCCGCTTAACACGTCATCAACCGCGGGGCAGTATGACTTTGTTAAGTTTGTAAGCCATACCGATACCACTAAAGCAGCAGCTGCTACCAATAGCAATGCGTTTAATGGGGTAACACTTAATTTTGACCTTACGGTTGATGAAAAAACTACGGTTAAAATAACAACCGATTATGGTGTACTGGAAGGCAGCGGTCAGGCAAATGATCTTAAATTGAACATTAACAGCCTGGGTGATTTTGAAATGTTCGGCGACTTTTTGATTACCTCGGGTAAGTTTGAGTTTACGGCAAAAAACTTTATCAGCAAAAACTTTACAGTAAACCAGGGCGGAACCATCCGGTGGACGGGTAACCCATCAAACGCTACCATAAACTTAAATGCCATTTACGAGGTACGTACCGATATTTTCCCGCTGTACCAGGCGGCAGGTTCGCAGTCTCCAAAGGGCCACTCGCTGGAATTAGTGCAGGCCGACCTGATCCTGACCAAGACATTGTTGCAGCCAACCATCGACTTTGACTTTAACTTCCCGCTGGATCCATCTATTAAGGACGACTTGAATACCTACCTGTCTGATAATAATAACCGCAGCCAGCAGGCGCTTAATATTATTGTGCGGCGTAACTTTACCAACGGTGCCAATAACAACCTTACCAACCAGGTTGCGGCCACCGCCGGCGAAATGATAAGTGAGTTTGCGTTTAACAAGCTAAACAGCTTTATCTCGCAATCAAACATCAAGGGTTTTGACCTGAACATTCGCTCGTTTAACGATGCAACCATCTCATACCACCTTCGCGACCGTTTAACATTTACCGGCAGCTTGTATAATACCAACTACGGCGGCAGCGAATTTTTCTCTTACAATAACAGTATTTTTAATTCGAGCTTTGGGCAGTTAACCAAAGACTTTGATGCATCGTACCTGATAAGGAAGGATGGTAACCTGAGTGCCCGTTACTCATACCGGGTATTGAACAGTACCACACTTAATACGCTGAGCGATCAGTTAGGACAGCAGTACGTGAACGGTATTGGTTTGGTTTACCAACGAGACTTTGACTCTTTTGGTGAGTTTATAAGAAACATTTTCAGGCAGCACAAAAAGAAGCAACCGGTGAACCCTGCACCGGTGCCAACAAGCACACCAGGGGTATCACCGGGAACTCCTATCAAAATTATAGACGACGAGGAGGATCAGTGATCAAGCATAATGGCATGATCCATCTTATCGCGTTTGGTACGCAGGTATTTTTCGTTATGCGGGTTAGACGGTATCTCGATAGGTACATTTTCTACCACCTCGAGGCCGTAGCCAATTAAGCCCGCCCTTTTCTTAGGATTGTTGGTCATTAAGCGCATTTTTGAGATGCCCAGGTTACGCAATATCTGCGCACCAATGCCGTAATCGCGCTGGTCCATTTTAAAGCCAAGCTCCAGGTTAGCTTCAACAGTATCCATGCCATTTTCCTGCAGGTGGTAAGCTTTAAGTTTATTAATGAGGCCTATGCCGCGGCCTTCCTGGTTCATGTAAACAATTACGCCTTTGCCCTCTTTGCTTATCATTTCCATGGCCTTGTGCAGCTGCGGGCCGCAATCGCAGCGGCAGGAGCCAAAAATATCGCCTGTAACGCACGAGCTGTGTACGCGCACCAGGATAGGTTCACCCGGTTCCCAGGTGCCTTTAATAAGCGCCATATGATGTTCGCCGGTATCAACCTGGGTATAAGCTACCAAGTCGAAATCACCCCATTCGGTAGGCATTTTTACAGATACATCTTTACGTACCGACGATTCTGTTGCAAGGCGGTAAGCGATCAGGTCTTTAATGGAAACTATCTTCAGATCGAAATCTTTTGCCAGTTGCAAAAGCTCGGGCAGGCGTGCCATTTCCCCGTCTTCTTTAATTATTTCGCAGATAACGCCCGCAGGTTCAAGGCCTGCCATTACAGCAAGATCTATAGCCGCTTCGGTATGGCCAGCCCGGCGCAATACACCGCCGTCTTTTGCAATAAGCGGAAAGATATGCCCCGGCCTGCCCAGGTCTGCAGGTTTGATAGCAGCATCGATCAATGCAAGCGTGGTTTTTGATCTGTCGGATGCGGAGATACCGGTAGTACATCCCTCTAAAAGATCTACTGATACGGTGAAATTAGTTTCGTGCGAGGTAGTGTTGTGGCTCACCATTGGCTCCAGTTCCAGTTCTTTAGCGCGTTTTTCGGTTATGGGCGCGCAAACCAGGCCGCGGCCGTGGCGTATCATAAAGTTAATAGCCTCGGGCGTTGCGTTATGCGCGGCGGTTAAAAAATCGCCCTCATTTTCGCGACTCTCGTCATCAACCACAATTATTATTTTGCCGTTCTTTATCGCTTCTATAGCTTCTTCAATAGTGTTCAGCATTTATATTTTGATTAAGCATACCCGGTTTAAAGGCATGCATTATTTTTACCTGTGTTAATTGTTATACAAATTTAATTCATAAACGCGGCAATAGGGTCGTTCATTTGTAAATTAGTACGTTGCGTAAGCTTGTAATGGTTGCCTTAAAATTTGCCCAAATAATGCAGGATCTGAATTACTTAGCCAAAGTTTTTTTCTTAAAGATGCGTTTAAAAAAGCGCTTATAACTATCGGTATCAAATATGGCAGAATCGGTAGCGGCTTTGTAGGTTAAAAACAAGCCGATAGGTGTAATGATAACAATGGCCACCCAAGAACCTACAACCGGCGAAAGGTCACCGTCTTTAGCATATTTTTCTCCAATGGTGGTGATGATATAATAGATAAGGAAAAAGATAACCGATACGACTACCGGCATCCCCAAACCACCCTTGCGAATAATGGCACCCAAAGGTGCGCCTATTAAAAACAAAGTGATACAGGCGGCAGAAAGGGTAAATTTTTTCTGATACTCTAATATAGCCCTGTGTATGCTGCCCAGGAATTGTTTATCACGGTCGGCACGGCTTTTTATCAGGTCCTGTATGGATTTGGCCTCGCTGGTGGCGTTTGAAACGATATTCTGCTGCTCGCCCGGTGTGCCGGTTAATACATTTGAACTGGCCGGAATATAATTTTTAATAGTGGCCGACTTACCCGGGATGCTGAAAAATTTGATATAAGCCTTAACCAGTTTAAAGTTAACCAGTATGCCGCTGTCCAATTGGCGCTGGCTGTACATGGCAGCACCTTTTAGCTGCTTTAAATTCATCATCTGGAAGGCTGCCTTAAACTCGTTTTGGTCTGTACGGTGCAGTTTAAGACCCGATACATCAAAGCGCTGCTCTGTTTCCTTAAAGCGATATCGAGTTAGGCGCTGGCGTACGTTAAAGTTTTGCTGCCCCGGCGATTCCTGGTATTTTACGCCGTCGGTTAGTTTGATCACCAAAAAGTTTCCGCTTGGCGTGCGGTACATCTTACCTGATTTTGCCAGTGTAACATCGGTATTATTCTCTGCCTGGTTCTTGCTGTAGATCATAATATCATGCAGCGTTTGCCCATCGGCATCTTTTTTCTTTACTCTGATGGCGTAACCCGGAAAACTTTGGCTAAAAACACCTTCGGGCAGGAAGTTGGCCGATTTTTGCTGCCTTGCATCATATAGCAACGAGTAATATTTAAGGTTAGCTATGGGCAGCATATAATCTGAAAAGATAAATGCCGATGCCGCCAGAATAAAGATTACCAGAAGCATAGGGTACATGGCCCGGCGCAGCGAAATACCTGCCGACTTAATAGCCACCAGCTCATAATTTTCGCCCAGGCTGCCGTAAGTCATGATGGAGGAAAGTAAAACCGATAGGGGCAACGCCATAGCCACATTGGTAGCAGAAGCATACATCATCAGCTCGAGGATGATATACCATTCAAAGCCCTTGCCTATAAGATCATCAATATATTTGAACAGGAACAGCATCAGCAGCACGAACATTACAATAAGAAATGTTACCAAAAATGGCCTGATAAAAGCCCTGAGCAAAAGAAGATGGATTTTTTTCATTTCGAAGTACCCGTTTATACCGCCGCACGGCATGCACCATAGCTGCCGGCTAAGCTATAACGGCAATGATAAACTTTCGATACAAAAATAGCGATAATAAATTTTTTAAGCACCTAAAGTGCTGATGAGATATTCTATCTGGTTGTCCCATATCA
This sequence comes from uncultured Mucilaginibacter sp., assembly GCA_964242385.1. GTDB lineage: Bacteria > Bacteroidota > Bacteroidia > Sphingobacteriales > Sphingobacteriaceae > Mucilaginibacter. The sequence continues at coordinate 197,635 of CAXSZR010000002.1, forward strand.
GTTTACGCTCGCCAATGGCATCATCAGCGGCAAAATCTGTTATGCTGAGGGCCACATCATTGGTAAGCTCGTCCTGTATAATTTCCATTTCAAAATAGTACTGCGGCTCATCATCCACCCATTTAAAACGTACCAGTTTATTTTCTTTGGCTAAAATAAGTTTGGCTTTCTGCTGCTCATCGTCCCAGGTAAAAATATAGGTTTGTTCTTTAATGGTAACATCATCTGCAAACCATTGGGCAAGGCCGTTAGGTTCATTTAAAAAGCTGTAAAGTATTCTTGGTGAGGACTTTATTTCGTACTCGAGGTTGAATTTTTTCTTTTCGGACATTGTGACGGTTTATAACTGAATACTGGTGAGCTGTAAATGTTAACATTTTTTCTAAAGAAAACTAATTTCTGCTATATTTGCAAACCTTTTTAAACGGGGTTCTTGATTTAATTGCAAGAGCCTCAAAAGTTTAAATAAATAATACCCGGCGGGGTAGCTCAGATGGTTAGAGCGTAGGATTCATAACCCTAAGGTCGGCAGTTCGATCCTGCTCCCCGCTACTGGAAGATGAGGCAGTTACAGAGATGTGACTGCCTTTTTTTGTTTCTGTTAAAACAATGTTTAAACGAAGCTTAGCTTCGACGGCGACCAGCCGTATCGCTGCACCGTGCTGCGATTTATACCTAAAGATACAAAAATCCACATAATCGTGTGAAAAATGGATGTTGTTTAATCATTAAATTATTCTAATACCCGATTTCCTTTAACTTTATAATTATTTGAAAATGTGCTAATTTAGGCAGGATTATCTATACAAACCTTAAAGCTTATCATGACTCTTAATTTTAGCGACCTCAATTCTGGAGCAAAATTCGTCCGTGCAGACCTCCACATACATTCTTATGGTGAGGATGGTTCTTACGATGTTACTGATACAACAATGACACCAGAAAACATTGTTGATACAGCAATAGCAAAACACCTGTCTATAATCGCTATTACCGATCATAACGAAGTAGGTAATGTTCGACGTGCAATAGCCCATTCTGTAGGGAAAAATATTTTAGTGGTTCCTGGAATTGAAATTAGCACTACACAGGGCCATCTTTTAGTGTATTTCGAGGATTATGCAAGTTTGAAAAACTTTCATGGGCGACTCACGATAGCCGCAAATCGCGAAACTTGTTCTCAAGGTATTGTAGATTGCCTAACTCTTGCAGAACAATACGGTGGCATTGGCGTGTTAGCTCACATAGAGCTTACGTCTGGATTTGAAAGTGTAATCGGACGTTTTGGCCCCGCATTTGAAGAAGTGATTGCGCACCCAAACTTATGGGGATTGGAGGTTTCGAACAAAGAAAACTCGATTAATTATTCTGACTCCGATCCAAATGCAGATAGAAAAAGAATGTTAAATGTAAGAAGACAGAAACTTTCTTTACCCAATAATTGGGAATTTCCAGTGCTAATGTCTTCTGATTCTCATACACTATCGAAACTTGGTGTGAACGCTGATGGAAATAAAAAGCTAACTCGAATAAAGGTTGATAGCCTCTCATTTCATGGATTAAAAGTGGCTCTGCAAAACGCTACATCGAGGATTAGGTTAGAAGATTTTATACCTGAAAGAACGCCTTGTTTTATTGGTATCCAAATTGAGGGCGGTTTATTAGATGGACAACGTGTTCACTTAAATAAAAACCTCACCTGCATTATTGGTGGCAGAGGTGCCGGAAAATCTACACTGCTTGAGTCCATTCGGGAAACGTCGGGTAATAATTCACAAGCTTCTTCGGTAGACAGCGATGTGTGGCCACAAAAAATCCATCTACTTTATGAAGATGAAACCGGACAGCAAACAACGCTTACAAGGGAAAAAAATGGCGATGTTGTTAATGTAGGCGATCCAGTAAATGGTATCATAAAGATCGATATTGAAACTTATGGACAAGGCGAAACGGCTAATACAATTCAATACAGTGATGATGACCCTACTTCATTATTAAAATTCTTAGACTCTTTTATTGAATTAGGTAGCCTGAAATTCGAAGAAGAAGAAATCAGGCAGCAATTAATGTCAAACCTCAGTGAGGTTAATAAATTGAGAGCCGAGGTTGTAAATATTCCTGAAACCGAAAGGCAAAAAAAAAGTTATGAAAGTAAGTTAGAAACGTTGCAAAAGGACAAAGTTGGTGATCTTGTAAAGCATCAAACTGCACTTTTGACTGAAAGAGCATTAAGAAAAAACATCGTTGATGATTTAAAAAAACTTATCGAACAATATAAAGGCACGTTTGAGAATACTTCTGTTTTTAAAAATTTTGAAGCCTTAGACGCATCGAAAATTATTGTTGGAAAAGATAACTTTGCTAAAGTAAAGCAAATTGTAAAGGACTTTTCGGACATTGTTGCAAGCAAATCAACTGAACTAAAAAATGCCTTAGGGCAAAAAATCACGGAATTAAATACGCAAATCAATGATTGGAATAGTAAGGAAACAGCAATTCTTGCAACAATTGATGCAAAGAAAGTGGAACTTGCAAAGCAGGGTATTCCGTTCGATTTAGGTCAAATAAATCAGATTATTGCTAATGTTTCTCACTTTCAAAATAAATTGAAAGCACTTCAAGCTAAGCAAGCTGAATTAGTTGAATTGCTGAAACAACGAACAACGCTTATTCAGGAAAGAATAGCTCTTTTGGATCAAATCCATAATAGACGATTAGGTTTTGGCATTTTAGTTAAGGATAATCTAAGAAACTCTGTCGACGGGTTTTCGGTTGATCTTAAATTTAACCAAGGCACTTTTTGCCCTTTGTTTGAAGAGGCAATAAAAAACGCAATGGGATGGAGAACTGCACAAGTCCCTAAAGCAAAATTTTTAGGCTGTTTCATTTCCCCGCTTCAGTTTGCGATCCATGTTAAAAAAGGTAATCTTGACATTTTAAAAGGGTGCTTAAATAATGGCGAGAAAGTATTTACAGACGGCGAAATAGCGCAGATTTTGACTGTCATGAAAACGGACAAAGCTTATGAGGATTTTGAATCGATCATTGTGGATGATCGACCATTGCTTACTGTAACGAAAATAATTGATATGCCAGACGGCAGTAAAAAACCACTTACAAAAAGTATCGCACAGCTCTCTTTGGGCCAACAGCAGTCAATTATTTTAGCAATTTTATTGCACTCAACAAGCAAAAAACCATTATTGATTGATCAGCCTGAAGACAACCTTGATAGTGAATTTATCGCAAAAACTATAGTAGAAAACTTAAAGAAAATCAAAGAAAAACGGCAGGTTATCATCGTAACACATAACGCAAATATCGCTGTATTAGGTGATGCGGAATTAATCGTACCTCTGAAAAGCACAAATATTAAATCGCATATACTTAATGCGGGGTCTGTTGATCGAAAGGAAACCAGAGCGGTTTGCTGTGAAGTATTAGAAGGTGGTTCGCAAGCCTTTACAAGACGGAAAGATATTTACGGATTTTAAAGATATTAGAATGTTATCTTTGAAAAAGACTTATACCTATAGAATTAATTTGCCTTGAAGAAACCGCTTTTTACTCCCCGCTACCGCAAGCGTCCCGCTTGTGGCAATCACTCAATCCATTAAATCCACAGTATGGCGCGTGCGGTAGCCAACATGAAAAGAAGGCCTTATTCCTTAAACAACCTATCATTCCCGTACCAGTTGATAGGTATCGCATGCATTCAAAATCCTCTCCTTTGGAGAGGATTTAGGTGAGGTCATACCCCTTCTTTCCTGAACACATATGGCGTGTATTCCACAAAGTCGGCTACTTTAACTTTTACGCCGGTTATTTTTCCGTTTTTAAAAGTAAAAGGGAACACGGTTTTACCCAGTGTTGGGTCGCTGAAGGTTGCATAGAACCGGTTGCCGCCCAATGGTTGCAGGTGTACGTACATGCGTACGGGATTCTCAAAACGTGCTTCCAGGTCGTTATTGGTGCCGCGGGTTATGGTCATGGTGCCGTAAAGGTCGTTTATATATTTGCCGGTATAGCTGTTAATGGGTAGGGCAGGCTGCGGGTTCAGGGCTACCGAGTCGCGTAATTTGCGGTAGGCCTCCTGGTCCTCGGCAGTAATTTTTTTAAACTTGTTTAAGTAGGTATCGCTGTAGTTGCGGTAAGGCTGGTTAAAATAAGCATCCATAATTTCCCAGCGCAGGGCATCATACAAATCGTTTTGGTCGGTATTGGTTAAGATCACTATACCCAGGTGCTGATCTGGCACCAGGGTAACGGACGAAACATAACCGTTAACGCCGCCATCGTGCATTACAAGGCGGTGCTTGTCATAATCCTGTATAAACCAGCCCAGGCCGTAAAGCTCATAGTTATCTTCGCCGTTTAAATGATGGATGCTGCCATTACATTATTGAAGGTTTATTGCAAACTATATTTTGAACCGCCAAGCCTGCCGCGTTATCATAATGGTTTTTAAAACTTTCAAATTGAGACGGCTAATAAAAATTTAATGAAATAAAACAGCCTCTATTCACTCTAAAAACCCCTTATAGAAAAAATATGTCACTTGGCATAAGAATGGTTCCTATACCGAAAATAAAACTTATGTCAACTTTCAATGTGGAGCGCTCCTTGTTAATTGTGGAAGATGAAAGAAGATCTGGTGGGTGGCTAAGCCGTTTTTTGCGCCATGCAGGTTTTCATTGTTATAACGCTGAAAGCGCCTCAGCGGGCATCGAACTGCTGGAAAAAGAGAAAATAGAAGTTGTAGTTGGTAATATCGAGTTGCTGGACATGGATTTCACCTGTTTTGTACATACCGTTAAAAGCAGAAAGCCAAATGTAGCAGTCATTTTTCTGACTGAACATGGGAGTATTTATCAGGCCGTTAAAGCGATCAGAAGCGGGGCGCTTAACTACCTGGTCCTCGGCAGGGATTATGACGCACTTTTACCAGCCTTGTTTGAAGCCGGTGAATTGGTATTGAGCAATGAATAAGCGAATTTATACGGCAAAAAAAGCAGACATGGAAGTTGTTCTTACTGTTTTGCACCCAAACGGGAGAGTTAAATTGAGAAAGGAAAAGATCAGTATGAACCGGCTGATACGATGGTGCAGCTGCGGATTATTGACTGCATTTATAAGCCTGATTGTTTCTGCAATTCCGGTAGTAAACGATTTGAGCCCAAAAATGTGGTGGTTGTCCTACCTGCTACCTGCTTTGCTTATTGTACTTGTTATTGCCCTTATCCTGCTGGAGTATTGCTACGCTGAAAAAAGGGAAGATACCTTGCTCAGGGAGGCAAATTACTACATATCAAAGGAACCGGCATTAAACAACTTAAATTTAAAAAATATAGTTTACCTTACTGCTGTCACCTTAACTTTCCTGCTCGCAGGTTTTAGTGCCGTAAGGCAAAACTATTTGGGCTCCTGGCTCGCATTTACCGCAGGGTTAATAATTTATCTTACCGGACTGCTCTTGTTAAGACACTTATTAAAGAAAAAGCGTTTTATTCGACGACTGCTGGACCATCCCAGCGTTCGCTTATCTTTAGCCTGAACAAGGTTAAGCTATTGTGATTATAAGCTCATTGGCTCATGGTTCACACCAGGGGAAAAAGCTACGAGTTTGCTTAACTGATACGGTTCTTGAACTGGCTTAACGAATGATTTGTTAAATTGTCTATTTAAGGTGGCGCGCCATCGTTCTGTTCAGCGCGACAATGGCATCCTTAAAGTTTTCGCGGGCAACCAAAAACTGGATATTGACATTACTTAGCGCAAAACCAGCGCTTTTGATATTGATACCCTGTTTGGTTAATGCAAAGGCGCTTTTAGCCAGTAAGCCTGGCTGGTCCATGTTCGATCCCAGCAGGCAAACCATCGCAATTTTTTCGACGCTTACTTTTTCAAAATGGTCTTCCAAATCGCTGACCAGTTTTTTAGTAAAATCACGTTCCCAGATAACCGTAGAGATACTATTGGCGCTGGTGGCTTTGAAGGTATAGCTAATATGATGCCGCTCAAAAAAGTCCATAATGCGCAAGTCGCTGCCAACATTGCCAACCATCAATGGGTCGTAAACTTCGATAATCAGCAATTTATCAGAACCGGTGATAACCTCCACCCGTTTATGTGCGCAAACAAACTCACGCGTAATCAGTGTTCCGGGATGCGCCGGTTCAAACGTATTTTTAATCCGCAGGTTAATGCCATTGATCTCAAGCGGCTTAGAAGCTTTTGGATGGATCGCTTCCATGCCGGCGTCTGCCAGTTGGTCGGCCACGTCATAATTGGTAAAGCCTACCGGGCTACAATTTTCCGGCCCGACGATCCCTGGATCAGCGGTCGAAAGGTGGTATTCCTTATGAATGATGGCTTCTGCCGGCTTCAGATAAGTGGCGATCTTGCTGAAGGTCACCTCCGAATAACCACGGTCAAACTCGCGCATAATACCCTCGGTTCCTTTGGCGTAACCAGTGACGATGCAAAGCGTCTGCGTTAGGTCAATTCCGTTGAAGGCATGCCGGATCCGCTGGTTAATGGTATAAGCCTTGTGGTCGCCGAATCCGCTCAGGTCAACCAGGCACGTGCTAATGCCCATGCCCCGCAATATATTAGTAAGGTTATACGCCGAATGAGTTTCACCGATGGAGGCCAGTATTTCGCGGGCCGCCTGCAGGATGGCTTCCCGGCTAACATAACCCGAAGCCAGGACATTTGACAGGTTCTCCAGATATTGCTGCGCTTTAGCTACATGACTTTCAATAAACTGGTCAGCCGTCGCCAGGTCTAGGCCAATGCCAGCATATTGCTTATTGATCGCTTTTAGTCGGGCGGTAAGCTCCTTTAAGGGTTTATGAAAGTCCTGGTATTTGGCAATGCGATGGTAAACGCCAGGCTTACCCGTCTTTTTATTCTCCAGCAACAGATCTGTTACGCCCGCGAAGGCGGATACCACGAATACCCGGTTATAAAATTGCCGCATCTTTATGATTATACAGGATGATATTATGAATTACAGCGGATAGCGCACTCATTGAAGTGCCGCCGATTTTTTCTACGGTTAACATGAATTAGAAATTGACTTTGCCAATAAGGCATCGATTTTTTTGTTGAATAAATAATAAAAACACCCAGCCGCTGATACCAGGATAAAGGTTACACAAATATTTATGTAGATAAAGCAGGAGCCCAGCAAGTAACAGGCCGGGCCCATCAGTACCGGTTTAGGACTTAGCAAGTGTATGCCATATTGATGGTACAAAGCAGCATGAAGTAACAGGAAATGTAGAACGGCAATAGTCAGGAGAATACTAATGTATATAAGGATTGAGCCTGGTAAGTAAGGATTATCAGCAATCCAGCCGGCGGCAAACGGTAGCAGCGTCAGGAATATAAAGTAAACTCGTGTTAACCAGACAATTTTAGCATTTAAACGTGGTAAGATAACCAAGGCTAAGATATTGGCTTGCGCGGCCCAAAACACAATAATCATATACAAGCTGAAAAAGCAGAGAATGAGGTGCGCCGCAGCCAGATGCCAGTCATGCGTTTTAGCCAACCTGCCGATAGGCAAGCTGAAGAATACAATGAGTGAAATAATGGCTACGCCTGTCGCCCAATCTGTAAATTTTTCCAATTGCTGTTTTTCCATGACCTGCAGGATTAGCCAAAGTATCGGATCCCGCTGGCGGTGGCAATGACAAAAGCGATCATCGCCCCGGCGACAAAAAGCCAGGCGCCTTTATTTTTTAAGGATAGCGACATTTAATTTAAATTTAGATGGGCAGTATAAAGCGCGTTGATTTTACCATGCAGCATATTAAGTTCCCTAATCTGCTTAGTGAAGTTTGCTATAAAATAACAGCTGCAGCCATATGTAAGCAGACTAACCGGCGCAGTAAGCCGAAACAGCCCTGTAAGCCCGTTCGGTACATCCACGTAGAAGAAAACGCCGGCTATTAGCAGTAGCAAACTATATTCGAGCAGGTAACAGACGATCAGCTTTCGCTGTCCCCTGAGCTTGCCGACCTGGTAGTTCAGATAAGATTTGCTTGCATAATAAAAATAGCTGCGGTTATATTTTATGTCCTTCCAGACAGCGTATATGAGCACACCCATTAAAATGTACATAGCCAGCAGGCAACAGGTCATCAACTGGACACGGGTGCCGTTAAAGCGGGCATAGATCCTGCTAATTATTACAATCAGGATCAGGTAGCTCCAAACGGCGCTCAGCGCACTCCAAAACAATAGCTTGTGTACTTTATCATCCAGCTGCCGTATCCTTTCCTTAAAATCTCCGTCTTTGATGGTATCGTCCGTTAAGAGCAATACCACGTTTTTTTTTACGCTATCAAAATTGCTTTGCATATCTTGAATGCAGCTATTCCGGTGCCACACATTCCAGGCCGGTAAAAAAGTGCCATAAATAATAACAAAGCCTGTTTTTAATCTAAAAACAAAAAATGAGCACTCGGATGCATATCAATTTGAAATACCAGGATTATCAAATTGCGAATAAACCGGTAAGGTAAAAAAGTGCTGCCCTTACTGATTGTGCTTTTTATGCCGATACTGCCCCTTTGCGCTTTGATAAGGTCTTTCAGAATTGCCAGCCCCAGTCCTGAACCCGACTTGTTGTAACCATCGGTTGGCAGCTGGAAGTAGCGCTCGAACAACCGCTTTTGGTATTGCTCGTCGATCCCTTTGCCCGAGTTTCAGCCTCAAAGGTGATGGTGCTGTTTTTTTCGCTACAGTGATCAGGACATTAATTTTCCGTGCTGTAATGCAGAGCGTTGGATAAAAGGTTAACCAGCACCCGAGCCTTTTTTTTCAGGTCAGCCTGTACTTTGAATAAACGTTCGGGCGCTGAAACTTCAAGGCTGATATTTTTTACCCGAACGTAAATTCAACTTGATTTAGTGTATAATTAACATTCTTCAGCGGCTCAGCCCATACAAAATTAAGCTGGATATTACCGGTTTCCGCTTGCGACAGATCCAATAATTCGGTGGTAATCAAAAGCAATCGTTCGCTGTCATCATTAATATCACTAACCAACTACAACTGCTGTGTATTTTTCCGGCCAATCTCGCGGATGTATTCACCAGCGCGCAAAGGATCGGCTATAGAGTCCGGAAATTATGCTAAAGTTAAACAGGGCCAAGAAAGTAAAGGTACCTGCCAGCACAATCAAGATTGTCGAATGATTGACCGAGGCTTGTGACTTTGCATCTTTGCGGACAATTGCCGACATGTTCAAATTATCGATCTGCCGGAGCACAAGTCTGGTCTGATGCAGGGTGCTGTCCAATTTGGGCGCATGCGGTCGGCTTTTTTAGTTTGGGAAAAGTAAGCCTTAGCTTTGCAGCTTACTTAAAGTGTGTACATACGTCAGCAAAAATTTGATCTTTGTATTGCTGGAAGCGGTATCATCATGCTAAAAAATCATAAAAGAGGCTGTCTCAAAAGTTTGAGGACAGCCTCTTTTTCTTAAATTTATTCGGATAGATGGTGGAGAATGTATCTGTATAAACAGTTCTAAGAGGCTCAATTTAATTTTGAGACATCTTCCGGAATGATTAAAATCTTACGAGCAGAGCGCCGATAAAGCGTGTTTCTGAAGGCACTAGGTCAGGCGTAAAATCAGCAGGTACTGGTGTGGTATTGTAGCCGTCTGGCGAGGTTACGCCGCCATGGCCTGCAAAATAAGGAACACTGGCATGGCGGTGCACGACTTCGAGGCGAAATGTTAAATAGTCATTTGGCATCCAATCGACAGTAGTGGAAAAATCATAACCATGAAACTGGTCACCAGGATTAGCGGTGAATGGATGGGAGCCGGTGGCGCCGGTATTGATTGCTGGTATTGGATTGGCATCACCAGTAGGATAAAGAACCAGGTAACGACCGGGATTGTTGATAACCCCTCCTCCGAAAGTCCAACCCAAGTGGCCTTTAGCCATTACCATCCGATTGTAAAACATGGCGCTTGCAAAATACTGTGCGGGTCCTTTAACCGGGTCTGCATGAAATCCATTCACGCCATCACCCTTTTCAAAACCGATATCGCCGGTCAATGAAAAAGCCATACTATTGATAAAAGTAGTCTTGTCATTATAATAGCGGGCTTCTATGCTATTATCTGAATGAAAACGTTTACGGCCTGGTTTATCCTGGGTGTCAGCACCATAATATGTGTTGGTTAGTGCCTGAAACCACTCTACCGGGCGCCAGAGAATTTGTCCGCCAACACCCGGCTGGCTGTTAAACATACCATAAGACTGCCAGCCATTGATCAGCCAAGGTTCGATCTTTAGTTTGTCTGATACGAAAATTTGTATGCGCAAGCCATTAAAAAACCATGGGGTATTATCAGAAGTGAACGAAGGTTGGTAAGCCCAGTTCTCTGCATTATAGTAGGAAAACAAACCAATATAGGACATAAAGATACCGGCATCTACGTTGATACCGTTCAATACGTCAAAATGGTAACCCGCATTAGCTTCGCTCAAATAACGGTAAGCTGTCGCCAGGTCGAACTGCCCGCGGGTAACACTCAAATCATTACGGGGTACCACCGTCGCGCGGGTGCCAAACTGCGTCAGCACGCTGGCGCGAACATTATCATAATGAAAGTCGCCGCCGAAGGCTACGGTGGAAATTTCAAATTCATGGTCACGCGCCAACGCCGTCGATCCGACCACGGTATGGTCTATCGGGTTGTTATTAGAAGCCGTATAGTTAAAATCCAGTAAAAAACGACCGGTAAAATACTTGGTATCGAGCAGGTCCTTGTGTCTGCGGTCATTGCCGTTCAACCAGGTAAAATCGCCGAACGCAAAAGGTTCTTTTTTTACAACGGTATCTTTTTTTGACACCGTATCGTTTTTGACATCTGCTGCCATGCCCATTTTTTGGGCTTGTGCATGCAAGCCAATAGTTGCCAGAGCCACTATTGTTAGTAGTTGTTTTTTCATTTTATTTATATAAATTTAATAGCTACCCGATAAGGGTAAATCTTTATTGTGCCGGGAATGGCAAGCTATGTTCCATTATTTTAATCGGTAGTAATAACAGTGATTATCAAACCTTTAATTAATAGCAATAATAATGGCCAACTTTTAAACTTCTCATTATGATCAGGCAGTTTCTCAATTCAGTATGATGGGGAATTCCTCGATTTTCCGATATAGGGTTGCCAAGCCGATGCCCAGGATTCGCGCCGCCTCCGCTTTATTGCCCTTGGTATATTTTAGTATGCGCCGGATGTGGTACATTTCCACGCTTTCCAGGTCGAGCGCCGTCAGGTCATGATAACCGCCGTTATGAAATTCATAGGGCAGCAGCTTCGGCGTTAGCAGCGGCTCATCCATCAGGATGATCACGCGTTCAATGACGTTTTTAAGTTCCCGGATATTGCCGTTCCACTGATGCTGGTTCAACAGCTTTAAAAAATTAAAATCTACATCCGGCACCTTTTTTTTAACACGTGCAGCATATATCTCGATAAAGTGATTAGCAAGCAATTCAATATCGCCAATGCGTTCACGCAATGGCGGCAGCATAATGGAGAACCCCGATAAACGGTAATACAGGTCCCGTCGAAAATGGCTGCCTTCCGCTTCCTTCTGCAGGTCACGGTTAGTAGCCGCAATCAGCCTGACATCTACCTTTGTTGTCTTGGTTTCGCCGATCTTTATAAAGGAACCATTTTCCAGAACCCGCAGTAGTTTTGCTTGCAGGTCAAGGCTCATTTCCCCAAGTTCATCCAGAAAGATCGTTCCGGTATTGGCTTCTTCAAAAAGCCCCTTTTTATCTTTTGTTGCACCGGTAAAGGCGCCGGTTTTATAACCGAACAGTTCGCTTTCGAGCAGTTCCGCGCTGAATGCACTGCAATTTACCGCCACGAATGGTTTGTCTTTCCGCAAACTTTCGTAATGAATGGCTTCGGCAAATACTTCTTTACCGGTGCCTGTCTCGCCGAGTAACAACACCGTGGCATCAGTTTTAGCCACTTTTTTTGCAAGGTCAATTGCTTCCTGTATTGCCGGAGAGTTACCCAGGACAATAGGAAAACCGTGCTGACTTTCTACTTGTTCCTGGAGCTCCTTTACCCGGAACTGATGGTTTGCCTTAGCCATAGCCTTACTGACCATTGGAATGATTTTTTCATTGTCGTCACCCTTGGTAAGGTAATCAAAAGCGCCATTTTTGATGGCCAGCACACCATCACTAATTGAACCGAACGCCGTCAGGTTGATCACCTCAACAGCGGGTTTCAGCTGTTTGATCCTGCTGACAAGTTCTACACCATTTGCATCAGGTAATTTTACATCGCTCAACACCACGCGAATATCCTCCCGTTCCAGTATTCGCAAGCCGGCCTTTGCATTTTCCGCCTGGAAGATATGGTAACCCTCCAGCTTTAGTATTCGGGACAGAAGGTCGCTTAGGCGCGCCTCATCATCAATTATTAATATATTGGATTTCATTTTTAAACTTATTGGGATTATTAAGTGACATTAGCGGCGCCATATTCAATAGCTTGATATACAAATTAATACCACGCTTGATCTCTTCCAGGTAGATAAATTCGTCCGCTGTGTGCGAACGCGCTGAATCACCCGGGCCCATTTTTACAGAAGGGATATTCAGCCAAGCCTGGTCGGAAGAGGTTGGTGAACTGTAGGTTTTGCAGCCTAAGGCGATACCCGTTTTGACAAAGGGATGATCCATGGGCAGTGAAGATGCCCGCAACGGATTGGGCCGCACGGTAAATTTGATATCCGTATTCGCTTTGATCAGGTTCAGAATCTGCTGATGGCTGTAGCTGGCATCATTCCGGATATCGACCGTAAAGCTGCACCTTGCCGGCACAATATTGTGCTGATTTCCGGCGTTGATCATTGTTACAGTCATCTTCACCGGTGATACGTCCTTAACTTGCCCTGGGAAATTATAGGTCTGGAACCATTCAATCGCAGCCAAGCATTTATAAATGGCATTCTCGCCTTCTTCGCGAGCGGCATGGCCTGAACGGCCGGTCGCTACACAATCAATCACCAGGTTACCTCGTTCAGCCACCGCCATTTGTAGTAAGGTCGGCTCGCCGACGATGGCAAAGTCGAGGTGCCCCAGTAAGGGTAATATAGATACAATGCCATTGCGGCCCGAATTTTCCTCCTCGGCAGTTGCCGCCAGACAGAGGTTAAAACCCAGCCCCTGGTAACTGTAATAATGCATGAATGCCGCAATGAGTGATACAAGACAGCCGCCCGCGTCATTGCTGCCAAGCCCGTACAAGCGGCCATTTCTAACCTCGGGGCAAAACGGGTCATTGGTATATTCCTCGTTAGGCCTTACCGTATCTAAATGTGAGTTTAATAAAATGGTCGGTTTTGACGGATCAAAATATTTGTTATAGCACCAAAGATTATTAAACTTTCTTTCGGTTTTGATGGAATAGCTGCACAGATAGTTTTCCACCAGATCGGCCGCTAGCCCCTCCTCACCGCTAAAGGATGGCGTTTTGATCAGTTGCTGCAGTAAGCCTACAGATTGGCTGAACAGCATCGGGTTTTGCGGCAGGTCATCCTTAGCCGAAAATCCTGCAATGTCGTTTTTGTTTTTTTGCATAGCCGGTTAGTTTAATTGGGGATCGAACAGCATTGCAGTGCACAAGCAGTTGCAGCGCTGCTTGCTTTGCAATACATCATAATTTACGCAGCTTTTGCAGCCATCCCAAAAGGTGTTTTCACGGGCTACTTCGGCATAAGTTACCGGTTCAAACCCAAGTCGAGTGTTCATTTTCATAATGGCCAGACCTGAAGTAATACTGAATACTTTGGCAGCGGGGTATTTGCTGCGGGAAAGGTTAAAAATTTGTGTTTTGATTTGAGAGGCAATACCCTGGTGGCGGTGTTTAGGTGACACGATAAGGCCGCTGTTGGAGATAAAATGTTCATTGTCCCATGCTTCAATGTAAGAAAATCCAACCCATTCGCCCTCCTCTGTAACGGCAACTATAGCGTTACCTTTGTCTATTTTTTCAATAATGGAGGCTGCTGATCTTTTGGAGATACCAGAGCCCCTAACAATTGCAGAACTTTCCATCTCACGAATAATTTCGTCTGCATAGATCACATCAGCCGGAATAGCTGACCGCACAATAATTCGTTCTTCGTCCATTTTCTTAATTTTTCAGTTTAGCATACTATTGCTTAACAAAATCAGGCCTTGCCAAAAAAATGCCCATTTTGTATGAAACCGCAGTTTGTTGCGTTTAAGGCGTTTAAAGCGCTCTTTTACTATTTCCTGTTTGTTATGAGCAAAATGAAAACCTATCAAATTGAGAGGCTTTTGTTATAATAGCAGTTAGGTTATTGTGCTGGCTGATGCTCTGGCTTAGTAAATCCATCAAATTGCTCAAGATGTCCACTTTTGTTAACTGCCAGTTTGCTAAAGCCGACCGCTCCTTTAAATTTCTTTTTTTTTGGCCTGAATAAAGGGAGAATGATCACCGCTAATAAGGCGGCCACTTTCAAGATCGTATAAACTGCTGTCATTATAAATTTATTAATGAAAACAGGGTAGCCAACGAGGTGCCATATGCTTGTTATTTTTTACAAAACTTAGTGTTTGAAGCAAATAAAGCAGTCAAATACCCAGATAGCTATTAAGGGCTTTTTCATTATGAGATAGGTTTATTATCAAAATGATTATTTGCCGTAGAGCAAGTTAAAACGTATATAAATCTTGCAGATATATATGTATATATCAGAACTTATATCGCGAATAATAAACTATGATATTAAGTTTGCGTTTAGCCCTCTTGCAAGTTGCATTTGGGTACTTAAGGCTACGGAAAGTTTTCGTTTTATATTCGGCAGGCGGAGACTATGGGCGTATAAGTTGAGAGTTTTAACTTCGGACGGAGTGGGCCAAAGACTTCTGAAAATTCCCTTATCGCTTAAACAACCCATCATTCCTGCCCCAGCCGAAAGTATCACATGCATTCATAAATCCTCTCCAAGGGAGAGGATTTATGTGAGGTCATACCCCTTCTTTCCTGAACTCATATGGAGTGTATTCCACAAAATCGGCTACTTTAACTTTTACGCCGGTTATTTTTCCGTTTTTAAAAGTAAAAGGGAACACGGTTTTACCCAGTGTTGGGTCGCTGAAGGTTGCATAGAACCGGTTGCCGCCCAATGGTTGCAGGTGTACGTACATGCGTACGGGATTCTCAAAACGTGCTTCCAGGTCGTTATTGGTGCCGCGGGTTATGGTCATGGTGCCGTAAAGGTCGTTTATATATTTGCCGGTATAGCTGTTAATGGGTAGGGCAGGCTGCGGGTTCAGGGCTACCGAGTCGCGTAATTTGCGGTAGGCCTCCTGGTCCTCGGCAGTAATTTTTTTAAACTTGTTTAAGTAGGTATCGCTGTAGTTGCGGTAAGGCTGGTTAAAATAAGCATCCATAATTTCCCAGCGTAAGGCATCATACAATTCGTTTTGGTCGGTATTGGTTAAGATCACTATGCCCAGGTGTTCATCTGGCACCAGGGTAACGGACGAAACATAGCCGTTAACGCCGCCGTCGTGCATTACAAGGCGATGCTTGTCATAATCCTGTATAAACCAGCCCAGGCCGTAAAGTTCGTAGTTATCCTCGCCGTTTAAATGATGGATGCTGCCAACAATGTCCTGCGCTTCGCGGGTGGCTTTAATGGCCGCCGTTGGGATAATCTGCCTTGCGCCAACCTTGCCATCATTAAGCAGTGCCATCACCCATTTACTCATATCGTTTATGGATGAGCTGATGCCCCCTGCAGGTGCCAGCCCGTCTATCTGGCAATATGGGATTGGTGATAAGCGGCCGTCTATCATCGTATGCGGTACTGTTCTGTTAAGCGCCTTGGGCATCTCGGCAGTGAGGGCCAGTGTATTGCTCATGCCGAGGGGTGCAAAAATATTCTGGCGTACAAAGGCTTCCCACGGCATGCCGGTAACAACCGGGATGATCTGCCCCGCTGTTAAAAATGCCGAATTAGTATAACCCCATTTAGCGCGGAAAGGATAAACCGCTTTGATCTGCCCAAGGCGTTCAATAATATCTGCACGGCTAAGGTTGGTGTTGTAAAATGTAAAATCGCCCTGAAAGGTCTGCAAGCCCAACCGGTGACAAAGCAGATCTTTTACGGTTGCCAGTTCTTCGGCAGGTTTATTTTCCAATTTAAATTGGGGCAAGTATTTTGTAACCCTGTCATCCAGCGATATTTTGCCGAAACTTTGCAGCATAGCCAGGGCTGTGGCAGTAAATGCTTTGGTATTGCTGCCTATCATAAACAGCGTATTTTCATCTACCTTATTAGGTTGGCCTAATTCCTTAATACCATAGGCCTTCATCATCACAATTTTATTGTCTTTGATAATGCAAACCGCTGCACCGGGGATGCGCCAGTTGGTTAAGGCGCGGTTAATGTAATAGTCCAGGCTGTCTTTTATAAACTTACTCCTGTCAATGGTTTGCGTATGCCCTGCAAAGTTTATACAGAGCAGCACGCCGGTTAAAAGAAGTATTTTTTTTATTACAGGTAAATTTGCGGCCATTATTGTGTTAATTTAACGGTAAAATTAGGGCTTGATTGTTACAATACAATTTAACGCTTAAAACAAAAGGCTGTTTCAATGAATATCAAACTTTACCATCCAAAACAATTATTAACTATTTCCTTAATGCTTTTGGCTTCGCTACAGGGAGTTAAAGCACAACGCGGAAGAACGCACTGGGCGGCCGACGGCTACCAATATTACCGGGTAAGCGACCAGCAGATTGAAGAACTGGACACACGCGACGCAAACAAAAAAAGCGTGCTGATGACCAAAGAAATGCTTACCCCGGCAGGCAAATCACAGCCTATTTCTGTAGCAAGTTTCACCCTGTCTGACGATGGCAAGAAGATCCTGATCTTTACCAACACCAAGCGCGTTTGGCGCTATAATACTCGTGGCGATTACTGGGTTTATGATGTGAGTACCAAAACATTAAAACAAATAGGAGCGGCAAGGCCCGAGTCGTCATTAATGTTTGCCAAACTCTCGCCCGATGGTATGAAAACTGCCTATGTAAGCGAGCATAACTTATTTACCGAGGATGTTGCAACCGGTACCGTTAAGCAGCTCACTTTCGATGGGTCAAGAAAACTGATCAATGGTACGTTCGACTGGGCCTACGAAGAAGAGTTTGATTGCCGCGACGGATTTCGCTGGTCGCCGGATAGTAAGTCGATTGCTTTTTGGCAGATAAACGCCAGCAAGATCAAAAACTACCTGATGCTGAACACTACCGATTCTATTTACCCTTATGTGGTGCCGGTAGAATACCCGGTTGCAGGAGAAGATCCAAGTTCATGCAAAGTAGGAGTAGTGGATATAAACACGGCTAAAACCACCTGGCTTAATGTCCCTGGCGATGCGGTACAGCATTACATACCGCGCATGGAGTGGACAACCAACTCTAACCAGGTGATATTGGAGCAGCTTAACCGTGCGCAAAATGAAAGCAAGGTTTATGTGGCCGATGTTGCAGGTAACACGGCCAAACTAATACACCAGGAACAGGACAAGGCCTGGATAGATGGTAAAAGCCGCTGGAACGGTGGCGACCCAACCGGCTGGGAATGGATTAACAAAGGGAAAGACTTTTTGTGGATAAGCGAAAAAGACGGATGGCGCCATATTTACAAGCTGGACCTAAACGGTAAAGAAACGTTGCTTACCAAAGGTAATTATGATATCATTAGCCTTAGTTTGCTGGACGAAGCTAATGGTTTTATCTATTTCACCGCCTCGCCAGAGAACGCTACGCAGAAATACCTTTACAGGATAAAATTAAGCGGCGGCAAAGCCGAACGGGTAACACCTGCCAACGAACAGGGAACTAATAACTATGAGATCTCTCCTAACGGAAAAATAGCGCTGCATAATTTCAGCAATATCTATACGCCTTATGAAAGCGAAGTGATCAGCCTGCCGGAGCATAAGCACCTGAGCGGGACAGAGATTAAATTAAACACCGAAGCCAAAAACAAACCTGAGTTTTTTAAAGTAAAAACCGTTGACGGTGTGGAAATGGATGGCTGGATGGTAAAGCCTACCAATTTTGATCCGGCTAAAAAATACCCCGTTGTGTTTTATGTTTACAGCGAGCCTGCAGGTGCAACCGTTACAGACTCCTATGGAACGGGCCGCAACGGCGAATATGTAGGTAACATGGCTGATGACGGTTACATTTATGTATCACTGGATAACAGGGGTACACCTGCACCTAAAGGAGCCGAATGGAGAAAATCTATCTACAAAAAGATTGGGATAGTAAATATTGAAGACCAGGCTATGGGCGCCAAAGAAGTGCTAAAATGGCCGTTCATTGATACTGCGCGCGTGGCAGTATGGGGATGGAGCGGCGGTGGTTCATGTACGTTAAACCTGATGTTCCAACACCCGGAAATTTATAAAACAGGCATAGCCGTAGCGGCAGTAGGCTGGCAGCTTACCTATGATAATATTTACCAGGAACGCTACATGGGCGTGCCGATAGACGACTCGAGCAGGGCGGTATTTATCAAAGGTTCGCCAATTACTTATGCAAAAAACCTGCGTGGCAACCTGCTTTACGTGCATGGTACAGGCGACGATAACGTGCATTACAAAAACGCCGAAATGCTGATAAATGAACTGGTTAAATACAACAGGCAGTTTCAGCTGATGTCGTACCCTAACCGCACCCATGGCATTTATGAAGGCCCTGGCACCGTACAGCATTTACGCACCCTTTATACCCAGTATTTAAAAGAACATTGCCCACCTGGAGCAAAATAAACCGCCGGAAGCAATATTTAATGATATTAAAAAGTCATCCTGATTCAATTCAGGATGACTTTTTTGTTTGAAACTAATCCAGCCTCTCATCGCGTTTTATTGGTCCCGGTTAAATATATTTCCTGAAAATAAATCGGTAGGCCATCAGTTTCTCGTAGTTATTAATATGAGAAACAAATTTTTAGCAGTTATTGCATTTTCGGTTTTGATCCTGAGTTTGCTGATCAGCAAGGCAAATGCACAATCAGACGGAAAAACTTTGGTTAAAGGCGATGTAATGCCATCGTTTTCATTGATAGATCAAAACGGGAAATTGTTTAAGAGCAGCGACTATGTTGGTAAAAGCTACCTGGTGGTATACTTTTATCCGAAAGACGAAAGCATGGTTTGCACCAAGGAAGCCTGCGCCTTTAGAGATAGCTTTGATGATTTTACTAAAGCCGGAGCAAAAGTGATAGGCATAAACGGCGGCACGGTTCAAAGCCATAAAAGCTTCGCCGATCATTATAAGTTACCTTTTATTTTACTGAGCGATCCGGATAATAAAATATATCACCTTTTTGGTGTAAAGAATACTATGTTCATGACCGGTCGCGAAACATTTATCATTGACCGCGAAGGCAAAGTTGTTTTTGCTTACGAGGCTATGATGCAGGGTAAAAAACACGCCGAAGATGCACTTGCATATATTAAAAACCACAAATAAAACCGAACAAGTTGGCCTTCAAGTCGTTTAAGTTAAGGACCATTAATTATCTACCGGCTTAAAGCGGGTAAACTCAACAACCAAATTATGACCATTATTCTTGTGTTCTTTTTTTGCCACTGGTTTTTCTCTTTGTTCTTTCAAACATTTTTTCTGCACCGTTACGCATCGCATAAAATGTTTAAGATGCATCCTTTCTGGGAGCGCACTTTTTATTTAATGACGTTTGTTTTCCAGGGTTCATCATTCCTTAACCCGCGTGCGTATGCCATTATGCACCGTATGCACCATGCTTACAGCGATACCGAAAAAGACCCGCACTCGCCGCACTTTATTAAAGATGTTTGGGGGCTGATGATTCAAACCAAGAATATTTACATCGCTTACCTTAAATATAAACTGGAACCTGAGCCGCAATTCCGTGATCGTTACCCTACCTGGCCTGTAATTGACTACGTAGGCGATCTGTGGATAACCCGTATTGGTTTTGTGTGTTTATACATTGCATTCTATGTGGTATTTGCACCTTATTGGTGGTTATACCTGTTGTTGCCTATTCACTTTTTTATGGGGCCGCTTCATGGCGCCATTGTAAACTGGTGCGGCCATAAATACGGATACTCAAATTTTGACAACGGCGATCATAGCCGCAACATGCTGCCGCTGGATTTTTTAATGATGGGCGAGCTGTTTCAAAATAATCATCACCAAAAGCCTAATGATGTAAATTTTGCTAAAAGATGGTTCGAGCTCGATCCTTCTTATCCCATCATCAGGCTTATGCACTGGATGCGCATCATCAAATTAAGAAAAGCCTAAATGATCAATTTTTTAAAAATATTATTCAGCCTGCTGTTTGTATGGATGTGTTACGTGGTAATTAATACCAGCATTCATAGCAGCCTGTTTAAAGAGTGGGACTTTTTAGGCGGCATTCCGTGGATGCGGGCCACGCTCTGGGATTTTTATGCCAACGTAACGGTAATATTTGTTTGGGTTTGCTATAAAGAAAAAAGCGTGTTTTTAAAACTTATATGGCTTATATTGTTAGTTACTTTAGGCAGCATTGCCAGTTGCGCCTACGTGCTTATACAGCTGTTTAAACTTAAACCTGGCGAAACCCTGAAAGACCTGTTTGCTAAACAAAATGGATAATATATCAACCGGCCTGTTAATTGTTTATTGCCTTATTGCCTGCTGCGGCATAATGGTATTTGTGTGGCTTTGGGCGCATAAAATAAAAAATGCAGGGGTAGTAGATATTTTCTGGTCTTATAATTTTCCAATCATCGCTATCATATTGTTGTTTCTGGCCCCAGGTTTCGAGACGAGGAGAATACTGATCTGCAGTATGGTGATCATTGCAGGCGCGCGTTTAGGAACACATATTGCCACACGTACATTGAGGCACCTGGACGAGGAAGAAGGCCGCTACAAACAAATACGTAGTGAATGGGGGCCTAATGCGGAAAAGAAGTTCTTTTTCTTTTTCCAGTTCCAGGGCATTTCAAACGTATTGCTGGCCGTTCCGTTTTTTGTTGCAACGTTAAACATTAAACCAGAAATCTCAATAATAGAATATATAGGTACAGGCTTATGGGTCATCAGCGTAGCTGGCGAAGCCATTGCCGATGCGCAGCTTGCCGTCTTTAAAAAGGATCCTGCTAACAAAAGTAAGATCTGTGATACCGGCCTTTGGGGCTATTCCAGGCATCCAAATTACTTTTTCGAGTGGTTAATGTGGATGTCTTATTTCGTGTTTGCGCTTGGGTCGCCGTATGGTTATCTTGGCATCATAAGCCCTGCTATTATTCTTTACCTGCTTTTAAAGGTCACCGGCGTACCAGCCACCGAGCAGCAAAGTTTAAGGTCAAAAGGCGAGGCATTCAGGCAATATCAGCAAAGAACAAGCGTATTTGTGCCGTGGTTTAAAAAAACGTCCTGATCTACGCTTAATTATTCCTAAAAAGCAATCCGTTGCCGCCAAAACAACGTAAACTACTAAAATAACCTATTAAAATATACCGGTATTAAACCGGCATTCAATCCCTATGTGGTACGACAAACTGATAGAACAAAACAAGGTTCCTGATCTTTTATTACGAAAAGGCATCAAAAGGCTTTTGAAACAAAGGCTGGACGATGAAAACAAAGGCGACACAGAATTACAGCAGGCACATTTAATGGCGCTGATAGATAAATTAAAAGCATCACCCATTGCTGTTAACACCGCCGATGCCAACCAGCAGCACTACGAAGTACCTACACAATTTTACCAGTACTGCCTTGGTAAAAACCTAAAGTATTCCAGCGGGTATTGGAAACCGGGTGTTACCGATATAGATACCTCTGAAGATGATATGCTTGCCCTTACCTGCGAACGCGCCGAACTGCAAAGCGGCCAGGATGTACTGGAACTTGGCTGCGGCTGGGGATCATTATCCTTGTTCATGGCGGCAAGGTATCCGGCAAGCTCATTTACCGTAGTATCAAACTCCCGCACCCAAAAAATCTTTATTGACGATCAGGCCAAACAGCGCGGCATAAACAACCTAACCGTTGTAACTGCCGATATGAACACCTTTACCATCGATAAAAAATTCGACCGTGTGGTATCTGTAGAGATGTTTGAGCATATGCGCAACTATACCTTACTTTTAGGAAAGGTGGCATCATTTTTAAAACCCGACGGCAAGCTTTTCATACATATCTTCACCCATAAAGAATATGCTTATTTATTTGAGGTGATTGACGATACCGACTGGATGAGTAAATACTTTTTCACCGGGGGCATTATGCCCAGCGATGACCTGATGTTCTATTTTAACGATGACCTGGTGGTAAAAAAACACTGGCATGTAAATGGTACCCATTACGGCAAAACGTCAGAAGCGTGGCTCTCAAATATGGATAAGCACAAAGAGCAGATCATGCCTTTGTTTGAAGAAACCTATGGCAAAGACCAGGCTGTTAAATGGTGGGTTTACTGGCGCATATTTTATATGGCCTGCGCCGAGCTATGGAGTTATAACCATGGTAACGAGTGGATAGTTAGTCATTACCTGTTTCATAAAACCGGCAAATGATCCGCTTTTATTTTATCCTTGTTCTTTTCCTGGTATCGCTGCTAAGCCTTTTTAAGGCACCTGCTTATTACTTGTGGCTGCTGGCTATCGGGGTAACTGAGTTTCCGCTTATTTTTGCAGGGATTACAGCAATATTTACAGCCTTAGGTATCATTAATCAAAAGTATCAGTTTGCTGGCACCTTGTTAGGTGTTGTTACAATCGTCATTTTTCTTTCGCCCATTATGCGGGCTTACTATGTAGCCGGTACTCTGAAGGGAAACCTGGAAAAGGCTTTTAACACCCAGGCCGGCGACAGCATATTCAGTATTGGTAAATTGTTAAAAAGTGCACCAAATGTCACTTACAAAACTTACACCTATTTCAATTACGCCGATACTGCCTTAAAGCTTGACTTTTATACTGCAACACAGAAAGGGAAACGCCCATGTGTAATTATGGTACACGGCGGATCATGGAGCAGCGGTGACAGCCAGCAGTTGCCAGAGCTTAACACCTATCTTGCAGCAAGGGGTTACCAGGTAGCTTCTATCAATTACCGCTTGGCACCAAAATATACCACGCCTGCCCCGGTAGAAGACATCAGCGCTGCAATCAAATATTTAAATAAACACGCCGAAGAATTAAACATCGATACCAATAAATATGTGTTGCTTGGTCGCTCGGCAGGTGGGCAAATAGCCTTGCTGGCTGCCTACACGCTGCACAACCCGCAGATAAAAGGAGTGATAGATTTTTACGGCCCTGCCGATATGGTTTGGGGTTACTCCATACCATCTAACCCGCTGATAATGGATTCGCGCAAGGTAATGAAACAATATATAGGTGGCAGCTATGACCAGGTTCCTCAAAAATTTGTGGCTTGCTCCCCTTTAGAGTTTGTAAGCAGGCAATCGCCGCCAACGTTAATTATCCATGGCGATAACGATGTGCTTGTATCGCCGGAGCATAGCCGCAGGCTTAATTTAAAGCTGCAGCAAAATGGTATAGTACATTACTGGCTTAAGTTGCCATGGGCGACCCACGGTTTCGATTTTAATTTAAACGGCCCTGGCGGGCAATTATCTACCTACGCAGTACAAACATTTTTAAATTCGGTAACGCAATAATTTATGTTAAAAACAGCCATCATAGGCACCGGGATAGCCGGTATGGGATGCGGCCACTTTTTGCATCCGCATGATGATCTTACTATCTATGAGCAAAACGATTATGTAGGGGGCCATACCAATACAGTTACTGTTATGGAAGATGGCAAGCCGGTTTATGTCGATACCGGTTTTATGGTGTTTAACTATAAAACCTATCCCAACTTGTGCAGGCTATTTGCAGAAATAAAAGCGCCGGTTAAAAAAACGGATATGTCTTTCAGCGTACAGCATTTACCTACCGGGTTGGAGTACAGCGGATCGAGCGTGAACCATCTTTTTGCACAGCGAAAAAATATTTTTAACCTGCGTTACCTGAAAATGCTGATGCAGATTGGTCGGTTTAACAAGGAGAGCGTTAAGATACTCGATGATCCTAAATACGCCAATTATTCTATTGGCCAATATGTAAATGAATTTGGTTTTGGCGAAGAAATGCTCTGGAAATACCTGGTGCCAATGAGCTCGGCGGTGTGGTCTACCCCGATGGAGCAGATGCTTGATTTCCCTGCCGTAACGCTGATTCGTTTTTTTCTTAACCATGGTTTTTTAGGGCTCGATACGCAGCACCAGTGGTATACGCTACAGGATGGAAGCCAGTCGTACCGCGAATTGCTTATAAAGCCTTTTAAAGACCGCATACAGGTAAACAGGAAGGCTGTAAAAGTGATCCGCGAGAACGGTAAGGCAATTGTTTACGCATCCGACGGATCACATGAAACCTTCGACAGGGTGATTATTGCCTCCCATGCCGACCAGGCACTGGCGATGTTAGGTGATGCATCTGCAGACGAAAACAGGGTGCTGGTCAATTTTAAATACCAATACAACAAGGCTGTATTACATACGGATGAAAGCATAATGCCGAAAGCTAAACTCGCCTGGAGCAGCTGGAACTACAGCATTAAAATGCAAGATGGCAAATTAGTGCCTACCACCATATACTGGATGAACCAGTTACAGGGCGTTTCTGAAAAAAAGAACTATTTTGTTTCTATTAATCCGCATGATAACCTTGATCCTGAAAAGATCATTAAAGAGCTGGATTATGACCATCCGTTGTTTGATGTACCTGCAATAAATGCACAAGCCGAACTGCAAAAACTAAATGCAGAAGGCCCTGTTTATTTTTGTGGCAGCTATTTTAAATACGGTTTTCATGAAGATGCTTTTGCCAGCGCGGTGCAGCTTTGTTCGCAACTGTTGGGAAAAGCGGTTTATGATGATGTTTTGATTCAGCAGCCCGATTAACATACAATGGCAAACGCAGCAATCCATTCCTGTTTATACAAGGCGCATGTAATGCACCATCGCCTGGCGCCTAAACGGCATCAGTTTAATTACAATGTGTTTATGTTTTACCTGGACCTAGATGAGATTGACACCCTGTCAAAAAAGCTGCGCTTTATGAGCCGCAACAGGTTTAACCTTTTTAATTTTCGGGATAAAGACCATTTACAGCTGCCAAGGGAAAAGCCGGATACATCAAAAAACGTACGGCAACATATTACTGAATACCTGTTGCAAAACGGAATTGATATTGGTGCCGGCCGCATCATGGTGCTAACCAATTTGTGTACCCTGGGCTACCAGTTTAACCCTGTTTCTTTTTATTTCTGTTATAACGAACAGCAGGAAGTTATTTGTTCCATTGTAGAGGTATGCAATACGTTTTTGGAAATGAAGCCGTACTTTTTAGGTATGGATACCAAAAATGGTGAAAGATTTAAGTTGAACACCGGGAAAATGTTTTACGTATCGCCATTTATTGATATGGATACCAATTTCGATTTTGACCTGTGCATACCCGGTGAAAAACTACAGGTTAAAATAGATGATTACGATAAAAACGGCGAACGCTTTTTTATCAGTACCTTAAACGGAACAAAAAAAGCTTTAACGGATGCTACGCTCTTATATTACTTTTTCAGTTTTCCGTTCATTACGCTAAAAATAATAGGGCTTATACACTGGCAGGCACTTAAATTGTGGATGAAAAAATTGCCTTTTCATAAAAAAACAGATCAGGCAGAACTACAGCAGGAAGTTTACCGGCCATATGTTGAATAAGTTAAGTATTAGTAAAACTTTTTATTAATAAATTTACGTAGATACTACAAATACCAATAGATAAATACGCTATCATGTCAAACACGTTAACGCTTGCAAAGAAAAGAAGCTTCTACCAGGATACTGTGCTGAATATTTTATCCAAAATGGATAAAGGCACCTTATACCTAACATTAAGCAACGGCGAGCATCACACTATCGGCAGTGGCGAAGGAAATATCTCGGCAAGCATCCGCGTAAATGACGATGAGTTTTACAAGCGTTTGATTTTGTTTGGAGACATCGGTTTTGGAGAAGCTTATGTTGATGGATTGTGGGATACAGATAACATTACCAACGTTATTAAATGGGTGTTATTGAACATAGAAAATGCGCCCGGTATATCGGGCAGTAAGCTACAGGCTATATCTTTAAACCTGCTTAAATTCTTCAATAAGCTATCGCATTTTAAAAGAGCAAATACGGTTGAAGGTTCGCGCAAAAATATTTCGGAACATTATGACTTGAACAACGATTTTTTTGCGAGCTTTCTTGATCCAACCATGACCTATTCCAGCGCTTACTTTTTTCGTGATGGCCTAAGCCTGGAAGAAGCGCAGTTGGCAAAATACGACCGCTTGTGTAAGCAAATGCACCTGAAACCTACCGACCATGTGTTGGAAATTGGCAGCGGCTGGGGTGGCAATGCTATTTATATGGCTAAAACCTACGGCTGCAAAGTAACATCACTTACCATATCAGAAGAGCAGCATAAGCTTGCCGTAGAACGTGTAGAAGCAGCGGGTCTAAGCGACAGGGTAAAGATCCTGATTAAAGATTACCGCGAAATGGAAGGCACTTTTGATAAGATTGTCTCTATTGAAATGCTGGAAGCCGTGGGTGCCAACTTTATGGATGTTTATTTCCAGAAATGCCATGGTTTGCTTAAAAAGGACGGCATATTTGCCATACAGGTGATCACCTCTCCCGATTCACGTTTTGAAAGTTTACGCAAAGGGGTAGACTGGATTCAAAAACACATTTTCCCGGGTTCCCTGCTTCCATCTGTTGGTGCTATCAACCGTTCTGTAAACCGCACCGGCGATCTTACCCTCGTCGACTTAAAAGACATCGGCCTTGATTATGCTTACACCTTAAAACTTTGGTATAACTCATTCAACGCAAGTTTAAGCAAGGTTAAATCGCTTGGTTTTGATGATAAATTTATCCGTAAATGGAATTATTACTTATGCTATTGCGAAGCTGCTTTTGCTATGCGCAATATTAATGTAATGCATTTGGTTTATACCCGGCCTAATAACACCAATCGCTAGTTGCTTATAGCTTAAACCGGTTTACTATACAGTTTCGATTTTCTTGGCAGGCCTTCTTTCCCTGAAACGGGTGAAGAACAGAAATGCAATGATGCAAAGCACAAAGCCGCAAATACCATTAAGCCGCAGGCCGTAATCATGGCCCGGGTCTTTACCGTAAACAGTTAAAGAGGCGAACAAGGCTATACCAAGGGTTTGACCAAGCTTTACAAATAAAAACTTTACTGCAAAGAACATACCCTCGCTGTTTTCGCCGGTATCCTCGGCATCTTTTTCTGCAATCTCTGCAAGTATGGCTGTAGGTAAAATCCCTAAAGAAGCCAATGGAAAAGCGGCCAGCAGCACTAACATGTATACCTGCGCCTTTGGAGCCATCGGTAACTTTCCCAGAAAAAAAATCAGCGCAAAAATAATGCTCAGCAAAAGGAATGAAAATAACACGATTGGCTTTTTTCCGATCTTTTTTGAAAGATAATTGATAAGCGGGTAAAAGATAAGCGAACCAACCACCATGGTAAACATCAGTAACCCACCCATAGACTCGGGCAAGTGCAGCAGTACGGTAATGAAATAGAGCAGCCCGCTGGAAATAATGCTCAGCGCCATGTAGTATGAAAAATCTGAGATAAGATAATATTTAAAATTGCGCTGACTGAATGTTTTGCGGATTGCCTTTAAGATTGGCAGGTGCGAGGGCGTTTTGTTTACAATGTATTTCCGCTCGTCAATGGCAAAAACAGGGATAAGCATAATAATCCCGGAAAATAAACAAAGCCCCCAGATGGTGTATTGTACTGCAGAGTCGCGGTTGGCAACGTGAAAGAATTTCTGCACCAGGTCGGCATCGTTATTTACAAGCGCCCCTATAATAATCCCGATCACAAAACCCACCTGCTGAAAAGACGAAAGCTTAACTTTTTCTGATGCTGTTTCTGTAAGCTCTGGCAGCAATGCATTATATGGAATTACATAAGTGGTAACGCTCATAAAAAAGCAGATGAGCGTAAAGGCAAGCCAAAAGGCATTATGTATATTTTCTTTTTGGATAAGGGGGCAAAAAGATAAACTGCAAAAAATGACCGCAGGCAAAATGGTCCACTTCATTATTGGGATACGGCGGCCCTTTGGGTTGGTGCTTTTATCGCTAAGCGAAGCAATAAAGGGATCGTAAAAAGCATCTACCACCCTGCCCGATGCCGCAATAACCGACATGATGTTTAACACGCCGAATATAAGTAACTGAGGTACGTAGGCCACCAAACCAGAGCCGGAGGGAGGCAGGTAAAAATAGGGCAGCATAACGATAATAATATTCGTCATTACGCTGTAGCCTATCATGCCGCAGGCATATGCAATTTGTTTTTTGAAAGACAGTTTTGCAACGGGCATACCCCTGCAATATGCAAATATTTGCGTAACAATTAAAGCAAACCGTTAAAAGTAACGTAAAATAAACGTTTTGTACCCTTTGAGTATCAACAGCCTTGTACTATAAACCAGAGTAATAATCATATCCCAGTTCGGCCCAGTAATCGCGCGGGCGGGTGTTGCTAAATGATATCGTACCGATACGTTTAAGATTTTTAATGCCGTACTTAACCGGGATAATCAGGCGCAGGGGAGCACCATGTTCTAACGCAATCGGCTTATCGTTCATCTCATAAGCCAGTATGGTTTGCGGGTGTATGGCGCTGGCCATATCTATACCAACGTAGTAACCTTTGTCAGGTGTTTCCATGCCCACGTATTGCATTTTGGTATAATTATCCAGCTGGTAGTGCTTTATAAAATCAATGAAGCGTACACCGGCCCAGTGCTGTATTTGGTCCCAACCCTCTACGCATTTAAAATCATAAACTATTTCTGTTTTAGGAAGTGCCATCAACTCCTGCAAGCTAACCTGTAAAACGGAACCGCCTCCATTTGCTACGTTAAGCGTCCATGTGGCCGGGTCAAACTTTTTTGCAGCTTCTATGCCTATATCGCTGTTAACCCTTACCCGCTTTGCAGCCATAGATTTGGGATAGGTTTTTACTTCGTGATTATCGCTGAATAATCGCCTGAAAAACAGCTCGGTCTTGTTGAGGGCCCGCCGCAGCGGCTTGCGCTCGCCCGCGGTTATCCCAGCAATTTCCTTTGGCGATTTATAGAGCCACTGCCAGCCTTCAAATGCGCTACCTGCCAAAATAGCAAAAGCAGAGAATGAGATAAAATTGCGCCTGTTTATCTTCTGGTCTATACTTAGCTCTTTTTCTTTCTTTTTAGTGTGCATCATTAGCAGGGGTTTGAGTTGTTGGTTTAGAATTTTCGTTAACGATCTCAAAGCCGGATATTACCGAGCGGAAATTATTCCAGCCGGCCAGTATTACCTGTACCACATGGATCACGAAAAAGAAAACATAACCAAGTGTTAGTGCAAAATGCAGGATGCGGGCAAAATGATAGCCGCCGCATAGCCAGGTAAGGTAATAGAACTGTACAGGTTTGTAAATAGCCAGTCCTGTAATTACAGACCCAAGGCCCATTATAATGATAGCCGTATAGGCAATACGCTGGGCAGCATTATACTTTTTTTGTGGTGGGGCCATTTTGCGGATATGCAGATCATGCAGTACTACCAGCCACGCTTCTTTAAAGGAATTTCGCTTCGGAACCAGTTCGCGCCAATCACCGGATATAATGGTATAAAGCACATAGAAAACTCCGTTCAGCGTAAAAAACCACATAAACAGAAAATGAAAAGCCATCCCTTCCGAAAGTCGATGCGGTATTTTAAGCGTGTCATAAAACCAGTTTGGAAAAAACCTGAAGTAGGTATGGCCAAAAAGTGTAATGGAATATTCGTCATTAGCCCAGTAAATAAGCATGCCGCTCCATATCATAATGGCCAGTATCGGGAAGTTTACCCAATGGCACCACCGCATGGCTAATGAGTGCTTTTCTTTAATTGCTTTCATTAATATTGCCCGTTATGTTGCTGTATATACGGTTAATTAATTTATTTGGCTGCTATTGCCCTAATATTTTCACCGTTTAACGGCGCACGGCACGCACTCAGGATATTTCCATTCTGACGATTCTGCAAAAAACCGATAATCTCCCATTCGCGAGTGTTATAGCCGCGGGGTAGAGCAACGTCAATACTGCCGCTATTTGATGGCAAAGTCACGGATTTTAATTTTCTCACAATCTGTACGTGGCTTAAAGTCCTGCCGCTGTTTTCGCCGCGTTCTACTTTGGTGGTGGCATTTTTTTGTAATACGGCAATTTCTAGAACAGCGTTGTCTGCATTCCCGGTTTTATAGTTAAGGGTTGCCGTTCCTGGCTTGATAGCTGCAACGCTAATAGATAGCTGTACGGATGATGGTGACTGCAATGCACCTTTAATAGCATTGCATAATGTACCTTCTTCCGAGCCGATAAATTCTTTTTTCCCGTTAACAACTATTTGCGGCGTATAAACCGAGCTCAATTTAAGGTTGTGAGCATACATGCGTTGCCTGTCTGAAAATTCAGCACTGCTGAACGGATCTTTCCAGCCGAGTCTGTTCCAGTAATCTACATGATAAGCAAGGATGTAAACGGGTTTGTCTCCCGTTTCCTTCTGAATTTTTGCTGCCAGTTCATCAGCGGGCGGGCAGCTGGAACAACCCTCGGATGTAAAAAGCTCTACTACAGCAAAACCATTGTCTTTGTTATTTGGGCCATTGCTATGTGCATTGCCGACAAAGGCCATTGTACCCAAAGCGGCTATTGCGAAAAATATGATAAGCAATAATTTTACGAATTTCATCTCTGCAAGATTTAATGTTTTAATAGTTCTGTCGTTTTTTGCAATCAATCCTTACAAATATTCTGTAATATTTTTCGGGTAATTTAGTAAAGTTAAGGAAAGCAATCTCATATACACATGCGACAGTTATTTTTACAGTTGCTGTAAGGTTTTGTTAGATGGCCCGACTAACTTCATTATATACGCTTAAATGAATAACCAGCTAAATCCTCACAATTGGGTTTCGGCATATGCCGATTACCTGTATGCCTTTGCAGTAACGCGTATAAACGACAAGGAACTTGCCCGCGACCTGGTACAGGAAACCTTTTTAGCCGCTCTTGAAAAAATCGGGAATTTTGAAGGTAAAAGCTCCGAGCGTACCTGGCTGACAGCTATCCTGAAAAACAAAATTGTAGACGTTTACAGAAAGCGCTCATCAGGGCTTAAAACCACGCTGATAGAAAATATTGCAAATGAGCAAAACGATTTTTTTGATGCACACGACGGGCATTGGAAAAGTGAGCACGGGCCCAAAGAATTTGGGATAGAAGATAAGGACGCATTGGTAAATAAAGAATTTGAACACATCCTTAAGCGCTGCATGCAAAAGTTACCTGCCTTATGGCTCTCCGTTTTTACCATGAAGCATATTGACGATGAGAATACCGAAACCATTTGTACTGAATTAAACGTAAGCGCTGCTAACTTTTGGGTAATAATTCACCGGGCAAAACTTAATCTGCGTGCCTGCCTTCAAAAAAACTGGATTTAAATTTTGCATTATGAGCTATTTAAAAAGAATAATATACAATTGCAGGCAGGCAACTTTTCTCATAGATAAAAAAGCCACATCGCGACTGAGCCTGCGCGAGTTTATGGAGCTGCGCATTCACTTGCTGGGCTGCTCGTTTTGCCGTATCTATAAAAAACAAAGCAAGGTGATCAACCAAATGGTACATCAGCTTTTTCAAAATTCAATAAAACAGGATATTAAATTAGAGGAGGGCTTTAAAGAAGAACTGCATGCCATGATAGAAAACGAATTGAACAGACAGTAGATACAGCGCAAATTTTTAATTTACAAACTTACATCACGCGGTTCATCTGTAAAACGTACCAGATTGCGCATGGCCTGCCTGTGAAAGGTGTTGATACCAAATTTAAGCTTTTCAAAATCAAAATGATGGTTGGTGCCGCAATCCATCAGGTTAATGTACAGGCGGGGTTTAAGGCTTTCAAAGTATTCAGTTAAGTTACTGGTCCACAATAGCTGGCAATCGCCCTGGGTGCGGCTTATAATTTCATAAATACCATCCTTTATTTCAATATGCCGTATGTGGCCCGATTCTAGGTTTCCCTGCGGATAGTAAACCAGTACATTACCCGGCGTATTCAATACCGATGCGGCATAATTTAAACTTTCTTCTATAGAGCGGGTGCCTGGTGAGACAGAGAATGATCCGAAATATTTTAACCAGGGTTTTTTCTCCATCTGCTTTTTGACCGACATGGTGTAAAGGCCTTTTATTTTTTGGTGCTTACCAATCAGCTTATAAGCGATATAGATCCCGAAAAAACCATCCCAGAAACTAAAATGATTGCACATAAGCAGGTAAGAACAATTTGGTTTGATCTCGACCATGTTGGCCGTTATTTTAGCAAAGCGGCGTTTTAACAGCCAGGCCACAAAAGAGGCGCAGCATCTGAATATAAAAGGCGGAAGCGGCTTTGCTTTAATAATCATTTTAGCAATTGAGTTAAGCGGGCGGCAAATTCACTTTTTATCATTTCATGCCCTTCATTTAAGAGCACTGTTTGGGCATTTTTGAGCCCGGCAATAAAATTCTTTCCAATAACGGCCGGGAATGCCTTGTCTTTTTTGCCAAATATAAAAATGCTTTTAATGTTTTGCTG
The DNA here is from genome assembly GCA_964242385.1 of uncultured Mucilaginibacter sp. GTDB lineage: Bacteria > Bacteroidota > Bacteroidia > Sphingobacteriales > Sphingobacteriaceae > Mucilaginibacter. Next base: position 230,529 of record CAXSZR010000002.1, read on the forward strand.
GTTCAATGCTTTTTGAAGGCGCTGAAAATCTGTTTCAAGGTAGCGCAGATAGGTAAAACATGCATAAAAATTAAAACGAAGCTCATCCGTTTCAATTTCGCGGTATAATATTTCAAAAGCCTCTTTATCTACGATCCGCAGACGCTTGAAATAATAAAGCAGGTTTATAAGTGCTTTTTCGTTCAGGGTAAGCTTTTCCAGCAAGCGGTTCCCTATTTTATTTTTACTAAAAAAAGTAATAATGGCACCGGGTTTTAAGCAAGAAGGTGCCGCCACAATGTATTCGTCTATCATTTCGGGCAATTCTTCTGTAACAGCGGTTGCATAATGAGTTCCCATAGAATAACCGATGACAGAGAAACGCGCTATGCCTGTTTCGGTACAGAAATTACAGATTAAAGCTGCCAGCTCCTTTTTACTGATGCCCTTTTTCACTTCGGCAAGGCTGTGGGCTTTTAAAACGGTTTGTTTATGAAAAAAAAGATCGAACCCATAAAGTGTATAAGCATCCCCAAGTGTTGCCTCCAGTATTTTAAACTGTTTGCCATGCATGCCATAACCATGAAAACAAAGCATCTTCTTTGCCCCGCTACCAAATTGATAATAGTGAAGCTTAAGCCAGTCGTTTTCAAAATAATGATCGGTCATGCGGCAATTAAATTGGCTCTATAAAAGCTACAGCCCAGGCATAATCGCCATCATGTGAAATGGATAAGCTCGACTTAAATTTAAAAGAAACATTAAGAATGTTGAAAGAAGGCTTGCCGCCGGTTTTTTCGCGTATAATCTCTATCCGCCTGTATCCAAGCACCGATGGATCTATCTGCTTCATGGCTTTATAAACAGCTTCTTTTGCCGCCCATGTAGAAGCGTAGCGGAGCAACTTATCCTCAAACTGTTCGCAGTAAGCTATTTCATTAGCGGTATAAACTTTTTTTCTGAAATTATCATTGAAGGATGCTTCAAAATCGGGGAGAAAAACCAGGTCGTTACCAACGGCAAATGCTTGCATAACGACCATTTCACTTACCGATTGAGATAATTCATTCTTCATTTACGCCCAATCCCATAATATTAAAGCCGCCATCTACAAAATGGATGTTCCCGGTAACTTTCTTTGAAAGATCAGAAAAATAGTAGAGTGCCGCATTGCCTACATCCCCGGCATCAATATTTCCAAGTGGAGCGGTAAATTTTCCGATCTTTCGTAGTTTCCTTACACCGGAAATCCCGCCTGCCGATGTGGTCATTACCAGCCCGGCAGATATGGCGTTTACCCTCACCTGCATTTCCCTAAAGTAGTCGGCCAGGTAAAGCATAATGTTTTCCAATGCAGCTTTGTTGATGGCCATCCCCGCGTAGCCCGGGAATACCCTTTGCGATGCATTGTAAGTAAGCGTTAAAACGGATGCATTTTTGGCCAGCATTGGCGCTGCTACACGGCATATGCGCAATAGAGAATAAGCACTGATGTTAAAAGAATCCATCAGGTCTTCAAAAGGAATATCGATATAAGACGGTGCCGGATCGCTGCTGCCCGGCAAACTATAACACATAACCGATTGCGTGCCGAATGCGACCCCATGTAAAATGTAATCGATTGGGCCGGCCTTTTCAAAAACAGGTTGCAAAAAGGCAGTTATCTGTAATTCGTTACGCACATCAACCTCGCCGGATAGGCTGCTATCCATGCCGTTTTGCTGCATCAGGTAAAGTACCTCATCGCGGGTTTCGGCAACATAGGTCAATGCCACTTTACAGCCCGATCTGTGCAGCTTAAGCGCAACATCCCATGCAATAGAACTCTCATTCCGCACGCCAAACACTGCCGCAACTTTATCTTTATTATTGATCATCATTTATACATCTCTCGATACCATCATGGCGCTGTTGGTACCACCAAACCCATAATTAAGGCAGGCTATCCGGTTTATTTCTTTAGCAAATGCTTTTTGCGGAACCAGATTCCGGTAAGCAGCCAACGGATGGTCGGGTCCGTTCCATGTTGCAGTTTTCTGAAAGTTTTCCAGCTCTGGATTTAACGTTTGTGAATTAAGGCATGGTAATACCTGCTGATTTTTTAACATCAGTAATGCGGTGATAAATTCAACTGCGCCTGCACCACCTAGCATATGACCAAACTGCGATTTTGGTGCCGCCATGTGATAACCCTCATCGCCCAGTGCGTCTACAACACTTAAAAGCTCAACTGCATCACCGGCCGGCGTAGATGTGCCATGCATCTTAACTACATCCGGCCTTAAGCCTTTATCCGGCATTAAACCCTTCCATAAACGCTGCTGACCGGCAAATGACGGATAAAACATATCCCCGTCGCCGTCAGAATTATTAAAGTACTCGTCAATTACGCCTAAAATGTTGGCACCGCGTGCCCTGGCCATTTCGTACTCTTCCAGCGCGACAATGCCTGCTCCAAAAGAGCATACAAAACCGTTGCGCTGTATATCAAAGGGCCTCGAGCTTTCGGCAGGGCTAAAGCCTTTGCTTAATATCATCATGCCATCAAAACCGATAAAGGTTTCGAGAGCGGTGCCTTCCACTCCTCCGGCAATGGCCCTGTCCTGCAAGCCAAACTTTATCAGCCTGTAAGCGTGACCTATGTTACCCAAACCCGTAGCACATGCCGATGCAATGGACTCGCAAACGCCTTTTGTTTTTAACAGGCAGGATATATTAGCCGCTTCGCGGTAAGACATACTGCGGTCTACTGTGTGCGCACCGGCAACGCGGGCCTTTTTGCCCATTTGAAAAAAATAAAACCACGCAGTTCTTAGTATCTGGTTACCGGCCCCGCCAGAACCTACAACCACGCCCGTTTGTTCAGACTCGGTTTCCTGGGTGGTCCAGCCGGCCATTTTAACGGCTTCCTGCGCGCCAAGCATGGTCCATATACTGCCTACATCGGCGGTGGCTAAATTGGTATCAGGGATGCGGCCCAGTTTATCGATATAAGTTTCAGGAAATTTTTCGGCTATGGGTGCCAGTATAGCTTCCAGCCCCATTTCAGCATCAGAAATATAGCCCGAAACCGTAGATCTTATTTGTTTACCATACTGAAGTGCCTGGTCCCACTCGCGTACCAGGCTTTGATCTGTAAAAAGTTTTTGATCAAACTCATTAAGGCCCGAGCAGGCAGGAAAAGCCCCGCCCATACCTACAACCGCTACTCTCCTGCCTTTAACCTGCATATTATTCGTTTTCGTTACGTTCTTTAACAGTTATAATAAGATCAATAATGTCTTTCACTTTTGATCCCATGCGGTCTATATCGTCGTCATCAAATTCAATCCCAAATTTATGCTCTACCTTTGCGGCAATATTAATCAGCTCGGTTGACGGAGTATTGAGGTCGGCCAAAAAATCGGTTTCTTCCGTTACACCAACCAGTCTCTCAGGGTCAATTGTTCTTATGGTTCTTAATACTTCAATTAAACTTTCAAGTATTTCTTGTCTTTCCATTTTATTCAGATTTTTTAAAAAGTTCAATTTTTATAGCGCGGCCGGTTATGTCAAACAATTCGGCAACCTGTATAAAATCTTTGCTAATATCATACTTTAATAACCTTTCCTCGGTAAAATCACTAAAATATTCATCAAGGTTAAGGCCGGCAGGTACTTTGTAAATACGGCCGTCGCAAACCATCTGCCGCCATTTATAGAACTTAATATTGCCAATACTGATAAACCTTTCGCCAGTTTCCAGTGAATTATAAAAGTTTACATTGCCAATGCTGATGAAGGCAGGAACAAATTTTTCCTTAAGCTCATCAAGCGAGCAATTAAGTTTTTTGCACTCTAAAAATGTAGCACACGATACGATAGTGGCCTGTGCAAAGGCTTCAATCTGGTCTACCCCTCTAAATACGCCGAAATGATCTTTTACATCCCTTTCTTTAGGTGCATAACTTGCTACTATGCCTTTTAAGGGTGAGTGCCAGTGGTAATGATCTAAAAGACGCTTGCTTGGCCCATGCAACAGTATATCGTTGGGGTTAACACCTGTAAGCGTATCCTGCTTAAGAATGTCTACCTTGGTTTCGTTACCCTCAATCATACCAGCCCCCCGTTTATGTGTATGTTGGTTCCGTTGATGTACGATGCCGCGTCAGACAATAAAAATTCAATTGTCCCGGCAACATCTGCCACCGTGCCAAAACGTTTAGCCGGGATCATGTTAAGGTACTTATCCTTTATATTTTGAGGGATATTAGCCGTCATATCTGTTTCAACAAAACCCGGTGATACGGTTAGTACACGGATGTGATGTGTGTCGTTAAGTGCGGCAGCTTCCTGTGCCAACGACCGTGAAAGCGCCGTAAGCCCGGCCTTGGTAGCGGCATAAACCGATTGAAAAGCATTGCCGCTTTCGCCAACTACCGAACTTATATTAATGATAACGCCCTGCCCGCTTAAGCTAAAAACTTTCATAGCGGTTTTGCAGATCATGATGGGTGCGCGTAAATTTATGTTCAGCATGGAGTCTATTTCGCGCTCGGGTTGAAAGTTAAGTGGTTTATCAAAGGTTACACCGGCATTATTGATCACGCCATAAAGAGATTCGCCATGATCTTTTTTTAGCTTTTTGCAAAATTCGGCAACCTGCTCTTCGTCATTAAAATCTGCACAAAGCAAATGGCTGCCCGGGATAAGTTCCTTAAAGCTTTCCTGCTTTGAGGCATGCAACACCAGGTCATAATTAGCCAATAGCTGTTTTGAAATTGCAAGCCCCAAACCTTTACTGGCACCGGTTATTAATACTTTTTTTCTCTCCATAAGGCGTGGTGCCCAAAAATAAAAGATTGATGCAATATAATGAATTTTAGCACCCTGCCTTTAACAGTCAATTGCTTAATTTGTTCTACTTTTACCTTAAATGTGTAACAAACCACAGCTTAAAAGCCGTGCATCAATCATTTTACATCCGCTTAACACTATTCCCATAAATTGCTGTTAAACTTGCAGACTTTTAAGCAAAATGCAAGCTTGCTTAAAATGCAGCTTATTCATTATCAGCACTTAGTATTATAAATCATTCATGAAAATCGGAATTGTTTGTTACCCAACCTTTGGAGGCAGCGGGGTAGTGGCTACTGAACTTGGTAAAGCCCTGGCCGACCGTGGGCACCAGGTTCATTTTGTAACCTATAATCAGCCCGCCAGGCTCGACCTTTTTTCCGAGAACCTATTTTATCACGAGGTTTCGGTATCCAACTATCCGCTTTTCGATTTTCCGCCTTATGAACTTGCCTTATCCAGCCGTTTGGTAGATGTGGTGCGTTTTGAAAAGTTAGATGTGCTGCATGTACACTATGCAATTCCGCATGCTTCGGCAGCGTTTATGGCGAAGCAGATACTGGCAACTTACGGCATTCATATCCCGGTAGTAACCACGCTGCACGGTACCGATATTACGCTGGTAGGTAAAGACCGTACTTTTAAACCTGTGGTTACCTTTTCAATCAACCAGTCTGACGGGGTTACAGCTGTATCCCAGCACTTAAAAGATGATACCTACCGGTTTTTTGAAATAGAAAAAGACATAAAGGTAATACCCAATTTTATAGATCTGAACCGTTTTAGCCTAAAAGCAAAAGATCACTTTAAAAAGGCTATTGCTCCATTTGGCGAAAAGGTGATTGTACATACATCCAACTTTCGTAAGGTTAAGCGCACGCAGGATGTGGTGAAGATTTTTGCCGAACTGGTAAAAACTATCCCGTCTAAACTGCTGATGGTTGGCGATGGCGGCGAACGCTCTTACTGTGAACATTTATGCCGCGACCTGGGCGTTTGGGACAATGTGCGCTTTTTAGGTAAACAGGATGCCATTGAGGAGATCCTTTCTGTAGCTGACCTTTTTCTAATGCCATCTGAATCTGAAAGTTTTGGCCTTGCTGCACTGGAGGCGATGGCCTGCAAAGTGCCGGTTATAAGCTCTAATACCGGCGGCTTACCAGAACTAAACGTAGATGGTGTAACCGGCTTTTTAAAAGACGTTGGCGATATACAGGGAATGGCAGAAAAGGCTATCTATATACTGGAGGATGAGCAAAGGCTGCAGCAGTTTAAAGACAATGCACTTATACGTGCAAAAGAGTTTGATCTGGCCAATATTTTACCCCTTTACGAAGATTACTATATGGAGGTAATCGAGAAGACGAAGGAAAGGATAGCATAAAGCATAAACGGCCGCTCTGTACGAGGCGGCCGTTTTAATTGAGGTTTATATGATTGGTTAGTACGGAAATGCATCGTCGTTTATGCTTCCAAGATTATCAGGTTCCATTAATTTGTTGGTCCTGGTAGTTGCCGGGTCGGCTTCAAAGTCAGTTTTACGGCCCAGTAGCGTAAAGTTTTCTGCCACTACTTCGGTAGTGTATTTTTTTATGCCTTCTTTATCTTCAAAAGAGCGGGTACGCAGTTTTCCTTCTATGTAAACCAGCTTGCCTTTTTGAAGATACTTTGCCGCAACATCGGCAAGGCCTCTCCACATTACTATATTATGCCATTCTGTTTGTTCAACCTTGCGGCCGTCCTTATTAAAAGTTTCGGATGTTGCTAAGGGAAAGCTTACTACAGAAACTCCACCTTCTAAATATCTTATTTCGGGGTCTTTTCCTAAGTGTCCTATTAATATTACCTTGTTTATGCCAGACATAAGGTAAATCAACAAAAAATATATTACAAATTAAAAATATTTTTTAAAAATAGAAAAACAATACGCGGCAAAGCGAGACTTTTCAGATTTATAATATTTATATATTGCCAGCTTTCTTTTAATTCAAGCGGCTTGTTTTGTAATTTTATAAGGCGAACGAACAATCGCTGGTGTGTTAAAATATGTTTTTTAACAGGCGAAACTTCGAGCATATTTAACTCGCTGCCAAAGTATTTTTGAACCTCGGGTAATGCCGCCAATTCCCCCGGCGAAAGCATGGAATCTGTCTCTATTAACGGCAAATCGAACATATTGGCCCAAATGTCTTTATCGTTTCGCTTGTTTATAAGTATTTTATCGGTTGTGGTAATTAAAAAATAAGTCAGATAACGCTCCCTTACTTTAACAGTTTTTAATTTAACGGGCAAGGTTAGCGTAGCATTATGTAAAAATGCATAGCATCCTTCTCTTAACGGGCAAATGCCGCAAGCCGGTTTCTGAGGCTTGCAAACCATGGCGCCAAGCTCCATCATGGCCTGGTTGTGTATCCCGGGGATTTTCTTATTAAGAAAATCGTTAGCTGTTGCCTGGAACAGCTTTTTCCCCGTTACAGAATTAATAGGTTCACTGATGCCAAAGTAACGCGCCAGTACGCGGTATACGTTTCCATCAACCACTGCACGTTCCTCGTTTGATGAAAAGGAGGAAATTGCCGCGGCAGTATACTCGCCTATGCCTTTTAATTTTATCAGCTGTTCATAACTGTTTGGAAACACGCCATTAAAATGCTCATGAACCGCCTGTGCCGTCTTCAGCATATTGCGCCCTCGCGAATAGTATCCAAGCCCTTGCCATAACTTTAAGATCTCGTCTTCGGTGGCTGCAGCAAAGCTATTTACATTAGGGTATCGCTCTAAAAAGCGAAGAAAGTAAGGCAGCCCTTGTTCAACACGCGTTTGTTGTAAAATAATTTCAGACAGCCATATAGTATAAGCATCTGTTGTATTGCGCCAGGGCAGCTCCCTCTTGTTTTGCCGGTACCATATTATAAGGTCATCGTTAACACTCATTTGGCAAATGTACTTAAGATAACTGATGCCTATGCCTTTAGCTAAAGTCAATTCAAAATCAGAAAACTAAGTGTAATAAAAAAAATATGTTAATTATTTCAAACTTTAGCAATAAAGAGATACTTTTGCAACCCCAAAACAGTTAAGTAATTGTATATTAAATAAAAGAAAATCAGATATGACTAAGGCAGAAATTATAACTGAAATCTCATCTAAAACAGGCATCGAGAAAGTGGACGTTCAGGAAACTGTTGAGGCGTTTTTTAAAGTAGTTAAAAGCTCAATGGTAGGCGGCGAGAATGTTTATGTGAGAGGTTTCGGAAGTTTTGTTGTAAAGAAAAGAGCAAAAAAGACAGCGCGTAATATTTCGAAAAATACTGCCATTATTATTCCGGAACACTTTGTTCCAAGCTTTAAACCGGCTAAAACCTTTGTTGATAAAGTACGTACCGGAAACAAAACAAGCAAATAAGTAAAAGATGTACAAAAAGCAGATAGTCGTTATTGTAATAGTTGTAGCTATTATGGGCTATTTGTATTCGCTTCCTGTAAAAGGGCTTATAAAGCATAACAAGGAAACCGGAGGCCATACCAACACGGCCGCGCAGACAGCGCGGCCTGTTGCTAATGTAACAGTTGATATGGTATCTGCAACGGCAAAAGCTACTATAGGCCCGGCACTGGCAGGGCAGATAAGCGATGCCGAAAACCAGCTTAAAAATGCAAACGGCGATGAAGCAAAACTGAGCCTGCAAAAAAAGTTGGCCAAACAATGGGAAGATGTTAACCAGCCTGCACCAGCCGCATTTTATTATATGGCCATTGCACAAAAGGAAAATACCTACACCGATTGGTTAACCGCTGGCAGCCATTTCAATGATGCTTTTAAGCTAACCAATGATACAGCAGCCCAACCGGCATTTGTTACCAATGCAATAAGCTGTTTAAAAAACGCGGTTAAGCTGCAGCCGCAAAGCCTTGATGCTAAAACAAGCCTGGGCATTGCATATGTAAACCAAACCAGCATGGGCATGACAGACCCCGACGGCGGTTCGCCAATGCAGGGTATTATGATGTTGCTGGATGTGGTTAAGCAGGAACCGAACAACAGAAACGCTAATTTGAACCTGGGCCTTTTTGCAATGAAATCTGGCCAGTATCAAAAAGCGGTGCAACGCTTTAAAAATATGGTTGCACAAAAGCCCGAAGTTGAACCATACTTTTATCTTGCAGAAAGTTACAAGCAACTCGGAATGAAAACAGAAGCTATTGAAGCTTATCAGAAATGTAAAGAGATGATGCCCGACCAGGCATTTGACCAACGCATGGATGAATACATAAAGGAATTAAAAAATTAGTTAACACATTAAAACATTATTATTATGCCGAGCGGTAAAAAACGTAAAAGACACAAAATGGCTACTCACAAACGTAAAAAACGTTTAAGAAAAAACAGACATAAGAAAAAATAAGCCCTTGCCCCAAGGCTTATTTAAACCTGTTGTTACAGCAGTACAGCAGGTATTTTGTTTTTTACCCACTTATTAACGTGCGGTTAGCCGCTTGAGAAATGGAGTAGCAATTGATAAAAGAATTAATTATCGATTCATCCCCCAGCGGGACTACTATTGCATTATTACAGGACAAACAACTTGTAGAACTTCATAAAGAACAGATCACCAATAATTATACCGTTGGTGATATTTACCTTGGCCGCATAAAAAAAATTATGCCGGGGTTAAATGCTGCTTTTGTGGATGTTGGATACGAGAAGGATGCGTTTTTGCATTACCTTGACCTTGGCCCGCAGGTGCAAAGCCTGCTGAAATTAACCAAGCAGGTACGTAGCGGGGGATATGGATCCAAACTATTAGATAACTTTAAGCTCGATCCTGATATTAACAAGGGCGGTAAGATATCTGAAATACTTTCTAAAAATCAGCTGATTCCGGTACAGATAGCTAAAGAGCCTATTTCAACAAAAGGGCCCCGCTTAAGTTCTGACCTGTCTATAGCCGGCCGGTACGTGGTGCTTGTACCTTTTTCGGAAGTTACTTCTATCTCTAAAAAGATAAAAAGTAATACGGAGCGTAACAGGCTGCGTAAAATTGTAGAAAGTATTAAGCCAAAGCATTTTGGCGTAATTATACGTACGGTATCAGAAGGCAAAGGTGTTGCCGAGCTGCAAAAGGACCTGCTTGATCTGATATCAAAGTGGGAATCATTTGTAACCCGCCTGCCCGCTGTTGAGCCGTCAAAAAAAGTACTGGGCGAAATTGACCGCACATCAACCTTGCTGCGCGATATTTTGAACCCCGATTTTCAGCATATATATGTGAATGATAACGGTCTGCTTGAAGAAGTGCGCTCTTATATTCATGAGATCTCGCCAGAAATGGAGAATATAGTGCGTATCCATAAAGGAAACGCGCCGATATTTGAACATTACGGGGTTGATAAGCAGATAAAATCGGCCTTTGGTAAAACAGTGAACCTTGCGGGCGGTGCTTACCTGGTTATTGAACACACCGAAGCCCTGCACGTTATTGACGTTAACAGTGGTAACCGTACTGCCAATAAAGAGAACCAGGAAGAAAATGCCTTTCAGGTAAATAAAGAGGCAGCTAAAGAAATTGCGCGACAGCTAAGGCTGCGCGATATGGGTGGTATTGTGGTGATTGATTTCATTGACATGCATAAGCCCAACAACCGCAAGGACCTTTTTGATTACCTGCGGGACGAGATGTCGCACGACAGGGCGAAGCATACGATTTTGCCGCCGAGCAAATTTGGCCTGGTACAGATAACACGGCAGCGTGTGCGCCCCGAAATGAACATTGTTACCAGCGAAGTTTGCCCAACCTGCAATGGTACAGGCACCATTCGCCCAACTATTTTGCTTTTAGATGATATTGAAAATAACTTCAATTACATCCTGAAAGAGCAAAATGAAAAAAATATTACGCTTTGCGTGCACCCTTATATAGAGGCATATATTAAAAAAGGCTTCATAAGCCGCCAGGTAAAATGGTTTGCCAAGTATAGCCAGTGGATAAAAGTTAAAAGCAACCCTGCTTACCAGATCACAGAGTTTCATTTCTTTAACGGAAAAGAAGAAGAGATAAAGCTGTAGATGAGCTTCTGATGAGCTTCAGATGAGTAGATGTGCAGATATGTAAATGTGCAGATGAGCTTCAGATGATTAGATGTGCAGATTTGCAAATGTGCAGATGTTTTATAAACATCTGCACATTTTGTTTTATGGTATTTCACACATCAAAAAAATTTGCACGTTTATACATCAATAGGATCTACACATTTTCACATTTACATATCTGCACATTAATCTCATCCGTACATCAACAGGCATCTGCACATCTACACATTTGCATATCTGCACATCAATAGCCATCTATACATCAAAAGGCATCTGCACATCTACACATCTACACATTTGCATATCTGCACATCAATAGGCATCTATACATCAAAAGGCATCTGCACATCTACACATTTGCATATTTGCACATCAAAAGGCATCTGCACATTAATTAAACGACTGCTTAAATTCCAGTGGTGAAAAGTTCGTTTTCTTTCTGAAAAGTTTATTGAATGATTGCGGCCTTTCGAAACCTAATTCATAGGCAATTTCTGCTACCGAAAGATTTGTGGCTGTTAAATATTCTTTCGCTTTTTCAATCAGTTTTTGGTGAATGTGCTGCTGCGCGTTTTGCCCGGTGAGCGAACGCAGCATATCGCTTAAATATCGGGGCGATAAGTAAAGTTGGTCTGCAAGATATTCAACCGTAGGCAAGCCGGTATTTAATGTTTGCCGGGCTTCAAAGTATCTGTTAAGCAGAGTTTCCATTTTTACCAGTACATCGTTATTTATCACTTTGCGGGTAATAAACTGGCGTTTATAAAAGCGGTTGCTGTAATTAAGTAATACCTCTATATAAGAGATAATCACGTCCTGACTAAAATCATCGATAGGGTTATTAAGCTCATTGCCGATGCTTTGAAGTACATTTAAAATGGTAGCCCTTTCCTTTTCGGACAAGTGCAGCGCTTCGTTGATGTCGTAAGAAAAGAAACCGTATTGACGCAGGTTTTTTCCTAATGGATGGTTCCTTACAAAATCGGTATGAAACAATAGCGAAAAGCCATAATACTCGGTATCGTTATCTATACTTATTCTTTGGTGAGGGGCGGTAAATATCATGCCGCCCTCTTCAAAGTCGTAATGGCCCTGGCCATAGCCTATGCGGCCTTTAAGCGAATTTTTGTAAGATACCTTGTAAAAGCCAAGCGAAAAAGATGCGGGAATACTATTGCGATCAATATTCATGCTGGTATTATCTACCAGGCTGATGAGCGGATGCAACGGCCCCGGTAAACCCACCAGGCGGTGAAGCTCTGATATGGTATTGATGCTTAACGGCAGGTTATCGCTCTTTTTCATAATGCAAAATTAGATTTTTCCCTGTTCAAAAATCATATGGCCAAGCTCCTTGCGGAAAGCCTCGTTACCAACATTCTGTCTGCGTGCGTATAAGCGGTTTGCATCTTCACCTGCTATGTAACGCACCTGGTCTTTGCCATCTGTTGCAGCTTCGTAAACAACATCGGCAATTTGCGCTGCCGATGAAAAATGTCCGTCCGTAAATAGTGCAAATAACTTTTGCAAAGCTTCGTCATAAGCAGGGTGATTTACAGCATCTATAGAGCGGCTTGCAAAATCTGTACTGATGCCGCCCGGTGCAACTGTTTTAATACCGATACCATAAAGCCCCAGCTCGAACGACATACTTTCTGTCCATCCTTCAAGTGCCCATTTAGTTGCATGATAAAGCGAGCCAAAAGGGAACGAGATAAGCCCGCCTATAGATGTGGTAGTGATGAATAAGCCGCTTTTTCTTTCTCTAAAATATGGAATAAAAGCCTGTGTAACGCGCATAACCCCAAGTAAGTTGGTGTTAAGCTGTGTTACCATTTGTGCATCGCTCAAGGCCTCCAGCGGACCAATAAGGCCATAGCCTGCATTGTTAAATACTACGTCGATATTGCCAAGGGCAAGCGCTTGCTTAACAGTGTTCTCTATCTGCTCCGGGTTAGTAACATCCAAAGGCAAAACGCTTACATTTTCAAGCTGATGTAACTCTGTATCGTTTGCCGGGTTACGCATAGTTGCTATAACTTTCCAGCCTTTAGCAGCAAATAGTTGGGCAGTGGCTTTACCCAAACCGGTAGACGCACCTGTAATAAAAATAGTTTTCATGGTTATGATCATTTAAAATTTACACCACAAAAGTGCGGCATACAGCCATGTACTATGTTTCCATAATGAGTTTGGTTGTTTCCAAAATGACGGGAGAGAACGGTGTTAATCATCAACTCCATCCTTATAAGTGCTGATCGGAAAGCGTAACGAACTTTGCTGAAATATCTCTGCCAGGGAGCGCCCGTTAATTTGTTGGATGAGATTATCAGTAGGACCAAATCCAATTTCGGTATCCTGACTTTGGGCTAAACGTTTAAAAACCGAATCGCAAAATTCAACAAGGTTAGCACCGTGATTTTGTCCCGGTCCGGCAAGGGCTGTTTGTACAGCAGGTGGCATCAGCTCAACTACCCTGCAAGTGGTATCTGCTAAAGCATGCCTTAAAGTAATGGTATAGCTATGCAATGCCGCTTTGCAGGCGCTGTATATGGGCGCAAAAACCTGCGGTATGTAAGCGCCTCCGGATGTTACATTAACAATTACCGAAGGATTTTGATGCCTTAAAATTACCGGAATCAGTAAATGATTCAGATGTACAGGTGCTGATAGCAGTATATCTATCTCAGCCTGCCGTTCTGACCAAGGAGCAGTGTCTGCTGCCAACGCTATCCGCCGTTGTATTCCTGCGTTATTAATTACCACATTTACACCCGGCATATTTTGCTTAATATATGTTGCCAATATTTCCCTTTGTTCGGCAATTCCTATATCGTTAACAAAAATTTCCAAACCCGGGTACCGCCGTTGTGCCGCAAGCAGTTTTTCTTCGCCTCGTCCGGTTACCAATACTCTGCTTCCGGCTGCTATAAATCGCTGAGCAAGCCCTAAGTCTATACCCTCGCTTGCCCCGGTAATTAATACATTTGCCTGTTTCAAATCCATATACAAATTTGAACAGTAATAAATTTATAAAATGGTCATGGTTTAAGATTTTTGCGGAAGTCTTTCGGTGTTTCGCCTGTTAGCCTTTTAAACCATTTGTAAACTGCGAAGGTTCATAGGTAAGCAGTAAAGCTATCGACCTGATAGTTAATTGTGAATCAGCTAACAAATCTTTTGCAGTATCCAGAATTTTAATTTGGTAAACACCACATGCAGATTGCCCGGTAACATCTTTAATAGTGGTGCTAAGATGGGTAGGGTGAATGAACAGCATTTGGGCAAAATCCTCAATCTCCAGCATTTTATCGGTTTTGTAGTTTAATAGATCGGTAAGATGTGCATCTATCAAAGCTGAATATTTCGAGGCTATTTCCGCAGGCCGGGCTTGCACATTAGTCTTCATTTTCTTTATATTAAACTAAGATAAAAATCGGGTTCTTTTAAGCCGATTAAAATATTTCCCGGAAATCAATTTTCATAACCAAAATCACTTAACAACAATTGTTCTCCTTTTGCAACGTTAAAAGTTTGAAAGTTAATATCTGCTGTTTTCATCTGTTTTTCCTTTCCGCGGCTAATAACAGTAAAGCTTTTTGTATTTGGGGGAACCTTGAATTTCAATTTACCCGTTTTATTGGCTGTTATTTTTACCGTTTTCAACAAGTTTTCATCCCACGACGCTGATACAATAAAACCTCCGCGTGCACATAAACCAGAAAAGCTTCCTTTTTTCCAGATGGATGGTAATGCTGGTAATAGTTCAATATAGCCGTTGCTGCTTTGCAAAAGCATTTCTGCTATACCCGCTGTGCCACCAAAATTTCCATCTATCTGAAATGGAGGATGAGCACATAAGAGACTGATATAAGACCCTCCGCCGTCACTCATATTTATGCCATTACCGGTTACAGGTTTTAAAAGCCTTCGTAATAATAAAAATGCGTGATCGCCTTCATGTAACCTCGACCAAAGATTCATTTTCCAGGCAAGCGACCAGCCTGTTCCAATATCACCACGCTGTTCCAGCAGTGATTTGGCAGCTTGCATCAACTCGGGCGTTTGCGGATTGATCTCGTTTCCGGGATAAAGGCCCCATAGAGGCGATACGTGCCGGTGATGCAGATCTGTCGCTTTATATGGCTTTAACCACTCCATTAGCCTGCCGCTTGAATCTATCTGATCTGGCGGTAGCTTTCTGATCTTTTCTGCAAGATCATTTCTTAATCCGTCGTCGAGCTTTAAATATTTTGAAGCATCAATAACTGAGTTAAAAAGACTTCGAAGCAACTGATTATCTATAGTAGGACCTGCACTTACACTTGCATGATGTCCGTTTGGTAAGGTGTATTCATTTTCTGGCGAATTTGAAGGCGCTGTAACGAGCCAATCTTTACCCGGAACGTTTACTAATATGTGACTATAAAATATAGCCGATGATTTAAGAATCGGATATATAGTTTTAAGGTAGCTATCGTCGCCGGTAAATTCAAAATGAGTATAAAGCATTTGACAAAGCCACGCTGAACCGGTGTTGAATGCGCCCCATGAATAGTCTTCGCCCGGCGAAGTATAGCCCCAGATATTTGTGATTACATGTGCCACCCAACCAGGACTGTTATAATAAACCTTTGCCGTTTTTTCACCGGGCTTAACCAATTTATGAACCAATTGATAAAAAGGCGCATTAAGTTGGCCCATGTTGGTTTCATCCAGTGGCCAGTGGTTCATCTGTATGTTTATATCCAGATGATAGTCCCCATTCCAAGGTGTTTGTATAGTGTTTGCCCATAAACCCTGTAAATTAGGCGGCAGCAGACCAGTACGGCAGCTGCTGATCATTAAATAACGCCCAAATTGAAAATATAGAACCGGCAGCACCGTGTCTGTACTATCCGTTTGAAAACGATATAGGCGTTCGTCGGTTGGGAGGTCAGCGTTTTTACTTTGCAGATTGAATTTAGCTCTGTCAAAAAGTTTTTCGAAGGTCTTTACATGCTTAGCTTTCTCTATAGCATAAGGTGTTACCAATGCCTTAGTTAGTGTTTTGTTAACAAAGGCTTTTATATTACTATGATTATAGTTAGTAGCAGATGAAATGTAGATAGTTGCTTCTGTGGCACCGGTTATTTGTAAAGTATCACCAAGGTGATGAATAACCCCGCCGGTTTGCTTTAAAGTGGCTTTAGTCAAAAACTTCATTCCATTACCATTGGTTCCGTTATTTAACTGGCCGGCCATGGTGATGGTATTAGATGTGGTTAAGTAACGCGCATGCTCCGGCCTTTTAAGGTTTACCTTAAAATTAATATGATGGATGCCACTTGCCGTTAAATGAATAATTATAACATCATTATAAAAACTTGCAAAGTACTCGCGCTTATAATTTACCGCACCCAATTTAAAAGTAGTAGTAGAAACAGCACTGTCTATTGCAAGCCTGCGTTCATAGTTTACGGGGGTATTATTACTGTTATAATCATACCTTAAATTAACGTTACCCAGCATTTGATATGATCCATAGGGGACATTTGCTCCGTTCCCCTGCCCTGAACCAGCACCGTTTGATTTAAAGTAAAGACTCATTAGCGTTTGCGCCTTATTTACTTCGCCTTGTAAAATTAACTTTTGAATTTCTGGCAAATGCTTACTCGCGTTACTAAGATCGGCGTTTTGAGTACCGCCAGACCATAAGGTGATATCATTTAATACAATATTTTCCTGGTTTAAACCGCCATCGGGCATTAAGCCTAATCTTCCATTTCCTAACGGTAAACAAGCTTCCCAATATGCAGCCGGATTTTTGTACCACAAACTCATTGCCGAATGTTGTGGGTAGGCATACTGCGCCACAACAGCGTAAATACAAAATAAAAAAAGCTTTTTTATTAATGAATGCATGAAACCAACATGTTTTAATAATGAAGACGCCCTAATATACATCAAACATTATTTGAGTGGCGAATATGCGTTATAATTTAACCAGGCGTACAAATGGTAGGTAATCAAACAAAAAAGGAAAAGTTACTTAACTTCTCCTTTTTTGTACCTAATTTATAAATAGAAAAAATGACAATCTAAATTGCACTATTTAATTCTTTTGATTTAAGCGTTACGCCGTGCCATTTACTCAATTTATTCATTAGCTCATCAAGGTTTACAGGTTTGCATATGTAATCGTCCATGCCTGCATGGAAACAAAGTTCCTGGTCGCTGTCCATAGCGTTTGCAGTGAGCGCAATAATAACCGGCTGTACAATATTGCTTCGTCTTATCACCCGGGTCGCTTCCAGCCCATCCATAACCGGCATCTGCATATCCATCAAAATAAGATTATACGTGTTTTTGTTCATGGCTTCAACTGCGTCTTTACCATTTTTAGCAAGTGCAGGCCGGTAACCCATCTTTGCCAGTATGTGTTTTATTACATGCTGATTTACCTCGTTATCTTCAGCAATTAAAATCTCAAAAGGATATTTATCGCTAAAAGCAGTAGTAAGCTTACTTTTAACAATTTGATCTTCCTGCATTACAGTTCTTTTTCGCAATGCTGTAAATACCTGTTTGCTTAGTACTTGTTGTTTTATTGGCTTGTTCATAATAGACACGAACAATTTGCGCTCATCGTTCTTAAATTCCTCGCCGATAGAACTTAGCAAAATAATGGGCAGCTGCGGGTAACTTTCTTTTATAAGCTTTGCCAGCATAGCCCCGTCCATTACCGGCATTTCCATGTCTGTAATTACCAGGTCTATCTTTTTATCTTTTTGCAGCGCTACCAACGCCTCTGCGCCAGACTGCGTGAGTACGGGCTTTAAGTTCCAGTTTTCAAACTGGCGTTTTAAAACGGCAAGATTGGTTTGGTTATCATCAACAACCAATATTTTTTTTCCTTTTAAATCTTCAATGTCATCAATATTAAATGATAGCGCCTTGCTGGCTCCTGCTTTTGTCTCAATTGTAAAGCAAAAGGTAGAGCCCTCGCCGTCTGTGCTTTTAACGCTAATTTGCCCACCCATAAGTTTTACCAACTTTTCGCAAATAGCCAGCCCCAAACCGGTGCCCCCGTATTTGCGCGTGGTAGACGAGTCTACCTGTGAAAAAGCTTTGAACAGGCGATTCAGTTTGTCCTGGGGAATGCCTATACCTGTATCCCAAACCTCAAATTTTAGGGTGATATTACCGTTGTTATCTATTTTTTGAACGTTTGTCTTTACACCTATCTCGCCTTTTTCAGTAAACTTAATGGCGTTGCTAAGCAGGTTGATTAATATTTGTTTTAAGCGCAATGGATCACCGATGATGTTTTTTGGAATCTCATCTGCAATTTCATAAACCAAATCCAGCCTCATCTGGCCGGTTTTAACCGCAAACATATCCAGTACATCCTCAATACACTGGCGCAGGGTAAAATCATCGTTTTCAAGTTCCAGGCTTCCCGATTCTATTTTAGAGAAATCAAGTATGTTGTTGATCACATGGATCAACGTTTCGCCGCAGTTGATGATGGTATCTGTAAACATCCGCTGCTCATCTGTAAGCGCCGTTTCATTTAGTAATGACGACATGCCGATAACCCCATTCATAGGGGTGCGAATCTCATGACTCATGGTTGCCAAAAAAATGCTTTTCTCCTGGTTGGCCTGGTCTGCCGCCAGGCGTGCCTGCATTAACTCGTCATTTGAAAGCAGCAATTGGCGGTTAGAAATTTCAAGTAATTCCTGGTTCTGTTTTCGCTCTAACGAAAGCATTGCTTCCTGCTGCAACTCGGCCATTTTTAAGGTTTGCAGAACCTGCAGCTCATTATATTTGCGCAACTGGTATGACCATAAGCCGCATATAAACATAATTACCCCTGTTAACAGAACATGGATAATGAACGTTTGCAGGTCAAAGTAATTAAGCTGGGTAAAGTACATGCTGCCAACACCAATATCCTGCAAATAGCTGAAGGAGGCATGATGAATAATTACAACAAGCAATAAAGGCAGCTGCAACCACCATTTTTGATAAGTGATAAGTATGGCGCTGCTTATAAATGCAAAAAAATGCATCTCGAACATGCCATGCATTTGGTAAATAAACTGAGCCATAAAAATGCCCAGTATTGCACTTAAAACATATTGATAAAGCGATGAGTTAGGCAAAAGCAGCTTGGTAGGATAGTACGCTGCTAAACAGATACCGCCTACGCCTATGGCTATTAACCAGGTATCATAAAAGGCGGCAAGACCAATGCCCGTTAAAAAGTAAAAGCCCAGAAAGTAATTCATGAGCCTATCGGAACGTTCTTTAACCTCAGACTGGAATTTCAGATTTTGTGTTACTACTGCTTGCAAAATAAAAGTAATTAGATCGGCAATTAATATTTACAGTTAGCCAGGCGGCAACCGTAGGAGGTTAGGGCCAGCCTGCCAAAAGTTAATAGCTTATTTGTGTGGAGCAACCCGTTAATTGCCTGTTTAGCATAATTTGTTTTGTCGTCGGTACAATACCGGCTTATATTATAATTACCGCGATAATAGAGCCGGCCCTTAACATCTACCAGGGCTACTTGTGGTGTTGAATATACACCGCAAGCGGCGGCTATAGAAGCATCAAAAGTTACAGGGATATTAAGATCAAATTTTTTACGGACCTCATCTGCAGCATATTTTTTTGGGCTGATCACCACAATGACGAAATTTACCTGGTTGCCGTATTGCGCTACCAGCGACTTAAACATTTTAATATTGAATCTGGAACAAGGGCACACCGGATTAAAAAAATGAAGGAAAAGAGGCTTGGATACATCTGCTTTGAGCGCATTGCTCAATTTGATGAGCTGCCCGGGGTTAACAGCTTTGTAATTGACCGGTATTGGAGTTGGTAATTGATATTGCAGTTCGTTATACCAAAATATTGCGCCAATAGCACTAAACAGCATAACTAACCAGGCAACTGCCAATAGTTTTTTCATAGAGACAGTTTTCTACGCGATGAAAATATTAATTGTTGCTAATGGCATTAAAATAGGGTCATTTAAACATATAGGGAATATGATTAAATTTTTAAGACGCTTTGAAGCCAATTTGCTTTGACCGGTTCAAATAAACGCAATTTTGTACCCCTCTTTTCATTGTCATTTGCCATACACAATCATGGCATATTTAGCTGCACACCTTAAAATCTCTTAAATTCGCTGGGCGGAAGATTTATGGCTAAGAAAAACGAAATATCAACTAATAACCTTACCTTAAAGGAACGGCTTCGCGCATTGCGTAATCTGCCGGCTTTCTTTAAACTGGTTTGGCAATCAGGAAGGGGATTAATGTCCGCCAGCTTATTACTTAGGTTGATAAAGGCAGCGATCCCGTTTTCGCAGCTGCTTATAGGCAAGCTGATCATCGACCGTGTTATAATGCTCACTAAAATTCATGGCTCTGTTTGGGACGATCATTTATGGAAATTGGTTGCATCGGAGTTTATCCTGGCAATACTTTCCGACGGGTTAACACGCATTATCACCTTACTCGATAGCTTGCTGGGCGACTTGTTTGCCAACCATACTTCTGTACGCATTATGGAACACGCCGCGCTGCTGGATCTTGATCAGTTTGAGGATGCCGTGTTTTACGACAAGCTGGAGCGTGCACGCCAGCAAACCGTAGGGCGTACCGTACTGCTTTCGCAGGTGATGAGCCAGCTGCAGGATTTTATTACCATGGCTTTTTTAGCGGCCGGTTTGTTAACTTTCAGCCCTTGGCTTATCCTGCTGTTGGTGGTTGCCATTATCCCGGCTTTTTTAGGTGAATCTTATTTTAATGATCGCAGTTATGCCCTTTCGCGCGGTCAAACCCCGCAACGCCGCGAGCTGGATTACCTGCGCTACATTGGCGCCAGCGACGAGACTGCCAAAGAAATAAAAATGTTTAGTCTTTCGGGCTTTATTATCGAACGCTTTAAGGTGCTGTCTCAGCAATTTTATATTGATAATAAACATATTGCAGTTAAACGCTCTATATGGGGAACTTTTTTTGCCTTACTTGGCAGCTTAGGCTATTATGCAGCTTATGTATTGATGATTGCACGTACGGTAGAAGGCATTTTAACAATTGGTGCGTTAACGTTCCTGGCAGGATCATTCAGGCAGCTGCGTTCGCTGCTGGAAGGAGTGCTGAGCCGTTTTAGTACTGTTTCGCAAGGGGCAATTTACCTGAGCGATTTTTTTGAGTTTTTTGAGATTGAACCGAAGATTCATAATACTGCAAAGCCACGCCCGTTTCCAAATCCTATTACAGTTGGTTTCACATTTGAGAATGTAGGTTTCCATTACCTGAACAGCCAGCGCTGGGCAAACCGGAACCTGAACTTTACTTTGCGTCCCGGAGAAAAACTGGCACTTGTTGGCGAAAACGGAGCAGGAAAAAGTACACTGGTAAAACTATTGGCGCGCCTTTACGACCCGGTTGAGGGCCGCATTTTGCTGGACGGATACGACCTGCGCGAATACGACCTGACCGAACTGCGCCGTAACATCGGGATCATTTTCCAGGACTTTTTGCGTTACCAAATGACCTTTGGCCAAAACATTGCCGCAGGGAATATCGAACAGCAGGCCAACCGTGAACTAATAAAAAAATCGGCTAAGCAAAGCCTGGCCGACGAACTGATAAGTATATTACCGGCCGGCTATGACCAGATGCTGGGTAAGCGTTTTGCAGAAGGGGTTGAGCTCTCCGGCGGGCAATGGCAAAAGGTGGCCATTGCACGTGCCTACATGCGTAATGCACAGCTTGTTATTTTGGATGAGCCTACATCTGCATTGGACGCCCGCTCGGAGTTTCAGGTATTTGAGCGGTTTACTGAGCTTACAAAAGGAAAAATGGCAGTTTTGATCTCGCACCGTTTTTCTACCGTCCGCATGGCCGACCGCATCATTGTACTTGATAATGGCAGCGTAGTTGAGATTGGCAGCCACGACGATCTGTTGGCTAAAGGCGGTAAATATGCCGAGCTTTTTGAGCTGCAAGCCATGGGTTATCAATAACAATAGTTTCCAACTAAACTGAAAAACAATATGTCCTGCTGACATACCGTTGTCTTAAAGCCGCTGATCTTTGGGTTTACAAAATCAACAGCTATGAATTTTACATCAGTAAGAATGATAACCAGGGACATTGAGCCCATCGTCCAGTTTTATGAAAAAATAACGGGTGCAGTAATAGTTATGTACACACCCGATTTTGCCGAGCTAAAAACACCATCAGCAACTTTGGCCATCGGCAGTGTAAACACGCTTGCGCTTTTTGGCGATACAAAAATTGCGGAACCCGCTACAAATAATTCCATTATATTAGAATTCATGGTGCCGGATGTAGACCAACGCTACAGCCAAATAGCAGACCTTATAAATGGTAGTTTGGTACAAGCCCCCACTACCATGCCCTGGGGTAACAGATCGTTATTATTTAGAGACCCGGATGGTAATCTGGTAAATTTTTTTACACCGATTACGGCAGAAGCTAAACAACGGGCAGGGGTTTAAAGTGCGTTAAGAAGAGAGATGGAAAAGCTTTTAAGAACTGTAAAAGCTTTTCCATTTAAAGTGCTTCTGCTATTAATAGTCTTTTGAGAGGAACGTTTAATCCTTTGTAAATTTTTTCAGCTATACGCTTTTAGGCGACAATTTATATTGAACGCTAATGCTAATAAAAAAAGGTTTCAGAAATGATTTTATCATCTTTAACACCGAAAACAGCAATTTCTGCCAGTTGTAATCGCTGGCCGTTTGTTAAGGTCATGTCCCTGCCCATGGCAAGACTAAAATAATCGCCACCAACTACCGGTTCGCTGCTAAAAAAGCTATGTACCTCTGCAATCAGTTCCTGTCTTGCTTTTGATTTTGCTAAAACTGCTTTAATGCCTTTGGTTACAGTAGGTATCCCCATTGCCGCGGCATGTTCCGGTTCGGTGCAGATAATATCTGCGCTGTAAAGTTGCTGGTAAATTTCCGGCACCTGTCTTTGTTTAAAAAGGTCGTAATAACGGTCGGCTAATTCTTGAGTTGTCATATTTTTAATTGTTTATGGCACAAAATTAGTTTCGTTTTAAATACTTAAAGTATTTAAAAGTGTTTTATATTTGCTTTATCGTATCAATTAAATATAATGGATGCATTAAGTACCATATTAGATACCACCCGGCTTACCAGTGTTGTTTACAGCAAAATGCCGCTTGCGGCACCATGGGGATTGGATATTGTTAAAGATAGGAATTCGCAGTTTTGGCGATTGGTAAGCGGCAATTGCGTTATCGGTTCGCCTGATGGCCGTGTTATTGAAATGGCAGAGGGCGATCTCGTTTTTGTACCGCACGGAAGCGCACATTGGATTGCAGATAAAGCAACAAGTTTGCGCATGCCCTCGCCCGAATTTGTGAAGGCCCGAAGAGACGGTATCCCGGTGTTTAACAGCGCAGGCGATGTTACCATTCTTGTTGCCGGTCACTTTGAATTTGACTACCAATACCTGCATCCCTTTTTAAAAGATCTGCCGCCGGTTATACATATCAAACAATATGTTACTGAAAATGAATTGCTGGTGAAGCATATTACGCAATTGATGCTGAACGAACTAAGCAACGAAAGGCCCGGAAGCAAAGTGATGCTCAAATGCCTGTCGGAAATAATGTTTGTTAACATCATCAGGGCTTATTTGGAACAGGCTGCGCCGGAGAGCGGTTTCTTATCCGCATTGAATGATCAGAAGATCAGCAAGGCGCTGAAACTGATCCAGGATTCGCCCCAAACCAACTGGACACTGGAATCGCTCGCAGCAGAGGTAGGTATGTCGCGGTCAGTTTTCTTTTACAGGTTTAAAAATTTGGTTCATGAAACGCCGTTAAATTATCTTACTAACTGGCGCATCAGGCAGGCGCAAAAACTTTTACTAACAAACAACACCAATATATCAGAGATTGTAGCCAATGTGGGTTATCAATCTGAAGCAGCCTTTAACAGGATATTTAAATCAAAAACGGGACAAACCCCGGCGGTGTACAGGCGAAGTAAATTGGCAGGGAGATAACAGCAATTTCGTTTTTCTATTTCATCAACCCAATATTCCCTAACCATAATTCAAAAAGCATGGTCCAGCTGTCGCTGGCCAGGTTTTGCTTTTTCATGCCGAAGCCATGCCCACCATTTAGAAACAGGTGCAGCTCGGCCAAATGTTTTGTGGTTATCCACGTATTATAAAGCTGCCCGCTGTATACCGACGACTGATCATCGCTTGCTGCCGCAATGAATATAGGCGGAGCATCTGCAGGTACGTTAACCTGCATTTCGGGCGGGAAGTAGGCGTATATTGGGGTCACAAAATCTGGCTTGTTTTGAGGTATGTAAGCAAAGGCCGTTGCTGCAGCAATAGTGCCACCTGCCGAGAATCCTATAATACCAATTTTAGATGGCGAAATTCCATAATCGGCGGCATGTTCGCGCACGTAAGCAATGGCGTTCCTACCATCCATCACGGCTAAAGGCGCAACCGGTGCCTGCTCTTTTAGCACCGTATTAGCCTTCATTTTTGCCAGCATCTCTTTGTAAGGGTCATTGCCGAGAGTGTGCATCAACCTATACTCCAGCAGGAAAGCAGTGATGCCTTTTTTCTGAAGCCAGCGCGCAACCGCATAACCCTCATGTTCTATAGAAAGCGTTTGTAAACCACCACCCGGACAGATAACAATGGCAATACCGGTATTTTTAACCGAACTATCAGGCTTATAAACGGTTAGAGTTGGGTGGCTCACGTTATAGACAACGTTGCCATGATAAATATTATCTGCGCTTTCAGTTTGGTTCCAATTCCAGTTTTCTGAGCCGGGTGCCGCGCCTTTGTATAATTGAATAACTTTTTGTTGCGCATTTGCAGCTACAGTAATTAAAAGCAGAAACGAAAGCAGTAGTCTTTTATTCATGGTATTAAATATCTGAAAATTAAATAAAGGATAATGTAAATTTATAATATGCATTTTCAATCACGCGTTACATCATTCATTTCAAATAATAACTTGCCTAAACTTAGCCAAATCTATAATTGTTGCAGTCGAAAATAAGGAATATGAAAATAGTAATGGATCGACCTTAAATACAGATATGATCTTATCAAAGGTAGTCTATGTGTTAAGCAAATGATCGGTTAATCTGCAGAGGTGCTAAGCATCGATGATAGCCACATAATCACCAGGCCTAATAAGGATATAATGGCGAACGACCAGCGCAGGTTAAATGCCTGCGCTACAAAACCTACCAGTGGCGGCACAATCAAAAAGCCTAAATAGCCTATAGTTGATACCGCTGCAATACCAATGCCGTTAAGCATGGTTTTGGATTTACCGGCTTCGCGATAAACCAGCGGAACCAGGCAGGATGTACCTATACCTACCATTGCGAAACCAAGTATAGCGGTAACTACATAAGGGAATATAACCGAAAGCATGAACCCCGAAATAATGAGCATGCCGCTGTATTGCATAAGCGGTTTAATCCCGTAACGGGTAACAACTTTATCGCCCACAAAACGGGCAAGGGTTAGGGTGCACATAAAAGCTATAAAACCCGTTGTAGCTGTTGCGTGCGTGGTATGCACCGTTTTATCCATATAGATCCCGCTCCAGTCGTACATGATGTTTTCGCAGGCCATGGAGGCGAAGCAAATGAACGCCAGTTTAAGCAAGGCTTTATCGGGCAGTGAGAAAATAGGTTTTTTAGCTTGCTTGACCGGTTCCTGATGCAAAAGAAATGGCGAGCACAGAAATGCTATAATAGTTAGTATGATACTTACCGACAGTAAATGATAGGCAGGTTTTATGTGATTTGCAACCATTAAATAACCCAGCGCCGCACCGCCAAAACCCGCCAGGCTCCAGATGCCGTGAAAGGTGGTCATGATTGATTTGCCGTACATGGCTTGCACACCTACCGCCTCGCTGTTTGTCGACAGGTTGAACAGGTTACGCGACGAGCCAAAGAAGAACAGGATGAGCAAAAATTGCCAAAACTCCGTTGCAAAACCCAGCAAGGCCAGGCAGAGATTAAAAAACACAGCACCCAGAAGCATCATGGCGCTGCTGCTGAAACGGATAAAAAGTTTACCTGTTAAAGGCATGGTTACCAATAGCCCTACAGGCAGGGCAAACAAGGCAACACCTAATTGAGCCTCGTTTAAATTCAGGTCGCGCTGAATGGATGGGATGCGCGATGCCCAGGTAGTATAGCCAAACCCTGATACAAAAAAGAAAACAGCCGCAGCAATTCTTGATGTTTTAGGCGATCTGGTATAGTTTAACATTACGGGCTTAAATTAGGATTTTAAGCAAACACTTAATAAATCATTTCAAAACCTGGCAGAAGCGTAAAGCTATATATCAATTTCGTTGCATTTAAAATTAAATAGCTGATTATCAATAAATCAACCACGTGTTTAATCTACCGACAGCTTACCTGCTAAACTTTCTCATTTCTGTAATATCTTACAGGTAAATACCTTTCACCATGAAAAAGTTCCTTATCATAGCGTTTGTTATCTTCGCTAAAAGCGCTTCTGCACAAAAAGATACTGTTGGCTTAAATGTGCCTTTTTTTAATAATACCGTTGTATATGAACGGGTGATTGATGTGCCAAATGCTCCTGCAAACGTGCTTTACAGCAATGCCGGGCTTTGGTTTGCAGAAACTCACCCCTATGTTGAACAAACCCAATTGCAGTTCCAAGACCCGGACCTATTGCGGGTAGTTGGCAGAGTAACTTCTGCTACAGATATGACTAATAAAGTACTTTGGCAAAAATTTCAATATACGGTTACGGAGAATTTTACGCTGCAGATAGATTGCAAAGACAATAAGTACCGTATCCGTATTTATAATATAGTGGATGTGTTTGGTTCGGACAGGCTTCCGGTAGACGATATGATGTTTGCGCTGATCAATTCAAAATCATATAACGTTGGTGCCAGTGCTTCCGTTTTAAAAACAGCAGATCTGCAGCAGCGTTTTCGTGCGCTAAACATTATTGTAAACAATGTAATTAATGATCTTACTAAAAGCATGTTGGCAGATAACAGTTTTTGAAAGGTGTGCTTATCGCCAAATGCTTTAACCCCGCTATTCGAAGTTTATAACTTCGAATGTTTATGCCCGTAGATTGTATCTACGCCCAAACCTTAGATAATCTTACTGATAGCTTATATTATGCGGCGGGATAAAAGAATAATATCCTTTCGTTTTGGATCAATTCATTATTTCAACATCTGATAAACTTTTGATAACGATGTAGGGTAAGGTTTTCTGCGTTATATCTTTTTTCCCAATAATTTGTTCGACGAGTCCCTTTGCTTTCATCGTTTTTCCTTCTTGGTTCTCATTAAGTACTTTTGATTTACTCCATATTTCCATAGGAATAGTGATGTCGACGCCAACTTCAGAGCCATCAGTTACAAGTTGAAATGACATTGAGGTTAAATATCCTGGTCCTGCTATACACTTTATTTTACCGGCTATAGTGACAACTTTACCCACATATTTGCGAGTATCTTTAGCTTTAATTAACTCCTGTGCCGATGCGCAATAAGCAAATATTAAACTAAGGAACAAAAGCAGAATAACAGACCTCATAGTTAAATATATTAATATTCTCCGAATGCAATAAAAAAGCCTTTAGGTTACAGACCTAGAGGCTTTCCCTTCGGACTATTATGCCGCAAATTGTATCTACGGTAAGCCCCGAATAAATTCACCGACAGATTTTTTATTGATATTTCCGACGAGATTCAAACTTATAATTACTATTTAAAATAATAATTGCCAACATCTTTATAATTTTAATTCAAAAATGACTCTTCGCTATTCGAAGTTTATAACTTCGGATGTTTATGCCCGTAGATTGTATCTACGCCAAAAAAAACATACAAATCGCTACGTTTGTTGATGTTCCCGACGAGATTCGAACTTGATTTGTTAAGGAAAATCCCCACCTAACCAAAAAAGCCACCCTTTCGAGTAGCTTTTTGTTTTTATGGTAGCCCCGACGAGAATCGAACTCATATCTAAAGTTTAGGAAACTTCTATTCTATCCGTTGAACTACAGGGCCGTTTGTATTTCAGTGTGCAAAGGTGCGAATTTATTTAATTATTTTAAAGGAAAATCGGTGGGTTGCTTTTGCCTCTGGCATTTTTGCGGCTTGCTAAAAATGCATAACTTACGCAGCTATTAACCTTAATCATTTTGTTAGTTAAAACTTTTGGCAGTGCGGCTTATGGGATAGAGGCCATTACCATAACCGTTGAGGTAAACCTGAGCGGTGGCAAACCGGCCTATTTTATTGTGGGACTGCCCGATAATGCCGTACGCGAATCTATGCAGCGGGTAGAAGCTGCCCTGCAAACCAATAATTTCAGGATGCCCCGGCAAAAAATTGTGGTGAACATGGCCCCTGCCGATATCCGCAAAGAGGGTTCAGCTTATGATCTTACTATTGCCGCCGCCATACTAGCCGCATCTGGGCAGATTGAAAACGAGAACCTGGAAAAGTATTTGATAATGGGTGAGCTTTCGCTTGATGGCGGTATGCAGCCTATTAAAGGTGCCTTGCCTATTGCCATACAGGCACGTAAAGAAGGTTTTAAGGGTTTTATACTGCCGAAGCAAAATGCACGCGAAGCCGCCATAGTGAACGACCTGGAAGTGTACGGCGTTGAAAATATAAAACAGGTGGCCGAATTCTTAAACGGCGACCTGGAACTTACCCCCGAAGTTGTAAACACCCGCGAGGAGTTTTATAACAGCCTTACCAATTATGACAGCGACTTTAGCGAGGTACGCGGCCAGGAAAATATTAAACGCGCCCTGGAAATTGCTGCTGCGGGCGGCCATAATGTAATATTGATTGGCCCGCCGGGTGCTGGTAAAACCATGCTCGCGAGAAGGCTTCCTTCAATATTGCCGCCTTTAAGTTTGCATGAGTCTTTAGAAACCACCAAGATCCATTCCGTTGCCGGGAAAATGGCTGCTGCCGATGCGCTGGTAACTACCCGGCCATTCAGGGCGCCGCACCACACTATTTCGGATGTTGCGCTTGTTGGCGGTGGAAGCAACCCCCAGCCGGGGGAGATCTCGCTGGCCCATAACGGTGTTTTGTTTTTAGATGAATTGCCCGAGTTTAAGCGCAGCGCATTGGAGGTAATGCGCCAGCCGTTGGAAGAAAGGCGGGTAAGTATCTCGCGCGCCAAATTTACAGTTGATTACCCGAGCAGCTTTATGCTGGTTGCCAGCATGAACCCATGCCCATGCGGCTATTTCAACCACCCCGAAAAGGAGTGCATTTGCCCTCCAGGAACGGTGCAAAAATATTTAAGTAAAATATCGGGCCCGTTGCTCGACAGGATAGACTTGCATGTAGAGGTAACGCCGGTTAATTTTAACGAACTGGCCAGCGACCGCCTTGCAGAAAAAAGCGAGCTGATACGCGACAGGGTGATAAAAGCGCGTGACATACAGGCAAAGCGTTTTGATAATAAGCCCGAGCTGCATGCCAATGCGCAGATGAGCCCGCAAATGGTGCGCAGCATTTGTAAGATAAACGAGGCAGGGCAAAACCTTCTAAAAAAAGCGATGGAAAAGTTAGGTCTTTCGGCCCGTGCGTACGACCGCATCCTGAAAGTAGCCCGCACCATTGCCGATCTTGCAGAAAGCGAAGAAATTAAACTTGAACACCTTGCCGAAGCCATCTATTTCCGCAGCCTGGACAGGGAAGGCTGGGCCGGATAAAAATATTCTATCTTAGACAAGTAAGGCTGCACATTGCAGCCTTACTTGTTTATAATTTTAAACCTGTTATGCTTTCATTGGTTTTTGCGGGTACATTTCCAGTTTTAAAAATTTGCCGGTAAAGCTTTCCTTCACCTTGCATAAACCTTCGGGCGTTCCGCTGAATAAGATCTTGCCGCCGCCCGAGCCGCCTTCTGGCCCCAGATCTATCACATGATCAGCTACTTTTATAACATCAAGGTTATGCTCAATAACCAATACCGTGTTTCCTTTATCTACCAATTGGTTTAGCACGCCAAGCAGTACGTTAATATCTTCGAAATGTAAACCAGTTGTCGGCTCATCCAGTATGTAAAAGGTATTGCCTGTGTCTTTTTTAGAAAGCTCGGTTGCCAGTTTTACCCTTTGCGCTTCGCCGCCAGATAACGTTGTTGACGATTGCCCCAGGGTGATGTAACCCAGGCCCACGTCATTA
Source organism: uncultured Mucilaginibacter sp. (assembly GCA_964242385.1). Taxonomy (GTDB): domain Bacteria; phylum Bacteroidota; class Bacteroidia; order Sphingobacteriales; family Sphingobacteriaceae; genus Mucilaginibacter. The sequence continues at coordinate 260,716 of CAXSZR010000002.1, forward strand.
AGGGTTTTTACTTTACGATAGATAGCCGGTATATGTTCAAAGAACGGCGTTGCATCCTCAATGCTCATATCCAGCACATCACTGATAGATTTACCACGGTAACGTACTTCCAATGTTTCGCGGTTGTACCTGCGGCCGCCGCATTCTTCGCACGGCACCTGCACATCGGGCAAAAAGTTCATTTCTATCACCTTTAAGCCTGCTCCCTGGCAGGTTTCGCAACGGCCACCTTTTACATTAAATGAAAAACGGCCCGGCTTATAACCTCTTATCTTAGATTCGGGTAATTGCACATACAGGTTACGTATGTCTGAAAACACGCCGGTGTAAGTAGCAGGGTTTGATCTTGGTGTGCGGCCAATAGGTGTTTGATCTATTTCTATTACCTTGTCTATATGTTCCAGTCCTTCAATCTTATCATAAGGTAAGGGATGTTTCTTCGCCCTGAAAAAATGATGATTGAGGATAGGGTACAAAGTTTCTGTAATAAGGCTGGACTTACCGCTGCCCGATACGCCTGTGATACCTATTAAAACCCCCAATGGAAAATCCACCGATACCTTTTTTAAATTGTGGCCGGTAGCTTTTTTAAGGCTCAGAACTTTGCCCGTGCCTGCACGGCGGGTTTTAGGAATAGCAATTTCGCGTTCGCCGTTTATATAGCTGGTAGTAAGCGTGTGGGCTTTCATTAACTCGGCAGGGGTACCTTCGGCCACTACCTGGCCGCCGTGAACGCCTGCTGCAGGGCCCATATCAATCACATGATCGGCGTGTAGTATCATGTCCTTATCATGCTCTACCACCAATACGGTATTGCCAAGGTCGCGCAGGTTCTTTAACGCGTTTATCAATCGCTCGTTATCACGCTGGTGCAGGCCAATACTCGGTTCATCCAATATGTACATTACATTCATCAGCTGCGAACCTATCTGCGTTGCCAGCCTGATGCGCTGCGCCTCGCCACCGGATAATGTTCTTGCCGTACGATCAAGGGTTAAGTAGCTTAAACCTACATCTAACAAGAAAACAATGCGGGCACGAATCTCCTTTAAAATTTCTTTTGCTATAACATTCTGGCGGTCGGTTAAGCGGTCTTCCAGGTTGGCAAACCACTCGTGCAGGGTACGGATGTCCATGCAGGCCAGCTCAAAGATGTTTTTTTCATCCACCTTGAAGTGCAGCGATTCCTTTTTTAGGCGGGCGCCATCGCAAACGGGGCAGGTTTTTAATACACGATAGTTTTCCATATCGTCTATGCCCTCGTCATTACGGCGTTCCTGCTGTTCTTCCAGCATACGTACAATGCCGTCAAAACTTATCTGGTAGCTCTGTACGTTCCACTTATTATATTCAACGGCTACGGTTATCATATCCGGCGCGCCGTTCAAAATTATCTCTACATGCTCCCTTGCCAGTTTTTCAATCGGCACGGTTAAAGAAAATTCATACTTTTTAGCAAGCGCCTTTAGCACCTGAAAGATCCAGGTTTCGCGGTACTCGCCTATAGGAGCAAGGCCCCCGCTATTGATACTTAATTTTGGATTCGGGATCACCGATGCTTCATCAACCTCAAAAATATAGCCGAGTCCGTTACATTTTTCACAAGCGCCGTAAGGGGAGTTAAATGAAAAGGTATTTGGCTGCGGCTCGTCATAGGATATGCCCGATACCGGGTCCATCAGGTATTTGCTGTAATAGTAAACGTTATTGTCCTTATCGGCAATACGGATAATGCCTTTAGCAATTTTAAGGGCAGACTGAATGGACGTATAAAGGCGCTTGCTGTCGTTCTCGGTGATCACAAGCCTGTCAACCACTATATCAATATCATGTATCTTGTAGCGGTCTACCTGCATCTTAGGTTCCACATCGGCAATGGCGCCGTCTATCCAAACCTTTAGGTAACCTTGTTTGCGTATCTGCTCAAAAAGTTCACGGTAATGTCCTTTCCTTGCTTTTACCACCGGCGCAAGGATATTTACCGGCTGGCCGTCAAATTTTTCTGAAATGGTTTTCAGGATCTGATCTTCAGACATCCGTTCCATCTTTTCGCCGCTAACATAAGAGTAAGCTTCGCCGGTACGCGCATAAAGCAAGCGCATAAAATCATAGATCTCAGTAATAGTACCTACAGTAGAGCGGGGATTTTTGCTGGTGGTTTTTTGTTCTATGGCGATAACCGGGCTAAGGCCCGATACCTTATCCACATCGGGGCGCTCCATGCCGCCCATAAACTGGCGGGAATAAGCCGAAAAGGTTTCCATGTAGCGGCGCTGGCCTTCGGCATAAATGGTATCAAAGGCAAGAGACGATTTTCCGCTGCCACTAAGGCCGGTTACCACAACCAGTTTGTTGCGCGGAAAGGATACGTCGATATTTTTTAAATTATGTACCCTGGCCCCGTAAACTTCAACTTCATTTTGCTCGCCAAGGTCAATAGTTTCTTTACTCATAGATTGAATTAATGCTTAAGCTGATTGAGTGAACGGAGTTAATTAAGTTAAACACATATTACCTGAACCAATCTCTTAACAACCCAATCAACGTTAAAGTGTTACAAATATACGCAAAAAAAAGGCCGACCTTCCAGCTGGGAAGATCGGCTCAGGTGCTCCGTAATAAATTTACTTTACGATGGGGTTAAACCCCGCCGGTTAATTGATGGCCAGTACCTCTGATGAGTAAGGGATACTTGGCGCCAACTTAAAATAGTCTTTATATCCGTATTTTCTTGGCTGGCTAATAATAGCTTTCATGGCGATAAGGTTATACACATATGCACCGGTTTCGCGGTTTAAATGCATACGGAAGTAATTATCCTCATTTTGCCTGCTTATAGCTTTTTCCAGTTTAATGGAACCATTGTTGTAAGCTGCGGCCGCAAGGGTCCAGCTGTTAAACTCGGCATACAGTTCTTTAATGTACCTGCATGCGGCAATGGTAGATTTGCGGATGTTTAACCGCTCGTCCACCCCGTGGCCAACCCTTAGGCCGTAGGTGCGTGCCGTGCCGGGCATAAACTGCCATAAGCCTTTTGCGCCTTTTGGCGAAGTCCCTTCGCTAAAGCCGCTTTCTACTAAAGGTATGTACTTGAAATCATTAGGGATACCGTAGGCGGTTAGTATCGGCTCAATTATTGGAAATATCCTGTCTGCCTTGTTTTGCAGTACGTTAGACTGGACATTTTTAAAATTGTGCTTTTGCAGCGAATGCTGCAGCCTGCGGCTTACACCGGCATCATGAACGGGCAATGCTTCATTTGCAAAGCTAAAGTCGTTCTCTGCCTCGGTGGCTTTAAATAGCAGTGTCGAATTGCGTTTGTTTAACCTGTTTAACCGGCTTACTTTTTTGGCCATTGATGCGGCTTTTGTAAGGCAAACGTTAAACAGCGAAAAGATAACCAGCAGCACTATTACGGAGCACGTAATGAAGTGTTTCTTAGTCATTTCTTTTTTATCCATAAGTACAACATTTGGTAGAATGTGCGGCAAAGGTAAAGTATAGGTATCACATAATCAAATACTTAGCTTTTTCGGGTCGTGGAAAAAAGTGGTTTTCGGTTCAAAAACGTACTTTAAAAGTACTTAAAGCGCATTTTAGCAAGGGTAAAAAAAATTAAATTATATGTTAAAAATCCATGCTAAAAGTGTAATTTTGACCCTCACGCTGCGAAAGCGCTAATAAAAACACTATGGCATTTAACAGACCGCGGAACAGTCGGGAAGACAAGTCCGGCCGCTCATCAGACAGGGAAAACCGAAGCAACGAAAGGCCAAAAAGATCATCCTCTTATAAGGGTAATTCTACACCAGGTTCTGATCAAACCAGCTCCCGTCCAAGCAAGAAATTTAATTCAGAAAAACCGGACGATAAAAAATCGTTTTCACCCCGAAGCAAACCATATTCTGGCAGGCCAACTGCCGATGGTGATAGCAAGCCGCGCAAAACTTATGGCGGTGGTGCTGCATCCGGCGAAAAGAAACCATTTACCCGTAGCAAGCCCTACACTGGCAGGCCGGCCGCAGATGGCGAAGAAAGACCACGTAAAAGTTTTGATGGCAAACCATCGGGCGATAAAAAACCATATTCATCCCGCGTAAAACCGTCATCCGGCTCATTTAATACCGGCGAAGGCTTTAAAAGAAAAAGCGCAGGCGGCGAAAAGACCTTTGAAAAAAGAGCATCGGGAAAATCTTTTGGTGATAGCGATAGCAAACGCTCTTTCAGGGATAAACCATCTTTTTCTGAAAGGCCTAAACGCACCAAGCCAGAATATGATAACGCAGAAACTCCGGTACGTAACCTGCGCGGCCGTAAAAAAGCAGCAGAAAAGGAAACGGAAGATACCGGGCTGATCAGGCTTAACCGTTATATCTCAAACGCCGGGATCTGCTCGCGCCGTAAGGCCGATGAGCTGATTGCGGCAGGCGTTGTATCAGTAAATGGCGCGGTGGTATCTGAACTGGGTTATAAGATAGACCCGTCTAAAGATGTGATCCGTTACAACGGCGAGACCCTTAAGCGCGAAAAAATGGTTTACGTGCTGTTAAACAAGCCTAAGGATTACATTACCACTACCGATGATCCGCAGGAGCGCCGTACCGTAATGCACCTGGTTGAGAAAGCAAGCAGGGAAAGAATATATCCTATTGGCCGCCTGGACAGGAATACCACCGGGCTGCTGTTGATGACCAATGACGGTGAACTGGCCGACAAACTTTCACACCCGAGGAATAACATTGTAAAACTTTACCACGTTGAGCTGAATAAGAGCTTAACCCAGGGCGATATCAACAAAATAGGTTTTGGCCTTGAGTTAGAAGATGGCCCGGTTAAACCCGATTCGGTTTCATATGTTGCCGGTGCATCCAAAAAAGAAGTAGGCATCCAGATCCATAGTGGTAAAAACCGTATTGTGCGCCGCATATTTGAGCACCTCGGTTACGAGGTAGTAAAACTGGACAGGGCGGTATACGCAAACCTTACCAAGAAGGACCTTCCCCGCGGACGCTGGCGCTATCTTACCGAAAGCGAAGTGATACAACTTAAGCACCTGGTTTAGTTATCATTCAAAGTATATACAAGAAGAGGTTAGCAGCAGCAGTTTTAAATTGCTTTTGCTAACCTCTTTCTATTTCAGGCTCTTGCTTTTTGCCGCCTCAATTTACTATCTTGCAAAAATTAACCCATCGTTTTAACAATGAAAAGATTTTTGCTTGCTCTTGCCGTGCTGTCTCCTTTACTTACCATTGCGCAGCATAATAAACCAATTCCTTCAACTTTCGATTTGCTGATAGGCACTTACACCAAAGGGAAAAGTAAGGGTATTTACGTTTATCGTTTTTATGCCGCAACAGGTAAAATGGCATATCTGAACGAAATAGATGGTGTGGATAATCCGTCTTACCTTACCGTATCGGGCGATAACAAGCATGTATATGCAGTTAATGAAAATGATAAAAACGGCGAAGTAAGCGCTTTCGGTTTTGATGCGAAACAAGGCAAGCTTACTTTCATTAACAAACAGCCGTCTGGCGGCGACGGCCCTTGCTATATAGCAGAAGATAAAAGTCAAAAGAATGTTTTCATCGCTAACTATGGCAGCGGCAGCCTGGGTGTATTACCTGTTAAAAGTGATGGCAGCCTGGGCGCACCATCGCAGGTACTACAGGACGAAGGCCACGGCGCAGACAAAGACAGGCAAGAAGGCCCGCATGTACATATGGCAATTTTATCACCTGATGAAAAGTGCCTGATTTACACCGACCTGGGTACCGATAAGCTGAATATTTACCGTTATAAGGCTTCGCACCAGCAGCCATTAACTCCCGCTAACCCGGAGTTTTTGAAAATAAAGGATGGCGAAGGCCCCCGTCATTTAGTTTTTTCTAATGATAAAAAGCATGTTTACCTGATAACAGAAATGGGATCTGATGTGACAACGTTTGATTATAACAACGGCAAGCTTACTAAAAAACAAACTATTACTTTATTACGAGATGGCTTTAAAGGAAAAACTGCCGGTGCTGCAATCCATATTTCGCCGGATGGCAGGTTCTTATATGCCTCTAACCGTTTAGAAACTAATGAAATAAGCGTATTCTCTATCAACCAGGAAACCGGTGAGCTTGCACTAATACAAAGAGAAACCAGCTATGGCGTTAACCCACGGGATTTTGCAATTGATCCGCTTGGAAACTTCCTACTGGTTGCCAACCAAAGCAGCGACAGCATATTTATTTACAAGATCGATAAGGCAACCGGAAAAATTGGCCGTGTAGGCGGTAACCTGGAAATAGGCAGCCCGGTTTGTTTGAAATTTACTTCAGCAGAGTAAACAGGAATCGTATCGTCTATTTATTTAAAAGCGAATAATTGACTAACAGGTCTTTATTCGAAGCCATTGTTCCAAATCATAAAATAAAAAAGCTTCAATAAGAATAACGTTATTCTTATTGAAGCTTTTTTAATAAGCGCCTTTTCCTTACACCAGGTTTCCTTTAATGTAATCGTAGCTTTGTTTTATGCTTACGAACGGATCGCCCGGGCATTTGTCTTCTTCTACGAAGAAATATTTTAAGCCGGCCTTATTGGCATGCGTAAAGATCTTTTTAAAGTCTATAATACCATTGCCTACCTCTGTAAATATGCCGGTAGTTTTATCCATGTCTTTAACGTGCCATAACGGGAAGCGGCCCGGATGCTCGTTAATCAACGCAATAGGGTCTTGTTTGGCTCTGGTTACCCAATAAAGGTCCATTTCCATTTTTACAAGGTCTTTATCGGTATTAGAAAGCAATACTTCGTATGGGAATTTGCCATCCTGTTTTTCAAATTCAAAATCGTGGTTGTGGTAGCAAAGCTGTATGCCTGCTTTTTTGCAGATCTCGCCGCCTTTGTTTAACTCATCGCCTATCTGCTTGTAATGATCCAGGTTACCGCGTTCCTGTACGGAAAGATAAGCACAAACCATGTATTTAACGCCAACACGCGCAGCGTCATTAACGGCGCGGTCCCAATCGTTAAGGATGGTTCCTTTTTCTGACGATCCGTTAACTTTTTCTTCTCCCAGGCGGTAATGTGCACTTGGCATAAACAGCCCGTTATCTTTTAAAACCTGCGAAAATTTATTGGAATCCATTCCATAAAACATTTCGCTGCCGGTGTAGGTAGCGCCTTCAACAGAGTTGTAGCCTACCTGGGCCACTTTGGCCAGCGCGGCAACCGGGTCGGCAGCCATGGCATCTCTTACGGTGTATAATTGCAGCCCGATATATTTTTTATCATAGGCAAATAAACTTGGAGCTGCTAATAACCCGGCCGACAGCACAGCCGAAGTTTTTAGGAAAGATCTTCTGGTGGTCATAATTTTTTTATTGGTTGACGTAAATATAGTGTATAAATGACGCAATAAATGCAAATAAATTGATACAAAGATCAAATTTGTGAGCAGGCCGCAGGCACGAGCATTGTGGATGTAATGTGCGAAACCAGCTTAGCATCAGCATAATCCGGAATGGCGCTTATCTTTTTCCATTCGGGATCGCCGCCAAATGCCTTCCAATGGCTGTCATGAGCGGCCATGTCATCAAAGGTGATCATATAGACCAGGTTGGGGCGAAGTTCGCCAATCAGTGTTTCACCAAAAAATACGGGGTTAAAGCCTAAGCGCTTAAAAATATCCACTTCGCCTGCATCATTAAACATTTCAAGCTTTTTCTTTCCTGCCGCTTCGCTTGCATGCTCGTAGCGGCGCAGCTCAAATATTCTTTGCTGCTTTGCAGGGGCCTGTAACTGCGGCATATGGCTAAATGCTTTCAGGAGCGAGCTTTCTATCCTTTCATAAGCAGGTTCAGTAGCAGGGGCATTTAAATAGGCGGCGCCGCTTTGTATGTAAGCTTTGTCGTTGTTTAGCTTTTCCCAAACACCGGTAAACTCATCCACAGATTTGTAGGGGATGAGCGCATAAAGCCTGCTTTGCCTGGATGGTTTTAGCTCGGTAAAAACGCCCACATTCTTAATGCCCTGCCGGTTTAAGGCAGGTATGGCAGCATTTTCAAAATAGGCCTCTACCAGTTTTTGCTGCTCCTCATTTTTAAGCGTATAGGTCCGCAGTTCATAAAATTCACGTGTGGTAGCCTTGGTGTTACTTGAAGCCATATCAATTTCAGGGATTATTGTTGCCGCCGCAGCCGTAACTGCCGATGCTTTGATGAATGAGCGCCTTTTCATAGAGTTTTAGTTTAACTGGTTTAAACAAATATAGTTAACCGGTTGATAAAATCTCTTTTTACAAACAAACAACATTCTTTTCCATAAACTTGCATAAATAACATATTACATCCATAGACTTTGTTGGAAGTAAATGATTGTTTGTTGGCATCTGGATTGAGCTTAAAGTAATAAATTGCAGACTCCCGCTTTAATCTTAAAACATGACCGAGGATTTTTATAAACAAATTTTTGAAAAGCATCAGCATGTAGACTCTGTGCCCTCTAACGAAGAGATAACGGCCTGGGCATTGCAGATCATCAGGTTGCTTTTTCCGGAGCAGTCGCGGCAGGTTTTTGCCTCGGTTTTACAGTTGCAGGAAGAATTTACCCGCTTAAAGAATGAGCTTTGCCTCATCATGAATGCTACCAGGGCATGCAGCGATTGCGATATCGACAAGCTTGCTGAAGCCTTTTTCGATGAACTGCCCTTATTGTACAGCGTGTTGAATACCGATATACAGGCTATTTTTAGCGGCGACCCTGCGGCAAGGAGTGAATTTGAGGTGATACGCACCTATCCCGGTTTTTTTGCCATATCCTTTTACCGGCTTGCGCATAAGCTGTATGTATTTGAAGTGCCTCTGCTGCCCCGCATATTAACCGAGTATGCCCATTCAAAAACAGGCATAGACATTCACCCTGCTGCAGAGATAGGCGAATATTTTTACATAGACCACGGTACGGGCATTGTTATAGGAGAAAGCTGCGTTATTGGCAAGCATGTAAAGCTTTACCAGGGCGTTACGCTGGGCGCTTTAAGCGTAGCAAAAAGCATGGCTTATACCAAAAGGCACCCAACAGTGCAGGATCATGTGGTGATATATTCGGGCGCCACCATTTTAGGCGGCGAAACGGTAATTGGCCACAACAGCATTATAGGCGGCAATGTGTGGCTTACCAAAAGTGTAGAGCCGCACTCAACGGTGTTTCACCGGCCGGAGATTACAGTATTGAATAAAAGTAAAGTTTAACGTATTATGGCAGGCATTATAGATCTGATAGGCAACACGCCTATGGCCGAAATAAAGAAACTAAACCCTAACGCCAACGTCCGCATTTTTGCGAAGCTGGAAGGTAATAACCCCGGCGGCAGCGTAAAGGACAGGGCTGCACTTAATATGATTCGCAGCGCCCTTGAGCGCGGCGATATTAAACCTGGTACTAAACTGGTAGAGGCTACCAGCGGTAACACCGGTATTGCACTTGCCATGATAGCATGCCTTTTTGATTTAGAGATTGAACTGGTAATGCCATCTAACTCAACCCGGGAGCGTACGCTTACCATGGAGGCTTTTGGCGCTAAAGTTACCCTGCTGGATAGCATAGAACTTTGCCGTGATTATGCCGAAGAAAAAGGTGCCACCGGTAATTACTTTTTACTGAACCAATTTGCTAATGCCGACAATTATATGGCGCATTACAAATCTACCGGGCCCGAGATCTGGCGTGATACCGAAGGGCAGATCACCCATTTTGTAAGCGCGATGGGAACTACAGGCACCATAATGGGCAACTCGAGGTATCTGAAAGAAAAAAATCCGGACATACAAATTGTGGGATGCCAGCCAACGGAAGGCTCGTCCATACCGGGTATACGCCGCTGGCCTGTAGAATATTTGCCTAAGATATTTGAACCTGCACGGGTTGACAGGGTAATGGATATAACAGAAGAAGAAGCCGTGCAAATGGCGCGTAAGCTTGCTAAGGTAGAGGGTGTGTTTGCAGGTATGAGTAGCGGCGGTGCTTTGGCCGCGTCATTAAAGCTTGCTGCCGAGCTTAAAGAAGGCACCATCGTTTTTATTTGCTGCGACCGTGGCGACCGCTATCTGAGCAGTGCGCTGTTTGGGTAAATGATTGGCAGCTAACGCAATGTAACATCGCTTCTTACAGCAAAGTGATCTGAGAGGCGCTTTTCTATCACCTGGTAATTGCTTACGTCAAATTGCTGCGTGGTCATGATGTAGTCTATCTGGTAATTTGGGAAATCGCCGTTATAAGTGCGCCCAAATCCCGAACCCTTTTCGCAGAAAGCATTTTTTAACCCGCTGCTAATCGAGTTTACTGCATAAGACGATGGTGTATCATTAAAATCGCCGGAGATGATGTAGGGATAAGGGCATTGAGCCGTATTTTTTTTGAGGATATCTACCTGGGCGCTTCTTTTTATAAAGGCGCTTTTTAGTTTACTACCCAGGTGCTTTACCGACGAAACATCCGTTTTACCTTCCTGTGAAATGCGATTGATATACTTGTAATCTTCCGGGTCGAAACGGATAGACTGCAGGTGCACATTGTAGATCCTTACCGGGTGGCTGCCCATCATTACATCGGCATACAGGCACGAGTTTTCTGTTCTGTGTTCAGACAGATCTACTAATCCATGCGCGGTAATGGGATATTTTGAAAATATAGCCATGCCGATTGATTCCGTACTGTTAAACATAAACGGCTCGAAGTAATAATAACGGGTAGCCATAATTTTCAGGATAGAATCGCGCAGATCATACTCGCCTTTGTTACGGCTGTAAAACTCCTGGAAGTTGATGATGTCGGGCTGCTCTTCGTTAATGATCTTTAAGATATCGTGCTTGGTTGATATATCATTGGCAGCGCCATAACGTTTAAAGTTATGCACGTTATAGGTCATAATTCTGATGCTGCCGCTTTGCTGTTTTGTATCCTCACTTTTTTTATGAAAAGATATATTGTTTTGAAGCACGTGCCATCCTAAAACAATACAGACTATATTTAACAGCATATGCCATTTTTTGCGCAGCACCCAGTAAAGTAAAAAGATAAGCGTTGCAGCGAGCAGAAAAGGGTAGGCGAGGCCAAAAAAAGCAAGCAGCCAAAATTTGCGGGGATCAACAGACGGGGCAAGGTAACTGATTAGGAGAGCAAAACAGCAAAGGTAATTTAGCCATAAAATAATTCGGTCTACAAAAGAAAGTTTGCCTTTATCCTTCATTACTGCTTGCGCGGAATAGTATCTCTTTTTCCTGCCGGGTAAGACTGTCATATCCCGACCGCGAAATTTTATCTAAGATAGCATCAATTTCTTCCTGCCGGGGCTGGCCTTTTGAATATCCTGAATTATTTTTAGCAACTACTTTCAATTTTGACTTTGGCTTGAATATACCGGTAAGGGATGTGATCCAGTCGTGGCCTTTTTGTAATTGTTTAACGTAGATAAAACCGATGAGGCCGCCGCCAAGGTGCGCAATCTCTCCGCCTGCGTTAGGGCCAACTATACCTAAAAAGTCTATCACTATAAAAAACAGCACCAGCCATTTAAGTTTTACAGGGCCAATGAACATCAGCGATATAGTATAATCCGGCAGCAGGGTAGCGGTGGCAACCATTACAGCCATTACACTCGCCGATGCACCAACAACGGTTGCACCTACTGCAGCATTAACATGCGTAAAGAACGGGAAAATGTTAAAGCTGGCAACAAATAACACCGCTCCTGCAAAACCACCTAACAGGTATAGGCCGATGGTGCGTTTGTTACCCAGGTACTCTTCAAATATTTGCCCGAACCAGTACAGCCATAGCATGTTGAACAGGATATGGAAAATCCCCGCATGCATAAACATGTAAGTAAGGGGTGTCCAGAAACGGAAAGCCAGTTTTGGCAGATAAGCAGTAAGCTCTAAAAAGTCAGTAGTATAAAGTTTAATGATATTGGTTTGCAGTACAAATTGCTCTACCGTAGCGGTAATGTTTACCAGTAAAAACACAATAACGTTAATGCCTATCAGTAAATTTAATTTACTGCCAGAGTTGAGCATTTTATACTGGATATTTTGCCAAAGGGTGTTCATTGCCTTAATGTTCGTATAATGCTGATAACTTTAATTTTATTAAAAAGTTGTTATACCTTTTATATTTTACAATATAGCAATTTTGTGGAAATGCCGGGCGCTGTTAAACTGATTTTTTTGCCTTCACAACCGCCAGATTTTTATCAATATAAAACCGAGCAACGCGCCTCCTAAATGTGCAAAGTGAGCCACATTATCACCGCCGTACTGACTTACGCCTAAATATAGTTCTACCAATATGTAAACCGGGATTAAATATTTTGCCTTAACGGGTACGGGTACAAACAATATCATCAGCTCAAGATTGGGGTAAAGCATGCCAAAAGCTACTAACACGCCAAAAATAGCCCCGGAAGCACCCACTATCGGGCCGTAATATATATCCTTTACCTTTTCTGGAATGGAAGGATCATTTGCTGCAAAATGATAAGGGGTTGTAAAGGAACCGATCAAAGCATGTATTACATAAGCCTGAACCAGCATCTGGATCACTGCCGCACCAATGCCGCAGATAAAATAAAGGTTAAAGAATCTTTTTGGCCCGATGGCATATTCCAGTATCGGCCCGAAAGAAAAAAGGGCGAACATGTTGAACAAAATATGCTCCCAGCCGCCATGGATAAACATGTATGTAATGATCTGCCATGGGCGAAAGAAAGGCGAATTAAAATAAAACACCCCTAAGTTTTTTAATACTATATTCTGGTAGGTAAAATCATTAAATACCACAAAGGGTATAAAGCAGATAAGATTTATGATCAGCAGGTTTTTTACAACCGGCGTAAGGTTTGCGAAAGGGGATTGCCTGTATGCGCTCATAGTGTATGCTCACCGCCTTGGCGGTTATTTATCAAATCGTTCTAAAAGTTCGTTTAACGTAAAGGTAGTAATTATCAGTTTGCCGTTTAGGGCGAGGTTTGGCATCTGGCAGGCAAACAGCTGGTCAATTAAAAGATTCATTTCTTCTAAAGACATGCGTGTACCCGCCTTAATAGCTGCGTTACGGGCCAGCGAACGTGCAAGACTGTCGCGCTTGTCTAACTTTAAAACCGACTGGTTGTTTTTAAAACCCTCCAGCAGCTGTTCCAGTATTTCGCTTTCGCTGGCGTTGGTAATATCTGCAGGTACGCCTTCTACCACTACGGTATTTTTTCCAAACTCGCGTACATCGAAACCTAATGCACGAATGTCTGGCAGTAATTCTTTCAACAGCTCATAGTCGCCGCTGCTGAGGGTAACCGACTGCGGAAACAAGCTTTGCTGGCTAACGCCCGAATGCGTTTCCAACTGCTGCAAAAAGCGTTCGTACAAAATACGCTCATGCGCAGCCTGCTGGCTGATGAGCATAAACCCCGATTTTATCTGCGAAAGTATAAAGCGGTTCTGGATCTGAAAAAGTTGCCGCTCGCTGGGCTTGTTCAGTTCCTGGTCGTCTACCTCAATGCTTTTTTCCTCGTGCATCTCGTGCTGTACGGTGGTTTCCCTGCGGCTTATTTCATAAAGCGTATCCCAGTTTTTAGGAATGGGCGAGCTGCGGTAATCGTTAGTGCTCCCTCCCTGGTAGGCCCTGTCGTAAACCGGTTTTTTATCGGCATCAAAAGGGTTGTAGTTAGGGTTAAAACTAATGGTAGGCGCAACAATTTCTTCTAAGGGCTTGGCAGTAACCAGGTGCTCTATGCTGTTCTCCTGGTCAAAATCGAGTGTTGGGGTTATGTTGTATTTACCCAGTGCACGCTTCACCGCCGAGCGGATAATAGCGTAAATAGTTTGCTCGTCCTGGTATTTGATCTCCGTTTTAGTGGGGTGTACGTTGATGTCTATCTTAGCCGGGTCTATCTCTATAAAAAGCACGTAAAGCGGAAAGGTATCTTCCGGTAAAAGTTCTTTAAACGCCATCAGTACGGCATGGTTCAGGTAAGCATCGCGGATAAAGCGGTTGTTCACAAAAAAAAACTGCTCGCCGCGGGTTTTTTTAGCAAATTCCGGCTTACCCACAAACCCGCGCAGCTTTATCACAATCGTATCTTCTTCAACAGGAACCAGTCGCTCGGCATAGCCGTTGCCAAAAAGGTGTACAATACGCTGCTTTAATGACGAGGCCGGTAAATGAAATATTTCCTGCCCATCGCTATGAAAAGTAAAGAACACCTGCGAATTGGCCAGCGCCACACGCTGAAACTCATCAATAATGTGCCGCATCTCTACGGGGTTACTTTTTAAAAAGTTGCGGCGTGCCGGCGTATTATAAAATAGATTTTTAACACAAATTGACGTGCCTGCATTGGCAGAGCAGGCTTCCTGGCTAATCACTTCAGAGCCTTCAATGTTAATACAAGTCCCCAGCTCGTCCTCAATACGGCGTGTTTTAAGTTCTACCTGCGCAATGGCGGCTATAGAAGCCATGGCCTCGCCGCGGAAACCCATGGTGCGGATGGCAAAAAGATCCTCAGCCTGGCGTATTTTAGAGGTTGCATGGCGCTCAAAGCACATGCGTGCATCCGTTACGCTCATGCCGCAGCCGTTGTCTATAATCTGTATCAGTGATTTACCGGCATCCTTAAATATCAATTGTATCTTATCCGCACCGGCGTCAATTGCGTTCTCTATCAGCTCTTTTACTGCCGAAGCCGGCCGTTGCACCACTTCGCCTGCTGCTATCTGGTTAGCAACGGAGTCTGGTAAAAGCTGTATGATATCCGACATTTGTAAAAATTCCCTTCCTTAATCGTTTTCGGTGCTAAATTAATTATTTGACGGCATAACTTTATGCATTTGATTTTGTATATAGTTTTGTAGCTTACAATTTTTTAAACATATACCCCATGAAACGATTCTGGCCTTTGCTGTTCATCTTAGCTGCGTCATGTAAAAAAAAGGATTACAATGCCGATCTGCTGGTAAAAAATGCAGTAGTATACACGGTTGACAGCACCTTTAACATGGCAGATGCTATTGTAGTAAACTCCGGTAAAATAGTTGCTGTTGGTAAGGCCGATGATCTGGAACAAAAATATAATGCAAAACAAACTGTAGATGCCGGCGGTAATGCGGTATACCCGGGCTTTATTGATGCGCATGCCCATTTTTACAGCTACGGGCTGGGCCTGCAGAATGTGCAGTTAACCAAAACAGCAAGCTGGCAGGATGTGCTCGATTCAGTAAGTAGTTATGCACGTAAAAACCCGGATGGATGGATTGTGGGCGATGGCTGGGATCAGAACAAGTGGAAAGGCAAACAATTCCCCAATAAAGCCAGGCTGGATTCGCTTTTCCCGGTAAGGCCCGTAGTATTAAACCGTATAGACGGCCATGCTTTAATTGCCAACCAGGCAGCCCTTAACATAGCAGGTATAAAACCGGGGCAAACTATATCAGGCGGCACTATTGAAACCATAAACGGTAAGCTTACCGGTATACTGATAGATAATGCACTGGGGCTGGTGGATAAAAAGATTCCCGAGCCTACCGACCAGGTAGTACAGTCGGCACTGCTGGACGCGCAAAGCAATTGCTTTGCCGTGGGCTTAACCACGGTTGATGATTGCGGCCTGCCTTATACCATGGTAAATGTAATAGAGCAATTGCAGCACAAAGGCGACCTCAAAATGCGCATGTATGTAATGCTTTCTGATAACCAGGATAGTTTCGACTATCTGTTTAAACGCGGTGTGTTTAAAACCCCAAGGCTAGATGTGCGCGCCTTTAAAATTTATGCAGATGGCGCATTAGGATCACGGGGTGCATGTTTACTGCAGCCTTATGCCGATAAGCCTAACTGGCGCGGCTTTTTACTAAATACGCAAAAGCATTACGAGGATGTGGCGAAAAAGCTGGCTGCCAAAGGCTTCCAGATGTGTACGCATGCCATTGGCGACTCGGCCAACAGGGTAATCCTTAAAATATATGCAGATGCATTGAAAGGAAAGAACGACCGCCGCTGGCGCATAGAGCACTCACAGGTGATATCGCCGCAGGATCTGAAATTGTTTGCCGACTATAACATCATCCCATCTGTACAGCCTACGCACGCCACATCTGATATGTACTGGGCAGGTGAGCGTTTAGGTAAACAAAGGCTGAAAACAGCTTATGCTTACAAGCAACTGTTACAACAAAATGGCTGGTTACCATTAGGTACCGATTTCCCGGTTGAAAACATAAACCCCATGTTTACGTTTTATGCCGCAGTTGAGCGCAAAGACCTGAAAGGATATCCCGAAGGAGGCTTCCAGCCAGAAAATGCGCTTAGCCGCGAACAGGCCCTGCGCGGGATGACCATCTGGGCCGCAAAAGCCAATTTTGAAGAGAAAGAAAAAGGAAGCATAGAGCCGGGTAAGTTTGCCGACTTTGTGATACTTGACAAAGATATAATGAAGATAGACGGCGCCCAGCTGCAAAATGTTAAAGTGCTGAAAACCTATGTTAACGGAGAAAAAGTTTATGAGAAAAAGTAAATTGCGATTATCCCTTTTAGCTGTAACCGCAGTTGTTTTATTTCATTCCGCATGTGCACAAAACCCGCCGCTGGCCGGGTTGTCTTATGTAAACGAAGAAAAGCTTGCCGAACAATCTACCGTGCTGTTTAACAACAGTACTTACCTGGTGCCGCTGCAAAATCTGGATCAGGCGAAGATTGCCAGCGTGCATTTTTCAAATTTGTACGCCGCCGGGTTCGACAGCCTGCTTAACAAGTACGAAAAAGTAACAACGTTTAACGGAAATACCTATACAGGCGTTAAAAGCCTCGATAATTTATCGTCCGATTTAAAGTGGTATAACACCCTTATCATTCAGCTTAACGATGCCGATCTTAACAACCCCCGCATATTTGATTTTATAGCAAACAGCCAGAAAGTTAAAAGCGTGGTTATTGCATTGTTTGGTAACAGTGCTTCTCTTGCAAAGCTGAGCACCATTGCGGCGCCTATCGTTTGGACGGAGCGCGTTACGCCCGTAGCCGCATTTTACAGTGCGCAGGCCATATTTGGCGGTGTGCCAATCACCAAAAAGCTAAGCAAAGATGTATCGCAGGCATTTAAAGCCAATATGGGTTTTACCACTTCTAAGATCAGGCTGCAGTATACGGTGCCCGAAGATGCAGGCATCAGTTCTTTCAACCTGATTGGTATTGATAACATTGCAAGTGAGGCTGTTTTAAACCAGGCTACGCCAGGCTGCGTTGTAATGGTGGTAAAAGATGGCAAGGTAATTTTTAACAAAGCTTACGGCTATCATACTTACGCTAAAACCATGCCCGATAAGTTGACTGATATTTTCGACTTAGCGTCTATGACCAAAATATCGGCAACTACCATGGAGGCTATGCAGCTTTATGACCAGGGTAAGCTAAATCTGGATTCTACCATTGGCGATTACCTGTCCATGGCGCGTACTTCCAATAAAAATAACCTTACCGTTCGCGAAGTGTTGGAACACCAGGCCGGCCTTATCCCCGATATCGCTACCGTAGATGTGGTGAAGCCTACGGATAAAAGTGCAGACTCATCGGCAGCGTATCCTACTAAAGTAAACGACGGCTATTTTTTGCGGAAGGATTATTTTAAAGACGTGATGTGGCCAACTATTCTTAACTCACCCCTACGTAACCGCGGTACTTACATTTACAGCGACCTGAGCATGGTTATCATGCAGCAGATAGAAGAAAATATAACTGCCACGCCCGAAAATGTTTACGTGCAGCAGCAATTGTACACACCAATGGGGATGCAAACAGCGGGTTTTTTACCATTGTACCGATTTGCACCCAGCCAGATCATCCCTACGGAAGACGATCATGAATACCGAAACTCCCTGCTCGATGGCTATGTGCACGACCCCACCGCTGCTTTAATGGGTGGTGTTGCCGGGCATGCAGGTTTGTTCGCCACTTCTAACGACCTGGCAATTTTATACCAGATGATGCTGAACAGGGGCAGCTATGGCGGCGTACAATACATTAAGCCGGAAACGGTAGACCTGTTTACTTCCAAACAATCGGCAGTGAGCAGGCGAGGGTTGGGCTTTGATCGCTGGGATCCAAATCCTGCCAATCACTACCCATCGTCTATGGCCTCGCCAAAGGCCTACGGCCATACCGGCTTTACCGGAACCTGCGTTTGGGTAGATCCGCAATATAATCTGGTTTATATATTTCTATCAAACAGGGTGCATCCAAATGTAAGCGGCAAGCTGTCTGCTTTGAATGTTCGCCCCCGCATACAGGATGTAATTTACCAGGCAATACAAAAAGGAATGTAGCCTAACGTTTTCATTATCAGTTTAAATCAGTAAAATTGTTTACCAATTAACAGATAGATCTGAACGTATGAAAACACCCAACATTCCCGAAGGTTACCAGCAGGTAATGCCGTATTTGCTGGTAAAAGATGCAGCGGCTTTTATCAGTTTTGTGAAAAAAGTTTTTGGTGCCGAAGAGGTATCCAAACATATGCGCGATAAGAGCCTGATTATGCATGGCGAGATCAGCATAGGCAAAAGCGTAATTATGTTTGCAGATGCTACCGAAACCTATGGCGCAAAACCCACAGGCATGTTTGTTTATGTAGATGACTGCGATGCGGTTTATGCAAAGGCGATCGCCCTGGGAGCAAAAAGCGCTGCCGAGCCCGCCGACCAAAGTTATGGCCGTTCGGCAGGGTTTAACGATGTTTTTGGCAATACCTGGTGGATCACCGCTTTCAGTTTATAAACGGTAAAAATTAAATTTTTTATTCTTAAGCATCCGCAAAAAACTGAGCTTTGCCCGGTACCCCGTTTTGTTTAATAGAAATTTGCTTTATAATGTTCAGAAAATACCTTATCATTTTTGCGCTCTTAGTTTTTATCCATCCAAATGCCAAAGCAAATTTTATTTATAACGCCAATTGTACCGATGCTTATAAGGCCATATTAAGCCTGAAACTAAATGAGGCGAGGGCGCTTATCCTAAAAGAGAATCAGCAAAACCCTCAAAATGGCATCGCAGTTTTACTGGATAACTATGTGGACTACTTTGGCCTGCTGGCATCTGAAAATAAAGCCGATTATGAAAGGCTGAAGGATAATAAAGGCAAGCGGCTGTCGGCATTGGAGGGTAACGATAAAAATTCGCCATATTACCTGTTTAGCCAGGCAGAAGTTTATCTGCAATGGTCGTTTATAAAGGCACGCTTCGGTGATTTTGTATCCTCGGCATTTGATGCTAAAAAGGCAGGTAGCCTGTTGAAAGACAATGCAGAAAAATACCCGAACTTTTTGCCTAACCAAAAAAGCCTGGCGCTGGTAAACATTGTATTTGGCTCTGTGCCTGCTAACCTGAAAGGCATAACCCGCTTTATGGGCATGAGCGGGAATGTACAGGCAGGCCTTAAGCAACTGGAAGAACTAAGGATAGCCTTACCCAAAAGCAAATATGCTTTTTACAATGATGAAGTGATCTTTTTTTTATGCAATATCAACATTGATGTTTTGCATAATGATGCCGCTTATCCCAAACTGATCGGCTACCTCGGCGGAATGGAGAACGGTAGTTTGCTAAAATCTTTTTTACAGGGAAACATCGCTTCAAAAACCGCCCATAACGACGATGCCATCAATTACCTGCAGGACACCCCCAAAGGCAGCCAGTACGTAAGCCTGCCCATGATAGATTATCTGCTTGGTTGCGCCAAACTTAACCGTATGGAAAGTGATGCACCCGTTTATTTAACAGAATATATTAAAGATTACAAAGGCAGCAATTATATAAAAGATGCTTACCTAAAGCTGGGGTGCTTTTACCTGCTGCAAAATGATGCAGATAAATACGAAAGCTACCTGAAACTGGTAAAAACCCGCGGGTTTGCCGATAACGAAAAGGACAAACAAGCCCTGCGCGAAGCCAATGACACCCGCCCCGACCTCGACCTGTTAAAGGCCCGCTTTTTTTACGATGGCGGTTATTACAGCAAAGCTTATGCGCAGATAAGCAACCGCGATGTTAACAGCTTTAAATCGGTAAGGGACAGAACGGAATTTTACTACCGCATGGGGCGCATTTACGAAAAAACCGACCGCGCCAATGATGCGCTGTCATCATACCAGCGCGCTATCAATACCGGCCGCGCAACCAAATACTACTACGCCGCCAATGCCGCCCTAAGCATAGGCCGCATATTTGAAGAAAAGAAAGATTACAAAAAAGCCGCCGAATACTACAACCAGGCACTGGACATGAAAGACCATGAATACCAGAACGATATAGATAATGATGCAAAGGCAGGATTAAAGCGGATAAATGAGTAGATCTAAATTATAATTGATAAGCAATGCGAAATTTATCGAAGATACTAATACAGCTTTTATCGATTTTTCTTGTTCTCATAATACATTCTGTATATGCACAATCGTGCAAGCTGCCTTTGTCTTTCACCAAAACTTTTAATAAGTTGAATTTAGGTACGAAATATGAATTAACGTCTTATTTGAAACCGTGCTTTTTAGCAGAAGACTTTAACGGAGATGGAATTAAAGAAATTGCTGTAACGATCAATGATAAGAAGACACATAAAAAAGGTATTTTATTGATGGATAGCAAAAATGAAAACTATAAAATTTTTGGTGCAGGAGTCAGTTTCGGAGACACAAATCACAGCGATAATTTTAGCTGGGTAAAAGGATGGAAAATTTACAAACGTGAAAATGCTTATGAGACACTATTCGATACAGAGGGTGATTTGACTGGTTCAAAGCAGATTAAACTAAATCATCATGCTTTATATATTTATGATACCATTGATGGCGAGCCTTATGCTGGTGGGTTAATTTACTGGAATGGCATAAAATATTTATGGATACATCAGGGAGAATAGTTTTATGTATCTCCCTGATATGCCCCCCTTTACTCCATCCTAACACCGCCATAGCTTGATTTTACTACAATTTGCGCATCGCCGCCTTTGCCGTAATGGCCTTTGTAATTTTTAGTATTGCTGAAATATCTGCTGCCATCGGCGGGGGTTTTGCTGGTTATGCTTACCCTGTCGTTATTGTAGCTGAAACCGCCGTAAGTTGTGGTTACATCAAAGTCGAAATTGTTTTTGTCTGATACACCAAAAGCAACAGACGAGTAGGAAGAGTTGATATTGATCTTCCTGAAAGTTGATGCCACATCGCCAATCCTAAAGCCGCTTACGTTAGACATATCCAGGTCGGCGCTGCCTTTTAAGCGGCCCAGTTTGAAGGAGCCATAGCTTAGTTCGGCTTTCAGGTTATTGCTTTCATCAATTTCAACGCTGCCGTAAGAAAAGGCCAGGTGGCAGCCATTTAAAGTGCCTGCCTTGAGCGAGCCATAGCTGCCCTGTATCTCGTTTGATGTGTTTGACAAACCTTGCACGGTAACGGAGCCGTATGATGAGCTGATCTTTACCTTTCCGCTCAGGTCGGGCAGGGATATGTTACCGTAGCTTTGTTCAACATCCAGGTCAGTTTTGGCAGGCATATATACCGTGTAATTGATGGTTAGCTTACGCACTTTGTTGCCACCGCCCCAGCTAAATATTTTCCACGAACTGCTCTCATGGCTAATATCGGTACGGAAAGATATTTCGTTACCGTTCTTGCTATCGTTTATGTTTACCGCATCCAGCAGTTTCTGGGTATTGCTGTCCCCGTCAGATTCTGCTTTTATCTGTACATCTACCCTGATTTCGCGTTTGTCCCAGGTGGTTACTGTTATTTTGCCGTATTGGTTATCGAGGTTAAGGTGGGCACTGCCATCTATTGAATAAGATTTGCTGTAACTCTTATACTTTTCACTTACCGACTGGTTATCTGTATCCTCATCGTCGCTATGGTCCATTTCAGCGCTGTCGGCATCGTCTTTTGTGCTTATGCTTATTTCTGTATTAACGGTTTCGTTTATCTCGCTGGTCCACGCTGCTAATTTGCTGCTTATTTTAGGCGATAGGTTATTAAGGCTTACAGACAGACTTTTAGCAAGATCTTTAAGATCGGCCTGCAGGTTTTTGCTGAAAACGTCCATCTGCTGCTGCAGGTCTTTGGTATCCGTTTTTACTTTTACAGAAACCGTGCTGCCGTTGTTTACAGATACATCCTGGGCTAACACCGCCCCGTTAACAATTAATAATACTGCTGAGCAAAGCAGGGCCGGCTTATATATTCTTGATCTCATTTTTCTGCTCTTTTTTCATTTGATTAATCTGCTCAAGCACATGCAGTTGCTGGTTAAGCACCTCTGTCTGGATCTGCAGGTTGCGGATCATGGCGTGTAGTACACGTTCCTGGTTAGGACTGGTAGCCAAATCGTTATTTAGTTGTTTATAGGTAGAATCCATCTCGGCAATCTGCGAGCTGAACTCTTTATACAGCTGCGGGTCTGTTTTTGATATGGTTTTCAATGCCGAGCGCTTGGTTTCAATAAGCGAGGTATATTCCATTTTTTGCTGGGCATAAACAGGGTTAATGGCTGCCAGGTCTATCCCCTCCTTTTTCTGCGACCTGAGATAGATAAAAAAACTAACGCCCATTACCACTATTACTGCCGCAGCCACCCTTAGTACAAAGCCAAGCGAAAACGTTTTTGCCTCGCGTTTTGGCTTTTCGTTAAATTGAGGAGGTAAGTTTAGTTCTATACGGTTCCATAAATCTGCAGATGGTTCCAGTTCGTCAAAATCCTCGCGATTATTTCTAATAAAGTCTTCCAGTCTCTTGCTCATGATGCTATTCCCTTTCTTTTCAAAATCTCTACCAGCTTTCTTTTAGCTCTCAAAAATTGCGTTCTTGATGTGTTCTCAGATATATTTAATACTTGTCCTATTTCTTCGTGATCATAACCTTCCAGCAGGTAAAGCGATAACACCACCCGGTAACCTTCGGGCAGTTCTTTAATGGCATCCTTTACCCTTGCCGCCTGTAATTGAATTTCTTCATCATCATCCTGTTCATGGTCGGCTATGTTTTCCAGCTGGTCCTCGCCTAGTTCTGTCATGTCCAGCTTTCGCTTGCGCAACAGGTTTATGGAGCGGTTAACCACTATCTGTTTAAGCCAAAGGCCAAAAGTGGTATCCTGCCTAAAGTCTTTCACTTTGCCAAAAGCATCCAGAAAGGCTTCCTGCAAAACGTCTTCCGCTTCGGCAATATTTCCCACTATCCTAAAGGCCACGTTTAACATAGCTTTAGAATATAACCGGTATAACTCATAACAGGCTTTTTTACTGCCTTGTTTACACTCAACCACCAGGTCGTAGTGTTTGTCAACATATACTGCTTCCAAAATTTGATCAGCTTGCACATTATATGACGCAACAGTTTTGCAGGCGTTGCATACGCGGGTAATTTATTTTAATACACCCTTATCTTTTTGCCAGAAAATCATCTATAGCCGCTACCGCGCTTTTATACCTGCCGGTTCCCGTGCCGGATATGGTTACATAATTTGCATTAAGCGCTTTTAGTTCCTTGTGCCATACATCCATAAAATGATCCCTCATGTGCGGAAAATCACGCAGCGGATCGTCCTCCCAGGGCAGATCGATATTTAAAAGCAGGTAAAGATCGTAAGGATGTTTGGGCAATTCGTCCAATACTTCCTGCGGTGTTTTGCCGAACATCTGGTCGCTCCAAATCTTAACCGTAATAAATGTGGTATCGCAGATGAGCAGCCCGCTGGCCAGCGGCTGCATTTCTTTTTCCAGGTCCAGCTGCCCGTAAAACATATTGATCTCATCCTGCCAAACAGGAGGTTCTGAAAGGCGCTCGCAATACTCGCGGGCATACTCCGGCACCCATACTGTATTATAATGCTTGGCCAGGTAGGCAGACATGGTTGACTTACCGGTAGACTCGGGGCCAACCACGGCTATCTTTATTATTTCGGTTTGAGGAATTTCCATTGAGTTAAGCTATATCTTGTCCTGTTTGTTGAACGGCCTGTTTACGATAATCTTTTTTCCAGTCCAGGTAACCCATTAGCGCAAGGGCTACGTAAATCCCATACATCCCGGCTGTTAAGTCCAATCCCTTAAAAATATATACGCCAACATATACTACGTCTACAAAGATCCAGATCAGCCAGTTTTCCAGCACTTTACGGGCCAGCAAAACTTGCGCTATAATACTGCATGCCGCACAAAAACTATCCAGGAAAGGAAAGGAAGCAGGCGTGTATTTTAATACCGAACCTAAAATATAAGTGAAAATAATTATTGCTGTTGCAGAGCGCAGTACCTCGCGGCGGGTAATAAGTAAAACGGGTGTTTTTACATCGCTTGCGGGCTTGCGGCTCCAGTAATACCAGCCGTAAATGTTCATGGCCAGGAAGTAAACCTGCAGGCCCACATCGGCATAAAGGCGGGTATTAAAAAAGATAAAAATATAAATAACCACGCTGATAATGGCAAAGGGCCAGTTCCAGATGTTATTTTTTGCGGCAAGGTAAACGCATAGCAGGCCGGTAATTACGGCAATAACTTCGGGTATGCTTTGCTGTTGCCACCACTGCTGCAGAAAGTGCATTATTTGCATTGTCAAATATATAAATTTGCAGCCCCTGTTTTACAGGGCAGGGTTTGAGATTATGGGTTAAAATAAGTTATAAAAGGGCTTTAAACAGGGGCCACTGTTTGTAAGTAGGCCAAACCTGTGGATTTCGTAATTGTTTAAAATGCGTATCTTTAACCCGGATAAAAAACTTACTGAAACGGAAATTTTACGCTTGTAAATTCGTTTTAATAAACCCAATCAAAAATTTTAATATATAAAATGAGTAAAATTATTGCTTTAGCCAATCAAAAAGGTGGAGTTGGTAAAACTACATCTTCTATTAATTTGGCCGCAAGTTTGGCAGTATTAGAGTTTAAAACTTTACTGGTTGATGCCGATCCGCAGGCAAACTCAACATCGGGTATAGGTTTTGATCCCCGCAATATCAAAAACAGCATTTACGAGTGCATCATTAACCAGATTGACCCTCGCGAAGCCATACAAAAAACAGATACACCCAATTTAGACCTTTTACCCGCTCACATTGACCTGGTAGGTGCCGAAATTGAAATGATAAACCTTACCGACCGCGAGTACAAAATGAAAGCGGTGCTGAACGAGGTAAAGAATGATTATGATTTTATCATTATAGACTGCTCGCCATCATTGGGTTTAATTACCATCAACGCGCTTACCGCTGCCGATTCTGTAATTATACCAGTACAGTGCGAGTACTTTGCGTTAGAGGGTTTGGGCAAATTGTTGAACACCATTAAAATTGTACAGTCGCGCTTAAACACACAACTGGAAATTGAAGGCATTCTGTTAACCATGTATGATGTGAGGCTTCGCCTTTCAAACCAGGTGGTAGAAGAGGTAAAGAGCCACTTTGAGGATATGGTTTTTGATACCATTATACAGCGTAATACCCGCTTAAGCGAGGCACCA
This sequence comes from uncultured Mucilaginibacter sp., assembly GCA_964242385.1. GTDB lineage: Bacteria > Bacteroidota > Bacteroidia > Sphingobacteriales > Sphingobacteriaceae > Mucilaginibacter. The sequence goes on from CAXSZR010000002.1 coordinate 286,245, forward strand.
AGCTTTGGCGTATCGGTAATTATGCACGATGCTACCAGCAAGGGAGCAATCAACTACCTGAATCTTGCCCGCGAAATTCTGCGCAAAAATCGCCTGGTAAATCCCGAAACGATGGCAAAAATTGTAACCGTATAAATAGGAAATGAGCACAGAGAAAAGAAAGGCGTTGGGAAGAGGATTAAGCGCATTGCTAAATGATTCTGATAATGTACAGCAAGCAACCAAGCCTACTGTAACCGAAAGCCGGGAAACAAATCAGGCAGGTTCGGTAAATGAGATAAAGTTATCTGAAATTGAGGTTAATCCTTTTCAGCCCCGTACAGATTTTGATCAGGAGGCGTTAAAGGAACTTGCAGATTCTATAAAGCTACAGGGACTTATACAACCTATAACCGTAAGGCGCCTAAACGCGCATAGCTATCAGTTGATATCGGGCGAGCGCCGTTTCAGGGCTTCAAAACTTGCGGGCTTAACGCAGGTACCAGCCTATGTGCGTACCGCTAACGATCAGCAAATGCTGGAAATGGCGCTTATAGAAAACATACAGCGCGAAAACCTGAATGCCATTGAGGTAGCATTAAGCTTTCAGCGGATGATTGAGGAGTGCAGCCTTAAACAGGAAGAACTGGGCGACAGGGTAAGTAAAAACCGATCTACCGTTACCAATTACCTGCGCTTACTGAAATTACCACCTGTGGTACAGGCCTCTATACGCGATGGAAACCTGAGCATGGGCCATGCAAAGGCGCTTATTACGATAGACGACCCGGCAAAACAAATTTATTTGCACAATCATATTATTGAGCAGGGTTTATCCGTTCGTAGAACGGAAGAACTGGTAAGGGAAATGCAAAGGCCTGCTATTAAAAAGGAAGGCAAGCAGCCAGAACCAGTATCCTTTCAATTACAAAAAATACAGGACGACCTGGCTTCTAAGTTCAGTTCACGTGTTAAGCTGAAAATTGGCAGTCAGGGAAAAGGCTCTATCGAGATTCCTTTTTTATCGGAAGACGACCTTACGCGCATCCTTGAGATTATGGATTGGTAAATAATAAGAATGTATAGATATCTGCTCCTTGTTTTTTTGTTTGCTGTATGTACACTCGGTGCGATGGCACAACAGCCGGATACCACATCAGCACTCGCTAAAAAAAGCAAGGATTCGCTTGTGTCTACCCGCCAGGATACAGACGTAACGCGTTCTTTTAAGCCCAGGAAAAAAAGCGAAAAGGTTTTTCACCCCGATAGCCTGCATAGTCCGCATAAGGCGGTGATACGCTCGCTCATTATCCCGGGCTGGGGGCAGGCTTATAACCATAGCTGGTGGAAAATCCCCATTATTTATGCCGGCCTGGGGCTTTTAGGCGATGCCTTTGCCTTTAACAACAAGTATTACCATGAGTTTTTAGCGATATCAAAGTATCGCGAATTTGGTATTACGCCTGTTAAAGGGCAAAAGTATTACGTAGAATATAATGAATATATAAACCAGGATAGCCAGGCCCTCTACGACGCCACCAATGCCTATGCCCGTAACCGGGATCTGAGCCTTTTCGGGTTTTTAGGTGCATGGGGCATTAATATGATAGACGCATACATAGATGCCAAGTTTATGCACAGCTATACGGTTGATAACAACTTTAGTATGAAGATAAGGCCATCGGTTATTAACCAGCCGGTATTTGCCTTAAACCCCGGGATGGGTTCCTTTATCCCGGCGCTCACCCTCACTGTCAACGTCAGATAAACCAATCACCATAAATGAAGATAGCACTTTTAGGTTATGGCAAAATGGGCAAAATAATAGAAAAGATAGCCCTTGACCGTAAGCACGAAATTGTACTAAAGATAGGCAGTGAAAACCTGCACGAACTTACCACCGAAAATATGCAGCTGGCAGATGTGGCCATTGAATTTAGTAAGCCCGATACGGTTTTAAACAATATAGAGCTTTGCTTTAATGCAGGCGTGCCTGTTGTGGTTGGTACTACCGGCTGGTATGACGAGTTGCCTCGCATTAAAGAACTATGCCTGCAAAACGAAAATGCCATTGTTTATGGCACCAACTTTAGCGTAGGCGTTAACCTGTTTTTTCATATAAACAGGCAGCTGGCTAAATTGATGAACAATTACCCGTATTACGAGGTACAGGTAGAAGAAATTCATCATACCCAAAAGCTGGACGCACCAAGCGGCACCGCCATAACCATAGCCGAAGGAATTATAGAAAACCTTGATAACAAAAATGGCTGGGTAAACATAGTTACTGCTGACGGAACGGCTGCTGCCGAAGAAAATGTAAAGAACGACGAGCTGCTGATAGAGTCTTTTCGCATAGAAAGTGTACCGGGTACACATACCGTTATTTATGATTCTGAAGTGGATACCATTGAGTTTAAACACACCGCGCATAACCGCAATGGTTTTGCCCTGGGCGCTGTTTTAGCTGTCGAATGGATCAAAGACAAAAGGGGCTGCTACCCTGTAACAGATATGTTTGATTTTAATGCCTGAACTAAGCGACACGGGGAATAATTGATGCCTTGCTTTAACAGAATTTACAGGTGTAAAGCTTTGTTTTACGGATGCTTAATTACAAACCCTTATTAGTTTAATTGGTTTATTATTCCCAATATTGTAGTATGAACTGGAAATTCTGGAGTAAGAAAAACGACCCCAATAAGAAAAAGAAAAGCGCTACCCGCGAGTGGGTAGATGCCATTGTTTTTGCGGTAATTGCCGCCACCATTATACGCACCTTCTTTATTGAAGCATATGTTATCCCTACGCCATCTATGGAGCGCTCCCTGCTGGTTGGCGATTTTTTATTTGTAAGTAAAGTTAACTATGGAGCACGCACACCAATGACACCCATTGCCTTTCCGTTTGCGCACCATACCATGCCGCTTATAAACACCAAGGCATACTGGGACGGTATTAAATTGCCATACTATCGTTTACCCGGTTTAAGTAAGGTAAAAAAGGGTGATGTGGTTGTTTTTAACTACCCGATGGATGCAGATTCACCGCTTTACCGCCCTGTAGATAAACGCGAGAATTATATTAAACGCTGCCAGGGCACCGCAGGCGATACGCTGAGCGTTGTAAATGCACAGGTATATGTAAACGGCAAAGCGGCCCCAAATCCTCCCGGCGAACAGATTGAATATAACTATACTACTAACGGTATAGATGTAAATCCGCAGATCTTTAGCGACCTTAATATTTCGCATTATGAAAACGGCACTAACCTGCCAACCATGACGGCCGCTTCAGCAAACATTTTTAAAACTTATTCAAATATTAAAAGCTTTTCGGCTAACATTTCTCCTAAGGGTGTTGCCGATCCTTTAAACCCGGTTTTCCCTTTAAAATATCCTATACATGTAATGTTGCCCGGCAAGCTGCCTAATTACAAATGGAACGTAGATAATTTCGGCCCTATCATTATTCCTAAAAAAGGCTGGACGGTAAAATTAGACAGTCTTACTTTCCCTTTGTATGAACGCTGCATAGAGGTTTATGAAAATAATAAGGTACAGGTAAGCGGTAACGATATCCTGATAAACGGCATTAAAACCAATAGTTATACTTTTAAGATGAACTATTACTGGATGATGGGCGATAACCGCCATGATTCTGAAGATTCACGCTACTGGGGCTTTGTACCGGAAGACCATATAGTGGGTAAAGCCCTTTTTGTATGGATGAGCTGGGATGATACCGCATCTTTCTTCAGCAAGATTCGCTGGAGCAGGTTATTTATGGGAATACATTCTAACTAAAAATTATAAGGGATCAAGTCCGAATTTTTCGGCAAGCATATTCAGATCTTTTACAACGGCGTCCACCAGCGGGATGCCGTTCTTTTTTCTGTCGATCTCTGCTTCAAGCTCCGGCTCGCCGGGGATTATTACCTTTTGATCCGGATGTATGGTTGATGACGATTTAAAGCGGTTTATCCAGTTATCCATATGTGCCTTAAACTCATCAACCGGGCGAAAGCCATCTACCCGCATGGCACCAACAAAATGCCCTATGCCTGCACCCACCGGGTCGGTAGGCGGTTCAAGGAAGGCCACAAATGGAGGTACCCATGGGCCGTAATTGGCGCCCGATAGCACAGCCGACAAAATATCTACCGTGGCACTCAAGCCAAATCCTTTATGGCTGCCATGTTCGCGGTCGCTGCCGAGCGGGAGTAGTGATCCGCCGGTTTTTAAAGCGTGAGGGTCTGTTGTATAATTACCTTCTTTATCCTGTATCCAACCCTCCGTAACTTGTTTGCCTAAGCGCTGCGCTATTTCAAGCTTTCCATTTGCCGCCGCCGAGGTTGCCATATCTATAATTAACGGCGGATAGCTGCCGGCTGGAAACGCATAGCACATAGGGTTGGTCCCCAGTAAACGCTCGTTAGAAAACGTAGGGGCAACCAGCGGACTTGCATTGGTCATGGCAAAGCCGATCATATCTTTTTGCACCGCCATAAGTGCGTGGTAACCTGCGATGCCAAAATGGTTGGAGTTACGCACCGACACCCACCCGGAGCCATAGGTCTCCGCTTTTTCAATAGCTAACTGCATGGCAAAGGGTGCAACAATAAGGCCAAGCCCGGCATCGCCATCAACCGTGGCGGTGGTAGGCGTTTGATGTACTATAGTGATGTTGGGTTTTGCATTGATTCTTTTCTTTTCCCAGAGCCGTACATAGCCCACAAGCCGGGCCACGCCATGTGAGTCGATTCCTCTTAAATCTGAAAGTAATAACACGTCGGCGGCCTGGCTTGCATGCTTCTCGCTGCAACCCATCGACAAAAATATTTTTTCGGTAAAAGAGCGTAAAGCCTGTTCTGCAATTAACATATAGCAAATATAATTATACCGGGTATGGAAAAAGGAATTGAACGGAGATCAGTTTGAATTTAAGTGTCTAAATAAGGTTTCGTTCAGGTTGCATACTTATGGAACGCTATTCTATAAATTGCTATTTTGCTGCCAACATCTGATCCCTGCCGGATTAACAAAACGCAATGTCAACCAATATTATTTATTTTGAAATTGGCTTTAGGAATCCAATATTGATAGAACCCTCTATAAAACGAAATGATTTATTTCTCGGTTAGAACGGTAAACTTAAAATCGAGCGGTTCAAAGGTGCGGATCAGTTCATTTATAAAAGCCTGACCCCATTTAACGTAGAACAGACCAAAGTTTTCACTACGTTCCTGCAGACTGTCTTTAGGGAAAAGGTCTGCTTTTATACTTTCAACCTGTTGCAGGCGGGTATTATAATTTCTTTTTTCGGCTTTAACCAGTTTTTTTTCCAGGTTATCTACCGCATGTTTTAAACGTGCCTGTACAGCCTCGGTAGAGGGTGAAAGGGTATTGTCTATCTTATGCGCGCGAGCCTTTATTTTTTCGAAAACAGCTGTTAACTCGGCCCATTCCGTGCTTAGATTAAGCGTGTGTTCACTATGCTTTTTTACCCAGTTGTTTTTTATTTCATCTGCACTCTTAAATAGTTCAGCAGGTTGCAGTTCCATTTTTTCTATTTTAGAAGCAGTTTCCTTATCTATAACCAAACCCGAATTACGGAGGATAAGTATAGGAAAATCAACTTTATAATGTTCAAAGTTGGATTTTAGTTCCAGCCAGTATACCACCTCGGCACCGCCGCCAATGTAAGCTATGTTGGGTAATATATATTCCTGGTAAAGCGGGCGCATTACTACGTTGGGGCTAAAACGCTCGGGATACTGACTGATCTCTTGCTTAAGCTCTTCCTCTGTAAAAGAAATTTCGCTGTTCAACACCTCGTACCGGTTGTTTTCAAACACAATACGCTCGCGTAAGCCATCAAGTAAATAAAAGAAATTTATTTCGCGCGGATTCACCTGTATATGCACTTCCAGTTTTTGAAGTTGCTCATTGGTTGCGCTTATGTTTTTAAAACTATTTTGCTCTATAATATCCTGTTCAATTACCGGCGCAAAATGTTGTTTAAGGCGATAATCATCTGCATCTATAATTACCAACCCGTATTGGCCAAATAGGGCATTAACCAGGTAGCGGGTGGCATCGGCCAGTTTATCGTATTTGGCATACGCCGCTTCTACAATCTCTGCAAGGTCATTCGCATGCTGTTCAATACCAAGTGCGCCCTTGTACTGATTAAGCGCCTGGCGCATGGTATCTGGATTGATACGCCCCGTAGCTCCCGATGCCTCGTACCACCAATGGACTTTTTTACCGCCAATGTTAGTATAGTTTATCTCGGCAAAATCATGATCTTCCGACGCCATCCAGTAAACCGGAACAAAATTTTTATCAGGAAAAGCATCTTTAAGCTGCCTTGCGAGTTTTATAGCCGTTACTATTTTGTAAATGAAATATAACGGCCCCGCAAAGATATTAAGCTGGTGACCGGTGGTTATGGTATAAGTATCTTCCGAAAGTAAAAGATCGAGGTTGCTAAGCGCCAGCTGGGCATTAAAAGCAGTTGTTAATCCCTGCTGTTCATATTGGCTCTTTAATACTTCTGCGAGGATCTGCCGGTTGGCAATTACTTTTTTATGCTCCAGTATTTCGGCAAAGCCTTTTAAATCGGGGCGGTGGCTGTAAAATGAACGAAGTTCCGGGTGATTATCAAGATAATCAGTAATGGTTTGTGAAAAAAAACCGGTTTCTTTATAGTCTATACAGGCAGCGTCCATGTTGTTGATATCGGAATTGAGATGTTTGATTGCAGATATAAAATACGCTTTGCAAACATCATGCATTTCATTGCATAAGCCGAATTTAGACTATAAATCCCTAAAACAGAAAGGAGGAGATTAAATAAGTTTTATTTTACAATATGTCCATAAAGGTCAAAGTCTTCTGCGCTGTCTATCTTTACATTCACAAAGCTGCCTACGGTGGCATAATCTACACTTGCATTTATCAGCACCTCATTGTCAACTTCGGGCGAATCAAACTCGGTACGGCCCACAAAATAGCCGCCATCTTTCTTATCTATCATCACCTTGAAAGTCTGACCGTTTTTTTCCTGATTTTTTTCAAACGAAATGCCTTGCTGAATTTCCATAATGGCATCGGCACGCTGTTGTTTAATTTCATCAGGCACATCATCCACAAGTGAGAAAGCGTGTGTTTTTTCCTCGTGCGAGTAAGTAAAACATCCCAACCGGTCAAACTCGGTTTCTTCTACCCACTGCTGCATTTCTTCAAAGTCCCGTTCGGTTTCGCCCGGGTAGCCGGTGATTAGTGTGGTTCGCATGGCTATACCCGGAACCTTATCGCGAATGGCGTTTACCAGGTCGGTTGTTTTTTGCTTGGTGATACCACGGCGCATGGACTTAAGCATGTTATCGCTGATGTGCTGTAGCGGCATATCAAGGTACTTGCAGATGTTTTCGCGCTCGTTCATTACGTCAAGTACTTCCATAGGGAAGCCTGATGGATAGGCATACTGCAACCTGATCCACTCAATGCCATTCACATCCGAAAGCCTCTTTAGCAATTCGTCCAGGTTTCTTTTTCCATAAAGGTCAAGGCCATAATAAGTGAGGTCCTGCGCTATCAGGATCAGCTCGCGGGTGCCGTTCTTTGCAAGGCTTTCCGCATTTTTAACCAACTGATCTATCGGCTGCGACAAGTGTTTACCCCGCATTAAAGGGATAGCGCAAAAAGAGCACGGGCGGTTACAGCCCTCGGCAATTTTAAAATAGGCAAAATGCGATGGTGTAGTAAGCAGGCGTTCACCTATAAGCTCGTGCTTGTAATTAGCGCCTACCGATTGAAGCAGGTTCTGCAGATCATTAGTACCGAACCATGAATCCACATTGGTAATTTCTGCTTCCAGTTCTGGTTTATACCTTTCAGAAAGGCAGCCGGTAACAATTACTTTAGCTACCTTGCCCTGTTCTTTCAGCCCGCTGTATTGCAGTATAGTATCTATTGACTCCTGCTTGGCATTATCAATAAAGCCGCAGGTGTTGATCACAATAATATCATTGCTGCCAACCTTATCCGTTTCATGCACCACATCAAAGCTGTTACCCTTTAACTGGCCCATTAAAACTTCAGAATCATATATATTTTTTGAGCAGCCCAAAGTAACCACGTTAATACGGGGCTTGTTTGTTTGTTGTGGCTGTAAAATTTCTTTTGTTTTCATTTTCCAGAAATTTTGTGCAATGGCTGATTTGTCATTGCGAGGTACGAAGCAATCTCCTCCGGTGGACATTAGCGCCAATGCATGCGATGAGATTGCTTCGCTATCGCTCGCAATGACAAAGAATTAACCCTTAAATAAACTATCTACAAAGCGTTGCCTGTCAAACAATTGCAAATCATTTACACCTTCGCCAACGCCGATGTATTTTACCGGTATTTTAAACTGGTCTGAAATACCTATAACAACGCCGCCTTTTGCGGTACCGTCCAGCTTGGTTAAAGCCAATGCGTTAACGGCGGTTGCCTCGGTAAACTGCTTGCATTGTTCAATGGCGTTTTGCCCGGTAGATGCATCCAGTACCAGTAAGATCTCGTGCGGTGCGCCCGGAACCACCTTTTGCATTACGTTCTTTATCTTGGTAAGCTCGTTCATAAGGCCAACCTTGTTATGCAAACGGCCGGCTGTGTCAATTATAGCTACGTCATCGCCATTGGCCACTGCCGATCTAAGGGTATCATACGCTACCGACGCAGGGTCTGAACCCATTGCTTGGGCCACTACTTTTACGCCAACACGCTCGCCCCAGAGCTGTATTTGCGCAACGGCAGCAGCCCTAAAAGTATCTGCCGCTCCCAGTACTACCTGATTGCCGGCTTCTTTAAGCTTATTGGCCAGTTTGCCAATGGTAGTTGTTTTCCCAACTCCATTAACGCCTACTACCATAATTACATATGGTTTATGGGTGCCATATTCAAAGCTCGAAAAGTCATTGCTGTTATTTTCTGCGAGCAATTGCTGAATTTCGTCTTTCAGCAATTTGTTAAGCTCGCTTGTGCTAACGTATTTATCACGGGCAACACGTTCCTGTATGCGCTCAATAATCTTGAGGGTGGTTTTTACACCAACGTCTGAGGTAACCAGCACTTCTTCCAGTTCATCAAGCACTTCGTCATCAACGGTAGATTTGCCAGCGATAACCTTAGTGATCTTTGAAAAGAAGTTGTCCTTTGTTTTTTCCAAACCGGTGTCAAGCGCTTCCTGCTCTTGCGGAGTGCTTTCCTTTTTCCTGAAAAAATCAAATAGTCCCATGTGTGTTTAATGTGCAAATATGCAGATGTGCAAATGTGCGGATTTTTTAATACGAAGATGTAAGCGAATTGTAGAAGTATTAAGTTACAGAATGTAAACTTAACTATTGATAAATTAAGCATTTATCAATAATCTGCACATCTGCATATTCGCACATCTGCACATCCGTTAACCGCCTGCACATAAAAAAAGCCCTCTCGTAAAAACAAGATGGCTTTATATCTTAATTCAAAGAATTAACGGTTATTTTCCGTTGATTGCGTCCTTAACGTTATCGTTAGGAACAATTTGCTCTTTGAATGAGTAAGCACCGGTGCGTGGAGATTTTACCATAGTGATAACTTTAGAAAACTCTTTGCCTTTGCCTGTTTTTAGTGTTGCAACTACTTTCTTTGCCATGTCTTTTTAATTATTGAATTATCAGATCAGCGATTTAATTGATTTAACTCAATTAACCAATTATTTAATCTCTTTGTGAACTGTTACTTTACGTAATACAGGGTTGAATTTTTTCAATTCAAGCCTTTCAGTTGTGTTCTTTTTGTTTTTGGTAGTAATATAACGAGACATACCAGGCATGCCGCTTGTTTTGTGCTCGGTGCATTCTAATATTACCTGAACCCTGTTGCCTTTCTTAGCCATTTTCTTTTATTTATTTGAATGGTGAATATTGCTCAATAGCGCAAATACGCTACCTGCTTTCAACACCTATTAAATGTATCCTTTTTTTACAAATTTATTGATGCAGGCAGATATACCGTTCTTGCTGATAGTTTTAACGGCAGAAGTAGATACCCTTAAGGTTATCCATTTATCTTCTTCAGGAATGTAAAACTTCTTAAGTTTTAAGTTTGGATGAAACCTGCGTTTTGTTTTAACGTTTGAGTTTGAAACGTTATTACCAACAATAGATCCTTTTCCTGTTAGATCACAAATTCTTGACATGACAAATCTTTTTAATTCTCCCTTTTTGTAAAGAGTTTGCAAATATCAGGATTTTAAATCAAATAGACAATACTCCGCTTGCAAATATTTTAAAAAAACTTTTTAAACATTTTATGGCTTAACTAAATGAGTATGAAATGTAAATAGACAATAACTAAATGTTAATATCATAGTTACATTTTAATCTTTTTTAATAAGTAACCACTACTTATTAAAAATAAAATGGATTGTTTATTTGCTGTAAGCTATTGTATAGGAAAATTATTAATTTACGCCCACCAATTTATTACCATCTATATGACATCCCCGTTTAAGATATCTTCTTTTGAAGAGTACAAGCAGGTTTACCAGCAAAGCGTAGAACAGCCTGAGCAATTTTGGGAAGGCATTGCCGAAAATTTTCAATGGCGCAAAAAATGGGACAAAGTGCTGGAGTGGAACTTTAAAGAACCTAATATTAAATGGTTTGAAGGTGCAAAGCTGAATATTACAGAAAACTGCCTGGACCGCCACCTGGAAAAATCTGGCGATAAGCCTGCCATTATCTGGGAACCGAACGACCCGCAGGAAGATTACCGCGTACTTACTTATAAACAGCTGCATGATAAGGTTTGTCAGTTTGCCAATGTGTTAAAAAACAACGGCGCAAAAAAAGGCGATCGCATTTGCATTTATATGCCTATGGTTCCTGAACTGGCGATCGCCGTATTGGCCTGTGCGCGTATCGGTGCTATCCACTCGGTAGTATTTGGAGGCTTTTCAGCACAATCCATTGCCGACCGTATCAATGATGCCCAGTGTAATGTGGTAATTACTGCCGATGGCGCTACACGTGGTAATAAGGATGTGCCGCTTAAAAACGTAATTGATGATGCATTGGTACAATGCAAATCTGTAAAACGGGTAATAGTTTTAACACGCAGCCATACACCTGTTTCTATGATAAAAGGCCGGGATGTTTGGTGGGAGGACGAAATAAAGAAAGTAGAAACCCAGGGAAACGAAGCCTGCGAAGCAGAAGAAATGGATGCAGAGGATATGTTGTTTATTCTTTATACATCCGGCTCAACCGGCAAGCCCAAAGGCGTAGTACACACCTGTGGCGGATATATGGTTTATACCGGGTATACTTTTTCAACAGCTTTTCAATACAACCCGGGCGAAGTTTATTTCTGCACCGCAGATATTGGCTGGATTACCGGTCATTCTTACATAGTTTACGGCCCGCTTTCGCAAGGCGCAACAACGCTGATGTTTGAGGGCATCCCAACCTGGCCGGATTGCGGCAGGTTCTGGGACATTGTAGATAAACACAAGGTAAATATTTTATATACCGCTCCTACTGCTATCCGCTCGTTAATGAGTTTCGGGTTAGAGAATGTAGATAATAAAGATCTGAGTTCGCTTACCAAGTTAGGTTCTGTTGGCGAGCCGATTAATGAAGAGGCATGGCATTGGTTTGATGACCATATAGGCAAAAATAAATGCCCGATAGTAGACACCTGGTGGCAAACTGAAACCGGGGGATTTATGATATCGCCAATTGCCGGGATAACACCGCTTAAGCCAGGCTATGCTTCGCTGCCATTGCCGGGTGTACAGCCTATTCTGGTGGATGAAAAGGGTGAGGAAGTAAAAGGAAATGGTGTAAGCGGCAACCTTTGCATCAAGTTCCCGTGGCCGGGCATGCTGCGTACCACTTACGGCGACCATGAACGCTGCCGCACAACTTATTTTGCAACCTATCATGATCTTTATTTTACGGGTGATGGCTGTATGCGCGATGAAGACGGCTATTACCGTATAACCGGACGCGTAGATGATGTGCTGAATGTATCGGGGCACCGCATAGGCACTGCCGAAGTGGAAAACGCCATCAACATGCATAGCAGCGTAGTGGAATCTGCAGTAGTTGGATACCCGCACGAAATTAAAGGCCAGGGTGTTTATGCGTTTGTTGTAAGCCCCGATAAACATGGTAATGAAGATATTACCCGTAAGGATATTATCATGACGGTATCGCGCATTATAGGCCCGATAGCCAAACCAGATAAAATTCAATTTGTAAGCGGCTTGCCAAAGACACGTTCGGGCAAGATAATGCGTCGCATTTTAAGAAAGATTGCAGAAGGTGATACCAGTAACCTGGGAGATACATCTACACTACTTGATCCCTCTGTAGTAGACGAAATTAAGGAAGGGGCTTTATAGTAGTCTTGCCGGTGATAACACCAGCAAGAGCAAAGTAAAAAGCCGGTGGAAATTTCCATCGGCTTTTTACTTAATGTGTTTTTGATATTTTACTTTTTAATAAACTCTACCTGGTAAAGGTGCGCCCATTTTTTGCCGGTGATAAAAATCCTTTTGTTTTCGTTATCGTAGGCAATGCCGTTCAACACGTCGGCTGGTGGCGTGCGCGGCTGCGGGTAAAGCGACGACAGATCGATCCGCTTTTCTACGGCACCTGTTTTTGGGTCTATTACTATAATGTTATCCGTCTGGTAAACGTTTGCATAGATCTTACCGTTGATGTATTCAAGTTCGTTAATGCTGTCTACTGCGCCTTTTTCGTCATAAACATCTATATAACCGGTTTGGCGATAGGTGTCTTTATCTAAAAACCAGATCCGGTTAGAACTATCGTCCATGTAAAGTTTTTTGCCATCAAAGCACAAACCCCATCCTTCAATGCCAACGTTATTGTTAAAGGTGTTAAGCAGTTTAAAGGTGGTTTTATCATATACATAACCTATTTTTTCTTTCCAGGTAAGCTGTACTATTTTGTTACCGATAATAGAGATGCCCTCGGCAAAAATGGTAGGATCTACCATTACCTTTTGTACAACTTTGCCGGTTGTAAGATCAACCTTACGCAGGCTCGATTGGCCTAAGGCTTCTTCGCCTGCCGGGGGTTTCGACTGGCCGCCGCCGCTTTCATACAGGTAACCGTCCTGGTACAGCAGCCCTTCGGTATAGCAACTGGTATCGTGCGGGAAAACTTTCACCACTTTGTAGGTATATGCCTCAGGAACCTTTGATGGCAGCAGCACAATATTGGTTGATACTTCCTGCATTTTACCGCCCTGGTAAAGCTTTGCCGAGATGATTCGCGGCCCCAAAGGCATTGAATCCGTTTTCAAAGTAAATGTACTCGAATCCTTTACAGAGCCTGTCCTTGCAGAGTCTACCAGGTAAACAATGGAGTCGGGTTTAATGTCTCTCCCATAATGCGCTTTAACCGATACCGGGTCGCCGGCTTTATAGTTGGTACCCGCCTCGGGGCTTAAGCTCAGGCTGTTATCCTGCGGTTTATTGTTCTTGCAGCTATAAGCCAGCAGCGCTATGGCGGCTAAAAGCAGGGTGATCTTATTTTTCATAGTTGGTTCAATCGGCCGTTGGCCAAAACGCATCTTCTATATGTTTTATTATATAATTGCCGGCTTTGTTAAACAATACCGAAATAATATCAAAGCGAACTTCGCCCTGGTGGTTCATCAGGTAAATGTATTCGTCAGCCGCTTCGGCAAGCAGGTTTTGCTTACGCGCATCTACAAAGTCTTCGGGTTCGCCAAAGCCATTGCTGCTGCGTGCCTTAACTTCGGTAAATATAATAACCTTGTTTTTATAAGCAATAATATCCACCTCCAGGCGGCCGTGTGTCCAGTTCTCGTCCAGTATCTCGTAGCCTGCGTTTATGAGGTGCGCCTTCGCCAGTTCTTCGCCTTTTCGGCCCAACTCGTTATGCAGCGCCATTATTTAAGAATTACAGAACCTAAATAATCTGAAATGGTTTTTTCTACCTTTTTCATGTGCATGTACTGGTTTAGCAAAATTTCCTGGTCGGCCTCGGCTGTGGTGTTCTGCAGGTCTTTTCTCAGGCCTTCTAATATCTTACCTACCTTATGCTTTTTAAGATGAAAGATAGCGCCTAATATAGTGGCCTTCATATTTACCTGCTCATCGGGCACCATTATTTTGTGCATTTCATACCAGTTTTCGCTCAAGGTGTATTTTGTGGCAATAAGGTTAACTGTTAAATCAACAATTTCCTTTTCGGGGTAATGGATAAAGTACTGCTCATCGGGCAAAACGCCGTTTTCTACTTCTTTGCGGTATACTTCTACAAAGATTTTGCATACCGGGTGCTCAAACTCTACATCGCTCAGCTCAACAATCATAAAAGGGCCGATATAGGTATTGGCGATGCCGTCCCAATCTATCATGCGGTTGCCGTAAAGCAACAACAGGCGGATGATCTCTTTTTCCTGAGCGGCATCATCTTTAGATGTACTTAACGCTTCGGCAGGCGGCTCATCCAATAGTTCTTCTGCCGGCGCTGGCCTTTGGATCTGCTGCTGCGAATCTTTCCTGGCTTTTGCCGTGCGCATTTTATTGAGCTCAGAAAGCAAGGCACGCTCGTCTATCTGTAAGCTATAGCTGCATTCTTTTATAAATACCGATGCCTTAATGGAATCCGGTATTTTCGCAATGCTTTCTACAATTTCGCGGATGACTTCCGCCTTTTTTATAGGGTCGTTACCGGCTTCCTTCAGCAGGATATCGGTTTTATAAAGAATAAAGTCCTTCTTATTGTCATCTATGTGCTTTTTAAAGGCGCTGGTACCAACAAGGCGCACATATGAATCCGGGTCGTGCCCATCGGGGAAGAGTACCACCTTTACGTTCAGCCCTTCTTCCAATATCATGTCCAAACCGCGCAGCGATGCCTTTATACCGGCCGCGTCGCCATCGTAAAGAATGGTGATGTTTTTTGTAAAACGACTGATGAGCCTGATCTGTTCAACCGTAAGCGAAGTGCCTGACGATGCCACCACATTTTCAATCCCGGCCTGGTGAACAGACAATACATCGGCGTAACCTTCAACCAGGTAGCAATTATCCTGCTCCCTGATAGCCCTTTTGGCAAAGTAAAGGCCATACAGAACGTTGGATTTATGATAGATCTCCGACTCGGGCGAGTTAACGTATTTGGGTACGTTCTTATCCTTTTTTAAAGTACGGCCGCCAAAGGCAATTACCCTGCCTGTAAAGTTATGTATCGGGAACATTACCCGGCCACGATACCTGTCGTACAGCGAGCCGTTATCGCGTTTAACCGATAATCCGCTTTCTTCTAAAAATTGCTGCAGGTATCCGTCTTTCAGCGCCTGCGTGGTAAACGCCTCCCACTGATCCGGCGAGTAGCCAAGTTCAAACTTTTTAATGGTTTCACTGCTAAAGCCGCGTTCTTTAAAGTAAGAAAGGCCAATGCTGTTTCCCTCATCTGTTTCCAAAAGGCTTTCATGGAAAAATTTGGCCGCATAAGCGCTCACAATCATCAGGCTTTCGCGGTGATTTTCTTCCTCTCGGTTTTCTGTCGGCTCAACGGTTTCTTCAACCTCTATACCGTATTTTTTAGCCAGCCATTTAAGCGCTTCGGGATAGCTGAATTTTTCCAGCTCCATTAAAAAAGTGACGGCAGAGCCACCCTTTCCCGAGGAAAAATCTTTAAAAATGCCCTTAGCAGGCGATACGGTAAATGAAGGAGTCCGCTCATTGGCAAATGGCGATAAGCCAACATAATTTGCACCGCGCCTTTTTAACTGCACAAACTCGCCGACCACCTCCACAATGTCGGTGGCTTCCATTATACGGTCTATGGTGGGCTTGGTGATCATTCGTTAAACACTACACTGTTGCGGAGGGACAAAAATAGCTTTTTTGAGGGTTGGTATCTTGGTACCATTTGAATATTTTTCCTCGCTATATCCACATATAATTTATCTTTATGTGGATAAACCAACAGCAGTGAACGTTAAATACACAAAATCTATCTGGCATAAAGTTCTATTGCTCATAGCATTTGCGATGATGATTTTAGGCTTTTGTCCTTGGGGAACCATTTTTCCCATACAGATCATTAACAGGGTTTTGTGTTTAATAACCAGTTTAAAAGTTGGGCTTTTAGGATTTGAAATCTTATTATTTTTAATATTACGCTACTTGCAAAAAAGAAATATGGAACTGGCAGTTTGGGTAAGCGGCTTCTTGATTGTTCTATCAATACCCTGTTCAATCTTTTTTATTTCCGACATTTTATTTCCTGATTTTAAATGGCAGGATACATCTGTATATCAATGCGATGACGATTACATTGTTATTCAAAACTTTGATGGTTTTGTAACCACCGATGTGACAAGTCTTAGGATGGTGAGAACAAAATCGCCGTTTGGCATGATCAGGATTGTAGAACAAATGATTATTTTACCGATTGATGAAAATGCATTTGATGGGGATAAAGTGACTTTAATCATAAGTATTGGCATAAAATACGGATATAAAGTAGCTAAACGGTTTTTATTTTCGGCTTCAAAAAAGTAATCGCAATACCCATTAAAACAATTGCACTGCCTGTAATTTCTTTCAGCTGCAATGTTTCATGTAGCAGCCATATGGCCAGAAAGCAGGCGAGTACGGTTTGGCTAAGCAGCGCAATGGAAACCTTTGTAGGTTCTAAAAATCGTAAAGAGTGGTTAATAGTTAACCAGCCGGCAACCTGGCAAAGCAGGCCCATGCCTAAAAAGTTAAGCCAGCTGTTTACCGGATAATGCGTTAACTGGTTATGCTGCACCATGTTTACAATAAGCAAAAAAATATTTCCCGATAGCATGTTGTAGAACATAAAGGTTACCGTATCGATATTTTTGAGGATGCCTTTGGTAATCAGGATATATATTGCATAGAATAAACTGGCCAGCAGGGCCAATAATATCCCGGCGTTAAATTGCAGCGATAAAATACTCTCATAGCCTACCAGCACAATCATCCCGATAATGGCCACAACAGTGCCGGCCCAGAAAAGGTTGCCCGAGCGTTTCTTTAACAGAAAAAAACCTAACAGGCCAACCCATACCGGCGCAAGGTTGGCAATAAGCGTTGAAACAGTTGCAGAGATCTTGATAAGGGATAGATTCCATACGGCAATATCTGATGCGAACACCACGCCGCCAAGTAGAGCGATGAAAAGATTATTAAATGATATGCTTAATTTCTTGTTAATGATACAGTAAGGAGCAAGGCAAAGCCAGGCAATAAACAGCCTGTAAAAACCGGAAGTTAAAGGCGGCGCCCCTGCAAGCTTTACAAATATGGGCGAGAACGAAATGCAGATAATGCCGATGATAAGGCTTGCTTTAGGATTCATGATGAACAAACTTACACAATGTCTCAACCTGATTTTTTGGAATAATGGAATTATTGAAATTTTTGATGCGTTTTATCGCTTAAACTATAGGTTCCCATTCGCTTAAATCTCAAAATTCCACACATTACGGTTCAGACAATCATTCAATAATAGTATTTTTGCCCCTCAAATTATAAGTAAATGAGCCAGCGAATTAAGATCAAAGCACTACTGGAAAGTGAACAGCGCGATGTGAGCGTTATTGTTAAGGGGTGGGTACGTACCTTCCGCAATAATCAGTTTATAGCATTGAATGATGGCTCTACTAATAATAATTTACAGATAGTTGTCGACTTTGAAAATACCGATCCTGCGTTATTAAAAAGAATTACTACCGGCGCTGCAATCAGCGTACAGGGTACATTGGTATCTTCTTTAGGTAAAGGACAAACGGTAGAAGTTAAGGCAACCGAAATTGAAATATTAGGCGATAGCGACCCCGAGAAATATCCTTTACAGCCCAAAAAACACAGCCTGGAGTTTTTGAGAGAAATTGCACACCTGCGTTTCCGTACCAATACTTTTGGTGCAGTGTTCCGTGTGCGTAACAGCCTGGCATTTGCCATACACCAGTTTTTTCAGGAGCGTGGCTTTGTTTACCTGCATACACCTATCATAACTGCATCTGATGCTGAAGGCGCAGGAGAAACATTTCATGTAACCAACTTTGATATTGCAAACCCGCCAAAAACAGAAACCGGAGAGATTGACTACAAGGAAGACTTTTTTGGAAAGGCAACCAACCTTACCGTATCCGGCCAGTTAGAGGGCGAACTTGGGGCCATGGCTTTAAGTGACATTTATACATTCGGCCCTACTTTCCGTGCCGAAAACTCTAATACTACCCGCCACCTTGCGGAATTCTGGATGATAGAGCCCGAGATGGCTTTTTATGATCTGGATGATAACATGGACCTGGCAGAAGCATTGCTGAAATATGTGATTAAGTATGCGCTTGATAAAAACCCGGACGATATAGAGTTTTTAAGCCAGCGGCTTTTAGAAGAAGAGAAGCAAAAGCCACAGCAGGAACGTTCTGAAATGACGCTGATTGAAAAGCTGAAGTTTTGCCTGGATAATGATTTTGAGCGTATTACTTATACCGAAGCGATTGATATCTTAAAGGAATCGACCCCAAACAAGAAAAAGAAATTTCAGTATCCTGTTGAAGGCTGGGGAACCGACCTGCAATCTGAACACGAACGCTACCTGGTTGAAAAGCATTTTAAAAAGCCGGTAATACTGTCTGATTATCCGAAAGAAATAAAAGCCTTTTACATGCGCCAGAACGACGACGGCAAGACCGTACGTGCTATGGATGTACTTTTCCCCGGCATAGGCGAAATGGTAGGGGGCTCGCAGCGCGAGGAGCGTTTAGATAAACTGGAGCAACGTATGGACGAGATGGGAATACCAAAAGAAGAACTTTGGTGGTACCTGGATACGCGCCGCTTTGGTGCTTGTCCTCATGCCGGTTTCGGGCTTGGTTTTGAACGGCTGGTGCTGTTTGTAACAGGTATGGGCAACATCAGGGATGTAATCCCTTTTCCTCGTTTCCCTAAAAACGCTGAATTTTAACTAAAATAGCTATAAACAACAAGGCCTGCATTTTCAACGTGCAGGCCTTTTGTTTTATAAAATTCTTTTGTAAATATCTTTAAGATTGCGGCCCATCTCTTTGTAGTCCAGGCCGTAACCTACCACAAAATCATTTGCTATTTCAAAACCCACGTAATCAAGTTCTTCTACTTTGTTTTGCAAGGCTGCAGGTTTTAGCAGCAATGAACACATTTTAATTGAAGCAGGCCTTAAGAGCCTTAACTTATCCAGCAGGTAATGTGCAGTATTGCCGGTATCTACAATATCTTCAATAATTACCACATCGCGGCCTGTAATATCAACACTAAAATCTATATCGTTACGGATGTTGAGGCTGCTTTGCGTTCCGCCATAGTATGATGCAAGCTTGGTAAATGTAATTTCGCAGGGAATATCAATCTGTCTTATCAGGTCGGCAAAGAAAAGAAAACTGCCATTTAAAACTCCTACAAAAACTGGTATGGTATGCTGGTAGTCGGCGCTCAATTGTAAACCAATCGCCTTAACACGTTCTTCAATGTCTTTTGCTGGAATGAGCGGCTCAAATTCAAGATCGGCTATTTTGGTTTTCATGGCCCCTAAATTAATAAAATAACTATGAAGTAGAAAAGTGTCAAAATAACACCAAAGGGTGAAATTACCTTTCGGTGAAAAGCATGGAGTCATAGCCTTAAAGTTTTTCACGATATAAAAACGGTATCTTTGCGGCGCTATATATGGATTACCAGGTTCACACTTTGCCCAACGGCATCCGGATACTTTTTAAATATTCTCCGTCGTCAATTACACATTGTTGTTTTATTGTAAATGCTGGCTCGCGCGATGAACGGGAACACCAGACAGGTTTGGCGCATTTTATAGAACACCTGCTGTTTAAAGAAACCGAACGGCGAAACACTAACCAGATCTTAAACCGTCTTGAATTGGTGGGTGCCGATCTAAATGCTTACACCACAAAGGAATATACGTGCATCCACGCGTCTTTTTTAAATCAGCACCTGGAGCGCACAATCGATCTTTTTGAGGATATTTTGTTCCATTCTACCTTCCCCGAGGATGAGCAGGAAAAGGAAAGAGGCGTTATTTTAGACGAAATTTCTTCTTATCTCGATCAGCCTGAAGAAGCGATCCAGGATGATTTTGAGAGTTTTTTATTTAAAGACGAGCCTATAGGACAAAATATATTGGGTACCACAGAGACGGTAGGAAGGCTCAATACAGACGATATAAATGATTTTATAACCGCCAATTACAATACCCGCGAAATGATCTTTGCCGTTTTCGGCAATTACGATTTTAAAAAGACAGTACGCCTTTGCGAAAAATATTTTGGCACACTTGCTGAAAATAACGCCCAAAAGCACCGCAAAATACCACAAAAAAATACCGGTAGTAACTACATTGTTACGAAACCAATCTCCCAAACGCACTATGTAATGGGTACGCAGGCCTATCCTTCTACACACGAGTATAAATACGGGCTGCTGCTTTTAAACAATTTGCTGGGTGGCATGGGTATGAGCAGCAGGCTAAATCTCGAGATAAGGGAAAAGCATGGTATTGCCTACACCATTGAATCAAATTATACGCCTTTTAGCGACACGGGCATATTCTCCGTTTATTTTGGTACCGATGCAGATAAGGCCGATAAGGCCGCGCGGCTGGTACAAAAGGAATTAAAGAAACTGCGCGAGCAAAAGCTGGGTACGCTGCAATTGCAGCAGGCCAAAGAAAAATTTATAGGGCAGATTGCCCTGGCCGAAGAAAACCGCTTAAGCCTGATCATATCCATGGCAAAAAGCCTGCTTGATTTTAATCACATAGACAGCCTGCAACAGGTATTTGATAAAATTAACCGGGTAACAGCAGCAGAAATGTTAGCGATAAGTAATGATATTTTTGATATGAGCCGGATGGTCACTTTGATTTTTGAGCCTAAGCAATAAACCCTTACTTTTGCAGGATGAAATTTCCTATTGTAGCATACGGCGACCCTGTTTTAAGACGAAAAGCGACAGCAATTGAGCCTGACGAATATCCGCATATAAAAGAGCTTGTTGCCAACATGTTCGAAACCATGTATGCCGCAAGGGGAGTAGGACTGGCCGCGCCGCAGGTTGGCTTATCTATGCGTCTGTTTGTTATTGATGCAACACCATTCTCTGATGAGGAGGATAGTTTAAAAGATTTTAAAAAAGCATTTATCAACGCAACCATACTGGAAGAAACCGGCGAAGAATGGGCCTTTAACGAAGGCTGCCTGAGCATTCCGGATATAAGAGAAGATGTTTACCGCTGCCCGGTAGTACGTTTGTCTTATTATGACGAGGAATGGAAACATCACGAAGAAACCTTTAAGGGCATGGCTGCGCGTGTGATACAGCATGAATATGATCACATTGAAGGCAAACTGTTTACAGATAAACTAAGCCCGCTGCGTAAACGCCTGATTGAAAAAAAGCTGAACGATATATCCCGCGGAATTGTGGATGTAGAGTATAAGATGAAATTCCCTGCGGTAAAAAAGAAGAGATAGCTGAAGAAATAACTTATAACAACAAAGCCGGGCATGCCCGGCTTTGTTGTTTAATTTCCTGTTGTGGCGCTTGCGCTTGTAGGCGTGGTTACGCCCCGGCTTCTGTCGCCGTCTGCTATTTCTTTTATAAGGGTACCCCAGTTAAACGGATTTAAGAGCGGGTTTGTAATAGAGTGAGAATTAAGTACACCGTTGTGAAACTCCTGTATATTGCTCATTTCCGGGCCGTCTCTTGGCAATGTACGCTCCAGGGCCATGATAGATGAGCGGCTCACATTTTTTTCGGCAATAGAAAGGTCGTCATCAGCAACCTTCATTGTTATAAAGTCTTTGGTGAACTCTTCTGTAGTTGCCCACGGGAAAACCCTGAACACCGGCAGGTTAATAATCTGCGGCTTTAATTTAATAACCGTTGTAAAGCTTTTTGTTTTTACGTTAGGCGGAATAACAATATCAACCGACGCATAACCCACCGACGAAAAACGGAGCGTATCCAATTCGTGTGCAGGGAAAGAATAGTAGCCATTATAGCTGGATTGGTTTACTATCCCTTTGGTAGTTAAGTTAACAATACTTACGTAGGGCACTATTAAATTTGTACTATCGGCGTTACGTACAATACCGCTAAATTGCACAATTGCCTTTTCAGGCTTTTGCGCAAATGCAGTTATAGTAACAAAAAGCAAAAATAATATGCCAATTATCTTCTTCATTTATTAATCAGCGGGGTTGATATTTTTATTGCCTGTTAAACAGATTTTTTGAACTTAGCAAAGTTAGGCTATTACGGCCACGTGGTTTATAATTTAACAAAACTTAACACTATAGCAGGTTTGCCGGCATTTTAGCGTTAGGGTCATCGATATCTGTCAGGTTGATGGCTTCGATACCTGTAATTTCCGGAACGGCTTTTTTTATAGCTTCTGCAATGCCCGCTTTTAGGGTCATGATGCTCATAGGGCATGACTCGCATGAGCCAAGTAATTTTAGCTTAACTACATTCTCCGGAGTAATTTCTTCAATAGAAACATTCCCGCCATCTGCCACCAAATACGGGCGAATGGTATCCAACGCCGCCTCTACCTGTTCTGTTAAACTCATTTGTATCCTGATATTAAGAAAGTAAAGTTATTAATTATTTACAAAAACTTCCATTTATGTGATTGTTTTTCAACAATCAAGCCACAGAACCGGCCGCTTGCTGTTGGATGCCGATGGCTTTTGCATTACAAATTGCCACCTGCTGTGCCACGCGCTCAGCCATTTCCATAAACGCTTTTGCTGTAACGCTGCTTTCGTCAAGCATTACCGGCGCACCCGCATCGCCCGATTCGCTAATGCTTTTTACCAGCGGAATTTCAGCCAAAAGCGGCACATCCAATTGCGCAGCCAGTTTCTTACCACCACCTTGTCCAAAAATGTAATATTTATTTTCGGGCAACTCGGCAGGGGTAAAGTAAGCCATGTTCTCCACAATACCCAGCAACGGTACATTAATGGCAGGCATCATAAACATGCCAATTCCTTTTTTAGCGTCGGCAAGGGCTACGTTTTGCGGGGTTGTAACAATTACTGCACCGGTTACCGGGAAGGTTTGCGTAACGGTAATATGTATATCGCCGGTACCAGGAGGCAGGTCTACCACCAGGTAATCTAATTCGCCCCAGTCTGCATCGTTAAAAAGCTGTTTTACCGCTGTAGACACCATTGGCCCGCGCCATGGAACTGGCTGGTTAGGATCGGTAAAAAAACCTATCGATAGTAATTTAATACCATATTTTTCTATCGGTTCTATCCGGGTTTTTCCATTTGCTTCACTTGCACGCGGGCGGGCATTTTCTAACCCGAACATGATGGGGATAGAAGGGCCGTAAATATCTGCATCTATAAGGCCTACCTTAGCGCCTGTTTTAGCCAAAGCCAGTGCAAGGTTTACAGACACGGTAGATTTTCCTACACCACCCTTGCCGGATGCTACCGCTATGATATTTTTAACACCCGGTACACCGGTGTTTTTCTGCGTGGTAACCCGCGATGTCATATTGATATTGATCACCGCTTCTTTACTTACAAAGTGCAGAATGGCATTGCGGCAGGCATTCTCAATCATGGCCTTCAACGGGCAGGCCGGGGTGGTAAGTATTACCGAAAAGCTAACGTTGTTACCGTCAATATGTATATCCTGTATCATGTTTAAGGTTACCAGGTCCTTTTTAAGATCGGGTTCCTCAACATTACTTAAGGCTTGTAAAACTTGTTCTCTCGTGATAGTCATCTCAATACAAAATTACGAAAATACCGCACGTTGTAATGTCACGGGAATGATAAAAGAATAGGCAACGTTTTGCCTTGATGCTTAGTTGTTTACACTGCCGGGTGCTAAAGCCCCAGGCCCGGTTGATTTTCCAAAACCCATTTGCCGTTTTTAAAGGCAGGCATCAGGCAGGGGTTGTTGCTTGTTAAAAATGGGCCGTCAAGGTCTGCCCAGTGGCATTGCGGTGCAAGTGCAGCGGCGGCCAGGGTGGCGCAGCTGGTTTCACTCATGCAGCCTATCATCAGTTTTAAACCCAGTGAATTTGCTTTTTCTATCATCAGCTTTGCCTCATGCATTCCCGCCGATTTCATTAGCTTAATGTTAATGCCATGGTAAACACCTTGTGCTTTTTCTACATCGGCCAATCGCTGTACCGCTTCGTCACCAATAATAGGGATCGGGCTGCGTTCGGTGAGCCAGGCATTACTGTCGGGGTCTGTTTTTACCATAGGCTGCTCAATCAATAAAACGCCTTGTTCGTGCAGCCAATGGGTAAGGTCAAGGCTTTGCTGCAGGTCAGTCCATCCCTGGTTAGCATCTACAAAAAGCGGTTTATCTGTAACGCTGCGAATGGTAGTAATCAGTTCGCGGTCGCTGTCTCGGCCGAGTTTTACTTTAATGATCTTACAGTCGGGTGCTTCTTTAACCTTCTCAATCATTATCTGGGGTGTATCAATGCCGATGGTGAAACTGGTTAAAGGCATCTGGATAGGATCGGAACCGAGTAATTGCCAGCAAGGTTTATTTTGCAGCTTACCATCCAGGTCATGCAGGGCAATATCTATCCCGGCTTTGATGGCCGGGTTACCGGGTGATATGCTATCAAAATAATTGATAATCGCATCGAAATTAAAGGGATAAGTGAACTGGGCAGTATCCACCTTATTCAAAAAGGTGTTAGCTGATTCAAAACTTTCGCCCATATAGGGCACCATTGATGCCTCGCCATAACCGGTGTAACCTTCATGCTCAATTTTTATCAGCATTACAGGAGTAGAATTACGCGAAAACTTCGCGATGGTAAATGTATGCCTAAGCAGCAGCTCAAAAGGTTGATAAGTCAGTTTCATGTTAAATTCAAAGCTAAAATTTTCAGCGCAGATTTGATGCTTATCTTTGCAGCATGCCGGCACAAATATATTCCCCGTTCAATAATTTTAATTTCAGCAATAAAAAATGCTTTTTAACGGGTAAAACCCTCATTACCGACGAGGAAAGGATACAGGTGTTTCCGCAGTGGCTTATGAGCCGGTACGGCCTGGAAGATAAGCCATTTAAGCTGTTGGACGAAACCATGGCAACTTATAAGGACCTGAAGATGCCCTGCTCAGCATCAATTAACGAAACCTTTTTAGAGCCTTTAGAGACGGAGGTTGCTGCCGCCTTTGAAGCCGGTTACGAAGCGGTAAAAAATCTGGATGGCTTAAAGCTGTTTAAGTGGGCAGGCAAATTACTTTACGGAATTATCTTTAATGAGATACAGGCCGGGATAAAACAGCAGCATGCTCAGGGCGAAGAATTTAATATATCGCAATCTATTGTTCATAAATTCAGTAACCTGCATCTGATGCTGCAAAGCATTAACCTGCCGGTTGTTTTTGAAGATTTTGAGCCCTTTAGCATTTTTATATTTAAGGTTGATAACAACCCCGAAGAGTTTGGCTATCGCGATGAGATCAACACGCTTACCTTTTCATTACGGATAAAAGATTTTGGATTGATCATTTGCCTGCAGGACAATGGCGCAAACAAGCAGTACCACCAGGAAATTTATGATAAGCTAAAAGACCAGGTACTGCACCCTATACAGTTTGAAGAATTTTGCGGGCGTGTTTTTTATTCGGCCTACCTGTTTAACCGGCTGCCGGAGTATAACATATTGCCGGTAGGCGAGGAGATCTATATTGAAGCAATGCCGCTTAGAGGTATGAGCAGCCGCCCTTTGTTTGACGACTGGCTGAATAAAACTTTTGGGCAGGTACTGGAAAGTTTCTGGAAAAACTGGGGCTTTTTGCTGCTCGAAATTATAAAAAATCCCGAGCAGCCCATGAGCTTTTTATTTGAGGCCGATGGCAGCCTTAAAAATGCAGCAGAGATCGAACTCCCGCGCTAACCTGGAATAAAAAGAAACCAACTACATGTGGCTGTAGTGCAATGGTAATGAGCAAACCGCTTATGGCCCCAAAAAAGTGCGCATCGTGGTTAATATTATCCCTTGAATATTTAGAGGCGTAGTTACAATAAATAAGGTACAGCACGCCAAATAATACCGCCGGGATGGGTATAGGCAGCGGCAATATCATCATTTTACTTAAGGGGTTAAACAGTATAGCGCTAAATATAACCGCACTTACCGCACCCGATGCACCCAGGCTATGATACCATTGGTCGTTTTTATGTTTATAAACGGTTGGCAGGTCGCTTAATATTAAACTAAAGGTATACAGCATCCCAAACTGCCAGTGGCCCAAGATTGGTTCCAGGTTAAAGGCGAAGAAATAATACGAGAATAGGTTAAAGAACAGGTGCATCCAGTCGTTATGGATAAGCCCGCTGGTTACTACACTGTAAATACGCTTGCCGCGGTATACATCATAAGGGTTAAGAATAAAGTTGCTGTAGATATTATCATTAGAGAACGCCATGATAGATGTTATCAGGGTAATCACAAATATGAACGACGCCACCGGCGCTATCTGCAAAATTTCAATCATTTTAAATCGAGTTTAGTATCGGTAAGTAATCTCCCTACCGGGTAGCGAAGGTATGTTTTTTCAAAATAAGGTGAGTTGCGGTATACAAAGTTAAGCTGTAATGCTGCGCTGGCTGCCAGTTTAGGATTTTTAGCTTTTTCATCATCCAGTTTTTTACGCAATTCCGGGTCGTTTTTAAGCTGATTGGCGGCAACATCTTCAAACACATAATCTGAAAAATATTCTTTCTCGCCTAAAACAGAATCAAAAAAGTTCCAGGCAAAAAAAGAATCTACTCCCTGCGGCTCAAGCGTTTCAACTATGTAACGGTTAAGGGGCTGGTTTGTGTATATAACGTAATCGCCCTCGTAAAATTTAACGGGCATAGTTACAGGGTTCAGCTTTACCTCGCTGTGCAGGTAATGCCCTTCAAAGGGTCGCTGAGGCGTTTTATAATCACCTATATAATACATCTGCAAGGTAAGCGTGGTATCGTGCAGGAGCCTGCTCATTTTTACGTTGTTTAATCTGTAAAGATCAATGATCTTGCCCCAGGCCTGCGGAATGATGTAGGCGGTCGGCTTTTCAACTGAGGCCGTTACCTTATAATTATCATAGTATTTAATAGTTTTAGTATAAGGCTTTGAACGATCATAGTAAAGCCTTGGCAGGCCGCTTACTTCGCTGTTTTTGTAACCGGCGGTGTAGCCCTTAAATGTTAAGGAATCTACATTTGCCATGTCCACATCCCAATTAAGTGCAAAGGTTTGCTGTTTGCTTACCTGTTCATCGGCCTGGTGTTTCAGCTCACCAATCAATTTTGCGTCGCGCTCGCAAATGGCTATCAATCCTTGCATAAAATCATAAGTGGCATAAACCCTTTTATCAAAAGGTTTTAGCATGTGCGTTTCTGTGATGTAGCTAATAATGTTATGCTGGGCAGTGTAACCCGTTGCAAATCGCGGCGTTTCCAAAAAGCTCACAATGCCGTTATCGGGCGATTTGTCTTCACTTTCTACATAGGGCGTCATCTCAAAACCGCTATTTGCCATGTGTTTGTACAAATAAGGCGAAAGTGTTTTAGATGTGTAGGCTGCCAGTATGGGGTTTTGTTTATCCTTCTGGGTTTCTATCAGTGTCATTACATATTGGTAATCCGCACCATCGCTGGTGTGGTTATCCAAAAATACCTCGGGATTCCAGGTATTCAGGATCTGCTCAAAGGCAAGGGCGTTCCGGCTGTCGGCCTTTATAAAATCGCGGTTAAGATCCAGGTTGCGGTAATTGCCTCTAAAGCCGTAAGCCCGCGGCCCGTTCTGGTTTATACGGCTTACGCCACGGTTAAGACAACCATCAATGTTATAAACTGCAATAAAGCAGATCACCATATTTTTTGGCAGGGCGTTGCTTTTAAGCATATCCCTGCAAAGCATCATGCTGGCATCAATACCTTCTGGCTCGCCGGGATGGATGCCGTTATTAATTAGCAGTACCCGTTTATCCTGCTTTTTAATTAATGCCGGGTCAAAAACATTGTCTCGCGATAGCACCACCAGCGTTAAGGGTTTACCTACATCCGTAGTGCCATAGTTTATCAGCTTTATTTGCGGGTAATGTGCAGTAAGACTTTTATAATAAGCCATCACCTCGCCATAAGTTGCCGTATAGTTTTTGTCTCTACTTAACTCAAAAGGGGTAAGCTGTGCATCGGCCCTAAAAAATAAACAAAGAACCAGGCAGGCAGTAAGGATTAGTTTCATTAAAAAGGTTTTTTCGCAAAGATAGCTTTTCTGTTGCCGGTTTTCAGTTGTCCGTTGTCAGTTGTGTGTTGCTGGAAGATAGTTCCGGTTGTCAGTTTTTAGTTACAGTAATACGTAAATGAAAAGTGAATAATCTAAAGCGTGTGATAGGCTCCAAAAAAAATTCCAGGCAACCGGCAACAGACAACCAACAACAGGCAACAAATAACCTCACCCAGCTAACTCTTCCCTTACCTTTTTTGGCAGGGATTTGAAAATGATGTCGTAAGAGTGGTCTATCATTTCGCGAAGTTGTTTTTCGGTAAGCGAGCCATCCATGTAAACGGTGTTCCAATGTCTTTTATTCATGTGGAAACCGGGCTGTACTTCGTTATGTTGGTCGCGCAGTTCAACGGCAAGTTCGGGGTCGCATTTAACATTAAAGCGGTTACCGGTACTGATGCTGATCAGCAAAAAGATCTTACCACCAACCCTGAAAACAAGGGTATCTTCTCCAAAGGGAAGGCCTTCTTCAACATGCGGTTTTGCCAGGCAATAATCTCTTAATACCTCAATATTCATGGTTTTAGTAAGCGTAATTACGAACGCGTTTATTATAGGATACATCGCGGCCAATGTACAGGAAGTATTTAAAGCCGATGGTTACCTGGCGGTACTGGTCTACCGCATTGTTCTTGAATTTAGATGGCGGGTCGTCATAGCCGTCAATGCCCTCACCAAAGGCAAGGTTATGAACGTAGCCAATGTCAATAGCGTAACCTGGTTCGCCGTAAGTATCATAAATCTTTATCTCATAACCAAAACGAAGGGGTATCAGTGGGTCGCGGCTATGGTCTTTCCCTGGAAAAACATAACTTAACGAGCCATTTTGTGGTATAACGTTAGTACGCTGGTTATGAACATTGCTTATTATATAGCCAAACCCGGCACCCAGGTAAAATCCTTTTACCGCGTTTTTAAACCAGTCGTCTTCATAATCTATCATGGCACCCAGCTGCACATCGGCATGGATAGCTATTGCAGTGTAGTTGTTAACAAATTTTCTGCCGAAACGGTCCCGGTTTACCGTAAGGCCCCCACCGGATAAAGTTCCTCTCTGAAATTCTGCAATAATGGGTAAGTAAGGGTTATAATTATAAATGGCGTTAATGTTAAACCCTAACTGCTCATTTTGTTTAGGTACATTGGTATAACCCCGCTCTAAAAAAGCATCTGCGCCAACACCCCACTGGTAGTAGTTGTATCCAGCCTGCGCCTTTGCCGTAAGGGATGCAGCTAACGCAAGTACAAATAAAATATGCTTTTTCAATACCAAATGTTAATCAATATTTACAAATTAGCCAGGGGGTAATTATGCTCTTTCAAAATTAAAAAAATTACCAACATTACTGCTTATGAATTTTACTTCATCCCTGCGTTTTACAGTTGCCGAAAGGTTTCTTAAATATGTAACTATAGATACACAATCAAATCCATTTTCTGATACCATTCCTTCTACTCAAAAGCAGAAAGACCTTGGTAGCCTGCTATTAAACGAATTACAGGCTATTGGGGTTACAGATGCACATTTAGATGAATACGGTTATATTTACGCTACTATACCTGCCACAACCGTTAAAGATAATGTGCCGGTTATCTGCTTTTGCTCACATATGGATACCGCACCAGATTGCAGCGGGGCAGGTGTTAAGCCCATTGTTCATAAAAACTACAATGGTGCCGATATCATACTGCCGGATGATAACTCGCAGGTTATAAGAATGGCCGATCATCCCGATCTGAAAAACCAGATAGGAAATGATGTGATCACTGCCAGCGGCACAACCTTGTTAGGGGCCGACAATAAAGCAGGTGTAGCCGAGATCATGGATGCTTGCTACCAGTTAATGACACATCCGGAAATTAAGCATGGCAATATCCGCATACTGTTTACGCCTGATGAGGAAATAGGTCGCGGGGTAGATAAGGTAGATATTAAAAAACTGGGTGCTTACGCAGGGTATACTATGGATGGCGAAAGTGCCGGTAACATGGAAAATGAAACTTTTTCTGCCGATGGTGCAAAGCTTATTATTCATGGAGTAAGTGCGCACCCAGGCTTTGCGAAAGGAAAAATGGAAAGCGCCATTAAAATAGCCGCTGAGGTTATTGCTGCCCTGCCATTTGATCTTTCGCCCGAAGGCACGGATGGTATGCAGGGCTTTGTGCATCCGGTTGGTATAAGCGGGCATGTAGAAGAAGCAACTATCGATTTTATTATCAGGGACTTTGAAACGAAAAAGCTTACGGAACATGCTGAACGCATAAAACAAACAGCAAAGACTATTTTGAAGAATTACTCTTCGTCCTCGTTCGAGTTACAGGTAAAAGAGCAATACCGCAATATGCGGACTGTACTCGATCAGCATCCGCAAATTGTAGAATATGGTATAGAAGCTATTAAACGTGCCGGGATGCAGGCTAAATTGTGCAGCATCCGTGGCGGTACAGACGGCTCGCGCCTCTCATTTATGGGCTTGCCCTGCCCCAATATATTTGCCGGTGAACATGCCTTTCATGGCAGACAGGAGTGGGTATCGGTGCAGGACATGCAGAAAGCTGTTGAAACTATCCTGCACCTTTGTATGATCTGGGAGGAGAAAAGTTAAGGCTTATTTTTCTGCCAGCAGATCGTCGGTTAGTTTTTCAAACTCGTCAATAAACTGGGTGTAGTATTCGCCGGTACCCGGGCCGCTAAAGCCGGTATGTATTTTACGTACATCGCCGTTTTTATCAATGATGATGGTAGTAGGGAAACCTACAACGCTGCTTAGCATGGGTAAGCTTTTGGCAGCATCATCTTTATTGCTGGTGTAGCCGGTTATAAGCAATGGGTATGGAACATTAAAGCGGGTTTTTAACTGCTGCAATGTTTTTTGCGATTTAGCAAAATCTGTTGTGCGCTCGTAAGCCAGGCCTACTACTTCTACACCCTTTTTATGATATTTAGGGTAATAGGTGTTCACCATAAAATTAGTTTCGTCCATACAGTTTGGGCACCACGAACCCAGGATCTGCACAATTACCACTTTGTTTTTAAAACGACTGTCGCTTAATGATACCGGCTTGCCATTTATGTCTTTAAACGTAAAGTCGATTTTTTTATAACCGGGTTTCAGGGCCGTAAGCGAATAAGCGTCAGGCAGCTTGGCATTTGCATCCTTTACAGCGCTCCAGTTGTCAAGCCCGCTTAAACCTGCATACAGTTTACCGTCAGCCAAGGTTTTTTCATCGCTCATGTTGGCTGTAAACAAATAAGCATGGCCGCCGTCAAAGCAAGAAAGGTATAGCTTATTGCCGGCAACTGTTCCTTCCAGGTAACGGTAATCGCCTGTGGTGCTTAAAAACGTTCCTGTTAATTTTGATCCTTCCTGTTTAAACTCGCCAACCAGCTTGTCTTCGCCTGCAGTGCCTGCATCAAAAACAGCGGCCCAGCGACCGCCTGCATTATAAGCAGGTTTTTCACCATCTTTAAAAAAACGCCAGCTTGCATCGGCTGTAGCAGTAAATTCCATTGCTGCATCGCGGGTGCCCAGATGCCTTATCCATTGGCCCCGCAATTTATCATCCTGCAGGCGTAACTTAAACTCAGAATCAAACAAAGGCATGCGGATAAAAACAGAATCGCCATTGGTCCTTACATCGGGAACAATAAAGCGCTCATCGCCATTTATTATGGCCAACTGCTGGCGGCCCGCCGTATCTTTTACAATAAAGTTGAATGGCAACTCAAGGCCTGCCGAGTTTTTAAGCGCACCCCGCCAGGTACCAGCCTTTAGCTTTACCTGCGCAGAGACCGTATTTATTAAGCCGAATATCAGTATGGTTGATAGAATTTGTCGTGTTTTTGAAATCATGTTCAAACTTATTAAAAAGTTGCCTAAAAAATTAAATGCAAAAGCTATATGACGATGAGTTGAATAACCACGGATGTGTTAATCCAGGTCATGCGCCCAGTGCATGGTATCTTTCAGGCTTTCATACAGTTTTTTAAATACGCTGAAGCCCTTTTGGTAGACCTTTACGTTTTGCTCATTTGGCGATATGGATTTTTCATCTCCGGTTTGCGGTTCGTTCTTTATTTCAATGTTGAGCGATTGCATGGCCAAAAAAATGGCTCCCATCGCAGATGCATCTTCTTGTTGGGCAATAACCAGTTTTTTGCCGGTAATATCTGCCAGCATTTGTGTCCAAACAACAGAGGTAATAAACCCGCCGCTAATATTAAGCTGATGAATGGGTAAAGAAGATTGCTCCAGCGTTTGCAGCACGTCATTCAATGCAAAGCAGATGCCTTCCAGCCCGGCCCTTAAAAAGTGCGCCTGTGTATGGCCGGGTTTAATATTGAAAAATACGCCGCAGCTTTTAGTATCCCAAAGTGGGGCGCGCTCGCCATACAAATAAGGTAGAAAGATCAGGCCATCGCTGCCGGGCGCAACTGTTGCCATTTCGGCAAAAGCCTCGTCATAGTCGCTATGGCCGGGGAGTTTTTTGTTCAGCATGCTTTTTAGCAGCCATTGCAGTGCTATGCCGCCATTATTAACGGCACCGCCGCTCACAAATGTTTTTTCATCCAGCAGGTAATTAAATACCATAGCCCCAAAGTTATTAACCGGTTTGCTGGTCGTAATCCTTACTGCACCGCTGGTGCCAATGGTAAGCGAGGCAATGCCTTCAGAAATAAAACTGCCCAGGTTAGCGCAGCAGCCATCGCTGGCGCCAATTACAAAAGCGCAATCAGCATTTAATTTAAGTTCTGCTGCTGCCCGCATGCTCAAACCCTTACGCTGGTAGGTGGTATTAACCGACTCTGAAAGTTTGGCAACAGTAATGCCGGCCAGTTCGCAGGCTTTAGGGTTCCACTTTAACTGCTTTATGTCAAACATCCCGGTTGAGGATGCCATAGCATAATCTACCTGGTAAACATCAAACAGGTAATGCCAGATATATTCTTTTATGGAAATGAACTTTTCAGTCGCCTTAAAAACATCAGGGTTGTTATCACGCAGCCACATCAGCTTGCAAAGCGGTGTCATGGCATGTATTGGCGTGCCGGATGTTTCATAAATACCCGGCCCATCGGCACTATCCCGCAGTTTCTGGGCAATATCCTGGCTGCGGGCGTCAGCCCAGGTCATCATATCTGCAAGGGGCTTTCCGGTCTTATCAACAGGGATCACACCATGCATCGCACTGCTAAAGCTGATAGCATGAGGTGCCGTATCCATTTTGTTCACGATGTCGTTAACGCAACTGATAAAGGCTTGTAATATCAATTCGGGCTCTTGTTCACTGTAACCGGGCTGCGGGCTCTTAACCGGGTAATAGTGCTGCGTAAGTTCAAGTGCTTTCCCGCTGTAATTTACGGCTACAGCTTTGGTGCTGCCGGTGCCAATGTCTATTCCCAGTAAATATGGTTGCATGGTAGATGTATTTATGCCGCCATAAATTTAGCTGTTTGCAATGGATTGTGTCCATTTTTTAAACGAATTGCACTTGTAACAGTTGAGCTGTTTTGGTTTTGATTTATATTTTGAGTTAAATTCGAAAAATCTGAACTGCTCACCTGAGTTATCGTTTGTTCGTTTTGTTCATTCTAAAGTTTCCGTTTATTTTGTTCATCGCCCCTTGAGGCATGCTTATCAGGCTGTTATCTACTAACTTCACTATCCGTAAGCCCGTAATAAAGGCAGCTGTTCGCTACAGATTTTCTTAACAGTTATTACAAACAAAGGCTTTACTTAAACTAAAGAACGATATATGAACAACCGGGACATTTTGGCCGACAAGCTTGACTTTACCTACAAAAAAGAAGAGAACGTTAGCGAGTTCAGAAATTTAATGGCGGTAGTGATTAACTACTGGTACCTGTTTGCCGCTGGTGTGGCTATCTGCCTGATCGCGGCGTTTTGCTACATTCAATATTTGCCAAGCCAATGGAATATTGCCAGCAAGATTATTGTTGAAGACGACAAAAATTCGCCGTCTAAATCATTAACCAGCAATGTAAGTTCAGACCTGTCGTCGCTTTTTGATATCAAGAGCAATGCCGATAACGAGGTGAAGGTTTTAAAATCGCGCAGCCTGTTAAAAAAGGTAATTGCCGACCTAAACATTAACATTCATGTATACAAAAAAAGCGCATTGAGATCTACGGAGCTTTTTGGCGATGCCCCGTTCACGGTGCAGCTCTCAAACAATGAAGATTTACCAAAAATTTCAAAATATGTAGTAGAGATACTTAATGCCGATACTTACCGGCTTACCGATAGCAAAAATGATGTAGATGTAACGGGTAGTTTCGGTAGGCCGGTTCAGTTGGCAAATTATAACCTGGTGCTTGACAAGGCAAAGAAGTTTGAGCCGGAGGGAAAATACAACGTTATTGTAAAATCCTTAAAACAGGCTGAAAACGAACTGGCAGGAAAATTTACCGCCGGGTTGGACGATAAGCAGGCTACCGTGATAGACTTGCAGCTTAGCTATGAAAACCCTAAAAAGGGCGAGCTGATACTACAGAAGTTTATGCAGTTCTACCTTCAGAACAACCTGGCCAATAAGATAAGAATAGCCGACAGTACTATGAAGTTTATAGACAACCGCCTTATTGTGGTTGGCGCAGAACTTAACAAGGTTGAAAAGAACCTGGAGCGGTACAAAGTGAGCAACAAGATCTCGGATATAAACGCACAGTCAAAAGCATTGATTGAAGGCGCCAATGATTACCAGAAAAAGCTGAATGATAACGATGTTCAACTGGCTGTTGTGAACGATCTGTACAAGTACGTAAATGATGTAAATAACCCGCAGGTTGTACCAAGTTCGCTTATTACAAAGGATATGTCTTTCGGTTCGGCAATAAATGCTTACAACGAAATGCTGATCCGTAAAGAGCAGTTGAAACTTACGCTGCTTGAAACCAGCCCGGTGATAAAAAACCTGGATCAGCAGATAGAGCTTGCCCGTACCGCGCTGATGTCGAGCCTGAAGAATTATCGCCATAGTTTGCAGATCTCGCAGGCAGAAGTAAAACAACAGAACTCTGAAATAGATAGCAAAATTGCCAATGCGCCGGTTAAAGAAAGAATTTACCTTGATTACTCGCGCGAGCAAAGCTTAAAGCAGGATCTTTACCTATACCTGCTGCAAAAGCGTGAAGAAACGGCCATATCGCAAACGGCTACCATTTCCAACTGCCGCATACTGGACAATGCCGAAAGTGAAGAAGACCCATACGGCCCTAAAAGATCGCTTATTTATACCATTGCGCTTTTTGCAGGTTTGTTTATCCCGGCAACAGGTTTAAGTTTAAAAGAACTGTTTAATACCCGTATAAGCACTAAGGCCGATATCGAAAAACATACCGATGTACCTTTGCTTGGCGAAATAAGCCGTAACAACAATAAGAAGAAACTGCTGATCTATAACGATGCGCGCTCCATCATTTCAGAAGAAATAAGGGCGCTGCGTGCCAGTCTTAAATATGTAACAGACCGCAAAAAATCTAACGTTATTATGTTCACCTCCAGCATGAGCGGCGAGGGTAAATCGTTTATCTCGCTTAACCTGGGTAACTCTATTGCCATGTCTGGCAAAAAGGTGGTATTGCTGGAGCTGGATCTGCGCAAGCCTAAACTGCTTAAATACATTGGTGTAAATACCAGCTACGGCTTTACAGATTATGTTGTATCTGAAGACAGCGACCTGGACAAGCTTATTAAGCCCTCTACCTTTAATGATAACTTTTATTTCATCTCATCGGGTACCGTACCGCCAAACCCCGCCGAGCTTTTAATGGGCGACCAGTTGAAAACACTGATCCAAACGCTGAAGAAAAAATTTGATTACGTGATCATAGATACTGCGCCGGTAGGCATGGTTGCCGATGCGCTGATCATAGAAGAATTTGCAGATATAACCTGCTTTGTGGTAAGGCAAAATTACACCCACAAATCCCAGCTGGGCGTATTGAATGATCTGCGCAGAAGCGGCAAGATCAAACAGCTATACCTAATAGTAAACGATATAGAGGTAAAGAATAACAACATTACCGGTTACGGGTATGGTTATGGTAATTACAATTACCAGGAAGATGAGAGTAATAAATTGTCTGCAATGCTAAAAAAATTAAAGCCCTCTTATAAACACAATGGCTATGCTGCACATTCTTCAAACTAATTACCGCAGATTTTTTTCGGCCTCTCACGAGCGTACCAACAGGGCCCGGAAAAATATGATGCAGTCGGTTTTGATAAAAGCCGGCAGCGCGGCCATATCATTTGTACTATTGCCGATAACCATAAAATATGTTGGTGCAGCCAACTATGGTATCTGGCTTACCATAAGCTCTGTTATCACCTGGGCTGCCTTGTTTGATATGGGTTTAGGTAACGGCCTTAAAAATAAACTGTCAGAAGATATTGCACTGAACAATACCGATAGGGCAAAAAACTATGTTAGTTCTGCCTACGCAATGCTGGTAGTTATTTCGGTAATGCTGTTTATAGTTTTTAAGTTTGTAAATCCTAATATTAACTGGTACAAAATCTTAAACGTATTGCCGGGTACCAATCCCGATCTAAGCTTTATTGTGCTTATTGTTTTTGCATCCTTTTGCGTGCAATTTGTAATACAGCTGATTAACAACGTACTTACAGCGGCGCAACAGCCGGCGTTACCGGTTCTGCTAAATTTTGCAGGTCAGCTGGCTACGCTTTTAGCAGTGCTTATACTGGCAAAGTATACACATGGATCTCTGCTTTACTTGGTGCTTGCGGTAACCATGCTTCCTTTGGCAGTGCTTTTTGCAGGTAGCCTTTGGTTTTACAACGGAAGCCTCAAAACCATAGCCCCGGCTATAAGAGGTGTAAAATTTAATTATGCAACGCAACTGCTAAAAACAGGAGCTGCGTTCTTCATCATCCAGATAGGCGCACTGGGACTGTATGAAACGGACAATATCGTGATCACCCAGCTGTTCGGCCCCGAGACGGTTACTGCTTTTAACGTAGCCTACAAGCTTTTTTCACTGGTGCTTATGTTTTTTGTAATTGCTATTTCTCCCTATTGGAGCGCATTTACAGAAGCCTACGTAAAACAAGATCACGAATGGATAAAAACGGCTGTCGGAAGTATTCAAAAATTATGGCTTGGGCTAAGCGCATGTGTACTTGTGCTGCTGGTTTGCTCACCTGCAATTTACCGGTTATGGTTAGGTAATAGCGTGCGCATTTCGTTCGGGCTTTCTGCAGTGATGGCACTTTATACCATCACTTTTATATGGCAGGCCATTTACGTGCAGTTTTTAAACGGTATCGGTAAAATGCGCTTACAGCTTTACCTATGCCTGGCAAGCCTGCTTTTCAATATACCATTATCAATTTTTCTGGGTAACAGAATAGGAGTAGCGGGTGTAACGCTATCAAACGTAATTGTATTTGTGGTAATGGCAATACTGTTTTCTATCCAGACTAAAAAATTATTAAACGGAACGGCAAAAGGTGTTTTTAACGCCTAAATAAAACAGGTTATGAGTATCAACTATATCATAAGAAAATCTTACAGGGCACTAAGGGTTGTTTATTTCACGATAGCCCGTGCTTACTCTTATGCTGTAACCCGCTTTAAGTTTTATTTAAACGGCGTTGAATTCAATCCCGATTTCGTTGCCTACGGCATCCCTGTGGTAGATGTAAATATGGGCGGTAAGCTAAGTATTGGCAAGGGTTTTTGGTTTAACAGTGGCAAGTACTTTGCTATGGGCGGCAGGCAGCAGCGCTGTTATTTTACTGTAGGTAAGGGAGCCGCAATCACCATAGGCGATCATGTGGGTGTAACCTCGGTAGCGCTTATCTGCAAAGACAGTATCACTATCGGTAATCATGTAAAGATCGGCATAAATACAGTTATCTATGATACAGATTTTCACTCGCTCGATGCACGGATGCGCAACAGCGTTCCGGAGCGCCTGGACGGCGTAAAAACCCGCCCCGTTGTAATTAAAGACGGCGCTTTTATAGGTGGCCATACCACTATTTTAAAAGGCGTTACTATTGGCGAAAATTCAATTGTTGGCGCCGGCTCAGTAGTATTTCAAAGCATCCCGGACGAACAGGTTTGGGCAGGAAACCCGGCTGTATTTATTAAACATAACCATTACAAAGAAGCCGTATATGAACCAGCAACTGTATAAAATATTGCTTTTGGTACTGGTTGTGGCATCATACTTTCACATCCAGCCTATTGTTTTAGGCATATCGGGCCTTATTATATTCTTGCCTTTAAACAGGCACTTTGCCGCTATTAAGGCGGTTAAATGGTTTGCCCTGTTAATGGCCCCTGTTTTTTTAGCCATTGTTATCAGTTACAATAACAGCAATTACCTGATTTTTAAGGATGCCTATTATTTTTCTATGCCAGTATTCTTTATCCTTTCTGGTATTGTGCTTGCCTGCCGTATGGACATCGAGAATTTTCTTAAAACCCTGGTTTATGCAGGTGCGATAACATCTTTAATTGTAACCGGTATTTCGGTTTATTATGTGGGTGTAAGCTCTATCTCAGACCCATACTCGGCGCATTACGCAGTGGGTATAGTGGGTACGCCCGGCCCGCCGGTAGCCCTGGCCTGCCTGCTGCTCACAAAGAAATTTAATATCAGGCTGTTTAGCCGGGGCTGGTTTAACCTTTTTGTCCTGATCAATTGCATGGGCATTTACATGTTTGCATCCCGTACCTACCTTATCATTACCCTTTGCTTTTTATTAATGCTGGTTGCTGATAAGGTAAAACGCAAATGGGTGCTGCCGGTTATATTTTTCTTGATTGTGCTGGTTATAGTTTTCCCCTTTGATATTTTTAAGGCTAATACTACAGGCAACTTTGCTGATAAAATTCTCGGTTCTTTCAATGAGCTCAGCATCGGCAATTATAATACCGAGGAAGAGATCAATACCAAATACCGTGGTTACGAGTCGTTCATGGCTATTAACCAATACATTAACAGCGGCACCAAAGAGTGGATTTTCGGCAGTATTGGTAACCTGATAGATCTTAAAACTTTTGTAAGGCTGGGCGAGGATACCGATTACCGGTTTATTCCGGTGCTGCATAATGGCTGGCTCTACCTGCTTGTAAAAACGGGAATAGTAGGCATCCTTACTTATTTTATAGTGTTTTTCAGGCTGGTATTTATGAACTGGAAAAAGTATGCAGATACAAAAAGCAAGCCTGTTATTAAGCT
Source organism: uncultured Mucilaginibacter sp. (assembly GCA_964242385.1). GTDB lineage: Bacteria > Bacteroidota > Bacteroidia > Sphingobacteriales > Sphingobacteriaceae > Mucilaginibacter. The sequence continues at coordinate 325,883 of CAXSZR010000002.1, forward strand.
GTTTGCCGCCCTTGCGGTTGGGTGCATATTGAGTCTTTTTTTAACCAATTATATTGTTACGGCCCTCTTTAACGTAGAGATGAGCATTGTGATGATTACGCTGGGCTACAGTTACCTTAATTTTAAATCGCTGGTTTTTAAAGTGGAAGAACGTGAGCGCATGCTCAGGTTTGACCTTGTCGGATCAAACATTTTGCAATATGAAGCAGCAGGAAACTAATATAGCTAAAGTATCCATCATCACCACGGTATATAATGCCGCGGGCACCATTGAAGACACTATTCTTAGTGTGCTTAACCAAACGTACCAAAACATAGAGTATATAGTGGTTGACGGCGGCTCTACCGATGGTACTTTGAAGGTTTTACAGAAGTACAGAGACCAGATCCACAGAATTATAAGTGAGCGCGATGCCGGTATAGCAGACGGCTTTAACAAAGGGATAGCACTTGCCACCGGAGAATGGATAGGGATGATTAATGCTGACGACTGGTATGTATCACATGCGGTAGAAACTATGATGCAAAACGTTGCCGAAACAGATGATGTATGCTGCGGCGATATTATGCTGATAGGCGGCAACGGCTACAGGCGCAGCAAACGCAGCAAAGTGGGTTGGTTAAACTTTGGTATGTACATCATGCACCCAACCTGCTTTGTGCGCAAAGAGGTTTACCAGGAAACAGGCCTGTATGATACCTCGCTCAAAATAGCTATGGATTTTGATATGTTTTTGCGCATTAAAGCAAAGGGCTTTAAGATAAAATATGTGAATGCCATAATCGCTTATATGCGCACCAATGGAGTAAGCAGCGATACCCGCAAAATGCATAACGAAGAGCTACAGGTAATGAGCAGGCACTTAAGGGGATTAAGCTTCCTGTTCTCAAAGCTATTTAACTATATGAACCAATTAAGATGGCGCTATTTCTATAGTGATCCTTTGCATAACGATAAACCTAAAATAGCCTTATGAAGAAAAAGATACTTATCTCTGCTTATGCAATATCGCCCTTTAAAGGGTCTGAATATGCTGCAGCCTGGAACACCATAATCAACCTGGCCACCCAGCATGAGCTATGGGTGCTGTATGGTATCTCTGATGGTTTTATGGGCGATACCCAAACCATGCGCCAATATATAGCAGATAACCCTGAAACAAATATTCATTTTATAGAAGTTAGGGCAGGCCGCATTGCCGATAAGATCACTTTACTGGATAAGGCCGGGTTTGGCTGGTTCTTTTATTTCGCTTACTACTTGTGGCAAAAGGAAGCTTTGCGTGTTGCCCGCAACATTATTGAAAAAATTGATATAGATGTGGTGCATCAGTTGGGGCCGATAGGTTTCAGGGAGCCAGGTTTCTTATGGCAGTTGGATAAGCCTTTTGTTTGGGGACCTATAGGAGGCATAAAGTTTATCGACAGGAAATTGATGGAACATATGCCTGCATCGGCACAGGTAAAGTTTACCATAAAAAACTACATTAATAAATTTCAGCTAAGCTATTCTAAAAGAATAAACGACGCGTTCAAAATTGCCGACGTGCTGATAGCCGCCACCCATTCGGGCCAGGCGGAGATAAAGAAAAGATATAACCGCAATGCCTATTATTTGCCCGAGCAGGGCGTTAAAGAACAGCAATTTACAAGCAACACGGATATTGAAAAGCTTACAGAAAAAGCGCAGCTGGTTTGGTGCGGCAGTTTGATAGATCGCAAAAATTTAGTCTTATGCCTGGAGGCGCTGGCTGCTGTTAAGCAAACCAATTGGGAGCTGTGTGTACTGGGCGATGGGCCTTTAAGAAAATCGCTTGAGAAAAAAGCCGACCTGTTAGGCATCGCCTCAAAAGTTGTTTGGCATGGACATGTAGAAAGAACCGCGGCACTGAAAGTGATTTCTACATCTAACCTGCACATTATAAGTAGTATAGATGAAGATAACCCGGCCGTGGTTTTCGAAGCCATGAGTTATGGCGTCCCTACCTTAACTATTGATCACCGTGGCATGGGCGATGTAATATGCAGCAACTGCGGAATCAAAATATTGCCGGATACGCATGATAAAATGGTAACCCGCATGGCGGTGGTAATTAATCATTTGCTTAAAAACCCGCAGCTGTTGGCAACCATGGCTAAAACTACTTTACAGTGCGCTCCAAAATACAACTGGGATAAAAGAACGATGCAACTGAACGGCTTTTATGATGAAGCTATCTTCCTGCACTCGCGCCGGGAATACTATCCTGCAAACAATGAAATTTTAGTTACCGCATAAAATATAATTATGGAAAAGCTAAAAGTAGGTATCGACGCCAAATGGTTTTTTGAAGGGCCGCCAAGCGGAAACGTAGTGGTAAAAAACCTTGTTAATGAAATGATAAAAAATAACAATGGTCGTTTTATCATTTACCTTTTTATCTGCAAAAATAACCGCCAGCAGGCCGAAGCCTATTTCCCTGCAGATGTAAAGCTGATATTTCTGCCCCGCGTACCAAACTTATTTTCCAACCTTTTTATGCTGCCTTTATTAGGATATAAATATGGTATCAAGACCATTTTGTTCCAGAATTTTATAAGCGTTTGGCCGGGCAAGCTTTATAAGATAGCCTACATACACGATGTGCTTTTTCTTGATTACCCGCAATATTATTCATGGGCAGAGCGCCTGTATTTTAAAAATATGAAACGCCTGGCTGCACGTGCTAACAAGATCATTACCATTTCAAATACCGAAAAGGAAAGGATGGTCAATAATCGCGTAGGCGATAAGCAAGATATAGCCGTAGTTTACCATGGCATCAGCAATAAATTTAAGCCACTGGCAGGCTACCCCGTAGGAATGGTGGACACCATGAGGTCCAAATATAACCTGCCCGAAAAGTACCTGCTATTTGTAGGGCGTATTAATACTCGTAAAAACCTGTTTAACCTGCTGCGCTCTTTAACTATGCTGGAAGATAACCAGATTAAACTGGTAATAGTAGGTGAGCAGAGTAACGCGGATGAAGAATTAGGAAATTATATAGATGAAACACATTTATTTGATCGTGTGATTTTTACCGGCCGTGTGGATGAGGAAGATCTGTATCTCATTTACGCAGGTGCTACCGTTTTCTGCTTCCCTTCTTATGCCGAAGGCTTTGGCCTGCCACCGCTGGAAGCCATGCAATGCGGTGTGCCGGTTGTAGTATCTGACCGTACCGCCATGCCCGAAATATGCGGCGACGCCGCAGTTTATGTAAACCCCGATGATACCCGCGACATGGCAACAAAAATAAATTCATTACTGGGCAACAAGCCTTTCTACAACGAAAAGGTAAAAAGCGGAATAGCGCATGCCCGCCAGTTTTTTTGGGAAAAGTCTGCTAACGAAATATTAACATTAATTAATAACGCTTATGTCAACTGAAGTAATTATCAGCAAGCTAATTGCCAAGCTTAAGGGAAAACCCGATTACAAATGGGAGTGCGAGTACACAATGAGAGATATGGCAATCATTGTTACCGGGCGTTCAAAGCAATTGATGCGCGGCTTTGTATCCAAAGCATTTATCAGAACGCAGGGGCTGGTTTTTATCGGCACCAATGTTACTGTAAAACACGGCCATTTATTACATGCAGGCAGGAATCTTATCCTGGAAGATAATGTTTATATCAATGCTTTATCATGCGATGGCGTAAGCATGAAAGATAATGTTTCGGTAGCACGCGATTGTACCTTCATTTGCACCGGTATAGTTTCGCAAAAAGGGAAGGGTATAAAAATTGGTAATAACACAGGTATAAACGCAGGTGTCTACCTGGCAGGCCAGGGAGGTATTGAGATAGGCGATAATGTAATTATTGGCCCCGGCGCTAAGATCTTTTCTGAAAATCATAATTTCACAAACCTGCAAAAACCTATTAAAGACCAGGGCGTAACCCGCAAAGGAGTTGTAATAAAAGATAACTGCTGGATAGGCAGCGGTGTAACCATTCTTGATGGAGTAACTATTGAAGAAGGTTGCGTTATAGCTGCAGGAAGCGTGGTTACAAAATCGGTACCGGCGCTATCGGTAGCAGCGGGTGTACCTGCCAGAATCTTAAAATCAAGAGAAAGCAGGGTAGAACGTGAAGCAATTATAAACGAATTAAAAAGTATTCGCTTTTCTGCATAAAGATTATGGATATTCAGATGCCAACAGTTTCGCAATTCGATAAATTTAAGGGGACCGGTATTTTTATCGCTTGTGCCGTAATAAGCCGGATGCCTTTTCACCGGTTTCGTATTTTTCTTTTAAGCTTGCTTAAAGCGCGCATCGGTAAAGGCGTGGGTTTATATAGTGGTTTTGAAGTGCGTGCACCCTGGAAATTAAAGATAGGCGATGGCACCATTGTGGGCCACGGCGCAATGCTGGATGCACGTTCCGGTTTAAGCATTGGCAGTAATGTAAACCTAAGCAACGAGGTTATGATCTGGACCTTGCATCATGATTATAACAGCACAGATTTTGCCCAGGTAGGAGCAGCCGTTGTGATAGAGGATTACGCATGGATTTGTTCCAGGGCTATTATTTTACCAGGGGTACATATAGGAAAAGGTGCAGTAGTTGCTGCAGGAGCGGTTGTATCAAAAGATGTACCTGCTTATACTGTTGTAGGCGGCGTGCCTGCAAAACCGATTGCAAAACGTAATGACGATCTATCTTATAATCTTGCCGGCGGGGTTTTACCGGTTATTTAAAAATGCCAGTGAATATCTGATTTTAAAACACGGGTAGGCTGCCCGCCAAATATGCAGTTATCGCCGCTCAGTGATTTATTTACCATTGAGCTGGCTGCAATAATACTTCCGTTTGGTATAATTGTTCCCTTTAAAACGGTACATCTGCATCCAACCCAAACGTTATCGCCAATTAAAATTTCTTTAGCCGGGTTTATGATATTGTTATCGCTGTCGTAAATTGGATGGAAATCGGTATCCATTACCAGGCATTCCCAGGATATGCCCGAATTATTACCTATTTCAATTTTCTTTTGCACCACTATAGATGTTTCGGTGCTGATAACTACATTATCGCCAAAAATAAGCTGGGCGTTTTCCATCACATTGATCTTGCATCCGTGGGTGATAAATGTTTTGCCGTTAAATATAACGTCACCATGTACTTCCCATATAGCCCGTGATCTTTTAAAGTCTGAAAGCGCTACCTCGGCATAGCCTATTTGTATCATGCCGGTTTTTATGGGTCCGTTAATAATAATGCGGCCTTTTGTTTTGTGTAAAAAAACATTGCCCGATAGCAGCACGGGCAACTTTACAGCTGTTTTAAACGGAAAGTATTTTAGGTTAAAAACAACAGTTTTAAAATTGACTCGTCGTAATAGCGTAAAGGCTTTTTTCATATTTATTGTGGGTATAGGTGCAATATATTAATAATAAAACGGTATTCCTTGCAGTGCTAAGGTTGCTTTTACGTTTATTATCATTCAGGTAACGGGTATCTGTTCATTTTGTGCAAAACGCTTATTTATATTGACATATAGTGGTTTTTGCGTAATATTATTAAATGATAATTCAGTTGTTTTTGCCGGCGGAATTACCTTTTAAGTAAATATGTATTTTCTTTTAGTGAGAGTATATATAACTGTTTAACCCTAAAATTAATATACTATTGATTACAATTTTACCCATTTCAAAATGTTAAAAACAAGAGTTTTAATAAACCTGATCCTTGCGTATATTATTTGTATGCTTTGCATAGTCTGCAGATCGGGCTCTTATAAAAATGATCAGGTATCTGCAAAAGCGAATACATCGAGCTATACATCATTGAAGGGCTCAAATTCACAGTAGTGCGTGAGCTGATTAAAAGATTATTTATTGATAGATCAATATCTACCCTACACCTGAAACTTAATAAGCCAGGTGAACCACCCATCGTTATTTATCAGATCTATCTAATTATACTAACCAATTAAACAGCTGTTGCCTTTCTCCGCATATAAGGCCTTGAATAGCTAACTAATTAAAGCTTGGATAATTTTTTCGCTCAGGAAATATTTGGTCCCTGGATATTAAAAAAGAAAATGCCCTATAAATGTATTGGCAACTGCAGGCCAGTTTTAAGCGTAACCTATTTAAAGTAAAAACTAACAGGTCCTGCATGTGCCAGGTAAACCAGTTTTGTATGTTGTTCACTACTTGTTAATAATAAAAGCGTAATAATAATGATGAGTTTGGCGATGGCGGGGTATCGACTTTAAAGAAGGAGTTAATTGAATGAAGAGTAGATTGTTTTACAAACTAGTTCAATAATAGCAACATAAGGCAACCTTTAATTATACTATTATATATAACAATTATGTTGGTATTATTTTTTAGCTATATGTGAATGGTATTTGTTTTATTCACAAAAGCAAGTGCCGTTCATTTCGTTCAAACACCTGTCAGATGCCACTTTTCGAAGTGTTTATGCGTAATATTATTCATGGTTCCACTTTTGGTATTTATCGGTTTAAATATTAAAAGCGTAAATAATAATAGTGTAATAATATTAAAAATAAAATGATATGCGCATAGCTATAATAGGAACAAGAGGTATCCCAAACCACTACGGAGGTTTTGAACAATGTGCCGAATATTTAGCGGCCGGTCTGGTAAAAAAAGGGTATGAAGTTGTTGTTTATAACTCACACAATCATCCCTACCAGGAAAAAGAATATAAGTCTGTAGAGATCTGCCACTGTTACGATCCGGAGTTTAAACTTGGTACCATAGGGCAGTTTATATATGACCTTAACTGCATTAAAGATGTACGAAAAAAAGATTTTGATGTAATACTGCAGCTTGGCTATACCAGCAGTTCTGTATGGGGCTGGCTGCTGCCGCGTCGCAACACGGTAGTTACAACTAATATGGATGGCCTGGAGTGGAAAAGAACCAAATACTCTAAACCTGTAAAAGCCTTTTTAAGAGTAGCAGAAAAACTTGCAGTTGCTTACAGCGATTTTTTAATTGCCGACTCTACCGAAATACAACGTTATATAGATGACAAATATGGCAGGCGGCCATCTTATATCCCATACGGAGCAGAAATATTTGAAACTCCTGATGCTGCTGTGCTTAATGAATATGGCGTTGAACCATATCAATACGATATGCTGATTGCAAGGATGGAACCCGAGAACAGTATAGAAGTTATTTTAGACGGTGTGGCTAAAGCCGGTTTAAACAGAAAATTTTTGGTTGTTGGTAATACACAAAATGTTTTCGGAGCTCATTTAAAATCGAAGTTTCAAAACAACTCTAACATTAAATTTTGCGAGGCGATTTTTGATCTCGATAAATTAAACAATCTGCGTTATCACTCCAATTTATATTTCCACGGGCATACTGTAGGTGGTACCAATCCATCGTTGCTGGAAGCAATGGCATCAAACGGTTTAATTTGCGCAAATAAGAATATATTTAATGAAGCGGTACTGGGTGATGATGCCCTTTACTTTTCTGATGCTGCCGATGTGGCTAATTGTTTACAGGCAGCTACAAAAATTAGTGGTAGTTACGCAGCCTTTTTATCAAATAACCTGGACAAGATACGGACTACATTTAGTTGTGACAGCATTATCAATGCTTATGCTTCTCATTTTGAGTATATTGTAAGAGAAAAAGCAGAAGCCAAACAAGCTAAAGCACCGGCAACTAATATATCGCTCGTTTTAGAAAATTCCTAACCTTACCTTAATGCAAAATTTAAAACCTTTGATAAATCTTATCCTCGCGTATATTATTTGTGTGCTTTGCATAATGTGCAGCTCCTGTTCTTATAAGCAAAACCAAGTGTTGTTTGATGCCATGCCGGCAACAAAAGATTCGGCCTTTGTAAATGCTGCAAATTATATTTATAGGATAACCCCGCAGGATGTATTGCAGATACGTAACCTGCAGAACATAAATTACCTGGTAGAGAATACCTCAACAGGGGCAAATACATCTGGAGGAGCTTCATTGCAGCCGCAAAATTTCCAGGTTGAAGAAGATGGCACTGTGCCGCTGCCGGTTATAGGGCGTGTAAAAGTTGCCGGGCTTTCGCAAATTGAGGCAGAAAAAACAGTGGAAGATCTTTACCGCAAAACAGTTTTGAAAGATCCCATCATCGAGCTTAAAATCATCAGCCTTAAGGTAACAATATTGGGCGAAGTAAAAGCCCCGGGTAATTACCCCCTTACTACAGACAGGCTAAACCTGGTTGACCTTATTGGCCAGGCTGGTGGACTTACAGAAAAAGCCGACGAAAAACAGGTTAAGATAGTAAGAGGCGGCCTGCAGGACCCGCATGTTACCATTGTGGATATGAGTAGCCTTAAAGCGATGACAAACCCGGCCCTTACTTTACAGAGCCACGATATTGTATACATAGCTAAAAATAAGCGGGCTTTAAGAAACGATAAGTTTCAGGATATTGCCACCGTTATACAACCTGCCCTTATCTTGTTGAATACTGCGCTTATAATATATACGCTGTCTAAATAAATACGTTGCCGTAGCTAAGTTCTTTACCGCGGCAAACGAATACCAATTTTAATGAACCTGAATTAACGGATTGATATGCGAAGATCCCATCAGACAACTACAGACGAAAAACTGGTTGGATATTGGGACCTGATTACGGGGGATGTAACCAGGTTTATTGATAACAGCCTTAAAGTAAGCCTGGGTTACCGGGTAAGCGATTTTAGCGACACGTTTATAGCCTGGAAACTTCTTATTTTACCGGTAGAGTTGATTGCTTTGTACCGCAATTACTTGCTGCATATTAAAAGTGCAACCGAAGTTCCGTTTATGCAAAGGCTTAACCTGAAGCAAAAAGATGGCAGCCGCAAAAATTTTATTGTTACAGGTAAGATCATAGAATGGGATGGGCCGGGTAAACCTAAGAGGATAAGCGGCTCTCATATAGATATGTCGCCGGTGAATGAAACCGAGGCAGCGCTTTTGCAATATAAAAAATGGCTGGAGCTTAGTACTGAAATTACCAGGACGGGCGGATGGGAAATTGACCTTGCTACAGATAAGATTACCTGGACTATGGCCGCTGCCGATATCCTTGAACTCCCGGAAGGAGAGGATACCTTGTCTGGTATGGCTACCACTTATTTTAAATACGAAATTGACAAGCAGTTTTTTAAGCAGGCCCTTCGTGAATCTGTAAAAAGCGGTAAGCCGTTTAACTTTGAGCAGATCATTATCACGGCAAAACAAAATGAAAAATGGATACACTCATGGGTAGTCCCGGAGTTTACTGAAGGTGTTTGTTCGCGTGTTGTTTGTCTTTTTGTAGATGTAACCGACCAGAAGACTAAAGACGATGCTTTGCGCATTAAGCAGGAGCAATTAAATATCCTGATAAATAACTCGCCTGCCGAAATTGCTATCCTGGACAAAGATCTCAGGTATGTTTCTGTAAACGAGGCCTGGAAAAAATCTTATAACCTCGGCGAAAAATCATTGGTAGGCCAAAAACATTATCACGTTTTTCCGGAAATACCCGAACGCTGGAAAAAACTTCACCAGCGCTGCCTGCATGGCGAAGCATTTAAAAATGATCTTGACAACTTTGTACGCACGGATGGTAAAATTGAGTGGCTGCAGTGGGAGATAAGGCCGTGGAGCAATGGCGCCGGGCAGCTGAATGGAATCATCATTCTTACTAACGTTATTACAAAGGTTAGAACTGCCGAGCAGGAATTGCAAACCGCTAACAAAAGCGTTGAGGATGCCGTGCAAACAAAATCTCGGTTTTTGTCTGTTATGAGCCACGAGCTGCGTACCCCGCTTAATGCGATACTGGGTTTTACAAACCTGTTGCTCGATAATCCCGAAAAGGACAAAATGGAAAACTTAAACATTATTAAGTTTTCGGCAAATAACCTGTTAGTGCTCATTAATGACCTGCTCGACTTTCATAATATTGAGGCGGGTAAAATTGCCTTGGAGGATGTTGAATTTAATATAGCCTCACTGCTTAAAAGTATAGCGGCCATTCACCAACGGGAGATAGACCAGCAAAAAATTCGCCTTGATTACACAGTAGATCCTCTAATCAATAAATTAGTAAAAGCCGACCAGGTACGTATAACACAGGTAATAAATAATCTGCTCAACAATGCAATAAAATTTACACAGAATGGCCACATCGGCCTTTCGGCAAAATTACTGGAAGACGGTGATAAGCAAATGGAAGTGCTTTTTGCAGTAAGTGATACCGGCATTGGGATACCTCCGGATAAACAAAAGCTCATTTTTGATGACTTTGCACAAACGGAGTCTGAGACCAAGCGCAAATACGGCGGTATAGGTATTGGCCTTGCAGTGGTAAAACGTTTGCTTGGGCTTATGGACAGCAATGTGCATGTAGTAAGTAAATTTGGCGAAGGTGCCGCTTTTTCTTTTGTACTTAAATTAAGAAAAGTAGATGAGCCTGCTGCTGAGTTGGCTGTAGCACAAACCGAAACTAAGGTATCGGCATTGCGCGGGCTTAAAATACTATTGGTTGAAGACAACCCGATCAATAGCGCGCTGGTTAAAAAAGTATTGACTGGCTGGCAGGCAAAATTTGACTGGGCCGAAAATGGTCGCGTTGCATTAAAAATGGTGCTTGAGAATGATTACGACATTGTATTAATGGATCTGCAAATGCCGGAAATGGATGGCTACGAAGCCACCATCGCCATTAGAAAACAAAAGCATAAGAAATACAAGTTACTGCCTATTTTAGCGCTTACCGCTTCCGCCGAACTTAATATGATAGACAAAATTAAAAAGGCTGGTATGAACGACTGCATCCGTAAGCCATTTAAACCTGCCGAGCTATACGAGAAACTGATTGCCTATACCAGCGGTATCATTTAATTTAGTTAGCGTACTGGTAAAACATCTCGGTATAAAGGCCATTATTGCGGATCATTTTGGTATAGTCATAAACCACCTGTTTTTTGAAATTGGGGTGTGCCTCTAAAAACCTGTCTTGCTTTGTTAATAAAAATAGCGTTACCAAACGGTTTACCTTTGTTCCGTGCTCCTCAGAAATTACATCAATACATTTAAGCTCGTTAATTATTCCGCCTTCTTTAGGGGTATTAAGTAGCAGCTTAATTTTAAGGCAATGGAACAAGGTTTGCATAAAGGGGGTAAGTAATACGCCTTTTTTCAAAAATGTGTTTGTTATTGAATTATGAATTTCTGTAACTGTCTCTAAATCGCCTTTTTTATAATAAACTTCGCCTTCAAGTATCTTTACAAAAAAGCCATATTGAGATGTTTGCTCATCCATGTCAGAATTTTTGTAAGTAGATTTTATTGCGTTAATTAAACGAGCTGTTTTTTTAGCGTTATTGCCAATAAGGGATGTATACGCGCCAAGCAGGTAAAGCATATCGTTTGATGCACAGTTATATAAATTGTAATCATCCTCCGGCGGGTTAAACTGCAATTTGGTTAATTCAACAAGCGCTGCTTTTTTTATAACGCCATGCTTTAAATAACTAAATATGGTATCTATGCAATTTAGCGGATTGATAGCGAACGATTGAAAATCAGATGCGCTGAAGGTCTTTAGTTTTTTCAGATACATATCAAGGTCGTCCATTTCCAGGTTTATTATAGAAATAAGCGACAGCGATGTATAGATCAGGATTCTTTTTCTGTTACTGATCTCGAATTTTAAGAGCGTATTTAGTGTTTTCTTATAGTCATTGCTGATAAGCTCCATGCCAAAGAAATAATCGAAAAGCTTTTTGCTGAATTCCTGGTTAAAATACTGTATCAGCGATTCATTTCCTTTAAACAGCAGAAACTCTTTGTTCAATAGGTCGCCTAAAAAAATGATCAGATCTGATTTTTCTACCGGGCTAAGATTGGTTTCTGTTAAACGTTCAAAGCTATCCTGCTGGCCTGTTTTAATAGCGTGTATGATGCAATATTTTAAAACAGGTAATTTCTTTTCGCTATTGGCAAACAGCGTATTTAGTTTTTGTACTAATGTAGAGTCAAATCTATCGTTGTTGCTGTATAACAATATTTTAGCAACGCTATTTGCGAGATAATAATTATTAGTAAATCTGATGCATGTATTGTATTGATAATCATTGCTTTCATTCATTTCTCTTAAAATACCCGCACTAAGCAATTCTTTATAGGCATGCTCATATTTGCGTGTTAGTTCAGCTATTTTAAGTGTATCAACATCATAATTCTGGTTTTCAAAGTCCATGCATTCTACCAGCTTTTTGATGATCAATATTTTTTCGGCAGAATATTTTCCTACGTAAATTTTGTTAAGTATGAAAAGCGCATTGATCTCAAATTCTGAAACCCGGTCAACGTTGGCAAAAGAGAAATCTTCTTTATGTTGTTTGTAATAAAGCTGAAAGTATAACGGATTTTTGAAACTGTCTGAAATTTCCGAATAAGGGAATCCTTTAAACAGCGGGTTTATTTTTAGGCTAAGCTGGTTAATCTCATTCATAGTGAACAAAGGCACGTTAATGCATTCTTCGTTCGGTTTAAAATCCGTGTACCAAATATTGTTAGCGCTTTCCAGCTCGTGGCGGTTGTTTACCCAGGTAGCAGTACGCATGGTAAGCACCAGTTTAAATTTATCCTGTATTTTATATATCGCAAAAAAGTCTGTGATCTGGTTCAGGATTAATTCAAACTGCTCTGGTTTTATACGGTGCTCATCAAACCCGTCAATTACCAGGTAAAATTTTGCGTCGTCCTCTAAAAGCGAACTAAAATCATTAATAGCACCGTATCCTAATAATGTTTGCAGCCAGCTATTGATGTCCATGCCTGAAAACAATACACTCATTAAAGCAGTACTGCTAAAGAACAATACGATGTCATCAGAACCCGAAGCAATCTTTTCTTCAACCCAATGGCAAATAGCTACTGTTTTACCATAGCCTGCAGGAGCGGTAATGGTTGCACCTGTTAAACCGGAATCAACAAAACCGTGAATAAAGCCATTCAAAAAATCTCTTTTTATAGTTTGATTATAAGGAATACCCGAGCGATTTTTTAAAGCTTGTAGTGTGAAGTTGGTAATTTTAACGGCGTTTTGTTTTAAGGAATACAGGCTAAAATCCTGATCTGTTTTTTTAACGTCTTTAATGCCCCTTTTCTCTACTTTTTCGTTGAAGTCTTTCCAGCCGTTATAATTGCAGAATTGTGCAAGGGCATCCAGTGTAAATAGCGACGGTTGAAATTTGCTAAGTGCAAAGCCAAAAATGCGTTTAAGCGTAGTTTCACTGATGCAGTGCTTGGTTTTATTATTTATGAGCAACGATATTAGTTTACAATCCGCTGGGGTAATGCTCTGTAAACCTGCTAGGTTAATCACCTCATTTTTTAGTAGCTCCAGGTTAAGTTTAGCGAGTACACTCATAAAATAAAGATTTAGTAGGTTGGATAAGGTCAGATTTAATTAATCAAATAACTTTTAAACTTTGGCAATTCAGGCTTAATTAGTCAGGTAACCATGTAAAATTAATAGGTTAATATAACTAAAAGACCCTTTTAACAAAATATTATTTTGAATAACTTATTTACGGATTAAAAATAGAGAAGGTTTCCGTATTGGATCAATTTACATTCCCCCAGGTTGTGTTAACTTGGAATGAACAAAATGAACAGAATTTAATCGCTATTAAAAGAGAAGGAAATGAACAAAAATGAACCTATTACGACTACCTGCCAAAAAAGTTTGCTGTTGTGTGTAATAAGGTGTGTTGTATTTTATTGGAATCATCCAGTTTTAGAAGCGAATGTTTAAGATTTTTATTCACTATACGGATAGAGATAGATTGTAATACGTTTATGCACGCAGTTTCAACACTTTCAGCAAAATATATATATGCAGCAATGTATAAATTTCTCATGTCCTGGTCATCGCTTTGGCTTTGCATTATGATAAAGTGATGTTCAAGATCGTTCACCAGCGTAGCGCACTCCTCAAAAGAATAGTGAGAGTTAAGCAGACTATAAATTTCATCAAGTTCGGAAACCTGATTGTCCATTTGTTTTGTGGTTTCAACAATTATGGATTTTATATCAGAAAAAGCGGTATGATCAGAAATCTCAGGAAGACGTTCAGCAAGGTGTGACTTTACACAGTATAATTTATTTAAATTATCAATTAAAAATTTTAATAATTTATTATTAACGAGTTCTTCCATTGGGACTTAAGGGGATTACCATATTCGAATGCCGAATAAAATGTTTAGTAAAATAAACTTGATTGAAATTATAGGAATGCAGAAAATTGTAAGTAGTTTCAAAATCTTGATATCCAATATATGTAACATATACCAAAATTGATGCCTCGTTTTATAAACTGGTACAAAATGGAGCAATTTTTTGATATTAATTAATATTTATACTTGATTTTTTAAAATAAACGAATTTTTGTTGTTTCAGGATTTTTTTGATAAGAAATTCAAAGATGTTTTAGGAATATTAAACTGAAACTATTTCACTACATAGTGTATAGCGATTATATGTTTATTGCACAAATAATAAAATGAAACTTTTTAAGAAAAGAGGATGATCAGCCTACTACAATGCCAACTACTTCATGAATTTTTTGATCAAGCTGATTAACAGCTTTTTGCAGCATCTGCAGGTATTCTTTCGAAGCAACGTAATCATCCTTTTCTATCAGGTTCATCAGGCCGATTATAGAGGCTACAGGTCCGCGGTAATCATGTGATTGTATTTCTGCTATACGGGTTAACAGGCGATTCTGCTCGAGGATTTTTTCTTCACTCTGCTTGCGTTCGGTAATATTTCGCGCAACATATGATACGCCCATGATGTTCCCTTCATTATCACGTACCGGGTCGAAGGTGCAATCCCACCATACCTTGCCTTTAACGCCATAGTCAGATACACGTTCCATTTGCTTCCTCTTTCCCGACAGGGCGTTATGCATATTAAATGCGAATGCATCGCGAAAGTTCTGCGGCAAAATGTTTCGCAAAACAAAACCCTGATGTAATTCTACATTATAAATTTGTTTTATGATTTCGTAGGCAGCCTTATTATAGCTTATGATCTCACCTTTTTTATCAAGAAGAAAATACGCATCGGTAAGGCTTTCAAATAATGAACGGAGTTTTAGCTCATTGTTTAGGCGGTTTTCCCGTTCCTGACGCAAATCCTTAAAACTTTGATCTAATTGTACGAGGCTCAATTTAAATTCCATTATGCTTACCACGTGCCTGGCCAGAATTTTTAAAATTAATTTTTCTTGCGGGGTTACTTTGCGTGGCACATCGCCTGCAACACAAAGCGTACCTATGCGGCGCTTTTGATGTGTAACTAATGGGGCAGCCATGTAAAAGCGAATATCGTAGCAATCACATACTCCCGGGTTTGGCATAAGATCGTGATGTTGTTCTGTATCTTCTATTATGCGGAGCTTGTTATCATGGAAGTTATGAAAGCAAAACGGGATTTTATTTTTTACGCTATTACTGCCAAGGCCATGTTGTATTTTAATGATCTCGGTGCCATTGTCTTCTAAAGTAATGAATGCTACAGATGCGTTAAAAAGCCTTGCAGCAAAAAACACCATATTTCTTAGTTCCTGGTTGTACTCAAAATTCAGATGCTCAAAATGTTCTGAAAAATTTAAACGCGAATCGCTCATAACGCCTCTCTTGTTAATCTGCCTTTACTCCATAGGCCATCAAAAATATCAGGAATTATTTATCTCTAATATTTAAACAACCATTACATATATATGTGATATTAACGGTTGTAAAATAAGTAGAAAATAAAGGGATTGTTCTATTTTTATAAAAATGAACAGTATTAAATAAGTACAATTTGTTGTGAATATAATGAACAGCGGTTATATACAATGAACATAATGAACGGCAGTTTTATAACTGAATAATAATGACCTAATGCCTTTAAAATGAATGAAAAGCAATTTCATTCATGAGGATTAAGCATATAGCTTTATGATGTTTTTATTAAACGCGTAAGGCTTATGAGAAAACTTTCCTTAAAAAACGTTTGGTTTATGATTATAGTATTTAGCTTATTGCTAAATATTAAATATGCCAACGCACAACGTATATACGCAAGCAGCCAGCAACCAAGTGCAGCTGCACTGCTTTGCCTGGGTTGTGTAGTTACCAACCCCGCCAATGCTGCAGATGGCAACCTGCAAACCTATTCTGTATTAAATGTAGCAGTTGGCGTTGCAGCATCCACTTACCAGGATCTGATCTTTTCTAACAAACCGGCGGCAGGTACCATGGTTACTGTGAAATTAGGCACCGGTGATAAGCTGCTAAGTTTAACAGCGCTTGGCGGGGTAACACTCCAGGCTTTTAACGGCACCGCAGCCATTGGGCAACCGGTAGCAGCTGCCACGCTATTAACCGCTTTAAGTAATAATAATGAGCTGGAGGTTGGAATAACCCCAACGCAGGCATATGACAGGATACGCGTTTCGCTAAACGGTGGCCTGCTTGGTGCGTTGAGTGACATATATGTTTACGAAGCTTTTTATAACGGTACCGGCCCCGGTGTATGTAATACTGCTGTAGATGAGCTGCATGGTATCTCATCAGCTCTTTTAGGGCTTGGTGCCAACGTAGGCGGCGTTGTAAACCCTCAGAACGCTATAGACGGCGATATAACTACCGCATCAACACTTAATGCAGGTGTTGGATTATTAGGTGCAACAACGCAGCAAACGGTTATTTATAATAATGCATCAGTAATTGGCGACTCTATTCGCATGACGCTTGGCATCCCGCCAACTTTGCTTTCGGCAGGAGTTTTACAAAATATTTCTGTAGCTACCTATAATGGCAACAACAGCAATAACGATTCTACTCCTTTAAGTTCAGCGCTTTTAAATTTAAGGCTGCTGGATCTGACAAATAATATTCAGAAAGTTACCATCACATTTGTACCGTCAAAGGTTTTTGATAGGGTGCAGTTAACACTTGGTGGTATTGCAAGCGTATTGTCCACGCTAAACCTATATGAAGCGCAGCGTTTAATCCCAAGCCCTGTAGTGAAATTTGCTGGTTTAGCAACTAATAATGCAAACATATGTGCTGGTAGTACCGCCACGCTTACTGCAACTGCGGTGCCTAATACCGTATTTCACTGGTATACTGCAGCAACCGGCGGCACACCTGTATTTACAGGTGCAACCTTTACAACACCTGCGCTTACTGCATCAACCGTTTATTATGTTGCCGCCATGCGCAATGGCTGTACCGATGAATCGCAGCGCACCAAGGTAACCGTAACTGTTAACAATACACCGGCCGCACCTATAGTTGCCAACAACAATGTAAATGTATGCGCGGGCCAGCCGGCAACCTTTACGGCTCAGGCCGTAACCGGGGTAACGGTTAACTGGTATAGCGCAGCTACAGGAGGAGCCTTATTATTTTCAGGCAATGCGTTCACTACAGGCCCCATCACGCAAACTACCAGCTTTTATGCCGAAGCAGTTGCAGGCGGCACCTGTTTAAGCGCAACACGCACACAAGTAACGGCTACTGTGGTTGCAGCGCCGGTTGCTCCAACTTTAGCATCTAACAATATTTCTATCTGCCAGGGTAATGTAGCCGTATTGTCGGTAACTAATCTGCAGGCGGGCATCACTTATAATTGGTACAGCACATCAACAGGGGGAACTACCTTGTTCACAGGCCCAAGCTTTACAACGCCGGTGTTAAACAGCACCACTACTTACTTCGCCGAAGCTGCAAACGCTACCGGCTGTACAAGCCCGGCGCGTACGCAGGCAACAGTAACAGTAGTACCAACACCAGCCAATCCCACCCTTGCAGCAAATAATACTACCGTAGCTGCCGGGCAAACCGCAACCATATCGGTTACTAACGCGCAAACAGGTATTACTTATAATTGGTATACCTCAACAAATGCAGGCACACCTGTATTTACAGGCAGCACTTTTACAACACCTGCTTTATACAGTACTACTACTTATTACGTAGCGGCGGTAAACAGTACCGGTTGTACATCTGCCAATCGTACAGCTATCACTATTAATGTAAATGTAAATAACAATCCTTCATGTGCATTTGCAGCGCAACAAACCAACGATTATAATGCAATTTGCGTTGGCTGCGGTGTTGCTAACCCGGCGAATGCTACCGATGCCGATACCACTAATTTTTCTACCATTAACGTGCTGGCAGGTTTATTAGGCGGCTATGCAGAGCAAACGTTCCAGTTTCAACAGCAAGGAATTGCAGGCGACACCATTAAATTAGTATTACAGTCGCCTGGTACCATATTGAGTGCTGCCGTTTTGGGACAGATACAGGTAATAGTAATGAATGGTACCAACCAGGTAGCCAGTTACTCATTAAACAATCCGTTGATAAGGCTTAGTTTGCTTACCGGTGCATCCAATCGTTATGCAATATATGTTCCTGCAACCGGCCCTTATGACCGTATTACTATAAGGGTAAATTCAGGTGTCGTTGGTCTGTTAACAACGCTTAATATATTTTATGCCGAACAGGAATTTCAGAAACCGGTATTCAGCCCTGCAAGCCCGGAGGTTTGTAAAGGAAGCACGGCTCAAATAAATATCACATCGCCTGCAGCCGGTACGTTTGCCTGGTATACTACCCCAACAGGTGGCACACCGGTTTACACAGGCACATCATTTACCACACCCGTGCTAAATGGCAACACAACTTATTATATTCAATACAGCCGCGGCACCTGTGCAGACCCGGTAAGATTTCCGGTACAGATCTTAGTTGACGATGCGCCTGCTGCTGCAAACGTTACTTCGCAAAATGTAACTGTTAACAGCGGGCAAACAGCAACCTTAACAGGTACTGCTGCCAATGGCGCTACCGTACAATGGTACACTGCCGCAACAGGCGGAACCCCGGTTGCAACTGGCAATACGTTTACAACGCCTGCTTTAACAGCTAATACTACTTATTATGCTGGTACCGCAACAGGCAGCTGTACCTCTACAACACGTACCCCTGTTACTGTAACCGTTTTACCGGTAGCCATACCAAATGTTACCGTTACACCGCCTACCATAGCGGTTGACCCGGGAGCCACCGCAACTTTTACAGCTTCGTCAACAACTGCCGGTGCCGTATTTAAGTGGTATACTACAGCAACCGGAGGTACACCCATTTATACAGGCGCAACCTTTACAACGCCTGCCGAATTTGCTAACGTTACATACTATGCCGAAGCTACAGTGCCATCAACCGGTGCCGTTTCTGCAACACGTGCAAGCGGGACTGTTATTATAAACCAAACAAGCACCAACCCGGTTGCCTGCGATGCTGCTATTGATCAAACTAATAGTACAAGCGGCGTGCTATGCGTACTGTGCGGTGTAGTAAATGCGGGTGGTTCTGTTGATGCCGACCGCAATACATTTTCGCAACTGAATGTGCCTGTAGGTTTAGTGAATGCTTACGCATCGCAAACCCTAAGATTTGCTAATCCTGGCATTGCTGGCGACAGTGTAATTGTAGAGCTGGGTATTCCTGGTTCATTAGCGAGCGTAGGTGTATTGTCACAGATTGCAATTGCTACCTATAACGGCGCTACTTATAACAATGACCGTTTCAGCGTTAACGGATCGCTTATTAGCATAACCCTTTTAAACGGTACAAGTCGTTTCCGCATCGCATTTAAAGCAACAGCAGCATTCGACAGGGTAGAAATAAGATTAAACGGTTCCCTGGCAGGTGTTTTAAACGGTCTGAATATTTACGATGCAACAGAAGAAGTTCCTGTCCCTACGGTAAGCACCGCGTCAGTTACCGTTTGCCAGAACTCACAGGCAACATTAACAGCAACTGCTCCGGCAGATGTTACCATCCGGTGGTATAATTCTGCCACAGGCGGTTCGCCGGTTGCAACAGGCAATACTTTTACCACCCCGGTACTTACTGCTTCTACTACTTACTATGCAGAAGCCAGCCGCACGGCAGATGGCTGCGTGCAGGCCATTCGCACACCAGTGCAGGTAAACGTATCGCCGGTACCGGCCGCACCGGTTTTAAGCAATGCAAATGTTAATGTATGTTCAGGTCAGCCTGCTACATTCAGTGTACAGCCGGTAAGCGGTGTAACCTATAACTGGTATGCTGCCGCAACAGGTGGTACCGCTTTGGCAACAGGCAATAGCTTTACCACACCGGCTTTAACAGCCACCACTACTTATTATGTAGAGGCAGAAGGCGGCGGCTCATGCAGCAGCAGCGTAAGAACACCCGTTACAGCAACAGTTAGCGCCACCCCGGATAACGCTGTTGTAAATAACGCAAATACGCAGGCATGTGCCGGCTCGCCGGTTACGCTTACCGCAACATCAACACAGCCGGGCGTTACCTTTAATTGGTACACTGCTCCTACCGGCGGCACACCGGTGTTTACAGGTGCGCAATATACTACCCCTGCTTTAATAGCTACTACAACATATTATGTAGAAGTTGCAAATGGCAGTTGCACAAGCGCTACCCGCACCCCCGCTACTGTAACGGTTAACCCGCTGCCAGACGCGCCTACGGTTACTACCGTACCGGCAGGCGGTCACATCGCATCGGGGCAAACAGCTCAGATCACCGCAAGCTCTACTACATCAGGTGTTACTTATAACTGGTACACTGCTGCAAGCGGTGGTACACCAATATTTACCGGCGCAACCTTTACCACACCGGTTTTAACCAGCAATACTACTTACTATGTAGAGGCGGTAAGCGCATCGGGTTGTTCAAGCAGCCAGCGCACTGCCGTAACCATCTCGGTAGACCAGGCGATTTCCACCAGCTGCGATTTTGCGTCGACTCAAACTACGGATGTTAACGGCGGCCTTGCCTGTGTGCTTTGCAGCGTAACCAATGCAGGCAACGCTACAGATGCCGATACTACTACTTTCAGCACCTTAAACCTACCGGTGAGTGTGGGTGGCTATGTGTCGCAAAAATTGATCTTTGGTGATAATGGTAACGCAGGCGATACTGTTAGAGTTAAGATAGGTTTACCTGTAAGCCTGGCAACAGTTGGCGTATTAGATCAAATTCAAATTGCATCTTACAGCGGCGTAAATGGTGCTGCTTATAACAATGACCGCATAAGTATTAGCAACAATGCTATAAAACTTATCATACTGCCAGACGGGCAGACGGCTATCATAAAATTTGTACCATCTGCCGCCTTCGATGCTATTGAGATAAGGACCTCGGCTACTGTATCTGTATTAAATTCTCTCAATATTTATTACGCAAGCAAGCAGGTACCTACGCCACAGGTAGCCGCTACAACGGTAAACATATGCGCAGGCGGCACGGCTACATTTATTGTAAGCAATCCAAAGGCCGATGTAACCTATAACTGGTATACTGCTGCAGTAGGTGGTACACTTGTTGCCACAGGCACACAATTTACAACCAGCGCATTAAGTGCAAATACTACTTATTATGTAGAAGCTATGCGTACCGCTAATGGTTGCGTTAACCCTAACAGGGTATCTGTAAACGCAAACGTTACACCGGCGCCGGTAACGCCTGTGCTTGCACAAAATGCCGTGCAGATCTGCGCAGGCGATCAGCTTACCTTAACTGTTACCAATGCGGGTACATCAATTATCAACTGGTATGATGCACCTACAGGTGGCAATCTGCTTTTTACAGGTGCTAATTTTGCAGTATCGCCGGTTGCTACTACAAGTTACTATGCTGAGGCAACCAATGGCACTTGTACAAGCTCATTGCGCACGGTTGCTACTATTACGGTTAACCCGAGACCGGCTGCGCCTGGTGTACAATCTGCAACTGTAACCGTTTGCGCCGGAAGCCCTGCAACCTTACAGGTTTTGAATCCGGCAAGCGGCATCAATTACGATTGGTTTACCACAGCAACAGGAGGCACGGCGGTATTCACCGGTGCAAACTTTAATACCCCTGCCATTACACAAAACACTACCTACTATGTACAGGCGACTGACCCTTCATCCGGCTGTTCAAATAACGGCAGCCGCACGCAGGTAAATGTAAATGTTACTACCCAGCCCGATGCACCAACCCTTAGTGCAATAAATACCCAGGTATGCAGCGGCGGCAGCGCTACGCTTAGTGTTGTAAACCCGGTAAATGGTATGCAATACTCCTGGTATACTGCTGCAACAGGTGGTACGCCAGTGTTTACCGGTGTAACGTTTGTTCTTAATAATTTAACAGCCAATGCATCTTATTATGTAGAATCTGCACTTGCATCTGGCTGTACCAGTGCAGGCAGGACAGAAACCGACATTACTGTATTGCCAGTACCGGCAGCACCGCAGGTACAGGCCGATTCGGCCAGCTTAAGTGCCTGCCAGGGGTCATCCATCAGCCTAAGCATTACTAACCCGCAGGCAGGTAATGTTTACCGCTGGTATGATATGGCAACAGGCGGCACGCTGTTATATACCGGTACACAGTTTAACACGCCGCCTTTAACAGCAAATACTACTTATTATGTAGAAACTGCACAAAGCGGTAACTGTAATGCATCAGCACGGACTTCGGTTACGGTTACGGTTAACGCCATGCCTGCCGACCCTGTTTTAGCCAATGCCAGTGTGCAGGTTTGCCCGGGTTCATCTGCTACATTTACTATCAGTTCGCCGCAGGCGGGGATCACCTACCAGTGGTATGATTCGCCAAACGAAAGCAACAAATTATTTACCGGCACCACATTTGTAACCGGGGCAATTACTACCAGTACTACGTTCTATGTAGCGGCGGTTAATGCAACTGGCTGTACCAGTGCAAATCTTACAAGCGCACAGGTATCCATACTGCCTCCGCCGTCAGCTCCGCTGCTTACAAATGCAAGCGTATCTACATGTGTTAATTCGCAGGTTACATTAAGCATAGCCAACCCGGAAGCAGGGCTTACCTATAACTGGTATGATGCGTCTTCAGGTGGTACGCCTTTGTATACAGGAACTTCCTTTACTACTCCTGTAATAACTGCAAGTACGGTTTATTATGCCGAAGCTGTGAATACCACAGGTTGCAGTTCTGTATCCCGTACCGCAGCCAATGTGAACTTAGCACCATCGCCAACGGCACCGCAGATAAATGCAGTGGGCCAGATATGCCCGGGAAGTACAGCTGTACTAACAGCTAATAACAGCGATGCAACTATTACTATTAACTGGTATGCAAACCCAACAGGTGGTACGGCTCTGGGTACAGGTAATACATTTACCACACCAGAACTTACAACAACCACAACCTACTATGCCGAAGCTGTGAATAGCGGCGGCTGCGCATCTGCTACACGTACTGCGGTAGTTGTAAACGTAGCCCAGCCGCTTGCCGCACCATCGGTATCGGTATCATCAACCACGCCAGAGTCTGTAACCTTTAGCTGGAATGCAGTGCCGGGAGCAAGCAGTTATGAAGTGAGCATTAACGGTGCAAGCGGCTCTGTAAATGTTGCGAATGGTACAAGCTATACAATAGCAGGCTTGCAGCCGGGGCAGAGCGTAACAGTGGTGGTTAGATCGCTCGGCGGCCTGTCCTGTCAAATCAGTGGTAACTCTGATGCGGTAACCGGTACAACAAGCAATCCGCAAGGCGATAGCATTTTTGTACCGAATGCCTTTACGCCTAACGGCGATGGCAGGAACGATCTGTTCCAGGTATATGGCAACTCCATAAAATCTGTAAACATGTGGATCTATGATCAATGGGGCAGCATGCTGTTCTCCAGCAACCGGCAGTCGGCCGGGTGGGACGGCACTTACAAAGGTAAAGCACAGCCTGTAGGTGTATATGTGTATTACCTGGAAGCAACCATGAACGACGGCCAGATAGTTAAAAAGAAGGGTACAATTGATTTACTACGATGAGAACCAAAATTATAATCATTACCCTAACATTGCTGGTTGCAATAATGGGAAGATCGTCTGCACAGGTCGATCCGCATTTTTCACAATACTATGCCGATCCGCTTTGGCTTAACCCTGCGCTAACAGGTGTTATTAACGGCGATTCGAGGATAAGCAGTAATTATAAAAATCAGTGGGCTAATGTGAACAATGCTTACCAAACAGTAGCTGTTTCGGCCGATTACCGCGCTACGGATAAAGTGGGCCTTGGTATCACCATTCTTGATCAGTCGGCCGGGGGTAATTCATATAATTACCTTACCGCGCATGCATCTTTCAGCTATGGCATCACCATATCTGCGGATGGTAACCAGCGCATTAACTTCGGTTTGCAGGCAGGGATCATTAACCGCAGCTTTGACATGAGCAAGCTACAGTTCGGCGATCAGTATAATCCTATAACAGGTTATGACCCGGGTATGGGTACTTTTGAAAGTTTCCCTACCACGCATAGTACCGTATTTGATGCCAATGCCGGTATATTTTATTACGACGGCGACCCGCTTAAAACCGTGAATCCTTTTGCTGGGGTTGCTGTTGCGCACCTTTCAAGGCCTAAAGACGATTTTTCTGCCAACGGGCAAGCCAAGATCCCGCTAAGGTATGACTTTAGTGCAGGCGTACGAATCAGGGTTTCAGATGTCTTTGACCTGGTACCCAACGGGCTTTATATCAAACAGCAAAATACAGATATCAAAGCGCTGGGTGCTTACTCGGAGTTAAAATTTCAGAATGACAACGGCCTTATATTGGGGGTGCTTGAGCGTTTTAACGATGCTACCTCAATAGATGTAGGTTACCACGTGAACAGCCTTATTATAGGCACCAGTTATGACATCAATACCACCTCGCTAAACCGCGCAACCAATGGCCGCGGGGGTATTGAGCTGTCATTAAGCTACGTATTTCATAAACACATTCAGGAACCTGAACCAATTTGCCCAAGGCTATAAAATCACACTTGTATGAAAGCCATATTACTTACACTTTATTTATCACTAACCGGAATAGCAGTTTTTGCGCAGTATGGCAAGGACATGCGCAGCCTGGGCGATAAAGCTTTTGCAAACAAGGATTATTATGAGGCCGCATATTACTACCGGCAGCAGGCCGAAGGTATGCACCTTGCGCAGCCGCCTAAAGAGGTGCCTTTTCAAACCATGTATAAAAAGCCCAAACAAGGCAAAACAGCCGATGTAAACTATATAAGCTACAGGCTTGCAGAATCTTACCGGCTATATGAAAATTATATTGAAGCACAGGGATGGTATTACAGGGTTGTCACTGCAGACAGTGCAAAACAATATCCGCTTGCAAAACTTTGGTACGGCCAGTGCCTGCGCGCCACGCAAAACTTTGATGAAGCCCTTAAACAATTAAAGCAATTTAAATCTGTGTACAAACCGGCGGATGGTTATAAGACCATTGCTGATAAAGAAATTGCTACCTGCACCTTTGCCAAAGAGCAGAACGAAAACGCCCACTTGCTGGAAGTTAAAAAGATGAACGGCGAATGGAACTCCGACGGTTCTGATTATTCTGTAGTGAAAAGAGATTCTGTTTTCTGGTTCACTTCATCAAGATATACCAAAGAAGATAAAAGGCATATTAACCGTATTTACCGGGTTTCGGGTGCTTCTTTAGCAGATCCGCAGATTGTTTTGTTAAGGGACGAGGATGCTAAAAAGGAAACCGAATACGGCACACCATCCTTTAGCCCAAATGGAAAGCGGATGTACCTTACCCGCTGGTACAAATTGGCCAGCAAAACTTATTATGCCATATACACTGCCGAGTGGCAAAATAACCAATGGTCGTCCATTAAAAAGGTGAGCAATTATGTTAACGCCGACGGCTACAATGCCATACAGCCTTTTGTTACTGCCGATGGTAAGCGATTGTTTTATGTATCCAACAAACCCGGCGGCCAGGGTGGCGATGATATATGGGTAAGTGACCTTGGTGCCGATGGCGATGCTGTTAATTCTGTTAACCTTGGCAATACCGTTAACACCCCGCAGGATGAGCAGGCACCGTATTATAGCAGTGCAGAAAAAAAGTTGGTTTACAGTTCCAAAGGTTTTATTGGCTTAGGCGGATTCGACTTTTTTGTAAGCTACAATCCTAACGGAAACTGGTCTGTGCCGGTAAACATGGGGTCGCCCATGAACTCCGCCAAAGACGACCTTTATTTTTATCCCGATAAGCAAAATTCAAAGAAATTCTACTTCAGTTCAGACAGGCAGTCTGATTGTTGCCTGGAACTTTTTGAGGCGATAGACAAGAGCTATCTTTTTGCCGGCGAGGTAAGCGACTGTAAAACGCAGAAGCCTTTGCAGGGTGTAAAGGTCACTTTTATTGACACGCTTGCAAAGAAAACCGAAAAGGATGAGATGACAGACGGCAACGGGCGCTATGCCTTCCCTGTTAACACCGGCAGGCCCCATAAAATTGTATTTGAAAAGAAAGGTTACTTCACTAAAGTTTTAGCGGTACCCTCAACCGGCAAATTTGTTAAAGACACCCTTATGGGCGGCGATGTTTGCCTGCAGCCATTCGAGAAAAATAAACCTATAGTAATTGATAATGTGCTTTATGACTTCAATAAGTCTACACTAAGGCCTGAGTCAAAAATAGTGCTGAATGCATTGGTTACCATCATGAACGATAACCCCAAGATCATTGTGGAGTTAGGTTCCCATACAGATTCTATCGGTAGCGAAAAATACAACCTTAAGCTGTCGCAGGCCAGGGCGCAATCATGTGTAGACTATATTATTTCAAAAGGAGTGAGCGATAAAAGAATTTTTGCAAAGGGCTATGGAAAAAGCAGGCCTATTGCACCAAACTCACTTCCTAATGGTAAAGATAACCCCGATGGAAGGCAATTGAACAGACGAACAGAATTCACAGTAGTAAAAGTAGAAGACGAATAATTTAAAAGACAAAGCCATGGAGCAAACAGATTCACACAGCAGGCCATTGTTAAGAACAAAGGGCTTCTCTACCTTCCACATTTATATCTTCGAGTTGATTTTACTTGGAAAAACCAACCGCGAGATCAACAGGATTGTTGGTTACAGCCAGCGGTCGCACATTGTGGTAGATCATTCAAAAAAGGTGATGCATAAATTGCTTTGCTGCGAAAACTTATGCAAAAAAGATTACCACGACAAGGTTGTTTACCCGCGCAAGCATCTTTTCTGGTGGAAACGTTTGTTAGACAAGCATCGTGAAGAGTTGCAGATAAAAGCTATTAAACCAGAATATTATTCGGAGCATGAATTTAAACTTTTATAATATCTTTATCTTAGTTTGTTACTTTCGGTATTGCTAAGTACTTATAACAAAGCCTGTGTGAAAAGCAGGCTTTGTTATTCCTTTAAACTCTAATTTATTTTACTTAAAACTTTAATTAGCTTAGCACGTAATATAAAGGAACCTTAAACCGGTTTATTTACAGTTAATTAATTTAAGTTTTCTTATTTTGAGATATAGGAGCCAGCGTGTTTGAAGGCAGGATTTGCTATATCAAAATTCGGTGTTGTATTTTAGTATTTAATATTAAAGTGTACGATATATGTATGGCCTAAACTCTCCTTATTTACAGATACTGAAGGAAATGGTATCAGCGGTTGCCGGGCATGCCATCAGCAGCCCTGCGGATTGCAGTGACGTGAAAGAAAAAATAGTTGTCAAAACCGAGCATCACATAAGCGATGTTACTATAAAGCGCATGTATGGTTTTTTGCCAAGCAAATTCTTTCCATCGTTATACACCCTTGATATACTTTCAAACTATTGCGGTTATGAAAGCTGGAAAAACTTTTGCGATGTGCAGGCAAAAGAATTGAATACCTGATATAGTAATTATGATGTTTATAAAGAGCTTAATTTCAGGTAGCCTAAATGCATTTCATCTTCAACCGTGTTTTCTGCCGGGGTAAGTTTAATCTGAAATTGTTCTTTCTGCTCTTTCACCAGTATATCATCAATCTGGTAAATATCATCAATATCAATCCCATACTTATCATCAATGTGGGAATATGCTCCATCAAAGTGATTATTTTTAAAGAATAGCGTTTCTTTTGCAGTTTTAATAGCGGTTGATTGGCTGTCATCAACTGTAAGCAATACATAATGCTGCTCTTCAAACTTGTTAGGCAAGTAGCCACCAAGATTTATGAAAAATAGTTTAACTGGCGAAGCATCCGCTTCATTATCATTATTGCGCGGCTTTATCTCAACTTTATAATTATCGGTTACGGTAACTTCGCGCCAGGCATCTATGTGGATGGCCGGTGCTTCGGGCCAGTAAGCTTTAATTAGCGGTACAAGATCATTAATGGATGTGGCAATACCGAAAAATACGTCATGTTGCTCGGTGTGCCTGCCCGGCGGCTTACAACCCAGTAACAACATATAAAGCTTATAATTTTCCATATACGAATATAAATTATTTAACCGATGACATGGCGGCTGTAAGGTTTTGAAAACAAAAAAGCCATGGTTGCTTTTCGCATCCATGGCTTTTAATGATTAAATCAGCTTATAACGTAGCCATATCGATAACGAAACGGTAACGTACATCACCTTTAAGCATACGGTCATAAGATGAGTGAATATCTTTAATGTCTATCATCTCGATGTCTGATACGATATCATGCTCAGCACAGAAATCAAGCATTTCCTGGGTTTCAGGCAAACCACCGATCATTGAGCCTGCAAGGCTTTTTCTGCCAGGGATCATACTGAATGCAGAGATTGCAGACGGGGTTGGAGGAGCACCCACGCAGATCTGTACACCGTCAGTCTTTAACATAGAAAGGTACATGTTATAATCATGATCGGCAGAAACGGTATCTAATATAAAATCAAAATAACCGGTAACTGCTTTAACCTGCTCAGGATCGCTGGTTACTACAAATTTATGGGCACCCAATTTTTTGGCGTCTTCTTCTTTTTTAGGCGATGTACTTAATACAGTTACTTCTGCGCCAAAGGCAACACCAAACTTAACGCCCATGTGGCCTAAACCGCCTAAACCTAAAACCGCAAGTTTATGTCCTTTACCAACTTTCCAGTGCTTTAACGGTGAGTATGTAGTGATACCTGCACAAAGCAAAGGTGCTACTGCGGCAAGATCTAATTTTTCAGAAACCTTTAAAGTAAAGTCTTCATGAACAACAATTGAATTTGAGTAGCCGCCATAAGTAGGGGTTTTGTGGTCCTGCTCATAACCATTGTAAGTTTGTGAGTGGCCATTGGTGCAATACTGCTCCAAACCATCCTTGCAATTGTCGCAAACGCGGCATGAATCAACCAGGCATCCGGTACCGGCTAAATCACCTTCTTTAAATTTGGTTACCTTATCACCCACTTTAGTTACACGGCCAACAATTTCGTGCCCCGGTACCATAGGGAAAATAGATCCGCCCCATTCATCTTTTATCTGGTGCAGGTCGGAGTGGCAAACGCCACAAAATAAAATCTCGAATTGTACATCGTGAGGGCCAACTTCACGTCTTTGAAAATCCCAGGGGGCTAAGTCTGTGTGTGCATTTTGTGCTGCGTATCCTTTTACGGCTGTCATATTGTTTTTCTTTTTTAAGTGTAAACGTTTGTGGTTTGTTTACTACAAATATGCCGCATAAAAATTAAACTAGTTTATTAAATTAGTTCAAATTAATTGCTTTATTGGCCCAATCAATTTACCAGTGCCAGCCTGGCGTTCTTAGTGCTGGATGGCGTATTCCCAAAATGCTCTTTGTAAAGCCTTGAAAAATGCGCTACGCTTTCAAAACCCAGCGAGTAGCAAACATCCTTTACCGGTAAATTAGTTTGCAGTAATTCCTTAGCCTTTGCCAGCCGTTTCTGACGGATCCATTGCGCCGGAGGGATATGATAAATGGATTGAAAATCGCGCTTAAAGCTGGATAGGCTCCTGCCTGAAAGATAAGCCAGATCGGCCAGGGTAACCGGGTTGGCATAATTTTCTTCTACCACCGCTGTAATATCTGTATGAACCGGCTTTTTCAATTGCAATATCTGCTGAAACAGATTTTTATCGGTACTGGCTACATCATATAGCAGTTCGAGCATTTTAAGGCGCATCAGGCCGCCATCAATATTTTCAGGCTCGTTAAAATAAGGCTTAAGTGATTCAAAAAATTTCAGCAGGCGCTCTTTTACCGGTTTTACAGATACAACGGCGGTCTCCGCGCAGTTAATACTTTCTACACGGGCCATTTTCATAAATTCTAATAAAAACTCATCTTTTAAAAAGAACAGCATACTATCATAAACGTTATCGCAGGCAGGATCGCCAGATTTGTCGTACGTAACCTGGGTTGCCTTTTTAAGTACGATCATTTCGTTCTTATTAATAACGTAAGTGGTTTTGCCGTGTGTTATACGGTTGGTGCCTTCCAGCACTACCAACAGCATATGTTCTTCCATATACATGGTGCCTATAGCACGGCTGGTATGGGTGCATGACTCAACCAGGTTTACGCCATTAAATTGTAGTTCGCGGTGATAATAGGGGGCGCAGGTAAGCTCGTCAGGTACTTTAATGCTCTTCATTTGTAAAGTCGGTTAAAGCGGCTAAGTTCGGCATTTAACACGATTTGTGCCTTGCTTTTTGGCTCAAATATGTTGATTATTTGGCTCAGATGTTTGTTTAAACGATTTACAGGTAAAATGTTATCATTGAAATTGAATAGGAGTTACTTATTCCAACCGATTGTTCTAAACAAAGAAGGCCTTTTTGTACTTTTGCGGCGTGGCAGCACAAGCAAAGAAAACACCCCCTGTTAAAAAAGTACCTGTAAAGAAAAAGCCTGCCGTAAAAAAGAAAGCCGCCGCTCCCAACCATTACAAATTGTACTTAAGGTTAGGTATTGCTGCCGTTTTATTGGTGCTGCTTTCCCCGCTTTATTATGGTTACGTTTTAAAGTGTTTTACATCTACGTGGCGGTGGGTAAGGGACATAGGGGGTAATCCGCATTATCATACCTATACAAGCTTCAATATCCCTATACCTGATAAGTACTCTATACACGGCATTGATGTTTCATCTTACCAGGGAAAAATAGACTGGCAAAAGGTGAAAAATATGGATGAGGATGGTGTGCATATCAGCTTTGCCTTCATAAAAGCTACGGAGGGCATCCTGCTGATAGACCCATACTTTCAGCGCAACTGGCGCGAAGCACCAAAGGTTGGCATTACATGCGGTGCCTACCACTATTTCAGGCCTAAATTCAGCGGTAAGTGGCAGGCCCGGTTCTTTCTGCAAACGGTAAAGTCTGAAAAGGGCGACCTCCCCATGGTGGTAGACATTGAACGCCTGGATGGTATGACGCCCGAAAAAATGCGTTCGGAGCTAAAAGCCTTTATAAAAGAGGTGGAATCTAAAACAGGAGCCAAGCCAATTATCTATTCGGGGCTTAAATTTTACCAGGATAATTTGCAGATTTATTTTGATGAATATGTGCTCTGGATAGCCCATTATTATCAACCCGAACTGGAGGTAAGCAAGCAAACAAACTGGCGGTTTTGGCAACACTCTGATAAAGCGCATGTTAATGGCATAAATCATGTGGTAGACTTTGATGCTTTTAATGGCGATAGCCTCATTTTCAGGCATTTACTTATCCCGTAAATATTGTTGTTAATTATTGTTAAATAGTTTTAAAACTATTCCTTTAGTTGTATATTGGGTTCAGCAAACCTTCTATATGAAACTCACAGTTTTACTTATCACAATTTTATTTTTTACGTTAGGCGCTAAGGCTCAGGTAGCTTACTCGGTAAAGGGTACCACTACCGATACAGCTTCGAAAGTGAAGCTCAAAAACGCTACCGTAAGTGTCCTTTATGCAAAAGACTCTGTTTTAAACTCCTTTACCAGGGCAGATGCAAACGGAAACTTTGCCCTTAATAACCTTGGCAAAGGAAAATTCATCCTGCTGATCTCTTATCCCAACTACGCCGATTACGTAGAGCGCTTTACGCTTGATTCGGCAAAAACCTCTCATGATTTTGGGCAGATCAATATGCTGCTAAAAGAAAAGCTACTGGCCGATGTAATAGTTAAGGGTACCCGCGCAGCAATTAAAATAAAAGGTGATACCACGGAGTTTGATGCACGGGCCTATAAAACACAGCCTAATGCCTCGGTAGAGGATTTGCTTAAGCAATTGCAGGGCATTACGGTTGATAAAGACGGAAAGATTACGGCGCAGGGGCAGGAGGTAAAAAAGGTACTGGTAGATGGCGAAGAGTTTTTTGGTGACGACCCTACACTGGTTACCAAAAACCTGCGTGCCGATATGGTGGATAAAGTACAGCTTTATGATAAAAAAAGCGACCAGGCAGCTTTTACAGGTATAGACGATGGGAAGAAAACCAAAACCATCAACATAAAACTGAAGGAAGATAAAAAGAATGGCTATTTCGGGAAAGTAGATGAAGGCTACGGAACCGATGATAAATACCAGTCGCAGATATTATTTAACCGTTTTAAGGCGAAACAGAAATTTTCATTTTACAGTATCATCAGTAACGATGGCAAAACAGGCCTGGGATGGCAGGATAGCCAGAAGTACGGATCGTCAGATAACGTAACGATGATGGACGATGGCGGTATCATGATCAATTCGAACGGTGCGGATGATCTGGATTCGTGGGATGGAAATTACAGTGGTAAGGGTTTGCCGGTAGCCGTTAATAATGGTGTGCATTACGATGCCAAATTTAATAACGATAAGGAAACCATCAACGCCAATTACAAACTGGCAACCTTAACGGTAAATGGTACGGATAATACTTTATCGCAGGATAATCTGCCTGGCGGGAGTTTAATAAACAGCACCACCAACCAAAGTTACCACGATTATATGTTCAGGAATAAACTGGACGCAACTTATACCGTGAAACTGGATACCACATCGAACCTGAAAGTAATGGCCGATGGAAGTACCAAACATAGCGTTACTACCAGTAATTACTTATCTGCCAGCAGAAACGGCGGCGACACCTTACTGAACCGCAGTTCCCGTAATATTAACAACACGGTTGATGCACAGATCTTTAACGCAAGTGCCTTTTATACCAAAAAATTTAAGAAAAAGGGCCGCACCTTTTCATGGAACGTCAGCGAGAATTATAACGAAAGTAAGGCCAAGGGTTACTTAAAATCAGACATTGATTATTTCGGCGGCAACGGTATGCAGGACAGCAGCCAAGTAACAGATCAGTATAAAACCAACAAACTGGTAAGCTCTCAGCTGGTAAGTAATATGACCTACAGCGAGCCGCTATCCAAATCGCTTGCGTTGGTTTTTAATTACGGCCTTAGCCTGTCTAACAGCAGTGCCAACCGCGAATCATTTAACAAAGCGGCAGATGGTTCTTATACCTTGTTTGACAGTACTTACAGCAACTACTATAAATTAAGGCAATTGGCCAATCAGGGTGGTGCCATCTTGAATTTTAATAAGGGCAAATCAATATTTAATATCGGTACCAAGGTGAGTGATGTTAGTTTTGAGCAAACAAATGAATATACCGGCGGTGTATTTAAAAGGCATTTTATCGATTGGTTTCCGCAGGCGCGTTACCAGTTCAAAATATCCAAACAGTCCAGCATCAATCTCGATTATTCAGGAAGTACGGTACAGCCAACGGTAGACCAGATACAACCCATCCTTGTAAACAATGACCCTTTGAACGTAGTAATAGGTAACCCTTTGCTTACACCATCGTTCAGGAGCAACATCTGGTTAAACTACAGCTCTTACAAGGTTTTAAAAGATCAGTATGTGGGGGTATGGGGTAATTACTCTTTCACCAATAACCCGATAGTAAACAACACTACTACAGATTCGGTAGGTAAAAGCGTAACCCAGTATGTAAACCTAAACCGTGTACCGCATACCTATAACCTGGACGTTTATTTTGGGCGTAAGGTCACAGAATCAGGCCTTAACGCAGGTTTTGAGTTAGGTACCAATGGCAGCAAAAGCTACAATATTTCAAACAGCGAAATAAATACCATTACCCTTAACACTTATAACATCAACGCGCGCCTGCAGCAGTACAAAGAAAAAAAGTATAACTTTTACCTGTCGTTTGGCCCAACGTTTACCTACGGCGGTTCGTCCCTGCAGCAAAATATAAACAACAACGGGCATGGCCTTGCAGGTAATGGCGGCTTTACCGTTTACCTGCCATGGAAACTTTCAATTACGTCTGATGGTAATTATGTTTACAACTCTGCAACCGAAACATTTAACCAGGATTATTCGAGGCTATTATGGAACGCATGGATCGTAAAGGCACTTAACAAGGACGAGACATTTAAGATCACTCTGATCTGTAACGACATCCTTAATCAAAACTCTGGCTTTACCCGAAGCTCTACAGGCAATATGATAACCCAGGACAGCTACACTACCATTAAAAGATATTTTATGCTTACCCTGGTATGGAACTTTAATAAAGCAGGCGGAGCTGCTGCAAAAAAATAAACCTTATGAAAAAGATACTTATCTATACCTTATTGATGTTGATGGCAGGCAGCATGATGTCTTTTGGCCAGAACGCACATTTTGTAAACTCTGGTACTATAGAGTATGAAAAAACAGCCAATATGTTCGCGCTTTTAAAAAAGCAGATAAATAAGGATAACGAAGACTTTTTTCAGCCTATATATGAGCAGTATGTTAAGAACCAGCCGCAGTTTAAAAAACTAAAAAGCACGCTTAACTTTAGCGACAACAAAACACTTTTTTCACCTATCGCGGATGATGCATCCAACAACGGTTTTTTTGGTAACCAGGCCATGGTATCGCAAAACAATACGATCTACAGCGATCTTCAAACTAAAACCTGTATAGATCAGAAATCGGTATTTGAAGAGACTTTTTTAGTAAGGGACAGCCTGCGCCGCATCCGTTGGAAAATTACGGATGAAACCCGCGAAATTGCAGGTTACCAATGCCGCAGGGCAAACGCCATTGTGATGGATTCTATTTACGTGGTTGCCTTTTATACAGACAGGATCCCGGTATCGGGTGGGCCCGAATCTTTTACCGGGCTGCCGGGAATGATATTAGGCCTGGCGCTGCCGCATGAGAATGTGACCTGGTTTGCCACCAAAGTAACCGAGATGGTGGAGGAGCCAAAGGCAATGATGCCGCCAAAAAAAGGCAAACCATTAGATCGTGATGGGCTTATAAAAACACTTAAAGCCGCCACAAAAGACTGGGGCAATTATAAGAACGCTTATTTTATGGCTTTTTTGCTGTAAGTTTAACTTACAATGGTAACGTTTAACTGGTTACTGCTTATTCATGGAACTTAACTTACTGCTCAGCAACATAGCCCGTTACATTGATCTTTCAACTGCAGAAAAGGAGGCGTTTGCTACCTACCTGCAACCCCGGAAAATTAAGCGGAAGGAGTTGGTATTGCAGGAAGATGAGATCTGCCGTAATTCTATTTTTGTTTATAAAGGGTGCCTGCGCGGCTACACAGTTGATAAGAATGGAATTGAGCATGTGATAAGCTTTGCCCCGCCCGATTGGTGGATAGCCGATATGTACAGCCTGATAACCCAAAAGCCGGGTATATTGAATATAGAAGCGCTGGAAGATACGGATGCAATTCTATTGTCAAAGGCAAACCAGGAGAAACTGTACCAGGCAATTCCGAAATTCGAGCGCTTTTTTCGTATTCTTACGGAGAAGTCGCTTGTGGCAAATCAGCAACGCATTATAGATAACCTTAGCCTCACCGCCGAAGAACGCTACAACCTTTTTTGCAAGCGTTACCCAACATTGATAGACCACCTTCCTCAAAAACAAATTGCATCCTACATAGGTGTAACACCTGAGTTTTTTAGCCGGATGCGCCGCGCGAGAGTAGGGTTGGACTAAAGTTATTGATGGAAGCATTAATTTTTGCCTCTGCTAACCGTATTTGCGCTGTTTAACTTGGTAGAATTTTCCTTTGTAGTATCAGTGCGAAATAACAGCATTCACCTTTGGTTATTTAATTCAATTACTTCCACCTGAATGGTGTTAATTTTAATCAGTAATTCACCTATCCTTTGTTCCAAAGATTTGATTTTATCGGTACTCATAATTTATCAATTAGGATAGCTAATTTAAGTCTTGAGATTTCTTGCTGCCTTGTAAAATACACATAATTAAATGGTGATTTTACTCTGTTTTTTTGGCTTAACTTGTTACTTAACAGAATTATACCAGGTATTTTTTTTATTATTGTTAAATAACCAACCAATACCTGTTTAAATATGAGATCACAAATTATTACGGCAGTGCTTGCTGCGGGCACCTTATTGTCGTGCAGTAAAAAACAAGAAACATCCGCATCCATTAATGGTACCTGGCAGCTGATATCTGGTACAACTATTACCAAAGGTATAAGCAAGGTCACCGATTATACCAAGGGCCAGAATATGATTAAAGTTATAAACGGAACGCATTTCGCCTTTTTAAGTCATGCTGTTCACGTAGCCAAAGACTCCAGCAATAAGTTTGATGCGGGCGGCGGCGCTTACACCTTAAACGGCGATGACTATACCGAGCACCTCGACTTTTACAGCGATAAAAACTGGGAGGGCAAAACCTTTAAGTTCAAGATAAGCTTTTCAGGCGATACGCTGATTCAGAAGGGGCTTGAGAAGGTGGAAAAGGAGAACATTGACCGCCAGATAATTGAAAAATACATAAGGATAAAGTAGTCTTGATATCCTCGTTTTTATTGAGTAGAAAAGGTGCAAAATGCGCTTTAATTTTACACCTTTGCCTTAAAGTTTTACGCATGTTAAATAAGAGATCGCTTCTATTCCTTGTTTTTATATCGGCCATTTTTTTGTTGCCGGTGCATTTAACCGCACAATCAAAGATGCCCAGGTTTAAAGTAATAGCCCTGTATGAAAATGGCGGCCATCATGTAGAATATTCAAAGGCTGCAAAAACATGGTTGGATAAATTAGCTGCAGATAGCAATTTCTCCATAGACTACATACGAAATACCGATAGTATTGACGATGCGTTTTTGCAAAAATACCAGCTTTTTATTCAGCTGGATTACCCGCCCTATGCCTGGAAAGAAAAAGCGGTAACGGCATTTCAGAATTACATTACCCAGGGCAAAGGCGGCTGGATTGGATTTCACCACGCAACATTGCTTGGCGAATTTGATGGTTACCCGATGTGGAAATGGTTCTCAGCTTTTATGGGCGATATTGCTTATAAAAATTACATACCAACCTTTGCCAAGGCAACCGTGAATATTGAGGATGCAAAGCACCCGGTTATGAAAGGAGTACCCTCCTCGTTTGTAGTTGAAAAGGAAGAATGGTACACCTATAATAAAAACCCGCGCGCTAATGTACATGTGCTGGCCAGCGTAGATGAAAAAACCTATCAGCCTGATTCTGAAATTAAAATGGGTGACCACCCTGTTATCTGGACTAACCCGAATTTTGCCGCCCGCAACGTATATATTTTTATGGGTCATTCGCCGGTGCTTTTTAACAGCAAGGCTTATAGAACCATATTTACCAATGCTATTTTCTGGGCCGCAGGTGTAACCAAATAGTTTATTAATTGCGTATTCAGCGGGTTAAAGCTTCAACATAGGTTTCTTCCAGAGGATAATACGCCAAACCAGTTCTGCGCTTGATAAGGCGGCTATGGCAAATACGGCTGCCCAAACCGCTTGCTCCGTAGAAGAAAAGGCACCTGCCAGGGCTACAAAATAAATGCTTACCGGCAAAAGCACCAGTATGTAAAGCCCTGTTTTGCTCAGCGGTATTTTAAACGGTCGTACGGTATCGGGTTCTGTATATCTCAACTTAATAAGTGAAATGTACTCTAACGAGAGCCCGGCACCATACACGGTAACGTCAATGATCAGCAGATCTGCAAAGGGCCATAAGATCATGAGGCTTACCACCAGCGAGCATACAAGTATAGATATATAAGGTGTTCCAAATTTTGGATGCACCGCATTAAGTTTTTGCGGCAGCAGGTTATCATCGCTCATCACCTTGGGTACCCGCGAAACAGAAAGCAACACTGCCGAATAAATACCCAGGCTGCTGGCCATACCCGCAAAGGCGAGCAAGCTGCCCAGCCACTTGCCGCTTACTATTTCTGCAACGGCAGGAAATCCTTTATCAGATAATACCCCCGGCGTTATGCCCGACTGCTCTGCAACCCAGATCACCAGGAAGTAAATTACAATTACCAAAGCAAAGGCAGTGAATATGGAAATCAGATAAGAGCGCACCGGCTTTTCCACTTCTTCGGCATAGGTAGTTACATTATCCCAGCCCAGGCAGTTCCACATAATTGTATAAAGCGCCATCCCGAATGATGGAAATGGCAAACCCTTTAAAGATGGCGAAGGCATAGTTAAGTGCCCGGCATGGTGCCAGAAAAATATGGCAAAGAGAATGATAAATGGCGTAACCACCGCAACGCCTAAAAAGAGTGAAGTTTTACCAACGGGTACGATGCCCAAAACATTTAGCCCTGCCGATGCCCATACTACGCATAAACAAATAGGAATTCGGTATTCCGCAATGGCCGGGAAGAAATAAGAAGCATACAATACAAAAAGGCCTGGATATATGGCCAGGTCTACGAAGGTGTAAAGCCAGGTCCACCAGCCTTCGTAAAAACCCCAGCGGGTACCCAGGGCATGCTTAACCCATTTATAATAACCGCCAGTAATGGGCATCATGCTGTTCAGCTCGAGCACGGTAAATATGGCAGGAATATCCCAAAGCAATGGTGTAATTAACAGCAGCATTAATGCGCCATGCTGCCCGGCATAATTAAGCAAAGGCTCCAGGCCATAAGGGCCGCCTGATACCGTAAAAAAAATGAGCGCAACCAGCTGCACTGGTCTTATTTTTTTTGAAACGGCTGATGCTGGCATAGGGTATAAAAATATCGTTAAGGTTTTAAATGTTCAATTAGTTTAAACTTTTTATTTATGAATTATTAATAGCGAAAGTTAAATTTGTGTTAACAGTAAAGGTTTTAGCCACTTTGTTAATTTAGTGTAAATTGACAATTAACTTTTTTTAATGTCTTAAAAACGATAAACCTAATTTGTAGCTTTAATTTTATTTACGAATTTGCTATGAGGAGAAAGATATTGTTTATGACGGGTTCGATCAATCAAACCTCTCAAATGCACCAGATAGCAGAGCACCTGGAAGCGAGATACGATTGTTGGTTTAGCCAGTTATTTCCCGATTCACCTTTTCTAAAGGCAGTACTAAAATACACCCCCCTTGCAAACGGAACGGTACTCACCGGCCAGTTTAAAGAAAGGTCTGAACATTACTTGCGGGAGCATGGTTTGCGCGTTGATTATGGCGGCGAACTAAACACTTACGACCTGGTAGTAAATTGTACCGATATGATTGTTGCCGAAAAATTCAGGCATACCAAAACCATATGGGTACAGGAGGGCATGATAGATAAGCGTACTGTTTTAACCGGCATAGTAAAGGCCGTTGGCCTACCTCCGTATTTTACAGGTAACACATCGCTTAACGGATCAACCAATGTGTGCGACATTTATTGCACCGCATCCGAAGGGTATAAAAGATTTCTGAGCGAAAGCGGTACAGACAGGAATAAACTGGTAGTAACAGGCATCCCCAATTACGACGATTATTCGCAGTTTACCGATAATGATTTTCAGCATAGCGGTTACGTAATGGTAGCTACTTCTGATATGCGCGAAACTTATAAATATGAGAACCGGATAGCCTTTATTAAGAGCGCCGTTAAAATTGCCGATGGCAGGCAGCTGTTATTTAAGCTCCATCCAAACGAAAAAGTTAGCCGCGCTGAAGCGGAGATCCGTAAATATGCACCGGCAGATACTCTGATCTTTAGCAGTGGCAATACCAACCATATGATTGCCAACTGTACCGAGCTGATAACTCAATACTCTACGGTAGTTTACACCGGCATAGCGCTGGGCAAAAAAGTGCATTCTTATTTCAATGTGGAAGAGCTAAAGCGCCTTGCCCCGGTACAGAACGGAGGCACATCGGCTAAGAACATTGCAAATGTTTGCAGCAGGTACCTTGAATATAAAGGCAATAAAAAAGATTTTCTGAAAGAACTTACCGCCGCTAAGGCTCCTGTATTGCAGCCCGAAATGCAATACGCCTGGTAACGTAGATACAAAGCAGATACATGGCACAAAATACAGTGATAGTTGTACAGGCCAGGATGTCGTCCAGCCGTTTGCCGGGTAAGGTATTAATGCCCATATTGGATAAAAGCCTTCTGTGCCGCATGATTGAGCGGCTGCAGATGATAAAACATAAGGCAACCGTTGTTATAGCCACATCGCTGGAAACTGCCGATGACGTGATTGCCGCAGAGGCAGAAAATATAGGTATTCCCTGCTATCGCGGCAGCTTAAACAATCTTTTAGAACGCCATTATTATGCAGCTAAGCAGTTTGACGCAGACGTGGTACTTAAGATCCCCTCAGACTGCCCGCTTATTGATCCGCAGATCATTGACCGTACGCTCGATTTCTTTTTTGCAGATGCTGCTAAGTACGATTATGTAAGTAACCTGCACCCTGCTACCTATCCCGACGGCAATGATGTAGAAATAATGACAATGGCCTGCCTCAAAAAAACTCTAAAAGAAGCCACCCGGCCGCTGGAGCTGGAGCACACTACCCCCTACATCTGGGAAAATCAAAATAAATTCAGCATTGGCAATGTAATTTGGGAAACCGGCCTGGATTATTCCATGTCGCACAGGTTTACTATAGATTATGAAGCTGACTACCTGTTTATAAAAGGAGTGTTTGAAGAGTTATACCTGCAAAAAACTGATTTTTCATGCAATGACATCATTGATCTGCTGGTGAAAAAGCCGGAGATCTATGAAATAAATGCGGCTTATGCAGGCATAAACTGGTACCGCAACCACTTAAGCGAGTTAAAAACAATTTCTTCTGAACAAACCAGGCTGGTACCGGGTAACCCCGTTTAAAATACCTGCGTCAAAAATTAAATTATAATTTATAGATAATGCAAAGTGTTTCCATTGATATTAAGCAGCTTGAAGCTACTGCTTTAAAAGTGAGAGAGCATATCGTAAAAATGTCTACCGATGGGGGATGTTTTGTAGGCGCGTCGCTTTCGGCTGCAGATCTGATCGTTTACTTGTATTCAGAGTTTCTGGATGTAAATAAATACAACCTTAACAGCCCCGACCGCGACTACCTTTTCCTATCAAAAGGGCATGATGTACCTGCGCTATATGGCACATTTGCCGAATTAGGACTTTTAGAAAAAGACAGACTTAAAAATCACCTTTCTACAAACGATCATATTTACTGGCACCCAAATACCAAAATACCGGGTATTGAATTTCATTCAGGTTCGCTGGGGCATTTGCCTTCGGTAGCTATTGGTGTAGCCATGGACATAAAGATTAAAGGCGGCAGTAATAAGGTGGTTTGCATTTTAGGCGATGGCGAGCTGAACGAAGGCACCTGCTGGGAAGCTATGCTGGTTGCAAATGCATATAAACTGGATAACCTGATCTTTGTTGTGGATCGTAATCATTTCCAGGCAAATATGGCAACAGAAGATCTTATCCCGCTGGAGCCATTACATGATAAATTTACCGCTTTTGGGGCAGCAGTAAAACGTATAGACGGCCATAGCTTTGAAGCATTGCACGAAGCATTTTCGGCTTACCCTTTCCAAACCGGAAAGCTGAACGTGGTAATTGCAGACACCGTTCGCGGTAAAGGCCTACCAAGCATTGAAAAACGTGCCGACAGGTGGTTCTGCAACTTCAATGAAACAGAAGTGGCCGACCTGCTTAAAGAACTTCACGGCGAAAATTTAACCCAATTAACATCAGAAACTTTAGTAGTAAGATAACATGACATACGAAGAATTGCTTACCGAAGTCGCTTTATCAGACGAACGCTTTATAGTAATGACCGCGGAAAACCGCGCGCTTGTAAGAAACATTCCCTCAAAATTGGGTAACAGGTTTATAGATACAGGTATAACCGAACAAACCATGATAGGTGCTGCTGCGGGCCTTGCCCTGCGTGGCCGTACGCCTGTTGTGCATGCGCTGGCATCGTTCCTTTCTATGCGTGCTTTTGAGTTTGTACGTACCGATGCCGGTATTCCAAATTTGCCTGTTAAACTAAGCAGCTTTATTCCGGGTTTTTTATCTGATGGTAACGGCCCTACGCACCAGGCCATAGAAGATATTTCATTAATGCGCGGCATCCCTAATATGACGGTGTTTGCCCCAGCTGATGAAGATGATCTTGTTAAGATGCTTCCGCAGATCTGGAATCATCCTAATCCATCTTACGTGCGTATCAATATCCGTAAAACCGAATATCAGCATACTCCATTTGAGTTAGGCAAAGCAGAGATCATTGCAGAAGGCGAAGATGTTACCATATTAACCTATGGCCTTTTATTTGAGCAGGCGCTTATTGCCGTAGAAATACTTAAGAACGAAGGCCTTTCTGTGGGGCTTATAAACATGCGCAGCCTTAAACCTGTAGACGAGCAGGCTATTATAGAAGCCACCCGCGGCAGCAAGCTAACATTTACGCTCGAAGATCATTTTTTAACGGGCGGCTTATATAGCATAGTTGCCGAAGTGCTTTTAAAACACGGCCTTACTGCCAACGTATTACCGATGGCCCTTAACGAAAAATGGTTTAAACCTGCATTGCTGCCAAATGTGCTGCAGCATGAAGGTTTTACCGGCAAGCAGATAGCCGAAAAAATATTGGGTTACAAAACCCGCTTTTCACAACCGGAAATTTCCGCGCTTCAATTTTCTGAATAATAAACCCCTGATTTAATTATGCCAAACACAGTAAAATTTAACGCTGATTATCCTGAGATAACAAAATCGAACGAATTATACGAGCGCGCGCTTAAGGTGCAAAAACCGGTTACGCAAACGCTTGCCAAAGGCCCCGGCCAATTCACCAAAGGTGTTGCGCCAAAATATATACAGCGCGGTATAGGTTCGCATGTATGGGATGTTGACGGTAATGAATATATAGATTTTAACGCAGCAATAGGTCCGCTGTCGCTTGGATATGCTTATCCCGCGGTAGACGAAGCTATTAGCAAACAATTAAAAGACGGCATCACCTTTTCACTGATGCACCCGCTTGAGGTTGAAGTATCTGAACTGATACAAGAGGTAATACCTAATGCAGAGGCGGTAAAGATCTCTAAAACCGGTGCCGACGTCTGCTCTGCCGCTATACGTGTGGCGCGTGCATTTACTGGCCGCGAAAAGGTGTTTTGCTGCGGTTACCATGGCTGGCACGACTGGTATATTGGTATCACCAGCCGTAATGCCGGTATCCCGGAAGCGATCCAGAACATGACCTATACTTTTGAGTATAACGATATTGAATCAATCAAGGCGGCGCTTGACGAAACCGTTGCTGCGCTGATACTGGAGCCCTTTATTTTTGAGGCGCCAAAACCTGGCTTTTTAAAAGAGCTTGCCGAAGCCTGCAAAGCCAATGGCACCCTGTTGATATTTGATGAGATGTGGACCGGTTTCCGCATTGCTGTAGGTGGTGCGCAAGAGTACTTTGATGTTAAAGCCGACCTGGCTGTATTTTCAAAAGCATGCGCCAACGGTATGCCAATTGCCCTGCTTACCGGCCGTGCCGATGTAATGGAATTGTTTAACTCGGAAGTGTTCAGCTATACTACTTTCGGTGGCGAGGCTTTATCGCTGGCTGCTTGTATTGCTACTATTAACGAACTCAGGGACAAAAATGTGCCTAAATATCTTGATGAAAAAGGTGCTTTGCTAAAGGATGGCTATAATGCTATCGCGATAGAAACAGGCATGGATATTTACACCCGCTGTATAGGTTATAACTGCCGCTCTATGGTAACGTTTACGCCAGAGGCCGGTAACGGTTTAGAGGTAAAGACCCTTATGCAGCAGGAAATGATAAAACGCGGCGTTCTTTGGGCCGGTTTCCATAACATGTGTTTTAGCCACACTGACGAGGATATTGCCTATACGCTGTCTGCTTACCGCGATGTGATGCCGATAATGAAAGAAGCCATACAAAGCGGCAACATTAAGCAATATTTAAAAGGCGATGTACTGGAAGCTGTTTTCCGTAAGGTGAGCAATTACAATATCAAACCTAAAACAGTATAGACATTATCTATGGAACTGTTTTCGTTAAAAAATAAAACCGCAGTTGTTACCGGTGCACTGGGCCTTTTAGGCAAAAAGCATTGCGAAGCCCTTGCCGGTGCCGGCGCTAACGTAGTAGTTGCCGACCTGGATGAAGCCGGTGCAAAGGCCTTTGCTGAAGGACTGGGTGAGAGTCACTTAGGGATAAAGCTGGATGTTACCAGCGAGGAATCCCTTAAGGATGCACGCGAACAAATAATTGCCCGCTATCAAACAATCGATATCCTGGTTAACAATGCAGCTATTAATGATATGTTCGAAAACCCGGGGCTTGCAAAGGAGCTATCGGCATTTGAAAATTATCCGCTTTTAGCCTTCCAAAAATCGCTGGATGTTAATATAACCGGTGTTTTCCTGGCGTCACAGATCTTGGGTTCTGTAATGGCAGAGCAGGGAAGCGGCAGTATCATCAATATAGCATCCACCTATGGCATTGTTGGGCCCGATCAATCTATTTACCGCAACGAGTGCGGCGAACAGACCTTTTATAAATCGCCGGTTTACCCGGTTACCAAAGGCGCGGTAGTAAACTTTACACGTTTTTTGGCAGCCTACTGGGGTAACAAAGGTGTAAGG
The DNA here is from genome assembly GCA_964242385.1 of uncultured Mucilaginibacter sp. Lineage (GTDB taxonomy): Bacteria > Bacteroidota > Bacteroidia > Sphingobacteriales > Sphingobacteriaceae > Mucilaginibacter. The sequence continues at coordinate 370,758 of CAXSZR010000002.1, forward strand.
GTAAATACGCTTTCGCCTGGTGGTGTAGAAAACTCGCAGGATGAAATCTTTATCCAGAATTACTCAGCTAAAACATTGTTGGGCCGCATGGCTAAACCAAACGATTACCAGGGCGCCCTGGTGTACCTGGCCAGTGATGCCTCGGCTTATATGACCGGTGCAAACCTGGTTGTTGACGGCGGATGGACTGCCATTTGATTTTTTTGAAACTTAAAAACAAGAAGAAGAATATGTTAAACGAGAAACTTTCACGCATCAAACTACTCCTTACTGATTGCGACGGGGTTTTAACCGATGGCGGTGTGTATTACGGCGAATCGGGCGAAGAATTAAAGAAATTCGACATTCGTGATGGAATGGCTGTTGAGCGGCTGCGCAATTTAGCGGGCGTAACAACCGGCATTATCACCGGCGAATTATCCCCTTCGGTAGTAAAACGTGCAGAAAAGCTAAAGATCAACGAGCTTCATCTGGGTGCAAAAGACAAGCCCGCTATCCTGAAAGAAATTTTAAACCGCCTTGGCTTACAGGCTGAAGAAGTAGCATACATTGGCGATGATGTGAATGATGCCGAAATAATGAAGCTTGCCGGCGTTACTGCATGCCCTAATAATGCTATATCTTTTATAAAAGACATAGCAAATATTGTTTGCCAGGAAAAAGGAGGCCAGGGTGCATTCCGTGAGTTTGCGGAAATGATCATCGCTTCGCGCAAAGTAAAAACAGCTGCGCAGAGCGTTATTACATTAAACACCGGTAATAAAATTGGGCCGGGCGAACCTTGCTATATCATAGCAGAGATCGGCATTAATCACAACGGATCTTTGGAGACAGCAAAAAAGCTGATTGATGAAGCAGTTGCCGCAAAAGCTACAGCGGTTAAATTCCAGAAAAGAACCCCTGAAATTTGCGTACCTAAAGATCAGTGGAATATTATGCGCGATACCCCATGGGGCCGCATTACCTACATAGATTATAAACGCAAAACTGAATTTGGCATAAGCGAGTATGCAACTATCGATCAGTATTGCAAAAAGCTGGGTATTGACTGGTTTGTATCTACCTGGGATGTAGAAGCGGTTGATTTTATGGAAGGCTTTGATACCCCGCTTTACAAACTTGCATCTGCATCATTAACAGATTTCCCGCTGATAAAACGCATTCTGCTTACCGGTAAACCATTAATGCTTTCAACCGGCATGTCTACCGTAAAAGAAATTGAAGATGCTGTTGAGCTGGTAAGAGCATTTGATGAAAATTATCCGCTGATGATTGCGCATTCAACTTCTGCTTATCCGTGCAAACCAGAAGAACTGAACCTTAAAATGATCGATACTTTAAGTAACAGCTATCCTGGTGTGCCAATTGGCTATTCTGGTCATGAAACCGGCCTTGCCACTACGGTTGCTGCGGTAACTCTGGGTGCTACCTTTGTAGAACGCCATTTTACGCTCGATCGTGCTATGTGGGGATCTGACCATGCTGCCTCTGTAGAGCCGCAGGGCTTTCAGCGCCTGGTGCGCGATATCCGCGATGTGGAAATTGCAACCGGCGACGGCGTTAAAAGAGTATATGAGTCTGAGCTTGGCCCTATGAAACGTTTGCGTGTTAACATCAGCGACGAATACAAGGATAAGTCTTTAGCATAATAATTACATCTTGTCATTTTTGACGACTGAGAAATCTTTCAAACCATCACATCAGTGATGCGTGGCGCGGAAGGTTTCTCAACGTTTTTTGTGGAAATGACCTATTTTTGAGCAATGTCTTTAATACAGGTAACAACAACTATTTTAGTTTGCTGGATAGTATTTATCATATCCTGGGAACGTATATCTCCTTACCGCAAAGGCCTTCCATTTTTCAGGGATGGCTTCTGGGTAGATTTAGTTTGGTATACCCTTATCCAAAGCTATTTTTTGAAGATCCTTATCTTTGAATACATTATACCGTTATTACAGAACCTTATTCACTGGCACGGTTTTGCCTTTTTCCAAAGCTGGACTATAGCCGAGCAGGTGTTGTTCTTTCTGTTTACCCATGATCTTTACATTTACCTGTTTCACCGCCTGCAGCATGCCAATAAATTTCTATGGCGCACGCACGAGGCGCATCACTCCGGCAAGCACGTAGATTTTTTAGCAGGTTCACGCTCGCACGTAGTAGAAATCATCATTAATCAAACTATAGAGTTTGCTCCGATTATTATTATGGGCGCTCACCCGGAGGTAATACCTATTAAGGCACTTTTAGATGCTATGTTCGGTATGTTAATACATGCCAACATAAACGTAAAGTTTGGCAAGCTTAAGTATTTCTTTAACTCACCCGAGCTGCATTTATGGCATCACGCCAATTACCTGGAAGTTTTTCACGCAAATTTTTCTACTAAGTTTTCCATGTGGGATCATTTGTTTGGCACTGTATATGACCCTGGTTTTAAACCGGGAAACGAACCCGAAAACTGGGGGCTGCATTACGATTACCCAAAAGATTACTTTTTACAGCATGCATTTTCTGTAAAACGTTTTGATGAACAAAATCTGCTGCGATACAAATGGTTCAAAGCCTATTATGAGCTAAGGCCTAATGTTCTAAAAGGTTTTAACAAGCTTGTAAAAGGAAATAAAAGTGGCGGTAGTATAAGCGTATCATCACAGTCGGCTGTGAAGCAACAAGTAGCTAATACCAACGACGAATTAGTATCCGTTAACAATTAAATAAAGAATATTGCCCTGGATCTATCTTATACTTGCCGCATGCTGCGAAACCGCCTGGACTTTTTGCCTTAAGTACATGAAGTTTAGCGACCTGAAAACATTGCGGTTATTTAATTTTTTTAAATGGAGCGGCGGCTTACCTGTTTTGCTTCCATTTATAGGTTACATTGCATTCGGCCTGTTCAATATATATCTTTTTTCACTTGCCATAAAGCAATTGCCAACTGCGGTAGCCTTTGCCGTTTGGACGGCTTGTACGCTTATATTCATAAAGGCGGCAGAACTGGTGTTTTTTCGCCAGCAAATTTCCCTTATCGAGATCTTTTTTATGCTTATGATAATGGGCGGCATCTTGGGCTTAAAGATCTACGCAGTACAGCCTAAATAAAATCTTAATTGTTTTTCAGGCCAATTCTATGATCGGTATAATCCATCATAAATTCGTTTTGGGTAAAAAAGTCCAGGCTGAAAATGGTCCGGGGGTCGCCTGTGTATGATGGCTTTGTTATTTCAGTAAGGTTAGCCGAACTGCCTGTGGTATAACTGTAGGTAAAGCCATTGTTGGTTGTAATGTTAACCGGGGTACCCGATGGCAGAGAGATTACATCGCCAGGAGAAGCACTGTTGGCAATAAGCGAAATGGCGGGTGTACCGGTATCAAATAAAATGGTTGCATTGATGGTTTGGCCGTTGTAGGTTACGGTTGCAGGTATATCTGGCGAATAGCCGCCCTGCGCGTAATAGGTAAGCGAATGCATTACAAAGCCCGAAGATGATGCAAGATCATCTGCATTGAGGCCTATGGTAAGTAAATTATCTACATAGGTACCTTTTAAGCTGAATGATGCAGTTGGTAAGGCGGCGAGTTTAAACCCACTGGTTAGGCCGGTAGAAGTGGTAAAATAGCTAAGTGGGCTGGCTATGGTACTGTTAGCGCTGCTTACACCCGGCCCTACACCAAAAACATCGTTCGAGTGCGCAGGCAGATCAGAATTGCTGGATGTATTAGTTATACGGTAATACAAAAAGAATGGGATGCGGCGGGTAGTAATGCTGTTTGACGATGTACCCAATTTTACAGTGGCGTAAGCAAGGTTGCCATACTCTACCGTGGTATTGGTGCTGTTACCATAACTGATCTCTGCCTGTTTGGATGTTATGGTGATCCCGTTAACTACCACCGAATCACCGGCTACGGTTATACCCGATGAAGTGATCATAGCAGCGGGTATAAGCCCGTGCGCATCAAGTGTCATTCCCGACGAGCCGGTATCGAAAACACTTGCATAATTTACCGTTTGTGTCCCCACCTGTATAATAGGTATATAAATCCTTTTGTAAATACTGCTGTCAAGTTCATAAAGCCCAAGGGTAGCGAGGCTGCTCGCCGTATTTTTTTTGTTGGAGTTATCTTTTTTACACGATACTGCCATTAGTAAAAGCACCAGGCAAGCCGGTATAACAGGTGTATATTTAAAGTAGCGCTTCTTCATAAACAATTTTGTTATACGGCAAACAATAAAAGGGTAACCTTTTGAACATTATTATTTATAGACCTGATATATTGACTATTACGGATATGATTAAACGTAAATAAAGCTGTTAATGATACAACTTTATCCAATTTATCTTTAAAAATACATTTACATATTTAACCGGCAGCTGCGTAATTACAGGCGAAGATAATTCCTTAAAGTTGATTTTAGATTAAACAGATTCTAACTTTTCATTACGCCCTAATAGATAATGTATTATGCTATTGTGAAATTTTAGCTTTGACCCTAAAAATTAGGTTTTAAGTAAAACTTTTGAGGGATTTACAAATTATTTGCTTTTATAAAATCATATTCTTAGTTTTCACCATTACTACGCCAATGAATTACGCTGATAAAAAGATTATCATTTTTGATGATGATGAAGACATCCTGTCTATATGTAGTTTTATATTAGAAGAACAAGGATGGACTGTGCATACGTTTACAGATTGCAACAATATAGTTGAAAAGGTTTCGGCTATTGTACCTGATGTTATCCTGATGGATAACTGGATCCCCGACGATGGCGGCATCATTGCAACCCAAACGCTGAAGAAGAACGAGGAGCTGAAAAGCATCCCGGTTATATACTTCTCTGCTAACAGCGATATTGAACTACTTGCCAACCATGCCGGTGCCGAAACTTTTATAGCCAAGCCATTTGACCTGGAAGATCTTGAAAAAGTAATTAATTCTGTACTGATTAAGCAATAACAGTCCGTTTACCCGGATGATGATATTGCACCGGGAACAAAACGGTTGCCGGCCCGGATTTATCCTATATGTTTTTTAACAATGGCGTAGAAACTTTGTTGATATACATAGAGGTGCACCGCTTTACCAAACGGGCGCTTAGTTTTTAAATAATCTCTTATTTAATGAAGATAGCTACCTATAATGTTAACGGCGTTAACGGGCGTTTGCCGGTATTGCTGCGCTGGCTCGAGGAAACCAAGCCTGATGTTGTTTGCTTACAGGAGCTGAAAGCGCCGCAGGAAAAGTTTCCCGAACAGGCTATTATAGATGCCGGTTATAATGCCATATGGCACGGGCAAAAAAGCTGGAATGGTGTTGCTATACTTTCGCGAGGGCTGGAAATAAAAGAAGTAAGGCGCGTTTTACCCGGCGACCCCGAAGACAGCCATAGCCGCTATATTGAAGCAATTGTAAACAACGTTTTAATAGGCTGCCTTTATCTGCCTAACGGCAATCCTGCTCCGGGGCCAAAATTTGATTATAAGCTTAGCTGGTTTGAGCGTTTTACATTGCACGCACACGAACTGCTTAAAAGAGATATGCCGGTGGTCTTAACCGGCGATTACAACGTAATGCCCACAGAACTGGATGTTTATAAACCCGAGCGCTGGGTAGATGATGCCTTATTCCGACCGGAAACAAGGGCTGCCTTTCATAAATTACTGGAGCAGGGCTGGACAGATGCGCTGCGTAAACTGCACCCTAACGAAAAGATATATACTTTTTGGGATTATTTTAAAAATGCATACGGCCGCGATGCCGGCTTAAGGATAGACCATTTTTTATTAAGCCCCAAAATAAGCGAACGTTTAACAGCAGGCGGGGTAGATAAATTTGTGAGGGGCTGGGAAAAATCAAGCGACCATGCACCGGTATGGATCACGTTGCAGTATTAAACCCAAATTACGCTCTGCCGATGATGTTTATTTCTGCAATATTCAATTGTTAATAAATATCTCTAAATTTACATCACATCAATATTAACCATATATACCCATGGAACAACAATTTCATTACGCGACAGTAACCGAAGCAATACAACAATTAAAAGATAAAGGATATACCCTTGAATTTAACCTTGAGCAGGATAAACTGGTTGCAGGCGAAAATGAATATCCTGTAGAAGCATTTGAGATAGTTGATCTGTACCGGTACGAAGGCCCGTCTGACCCGGCGGATGAAGCCACCGTTTATGCCCTTAGTTCAAAAGACGGGCTTAAGGGGGTTTTGGTTATGGGATACGGCGTATCAACAGAAAGTTCATCAGAAGAAAGCCTTAAACAGCTTCACTACAAATATCAGCAGAGCAAACAAGCAAACTAATTACATAATAGAACTAAATGTAAAGGGCTTACAAAACGCAGTTTTGTAAGCCCTTTTTTATGATCTGGTATGATGATCTTATTTAATACCGTAATGATCGTTCATTAATTTTTCGAACATGCCGCCCGGTAAAATGGATTTTAAGGTTGGAACGATGGTCTGGCCGATTGCGCCTACCAGGTAACGGTGGGCGGGGTTGGAAGCATCTACTATCTGGCAAAGTTTCTTACCTATTAAAGCAGGGTCTGCGCCAATGCTCTCGTCTTTTTCCATACTGGCTACCGCAGAGTTATATTCTTTTTCCAGCGATTCGTTTTTTAACGAGAACGGTACTTTTTCGCGGTTTTGGGTAAAGTCTGATTTAAAGTCACCGGGATTGATCAGGGAGATCTTAACGCCGGTATTACGCAATTCCATCCTTAAGCTTTGCGAATAACCTTCTACTGCATACTTTGATGCACTGTAAAGGCTTTGATAGGGTAAGCCAAATAAGCCGGCCAATGAGCTCATGTTAACTACAAGGCCTTGTTTAGCTTCTATCATGTAAGGTAAAACTGCGCTGCACATACGTACCAGGCCAAAAAAGTTTACCTCGAATTGTTTTTTTGCACTTTCTACCGGCATGGCATAAGCAGGGCCGGTTATGCCGTTGCCAGCATTGTTTACCAGTACATCAATTTTGCCTTCCTTTTCAATGATACTGGCAACAGCAGCTTTTGCAGAAGCATCGTCTGTTACATCCAGTTGTATGGGGTTAAATGATACCGATTGCAAACGTTTGATATCGCGCGCTGAACCATAAACCGTATGGCCCTTTGCCTGCAGGGCGTTTGCGCATGCCAAACCTATACCGGATGACGCACCGGTCACCAAAATTACTTTTCCCATGTTTTATTGAAATTTAGCTGATTGACTGTTTAAAATTGCCGCATAAAAATGCAATTATTATGAAAGCAAAAAAAATGTTTTTAATAAAAAAGGAAAGCTTTGGAAGCGGATAAAGCACCGTCAGTAATAAATAGCCACCTAAACGTACAGGTGAAAAATCATACTTTTTTTGCGCTGCCTTCGCTATCGCCTACGCCGGGTGAGGTTGCCTGCGGCGGCGGTTGATTAATGTTTGGCTTTGATTCTATTTTTTCATTCCTGTCGAAACCGTTAATACTTACTCTGTTAAGCGGAAGGCTTTCCGGGTGGTTATCACGTATATACCTGATAAGGCCTTCGCGTACATAGCAGCGCAGATCAAACGCCTGCGACGAATTGCGCGCGCTAACCAATATCCTTATTTCAATGGTATGTTCTTTTGCATCAGTAACTTGTACTACCTTGACCCGCTTATCCCAAAGGGCAGTCTTTTCAAGCAATATATCCAATTCTTCGCGAAGGGAATCTATCGGTGTGTTATAATCAAGATAAAGAAAAACGGTGCCCAGCAATTCGGCAGTAGTTCGTGTCCAGTTTTGAAAGGGTTTTTCTATAAAATAATTTATAGGCAGGATAAGCCGCCGCTGGTCCCAAATGTTTAATACTACGTAAGTGAGCGTTATGTCTTCCACGCGGCCCCACTCACCTTCCACCACCAGCACATCATCCAGGCGGATTGGTTGCGTAAACGCTATCTGGAAACCAGCCAAGAAGTTGCCCAATGATTTTTGTGCCGCAAAGCCGATGATGATACCGCCTATTCCTACGCCTGTAAGCAAGCCGGCGCCAATTTTACGCACATTATCAAAGCTTAATAAGATAATGGACACTGTTATAAATATAATCAGCGATACCAGCACCTTTCTTACAAACTTTATTTGCGTACGTATTTTACGTTCTTTTAAGTTGTCTTCTTTATTAAGGTCATAGGTATGGTAAATATAATCTTCCAGCACGTTAATAGCCTTCATCAGCAATACTGCAAATGATATGATTAGCAGTATCTGAACAATGCGGCTCAGCGTGTACATGTATTGCCGATCGAGCTCCATTAAGGGCACCATCAGGTTCAGCATCAATACAGGCACAAAATGGTTTAATGGGCCGCTAAAATGAGTGATGACACTGCGAAAAAGGTTATAGTCGGTATATTTCTTATTGTAATTAAATATCAGGTTGATAGCAAATTTTACTACCAGCCCAATGAGTACCGCCAGTACGAGTACTATGATGTTCCATATCCAGGGCTGTATCTGTCCGGTCCAGCTCTCAATAAAATTTTTCATGGCAGCGTTTTGCTGCTATAACACTACTTGTTTTGATTTGTTGATGAATATTGCCGAATTACCATAATCATAAAAAAAACTTACCGGCTTTTAATTGCGCAAGTAAGTTTTTAGGGTGGTTAATCAGCAGATGGACCGCCGGGTCCGCCGCCCGGAGGAGGGCCACCACCCGGAGGCGGGCCGCCCGGGCCACCAGGTCCCATTTGATCTCCCTGCCCTTTACCTGCATTTTTCCTTAAGCGCAGCGTAAAGGTTAACAAATAATATCGCCCCTAAACGGTTAACGTTTGATTGTGTAATGTAGTTGCCCGTTGATGTGCTGGTATACCCTGTATTCTGGTTAAATAAATCGAACGCAGAAAGACGGAAGGTAGCCAGTTTGCTTTTCAAAAATCTCCGCTCCACATAAGCGTTTAAAATGTTGGGATTGGTTGAACCCCGGTAACCATAGTAAATGGTTTTGGTATAATCATAGCTTAAGGTCCAGTCTTTCCACACGTAGTTTTTGCCGGTGATGCCAATGGTCCATGTTCTGAAGTTATCGTTAATGCCCGGCTGATTCACCGAATTATTAGATGAATTGATGCTGTAGCTGGTGTTAGGCTCGGCATCAAACAACCAATGAGGCATCCGCACCACGCCAATCTGATGTCTATTTATTTTGAAAAGAGATCTTTTTTCTAAAAAAAATAAACTTAATAAAAAAGCACAAGAATTGATCTTGTGCTTTTTGCATATAAAGCTAACCTGTTAGGTTAGTGATTTAAATTATCTCCATGCCTTGTATTGATTAATCAACCCGTTGGTTGATGAATCGTGCGAAGATACTGCGTTGCTATCCTGCAATTCAGGTAAAATTTTACCGGCAAGCTGTTTGCCAAGCTCAACACCCCATTGGTCAAAGCTATAGATGTTCCAGATAATGCCTTGTACAAATATTTTATGCTCATACATGGCTATCAGCGAACCAAGGCTGCGCGGCGTAATTTCCTTTAGCAAAATGGAATTGGTTGACCTGTTGCCTTCAAACTCTTTAAATGGTGCAATCTTTTCTATTTCTTCTTCAGATTTGCCGGCTTTCTTTAATTCGTCCACCACAACTTCGCGGGTTTTACCATTCATCAAAGCTTCTGTCTGTGCAAAGAAGTTTGATAAAAGCATTTTGTGATGCTCGCCAAGCGGATTGTGTGAAATGGCCGGTGCTATGAAATCACAAGGGATCAGTTTAGTGCCCTGGTGAATAAGTTGATAGAAAGCATGCTGGCCGTTTGTGCCCGGCTCGCCCCAGATGATCGGCCCTGTTGAGTAATCAACCGGTTTTCCATTACGGTCTACATGTTTACCGTTGCTTTCCATATCACCCTGCTGGAAATAGGCAGCAAAGCGGTGCATGTACTGGTCGTAAGGTAAAATTGCCTCGGTTTCAGATTCAAAGAAATTATTATACCAGATACCAATCAAGGCTAAGGTAGCAGGAAGGTTTTCTTCCAGTTCTGCAGTTCTGAAATGCTCATCCATGGCGTGAGCGCCAGCAAGCAGTTCTGTAAAGTTTTCGTAACCGATGCTCAGCACTATTGATAAACCGATGGCACTCCATAAAGAATATCGGCCGCCAACCCAATCCCAGAACTCAAACATGTTTTTGGTATCTATGCCAAATTTTTCAACACCTTCTGTATTGGTTGATAGCGCTGCAAAGTGTTTGGCAACGTCTGCCTCTTTGCCGCCGCCTGCCAGGAACCAGTCGCGGGCGCTGTGTGCATTGCCCATGGTTTCCTGCGTAGTAAATGTTTTAGAAGCAATGAGGAACAAAGTTGTCTCAGGGCTTACTGTTTTTAAAGTTTCAACTATATGGGTTGCATCCACATTGGATACAAAATGCATATTTAAATGATTTTTGTAAGGCCTTAAAGCTTCGGTAACCATTACGGGGCCCAGGTCAGAGCCGCCAATGCCAATGTTAACCACATCAGTAATGGCTTTGCCGGTAAAACCTTTCCAGTTGCCTGAAATAATGTCTTCGCTAAATGCCTTCATTTGTTCCAATACGCGGTTTACATCGGGCATTACATCCTTGCCATCTACCAAAATTGGCGTGTTGCTGCGGTTACGCAGGGCTATGTGTAATACGGGGCGGCCTTCTGTAACATTTATTTTTTCGCCCGAAAACATAGCCTCTATTGCCTTGTTTACTGAACACTCTTTTGCAAGCTGTATCAATAACGCAATAGTTTGCTCATCAATGCGGTTTTTAGAGTAATCGAGTAATATTTCTTCGAATTTTAACGAGAACTTATTAAAACGTTCACTATCAGCTTCAAATAATTCTTTAATACTTTTCGACACAATGTCAATGTAATGGTCGGCCAGATATTTATACGACTGGGTGGTGGTAAAATCAGTGTTTGGCAGCATAATTGAAAGGTTTTTTAAACAAAAGTAACAAGTTAACAATACGGTGTGCGTTAATACTAAAAGAATGACACACCAGTGGTTTTAAAACACATTTTGGGCCTGTTTGTTTTGTTATTTCCAATTGTCATTTTATTAACATTTTCATTAAATAATTTTAATTTTATAAACGATCAATCGTTATATTTGTTAACCTCATAATTTAATATTGCTTAAACGGTTATTTTGTCAATTGATACTAAATTATTAAACCATGTTCGAAAAACTTTTTAATCTTGTCAAAAATAACGCCGGGAAGGCTGTTATAGATAATCCTGAAATTCCCGCAAAGTATCATGAAGCTGTTATTAACGAGGCTTCCAGCTCTATCATCGAGGTATTTAAGAACCAGATGGAAATGGGCAGGATCAAAGAACTGGTTAAGTATTTTCAGTTCTCTGGTATCTCTAATAATTCATTGGTATCGAGTATTATCACCAAATTTGCTAACAGGCTAAATAACTTTTACGGTATGGAGCCTGGTAAAGCTATGATAACGGCACATTCACTTATTCCGCCTGTAATGGAGGAGCTTATTAAGCAATCAAAGAATGAGCAGAATACAGAACTGGGCTTAAGCAGCTTTTTATCTAAGATCAACGGTAACCAGGCCGACCTGAGCGGCTTAGTTAGCCAGCTGATGATTGCTTAATACTAATTTTGGTTTAAGAATATTAAAGAGCCGCGGGTGAAAACCTTGCGGCTCTTTGCATGTTTAATGAAATTGATCTGTCAGGTTTTAAGGAGGATTAATTGATCCCGGAAATTTACAATAACGCAGACAGATCAACAGCAACATAACTTATATTTGCCAAATGACTAAAGAACAAGTGCAGGATTTAAGGGATAGAGTAGTTTCCCTGAGGAGGCATCTTTGACATCGATACCAAACTCGATGCCCTGCAAAAAGAACAGGAAATAACCATTGGTCCTAATTTTTGGGATCACCCTAAAGAAGCTGAGAAAGTACTGGCTTCAATCAAAGTAAAAAAGGTATGGACAGACGCTTTTCAAAAAGTAGCTGCCGCCGTTGATGACACTGTAGTATTATTTGAATTTTTTCAATCGGGCGATGCTACTGAGGCAGAGATGCAGGAACAGTTCAATGCTGCTTTAAAAGTTGTGGAAGAACTGGAGTTCAAAAACATGCTCTCGGCCGAAGAGGATCAATTAAATGCGGTTTTACAAATTACCGCCGGCGCAGGTGGTACCGAAAGCTGCGATTGGGCAGGTATGCTGATGCGTATGTACATAATGTGGGGCGAAAAGAACGGCTATAAGGTTACCGAGCAGGATTTTCAGGAAGGTGATGTGGCCGGGGTTAAAACGGTTACCTTACAGTTTGAGGGCGATTTTTCATACGGTTACCTTAAGGGCGAAAACGGCGTGCATCGTTTGGTGCGCATATCCCCGTTTGATGCCAATGCCAAGCGCCATACCTCTTTTGCTTCGGTATATGTTTATCCATTGGTTGATGATACCATTGAGATAGAAGTTAACCCTGCCGATATTGAGTTTGAAACGTTCCGCTCAGGCGGTGCCGGCGGCCAGAACGTGAATAAGGTGGAAACTGCGGTGCGTTTGTATCACAAACCATCGGGTATTATTATCAAAAACCAGGAGTCGCGTTCGCAATTGCAGAATAAGGAAAACGCTATCAGGTTATTAAAATCCCAGTTGTACGAGATAGAAATGCGCAAGCGCATGGAAACAACTAACGCTATTGAAGGCAATAAGAAGAAGATAGAATGGGGGTCGCAGATAAGAAATTATGTATTGCATCCATATAAGCTGGTGAAGGATTTGCGTACCGATCATGAAACTTCAAATGCGCAAGCTGTACTTGACGGCGACCTGGACGAATTCCTGAAAGCTTACCTGATGGAGTTTGGCGGGCCTAAAAGTTAAGTGAGATATTGGCATGTAACAATCAAAAACTTAGATATATTTGATTTAAAGCAATAAACCAATTATGAAAACAGCTTTATTTGTCTCAATTTTTATTTTATCAGGTTTGATGACTTTTGCCCAGGAACAACCTATATTATTGTACCCTAATGGTATTCCTAATTCAAAGCCTGTACCTGTTACCTATAAAGAATATACAGATAAAGCTGCTTTTATTTCTAAAGTTAGCATTCCAACTATAACGCCATATTTGCCTGCAAAGCCAAATGGAGCGGCAATCATTATTTTTCCGGGTGGTGGTTATGCCGGCCTGGCAAGCAACCACGAGGGTAAGGCCGTTGCTTTAGCATTTAACCAGATGGGCGTAACTGCCTTTGTTGTTAAATACCGTTTGCCAAGCGATAGTATTATGGTTGATAAAACCATTGGCCCGCTTCAGGATGCGCAGCGTGCCATACAAATGGTAAGACAAAAAGCAACCACCTGGAATATTGATCCGCATAAGATCGGGATCATCGGTTTTTCTGCAGGCGGTCATCTCGCTTCAACGCTGGGTACACATTTTAATACCGCGGTAATTGATAATCCTGATAAAATTAGCCTGCGGCCCGATTTTATGATGTTGCTTTATCCGGTAATCAGTTTTGGACCTATGGCGCATGTGGGCTCGCGAGAAAACCTTGTTGGTAAAACGCCATCACAGCAATTGGTAGATCTTTACAGTAACGAAAAGCTGGTAACCGAATTTACACCGCCAACTTTTCTGGTACATGCCGGTGATGATACCGTAGTGCCTGTACAAAACAGCCTGATGTTTTACGATGCCTTACTTGCCAATAAAGTAAAAGCTTCCATGCATATTTTTGAAGAAGGCGGCCACGGTTTTGGGCTTAACAACCCAAAAAGCAAAGACAAATGGATAGTTTGGGCGCAAAATTGGTTGGAGGAAAATAGTTTTTTATAATTATCGTTAAAGCATTTTGAGTTAAATGGCTAAGTGCATAGACGTTAATTGTATTGGGTCATAAATCAATAATGATGGACTCATTTTTTATTATAAATCTATACTTCGTACCAACTCGGCTATTTCTTTATCTGTTATTGATGCTTGTTCAGACTTATCATAAATTGAAAGTAAGAAAATCGTTTCGTCAGTTGTAATTACATAAGTTATTACCCTTGCGCCAGCACTTTTACCTTTTCCTTTACTTGATATTGTCATTCGGATTTTATAGCAGTTATCTATTATTTTGTTTCCAGTTTTAGGATTATCAGCTATCTGATCTACTAAAGCAGACAAATCTTTTTTTATAGAAGGGTATTTTTTTGAAAGACGTTTTAAATCCTTATCAAATTGTGGGATAGTTATAACATTATAGCTCATCGAGTAACTCCTGAACAGGGCGGCCTTTTAATTTTCCTGCTTTAACAAGTTTAACTTCATTTACAGCTTCACGAATCCCATCTAATATCTCATTTTTAGTTGGCTCACCGTTTTCCAGCACTTCAAGGTCTTTGTGTTTCTTTTTAAGTATTTTCCATTCATTGTATGGGATGAATACACCAGTTGCCTTACCCTTGCTATCCTGAATTATCTGAAGTTTCATGATGTTAAAATTAATTTAAATTGTAAAAATAAAAGATAACCATTTAATTTTTAGTTGCGATTAACCTATTCTCTCAATCTATTATTTTAAACAACTCATTTAGTTCATCTACCTTCTCTGATGAGCCTGCATGTTCATAAGCGCTTATAAGGTTGCGCAATACTCTTTTTATAATGTCTGTATTAGAGCATGGCTCGTAAAACTGCCTGTCGAATTTAAGGTTCAATTGTTTTAAAAACATATCTACATCACGCCTGCCAAAAATAAATCCCTTATTAAAAGCATTTATATAAAATAGTATACCGCCCTCAAACTCTGCCTCCAGGCTCTCGTCCAGATAGGCTAAAATAAAATGCTGCGGCAGGTTAACGCCATACACAGGGATATCCAGTTTTTGTGCTATGATAGAATAGATAATGGCAAGCGAAATCTGGTTACCCTTTTTTGTTTCCAGTACCTGGCTTATGTAACTGTTCTGCGGATCGAGGTGGTTGGTGGTGTTGCCGCTAAAACCGTAAATGTTGTAAAAAACGTGGTTTATCAGTTTAACCTGTTCGGCGGGGCTGGCCTCATTCATCATCTGTATCCAGATGTCGCGCTTAATTCCTTCTATCTGGTTAATTACCTTTTGCTCATCAAGGTCGGGATATTGGTACCGGTTAATGATCAGTATGCCTTGCAGCAAATCAAATGCGTCCCCCTGGTGCCATAGTTGAAGGTCGTTTTTCAAGGTGTCAAACTGTATCTGGTGTACAAGGTTGGCAATGCGTTCCTGCAACAGCGGGTCGAATGCCTGTTCCCAGGCCGATTCCAAAAACTCTACCGCTAGGCTTCCTAATGAATATAATTTTTGATGTACGTGTTCGTAAACTTCTCTATCCGGGTCATCCAGTAATTTTATCAGTGAATTTACTTCCGTCGGATTTATCATGTGTGATCTCCTAAAATACTATAATTTTACAGCCATGTTCAACTTAAGGTTTGCGAAAGATTACCTGCTGCACCGCTTAAAAGCGAAAGGCAGGCATGGCATACACTCGCCATTTGTTTACCGGCTTATAGATAGTGTAATTTACGATTTTAAAGCCAAAAAAGTATATGAGGCGATTGAGAACAGGCGCAAATCCCTAATTATTGACAATCGGATTATAAGCGTAACCGATTTGGGAGCGGGTTCGCATGTAAATAATAACAGGCAGAAAAAGATAGGCGATATTGCCAAAAATGCTTTAAAGCCGGCAAAACTTGCACAACTCCTCTACCGCCTTGCTGCCGATAGCAAACCCCGGAACATCATTGAACTGGGCACCTGCCTGGGCATTACAACTTTGTATTTACAGCAGGGAGCACCCACGGCAAAGATCTATACGCTTGAAGGTTGCCCGCAAACAGCAGGGGTGGCAAGCGAGTCTTTTACAGCAACCAATGCCGAAAGCGTTAACCTCATTACAGGTAACTTTGACGATACGCTGCCGCCTGTAATCAACACTTTAAGTGAGCTCGATTTTGTGTTTATAGACGGCAATCATCAAAAGGAAGCTACCTTAAAATATTTTAACTGGTGCCTGCCCAAAGTAAATGAAAACACCGTGCTCATTTTCGACGATATTTACTGGAGCGAAGGAATGAAAGAAGCCTGGAACCAGATAAAGGCAAATCCGCAGGTAACAGTAACGATAGACCTTTTTTGGATAGGGCTGGTCTATTTTAAACCCGGCCAGGCGAAAGAAGATTTTTATTTGAGATTTTAAGCTTGAAAGACAGAGCCAAGAAACAAGAATCAAGAGCCAAGAAACAAGAATCAAGAGCCAAGAAACAAGAATCAAGAGCCAAGAGACAAGAATCAAGAGCCAAGAGACAAGAATCAAGAAATAAAGAAATAAAATCCCGTAGAGACACGTTACCTCGTGTCTTGAACCCGAAGACAGAGCCAAGAAACAAGAATCAAGAGCCAAGAAATAAAATCCCGTAGAGGCACGATACCTCGTGTCTTGAACCCAAAGACAAGAGCCAAGAAACAAGAGCCAAGAATCAAGAACAAAGAAATAAAATCCCGTAGAGGCACGATACCTCGTGTCTTATCGAAGAGCCATGAAGACAAAATGGGCTAACCGATAGGTTAGCCCATTTTGTTTACAATTCGTTAAGCCATTTTACCAGCTCATCGCGGCCTTTGCCGGTTTTTTGCTGTAGCTTTCCTAACATTTCATCGTCCTGTCCTTCTTCACGTACCAGGTCGTCGTCGGTTAGGTCGCCGTATGCTTGTTTTATTTTTCCTTTCAGCTCGTTCCAGCTTCCTCTTAATTTTAAATCGCTCATGATGTTTTCAATTTAGATGTAATCACATAACATTGTTATCATCACTAAGGTTTTCAAATTAATAAACCTGTTGCATATTAACCATTTAGCGCTCCAGTTTGGCTACCCGTTTTGGTGTATCCTTACCCGATACAATAGTTCTGGAGCTTAAAGCAATGGCCCGTATGGTTGAGGTGATGTTTGCCAGATCAAGCGTGCTTACTTCATCTCCTACGGTGTGGTAAAGCTTATCTATATCAATCTGATCTGTAGAGATGGTATGAGCCGGTACGCCAACCCGTGCAAGTGATGCATTATCGCTGCGATAAAACAGGTCTTGCTGAGGGTATGGGTCGGGATAAAATTTAAACTGCGTTCCTTCCAGGTTCTTTTGCAGGATAGCGCCAAAATCAGAACGTTCGTACCCGGTTATAAATGCAGAGTTGGTGCCAAATTTCGATGGTTTGCCAATCATCTCTATATTGAACATGGCCACCACTTTATCAGGGTTTACGGTTGTTGCAAAGTGCTGCGAACCAAACTCGCCAATCTCTTCTGCAGTAAATGCCACGAATACCAGGGTGCGTGCGTTGTCATTAAGCTTCTTATAGTACTTAGCAAGTTCTATCATGGCCGTAGTGCCAGAGGCATCGTCATCTGCGCCATTAGCAATGCTGTCGCCTTTCATCGGTTTTAAGATACCAAGGTGATCATAATGGCCCGAAAAGACCACATATTCATCGGGTTTGGTTTTACCGGGAATAATGCCCGCAATGTTAAACAATGGCAGCTGCTCAGATTTTCCTTTATAATCTACATCAAAAGCTTTTGCATCGTCGTGATTGCCCAGTACAAAAACCAGCGCCTGGTTATCGTTTGCTTTGTTAAAGCTTACGCTTCCTCTTTTAAGCCTTTCCTTCAGGCTGTTAAAAATGGCTGTAAATTGCGGGTCAACCAGTATCAGGTATTTTTTACCGCTATTTAAATAACGTAAGTATTCGGTACGGAAATTCATGCCTGCACTGATTTTTACAATCTGCACATCCGCATTGTTACTCCAGTTTAAAGCAGCTGCGCTGGTGTTTACAAATTCACTGTCCTGGCTTATTACTTTCCCGTTAACACTAACCATAGCACTTACCGGGGTAACGCGTGTCATGCTGAAGTTTTGCCTGTAGCCATCGTCGCCGGGTAGCGGCTTAAGGCCTGTTTGTTTAAATTCACTTTCTATAAACTGGGCGGCTTTTTCAATGCCCGGTGTAAAAGTAGCACGACCTTGCATGTTATCATCGGCAAGGGTTTTTATAACGCGTTCAACATCGCTTTGCTGTATTATCTTATTCACATCCTGCCCAAAAGCAGTGAACGATAGGGCAGCTAAAGCGGCTGCTGCGGCAATTTTTTTATAAAACATGTTCAAATTATTTAACTTTTGATGATAACCAGTTACTACGGAAATCCTGTTGTTCTTTTGTTAATTCCTTACCCGCTTTTTCAAAGGTCACTACTTCCAGGGCTGGGTTTTCCTCCAGCGTAAGGCTTGTTTGGTGGCTGCCAGTACGGTTGCGGTAATTTATAGCCACTTTGTCGCCAATTTTCTTGGAAGCGATAAGGTCATCAAAATCCTGTTCTGTTTTCAAATCTTTACCATCTGCCTGCAAGATAACATCGCCTGCGTCAAGGCCTGCATTATAAACAGGAGTGCCTATCTGTGTACTTGTTAAAATGGTAATGCCTGTTTCACCATCCTGGCGTGCCTGCCCGGCCCTGCCGCGCCTGCCTCCGCCTGATAAAGATCCTGCCCATGCTTTACCTGGCTGGGCCTTACGTAAAATAAGACCGGCTTTGGCAAGCAGCGCCTCGTAATTATTTTTCTCAATACCGTAAATATATTGCTTAAAGAAATCGGCAGCGAATTTTGCATTGCCTGTTACTTTGGCAAGGTCACTTTGCAGATCTGGAATGGTATAAGGCTTCATTACCTTACCGCGATTTAGCCAAACGGTGCGCATGTAATCATCCAGCGTAAGGTTAAACTCGCTTCTCAGGCGCAGGTCAAGCGCAAGTGCGGTAGCGCCGCCATAATAGTAATAACTTAAAAAGATATTGTTATCGTTGTTCGGGTCAATAGACACTCCTGCATCTGCATACACTGCATAACGGCTCATTTGTGTTGCCGAATATTTTTTAGCACCCGGCGTATTCAATACAGAATTTACCAGGCCTGCAATTGTATGCGTATAATCATCAACCGTATGAAAGCCCGAACGTACCAGTAACATTTCACCATAATATTGGGTAAAGCCTTCGGCAAACCAAAGTTCGCTGCTCATGTTGGCATGCTCAAAATTAAACGGCTCCAGTGATTTTGGTCGAATACGTTTTACATTCCAGCTGTGAAAATACTCGTGCGAAAAAGTCCCAAGCAGCCTAACTTCATTGCCTTCCACTTTCAGGGCAGGCTGCACAATACAGGTAGAGTTGCGGTGTTCCATGCCATCTCCAGAGGTAGTTGGATAAACATCGTCCAGGAAAGTGTATTCGCCATAATCATAATCCGGCAATTCGCCGAACACCGCTTTTTCTTCCAATACCATCCTTTGCACCATTTTTGCAAAGTTGTCTATCACCTGCTGTGCATCAACAGAGTGTACAGAAAGGTTAATCTTTTCAGTTTTACCGTCGGTATTTTTTACGTCCCAGCTGGCTTCATTAAAGTTTGATAGTTCGGTAGGGCTGTCCATCATGTACTGCATGTTAGGTGCGCTGTAAACGTTTTTGCCTTCATGCTTTAATTGCGTGGCAACTTTCCAGCCGTATTTATCAAGGTCATTAAATTCAAACCTTAAACCGCGGCTTTCTAAACCAGGTACCCACATAAAAGCAGCAGGCATGTTTAAATGCGCATGGCTGGGGTCTATACTGGCGTAAGTGCCATCAGTCCAGTTACCAAATAAAGTGTAGCTCACTATCACTACTTCGGGGTGGTTATCGCTCACCTCGTAGGCATCGCCTTCTACCTGCTTAAACTCAACTGGTTTGCCGTTAACATCGGTAATGTTTACGCCGTATACATTTTTGCCAAACTCGTGCGTAGCATAGCGCCCGGCAGAAGATCGGCTCATTACCACCCTGAACTTTTTGGTCGGGGCCTGCGGGATAGTCATCACTATATCGGCCTCGTGGTGTTCTGCATGCGGAAATGATACAGCGTAAGATATGCTTTTAGGCTCCTGCGCTAAAAGTGCACTAAAGCTTAAAAGAGAAAAAAAGGATAGTAAGTATTTTTTCTTCATTATATGTTTAATTGTTTGGGGAATAATAGCGGTCAAATTACTACTTAATCGGCTATTTTCATATATCAATATTATTACGCTTTAAATGCAGTTAATCGACATTCGTAAAGGCCTTTTTAAAATATTTTAATAAGCAGGCGCTAATGATGTAAATAATATATATTTACTATTCCAATAACCTGTACTAAACTATGCGGTATTACATCTTTGTTATTTTAACTGCTTTTACGCTAACCCGTGTAAATGCACAAACCAAGGGCGGCAGCCAATTTGATGCCCATAACCTTAGCATAAGCTGGGAAGCTTTGCAAAATGGATATCAAACGCCTACGCACGCCTTAAATGCTATTACCATTACCAATAATGGCAAAAGTACTTTCCCTGCAACGGGGTGGAAAATATATTTTAACTCGGCGCGAATGGTATCAAAACCTGCTGTAAGCGGTAATGCGCAGTTTGATTTTGTGAACGGCGATCTTTTTAGCCTTACACCCGCTGCAAACTTCACGGAAATTAAACCAGGTGCATCAGAACGGATTGAGTTTGTGGATGAAGACCCGGTTGTAAATATTACAGATGGCCCGGAAGGATTTTATGTGGTTTGGGATAATCAGCCGGATAAAGGATATAATACAGGTGCTTTTACTGTAAAACCATTTAAACCAAGCTATGTGGGTTTGGTAACCCCGGCAGTTGTATACGATCAGAATAAAATTATTACAAACGTGCCGGAACAGCAGTTAACCAAGGTTTTCCCTACACCGGTTAGCTATTCGGAAACCGGCGGCAGTCTTAAACTTGCAGCCCTACCCGCTGTTACTGCCGATGTAAAATTTAATAACGAAGCAGTTGAACTAAGTGCGTCTTTAATGCCTCTGTTTAAAAATAAAACCAAAGCTGTTGCTAAAATACAACTGCAATACAAGGAGAGCCTGGGTGCAGAGGCTTATGAGCTTTCTGTAAAACCGGATGGAATAACCATCAGCGCATCTACCGGTGCAGGTGTTTTCTACGGTGTCCAGTCGCTTAAAACATTAATGCCGGGTGTGGCGTGGGGGCATCCTCAAAATGAAATAACTATCCCTTGCGTAGAGGTAAAGGACCAACCCCGTTTTGCTTACCGTGCATTTATGATTGATGTTGGCCGTAATTTTCAGCCGCAAAGCGAAATTTTGCGTGTGCTTGATGTTATGGCGCTTTATAAGCTAAATGTATTTCATATGCACCTTACGGATGATGAAGGCTGGCGCATAGAGATCCCATCCCTGCCAGAGTTAACCCAAACAGGTTCAAAACGCGGGCATACGCTGGATAGCAAACACTTTTTACCACCTTCACATGGTTCGGGCGGCGAGGTAGACAACAAAACAGGAACCGGGTTCTATACCAAAGCGCAGTTTATAGAAATTTTAAAATATGCGAATAAGCTGCACATACAGGTAGTGCCGGAAATTGAAGCGCCGGGGCATGCAAGATCAGCAGTAAAATCAATGAACGCCCGCTACAACCGCTTAATGGCCGAAGGTAAAAAGGAAGAAGCTGAAAAATACCTGCTGTACGACCCCAATGATCAATCTACCTACAGCTCTGCGCAATACTGGAGAGATAACGTAATTGATGTTTCCCTGCCATCAACCTATAATTTTGTAGAGACCGTTACCAATGATCTGGTAAGCATGTATAAAGAAGCGAATGCGCCGCTTACAACTATCAACTTCGGCGGCGATGAAGTGCCTGCCGGCGTTTGGGAAAAATCACCGGCTTACCAGAGATTAAAACCAAGCCATCCCGAAATTAAAAGCACAGCCGACTTATGGTACTATTTTTACGGCCGCGTAAACCAGATTGTAAAGGCAAAAGGCCTGTATCTTTCTGGCTGGGAAGAAATGTCGCTGCGCAAAACAGCATTGGATGGAGCTCCTTTTTACGTACCGAATCCTGACTTTATGCCAGAGCACCCGCAGGCGGAAGTTTGGAATAATACCCTTGGTGGCGGTAATGAAGACCTTGCTTACAAGCTGGCCAACGCGGGTTATAAAACCGTGCTTACCTGCGTAACCAATCTGTATTTTGATATGGCGCATTACAAATCATTTGATGAGCCGGGCTATTACTGGGGCGCCTTTGTAGATATTGATAAACCGTTTTCATTTATCCCCTTTGATTACTTCAAAAATTCAAAGGTTGACAAGAACGGACTGCCTATAAACCGCAATATTTTTATTGGCAAACAAAGGCTTACCGACTATGGTAAAACAAATATTTTTGGTTTACAAAGCGCAGTTTGGGGCGAGAACATAAAAAGCACAGCACGGCTGGAGTACATGCTGCTGCCGCGCTTACTTGCCTTTGCAGAGCGTGCCTGGAGTAAAGACCCTGATTGGGCTACTGAGCAAAACCCTGCCAAAAGCGATTCGCTGTATCAAAAGGCATGGGTAAACTTTGTGAACATTATGGGTAAACGCGAATTGCCACGCCTTAGCTATTACAACGGTGGTTATAATTACCGTGTGCCAAAACCAGGCGTTATGTTGCAGAATGGCAAGTATGCCGCAAACATTCAGTTCCCGGGTTTAACTATTCGCTACACCACCAATGGTAAGGAGCCGGATGATAAAAGCAAAATTTATAACGATGCTGTTACAATTACCGGAAACGATGTAAAGTTCCGGGCGTTTGATACTAAGGGGCGCGGCAGCAACGTTTCAGAACCAGTTACTCAATAAAATAGCGGCATGGGCGCTTTCAA
This sequence comes from uncultured Mucilaginibacter sp., assembly GCA_964242385.1. GTDB lineage: Bacteria > Bacteroidota > Bacteroidia > Sphingobacteriales > Sphingobacteriaceae > Mucilaginibacter. The sequence goes on from CAXSZR010000002.1 coordinate 393,614, forward strand.
AGCGCCTTTGCCGCTTACTAATTAATACATTACGGTAAAGCCGGCATAGTAATTTCTTGGCGGCGCCGCGTTGTAATACCGGTTTCCTACCGCATTTAAATCATCACCAAGGCTGTATTTCTCATTTAACAGGTTGTCTGCTCCTGCATAGATCTCAAACCAGCTTTTTCGGCTTATACGATGCTTATATCCAGCCTTTGCCTGTAACAGGTTATAGTGCGATGCGTAAGTAGTATTGGCATCATTAAGCGGGATGCGTGCCGTATAATTATGTTCAATAAACAGGTAAAGGTTTTGCGGAAATTTAAATTGCAGGCTTGAGATAATTATCTGGCCCGGCACCCCTGTAAGCTGGTTGCCACCGTAATTAGCGGTTTCGTCATGATAGTTGCCGCTAAAGGTAAATTTATCCAGGGTAATAGATTCATTAAATTGCAGTCCGCGTAAAAAACCTTCGTTACGCTGTTTAATGATCCAGTCGGTAAAATATATTTCTGCGCCTGGCTGGTTGGTTCCGCCTGCATTGATATAATATTCCGTTTCGTCGGGATTTAGGCGCAGTACAATGGCATTTTGGATGTGATAATAGAACACCGATGCATCCAGATACATACTTTCATCCTTATTGCGGATGCGGAAACCTGTTTCATAATTCCATCCCGATTCTGCCTGTAAATTAGTGTTGATGATATTATCAGTAGGCCTTATCTCGGCAGTGGTAGGGGTAGAATATCCCCTGCTTACGGATGCCCGCCAGATAAAATCATTGGTTAGCTGATAGGACGCCGCAATCCTCGGCATCAGCTGCGGCGTAAAATTACGGTCGGTGAAATCGGGCTCGTTGTTAGGGTAAACGTTCCTGAACTTGTAATCGTAAAAATTAAGGCTCAGTGCTGCTTCTAAATGAAATTTGTTGATATCGGCAACGTAACGGCTAAAGAAAAAATGCTGGTTGGTATTGATCTTGTCAAGCGTTTGCGCCGTATCTCTTATACCTAAACGGTTACCGTAATTATCGATATCCGAATTGGTTTGCTGCCATTCCATTCCCAGGTTTATTTTCCAGTTATAATGTTTACGCTGCTCGCCATTTAGTTCAAAATATGTTCTGAAACCGTACGTGCCTTCGTAACGCTGCTCGTAATTGGTAATAAAGGGATTTTTGAAATCTACATAAGTGCCAAAAATAGAAGTAACGTTACGCAGGTGATCGGCAAGCTGCAAGTCATTCACCAGGCCGCCAAACAGCATTTTCTGATAGATCGCGATTTTTTGCTCCAAGGCACCGGGAACTGTTTTGGTAGGCGTGCGTGCAAGCTGCGGGCTTGTTTCATACTGGCTTAAGGTTAAGCCTCCCGGCGTTTCATAATTAAGATCTGAATAAAAACCCATGGCCCTCAACTCATCCTTAGCAGCATATTTATACCTGTCTGCCGCTTGTATATAGTTCCGGTCCATATAGCTGTTTTGCCGATAGCCGCCATAACTTTCATAAGCCTGGTTCAGGTTAAAAATATTGTTTCCCTGCACACTTTGCACCGCGGTGTTTTCATGCAGCAGGCCATAAGAGCCGCCATTAAGACCAGCGGAAATGTAGCTGCTATCGGCATGCCGATTAACCGGACTCAGTAAAACCACCCCGCCCGAGTTAGCGCCGAATAAGCTGCCATCGGGCCCTTTAAGCACTTCCATGTTGTGGATGCTATTAAAATCTATGGCATTAAGGTATGAGTTGCCGCCTGCATCGGTAAGCGGAATATCATCGTAATAAATTTTAACGTCCCTTATCCCAAATGGCGAACGCAATAGACTGCCCCTGATGGACAGGCGGTAGCTACCCGGTGAACGTTCTTCCGCACGCACTCCCGGCGTGCTGTTTAATACAGAGACAAACGAGTTGCCTGGCTGCAGATCCAACTGTTGCTGGCCAATAACGCTTATTGATGCCGGTATGCTTAAAACAGGCTGTTCTGACAAGTAGGCCCTCACTGTTACAGGCTCCAGTTGCTTAACCGTATCCTTTTTTACAGGAGATGTTTTTTGAGCAAATGCGGCAGAGATTGAAAAAAGAAAGATAAAAGTAGCAGGTATTCTCATAGGGTTTGTGAATGCATGCTAAAATACTGTTTTTTGGCAGCCAAAAATTTGCGTTAATATTAACTTTACAACCAGGTGAGGCTTTTATTTGAGAAATTTTGTGATAAATTGTGAATCAGGTACTTAATAAGTATTTTAGCCGCCCTCTTTAAGGATAGGTATTAATGCGAACGGTAGTTGCCAAGGTTATAATTTTATTTTCCTGCTTTATGATTGCTTTAAAAAGCAACGCCCAGATATGCCAGGGAACCTTTGGTGATCCGGTTGTGAAAGAAGACTTTGGATCGGGAACAATTGCCGGAGCTCAACTTCCAAAAAGCTTAAGCACGCTGCCTTTTACGCCGGCCAACTGCCCGGTAATCGGCCAGTATTCCATTAACTCGAGCATTATGGGCAGTGCCAATTGCCAGCCTGCTATTTGGCACAATGTAAATGCCGATCATACCGGTAACCCGTTCGGTTACATGATGATTGTTAACCCACCCACCATACCCGTCACTTTTTTCACACAGGCTGCAAACGGTTTGTGCCCCAATACTACATACCAGGTATCGGCATATATTCTTAACCTGTTAAAGCCATCTGCAAAGGTACCGCTTGCAAATCAGCCCGATATTGTATTTACGGTGAAAACCAAATCGGGGCTGGTGCTGGCTAATTATATTACCGGGCATATTTTACCTGCCTCATCTGCGCAGTGGAATAATTATACCGTGAATTTCACCACACCGGCAAATGAAACGGATGTTGTTGTTACCATGACCAACAGTGCAGTAGGCGGCCTTAACAATGCTTTTATATTGGACGATGTCACTTTCAGAGCTTGCGGACCTGTCATCGAAGCTGGTTTTGGTGCAGCTAACGGGCCTGTAACACAAAATGTTTGCGAGGGCACCGTCGGCGCCTACATTCTTAAATCGTCAGCAACGGGTGTGAGCAATCTGGCGTATCAATGGCAGTTTAGCAGTGATAACCAGAACTGGGCCGACATAAAAGGTGCCGAACAGGATACTTATACGGTTAACTTTCAGGTAGCCGCAATCGGGACTTACTACTATCGTTTGGGTGCTGCAATAAGTACAAATATATCGTCCTTAAGCTGCCGTTCGTACTCACAGGCTTTAACTATCGATGTAACAGCCTTGCCGGTAACTAATGTTATACCGCAGCAGATGATCTGCATAGGCGAGCCGTTTCAGCTGGAAGCCAAAGGCGGTGTAAGCTATATATGGTATACACCCAGTCTTAAACAGGTTTTACAAAACCCATTGGTAATAAACAGCGCGCAGCAATCTGATGCCGGAACTTATACCTGTTATGTGTTTTCTAAAAGCGGCTGTATAGGCCCGCCCGTAAAGGTGCTTGTAAAGGTTGGGCCAACGTTTACATCATCCATAAGTGAGCCGGTAACAATTTGCGTTGGTGAATCAACCCAATTAAAAGCAAGCGGGGCAATCAACTATAAGTGGACACCTTCGGATGGATTAGACCGCGACGACATTGCAAACCCTGTAGCCTCGCCGCTAAAAACAACTACTTATAAAGTTACCATTGATAATGGCGGATGCGTGGATAGCAGCCGGTCTGTAACTGTAACGGTTAAGCAGCCGCCCGGAGCAAGCGCAGGTAATAATAAATTCATTTTAAGAGGCGAATCGGTTAAATTAAATGGTGCTGTAAAAGGGGATGACGTAACCTATAGCTGGAGCCCGGCAGCAAACCTTGATAACCCTAATTCGCTAACGCCAATTGCTACTCCTACGGATGATATCACTTACACGCTAACAGTTACGTCACCTTATTGTGGCATTGCTACCAGTTCGGTTTTTGTAAGAGTGTTTCAGCAGATAACAATATCAAACACATTTTCGCCTAATAATGATGGCATAAATGATTATTGGGATATTGCCGCTTTGGCCGCTTTTCCGCAATGCACGGTTAACGTATTTAACCGCTATGGGCAAAAGGTATTTGAAAGCACCGGCTATCCAAAACCTTGGGACGGAAAACTTAACGGGGTTTACCTGCCGCAGGGTACTTATTATTACTCTATAAACCTGAATAACAATTCGCCTGTATTGTCTGGCTGGGTGTTGCTGGTCAAATAAACGGCTTAAAAGGCAATGAACTTACCTATTTGTTCGTCTGTGAATTTTAGTGTATCGGCTTTGTACAGATCGCCATTGGCATCAAGTTCGTTTTTAATATCGGCTATATGAATCTTTAGCGGCAAAATATGCAGGTGCAGGTAATGGCAAATACCCGTAAAGTGTTCTACGCCGCGAATATTACCATACTTGCCGGATGACACGCCTACCAGCGCTGCTTTCTTTTCATAAAAACTTTCAGGAAAGCTACAGGCATCTATAAAGGTTTTCAATACTCCCGGAAAGCTGCCGTTGTATTCAGGAATAACAAAAAGAAACTTTTCAGTATCGGTTATCATTTGCTGTATGGGTATAAAGGCGTCGCTTCTTTTTCCGTACAGATCGCTCTCTATCAGGTTTCCCGGTAACTGCATCAGCGAAAATAACTGTGTTTCAAGTCCCTTTTCTTGTAATCGTTTCTGGTAATATTGAGAAAGCTTTAAAGTATAACTTCCGGGCCTATTGGTAGATGATATGATAGTAACCATTGCGGTAAATATTAAAAAAACAAAGTAAATCAATAATTACCGATTGATGATAGGCTATAACTCCAACATTAGCAAAAAAATTATTCCCTGCCGAAAGCTTTGCGTAATTCTCCCTTTGCTTTTTCTAAAATCTCTTTTTGCGAAGCTTCCAGATTTTTGCCTGCCCTGTTAATATAAAATGTAAGCATTGACATTGCAGAACGGTATGGCGCCGACTTTTTCCTGTCGCTGTTTTCTGCCGAATGTTTTAAAGAAAGGGCGATTTTTTTAGGGTCTTTAGACTCAAAAATATTTTCCTTAAGGTCGAGCGCGTCGCTATGTTCAGTTACATCTGCCGACCATTTTTTTTTAGAAGCAGTTTTTTTAGGGTGTGTATGTGTGGTTGCCATAACAGTTGATTTAATTATTGATTAGTTGGTTGTTTTATAATTAAACAACAATAGTACCAACAGGTGCTTCAAATAAGGTTTTTTCAGAATGTGATGTTTTAATTCAATCGGAATTATTGCAGTGCTTAAGTAATGATTAATTTTAAAAAACCATTTTAATTGCCCGCTGTTTTTGTTTGACCTTTATGGATCAAAAAGCAAAAACGGTAGCCATAATAGTCGCTCATCCGGATGACGAAACACTTTGGTGCGGAGGCACTATTTTGAACAATCCATCCTGGCAATGCTTTATTATTTCGCTCTGCAGAAAAAACGATCCCGATAGGGCACCGAAATTTAAAAAGGTGCTGGATATTTTAGGTGCCGATGGCATCATGGGCAATCTGGATGATGGCCCCGAACAGGTTCCGCTGGCTGAAGAAGAAGTACAGAAAGCAATTATGAATCTGTTGCCTCACCACCATTTCGACCTGGTAATTACCCATAGCATTTACGGAGAATATACCCGCCACCGCCGTCACGAGGAAACGGGCAGCGCCGTTATTAGTTTGTGGCAGTCGGGCAGAATCAAAACCAACGAACTTTGGGCCTTTGCCTTTGAAGACGCCAACCGCAGTTACAACCCCATTATTATAGAAGATGCACCGCTTAGTTTTAAACTGTCGCCTGCGGTATGGGAAAAGAAATATAATATAATCACTAAAACCTACGGATTTAATCCGGATAGCTGGGAAGCACAATCAACTCCTGAAAAGGAGGCGTTCTGGCAATTTTTAAACGCCTACCAGGCATACAAGTGGCTGGTTGAAGGCAAAGAAGTATCATGAAAGTTTTATTAATGTTTGACTATCCCACCTCCCCGAGTGGGCTTGCAACGCAGGGCGACCTGCTTTATAAAGGGTTATTGGAACTTGGTGTTGACGCAAAAGTAGTTAACTGCGAATCGCCGCTTGAAAAGGAATGGTATTATAAATGGTTTAAGCCCGATGTGGTAGTGGGAACCGGCTACTGGGGCCACACGCCCGATCTTGTACTGCACCCGCAAAAGCACGGTGTACAGCCGGTGCCATGGCTGGTGGCAAACGGATTTATTGCCAATTACCAGGATGTATTAAACCAGCTTCCGCTTATACTGGTAACATCCAACTGGGTAAAGGAAATGTACCTGCGCGATGGCATTAAGGGCGATAATATAGTGGTACTGCCTGTTGGCTGCGATACCGATACCTTTAGGCCGGTACCAGTGGATGAGCCTAAAATTGACGAGATACGTAAGGGCTTTGGTGTTGCACCCGATGAGCTGATGCTGCTTACTATGGGCGGCGATGCAGCATCAAAGGGCGCACAGGAGGTGATGCAGGCCCTGGCGCTTATTAAAGATAAGGTGCCTGCCTGGAAATATGTATGCAAGGTTTGGCCGCAGCCGCGTACAGATATGCAAAATGTGGAAGACATGGAGCTTGCCGATAAATTGGGAATTGCAGATAGAATGGTTTTTGCAGCCAGCATAAACAGCCGCAATTATGTGCCATACCTGCTTAACGCCTGCGATATTTATGCGGCGCCATCAAGGCTGGAGGGTTTCGGCATGTCGCAGGTAGAGGCTAACGCTTGTGAAAAGCCAGTTGTATCCATGAATGCCATGGGTATGCGCGATACACTGATAGACGGCGAAACAGCCTTGCTTGCCAAGGTTGCGCAGCACATTGTAGTAGACCACGTGATATTAGGCGAAGCAGCCGGTTACCCGGAAGGTTATCGTCTTGATTTTGATATTCCACGTACGGTAGATTACCGCGCTAATGTGGCCGACCTTGCAGCGCACCTGCTTAAACTGATGAACCACCCGCTGCTGCGTTTGCAATTAGGCAAAGCCGGGCGAAAACACGTGGTAGAACACTTTGATTACAGGGTAGTGGCCCAGAAATTTATTGACATAGTCAGCAATAAGTTAAACATAAACTAAAGCTTACATCTATGGATAACCAGATCCGTGAAGAAATTGAGTCTGCAAAACAAGCAGCAATTAAAGTGCTGCTGCATAATGCAAAAGGCCCGTTTGATGGTTTACCCCGCACCGCGGGATGGGGTTATCCAGAACCTTATACGCGCGATTTGATGTTTTCTATTTTTGGTATTGCTGTAAGCGGTAACCAGGAGCTGACAGACAGCATAAGGCGTGTTTTGGAAACCCTTGCGGCCAACCAGACCGAACACGGCCATATAACATCATTGGTGCATGATAAGGACGACCGCGGTGCGAGCGATACCACTCCCTTGTTTTTACTGGGAACCGCTATATTCAGGAAACTTACGGGCGAAGCTCATTTTTTGGAAGAAGCTGTGAATAAAGCTTTGATCTGGATGGAATACCAAAGTCCGTCTGACAGGTATATGATTGCCCAGCAGCCAACCAGCGACTGGCGCGACGAGCAATGGGTAATAGGCTATGGATTATTTGTAAATACGGTTGCTTATAGCTACCTGCGTTTGCTTGGCAACGATGAACGCGCCGACCATATGCAGCGGGAAATGAAACGCTTTGTGATTGAGGGAGGATATATACCCCCGCATGAGCACGAAGGGCTTACGGTAAAAACAAAACCTTATTATGCCTTTTGGTCTTACAAAGTGTTTTGCAGTGACCGTTTTGATCTGCTGGGTAATAGTATTGCAATCCTTTCGGGATTAGCATCCCCGGATAGGGCAGAAGCAATTATTAACTGGATAGAAGAAGAATGTAAACAAATGAGGCAGCACGGCGATCTTGCTGTTGATATGCCTCCTAATTTTTTCCCGTTCACGCTACCCGGCGACCAGGATTGGCATCCACGGTATGAAAACTTTAATATGCCTGGTAACTATCATAACGGCGGTATCTGGCCCTTTATATGCGGCTTGTATGTCGCGGCGCTGGTTGCGGCAAAAAAATACGACCTGGCCGAACAAAAGCTTATTCAGTTAACCAAACTGGTACGGCTTGCAAAAGACCCCTCGCTTGAATTTGGGTTTAACGAATGGATAAAAGCCCAGGATGGCCATATAATGGGTGTGGATTGGCAAACCTGGAGCGCAGCCTTATATTTATATGCAGCTGTTTGCGTGGAAAAAAGGCAAACCCCGTTTTTTGATGACATGCGTAACGAAAAAAGCTCCGGATGATAAAAAGCGCCGTTTAAGCCCAGTTTTCGAAATAAATAAAATTTCTTTTAAAAAATATTCTGCTTTCTTAATCATTGCCGATGCTTTTGCTATGGGCTGATTGACAGTACGTTCAGTACTTAAAATTGAGTGGAATAGTCTTAAAACGCGTTGTTATTAATTTCAAATTAACTTTATTTAACATATATTAATAACTTAAAGTGTTTTCATTACGTAGTTTACTATTATCTTTATCATCCAAGGACAAGATTATGGGGCTGCCGCTAAGAATTACATTTAATAATAAGGATTACGTTTATGAAATAATAAACGGAAAGGGAATAACTAAAAATACCAACGAGTTACAGGTATTGCTGGATAGCCAGGAAGTTGAGCTGTTTAAAGATGGCAGAAACGTTTGGGTGCAAAAAGAAAGCGAAAATGTTATAGACCCGGAGTTAGCACAAGCGCTTGGGCGGGCAATAAGCCTTAGGTTAAGGATGTAAATAATAAAAGCCTCCGCACACTCGCTGTTTGGAGGCTTTAACCTAAACCTTATCACAGTTAACGGGCAGGATGCCCGTCTTATATGAAGCTACAAATCTATAATATTTTTATTATTTTAATAATTATTTTACGTGTAATACGCAGAAAAACAACACTTAATATTTTCACACACGTTAATAATATTCAAAAAGCGCTATAAAACAGCACTAAAGCGGTTGTAAAGCAAAAACGTAATAAAACGGTTACGTGTCATTTTAACACATTATTGCAAATAGTTAAACAAAAAAAGCGGTCGCGAACCGCCTTTTTCTGTATTAATAAAATTTGGGAAGCGGATTAAGCTTCAGATTTTGGCGCTGATGCCAGTATGGATAAATAGGATCCACGTTGCTTGCCTCATCAAGTCTTTTAACCTGGTCGATAGTAAGGTTCCATCCTATGGCTGCAAGGTTTTGTTTTAACTGCTCCTCATTACGCGCGCCTATTACCAGGTTAGCTACAGTCGGCCTTTGTAACAGCCAGTTTAAGGCAACTTGGGCAACGGTTTTACCGGTTTCTTCTGCAACTTCATCAAGCACATCAACAATGTTGTACAGGCGCTCAAAATCAGTTGCCGGGCCGTGCGAACCGCCCTGGCTTATCCTTGAACTATCTGGCACCGGCTGCCCCCTGCGGAATTTGCCGCTCAGCTGGCCGGATGATAGCGGGCTCCATACAATGGTGCTTACTTTTTGATCTATACCCGCCGGCATTAATTCCCATTCAAACTCGCGGTTTAGCAGAGAGTAATATGCCTGGTGAGCCACATACCTCGACCAGCCATAACGTTCAGAAACCGACATGGATTTCATTAAAGCCCAGCCTGAAAAGTTGGAACAGGCAATGTAACGTACCTTACCGCTGCTTACCAGGCCATCAAGTGCCTTTAGTGTTTCTTCAACGGGTGTGTTACCGTCAAAGCCATGCATATGGTAAATGTCAATATGGTCGGTATTTAAACGGCGAAGGCTGTCTTCGCAGGCTTTTGTAAGATGTTCCCTTGATGATCCGTAATCATTAGGGCCGTCGCCCATGGTGAAAGTGGCTTTAGTAGAGATTAGCACTTCATTGCGCATGCCCGCTAAAGCCTTACCCAAAATCTCTTCAGATAAGCCTCTTGAATAAACGTTTGCGGTATCAAAAAAGTTAACACCTGCATCCATACATAAATGAACCAGTTTCTTCGCTTCATCCAGCTGGGTATCGCCCCAGGCTTTGAAAAATTGATTGCCGCCGCCAAAAGTAGCTGTTCCGAAACTTAGCACCGGTACTTTTAAGCCGGATGCACCTAATTGTCTGTATTCCATAAATAGATTGTTTTGTGTCTGTTTCAAATTAACAGATACAAAGCGATAAATTTGTCAGTATAATTTAAGGTTTTATACGCTGGGTTACCATAACCGGCAATTTTTCACAAATAAAAATCTGTATATTATAACACAGGTACAGGTGCTGTTATGTGAATGGGGTTACGCTTCGTCTTTAGTGGTGCGTATCAGGCTGATGCCGGTAAAGAAAAAGATAATGCCTATAATGCCCACAACCGTCATGGTTGAAATGGTGCTGTTATGATTAATAACCCCTAAGCCGGTAAATATTAGCCCGATAATGCCCAGTACGGTTAAAATTGCTCCAAAAGTGCGTTTTAAATTCATGGTTGATTTAAGTTTAATACTTTATCAAAAAACAAATAGCACACCAATAATTTCCTTTAAATTTACTAAGTATAAAATCATCCGTTATGACACTTCAAATTAGCTTTTTAATATTTGCTTTCATTTTATTGCTGGTTATATTTTCATCGTTTGTGTCTGTAAAACAAGGCACTATTGTTGTAATTACGGTTTTTGGCAAGTATCGCCGCATCCTTACACCGGGATTAAATTTCAAAGTACCGTTCATAGAAACCATTTACTCAAAGATCTCTATCCAGAACCGCTCGGTAGAGCTGGAGTTTCAGGCTGTAACGTTCGACCAGGCGAATGTCTATTTTAAGGCGATGTTATTGTATTCGGTACTGGATCAGCAGGAAGAAACGATCAAGAACGTGGCCTTTAAATTTGTGGATGAGCGAAACCTGATGCAGGCGCTTATCCGCACCGTTGAAGGTTCTATCCGTGCCTTTGTTGCTACCAAAAGGCAGTCGGAAGTATTGATATTGCGCCGCGATATTGTTGAGCACGTTAAAGAACAGCTGGATGCCATTTTAGAAACCTGGGGTTATCATCTGCAGGACCTGCAATTGAACGATATCACTTTTGACGAAGTGGTAATGAAATCCATGAGCCAGGTGGTGGCCTCAAACAATCTTAAAGCCGCAGCCGAAAATGAAGGGCAGGCTTTGCTGATCACTAAAACCAAAGCTGCAGAGGCAGAGGGTAATGCCATCAAGATCTCGGCAGAGGCAGAGCGCCAGGCATCGCAATTACGCGGGCAGGGTGTAGCGCTTTTTAGGGAAGAAGTTGCCAAAGGGATGAGCGTGGCTGCAAAAGAAATGCAGGAAGCCAATATGGATACCTCGGTAATTCTCTTCACCATGTGGACAGAATCCATAAAGCACTTTGCCGAAAATTCACAGGGCAATGTGATTTTCCTGGATGGCTCTGCAGAATCCATGCAAAAAACCATGAAAGAGATGATGGCACTAAATCAGATGCATACGGATACGAACAGGAAATAATATTGTGTTTGATTATCAGGTTAAAGACTTAGCGTAATAAGTATTTTTAATTTCTCGGGCAAAAAGCATTTTCTAATCGTCTTTTCATGATTACCGACATAGAACAAGAAACATCAGATATTGATTGGTTTTTTACCGATGGGATAGATGTAGGATTTATTGCATCCGCTGGCGGTAGGTTGCCAAATTCTATATCAAATAGATCAGTTGTGAGTGTACAATTTTTAGCGTCATACTTTAAGGATTTACCTAAACGTTGTGATTTTATCATCAATCCTAATTTGAATAACATTATCACTCATGAAACCGATATAAATGAGTATTTATCTTGTTTTATTAAAATGGCAGAAAAAGGTCTTTTTACGTTCGATAAAACCGTTTTAAATAATTTCTCGGATACCAATTATCATTTAATTGCTAAGCCAATAAATCCAATTAAGTTTAATAGTTTACCACAAGAAATATCAATCGAGATAGCTAAAACTAAACTTAATGATAGGATAAGTGAATGTATTGATGTTACCGCTATCCTTTAAATCAAAGTCACCACCTGCCGCAATATCGAATTACCATAATCCACCAACCAAAAAACATCCGCCCTTATTAAACCAATATCTATCATAACAGTCATAAAGTGAAATTTACTTGCTGATTATATGGATCTTAGATGGGTACGCTTGGTTTGTGCTGCTGCTTTATGTTTAGTGTTTGGTACTGCGTTTTCCCAGCAATACCGTTTACTTACCGTTAACGATTTTCAGGGTGTGCCGCATACCAATAACGGGGCCACCATTGCATACACCAATTGCTCTATCAATTTCCGTTATGATGCGCACAGGCAGCGCGATTATTACCAGCTGAATTTCAACATCGACCTGAAACTTAATACAGATAAATCATGGATGGACAGGAGCCACATCACCTCAAAAGCCATGCTGGATGAAGTGCTTAAGCACGAGCAGGGGCATTATACCATTGCCTATATGGAACAGCAGGAGCTGTTACGCACCGTTAGCCGTACTGTTTTCAGGGGCGACTACCAATACCAGGCCGCAAACATTTTTAACCGTATTGATGCCAAGTACAAACAACTGAATCTTGACTATGACGAAGACACCCAGCACATGATCAACCGCGTACAGCAGCAAAGCTGGGACGCTTATTTTAAAAAGAAGCTGGAGTACATGCCGCCGGTAACTGACGCCCTCTGATTTGGGGAATCGGTGTTAAATCATCCCAACGATATTTTTAAGATAATTATCCATTAGAAACATATCGGCCTTGTCATTCATAAAGCCGATGTGCATATCGGGCCTTACAATTAGTGAAAGCCCCTGGTTGGCATTTATCCCGAAGGCATCAAAAACATGCTGGTTTTTTGCCGATAGCGGGAGGTAAAAGAAATTCAATTTTGAAGGGTAGTTTTGGGTGATCCATTTAGCCAGTGCGAACAGGTCTGTTTCTGATAGCTTGCCTAAAATTATAAAGGTAAAGCCAGGTTTACTGCACCACTCATGCAGGTCGGTTTCCTGCTGTTTCTTTTCGTCGAATATTTTGAGGTAGGGCAGCCTGTCGCCGGCTTTGATCTTTGTCGACTGGCTCAGATGCAGGCTGATGCTGCTATTGCGGTAAGCAATTCCAATTTGCGACACGCGTTTAAAAAATTCTTCGCGCAGGGAGTTTTTGCTCCACACAAAATTTAAAACTTTTGGCAGTACCCACTTTTTAAACACGCGGCCCAATAAACTATGCGCCGTTACCATGGTGAAGATCCTGTCGGTTGTGGAAAGCAGCGTTTTGGCTACCGGCATGCGCTCTGCGGCGTAGGTATCAAGAATTTTTTCGTCAAGTTGCCTATTGATTACCCCAGCCAGTTTCCAGGCAAGGTTATAGGCATCCTGTAAGCCGGTGTTCATTCCCTGCCCGCCAACCGGCGAATGTATATGCGCTGCATCGCCCACTAGAAAACACCGCCCACGGCTAAAACTCTCGGCCATGCGGTGATGCAGTTTGTAGATGGTAAACCAGTGTTCTTTCAGCACGTTTATATCAACGCCGCTTACCTCTTTCAGGTAGGGCAGCACATCGTTCAATTCAATATCTCCTTTCCCCGATAGGTCACCGGGTAATTTGCCTATAACGCGGTAACGATTTTGCTCCGGCATCGGGAAAATGCCTGCAAATTTGTCCCCCGCTAAATAAAATTGAACTTTGTTGCCAGTAAATTGATTGCCGAGTTCTACATCGGCCAGAAAAAACTGATGTGCGTAAGTATCTCCTGAAAAGGGTATTTGCAGCTCTTTTCTAACAGTGCTGTGCGCCCCGTCGGCACCGGTTACCCAATCGCAGGTTAGCGCACTCAACTGATCTTTATATTGTAATTGTACTTTTGCACTATTGGTGTTTTGTTTAAGGCTTACCAGCGTAGTATCCCAGTAAACCGGGCAGCAGTTAAGCGTCAGATAATCGAGCAGTAGTTTTTCATTTTTACTTTGCGGGTATAGATGAATAAACGGAAAGGCGGTTTCTGAAGTGCCGACTGCCATAAGCGACAGTGCAGCCATCTCCTTTTCATCATTATAAAAAGCCACACCTTCGGTGGGTTTGCCTTCTTCCAGCACCCGGTTTATCAAGCCCATCTGCCGGTAGATCTCCAGTGAACGTGCCTGCACGACCAAAGCTTTTGACAAGTTGGTTGGCCCCTGCCTGCTATCAATAATTACGGGCTGTATGCCATACCGAAGCAGCTGCGCAGCCATCATCAGTCCCGAAGGGCCTGCTCCAACTATCAGTACGGATGTATGCTTTTCGGCAAGCTGCATGTTTTATTTATGAAACATCAAAAAAATTGTGGGGCGCTTATGCAGATCGGGCACATTTTTTTGCCAGGCCGCTATGGTTTTCGTTTGCACAAACTCTGTAGCTGCAGTAAGATCGCATGCTATACATAAACGGGTTTGCGCATTTGCGGTTTTCAGAATATCATCCAGCAATGAATTGTTGCGGAAAGGCGTCTCTATAAAAAGCTGCGTTTGGTTATTGCGAATGGCAATGCCTTCCAGCTCTTTGATTTTTTTGGAACGCTGTACTTTGTCAATAGGCAGATAGCCGTTAAAGGTAAAGCTTTGCCCGTTAAATCCTGATGCCATAATAGCCAGCAGGATAGAACTTGGCCCTACAAGCGGTACTACTTTAATATTTAATTTATGTGCTTTTTCTACAATTTCGGCACCCGGGTCGGCTACGCCGGGGCAGCCAGCCTCGCTCATAAGGCCTACGTCTGTTCCGGCCAGCAGGCCTTTAAAAAAATCGTTGGTGCTTTCTCCGCGTTTGTGCTTGCCATAGTCATGAATAAGCAATTCGCTTTGCGGGGTTTTTAATCCGGCTTCTTTTAAAAATCTCCGGGCGGTTTTTTCGTTCTCTACAATGTATTCCTTTATCTGGTTAATGGTATCAACCAGGTAAGGCGTAAACGATTTGCCGGCCACTTCATCAGCAAGTGGTACGGGGATTAAATAAAGAGTTCCTGAGGGCATTCTGCAAAGTTGCTTTTTTTGTTTAACTTAAGCTATTTAAAAATTGTTGTATTGTATGAAAGAGTTAAGCAGAAACTGGTTTATAGAAGGCACCATTGATTTTGAATACAAAAAATATATTTTGCTGGACTACCTGCAGGAAATAAACCACCACTTTGATAACAGCAGGTTGTACCCAAACCTGTCTGACCTGATAGCTCACTTTAACAACCTGCAATATTTTAAAAAACATAAATCCATGCTACAGCAGGCTTTTCCGCAGCGGATTACCGGGGCCGATCTGGAAGCCGTAAAGCTTACCTACCAGAAAATTACAGATGACGATGACCTGATGCGTGAGATTGAAACGATCATTGGCTTTGCCCTACAGAAAATGGACCCGGCTATTAAAACTGGGAAAGAAATATATGACTTTGTGGAAAGCAGGTTGACTATTGACCCAATTGGTATTGTGCCACTGATGCCTTATCATGGTTATTTTACATTGCGAAACGGGCAGGGCCGTGTTAACCAAGTTTATGAATACCAGATAACCATATTTGAAAGCAAGGATGATAAATACCGCGGCATCAATATTTCTTACGTAGAGACCTTTGAAGAAAGCATCAGCAAAACACCGGAGTCGGTAAAGCTTGACCTGATAAAACGGAACCAATACTTACCCAACCCGGCCGTGTACTATGTACAAAGCGATATAGCATTTCCGCTTGAGCAAACGTTATTGCCCGTTGCTAAAAGGAGTTTGGTAAAGTATATTTCTGATGTGGCGTGAGGTTAGGATAACTTAAATTTATGATGTGTAAGAGCTCTCCTGTGTCGAAAGGACATGCAGGAAGTGATGATCAATCAAAAAATTCTTGCCGTCAGTGCTCAACCAAAAATTTTGACACAAAAAAAGAGAGCTCTTTTGAAGCTCCCTTTCCCCTAATTAATTTAAACTATTGATTAAACCCAAAACAAAGAACAAAAAACCTCAGCTTGGGCGTCTGAGAATTCAACTTTTAATATTTTTCGATAGGTAGATGTATATCGATTATTTTCACAGATGCAGGGCCGCGATTATAATAACAAATCCTAAGCCACAATTTCAAAAAGCCTGAAATATTATTGAAAGATGTGTGCATTGTTTTACTGATGTACATCTTATATTAAGTTGATTGTTGAATAATG
The DNA here is from genome assembly GCA_964242385.1 of uncultured Mucilaginibacter sp. GTDB lineage: Bacteria > Bacteroidota > Bacteroidia > Sphingobacteriales > Sphingobacteriaceae > Mucilaginibacter. The sequence continues at coordinate 409,808 of CAXSZR010000002.1, forward strand.
AACTAAAAAATGCGTTTAAAGCTTATTTAACGCCTTTTCTTATTTCAGAAAATAAATTGTAATATTTTTCTGTTCTATCAGTTTTATATACAAAAGCGTTCATATTGCATGATTTAACTTTCATGTGCATCTAAACCGACCAGTTTTTAATACAAATCTAATTACAGAGTGTCTGTTTTTGTAGGATTTTGATTGGAAGATTATTCTGAAAACTTAGCTTTTGCGCTAAAATAAGCTTAGAATCTGTTAAATTACAGCCATTGTATTTAATTTAATACAGTTGTTGTATTTAAAAAAGTACAGTTTAATGTAACTGATGCTTTTTATGTACATCTTTAAGTTCAATCGGCAAAAGGATAATTTCCTCTATAAATTCTTAGGCAATCAAAAGCTTGTTCGTGGCCAATTCTCCTAACTCCTGTTCATTATGGCTTACAATTAATACGGTTGTAGCGGTCTCCTTAAAAATTAATTTAAGTTCATTTATCAGGTCTGCCTTAGTTACAGCATCTAAAGCGGAAAACGGTTCGTCCATTAGCATTAGCTTTGGTTTTATGGCTAATGCCCTTAAAATTGCCAGTCGCTGTTGTTGCCCGCCCGATAGATGCGCCGGTTTATGCTTCGTAAGTGTTTCAAGCTTACCGGCGTTTAGCAAATGTCCTATCCAATTGGAATCATTTGTTGCATATTTTAAATGCTCTAAAACGGTCATATTCGGGAAAAGTGCATAGTCCTGGAATACGAATCCCGTCATCCGTTTTTGTGGAACTATGTTTATGCCTTTGTGAACGTCAAACCAGATTTGATTATCTACGGTAATAGTCCCTTTCTCCGGAGTTATAAAACCTGCTATGCATTTAAGTAACGTTGTTTTCCCCGCTCCGGATAGGCCACCGATCATGGTTATGCTGCCAGCGGCTATGGCAGTGTTTACGCTAAGCACTTTTTGCCCCTGGTAGGTTTTTAACTTCTTTTCTATGTCTATGCGGATCATTCCAGGGGGCTTTTTAAACGATAACGGTTAAAAATAAACATACCCGTTACTAAAATAAAAGTAAATGAAAACAGGATCAGCGAATAAGTATTGGCAGCTGCATAATCCATTTGCTCTACTGAATCATAAACGGCAATGGAGGCTACCCGGGTAACATTAGGGATATTACCGCCAATCATCAGCACAACCCCAAATTCACCCAGGGTATGTGCAAACGTAAGCACAGTAGCGGTAAGCAGCGAGTTCTTAATGTTTGGGAGGAGGACATGGATAAAAGTTTGCCACTTGCTTTTTCCTAAACTATAAGATGCCTGCGAAAGCGAAACCGGCAGTTGCTGCAAAGCAGATTTAACCGGCCCCACCATAAAGGGCATGCTGTAAATAAAAGAGGCAAGTACAAGCCCTTTAAATGAAAACACAAACTGAATATTAAAAACCTGTTGCAGCCATTTACCCAAACCATGCTGCGGACTAAACGCTATTAACAGGTAAAACCCTAATACCGATGGCGGTAACACCAGCGGCATGGTAATAAGCGCCTCTAACAATATTTTAAAAAATGAATTTCCCCGCGAGAGCCACCATGCCAATGGCAAGCCTATAACCAACAGCAATGTGGTGGTTACAGCAGCAAGCTTAAGCGTTAGCCAAACAGGTGTCAAATCCATTTCAAAATGTTAATTACTGTACATGGTAACCATATTCTTTAAATATGGCCCTTGCGGCAGGGCTTAAAATGTACTCGTAAAATTTAACTGCGGTAGTATTTGATTCGGCGCGCTTTAACAGCACCATTCCCTGCTCAATAGGCGAGTATAGTTTTGGGTCGACGATCTTCCAGTAAAGCGAAGTTTTATTGGCTGCATCTTTAACCAGCGCCTGCGTGGTAAAGCCAACATCGGCAACGCCGGTAGTGATGTAAGTATTCACTTGCGAGATACTTTCGCCGGTTACTATTTTAGGCTTAACATCATCCAGGATGCCTTTATGCTGCAGCGCTTCGTCGGCAGCTTTGCCATAAGGCGCAACAGCCGGGTTAGCTACAGCTATCTTCTTAACCCGCTCGGTTAGCAGCATGCGTTCCCAGTTTTCAAAACCTATGTTTTGATTGCTGCAAATAATGAGGCTTCCCTGCGCATAGACAACTGGTTTTTTAGTAGATAGACCTTCTTTAAACAAGGTTTCGGGGAAGGTCATATCTGCCGATAAAAAAACATCGTAAGGTGCGCCGTTCCTGATCTGTGCAACAATATTTCCTGATGAACTCACAATCGGTTCAATCTCAATGCCTGTCCGTTTTTTAAAATCGGCCTGCAAAACTTTAATAACCGATTGCAGGTTAGCCGCCGCAGCCACTTTAATGCTTTGTGCAAAGCCGCCGGCTGATAGCATCAGCAAAATTGCAGCAATAATAAATCTTATATTTTTCATTTTCTGATAGTGGTGTTAACACAGGTATTAAGATAATAATAACAGCATACTAATATACATTGTTACGCCTGCCATGTTCCAAAATTTATAATCTGAATAAATTTTTAGCGCAATACCTCTTATCTTCGTCTCATACCTTAATTAAACATCTGCAATATTATTATGAAAAAAAATTACCTGTTGGCTGTGTTGCTAACGCTTCTTTTTGTCCCGGCTTTTTTATCGGCTCAAACCGCAAAATTCATTACCGTAAAGGGAAAAGAAATTATAGGACCCAATAACAAGCCGTTTTTAATGCGCGGTACCAACCTGGGCAACTGGCTGGTGCCAGAGGGTTATATGTTTAAATTTAAAAGCATCAATTCGCCGCGTTTAATTAACGAGGCATTTACCGAGCTTTTAGGCCCCGAGGAAGCAGCTATATTCTGGAAAAAATTTCAGGATAGTTATGTAACCGAAAGCGATATCCATTTCCTGAAAGCTTCGGGTATGAACTCCATCCGTATTCCTTTTAATTACCGCTTGTTCACTAATGAAAACTATCTTGGCCAAACCGATCCAAACCGCGGCTTCGAATTGCTTGACAGGGTAATTGGCTGGTGCAAAAAAGATGGGCTATATGTTATACTGGATATGCACTGTGCACCCGGCGGCCAAACCGGCGACAACATAGACGATGGCTACGGATATCCGTTCTTGTTCAAAAGCATACAAATGCGCCAGCTTGCAGCCGACATCTGGAAACGTATCGCCAGCCATTATAAAAATGAAACCGCTATATTGGGTTATGATCTGCTGAACGAACCCATTGCTACCTATTTTAACGCGGATGAGTTTAACCCTTACCTGGAGCCTGTCTACAAACAGATCACCGCCGCTATCCGCATGGTTGATAAAAACCACATTCTTATTTTAGGCGGCGCGCAGTGGGACAGTAATTTTAAGCCTTTCGGCGCCCCTTTTGATTCTAAGCTGGTTTACCAGTTCCATAAATATTGGACAGACCCAACCCAAAAAGTAATTCAGGATTATATAGATTTCAGGGATAAATACAACGTGCCTATTTATTGCGGGGAGACTGGCGAAAACAAAGATGAGTGGAACAAAGACTTTCGTACAGTTTTAGAAAAGAATAACATAGGCTGGCATTTTTGGCCATACAAGAAACTGGATAATGCAGCCGGTATCGTTACTTTCGATATGCCTGCCGGGTATGACAAGCTGATAGATTACACCGAAAAAGCACGTGGAAATTTTGCAGACATCCGCAAGGCTGCACCCGAGGATCGTGCTGAGATGAAACGCCTGCTTTATGCATTTTTAACAAACAGCGAGTTTAAAAACTGCAAACCCAACAAGGGTTATATCGAATCGCTGGGCTTAAAGGTTCCATAAACCAGTCTTAAAGTCTTTTCCTGCAGACTGCATCATAATATAATTTGCTATCTTTATTGAACCAATTATAATTATGATCATGAAATTTCTTAACGGCAAAGGGGCGTTTATCGTCCTTTTGCTTCCTGTAGCGTTTTGGGTATCCTGCAAAAAGGATCAACCAGCATCAAATGGCGGCGGATCAGGCTCGGGTACAAGTACTACCACCACAACTACAAGTGGAGGTACTACTGCTGCCAACTATACCTTGGTATGGTCGGATGAGTTTAATGGTACCTCTATAGACAGTACCAAGTGGAACTTTGAAACCGGCAACCTCAACGTAAACAACGAAAAGGAATACTATAAAGCCGAAAACGCTACCGTAGCTAATGGTAACCTGGTTATTACTGCGAAAAAGGAAAGTGCCGGGGGCCAGCCTTATACCTCTGCACGTCTTAATACCCTCAACAAGCTTTCTGTTCAGTATGGACGTATAGAAGCCAGGATCAAGCTGCCTTTAGGTGCCGGGTTATGGCCGGCTTTCTGGTCTATGGGCGCAAATATTAACACAGTATCATGGCCGCAATGCGGGGAGATGGATATTATGGAACACGTGAATGCTACCAACACTATTTATGGCACCATGCACTGGAACAGCGGGGGCGGGGCGGCACAATACGGCCTTACTACAATGATTACCGCTCCGGATGATTATCACCTATATGCCATTGAATGGGATCAATCTTCAATAAGGTGGTATGTAGACAGTACACTTTACTGTACCGGCAATATTTTAAACAACGTTAATAATACAGGCGCTTTTCAACTGCCATTTTTCCTTTTACTGAACATGGCAGTGGCTGGCGACTTCCCCGGCCAAACGGTTGACGAGAGTAAGCTGCCGGCCAGCATGTATGTTGATTATGTGCGCGTTTATAAGGCGCAGTAAAATGAATGACGCCCGGTTGTTTTAAACAGTTAACACGATCTTACCAAATTGTGTAGAGTTTTCCATTTTGGCAATGGCTTTAGCCGCATCTGTTAAAGGAAATACTTCGTCTACCACCGGTTCTATTTTGTGTTCGTTTAAAAAGTCGAGCATAGCCCTGAAATCCTTTGGCGAACCCATCATAGTTCCGTAAAGCTGGATCTGTTTCCAGAAAATTTTACGGCCGTTTAATGGCGGGATGTTTCCGGCAGTTCCGCCAAATATAACAATGCGCGCGCCGTGGTTGCATAGGTCGGGAAATTTCGCAAAACCATCGCCCAACGCACTGTCAATGATCACATCAAAGCTACGTGCCATGTGTTCCAGCTGCTCTGCCCAGTCTTGCGCCTTGTAATTTACTCCTGCGGCTGCGCCCAGCTTTTTGGCGCGTTCAATTTTTTCGCCGCTGCCCGATGTTACAAAAACCTGGCAACCTGCGGCAATGGCCATTTGCAATGCAATGGTGCCGGTGCCTGCGCCTACTCCGCTTATCAAAACCTTATCGCCCTTTTTTGCTTTCCCTTTTACAAACAAGGCACGGTACGCAGTTAAAGACGCCAACGGTATAGCAGCCGCCTGTTCCCAGTTCAAAAATGCAGGTTTTTCAAAAAGCTCTTCTTCGGTTACCTTCACATACTCGGCAAGGGTGCCATCGTCCGGCAGGCCTAAGATCTTAAATCCGTCCTGCTGATAATCTTCATTATCACCCCAGTTATACCCCGGGTTAATAATCACTTCTTTATTAAGCCAAGCGCTGCCCGGGTTTCCCGCTTCTGCTACAATCCCTGCCCCGTCTGATCCTAAAATAGTAGGATATTTAATGCCGGCATACTTACCAACAGTTATCCAATAATCGCGGCGGTTTAAGGCAGCCGTTTTAATTTTAACCAAAACCTCGCCCGGTTTAAGCTCGGGCTTTTCAACTTCTTTATATACAACGGGCTTATCGGCCGCTTCCAGTACTATGGCTTTCATAAAAGATCTTTGTAGGTGTGTTTATACCTGTATCCAACAAAAAACGGCAAAACTTGTTCAGTTTTGCCGTTCGCTATATTGTTTGTGCTTAATTAAGCAGTCGCTTTGGTATAAAGCTCAGCAACGTGGTTCCAGTTAATTACATTCCAGATAGCAGCCAGGTAATCAGGGCGGCGGTTCTGGTATTTAAGGTAATAAGCATGTTCCCAAACGTCGATGCCTAAAATTGGAGTACCTTTTACTTCGGCAATGTCCATTAAAGGGCTATCCTGGTTAGGGGTTGAAGTTACAGCCAGTTTTTTATCAGGCGTAACAATTAACCATGCCCAGCCAGAACCGAAACGCGTTGCGCCGGCATCAGATAATTTAGTTTTTAATTCGGCAAATGAACCGAAAGTGCTTTTTATAGCATCGCCCAAAGCGCCAGTGGGCTCACCGCCTCCGCTTGGAGATAGTAAAGTCCAGAAAAGGCTGTGGTTGTAATGACCACCACCATTATTGCGTACTGCAGGCGGGAATTTAGAAATGTTTTTAACGATATCCTCTATGCTGCTGTCTGCCTCGGGTTTGCCTTCCAATGCTTTGTTAAGATTGGTAACATAAGCCTGGTGGTGTTTGCCATGGTGAATTTCCATGGTAAGTTTATCAATGTGCGGTTCCAGTGCGTCGGTAGCGTAAGGTAACGCCGGTAGTGTAAAAGCCATAGTTGTATTGTTTAAGTTTAATGATAGATACTTAGCAAATATAATGGGTTGAGGAGGATATTTGTTCTAATAAATGTCATGTTTTTGTTAGCTAAAGGAATATGCACTTAGCCAGATTGAGTATTCAGGATATTCTCTTTATTGTCCTTTATATTGAAAGTGCAATTGTTACCTAATTATTATGATCAATATTTTTATCGCTTAAAAATTAAGATTACTAAGTTCATAAAGACAATATAACCTATTCTTAAAAATTGACTGAATACGTATTCTTTTGAATATTGCTGTTTTTTTAACTTGATAATTAAGAAAAGCAAAATCATGAGTAATAGTAAAAAGATCACCAACAATAAGTATTGATAGTTTTCAATATTAAAAGTACCGAGGATCATCATAACTACACCCATAGAATATGTTAATCCAAATAGTAATGATAAGATCAAATTAGTTTTAACCGCAGGTTTACCTAAAAAAATAAAACCCAAAGGAAAATAAATAATACTTAGTACAATAGCAAAAACAAAAATATCAATGGTCTCTTTAATGTTAAATACATGTTTAAGGATTATGCAAAAACATGTTAAGAAAGCTATAATTTTCTCAAAGGATTTCATGTTTTGAAATCCTAAAACGAACGGATTCATATTATAAAAAGCTATTTTGATTTTTCACAACAATAAACCACTCTCCACAGTTAACGGAGAATTCGGTAACAGAATCACATTACATAATCAGATTCTTTAATCAGCCTTGCAACTTTGTAAAAAGTATAACTTGCTGCACTGGATTCGACTTGTTAATTTATACTGAAAGACAAATAATTGTGTAATTGCTTCACCCAACTTTTCCTTCAAATTTCTCTTCCCGACTTATTTTCTTTTACTCTTAAAAAAGCCTCTTATTAATTCGGCGCATTCATTTTCATAAATCCCGCCGGCAATCACTGTTTTTGGATGTGTTATTTTTTGATTGATGCGGCCAAAGCCCATCCGCGTATCATAAGCACCAAAAACTATGCGGCTAAGCTGAAACCAGTAAGATGCCCCGGCGCACATAACGCAGGGCTCAAGGGTAACATATAAGGTACAGTCCTGTAAATATTTGCCTCCTAAAAAGTTTGCGGCGGCGGTAAGCGCCTGCATTTCGGCATGTGCCGATACATCATTAAGCCGCTCGGTGAGGTTATGACCCCGGCCAATGATGCGCCCTTTACAAACCACAACAGCACCTATTGGTATTTCGTCTTCCGCCAAAGCCAGCCGGGCCTCGTTAAGCGCCTCGTTCATGTAAAACTCATCCGGAGATATGGTGGGTTCGTCGCTAAAATTGTAATATCGCATTTATGATCGTTATCCTCTTTAAATTAAATGGTCACAGCAGTTTGCTGCCATTGGGAACCGGGCACTCAATGGCAGCAAGTATGATGTCGCCGTTCTCATCGGGAAGGCCCGTAAGTAAAAACTCCGACATAAAATCGGCTATCTGTTTTTTCGGAAAATTGATTACGCCCAGTATCTGCCTGCCCACAAGTTCTTCTTTAGTGTAGTGCCTGGTAACCTGCGCGCTGGTCCACTTTATACCGTGCGGCCCAAAATCAGCCTTTATTTTATATGCCGGTTTGCGGGCCTTTGGGAAATCCAGCGCCTCCAGGATAGTGCCTGCCCTAAGTTCTACCTTTTCAAAATCATGCCAGCTAATGGTTTCCATGCCGTAAAGTTATAAACCTTTTTTAGATGTGATACAAGCGCTAAATTTGAACCTTGAAGATCGTTTTCAAAGTTTGATATAAACACATGGCAAAGCTTTTATTCATATGCAGTAAAAATCAATGGCGCAGTCCTACCGCCGAGATGTTGTTTAAAAACCATCCCCTGCATCAGGCCGAATCGGCCGGAACTAGTGAAAAGGCCAGGGTAAGAGTAAATGCCAAAATGATAAGCCGTGCAGATGTAGTATTCGTAATGGAACGCAAACACCGGGATTTACTAAAGCAACGTTTTTCGGAGGAGCTTTACGGCAAAAAGCTGATAGTAATGGATATTGAAGATAATTACCAGTTTGGCGACGAGGAGCTGATTGCAATAATGAAAAATGCGCTGAGCGATTACCTGTAGCAATCATTCAGCGCATTATGCACTTATAATATTTTTAGATAGTTATGCGTCTAAACGGCCTTCTAAAGAATCTGTAGATAAAAGATCGCCGCCTTGTGTTATCGCCCTGTGTGTAGGGTTGGTAAAAGGAGATTTTTTGTTAAAAATACCCATGATCATCAATAAGCCGCCTAATACAACTTCAGGAACCCATGCCTTTGATGAAAAAGTGTAAAGGAACGGAGAGATCAACAGAATGAAACCCATAAATACATCAAGCACGTTGTGTATCTGTAAAGGGAACTGTTTGATGAAACCGGTTTCGCTTTTAGAGAAAATTGCCATGATAAGCTGTAACCAACCGATATAAATAGGCAGGAACAAAGCAGCGCTTGAAATATTAACCAGGTTAAACAACCATGGCGCAGCGATTAATACCAGGGCAAGGATATAATTTACAACTCCGTAAAATGCTGTTGAAATGAATGGTTTCATTTTAATTGCGAATTAGTTTTTATCTTTTTTAATTAATAAATACGCTAAAGCAGTATTTGTTTTCAAAGGTATAAATTTTGAATGTAAGTGATAAGCCTTTGTGTAATAATTTTAACAGCCTGGCATAATAAAATGCCGTTTGTTGAGCCTCATTTAATCGAGCCGGCTAAAATATTCGTTTTTTATAAATTTTGAGGCGATGAATGAGAACAGAGCAAGTACCATGCCCGATAAAATTCCAAACACCGGCCCGGTGGCTATAACCGCAAGTTTCGGGTTATAGGATAATGGTGCGGGCATGGCGGAGTACATCTTTGCAACGCCGGGATGGTGCAGCAGATACGTTTTAAGCGAAAGGCTATGAAATAAAGTTACCCAGACGCAGTTTACCAGGCAGGTTGCAAAACCATGCAAAAAAAATCGGCCGGGGGCAGCCTTGGCAATTACCCAGGCACAAAAAATAAATATCAGCAGCCAGAAAAGCGGCTCCATGTCTATCGGGATAAGCGACACGGTGGCAAAGGCCATAATTAGCCCGAATACCGACAATTGAAAAACCAGTTTCCAGTTCATGCGGTAAAGTTTAGCATAAAATTTAAAACTTTTGTTATTGAGCCTGTTTTGCAGCGGATGCTGTGCTCTTTTTTGTAGTAACTATAATAACACCATTCTTTGCCTTGCTGCCGTATATCGCCATTCCTGATTTTTCGCGCATAACGTTAATAGACTGGATGTCTTTAGGGTTGGTGTTTTCCAGGTTGTAGTCGTTATCCATTTCGCGGCCGTCAACTATGTACAATGGGCGTGTGCTGGCTCCCATAACCAGGCCCGCATTTTTATCGGTATCATTTTTGGCAGTGTAGTCCTTCGTGGTAATATCTGCCGAAACGTTACCGGCATTCTTATTTTCAGATGCAGCATCCAGCAAGGTAAAAGCAATAGGAACAGAAAATGCCACACGCACGGCCTTTCCGTTTTGTACGCCGCTGGTCCAGTTTGGTGAAAGCTTTAATACGCGTATCGCTTCTTTATCAATGGCATCATCCAGTCCTCTTATCACCTTAAAATCGGTAAGTGCGCCATCCTTTTCAACTATGAAACCAATAATTACACGGCCTTGTATACCTTTAGCCCTGCTCTCGGCCGGATATTTTATATTGCTGCCTAAAAACCGCCCGAAAGCTGATAAACCTCCCGGAAATTCGGGTACCTGCTCAACAGAGGTGAAAACATCCTTATCAACCGGCGCTTCTTTCACGGCAGCCGTTGGTACTATAAATATTTCTTTTGCCTTTTTTACAGGCTGGTTGTTTGTCTTTTCTTCAAAACCAATACTGTCCGCAATTTCGCTGGCAGATGGGGTTGCATCGGTTAAAAAAACCTTTTTTGCCTTGTCGTTAAATAACCTTACGGGCCTGCTGTTATTTACCGTGGCCGAGGATAAGATCAGCATCAGCATAAATAAAGGAGCCGATAATCCGTATTTGATCAGCGCCGCATATTTCGACCGGTTTTTTTGCAGCATTTTAATGCGCTGTTTTAACAGGCTCTGGTTAAAGAAAGGGTTTACAAGGTGATGGATAGGTACATCAAAAGCCTGGCTAAGCAATAACAACGCATAGTCTTCCAGGGTGGTTCCTGCTTTAATGGCCTGCCTGTCGGCTATAAATTCATGGATATGCTTTATGGCGAAACGGTAATAGTAAACCACCGGGTTAAACCAGTTAATGATCATTACGGCTTCTACCAGTAAAATATCTGCTGAGTGCCATTGCTTTACGTGTGTGTTCTCATGGGCAACCACCACATCATTGTTCATCAGGTCATCGCCCAGGCGAACGGTTTTAAAAAAGGAATAAGCTGCGGATGCCTGCGGTTCGTCTATCAGTCTTTTTAAAACTATCAGCTGCCAGATAAGCCTGATGGTTAAAAAAGCAATGCCTGTAATATAAATTGCCCCAATTATTTGCCCTATGGTAATGTGCGTATGCTGTATGGGGTTAAACTGGTAATACATTACCGGGCTGGTGTAAATGGTACGCTGTACACTTTGGGTAATGAACAGGCTTTGCGCCCAGCTTGATTGTATGAGCGGTATAAAAAACGACAGTAAAGACGCTGTTACCAGGTAAATGCGGTTAAGCTGAAAAAAGGTTTCCCTCTTAAGCAAAAGCACATAAAAACTGTAAAACAAAAGCAGGTAAATATTTACCAGTATCAGGTACTGCCACCAGGTCATAAAAGTCTATTTTTCTTTTAGCTTTTCAATTAATTTCATGATCTCATCGGCCTCTTTAAGGTCAATCTTTTCTTTTTTTACAAAGTAAGAGAACATGCGTTTTACCGAATTATCAAAATAACCGCTCATCAGCTTATCGGTAGCAAAGTTTTGATATTGTTCTTTGGTTATTACAGGGTGATACTCATGGCTTTTACCAAACGCATTATGCCCCACAAAACCCTTGGTTTCCAATATCCTGATAATAGTTGATACGGTATTATATGCAGGTTTAGGCTCGGGCAAAACCTCAATCACATCCTTTACATAACCCTTTTTTAATTGCCACAACACCTGCATTATTTGTTCTTCGGCCCGGGTTAACTCTTTAATTTCCATAATAATACAAATGAATAAACTTAATTGGAGCGGGTTGATACCGTCTCAATTCAAATTTGTTGATCTAAATTAATTTATAAATAATTAATAAGCAACTAAGTGCTTAGTTTTATTTTTAGTTGCTGTTTTAAACATTATGCAGCCTGTTGGGTTCAATTGTACTATGACAATTACTTTTCACGGAGCTGCCCGCAACGTAACAGGCAGCAAACACCTGCTGCATTTAAACGATGGTACCGCCATTTTATTGGACTGCGGCATGTTTCAGGGTTTGGGTGAGCATACCGAAGATATGAACGAGCACTTTGGTTTTAACCCAACAAAGGTTGACTATCTTATTTTATCACATGCTCATATAGACCATTGCGGCCTGATACCACGGCTGGTGGCCGAGGGTTTTAAGGGCCAGATATTTTGCACCGGCGCTACAATGGACCTGGCAAGGATCCTTTTAATGGATTCTGCAAGGATACAGGAACAGGATACGGCCTACAGCAATAAACACCGCGAACGCAAAGGCTTGCCACCATTACAGTCTCTATATACCGAAGAGCAGGCTATGGAATCATTACGGCTTTTTAAAATAGTAGAATATAACCAGGAATATGAAATAACACCTGCTGTTAAGTTCTTCTTTACAGACGCCGGGCACCTGGTAGGCAGCGCTGCCGTACACTTAACCATTATAGAAAACGAAAAACAAACCCAGCTCACCTTTAGCGGCGATGTTGGCCGTTACGGGGATATGCTGCTAAAAAGCCCGCAAAAATTTCCGCAGGCCGATTATATCATCCTGGAATCTACTTATGGCGATTCTTTGCATAAAGACATTGGTTCTATTGAGGATGCATTGCTGGAAGATATTAAGTATACCTGCCTTACCAAGGGCGGCAAACTGATCATCCCGGCCTTTAGCGTTGGCCGTACCCAAGAAATTTTATATGCACTAAACGCACTTGAACTGGATGGACGGCTGCCCGAGCTGCACTACTATGTTGATAGCCCCTTATCTGAAAAAGCTACCCAGGTGTTGATGGATCACCCGGAGGTTTATAATAAGGACGTTAAAGAAGTTTTAAAAAACGACCCCAATCCATTTGGCTTTAAGGGACTGCGCTTTGTACAGTCGACCGAAGAATCCATTGCGTTGAATGACGACCCAACACCTTGCGTGATTATTTCTTCATCGGGCATGGCCGAAGCAGGCCGCGTTAAGCACCACATTAAAAACAACATCGGGAATAAAAAATGTACCATATTAATGGTAGGTTATTGCGAGCCAAGTTCTTTAGGCGGTCACTTATTAAAAGGAGATAAAGAGGTGATGATATTTGGCGATATGTATGACGTAAAAGCTGAAGTAAAATCCATTAAATCTATGAGTGCGCATGGCGACTATGAGGATCTGCTGCATTTTATATCTAATCAAAACCCCGGGCAGGTAAAAAAGCTGTTCCTTGTTCATGGCGAGTACGGTGTTCAGCAGCACTTTAAAGAAAGATTGCTTGGCAAAGGCTACCAGGATGTAGAAATCCCTTACCAGCACCAAAAGGTAGATTTGAATTAAAAAATATTGCACCCTCAGATACACAATCCGTAGAGGCACAATGCCTTGTGCCTCTCATTGATCAATTTCATTATAAACAAAAAGGTCCGAAATGCATGCGCATTTCGGACCTTTTTGTTATATATTTTTATTTTAAGAACGGCTTTTTCCAAAAATCTCTGCCAGTTTATCTTCCAGGTCATCACCTCTCAGGTTTTTGGCAATGATCTTTCCATCCGGATCGAGCAGGAAGTTTTGCGGAATACCGCGTACTGCATAAAGGGCCGCTGTTTTGCTGTTCCAGAATTTTAGGTCTGATACATGTGTCCAGTTAAGGCCGTCTTTGTGAATAGCTGCCAGCCATTTGTCTTTAGCACCCGGTCTGTCTAACGATACGCCGATGATAGTAAATTTCTGCCCTTTATAATGATTAAATGCCTTTACTACATTCGGATTTTCATGACGGCAAGGGCCGCACCATGAAGCCCAGAAATCAACCAGTACATATTTTCCTTTAAATGACGACAAGCTCACCATTTTACCGCTGGTATCTGCCTCGGTAAATTCAGGTGCATGTGCACCAAGTGCAACATTCTTTAAAAGGGGAAGTCTTTCGGCAAACTTCTTACCATTTTCGGTTTCCTTAACAGAGGCCGATAAATGATTGAAAAGCGGATCGATGTCTTTATAATCTGCGCTGTATGCATAGCTTTCCAGTACATTAAGACTCAGATAAGAGTCTGGGTTATCCTGTATAAATTGCTTGTTTATAGCAGATTCCTGTGCTTCAATTGTCTTTTCAGTCTTGTTGTTTTCTTTTTCAAAGGCATCAGACTGCTTTTGTTCTGGCGTGGCAGCATTTTGCTTTGCTTCAAGTGCAGTGTAAGCATCATTAACAGACTTTAACGACGCCTCGTAGCGTTCGTTATCACTGTTGGTTTTTGTACCCGCTACCTTTGCACTTTTCAGCGAATCCGGGCTGGTAACGGCAATGGTTCCTTTTTCAAGAAAAATTGATTTATAATCGCGGAATACAATCCCGGTGCCTTTTTTATTTAAAACCAGATAAGCTTCAACAGGGGCTGCACCGGCAGCGCCCTCAAATTTAAATTTACCATCTGCCACAACAACAGAATCTGTAATTGTTTTCCCGGCCGAACGGTACTCCAGATACACCTTCGCAGGTGAGTTATATGATGACGATAAGGTACCCTCTACGGTATACTTTGCATCTTGCGCAAAAGCGAGTGCAGGCAAAGCTGCCAGGCCCATTAATATAAATTTTTTCATGCGATTAACTTTTACGCCAAAGTAATACTTTACAACGAAACTTTCAACTAAAGGAAAAATAATCTACTAAATTAGTATACTTATTTTAATACTTCGGCAAGTTTGTTTTCCAGGTCTTCGCCGCGCAGGTTTTTGGCTATAATCTTCCCTGTAGGGTCTAACAGGAAATTTGCCGGGATAGACGATACATCATATAATGCCGCCACCTGGCTGTTCCAGAATTTAAGATCAGATACCTGTGTCCAGAACAAGCCATCGTTTTTAATGGCTGCAAGCCAGTCAGATTTACCTTCCGGCCTGTCGAGCGATACACCTAACACGGTAAAGTTTTTATCCTTATACCTGTTATAGGCTTTAACTACGTTGGGATTTTCCTGGCGGCAGGGTCCGCACCACGAGGCCCAAAAATCAACCAGTACATATTTACCTTTAAAAGATGAAAGTTTAACGGGTACACCGTTTACATCATTCTCCGTAAAATCGGGAGCCAATGCACCTATAGCCGTGGATCTTAATTTATCCAGCGATTTCTTGAAAACTTTGGCAGTCTCCATGCCCTTAAGCCTTGGTGATAGCGCATCGTATAAAGGATCAAGCTCGGATGGATCGGGAGCGGGGCCGCCAACTGAATAAAGGGCAAGTAAACTTAAGTAACTATCCGGGTTAGATAAAATAAATACCCGTAAAACGCCCTTTTGTGCAAGCTGTAACTGTTTGTACTTGGCTTGCATGGCATTCTGAAACTCGGGTGTGCTTTGCTGGGCGGCAGGGGTAGCGGCAACTTGTGCCTTAAGCTGGGCAGCCTGTTCCATTAAAGGTTTAAGCTGCGCCATCAACCGTTTATTGTCATCATTTATTTTCGAACCCGTTACTTTAGCTTTTGATGCAGAGTCGGCACTTTCAATGGATATTTCTCCCTTATCCACGTAAAAGCTCAGCATGTCTGCGGCACTATCAAGCTTGTCAATACCAACACCGTCCCTGTCCATCAGTAAAAGTGCAGGGGTTGGGTTAAGTACAGAACCTTTAATCTCAAAATTGCCGCCGGTTATAAATGTTGAATCTATTACCCTGTTTGCACCTAACTGGTAAACAAGGTATGCCCTTGCCGGGGCATTAAGTGTGCCTATTTTGCCTTTAATTAAAAACGATTGCTGGTCCTGCGCAAAAGCAAGTACAGGTAAAAGAGCAATCATCAATACAAAAATCTTCTTCATCTTTTTCGCCGATTGTAAGGAAGGATAACGTTTAAATAGTAAATGAATTATAAGCACTTAGTTTAATTTTTGATAAGTGCGCCACCATAGGTCCGGCATCTCGCCCGATACTGCGGTGCGGTAATCGTCATAACGGCACGGCACCAGGTGAAACCTTTCATTGGGCGAGCCGCCCGATGGGTAGGGCACCTGCATCCACCACCGGTCTGATTTTTTGCTTTTTACAAATACCAGTTCGTGGTCCTCGTGCTTAAGGCTGGTTTTATAAATAAGATATTGAGATTTGGGATTAAGCGGAAAGTCTTTTTTGCGGTTATATACGCCATCAATAAAATACCAGATCATTTGCGCCAGCAAGGTAGCTGTTTGCCCGTTGCTGTCATAAGCTGGGTTAAATTCATAAAAGCCTATGGAGCTCAGCTTATCGTTAAAGCCGGCGTAACGGGTTATCTGGCAGGCTTCTTCGCCATAAAAGCCGTTTGGCGTAGCGTTTGCATTTCCCATTGCATCGGCAGCGCGAATGGCACCGATATCAAAGCTAAGCATCCCTGCGTTACGGATAATGGGTTCGGTAACGGCAATGTTCCCGGTAAGTTCGCCAAGGCGATGCACATCAAAATATAGTTTTTCCATCACCCTTAAGCTATCCTGGCTGGCAAAATAGGTCTGATAGCCCAAATTGCTGTAATTGAAAAGGTAATTGGGCTGGTGCAGAAACACCTTATTAAGATAAGAGGTTGATGATGTTTCTATCCCTTCGCTGTCAAACTCATCCTCGTCCAGGTCAAAGTGCGAATCTATCACCACCAGGTCTATTTTTTGTTCCAGTTCTTCATAAGCCATGTACTGGGCATAGGTTAGATCCTGCCCGCCGCCTATAATAACCGGTATCACATCTTTCTTTACCAGTTCACTTACAACGGTTTTTAAAGCTATGTAGGTATCAGTTACCTTTTCGCCCTGGCGTATGTTCCCAAGGTCTATGATTTTGGTGTTATAACCGCCCTCATGCAGCTGGTAAAGTTTTTCGCGCACATAATCAGGCCCTAACGAGCAACCGGGGTTATTTACCGCATTGCGGTCTTCCTGCACGCCTATGATAGCAATATCGGCCTTTTGCTCCATGTCTGGAAACGCAACGGAATAATGCTCTATTTTACTGCCTAACTGACTTGTGTAATATCCCTTTTTAGGAATGATCTTTTTTAGATCTATGGGCGTAAAAAAATCGGCTAACGACATGCTTTTTTAATGTGCGGAAAATTTTAATTGCGCAGCTGCGCTTATGTGCAAAGGTGCAAATAAATTTCAATAGAACAGGATCGACATTACTTACGATGAAGCGCCGGTTTTGAAACTGCGCTTAATTAATGCGGCTTCACATTCGGAGCATTTAGCTATCTTTGCCCTATGAACATCCTGCTCCTCGGTTCAGGCGGAAGGGAAAGCGCTTTTGCCTGGAAATTGTCACAAAGTGAAAAATGCGGTCAGCTTTTTATTGCACCTGGTAATGCCGGTACAGGCCAGTATGGCACCAATCTTAATATTAAGGTTAGCGATTTTGAGGGGATAAAGCAGGCTGTTTTAAGCAACAGCATAGATCTGGTGCTGGTTGGCCCCGAGGAACCGCTTGTTAAAGGCATTCATGATTTTTTCCTGGCGGATGATGCTATCAAGCATATCCCGGTAATAGGCCCGCAGCGGGAAGGCGCCCAGCTGGAAGGAAGCAAGGATTTTTCAAAGCGTTTCATGCAGCGCAATAATATCCCTACTGCAGCCTCAAAAACTTTTACAAAAGACACGCTGCAGGAAGGTTTTGAGTATTTGGAGACAGCCGGTTTGCCCATAGTTTTAAAAGCCGATGGCCTTGCAGCCGGAAAGGGTGTGTTGATCTGCACTACTCTGGATGAAGCAAAACAGGAACTGGCCGAAATGCTTACCGAGGCAAAGTTTGGCGACGCAAGCTCGAGCGTGGTAATTGAACAATTTTTACAGGGAATAGAACTTTCTGTTTTTGTCCTTTCGGACGGAACCAATTATAAAATATTACCAGAAGCCAAAGATTATAAACGTATTGGCGAGGGCGATACCGGTTTAAACACCGGCGGCATGGGTTCAGTTTCCCCGGTGCCTTTTGCAGATGATACTTTTTTGAAAAAGGTGGAGGAGCGTGTAATTATCCCTACCGTTAATGGGCTTAAGCAGGAGAACATACCTTATAAGGGTTTTATTTTTATCGGGCTGATGAATTGTGAAGGCGAACCCTATGTTATAGAATACAACTGCCGCATGGGCGACCCGGAAACCGAAAGCGTAATGCTGCGCATCGATTCAGACCTCGTTGACCTGTTAGCAGGCGTTGCCGAAGGTAACCTTAACGAGCGCGAACTTTTAATCTCTGATAAGTTTGCAGCTACGGTAGTAATGGTAGCAGGCGGTTACCCGGGCGAATATTTAAAAGATAAAGTGGTTACCGGTACCGAAAATGTAAGGGATTCTATCGTTTTCCATGCGGGTACCTACCAGGATGCCGGTGACGTTAAAACATCGGGCGGCCGTGTACTTGCCATAAGTACTTTGCAGGATGATATTTTCAGCGCCCTGCAGCAAGCCACTGCCGATGCCAGCCGTATCTACTTTGACGGCATGTATTTCAGAAAAGATATCGGGTTCGATCTGATATAATTTTTGGTTGTGTAAGTTCGGTTGCCGGAGCTTTGTTATGCGTTGTCTGAAGGTAATGAAATATTTTCAATTGCTTCTTCAAATACGGATTCCACTAAGCTAAAAATATTAGCATTTTAATTAAATAATCTGCACATTTGCATAACGGTACTTTTTAAACAACGACTGCATTTAATCAGTGGCAAAAACCAAAATTGCATATTTCTGTCAAAGCTGCGGGCACGAGTCACCTAAGTGGCTGGGTAAATGCCCGTCGTGTTCGCAATGGAATACTTTTGCCGAAGAAATACTGGAAAAACCTAACGCATCTATACCAAACTGGAAAACGTCATCAACCAGCCAGCAGCGTGCTAACAAGCCGGTTCCGGTTGCTGATATTACCTATCGCGAAGAACACCGCCTGCTTACACCAGATAAAGAGTTTAACCGCGTTTTGGGTGGCGGTATTGTTGCAGGCTCATTGGTGCTTATAGGCGGCGAGCCGGGTATAGGTAAATCTACCCTGATGCTGCAGCTTGCATTGAACATGCCGGGTATAAAAGTACTGTACGTATCTGGAGAGGAGAGCGACCGGCAGATAAAAATGCGCGCAGAACGATTGGAGAACCCCGAGACAAGAAGCAGGAATAAAGAAGTGCAGGGAAATGATAAAAGCTGTTACATCCTTACAGAAACCTCTACCCAGAATATATTTAAGCAGATAGAAGAACTGGAGCCCGACCTGGTAGTGGTCGACTCGATACAGACGCTCCATTCCGCCCATATTGAATCTACCCCAGGCAGCGTTTCGCAGGTACGTGAATGTACTGCCGAATTACTGCGCTTTGCCAAAGAAAGTTCAACGCCTGTTTTTTTGATCGGCCATATCACAAAAGATGGTATGATTGCCGGGCCAAAGATACTGGAACATATGGTTGACACCGTTTTACAGTTTGAGGGCGACAGGCACCATGTATACCGTATTTTACGCACCATAAAGAACAGGTTTGGCTCGGCATCAGAACTGGGAATTTACGAAATGCTGGGCGAAGGTTTGCGGGAGGTATCCAACCCGTCAGAGATCTTACTATCACAACGCGATGAACCGTTAAGCGGCATTACTATCTCCACTACTTTAGAGGGGATGCGCCCCATGATGATAGAAACCCAGGCGTTGGTAAGTCCATCGCCTTACGGCACGCCACAGCGTACGGCTACCGGCTTTGATACAAAACGCATGAGCATGCTGCTGGCCGTACTGGAAAAGCGTTGCGGATTTCATTTAGGTGCCAAAGACGTTTTCCTGAACATTACAGGAGGTATACGCGTGGAAGACCCGGCCATAGATCTTGGCCTTGCTGCGGCTATCATATCCTCGCATGAGGATATTCCGGTTCCCTTCAAAACCTGCTTTGCCGGCGAGGTTGGCCTTTCGGGCGAAATCAGGGCAGTTAACCGGGTTGAACAACGCATTGCCGAAGCTGAAAAACTGGGCTTTGATACCATCTTTATTTCCAAATACAATTTGCCGTCAGGCGCGCAGGACAAAAAGCGGATCGATCTGTCACGCTATAAAATCGACATAAAAATAGTAAGCCGTATAGAAGAGGTGTTTGGGTTGCTTTTCGGGTAATGTAAAACCTATTGTCATTTCGTGCGTAGCGAAAATCTATTAAACTTAGGCTAGTGTTCAAGCTACACCAGCGAAGGTTTACTTTACCCTCAAATATTTTTCATAAATTATTTTCTCCGCGCTGCCATCTTTCAGTTTTTCTAAACCCTGCTGAATAAGCGTGTCTTTGTTTACGCTTACGGTAAAGGTAAAAGAATTGCCCTCGATGTTTTTCTTGGAGTAATAATCCAGGTGCTCGGTATAGGTGCTGCCATTTAGGGTATAAGCGCCGCCGCCTGCATCAAAGTTGTTGGATGAGTCTTTTGGAGTTGCCAGGCGGTGTTTTAAAAAGGCAAAATGCGTATCGTTAATGATCTTGATCATTTGTTGATCCTTTGTATAATCCGTTACCGTTTTAACACCGGTGCTGATCTCCGTTCCTGATATTAATTTCCAGGTGCCTGTTATATTCGGTTTTGTAGCGGCGCGTTTATTTGTAAAGGCATATAATGCAGCAGCAGAAACAAAAAAGATGAAAATGTATTTGGCTTTCATTGTGTAGTTAAAATATTATTGCCATACAATATAAATGTTTAGTCTACCAATATCAAAGTATCGAAAGCTTTAATTTTGTATTTGAGTATGCTATCAATTTTATCACCTTTTTCTACACTATCTACATTTGTGTAAGAATGATAAGCCTTGTAAATTTTGATAACTTTATTTTTTACTGATGTATCCGGTTTCTTTTCATAAACACTACACAAACAAAGGGCAAGTTTATTTTGTGAAGCGCGATAAATGTCTGAATCATAATCCCGACTTTCATATTTAAAATGGATTGTGCAGCTTTTGAACGATAAGGTTTGCATACTTTTATGTCGGGCTGCCGGCAAAATGAAAAAATAAAAAATCATACCTAATACTATTAGCCCTAATACGACGGCAGCAGTTTTTCGCTCTTCCATAAGTTTTTGTTAATACATATCATAGTTGATATGTAACCCAGATTTGCCCGAAAAATTAACAAAACCGTCCGCCTGCAAACATAAACCGTACGATAATGAACGGTTTGTTAATTTAAAAATCTAATAAATATCTGATAATTAGGTACTTGTGATATGGGTATCAATATTGGCATCACAGGTTAAATACATTGACAAGATGATAACCACCGATAGCCGTTTAGCAGATATGTGGGCAGGATGCCTCAGGAACGACCGCAAGCAGCAGGAATTGTTTTATAGAACCCTGGCACCAAGGATGCTGGCAGTGTGCATGCGTTACGCACATGATAAAGACGAGGCGCAGGATATTTTGCAGGAAGGCTTTATAAAGATGTTCAACAACGCCCACAAATACCGCGGCGATGGTAACCTGGAAGGATGGATAAGACGCATTATGGTGCATTGCGCCATCTCACGATACCGCAAGCAAAGATCGATGGTTTTGGTTGATGATTTTTCTGAAGACAATCAAAATTTGGGCAACGGCTATAATGCACATGGCCTGGAGGCAAAAGATCTGTTGAAGCTGATACAAAAATTACCTCAAACGTATCGTTCTGTATTTAATATGTATGCTATAGAGGGTTACTCGCACCAGGAAATTGGAAACGCATTGGGCATAAGCGAATTGCTTTCGCGCACCAACCTGCACCGGGCGCGTACTATCCTAAAAACTATGCTGGCCGGCGTTGCCCCTCATGAGCCTTTATATATGGCTGGCTAAGCTGCTTTTTTCAATATCGGGTTTGATAAGAACGGATTTTATTTCCTGTTTGTCAGGCGGGTGTTAACAATTTGATAACTTTAAAAGTTTTGAATTTTTTAGTTATTTTGCGCCGTAATAAAAATGTTACAATACCCTTTCCCCGATACTATTTAGATGAAGATTAAGTGGCTTTTATTTATAGCAGCTTTCGCTTTTATTGGTTGTAAAAAAGATTTAAATCCTACCTTGCCAAATGTAAGTGATGATTTAACCTCATCGGCGGCAGCAACAGCCCCGCTTCCTATCACCTTAAATGTAGATCCATCTCAGCCTGGTTTCGCTATCCCTACCAATTTTGAGGGATTGAGCTATGAAACAGGCCTCCTGATTCAAAATCCGGAATTTTTGAATGAAAACAACGCGCCGCTTATTCAGCTAATTAAAAATCTGGGTAAAGGCGTTTTGCGCATCGGCGGCAATACCAGCGACGAGATCAACTGGCAGAACGGTGCCCGTACTACCGAAACTCCCGAAACTTCACTTACTACAACAGAGATAGACAGGCTAACCGCGTTTTCTAATGCAATTAACTGGCCTGTTTTATTCGGACTTAACCTTGCCAATAAAGATGCGGCAGGTGCCGCGCAAGAAGCAACTTATGTTTATAATAGCCTGCAGGGAAAATTGATTGCGTTTCAATCAGGTAATGAGCCGGAGGTGTTTCACTTTAAGGTAAGGCCGTCTACCTACAGTTACAGCAACTACCAAACCGAATGGGAAACCTATTATAAAGCTGTTAAGACTGCGGTGCCAAAGGCAAACTTTGCAGGCCCGGATGTAGGTCCTTTTAACCCAAGCTGGATAAGCAGCTTTGCAGATGCGGAGCATACCAAGATCAAATTTTTGGATACCCATTTCTATAATGCGGGCCCGGCCTCTAATCCGTCCATTACTTTTAAAGATATTCTTACCATTAACCCGCAGCAAAATGGTTTCCTGCTGGAGATGTCTAAAATATCGGCACAATATAAATTTCCGTACCGCGTGTCAGAATGTAATAACATTTGGGGCGGCGGTAAACCGGGTGTAAGCGATACTTTTGCATCGGCATTGTGGGCGTTGGATTTTATGTGGAACGTAGCTGAAAATAAGGGGCAGGGTATTAACTTTCATGGTGGCCAGCCGCGTTTTGCTTACACACCTTTAACCATGGAGAACGGTACCGTTACAGCCCGACCAGAGTACTATGCAATGCTGGCATTTAAACAGGCTACGCCAAACAGCAAAATTATCCCTGCTACAATAGTAAACCCAAGGGCAGATAATAATTGTGCAGCTTATGCGTGCCTTAATGCTGATAACTCTTACTCCGTAACACTTATAAATAAAGAAACATCCAAAAGCTTCTCTTTTACAGTTAACCTAACTGCAAAGGCTTCAACAATATCTGTTGCACGGTTAATGGCGCCATCTATAACATCAACCACCGGGACAACATTTGCGGGTAGTGCCGTAAATGTAGATGGCACCTTTACACCGGCCGCAGCCAAGTTGCACACAGTAGATGGTAAAAGCTTTGCGGTAACGGTACCTGCCGGCAGCGCTGCGATAGTAACGGTGAAGAACTGAGTGGTTACACCATCACAGCCCATTCTTGCACATCAAAAACTTCTTTATCGTTGCTGCTTTTTAAGTGCGCGTGTTTTGAATTGCAAAGCTTAAATATTTTCAGGAACACAGATCAGGTATTTGCGTTCCTGAAAGTCGGTACTTATCATCATATTAAGCTGCCCAATTTCACACTCTTATGATGTTTTTTAATCTTTATTTCCATATTTTTGCATCCTCTAAAATTGAGGTGAATTAATTGATGTACAAGGAATATAAGCAGTTAAACCTATCGCAAACAGGTAAGGATATATTAGAATTCTGGCAGCAGAACGGCATCTTTGAAAAAAGTGTCAGCAGCAGGCCTGCAACCAACCCTTACACCTTTTACGAAGGCCCGCCAAGCGCAAACGGAATGCCCGGCATTCACCACGTAATGGCGCGCGCTATTAAGGATATTTTTTGCCGTTACAAAACCCTAAAGGGATACCAGGTAAAGCGTAAAGGCGGCTGGGATACGCACGGCCTTCCTATAGAGCTTGCTGTAGAAAAAGCGCTTGGCATCACTAAAGATGATATCGGCAAAAAGATTTCTGTTAAAGAGTATAATGATGCATGCCGCAACGAGGTAATGCGCTATACCGATGTATGGAATGATATTACCGAAAAAATGGGTTACTGGGTTGATTTGAACGACCCGTACATCACCTACAAAAATGAATATATAGAAACCCTTTGGTGGATATTGAAGGAGCTTTACAATAAAGGTTTTCTTTACAAAGGGTATACGGTACAACCTTATTCGCCAAAATCTGGTACCGGCCTTAGCTCGCACGAGCTGAACCAGCCCGGTACCTACAAAATGGTAAAGGATACTTCCATTACGGCACAATTTAAAGTTAAAAGGGATGCCGACTCAGAAATTCTTTACAGCCAGTTAGATACAGACCTTTACATTTTAGCCTGGACAACCACGCCGTGGACATTGCCTGCCAATTGCGCGCTTGCAGTAGGTACATCTATAGCCTACCGTTGCGTAAGCACTTATAACCAATATACTTTTGAAAAAGTAGCGGTAATACTTGCCGATGCTTTAACCGCCAAAGTGCTTGACGGTAAAAAATATGTAGAGGTATTTACCGACGAGGAACTGGCGGCATTTGACCCGGCAACCTCTAAGCTGATCCCTTACAAGGCAGTTGCGCTTGATTTTACAGGCAGCGCCTTTGGCGATTATAAAACACCTACGTTTAGCGGTAGCCGTTTGGTAGACCTGCATTACGAGCAGCTATTGCCCTACGTAACCAACGAAGACCTGGAGAAAAATGCGTTCCGCGTCATACCTGCAGACTTTGTTACTACCGAAGATGGTACCGGCATTGTGCATACCGCTTCTGTTTTTGGTGCGGACGACTTTAGGGCCTGTAAGGAAAACAACGTGCCATCTGTAATGGTAAAAGATGAAACAGGCAAAGATGTACCGCTGGTTAACAAGCAGGGCCGTTTTGTAGACGAGGTTAGTGATTTTGCCGGTTATTACGTAAAAGACGAATACTATACCAAAGAAGAACGTGAAGCGCCCGGTTTCAAAGGCACGGATGTATTAATATCCATTAAGCTGAAAACCGAGAACAAAGCTTTCGACGTAAAAAAATACGAGCACAGTTACCCTCACTCGTGGCGCAGTGATGAACCGATCTTATACTATCCGCTGGATAGCTGGTTCATTAAAACTACCGCAGTAAAGGACAAACTTGTTGAACTTAATAAAACCATTAACTGGAAACCGGAAGCTACGGGAACCGGCCGTTTTGGTAACTGGCTGGAAAACCTGGTAGACTGGAACCTTTCGCGTTCGCGCTATTGGGGCACACCGCTGCCGATATGGAGAAGCGAAGACGGCGAGGAAAAGTGCATAGGGGCTATCGCCGAACTACAGGAAGAGATTGCTAAATCTGTAAAAGCAGGTTTAATGAAAGCTGATTTTGTGATAGACGATCTGCACCGCCCGTATGTGGATGATGTGATCCTTACATCTTCAACAGGGAAGCCGATGTACCGCGAACCGGATCTTATTGACGTTTGGTTTGACAGTGGTGCCATGCCTTACGCGCAATGGCATTTCCCTTTTGAAAACAAAAAACAATTTGCTGATGCCTATCCGGCAGATTTTATTGCAGAAGGGGTAGACCAAACCCGTGGCTGGTTCTTTACGCTGCACGCGCTTGCCGTAATGTTAAGCGAAGCTAGTGATGATGTAAAAGCTGTAAACCAGAAAAATGGCAATAAAGGTATTGCATTTAAAAACGTAATATCAAACGGCTTGGTGCTGGATAAAAACGGCAATAAAATGTCTAAACGCCTGGGTAACGCGGTTGATCCGTTCGAAACCATCGAGCGTTTCGGGGCAGATGCACCGCGCTGGTATATGATAAGCAATGCCGCGCCCTGGGATAATCTTAAATTTAACGATGAAGGAATAGACGAAGTGCGCCGCAAGTTTTTCGGTACATTATATAATACATATACGTTTTTTGTAATGTATGCCAACATTGATAAATTCACCTACAGCGAGCCGGAGGTTGCATTAGATGAACGCCCGGAGATAGATCAGTGGATCATTTCACTCTTAAACACTTTAAGTAAAGAGGTAGATGGTTTTTACGCCGATTTTGAGCCAACCAAAGCAACCCGTGCAATACAGGATTTTGTGGATGCGCATTTAAGCAACTGGTATGTACGTTTAAGCCGCCGCCGTTTTTGGAAATCTGAAGATTCGGAAGATAAGCTTTCGGCTTATCAAACCTTGTACACCTGCTTAATTACCATAGCCAAATTAATGTCGCCTGTTGCGCCGTTCTTTGCCGACCGCCTTTATACAGACCTTAATTCGGTTACCGGTAAAGAGGACTTTGAATCGGTGCATTTAGCTTACTTTCCGGAATATCATAGCGAACTGGTAAACCAAGCCCTGGAAGAAAGAATGCAGATGGCGCAGGATATATCATCACTGGTGCTTTCACTGCGTAAAAAGGTTGGTATTAATGTAAGGCAACCGCTCAGTAAAATTTTGCTGCCAATATTAAACAGCAACTTTAAGCATCAGGTAGAGCAGGTAAAAGATCTGATCCTGTCTGAAACCAACATTAAGGAAATAGAGTACATTACCGATACCGCAGGCTTTATCACTAAAAAGGTAAAACCCAACTTTAAGGCACTGGGTGCAAAAGTTGGTAAGGATATGAAAGCTGTTGCAGCTGCAATATCTAATTTAGGCCAGGATGATATTGCTAAACTGGAAAATGACGGTACACTGGATATTGAATTTAATGCAGGAGCTGATGTACCAAATGCCAGATATGCGCTGCTAACCACCGATGTTGAGATCATTGCGGAAGATGTACCGGGCTGGCAGGTAGCAAACTTAGGAAAACTAACTGTAGCCTTGGATGTTACCATAACCGACGGGCTGAAACAGGAAGGTCTGTCGCGCGAGTTTATTAACCGGGTACAGAATCTGCGTAAGGATAAGGGATTTGAAGTTACCGACAGGATAAATGTGAAGGTGCGCTGCGATGATTTTATATGGGAAGCCATAAACAACAATTTATCATATATTTGCGCCGAAATTTTAGCTGATAGCGTTGTGCTTGATAATGAGCTAAATGAGGGAGATGTTGCAGAGATAGATGGAAAAGAAATATTGATTGCTATTAGTAAAATATAATGAAACCAGAAAACGAAAAAACAAGGTACTCAGAAACAGACCTGCAGGAATTTAAGGGTCTTATTCTTGATAAATTACGTATTGCAAAAGAAGAATTAAGTTCACTTGCGACTTCATTAAGCTCGCCGAATGCAAACGGCACCGATGATACCGCAGGTACCTATAAAACACTGGAAGACGGGTCGGCCACGCTTGAAAAAGAACAAATTAACCAGTTAGCCGCCCGCCAGAAAAAGTTTATTGAACAGTTAGAGGCCGCCTTGGTACGTATAGAGAATAAAACTTATGGCGTTTGCCGTGAAACCGGTAAACTGATACCTAAAGAACGCCTGCGCGCTGTGCCGCATACTACTTTAAGTATGGAAGCCAAATTAAAGCAATAGATGAAGGCAAGCTATACTAAACCTTTTCTTTTAATTGCATTTATTATCCTGTTTGACCAGATTATAAAAACCTGGGTAAGGACGCATATGGATTTCTCGTCCGAGATCCATTTTTTAGGTGACCGTGGCATGCTGCGCTACACCGAAAACAATGGAATGGCCTTTGGGTGGGAATTTGGCGGCGAGGCCGGCAAACTGGTATTAACCATATTTCGCATTATTGCAGTTTGCTGTATAGGTTATGGCCTTATTTACCTCATAAAGCACAAATATCATCGTGGCCTTATCCTCTGCGTTGCATTGATCTTTGCCGGGGCGCTTGGCAATATCATCGATTCAACTTTTTACGGACTGCTTTATCAGCACGGGCATTTATTTGAAGGCCGCGTTGTTGATATGTTTTATTTCCCCCTGCTTAAAGGTACTTACCCCGCCTGGTTCCCCTTCTGGCACGGGCAGTACTATGAATTTTTTCAGCCGATATTTAACCTTGCAGACTCAGCAATCTCTGTGGGTGTGATCATTATCCTGCTCTATCAAAAACGCTATTTTAAACACGAAGTGCCCGAGCTAAGCAGCCCCAACAGCGAAGTAGTAGAAGAATAAGTTCATTTAATAACACCGTAGCAATATCACAGCGTTATTTTTAGCGTTCCCCAGTTAATACGTTATATTTCCGGTTGCGTACAGCTTTATATTTTATTGTAGCAAATATTTAGGGTTGTGCATAACTGTAAATGAATTAATTACAATTAAATTAGGTGTTGCTAAATAATATTAAACAGTTAATATTATTTAACGTATAACACAGTTTATTCTTTTTAATTTGAAAGCTACATACCGTTCTTTATTACCTGTACATAAAACAGTGTCCGTTTGCGGCCCGGCCTGCAACTCAACTGCTTTATCACAGCAGCTTGCAAATAAAAGTTTTGGGGCGCAGGTGCATGATTTTTTCTTTAAACTGCTGGACACCAGCGACTGGCCGCCGCGCTGGCATTGCGGCACCTGGTCGCCTTTTCATGGGTGGTTATACCTTGGCTCAGACCTGGTTATCTGGGCATCTTATTTTGCTATCCCGCTTTTACTTATTCGCCTGGTTAGGCGCCGTCCCGATATTCCTTTTCCTAAATTGATCTGGCTATTTGTAGCCTTTATCATATCATGCGGCACTACGCATCTTATTGATGCTATCGGTTTTTGGTGGCCCGCTTACAGGCTTGGGGCACTGGCCAGGTTTATTACCGGTATCGTATCAATCGCTGCGGTTTATGCGCTGTATAAATTATTGCCACTAATCCTGTCGTTACGTACCGTTGAGGAACTTGAATATGAGATAAGCCAGCGAAAGGCTGCAGAACTGGCACTTAATAAGTCGCATCAGCTGTTATCAGAAAGTCATCAGCAGCTTAAAAGCTTTACGCATATATTGTCGCACAATATCAGGAACCATGCAAGTAATTTGTCTTTACTGGCCGACCTCATTGAGACCGATACGCTTACTGACGACAATGTAGTTATGTTTGATAAAATTAGCCGCGTTTCCAAAAGTTTAAATCATACTTTAAATGATTTGTCTGAGGCTATCATGATCCGCGAAAATGCAATACCTAAGGATAAATTATCATTTAGCGATATTACAGAAAAAGTGATGGAAGTGCTGGATTATGAGATTTCAGGAAAAAATGTAAAGATAAGTATCGATTACGCTGTAGATATCGTAATGTTTCCAAGGATCTATCTTGAAAGCGTTATTATGAACCTAATATCAAATGCCATTAAATACGGAAAGCCGGATGGACAAACGCATGTAAGTTTAAAAACGTATTACAATGAAAAAGGGGAAACTGTTTTTGAGTGTAGTGATAACGGTCTTGGAATAGATCTGAACCTTCATGGCTCAAAAATATTCGGTTTGTATAAAACCTTTCATAATCACAGCGACGCACATGGTGTGGGATTATTTTTAGTAAAAACACAGATAGATTCGCAGGGCGGCAACATATCAGTTGAAAGCGAAGTTGGAATCGGTACAACCTTTAAGGTTGAATTTACCGTATAAGGCATGTGATGACGCCAGAGGTTAGGTTGGTAATTGCAGGTATCAAATATATTTCTCGCAGGGCTTTAAAATGGGTAAAATAAACACGGTAAGTGTAATTGATGATGACGACATCTACACTTTTGCAGTTAAACGGATAATTGGTAATTCGCAGGTAGCTTCAAAAACTATCTTTTTCCAGAACGGGAAAACGGCCCTGGATTTTTTTGTTGAAAATCTCCATATACCGGAAAACTTACCCGATCTGGTTTTACTCGATATTAATATGCCGGTACTGGACGGCTGGCAGTTTATGGATGAGTTTGTGAAGATCAGCCACCTTTTAAATAAAAAGATTACTATCTATATAGTAAGTTCGTCTATTGACGAGGCCGATCGGCAAAAATCAAAATCATATAAAGAGGTTGCAGGGTACATAGTAAAACCCGTAACATCAACTGACTTACTGCATATCACCGCCAGTATGGATTAACACGCTATTTTATGCTTGCGCTGATAATATTAGCTGCATCAAGGTGATTTTTTAAAACTCTTAACGTTTGCACCGCAAAAGTTTTAATGTCGTTATCGTTGCTATTTTGGGCTACGTTTTCAAATAACTTTATCTCAGCTTCCTGGTCGGTTATGACGTTGGCGACATAAGCTTTGTCAAAATTCCCTCCGTGCATTTCCTTTAACTTTTCTGTTTCCTCAAACTTACTTGTGTCTGCCCTGCTTTGAATTATAACTTTTTTATTTGAGGCAAGCTTCATTAAATCTTTGCTGATCTTAAACTGATCACGCAGCATCATGGCCCCCAAATTTTTGATCCTTTTATTGTCTGCATTTTGTAAAGCTAATTTTCCCAGCAAAGCATCACCCATGTTATAATCGGCAGCCTTTTTTAAGAAACCTATAACTGTTGTATCTGTAGTAGCGGTGTTTGTTGTTTCGCTGGCTTTTAATGCATTGACACTATCAGAACTGGAAATGCTATCGGCAGTGCTGCTTTTGTTGTTACCCATGCATCCGTGTAAGGTAAAAAGTATAAATATGGATATGCACCAAAAAAGTGTCTTCATAAAATTGGTCTGGAATTGGCAGATTTTTTAATAACAAGCTCATTCACATTTAGTTTAACTTATTTATATATGTTAAAACCCGGCATGCCATTGTGTTAACTTAAAGTTTTACTATTTTTGGCTTATCAAACTAAAATAAAATGGATTTCCCTTCAGGATTAAAATACACTAAAGACCACGAGTGGATAAAAGTTGACGGCAACGAGGCATATATTGGTATTACCGAATTTGCACAACGCGAGCTGGGCGACATAGTTTATATAGATATTACCACCATTGGCCGGGATGTTAGCCAGGATGAAGTTTTTGGTACAGTAGAGGCCGTAAAAACTGTTTCTGACCTTTTTATGCCGGTTACAGGGACCGTAGTAGAACTTAACCCTGCTTTGGATAAGCAGCCCGAACTGGTAAACAGCGACCCGTATGGCGAAGGCTGGATGGTTAAGATAACATTGACTGATGCCGCCCAGGTAGACGGGTTATTATCTGCCGAAAGCTATCAGGAAATCATCGGTGCTTAATAATTGATGAATACTATTTTAAAATACTACTGGCCCGCAATATCGTGGGCCTTATTTATTTTAATCATGTGCAGTATCAAAATGGGAAAGGTAATGGGTTCGCCATTGTTTTTCCCCGGCTTTGATAAGCTGGTACATTGCGGTTTCTTTTTTGTGCTGATGGTGCTTTACTTTAACGGGCTTATAAAGCAACAAAATACCGGTATTTTAACGTATACAGTAGTGATTTTGGTTACTATTGCGGCTATCTTATACGGCGGGATCATAGAGATTTTACAATTGCCGATCTTTACCTGGCGTACCGGCGAATGGGATGATCTTTTTGCCGATGCGGTAGGCGCATCAATGGGGGCTTTCAGTATTATATTAACGGTAAATGCAATGCGTTATGTTAAAAAATAAAGTAGTATTACTGATTTTGGGGGGAGTGATGATTTCTTTATCATCATGCGGAATTTTTCATAAAGGCTGTGGCTGCCCTCATTTTGGCAGTGTTAAAACGCAAATTAAAGCAGTTGCGTACTGCTAAGTATCGCAAACATATTGTTCGTTTCGTCCTTAAACGGAATAATTTAAACTTCTCTAAACGATACAATTCTTGTGTCGTTCTTTTTCATAAATCTACACAGCTTGCAGTCTTTAGTATGTGTTATTATATGCAAAGGCACTGAAAAAAGTTAATTAATGAGGGCGACACCGGTTGATGTCGCCCTCATTGATTAATGTTAAAAAGCTGTTTTGTTTTTGCGCAATGAATTCTTTATTCCTTTATTCATTAATTAAGTCAATATCCAGGGGTAAAAAGCTTTCTCCTTTATTTGCATATACTTCGGTAATGTCATTTGGATTCTCTTGGAGGCGCCGGTGATATACCAAACTTTACTCATGTTTATCGGAAGATAAAATGTTAAGATTAATTATTAGCTTGCTTTTGCAGATGTTCCGGATAGCGAGCGCCCTGCAGATCTATTCCTGCTGTAGCATGTTCTATTTTTTCCAGATCTTCTTTCGAAAGTTCTATTGAAACCGCACCAATGTTTTCCTGCAGGCGATGAAGTTTTGTGGTACCGGGAATAGGCACTATCCATGGTTTTTTAGCCAGGATCCATGCAAGTGATATTTGCGCCGGGGTAACATTCAATTCTGTAGCAATACTTTGCAATACATTAACCAAAGCCTGGTTGGCCTGCCTGTTTTCGTTCGAAAAACGTGGTAAAGTATTCCGAAAATCACCCTCCCCAAATTTGGTGTCCTGGCTTATGGCGCCAGTTAAAAAGCCACGGCCCAGTGGACTAAACGGCACAAAGCCAATACCAAGTTCTTCCAGCGTAGCATATAGCTGGCTTTCTGGCTCGCGCCACCATAAAGAATATTCGCTTTGCAAAGCTGCCACCGGTTGTACCGCGTGCGCTTTTTTAATATTGGATGCACCTGCCTCAGACAAGCCCCAATGTTTAACTTTCCCCTCGGTAATAAGTTGTCCAATGGTTCCGGCTACCTCTTCCATTGGTATATTGGGGTCTACCCGGTGCTGATAAAAAAGATCTATATAATCTGTTTTTAAGCGGCTTAAAGCATCTTCTGCTACTTTCCTGATGTTTTCCGGGCGGCTATCCAGGCCCAGGTTCGGTTTGCCTTCTTTAAAGCCAAATTTAGTGGCAATTACCACCTTGTCGCGAAATGGCGCCAATGCCTCGCCAAGCAACTCTTCGTTGGTGTGGGGGCCATAAGCTTCGGCAGTGTCAAAAAAAGTAATGCCATTATCATAAGCTGCATGCAGCAGTTTTATTGCTTCATTTTTTTCAATTGCCGGCCCGTAAGCAAAACTTAAACCCATGCAACCCAATCCTAATGCAGATACTTCTAATCCGCTGTTTCCCAAAGTTCTCTTTTTCATAAGATGATTAATTTAATGCAAACCTATATACAACTAACATAGTTTATGGTATATAGATTACGGATTGTATAACCAATTTCACCGAAACAGCTACCCGCATGCATCACCTAAAATCTTAAAAGGTAAATTTGTTAGATAAGAATTGAATTATGGAAGAGATCATTCAACTGGACAGCGTAGAAAAATACAACCAGCTAAGAGGAATCACTACGCAGCATCCATTGGTATCTGTGTATGACCTGGCTAAGGTTAAACCGATGCCGGCCGGCCGTTACAATTCTGGCTTGTATATTATTTTCTTTAAAGAAATGAAGTGCGGCGAATTCAGATACGGGCGTGATTATTACGACTATCAGGATGGAACCTTAATATTTGTTGGCCCGGGCCAGATAATGGGCGTTGAGCGAAAGCGCCCTATCATGGATTTTAAAGGCTGGTCGGTAACTTTTCATCCCGACTTGATAAGCGGTACTTCTTTAGGGAAGCACATGAACGAGTATGAATTTTTTTCGTACGATGTAAATGAGGCTTTACATTTATCAGAGAACGAGAAACAAATTGTTGCAGATTGCTTTGCAAAAATAAGGCAGGAGCTTGATCTGCCGGTAGACCGGCATAGCCGTACGCTCATTAACTCTAATATAGAATTGCTGCTTAACTACTGTAAAAGATTTTACGACCGCCAGTTTTACACCCGCGAACACATTAATAAAGGTTTGCTGGAAAAGTTTGAAAATCTGTTAAATGGTTATTTCCATTCTGAAAGACCGGAACAGGAGGGGTTGCCGACAGTAGCCTGGTGCGCAGCTGAACTGAATCTGTCTGCAAATTATTTTGGTGAACTGATTAAAAAGGAAACAGGCCGTTCGGCGCAGGAATATATCCATTTAAAAATTATGGGGCTGGCCAAAGAACGGGTGCTTGACCCAGCAAGATCGGTAGCAGAGATAGCGTATAAGCTCGGGTTTAAATATCCGCAGCACTTTATCCGTTTCTTTAAGCAGCAAGCCGGGCAAACCCCAAATGCTTACCGCACGCTCATAGCAAATTAGTTAGGTGCGGGAGGATCGTTACAGCCGGCTCAATTATTCCGGAGCGATCATTTCAACGTCCATACTTTGCAGTAAATCATCTTTAATAACATAAACATGATTTACATTTCCATCAAATAGAACAGCGCCCTGTAAGTCTTTAACCAGTTGATATACCTTTACCTCTACCTTTCCGTCGGGACGTTCGGTAATGGCAAGCGGCTCAACAATAGGGTTTATTTCCGTCCATTGCCTTGTCCAATATTCTTTAACTGCATTGTGTCCAATCACGTAGCCGCCTTCAAAAGCCTTAGGCCAGTGAATATCCGGATGCATGAGCAACAAAACCGCATCTACATTTCTTTGGTTAAAGCCTGCGTAAGCCTTGCTTATAATGTCCCAATATTTTGATTCCATATTTTATAACCTGTTATGAGGCAAAGCTAAAATTTAATATATAAGGTAGTGTTAAACAATCAACCAGCTAAAGATTTCGAAAATCAACAATTGTTTTATAGATTAGTACATAAAAAGCGGTAAATATGGCCTTTTATAGCAGGACGAAAGGAATCTGATAAGCGCCTGATGACACAAAAGTAGCCTGGTTTAAAGACCCGATAGGCAACGTGTTCCAGTAGATCAGCAAGGCTAAGAAAATTGTCGGAGCGAATTAACAACCCAATGGCTTTTTTGGGTTATTTTTCAGCTTAAAGGTGAAATACTTACGGAACCTAAATAATCCGGAATTTTATACCGGTATTTTATAGAAATCGGAAAGCGAAATTACATTATGCAACTCAGCGCTTAATTCATCGACCGGAATGCTAACGGCGACCGCCCCACTTTCTGTTTAAACAGCCTTGCAAAATGTTGTGGGTATTTAAAGCCAAGTTCGTAAGCTACCTGGCTAACCGTTTTATTGGGATCAAAAATTCTTTCTTTGGCTATGTCTATCAGTTTGGCTTGTATATGTTCGGAGGCTGTTTTGCCGGTTTCCTTTTTTATCAGATCGCCAAGGTAATTGGCCGAAAGATGTAACTCATCGGCAATATAAGCTACCGAGGGGAGCCCTACCGTTTGTGGTTTTTCCGAATCAAAATAGCCGCTCAACACAAGCTCAAATCTTTCTACTATGCCTCTGTGTATATGGTCGCGGGTGATAAACTGGCGGTCGTAAAAGCGTACGCAGTAATCAAGCAGCAACTCAATATTGGCAACAACCAGCTTTTTGCTATGCTTATCTATAGATTGTTCCAATTCATAATCAATTTTCGAAAAACAATCTAACACAATATTTCTCTCACGATCTGATAAATGCAGCGCCTCGTTAGACTGGTAACCAAAAAAGCTGTAATCGTTAATATGTTTACCGAGAGAAGTGCCATGTATAAGGTCGGGGTGAAAAACCAGGCCGTGGCCCTTTGGCTGATAGATTTCCCCGTTGCTGTTTACACCGGTAACCTGCCCCGGGGCCAGGAAAACGAGTGTGCCTTCCTGGTAATCGTAGGTGTTTCGCCCGTAAACCATATCGCCGCATTTTACGTCTTTTAAAAATACGGTGTAAAAGCCAAAATACATGCGGTTGCCCTGCCGCGGTGCAGCCTTTGTAAAGTCAACTACGCTTACCAGCGGGTGCTTGGTAACGTTATTGTTAAATGTATTGTATTCGCTTATCGTATTAAACCTGAGCATGTTTTCCATATGTATCGCTAAATGGTGATCAAAGGTATTACTTTATCTTCCAAACGGTTAACAGCCTAACACCTATCAGTAAAAATGGTATAAACATCTGTAATTGGTATCCTATCGGCCTCAATTAAACATCCCATCTTTGTATTGGTTAAAAGAGGTACAAATACTTATAAAGAAATAATATGCAAACGGTAAAATTAAATAATGGTGTTGAAATGCCCGTTTTAGGATTCGGCGTATTCCAGGTAACAGACTTAGCAGAATGTGAAAGAAGTGTAATTGATGCCATAGAAACAGGATACCGGCTGATTGATACTGCACAATCATACATGAATGAAGAAGCGGTTGGCAAGGCTATAAAGCAAAGCGGCGCAGTTCGTGAAGATTTATTTATTACTTCCAAGTTGTGGATACAATCAAAGGGTTACGAGGGGGCAAAAGTGGCTTTTGAAAATTCTTTAAAGAAATTACAGTTGGACTACCTGGATCTTTATCTTATTCACCAGCCCTTTGGCGATGTATACGGTGAATGGCGCGCCATGGAGGAACTTTACAAAGAGGGCCGGGTACGCACTATTGGGGTAAGTAATTTCCAACCAGACAGGTTGATAGACCTGATTATCCATAATGAAGTTGTACCTGCGGTTAACCAGGTTGAGACACATCCCTTTCATCAGCAACTACACTCGCAACAATTTATGACAGACAACAAGGTGCAGATAGAATCATGGGGGCCGTTTGCCGAAGGGAAGAATGATATTTTTAAAAACGAATTGCTGAGGTCTATCGGCGAAAAATATAATAAATCTATTGCGCAGGTAATATTGCGCTGGCTTACCCAACGCGGAATAGTTGCTATTCCTAAATCGGTCCGGAAAGAAAGAATGGCCGAAAATTTAAACAGCCTGGATTTTGAATTAAGCCAGCAGGAAATGGATGCCATTAAAACGCTGGATACGAATAAAAGCAGCTTTTTTGACCATCGTGACCCTGCTATGGTAAAATGGCTTGGTGAAAGAAAATTGAATAATTAAAATAGAAAACTATTCGATTGCGCTAATAATACTAACATAACACATAAAAATATGAAAAAAGCAATTCTCGCATTAATAATCTGTTTTTCGGCTGTCAGTATGCTGCACGCCCAGGCTAAACTTCCAAACGCGGCACCTACAAATTCTTCAAAAGAAGAACAGGAAATCCTTGACCTGTCTAAAATGAAATGGCAATGGATGGCTGACAAAAAAGTTGACACCCTAAACGGGCTTTTTGATGAAAATTGCGTTTTTGTACACATGGGTGGAAGCTGGGGGAAAACGCAGGAACTTAATACCATAAAAGGCGGCTTTATCTGGTATAAAAAGGCAGAGGTTTACGGCGCATCGGTAAACATATTTGGCAATACAGCCATTCTGTTAAACGACATTGACCTGCTGGCGGTAGTAGGTGGAAACGAAGTTACCCACGCTTTTATGGTTACCGAGGTATACCTTAAAGAAAACGGCAAATGGAAAATGGGATCGCTTACATTTTCTACATTGCTTAGGCCGGTTAAAATGAAAAGTGGCAATTAATAACAGGCGTTGTTTCTTATTCGGATCAGGCGTTTGGCTTGGTCCGGATACTGACTCAGTTAAGCGTTTATAATAATCCAAAAATAAGTGAAGTTTATGATCGCTTTGCTGCCAGCCGTTTCCTGATACGGCTTAGCGACGGCGCTTTAACTCCAACATAGGAGGCTATATAATATTGGGGGATTCGCTGGGCAAGATTGGGGTAATTTGCAAGAAATTTAAGGTAGCGATTATCCGGACTATCATTATAAACTGAAACAATCTGGTTTATCACATCTACAAATACATATTCAAGAGCCAAGCGGCCGAATCTTTCGCCATTGGTTACCGTCTTATAAAATTGCTGAATGCCATCGGCGCTAATGCGGTAGATCGCCGTATCTTCAATTGCCTGGATGCTTTCCTTAGATGGTGTTTGCGGTAAAAAACTTGGATAATCACATACAAACTCACCTTCTTTATTAAAATAATGCGTTTGCTCCGTTCCATCGTTGTTGATGTAATACCTCACCAATCCACTTTCAATAAATATGATATACCGGCAAACTTCCCCCGCCAGTAATAGATGTTCACCTTTTTTGTAAACCTTTTTGTGAAATAAGCTTTTGATAATCAATATGTCCTTATCCAAAACGGGGATATAGCCTTTTATTTTTTCAATCAAAAGATCCATATAGCAAATTTAACCAATTGAATGGTTAAATCCGCCGGCAAGTTAAATATGATGGACGTTCTATCAGCCGCAGATCATTGCTGTAATAACAAGTAGAATCATAGCAGCTGTTAATAATACAGCACGGTAGATAATCACGCTTTCCCAACGCATTTGCAGCGCCCGGATATTTGGAAGTATTTTGTTATTTATAGCAGCATCAGACATTTGCTTGTTTATAGGTTTTGCTACACTCATATATAAATATAGATGGCACAATAACATTAAAAGTGCTGCACCTAATAGGCTTGCTATGTATAAACGATTAAAATTTAAGGTTGCACATATGGCCGTACAAACCACACTTGTAATACCAAGGCCGGGCATACGCTTATCTGCTACTAAATGTGTGTGGCCAACAACATCTGCAATGGAACTGTCTTTACTAAGTGCACTGGCTTTTTGCATAACAAGAGCATAAAATACATCCGTGCCGTAAATAACCCCGGTAGTTATAATTGCGACAATTAACAGGATTTGGTTTATTATGATAGTATTCATACCGTTCAATTTTTGTTTGGTTCAGAAATCCCATAAAACAGCAGTACACTGGTAATCAGCATCACCATTGCGGTTATACCGTGGATCATTAAATGCGTTATGTCATTACTGCCGTTGCAAAATAAAATAATCATAAAATCGCATGATGGGACTAATATAGCAGCGGTAAATACCCATGCGACGGCTTTGCGCATACGCATAAAAAGCAGTGGTAAAAGAACAATACCTGAAAATACATCCCGGATGCCTTTTACCTTTCCATAAACCGCATCATGATCGTTCGCGAAAGTGATTCCGTAACCCAATGCACCAACCTGCGGATAAATAATAAAGCGGACCCCGATAAAGATGATGCCTGATGCCAGGACCAACACGCTCCAGAAAGATACTGATCGGATGCCCCAGGCTTTTTGACTGATTTTTGTTTTCATGTATTTGTTGTTTTTATAAAGGCAAAACTCCGCTATAAAAAACCACAAACCGTTCACCTGGGTTAATAAATGAAAATGAAAAGCCCGATAAGTTTATTTTATCGGGCTAACATTAATTAATTTTATCAGCAAATTCATTCGCTGTGGTGCGCCCAGGCGGGCGGAGGCGGAGAGAGAGGGATTCGAACCCCCGGTGCCTGTTACAGCACACCTGATTTCGAATCAGGCACATTGAACCGCTCTGACATCTCTCCATTAGTTTTGCGGGTATCAAATATAATTAAGAAATTTAAATTCAGGTTTCTTTTAAATCGGGTGGTGCCTGCTTGACTTTTGTGGTCGGTGTTGCTTTTTAAAAACTCGTCTGTAAAATGTTGCCTGTGCTTATCCTGCGCAAATTTTTTGGAATTAAATTGGTTCGAGTCTCCTTTGGGAATAGAAAGCGATTGCCAGTCACCTGCCGTTAGCATCTTACCTATAAACACAATCTGGCCTACGTGATAAGGATAGTGCGCAAGCTGGCGGTTAATGGCTTCTAAAACCGTATGGCCTTGGTTGCGGATAAAAATTTCTTTTTGCAGGTCGGCCTCCGTTATTGAATGTAACGCATTTAACAGGCATTCCCAACCGGCATTCCATTTGGCAATTATATCGGTACGACTTAACGATAGGGTATCAAATTCGGCGTCGCGGTTTCTCCATTCCTTTTCACCGTCGGTAGTCAGGAAATTTGTCCATCGGGAAAGCATATTGCCACTCATATGGTTCACTATCATAGCAATGCTATTGCTGTCATCATTATATTGCCAGTTTAATTGCTCATCGGTAAGTTGTACAAAGGTTTTTTCGGCAAGCATCCTGTAATAATCAAACTGTTTAATGGCACTTTCTAAATAGTTGGAATTCATGATAGATTAAAGCAAATTTGAGTTTCTGGAATTTTTAAAAACGAATTTATGGAAAAGCTGCAAAAACAAGTCAGAGCCCTGCGGATAAGTGTAATAATTCTGAGTATCCTGATTTTAGGGATAATGGGAATGAATGCTTACCTGCTTCTACGCGGAAACAATTTTAAGGAGATAAATACCGGGCGAATAAATATTGTGGAAAGCGATGGCACGTTGCGCATGGCTATCAGCAACCGTAAGCTGCAGGATCCGGGCTCGTATGATGGAAAGAAAATATCCCCGCGCGATCGCCCGGCAGGGATGATCTTTTTTAACGACCAGGGCGATGAATGCGGCGGGCTGATATATGATGGCGATAAAAAATCTGCAAGTATGACCTATTCTTTCGATCAATACAAAGGCGACCAGATCATGCAGCTGCAGTATGAACAAGATGCAACAGGTACCGGCGATATGGCACGCAGTTATGGGTTAAAAATGTGGGATAGGGATGATCGTTTTCCAACTTCGAGGTTAATGGATTATGTCGATTCCTTAAAGAAGCTGAACGATACGGCTGCATACAAAACCGGCATTGAAAAAGTGAGGGCTGCGGGATGGCTTGGTAAAGAAAGGATGTTTGTGGGCAAAAGCGCCGATGGCGATTACGGCATTATCATAAAGGATACAGATGGAAAACCACGATTACGCATTGTTGTAAACAAGCAAAACGAACCGGTTATAGAAGCAATTGATAAAAACGGAATGGTAAAGAGCAGGTAGCGGTTTTAGTTATTATCTCATTGCCTGAATTTCGATTTTATCCTATTTGGCACTTAGCTAAACAAGTTGTTAATAACGTTGAAAAAGTACTTTTGCCCGTTTATCGCGAAGATAAAGACCCAGCCAAACAAGCACGCCGAAAATTATCGGAAAATAAAAAGGCTGTCCTGCCCGCATCATTATGGCCAGCGCACCACCCAGGTAGCCGGTAATTAAAACTGCCCCTATAATTGCCGTGCGCTGAATAATATGCAGAACGGTAGCCACCAGCAAAATGACGCCTATAATTCGCACTGCGCTTTCCGGAAAACCTAAAGACATGGTGCCGCTTACGGAATGCGACTCTTTAAAGATCTTAGCCAGTGCATCGAA
The DNA here is from genome assembly GCA_964242385.1 of uncultured Mucilaginibacter sp. Lineage (GTDB taxonomy): Bacteria > Bacteroidota > Bacteroidia > Sphingobacteriales > Sphingobacteriaceae > Mucilaginibacter. The sequence goes on from CAXSZR010000002.1 coordinate 450,766, forward strand.
CAGCAGGAATAAAATGCAAATGCAACTGATTACGTAGCCTGTCCATAACGCGCCCTTTGAAATGGGTGCAGCAGTCGGGGTAGATGGTGTTGTTTCCATGATCGTTTTATCAGATATCAGGTTATTTCTTTCTCCTAATATAGATAATTAATCATCAGGACAAAAAAAGCAATGGAACGATAATGTTGTTCTTGCCGGATCACCCCGAAAATCAGGTCCAATACAAGATCTTAGCTTTTGGGAATCGTAAGGCAATTTCCTTTTCGAAAAATTTTTTCAATTCGGTCATCAGTTCCTTAACAAATACAAATTTGTGGCCGCCAAACTTATTGCGTTTAATGGCCCTGTTTGTTTCGCTGAAATCAAGGCTGGTGTTTGGGTACCATTCCTGCAAAATATCGCGCGAGCCGGGTGTAAAGCGGTGCGTAATCAGTTCAAATGTGAGGTCGCAGTCAAAATCAAGGTTTTGCTGCAAATCGGTTAAAAGTTTAAGGTAGTGTTGCTCCCAATCAGGCACAGGTATAATAGGGGCCAGCACAACACCTATAGGGTAACCGCCACCGCCTAAATGCTTTGGCAGGGCCATTTTACGCAATGCGCTGATCCTTGCAGGCACGTTCGGCGTGCCACCCTCCAGTTTCCTGGCAACCGCTTCGGCATTTAAGCTGCTTCTAAAACGCGTGCGGCCGTTATGGTTTATATTTAAAAGTGGCCCAACATTGTCAAACTTGGTAACAAACCTTAAATGGCTATTTGGCCGGTTAGCAAAAAAGTTAATGGTTTCTTGTAACCCGCCGGTTAAATGCTCAAGGCTTAACGGGTCTGTATAACAGCTTGCCTCAAAGGATGTAATTTTGTTTAGCCGTTCAAAACGTATGGTGTTTTCAAGAACCTGCGGCAGGTTTGCAAACACCCGTATGGCAGGCGGGCCAGATAAACTGCCTGCCAGGTAGCAATACTGGCAATGCGCCGGGCAGCCTTCTGCAAGGTGAAACTGCCAATCGGCAGAGGGTGGAATGGGCCTTAAATTAAAGGCACTCGGCGGTGCATTCACCACAGCAAGTGTATTTTTTGCTATGCGATAGGTCTCTCGCTCATCTTCGCCACGTAAGCCGGTGATCCGGTTATTCTTGGCGACTTCCACATTTAGGTTGAGGCCTTTTACACGTTCATAGATCTTTTGCCCATATGGTTCTGCAAAGGCATCGGGTGTAAACACCACGCGTTTGGGCATCCAGAGTTTAAACGGTTTGCCGGTTTCGTTTAAAACTTTCGACTCGGCAGTAATGTCATCCAATATATTTAACAGTTCCATTAGCTCATCAGTCAAATAGCGTTCCGAATTATATTAAATAATTAAATAAATTAACCGTAAGTTATTTTCCATTCAGCTTTTAGATTTTTATAGCCCGGCTCTCCTTCGGCATCTTTCCATCTTTTATAAAAAACTTCTGCAGCCTCGGCCTTTTCGCTCGTCCCGGTTCCGCGTTCCAGTTGCTGATAGTTATGTTCTGCATCATACTTTTTGCCGCCTTTATAATTGGCATATCTACGTGCGCGTGTAAAGCCCATTTGCAAATATTTGCGGGCCATATCCGCTCCTACAAAATCATTGTGTTCCAGGTATTTTAAAAACATGCCATAGATCTCGCCGCTGCTTTTTTCTGCTATGGCTTTTGTTTTAAAGCGCCAGTATTTTCCAATTTCAGATTTGTAGGGTTCGCAAATTAAAACTCCCTGCTCGCCCTTGCCCACTTTGTAAAGCTCCGGGTGTTTTCTGTAATCTACATCCGGTTTCCAGCTGTAAGCCGGTTTGTCAAAATCCAGGTAAGAGGGTTTATCGCTCATAGGCTTTAAAATGCGTAGCGTATAGCGCAATACGGAATCATTTCTGTACAAAGGTTCACCAGTTCATCTACCAGCTCGCGTTTCAGGTTGTTCTTGTAACGCACATTGCGCTGGCCGGTCTGGCTGTATTTTACCTGCTGTATATCTGGTCGCCATAAAACCTCTTCTCCTTTTGGGTGCCATAGCATATTTACATTATGCAGGGGTTCATTATGGGTAAGGAAAATTATCTCCGTTGCCAGCTGCTTTTTGGTATCGTCGTTTAATACCTCGTTCATTTCTGTAAACAGTTTTCGCCAATCGTCCAGCCAGCCTTCATAAAATATTACCGGGGCAAAACTTACATTTACTTCATAACCCGCTTCTAAAAACTCGTTCATAACGGCAATGCGATCGCTTATGGGTGTTGTTCGCACATCCACCAGTTTCGACATCTGGTGCGGCATCAGGCTAAAGCGGATACGGGTTTTGCGTTGCGGATCATAGCTTAACATTTCCCTGTTCACAAACTTAGTGGCAAAGGTTAGTTTGGCATTAGGTAAAGTGGTATAAAGCTTTACCAGGTCTTTTACGTTATCGCAAATGGCGGCATCGGCAGAGCAATCTCCGTTCTCGCCAATTTCATAAACCCAATATTCGGGGTCAATGGCATCCGGCAATAATTTTTTTCCCTGGCGCCCGGCATGGCGGGTAAGATAACCCATAATCTGCTCTATGTTTATAAACGTGGTAATAGGATTGGCGTAGCCTTTTCTGCGCGGAACATAGCAATAAGAGCAGGACATGGTACACCCGTTTGACTGTGAAGGCGCAACCCAGTGCGAACTGCGCGTATTGGCTCTTGCGCTCAATGCTTTTTTTGTGCCGAGAATCAGTATATTTTTCTTGTTCCACAACCAATCCTCCACCGAGCCCTCAAACCCGAAAAGCTCGGGAATCTGGTTGTGCAAGACCACCTCTATCAATTTGGCCCCGGGATATTTAGCAAGTATTTCACGGCCGCGTGCATATTCAGTTACGTTCGGTTCGTGATAGATCTCGTGGATGGTAAGCAGGTGATCGATGGTTTTTTCGTGCAGCATATTTCTCTTAAAATTAAAAAAGCCGCCCCGTAAGGGCAGCTCTCTATTAGTTTTTACTAAAATTATGCTTTTGCAGCATCGCGCAGCGCTTTAATCTGGTCATGTGCTGCATTGATTTCTTGTGCCTGGCTGCTAACTGTTGAAACAGCGTCTGATGGTAGTTCACCGCTGTTTAAAGCATCCTGGTAAGCTTTTTTGATAGCGTCTTCGCCACGTTCTGCTTCTGATAAGATGCTTGCACGGTCGCTGCCGCCAAAAATAGATTTTACATCTATCCATGCACGGTGTAATGTACCGCTAACACTATTTCCTGTTTCAACTTCGTCTGGTGTACCTACCAATGCAGCAAGTTCCTGTCCGTTTTTACGGCTTTGCTCGGCAAAACCCTGGAAAACACTTTTCAAATCGATGTTTTCGTCTTTAATATCTGCAATTGCTTTTTCAAAACCCGCTACGCGGTCGTTGTTGATCTCGATCAGGTCGTTTAATACGCCTGTTGATGCTTCTGTAGTTGCCATAATTGTTTTTCTTAATTGATAGGTTTAACCTTATACGAATATCGTGCCACGAAATTTTTTTTCTTATTTTTATTAATTCGCAGAAAATTGTCCTATCGAATTGTATATTTTACAGGAGCGATGGTTTCATTAAAGGAAATATTGCGACCAGAAAATTTTTACCAATTGTTTGGTATGATAATAGAACATTGCGCAGTATGAAAGTAATTCACAACCTTATTGGCGGCCTTGCAGGGGCCGTTGCCCTTAATATTTTACACCAAGCCGTAAAACAGTTTGACCACCAGGCACCCCATGTAGATTTGGTAGGTGAAGAAGCTATAACCAAGGGACTGAACAAAGCAGGTGTAAAGCCGCCAACTGGAAATACGCTGTTTGCGGTAACCATGGCTGCCGACCTGATTAGCAATGCTGCTTATTATAGCCTGGTTGGTGCGGCAGAAAAAAAACAGCTGCCGTACGTAGGTGCCGCGGCAGGACTTGCAGCTGGCGTGGGTGCGCTTGTACTTACAGAACCGATGGGCTTAAGCGACGCACCTGTAACCCGCACAAATGAAACCAAAATACTTACTGTTGTATGGTATACCTTTGGCGGCCTTGTAGCAGGCTCGGTAATGAAGGCTTTACGAAAATAGAGAAGCTATATTAAGTACCGATTCAAATCAATTTGAACTTTTCAGATACTTAAATATCAAGGCAATTATTATAGCGGTGCTAATGAGGGCTGCAACAATGCTTACCGTAATAGTGTGCAGAACCGCCGCCCCGCCATTGGCCGCAATGGCACCCAGTACAGCAACGCCAATAGCACCTGCCGCCTGCCTTGCGGTATTGAGCGTAGCCGAAGCCGTGCCTGATAGTGATTTATTCACACTCGATAAAATACCGTTTGTCATACAGGGTACGGCAAGGCCCATGCCTAATGAGATTAAAAGAAACGGAATAGAAAGCTGCCAGAACGCGGTATTGGCTCCTGCTACGAACAGGCCTGCAAAGCCAATGGCAAATAACACCATCCCGAATAAAATAGGCTTGCGAATGCCATAGCGGTTAATGATAACCCCGCTTGAAAGGTTGGAGATAACAAAGCCGCCTGTTAATGGTAAAAAAGCCAGGCCCGCCACCAGTGGGGCGTAGTGCAGAACATTTTGCAGGTACAGGCTCAGGATAAAAACAGTACCGTAGTAGAAACCATTTAGTACCGCGCCCAGCAAAAGCAATGTGTTAAAAGATGCCGAGCTAAATAAATTAAGCGGCAACATAGGCGAAGCAACTTTGTTCTCTATAAACAGGAAAGCAGCCAGGCAGATAATGCCCAGCACCAATGCCGATATGATAAAAGGATTGCCAAAACCTAATTTATGCAGTTCAATAATAGCTGCAATTAAGAGGGTGATGGCCACCGTCCAGCTGATTTGGCCGCCGATGTCGAATTTTTTTAAGGCGGCAGGTTTTTCATTTTCGCCCAGGCGAATGGTGAGCAGGATGCCAGCGAGGCAAACCGGTGCATTGATAAAAAATATATAGCGCCAGTTGCTTAAATGGATAATAAAACCACCAACAATGGGCCCGGCTGCAATGGCCGAACTCCCCGCGGCTGTCCAGAGGCCGATGGCTTTTGCGCGCCGCGCAGGCACATCTGCAAAGGTTTGGTTAAGGATGGCCAGCGAACTGGGGATCATAGCTGCCGCGCCGATGCCCTGCAATACCCTTGCGGCAATCAGTAGGCCCGAATCCGGCGCAAACCGCAGCACACCGATGCAAAACCAAAAATGAACATGCCATATTGAAAAAGCCTTTTGGCACCAAACATATCGCTTAAGTTGCCGGCAGACAGCATCAGCACAGCAAATGCCAGGGTGTAGCCGTCAATGATCCATTGCAGTACGCTGATGTCTACCTTAAAAGTTCCTGCTATTTGCGGCAGGGCGATGTTAACGATAGATACATCCAGTTGTGCTACCACAAAGGCCAGCGCCGTAACTATAACCGTCCATTTATAAGTGGCTGCATTATGCGGGTGTGTATGCGCTTGGGGATGTTCCATTTTTTACGGTGCAAAGCTTTGTAAAAAAATTGGATATGGCGGGTGGAAATTTGAAGAAAGTAAATTATTAACCCCTAAATTAGCTACACCAATACCATGAAATGCCAGTTAATTATCCTTTTAAATTTTCTATTCGTCTGCTGCTTGCGCTCGTTGTTTGCTTGTTTATTAGCCCGGTAAAAGCGCAAAAGGCAGTTAAAGACTATGTTATTAAAAATTCGGTTACGCTTAAAACTATTTCGCCCGACTCTGCCGGTGATGCAGATCTTGAGCCTATTGGCAATGCCATCGGTAACGCCAGGATAGTAATGCTGGGCGAGCAGGATCATGGCGATGCCCCTGCATTTTTAGCCAAGACCAGGCTGATTAAATACCTGCACGAGAAAAAGGGGTTTAACGTGCTGGCTTTCGAGTCTGACTTTTTTGCGCTCAACTATGGCTGGGACAGGGTATCAAAGAAGTCGCCGGTAATTGATTCTTTTATTCTAAAGAACATCTTTTCGGTGTGGACAACCTGCGATGCCTGTACGCCCTTGCTTTTTAAATACATCCCGGCCACTTATAAAACAGCATCTCCGTTAATCATTACCGGGTTTGACAGCCAGCAATATTTAAATTTTTCATACTACAACATGCCACGGCTTTTAGATAGTACCATCACCGCCATGCAACTGCCCATAACGCAGCAGCCCGGTTACCGCGCAGTGGTCCTGCCGCTGATCGATTCGGTAAAGCGATGGTCGGTCTTTTACCCGAAAGATACGGTAAGGATTGAAAAGAGTATAGGTTATCTGCAAATGATCTGCAAGCAACTTGCTGAGAAGCTTAGCGAAAACGATTTCTGGCTTTACGCGGTGGATAACGAGATTGGACTGGCGAACGAAATAAAGCAAACTGTTAAAGCCGTCGGCTCTGCCGACAAGGGCCGCGACGCGCGCATGGCTGCTAACTTAGCCTGGTTAGTAAACAATAAATTTAAGGGACAAAAGATCATTGTATGGGCGGCCGATGTGCACATAGCCCGTAACCTTAGCATCGCAAAATATTATCCTAAAATGAACGAAACCATGGGCGGCAAATTTATGCAGGGCGTTAAAGATGCGAACGAAGTTTACACCATCGGGTTTACTTCGCTACAGGGTATGGCAGGCAGGGTAGGTTCGCCGGGATATGCTATCAGGAACCGGATTACGAACAGCTTTGAGACCTGGTTTACAGAAAAACAGGCCTATGCCTTTGTAGATTTTAAAGCGTTTAACAAGCTTAACCCGCAGTATAACGAGGCGTTTTATGCTACGCCCATAACCCACGCAATAGGTAATGAACAATGGAACCAGGTTTTTGACGGACTCTTCTATATCCGCGATATGTACCGCTGCGTACCGACGAGATCGATGAAGATCCTTAGCTTTTTTGGGCCGTGAGGGTGAGGTTAAATAGAGCAAAATTAAAATGCCCGGGTAAAAGCCCAGGCATATTGCGGAGAGGGAGATTTGATTAGAAATTTATAGCCTTACACATAAGCACCGCAAGTGGACGACAAGATTAAGTGCATATAAGATTAATATGCCGACACTTATTTCGGTTTATTTTAAATTTACTTAAACAGTTTAAGTGCGATTACTGCAAAGCAGCTGACATTAATGACAAAATGATAATTTTAATTAAGTTTTTGTTTGAACGTCAATAGGTAAAATAATTTTTGGATTAAATGATAATCGTTCAACCAAGGCAGCTTTAACTTTTATCTGTTAAACTCTGCCTAATGACAACAAAGTATTGTTTATAACATACCCATCTTTCCTAATGAATTTAACATTGTAATTAATCATTACCTGTTCTATCAATGGTAGCTGTTCAAAAATTTTGAGTGTTTCGGGAAATAAGGTGATGTAATTACTAATGAAGAAGCTAACCATTTTAATACAGGACGATAGATTAAAGTTAGTCATAAGCAGATGGTCGTTCTTTTCTGGAATAAACAGTTCTCTATATTGAAAGACAGCAACGTTTGACGGATGGGCATACAAAGAAAAGTAAGTATATAACATTCCCATTTTTTTTGTGTCCATACCCATTGCTTCCATAACTTCTTCCCAAGATAATGAAATAACGTCACTACCAATAATCTGAACCTTATAATCTTTCTTTTTTATCTGTTGTTGAATAATGGTTTTACCAGATCCTGTTAAGTTTTTATACGCCGCCGTCTGTTCTATTTCTGCAATCATTTGATTAATACTATTGGCTTCATCTGCTTGCTTTTTTTTATTTTCGGCGGTAGTTGCAATATCGCTAAATCGTTGCCGATATTTTAACCCTGCAATTGCCCACAAATTATATAAGATTTTTTTCTCGTCTGTCGATTGAGGTATCAGGTTAACAAGATTGAACATTGCTATGGTTTCATAAACTGTCCGTACCAATATAACAATAACAGTCGGGTCAATAAAGTTATTAATCGAAAATCCATTTCGTGATTTAAAATTGAAACCAGAAAATAAGGTTCTCATATTTTGAACTTTTGAAAAGATCATTTGCATGACTAATTTTGCTTCATGTTCACTTCGGCTTTTCGGTTGCTCTTTACCATGAACGGTCATTATTTGAAACATGCACTCAGATAGCACATTTATCATATCACGTACAGCAGACGGGTTTTCGTCATCTGCTAAATATGTAAAATCATTTCTTAGTCTGTTTAGTTCTTCTTGTTTCATTATTAAATTTACCAAATAAAATAGTTATCAGATAGCTGATCGACCAAAACAAAGGACTGAACCTGTCACTATGACAAATTACATACCGGTTCTTAGGACAGATTGATACTATCCATAAACGGAACTATGCATACTCAGTCGATAAAAGAATTTTGGGTAAACTTGAAGGCGTTAATCTGCTGGCCGTCATGTAATATTTAAAATCAAATTGGTTTTCAAATATGAAGTCACTGAGCATAAACAAAGATGGCTGCTCGTTGCGGAGCAGCCATTTAAATTTTTCATTTAATCTCATCAAAGCGGAGAGGGAGGGATTCGAACCCTCGATACCCTTTTGAAGTATACACACTTTCCAGGCGTGCTCTTTCGACCACTCAGACACCTCTCCGTAAAGGGATTGCAAAGGTAAAATATTTGCTCAAATTAAAGACTATGCGCCTGGATATATCTTTTAGGCATCTTCACCAACCACCTATCCATTGTTTCCCCTTTGTCATTAAGTCTCCTTAAAACTACGCACGGCCAATATAATGGCCAAAATCTTGGCACCCATAACGCAGATAAAATTTTTTAACTTATGTTTGTGCCGTTTGCCGCTGAGGCAATTTTAAAAATAAAACGGAGTTTTGTTTAAATGCTGAGCATCAACGAAATTAAAAGACCTATCGCTGCTGATATTGATGTGTTCGAGGGGAAGTTTAAAGCTTCCATGCAAAGCTCTGTACCACTGCTTGATCGTATTACCCATTATATAGTTAAGCGCAAGGGCAAGCAGATAAGGCCCATGTTTGTCTTTTTTTCTGCCAGTATTTGCGGCGGCATCAATGAGTCTACCCACCGCGGGGCAGCACTGGTAGAGCTGCTGCATACTGCCACCCTTATTCATGATGACGTGGTGGACAATTCCTACCAGCGGCGCGGTTTCTTTTCTATTAACGCGCTCTGGAAAAATAAGATAGCCGTTTTAGTGGGCGATTTCCTTTTGTCTAAAGGTTTGCTGCTTTCTATGAAGCATAGCGACTTTCGCTTTTTGAAGATCGTATCAACCGCTATGGAGCAGATGATAGAGGGCGAACTGTTGCAGGTAGAAAAGGTACGTAAAATGGATATTGCAGAGGGGGTTTATTACGATGTTATAAGGCAGAAAACAGCTTCGCTCATTGCCTCCTGCTGCGAGTGCGGGGCAGCTTCTGCCGGGGCCGACGATGAAACCATCGAAAAAATGCGCCTCTTTGGCGAAAAAATAGGCATCGCTTTCCAGATCAAGGATGATATGTTTGATTTTGGTACCGATGATGTAGGCAAGCCGCTGGGTATTGATATAAAGGAAAAAAAGGTTACCCTGCCGCTTATCTACTCGCTTAACAACAGTCCGGCTGATGTTAAAAAGCAAATGATAAACCTGGTTAAAAACCATAACGACGACCCTAAAAAGATTGCCCGTATCATTAGCTTTGTAAATGAGACCGGTGGCCTACAATACGCCGAAACCCAGATGAAAAAATACCAGGATGAAGCTTTTGCCATCCTGAACACTTTTCCTGAAGGGCCATCCAAACTGGGGCTGGAACAACTGGTACGATACACTACAGAACGCAATAAATAATGTCAAGCGAACTCATTTTCCTTTCGGGTTTTATAGTGTTTATCCTGCTGATGCTGGCGATAGACCTGGGCCTTTTTGCCAAAACCGACCGCCCTGTGAGTGTAAAGCAGGCCGGCATTATGAGCGCTGTTTGGGTTGTGCTGGCACTTTGTTTCTACGGCCTTATTTTAAGATACGGCCACCTGCTGCACCATATAGACAGCTTTGCCGCCTTGCAGCAGGTAAACATCAAAAACTTTCATCACCTTAAGCTTAACGCAAATGATTTTGCAGGCAGCCTGCAGCTGTACCGTAAAAACCTGGCCCTTGAGTTTATTACCGGCTATGTAGTGGAATATGCGCTCTCGGTTGATAACATTTTTGTGATGGTGCTCATTTTTACTGCCTTTGCGGTAAGTCGTTCGCATTACCACAAGGTGTTGTTCTGGGGAATTATAGGCGCTATCTTAATGCGTTTTATTTTTATCTTTTTAGGCGCAGCGCTTATTAATCAGTTCCATTGGATTTTGTACCTGTTCGGGGCTTTCCTGGTATATACCGGTGTAATGATGTTTATTAACAGGAATGATAATGAGGAGATAGACCCGCAGAACCACAAGATGGTAAAACTGGCTTCAAGGTATTTTTCTGTCCACCCCAAATTTGAGGGCGACCGTTTCTTTGTCCGCATAGATCATAAAAAATATATTACCCCGCTTTTCCTGGTGCTGCTTATCATTGAAGTTACCGACCTGGTTTTTGCAGTGGATTCTATCCCGGCAATTTTCTCTGTTACCAAGGATGCCTACATTGTTTTCTTCTCTAATATCTTTGCCATACTTGGGCTGCGCTCTATGTTTTTTCTGCTGGTGAATATTATTGAAAAGTTCCATTTCTTAAAGATAGGGCTGGCGGTGTTGCTTGCTTTTATAGGTGCAAAAATGCTGGCTGCCAACTATGCCGATAAAATAGGGCTTAACATCACCAACTCGCTTCTGGTTATCCTGGCCATACTTGTTATCAGCATTGTGGCTTCGCTTATTTTTCCAAAAAAGCAAACAGCGGTATAATAAATAGCGTTGCGTTTTCTGCAAAGCTTACCTTGCTTTTACTAATGCTTACTTGCTATTAAAGCAAATTACCTACCTTAGTAAATGCAATTTTTTAGTTTAAGCCTGTTTAAGTTTACCTTTTTCGATATCCTGGATGTAGTGCTGGTGGCCATTCTTATCTACCAGTTATACAACTTGATACGGGGTACCATAGCCGCTAATATTTTTATAGGCCTTGCTATTATCTTTTGCCTTTACTACGTTGTTAAGGCTTTGCATATGCGGCTGCTTACCGGCATACTGGAGCAGTTTGTAAACGTAGGGATCATTGCTATTATCATTGTTTTTCAGCAGGAGGTACGGCGATTTCTGCTGCTGGTAGGTAAAAACGCATCGTTGCAGCGCAATAAGGCCTGGTGGCAGTATTTTTTCGGCAAGGCCGAAGCCGAGAAAGACAATTACGCCCGCATTAAACCCATTATAGATGCCTGTAAAAGCATGAAACAAACCCGTACGGGCGCACTGATAGTTTTTGCAAAGTATTATGATGAACAGTTTTACCAGAACAGCTGCGAAATTGTGGAAGCCAAAATATCGAAGCGACTTATCGAGAGCATCTTTCAAAAAAACTCGCCCCTGCATGATGGTGCGCTTGTGATCTCTGAAAATAAAATTAAATCGGCCAGCTGTATTTTACCATTGACAGAAAAAACCGATCTGCCCGCACAATTCGGCTTAAGGCATCGCGCAGGGATAGGCGTTACCGAAACCAACGATGCCACGGCCATCATCGTATCTGAAGAAACCGGCGAGATCTCTTACGCCAAACAGGGCCGCGTAAAAATGAATATCAGCTTCGCCGAACTTGAAAAACTGCTTAATAAGGATTTTTAAGTATTAAATAAAACCATGTCATCCCGAACGTAGTGAGGGATCTTTTCGAATACATATAGAAAACGTTATTAATAAAAAAAGGCTGCACCAATTAAGATGCAGCCCTGGTATGCTTGTTAAAAGCTAATTACTTAGCGTCGTTTATAGTCTTAATGGCATTGTCTGCAGCTTTTACAGATGCATCGTCATTAAGCTTTGCGCGTTTGTCTTTTATATCGTTAAGTGCATTGATGATCGGCACATCAATACCATATTTTTTGAACTTGGCACCGAAATCGGCTATGGCGGCAATACCCTGCTGCGCATATTCCGCATTGCTGATGCGACCAACCATGGTACCGAATGATCCGCGAATCATATCGAACTTAAATTGCGGCGATCCGTTTTTAAATGCATCGAATACATAGTTCCATTGTTCGTTGCCGCCGTTTGCAGCGTAAACACTTACAATTGCTTGCGTTAACGCACCTTTGTTATCCGTTTCAAAGCCTTTAGCCAGCGTATAAGCCTGTGCAGGCTCAATCAGGTTTATTGCATTTAAGGCAGCGCCCTGTACCGCATATGATTGGCTGCTTAACGCCTGTTTAAAGATATTTAAATTACCGGATGCCTTCAGTCTGCCTAAAGCGGTTATGGCTGCCGCGCGAACTAGCGTATTATCATCTGTTTGCGCCAGTGATGCCAGCACAGGTAAAGCAGCGTTGTGTATTGCGTCATTACTCATGTTCAAAGCCTTAATTGCTTTAATACGCAGGCCGTAATATTTATCCTTCAATGCGGCTATGATAACCTGCTGCGCTACCTTATCAGACTGATGGCCGGCAGCAGCATTTATGGCTTCAAAACGATCAAGGTATAGCGGTGCATGAAAATACTGGTAAGCAAATTCATCCAGGGTTTTGTTATCAGTTTTTTGTACAAGCAGTGTTTTATCGCCATCTACGTTCACCAGATCGGGTTTGGCATCTGCTTTAAAGGTCAGGGTATCTGCTTTATCATTCATCCATACTTTGTGGCGCTCTTTTTTACCGCCGGTATAAATATCAATAGCCATTGGCAATTTGAAAGTTTGCCCTTCCTGCGTTTGCTGCAGGTACACAGTTTCAGTTTTACTGGCATCGTCCCATTTGTAATTGATGTTCAATACCGGGTTGCCTGCGCCGTAGTACCATTGGTTAAAATACCAGTTAAGGTCCAGTCCGCTGGCTTCTTCAAGTGCAAGGCGTAATTGCTGCGCTTCGCCATTTTTAAAGGCATTTGTTTTAAGGTAGATGTTAAGGCCCTTAAAAAATGCGGCGTCGCCAAGATAGTTGCGCAGCATATTCAAAATGCGGCCGCCTTTCTGGTAGGTAACCACGTCAAAAACATCTTCCTTATCGTTGTAATGGAAACGCACCAGGTTCTTTTCATTTGCGCCGGGAGTGTTCAGGTAGTTAAACATGGCGGTATAGCTATGCGCGTCGGCTTCGTCTTTACCGTATTTGTGCTCGGCCCAAAGCATTTCGCTAAAGTCAGCAAATGATTCGTTAACGGTTAAGTTGCTCCAGCTTTCGCAGGTTACATAATCGCCAAACCATTGGTGAAAAAGCTCATGTGCAATGGTGCTGCGGCCCTGGTCATAATAAGCGTCCACCAGTTCGCGCGGGGTTTCCTGTACGTATTCGCCATGCAGGGTTGCACTGGTATTTTCCATAGCGCCGCTCACATAATCGCGCACTACAATCTGCGAGTATTTATACCATGGGAAATCAACACCCAGTGTTTTTGAGTAAAACTCTATCAGTTCGGGTGTCATCCCGAAAATTTCTTTAGCATAAGGTGCGTATTTTGGCTCCAGGTAATAGTTTACCTCTTTGTCGCGCCATTTATCATGATAGATCTTGAAATCGCCAACGGCCATCATAAACAGGTAAGGCGAGTGCGGAAGTTCCTGTTTCCAGGTATCGGTACGGGTACCATCGGCATTGGTTTTCTGCGATGCCAGGCGGCCGTTTGACAGGGTAACATATTTAGCCAGAACGGTCATGCTGATTTCGTCGGTAGTTTTTTGCTCCGGTTTATCGATTGTAGGAAACCAGCACGATGAGCTTTCCGTTTCGCCCTGCGTCCAGATCTGCGTAGGCTTGTCTTTTTCAGTACCGTCTGGATTTATAAAGTATAAGCCTTTCGCGTCGTTAATGGCAGCGCTGCCTTTAACATGCAGTTCGTTTGGTTTGGCGGTATAATCTATGTAAAGGGTATAACTTTCGTTATTGTGATAAACCTTGTCCAGTTTTATGTTAACGGTAAGGCTATCGTCATACTTAAATTTAAGCGGAATGTTCTTGCCATTCTCTACTACTGCAATGGTTTTAAGGTCCATTCCTTTGGCATCCAGTCGCAGGCTATCGGTAGGGTAAAAGTGGGGCTTTAAGGTAACCCATTCCTTTCCGTACAGGTAACGTTTCTTATAATCAAAGCGAACATCCAGTTTGGTATGCACCAGGTCGTTGATCTTCGGCGGTGTTTCGCGGTAGATCTTCATTAAAGGGTCCTCGGCTTTGGGTGCTTCCTGTGCAAATGAGGTGCCTACGGCAGCACCGGCCATTACACACGAAAAAATAAATGATGAGAGTAAATTGGGTTTTATCATGTTTAGTTGATTGCTTTTTTACAAAACAAATATTGGGTTATTTATCAAAACTAAGACTGTATTTGGATGGGAAATGTTACATTTTGTAAGTTGAAATTCAAAAGTAAAAAGTCAAAAATTTGATGACAAAATGGATATTTATGTTTATCAAATGAAAGAATGACTAATTACAAAGAATGACGTGAAGCATCATGTAAAAATAAAACCCCGGTAAGACACTTAGTCTACCAGGGTTTATTATAGGTATAAAAACTCTTTTATTAGCAGTATTGCTCAAAAGCACCGATAAGGTTATCTGCAATCATTTGTGCAGGGCGGCCTTCAATCTGGTGGCGCTCAATCATGTGTACAAGTTTGCCGTCTTTAAACAAAGCCATAGCAGGCGATGATGGAGGGTAAGGCAGCATGTAAGCACGGGCTTTGTTAACCGCTTCGGTTTCCATACCAGCAAATACGGTTACAAATTTGTCCGGGTGTTTATCGTTCTGAGTAGCAATTCTTGCAGCAGGGCGTGCATTGGCAGCAGCGCATCCGCAAACAGAATTTACCATCACAAAAACGGTGCCTTCGCCTTCAATAGCCTGGGTAACGGCATCGGCATCTTTTAATTCCTCGAAACCAACTCTTGTTAATTCTTCCCGCATCGGGGTTACTAAATATTCTGGATACATGGCGTTAATCTACTTTTACAAAACAAAGGTAAGCAATGCGCTTATTCTATTTTTCAAAATTAATAATCTTAACAATTTGCTGACTTATTGGGCTGCAATTGTTGTTTTGCGTTGCTATATAAAATAAATATTAATTTTTTTCGTTTCACTCATCCGGCAGTGTATGTTTGTAACAATTTTGTACTTTTAAGCGTACTAATTGCCTCACCCTAATTAATTTAAATTCATTAAGATGAAAAGAAAAGCATCTGATGTGAGTACGGTTATTATTGTAAATAAAAACAATGAACCTAAAACATTACAGGTAAAAACCAAGCATATCAGCAGGCTCAGGCACTACACTATTGGTGTAGCATCGCTGATTTTGGTACTTACCGCATCAGTACTTTATCTTCGCTCACAAAACCAGCAAAAAGAAGCTGAAAACAGTAAGTTACAGGCCCAGCTGGAAAGATTTAAAGAAAACCCTCCTGCCATTAAAACTTTACCTGTGGTGCAGCCACAACAACAAAAGGGTAACGCCCAAAGCTATATACAATCTATACAGGGCAAGCTTGAAAAAATTAACGAATATCTAAAAAAACGCGGCCTTAAGGGCTTTTCTACGAAGGCAGTTGGCGGCGATGGCAACAAAGCAGCGGCTAAACTTACAGATGAAGAAGCTTATTCTTTGTATGACGAATACCTTAACCGTTTAATGCATACTGTTGCATTCACTCCAATGGGTTATCCGCGTATGAGCTCCCTTACTTCTTTTTTCGGTTACCGCAGCGATCCCTTTGATGGTTCCAGTGCAGAGTTTCATCCCGGGATTGATTTTAAGGGCCGCCGTGGCGATGAGGCAAAATGTACCGCAAACGGAAAAGTTGTGTTTGCAGGCTGGTATGGCGGTTATGGCAATTGCGTTCGTATTGCGCATGCCAACAGCTTTGAAACACTTTACGGGCACCTTTCGCGCATTACCGTAAGGGTAGGGCAGGAAGTTACCGTAGGTCAGAAAATTGGCGAAGTCGGCTCAACAGGGCACTCAACCGGCACGCACCTGCATTACGAAGTTAGAAAGAACGGAAAAGCAATAAACCCTGTTAAATTCCTTACCCTTAACGAATAAATCTGAGTACCATGGCATTGTTTAAAAAAGACAAAGTTGCGCTCGATCTTCAATCCATTTCTACCCTTATAAGCGAAGGTGCTGTTATCGACGGTAACTTTAAGGCGCCTGCATTTGCCCGTATAGACGGCCAGGTAACCGGCGATGTAATGGTAGATGAAGGTTTGATACTGGGCGAAAAAGGAGCCATACTGGGCAATGTTATCACAAAGGAAATGGTAGTTTACGGTAGCATTACCGGTAACATACAGGTAAATTCGCTCGAGATCAAAGCTTCGGGAAAAGTAACCGGCGATATCAGAACGCAGTCCCTTGCAGTGGAAACCGGGGCTGTTTATAACGGCAGCCTGATCATGACCCAAACAAATAAAACTGCGCAGCCGCAGCTTATTGAGGCTTAAAGCCGTTTTTAGAGCCGTTTTAGAGTCAAGAGACAAGAGCCAAGAATCAAGACTTAGTTTAGATCAAGAGCCTTTTTAGAGCCAAGATACAAGAGCCAAGAATCAAGACTTAGTTTAGATCAAGAGCCGTTTTTAGAGTCAAGAGACAAGAGCCAAGAATCAAGATAGGAATTATCCAAGACTTAAACTGGCAGACAACAATGCCGCCGCAGGCAAATGATCCAATGACACCGCAGGTAAATGACTTCAATGACGCCGCAGGCAAATGACAGTTACCACCTCGTAACTTAACGGTGATGAATTTCGTTTTAACACTACTATAAGTTAAATTTGCAAAAAACAAAAAACTATGTCATCAGTAGAGACCACTTACACCAAGTATAAGGTGAAAGATTTTTCTTTAGCCCAATGGGGCCGCAAAGAAATTGAATTGGCAGAGGCAGAAATGCCGGGATTAATGGCCTTACGTAAAGAGTACGGTCCGCAGCAAATTTTGAAAGGCGCACGTATTGCAGGTTGCCTTCACATGACCATCCAGACTGCCGTTTTAATTGAAACTTTAATTGACCTGGGTGCAGAAGTTACCTGGTCGTCATGCAATATATTCTCAACACAGGATCATGCCGCCGCTGCGATTGCTGCTGCCGGTGTTTCTGTTTATGCATGGAAAGGTATGAATGCCGAAGAATTTGACTGGTGTATTGAACAAACCTTATTTTTTGGCGAAGATCGCAAGCCGCTTAACATGATCCTTGATGACGGTGGTGACCTTACCAACATGGTATTAGACAAATACCCTGAGCTGATAGCCGGAATTAAAGGCCTTTCTGAAGAAACTACTACCGGTGTTCACCGCCTTTATGAGCGCATGAAAAACGGTACGCTGCCAATGCCTGCTATTAACGTAAACGATTCTGTTACCAAATCGAAATTTGATAATAAATACGGGTGCCGCGAATCATTGGTAGATGCTATCCGCCGTGCAACTGACGTTATGATGGCTGGTAAAGTAGCAGTTGTATGCGGTTATGGCGATGTTGGTAAAGGTTCTGCCGATTCTTTACGCAACGCAGGTGTACGTGTAATTGTAACCGAAATTGACCCTATCTGCGCACTTCAGGCAGCAATGGAAGGTTTTGAGGTGAAAAAACTATCTACCGCTATTGCCGAGGCTGATATTGTTGTAACTGCAACCGGCAATAAAGACATTGTTCGCGAGCAGCATTTCCGTGCTTTAAAAGATAAAGCTATCGTATGTAACATCGGCCACTTTGATAACGAGATTGATATGGCATGGTTAAACGGTGCTTACGGCGCAACCAAAATTGAAATCAAACCTCAGGTAGATAAATATACCATTGATGGTAAGGACGTAATTGTACTTGCCGAAGGCCGCCTGGTAAATTTGGGTTGTGCAACAGGCCACCCAAGCTTTGTAATGAGTAACTCATTCACTAACCAAACTTTGGCGCAGATTGAACTTTGGAACCATAACGATAAATATGAAAACAAAGTTTACACCCTGCCAAAACACCTTGACGAAAAAGTAGCCCGTTTACATCTTTCTAAAATTGGTGTGGAACTGGAAGTTTTAGATCAGGATCAGGCGGAATACATCGGCGTAACAGTTGATGGTCCGTTTAAACCAGAATACTACCGTTACTAATAAGCGGTTAGCAATCAAATATTTAAGGGACAAGCATCACCATGGTGTTTGTCCTTTTTTAATTTAGTCATTAGCCTGCGGTGTCATTATATTAGTCATTTACCTTCGGTGTCATTGCAGTCATTGTATTAGTCATTTGCCTACTGCATCACTGCGGTCAATAAGTCATTAGTCATTTGCCTTGGTTTCATTGTTATTTACCAATATAATCTAAGTCTTTTTAATACTCAATCTTGATTCTTGTCTCTTGTCTCTTGATTCTAAACTGGTTCTTGTCTTTTGAATCTAAACTGGCTCTTGTATCTTGATTCTTTACATAAATATATTCAACAATTTGTTAGATTTGGAAATACACTAACCAGTTATTATGTCCATTTCCCGTTTTCGTTTGCATTTGTTGTGCACGCTTGCCTTTTCGGCAGTGGGTATCAGCGATTCTTTTTCCCAGTCGGCCGTTGTGGTGAAACAGATAGATAACCAAAAGCAGAATAGCTTTTACGTGTCCAACAAAGCTCCGCTTACGCCGCAATATTTTATTAAGCTGCCGGTAACGGCCATACAACCGGGTGGCTGGTTAAAAAAACAGCTTGAACTGCAGCGCGATGGCTTAATGGGTCACCTGGGCGAGATTAGCATATGGCTCTCAAAAGATAATAATGCATGGCTTAATAAAGCCGGAAAAGGGAAATATGGCTGGGAGGAACTGCCTTACTGGCTTAAGGGTTACGGCGACATAGCCTATATGCTGCGCGACCCTCATATGCTTGCAGAGACTAAATTCTGGATAGATGCCGTATTAAAAAACCAGCGCAAGAACGGCGATTTCGGTCCGGCTAATGAAACTGCTCCCGGCCGGCGTGACCTTTGGGGTAATATGCCAATGCTGTGGTGCCTGCAATCATACTATGAGTATTCGCAGGATAAAAGGGTGTTGAAGCTGATGACCAAATACTTTAAGTATGAATTGAGTATACCTGATAATAAGTTTTTAAAAGATTACTGGGAAAACAGCCGTGGCGGCGACAATATGCTGAGCGTTTATTGGCTGTATAACCGTACCGGCGAAAAGTGGCTGCTCAGTCTGGCCAGCAAGCTCGATCGTAATACAGCTAACTGGCGACAAAAAGATAGCTTACCTAACTGGCACAATGTAAACATCGCCGAATCGTTCCGCGAGCCGGCGACTTACTACCAGCAAAGTAAAAAACCTGCCGACCTTGCGGCAACTTACAACGATTTTAAATTAGTGCGTGATATTTACGGACAGGTACCGGGTGGTATGTTTGGTGCAGACGAAAATGCCCGCAAAGGTTATGACGACCCAAGGCAGGCTGTTGAAACCTGCGGTATGGTAGAGCAGATGACCAGCGATGAATTCCTGCTGCAAAGTACCGGAGATACTTATTGGGCCGATAACTGTGAAGATGTAGCGTTTAATACTTTCCCGGCCGCATTCCTGCCCGACTACCGCGCATTACGTTACTTAACCGCACCTAACATGGTAGTAAGCGATAGCCGTAATCATGCCCCCGGTATCAGCAACGATGGCCCGTTCCTGAACATGAACCCTTTTAGCAGCCGCTGCTGCCAGCACAATCATTCTGCCGGTTGGGTATATTATGCCGAAAATAGCTGGATGGCAACACCTGATAATGGTTTGGCTGCACAATTATATTCTGAAGGAGAAGTGACCGCAAAAGCCGGGAAGGGTGAATCTGTTAAAATTATAACTACAACCCGCTATCCTTTTAGCGATGTAATTGAAATGGATATGCAAATGAAAAAGGACGATAACTTCCCGCTTTATTTACGCGTACCGGATTGGTGCACAAATGCATCTGTAAAAGTTAACGGGAATGAGATTGCTGTAAACGCTTTACCCGGTGGTTACATTAAGCTGGACAATAAATGGAAAAATGGCGACAAAATCTCACTTAAACTCCCTATGCGTATCACCGTACGTGATTGGGCAAAGAACAAGAACAGCGTTAGCGTAAATTACGGACCATTAACTTTTTCTGTAAAGATAGAAGAGAAGTATATCAAAAACACTAACAGCAAAGAAACAGCCGTAAGCGATGCTAAGTGGCAGGAAACGGCCGACCCTACCAAATGGCCTACTTATGAAATTTATCCCGCATCGGCATGGAACTATGGGCTGCTGCTGAACAAAAAAGACCCTACCGAATCTTTTACTATTCAAAAGGAAGCCTGGCCTACAGATAATAACCCGTTTACCAATGCTTCAACACCTTTAAGGTTAATAGCTAAAGGAAAAATAATTCCTAACTGGACTATTGACGAGAATGGCCTTTGCGGCTTGTTACCCGTTAGCCCGGTTAAAACCAAAGCGCCAGAAACGAGCATTACGTTGGTACCAATGGGCGGCGCAAGGTTAAGGATTTCGGCGATACCTATAGTGGAGTAGTCGCCTCACCCTGCCCTCTCCAAAGGAGAGGGTTTCTGAACTATGTCATATCGACGAAGGAGATATCTTTGGGATATTGCATAATTAGACCTCACCCTGCCCTCTTCAAAGGAGAGGATTCAAAGATTATGTTTATTAGGGGCCTCACCCTGCCCTCTCCAGGGGAGAGGGTTCCTGACTTATGTCATATCGACGAAGGAGATATCTTTTCAATATGCATAGCAGCTATGCACCGCTTTAAAGGTTTCCCGCTATTTCATGGAAATAATATCGGTTATTATGCCTTACAGAAGAGCAAAAACAAAAAAGCCCGATAAGCTTCATGCTTACCGGGCTTTTGTATAAATATCCTTTTATTACTTAGATACCTTGGTATAAATAATGTTAAGGCTCATTTTGTATGCAGATGTACTGTTACCGCCACCTGCTACTGTACGGGCACCTATTTGCGGCGTTGCGGCTATATCTACACCACTTGTGTTAGTGGTATCGATAGGTGCAATGTAAGTGCCATAATCAACCGTTTTATTTAACAGCAGATCCTGTAGATAAGCAGTGATAATAAAGTGGTATGATTTAGTGGTATTGCTGTAATATCCGCCAAACACTGTCTCACCTAAAGCCCGGGGATCGGTTGTTGAAGACTCAGCATCTTCAACAAGTACCCGTTGGTGTGCAATATCTAACCTGTACATGGTTATTTTGGGGATCGGAGAATATGGTATGTTCGATCCAGGGGTTGGCGTTACTACCAGCTCAGCACGGTTCAACACAATGTCGCTGTCTCGTTTAAGTAAGTTACCCCTTAAGTTGGCAAGCAGGTGAGGGAAGCTTATTTTGGCCCTTAGCCCGGCAAGCCCCTGTAAATAAATGGTTCCGCGGGAGGCTGTAGTATTGTTCAGCTCAGTTTGTATAGCGGTTGTATAAGTATGCGTAATGCTTGCAGCAAGATGGCTTATTGGCAATAATGCAGATGTAGTATCGATAGTAGTACCGTTTATAGATCTGAAATAAACTGCAAGCGTATCCGCAGAGCTTAGCATAAAGATACCACCCGGGCCGGTTGTTTTAGCCTGGTCCAATGTAATGTACAAGCCTTTAACGTTGTTGTTAAATATGGTATTTGATGCAAGGGTGCTTGCGCTGGCATTGAACAGATATGTATTGATAAATGCGTTGCTGATAGGCACACGAATTTGCGGCGGTTTATTTACAATTGAATCCGGCGCGCCGGTTATAATATTGTAAACCTTAACGGAGTCATTCGTACGCGCATTAAAAGTCAAAGTACCTAACAGGTTTGATGAGTTGTAATCCCACTTTTTATTCTGATAATAAGTGGTTGAACTTACAAATTTTTCATTTAACTGGTACACATTTACCTTGTATGCAGAAGTTACAGAGTCGCCATAAAAGCCATCAGCATAACGCAATATCAATCGTACCGAGTCTATAAAGATAGTTCCTGTTGGAAGTGTATAAGCGGCAGCGCCAGGTAAGTTAAGATCTGTAGCCAGGTCAGACTGCGTAGTACCAAAAATGGGATCTTTAAAATACGCCAGCGGGTTTTTTGAAAGCGGCCCCGAGGTAACTACAGAGTCGTCTAAAACCGTATTGGTATAAATGGTAGAAGTATCCACCAGCGATCCGTTAATCTGGCTGGCATTTTTAATGCCGAGGCTAACGGAGTCCTGGTTTTTACAACCATTCAAAATAAAAAGACTTATTAACAGGGTCAATAAGTCTAAGCGTAAAAATTTCATATAGGGTCTTAAAGCTTATACAACATGCGCCAATTCTTCGCTGGCAATTTCGTCGTAAAAATTGTAATAATTTTCGAAATCTGAAGTGGATTCAAACTCTAAAACCGATTTATTGCTGTTTTTAAC
Source organism: uncultured Mucilaginibacter sp. (assembly GCA_964242385.1). Taxonomy (GTDB): domain Bacteria; phylum Bacteroidota; class Bacteroidia; order Sphingobacteriales; family Sphingobacteriaceae; genus Mucilaginibacter. Next base: position 473,310 of record CAXSZR010000002.1, read on the forward strand.
ATAATTTAACACTTCTTCATTCACGGTCTCAGCTCCCAAAACAATCCCGTCGCTGTAGTGGATAGCACCTGCATATAAAGATGTATTAGTGCCCGGTTTGTACAGTTCTGTATGTTTTTCCGTCATGTTGCCCATTACTGCTTTTTGAGCAAAATCGGCATCTAATTGCCCTGCAAAATCATTCTCATAAATGGAGTAAACAATTTTTGAGTTTTTAAATGTAGGGTCGTCTTTATAAGTGGTTTTAAGATAGGCAGGTACCAGGGCGCTCATCCAGCTATGGCAATGGATAATATCGGGCGCCCAGCCTAATTTCTTAACAGTTTCCAATGCACCTTTGCAGAAAAAGATCATACGCTCATCATTATCAGCGTAAAATTTTCCGTCCTTATCGGTAAATACATGCTTGCGCTGAAAGTACTCCTCATTGTCCAGGAAATATACCTGCATACGTGCTGCCGGTATAGATGCAACTTTAATGATCAGCGGATTGTCGTTATCGTTAATGATGATGTTCATCCCCGACAAACGGATCACCTCGTGCAGCCTGTTCCTGCGCTCATTGATATTTCCGAAACGTGGCATCAGGATACGGATCTCGTAACCTTTGTCCTGCATGGCTTGTGGAAGCTGGCGTGTAATTTCAGAAATTTTAGAGAGTTCAAGGAAAGGAGACATTTCGTGAGTTATAAACAAGAGCTTAGATTTACCCATCACTATATCAAAATTAAATTTTAAATAAGAAGCCTAAAGAATTTGAGTGTGCAAATATAAGCATTATTATATGAACTGGCAATCAATTAAGCAAGTAACTTTTGGTAATTTTTGCTTAATTGCACACCTTTGCCAAAATTGTGCGTTTTTTTCATCAACCGTATTATTATACCGATTTGAAAATTTTTACTACTAAAAAAGAGATAAACCAATATACATCCGGGTTAAAATTAAAGGGTAAAACGGTGGGTTTTGTGCCTACAATGGGGGCTTTGCACCAGGGGCATTTATCACTTATAAAGCTTGCCCAACAAAGCAGCGACGTTGTGGTATGCAGTGTATTTGTTAACCCCACACAGTTTAACGATCCAAAAGATCTGGAGAAATATCCGCGTACCATTGAGGCCGATATTGCTTTGCTGGAGCAGGTTGGCTGTGATATTTTATTTAACCCTGCGGTAAATGAAATTTATGATGATAATGAACATTGGCATTTAGACCTTGGCGATTCTGAGCATCTGCTTGAAGGTAAATTTCGCCCGGGCCATTACCAGGGTGTTACGCAGGTTGTATATAAATTGTTCAGTATTGTAAATCCGGATACGGCTTTTTTCGGGCAGAAAGATTATCAGCAGTTCTTTATCCTCAACAAAATGGTGAAACTGCTTCAAATGCCTGTAAAAATGGTAATGTGCCCCATTATGCGTGAAGCCGACGGACTGGCCATGAGCTCAAGGAATATCCATCTCACAACCGACGACCGTAAACATGCCCTTGTACTTTCAAAAACCTTAAATTGGTTACAGGAAAACTTTAGTGCGGATAACATTGCCGAGTTGCAAAGAGAAGCTGCTGAGGAAATAGCTGCAGAGCCAGGCACCGAACTGGAATATATAGAAATTACCGATGGCGATACCCTGCACCCCGCCAATGCAAATACTACCAATTATGTGGCACTGGTAGCAGCATGGGTAGGAAAAACAAGGCTTATAGATAATGTATTATTGAACGATAAAAGACTTTGACCCAGATGTTATTCCAAAGCTATGTTCAGTAGCTTTTGCGCCATAACTTCGCTTATTTTGCGGTATGATTCAAATGTCCATCCGGCTACGTGCGGGGTTAACAATACTTTGTCGCTTTTGCGCAGCTCTTCAAACCAGGTTTGTTCTGCAAGTGAAGGGAACTTTTCAACCTCAAGCACATCTAAAGCGGCGCCTAATATTTTACCTTGTTTAATAGCGTTTAAAATGGCCTGTACCTGGGCTGTTTTGCCGCGCGAGGTGTTAATGAAGAATATTGGCTTCTTAAAATGGAAAAGATATTCGTCTGTTACAAGTTCATTGGTTTCGGCAGTAAGTGGCACATGCAGGCTTAAAACATCACTGTGTTTTACAATCTCTTCCATACTCACTTCACGTGCATAAACATCGCTGAAACCGGTTTTATATTTATCATAAGCAATAACATTTACACCAAAGCCCGATAGCTTGCGCGCAAAGCTTTTACCCATAAAGCCATAGCCTATAATACCCACAGTACGGCCTTTTAATTCATAGCCACGGTTTGCTTCGCGCTGCCAGCTACCGGCACGTACCTGTTTATCTGCTATGTTAAAATTGTTCATGAGCGATAGCAGCATACCTACAGCGTGTTCGCCAACCGCGTCCATGTTGCCTTCGGGCGCATTGATGAGGGTAATGCCCTTTGAAATTGCATATGCTTCATCTATGTTATCCATCCCTGCACCGGCGCGGCAAATAAATTGCAGTTTGCCTGCGGCATCAAGGTATTTTTTATCAAGTTGAAATTTGGAGCGGATCACCAAACCCTCGTAATTACCTATGATCTCCAGTGCTTCGGCCGGGGTGATGGTTGGGCGGTAATCGCATTCAAAACCTGCCGGTTCTACCATTTCTATAAAAGCCTGGTGAATATCGTCGGCAATCAGAATATTTTTTTTCAATCTGTATAATGCTAAAATGAAATGTAAAATTATAAAATGTGCAGTTATTAAGCTTGTTAGGCTAAGTTTTATTGTTAAAGATTACATTTTAAGCACATGTTAAAACTACTATGCATGTAGCGTGTTGTTATACGGCCTGTTATTGTGCAGGCTTAAAGGATGTAGTTATGAAACTTATAAATTTTGAAAAGGTTAAATCTGACATAAGAACACAAGCACAGAAATTAGCTGAGGGCGGTTTCAGGCAAATATTTGACCATATAGATCAGTTAAATATCAAAAAAGGGGTTGATAAGATGGGCCTGGATAAGTTTATAGACCAATGTGCCTACCTTGCAGCGGGATCAGGAGTGATCTCGGGCAGCGGCGGTATGTTTACGCTTATTGCAGGGATTCCTTTTGATTTTATCAATTTAATTACACAGCAGTTCAGGATCACTATGGCTATTATGTACCAGAGGCGCGGCGGCTACCAGGTTGACTTTGATGAATTTATGTCGTTAGTGGCAACATCGCTTAAAGTAGAGGCAAGGGTAGCACTTTCTAAGACCATGATGGAGGCCATTGCCGAAAAACTGCTAATGGTTTTAGGTACCCGCACCGCAGAACGACTGGTGCCGGTAGTAGGCGCCGTTATAGGCGGTACAGCCAATTACCTTTTCATCAAACGCATGTCCGAATCGGTAAAGAAAATGGAATTTGTAACCCCGACGGTAATTATTGAAGTAAACTGATAATTAAGATAAAACCATAATTAAATTTTCATCACTTACTTAAGGTTCTTAAAAAGCTATTCGTTTCGAAGCGATTTTATAGGATTAACTATGGCTGCTTTAAAGGTAATGTAGCTAACTGTTATAACCGAAATAAGCAGTAATGCTGCCACGGGTAAAACAAACTGCCACCATGTAAGCGCGGCTCTAAAGGCGTAACCATTTAACCATTCATCAACAAACAGATATGAAAGTGGAATTGCAAGTGTTGCCGATAAAAATATCAGTTTTACTACATCGGTAGTTAACATGGCTGTAATATTAGCAACGGATGCACCAAGCACTTTCCGTACCCCAATTTCTTTAATCCTGCGGGATGCAGAATAAGCTGTTAAACCGAACAGCCCCATACAGGCAATCAGTATAGCAAGCGATGAAAATAGTAAGAACAATTTGCCAAATTGCTGATCTTGCTGGTACTGTTTGTTGTAAAAATCGTCTAAAAAAAACCAGTCGAAAGATGATTCCGGAAAATAATTACTCCAGCTGTTTTTCAGCCTGGCAATAATCTGCGCGGGGTTGCTGATTTTTATTTTAACGGAATAATAATTGGCAGGTATCCAGTCAAGCACCTTGTCCATAAATAAAATTACCGGGGTATAATTTTGCTGTAATGATTGCTGGTGATAGTCTTTTACTATACCAATTACCAGGTTGGGCGTTCTCTCATTTGTTTCCAGCCATACCCTTTGGCCTACAGCCGCTTCATTTGAGGCAAAACCGAATTGTTTAACTGCTGCCTCGTTCAATATCACACCGGTAGAATCTGTAGGGCGGCTTTTATCAAAGGCCCGGCCGGCAATAACCTGTAAATTGTAGTTTGATATAAAATCGTGATCAACCTTAAGCATCTCATAAAGGTGTTCTTCATTTTTTGAAGCGCCATAACGGCGGTTTGCTAAAAACTCGCCAACGGCTTTGCCCGGTATAGCGCCTGAAAGCGTAACACCGCTTACGCCGGGCAAATTCTTTACATCCTGCTTAAATACCTGCACCTTATGCGCAAAATCGGGCGTGTTAACAGGTGCTTTAAGTATAACTGTTTGATTAATGGCAACACCCAACTGCTGGTTGTTCATATAAATAATTTGCCTGTACACGGCAAAGGTTCCTGCTATAAGTATTATGGAAGCGGCAAACTGAAATGCTACCATCCCCTTACGTAAAATTATGCCGGTATTTGAAAAAGAATAGCGGCCTTTTAAAACACTTACCGGCTTCAGATTAGAAAGCAGCAAAGCCGGATAAAAGCCCGAAAGCAGTACACTGGTAATAAATACACCCATAATTTGTACATACAAGCCGGTATTAAACAACAGGCCGATCTTTAAAGTCGTATCGGCTAATTGTGGCAGCTTATTATCTGCAATAAGTACAATCGCTATTGCAATTAATAACGATACCCCCATCAATACAAATGATTCAAATAAAAACTGCAGCAATAGCTGAATGGATGTTGCGCCATTTACTTTGCGTATGCCAACCTCGCGTGCGCGGTCAATTGCGTTTGCAGTTGAAAGGTTAATGTAGTTTACGCAGGCTATCAGCAAAATTACGTAGGCAATAATGCCTAAAAATTTAACCGCCACACGATTGCCCTTAGGCTCAATTTCATATTGTTTAGCAGGATTTAAATGAATATCGGTAAGCGGTACCAACGTGATGGCCCATTTTAAATCTTTTAGCGACGGGCCGGATTTGTAACGTTCTGCAAGGGCAGGAAACTTAGCTTCTATCTGGTGAATATTACCACCTGGCTTAAGCTTTAAAAAGGTATAACTTTCATGTATATACCAAAAGTCTCTTAAAATTAGCGGTTGGGTTATCCATGAAATCAGAAAATTAAATTTCATGGTAGAATTTTCAGGAACATCCTTAAATATTCCGGATACCATGCAGTGTAGAGTGCCGGCAGGTGCGCTTATCTCTATAAACTTCCCTACGGGGTCGGTATTGCCAAAATATTTTTGCGCTGCCGATTGAGAAATAACAACAGTATTAACATCCCTTAAAACTCTTTTTGCATCGCCTTTTAAAAGCGGGTACGAGAAAAAGGAGAAAAAATTAGTATCGGCAAAGCAAACATGCTCTTCGCGGTATTTTATGTTGTTATAGCGTACAACCCTTTCAGAATTATTCCAGTTTATGCGCACTACCAAGGCTACTTCCGGGAACTCCGCCTTCATAGCTGTAGCATAGCCGTTAGTACTGGTCGGCCAGCTTTCGGTAAGGTGATCACCTTTATAAAAACTGCTTTCTACCCGGTATATCTCATCGGCCTGTTTAAATGAGCGGTCATAACTTTTCTCAAAATTAACATAGGCGCTTATTAAAATATAAGCGGCAATACCAATGGTTAAGCCTGCAATATTTACTAAAGAAAAAATTTTGTTTTTAACTAAAGTACGCCAGGTGATCAGCAGTATGTTTTTAAGCATGAGAAGCAGGATTTTAGATACCTAATCTACCAATTCCTCAGCGTAAAAAAAGCCTTACTTACCTGTTCGCCATTATTTTATTGGTAAGTTCCACAAAATCGGTAACTGTTAAGCGTTCGGCACGAAGATCAAGCATGGCTTCGGCAGCCATTTTTTCTTTATTAATGAGTGATGACAGCGCATTTCGCAGTGTTTTGCGGCGCTGGTTAAAACCTGCTTTTACTACCAGCCAAAAAAGCTTTTCATCGCAATTCAATTCTGTTGTTTCGTTACGTGTTAAGCGGATCACTGCCGAAAGTACTTTTGGCGGCGGATTAAATACGCCGGCCTTTACCGTAAAAAGATACTCTACCTTATAATAAGCCTGTAGAAACACACTCAGGATACCATATTCTTTGCTGCCTGCCTTAGCTGTGCAGCGCTCGGCAACTTCTTTTTGAAACATGCCAACCACCTCTGTTACCTGCTGCCGGTTATCAAGTACTTTAAATAATATTTGCGATGATATATTATAAGGGAAGTTACCAATGATAGCCATTTGCCTGGTAAAATAGCTGCTGAAATCCATTTCAAGAAAATCTGCATTGATAAGTCGTTTACCTAATTGCGGATATTTTTTTTGCAGAAACTCGTACGATTCTGTATCGATGTCGATTAAAGACACTTCGTATTCAGTGTTTTGCAATAAAAAGTCTGACAGGATACCCATGCCGGGGCCTACCTCCAGCACTTGCTTATACTTACCTGCAGGGCGCAGGCTGTCAACAATTTTGGCTGCTATATTTTTGTCAGTAAGAAAATGCTGACCCAGATGCTTTTTTGCTCTTACCAACGTCATTATTAGTCAAAATATGAACAAATTATACATATTTGTCCTTTAATACTTAACAATAAGCTTAAATTGCGTAATTAAGCTTAAAGCCAAAGTGCAAAGCTAATTATAAACCGCTAAAGTTTTACCGCTAATACAGTTGTAAATAATTGCGGTTTTGTTAACCGGATAATAAGACATGAGCGAGAAAATAAAAGTAGGAATAAGTATAGGCGACGTTAATGGCATCGGTTTAGAGATCATAATCAAAACCCTGGCCGAAAGCCGTATTTACGATTACTGTACACCTATCATTTACGGCCACACCAAACTGGCATCTTTTTACCGCCGTACTACACATATTGATGATCTTAACTTTGTTGTTATAAACAACGCTGCCGAAGCTGCCAACAAGAAGGAACACAAGCGCCCGCACATGATCAATTGCTGGGAAGAAGATGTAAAAATTGAGCCTGGCGTTGTAAGCGCCATCGGCGGTAAATATGCCTTCCTGTCTTTAGAGCGTGCCACAAACGATTTGCTTAGCGGCGAGATAGATGCGCTGGTTACGGCGCCTATCAACAAAGACAATATTCAAAGCGAACAATTTAACTTTCCCGGCCATACAGAATATCTGCAAAGCCGTGATAATGCTGCCGAATCATTAATGTTCCTGGTTAGCGATACCCTGCGTGTTGGTGTTGTTACGGGGCATATCCCGGTATCAAAGGTAGCAGAGAGCATTACCGGCGAAAAGATCTTAGCTAAACTAAAGCTGATGAACGAAAGCTTGCGTAACGATTTCTGGATCCGCAAGCCAAAGATTGCTGTTTTAGGCCTTAACCCGCATGCAGGTGATAACGGGCTTATTGGCGACGAAGAAAAAAATATCATTATACCGGCCATTGAAGAAGCTACAAACAACAACATGCTGGTATTTGGCCCTTACCCGGCCGATGGTTTTTTTGCCAATGGCAGCTACCTGAAATTTGATGCCGTACTGGCTATGTACCACGACCAGGGCTTAATACCCTTTAAGCAGATCGCGTTTGAATCGGGTGTGAATTTTACAGCCGGGCTTAATTTTGTACGCACCTCGCCCGATCATGGCACCGCTTATGATATTGCCGGCAAAAACCAGGCTTCTGAAGTGTCGTTCCGCGAAGCGTTGTTTACTGCCCTGCATATAGTGAAGCATCGCCGCGAAACAGTTGAGCTGCACGCCAATCCGTTAACTATAACCAAACTTAGCCGCGACAGGGACTAATTCCAATCTGAAGCGCTTACTAAGAGGTATAAAAATGTGACGATGACAATTGTCGCATTTTCGTTACTTTGTAAAAAGTTTGCTTGTTGCTTTAATTGAGTGTCTTTTATTAATCGCGTGTTATAAAATCTTTATCTTTAAAGCCATCATAATATAATTTGTTGATGTCTGTGGAGTGTTGCGATAAAGAGCTTTTAGAGGGCCTTAAACAAGATAAAATTTGGGCATTTAATAACATTTATAGTTGTTACAGTAAGCCTTTATATATCTATTTACTTCAAAAATTAAAGGACTCCGATCTTTGCAACGACGTTATACAGGACATTTTTATCAACGTTTGGGAAAGCCGCGCAAGGCTTGACATAGAGACCTCACTTAAAGCATACCTCTACCAGGCTGCACGCTACAAGATCATAGACATTTACCGTAGCGACGTTAAATATCAAAAATACCTTTCGGGTTTAGCAGAACTGATCATAGATGAGTCTGTAATTACAGACCGGATAGACCAGCGAAAAAAATTGCAGGATATAGAGATAGCCGTTGAAAAATTGCCCGAACGCATGCGCGAAATTTTTATACTAAGCCGTTTTGAACACCAGACCACACGCGATATAGCCAGCAAAACCAACCTTTCGCAGCAGACAGTTAAAAATCAGATTTCCAAAGCGTTGCGCATACTTCGCGTCAATCATATGAGTATTGATCTGGTCCTGCTTTTTGTTTCCGCACTTTTCTTAAAATAAATTTTCATTTCAGATAGTACCACCGCTCTCTTAGTCCGACTACCAGTTAAATATACCTGAATTGGATAGTAAACTGATCAAAAACCTGTTGCAGAAATATCTGGATGGAACCTGTACGCCCGCTGAAGCTGAAATTATTGAAACGTGGCTAAAGGAAGGTGAAAACAGCCATCCCCAATATTTTAACGATGAATTTATAAACGAACAAATAGCCTATAATAAGGCTGAGATTGACCGCCGCTTGAACACCTCAAAAATTGGGACAACCAGGTCAGTATCCTGGCGGTGGCTTAAAGTTGCAGCCAGTTTATTGTTGATTTTGGCAAGCACTGTTCTGTTAAAATCAAGATACCTGGATAGGCCCGGCAAAGAAAACCTGCAAGCCGGTGTGAAAAAATATATAATTAATGGCTGGGCCTATGTGCAAACCCCTAAAGGGCATATGGCTACAATTAGTTTGCCGGATGGTAGCGTGATTAATTTAAATGCATCCAGCAGGCTTCGCTATCCGGTAAAATTTTCCAATCACAAGCGCCCGGTTTACCTGGACGAAGGTGAAGCGCTTTTTAATGTAGCTAAAGATAAAACCAGTCCCTTTACGGTTTATACACAAAAGTTTGCCACAACTGCTTTAGGTACCGCATTTAACATCCGCAGTTACTCAAACGAGAAAAAAGTTTCTATATCGCTGATTCATGGTAAGATACAGGTAGATGACTTGCACACGGCGGTTAAACAGCAAATGCGAAAGATTTTGTTACCGCACGAGCAGTTGTTATTTGCAAGGCCAACAGGGCAGTTAACAAAAACCAAATTCAGCGACGAGTTGCCTGTAACATCATGGAAAGACGGCATCCTGACATTTAAAGATGCCACTACCGATGAGGTGATCAATGCGGTACAAAACCGCTTCAACGTTCAAATTAAAAACAACAGCCGGGTATCCGCATGGAGCTATACCGGAACCTTTACCAACGAATCTCTTTACGATGTATTAAAAACTATTACCCTTACTGAAGGGATTAGCTTTAAAACAGACGGCGACATCGTAACACTTAATTAGCATTAGTAAACCAAATAAATATGAAAATCACTTTACAAATTTTAAAAATCTGCTGTATGATAGCATTGCTCGCCCCGGCATTGACTATTGCGCAGCCAGAAAACCCCGCCCCTGTTAGCGAACAGGGTACAACTTTAACCATAAATGTGGTTAAAAAGCCTTTAGAAAATGTATTGGCAGACCTTGGCAAGCAGGCCGGTCTGGAGGTGCATTATGATCGTAATGAAATTAAAGCTGAAAAATTAGTTTCCCTTAACTGCAAGAACCAGCCCGTTAGCGAAGTGCTTGCCGAGCTTACAGAACAAACCGGCATACATTTTTCCCTGTTTAAAAATAAACTGATAGTAACGCCGGTAACAGCAGGCAATGCGCAGTTTATCCCGGTAAAAGGTGTAGTAAAAGACTCTACCGGCGAGGTGCTTATCGGTGTATCTGTTTCTATTAAAGGTACAACAACCGGTACCCAAACAGATGTAAACGGCGCATTCGCTATCAACGCCAACCCTGGCGATGTATTGGTATTTACCTACATCGGTTATAATAAAAAGGAAGTGACCGTTGTAAACTCAACTCCTTTAACGGTAGTTTTAGGATCTGCAACAGGTACCTTACATGAGGTGGTTGTTACAGCACTGGGTTTAACCAGGAACAAATCATCATTAAGTTACGACCAGCAAACCGTATCGGGCAAGGAACTGGAAGTAGCAAAAGACCCAAGCTTTGTAAACAGTCTGGATGGTAAAGTATCAGGCTTACAGATTCAGCAGAGTTCGTCGGGCGCGGGCGGCTCAACCAAGGTGGTGTTAAGGGGTAACAAATCCATCTTTGGCAGCAGCAACGTATTATATGTGGTAGATGGTATTCCGCTAAACCCGCTTACCTCTGGCCAGCCTAACGGCCCGTTCTCATACGGTGCTGATGGAGGCGATGGTATCTCTAACATTAACCCGGATGATATTGAGAGTATCAGCGTATTAAAAGGTGCCTCTGCTTCGGCACTTTACGGTAGCGCTGCTGCTAACGGTGTTATTTTAATAAACACTAAAAAAGGTAAAGCCGGTAAAACTACTATTACCTTTAATTCAAACACTACCTTTGATAAAGCTGTATTATTACCAAAGCTTCAAAATGAATATGCACGCGGCGACCGTGATACAACTAACCTTACATCTATCAACTCTTATGGTGCAAGGCAGGCTGCAGGAAGTTCAAACTTAAATCCGGCAAGCTACTTTAATACCGGTGTAAACGCCATAAACTCGTTTACTTTAAGTACAGGTACAGAGAAGAACCAAACATATGTATCATACGCAAATACCCATTCAACTGGTATTGAGCCAAACAATACTTTTACCCGTAACAACATCAGCATCCGTAACACTGCTAAACTGCTTAATGACAAATTAACCCTGGATTTGAGCGGTAACTATATTTTCCAGAACACGGTGGATCGTCCTAACTCCGGAACTTATTTTAACCCCTTAACAAGTGTTTATTTGTTTCCAAGAGGCGTAGATTTTAATCAGTATAAAAACTACGAATCTTTTGATGCAACACGTTATATCAACCTGCCAAACTGGATTCAGCCTTATAAAAGTGGCTCGGGCGATGATTTGCAGAATCCATACTGGATTCAGTATCGTAACCCTACAAACCAGGGGCTTAACCGTTTACTTGCATCTGTTTCGGCTAAGTATGATTTCACCAGTTGGTTGAATTTGCAGGCACGTGTTAAGGTTGATAAAGCCGACCAAACCAGCAGCCAGGAACTATATGCAGGTACAACAACTTTACTATCAAGCACTACGGGAAGTTATGCTTATACCTCGAGCGGAAGTAACCAGGTCTATGCCGACCTTTTATTAAACGCTGTTAAAGATCTTTCAAAAGATTTTAGCTTCAACGGTACATTAGGTTCAATTATCCAAGATAACCAAAACAGCTCGCTTGGCTTCAATGGCCATTTGGGTAATGTTCCTAACTTTTTTAACGTAGGTAACGTTATCTTAACCAATGGTAATCCATTTTCACAAACCAATAAAACCGAAGCACAGACACAATCACTTTTCGGCAGTTTTGACTTTGGTTACAAAAAGTTTCTTTACTTAGACATAACCGGCCGTAACGACTGGTCATCAGCCTTGGCTTATACCAATCATGATGCTTTCTTTTACCCATCTGTAGGTTTAAGCGATGTATTAAGCAGCATGTTTAAAATGCCCGATTTTATCAGCTACAGTAAACTGCGTGTATCATACACAGATGTTGGTAACTCTATCCCAACTTTCGTTAGTACACCTGCGCAGTATAGTTTAAGCAATGGTTATCTTAATTTAAACCTTATAAAACCGCTTGCCAATTTAAAGCCGGAAATTACCCACTCGTTTGAGGCAGGTATGGAATGGCGTTTCTTTAATGATCATTTAAGTTTCGATGCGACTTACTATCATACCAACTCTTTTAACCAGTTATTCAACGTTAGCACCTCATCAGCCTCCGGCGGTTATCTTACCCAGTATGTTAACGGCGGTAACGTAAGGAACGAAGGTTTTGAAGGAAGCTTAGGCTACCATGGCGATATTGTAAGCGGCCTTAACTGGAACTCTACAGTTACTTTCTCCATGAACCGTAACAAGGTACTTGCGCTATATACAGACCCAACAAGCGGCCCCCGAACGCAATTTATTTTCCCTAATTCGTTTAGCAGCTATGCACTTGAGGCAAGAGTTGGCAAACCATTTGGAGAAATATACGGCAGCGATTTCCTGAGAGATGCTAATGGAAACATAGTAGTAGTAGGCGGCAAACCAAAGGTTATAAGCGATGCCAACCAGTTTGTTGACATTGGTAACTCAAATCCTAACTTCCTTTTAGGCTGGACAAACACGTTCCACTACAAACAGTTCGACCTGGCCTTTACTATCGATGGCCGTTTTGGCGGCGAAGTTGTTGACATGACCCAGGCTTACCTTGATCAGTATGGCGTGTCTGAAGCTTCGGCACAGGCAAGGGATGCAGGCGGTGTCCTGGTTAATGGCGTAAGGCTTGATCCGCAAAGTTATTACAACTCGGTAGGTGGCCGTTCAGGCGCATTAACACAATATGCTTACTCTGCTACAAATATCCGTTTCAGGGAAGCATCAATAGGTTATACCTTTCCAAGCACTATGTTCAATAACAAGATCAGCAATCTTCGTATCGCGTTTACCGGTCGTAACTTGTTCTTCTTCTACCTGAAAGCACCTTATGATCCTGAAACTACCTTATCAACCGATAACTCGTTACAGGGTATAGATTTATTTGGCCAGCCAAGCACAAGATCTTTAGGTTTCAACGTGTCAGCAAGATTTTAATAACAAATCCAATTTAAACAGAGATGAAAACGATATATAAAAGAAGCAGGATGTTATGTGCAGGCATTTTAGGCCTATTTGCCATAAGTTCTTGTACCAAAAATTTCGATGCACTTAATACAAATCCAAGTTTAGTAACCAAAGCTCAGTCAGCCGGAGATTTTCAATACATAGGTGGTTTCTTACCGGATATGGAAGAAAACATTGCCAGCCCGGTAGATTACATTTACCAGGTGCAGCAAAATTTAAATGCTGATATTTTCTCCGGCTACATGGCTTCACCCGATTATGGTTTCGGCCCTAATAACGCTACTTATTTTATGCGTTATGACTGGAACAACCAGGCATTTGATACCGGTAACCAGCATATAATGAATAATTGGTTGCAGGTTAAAACACTTGCCAGGCCGCAGGATCAGCACTTTGTTGCTATAGCGCTTATCCTTAAGGTGGAGGGGATGCACCGTGTAACTGATATTTATGGTCCTATTCCGTATTCACAATACGGAAACAATGCATTCTATGTACCTTATGACGCACAGCAGGATATTTACAAAAGGTTTTTTAACGAACTGGATACCGCAGTAACTACCCTTACTGCTTATGTAAAGGCTAATCCGGGTGCTACGCCGTTTAAACCTTTTGACTTTGTATACGGCGGCGACTACAAGCAATGGCTTAAATTTGCCAACACGCTAAGGCTGCGTTTGGCAATGCGTATTGTATACGCCGATGCGGCAACTGCGCAAACACAGGCAGAAAAAGCATGTGCCGATCCTAACGGTTTATTAAGTGCACCATCTGACGATGCTATGCTTAACATGGTAAATGGCCTTTCATACCAGAACGCATTGTGGAACATCACCAATGCTTACCAGGATATTAGCGAGAATGCGGTAATGAAATCCATTACAGAAGGTTATAACGACCCGCGTGAAGGTGCATATTTCTTAAAATCAACCTACGACCCAAGTAGCTATGAAGGTATCAGGAGCGGTATAAACATCACCACGCCAAAATACCTCGGCTTCTCTTTGCTGAATGTTACCGCTACCACACCTATGCAGATCATGAACGCATCTGAAAGCTACTTCTTAAGGGCCGAAGGCGCTTTACGCGGCTGGAACATGGGTGCCGGTACTGCACAGTCTTTCTATGAAGCAGGTATAACAGAATCATTCCAGGATAAAGGCGTTGCTATGCCGGGCGGTTATTTATCAGATGCTACCAGTACTGCGGCTCCTTACATAGACCCTACAGATGGCTCAAACAATGTACCTGCAGGTAATGCGTACCTTAATAACATTACCATTAAATGGAATGCCGGTGCAACCTTTGAGCAAAACTTGCAAAGGATCATTACCCAGAAATGGCTTGCTATTTATCCCGACGGGCAGGAAGCCTGGTCTGATTTCAGGCGTACGGGTTATCCGAAAATATTCCCTGTTATTGAAAATGACAGCGGCGGTACAATTACTACAACAGGTTATGTGCGCCGTTTGCCTTATACCACCAATGAAAATAAGGTTAACCCTAAAGGCGTTGCTACCGGTGTTGCAGCACTGGGCGGCCCTGATAATGGGGGTACCAAGTTATGGTGGGATAAAAACCCTAACGAGCCAAAATAATTAACTGATATTGAAGCCGCCCGCGAAAGTGAGGCGGCTTTTTTACTCTGAAAAGGTGTTGCTAAAACTGGCAGAATAGGGCTGAAATCCTTTTTAAAAAACACTTTTCAAATATGAAATTTATCCCTACATTTGCGGGCTAATTGTTGCTCATTGAAATCGCTTAAAAATTACTCGATTCCTTTCACCGGCCTTAAGCTGGGAAAGCACCAGTTTGAATATTTGGTTACGGATGCTTTTTTTGACGAATTTGAATATTCGCTGGTAAAAAAGGCAAACTTAAAATGTGATGTGGAGCTTGAAAAGCAGGAAACCATGCTGATCCTCAACTTTCACATAACCGGCACCATTGATACAAATTGCGACAGATGTTTGGCGCAGTATCCGCAACAGGTGGATGTGCACGAACAGCAGATAGCAAAGTTTAGTGATGAGGAGATTGACGAGGACGAAGAAATCATCATCCTTACTAAAAATGATCATGAGATCAATATAGCGGGGTTGATTTACGAATACATAAACGTTGCACTGCCATTTATTACGGTGTGTAACGATGAGGGGAATACTCCATATTGTGACAAGGAAATGCTGGCAAGCTTAAGTAAGCTTACCGGTAATGCAGAACAGAAAGAGCAAACGGACCCACGGTGGGACGCGCTCAGAAAAATTAAATAATATTAAATATCAGGATTTATGCCACATCCAAAACGTAAGTTATCAAGATCGAGAAGAGATAAGCGCAGAACACATGACAAAGCTGTTGCTCCTACTTTAACTACATGCAAAACTACCGGTGCTGTACATTTACCACACAGAGCTTACACTGTTGACGGTAATGTTTACTACAACGGTAAATTACTGATTGAGAAAGCAACTGTAGCCTAAGTTTTTAATTTTCTGAAATGAAGATTGGCTTAGATATTATGGGCGGTGATTACGCTCCCAAAGCAACTGTTTTAGGGGCAATTGCAGCTTATAAAGCTTTATCTGCCGACCAGCAACTTGTACTTATCGGCGATAAGGAAGTGGCTGTAGGTATACTTCAGGAAAATAATTTCGACCCCGGTCTCTTCGAGTATGTTCACACAACCGAAGTGATTGGCATGGGCGAACATCCTACAAAAGCGGTAGTACAAAAACCCGATTCAAGTATTTCTGTAGGCTTTAAGCTGCTTAAAGAAGGCTATATACAGGCATTTTCATCTGCTGGTAACAGCGGTGCAATGCTTGTTGGCTCTTTATTTAGCGTTAAGGCTATCCCCGGTGTTTTGCGCCCGGCTCTAACTACCATTGCCCCTAAATTAAAGGGCGGCCTTGGTATTTTGGTAGATGTAGGCGCTAACGCTGATTGTAAACCCGAATTTTTACTGCAGTTTGGTATACTGGGCAGTTTATTTGCCGAGCATATCTTTCATATCAGCAACCCGAGGGTGGCATTGATGAACATTGGCGAAGAAGAGGAGAAAGGCAATTTGCTTTGCCAGGCTGCTTACCCGCTGATGAAAGAATCGCGACTTATAAATTTTGCAGGTAACGTAGAGGGCAGGGATCTTTTTGGCGAACATGCCGATGTTTTTGTAACCGACGGCTTTACAGGCAATATTATTTTAAAACTTGCCGAATCGTTTTACGTAGTTACTCTTAAAAAAGGGATAAAAGACGAATTTTTTGATAGGTTCAACTATGAGCAATATGGCGGCAGCCCTATACTGGGCGTAAATGCGCCTGTTGTAGTAGGCCACGGCATATCCAGCCCCGAAGCTATCAAAAACATGGTGCTTTTGTCAAAAACCATGGTAGAAAGTTCGCTTATTGACAAAATAAAGCTGGCTTTTCAGTAAAAGATATTTTAGAATGAGTAAAATTCATGCTGCTATTACAGCTGTACATGGTTACGTTCCGGATTATATCCTTACTAACCAGGAGCTGGAAACAATGGTAGATACAAACGATGAGTGGATCACCACGCGTACCGGTATTAAGGAGCGCAGAATACTAAAAGGTGAAGGGCTCGGTACATCTGATATGGCAGTACCTGCCGTTGAAGGATTGTTAAAAAAACGCGGCATTAGCGCAGAAGAGATTGAACTGATTATCTTTTGTACCTCCACACCCGACCGCGTTTTCCCTGCCACCGCAAACATACTGGCTGATAAAATTGGCGCTAAGAACGCCTGGGGCTACGATATGCAGGCTACCTGCTCGGGCTTTTTATTTGGCTTAACCACCGGCGCGCAGTTTATAGAAAGCGGAAAACATAAAAAAGTATTGGTAGTTGGCGGCGATAAAATGTCGTCGATAGTTAATTATAAAGACAGGGCTACCTGCATTATTTTTGGCGATGGCTGCGGCGCAGTATTGCTGGAGCCCGATACGGAGGGTAATGGCCTTATAGATTCCATTTTAAGAAGTGATGGCTCGGGCCTTCCATTCCTGAAACAGGAAGCAGGCGGCTCGGTGAAACCGCCATCGCATGAAAGCATTGACGCCAGCGAACATTACCTTTACCAGGAAGGAAAAACCGTATTTAAGTTTGCCGTTACCAACATGGCCGAGGTTGCTGCTGAAATAATGGAGAAGAACAACCTGCAGCACGATGATATAGCATGGCTGGTACCACACCAGGCCAACAAGCGTATTATTGACGCCACTGCAAACCGCACCGGCGTAAGCGCAGATAAGGTAGTTATCAATATTGAAAAATACGGTAATACTACTAACGGAACCTTGCCGCTTTGCCTTTGGGAATGGGAAAATAAATTCAAAAAAGGCGATAACCTGATACTTGCTGCTTTTGGCGGCGGGTTTACCTGGGGCTCCGTTTATCTAAAATGGGCCTATTAAGTGTAGGTAACGTTTGCATAATATGCGGGCGGTAACTTTAAACTAAATTTGCATATTAAAACGTTTAATTAGAGCCAGAACTTTACAACAACACCGGCCTTTAATAAAATATAAAATGAGTAAAATTCACGCTGCTATTACAGCTGTTAACGGTTATGTACCCGACTATATCTTAACTAACCAGGAGCTGGAAACAATGGTAGATACTAACGACGAGTGGATAACCACCCGTACCGGTATTAAAGAGCGAAGAATATTAAAAGGCGAAGGATTAGGAACATCAGACATGGCAGTACCCGCAGTTGAAGGGCTGCTTAAAAAAAGAGGTATAAGCGCTGAGGAAATAGAACTGATTATATTTTGTACCACCACTCCCGATAGGGTTTTCCCGGCTACGGCAAACATACTGGCCCATAAAATTGGTGCTAAAAATGCCTGGGGATATGACGTACAGGCCGCCTGCTCGGGCTTTTTATTCGGGCTGGTTACCGGTTCACAATTCATAGAAAGCGGAAAACATAAAAAAGTACTTGTAATAGGCGGCGATAAAATGTCGTCTATCACCAATTATAAAGACCGCGCCACCTGTATTATTTTTGGTGATGGCTGCGGCGCAGTATTGCTGGAACCGGATACGGAAGGCAACGGCATTGTAGATTCCATTTTAAAAAGCGATGGCTCTGGCGTGCAGTACCTGCATCAAAAAGCGGGCGGCTCTATCAAACCGGCTTCGCATGAAACGGTTGATGCAATGGAACATTTTGCATACCAGGAAGGACAGGCAGTATTTAAATTTGCCGTAACCAATATGGCCGATGTAGCAGCCGAAGTTATGGAAAAGAACAGCCTGCAGTCTGAAGATGTTGCATGGCTGGTACCGCACCAGGCTAACAAGCGTATTATTGATGCTACTGCCAACAGAACCGGCTTAAGTGCCGATAAGGTGATCATCAACATTGAGCGCTATGGCAACACTACAAATGGTACCATACCGCTTTGTTTATGGGAGTGGGAAAGTAAATTTAAAAAAGGTGATAATCTTATTTTAGCTGCCTTTGGCGGCGGATTTACCTGGGGTTCTGTTTATTTAAAATGGGCCTATTGATCTCTCAATATTTTATTGAGGAAGTAAAAACACAACATTATAAATTTAAATGTTGTTAATTTACTGATATTTAACCGAAAGTAACCAATAAGTATATATTTGCATTGCTGCAATTTATCATATAATTTAGAATATAAAACTTATCTGAAACCAATTTAACCCGGGCATGGACATTAAACAAATTCAGGATCTTATACGCTTTGTCTCCAAATCAGGCGTGAACGAAGTTTCAATTGAACAGGAAAATTTTAAGATCACTATTAAAACAAACCAGGTTCAAACAATAGTTAATGCAACTATTCCGGAAGTACAGCATGTTGCACCCGTGCAGCCTGTAATTACTGCCGCACCTGTACTACAGGTGTCTGAGCCGGTAGCCGATACTTCAAAATACATTACTATAAAATCGCCAATGATCGGTACTTTTTACCGTTCTGCAAGCCCTGAGAAGCCGCTGTTTGTAAACGTAGGCGACGAAATAAAACAAGGCAGCGTGCTTTGCATCATCGAGGCGATGAAACTATTTAACGAGATCGAATCGGAAGTATCCGGCCGTATCGTAAAGGTACTGGTAGACAACGCTTCGCCGGTTGAGTATGACCAGCCATTGTTTTTAGTAGAACCCGTTTAGTCATATGCAAGTGTGCAGATTACAGATGTGCAGATAACTGCATGATCTTAATTTATGGCACAGCATATCGATACATTAATAAAATCCGCACATCTGCATATTTGCACATCTGCACATTTTTGTAACTATGTTTAAAAAAATATTAATAGCTAACCGTGGTGAAATAGCCCTGCGAATTATTCGCACCTGTAAGGAGATGGGCATTAAAACCGTAGCTGTATATTCAACCGCCGACAGGGAGAGCCTGCATGTACGTTTTGCTGATGAAGCAGTTTGTATAGGGCCGCCTGCAAGCCGCGATTCTTACTTAAATATCCCTAACATTATCTCTGCTGCGGAACTAACCAACGCAGATGCCATACACCCGGGATACGGATTCTTATCTGAAAATGCTAAATTCTCGGCCATCTGTGCCGAATACGGTATTAAATTTATTGGTGCTACGGCAGCGCAGATCAACGCAATGGGCGATAAATCTTCTGCTAAGGAAACCATGAAAAAGGCCGGTGTACCTACTATCCCCGGTTCTGAAGGTTTGCTGCAAAGCGTTAAACAAGGTATCGATATAGCAAAAAAGATCGGCTACCCTGTTATACTGAAAGCTACCGCCGGTGGTGGCGGCCGCGGTATGCGTATTGTTTGGAAAGACGAAGAGTTTGAAGCTGCCTGGGATTCTGCACGTGCCGAATCTGGAGCCGCCTTTGGCAACGATGGCATGTACCTTGAAAAATATGTTCAGGACCCACGCCACATTGAGATACAGGTAGTAGGCGACCAATATGGAAAAGTTTGCCACCTGTCCGAGCGAGACTGTTCTATACAGCGCCGCCACCAAAAATTGGTTGAGGAATCTCCATCGCCGTTTATGACAGAAAAGCTTCGTAAAAAAATGGGTGATGCTGCTATAAAAGGCGCAAAGGCCGTTAAATACGAAGGAGCAGGTACCGTTGAGTTTTTGGTTGACAAGGACCGTAACTTTTATTTTATGGAGATGAATACCCGTATACAGGTAGAGCATCCGGTAACAGAAGAAGTTATCAACTTCGACCTGATAAAAGAGCAGATTAAAGTTGCTGCCGGTATTCCTATTTCCGGTAAAAACTACGAACCGATACTGCATGCAATTGAGTGCCGCATCAATGCCGAAGATCCGTTCAACAATTTTCGCCCTTCACCGGGTAAGATCACTAATTTCCACTCACCGGGTGGCCACGGGGTTAGAGTTGATACGCACGTTTATACCGGCTATGCCATCCCGCCAAATTATGATTCTATGATCGCTAAGGTTATCTGCGTGGCTCAAACCCGCGATGAAGCTTTGAGCACCATGGAGCGCGCACTTAGCGAATTTGTTATTGAAGGTATCAAAACAACCATTCCATTCCATTTAAAATTGCTGAAAGACCCTAACTTCAGGGCAGGTAACTTTACTACCAAGTTTATGGAAACCTTTGAATATGCTGAATAATAAAACCGTTTAAATTAATAAGCATATATTCGTTTTAATATTCAGGATATTTAACCAAGCATGAGCAAAATAGGTGATAAACTGGTCGATACGATCAGGGAAAAGGGGAAGAACATGGAAGCCGAGATGTCGTTCTTTGAACATTTGGAGGCTTTAAGATGGCACCTGATAAGAGCGAGCATAGCAGTTCTTGTTTTCACCGGCCTTGCATTTTACTTTTATGATTTTATCTGGAATAAGATCATAATGGGCCCGATGGACGTCCACTTTTTCACATACCGCGCTATGTGCAGGCTGGGCGACATCCTCCACATGGATGGATTTTGTATCACTAAAATACCCGGCCACTTAATCAATACCGAAATGGCCGGCCAGTTTACCTTACAGATAAACTCGTCTATCATTATCGGTATCGTTTTGGGATTTCCGTACCTGCTATGGGAAATATGGCAATTTATAAAACCTGCGCTTCATGAAAAGGAACGCAAAGCTGCATCTGGCTTTGTAGGCTATGCATCCTTTCTTTTTATTGTAGGTGTAATGTTTGGCTATTATGTTATAGCGCCGGAGTCTATTGCTTTTCTGGCAAATTACCAGGTAAGTACCGCTATTGAGAATATGTTCAGTATCGATTCTTACCTTTCGTCGGTTACAACTTTAACCCTTGCTACCGGTGTAGTTTTTGAATTGCCTATCCTGGTTTACATATTATCAAGCCTTGGTATCTTAACGCCATTGTTTATGCGTTCTACCCGCCGTTATGCTATCATCGTTATTTTGATAGTTGCTGCGATTATTACACCAACGCCCGATATGCTTACGATGTCAATTGTAAGTGCGCCGTTGCTGGTACTTTACGAGGTAGGTATCATCGTATCATCAATAGTTGAAAAGCGCAGAATTAAACGCAATAACGACCTGATGGCGTCTTAAAAAGCTTCAGGTGTTACCTTTTCTTTTTTTAAATTTACCTGTAAATGAAAAAGGACCTGAAGATAGCTATCGGCTCAGACCATGCCGGTTATGATTATAAACAACAGATTATGGAACAGTTAAACGGAACGGAAATTAAAGATTTTGGTCCCTTTACACCTGAATCTGTTGACTACGCCGATTTTGCGCATCCTGTAGCCTCGGCCGTTGAAAGCGGCGAATTTGATTTTGGTATTCTTATCTGCGGCAATGGTAACGGTGTTGCCATGACAGCCAACAAACACCAGGGCATACGTGCTGCTATTTGTTTCAACGAGGAAATTGCCGAACGTGCCCGCAGTCATAGCGACGCCAATATCATCTGCCTTCCTGCCCGCCATATTTCCATCGATACAGCCAAAAAACTTGTTGATATATTTTTAACTACAGACTTTGAAGGCGGGAGACATACGATAAGAAGAGACAAAATATCGTGCTAAAACACGATATTTATTTTCTGAACACACATTACTAAATCACAGATATATGAAAAAAGCGTTTCTTACATTTTCTTCTGTTGTTTTAACTGTTGCTGCCTACGCACAGCAAAACCCTACAGAAGTTAAATATGCGCAGATTATAAGCGCCGACCTTGCAAAAAAGCACCTGAGTATTATAGCATCTGATGCGTATGAAGGTCGCGAAACAGGAAAACCCGGTGCTGATAAAGCCGCACATTACATTGCTGATGAGTTTAAATCGCTCGGTTTACAGCCAATTGTAAACGGTTCGTATTTTCTGGATGTACCGTTAGTTGAGAGTACGCTTACCACAACCTGCACTGTTAACGGCCATGTTTTTGACAGGAGTAAAGACTTTTCGCCGGGTAGAGGAGCCGATGATAAAACCATAACCGCAAGCGACGTTGTTTATGTTGGTTATGGAACAGATACAGAATTGGCAGGGCTTGATTTAAAAGATAAGGTTGTGCTATGGATCAATGAAGATAAGCCGCAGGAGGGCGTTAAACCGAATACCAGTTTCCGCATGTCGCCTGCGAGGATGAAAATAATTGGTAACATACTTACAAAAGGCCCTGCGCTTATATTTGCTGTAAATACTGAAGCTGCCGCTGCAATTAAAAGGAACTTTGCAACAGCAGGCAGTAGCATTGCTATAAAGGACCCTGCCAACAAACCAAAAGCAGCCGGAACAGGCATCATACTGATTACTCCCGAAATGGCGGATGAGTTTACAAAATCGACCGGTAAAACTTTCGCCGATTTAAAGGCAACTGCCGCAACAGGCGCAGCCGGGCAAACGCTGAAAGCAGAAGTAAAGATGACTTTCCACAACGATTATAAAGATGTTAAAGCAGTAGATGTATTAGGTTATCTACCAGGAAGTGACCCTAAACTAAAGGATGAAACACTGGTAATATCTGCACATTACGATCACATTGGCATTTTACCGGAGGGAACTCCCGGCGACCGTGTTAACAATGGCGCGGACGATGATGGCTCTGGCACAACCGGCATCATGGAAATTGCCCGTGCTTTTAGCAAAGCAAAAAAAGATGGACACGGCCCGCGCAGAAGCATTCTGTTTTTAGGTAACGTAGGCGAGGAAAAAGGACTATTAGGCTCAGAATATTATACCGATCATCCGGTTATACCGCTGGCCAATACCATTGCCGATTTAAACATAGATATGATTGGCCGCGTAGGTCATGAGTACCTTAAAAAACCAGACTCTGCAAACTACGTGTATGTAATAGGCTCTGCTATGCTAAGCAGTGATCTGCATAAGGTAAGTGAGAATGCTAATAGCACTTATACCAAACTGGACCTGGATTATAAATACGACGATCCGAACGATCCGAACAAATTCTACTATCGTTCAGACCATTATAACTTTGCTAAACATGGCGTTCCTATTATATTTTACTTTAACGGCGTGCATGATGATTATCACCGCCCCGGGGATGAAGTAAGCAAGATAAACTTCCCGCTGTTGGCAAAAAGGGCACAGCTGGTATTTTATACCGCCTGGGATCTGCTAAATGCAGAAAACCGCCCCGTAGTCGACGCAAAAAAATAATCCACCCCGTAGAGACACAACACATTGTGTCTCTAGATTATAATGTGTCTTCAAAATAGAAGACAAAAAGTTTAAAAAAAAGGCGCAACTCATTTGCGCCTTTTTTGTTGTTTATAGATCAGGTATTGCGCCGGGAAGAACTAAGTTTTGATAATAAAAGCCTAATTTCGCAAATATGGGAAGCACAGCGGATGAATTTTTGATTGCATCTGAAGAAAAAGCGTTTGATACCAGTCACCGCCGTATAATCAATTATAATATTGGTAAATACGATAATGCCGTTGAAAAGGGTTTAGCTGGCTTGGCGAACCTGGAAAATGCCAAGCGCCGCGGCCATGTAATAAAATGGCGGGTGATGGAAAACCTGGATAAGATATTACCAGAGTTTGAAGCAAACTTTCAAAGGCGTGGCGGTAAGGTAATCTGGGCAAATGATGCCGACGAAGCTAACAGGGAGATACTGAATATTATAAACAGAGCCAATGCAAAAACCGTTGTCAAGTCTAAATCTATGGCGACGGAAGAAATTGGCCTGAATGAGTTTTTAGAGCACAATAATATAGAGTCCTTAGAAACAGATCTGGGAGAATATATAGTTCAGTTGCTTGGGCAAAGGCCGTATCATATTGTTACGCCGGCTATGCACTTATCTAAAGAAGATATTGCCCGGTTGTTTAACGAGCGCTTTGGGACACCTATTGACGCTACGCCCGAACAGTTGACCCTCAAAGCACGTGAACTGTTACGCGAAAAATATTTAAGGGCCGATGTAGGAATTACGGGTGCCAATTTTATAATAGCCGATACCGGCAGCATAGCCATTACCGAAAACGAAGGCAACGCCCGTTTGAGCACATCATTCCCTAAAATACATATCGCGGTAGTAGGTATAGAAAAAATTATCCCTTCTATAACCGATCTGGACCTGTTTTGGCCAATGCTGGCAACACATGGCACGGGGCAGAATTTAACGGTTTACAATACCATTTTGAGCGGCCCCCGGCAACCGAATGAAACCGATGGCCCCGACGAAATGTATGTGGTTTTGCTTGATAACGGGCGCACCAATTTACTGGCTCAAAAAGATCAGCGACAAGCGTTATATTGCATTCGCTGCGGCGCATGTTTAAATGCCTGCCCGGTATACCGTAATATTGGTGGCCATAGCTATGAAACTACATACAGTGGGCCTATAGGTTCTATTATAACCCCGCACATGAAAGGTATGGAAGAGTTTAAGCACTTAAGCTACGCATCCAGCCTTTGCGGTAAATGTACCGAAGTATGCCCTGTTAAGATCGATATTCACAAAATGTTGCTGCTTAACCGCCGGGATGCTGTAAATGAACACCTTACTGCAACCAAAGAAGAATGGGGATGGAGCGGCTGGAAAAAGGGAATGCTTAACAGAAAGTTTATGGACTTTTTTAGCGGAGGCGTTAAAAACTTTTTACTAAAGCTGCTTTTCAAAAATACCTGGGGCCACTTGCGCGAAATGCCTACCATAGCACCGAAATCTTTTAGCCAGCAATGGAAAGAGAAAAACGGAATGGATGACTAACCGTTATTAAAACAATAATATATTAAAAAGCCAGCCTGGTGAAATCAGGCTGGCTTTTTGCTTAATGCTTGTTACCGAAATTAAACTCTTTATAAGTGCTTGGTACTTCGTCCGAGCTGCTGAAAACAAAGGTGTAGGCTGTCCACCAGCTTTGGTAATCGGCGTCTTTGTCTTTAGTGGGTTCAATGTGTTCGCTGCGCAGCATATAAATACCTTCGCGGCTCATGGTGAGCGATATTTCACCGTTCTTATCGCTTGTGTAGTTCTGGGAATAAACGTTGCCCGCAATAGACCGGATAAACAACTGTACAATAGCTGAAACTGCCGGCTTGCCTTTAAACAACAGTTTTACCACCAGGTCATCGCCGTATTTTTTATTGTAAGGGTTATCTTTTAATATCAGCTCATACTCGGCATTTACAACTTTTTCATATGCACTGCCATCATGGTTATCTACAGAAACTAATGTTTTTAAGTAACGGGTATATTTTTCACGTATCCTGAACTGGTTACTATTTTTTACCTTGTCGGCCAGTTTATCAAGGCCCTGGTTGGTTAAGTATTCAGAAAAGTTATCTCTCGAGGCATCAATAGATTCTGTTCCGCGGGTTAGTTCTATCAACGCTTGCCCGCTGTTGTTCATTGGGTAGCTTGCTAAAGGTACGGCGCTGTCTTTCGCCATTTTAGTAAGGTCCGTTTTTTTAGAACCTTCATAAAGCATGAACTTTTCTATTTTTTTTGCCTGGTAAGGAATTTCTTCCTGTTTAACAAATGTTTCGCCACCCACCAGGTGAATGTTCAGCTTATCGCCTTTGTGAAGAAAGAAGTTTTCGGGTAAAAGAAAATAATCATGCGTGGTTGCAGCTATAGCAAATACAGCTAAAACCAGTAAAACAAGTAAGTAATGTTTTTTCATATGGATGATAAATGGCTTTTCAAATATTCAATTTTATTTACTGATCCTCTAAAAAATAGAGCAACACAAGGTACCAAATTATTACCGTTCGGGCTTTAAAATTTGTATTTAGCCTATTACAAAACCCCGTGCGGGAGTAAGCGAAATTTGCCCAAACATACAAAGTTTTGAAAACTTCAGTAGTTTTGCCGCATGATTTTCGACCGAAAAAACCTGAATAATAACCAACTGCTTGAGTTATATAAAAGGTTATTATGGCCGCGCCTGATAGAAGAAAAAATGCTTTTTCTTTTTAAACAAGGGCGTTTAGGCAACTGGTTTTCGGGAATAGGGCAGGAGGCTGTAGCAGTAGGAAGCGCCCTTGCAATGAATAACGATGAATACATTTTGCCTGCGCACCGCAACCTGGGTGTGTTTACCGTGAGGGATGTGCCGCTTTCAAGACTGATGGGGCAATGGGAAGCGAAAGCTTCGGGTTTTACAAAAGGCCGGGATGGTTCATTTCAATTTGGTACGCAGGAATACAAATTTATTGGTACTAAATCACATTCAGGCTCGCAATTGGCAATAGCAAATGGAATTGCCCTTGCAGATACCTTAAGCGACCGTAAAAAAGCGACACTTGTTTTTATAGGCGAAGGAGCCGCCAGCCAGGGCGATTTTCACGAAGCGCTTAACCTTGCTGCCGTATGGAACCTGCCGGTTATATTTTTGGTTGAGAATAATGGCTACGCCATGTCTACCCCGGTTAAACAACAATATAAAGCAAAACATCTGGTTGATAGGGCAGCAGGTTATGGCATGGAGGGCAGGCAGGTAGATGGTAACAACCTGCTGGAAGTTTATCATGCGGTAAATGAGCTGGCTACAAGCATGCGCGAAAACCCGCGCCCTGTGTTGTTAGAGTGCCTTACATTTAGAATGCGCGGCCATGATGAAGCATCGGGAAATAAATACGTATCGGCGGATTTGATTGATGCGTGGCGCCAAAGGGACCCGCTCCGCAATTTAGAAGGCTATTTACTGGACGAGCAGGTGCTGCGTAAAGAGTGGCTACCGCAGATGCACAATGAATATACAGCATTAATAGATGCAGAAATAGAAAAGGCGTTTAACGAGCCAGACATCGTTCCTGATATAGCTGCTGAATTAAACGATGTATACAAGCCTCATCATTTAACCGAAATATTACCAAAACCGTCGGAAAATAAACTTTACCGGGATGCTATAAACGATGCTTTAAAGCTAAGCATGCAGCAGTTTGACAACCTTATTTTGATGGGCCAGGACATAGCCGAGTTTGGCGGCGCTTATAAAGTGACCGAAGAGCTTGTAGAAGAATTTGGCCCTAAGAGGGTGCGCAACACGCCGCTTTGCGAGTCGGCAGTTATTGGTGCTGCAATGGGTCTTGCCATAAACGGTTATAAGGCCGTGTTGGAAATGCAGATAGCAGATTATATAAGCAATGGTTTTAACCATGTGGTAAATAATTTGGCAAAAGCATACTACCGCTGGGAGCAGCCTGCGGATGTGGTGATTCGCATGCCTACAGGTGTTGATGCAGGCGCCGGTTCATCTTCGTCGCAAAGTACTGAAGCGTGGTTCACAAAAACGCCTGGCTTAAAAGTTGTTTACCCCGCCTTTGCCGATGATGCCAAAGGTTTACTGATGAGTGCGATTGACGACCCCAACCCGGTGATGTTTTTTGAGCATAAGCAGTTATATAATACCTTAAGTGGTGAAGTACCTGGAGGCGATTATTACGTGCCTATAGGCAAAGCACGTGTTGTGCAAAAAGGTACTGACGCCACTATTGTAACTTATGGTTTAGGCGTGCATTGGGCAATTGAATATGCAAACAGACACCCCGCATTAAGTGTAGAAATTATAGACCTGCGCAGCCTGCAGCCCTGGGATAAAACAGCCGTTGCGCAAAGTGTGATGACAACGGGAAGAGCTTTAATATTGCATGAGGATACCTTAACCGGAGGTTTTGGGGCCGAGGTTGCTGCTTACATATCAGAACATTGTTTTGATTACCTGGATGTACCTGTGTTGCGTTGTGCCAGTCTTGATACACCTATACCTATGAACAAGGGTCTGGAAAAGCAATTTTTAGCAAATACACGCTTGGAAGAAACCATGCACAAACTATTAAACTACTAAAGCAATACATAAGAAATGATCACTCCCTTAAGTAAAATAAAGTTAGATGTTGATGCCTGGGCAAGGCGTGATCATTTTAAGTTCTTTAACCAGTTTGAGGAGCCATTTTATGGTGTTTGCGTACATGTAGATTGCACCAATGCTTATAAGGCTGCAAAACAAATAGGCGTATCATTTTACATGTATTACCTGCATAAAACTTTAGTGGCAACCAACAATACCGAAGCTTTCAGATACCGGATAGAAAATACCGAAGATGTTGTTGTTTACAGCCGGATAGATGGCGGGTCTACCATTGGGCGGCCTAATGGTACCTTCGGCTTTGCTTATTTTGAGTATTATCCGGAATTTGGGGAGTTTCTGAAAAATGCACTACCGGAAGCAGAAAGTGTAAAAAACGCCACCGACCTGGTTCGTTCACCTGCGGAAAATGTGATCCGCGTTTCGCCTTTGCCCTGGATAGATTTTACATCGCTTTCGCACGCGCGTATGTTTAGCTTTAAGGATAGCTGCCCTAAAATTTCATTCGGTAAAATGACGGAAAAAAATGGCAGGAAATCAATGCCGGTTTCTATCCATGTGCACCATGCGCTGGTAGATGGGCTGCATGTGGGCCAATTCATAGATTGCTTACAGCAGTTGCTGAATGAGTCTGTTTAAGGCTCCGTTATCTATAGATCACTTTACTTTTACGGTATTCCCAAACTTCCTCGCCAAAATTGTTGATCATTTTTGAGTAGTAAACCTGCAGATGAAAGTCGGGTGCCAGCGGCAGATCAAAACTGATGTCTGTTACTTCGTTATTTTGCGGGATATAACCCGGCAGCAGGTTATCGGCCAATAATTCTATCGCATACGGGTCAGACTGGTGATAATCAATTAAATTACCCAGTTGATTGATCATTACGTTGGGTATATTGTCTGAACGATCATCATTGGCTTGCCATTTAAGTTGCTCGTTGCGCTTTACTGAAAAAAATATGTCAGCTTCGGCATCAGAATTTATAAAGTTATAAACTTCATTATCTGCCGTGGTCACCATTCCTAATACATACCTGCCTTCCGGGAGCTTTATGTTTGCTGAAAATAAGGTTTGTAACATAACGTACTTTAGGATTTGAATATCACTAATTTAGGATAAATATCGCAAAAAGTACACCCGTTAAATCACCCAATTTTTTATTTGAACTAAAAGGGTGTTTAATTGATCAATGCAATTATTTGTAAAACCATACCTGCCCTATTATGTTTAAAAAATACATCATCATCAATAATCATGAAAAATAAACTCGTTATACTTGCACTGGCCGGCAGCTTTGGCTTTTTTGCCGCCTGCACAGGCGATCACCACACTTCGCAGGGAAAAGATACGGTAGGCAATCGTTTTGGCGCTACAGACAGCACAAAGGCTGATACTATCAAAACTACCAGCAGCGATAACAGCGCTTCGGGCGGTACCCAGGCCCTGGATTCAGCCGCTAAAAAAGATTCTTCAAAAAAGAAATAATCAGTACCTGATCCTTCTGTCTTTTTAAAACATATTATGGAATTTATAAGATTCGGAAATACCGGGATGACAGTTTCACGGCTGTGCCTCGGAACCATGACTTATGGCCGCCCTACCGAGCGCTGGCCATGGGCTTTGAACGAAGAACAAAGCCGCCCATTCATCAAGGAGGCACTTGAGCTTGGCTTCAATTTTTTTGATACTGCCGATGTTTACACTGCAGGCGCGAGCGAAGAGGTAGTAGGCAAGGCTTTGCGCGACTTTGCAAAGCGCGACGATATTGTTTTGGCTACCAAAGTATTTAACCCCATGGGCCCGGGGCCTAACGATAAGGGGCTATCGCGAAAGCATATTATGAGTGCGATAGATGCCAGTTTAAAGCGTTTGGGAACCGATTATGTAGATTTGTACCAGATACATCGCTGGGATTACGACACGCCTATTGAAGAAACAATGGAAGCGCTGCACGATGTAGTGAAAGCCGGTAAAGCACGGTACATTGGCGCATCATCAATGTATAGCTGGCAATTTGCCAAGGCGCAATACACCGCCGACCAGCACGGCTGGACAAGGTTTGTTTCCATGCAGCCGCATTATAATCTAATTTACCGGGAAGAAGAGCGCGAGATGTTGCCGTTTTGCGTGGATCAGAAAATAGCGGTTATTCCGTGGTCGCCGTTGGCACGTGGTTTACTTACCGGCAAAAGATCAAAGGAACGTACAGAAACAGAACGCTCAAAGACAGATGCCTTTGGTAAATCGCTTTATGACGTAGCATCTGATTTTGATATTGTGAACCGGGTAACAGAAATTGCAGAACAGAAAGGCGTTCCTAACGCGCAGGTTGCACTGGCCTGGATGCTTACCAAGCCTGCTATTACCGCTCCTATTATCGGTGCGAGCAAACCAGGCCATTTAAAAGATGCTGTTGATGCACTTTCGGTTAAACTGACCGCAGACGAAATAATCCGTTTGGAAGAACTTTATCAGCCGCATACGGTTAAAGGCTTTCAATAAGAGATAATAGTATTTTTAAAACGGGCCGCATTCTGTTACCAGGGTGCGGCTTTTTAATTTTTTAGGCCCGATACAGAATTGAATTAAATATCTTATTATTACCAGATAAACCTGTATTGTATGGCATCCCAACCGGCCTTTACCGAAAAAAGATTTGTAGTAGCTTTCGCTTTTGCCACCTCATTGTTTTTGATGTGGGGCATACTGCACGCCATGAGCGATGTGCTGAACAAGCATTTCCAGGAGGCGCTGAACGTATCTAAAGGTTAGTCGGGGCTTATACAGTTGTCTGTTTTTGGAGCATATTTTATTATGAGTATGCCGGCCGGGTACTTTCTGCGTAAGTTTGGCTATA
Organism: uncultured Mucilaginibacter sp.; assembly: GCA_964242385.1. GTDB lineage: Bacteria > Bacteroidota > Bacteroidia > Sphingobacteriales > Sphingobacteriaceae > Mucilaginibacter. Next base: position 504,651 of record CAXSZR010000002.1, read on the forward strand.
AGGCAGGCATCATTCTCGGTCTCTCACTTTTTGCGCTGGGATTGTTTTTATTCGTTCCTGCTGCAAATGCTGCATCGTTTACTTTTTTCAGGATAGCTCTACTGATATTAGGTTGTGGGATGGCTACCCTTGAAACTGTTGCCCACCCTTTTGCTGCTGCCCTTGGCGACCAGCGTACCAGCGACCGCCGTTTAAATTTTGCGCAAATGTTCAATGCATTTGGCACCATTATCGGCCCCTTATAGGCTCGTATTTTTTCTTTAGCTCTGCAACTGCAGATCCGCACGACCTGTCGTCAGTTAAAACTTTGTATGTGGGCATAGGCTGCGTGGTAGTTTTATTGGCCATCGCATTCCTGTTTCTAAAAATGCCTGTGTTAACTGATCCGCATGCCCCCGCTAACCCGGAGGCTGTTAACGTTGATACCGAGCCTGCAAAAAAACTTTATCAGCACCGGCATTTTGTATGGGCGGTAATAGCGCAGTTTTTTAATGTGGCTACCCAGGGTGGTACCTGGGCATTTTTTATCAATTATGGGCACGATGTAATGGGTTTTAGTGATAATGTTGCCGGTAATTACATGAGCGTTTTTATGGCCATGATGGCAGCAGGGCGTATAGTAGGTACACTTTTAATGAAGTATATAGCGCCAAACAAGCTGCTTGCTGCCTTTGCGTTGGGTAATATTTAATGTGTTTAGTAGTGGCGCAAAGTTTTGGCTGGCCATCCTTTATCGCATTGCTGATGATCAATTTCTTTTTCAGCATTATGTTTCCTACCATATTTAGCCTGGGGCTTAAGAACCTGGGCAGCCATACGCAGCAGGCACCATCCTTTATTTCGATGGGTGTTGTAGGCGGCGCAATTTTCCCGCTGATTATGGGCCAGGTAGCAAACCACAGCGTTGCACATGCTTATTATTTGCCTATTGTCTGTTACGCAGTCATCTTTTTGTTTGCAGCTAAGTTCTATAAGGTTAAGGAATAGCCTTTTAAAGAGAACGACTACTTACCGGGGATCTGTTTAATGAGCCAGGACGTGATGTCTGCGGCAGCCTTATCGTTATCAAAGCCCGCGGGGAGCCTGCCATTGGTGTATTCGTTGTAGAGCCATGGGTCGCCTACTGCGATTACCGTTCCCCTACCAATTTTTGATACCGCGATAACGATAGCTCCGTTGTTGTTTTTTAAGGCTACTTTTGCGGGATCTTTAATGCCGATGGAACAAACATCTTTCATAAATATTTTACGGGCCGATTTAAACAGTGGGTTATTAACCGTACTGATGGCGCCATCCTCAAAGTGATTATCGTCTGCAACGTGGTTTTGCATATCATCATTAAAGTGCATCCCGAAGACTGCTGCGAGCTGATTAAAATGAGGCAGTTCTACGTTAGCGCTGTCGTTGGCTAACATCAGCAAAACGCCTCCGGCCTTTACCCATTTATAAATTGCTGTAATATCATGTTGTTGAATATAATTAGGTGCAGGGCTTTCTTTACGGGTATCGGGGTCTGCAATGATATAAATATCGCTTCCCTTAAGATTAGCTGACGTAGGTGCTTCGTTCAGCGAGTTAAGCGTAGCCCCGTTCCTTTTAAATGCATCGCCAAGGATAGAGAACCCGGTGTTTGCGTTATCCTCCCACATGTAATGAAAGCGTTCCGTTTTACCATCTTTTGTTTTATGCACTTCGCGGTTAAAGTAGTAATCGAGCGTTACTACCTGCGCCATGGCACTTAAAGATAACAAGGCAAGTAGAAATCCTGTTAGCAGCAACTTTTTCATATCAGACCTTACACTCCGCTAAAAATGGAAAAACCACCATCCACGCAGATCATCGACCCGGTTACAAATGCCGAGGCATCGCTAAGCAACCATACCAGCGCCCCGATCAGTTCATCAGGATGGCCGAATCTTTTAAAGGGCGTTTTCCTGATAACAGACTCTCCGCGCGGTGTGTAACCCCCGTTGGGCGTGGTAAGTAAATTCCTGTTTTGCTCGGTTAAGAAAAAACCCGGTGCCAGCGCATTCATACGAATGGCATCGCCATAACGGTTAGCCAGTTCAACGGCAAACCACTGATTATAACAATCTACAGCCGCTTTGCCCATGTTGTAGCCCAATACTTTGGTTACCGCACTTTTTGAATTCATGGAAGATATATTAACGATACTGCCTTTCCCGGTACGAGCCAGATGCTCACCAAATACCTGCGTAGGCAAAATGGTACCCCAGGTGTTAACATCCATTACCCGTCTCATCCCTTCCAGGTTCATCTTAAAAATATCTTCTTCAGGTTGCAAAACACCTTCGGGCATATTGCCACCGGCGCCATTTACTAACCCATCCAGTCGGCCGTAAGTATCCCAAACCCTTTGCGCAGCTTCCTGTAGCTGTGCTTCGTTGAATACATCGGCAACTAGTGCAAGGGCTTGTCCCCCATTTTTGTTAATGGCATCGGCGCGTTCTTCGGCAACTTTCTGGTTTCTGCCCAAAATACCCACGGTGCCGCCCGCAGCCACAATGCCGTTTATAAAGGCATTGCCCAAAATACCGGTGCCGCCGGTTACAACTATCACTTTTCCGGCTAAAGAATATATGTTTTCCAATGGTTTATAATTAATGTTTAACAGGTTTATTGAATAGCTAAATAAATCGCTTACACAAAGCTAAAAGAGAAATATTAATATCTCTTAGTTTTTTGCTTTATACTTAATCAGCTTCTCGTACAGGTATCCTCTGCGTTGGGTTGCCTGTGTAATAGATGTTTCGTTTGCAAAATCGCCATCAGGTACTTTGGGTACAATAATGCGTTGTGCACTGTAAATACTGCCGTGCCCGCTAAATATATAAGCCGTAAAACAGGCGACTGCAAACAGCAGCGCATGTTCGCCTCCAAATAGTTCAACGCCCATAAAAGTACAGGCCAGCGGAGTATTAGTGGCACCGGCAAAAACTGCAATAAATCCCAACGCTGCAAATAAGCTTACCGGCGCGTTTAAAACTGCAGACAGCGTATCGCCCAGGGTGGCGCCTATATAAAACAAGGGTGTTACCTCGCCGCCTTTAAAACCGGTTCCCAGGGTTAGCGTGGTATAAATGGTTTTCCAGAGCCAGCTCCAGGTATCGGAGCCGCCTGCATGAAACGCAGATGGGATGGTAACCGCATTTGGATATTCTGCATCAACGCCCAGGCTCAGGTAATCTGGCTTGCCAATTATAAAGGTTAAGCCGATAATAACCAAGCCACCGAAAACGGGGATCATCCATTTGCTTTTAAAAATTTTAAGACAAATGCCTTTTATTTCATGTACCATACCTGCAAACAGAAAACTTGCCAGCCCAAAAGCAGCCGATGATAAAATAACTTTTCCCAACAGCAGTATATCGAAATGGAAAAAGCCGGCTATGTAATCACTTGTTTGCGGTAAAACATCAATATGGTAATGAACGTGGCTAATGTGCCAGGCATCAACAGTAATATCGCCAATTACTGCTGCAATTAAAGCAGGGATAATGGCATTGTATTGAATGCCGCCAATGGCTAAAACCTCCATCGCGAATACGGCCCCGGTTACAGGTGTACCAAACACTGCCCCAAAGCCAGACGCGATACCTGCCGTTAGGATCACTTTCATATCGCTCTCATTAAGCCCGAACCATTTCCCGAACATGCCTGCAATGCTGCCGCCAATCTGTACCGCTGTACCCTCGCGCCCTGCCGAACCGCCAAATAGATGTGTTATAACAGTGGTGATCAAAATAACAGGCGCCATCATTTTAGGTACACCGCCACCCGGTTGGTGTATCTCGTCCATAATAAGATTATTTCCTTTTTCGGATGACTTGCCTACAGACTGGTAAATAAAGTGAATTAAAAGCCCTGCAAGTGGAAGCAGGTACAGCAGCCATTTGTGACTGAAACGAAAATGAATGGCCAGGCTAAGCAGCCATAAAAACAAGGCCACCATACTGCCAATTGCAACGGCTGCGGGTATGATGAGAATCGTCCACCGGGTAAGCTGGCGGATAATGGCAAATTGCTCTTTAAATGAAAAAGCGCTTTTTTCAATCATTAGTGTAAGGTATTAAAATAGATTATAGAAATAAAAGCAGCACCGGGAGTTTGCGAAATTATTGCTGCAAAAGTGGGAAACCGAAAGTTTATAATCTGATACATCTGCATATAAAATTACTTACAGGCAAAAAGCCGGTAAGGTAAAATGCAGGCGCCATCAGCAAACGCGGATTTTAAAAGGAAGACACCATTTCCCGCGGCAATAATAGCAATATTTTATATTTTTTAGAAACATTTAATGGCAAAACAGGGCAATCCTCTGTTGCTAAACAGGCAAAAAGCATTAATTTGCAGCCTTTACATGTTGTTTATGAAAAAACTTTGCCTTTTATTTTTGCTTTTAGCGGTTCTGTTTAAAAGCGAAGCCCAAAAAACCAACCACACATTTGCCTTAGGTGATTCTACTTTTATGCTTGACGGCAAACCGCTGCAAATTATATCCGGCGAGATGCATTGTTACCGTGTGCCACGCGCTTACTGGCGCGCCCGCATGAAAATGGCAAAAGCAATGGGCCTTAACACCATTGGCACTTACGTTTTCTGGAACGCGCAGGAACCTGAAGAAGGGAAATTTGACTTTACAGGTAATAACGATATTGCAGAGTTTGTACGGATAGCCAAAGAAGAAGGCCTATGGGTAGTTTTGCGGCCAAGCCCTTATGCCTGTGCAGAATGGGAATTTGGTGGTTATCCATACTGGTTATTAAAAGAAAAGGATTTAAAGGTTAGAAGCAAAGACCCGAAGTTCTTAAAATATTACCGTGATTATGTTTTGCAATTGGGTAAGCAGCTTTCGCCCTTGCTGGTTACAAACGGTGGCAACATTTTAATGGTACAAATAGAAAATGAATATGGCTCATACGGCGAAGACAAAGAGTACCTGGATATTAACCGTAAAATTTACAACGAAGCAGGCTTTAACGGCTTATTGTTTACCTGCGATGGCCCTTCACAATTACCTAAAGGTTACCTGCCGGGTTATTTGCCGGCGGTAAACGGGCTTGATAATCCATCCGAAGTAAAAGAGTTGATTAAAAAATATCACAACGGCAAAGGGCCTTATTACATAGCAGAGTGGTACCCGGGTTGGTTTGATAGCTGGGGAAGCGCGCACCAGGGAAGCAATGCAGATGCAGATGCAAAAAAATTGGATGAGGTGCTTTCTGCAGGCATTTCTATTAACCTTTATATGTTTCATGGCGGTACTACCCGTGGCTTTATGAACGGGGCCAATATGAATAAAAAAGACCCTTATTCGCCGCAAACATCCAGTTATGATTATGATGCTCCGCTGGATGAATCAGGCAACCCTACCGCAAAATTTTATAAATTCCGTTCGGTTATAGAAAAGCATTTGCCTGCCGGCGAAAAACTTCCGCCGGTGCCGGGTGCACGCCCGACTATTGCCATAAAGAATATTAAACTTACGCAAAAGGCAACAATATTCGCCAACCTGGGTAAACCGGTAGTGGCAGAGCATCCCTTATGTTTTGAAGATTTAAACCAGGGCTATGGCTTTGTATTATACCGCACTACTTTAAAGGAAGCAGCAGCGGGTTTATTAAAAATTAAAGAGATGCGCGATTTTGCAACCGTATATTTAAACGGGAAGCGTATTGCGGTATTAGACAGGCGCTTAAAACAGGATTCCGTTGAATTAAGCAGCACATCGCCAAATACAGTACTCGATATATTGGTTGAAAATAACGGGCGTATTAATTACGGCCCGTTTTTGACTGACAACCGCCAGGGCATTACCGAAAAAGTTACCCTAAGCGGTAAAGAGCTAACCGGATGGAAAATGTACAAATTACCATTTACCGCTATGGAAGGTTTAAAGTTTGGCGCAAATATCAGCCAAAGCGATATGAACCCAGCAGTTTACGCAGGTACTTTTAGCGTTACCGAACCGGAGGATACTTACCTGGACATGCACGGCTTTGGGAAAGGCTTTGTGTTTTTAAACGGCATTAACCTTGGTAAATATTGGCATATTGGCCCGCAACAAACGCTGTATATTCCGGAATCATGGTTAAAGAAAGGAGTAAACAAAATTGAAGTATTTGACGAGCTGAAAGGCGGCCATACCGAAATAAGCACGCTTGATAAGCCGGTTTTGAACGACGTAGAAAAAGAATAACTTTTATAAATGATCTTGTCAGCCTTGTTTTAACTCGTGCTCAAAAAAGAGTGCGGTTGGTAAACCGTCAAGGCTGATAAGATTTTTCTCTGCTTTATAGATCTCAAGGCCAGGTTCTCCTTTGTTTGCTGCCCATTTCTCAGCATGGTCTCGTTCGCCTGTATAAGTGTAATAGGGTACGCTAAACCCGCATGATGTTTGTACCTGGTAAATATCGGCAATTATTATTTGCCGGGTGGCCGGTAAAATATTAAACAAGGGCGATAGCGAAGTCCACTCATTATCAGAAGGTAATACCGTATAACCCTTTCCATACAAGCGCATAATATTGGGCGGCCCGTCAAAAGCGCAAAACATAAAAGTGATCCGGTTATTTTCTATTAGATGAGCCGATGTTTCATTTCCGCTTCCTACAATGTCCAGGTAGCCAACGCGGTTAGGCGACAAAATACGAAAACAGTTTTTTCCCTTTGGTGAGAGGTTTACATGTCCCTGCGGATTTAGCGGAGCGGTACCTACAAAAAACATGTGCTGGTTTTCAATAAACTCAGCATGTTTATCGCCTATCTGATCAAAAAACTTTGCCATATGCAATAGCTTTATTTACAATCAAATATACTGATGTTTAAATAATGAAAAAAGCCATTTGAATGCTAATTCAAATGGCTTCGATATTAAATTTTTATTAACTACTGCACTATCAATGTAGCGATGGAATGTGCAGGGCTGGTTACTTTAGCAGCCTTACCTTTTATCCATAGGTAGTAATCAATATTTTCGTCGTTTTTGTTCATCACTACAACTGCCAGTTTACCATCCGGGTTTTGATAGGCTGTAGTTAACAGCTTATCGCGGCTGGCTGCTGCAATAATACGTTTAGCGCCCGGGTGAATAAACTTAGAGAAATGGCCCAGGTAGTAATATGAGTTAGTGTAAATGAGCGTTCCGTTACGGGTATCGGCATGTACGGGTGCAAAGCAGTAGTTGCCAACGTGGTTAGGGCCGCCTTGCTCATCAAGCAAAATGTTCCAGTCAGTCCAGCCAACAGTACCGGCGTTAAAGTCGTTAATTAATGAAGTGCCGTATCTTTCGCCAAGGCCCCAGTCGTTAATTTTATTAAAATCAAATTTTTCAACACAGCCCTCTGTAAACAGTAGGTGTTTGCCTGGAAAAGCTTCTGCAACCCGGCGTTCGGCCTCAAAGTTAGGGCCTGCACCTGTCCACGTTTCATACCAATGGAAGCCTACACCCCATATATATTTGGCAGCTTCAGGATCTTCCAGGGCAGTGCTGGCACGTTGGTACATCAGGTCGCGGTTATGATCCCAGATAAATAATTTTTTATCACCCAAGCCAGATTTTACCAGTGTTGGGCCTAAAAAATTCTTGATAAAGTCGCGCTCATCTTCGGCGGTATACAGGCAAGACTCCCATGATTGTGTAGCCATCGGCTCGTTCTGTACAGATAAACCCCATATAGGGATGCCAAGCGCTTCGTAAGTTTTTATAAATTTCACGTAAAAATTAGCCCAGGGCTGGTCAAACTCCGGTTTCAGTTTGCCGCCATGCAGCACATCGTTATTGGTTTTCATCCAGGCTGGCGGGCTCCAGGGGGTAGCAAATAAAGTAAGCTTGCCGCCTGCCGCTGCCATTGCCTCTTTAATAAAAGGAATGCGGTATTTTTTATCGTGGCTAACGTCAAAGGTTTTTAATTCAACATCGTTATCTTTCACGTAGCTGTAGCTGCCGCTCGAAAAATCGCTGCTTTGAATAGTAGTGCGTGCAAGGGTATAGCCAATGCCCTTTTCCTTATCATAATAAGCGGTAAGTAATTCTTTTTGCTTATCTTTTGGCAGCTTGTAAAAAGTTTCTGCTACGGCATCCGTTAAAGCACCACCAATGCCCAGCATGGTCTGGAAAGTTTTGGACGGGTCTACAAATACGGCAACCTCAGTTTCTTTAGGCTGCGCCATATCTTCAAAATGCAGCGTTTGCGTTTCTGTTATTTTATCGTCGGTGTTTTTTGCAGTTAAATAAACTTTTACTGTTTTATCCTTGGCAGAATAAGTGGTTTTTTGTGCATTTGCCTGCCCCGCTGCCATTAAAACAACTGCCGCAGCAACATGCGCAATCAAGTACTTTTTTTTCATGGTAATAATTTGAGATACTGGCCGAAAATGGCCGGTTTATGTTTTCAAATCTATTAAAGTTTTAAAATAAGCATTCAATAAATTAAAAATTGTTTGCGGAGAGTTATGCACCCTTTAATACTTGTATTGAAACCGTACACCCCGCCGTTCGGATACGTAACAGGTTAAATAGTAAATATTTTATAATTTATTGATTATTAATATTTTACGAATAAGGCATGGTGTTGAAGGTAATTGTTTGGCAAGCGATAACGCACAGATCATTGTTAAACTTTGAACTAACACCATGATAAAGAATTATTTAAAAATAGCCTGGCGCCAGTTGCGCAAACAGAAAATGTATTCTGCTATTAAAATAGGTGGTTTTGCTTTTAGTATAGCTGCCTGTTTGCTGATAGGCCTGTACATTCGTAATGAGATGAGTTATGACCAGGCCTACCCGGATACACCGCTCATATACCGCGTAGTTGGTTCATATAACGATAATGGAACGGTTAATAAAGGCACCGACTGGCCTGCGCCATTGGGCAAGGCTTTGTATTCGTTTTCGCAGGTGGAAAGCGTTGGCCGTTTAATGCCGAATAACCTGTTTGATAAAGCGGGCAGCAACGAAGTGAGGCGCACCGACCGCACTGAAAATGCCCATGAAGAAGGCTTTGTTTATGCCGACCAGCAAATGCTTGACATATTGAAACTACCGATGGTATACGGCAACCGTAAGCATGCCCTTGATGAACCGCTTACCATGGTAATTACTAAAAAGAAGGCCGATAAATATTTCCCTGGCCAAAACCCGCTAGGAAAGCTAATGTATTTAAACGATGATAAAAAAAAGCCATATCGCGTAACAGGTGTGCTGCAAAACCTGCCACCAACAATGCACCTGCAATATGATTTCTGGCTTACACTTAACGGCGTTGAATTTTACCAGGGCGAGCAAAATAACTGGGGAGCCAGCAATTACCCAACCTATGTGTTGGTAAGACCAGGCACTGATATACAAATGCTTGGCAAGGAAATGACAAAGGTAATTATGTACAATTACTACTTGCCTACTTTATTAAAGGATGGTGTCAAAAATGCAAGGCAGGAAGTGGGCAAGTTTTCCATATTTCTGCAGCCGGTATCAGACATCAACCTGCATTCTTATGACATAAGCGACGAATTAAAACACGGCGACATTCGGTTCATCTGGTTATTTGGCGCCATTGCCGTTTTTATACTCATTATAGCCTGTATTAATTTCGTTAATCTGTCTACCGCAAAATCTGCCAATCGCGCAAAAGAAGTTGGTTTGAGAAAAGTTGTTGGTTCGCAAAGAAGCGGGCTTATTTACCAGTTTTTATCAGAGTCATTATTGTATAGCGTGTTCTCTTTTATACTCGGGCTTTTTTTAGCCTGGTTGCTGTTGCCTTATTTTAATACGTTGGCATCAAAAAGTTTAACCATGCCATGGGGCGAGTGGTGGCTTATACCTACACTTGTAGTAGCTGCGATAATAGTGGGTGTTGCAGCCGGGCTATATCCGGCATTTTATCTGTCGGGCTTTAAACCTGCACAGGTTTTAAAAGGGTCTATAAGCAATGGAAGCAAAAGTTCTGCTTTAAGAAATGGCCTGGTGATATTTCAATTTACTACCTCAATCATACTTATCATCAGCACTATTGTAATTTATAACCAGATGCAATACATCCTGAACCGGAAAATTGGTTTTGATAAAGACCAGGTAGTGATTATACAGGGCACAAATACCCTGGGCGAAAGCATAAAGAACTTTAAGAACGAACTGATGAAAATTGCATCGGTAAAAAGTGCATCCATCAGTGATTACCTGCCGGTAGAAGGAACCAAACGCAACGGCAACACCTTTTATAATGAAGGCAAAACAAAAACAGACGCAGGCATTTCCACACAAAAATGGGAGGCAGATGATACCTATATCAAAACTATGGGTATGAAACTGGTAGAGGGTAGAAACTTCTCTTATGCTATGGCAGCAGACTCACAGTCGGTGATCATCAACCAGACTTTGGCGGGCAAGCTTAATCTTAAAAACCCTATAGGGAAAAAAATCACCAACGGGTTCGCCACTTTTACGGTAATAGGCGTTGTGAAGGATTTTAACTTTGAAACCATGCGCGATCATATCGGTGCGCTGGTATTGCATTTTGGCATCAGCCCATCGCTGGTAACAGTAAAAGTTAAAACTACCGACATAAAAAATACCCTACAGTCTATCACCAATGTGTGGCGTACTTTTTCACCTAACCAGCCCGTGAGATATACCTTTTTAGATGAGAGCTTTGCCAGCATGTACGCCGATGTGCAACGCATGGGCCGCATTTTTACAACCTTTGGCATTATTGCCATTATCATAGCTTGTTTAGGTTTGTTTGCCCTGTCGGCTTTCATGGCCGAACAGCGCAGTAAAGAAATTGGTATTCGTAAGGTGCTGGGCGCAACGGTAAGCGGCATTACCACACTCTTATCGTTAGATTTTATTAAACTTGTTGCAATTGCTATTTTAATAGCTTCCCCCATTGGTTGGTGGGGTATGAATAAGTGGCTGCAACAATTTGCCTACCGGATAAATGTAGAATGGTGGGTATTTGTATTAGCAGGCCTTGCATCGGTAATGATTGCGGTACTTACAGTTAGCTTTCAATCGGTTAAGGCTGCACTGATGTCGCCGGTAAAAAGTCTAAAATCCGAGTAAAAAATAATTCAAAAAATAAAGGAACAAAAACACCGGTGAAACTCGCCGGTGCCTTTTGTTCTTTACGTGATTGTTGTACAACAATTTACCTGCAATCCCACAATACAGGTAAGCTGTTTTGTTAAACGCGGTGGAATTGTGCTGCCTGATTGTCAGATATCCACACATAACGGTTTCTGGCACATTTAGCGCAGAAATAAATTTTTACGGGTAAAAAAAATAGCAATCCGCCCCAAAACCAGTTCTTTCTTATAGGAAAGTGGTACACAGCTTTGCACTTATTACATCTTAAGTACGATTTCTCCATAATTTCGCAGTCAATGTCATATATACGAGACTGAAATTCCACAAGTTTTGCTTTGTAATAAGTTTTTTACAAAAACCTTACACCTAAAAGTTGTATATGGGTAAAAGCTTTAAAACAATAAACCGTCTTTAATGTTAAGGGCGGGAAATTTTTAAAACAAATTCTAATTTAGAACATTTAAAAACTATACATCTATTTATGGCTATACTAGAAAATGACTTTTTAAAAGTTGAGATCGACGCAAAAGGAGCGCAGCTTTCCTCTATTTACAACAAAGCAACACAAACCGAACACCTTTGGCAAGCAGACGCAGCTGTATGGCCATGGCATGCTCCAAATTTGTTCCCCGTGGTAGGTGGCCTTATCAATGACGAGCTGTTAGTTAATGGCAAGGCTTACCATATGGGCAGACACGGCTTTGCCCGCCAGTCGGAATTTATCTTACTGGATGCCGATGAGGTGCATGCTACATTTTCGTTGCCAAATTCTGAAACCACGCTGCAGGTTTATCCTTTTAAATTTGATTTCCAGGTTTTATATACACTGATAGATAACGCCATTCGCCTTACCTATAAACTGGTGAGCCACGATGATAAAACCATATGGTTTTCAGTTGGAGGCCATCCGGCGTTTAATGTGCCTTTTAACGCTGGCGAGCGCTATGAGGATTATTACCTGGAGTTTGAAGCCGAAGAAAACCTGGTAACGCATATGCTGTCGGACAAAGGCTTTTTTAATGGTAAGGAAAATCCCGTACCTACACTAAACAAACGCTTGTGCCTAACCAGGGAGCTATTTAACAACGATGCCCTTGTATTTAAAAACCTTAAATCAAGGGAAGTTACTATCCGGAGCGATAAACATGATCAGTCTTTATCGGTTGAGTTTCCGCATTTTAACTATTTAGGTTTATGGGCTAAGCCCGGTGCCGACTTTGTTTGCATTGAACCATGGCTGGGTTGCGCAGATACGGAGGATAAACATGTAGACATTAGCCAGAAAGAAGCCATCCAGCGATTGGAGCCGGGGCATGTATTTGAGTCGGCGTTTTTCATAAGCATATAAATGTATGATCTCTGAACCTACCAAACGATTTACAGGGCTGGTTGATAAATATGTAAAGTATCGCCCAACCTACCCGCAGGAAGTTATCACTTATCTTAAGAATGAATGCAACTTGTCGGACGATTCTTTTATCGCAGACATTGGTGCGGGTACAGGCATATTTACGGCTCTTTTGCTAAATCAGCATTATAGCGTAATTGCCGTTGAACCTAACAATGACATGCGCCAGGCGGCTGTAAATCAGTTAAGCGACAATACAAACTTCACTGCCATTGCAGGTACTGCCGAGGCTACAACATTACAAGATCAAAGTGTTGACCTGGTGGTTTGTGCGCAGGCTTTCCACTGGTTTAATGAAGCGGCTACACAAGTAGAGTTTAAGAGAATTCTGAAAGCGGATGGCAAGGTTGCCCTGATCTGGAATAACCGTGATGCCGAAAGCGATGAATTTGCGGCAGCTTACGAAAAGCTTTTAAAAGATAAGGCCATTGATTATAATAAGGTAAATCACCGCAATATAGGCGAATTGGACTTTAAAGCTTTTTTTAAGAACGGCGATTACAAAACAAAATACTTTAGCAACGAGCAGGTGTTTGACCTGGATGGCTTACTGGGCCGTGCTTTTTCATCGTCATATTCGCCAAGGGAAGATACGGAAGCCGGCAAAAAATTTAAAGACCTGCTACAGGAGCTATTTGCGAAATATAACGAGGATGGTACTGTAAAATTTAAATATCGTACCGAAGTTTATTTAGGGGAAGTTTGAAAATTTCGCCTCTTTATTTCTTATGCCCTTCTACATTTAAAAATATAATACTCGGGTGTGCTATGCCTAATGTTTTGGCAGGTGTGGTATTTACATAAAGTTTAAGGTAACCGTCCGTTATTCCCTTCATGGCGGTAATGGTCGCTTCTTTAAATTCGGGCATCATTATTTGTCCCGATTGGCGAAAGATGATCACACCCTTTTCATCAACAAAGGCCGTATAGGTATAATTAAAATCATCATAAGCCTTATGAATAACTATATCGAAGGTTGGGGAAAGGTAACTGTCATATGATTTTGCGTTTACCGAATCGGCATTGGCTTCTTCCTTTTTAATAGTTACCAGTTTGCTTTTAGACGTAAGGGTGGCTGGGGTTGTCCCTGCAAAAGCCGTGTTGATGTTTTTAAGGGCGCTCTGCGTTTTTGCCTGGATATATAAAGTGTCTTTACGGCTTGGTGCCCAAAGTTTGGTAGTATCAGAATGCAGTACGTTTTTAATATAGTTGTTAGAATAAAAGGTCATGAAAACGTGCGTTTTTTCATCCTGTATTACGTTATCGTGCACGTGCAGCACCATAAACTGCATACTGTCTTTACCCAGATACCTTAACTTAAGCCAGGCCCAGGCCATGCTGAAAATAGAATCGTGATCAAAAACTACCGGGGCATTTAAGAACATGTTCTTTTTAGGGCTGAAAATGTTGATCGAGTCGCCGGATGGGAAGGATACCTTCCATTCGGGGATCAACTGATAACCCACATTGCTGAAAGATAATCCGTTATCAAACCTACGCCTTACCTCGGTATAGCTGATGCCTTTAATTGTATTGATGAGATTTTTAGTGCGTGCTGCCTGCGCTGCTTTTTGCGCTTTTTCTTCTTCAATTACATGTAAGCGGTTTCTGCGGCTGCAACGCCCTGCAAAAAATAAAATAAATATGAAAAATATGAATGTAACCCTTTGTAGGGTTCTGCCGGCAGATGTGTTCATGTTTAATTAACAGGGCTTCTGATTAAAAACGCTAAAATAGTAAAATAAAGCCTTTTGGCCCATTTAACAACGTGCTTAATGCAATTTGGTTTAAAGCAAAAGCAATTACCTTCAGGTAGCAGATAACGGCTTTTTGCGGTAGGTGCACACGTAATAAATTATTAAGCCTGTTGCATATGTAGCCAGGCAAATTAACGCCGCATAAGGGTTTTCTTTAAAGGTGATAAATATGTTAACGGTAACAAACCAGTAAGAGACAATAAAAATAATTGGAACCAGCGGGAACCATTTAATGGTGTAAATGCCGGTACCATCCAGCTCTTTGGTTTTTTTGCGAAGCAGGAAGATGGTGAAGGCAACCAGCGAAATGCCTATGGTATCAAAAAACATTACATACTTCAGCATATCGTTAAAACGGGCTACAAAAAACAGGATCACTATAACAGCAGCCACAAAAAAGCTCATTCCAAATTCCTGTACCTGCGTTTTTGGGTTTACCTTTTTAAATATGGGCGGCAGAATCCCGTCTTCGGCCATGGCATAGTAAACCCTGGGGTTGGATAGTACGTTCACATTTATGTAAGCCAGTACCGATGCGAATATGAGAATTGAAGTGACCTTGTACCCCGTAACGCCGAAGATAACGCCCACCATTTTGGCTGCCAGCGCCGGTGTTTGCTGTATGCCGCCCAGGCCAAGTACGTAAAAATAAGCGTAGTTAATGGCAATGTAAAGCGTAATAACAATGCCTATACCTGCAAATATAGATTTAGGGATATTGAACTTAGGGTTGATGATATCCCCGCCAAAGTTGATGGTTTGCTGATAGCCCTCGTAGGTAAAGAACACGGCCACTAAGCTTAAGCCGAACGCAGAAAGCGCATTGCCTGTATAAGGCGCTACCTTTGCCGGGACCTGTATGCCCGTATTTTTAAACACTGCCGAACAGATAAGCAGTATCATAGCAATTTTAAATATGGTAAGGAAATTTTGCGTGCGTGCACTCAGTTTTATCCCCATAAAATTGATGATGTATAAGATCACTACAGATGTTATGGTGACTATTTTGGTACCGGTATCATTCTGCAAGCTTGCCGGGAGTACAAAGGGCCTTATGTAATCTGCGCCAATGAGCGCTACTGCGGCTACCGATGCCGCATTGCTGATAACCAACACCCAGTTGATCATAAACGCCACTGCCGGGTGGTAGCAGTAGGAGAATACCTTGTAAAAGCCGCCGGTAGCCGGGAACCTTGCGCCAATTTCTGCAAAGGTGAGCGCACCGCATAAACTAACAATACCGCCAAATACCCAGGCGCCAAAAAATATCCACACGTTACCGGCCTTGTTGGCAACATCGCTTGGTGCAGCGAATATACCCATCCCGATGATAAGGCTGATAACGATCATGGTGAGATCAAAACGGTTAAGCTTTGGTTTAATGCTCATTGTTGGCTTTGGTTAGTTGTTTATTTTTAAATTTATATTTATATTCTATTTTTGTTGGGACGATAAGCCCCTTACCGAAACTATTGTACACAGGGATGATTGGCATCTGGAAGCAATTTAAACAATTATTGGTAATACCCGCGCTGTTGCTTGCCATTACGCAAGCACCGGCACAGGGCAAACATATTGCTGCAGCTAAACCGAAAGATAAGGAAAGTAAGCAGTTAAAAGAATTTATCCGCCTGGCTGCAAAGGCAGATGTCGATTTTGTTTTCCCTAAAGACTTTAAAGAGATAAGCCCGCCAGTAAAAGACCCCATTCCGTTTGATTATGCCATGGAACTGCCCGGTCATGAATTTGAGGTATGGCTGCAGATAAAATCTGAACGGGAAAACGTAAAAGATTACGAAACAAACGCAAAGGCCGTAGGCGACCAGCCAACCAACCCCGACTCGTTATATAACGATAAAGCTGAAGTAGCTGCCGTGGCCTTTACCGGCGATAAAAATTACTTTGTAAGGGAAATCCCGCCCGAGATGCTGGCCCGTTACAATGCCGATGCCGGTAAATCATACCTGCTTACCCTGCTGGATGCTTCTTTTACAAAGCATTACAAATATGCCTTGCTGATAGTGCTTCAGAAAGATCATAACGGTACCATAATGGCTATCGGTTTTACCAATGAAAAAGACGCCGAGTTTTTTAAGAATATGAACCTGGCTAACGACTGCGTTAAATTTAAATCCTGATAACGCGGTGTTAATAAGTTGAGATATTATACACTGCATTTTGCTGCTTAAGTGTTTACTTTTGCAGGTTAGCTTTAAGTTGTTACCAAAACAAAGATCAAATGGCCGAACCCGTAAATTATAGTGATGACAGTATCCGATCGTTAGATTGGAAGGAACATATACGCCTTCGCCCCGGTATGTATATCGGTAAGCTGGGTGATGGTTCTGCGTATGATGATGGTGTTTACGTTTTGCTGAAAGAGATCGTAGATAACTCCATAGATGAGTTTGTGATGGGTGCCGGTAAAACCATTGAAGTGAACATGAGCGAGCATAAAGTTACCGTTCGTGATTTTGGCCGCGGTATTCCGCTGGGTAAGGTGATAGATTGCGTATCAAAGATCAATACCGGAGGTAAATATGACAGCAAGGCTTTCCAGAAATCTGTTGGTTTAAATGGTGTGGGTACCAAGGCAGTTAACGCCTTATCTACCTCGTTTACCGTACAGTCTTACCGCGATGGCCGCACCAAAATTGCCGAGTTTGCCAAAGGTGAGCTGGTGCGCGAGGAGCCTGAAAAAGAAACTACGCAGCGCAATGGTACAGCCATCAATTTCATCCCGGATGATACCATTTTCAGGCATTACCGCTTTATCCCGGAGTTTGTAGACAGCATGATCTGGAATTACGTTTTCCTGAATGCCGGCCTTACCATTAACTTCAATAATCAGAAATATTTTTCAGAGCGCGGCCTGTACGACCTGCTTACCCGTAATACTGATGCTGAAACCATTCGCTATCCTATTATCCATTTAAAAGGGGATGATATTGAAATAGCCATGAGCCACGGCCAGCAATATGGCGAAGAATATTATTCGTTTGTGAACGGACAAAACACCACCCAGGGCGGTACGCACCAGGCCGCCTTCCGCGAGTCGGTAGTGAAAACCATCAGGGAGTTTTATAAGAAAGAGTTTGATGCATCAGATATCCGCGCATCCATCGTAGCAGCCATTGCTATTAAGGTGCAGGAGCCGGTATTTGAATCGCAGACCAAAACAAAATTGGGTTCGCAAAATGTTGGTCCGGAGGGGCCATCGGTGCGTGGCTTTATAAACGACTTCGTAAAAAAGGAACTTGATAACTATCTGCACAAAAACCAGGCTACCGCCGATGCACTGCTGAAACGCATTTTGCAATCGGAACGTGAGCGTAAGGATATTGCAGGTATAAAAAAACTTGCCAACGAACGTGCAAAAAAGGCATCGCTGCACAACCGTAAATTGCGCGATTGCAAAGTGCATTTTGACGATACGCACGAACGCAAACAGGATACCACCCT
The DNA here is from genome assembly GCA_964242385.1 of uncultured Mucilaginibacter sp. Classification (GTDB taxonomy): domain Bacteria; phylum Bacteroidota; class Bacteroidia; order Sphingobacteriales; family Sphingobacteriaceae; genus Mucilaginibacter. The sequence goes on from CAXSZR010000002.1 coordinate 522,388, forward strand.
GTTTATAACCGAAGGTGATTCTGCCAGCGGATCTATTACCAAATCGCGCGATGTAATGACGCAGGCCGTTTTCAGCTTAAAAGGTAAGCCGCTAAACTGCTTTGGCCTTACCAAAAAGGTGGTTTATGAGAATGAGGAATTTAACCTGCTGCAGCACGCGTTGAATATTGAGGAAGGCTTAGACGATTTGCGATATAATAACATTGTAATTGCTACCGATGCCGATGTGGATGGCATGCACATCCGGCTGTTGCTAATGACCTTTTTCCTGCAGTTTTTCCCCGACTTGGTAAAGGCCGGGCATGTTTCTATCTTACAGACGCCGCTTTTCAGGGTACGAAATAAAAAGGAAACCGTTTATTGCTACTCCGACGAGGAGCGCCGCAATGCTATAGCGCGTTTAGGTGTTAAACCGGAGATTACCCGCTTTAAGGGTTTAGGTGAAATTTCGCCCGAAGAATTTGGCCTGTTCATAGGCAAAGACATGCGCCTGGACCCGGTGATCCTGAAAGATGCTAACATTAAAGGCCTGCTTGAATACTTTATGGGTAAAAACACTCCTGCCCGCCAGCTGCATATTGTAAATAACCTGCGCGTAGAAAAAGACGATGAGAGCGTAAACCCATTAGTTGCCGAAGACGTTGACAGCGTAACCCTGCCGGTGGCAGTATAAGCTCCTGAAATATCCGGGTGATGTTTTGCATTACCCGGATTTGATACTGCTAAGCGGAAAGGGTTTGAGAGGTTTGTGTGTGGAGGGTGTTGTTGTGATCTGAAAGAGTTTTTTGATTGGTAGAGTCTCGAGAAGCCTTTGCGCTTCGTCCTGCCCGTCATTCTCCCGCCAGTGTGGTGCACTTTTCTTGAATATAAAAATACCTGATCATTATCAGTCTTATTTTACAACTATAACAAAACAAAACAGCCTAAAAATTAACCCCTTACTTCTCAATTCCGAAGTAAATATTCTATAATTCTTTTTTCGGGATCAAACGGTGTAAGTTCTGCCATGCCCATGTATGTTATGGCTGCATCAACAAGTGCTTTTTCCAATACTGTTGTTGGCAAGCTTTGTTTTTGTAAAAAGTATGCGCCGGCATCAGTCATGCATTTAAGTGGTATCAGGCCGATTAACTCGCTTCCGGTAACTTTAACGCCATATCGGGCTGCTACATCGCTTACTATTTCAAAGGCTTTGTGTAAGGGCGTAATTTTAATGTTGGTTAAGTTCATTGATACCTGCGCCTTGCCGTATTCTTTAATATACCAGCCAATGGCCTTTACAGATCTTAATAAGCCTGGTACAGACTTTGGCTTGCCATTTTCGTTGCGGATTATTTTTCCTGTCGCATTATCACCCTCCCGCAATACCCGCCCGGATTCACGTACATCGGCAGCTATCTCGTTAGCGAGGGTAACGCTATCCGTATCTAAGTTTATATTATAAGCAATCAGGAAATCACGAGCACCTATAACCGTTGCACCGCGTTTTACATCAAGTTTGGCAGGGCCGTAATCGGGTTGCCATCCGGGTAGTTTTATCTTTTTAAAAAAGCCTTCGTATTCCCCTGCGCGTATGATGGAAAGGTTATTTCTTTGTTCGTTTGGCTGCGCATGGCCGTACAGGTAAACCGGTATCCGCAGTTCCTCACCTACACGTTGTGCAAGTTTCCTGGCATAAGCGGCGGTTTCTTCCATGCTGATGCCCGATAGTGGTATCAGCGGACAAACATCCGTAGTGCCCATGCGTGGATGCTCGCCCTTGTGGGTGCTCATATCAATAAGTTCGCCTGCCTTTTTAATCGCAAAAAAAGCCGCTTCAATTACTCCCTCAGGTTTCCCAGCAAAAGTTATTACGGTGCGGTTGGTATCCCTGCCCGGGTCAACATTCAATAATTTCACATCATTAACCAACCGGATAACATCTGCTATCTGTTCAATAATTTCGGTATTTACCCCTTCGCTAAAATTCGGAACGCATTCTATCAGCTGCATACAAGGGATTTAGATCAGGATCTGGGGTTTCAGTTTCCCCTGTTGGTATAAGATCTCGCGGTAATCGTTGCATGGGAACGCCTGCAAGCCGGCATGCATCCCGGTTTTAAAGGCACCGCGATCTTTCAGGTTCAGTGCTGCCGCTGCCCTGGTTGAAAGGCCGGCGAAAACTTCTGAGGCGGTAAGTTTTTCTGCAGCGCCCATTACGGCAGCCTGCATCAGTAAATCGCCCATTGGTGCTGTTATAGGGTTCCAGTCGCTGGCAATAGCCAGGCTGGCACCGGCATCCAATAATTTTCGGGCCGATGCATATTTAACACCCAGCCCCATGGAGTTGCCCGGCAAAGCCACCGCCACTGCGCTTGATTTTGCCAGGATTTTAATGTCTTTTTCTTTTATCCCTTCAATATGCCCGCACGATACAACATTTGCATCAATACCCGGTAAGATGCTTTGTTCGCCATCGGCAATTATATCAAAGCCCATACTTTTTGCCCTCGTTAAAAACCTGTAGGCATCCTCTGTATTGAAACCGCCCTTGCCTATTACAATACCTACCCTTTTTGCCAGGTTTTCTTCCTGCACCACCGGCAATAATTCTTTTAACAAATGGTCCAGGTATTCGCTTTCGCTGCCTTCAAAATCTGGCGGTAACATGGATGCGGCATAGCAGGTGGCAACAATACCCGCCTTAGTTTTTGCCGCTGCCGATTTAATGGCCCGCAACTGCTTCAGCTCCTCCTCAACAGATAACCCGTAGCCGCTTTTGATCTCGATGGTGGTAATGCCATTGTATAAGTGCTGCTCTATCCGCTGCATCATGGGGTCAATTAACTCCTCCATGCTGGCTGCCCTTGTTTGTTCGGTAGTTGGCCAAACGCTGCGTGTTTCGGGGTTTAATTTACTTTGAATACGCAAGGCATAATCGGCTGCGCGGGTACCTGCGTAGCAGATGTGTGTATGGCTGTCAATAAAACCTGGCAGCAGAACGCATTTATCTTCAATTTCCTGTATCTGCGCCGATGGGTGTGCCGACCGCAGCTTTGAAAAACTACCTGTTGCCACCACCCAGCCGTTATTGATTAATATAGAGCCGTCTTTTATTACCTGTAGCTGGTCGTCGCTTAGCGGTCCCCTTAAAGGTAAATTAGTTAACGGAAGGATTTGGGTGAACGGCCCTATGAGCTTTTTCATTAAGTCTGGTTTTTATGATACGGACGGCCTTTATACGGTTTGTTTTTATGTTTTGATTTGCCCCGCATAAAAATCGCATAAAAAATCTGTAAACAAAAAATGCCCGTCGGGTTAGGACGGGCAAGGACTGGCTTTAATTAAACAAATTGAAACTAAATCAATATGCAATCAAATTTAAAGAATAGAAAGATTGGATTAGCTGTTCATGTTGTTCAGTATAGAACCTGAGTATTCGCATTTAAAATTATTTTAAATTATAATTAGCGAGGCAGAAGCGCTTAAACAGGTCTATCAGTTTACTGTGTTTGCCATGAAGCTGTATGAATTGAAAGGTGCGGAAAATTTCAAGCCCCTTTATGTCAATGATGCTTAGTTCGTTGTATTTAAGCTCGCTTACAATGGATTGAATGGAAAGAAATGCGGCTGTTTCTGAATACAGCAGGTATTGCTTAATGGCAGGGCTGCTTTCAAGCCTTATTTCAACCTGCAGGTCTTTTGGATTAACACCTGCTGCTGTAAGCGCATTAAAAATAATATCCAATGTGCCCGAACCTGTTTCGCGTAAAATTAGCGGTACGTTCAATAATTGCTTAGCGGTTATTTCACCTTTTTTTGATAGCATGCTGTTTGTGCGGGTAACCAGCACCAGCTCGTCTTTTATAAAAGGTGCATAAGCTATCTGCGGATGGTGTGCTGCGCCCTCGGTTATGGCTATATATATCTTTCCCGATAGTACCATCTGGGTAATTACATCGGTATTGGCCTGCGTAAATGTGAAAGCTATCGCGGGGTATGATTTTTTAAATATAGCCAGTATTTTAGGCAGTATGGCCTGCGCTACAGTGGTGCTTGCGCCTATGTGCAGTATGCCGGCTTCGAGCTTGTTAAGCTGGGCCAGTTCGGTTTCCAGTTCGTTGTAGATTTGAAAAATCATTTCTGCGTAGCGGTGTAAGATTTCGCCGCCCGGGGTTAAGCTTATGTTATTGCCGTTGCGTTTAAAAAGCTGCATCCCAAGCTGCTGCTCAAGTTCTTTTATGTGTTTAGTAACGGCAGGTTGTGTTATAAAAAGCTCGTCGGCTGCTTTGGTAAAGCTAAGTCGTTGTGTAACAGTAAAAAACACCTTTAACCTGAAATCGAAGACCATTGAAATAAGTTAAGCTTAAAGTGCAGATATTGCTAATTCTGTCCGGCCTTCGGCCTGCGGGTAGTGATAATAACACCGCTTATAAAAACCAAGGCGCCCGCAAGCGGCAGCCAGTTGAAACCGGTTTGCATAACCGGCGCACTTTTTATGGTTCCATTGCCATCCATAATCTTCCCGCTGGGGCGGTTGCAGCCGTTAAAGCTGAACAACCCGGCACCTACCATAATCAACAGAATTCCGATCGTTTTTTTCATTCCGATAAATATGCAGAATAGTACGCAGCAAATTAATTATTGTTTTTCATCAAGCGAAATCACAATGCGGTAGCCATCGGGATCAGGGAAAGTGATCCCATTTTTTGCCCAGTAAGGGTTTTTAGGCGATACCGCTTTTATATTATTGGCCAAAAACTTTTCTTTGATGGTATTAAATTCTTCTAAAGAACCTGCGTAAAAAATCAGTAAGTCGTCTTCATCAGGCGTATGAACTGGCGGCTGATTAGAAAGCGTAAATTCGATGTGCCATCCTGCACCAGGAATACCCAGAAACACGCCATCATACTTATCATGGCTCCGGAATTCGCCTAAAACCTTTAGTCCTAAAATCCTCCCGTAAAAATCTATCATCCGGTATAGGTTGCCTGTATGTCTTGCAATTCTCAGCTTCATCCTAATTTATCAAATCTGTTGTACGCTACGGTAACAACAGGTTAAAATTAGTAAAATCTAAAGCATGCAAATGTTTAATGGAAATTAAAAATAGGAGCTACGGTTGTTTTTTTAAAAGTATAACGAGCTATCATGTGTTGGATTAGTTTTTGTAACAGAAATGATACGATAAGTAACCCTATTACTTTAAACTATTGATTGACCTAAATTGAAAAACTTTAGCAAAAACCCCGACGTTGCTTTACTAATTAGGGCAGGTAGCCCTGTAGGGAAAAAGCTGCTGTACGAAAATTACGCCTCGGTGCTCTATGGGGCAATTATTCGCACTGTTAAGGACACCGGCATTGCCGAAAATTTATTGCAAAGCACCATAGAAAAAATCTGTAATTGCATTGGTCAATATGATGCCGATCAATTCTCGTTTGTAACATGGATTTTACAGTTGGCGCGTTCGGTAAGTATTTCCTATGTCGAAAAGGTAAAAAATTACCCTATCGGGGAACTTGTTTCCCGTAATGGGGTTTATGATAAAACTGAAATGGGTGCCTTTGAATTATCCATGATCTCGTCGCAGGTAAATAATCGACCGGCTGTTATCTTCAATTTGATTTTAGAGGGATATTCTGTTAACCAGGTTGCAGAGAAATTAAACCTGTCTGCAATTGAAGTAAAGACGGATCTTCGTACCGGTATGAAAATGCTGTCGAAAAGTATTCTATAGTCAAATGCCGCATCCAGCTTTTAGCTTAATGCTTACTTACCGGATGCGGATCTGCTTTAAAACTATAATTTTATCTTAATTTCTTTACCGCTGTATTTCAAAGTTTTCCCGTCTTTGACCATTTGCGCATCGTAAGCACCGGTCGCAAGCACTACATTGAAAACATGCTTTTTTAACATCCCGTCAAAGCTGCCTTTTGTATCAGAAATGGTAAGCAGGTGCTGCGCATCGTCCCAGGTGATTGTGAAGGTAGCGTATTTGCCTTTTTCGTAATTGTAATTATCGTTTTCATCTTCGTAATATTTAAAGCTTCCATTAGCTCCGGGATAAATGCGAAGTTCAATTTTATCCGCCCGCTTTTCTGTAGCGTATTCCATATCTGGCCCCATAGGCAAAATAGAGCCGGCTTTAACATATAATGGCAAAACATCCATCGGTACAGGCACATCAAGCGTTTGCCCGCCTTTTATTGTTTCGCCGGTCCAGAAGTTATACCATTTATATCCAGCCGGGAAATAAACCTTCCGTATTTTTTCAGAACTTGCTGCTTTAGGGCCGGTGTACAATTGTTCGGTTACCGGGTTTACCATAAATGCCGGCCCAAACATATACTGATCTGGGATGCCGTAAACTGCTTGGTCTTTTCTAAAATCAAACGTAAGGGCGCGCATCATAGTGTAGTTCTCTGTTGTTACCCTGCCTGCCAGTGAGTAAATGTAGGGCAGCAAACGGTAGCGTAACTTATCATACTTAAGCAGTGTAGCTTTGGTAGCTGCATCCCAGTTATTGGAAAACAGCGCCCGTTCGCCTTTACCATGAATACGAAAAATGGGGCAAAATGCACCGAACTGGAACCAGCGGGTAAACAGTTCCCTGAATTCGGGCTTCGACCAGTCGGGAGCTGTCCAGTGGTATTGGTAACCGCCTATGTCTGATGTCCAGTAGGGGATGCCCGAGGCACAGGCGTTTATACCCTGCGGTACTTGGGCCTTAAAGGCATCGAAGCCACAAAAAATATCAGACGACCATAACGTAGCCGCATTGCACTGCGCCCCGGCGAACGACTGTCGGGCTAAAAAAAATGCCCTTTTACCGGGTATGTCTTTACGCCAGCCTTTATAAATTCCCTTGGTATGCTCCAGCGAATAACTGTTAAAGTAATCTATGCCTTTGCCCGTCCAAAAATTGCTTTGGCGGCGTGCATCCAATAGGGTGCCGTTATCCGGCTCGCATTGATCAATCCACCAGGCATCCCAACCGTAGCGTTTTATCAGGCTGTCGCGGGCCTGCTGCCAGTAAAGATCACGCGCGGCAGGGTTATGCGCATCGTAATAAGTGTCGAAAGTATGGGTAACTACATTGTCCCAGGTGATATCCGTTAAGCCGCCCATAAATTTTAGGGCATCGAAATTATGCGTCCCACTGCCAAAAACCGGCCATATGGATATCATTCCATGTATATGCGCCTTGTGCAGTTCATCAACCATGTGTTTGGGATCCGGATAACGGGCAGGGTTCATAATGTGCGAGCCGATAGGCAGCGGGTCCCAGTAATACCAGTCCTGTACAATTACATCTACAGGGATATGATTTTTACGGTAATTGTCCTTAACCGATAAAACTTCCTGCTGGCTCATGTACCTGTCTTGTGATTGAAATAAACCGAAGGCCCATTTTGCATACATGGGTGCTTTACCCGTAGCGGTGCGGTAAAGGTTTATGATACGGTCAAAGTCCGGTCCGTAGAAAAAATAATAATCTACCTGTTTGCCGCTTTCAGAAACATAGCTAAAATGGGTGTTGTTATCCTCCGCACCGTAAAAGTTAGATGCCGAATAATTGTCCCACATCAACCCATAGCCTTTCGTTGATAAAAGCACGGGTATAGCCCCGGTCATGTAGCGGATGGCCATATCCTGGTTGCGGCCTTTGTAATTGATAGACAGCGAATCGAGCGGGTGGCAGCCCAACCCGTACAATGCCTCCGTTTTAGGCGAATTAAATTGCGTGCTTATATTATATGTGCTGATGCCGGCAATAGTAGCTGCCTTCATGGTTTTGTTCTGCGGGCTTTCGGAAGTGAGCACTGCTCCTGAAAGATCCATGTAAGTGATGGCATTGGTTATTCTATCCACCTTAATTTTCAATTTTTTTGTGGTAACGAGATAAGCGTCGCCGGTTTGTGTTACTGTAAATGGGACAGACTGCCAAATTTTATTGACAACCAACGAGGGTTTGTTCTGAAACTGGTTAAAGATGGTGTACTTAACCTCAATGAGATCATCGGTACAGATGTGAAGTTGTAACAACCCCTTATCAAGGTTAAAAGTAACCTTGTCAGGGCTTAGCTTAAAGCTTTTTATAGCAGCATAAGAACTTTGCCTGCAAAAAATCAACAGTAATAACAATACAAATGCAGTATGCATTACGGCATACCTGGCGCGGTAAAAGTAAAAAAGCATGGTAAAGGGTTTATAATACCGTAAATATAACAGTTAATGCGGTGTTTAATAAGCATTTGTTTTTGTTTCGCAATGGCTTAAACTTTTTGTAAATAGCGCTTATCTTTAAAACAGAACCTTTAATCTATGAAACGCCTTACACTGCTTTTACCAGGTTTACTTTTCTTAATATCTGTTGCTGTTGCCGACCCCATTATTTATGTGAACCAGGTTGGTTTTGATCTGAAAGGGCCTAAGATTGCAGTGGTAGGTATGGATCATCAGCTTAGCAGGAAAACCGTTTTCAGGATAGTAGATGCGGTTAGTAAAAGCGTTGAATTTACAGCGGTGCTGAGCGGGCCGGAGCAGATTGTTGAGTGGACACCCGGTATATTTTATTACCAGGCAGATTTTTCGGCATTTGAAAAAAGCGGAAAGTACAGTGTTGAAGTTACCGAAGAGGGGAAAACAGTTACTTCTTTTCCTTTTGTTATAGAAGAAAATGCGCTGGCAAGGTTAACCCTTTCGTCCATTATCCATTATTATAACCAGCAGCGCGCAAATACGCCGCAGGAACTGGCAGCGGATAAACACATGCGCTTATTTGGCAGCGAAAAAACGGTAGACGTACATGGCGGCTGGTGTGATGCATCGGGCGATGTAAGTAAATACTTTTCGCACCTGGCATATGCAAACTTTATGTCGCCGCAGCAAATTCCGCTTGTTACCTGGTCTATGGTGAATACCTCAGAAACTATCCCGGCATTTCTGAATAAATACCGGTTAAAGGACTCACTGGATAACGAGGCGCTTTACGGGGCAGATTATATGATGCGCGCCCTCTCAAAAGACGATTATTTTTACATGATAGTGTTCAGTTATTTTAATAAAAACCCCGATGCACGCCGCATAGTGGGACTGCATGCAAACAGTGTAACCACCAACGAATATCAATGCGCCTTTCGTGAAGGAGGCGGTATGGCCATAGCCGCGCTGGCCCGCATTTCGCAATGGAAAAAGCAAGGCGACTATACCTCGCAGCAATATCTTGCAGGTGCAAAGCGTGCCTTTGCCCATTTATTGGTTTACAATACAAAGTATGATGACGATGGCAAAGAAAATATTATAGATGATTATTGTGCGCTGATGGCAGCAACCGAACTGTGGATAGCCACAAACCAGCCGCTTTATGAAAAGGAAGCACGTAAACGGGCTGGCAATCTTTCCAAAAGAATGAGTGCCGATGGATATTTCATCTCAAACGATGCAAACCGCCCTTATTGGCATGCCAGCGATGCAGGCTTGCCGGTTGTTGCCCTGTCCCGGTATTTGGATAAAGAGAAGAACATAACTTTAAGAAACAAGGCGAAATTAACCATAAAAAAAGCACTCGAATATAACCTGTCCGTTAGCAGTAAGGTTAGCAACCCCTTTGGATATGCAAGGCAGTCGTTTTTGTTTAAAGATGCGGTGAAAGATGGTTTCTTTATTCCGCATGAAAATGAAACTGGCTGGTGGTGGCAGGGTGAAGATGCCCGCCTTAGCTCGCTGGCAACCGCTGCGCTTGTAGGCGGGAAACTGTTATCGCCCGAAAAAAGCGCCTGGGGCGTAACAGATTCGCTTGCGGTATTTGCATCAAGGCAGGTATCATGGATATTGGGTTGTAACCCTTACTCCATGTGTTTTATGTACGGCTTCGGCAAAAACAATGTGCCTTATATGCATTCCAACTTTGGGCATGGTTCTCAAAAAGGCGGCATCTCAAATGGGGTTACCGGTAAGGATGGCAACGCCGATGGCAGCGGCATCGACTTTAAAAAAGAAGCCCAAGGAAACGAATGGCGCTGGACAGAACAATGGATACCACATGCAGCGTGGTTTATGCAGGCAATAACGGCTATGGTAAAAGCCAAGAGTTAGATGCAAACAGCAGCTTATGGAATGCTGCGACGTTTGATTTGTTAAAATAATCCTTATCTTGTATCCCCCTTATCTTACGGGGTTTACATTAATGACCGAACACGAAATTAAAATAGCGTTTAAAGAATACGACTCTTTAACAGAACTGAACCAACCCGACCATCAATTATGCCTGGAAGCAACAAAGGCACTTGCTAATTCGCATTCGCCATATTCTAAATTCAGGGTAGGTGCGGCGCTGCGTTTGCAAAGCGGTAAAATAATTTACGGCAGCAACCAAGAAAATGTAGCTTACCCATCCGGGCTTTGTGCAGAGCGCGTGGCTTTGTTTGCCTGGGGTGCCAACCATCCCAATGATCCTATAGAGGCCATGGCTATTACCGCCAGCTCAGACGAGTTTGAACTTTCGCAGCCGGTAACCTCCTGCGGCTCCTGCCTGCAGGTAATGGCCGAATACGAGAATAAGCAAAATCAGCCCTTTGAAATTATTCTCTTTTGCAACAAAGGCCCTGTTTGGATAATGAATGGTGTAAACACTTTGCTCCCTTTCCTGTTTTTTGAAAACAGGCTGGTAAGGACAGAAAGTTAAATCTTGAAAGAAAATTGAACCATGAAAAAGTTATTGATAGTGCTTGTACTTGCAGCGGCAGCAATGCATTCTTATGCACAGAAGGGATTCCCATTTGATAACGAGATACTGGCCTTTACGCACCAGGACAGCATTAGTTTCCCGCCTAAGAATGGAATTTTGTTTATCGGCAGTTCGTCTATCCGCAAATGGACAGACCTACCACAGCGTTTTGCAGGCAAACCCATTATTTTAAGGGGAGTTGGCGGCTGTGAACTCTGGCAGATAGTAGATTACTATACGCCGTACATCCTGTTCCCTTATCATCCGCGTAAAATATTTATCTATGCCGGCGAAAACGACATAGCAGCCGGAAAAAGCGCAAAATTTGTTTTTGAGGAATTTGCCAAACTCTGGCAAATGATTAACAAGCAGCTGCCGGATGCAACCATCTATTTTATGTCGATTAAGCAAAGCCCAAGTCGCGAAAAAACTTATGCCGAGGTAATTAAAGCCGATGAGCTGATAAAAAATTACCTGGCTAACAAACCCAACAGCACTTACATAGATGTTAATACCGTAATCTTTAAAGCCGGTACCACCAGGCCCGATTCGGCTTTGTTCCAGTCAGATTACCTGCACCTTAATAGCAAGGGTTATGATAAATGGCAAAGCGTGCTGGAGCCTTACGTAAATTAAAGTCTGTAAAATATTATAAACTAAAGAAGCCGCTAAACGCATTGTGTTTAACGGCTTCTTTAATTAATTTTTGTTTTTAGTTACTTCACAACACTGTACACATTAGTAATTTTCCAGCCATCGCCGGTATTGGCTATGGTGATGTAATTTTTACGTACAAAATCATTGTACTTCATGTCTACTTCGGCAATGGTAACGTTGGCATTCTTTTCTACAATGGATGTGTTTGTAGTGCAGGTTTGTTCAACGTTGCGGTTGCTTTTAAAATAATTAAGCATTTCGGCTTTGTTAAAGCTTAATACTGTTTTTCCGCGCAGCATGCTGAAAGATGCCGATTTATCAATTACTTCATTTAAACCCTGCAGTTTTCCGCGGGTCATGGCGTCTACATAAGTGTTAATAGCAGAAATTGGGGTCGAGGCGTTGTCGTCATTATCTGAAGCTTTTGCTGCGCCGCACACGGCCAGTAAAGCTAAACCAAGCAAAAATGATTTTAAAGTTTTCATATTATTGTAAATTAAGTTATACCCATAAGACACAAGCTTATCAGCGTTCGTTACACCTAATGCACCTGAAATGAATGATTTAACAAACATTTAACGTTTAATGTTAATCTTTGCTAAATCGGCAGTGAAATAAAAAACATTTGTTAACATGGTTGAGTTTAGCACCCTTATTTTACAATTTGCCGAGCAGGGAGAAAAAACCGGTTGGACATACATCGAGGTTCCGGCAGATGTTGCGCAGCAAATTAAGCCCGGCAACAAAAAATCTTTCAGGGTAAGAGGGATGCTGGATGCCTATTCAATTAACGGCATAGCATTGATGCCCATGGGCAGCGGAGCTTTTATAATGGCGCTTAAAGCAGAAATAAGAAAGGGCATTCGTAAAAACAGCGGCGCCATGCTCAATGTTAAAATAGAAGAAGATACAGAGTATAAAGTTGAGGTGCCAAACGACCTGATGGAATGTTTCGACTTTGAACCGGAAGCGTTCAATTTTTTTAACAGCCTTGCAAAATCACACCGCAACTATTTTGTAAAATGGATAGAAAGTGCTAAAACCGCCGAAACTCGTGCAAAGCGAATTGTGAATACCGTTAATGCCATGCTGCGCCAGTGGGATTACGGGAGAATGATAAGAGAGATGCGTAACGAAAAGTAACACTTTTAACTGGCCGCTTTCCTAAACACTTGAGTGTCCATCAATATAAAAGCAAAACTAATCTGTCTCTTCCGAAACATCTTCACCAAAATGGATGATGTTGCCATTGTTGTCAAGTATACTAAACTGTTTCATTTCCCATGGTTTTGTTTCCAGTTGGCCTGCCGGGTGAATAATATTATGCGCCTGGTATTCTGCATATAGTGCATCGACTTCGCTTACGTTAACATAGCACCCGGTATTACGTGGTATCTCGGAGTTTTCGCAGGGCCAGAGATGAATGTTTAATCCGTCGCGGCTAAAGATCAGGTAACCATCCCAGCTGGAATGAAATGTAAAGCCTAACTTTTCTACATAAAAATCTATCGTTTCCTGCTCGTTTAACGATGCTAATATGGGTACGGCTGTTTTGAACATAAGTGTAACCTGTTAATTTATTTTAAATCAGCTTTGTTAAAAACTGTTTAGGTGTTAAAAAATCGCGCCCTCTAAATTTACACATTAACTATTACCTTTACCCATCCAAAATTTTTTTATTGAGAATGAGTGAAGAACTGAGCGACAGCAATATTCCTGAAAATAACGATAACAAATTACAAAACATTACCTCACTCGACGGCCTGTATGAAAACTGGTTCCTGGATTATGCATCATATGTAATTCTTGACCGTGCCGTACCGCACATAAACGACGGACTTAAACCCGTGCAGCGCCGTATCCTGCACTCTTTAAAAGAAATGGATGACGGGCGCTTTAACAAAGCGGCCAATGTTATTGGTAACACCATGAAATATCACCCGCACGGTGACGCTTCCATTGGTGATGCCATGGTACAGATAGGGCAGAAGAACTTATTGATTGAGTGCCAGGGAAACTGGGGCGACCCTGTAACCGGCGACTCGGCCGCAGCACCGCGTTACATTGAAGCAAGGCTCTCTAAATTTGCGCTCGAAGTAGTTTTTAACCCGGATACTACCGACTGGCAGGCCAGCTACGACGGCCGTAACCGGGAGCCGATAACCTTACCTGTAAAGTTCCCTTTATTACTGGCACAGGGCGCAGATGGTATTGCTGTGGGTTTAGCCACTAAAATTTTACCCCATAACTTTATTGAACTGATAGATGCCTCTATAGAAGTATTGAAAGGCGTAAGGCCAAACATGTTGCCTGATTTTCCTACCGGCGGCATGGCTGATGCTTCGGCATATAACGAGGGCCAGCGCGGCGGGCGTGTGCGCGTTAGGGCGAAAATAGTTGAGCGCGACAAAAAAACGCTTGCCATTACCGAAATTCCCTTTACCACAACTACCGGTGGTTTAATGGAAAGCATTGTATCTGCCAATGATAAAGGCAAGATCAAAATTAAAAAGATTGAGGATAACACCGCAAGAGACGTAGAGATCATTGTGCACCTGGCACCAGGCATTTCGCCCGATGTAACTATCGATGCACTTTATGCCTTTACCGACTGTGAAGTATCCATATCGCCCAATACCTGCGTTATCCAGGATGATAAGCCACGTTTTATGAGCGTTAATGATATGCTTACCGAGAGTACGCATAACACCAAACGCCTGCTTAAACTGGAGCTTGAAATAAGGCTGAAGGAACTGATGGAAAAAATCTTTTTCAGTTCGCTGCTAAAGATCTTTATACAGGAAGGGATGTACAAGCACCCGGAATATGAAAGCTCCAGTAACTTTGAAAACGTAGTGGAGGTATTGAATCGCTTATTTGAGCCTTTCTTTTCCCAGTTTTACCGCGAAATTTTACCGGAGGACTATAAGAAATTGATAGATAAGCCCATGAGCAGCATCACCCGTTTCGATGTTAAAAAAACGGATGAGCAGATTAAGGTGCTTGAAAACGAAATAAAAGAAGTTAAGCATCACCTTAAGCATTTAACAGACTTCACCATCGCCTGGTTTCAAAAGCTTAAGGACAAGTACGGCAAAGACCGCGGGCGCAAAACCGAACTGCGCACGTTTGATAAAGTTGAAGCCGCGCAGGTGGCATTGGCCAATATCAAATTGTATGTGAACAAGGTGGATGGCTTTATCGGCTCAGCGTTGAAAAAGGATGAGAACGTAAGCTTTGTTTGCGATTGTTCTGATATTGATGAGATCATCGTTTTCCGCAACGATGGTAAATGCATCATAACCAAAGTGCAGGATAAGGTTTTTGTTGGTAAGGACATAGAGCATATTGCCGTATTTAAAAAGAACGACGAGCGTACGGTCTATAACATGATTTACAAAGACGGGCAAAGCGGCGTAAGTTATATTAAGCGCTTTTCTGTTGTTGGCGTTACCCGCGATAAGGAGTACGATCTTACCAAGGGCTCTAAAGGTACCCGTATGCTTTATTTCTCTGCCAACCCTAATGGCGAGGCCGAAATTGTGAACATACAGTTAAAGCCGCATAGCAAACTTAAAAAGCTGCAGTTTGATGAAGATTTTGCAGCCCTGGCTATTAAGGGGCGCTCGGCTTTGGGAAATATTGTTACCAAGTACCCGGTAAAAAAGATCATGCTGAAAAGCAAAGGGAAATCAACCTTGTCTGGCAGAAAGATCTGGTATGACGATATCCTGAAAAGATTAAATGCCGATGGCCGCGGTAAATACCTGGGCGAATTTGATGGTGACGATAAGATCCTTACCGTATTAAGCAGCGGCGTTTATGAACTCACTAGCTTTGACCTCAATAATCACTTTGACGATAAGATGATCGTGATTGAAAAATACGATGCTGAAAAAGTTTACTCGGTGGTGCATATAGATGGTAAATCTAAAAACTACATGGTTAAAAGGTTCACTTTTGAAAATATTGCCATGGGTAAACAGGTAAGCATCATCAGCGACGAAAGCGGATCTAAGCTGGTGCTGATCTCCGGGGCTGCCCAGCCGGTAGTTAAGGTAGAACAGCTGAAAGGCAAAGAACAAACTCCCGAAACTGTTGAGCTGGACCTGGCCGGGGTAATAGATGTGAAAGGGATGAAGGCCATGGGTAACCGCCTGTCGCAGCATCCTGTAAAATCTGCAGTGCTGATAGCGGAAAATGAACCTGAGCCACAGCAGGCATCAGACAAGGAAGTGGATGACCCTTCAGAACAACCGGAGGCAAGCGAAGAAACAGCTGCCATTGATGAACCGGTAGAGGAAGTGCCGGAAACGGATGCGGGTGAAAAGCCGAAAGTTAAAACGAAAGACGTAGATTTTGAAATAACTAACCCGGATGATATAGATATTGACGATACCGGTCAGCTCGGTTTATTTTAAAAGATTTATAATGAAAGATATCCCCGTACATCAGCTTAAGGACAAGGGAAATGCCGGATTTGAAATTGTGCGGTTTGTGAAAGGCGAAAGAGCAATGGATAAGGTAGCGCATCTTGGCGTTCATCGCGATGACCATTATCTGTTTTTTGTGCTGGAGAAAGGTTCATCAACCATGATGATAGATTTTAGCGAGGTGCTGATAGGCGAGGGCTCATTATTTTACATTTTGCCGGGGCAGGTGCACAAACCTTTGCGTAACGATGTATCAGACGGTTGGTTTATAGCTGTAGACCCGCTGATGGTAGCGCCAGATTATCGCGCTGTATTTGAGTACCAGCTTTTAATGCAGCAACCCGTTTGCTTATCGGCAGAGCAGCTAAACCAGTTTAAGGTATTGCTTAACTTATTACTTCGAAGAAATGAATGCAGCGAACAATTGCCCTTTCATTTAAATGTACTGCACTCATTACTTAAATCTTTTACAGGCATGGCCGCAGGGTATTATAATTGCCCCGAAAATGCCGATGTTGTAAGTTCCAGGCCAGTACAGCTGGCCCGGCAGTTCAAAAGATTACTGGCAGAAAATATACAAACGCTCAAAAGTCCATCGGCCTATGCCGAAAAATTAAATATTTCAGAATCATACCTTAACGAGGCCCTGAAAAAAGTGACCGGCTTTTCTGTGAGTTACTGGATATTACAGGAAATAATGATAGAAGCCAAACGCCTGCTGTACTATAGCAAGCTGAATGTTAAAGAAATAGCTTATCGCCTTGGTTACCAGGATGCCACTTATTTTTCAAGAGTTTTCAAAAAATCGGCCGATGTTACGCCCCTAGAATTTCGCGACCGTTACCGCAAATAGTCCAATCTTTACCCCGATATCGCCATTGAATTGACTGCCCCTGTGATGTTTCTTTGTATTGTTAAAAAGCAGTATATGGAAATAACTACTTTAAGCAGAATTAAAAAGAAAGCAGGCAGTTTTTTTGAAAATCAATACCTGCAGTCTGCCACGGTATTGGAAGTAAGAGAGTGGGAACCTGCAACCCTCACCGAAATTGACCTGCACCTGCCCGGTATAGACATGTCTAACTGGACAGAAGTGCCTTATTTAAAAGTTAAGGTTGCAGAATTTACCTACCGCGATTATACACCATCTGGCTGGGACGCCGAAACAAGTACCTGTACCCTGTATGTGGACACGGCACATGAAGGCGCAGGCAGTAAATGGGCCCGCTCATTGAAAAAAGGCGATACGGTAAATTATATAAAAACAATTCGCTCAACAGATCATGGTCCCGCAGGCACGCCCGCAGTTATTGCCATGGGTGATGAGAGCAGCATTGGCCACCTGCTTGCTTTGCAACAACTGGTGTTGCCGGTAACTCGCTTCTCGGGTGCTATATTAATGTCTGAAGAAGGTAATCGCAGGCTCTTTAGTGAATACTTCCGTTCGCCTATACAAGCAATTAAAGGGAATGATGTTTACGGGCATCACACACTGATTCAATGGGTAATAGACCGCAAATTTGCACTTGATAATACAGAGTTTTATATAGCCGGTAATTATACTATGGTTGCACAATTACGCAAGCTTTTAATATTACAAGGGTATAGTAATAACCAGATTAAGGTGCAGGGTTTCTGGAAGTGATTATTTAAAGAAATATCCGTTCCAGCGTAGGAAGAACCCTTTTAAACTAAGCATGTTGTGTATGTCTGGAAAGATTTCTCCTTCGTACCGTCGAAAAGACACCTTTTTTGATTCTGTCTTTCGACCATAGGGAGAGAAATCTTTCAGACAATGCACGTGCGCAATAGTGGCAAAAAAGATATAAGCAATAAACCCTTAAAAATTATCTTTAATGAGAAATGGAGGCGATATTTGTAACTGATCTTAACGCTTAAATATGATCTCACGAAAAAAGGAAAACTGGTTCAGGATGCTTTTTATCTGGAACGGTTCAGTATTACCTGTTATACTTCCAAGGCTTATCTTATTGTTCTGTATTTCGGTAGTGATCGTATTTTTTGACGGCACATTTTTTAAATACAAGATCCCGCTTAATCCTACTCCATTTACCTTATTCGGTATAGCACTGGCTATATTTTTAGGTTTTAGAAACAATGTAAGTTACGACCGTTTTTGGGAAGCCCGCAAAATTTGGGGTGCTTTGCTTAATAATACCCGTTCGCTCGCAAGGCAGGCAATAGCCTTAAGCGGTTATAGCATCCACAGTGAAGAGATGGCCACATTTATCAATTACCTTATTACGTTTAGCTACGTGCTTAAACACCAGCTAAGGCTTACTGATGCAACCGATGATATTGATAAACGGCTTGGTAAAGAACTTGCACAACGCATTAATAATGCAAAATACAAACCCATTGTATTGATGAAAGAAATGGCCCTTTGGGTTAAAAAAGCGAAGGATAGGGGACAGATAGACTCAATTATACAAGGTGCTTTTGACGATAATTTCAATAACCTTTCTGATATTGTTGGCGGCTGCGAGCGCATTGTATCTACCCCGATGCCTTACAGTTACCAGGTTCTATTGCATCGTACCGTTTATATTTATTGCTTTTTACTATCTTTTGGACTGGTGGATAGCCTGGGTTGGTTAACACCGTTCATAGTAATATTTATTGCTTATACCTTTGTAGCATTGGATGCCATTGCCGACGAAATTGAGGAGCCTTTTGGCACGCAGTCTAACGATCTTGCGCTGAATATGATGTGCAATACCATTGAAAGCACGTTGTTGGAACTGATAGAAAAACCATTCGATCAGCAACCGCCCGTTAATGGCTACCTTGTTGACTAAGTTCCATAAAAAAGTAAACCCGCTATATAGCAGGTTACTTAAAAATTTGTTAATCGATATTGGGTTTCTCCATAGGCTATGAATTTATTATTTATGACTGTTTGTAAATGCCTGTCTGGTGCTCGGCAAGGCCTTTGGTTTGATCAACAGTGAGGCCAAAATGGTCTGCCACCAACTGGTTAGGGTTAGAATTTAGCCAGTCGTTCAGCGAAATTTCCTGGTAAACAGGGCTGTTAAATAAAATGATGAGCTTTAAAAGTTCTGTCCCGGTGTTTTCAATGTAATGGCCATAGCCCTGTTTTATAAAAGCAACCATCCCTTTATTGTAAGCCATAGTTTTTACACGGCCATGTGAGCCAAAAATGCCAACGTTCCCTTTTCCGCTCATAACATACTGCCATTCATCTGCATTGGGGTGCCAGTGCATTTCGCGTACGGCGCCCGGTTCAATGTTCATCCTCAGGGCAGTTAAAGTATTCTGTATCGGGAACTCCTGCGACGATACCAACTTTACAAAGCCACCGTTAAATTCCTGGTAAACACCATCGGCTTCCATACGAAACTTATGCGCCGAACTGCTTGTCTGGATAGTTGGGTTAATGTTTTTAGGTTTCCTGTCTTCGGCAATTTTACCTGTACCTATATAAAGTTCTTTTTTTGGTATGGCCGATAGCAATCTTCCATCGCGTGTGCCGAAATTTTTCGCGATGATCTCCGGCGGGGTATGACTGATCCAGTCGGTAACGCTGAAAGTGCCGAACTCAGAAAAGTGTCCGCTGTCAAAGCCTAATAAAAAATGGCAGGGCTTATCGCCAACGCATTGCAGCATGTGCCCGTGTCCTTTAGGAAAATACCAGATATCACCCACTTCAAAATCATCTGTTGACGTAGTACCGCCGGGTGTAACTACGGTAGTGCGCACTTTTCCTTCCAGTACATAAGCCCATTCGGCCGCTATCGAGTGCCAGTGCAATTCGCGAAAGGCGCCGGGATTAAGCCGCATGGATACACCCGCAATACTTTGCGAAACCGGAAATTCCTCAACGGTGGCTTCCTTTGCTGTACCACCAGAACTGGCATAACCTTTTGTGCCGTTTTCAATATCATATACAAAATCTTCCAGTTCCTCCTGTGCTTTATTTACATTATTTTTTGATAAAGATGCAGGGGCGGCATCTGCCTTTTCAGGCACTAAAGATCCTATTGCCGATGCGGATGCTACCAACCCAAGTGTTGACAGCGATGCTGCGGACAAAAATCCGCGTCTTGTAGTTTCCATATCTTAAGTTTTGATTATGCCCAAAGATAAAATGGAAAATTCAGATTTCCTACAAAATTCATCATATGTTTTATAAAACATATGATGTTATAATATAAATTAATAAACCTAATCGTTAATTAATTTATAAGGGTAAGGGAAGATATCTGTAAGTCTATCAGCGTAATTATGGTGACCCAAGCCGCACCTTGTAAAGGAAACTTTATGTAATGTTTAATTTAAACATCGTACTTTTGAAGTAAATATTGATTTTGAAAAGCACGCTGAAACTTTACGACAAAATTGTTGCCCGCATAAGGGACGATATTTCGCAGGGAATATACAGGGTTGGTGAAAAGATCCCTGCCGAACCTGAGCTTATGAAAAGCTATGGTGTAGGGCGTTCTACCATCCGCGAAGCGATCAAAACATTATCTATTAGTGGTATTTTGAAGGTACAGCAGGGCTCCGGAACATTTGTAAATGAGGTTAATCAGGGTTTAAATATCGAGCAGCGGCTGCAATATGCTCACTTTGACGAAGTAAGCGCAGTAAGAAGTCTTTTAGAGAAAGAGATTGTTAGGCTTGCAGCTCAAAATCATACCGATGAAGACTTACAGGAAATTGAAAAGGCGCTGATGGATCGTAAAGAAGCCATAAAGGTTGAAGATCATAAGGCTTGTGCGGATGCAGATATCGCTTTTCACAAAGCAATAGCACGTGCATCAGGAAATAACGTATTGCTTGAGCTTTACAATAGCTTTACGCTTATAATCCGTAACTTTTTTTCAGCAAGGGATGTGCAGAGCCTTGCGCATTTTGCCATGAATCATCATCTGCACGAGGAGTTGTTTAAAGCTATTAAAACCAGGAAGGCAAAACAATCATTACAGGCATTGGAAAATATATTAAGCAATAGTTACTAACGGCTCGTCTATATATAAACCCCGGTCGCCAATACCATTATATCAAATCCCATTACCAGCCCTACAGATACAACTGCTTACATTGTAAGCGGTTATTAAAATCAATGCCTTTATCGGCGTTTATACGGTTTTAGTAAACGTTTTAAAAAAGCCAGCGGCTAATGCAGGTGCGGACAAAGAAATAACGCAGGGGCAGTCGGTACGGCGGTAAGCTATTACATCCAAAACTTACTTAAGCAGTGATATCACGCTTACCCGGTAGCCATGTCGCCGCTGATATTACCGATATGCTGCATGTGATATCTGGCATGGGCTGCGGCAGCGACGCAACCGATAATGTTTTCAACGGGCACATAATACTATTTAATCGTCTAAAAAACGGGAAGAAATATTCTGGATGGTTATTGGTTGTACGTCAAGTATAATATTGAACTATTGCATGGTACCAAAAAACATTGCAGAACTGTTGATGTAAGTAGCTTATTATTTAATTATTGGCCTGTCGCTAACAGATTTAATACAAATTTAACATCCATATTTGCGGCATGAAATTTACCCATGCCGTTAAATTTGGTTTCTTAATAGTATTCTTTTTTTCTTTTATAAATGCACAGGCACAATCTGTCGGTGGGGGGAAGATCAGCGGTAAGGTAATTGATGCGCAAAGCAAACAAGCTGTTGATTATGCAACCATCAGCCTGTTTAAAACAGGGGCGACAAGCCCGTTTAACGGTGCAAGTACTGATCCTAAAGGTAATTTCATTATCAATAACGTACCTGAAGGCACCTATACACTTGCCATTGAATTTATGGGTTACCAGCGCCAAACGCGTGATAAAGTAACGGTTACCAAAGGCGGTAATGTGCAAGTTGGTACGCTTATGCTTAGCCCGGTACAAACAGCGCTGAAAACGGTTACCATAACTGCGCAGGCACCGGTGGTAGAAAACAAGATAGATAAAATGGTTTATAATGCAGCCAATGACCTTACGGCCCAGGGTGGTGTAGCTATAGACGTATTGAAAAAGGTACCGCAGGTGAGTGTAGATATTGACGGCAATGTGGAACTACAGG
Organism: uncultured Mucilaginibacter sp.; assembly: GCA_964242385.1. Taxonomy (GTDB): domain Bacteria; phylum Bacteroidota; class Bacteroidia; order Sphingobacteriales; family Sphingobacteriaceae; genus Mucilaginibacter. The sequence goes on from CAXSZR010000002.1 coordinate 544,266, forward strand.
GCAATGCAAATATCCGTTTCCTGATAAATGGCAAGCCATCCAGTATTTTTGGAGCGAGTTTAACAGATGCGCTCCAGGCTATCCCGGCGAGCCAGATAAAAAGTATAGAAGTGATCACCAGCCCAGGCGCAAAATATGATGCGGCTGGTACAGGGGGTATTATAAACATTGTTTTAAAGGATAGTAAAGTGCAGGGCGTTAATGGAACGGTAAACGTATCGGCAGGTACCCGCCTGGAAAATGCATCTGTAAATCTGAATGTTCGCAAAGGCAATTTTGGAGCGGGTTTCTTTTTTAGCGGAAACGAACAGCTTAATTCTGTAACCTATACAAGAAATAATCGCCAATCGTATAATACCAACCGCGATACCCTTACCACACTTTTGCAAAGCGGCAATGGCAATCTTAAAAGAAGCGGATATCAATCGGGCCTTAATTTTCAATGGGACATTACCAAACAGGATAATTTAACCGCTTCCATTGGTTTTAATCATTTTGGAAATAATACCAGCGGTATTACCAACCAGGATCAGCAAACGCTTTTTAATTCCACTAATTTAATTTCTGATCTGTCGAGCATAAGAAACTCCAGCAGTTATTTTCGTGCACGGTCTTTTGACTGGAGCATGGATTACAAACGTAAATTTAAAAAGGAGGGCCGCGAACTTGAAATCTTGTACACTAGCAGCTATGGCAATAATACATCGTACGCAATGCAGCAGCAGGATTATTTTAATGACGGCTACCCGCCATCCGGCTCTATCAGCAACAACCCCGGCCGCGACCATGAAACTGATATTTCTGCAGATTACACCGAACCTTTTGGCAAGGGTTTTACTTTAGAAACCGGCTTAAAAACGGTATTGGAAAGCTTAACTAACAGCGTTGTAACCGATTCTCTTGCAAATGGCTTATATGTGCCTAACGCAGGGCAAACTTATGGCTTTAATTACAGCAGACAGGTTTATGCAGGTTATCTCTCCGGCTCTTTTGTGCTTTTTAACGATTTTTTGGATGGCAAAGCAGGTATCCGTTACGAGCGTACCAATACCTCTGCTGATTTCCAGGGGACAAGCATTCCCGGTTATAATACTTTTGCACCCTCTTTTGTACTACAGCATAAATTAGGCGACGGGCAGGCTTTAAAGCTTTCCTATTCGTACCGTATTGAAAGGCCAGACTATGGCGATCTGAATCCCTTTTATAATATCAGCGATCCACATAACATCAGCACCGGTAACCCGCTTTTAAAACCCGAAATTGGTCACAACTATGAGTTAGGGTATAACAAATCTTTTAAAGACGGGGCTAATATTGCTACCTCGGTATTTTACAGATACAACTCGCAGGACATACAGAACTTTAGTACCTTTTACCAAACTCTTTCGGTAAATGGTGCAGATTATTATAACGTTACGCTTACCCAGCGCTACAACATCGGCTCGCAAACCGGCGTTGGATTAAACCTGTTTGGCTCTCTGCCTTTAGGTAAGTTAAGCCTGCGAAGTAATATCATGCTGGGCGAAAGAACAAACAGCAACCCCGGTTTGCCAAGCGTAACTGGTTTCGCTTACCGCGCCAACCTGAATGCCAGCTACCAGTTCCCGAATGATTTGATAGCCGAAGTTTTTGGGAACTACAACTCAAGCCAAAAGAATTTACAAGGCACACGACCAGCCTTTGGCTTTTATAACGTAGCCATCCGCAAGCAATTCTGGAACAAAAAGGCAAGCTTAGGCCTTACAGCTGCCGATCCGTTTAGCCCTAATATTACACAAACAAGCACCACCTACGGCACGAACTTTAATCAATCTAATCTGCGCAGCGTACCTTACCGCTCCTTTGGTATAAGCCTGAGTTATAAATTTGGTAAGCTTGAATTTAAGAAGGATAAGGAAGACAGTAACCAGGTAGTTGCACCAGAACAGGGCGGTTGATATTTAGCCCAATACCAATTTTTTTCAGAATTGAACCTTATTATGCAGAATTCAATACAAGGAAAAAATGCCACAAACGCAGCTGATCTATGATGCCCGGTTGTACGTAACCGATATATTGAGCAAACTGCCCGAAACCATCTGTTTCCATAATCTGATGCATACCGAAAACGTTTTTAACGCGGTAGAAGAAATTGGTGATCACGAAGGGGTAAGTGCCGAAGATATGGAACTGGTGCAAGTTGCCGCCCTGTTTCATGACACCGGTTATTTGTACAATTATACCGGCCATGAAGAAGTATCTGTGTTTATTGCCGGGAATTTTCTGACTCAGAAAGATTGTTCACCCGGATTTATCGACAAAGTTTCTGCCTGTATCAAGGCTACTAAAATGCCGCAGCAACCCGGTGATTTGCTGGAGCAGATCATCTGCGATGCCGATTTTTTTCATTTCGCCTTAGAAAATTATCCCGATTATGCCGCAAAGCTTAGGAAAGAATGGACGGATTGCCTGCATAAAACCTTTACAGACAATGAGTGGAACACCACCAATTTGAAGGTGCTTTTAGATCATTCTTATTTTACAGGCTATGGTAAAAGTATTTTACAATCGCGTAAGCAAAAAAACATCAATAAGCTTGTTGGTCAGTCAGTAGCCGGGTAAGAGTTAATGATTGTAAAATAGCCAGTTAACGTTTTAAATGTTTATCTTTAAGTAATTTGGATTTACAAGTTTTCTACAGATTATAAACATAGCTTGCCTCAAATTATAACTCATGAAAAATTTTAAACAGACCCTTTTACTGGCATTAACCGGTATAGCCTTTACGGCGGGTGCGCAAACCAAAACAGACTTTCACATATTAAATTCATATTCTATTAAAAGCAGCGGCGGCTGGGATTATATTACTGTAGATGGCGCATCGAAAAAAATATATGCATCGCACGGTACGCAGGTTAATATCTTAACCACCTCCGGCGATTCGATAGGTGTAATTCCCAATACCAATGGTGTGCACGGAATTGCGCTGGCCAATGCCCTTGGCAAAGGCTATACCAGTAATGGCAAAGACAACAGCGTTACCGTGTTTGAACTGGCCACTAATAAAGTGATTAGTACCATACCTGCGGGTACCAACCCGGATGCAATTTTTTATGACGAATTCTCTAAAAAAGTTTATGCTTTTAATGGCCGCAGTAAAGATGCAACCGTAATTGATGCAGCAACAGATAAGGTTGTTGCGACTATACCGCTTGGCGGCAAACCGGAGACCGGCGTATCTGACGGAAAAGGAAAAGTTTTTGTTAACTCTGAAAATACCAACGAAATTGTTGTGATTGATGCAAAGACAGATAAAGTAATTACCCGTTATAAAATAGATGGCGGTGACGAACCATCAGGCCTTGCGATTGATCAAAAGACCAACCGTTTATTTATTGGCTGCGGTGGTAATAAAACAATGGTGGTAATGGATGCAACCAATGGTAAAAACCTTGCTAAATTTCCGATAGGCGATTGTGATGGCGTAGCATTTGACCCTGCTTTGAAACAGGCTTACAGCTCAAACGGCGAAGGTACCATGTCCATAGTTAAAGAAATATCAGCAAGCAAATTTGAATTGTTAGGCAATGTTAAAACCGAACCAAGTGCCCGCACAATCGGTATCGATTTAACAACACATCATTTGTTTTTACCGGCCGCTAAAATGGAACCGGTTGCACCAACCGCAACCAATGAACATCCCCGCCCTAAAATGATACCAGGATCATTCCATATATTGGAAGTAGGGAAATAAACTATAATAAAAATTGTCATTGCGAGGAACGAAGCAATCCCGTATCTAATCCATTCGCGCTAATGCATAACGACGAGATTGCTACGCTACGCTCGCAATGACAAAATTTATAATAACTCCGCAATGATCTTGCTCATCTTAGTGAGTTTAAAAATGACATTTTGGACTTTAAAAATAATGCTCAAGCATATCTTTTACCAGTCCTGTACCTTTGGTTCCCAGCCTAAGGCCTGTTTTGTTTTTTCGGAAGATGCAGGGCAATTTATGGATGCAAAATGTGCAAACCAGCTAAAATGCTCAGCAATGGCATCGCCGGTTTTGCTTACGACAGGCAGGTTTAAACCTTTGCCTATGGCGCCTGCAATTTCGCGGAAGGGTACACCAGTTTCATCAACAGCATGGATAATCTTTAACGATGGCTGCTTTTCCACAATAAGCCTGTAAAGCGTAGCTGCATCAGAACGGTGAACAGAAGGCCAATGATTATTGCCATCGCCAACATAGGCCGATTCTCCTCTTTCGCGGGCCATGCCAATCACTATCGGCACAAAGCCATGATCTCCCTGCCCATGCACACTTGGCGGCAGGCGAACAATGTACGCATTCACTCCCTTAGCAGCTGCCGCTTTTGCCGCTTCTTCTGAGGCTGCACGAGGGATGGTATCAGAATTGCCTTGTACCTCGTCATCCTCGTTCACAATCCTGTCGTAACGCAGCAAACCAATTCCTGATGTAACCACCAATGGCTTGCCTGTACCGGCTAATGCATCTCCAAGCGCTTCAACAACTTTACGGTCGGCTTCACAATTGGCCTTAAACTTAGAAAAATCATGGTTAAACGCCGTATGGATTACCGCGTCGCAATCTTTGGCGCCTTTGCTTATTACATCCAGGTCATTTACATCACCCCGGTAAACTTCTGCGCCGGTTGCGGCTAATTGTTCGGCACCTGCGTCTGAACGGACAAGGCCAAGCACCTGGTGACCTGCCGCTAATAAATCTTTTACAATTGCGGAGCCTACAAATCCAGAGGCCCCTGTTACAAATACTCGCATAGGTTAGCAATTTTATTTATAACAAAGTTGTAGTAAAATGAGCGGTAAAAAGAGGTCATTTGACCCTGTTTTCAGGAGCGTATCAATTGCGTTTGCCTCACGCGTTTTAGGGTTTTTAAGGAGATACCCAAATATGCTGCTATCATGCGCAGAGGGAGGCGGTTTAGCAGTTTAGGGTAAGCTTCTACAAAATCATCGTATTTTTCTTCGGGTGTGGCACTCAGCGCAGTAAGTAAACGGCGCCTGCCATTGTAAGTATTACGCGATATCAGGATCTCTGCAAGCCGTTTAAGTTCTGGTATTGTTTGCAGCATGTGGTCAAAGTCGGCTTTTTTCCATAGCAGCAATTCGCTTGTTTCTATCGCATCTATATTATAAAGCGAAGGAGTTTGCTGGTCGTAGCTCTCTGCATCCAGTGTCCAGCTGCCCTCGGGCGAAAAGTTTAGGATATGCTCATTTCCATCCGGTGTAGTGCCGAAAATTCTGAGCAGCCCGCTTACCACAAATATCTTATGCCTGCAAATATCACCCTGGTGAAAAATAAATTCGTTCTTTTTTAGCGTCCGCTCATCAGCCATACCGCTGATGTGCCGGATGTCGGCCTCACTTAAATCGGTGTTCTTTCGAAGGTAATTTTCGAATATCGAAATCATATGCTGATTCAAATTTAAGCAATCAACATCCAAAAATGAAATAGCGTTAACTTGCTGAAGCAAACTTTCTTGCCGGCTTTTTTACTTTTTTTTGTTTGCCAAGCCAAATTAAAAAACCCGTCACCGGTAAACTTGCCGTAAATAAACTACTATAAGATACAGCAATTTTGTTGGCCAGCCTAATAAGCTCCCGGTATGGATAGGCAAGATCATCCTGCGGATCTTATCGCCCGTGGTCATATCACTGTATGGTATTATTATAATCAATCAATTAAAATTTAAAGATTCCTGCAAGGCATAAGAAGAAAGAGATTTGAAAAATAGATATGCTATGAGATTGCCGCGCTATCGCTCTCAAAGACAATTTTTTAAGTTTTGAGTTTTTCAGGAACCCTCTCCCTTGGAGAGGGCAGGGTGAGGCTCCTTAAAAACTTACCGCAAAGCAATGCATCCCATCGTGAAAGCGATAAGTGAGCTTGTAAGAATAAAGTTCGCAGATTTCTTTTATAAGTGTTAACCCGAGACCGGAGCCTTCTGAATCGGCAGATTTATTGAAGCGCTGAAAAATGATTTCTGTTTCTAAGGCTGTACTATTGCCGGTATTGGCAACGCTCAATAAACCCGGTTGCAGGCTTACCGTTATTTTCCCATTTTCATGATTGTGATTCACCGCATTACCCAGCAGGTTGCTAAGTAAAATTTCGAGCAAATCCCTATTCATTACTATACCTGCATCTTTCAGGTCTGTAGTTACAGAAATACGTTTGATAGTAAATAACTCCTGGAAGGCGGCGATAGTCGACCCCAGCATTTTACGAAGGTTTAGTTCATGCTGTTCGCTTATCAGGCGGCTTTCTATGCGCGATAACAAAAGCATCGATTTATTGAGCCTTTTCATCCGCGTAAGTGTCTGGTAAACTTCGCCAACTAAAACGCCCTGCCGTTCGGTGATCAGACCATCCTGCACAAGGGTGTCCATTTTTGAATTGATAACCGCTATAGGTGTCATTAGCTCGTGCGAGGCATTTTCCACAAAGTTTTTAAGTTCCTGGTAATCGCGGCGCACACGTAAAGACATAGCCGTAATTTCCCGGTTCATTTCCTTAAACTCGTCGATATTGGTTTCAAGGCCGGTAATAGTGTTTTTATCCGCCAAGTTAAACAAGGTGATTTGCTTTAACATCTGGTAAAAGGGCTGCCACAAGTTCCGGATCAATATGCGGTTAATGGCCATTAATGAAATGATGAGTACAAGCGTGATGCAGAGCGTTATGAGAAAAATAGCCCGGATTAGGTCCTCTGTCTCAACCTTTGATTCTATGATAGTTATGCGGTAACGGATGCCGTTAACTACAACGGTGCTTTGTAAACTGCGGGCCGATTCGCGTTCCTTCTCGCGTTCATTGAAGATCTTCAGGTCAGAAAATTCCCTGTTGATGGGTGTATTGCCGGCAGGGGTAAACGTAATTTTTAAATCTTCTGATTTAAAAACCTGGGGCAGCTTATTATTCAGCTTGGCGTAGTCAAATATCTCGTTTTCTTCTACTACCAGGTCCTGGTCTACCTGGCCGTTAAGGATATAACTTATGGTATAATAGTAAACAACACCCGTAATTATGATAATCAGCACGGTGAAGAATAGGCTGATACGGTTGTAATTGTCAAAAAGCTTCATCAGTCCGAAAATTTATAGCCCATGCCATAAGCCGACTGAATATAGTCTTTACTTCCGGCATCCATTAATTTTTTGCGGAGATTTTTTATATGAGAATAAATAAAATCAAAGTTGTCTGACAGGTCAATTTCATCGCCCCAAAGATGTTCTGCAAGCGCTGTTTTTGATACAACTTTCCCTTTGTTGGCAATAAAATAAACCAGCAGCGCATACTCCTTTCGGGTAAGTTTTACCGCGTTGTCATTCACCATCAATGTTTTGGCAAGCAGATCAAGGTTAATCTCGTTGTGGATAACCAGCTGATTGCCGTCAAAAGATTTTCTGCGAACTATGGCAGTTACCCGCGCACGCAGCTCGGATAAATGAAAGGGTTTGGTAAGATAATCGTCGGCACCAAGGTCAAGGCCGGTAAGGCGGTCGTCGAGTGAGTTTTTAGCTGAGATAATTAATACGCCATCCGGGTAACGATGGCGTTTCATTACTTTTATTACTTCAAGTCCGTTGCCATCAGGCAGGGAAATGTCCAGGATAATGCAATCGTAGCGGTATACGTTTATTTTTTGTATTGCCGAAGTATGGTCGGCAGCAACTTCGCAGATATTACCTGCATCAGTGAAATAATCACGGATACTTTCCCGCAGCCCCTGCTCATCCTCTATTACAAGTAATTTCACGATTTTTTAGGTTCAAAGTTAGTGTTACAATCTGGTGAAAAACTGAAAAAATAATTAAAAGCACATTAACAGTTTAAACAGATGAGCTTTAGCAATAAATATATGCGTTTAAAAAGCCTATATCCCAATATGTAAACCCTTAATGTAATTAAAGACAGTGTAACCCAGGCCTGCGGATTAATAATTTATTGCGCATGTGATTCGGCTAAATGAAAAGTTGAAACGGCTAAATCTGTTTTACTGCCGCTGCGGATATTTGTATCGTCAATAAGAAAAGACTAAAGGAAAACAAACAATCATTGCTTAATAATACAAATATGAAAATTATTGTAACCGGTTCTTTAGGAAATATTAGTAAGCCCCTTACTGCAATACTATCAGGCAAAGGACATGATGTAACGGTGATCAGCAGCGACCCTAAAAAGCAACAATCCATAGAGGCTATCGGTGCAAAAGCGGCTATCGGTTCATTGTCAGACGCTGATTTTTTAACTACCGCATTCGCCGGGGCCAATGCTGTTTATGCAATGATCCCCTTATCGTATACCGAGCCAGATCTGCTTGCTTACCTGCAAAGAATTGCCGCCAACTACCTGCAGGCCATCAAACAAAACAATATAAAAAGAGTAGTATTATTAAGCGGCTGGGCGGCAGACCTGATTGGCGAAGATAGCGCAGAAAAGGTATTTGACGGATTGATTGATGTGTCGGTCACTATACTGCGTCCGGCATCTTTTTACAGCAATTTTTATTTTTCTATGGACCTGATTAAAGGAAAAGGAATGGTGGGCAAATTCCTTACGCTGCGTTATTCGGGCTTGTGGGCTTTGCTTACCGGGAAAACGGGCTTGCTTATGGGTAATTACGGCGGCGACGACCGTATAGTATTTGTATCGCCAAAGGATATTGCAGAAGCGGCGGCAGAAGAGCTGCTTACCGATAAACCCAGCCACATAAGATATGTAGGAAGCGAAGAGATGACCTGCAATGAAGCCGCCCGTATAGTTGGCACCGCCATAGGAAAGCCGTGGTTAAAATGGGTGCTTATATCTGATAAAGAAATGCTGCAGGGTTTAAAAATGGCAAAGCTGCCCGAAAAAACAGCCGAAACCATGGTAGCCATGCAGGCGGCAATGCATAGTGGTAAAACACTGGTAAACTTTCATAAAAATAACCCAAAAATGGGTAAGGAAAAACTGGCAGATTTTGTAAAGGAGTTTGCGGTTGTATATAATAAATAGATACCAGTAGCGTATCAGCTTTAAATTTAAAAATTAAAATTATGCGCGTATTTGTTACAGGGGCAACAGGTTTTGTTGGCTCCGTTATCCTAAAAGAATTAATCAGTGCAGGCCACCAGGTTCTGGGCCTGGCCCGTTCAGAGGCATCTGCTGCAGCGCTTAAAGCTGCCGGTGCCGATGTTTTGCACGGCGACCTGGAAAACCTGGATATTTTGCGCAGCGGTGCAAAAGAATCTGATGGAGTGATCCATGCTGGTTTTATACATGACTTTGCAGATTTTGCAAGGGTTTGCAAAGTAGACGCTGTTGCCATTGAAACCATTGGCGAGGCACTTGCCGGGTCCGACAGGCCATTTATCGTTACGTCTGGAACGGCATTGGTTAGCCCGGGTAAACTGGCTATGGAAGATGTGATCCCGCCGGTAAATCCCGCATTCCCGAGGGCATCTGAAAAAGCTGCCGATGATGTTGCTGCTACGGGTGTACGCTCGGCAGTGGTACGTTTATCACCCTCGGTACATGGCGATAACGACCATGGTTTCGTACCCATACTGATAAACATTGCCCGCGAAAAAGGTGTATCGGCCTATATTGGCGAAGGGCTTAACCGCTGGAATGCAGTACACAAACTGGATGCGGCAAAAGTATACCGGCTTGCGTTAGAACATGCGGTAAAAGGTAAACGTTACCATGCAGTTGCAGAAGGCGAAATAGCATTTAAAGAAATTGCCGAAACCATAGGTAAGCACTTAAACCTGCCGGTGGTATCGATAACGCCGGAACAGGCACCGGAGCATTTTGGTTGGTTTGCATCTTTTGCGGGTATAGATGCACCCGCATCGAGCGAGGCTACCCGCCAAAACTTAGGCTGGGAACCAGTAAATGTAAAGCTGCTTGATGATATGGCAAACGGAACATACTTTAAAGCTTAATCAAAATCAGCGGCGCATTATGTTATAGTAATGCGCCTGTTTATATTTTAATATATTGTTGCAATGCTGCACCACCGTTTCAAAACCATCGGCGAATATCATAAAATGGCCGGCCTACCCAAGCCGGAGCATCCGCTTATCAGTGTGATAAATATCGGCGAGTTAAAGCGGCCGATAGCGGAAGGCCCCATCAGCCTGATCTTCGACTTTTATTCCATCTCCTTAAAAAGAATGCCCGAAATGAAATTCAAATACGGGCAGGAGTCCTGCGATTTTGATGAAGGGGTTTTATTCTGCATGGCTCCCGGGCAGGTTTTCGGCTTCGAGATAACTAAAACGATAGAACACCCGCCAAGCGGCTGGATGATATTTGTTCACCCGGATTTTTTATGGAATACGCCATTAGCTAAAACCATCAGACAGCATGAATATTTTAATTATTCGGTTAACGAGGCCTTATACCTTTCTGAAAAGGAGGAAAGCATGCTTACCGTATTAGCGCAGCAAATGGCGCAGGAGTATCACGCCAACATTGATAAATTTAGCCAGAGTGTTATCATTGCCCAACTGGAACTGATGCTTACCTATACCGAGAGGTTTTACCAGCGCCAGTTCATTACCCGCAAAATTACAAGCCACCAGTTGTTAAGCCGGTTAGAGGATTTACTCGAGAGTTATTTTGACAGCGGTGCCCTTGCGAAGCAAGGCTTGCCCAGTGTTACTTACATTGCCGAAACCCTTAACGTATCGCCAGGGTACCTGGGCGGCACGCTTAAATCCTTAACCGGCATGAGCACACAACAGCATTTACACCATAAACTAATAGAGCTTGCAAAAGAAAAGCTATCTACAACAAACCTTTCGGTAAGTGAGATAGCTTATGAGCTCGGCTTTGAACACTTACAGTCGTTTAGCAAGATCTTTAAAACTAAAACCAGTCTTTCGCCGCTGGAGTTCCGGCAATCGTTCAATTAATTATTTTGAAACTGCTCCGTCTGTCAAATCGATGATCGAGGTACCTGCTTCCGGATAAATCCTTAAAATTCCATCATCCGTTGCTTTTTCAAACCGCCCTTTTACATTTTTTATGGCGTAGTCCAAACCTTCAAAACTGCATTTAACCTGTTTGGCATCGATATCCTTAAACGGCAGCTTGTCTTTTATCGCTGCCGACATATCCATAAACCAATCTAATTTCTTTGCACTTTTCAGCGATATCTTCATCTCTCGCTCGTTAAAAACTATAACAAGTATTCCATCAGCATTTTTTAAAGGCCATGTGATATGCAGCTGGCCTTTTTGCGGACTTGTTACAACCGGGTCGCCGCCCTGTAAAATCGTTTCCTTGCCATTAACTATCGCCTTAAATCTTATCCCGGCAAGTTGATCGGCCTTGCTCCATAGGTAACCATCTACAACGGGAAGGGTGTAAAATACACACTCGTTTGAGGTTGCCTTTTCCTTTTCATAAACCGATGGAAATTTCTCGTTAAACATATGGATATCCCTTATCCGCAGCGCACCGTTTTCCCAAAGTAAATTGGCACGATAAAACCTGCTGTCAAACCAAACGGTTTTCTTATCGCTGCCTTCAATATCTTTATTAACGGTAACTGAAGTTGCAGGGGTAAGCTTGTAGTTTTGCTTAAACCATTCGCCCGATGCTTCCAGCGTTTCTACCTTGATCTTATGCTCGTCCCTTAATTGTGCAATCAGCGGCATCTGTATCTCAAATCCCTTTGCCATGGCATCCCAGGTAAAGGAATTTTCCTGGCCTGCCTGGGTGTAGGCATATTCCATGTCTTCGCCGCTGATAAATTCTTTAAAATACCAGTTTACCCAATCAGCATCGCCGCCGCCAAATTTGTAAACAGGCTCTAAGGTTATTACACCCTGCCTGCTTTTATTAAGTCCGTCGTCATACTGGCGTACGGGATCGCTCCCCAGCATCCTGAAAATAGGTACGGGTATCTGGTTTGCTGCATGCTGCGCGGGCATATAAGAGTTTGTTTTGCTTGGGTAATAGGCCTGGTTCCAGTAACCACCCCAAAGTGTATAGCCATCTGTACCATACTGGTCCTTACAATTAGCCGATGCCACAATGTGATACTTGGTGTACATATAATTCAAAGTATGCGCATCTATAAACCATGATGCCACCGACTTGGGGTAATAACCGAAGATCTTTTTAAAGCTGCTCATGTAAGCGTCGGTTAGTATTTCGCGTTCTTTTGGCGTGTAACCGGTAGAAAAACCGATGTTGGCGCGCCAATCCCAAGGGTAACGACCGCGCCATTTCAAACTGGCCTTTTCTACCATGGGCTGCGGTATTTCCCACCAGGCGCCAATCTCAAAATCGGTTCGTGGCAGGGCCTTTAACAGCTTCTGATAACGCTTATCCATTAAGGCATCATACTGTAAAAGAAAGGTGCCCTTAAGCTTATACTTTTTCATGATCGCTACCTGCTTAACTACAGTTTGGTACAGTACGTCTTCTGTAACAGCAGAGTCGCGTGGTTCCAGCAAGCGGATAAAGTTCACAATGTTTACTATTTTTGGATGAGGACGGCCCGGTTTGTCTGTAATTCTGAAAGCAAAGAGCAGGCAAACGACCGGCAGGCAAAACACAATAACTCCGCGTAATTTATTAAACGATTTATTTTTCATAGGATAAAAATGCTTTTAAAAAGCAGGGTTTTTAATTAGATTGGCTGTTGCGATAAAAATAGGTTATTTGTCTAATAAAATGTATGAGTGACAATTTAATTAGATTACTATCCTGAAATAAAAGTGCTAATTGAGAGGGTTGATTGTCGTAAGCTACTTGTGACACATATTTTAAACCGTCCGTTCGAATAAATTAGAGATGAAAATCATATATACTATTATATTTATTCTTGTTTTTGGAAACATTAAAAATCATTTTACAAAAGGCCGCCTGCTTGAGCAAAGTCAACGAAGCAATGTTCTTTTTGAAGAGCGTATAAATGCAATTCATTCAAAATTATTGACTTAACGGATGTTTTTGTACTACACGACATAGCTAAATTTAATGAAGTTTATTTTAATCCCTTAAAATACAGAAACTTGGTTCTTAATTCTCTAAAGGAATCCGTGAGTTTTGAAAATAAGATCATTGCAATTTGCTTAATGACAAAAATGCCAATAAATGAATATGTTGACATGTCAAAATCCTATTTTGGTTTGTATAATAAACACGTCATTAACGAACTGTTATTAAAGAGATGCATATTTAACGAATTTGACACAAACAATACCTTAACTAAAAACTATAAAACCCGAAGGTTCGACAACTTTTTTATGAAATGCTCAAGAGCAAGACGTTATCTCAGCAATTTAAAATCACTATAAAGGAAACATTAAATGGAAAGGCATATATTGACCTTAAGAAAGCAGGATTTTAGGATTGTGGGACTTGTACTCCATACTGCTCAAAATTCAATGATGTAAACCATGACAATATAGCATTTGGATGTTTATCAAAAAGATAAAACAATATGGCAATAAGAAAGGAAGGAGCATTTTTTGAAATAGTATTATCAAATGGCAAGTTTTCATATGGAAGAGTATTGCCAAAAGCTAATTATGCTTTTTATGATATTTATGAGGATCAAAGACTAACAGATATAAAAGAAATTGAAACGAGAGAAATTTTATTTATAATCTCTGTTTACAAGTTTGCCATTACGAAAAATCGTTGGAAGCAAATAGCTTCGAAAGAGCTTGAATCTAAATTACAAACGCTACCTCTTAAATTTATTGAGGATATACTTCATCCAGGTAATTTTGAATTATATAATCCGAACACAGGTAAAACCGATTCGGTAACTAAAGATAAATGTTTGGGTTTGGAGAGAGCTGCTGTTTGGGAACCGGAACACGTTGAGGAAAGAATAATTGATTATTTTGAACGAAGACCAAACAAATGGGTTGAGCAATTGAAGTTGAACTAAGGATAGTTAGCGCTTATCCTGGCGCAAGTATGACGGCTTGGATGTGAAAGCATGGCTACTTGTAATACGTTATTTATTGTTTTTCACTCTAAATATTTAAAAAGCAGGGTTTTTAAATTAGATTGGCTGTCAACATAAAAAATTTAAATCCCGGCTATGTTATTGAAAATTTATGCTGCTCTTGTTTGTTGCTTTCTTGTTTTACCCTTTGCTGGCCAGGCGCAGGTAGAAACCGTTAGTAATCCTAAAATTACCTTATCGCTTAATTATAGCGATAAGGCAAGTATCACTTCCATGGCGGTTAACGGCCAGAAAGTGATAAGCGCAGAAGACGGCATATTTACTTCCGTAAAAGTAAACGGCAATGTTTACACATCCCTGCATTTAAAGACAAAGCCGTTATTACAAAAACTTGGCAACGTAATTAAGCTAACAGGAATAAGCTATGGCGATAAAACCATCACTGTTAATGAAAACTGGATCTTTACAGTATCTGATAAAACTATAAAATGGACGCTGCAACGCACCTTGTCCAAACCTTTAAATGTAGAGGAAGCTGCCTTACCGCAGTTTAATTTTGACAGCATAAATACCTGGGAGGGTGCTTACCAGGGTTATGGTGGCCTTGCCTGGTTTTACCTGTTCAATGAAAAGCTAAATACTTATGGCGTACATACTTCATCGTCCGATTTCTGGAACAGCAAGACGGGTAACGGTTTAAATGTTGTTGTAACTGCACCCGGTAAGAATGTAGCGATGAAATACAGCCGCACCAATAATGACCGATTGGCTTATACCGTAACCGTATCTGATAAAGAATTACTGCCGAAAGGCGATACCGGCACCAACCGCAGGCGTTTTATCCGCGGGCACGATGATGTTTGGGCAGGTTTCGCCATGCCGACAGGTATTAGTACGCAAACCATCACCCTAAATTATTTTGATTTCGACATAAAATACGGTCGCGGTAAAATGAACGGGATTGACGGTACGCAGGTAAGCGCCGTTTTAAATACCATTGCACGGATAGGAGTAATTGATTCCCTGCATTTTGGAGGCAACAGCTGGCATACCCCTTACGGGCCCATCTGTTTGCACGAGCAGTATATAGCACAAATGGGCCTTGGCATTAACGACCCTAAATACCTGCAGGGATACCAAAGCTGCCTTGACTTTTATTGCGCACACGCTATAGAACCCGATGGCAGGGTTTACCCGCGCTGGGCCTACACTAACGAAGATGCCATGCCCGGCAAATTTAACAAATATGGTTTTTACGAAGCGCAATGGGGCATCCTGATGGACTCTAACCCCGATCTGGTATCGAACATTGCCGACCTGTATGATATGACAGGCAACAAAACCTGGGTAAAAAGCCACCAGAAGGATTGCGAAAAAGCGCTGGACTGGATCCTTAGACGGGACAGCAACCATAACCATCTGGTGGAGATGATCAATGATAACATGAGCCAGAAGAAAAGCAGCGACTGGATAGATATTATCTGGGCATCGTTCGAGAATGCTTTTGTTAATGCCAAGCTTTACCATGCACTTGTTAAATGGGCAGACATAGAGCATCAGCTGTATAATGAAACGAAAGCAAACTACTACCAAGATTATGCAGATAAATTAAAAGCGAGTTTTAACAAGTCGACCAAAGAAGGTGGTTTTTGGGATGAAGAAAAGGGCTGTTATGTGCATTGGTTGGATAAAGATGGTTCTGTGCATGGTACCAATATGGTAACCCCGGTAAATTTTATGGCTATAACTTATGGCATTTGTGATAACGACGCGCGTAAAAAAACAATATTGGGCAGTATAGAAACACAGATGCAGCAGGAAAAACTTTTCTTCTGGCCGCTGGCAATGACAACCTATGCACCCGGTGAAGGCAACGGTTGGCAGTTTCCTTTTCCGCGTTATGAAAACGGCGATCTTTTCTTATCCTGGGGATCTATCGGCGTTGCCGCCTATGCAGACTATGACCCTGCGCTTGCCGTTAAATATGTACGCAACGTTTTGCAGCAATACAGCAAGGACGGTTTAGCCTATCAGCGTTACGGCAGGAAAAAGCAGGATGGGCTGGGAGATGATATTTTATCGGGCAACAGTCTTTCCATCGTCGGCTTGTACCAGGCCATTTACGGTATAAACCCATTGTACAACAGGTTTTACTTAAACCCGCATATCACGCCCGACCTGGCGGGTACCACATTAAGGTACAATTTTAGAGGCAAGCACTTAACAATAAACCTGGATAGCAGCAGCTATGCTATATCCGATAATAAATTCAGGATAACAGCGCCAAAGAGTTTTGGGTTTAACACTACAGGCAATCATCTTTTGTATTTTAACGGCAACGACGCAGAGGTATCCATGCAGGCTACAACCAATAAGGCTTTAAAGATCTCTGTAAAAAGCTGGAACAAGAATGAAAGGGAGTGGCTGCAAAATGCTTCCCAGCCGGTAGCTTATGAATTGCATCAGTTAACACCTAACGCTGCTTATTCTGTAGTGGTAAACGGTAAATCGGTAAAAAAACTAAAGACAGATTTAAAGGGAGATTTGTTATTAAATGACAATGGTGGGGTAGTGAAAAGCATCAAGATTACGAAGGGATAGGCTTTTATTCAAAAAAATGTCCTTTCGACTGTAGTGAGAAATCTTTCGGGCTGAGCATGTTCTGTTATGCATAGCGGGAAAGATTTCTCCTCCGTACCTCCGTCGAAATGACAGGGTTTTTTTTGTGTCTTTTAGACTATAGGGAGAAACCTTTCTAACTAAGCGTGCCCGTTTTGCGTAGCGGGAAAGATTTCTCCTCCGTACCTCCGTCGAAATGACAGGGTTTTTTATATGTAATTGAATTAAAAAAGATTTATCAGCCTTTTGTAGCGGTATCAAATACCCGGCAAAAATTTCCGCCGCCTATATTGCTTATTTCTTCTGCGGTAAAACCGGTTTTCAGCAAAGCATCTACAACTGTATAATAAAATCCGGTTTTCTGATCCTGCCATGTTTCGTTGGTGCGTTCACCCACCCTTGGGCGGTTCTGCGGACCTTGGCCGCCTTGAGGAGGACCGTCGTGGTGATCGCCTGGTGCGCCGCCGCCATTGGGTGGAGGGCCACCTGGACCCGGACCGAAGCTACCCGGCGCGCGGTAAGATGGTGTTAGTTTGGTATCAGTCCCGATGCAAACATGATCAATGCCGATAAAATCAACCAGTGCCCTAATATTCTGCGCATATTCTAAAGGCGTATCCGCAAGATGTGTCCACACGCCAATAATGCCGCCTGCATCGGCTACTAATTTTGCCTGTTCGCGGCTTATAAGCCTTGGTTTCATCATCCTGGCCATGTTCTCATTGCTGCCCAGTCGTGTGTCTAACCCTGTATGAGAAATAATAACAGGATGCCTGGTTAGTTTAAGTGCTGCTGCAGTTGTTTCCGTATTGGCATGTGCAAGGTCTATCAATATGCCCTGGCGGTTACATTCACGAATTACATCGGCACCAAAAGCGGTGAGGCCACCCCATTTGGGCTGGTTGGTATAAACGTCACCCAGTGGTACCGAAGCGTCGCTGTCATGCAGTAAACCTAAATGCCGCAAGCCGCGGTCGTAAGCAACAGCAAGTCTGTCTATTTTTCCTTCCAGGAAATGACCTCCTTCTACCGATTGTATTACCGTTGGCTGGTTGTCCTTATGAGCCCTGCGAAGATCTGCAAGATTAAGCGAGCGCTTCATGCCGTTTTTCTGTAGTTCCGTATCCATAGCGCTAAGGGCGTTCAAAAATCGCTCATAGGCCTGCCCCGGTTCGGTTAAACGCTGATAGTCGAGCGCAAAGGTCATGCAGATGGCAGACAGGCCCGATTTTTTCATCTCACCTGCAAGATCTATATCCGGCCCGGGAAGATTTGCTTTTATAAGTGGTACATCAATATGGTTATGGCTATCGATGCCGATAGTAGCCGCTACAATGGCAGCCACCCGCGGATCGACCTTATCGATTGCCCACGAGGAAAATGGACTTAATGCCATTGCAGCGCTGGTACCTGCAAGGGCAGCGACAAAATCCCTGCGCGACCACTTAGACGGAATTCTCATATCGAATTTTCGGTGAATTAAAAAGCCTGTATATCTTCAGAAAATTGAAAATATACAGGCTAAACTAAGAAACAATTCCTTTATTGCTTACAAACTGTTAAATGATTATTGTTGTTACAAAGTTTTTTAAATCAACGCCTGTTTTAAAAAGCCAAGCAAATACTTTGCTAACTCTCCAGGTGCTTCGCGCGATGGGAAATGTCCTACGCCCGGCAACACAATCCGTTGAAACGGACCGGTGAATTTCTTGTAAACACTCTCACTTACCCAGGGAGGGTTAACGCCGTCAACTTCGCCCTGAATATATAATACAGGCAGAGAAAGTGATTGTGTGGCCTTCACCTTTTCTTCTAAAGAGAGGCTTTGCGAATCAGGCTCCGCCTCATCCCAGCGCGACCGGTAGGAATGCAATGTTACATCAACAAAATCATTATTCAACCAGCTTTGCGACACCTTGTTAAACAGATCTTCAGTAAACCAACCCTTGGGCGACCAGTTTTCCCACATGATATGCGCAAAGCCAACAGGGTCTTTCCTTACGGCTTCTGCACCGCGTTTTGTTGCCTGGAACCAGTGATACCACTGCAGTTGGGCATGTTTGAATGGCGGGGTAACCATACCTCCCATACGGGGAGGGGTGGAAAGCATAGCTATTTGTTTTACACGCTCCGGATAGTTTACGGCAAGGCTCTCTGCAATGTTTGATCCCCAGTCGTGGCCAACTACGCTGAATGTATCGATGTTTAGTTGATCCATTAACCCGATCACATCCAAAGTATGAATTCCCGAATTACCGGTGCGCGGCGTATTTGCCGAGTGGAACGTAGTTTCCCCAATTCCGCGCAGGTATGGAGCAATTACCCGGTAGCCGGCATCAGCCAGTAACGGTATGATCGCTTCCCAGGTGGTTGCATCGTCTGGCCAGCCGTGCAATAATAGCACAGCAGGGTTTTCCTTGTTCCCATCCTCTAAATATGCAATATTTAATAACGCAGTAGATGCGTGGTTGATTATGTAAGAACCCTGAGAATTCGTTTTGGTATTCATACTGAATTATAATGCTTACGAATCTACTTCTTCGTCTTTCAGTGATTGCATGTCTATCACGTAACGATAATGAACTTCTTTATCCATCATTTTATCAAAAGCGTCATTGATCTCCTGAATGCCTATCATTTTTGTTTCCGGCAAGATGTTGTGCGCTGCGCAAAAATCAAGTACTTCCTGGGTTTCCGCAATGCCACCTATCAGTGAACCTGCAACAGAACGGCGATGCGATGCCATAAACATGTTATTTAGCGGCTTTTCATATGGAGCAAGTAAACCTACAGTTACCAATACACCGTCCTTTTTAAGCAGATTTGTATAGGCGTTCACTTCAAACTCATCAGGAATAGTGATCAGAATAAAGTCAAGCGACAGTTCTGCTTTCGCAATAGCTTCTTTATCGGTAGATACGAGCACATTGCTGGCACCAAAACGTTGCGCATCTGCAATTTTTTCTTCATCCCTGGTAATGGCCGTTACTTCGGCACCCATGGCTTTTGCCAGTTTAATTGCCATATGGCCCAAACCGCCAACACCCGCAATACCTACCTTACTGCCCGCTTTAACACCCCAATGTTTTAAAGGCGAAAAAGTGGTAACACCTGCACAAAGTATTGGAGCCGCAGATTTAATATCAAGCGATTCGGGAATACTTAGCACGAACGATTCCTTCACAACAATTTTATCAGAATAGCCACCATAAGTGTTATAGCCGCTGCCATCCGGTTTCATTGGGCCATTATAGGTAGCGGTAAAGCTCACCGGCCCTTCACAGTAATTTTCTTCACCGTCTTTGCAGGGATTGCAATGCCCGCAAGAGTCTATCATACAACCTACACCAACGGTATCTCCTACTTTAAATTTGCCCACTGCGCTGCCGGCTTCTACTACTTTGCCAATAATTTCGTGGCCGGGTACACATGGGTAAAGTGTATTTCCCCAGTCGTTTTTTACCTGGTGCAGGTCGGAGTGGCATACGCCGCAATATAAAATGTCAATCAGTACTTCATCTGCTTTGGGCGCGGCACGCTCAAAGGTCATTGGCTTTAAACTGTTAAAAATAGAGCCGCTGGCACCGTAGCCTTTTGCCTGTAAATTTTCCATAGGTATGTTAGATTTATTTTGTTTAATTATAAATTAACAAAATAAACAGGTGGAGGTTTTTCACCTTAAAGAAATGCAGACTAATTTTCTCGGAACGAAAATAACAAATAGCTAACAGGAATGATTTTCATGAAGCCATGAACCAAATGTCCAAAATATTTTGAAAACGCTTTAAGCTTTCTCAAAATAATCAGGAGGATAAAGTTCTTGGCCATACTTTTCGGCAATGGTTTTTATCTTTCCAAGTGCAGATGGATCGGGCGGCGGTAAAAATTTACCGGCAGCAACCGGAACGCCGGCTTCCAGAAACATCTGCTCCAGGCCCGATGGCACCACTACGCAAAGCAGGTGCGCCGGCTTTTCCTGTTTATTTTTAAACTGGTGCACAATACCGCCCTTAGGTATTACTACATATGAGCCCTGGTTAGCAGTATAGCTGCCTGCCTCTGAAGTTACTTCAATTTCGCCATCTATTACATAAAATGTTTCCTGGATGTCTGCATGCGCATGCGGGCCGGGGCCACCGCCTTGCGGTATCAGCATATCTATTGCGGCAAAGGCCTGCCCGGTTTGTTCGCCAGTTGCCAGCACGCGGTAAGTATCACCAACCATTGAAATATAATTTCCTTCTTCAGGCTTCCGGATAAGCGGTTTATGTTTCATGTTGCTTATATTTTAATGCATCTTAAAATATAAGCCTGTTAATCAGTCAAATGTTTTAGTAACAGTTTGAAAACAACAAAGCCCTGCCGTTTTATTAGCAGGGCTTTGTGTACCCGCCGGATTTAATAATATAACAAACTATTGTTTTACTGCCCAGGCCAGTCCATCAGGAACGCCGCCTACGTTAATATGGCTTGTAACTTCCAGTTTTTTAAGATCGATGACAGCAACATAGCCATCGCCGCTGCAACCTATAAATGCACGCGAACCATCGGTATCCATTAAAATACCTGCAGCACCATGCCCGGTACTAATTGTTTTTATCAGCTGATGCGATGCGGCATCAAATACAAAAACATCACCGGTTCTTAAGCTCGAGATCAATACGCGTTTACCGTCGGGCGTAAATTTTAAACGATTGGCGCCATTTGCTTTTGCATCTATTTTTGCACTCGTGGTTTTTGAGGCCACATCAATAATATAGATCATTCCATCATCTGCAGCTGCTGTCCAAAGCTGTTTTCCATCTGGCGATACATCAAACCCTTCTGAACCATGGCCTACCGGGATAACGGTTTGCACCCAATCCTGCCGTGGCTGCATTGGGCCGCCCGGGCCGCCTGGTCCTGGAGGAGGAGGCGTGCCTGCACCGGCAGGAGGCGCCCCCGGCGGCGGACCGGGTTTTATCACGGTATCCTGCAATATGCTTACCGTGCCGGAACTTACATTGGTGGTAAAGATCCTTTTAGCATCAGGGTTTACGTAGATCATGTGCGTACGATCCTGCCCGGTACCCATTGCCCAGTCAAACTTACCAGATGCCGGGTCATAGCTAACTATAGCTTTTGATCCCTCTGCTGTCATCCACAATTTACCGCCAGCAAAGTCAAGCCCGTGCGGACCGAAAAATGGTTTTGTATCTACAGCGGGTAACGCTTTCTGGTTTACAAGGTCTATAACATCAAGTTCATGCAAACCGCCGCCGCCATAAACAGACACGAAGGCCATGCGTCCATCGGCAGACGCAATTACCTCATGCGGGTCGGTACCTACCGGTACGCGCGCCAATACTTTAAAACTTACCGGGTCTACAATTGCCAGCACATGGTCGGCTTTAGAAAGGGCCAGCAGTGTTTTTTTAGGAACGGTTTGGGCTATAGAGCCCAAAACTGTGCAAGCCAGCAGCAGTGGCGTTAAGGCAAGTTGCTTAGTCGACTTTTGCAGCACATTGACAGGTTTAAAAAAAAGAATTTTCATAGTAGGGGAGTATTTAAAGATAAACGGCAACCATGGTATTTTGTTGATTGGATCATCAACTATAACTACCTATCAAATATAAAGAATAACCCGAGCTGGTTTGTTTCCCTATAGCGGCTTTTTGTTTACCAATTACAGCAACAGTTCAGCACCTTATCTTTATCTTAGGGTCAGTTAATCCTGCTATGAAATTCAAAATACTCCGCATAAGTGCTATCTGTTTATTCTTGCCTTTTTTACTGAATGCGCAATCCCTAACAGATAAGCAAATAGACAGCATCGCCTTAAAAGCCATTAAAACGTTTAATGTGCCTGGTTTATCGCTTGCTATAGTTAAAGATGGGAAGGTAGCTTATGAGCATGGCTATGGTGTTCGCTCCTTTAAAACAAAGCAACCCATGGATGCAAATACATTAGCCGGTATCGCATCTAACAGTAAAGCCTTCACAGCAGCGGCGCTTGGTATTTTGGTAGACGATGGTAAAATAAAATGGGACGATACGCTTACCAGGTATATTCCCGAATTCAAGATGTATGATGATTATGTGACCCACAATTTTACCATCCGTGACCTGTTAACCCATCGCAGCGGACTTGGTGCCGGTGCAGGCGATCTGTTGCATAATCCCGACTCTACCGATTTTACCATTAAAGATGTTATACGTTCACTGCAATATTTAAAGCCGGCCAGTTCTTTCCGCAGCAAATATGCATATGATAATATTCTTTATATGGTGGCTTCAGAACTGGTAAAGCGGGTATCTGGCTTGGAATGGACAGACTTTGTGGAGCAGCGAATTATGCAGCCGCTGCAGATGGCAGACAGCCGTGCTGCCTTTGAGCGCATTAAAGGAAACGGCAATGTGATTGATGCCCACCACGAAGAAGATGGAAAAATGATTTGTGAACGGCCCGAAGACGCAGGACTTGACATGGGCGCCGGTGGTATTTTTAGCAGTACGGCAGACATGGCTAAATGGATGCTGATGCAGCTGAATAACGGACGCTACGGCGAGGGCTTATCTAAACGCCTGCTTAGTGAAGAGGTACACCACGATATGTGGACGCCGCAAACCATCCTGCCGGTGCCTAAATCCGGCGAATACAATACTCATTTTGCAGCTTACGGACTTGGCTGGTTCCTGGAAGATGTAAAGGGTTACCTGGAAATTTCGCACACCGGCCAGGACGAGGGCATGATCTCCATGGTTTTACTCATCCCCGAATTACATTACGGGATAACGGTGCTAACCAATAAAGACGGCGGCGGCGCTGTATTAGCTACGGTAGAACAGATTACCGATAGTTTTTTAGGATTAAAAGGAACTGATAAGATAAAAAAATGGACTGATAAGGTAGCTAACCAGCGAACAGAGGCCGATACCGTTACCGCGGGTATCTGGAAAAAGGCAGAAAACACAAAGCAAAACCAACCGCTTACCACCTTTACCGGCACTTACCGCGACCCATGGTTTGGCGATGTTATTATAAGCCCCTACAAAAACAGGCTTTGGTTTAAGTCTGTACACTCGCACCAGTTAAAGGGCGAAATGCTGCCTTACGAAAAAAATGTATGGATTGTAAAATGGCAGTACCGCGGTTTAAACGCAGATGCATTTGTGCGATTTGAAGCCGATGCAAAAGATAACATAAACGGTATTTCGTTAAAGCCGATATCGCCGGCCACCAGCTTTGCGTTTGATTTTGATGACCTGGATTTTAAAAAGGTAGTTAATTGAACATCGATATAAGAAAAGTGATTTTGATGATGCATATTTCGCTGGATGGCTTTGTTGCAGGCCGGATGGCGATCTGAGTTTCTTTAACCCGAGCGATGAAGATCTGGAATTTGTAGTAGGTATCACATCCGGTGCAGATGCCGCGAGCTTGCTTTGCACTATATAAAAAAATTGATTGTATAATTGCGCTTCTGATGATTGACCAGCACGCTATAGAAGTTTTTGCACCCGAGATAATAAACAGGAATGATAATGGCGGCGGGTATTTTGCTGCCGTTCGCCTTCAGGATTTTTCGCAGGCGAGTGTTACCGCTACCGGAATTTACAGTCGTAAAGATTTCTATAAAATATCATTGATCAACGGGCAGGCATCTTATTATTATCGCGATAAAGAATATCTTATTAATGCTGGTGAATGGACGCTTGTATTCACCAATCGCGATGTGCCCTACCGCTGGGAGGTACACAACGGTACCTGCAATGGATATGCCTGCATGTTTACAGAAGACTTTTTGCCGCTGCACACCCATATCCGTCCATCAGACTGGGCGGTATTTAACGGTAAAGTGCAGTCGGTATTTACATTGAAAGAAACAGACAGGATTTTTTTTGAAAGCTTATTTAACAAAATGCTTAATGAGCAGGCCTCTGACTACGCCCATAAATATGACCTTCTTTTTTTATATGTGCTGGAGTGTATTCATGGTGCCTTAAAATTAGAACCCGAAGCATTGCCAAACAGCCAGACCGCCGCCACAAGGCTTACCGAGTCGTTCAAAAATCTGCTGGCTGGCCAGTTTCCTTTAGCATATCCTAACCAGCAATTAACACTGCGTACACCACAGGATTATGCCGACAGGCTATCGGTGCATACTAACTATTTAAACAGGGTATTAAAAGCAACAACAGGCCGCACTACTACGCAATTTATCAATGAACGCATAATGCAGGAAGCACGTTCATTGTTAATTCACTCCAACTGGACCATCGGCCAGATTAGCCATAGCCTTGGTTTTGAAGAAGCAACTCATTTTACAAGGGCTTTTCGTGCGCAAACAGGCCAAACACCATCCTCCCTTCGCCAGGTTTGATATTGGTCGTCATTGGTTTGAATAGGGCTAACTGCTCCAACCCGGGCTGCCCTACTTTTGTCTTATAATTATATATCAGACAAATATGAAAACATGGTTTATCACCGGTACCTCTACCGGTTTAGGGCGAATACTAACAGAAAAATTATTGGCTAAAGGAGACAGGGTTGCTGCCACCGTACGCAAACCGGATGCGCTGGACGATCTGAAAGCAAAATATGGCAATAATATTTTGATAGCAAAACTGGATGTTACCGACACGCAGCAGATCAAAAAAGTGGTAAAACAAGCGTTCGAAGTTTTTGGCCGCATAGATGTGGTGGTTAACAATGCCGCTTATGCCTTGTTCTGCGCACCTGAAGAAGCCAGTGACGAGCAAATTAAACACCAGGTAGATACCAACATCATTGGCTCGGTGCAGGTAATAAGAGCAGCGCTTCCCTATCTGCGTGCGCAGGGTGGCGGCCGAATCTTACAACTGTCATCTGCCGGCGGGCAAACAACCTATCCAAACTTTGGCTATTACCATTTAACTAAGTGGGCGGTTGAAGGTTTTTGCGATACGCTTGCTAAAGAAATTGCCCCTTTTAATATCGGCGTAACCATAGTAGAGCCGGGCGCACATAAAACTTCTTTCGGGACAGGGATGGTTACTGCACCTGTAATGGAAGCATATGACAAGACACCAGCCGGGGATGTGCGCAGGGCCGTTGCCGCAGGCAGTTTCCCAATTAAAGGCGACGTAAACAAAACCATAGACGAAATTATGAATTGCGTGGAAGTAAACCCTGCGCCGCTGCGCTTAGCCTTGGGCGGCGATGCCTATAGGGACATGCGCGCCGCTTTGGTATCCCGCCTGGAAGCACTGGATGCCCAAAAGGACCTTGCCTTGGCAAGTGAGATGAAGGATTAATTGTCAATGTCATTTCTACAGAGGAACGGAAGAGAAATCTTTCCCGCACGTAAAACGGACAAGCTTAGCCCAAAAGGTATCTCCCTACGGTCGAAAGGACGTATCAAAAAGTGCGTGTCATTTCGACGGAGGTACGGAGGAGAAATATTTCCCGACACATAAAACGGACATGCTTAGTCTGAAAGGTTTCTCCCTACGGTCTAAAGGACATATCAAAAAGTGCGTGTTATTTCTACAGAGGAACGGAGGAGAAATCTTTCTTGTTATGCATTCGAAACTGCATTTTAAGAAAGGTTTCTCCCTTTGTCGAAAGTACATATCAAAAAGTGCGTGTCATTTCAACGGAGGTACGGAGGAGAGATCTTTCCCGACACGCAATACGGGTATGCGTTGTTTGAAAGGTTTCTCCTTACGGTCGAAAGGACAAAAAAAACCACTTAGCATTTACCAATAACCCATCCGATTAATTTTAAAATCGTCAACCCAATGTAAATAATTAAATCATTTAATTTAAACAATTGTTTGAATCAATCGATTGATTAATTTTGAAACGTTATTTCTTTACGTCAAAAAATTTATTGCCATGGTTGAAACAGGTTTTAAAAAATGGATCATCACGATAACGGTAGTGACCGCGTCGCTGCTTGAATTAATAGATACAACAATTGTCAACGTTTCCATTCCGCAGATACAGGGGAACTTGGGTTCTACTATAACAGACACGGCATGGGTGGTTACAGGGTATAGTGTTGCCAACGTGATTATATTACCTATGTCTGGTTGGCTCAGTAGCTTTTTTGGCCGAAAGAATTATTTTCTTACTTCCATCATCATTTTTACCATTACTTCTTTTTTGTGTGGTAATTCGCACAGCTTAACAGAGCTGGTTTGTTTCCGCATTTTACAGGGTTTTGCCGGCGGTGGTTTGCTTTCAACCGCACAGGCTATTTTGCTGGAGTCATGGCCTCCCAACCAGGCGGGTACAGCAACCGCTATCTTTGGTTTTGGTGCAGTGTTTGGTCCAACCGTTGGCCCAACTATCGGTGGGTATATAAACGACCACGCTTCATGGCAGTGGATCTTTTACGTGAACATACCAATAGGTTGCCTTGCAGCTGCATTTACCTTGCTCTTTATCAGGACAACGCCCAGTACCGGTAAGGGTAAACCGGTAGACTGGTGGGGCATTGCCTTACTGGCTGTTGCAGTTGGCAGTTTGCAAACCATACTGGAAAAGGGCGAAGATGAAGACTGGTTTTCTACTACCTATATCATTGTGTTAACGGTAACGTCCGTATTCGGGATCCTGCTGTTTATCTGGCGCGAACTAAGCACTGATCATCCCATTGTTAACTTTAAAATTATGCGGCACCGAAGTTTTTCAACGGGCATGTTAACATCATTTATATTGGGTTTAGGTTTATATGGCTCTAACTACGTATTCCCGTTGTTTACACAAAATCTGTTAGGGTTTTCTGCCCAGCAAAGCGGTGAGATCCTGTTCCCGGGCGGTATTTTTACCATAGCAACCATGCCATTTGTAGGTATTATGCTTAATAAAGGTTTGCCCGCTCAATTTATGGCTGTAACGGGGATGGTCCTGTTCTTTATATTTTCATTTATGCTGAGTAATTCTACCTTATCATCCGGTACCGGCGATTTCTTTTGGCCGCTGGCGATAAGAGGCGTAGGCCTGGCTTTGTTATTTGTGCCGCTTACCACCCTGGCACTCGGCGGTTTAAAAGGAGAGGAAATAGGCCAGGGAGCAGGGCTAAATAACATGATGCGCCAATTAGGCGGCTCGTTCGGCATTGCCGGGTTAAATACGTTGATCCATATAAGGGAAGCCGTACACCGCAACAACCTGCTTGATAATATAAATCCATACAATACTGCCTTTACCACAAGGTTAAACAGCTTAACCCAGGCTTTTGCAGCCAAAGGCAAATCTGTTTTTGATGCAACGCATATGGCCTACGCAGCTATAGACGGCATAGTGCAAAAGCAGAGTATTTTGTTAAGCTACATTGATTCTTACTGGATAGTGGGCTTTGCTATGCTGGGTGCTATTCCGCTGGTTTTCCTGGCGCCGTTTGTAAAGGGACAAAAAGCAGTTGCCGATACGCATTAAGCTTTTTTTAAATTTATTTGTAGGGCTTTGGTTAGCTTTACAAATAAATTTAAATCGCGCATGGCTTCAGTAACCGAGGTATCAACAGAAGAAAAAATAAAGGAAGCAGCAAGAAAGATCTTTACTAAAAAGGGTTTTTTAGCTACTACCATACGTGACATTGCTACCGAGGCAGATATTAACTTAGCATCTGTTAATTACTATTTCAGGAGTAAGGAAAAACTTTTTGAATTTATAATGGACGAGACCATTGGCAGGCTTTTTAATAAGATTGAACCGGTGCTCAATAATACAGAAATGTCAATTGCGGAAAAGCTTAAGATTTGCGTTGGTTACTATATCGATAACATCCTTGAAAACCCCGACTTTGTCTTTTTTACCGTGAGCGAAGTAATGAGCGGCAGCCTCACCAACCTTGCCATGGTGAACAGAATGAAATCATTAGAGCAATCTCATTTTGCCGGGCAACTTAAAGCGCTGCATACACAGGGGAAAATCAGCTTTCACCCGGTTAACTTACTGTGGAATATCACCGGGATGCTCTTCTTCCCATTTCTTACCAGGCCGCGTATGTTAGAATCCGGATATTTTACATCCGAAGAATTTTTCACGCTGATGCAGGAACGCAAAAAATTGATCCCTGTTTGGATGAGCCAGATCATTGGCAATTAACAAAATCGGCTTTACTTTACCAACCCGGCATCCGCTTAAAATTAGTAAACAGATGCCAAAAGCCTTTTCAGATATCTTTAAAACCACCTATTATTTAAAACTGTAGTATTGCTCGTCGGTAACCGGTTCCAGCCAGTTTACTACGCCTTTTTCGGTATTAACGCTAATGGCATAGTGGGCAAACTTACTATCTTTAGATGCGCCGTGCCAGTGCTTTATACCCGGTAAAACATTAACTACATCGCCCACTTTAATTTCCCGGATGGGTGAGCCTTCTTCCTGATAATAACCTACGCCCTCGGTAACTATCAATATCTGGTTGCTGGGATGCGTGTGCCAATTGTTTCTGCAACCCGGTTCAAATAATACCAGGCCAACGCTACAGTCCGTATTTTCATCCGATTTGACAAGCATTTTAAGCCAGGCGGTACCGGTAAAATATTGTGCAGCAACGGGTCCAAAACCTTCGGGTGCTGTTTTATTTTGATCTTCATTTTCCATTTTTAAATGTATCAAGAAATCAACAGCTAATGGATTTATTAAAATTTTAGACTAAATTTAAAATATGGTCGAAAAAATATTATCTTTGTACATCAAATAACTTGCATGCCAACCGATAAACGGACATCTATTCTTTCTGCTGCGCAAAGGCTTTTCCAGGAAAAGGGGCTGGGCATTTCAACCATGGAAGATTTTGCGAAGGCTGCCGGTATGGGTAAAAGCTCTTTGTATTATTATTTCAAAAGCAAGGAAGAGATCTTTGATGGGGTTTTGGAAATGGAGATCGGCGAGATTGTGATCGAAATCATCCGGCAGGTAGGGCAACAAAAGGACTTGCTTAGTAAATTGAAAACATTTGCCGCCGTAAAGTTTGAAATGACCCGTAAACGGAAATCATTATATGAGGCAATGGAAGCAGTTATGGATGCCGAGTCGTTATCGCATTATCAGGAATTAAAAGGAGCCATACACTTGCGCTTTTTGCAAAAGGAAACCGTGCTGCTTCAGCAGATCTTAATAAATGCCGTAGATCAAAAGGAGATAAGCCAACTCAGCGCTGATGAAATAGACAATGCCGTTTTTGTTTTTCTATCTGCACTTCGGGGAATAAACCGTGAGATTAATCAATACAGAACGCCTGATGAGGCGTCTAAACGGCTCGGCGCATTTTGCCAGATTTTTTATAAGGGAATTCCATGATATTTTTTTAACAATTTTTCGACCGAAATTAAAAATTAGTCTAATAAATGAAATTTGCAAATACCTTTCGCGCTTTTGAATCACGCAACTATAGTTTGTTTTTTACTGGTCAGTTAATATCTCGCATAGGCACCTGGATGCAGCGAACGGCCGTGATATGGGTTGTTTATACCTTAACCAATTCAGTTTTTATGGTAGGGCTTACCACCTTTGCAGAGCAGTTCCCATCGTTTTTATTATCACCTGCTGGTGGAATAGCTGCCGACCGTTACGACCGCTTTAAAGTGCTGATGGCTACTCAAATTGTATCGGCCATACAGGCAGTGTTGTTGGCTGCCGTATATTATTACAGCGCGCATCCTTTTTGGGGCTTGCTGGCGCTCAGTACATTATTAGGCATTGCTAACGCTTTTGACGTGCCTGCGCGCCAGGCAATGGTTAATGATATTGTAAACAAAGCCGAAGATTTGCCTGGTGCCATAGCTATGAACTCTTCATTGAATAACCTTTCGCGCTTGTTGGGGCCGGCACTATCGGGTATAGTATTGGCCAAATTTGGTGCTACCAGTTGCTTTACCGCTAATGCTATCAGCTTTATTGCCGTAATTCTTTGTCTTAACCTAATGAAGTTTCCAAAAAAGCAATCGGAAGGTAAAAAGAAAAATGCATGGGCCGATTTCCGCGAAGGGCTTGCTTATACAAGGTCGCACACGGAAATAAGCAAGGTTATTTTACTTATAGGGGTATTATGCTTGTTTGTTGCTACTTACGGCACCTTGCAGCCGTTTTATGCAAAGAATATTTTTAAAGGGAATGCGGCTACTTACGGTTTCATTACTGCTGCAACGGGTGTAGGGGCACTGGTAAGTACGCTATTTATAGCCTCGCAAAAAAAGAGCAACCGGTTAAAAAATCTCCTTTTAGGTAATTTGATCTTGCTGGGTTTTGGTTTAATCTGCATGTCATACACCTATATCCTGCCGCTTTACCTTTTGTTTGCCTTTGTATGCGGTTTCGGAGCCATGTCTATTATACCAATTTGTAATACTGTAATACAAACGGCATCAGCCCCTAATATGCGCGGCAGGGTGGTAGGCTTTTTTATAATGGCCGCTTATGGCACCCTGCCGTTGGGAAGTTTGATAGTCGGCTGGCTGGCTAAAATATCACACCCTCAAATTTGTATGCTTGGCCAGGGTATCTTGTGTCTGGTTATAGCAGGCGTTTTTTATAGGTTTTTAACGGCGAAGCCGCCGCTTACAGACAAATAATTGATGATAAGCACTTAACAAGATATTGGCATGACACTTAGTCCACCTGGTTTTTCATCAGCTTTTTAGCAGCCAGTAAGGCAAGCAGTGTTACTGTTGAGGCTACCGTAAGATAATAGCCCACATAAGCAAGCCCGTAATTGTGCGCCAATGTGGTTGCCAGGTAAGGGGTAAGCGAAGCGCCCAAAATTCCGGCCAGCGTAAATGCAAGCGAAGCACCCGTATAACGTACCGAAGCGGGGAAAATACCTGCAAGTGCCGTACCTATAGGGCCGTAAGTAAGGCCCATCAAAAACATACCCAGGGATAAAAACAAGCCGGTAATAGCCAGGCTACCCGTAGAAAATAATGGTGCAAAAACAATACCGAAGGCCATGATGGAAACAGTAGCCCATACCAGCATTTTGTTTCGCCCAAATTTATCTGCCAGGACAGCAGATAATGGTATGCCCAAACCAAAAAATAGCATGGATATCATTTGCACAACCAGGAAATTGCTTTTCGGATAATGAAGGGCAGATGTTCCCCAGCTTAGGGTAAAAACCGTCATGAGGTAAAACAGCAAAAAAGTTGTTATCGTAGCAAGCGTACCCAAAGTAATGGCCGCAGTATGTTTTACAAAAACATCGGCAAAAGGTATTTTTGAACGTTCGTTGTTATCGATGATCTTGGCAAATTCAGGCGTTTCTGAAATCTTTAAACGAACGTACAGGCCAACCCAAACCAGCAGGGCACTTGCAATGAATGGAATGCGCCAGCCGTAGTTTATAAAACTGGAATCGCTCATGGTTTTGCTTAATATCAAAAAGGTTCCGCTTGATATCAGGAAACCGATAGGGGCCCCCAATTGTGGAAACATGCCGTACCATGCTTTTTTATTTGGCGGGGCATTTTCTGTAGCCAGCAAAACAGCACCTCCCCACTCGCCACCCAGGCCCAACCCTTGTCCAAATCGGAAAAGTGCCAGTAAAACAGGGGCAGCAACACCAATAGAGGCATAACCAGGTAAAAGGCCGATAGCTACCGTAGACGGCCCCATGGTCATCAATGCGGCAACCAAAGTGGCTTTACGGCCTTTGCGGTCGCCGAAATGACCGAATATAGCAGCACCTAATGGCCTTGCAAAAAAAGCCAATGCAAAGGTAGCCAGTGATTGAAGCGTTGCAGATGTTGGGTCTGACGCAGGAAAAAACAATTTTGGAAATACCAGCACTGCCGCCGTTGCATAAATATAGAAATCAAAAAACTCAATGGTGGTACCAATAAGGCTTGCGGTAAGTATACGCCGAACAGAGTTGACAGGAGCAGGTTGCTGATTCATAACTTCAAACATATTAAATTTGAACGAATGTGCAAACCGCGAATGCAGGTTAAACACTATAAATTTCTCTGCTAAATACTACCACATATTCCATGCATTGTACAACAGGTTGATGCTTTACTTACCCTACTTTAGCAGCTTTGTATTAATAATCATTTAAGAAACAAAATGGAACAGAAGCCGCCACTACCGCCGTTTAATATGGAAACAGCTTTGCAAAAAGTGCAACTGGCCGAAGACGCATGGAACACGCGCGACCCTGAGATGGTATGCCTTGCTTACACCGTTGACACCGAATGGAGAAATCGTACCGAATTTATAAACGGGCGCGAAGAAGTAAAAGCCTTTTTAACCCGCAAGTGGGAAAAGGAACTGGACTATAAGCTAAAGAAGGAACTTTGGGGCTTTCGCGAAAACAGGATGGCAGTAAGGTTTGAATATGAATGGCATGATGCCGCGGGCCAATGGTATCGTAGCTATGGTAATGAATTATGGGAATTTGACGAAAACGGCCTGATGCGCAAACGCTACGCAAGCATCAATGACGAGCCCATTGCAGAGCAAGACAGGAGGTTGTAGGTGAGATATCATTCATCTTCTCTTTCTTCTAAAAATCCCAATATATATCCGTCCGGGGCTTTAATGTAAAATTCCCAGCCGTAAGGCATTCCCTTAATGGCTGGGCTACGTTTAGGATCACCCCTGCCGTTTCACCATTTCATTTATCCAGATAGGGGCAAATGGGGATGTACAACCTTTAGAAACCGGGAAATTGCGGTAAATGCCTAAACGTTCGCCAATATCAAGTGCACGCTGGCGGTAGTTAGCAAAGTTTATTCCTATTTGTGCAAGGGTTGAATTCATGGTCCATTGCACTTCGGTCGATGCGGAAGGCATTTCTGTTTCAATTTGATTAAGCAAAGCATTGAGATCAAGGCCTTCAGGAGCTCTTACTACACGGCCACTTGTTAGGCTCCATCCTAATCGAAGGGACATTACATCATCGTCCTGCAACCATTGAAGGCGCATTAATTCTTTATCAGGATGTTCTTTTATAACGTAAGAATACAGCCAATCTACTATCAAAGCAGATCGCTCAGACTTTACAAGGGCATCCAGCTCTGCAATGGAAAATGCTTTCGGGTCAAATACCAGGGTGGCCAGTAAGCGGGCTTCTACATTACCGGTTTCCCACAATGTTTTGGCCAGCTGGTGATCGGTTTTTATTTTGGCTGCGAGCTTGCGGATATCGCCCATTTTAACGCCAAACTGCTCTTCTCTGCCGCCGCGTTTTATATTTTGAAGGCGTACCTTACCGTCTCCCAGCGATTTTAGTTTATCAAGAATTTCTCCTGTCGTCATTAATAACAAAAATTGATTTACTAAAATAAATATAGGAAATCAATTTAAATTAAACTACATGCGCCCGCAAGGCTTTCTCTTATCACTTTAAGACTATCACTATTATATATCCGGTATTGTTGCAAATCGGCTTTTTGCAATTGGGTTAAGGATAGTTCTGCAATCTGAGCATTTTCCTTCATTAAACAATCTGCTGCCGATAAATAATCTAAAAGATAAAGCCTGGAGCCGTCGTTTTCTGTAGTTTGTACGTTTGTAAACAAATTCTCTAAAAAGGCAATAAGCGTTTCACAATCTGAAAAAGAACTTACTTCATTAAAAAGGAAAAAGATCTTATCTATTTGGCTGATTTGAAGTTCTAGCGCATCAATTGTATCAGAAATAGTTTGATCGTAATTGACAAAAGATGGAAATCCTCTTATTTCATCCAGGCGTTCTGCCAAATGAGCGCTTATGTAATAGGCTCTGTTAAGAAAGCGAATAAAATCAATCTTTCCTGATTGTATTTTCATATAGGGTATTAAACTTTACAGCATTAGTGCTTTAAGCGCGAAACTCAATTATTATTAGTAATCAAAAAAATGACGAGTTAAAAATGTCAAAAGTGTGACTTTATTATAGCAGAGTCAGCAAAAAAATAGATCGTATCCAAAATTATAATATCCTCCCCAGGAATTAATGTAAAATTATTTTTTTTAAATTTAAATTCATGTAACGTTTTTAATTATATATATATATTTAAAGACAACTTATCTACAACTGTTAGCTCTGTTGCAAAAAATAATTTTTTATTTATATGTGCACAAAATATTTCTAAAATTGCACTATCGGGCCACATTATCCCCTTTGGCCAAAATACCTGATTAATTCCGTTTTTTAACGTATCAATTACATGGCTAACAGCAATCAGCGTCATATTGAATCTATCAAGGCTCTTACGTTATCATTTGCAGGTATTAAAGAGATATCCTTAAACCAATGCCGCAGACTATCGTTTTCCATTATTGAGAGAACCAGGTTTGCCATAAGCGAAATTACGCTTAAGCGG
Organism: uncultured Mucilaginibacter sp.; assembly: GCA_964242385.1. Lineage (GTDB taxonomy): Bacteria > Bacteroidota > Bacteroidia > Sphingobacteriales > Sphingobacteriaceae > Mucilaginibacter. The sequence goes on from CAXSZR010000002.1 coordinate 579,124, forward strand.
CTTTTTGGCTTGGAAACAAGCAAGTTTAGCCCCTCATTATACACGCTTAATGGCCTTGCCGTGTATTGTGGCTATGAAAGCTGGGAATTATTCTGCAAGGTACAGCCTGCTGATCTGACCGGAACCGACGATGTTTTTAGCCACCCGCTGATGACTGCGTTGCTGGAAACGGCAATACCTACTATCATATTAAAGGCAAACACTCCGGATTTTACAATCGTGACTTATAACAAAGCGTATGAGGTAGTTACCAACACTCAGAAAAGAAATATAAAGAATCTTACTGTATGGGAGGCTTTTAATCCCGAAAAAGCAGGCGGCGCGGGTCCTACAAAAATTTTAGAAGCTTTTCGTGAAGCTGTTTATACCCAGCGAACCGTTCAAATGGAACCCTTGCATTATAATATACCATCAATAGTGCCTAACGTAATTGCACTCAATTGGTGGGACGTTAAAATAGTCCCGGTTGTTTATGATCGTATTGTAAAGTACTTATTGATTAATACTTATAATATTACAGACAAAATATTACATCAGGACGCTATTGAACAGGCCATTATGAAAGAGCTTACGATGGCCGAAGACCTTGCAAGTACCAATATTAAATTGAGCACGGCTATCAAGAGCCTGGCCGAAAGCAATGAAGAACTTGTTAATACCAAAAAGCAACTGGAGGAAGTGAATTTGCATTTGGAGCAACGGGTGTTTGAAAGAACCAAAAAGCTTTTTGAAAGTGAAGCCAACCAATGGCAGCTCATAAACAACGCGCCGGTAGCTATAGGTGTAATAAAAGGGCCTAAACATATAATAGAAACCGCAAATAAAAAAATTATTGAATACTGGGGCAAAGACAGCTCTGTTATTGGTAAACCGCTGGCAGAAGCAATTCCAGAATTAGATGGGCAGCCGTTTATTGGAATGTTAGACAATGTACGTTCTACAGGTGTTCCTTATATCAATCCGGAATTATGTGCTTTTTTGGATTTTCATGGTAATTTTCAACCACGATATTTTGATATGGTTTATCACCCTATTCAGCATGCTCCCGGGGTTACAGATAGTATCTTTATTGTAGCGGTAGATATAACAGACCATGTTTTGGCGCGAAAAAACCTGGAACAATTAGAATCGATACTGAGGCTGGCAGTAAATGCGGCAAACATCGGTACTTGGTCGTTCGAGACGAAAAACAGAGTGCTGAGTTACAACTCTATCTTTGCGAAAATTTCAGGCTGGAATAGGGAAGAAAAAATGACTTATGAGCAGTCAATGGCGCAGATAACAGCAGAATTTAGAGCTAAAATATCTGAAGTGATTGAAATGGCTATTTTAAACAACAAAGAATTCAACTTTACTTATGCGCATAAAGGTTTGACAACGACAAGATCATATGGCTGACAAGTACCGGAAAAGTTACTGATGACGACTCGGGCAAATACCGGATTTTTTCTGGTGTGATAAAAGAGATTTCACCTTACAATATGTAATATGGATTATTTATTTTATTCTGCTAAGTTAGCCAGATAACCAATATTTTTTAACCGGGTCTTAGCCCTCCATCATCACGCAGATTGTTTCCCGTTGGCTCGGTGTCTGGTAAATTTGCTGCAATATGTATTTGATACAATTTTTAAATAAGACGCTGTTACCTTTCCTTTAACATCAACGTTGATTGCGCCGAAACTCTTAACAGAACAAAAAATAAAAACTGAAAGCACAATTAATTTCTAATCATGGAGATGCTTTTACAAATATAAAAATGTTAGGGTGGGAAAGGGCACATCTGTTTATGATAACAGTTCTGCTTAATGTTTTCTAATCTTTCTCCTTCTATACTTTCTTTATAACTAATTTGCCCTTGCAGGCGTTTAAGTATCTGTGCTTTTTGGTTAATTAAAATATACGGCATTTTTCCATGACTAACGGTTATCCTATTGATATTATTCCTGCAAATGACAGCGAGCGCGTAGCAGCCCTGGAGCGATACTGCATTTTTAACACACCCGAAGAGCCGGCGTTCGACAGTATTTGCAAACTGGCACAAACCATGTTTAACATGCCGGTTGTACACATTTCGTTTATGAACCGCACGCATGAGGCTATCAAAGCCTCTGCAGGTTTAGGTACTATGCCATTGGTTAACCGCGAGGACAGCCTTTGTGCTTTGGCAATACTTGACAATAATATAACAGTTATAGAAAATGCGCTTGAAGACCCGCTGTTGATTAACTTATCGGCGGTACATTCTGAGTTCGGCTTGAGTTTTTATGCTGGCGCGCCGTTGATAACGCCTGATAACCATATCATCGGCACTTTATGCCTTGTTGATAGCATACCAAGAACATTATCGGCCCATGAGCGCAAAATGCTGAAAGAACTATCTACTGTTGTAATGGAGCAGGTAGAACTTCGCAGTGCAAATAAATATCAATCTGAAATACAGAACCGTACCAATGAACAGCTGGCAGGCAGCGAACAACGCCTGCAGGGTATACTTGATACCATGGCCGAAGGGGTAGGTATTATTGACCTGCAGGGCAGGCTTACTTATGCCAACACTATGGCACAAAAAATACTGGGTTTAACACACGATGAGATCCAGACACGTACTTATCATGACCCTAAATGGCAAAACCTGCGTTTAGATGGTACGCCCCTGCCCGATGAAGAACACCCTATGTCTGTTATGATGCGCACGGGGCAGCCCGTATATGATATGGAAATAGGCGTTCAACCACCAGACCGCGAACGATTTTACATCAGTATTAACGCTGCTCCTTTACATGGTAAAGATGGTAAACTAAGCGGCGGTATAGGTACGTTTATGGATGTAACGCGCCGGCGCAAACTCATTATGCGGCAGGACGAATTCATCAGCGTTGTAAGCCATGAACTTAAAACACCGCTTACGGGCCTTAAAGGTGCGCTCCAGATTTTGGAAAGAACAGGCGAAGGCCCAAGCCCGGCACGGCCAAAGCTACTGGAGCAGGCTAATCGCAGCATTAATAAAATTACCCGTTTGGTTGAGGATCTGCTCAACTTTTCGCGCGTGGCCGAGGGGCAGCTTCGTTTAAGCAAATCGGTATTTCCTATTGTTAGCCTTATTAAAGAGGCTTCGCAGTTTTTACGGTTATCAGCAAGTTTTAACCTGTTGATTGAAGGCGACGAACAGATATTGGTAGAGGCCGACCGCGACCGCATAGAACAGGTGCTCATCAACTTATTTAACAACGCATTTAAATATGCGCCCGAAAGCAAGGACATCCGCATAAAATTTGAAAGCAATGCCACAGAAGTGAAGGTGTCTGTATCTGATAACGGGCCTGGTATATCGCCCGAAAGACAGGCCCATGTTTTTGAACGCTATTACCAGGGCGAACGCCTGCAAAACACCGGGCTTGGGCTTGGCTTATACATTTCTTCAGAAATTGTGAAACGCCATGGCGGCCGTATAGGTGTGAACAGTACACCCGGCGAAGGCAGTACATTTTGGTTTACATTGCCCTTAGGTGTTGCATAGTAATATTGATAATTATAAAATTGGATCAGATAGATTATTAGATTTTATTTAAAAGGATGATGAAGTAACAATTTTCATTATTTTCACTCTCATTAAAATAATGAAAAAACCTAATTCACTTTTCCTTGCTGCATTTGCAGCTATAGTATTAAGCTCATGTAATCAAAGCGATGAGAACGAAACTACCGGTAATTGGGACGGTAATGATTACAATACCGGTAAAGATACTGCCATAAATAACCAAACATATCATTATAGCAGTTATGGATATTGGTACTGGGCAAACAACAACCAGGTGACCAGGTATTACCCTAATACCGGATATTCTGAAACCTTACCTGCCGACGAGCATAGAAGCGGTCGTTTCCTTACCTCAACAGCGCATACCGTAAATGGGGGTGCAAATGAAGACCCTGCCACATTTAGCAGCGGTCGTGGCGGTACGGTAGAAGGGTTCGGCAGTACGGCCCGGGGCGTTTCGTCTGGCGAGGGTTTTGGTGGTTCGGCACACGAAGGCGGCTTTGGCGGCGGCGAATGATCTAATACGTTAATGGAACGAATAGCAATTACGCCGCGCCAAAAATGGCAGGATCTTGTTGAAAAGCAAGGCTTTCTTTATCATACCCCGGATGATGTGCCTTACTGGAATGAGTCGGCATGTTATAAGTTTTCTGAAAAGGAAATTTTAATGCTCGAGTCAACAACGCAGCAACTTCATACTATGTGCATAGAAGCAGCACAATATGTTGTTGATAATAACCTTTTCTCCTTATTTGGTATACCTGATGCTGCTATACCTTTAATACGGCATGCATGGGATAATAGTGATAATGATTTTTGGTCTTTATATGGCAGGTTTGATCTTGCATATGATGGGGTTAATCCTCCTAAGCTGCTTGAATTTAATGCCGATACACCAACGTCTTTGTTTGAGGCAAGTATAGTACAATGGTTTTGGTTAAAGGATTTTAAACCATCTGCAGACCAATTCAATTCTATCGATGAAAAATTAAGGGCGGCCTGGGAATGGATCGATAATAAATATTGTTCTCCATTATATCATTTTGCCTGCTTAAAGGAAGCGCGTGGAAATATTTCTATTCCGCAATTGCGTGAAGACATTACAAACACAGCTTATGTTTTAGACACAGCCTCTTCAGTAAAAGGCCTTAAGTACCACTTTACAGACATTGGTAACATACGATGGAACGGGGATGAATTTGCAGATGAAAATGAAACGACTCTAAAAACATTATTTAAATTATATCCGTGGGAATGGATGCTTAACGAAGTAGATATAGCATGTTTTGGAAAAAGCTCGGTTCACTGGATAGAACCAATCTGGAAAATGTTATGGTCTAATAAAACTATCCTACCCATTTTGTGGCAACTTTATCCAGATCATCCAAATCTTTTGGCAGCCCATTTTGAACCTCGGTCAGCATCATATGTGAAGAAACCTAAACTCTCACGCGAAGGCTCAAACATTGAAATTGTAAAGGATAATAAAGTTGTACTGAATACAAATGGCGATTATGGTACAGAAGGTTTTGTATACCAGGAAATAGCTTCTATACCAAATCTGGATGGTAATTATCCAATTATAGGTTCATGGATTATAGGTGGAGAACCCGCCGGTATAGGGATAAGAGAAAGTAACACACTGATAACAGATAACATGAGCAGGTTTGTACCGCATTATTTTGAATAACATTTAGTTTCGACTTAATATTTCACATTCCTTACAAATTTCTCTGCCGTCAATTAAACGTTTGCCTGAATTCTACCGGCGAAAGGTTTGTTTTGGTTTTAAACAGCTTGCTGAAAGATTGAATATGCTCGAACCCTAACTGGTAAGCAATTTCGCTTACAGACAGGTTGGTTGTTGATAGTTTTTCTTTTGCTTTTTCTATCAATTTTTCGTGGATATGTTGCTGGGTGTGCTGGCCGGTAAGCAGCTTAAGTAAACTGCTAAGGTACTTGGGCGATAAGTTCAACGATTCGGCAACGTAAGCTACGGTGGGCAGACCTTTGTTTATCAGGTCATCGCTGTTAAAAAATTCCGTTAACAGCTGCTCTAATCGTTCCAATACCTGGTGGTTTGTTTTTTCGCGGGTGATGAATTGGCGGTGATAAAAGCGGTCGGCATAATTTAGCAGTGTTTCAACGTGCGAGATAATTATGTTTTTGCTGAACTTGTCGATATTGGAATGACATTCCATGCGGATGTTTTCCATAATGTGAGCCAGCGTAGCTTCTTCTTTTACCGAGAGAAATAGCGCTTCTGTAACCGAGTAATCCCAAAAATCATATTGCCTGATTGTTTTGGCAAGCGGTGTGTTCCATAAAAAATCAGGATGGATCAGCAGCATCCACCCCGACTGTTTAATTTCTTTTGCCTCGTCATCAAAGGCAAAACTAAGTACCTGGCCCGGCGCTATAAAAGACATCATGCCCTCGTTAAAGTCATAGATCTGCTGGCCATATTTTAATTTGATATTTTGCGAATTGGTTACCCGCTTTATACCGATAGCATAAAAATCATATGACCAGCTGATTGCCTCTTCCAGTTTGATCCGCTCGGCAGATTCTACCTTAAACGCGGTGATTAAAGGGTGTTCCGGCTCGGGCAGGTGCCTGAACTTTAAAAATTCGCTGATGCTGCTGAAACGCCTCATTTATTTATTCTTCTGTCCTGATCTCCAATACAATTTTGCCGCGCACATGTTTGGTTTCGCTTTCGCGATGCGCCTCAGCAACATTTTCTAAGGGATACACTTTGCTGATAACGGCTTTTACTTTTCCCTCGTTAACCAGCTCTGTGATCTCGCTTAAAGACGCCATGTAGCCCATACCACCACCACCTACAAGCGTACCGGTAGCATGCTTTCTGGCAAGCGCAGCATTCAGATCGTCGCTAAATGGTGTATCCAGTTGAGAGCATACAAATATGCCCCCTTCTTTTAGCAACTCTGCCGATTTTAAACGGGTGTGATTATCCCGCACCGGCGAGGCATTAAATACCAGATCGATAGTGTTCAATACACTTTCAAAATCCTGGTCTTTATAATCCATTACCTCATCTGCACCAAGCTCTTTTAAAAATTCAAAATTGTTTGGCGATGCTGTTCCAATTACATAAGCTCCTTTGGCTTTAGCAAACTGCACTGCAAGGTTACCTACGCCGCCTGCAGCACCATGAATTAAAACGCGTTTGCCGGGCGCTGCCTTGCCCAGGTCAACAATGCCGTTCCATGCAATAAGCGCGCAGGAAGGTATTGCACCTGCTTCGTTAAAGCTAAAATGTTTTGGCATAATGGCAAACTGGGCGGCCTTTGCAGCTATATACTCGTTATAACCGCCAAAGCCGGGGAAGTTGGGCACACCATACACTTTATCGCCTTTCTTAAAATCCATTACATCGGCACCAACTTCTTCCACTACACCGGCGGCATCTAAACCCAACCCTAAAGGCAGTTTCAGAAAGGGCCTCAATTTTTCGTTACCGCCTTCGCGTATAATATAATCAGCGGGGTTAACACTGGTTGCATACATCTTTATCAGTACCTCGTCAGCAGCTGCAACAGGTTTTTCAACTTCTACCAGTTTCATTACTTCAGGGCCGCCAAATTCATAAACTCTTATCGCTTTCATAGTTGTATTATTTTTTTACACAAAGATGAGTGTAAAGCCTGAAAGCGATTTAGTCTAATGTCGCTTTGTTTAAGCCAAAAGGGCGGGGCTATTTTTTTTAAAAATTGAATTTAAGCCCGTATTATCTTTTAATCAAAATCCCACCAGGCATTTTCCTAGGTGGATTACCTAAAGTGTAAGGTTTCCCAATGCGTGGAACATTTACAGGCATATTCAACTCCCGGGATGCGGGCAGCAAATTTTTATAGGCTCATTCCGGGGTTGGCTGGCTTTAACAAATATAGCCTATTGTATGGGCTCCAGCATGTGCGCCTGTAGGTCCACCGCCGCTTGGGCAGCTTGCCCAAACCATGTCCATAAGGTTTCGTTCTCTGAATCATTGCTTTTAAGTTACAATGAGGGTTGCAGCTATATAACCCGTTAGGCAGCGTAATGGATGCATTTCAGTTAAGTTTAATGATTTTTTAGGATCTTTCAAGGGATCGGTTAAATATTCAGTGAGTTTGTAGGTATGATTATATTTCCAGGTTATTATCCTTTGAAAAGGTTTAATTAATACGCTCGAAGTCTGATCGGCATGAAAAGCTGTTTTATGTTTGCTGAACCGTCTTTTTCATCCCAGGCTTTTTCGCAGCCACTTGCGAGCCGGTTCATCATGCCATTTTAAGGCAATATATGCCAGTAAAATCGCCCCGGTTAAAATGGCTAAGGCATATGGCCAGGCCTGTACAATGGTTATACCTTTATGATTGCTGATCCACGCTACATAGAAATAAACCAGCGGATAATGTACCAGGTAAAGCGGGTAGGAGATATCGCCAAGAAATTTGCAGACCCTGCTTTCTGTTTGTGTTTGAACCTTGCCGCCGGCACCGAAGTAAACGATTAGCGGAAATACAAAGATGATGCAAACCGACTCATAGATACCGTTCATCCAAATATGATTGGCACCGCCTATACGCGGCATGTACAATATCACTGCTATTAAAACGCTGCATACTAAAAAGGCATGTTTTATTTGCTTCGGTTTGGTTATGCGCGACAGCAACAAACCGGCAAAAAACGGATATATGGTGCGGGTAATGCCTATGCGTACCTGCTCTGTGTTTAATGTCCACCCGCCGCTTACATCGCCGTTGGTTATGGCCATTTGTGCTAATGCTACCGCAGCAAGGCATACCAATATCGTTAACGCAGTTTTAGAAAATTTCCTGATCCAAACGGCATAAAGGATGTTGGCAACGTATTCAAAGAATAAAGACCACCCTACGCTGTTAAGCGGGTGCATTTCCTGCCAGCCGCGAATATCCAGCGAAAGCGGTATCGGCAATATGGTATAGCCAATAAGCATAACAAGCAGCATTTTCCAAAGCGGCACGGTATGAATAAGCGGCCATAGCGTTGAATCTGTAAAGTAAAAACCGATGGCGCCCAATGTCATGCCCAAAATTACCATCGGCTGCAGGCGCTCAATACGGCGTTTAAAAAAGCCGCCGATGGTCATTTTCTCCCAGCGATCATCGTACGCATAACCAATAACAAAGCCTGATAGCAGGAAAAAGAAATCTACCGCCAGGTAACCATGGTTTACAATAATATCCAGGTGGCCGGTTCCAAGTGGTTCGCTCAGGTGAAAGGTAACCACAATGATAGCTGCAACCCCGCGTAATCCGTCGAGTATTGGGTAATGCGGTTTGGAACTTAGTTTATTATTGTCCACAAGTTTACTTTGATCTTCTATAGGGTTTGATCCTGAATGGTAAAAGTAATATTTTAACATTGTCTTTGATGCAAAACGCTGCGCTCTCATTATCTTGATTTCAATTCCGAATCATTAGCTCGTGATGTATTAAACAAGAACTTAATTTGATATTCTTTTAAAACGGCCAGATACTTTGCGAAACATGAATTTTAATATCTTTAAAAAATTTTCGATTGATGAAAAAAATATTATGCCTGTGTTTAACCGCCGTACTTCTTTGCGGATGGAATATTTCTAATGCTCAAAGAACAAGTTTTGTTGATGTTGCCGGCTTAGACCCTCATATAAAACCCGGAGATAACTTTTTTCGCTTTGTTAACGCACGCTGGTATGATACGGTACAAATTGCTAAAGATCAATCGGGTGTAGGCTCTTACTCGTTCCTTAACATTCCGCAAAAGCAATTGCTGCAAAATATTCTCGACAGTGTTTCTAAGGCCAAAAATACGATGGGCAGCGTGGAGCAAAAAGTGGGCGACTTTTATGCATCCGGCTTAGATGTTGCAACCATTAATCAACGCGGCTATCAGCCTATTAAACCAATACTGGCAGATATTGATGCCATTAACAGCGTGCCTTCATTACTCAGGTTTGTAGTGGCACAATCAAAATCCGAAAATAACGCTATCATTAGCTTCGGTATCTCGCCCGATAATAAGAACAGCAAAATAAATATTGCACATGTTTACCAGGGGGGTATTGGTTTGCCCGACAGAGATTATTATTTTAAAACCGATTCGCCTACGCTGCACATTCAAAAAGCATATAAAGAATATATCCGCAGTTTATTTCAGTTAACAGGCAGCAGTGCTGCTGCCGCTGCTAAAGATGCAGACATAGCTTATGGCATTGAAAAGCAAATTGCTGAGTCGCACAAGTCAAACATTGAGCTAAGAGACGTTAACGCCAACTTTCATAAGTTGGCCGTTACATCTATAAATGCATCGCAACCAAATATTGGTTGGGTTACCTTACTTGCGGGCTTAGGAGCAACAACCGACTCGATAGATATGGCTCAACCGGCCTATTATGACAAGTTGAATACGATGCTGAAATCAGTCACCATAAGCGATTGGAAAATTTATTTAAAAGCTATCACCCTCGAAAACTATGCTGAAACACTCAGCAAGCCTTTTGTTGATGCCTCATTTGAGTTTGGGAAAGTGTTATCGGGCCAGGCCACACAAAAATCCCGCAGGCAAAAAATGACCGAAAGCGTAGATAATTATCTTGGGCAGGCCCTGGGGCAGTTATATGTAAAAAGATATTTTAACGAAGATTCAAAAAAACGTGTGCTGGTATTGGTAAATAACCTTCAAAAATCGTTTGAGAACCGGATTAACCGTCTGGATTGGATGAGTGACAGTACCAAACAAAAAGCAAAGGAAAAATTATACGCTATTACGAAGAAAATTGGTTACCCGGATAAGTGGCGCAATTACGATAAGGTACAAATTAGCCGCACAAAATATTTTGAAAACGTGCTTTCTATTAATGAGGATGATTACCGGTACCAATTGGCAAAATTGAATAAGCCGGTTGATAAAACCGAGTGGGGTGCCACACCGGCCACGGTTACCGCGTATTACGATCCATCTAAAAATGAAATAGTTTTTCCTGCCGGCATTTTGCAGTACCCATACTTTGATTTTGCTGCAGACGATGCTATTAATTATGGCGGTATAGGCATGGTGATTGGCCATGAGATGACACATGCCTTTGACGACCAGGGTGCGCAGTTTGATAAGGAAGGTAACGTTAAAAACTGGTGGACTGCCGAAGATTATAAAAAGTTTCGTGAGAAAACAAAGCAGTTAGCCAACCTGTACAGTTCATTCACTGTTTTGGATACCGTTCACATTAAAGGTGCCTTAACACTGGGCGAAAACACTGCCGATAATGGTGGCATTGCAATAGCTTATGATGCCTTTAAGATGACGCCGCAGGGAAAAAGTTCTGAAAAGATAGACGGCTTTACGCCAGACCAACGCTTCTTCCTGTCTATAGCCAGGATATGGAGGGTAAAAACACGGGATGCATTTTTGCGTACCTATGTGAACACCAATCCGCATTCACCGGCTATGTGGCGGGTAAACGGCCCGTTAATGAACTTTGAACCTTTTTACAAGGCTTTTAACATTCAGCACGGCGATAAGAATTATAAACCGGTTGAGCAAAGGGTGAATATCTGGTAAGGATTTGAGTTTTAATCTTTCATTTATATGATAGCCAATGGTATTTTCTTTGAGCAAATAATGGATCAGATGTAATATGTCTAAGCGCAGTTTATCTTGTTTTTAGGTATAAAATATCTTTAGCAGGAAATGCCAAAATTTTAAGAAATTAAATTTTGTTAGGCATATGTAAGCACTATTTTTCTGAGATTGGCAGGCTGAACCAAAATGTGCTTCCTTTACCTGGTTTGCTTTCAATGCCAATTTTACCGTTATGGCGATGAATTATTTCAGAGCTTAAGTAAAGGCCTATGCCAAAACCGGATACCAAACTCGATGCCACATTTTCAGTTCGGTAATAGCGATCAAACAATTTACTAATATCCTTTTCAGCCACTCCAATACCTTCATCCTGAACGCTCACTATGGCGTTGTCGTTAAGCGTTAAACAGGTTACATTAATAGTGGACCTGGCGGGCGAATATTTCACGGCGTTGCCAATAAGATTACTGATCACCTGGCCTATTTTATCCCTGTCGGCTATAACCATTGTTTTCTCTGCAGGTGCAAATACAACATTATGGCTTGAAACAGTTACCATAACTTCCTCCTCTGCATCTTTTATCAGTTCAGCCATATCAAACAGGCTTCTATCTATTTGAATTTTACCTGATTCGAGACGGGATACGTTTAAAAAGCCATTAATCATGGCTGTCATTTTCTGCACTTGCTTATTCGCTTTGTCCAGCAGGTTAATTGCAAATGTGTCTTCGCTTTTATCTGCTTTACCTTTAAGTATCTGTACATAGCCTTTCATAGATGTTAAGGGAGTTTTTAATTCATGGCTTACCATCCCTATGAAATCGTTTTTACGCTGCTCATCAGTTTTCTGCTCGGTAATATCAAGCACAACGCCAGTAAACGCGGTTAACCCACCGTCTATATCTGCTTGCATATTGCCTACTGCACGTATCCACCTTAAGGTATTATCCTGCCCTTTCTTTATAGTATAGGTTAGATCAAAATTGCCCATGCTCAGTATAGCAACTTCTGTAGCATCTTCAACCTGCTGGCGGTAATCGTCTGTGATCCGTGCAAAAAAATCTTCTAATGTAGGCTCTTCATTATTTTCAAAGCCAAATAGTTGTTTTAAACGTTCGTTGGCTATCAATTTCCGTGTCTTGGCGTCAATATGCCAGGTTCCAAAATTTGCGGCTTCAATTGCAGCCCTTAAAGTATGTTCTGCCTGCACGGCCTCATAGCGCATTTTATTGAGCTGGTCATTAGAGGCTATTAGTTCTTCATTTGCAGCAGCTTGTTCGCTGTTCGCAATTTCCAGATTGGCGTTTAGCTGCTCAACTGCCTTGCGGGCATTTACAGCCTCTGTCACCTCAACGGCCAGGTTTAAAATTCCGTCTACATTACCTTTATCATCCATCCAGGGTAAATAATTGAAGGTAAAATAGCGGTCAATGGTGGGACCTCCTTCATAATCAGAAAGCGGTACCAGGGTATCTGTAAAGCTATGAGGTATACCTTTATAATAAACCTCGTTAAGTACATGTTCAATAGTAGTTCCTTTTAGCTCAGCTACAGCGTCAAAAAAAGATCTGCCAATAAGGTTCCTTCCCGGAAGAATTGCCTGGTATGAAGCGTTGTGTATGCGATAAATAAAATCAGGCCCGCGCATGAGTGCTAATCCTGCAGGGGCTTCCATAATGAAACGATTAAGGAATTGCTCATTTCTTGAAAGCTGTGTTAAATTATCCTGCAGTTCAAGGTTAGTGTTATTGAGCTGATGCTGGGTTTCAACAAGTTCTTCGTTGGATGCCTGCAGTTCTTCATTTAACATTTGTATTTCCTTGCGCTGTTTTACCTCTTGGGTGTATTCAATAACCCAAACAACTACTTTTACAACCTCACCGGCTTGATTTTTTATAGGGCGGTAATCAAAAGTAATGATGATGGATTCAAGCTTGCCGAAGCGTATAAGCGGAATTTCAATTTCTTCAAAGCGTATAATCTCGCCATTAACCGCCTTTAATAATTCTTTTTCAAAACCATCTTTAAGCTCTGGAAAAATATCCCAAAAATAATGGCCAACGGTTCCTGGTAGGTCCGGCATGTAACTTCGAGGTAAGGTTCATTTGCTGTTTCAACCACTAATGTGGTAGCATCTATGATACAAATTCCTACAGGTGAGTTATGCACAAGTTCATTTAATAGACCGTGGTCTGACATTGTCATATCATTAAAAAATTGTTGAAGATACAAACACCTTTATGAATGTTCTTTGAATGCTTTGTGGTATTGGGTTAAACTACTAAGATAATAATTAAAATATCTGTTGTCTCGATTTAAACAGTTTATAGCAAAGCTTGTTTTATACTCATTGCCACCCCGACGTATAATGTAATCAGCCGGGTTTACACTGCGGCGTAAACTTTTACCAAAATCTCATCCGCCGCTGGAATCGGGCGTTCTACCTCAACAATTTTCAATACCTCCGGTTCGCCAAATTCCACAATTCAGATTGCTTTCATGATCTTTTTGTTTTATAAAAAGTCTGCAACCAAAAAAGTTGTAATTTAACCAAAATGCCTTTTGTTTTAACCGAAGGGGTGAGTGAAATGGGTAGATGTTTTTGGCTTTTTGACTTTGTTGGTGTCACTAAAAATACTTTTAAACTTGAAGTTCCTGCAAGCTATTGTTGACAACACCAACGGTGGCGGTAAAATAACTTTTAAAAATCTGGAAGTTCAATCGCATCTTTTGTAACATCGGTATTCTTACTGCTAAATAGTTTACCGATCATTTTTACCGGGCGACTTGCCAATATCCCGGCTACCGTGTTTACTGTAGCCACACCGAATTTTGATTTGGGGTGCGCAAGCCAGGGTACACCCGGCGGCAGGCGTTGAACATTTTCGACAAAAGGGCGCATACGTTTTTCATAGGCCAGGAAGGCATCATAATGCTTTTCGTGCCTTGAAAGTTCGCCGGCTAATAAATAAGCACCAACTATTGCTAAAGTAGTGCCCATGCCGGTGAGGGGGGTAGGGCAGTAAGCAGCATCGCCAATCATCCCTGCGCGGCCGTTAAACCACCTTGAGGCGTGTACCTGGCTAAGGCCGTCAAAATATACGTCATCGTTCTTTTCAATTTCTTCTGCTAAACGCTTTTCTTGCCACCCGGCGCCCGAAAGTTTTTCTTTCAGCATTTTTTTCTGTTCGCTATTTGATAGTTTTTGTAAACCTGCATCATCTGAAAGAAAGCTAAATGATGCCCGGATGGTGCCATGATTATCAGGCCGGATTAGCATCACCCTTGATCCGGGTGCGGTGTACCAACGTGCCCACCTGGTGTCGGTTTCGTTTTTAGGGATGGTGTACCATGCGTTATATAACCCCATAAATTTCACTTCCGGTTCGTTGCCAAAAATCAATTGTCTTGTGGTAGACCTAACGCCGTCTGCGGCGATCAGTAAATCATAAACTTCTGTTTCGCCATCACTAAAGGTTACTTTTACACTGTCGTTATCTTGATCAACTGATGTTATATATTTTCCAAAGATGAACTTTACAGCATCTTTTGTTTTTTGGTATAGGATATTGACCAAATCACCCCGCAAAATTTCCGCCTCGCTTGTAAAGCTACCCGCACCATCGCTAGGAAAAGCTGCTTTAACGTTGTTGTTTTTGTCCACAAACTGAAGCCCGATCTCGCCGGTATTCGCAGCCAGGATTTCTTCTTCTATACCCATCAGCCTTGCAATTGCACGCCCGGCGCCGCGCACATCAAGGTTTTGCCCGCCTAATCTTAATGATTTTGAACGCTCTACTACAGTTACCTCAAAGCCGTACTTAATCAGCCAAAAAGCCAGTGTTGGGCCTGCTATACTGGCGCCGGATATCAATACCTTTCTGCTTATGTTAGTCATTTGTTTGTTGGCGGTTAAAAATCTTTATAATGGAGTTTAAGCTTAACATCAATTCGCCTTTGTTGTTATTTTCACCAACGAAAAACTTTTGACCTGAAGAATATTCTGCTTGATCGTATACAAACGTAGCTAAGAATGTGAAGAGTAATAAAAAATCTTAGCCACAAAAAAAGCCTCACTTCTCTGTGAGGCTTTCCGCTCCTGAGGCTGGGCTCGAACCAGCGACCCTCTGATTAACAGTCTATGGGAGGCATTTTTCGATACTTTGCTTTTTCTTTAATTGCTTATATATCAGTAATTTACAAAAATGGCTTTTTGTGTTATTTTGCTGTTTTTTGCCATTTTTAGCCCATTTGTGTGAGAAATGTGTGAGAGTAAAACAGGCGATTTTGTGGGAAATTTGCGTAATTTCGCATGTTCTAAAAAATTTGTGTGAGAAAAATAGACATTTTATCTAATTTTAACGAAAATGGCAGTAAAAGTTAACTTGTATTTAGATGAACGGAAGGTTGAAACCGGTAAAAAAGCGCCGGTAAAAATCAGGTTATACATCTCCCGTACCGATATCAGGCACTATCCTACAGACATCCATCTTACGGCTCAACAATTCCAGCAATCCTATTTAACCGAAAAACCTAAGAAGGCTTTTCAAGAGGTAAAAATATCGTTAAGTGCGATAGAGGCTCGTGCGAATAAGATCATTACCAAAATGGACGGCATATTTATTCTTGATAAATTTGAGCGGGAAATGTTTCGGTCGCAAGCAAGCACCACAGATGTATGTGCCTACTATCAGGATTATATAGATGAACTAACCAGATATGGTCGTGCCGGTACGGCTTCCAATTACCGATTAAGCTTAAAGTCTCTACTAGAGTTTGCCGGAAAGGATAATAAACCAGCGTCAAGCCTATCATTTTCTCGCGTTACAGTCGATTTTTTAAACAGGTATGAAAATTGGATGGTAGCCGCCGACAAATCCAAAACAACTGTAGGTATTTACTTACGGCCTTTGAGGGCTATATTCAATAAAGCTATGGAAGAAGGTAGCATAGCTGGTGAACTCTATCCTTTCAAAAAATACAAAATACCTACAGGCCAAAACATAAAGAAGGCATTAAGTAAAGACGAATTAAAAACATTATATACTGCTCCAGTTGAACCAGGTAGCCCGAAAGAAAAAGCAAGGGACTTTTGGTTTTTTAGCTATCAATGTAATGGCATGAATTTCCGGGACATTGCGGAACTGAAGTATAAAAACATTAACAAAAAATCCATTTCATTTTTACGGCATAAAACTCTTCATACCACTAAAGACAAACCCAAGCCAATCATTATCCCTTTAACAGAAACGATAAAGGCAGTTATAGAACGTTACGGTACCCGTCCATCTCTACCTGACAATTACGTATTCCCAATATTAACTAAAAAGATGAATGAAGTAGAAAAGCTAAGGGCAAACCAAAACTTTATTCGCTTTGTTAATCAGCATATTCAAAAGCTTGCTAAGGATCTGGAATTGGATGCCGATATATCTACCTATTACGCACGGCATTCTTTTACAACAGCTGCTATCCGTAATGGTGCTAAAATGGAGTTGATACAGGAAAGTTTAGGCCACCGTAGTTTGAACACCACCCAAAATTACTGGGCGGGTTTTGAGGATAACGTAAAGCAGGAAATAGCTGATAAATTAATGGATTTTGGATAGGATATTCGTCTTTTGGAAAAGCACCCAGCTATACACTTAGCAATTGGATTTCTATTCAGTGACCGATAAAGGTTAACTATGGCGCTAAAAAGAGTTATAAAATGCACTTTGGACCAATGGTCAATTATAAACTATAAAATTTCATTATAAAGTGCATTTAAATACACTTTATAATGAAATAATAAAAAATTTATAATACTTTTGCAATAAATAGAGCACTATAATGCACTTCGAGGAGTTAATACAAACGATTAAATCGCGTAGGGAATCTTTACAGGTTACCCAAGAAACGCTGGCGCAACTATCAGGAGTTGGCCTAAGGACGTTAAAGCAGTTTGAAAGTGGAAAGGGTAATCCCACTTTGATGACGCTGCAAAAGCTCGCCGAAACATTGGGCCTGGAACTCAATATGACGATAAAGAATAGAGCAGATATTCGATGAGAAAAGCCAAAGTATTATTTAAGGAGCAAGAAGCTGGCATATTGAAGCAGCATGATAATGGTTTTTTTACGTTTCAATATCATCCTTCTTGGGTAGGCGATGGTAGCAAGCCAGGCATTAGCCTCACTTTACCAAAAACAGAAAAGATTTACGAGTCTGAATTTCTCTTCCCGTTTTTTTACAATATGCTTCCGGAAGGATCGAATAAACAGGTGGTCTGCAAGCTTAATAGAATTGACCAAACTGATTATTTTGGACTCTTGTTAACCACCGCAAAAAACGACACCATAGGTGCAGTAACTATCCTTAAAGCCGAAGATCATGAGTAACCTGCCGGAAATAAAATATTGCCCGGGCACATTGGCATCAGGCTATAATACTTATAGCCGAACTTGTCTTAACCGGGTCTTTAATGGAAAAAAAGTAAATCATTTTTTACTTTATGATTCTCCTGCTTCAAACCCTGAGACGGATGAACTGTTCGAAGAAAACCAGAGACGCATGTCTATCTCTGGTGTACAGGAAAAGTTTTCCGTTTTGTTAGAAAAAAACAGACTAAGGCTGATCAATGATGGTGAACGAGGAACCTATATATTAAAGCCGGTTCCAAACGCTGGCAGAAAATCTGACCAAATGCCCGCTAATGAACATTTAACCATGCAAATTGCCCGCCAGGCGTATGGCATAGAAACTGCTGAAAATGCATTGATATTTTTCAAGAACGGGCAGCCTGCTTATATTACTAAACGTTTTGATGTAACGAAAGAAGGAGGAAAGCTGGCACAGGACGATTTTGCGTCACTTGCAGGAAGAACGCCCGAGACCCACGGAGAACACTATAAGTACCTCGGAAACTACTTAGATCTTTTTAAGGTTATGGAGCAATACGTCCCAGCATATAAACTGGAAGCACCAAAATTATTGAAATTGTTAATGTTTAATTATTTATTTTCCAACGGAGACGCCCACTTCAAAAACTTTTCACTGTTGGAAACCCCGATGGGAGATTACCGCCTAAGTCCGGCTTACGACCTGCTTAACAGCCGCATACACATCAAAGACAATGACTTTGCACTTGATGACGGCTTATTACCAAAAAACCTCGCACAAGGTAAGGTTAGGCACCAGTTTTCAGTACTGGCTGAGCAATCAGGCATTAGCGAAAAAGTATTTGAAGGAATAGTCCAATCAATGATTTCAGAATCAACAACTGTCGAAAAACTTACATTAGCTTCTTTTCTTGACGAAACAACCCAAAGGAATTATTTACAATCGTATCAGGGCAGGCTCAAACAGCTGATTAAGGATTAGTCTTTGCAGTATCTTGAATTGAAGAAAGTTAGATAACGACAATTCTTTTGAACACACCACTCCATATTTATCACTTAAGCAACCAACAGCGCGAGCCGGGTAAACAGTCAAGGCCGGGCCACCGCTGAAAAGAAAACACAATGGCCCGCTCTGCATGGCCTTTACTTTTTATCCCGACGGTGGGCTATTTTTGCGGATGTGGTGAATATGGAAATATTGCAGGCCGACAAAAAAGATTAGTTAGGCGATATTTAAACTTTGTTTACACCCATACCTATCAATTATACTGATAATTTCAACCATGTCCTCGTCCTTAAATGCGTCCGATGCCCCCTGTTGGTTGATATCGGTAAACAGCCAGTCAAACAACATACTCCTATCAATAGTTCCATTGTTAGTGAGGTAATTGATTAGCGTATCCATAAATATCATCTGTGGGGCGGTGATACCGGGGCGGTTTATAAACTCGGCAAAGAAGGCTTTTACAGCAACAGTATCTAACCCATAATTGAGCGGATAAAGGCTACAAAAATCACGGTCTTTTAGTATTTCAACTAAATGCTCCGCAGCTTCAGGTTCTTTTTCAAAATTAAACATAAACCACTTTATATCAAATGGGGAAAATCTTTAATATTAGTTTTTAAATTGTGCCGAGATCTTAGCCTATAAATGAACCCATTATATTTCTACAAAAAATTCGAGAAAATTATTGCCAAGCTTTTCCAGTTGATGAATTATGAAGTTGAAACGGAAGTCTTTACTTCTTCGTCAGACAGGAAAGGAATTGACATGGTCGTTATCGGCACCACTAAACATTATATAGAACTCAAATTCTATCGCAGCAATCATATTGCCTTCAGTACTTTAATGAACGCCGCGAACGACCTGGCTTATTATCTTAAATCTCATCAGGATGGTTCGGGGATCGTTGTAACCAATACACACGTTGATGTGCTGTTTAAAAACCAAATACAAGAGCGGCTGGGAATATATATTTGGGATAAGTCAGTTCTTCTTTCGCATTTAACGCAGCTTTCGAGTTCGTTAAAAGAAGAGTTCGAACAACTTTTACTTGAAGCGCAGCAAGGTACAGAAACCTTCTCCATATATTCTGGTGTAGACGTAGCTGATGCTTTGAAGGTAGCAGGAAATGTTGATAGCCCACCTATGCAGCCAAAAACCCGAGCCGCCAAACCTCCCAAAAATTCAGGTGCGGATTTCGTAAAACGACTGGAACAAATAAGTGCTGGGAAAGACCAATGGAGCCAGTATGAAAAATTAGTATTCGAAATCCTCAGGTTCCTTTTTTCCGCCGACCTGACCATGTGGGATCAGCAAAAGCGTTCAGACGACACTTTGTCGAGGTTCGATCTGGTTTGCCGGATCAATGCGTTCGATGATTATTGGAAGGCCCTGATCTCCTCTTTCAATTCGAGGTTCGTATTGTTCGAGTTTAAAAATTATACCGAAAAGGTTACTCAACATCAGATCTATTCCACGGAAAGGTATCTTATCAAAAAGCTTTGCGGTCGGTCGGCTTTATTATTAGTCGGTCTGGAGCAGACAGTTCAGCCATTCAGGCCGCAAAGGGTGCTTTGAAAGAGAACGGCAAGCTGATCATGTTTTTGGCTGATCAGGATTTAAAAGAAATGCTGATCATGAAAGACAATAACGACAACCCGAACGATTATCTGTCAGATCTGCTAGATACCTGGCTAGTCGGACTTTCCAGATAGTCCATAATCATTACGCAAATTATTCTCCAGTAAAATTTTAGGGATATCAGCCACCTCCTTGTATTTGGCGGTCAGTATATTAAAAGTCGCTTCTTAAGGATTATTGTCAAACATAAGTTAAAAGGGATATGCCTCTTGAATCAAAGATAATCGTTGTGAAAGCCATCTGTATCTTCAAATTGTATTTATTGTTGTATATTATAGCACATTTAATAACCACATTTAAAGCCATTATTCATTTATCTGCGAATTGGAATAATTATCTAAGGTTTATTAATATGATTATATTGCAGGCATTAAACCTTATTAATTTACATGGACTATTTATATGAGCAGTTGGGTGACGACCGTTTTCAAGAACTCTGTCAGGCGCTAATAGTTAAAGAATTTCCATCAACTCAGGTATACCCAACTAATCAGCCGGATGGCGGAAGGGACTCGATCACTTATTACATGAATGCGACTAACAAAGAATTTGTCGTATTTCAGATCAAATATGTAAGAAATCCCAGCCAAATTGAAGAACCTCATAAGTGGCTAGCCGAAACCCTAAAGGGTGAATTACGGAAGATTTTGACGTTAATACCACGTGGTGCGACAAAATATATCCTTGCAACTAATGTAAAGGGCACTGCTCATTTGGATGGTGGTTCGATTGACACCGTTAATCATTTGTTCGAAAATAATGTTTCAATTCCCGCCATGTGCTGGTGGAGAGACGACCTTTCCAGGCGAATTGACAACAACATCGACCTCAAGTGGTCTTATCCTGTCATTTTAGATGGTCAGGATATTTTAAATCGCGCCTTATTCAATAGCTTAAGTGAGCATAAGGAACGTAGGGAAAATGTTATCAGAGCTTATTTGGCAGATCAATATTCACTCGACGACCAGGTAAAATTCAGACAGGTCGATCTCCAGAACCGGCTTTTAAGCCTTTTTACTGACGTACCTATCAGGATAAAAAAATACAATGAAAAAAGCCGCGTATTCCGAAGAAAAATTTTTGAAGCTTACGAAGCCAACCGGACGGTTTTTAATGTTGATGACTACCATCTTTTTGAAGATCGGAGGAATTATGGAGCGGCTGAATACCTGCTAAGTTCAGATGTTCAAAATAACATCGATAGGATATTATTAGAAGGTGGTCCAGGTCAAGGAAAGTCGACCATTTCACAGTACGTATGTCAAATCCATAGGATCCACCTCTTGAAGAAACAATCGGATCTGATTTTAATACCTGAACGTTTAAAAAATATTCCCATTCGACTGCCTTTTAAAATTGATTTGAGGCATGTTGCCGCATGGGTAGAAAACCGGAATCCATACCCGCATAAATTGAGTGATGAGTCATTTGGTAAAATCTGGCAAAAATCACTCGAATCGTTCTTATTAGGCCATATCTTATATCACTCTCAATTGGATGGGTTTGAGCGCAATGATTTTATCGCAATTTGTAAACTGAGCCCCATTCTCCTCGTTTTCGATGGATTTGATGAAATCGCCAACCTGAAAATAAGAGAGGAGGTTATCGAGTTAATCAATAAAGGGCTTGATCGAGTTGCCGAGAACGCTTTATCTCTTCAGGTAATTATAACAAGTCGTCCGGCGGCTTTTGTAGATTCCATTGGATTTGCGATCGATAAATACCCGCACTTTGAACTTACGGATGTTACGCCTGCGATCACCAAGGAGTATGTAGAACGCTGGATCAAAGCCAGTCGATTAGATTCCCGAGAAGCAGCAGAGATTAAGCGATTAGTGGAAGAGAAACTCCAAATGCCTCATTTAAGAGATTTGGCAAAAAGTCCAATGCAATTAGCAATTTTCATCAGCCTGCTACGGAAAAAAGGAGAATCATTGCCAAATAAAAGAACTGCGCTCTATGATAATTACATCGAGCTTTTCTTCGATAGGGAATCAGAGAAAAGTACGGTCATCCGGGATAACAGAGATCTCATTATCGACATTCATGAGTTTTTAGGTTGGATATTGCATTCTGAAGCAGAGCTTTATAAAAACAGCGGCAGTATTGAAATCAATGCTTTAAAGAAACTCTTAAAAGAATATTTAGAAAAAGACGGACACAAAACTGATATTACCGATCAACTTTTTGATGTGGTCAAGGAGCGAGTTTGCGCTTTGGCCTCACGTGTTCAAGGAACCTTTGAGTTTGAAGTTCAGCCGTTGCGAGAATATTTCTGTGCTAAATATCTGTACAAAACTTCGCCTTACTCACCAGTTGGAAATGAAAAAACAGGCAGTAAGCCAGAACGTTTTGAAGCAATTGCGCCCAATTATTACTGGCAAAACACTGTCCGATTTTTCGCTGGATGTTTTGATAAGGGCGAGCTACCGATGTTGATACATCAGTTGAAGGAGCTGCAAGAAAACGCGTTGTTAAAATATACCAACTATCCCCGTCTGTTAACATCCCAAATCCTATCTGATTTCGTATTTACGCAATACCCAATTCTGTTACGAGAAGTTGTTAAAATTCTAATAAGTGGCATCAACATCGGCAATGTCATAAATCAAAACGATGTGCTCTCCACCAATGAGCCATTGACATTGCCATTGGAATGCGGGCGCCATGAACTGGTAACGGAATGTTTTGAGCAACTTAAAACGTTCCCATTAATAGATTACGCTTCCGAGTTAATCGCCATTATAAAAAAGAATCCTTTTGATGTCGTAACACCTTGGATAGAGTTCGCTGATGGCCTGTCAGGAAAGAAACTGACCTTATGGCTGGATTATGCCTATAAAATGGAGATTCTTTATAAAATCGACAATGACGTATTGGCGAATTTGATTAATAAGGAAACGGAATTGATGGGAACCAGGATTCAGCTAATCGTCAATTCCGGGAAGCATAACTTATTTCAATCCCATAAGGAAATAAAACAGAAAACTTTTGAGGGTGTGCTGGATAATCAAATCATCATTGGCCAAAGAGACTATGATCATTTCAGTCTAAAGTTTTTGAGTAATTGCCTGGGTGTATATTCTCTGGCCGGCGTGCTAAAATCTGACGTTAATAATGTTCCCTATTTTCATCTTTTAAATCGCCGGTACGGATATTACCATCACGACCACGATAGTTTTGAAAAAATGTCTCAATTTGACATCCACGATGAGATCGACCAGTCTATTTCGTTATTCAAAGACCGTGTGAAAGAAGTCATCACGCACGATGTAAACGTATGGCGTACAACGATCGCTCCCTGGGAAGTCTTAGTCAATTCCGGTAAGTTGATCTTTAATGATCATTGGTCATTTTCAGTAATAGCTGTGATCGCTGCCGGCATCCGATCGAGGGACGAAAGGTTTGAAGATTGTCACGATTTGAACGATGAAGAAGATTCACTTTGTCGTCGGGTACGATATGCCCGGATGAAATCTGGTAACGTTACTTACTGGGAGGAACAACTTGCTGACGAACGAAATATTGATCTAAAACTACTAATATTTTTCACCTGGGCTACTCCGAAAGCCATTGCCGCTTTGTCATCGTTACTTGATGTTATCATAGGAAAATTAAGCGAATCGCAACAATTGAAGTTGATCAGATCATTAAAAAAGATTGGCCGAGTTTCAACCTTTACGACTGTTCAAAAGAACTATATAGAAAAAGCCTTTGAGCTGGGTATCATGAGCGATAAATTGAAATATATCATCTGTTTGAGATTCGAGCCCCAAGATCGCGCCTATCTAATTTACTGGCATACCGATGATTTTGGAGATCAAAATATCCTGAACCTAAAATTAGAATATCTTATAGATAAATATTTTAACAAAACAGATGACGAGGATTTATTACAGAGCATTAAAGATATTTATCACAGGATAACTATGTTTTCCAACAAGTACCTATACAGAAGTCAAAATCGCTTAGAAGGGACGACCATACCTTTAGAGATCGCAAAAAAAATTGTAACTGACTCTAAAGACTATCCGAGCATCGTTGCTTCGGTGGCGGAACGTTCCTGCAAGAGCTACGCTTTTCAGCATACAGTTGCGGTCGGTGAAATAGCAAAGGCAAATAAATGGTTCGACTAATCATAAATCCCTGACAGAAAGCAGGGGATTTATTGTTTTAAATCACGTTTTGTGCCAAGTTCATGATCTATTCGTTTTAAAATAGCGGTCCGTATTTGATCCATTATTTGGTGGCGCTGATCTGTTTCCGTTGGGCGATTTCGGTCCAGCAGCGGTAGGCGCGGCCGATGTTGACATGTAGGTGCTTTTCCAGCCAGGCGATGATCTCGGGTGATGGTGGCTTTGCCGTTGTTGAGATGATTCGCGAGCCAAAGTCCGTAGGCCATTTCGACTAAGTTAACGGCATCACTAGGTTAAGCAAGTCACCTTTGCTGATATTCAGCCTCAACTTCCAAGCTGCTACAAATTCACCTTTCTCTGTTCCCTGTGGATCAAAAAGGTTATACTTATCATTGATCTGTTCTTTTGCGAAATCAATAAATTTATCCACCGATGGCTTTTCAAATAGCTCTACCAAAAAACCTATCCTTTTCGTTGCGGCCGCATTACTAACTGATTTGCAATAATTAATCATCTTGTCAGGATTAATTTCTGCCTGGGATAAAGCCCTTATTAGTTCAGCATAACCGCCGGAATATTGTGGTTGATCAAAACAGTCTATGATTGTCTTTTCAATGTCCGTGATAGGATATTTTGTGTTGCCATAGCCGTTGTACATAATACCGGTACGCTTACCAGGATTTATAGTGACAAATTTATAAGGAGTTCCTAAAAGGGCCTTATCAGTTTTTCTTTGCGTTGTCTGTATAAATATTGTGTTAGAAAATTGCTCGGTTAACCCATGTAGATTTAAAGCCGACCAATAAGCCACTGCGCTGTTTTTTACCACAAACGTACCGATCACGTTTTCATCACGAAGATTGACCTTACAAAACTTCCCCCGCTCTATCCGGGAAAGCAGTTCTTTATGAACTAAATTTTCAAGAACCTCATTGAGATTATCAAACTTTTTATTGATTTGTTTTTCAATCTCATCAAATTCAAACAGCTCAATTTCGTAATCATCCAGCAACTTCATAAATTTAAGTTGTTGCTGTGTTAAGTTGGATGATATGTAAACGCTGTATGCCATATTACTTTTAGTGTCATTATAAGACCGAAAAAATGGGTCTTATCGTTACATTAAAAGTAAATATGGAGACTTGTTATCAAAAATTAATTAAATTCTTAAAAAATTATGCGGTGAAAACGGGAACAGCATTAAATACTGCTCCCGTTTTTAACTTTAATGTAGCTATCTCATTTCTTATCTTTTACTTTTTTCAGATTATCCCTTGCCGCTTTCTGCTCTTTATCTGCTTGCTCCGCCTGAGCCTGAGCTGCTGCAATAGCCTCCTGTTTTTCCATTTCTTTTTCTGCCTGCTGATTTAATCCCTTCGAATCTTCTGCTAACATTTTTTCGATGGTTTTGGACACTTCGGGATACAGCGCCTTAACCAACCAGTAATTATAGGCACCCTCGTTTAACCCATCATTTTGATGGTTCAGGTATAAAGCCGTGCCAAAGGATAAGGATGTAACCACAAAACAGACTACGACACCTATGATCAAGTTTTTTGACCAGGCTCCGAAATGGTGGCTGGTTTTTACCCCTATAACTTTAGGCACAGTTGCGACCAGCTTTTTTACCTCGTCAATCTGTTGCTGGATCTTCGTATTGTCATACCGTTTATTTGCCGTTTCAATCCGGGATGCTATCCTGTCCAATGTCTCCTTATATTGCTGTAAAAAAGTTTTCAGAAACTCCGGCATTTCGGTTTCTACAACAGTCATCCTGACAACGAAACCTTGTATTAACTCTTCCAGCATCGTTACCTTTTCTTCTAATTCTTCATTTTGCATAACACTTCATTTTAAATTTTATTCAATAGTTTAATTGATCACTACCTGCTTACCCCCTGTGATTGCGAATGTTCCGCTTCATGTTTCTTTCGTTTTCTGCGGGCTATATCCGCATCACCCATTGGGTCTGAGGCCGCTGCCACAAATTGCGGCTCCAATAGAATTTGCAGCAAGCCTTTGCCTCCATCAGGACTATGGCGGTACTCTGAATGTACACCTTGTCGGATGGCCTCCCGTAACTGGCTGGCCAGTGATGGCTCATTGGCTTGTCTTGCGGCGTGGTATTGTTGTACCTGTTGGTTGCGGGTTAAAGTCGTCCCTATTTGGGCATAGCTCAAGCTGCGATCAATGGCAGAGCCCTTCATTTTAATGTCACCCTTTTCAAAAGAAACACCTTGTACCTCGCTGGTACCGCTACGGAATTTATAAGCGATCTTAATGCCCTGTTTTGCCAGTGCCGCTTTCAATTCTTTCCAGGTGGTTGCCGTTTTCATTGCGGCCTTAATTGCATCATAAAGTTCATACCTGATCTTCTCTTTGCCTTTTAATGCCTGGCGGTTTACCTGTTCTTTTCCTTTGCCCAAATGATAGCCATACTTCAGGGTGATTTCCTTACAGGCTTTGACATTTTTAGCGAAGTTGTTCTTATCAGAAATTGTCTTGCCATTATTGTCCACCCGATTATAGATCAGGTGGAGGTGTGGGTGATCCCGGTCGCTGTGACGCACCACTACAAATTGCGTATCACGGATGCCTACTTTTTCCATGTATTCCTTAGCACGTTCTACCATGATGTCATCACTCAGTTTAGCTAAATCTTCCTTACTCCAACTCAACACCAGGTGTCCAACTGCTTTACCTAGCTCCGGCCGCATCTTGCGTTGCAGGTTAAAGTCGTTGATTAAAGTAATTGCATTCTGCATCCGTACACCTTCGACTGCCAGTATCTTAGCTTCCTGCTTATCTACCACATATCGAATACAGCCACCGAAGCTTTTTCTTGTTATTGGTTTACCCATCATGGCTATTGATTTTAGATAATAATTCTTCGATTTGTCTCAGCATAGCCTGGCATTTTAAAGCCAGTGAAAATAGGCCTGCAACCTGTGCCAGATGTGTAAGCTGGTTAAGGTTATTTGCCAGCCCTGCCAACATCCTGAACCAGCCACTTTCTTCTATAGTAAAGCGCGGAAAAACTTTGGCGCTTTTAGCCGCCCTTCGAAACCAGTCACTTGGTTTAAGCCCGGCGTTCTTCGCCCGGCCTTCAATTAAGGCCCTTTCGGTAGGGGTTAACCTCACCATCAAAAGATCGCTCCGACGGATCGTTTTCTTTGGCCTTCCCGGTGTCCGCCGCTTTGGTAATTTGTTATTTTCAGCAGTTGCTGCCATGAGATTACTTCCTTCCTGATTATTAAAAACCGACCAACGGGAGCGAGTTCCGGATCATCACTTTAGGGTGTATCCGGGTTTTTGTATAGCAAAAACATTAACTCGCTCCACTTTGTCGCTAATGCTCCTTGTGGTAGCCGGATACTTCGTATCTGCTTCTCGCGACTTTACCATTTGGTTTGATTTTAGATTTCGGGCTAAAGCCCGAAATGCTCATTTGCTTAAAAATTTTTTGGATTTTTTCGAGAAGTGGTCAACTGCAGTACCGCCTCTTCCTTGATTTCATCTGCTGTCTTCTTTCGGCCAGACTTAATCCATTCCGTCAATTCGGATCGATAAAAATAGAGCCGCTTGCCACGCTTATTAACAGGAATTTCTTTACGGCACACTTTGCTGTAAATTGTAGGTACGGAGAGATTTAAAAATTTGGCAGCGTTAGAAATGGTCAGAAGTTCTTCGTGTCCGGGTGGCTGCTCATGCTGATGAAGTAAAAGCTGTTCAATGCTTTCAAGCTTATCCTGGAGTTTGCTTACCGCTTGCGGTAATTGGTCAAATGTTAGTGTTTCCATTGCGCATTATTTGTTTAATGCTGCAATTGTAGTGGCTTGTTTTGCTGGGTTACAAGAGGGTAAGCTGTAACCTCACTGCAACCCACTCATTTCTTTGCTATCTTTTGTTACGGGGCGTTGGTAGGATATAAAATTTGTCTTCTTTCTGCTCAATCTTTAAAATGGGGGATTTGCAGGGACGGGTTTTGGTAGACATCAATCCGTTGAGATAGCCTTCTGTCAACTCCCTTACTTCGCCTTGATTGGACAGATAGGTAAAGTTGAGAGCAATCCATCGCTCCAAGTCCGCCATTTGGCAACCTACAATCAATCGGGCATCAAATAGCTGTTTAAATGCATCGGCGAGTTGGTTACCAAAACCCCGGAATACCACGGGGTTGTCCGGCACTTCGTCTGCTATTAATAGTTTTTCAAGGTGGGGGTGATCTTCTGTAATAAAATACCCTCTTAACAGATCGAGAAATTGCAAAGCAATGCCCGGTTTGAAAGTCGGGTATCGACCAATTGACTTTGTTGTAGATTCATTTTCAATCACTATTTCCGACTCCCCGTTGTTTTCCGATTCGGTCGGTTCTTCGATCTGCCTTTTGGCTTGTAACGTTTTTTGAAATTCTTCAAATGAAATATGTTCTTTAATCGAGTTTTCGGCATCATAGATCAATTCCATTAAAAACTTTTCGCGCAGTTTAACAGAGTCGCCCAGATCTTCCACAAATTTGGATGTCACTTCTATATAAGCACTATCAGATTGCAGATTATTCACGATAAACAAGTACTGTAACCTGACTGAAAAAATAAAAGATCGGTCATAAACCAGCTTCATTTCCGAATAGTGGTGATTATAATTACCCCAAAATTCTTTAAACCGACTACGAACTTTGGACAATTCGGCCAGTTGAAGCTTGATACGCTCTTTATCTAATGCAATCAGATCAATAAAAGCCATATCCTTTAACACCCTTAGTTCGCTCCTGTAGGAAAAGGAATCATAGTATTGAGTTTGATAGGTTAAATCGTAGGCTTTAACATGCTTTTTTTCATTTGTGCCCGATTCCGTTTGAATATTATCTTCGACAATACGTAAATCAAAGGTTTGGATGCGGGTTAGGAATTCTTTTAGATGCTGCATATATCATTAGGTTAGATGAATATATCTGATAACAAATGTCGGAATATTTACTTCAAAATTGCCCATCACCATTTCAGCATGCTATTCGCGAACCATGAAATTGCTAGGCTGTTGAAGGAAAGCACAATTCACCCACCACGAACTTAATTCATTCAATGCGGGTGAATTGTTATTTTAATTAAAACAATTCGGCCTTTATCGTTTTAACCGGATTCCCACGCTCCAGTGCGTTATGCTCCAGCCACTGGCACTGCTGTTGTGCTATCAGTTGTTCTGTTTGCCAAACCATTATTTTTGCCTCCAGTCGAGCCAGACAAAGTTTTTTGTTTTCTAACTGTGATCGGGTATCCATCGCCATAACTTGTAAGCCTGATGGCAAATGGGTTCCCCGCACTGCGGTTTCTACCTTATTCACGTTTTGCCCACCCGGGCCAGATGAACGGCAGGTTTCCAGCTTTACATCTTTAGGGTTCCATTGTATCAGTTCTTTCACATCAAAAGCTGCTACGCCGACAAACCAGTTCTTACGCTTATGATATTTACGGTAAGGGCTTTGCGCAATCCATTGTACGGTGCCGGCCCACTCTTTTACAAATGCATCCAGGTTATCACCTGTGGCCATCATGGTTGCAGATAGTAACGTACCGTTTAACTCACCGGCTTTATTTTCCAGCACTTCAATCTGAATGCCTTGCTTTTTGGCCTGCTTCATCAGCAAGCTTTGCACGCAGGCTACAACCCGGCAGCATTCTGCCGGGCCTTTGCCTGATGTGATCTGTATCATCATCTTTTCCATCGCTACTCCTTATTCATTCTAACGATACGTGGATAAAATTTACCTTGGATATCGACTAGATCGGCCTGCGCGGCTATCACTGTTTCAATATCCTTGTAGGCTAATGGATTCTCTTCAACCGTGCCGCCAATCAGGGTTACGCCAGCATTGGTTAGCATTTTTTTCATAGCCGACACTGTCATGCTATCCTTAGCCTTTTGCCGGCTTATGGCCCGACCGGCACCGTGTGATGCAGAGTATAAAGCATCATTGGTTCCTTTGCCCGATACCAAGTAAGCCGGAGTAGTCATACTACCTGGAATAATACCTAATTCGCCCTTGTGAGCAGGTGTTGCTCCCTTACGGTGGATGATTACTTCATGGCCATCAGCCAACTGATCTTTCCAGGCAAAGTTGTGGTGATTCTCTACCACATGCAATGCCTTCAAACCTAAAGCCTTTAACAGGTTGGCGTGAATACGCTCGTGACAAGCCTTGGCATAATCGCCCGCCAGGGTCATGGTTAACCAGTATTCCTGGCCTGCCGCACTGTTCATATCCAGCCAGGCCAATTGCTGTGCGTGGCGCGGCAGTTTGCAGGTATTCATGGCTATCTGCGTATAATGCCTTGCTATTGCTGATCCTAATCCACGACTGCCTGAATGCGTTAACAAAGCCGTGTACTTTTTAGCGGGTAAGCCTAAGGTATTATCAGCCAAAATTTCAATTTCGCCAAACTCCACAAAATGGTTACCGTTGCCCGATGTGCCTAACTGCCTTACCGCTTTACTGCGCAGTGGTTTCAGAAACGGGACCTCATTAAATACCGGGCTATCCAGCACCTCATGCTCCTGCCTGATATCCAAACCGCCTTCCATACCAAAATGGGTATGGTTTTTTAAGGCCTGTTTGATCTGATATTCAAACCGTTTCAGGAAGCCGTCGCTTTCGTCAATAATTGAAAGCGCCATGCGGCAGCCGATATCCATACCTACTGCATACGGGATCACCGCGTTACCCGTAGCCAGCACACCACCAATAGGCAAACCAAAACCCATGTGCGCATCGGGCATTAATGCACCTTGTACGCTTACAGGCAGCAGGTTAGCCAGCTCCATTTGTTTTTTGGCCGATTGCTCAATGCCCTTGCCGCCATAGGTTTTACAGTATACTGGTTCATCCCGCAATTCAAACGTTTTAAACAATGGCGCATCTGCTTTGCCAATTACCTTTTCAGCTATCTTGCTTGTTAATTCATCGTCCAGAAATGCTTCCGGATCATTCTTAATATTCACCAGCAAGTCAAGCAATTGTTGCTTACTGTGGTGCTTGAAATTTTTAGAGGCTATACCAATGACCAGGCTTCGCAGCTGATCATTATGGTAACCTATTTTACTTAGATCTTTTGTTTTTAAATTGCCCATGTGGCTTATGTTTCTAATTCCAGGTAAGCTTCTTTAGGGCTATACTTGGGTATGTTTTTAAATTTGTTAATGTATTTGGTGCGCTCGTAATACCAGCCGTTCCAGTGATAGCCCCTGCCACGCGTCAGTAAATCAATACGTGGTGCCAGGTTATGGTTATCGATATGGTCATCTATGTATGATAGCTCCCTTTCAATATCCGCATCCATCATTTTGGTATGCGTTACCATATGCGGTGTTACCTTCAGTACATATCGCCATGGTTCGGCAAAAACGTATTTTACATCGGTACGGTAAGTTTTAACATCAAACGTTTTAATGCGGGTAAAGCAAACCCTTTCCTCTTCAATTAAATTCATCCTGTTTATATCCCAGCTTTGCTGCGATAATTCGCGCAGCATCTGCGCTTTTACCTGGTACACGTAACGCTGTTTGCGTCGCTTTTTCCGTTTGAAGGATCTGTCCTGATGATATTCAACTGTATTGATTTTTGGTAACAGCGCCTCATAAAAGTCCTTCCTTGGGCTATGCTTTACGTCGTCACGTAATACGAAAAAACGTTTCCAGCCACGTTGGTACGGATGTTCAAGCGCAACCATTGGCAAAAGCCTTTTTTGCTCCCATAGTTCATCACGCCGTTTGTCCAGCTGGATTAGTTGCTTATCACGATCAGTTTTAACAAGCCGCCTTTTTTGCCGCGCCGATCTGATATAGCGCGGCCATTCATGTGTGTTCATCACACTTTCATTTAATTTTCTTGAATTGGATTTTTGATCTCAGTTCGTCCTTGAGTAAGGATATACCCTTTTTAGAGCGCTCAAAAAATCCCATGAATTTGGGGCAGGCAAAATAATGCACTTGTTGCTGATGCAACCGTTTAATTATTTAATAAAATACAGGGTTTGCCTGCCTAATTAGGCAATGAGCGAAAGGGGCGATATGTAGTGTAGCTCTGTCATTATTCCTTGATATTTAAAATGTTAACAAATCAGGAATTGAATGCAAAGATAGAAAATTATATTAATCTATCTAAAAAAGAAAAGTTCAATTAGCTTCAAATCTTATAAAATGGAAGTCATTCCCGATAAAATAACAATCGCCAATAATTAAAAGCTTCAGATTTGAATTCTCTAAATCGGGGTTAGATTGTCCAAAAAAATAAGGCTCTGTACCTGCTCTTTGCAAACAATCATAATAAAGATCTAATATTTTTTTCGGTCCTTTACTAAACAACCCAAAGCCAGAGTCGCATAATTCTAAAAAATTATTGGCTCCATTGAAGAATTTCCCCAAAGGCAAAAAGTTACCGAACAATTTTTGATGAGTCACACATAGGTCGGCAAGTAAACCTTCTGGATTGGCGGTCTTTTTCTTCACATATAACTCGGTCCATATATTTTGAAATTCCCATAGCGGAAAATAATGGTCATAAAATTGAAAGTAAGAACCCAATTTTTCTGGATAAAACCTGCTGGCTTTATAGCCCTCAACAATCATTTGCCATTGTTGCTTCGTTTTTCCTTCATCACCTAAATGCAACACAAAATCAAATCGTAGCTTATCTTCTGAGAAAGACAGATTCTTCCCAACCAACCAGCCTTCTTCCTCATAGTCTAAACTTGCAAAAATTACTTCAAGCTCCCGAGGCAGTTTTAACTCTATTTTTCTATTCTCTTTTAACATCTTATTGACGGGAGGTAATATTAATAGTCGTACACGTGCTCAATAGTAACTTTATCATCCAAAAGTGTTTTGACAGTAGCACTTAGGTTTCCCACGGTTGTGACTAAAGCAACTCTACTTAAGCCCGGCTTGGTAAAGACCGGCTGAGTAAATAGCACTTTATAGTTAGCGGTTATATTTAAAGACTTCTCGGTTAAAACAGTAAGCATAATAGCGCCTTTATTTCCGGCAATCTCAGTAAAACTTACACCATTTTCAGCCAGCTTACTAACCGCAGTATTAAATTCAGCATATCGGGGTAGGTTAGCCAGTACCATACCGTTTGGCAATACTTTTACATGATGTACAAATCCGGTGATATCCAGTCCTGCTGGTAATTTATCCATCACTACAGTTGTTTGCAACGAGGCTGTTTCATAAGCCGATTTGGTGCCCAGGCCAATCAGCCAGCCATAACCACTTTTAACCAATAGTTCAGTAGTAAGATAATAGCGCCTTTCCAGTTTTCGCAGTAAATGCGGGCCGGAGAAAGGGGTATTGCTCCACAACGATTTGAGCTGATGATTAAAATCATACTCGTACCATGGTAATGCCTCAATAAATTTCACATAACTGTGTTCATAATTGGCATTAAATTTATCCTCGACCGTCATTTCATCATTCGGGTTAGTATCGGTTATCCGGCCAATAATGGTTTCGTAAAATGATTTGACACCGTACTCAACTGTTGTGCTGCCTGCTATTACCCATATCATAACATGGTAGCCGGTATTGAATGGGAAATTACCTTTGATCTGCTCATACACGACACCATAACCACCCCACATTTGGTCAACATGCTTTAGGTATGGAAACGTGGTTGAAGTGTGCGTTTTAAAGTAATCTGCCTGTTCCGCCGGACTAAACACAAGGAACCACTCGGGGTAAGTCAGGAAAGTTTGATCAGGCGGGCGTATCGCTGCCTGAGGTGTTAGCGGATGCTGATTGGTTGCCAGCCAGGCTTTATCAACCAACAAACCTTTCCCGGCTGGCACAGTAGATGGCTTCCTGTTTTTAACAGTAAACGTTATTACAGCCAGCAGCAACGCAATGAATGTCAGTATCCTTAGCCTTTTCATGTTTATAATTTGGTGAACAACATTAAGGTATTGTCGGACGGATCTTTATCCTGTAGTATGCGTTTACCCGCATCTTTAAATCCCGCTTTCTCTATAATGGCTGCCCATTCATCCGCCGGTTTAAAGTTCTTAAAGTCTTTGGCTTCAAACTCCCAGGTCTCGTTCAGGCCTACGTTAAACACGGTATGCACCAACGAAACAAAGGTGGCCATCTCAGGCGTTTTAACATGATGATCACGGATAACAAACGAACCGCCGGGCCGCAGGATACGGTAGATCGATTTGATGAATCCATCCAGCTTTGCCACGGGGCAATGGTGCAGGCCAATATAGCAGGTAACTACATCGAGGCTGGCATCGGGAATAATTGAACTGCTAATGGGGTCATAACCATTGATATCCACAAAAGTGCCCAACTTACCTATTTGACCGCGTTCCATAATATCGCTCGGCAAATTAGTTGGCGCCAGATCATTAATCAGATAGATCGGGCCGGTAACTTTGGTTTCTTTTCTTAGCTGACTAATATAACGGCCGGTGGAACCAATCTCAGTATAACCGTCGATCTGTTTTACGCCGACTAATAATTCCAGCGTTTGCCTGACAATCTCCTTTTTTTGCTTTTTAAGCGCAGGCAAGGCATAAGTTAATTCCGATAAGAACGGCTTAATACTTTTTAGCTTGTTTTGTACTGATTTATAGATTTCCTCATCAGTTTTACCGATAGCGGTTTCTTCTTTGATCAACTGATGAAATTTATCTTCAGGATACAAATGAAAGATCACCTGCAAAAAGCGGTAAAAATCATCGCTCCATTTGGTATCGTTAAATACGGCTTTAAATTCGGATGTATTAGCCATTACTTTGTGGTTTTAATGGTTGATAATAAGTATCCCAAAATATGTTTCTGAATTTAAATCCAGGGTCAAGTTTAGCTTTCAAGTCGAATAACTTTTGCGCGTTGGGATAAGCTTTGTGAAACTGCTGGGCGGTTGGATGTACCTGGTATGGTAAGTAATAAGCACCGTTTACAGCAATTACAGCATCGGCCAGCTCACGTGTCCATACAGCAACGGCATGTTTAGACGCCGGGTCTGTGTGTTGCTTATAATAAACTACAAAAGCAAATACCTCTTCACGTGCCCAGGCCAGGTAAGTGCCAGGATCGGCCTTGGCATGACGGATAGATACATTCAATACGTTGACGTTAAAACGGATAAATATTTCGGCCATGGTTTGTTCAAATTCTTCAAAGCGATGAACAGGAACAAAATATTCTAATAATACATAAGTGCTATTGATGCGTGATTTGGGCTCCAGTTCGGCAACATCATAGCCGGCTTCGTAATTACGCCAATGGATCTTTTTGCCCTTGTACAATAAAGGGTCAATTACAAATTCCCGGTAGGGCTTGCCTAACGGCCTTTCTGTAAAAGCCCACA
Source organism: uncultured Mucilaginibacter sp. (assembly GCA_964242385.1). GTDB lineage: Bacteria > Bacteroidota > Bacteroidia > Sphingobacteriales > Sphingobacteriaceae > Mucilaginibacter. Next base: position 614,807 of record CAXSZR010000002.1, read on the forward strand.
AAAAGTACCTTTCTATCGGATAAGATTCCTTTAAAGGCATCAACCGGGTTTTAACAGTTGGTTTTTCGGTGGTTTCTATCCAGCTCACCGCCCGTAAACTTTTATATTTAGGAGGGTAGATATCGCCATTATGGAAAACTACTTGTGGGTTATCGCGTATCGTTTTGAAGAAATAATCTTTATATTCTTCCACTTTCATTTTTTTATCAATTCGTTTAATAGCCAGATTATCTGCTAACTCAAGCTCGGCATGAACGATAATGCCAATGCCATTATAACCGCCAATGGCGCCAAAGAATATTTCCGAATTTTCTGTTTGAGTGGCATGCACTAAAGAACCATCGGCTAATACCACATCAATTGAACGTACAGATAAAACCACCGGCCCCATGCCCATATATCGCCCATGTGCATTGACACTCAATGCGCCACCTACTGTGAAGTTGGCATAGGTTTGCATGATTTTGATGCTCAGGTCATGTTCATCAATGTACTGCTGTATATCGCACCAGCGGATCCCTGTTTGCACTTTGATGAGCTTCTCTGTTGCCGAAAACTCCAGTATTTTATTCATTCCGCGCATATCGATATGTACACTATGCGGGCTTGCCGTTTGTCCACCCATGCTGAAACGACCGCCGCCTACAGAAATGGCTCCGATAGTGTTTTTTACGATTTCGCAGATCTCCTCAACAGAAGTTGGACGCACAATCTTGCTAACCAGTACAGGATTCAATCGGGTTACATCATCAATAATACGTTCATCGGTTTTAAGGTGTGGAATCTCTTTACCTTCATCATTTTTCAAATAATCCGGCGCCGACCCAGGCACTGAACCATACCGGTTTGGTGTATAATCCCCCTTCTTGAAACCTAATCGCCAGAATAGCCATAATGGCCCAAGCACAGGTATTAAAATAGTAAACAGCCAATAGCCCGAATAGCCCTGATCATGCAGGCGTTTAATGGATGTGGCTATAATGATCCAGAATAATAAAGGATATAAAATAAACGTGGCACCTTCGCCTGCAAGCAATAACAAGTTGTACAACACGTAAAAAGTACACCAGTAAAACAGGGAAGCCAGCCAAAAAGCCCCTTTTGATAAGCGGCCATTAAAAGTAAACAGCAAGTAGGTTATAGGTAGCTTTTGTTTCAGGCGCATAGATGGTCTTGGCAATACGCTAATATATCATTACTTTCAATTATAATTATAGCCACTTATATAAAATGCAACAATGATACCCAGAGGTAAATTATATATTAGCTATAAGGATCTAGTTGCGGGAGCTTATTATTGCCTTATCGATCGCTTTCGCTCACAAAGACCGGATGTCGATCCACACGCAAACGAATTGGTTTGTCTCTCGGTGAGAACTGGCATCGATCTGGTATTAAATGCTTTGAATTTTCCGCCAGGCTTCGAGATGATTGTTACCGATATTAATATCCCGGATATGTTCGCCATCATAAACTGGCACGAATTAACACTTGTTCCTATCCCGGTTAATAAGTATACCTTAAACATGTCCCCTGATCAGGTGGAAGCAGCAATTACACCTGCAACTAAAGCTATACTGATCACTCATCTTTTTGGTGGTATTATGGAAACTGAGGCGATAGTTGCCATAGCCAAAAAGCACAACCTCATTATATTTGAAGATTGCGCACAGGCGTATGCCGGTAACTTATATGAAGGGAATCCCGCATCAGACGTGGTGATGTTTAGTTTTGGCTTCATTAAAACCAATACGGCTATTAGCGGGGCGATGGTCAAAATAAAAGACCCGGCTTTGTATGCTGAGGTTGCTGCGCAGAATGGGAAATACCATTAACAAAGTACTGCAGGTTATTTTAAAAAGCTTTTTAAAGTGATGTTTGTAAAGCTGCTCACCAACAAAATTATTTATACCGGATTTTATAATTTAGTAATGGCTTTGGGAAAAGACTTTGAAGAAGTATTAGATGGCTTTACCAAGGGCTTCCCCGGCAACGATATTTTTAAACAGATCCGGCATCAGCTTTCTAAGCCAAATCAAAGGCTGCTCCGAAAAAAGCTTGCTAACTTTGACCAGCGTAGTATAACTGAGAGGATAAAATTGGCCAGTGATATTTTGCCAGGTATCCCCAATGATTATAAAATTGGGTTTAAAAACAAGAAACACACGTATTGGGTGATGCCTGTTGAAACCCATAATCCAGACGGGTTGATTAGCCACTTGCGTAGTAACGGTTTCGATGCCTCACAAAAAGCATCGAGTTTAATCAAGCTCAGTAAACCGAATGCCATCTCCGGCCCAGAAGACCTGGCATTGGAAAACCTGGTTTATTTGCCCGTTTATCCCGTGATGAGTAAAAAAGACCGCAGCAGGCTAACACAACTATTAGTTGATTTCCCATTGCTGAAATAATTTACCTTTGCAATATGCCCGCCACGCAAAATATTAAAGTAGCCGTTGATGCCGTAGTATTTGGATATACTTCTAAAGAAGGATTATCGGTACTGCTCATCAAGCGTAACATTCAACCTTTTAAAAACAGCTGGGCACTGCCCGGTGGTTTGGTGGGCGACGATGAATCATTGGAAGAGGCTATTCAGCGTGAGTTGAAAGAAGAAACCGGCGTTAATATCAATTATTTAGAGCAGTTGTATAGCTTTGGCAAGCCAGGCCGTGATCCACGTAACCGCGTAATCTCCATTACTTATTATGGCCTCGTTAAACCCGAAGCCTTTGAATTGCATGCCGATACCGATGCAGCAGATGTAGCCTGGTTTAATATCAAGAAATTACCTCAGCTGGCTTTTGATCATCAGGAGATTCTAAGCGCAGCACATGAGCGTTTGAAAAGCAAAATGCTTTATCAGCCCGTGGGTTTTGAATTACTGGAGGAAAAATTCCCTTTCTCCGAACTTGAAAAACTGTACATGGCTGTATTGGATCGTCCTATTGATCGTCGTAACTTTAAAAAGAAGATCAGCAAATTTGGATTCCTGGAAGAAACAACGGAGAAACAGGCATTGGATGGCGCTGGAAGACCGGGTAACCTTTTCCGCTTTAATGAAAAGAAATACTTCCAACTGCTTAAAGAAGGCATCAACTTCGAGGTATAACCCCCACCCTAAAAAAATAAATTAACAATGAACTAAAAATAAATGAAAAAATAATTTGCGTATTTGAAACGCATATTTATATTTGCGTATAATTAACGCAAATTATATGAAAACAGCCGTAATTATCGCTCGCTTCCAAACGCCGTACCTACACGAAGGGCATAAGCAACTAATTGGCATGGTTAAAGAGAACCACGCTAAACTGATCATCCTGTTAGGGTTAAGCCCAATAATGGGCAGCCGAAAAAATCCTTACGATTACTACACGCGTGAAAAGATGATCAAGAAGGATTATCCCGAGGTGATTGTACTCCCCATTAGCGACCACCCCAGCGATAAAACATGGTCTGAAAATATTGACAACCTGCTAAAAAGCGTTTTCCCAGCTGAACATTTTTGCCTATTTGGAAGCCGCGACAGTTTTATCCCCTATTATTCTGGCGGTTTTGAAACTGTGGAGCTACCAGAGCACGGAGACTATAACGCTACCGAACTACGCAAGCAATATGCCGATAAAGTTTTCGACTCTAACGATTTCCGCGCCGGCATTCTATACGCTTACTATAACCAATACACGAAAGTTTACCCAACGGTAGATATTGCTTGTTTCAGGAATAATAAAACCGAGATACTATTGGGCAAAAAGGCCACCAATAACAAATGGCGCTTTATAGGCGGTTTTGCCGATCCAGAAGATGCCTGCTATGAAGATGCCGCCAAACGCGAACTAATGGAAGAATGCGGTGAGATGGAGATAGGCGAAATGACCTACGAAACATCGCGCAAAATAAACGATTGGCGTTACCGTAACGAGGCTGATAAGATCATTACCTTATTATTTAGCTGCGATTTTATTAGTGGTTCGCCAGCTGCACAGGATGATATTATAGACCTGGATTGGTTCCCAGTAGTTGATCTGCCAAAGATGATCGAGAACCAAACCATTAGTCCAGAACACTTAGAAATGTTCGAAGTAATTATTACCAAATACCTTAAAAACTAACACCATGAAACGCGAAAATTTGATCCTACTGGCCGATGCCTACAAATACGCTCACCATAAATTTTACTACCCCGGCACTACACAAATTTACAGCTACCTGGAAAGCCGCGGCGGCATGTTCAATGAAACCATATTCTTTGGCCTGCAATATTTTTTGAAAGAATACTTGCAAGGACCTGCATTTACCCAGCAAGATCTGAATGAAGCTGATGACTTTTTGCAACAAGTATTTGGTCGCGACGATGTATTCGATAAATCTAAATTTCAATACATCCTTGATAAATACAATGGGTATCTCCCTGTTAAAATTAAAGCTGTGGCCGAGGGTACTGCTGTACCAACCAGGAATGTGCTAATGACCATTGAAAATACCGACCCGGAATGCTATTGGCTCACCAACTTTTTAGAAACCCTGTTGATGCAGGTATGGTACCCATGTACGGTAGCTACCTTAAGCAACCAGATACGCAAAGTAGTAACCCAATTCTATAGCGAAACCGCTACCGAAGGCACGGAAGCCGGGATTGATTTTGTGCTGAATGATTTTGGTTTCCGCGGAGTAAGCAGTGTGGAAAGCGCCAAAATTGGCGGTGCCGCCCATCTAATAAATTTCAGCGGCAGCGATAACCTGGCCGGTAGCGGAATGGCCATCAACTACTACAATGCTCAAAAGATATACGGATTAAGTATCCCTGCAACCGAACATAGCATTTGCACCTTATTAGGTCGCGATGGCGAATTAGAGATCTTTAAACACGTGCTACGCAGTTTCCCAACCGGCACTATTGCTTGCGTGTCTGATAGCTTTAACATTTTTAAAGCTTGCCGTGAATACTGGGGCGGAGAGTTGAAAGAGGAAATTTTAAACCGTCAGGGCACTTTGGTGATCCGCCCTGATAGTGGTGATCCGATCAGGACTCTGCTGGAGATATTTAAGATATTGTTCGAAACATTTGGTTTTACCACTAACAGCAAAGGATACAAAGTTTTACCACCGCAAGTAAGAGTGATCCAGGGCGATGGTGTGAATTACGCCGAAATCATCAACATCTACAATGCTCTAAAAGCGAACGGTATCAGTGCCGAAAACCTGGTACTGGGCATGGGCGGCGCTCTGTTGCAAAAGGTAGACCGCGATACCCAGAAGTTTGCCCTGAAATGCAGCAGTGCAGTAATCGATGGCCAAGAAGTAGCCGTAGAAAAAAGCCCGACCGAGATGGATGCCCAGGGCAACATCACCCCCAGTTTTAAAAAGAGCAAGGGCGGCCGTTTGAAACTGGTAAAAATTAACGGCATATTTAAAACCGTAAAAGAGCAGGAACATATAGAATTAGCAGATGAACTGCACACTGTATTTGAAAATGGCAAATTGCTGAATACCATTCCATTTGAACAGGTGAAAGCTAATGCCAATCACAAAGCCTAAACTGTTATGTTAAAAAATATTATCCCGCTTATTACCCTGCTATTTGCAGGCGTGCAGATCAAAGCGCAGGGCACTTTAAAACGCGATACTACTCACTTGATAAAAGAAGTAGTGGTAACCTACCAGGCTGATAAGTTGACGCCTGTTACGTTTCAAAATATCGGTGGTAAAGACCTAAAAGCTAAATCTACCGGGCAAGAGCCCTCTTACCTGCTTTCGGAGACACCTTCAATTACCGTTTATTCTGATGCAGGGAGCACGCAGGGTTATTCCTATTTCAGGATGCGGGGTATTGACCAAACCCGGGTCAATATATCACTGGACGGTGTTCCGCTAAATGAGCCTGAAGACCAGGGCGCTTATTTTTCAAACTATCCGGACCTTATAAATTCGGTTAGCAAGATCCAGATTCAACGGGGCATTGGCACCAGTAAAAACGGCGTGGGGAGTTACGGCGGAAGTGTGCAGTTATTTTCTCCAAATCTTTTTGATTCTACTTATACCACTATTGGTTTGGGTTACGGATCATTCAACAGCCATAGGATATTTGGCGAATATAACAGCGGAATAAAAAACAACAAGGCGTTTTATATAAGAGCTTCCCAGGTATATTCAGACGGGTATAAATATAACTCGTCAAATAACTCGCAATCGGTTTTTATGAGCGGTGAATTGATTGCCGATAAATCTACCTTTAAGATAAACGCATTGGTCGGTCACCAGCAAAACCAGTTGGCCTGGTTGGGCGTTTCAGAAGCTTTGATCGCACAGGACAGAAGAACAAATGCAGATGAAAATGAACGAGATAACTTCACACAGGCCTTGCTGCAGATGCAGCATTCCTGGCACCCCAACAGCACGTCAAGTATTCAGTCGAGTGTTTATTACACCTTCCTGCATGGTAATAACGATTTTAACCCAAATAGTTTTTTAGGACTGCCACCAACAAACGAGTTGTATAACTATGCTTTTCAATCAAACCTTATTGGTGTGTTCAGCAACTATACTTTTTCAAAAAAATCATTTAACTGGACAACAGGCATCCACGGCAATATTTATGACAGGCGGCACATTGGCAGCGAAAAAACACTGGGCCAGCTGTACAAAAACACCGGCGATAAAAACGAGTTTAGTGTTTTTACTAAGGCCGACTATACTATTAATCAATTGACGCTTTTCGCTGATATCCAGACACGCTATGCCTCATTTGTGTACCATGGCGATGTGCCCTTAAATAAATTGCACTGGCATTTTATTAATCCTAAAGCGGGGTTAAGTTTTGCAGTTAACAATCACGCTACGCTGTATTACAGCATTGGAAGAACCGGGCGGGAGCCGACACGGAATGATATGTTTGGCGGCAATGATAATTTATTGGCCGATGCTTCGGGCCAAGCTGTTATTGCAAATACCGATCCAGAATACGTAGTAGACCAGGAACTGGGGCTGCGACATCAATCGGGTAAGCTCAACCTGAACTTGAATTTCTACTATATGAATTTTAAAAACGAGATCGTATTGAGCGGACAATTGGGGCCTAATGGCTTAGCCCTTACTAATGAGGTGGACCGCAGTTACAGAACCGGGGCCGAGCTGAGTATCAACTATAAAGTTAATGATAACATACATCTCATTAATAGCTCATCTTACAATTACAGCCGCATCAAGGAGCAAACACAGGCATTTGCGCCGATATTAACCCCACCGGTTATTGTTAATCAGGAAGTAACGTATAGCCGAAAAAGTTATTTAATAGGGTTATCGGCCCGATATCAGGACAGGTCTTTTATAAATTTTGCCAATAGCGCCCAGGTTAATCAATACGTAACTTTAAACGCGAGGGTACAATATGATATTAAAGGCTTTCAATTTGGTATTTTCGTAAACAACATTACTAACACCAAATACTTTAATGACGGGTATGTAGATACAGATGGTACCAAAAAATACTTTGTACAATCGCCAACAAATTTTTACACTTCGGTAAAATATACGTTTTGATGCATTTTTTTGAGATAGCAAATACCGCTTTTACCGTTATAGGTTACCCCATTAGCTATGTTGAACTAATAGGGACTGTATTTGGCCTCATCTCGGTTTATTTTGCATCAAGGGCTAATATTTTAACCTGGAGTACGGGCATTGTGAATGAGGCTTTCCTTTTTATCCTATTTTTCCAGGTGCATCTGTATGCCGATATGTTTTTGCAAGTCTACTTTTTTATAGTAACTATTTATGGTTGGTACAATTGGAACACTACAACTATCGAAAACAAAATTGCAGCTATTAATACAAAAGCAAGGTGGTTAATCGCCGCTGTTATTACAGTTGGTTCGCTTCTAAGCGGCTTTCTCATTGAGAACATCCACTTATATCTGCCCGGTTATTTCAAGGTAGCAGCTGCTTATCCTTTTACCGATTCTTTGGTGATGGTGTTAAGTGTAATTGCCACAGTATTATTGGCCAAAAAGAAAATTGAAAACTGGCATTTATGGATCTTAGTAGATGCTATTTGTGTGGTATTGTATTTCAAAAAGGGGGTTTATTTTCTATCTCTGGAATATTTGATCTTCCTAGGCTTGGCGTCATACGGCTTGTATCACTGGAAAAAACAATTGGCTAATGGTTAAGGCATTTGTTTTTGGAAAGTTTTTGCCTTTTCACAAAGGCCACGAAGCTATGATCAGCTTTGCACTCACTCAGTGCGATTTTTTATCGGTACTGGTTTGTTGCGATAATGAAGAAACAATTCCGGGTGATGTAAGAAAAGGCTGGATTGAGAGCACTTTTGCAGGTGTGAAAAATATAGAGGTAAAAGTGCTTCATTATGATTACAGGCTATTGCCCAATACATCCAAAACATCCGCAAACGTTTCAGAAATTTGGTCGGTTGAGTTTAAAAAGCATTATCCTAACTACAATCTCTTGATTACCTCTGAACCTTATGGTGAGTTAGTTGCCGGTTTTATGGGTATACACCATATTGCTTTTGATCTGACTAAAGGACGACACCCTATTTCTGCATCCGTAATCAGGAATGATCTATTCGCTAATTGGCATTATCTGCCTGCTGCTGTTAAACCTTATTTCGCTATTAAGGTGGCCATTTTAGGGACTGAATCAACCGGGAAGACAACCCTGACAGAGCAGCTTGCTAAACACTTTAATTGCAGTTATGTATTAGAAGCAGGCAGGGAGTTAATTCCCGATTCAACCAAATTGATTTTTGAAGATCTGCATTTGGTAGCCAATGAACATGCTAAAAGAATAGACGAGGCCATTTTGAGTGATAGCCCTCTAATAATTATTGATACCGATATTCATATTACAAAATCGTACGCCAGGTTTACTTTTGACAGGGAACTTCCGATTGAAAACTATGTTTACAATACAAATAAGGCTGATTTATACCTTTACTTAAATAACGATGCTCCTTATTATCAGGACGGTACGAGGTTAAACAAAATTGATAGGGATTTACTTGATCAATCCCACAGGAAGATTTTGACTGATCATCAAATTACACTTGTGGAAATATCGGGATTGTGGCAGAAAAGGTTCGAGCAGGCCGTTTCGGAAGTCTCAAAACTCATTACAAACAAAACTATACTATGAAGAAAATATTATTTGCCATTAAAGGCTACGAATACTTAGCCGAAAAAGTAATGGCCTGTGGCGATTTTGAGAAAGGCGAACTGGAAGTAAGCCACTTTACTGATGGCGAGCGTTATCAGCGCATCATATCCCAAATAGAGAACAGGAATGTAGTACTGATCGGCGGCACTGTAAATGATGGCGCTACTTTAGAACTGTATGATCTGGCATCTTCATTAGTTAGCTACGGAGCTAATTCGTTAACACTGGTTATCCCGTACTTTGGCTATTCTACTATGGAGCGCGCGGTTTTGAGCGGCGAAATTGTCACTGCCAAAACCCGCGCCCGGCTGCTGTCGGCTATTCCAAAGTCAAATCGGGGCAATAAGGTTTTACTGTTTGATCTACACTCAGAAGGAATTCAATATTACTTTGAGCACGATCTTTACCCGGTACATGTTTACTGTAAGGACATCGTGATAAAAGCAGCACTTGAATACGGTGGCGATAACTTTGTAATGGCCAGCACCGATGCAGGTCGCGCCAAGTGGGTAGAATCACTAGCGAACGATCTGGGTGTGAACGCCGCCTTTATCCTGAAGCGCCGCCTAAAAGGTGACAATACCGAGGTAAGCGCTATTAATGCGGATGTAGACGGCAAAACGGTTGTCATTTATGACGATATGATCCGCTCCGGCGGAAGCATTATTAATGCAGCTAAAACCTATAAAAATGCTGGCGCCGGCGATATCTATGTAATTACCACACACGGTTTATTTGTGAACGATGGCATCAACAAACTAAAAGATAGCGGATTGATTAAGAAACTGATCTGCACCGACTCGCACCTAAACATGCAATTTATAAACGATGAATTTGTGGAAGTGAGAAGCCTGGCGGAATTGATCTGCGAAGCATTGTGATGAACGGATTAATCATCTGTTACGTCGTACGCGTCGCATCGCCTGAACACAATAAATTGTTTAAGTCCCTTAAACTCGCCGGTCATTTCCCAGGTTTTCGCATAATCGAATATTTCGTTTGAGGCGGCTTCCCAAGGTGCGTTATTGAAAAGACATTCGCCGATGATCTCGCCATCGGCTCTTTTAGAAATGTAGATCTTTAGCCAATTTATTTTATTAGTGGTTAGCTGGTTAGGTATCTCATTTTTTAATAAGTCATAAAGCGGTTCGCCGTTAGGGTATTCATTCCACTGTCCCTGAGCATTTAAAGTTCCTAATTTCGGATGCCATAAAACGTCTTTGCCATTGACTATTGTTATGAAATCGAGATCAGGATCATGACTATCCGTAAAACTATCCATTATGGTTACAAAGGTTGAATTGATATAATTATCTAAAGCAGTATTCGTTTGCTCCTCCAGTGAATAACCCGCCCCTACAATGCTCTCTATTATTCCGTTGGGGAAATACGTTTGATGAGATGCAGCCACCATTAAATGCATAATATTAGGATGATTGTCCGGATTTTCCACCACCATAAAACTTATTTCCAGTTCATCATTTACAATAAGGGCCAGGTATTGTACATGCCTTTTAACAGCGTAGCCCATTTCAATAAGCCTGGCCTCAAAGGCAAGTAATACGTTCCAGTTTTTGTTAACCGGAGGCGTGTCGTTTTGCTGTACAGGCTTGTTGGTATCCGCTGTTTTCTTTTTTAAAAAATCAAATAAGCCCATCCTAATTACTTAAATATTATTACACAGCTTTAAACATTCTAACAGAAAGATCTTCAATATCATCTTTACGGGCGAGTTGACTTAACCAATGTTGAGGGATACTATCATGACCATATAATAGTCCTGCAAGGCCGCCGGTTACAGCACCTGTTGTATCTGTATCTTGCCCTAAATTGACGGCTTTTAAAACAGCGTCTTTATAATTGTCTGTATTTAGCAGGCACCAAATACTGGCTTCTAATGTATGCAATACATATCCGCTGCTGCGAATTTGATTTTCGGGTATCATATCTATCCGATCGATTAGCAACCGATCAAATAAACTCGTTTCGTCCCTACTCATATTTATCGATCTCAAATATTCGGCTACATCTTTTTGTAACCGATTATAAACCACAAATTTCTCTTCTCCGTTCAATAGCCCTAAAGCAAATTCAAGATAATAAAAACAGGCAATTACCGAACGGGCATGGCCATGAGTCATAGACGAAACTTGTTTGATCAATTGATAACGCTCATCTACCGGCTTATCGCTGATATAGACTAATAGAGGCAATATGCGCATTAACGAACCGTTACCATTACTTTCTTCCTCAAAGTCGCCGGCATGCTGGGGCGGTGTTCCTTTTACCAGTCTGTCGATAGCACGTTGTGTAGTTATACCAATATCAAAAACTTCGTTATCTGCTGTCCAGTAATTATCATATCGCCAATCGATAAAATTACGACCGATACCTTCTAAAGTAAACCCTGAAGCAATGGCTTCGGCTAGGCAAAAAGTTAAAGAGCTATCGTCGGAAAAAGTTCCTGCCGGTTTGTTATGTGTATCATAGCCAATCATATCCGTCACAGGTTGTCGGCTTATTTCCTCTCTACTTTTAAATTCGACAGGCACACCTAATGCGTCGCCAATAGCCACGCCAAGTAAGATATCTTTACATCTTTTTAGATTTAGGTGATCCCCATTTTTAGTATATCCAGAAGGTGTCCATTCTGGCCTGATGTTATTATTGTTCATTATTCTCCTGTTCTTCCTATAACTGTGTAGTAAAAGTTACTGCATCGTAATTTTCTAACGTGTTCCTTAACTGCGCTTTCAATTGCTTAACTAATATCCTTGGCCGGAGCACTTTCATTTTTGAACCAAATCCCAATAACTCCCGTTCTAACTCGAAGTTAAGGATCACTTTGATACTGAAAACCTTACCGTCATTTTCTTCACCTAACAGCTTTTGCGTATGATGCAGCGGCTTGGTTATTACATAAGGTGCGTTAGCATTATCGATCCAGAAAACCACTTCGCAATCTCGCTGTCCGGGGGATTTAGTAACGCCAATCACATCATTGTAATAAGTAGCCAGGTCTATAATTCTATTCTCTCTATATTTTTCATCAGTCTCTTCTATGGATTGTATCCGGTCAAGCGCAAGGTTTAACAGATGCCCTCTGTTTTTATGCGGTACTCCCAACACAAACCAACGGTTGCGGTATTCCTTTAACAAATAAGCACTAAAACAAAACGTACTGGCTTCCCGGGCTTTGAAAGATTGATATGTTAAACAAAGCGTTTTTTTAGCCACAATGGCCTTACGGATACCTTCAATATATTCCAATCCTTTCAGGTTATCATTTTTTTCAAAATCGATAACCGGTGGGCTATGCGTTTTTTGAGAATAGATCTTGTCTTCCAGCTTGCTCACCATTTCGTTCAGATCTGTAAAATGGTTAAAGCCTTTAAACTGCTTCAGCAAACCGGAGACTTCGCTTAATACCTGCATATCCTGTTGACTGATCGGACTGTTGGTGATGCTGTAATTTTTTTCGGCATACGTATAATATTTTCGGTCGACCACAATGATAGGTGCCTCGTACCCCAACTTGTTACTACGCATCATTTCAATATCGGCTTGTACAGATCTGCGGCTCACACCCTTGTCAATGCCCTCAAACTCATATAAGGCATCAGAACATGCGTCGATGAGATCATCCAGTGTCCATTTCTTATAGCGATTCTGGAGGCAGTTATCAATGGTGCGATAGCGGACGAGGGCGTTACGGTAACAGGCATCGAAAAATATTTTAATAAATATCTAAAATTATTTTCTACTGCGCAAAAAGACTGCGCACTTGCTTCTCATCTTTGTAGTATCGAAAGCGTGCATTACTAATAAAGAGGGTAATGCACGCCGCATTGAGGAGAATAATTATCTTAACCGTTCAATCTAAAACTAATGTTACTAACCATATCTACTACACATGTTCCCGCCGATAATTTGAGCTATTTATTGCACAAACATCCCAATAAAATACAATCTGTTGATATCTCGGCAGGAAAGGCTCATATCTTTTATCCGGAAGTAAGCGCACAAAGATGTACCGCCGCCTTGTTACTGGATATTGACCCGGTGGGATTGGTAAGAAGCGCAGGCCCAAAAGGCAATGACTTTGCCCTGGAACAATATGTGAATGACCGGCCTTACGTGTCAAGTTCATTTATGAGCGCTGCTATTGCCAAAGCGTATTCCTCTGCTCTTAACGGCAGATGCAAGGATAAGCCGGAACTGGTAGATGTAGCCATGGCATTTACAGTTAAGTTGTCCGTGTTACCGGTAAAGGGTGGCGACGCTGTATTGAGATCGCTATTCGAGCCATTGGGTTACCAGATCATCGCCGTGCAGCATCCGCTTGATACCGCTTTTCCAGAATGGGGCAATAGCCGCTACTTTACAGTAGAGTTAAGCAACAAGCTTACTTTACAGCAACTGCTTTCACACTTGTATGTACTGATACCTGTGTGCGATAATGACAAGCACTATTGGGTAAACCAGGAGGAAGTTGAAAAACTACTGGAGAAAGGCAAAGATTGGTTGGAAACACATCCGGCTAAAGAAATGATCGTTCGCAGGTATTTAAAAAACCAACGGTCGCTGGCTAACCAAGCTTTGGGTGTGTTATTAAGCGAAGATGAAGCCGAAGAAGAGGTAGAAAATGAAATCACGATAGCAGCAGCCGAGGTTGAAGAGCCGCAATTACGAATACACGAATTACGCTTACACGCGGCTAAGGATGAGCTATTATTAGCCGGCGCTAAGCGGGTAGCCGATTTGGGTTGCGGAGAAGGTAAGCTCATTAAGCTGTTGTTAGCTGAAAAGCAGTTTGAGTTTGTTTTAGGCATGGATGTGAGTTATCGATCCCTTGAAATCGCAAAGGAAAGACTGAAACAGGAACGCATGCCGGAAAGGCTGGTGCAAAGGGTGCAGTTGATTCAAGGTTCGTTAACATATAGGGACAAACGGCTTGAAGGATTTAATGGCGCGGCGTTGGTTGAAGTAATAGAACATTTAGATGAACCTCGGTTAGCTGCATTGGAAAGGTCGGTATTTGAATATGCAAAACCTGGAGTAGTGGTCATTACTACCCCTAATGCAGAATATAATATACGTTTTGCAGATTACGAAGAAGGCAAAATGCGTCATAATGACCACCGCTTTGAATGGACAAGAAAGGAATTTGAAAGCTGGGGTGCTGATCTGGCTGTAAAATATGGTTACAACGTGATTTTTAAACCGATTGGAGAAGTTGATGCTGAAGTTGGTGCCTTAAGCCAGATGGCGGTATTTAGCCGCCGCGACGAGAGAGCAGAACAATTGGTATAATCACAATAAAAAAGAAAGAAATGTCAACAAATAAAACGATACAAATACCTGAATTATCATTGGTGGTACTGATAGGCGCTACCGGCTCAGGAAAATCTTCGTTTGCCAGAAAGCATTTTAAGCCAACGGAGATCGTATCTTCAGATGCCTGCCGTGGCCTGGTGAGTAATGATGAAAATAACCAGGCGGCATCCGCTGACGCTTTTGCTTTGGCCAGGTACATCACGGGCCTGCGTTTAAAGAACGGGTTGGTAACCGTAATAGATGCAACAAATGTGCAGGAAGAAGCGCGTAAAGACTGGATAAAGCTGGCGCGAGAATATCATTGTCTGCCCGTCGCTATCATCTTGAATATGCCTGAAAAAGTTTGCGTACAACGTAATGCTCTACGCACGGACCGAAATTTTGGCGCCCATGTGATACCACAGCATATCTCGCAATTGAAACGAAGCTTTAAAAAGTTAAAGTACGAGGGTTTCCGCCATATTATCGAATTACGTTCACCCGAAGAAGTTGATGCGATAACCGGTATCGTACGCGATCCTCTATACAATAACAAAAAGGAAGAAGCAGGTCCATTAGATATCATAGGTGATATCCATGGTTGCTACGATGAGCTAATTGAACTTTTAGCGGACTTAGGCTACGCCGACAATGGTGAGACATGGATCCACCATGACGGCCGGAAAGCTGTATTCGCCGGTGACCTGGTTGACCGCGGACCTAAAACGCCTGAGGTGTTAAAGTTGGTAATGAGCATGACCACCAGTGGTAACGCTTATTGTGTGCCCGGTAACCATGATATTAAACTGATGCGATGGTTAAGCGGTAAAAACGTACAGGCCAAACATGGATTGCAGGAATCTATCGATCAGTTAAGTCTGGAAACACAGGAGTTTAGGGATCAGGTTAAAAAGTTTTTAGACGGACTGATCAGTCATTATGTATTTGATAGCGGTAAATTGGTAGTTGCCCATGCAGGTTTAAAGGAAAGTATGCAGGGGCGCGGCTCAGGTGCGGTACGTGAGTTTTGTTTGTATGGTGAAACTACCGGTGAGATAGATGAATTCGGTTTACCTGTGAGGCTTAACTGGGCAGCTGAATATAAAGGCAGGGCTATGGTGGTTTATGGGCATACGCCGGTTCCTGAAGCACAGTGGCTCAACAATACCATAGACATCGACACTGGCTGCGTATTTGGCGGATCGTTAACAGCTTTACGCTATCCTGAACGGGAATTGTTAGCCGTAAAGGCCGCTCGGGTTTACTGCGAGCCCGTAAGGCCCCTGAATCACGGTAAAGCCAGCGCAGGCAATTTAACCATGCAACAGGAAAACGACAGCGTTTTAGACATCGCTGAATTTACAGGTAAGCAAATTGTAGAAACGCGCTTAGGTAATAATATCACCATAAGGGAAGAAAATGCTATCGCAGCTTTAGAAGTGATGAGCCGCTTCGCGATCAATCCAAAATGGCTGATCTATTTGCCGCCTACAATGAGCCCGTCGAAGACCAGCATCCTGGATGACTATTTGGAATTCCCGACTGAAGCTTTTGATTATTACAAAGCAGCTGGGATCGGTAAAGTGGTTTGCCAGGAGAAGCATATGGGTTCAAGGGCAGTGGTTATCGTGGGTAAAAATGAAGAAGCGATAAGCAAGGCATTTGGCGTTACCGGCGAAGGCATTGGAACAGTTTATACACGTACAGGTCGCGCATTCTTCAATGATAAAGAAACTGAGCAGGCTTTGTTGGCACGGTTAAATGAAGCTTTGGTCAAGTCGGGATTCTATGACGCATTCGATACCGACTGGGTTTGTTTAGATACCGAGTTAATGCCCTGGAGTGCAAAAGCGCAAGCTTTATTACAAACGCAATATGCGGCTGTGGGCAGCGCGGCAACGCATGCCTTGGGCGATGTAATGGATGCATTGAAACAATTAACTCAAAGGGATGCAAACGGAGAAGCATTGTTAACGGAATATGGCGAAAGGCAAAATGAAGCTAAGCAATTCACCAAAGCTTATCAGCAGTATTGCTGGCCGGTAAATAGTCTTGACGATTATAAGCTGGCACCGTTTCACATCTTGGCATCCGAAGGAAAGCTTTGGACAAGCGAGAACCACGAGTGGCATATGGAGCAAATTAAAAAGATATGCGCGGCTGATCCGGCCATATTATTAGCTACTCCTTACAAAGTTGTTAAACTTGATGATGAAGCAAGCATTAATGAAGCTACAGAATGGTGGTTAGATTTAACCGGCAAAGGTGGGGAAGGCATGGTCGTAAAGCCTTACAACTTCATTGAAAAAGACGGTAAGGGCCTAATACAACCCGCCATTAAGATAAGGGGAAAAGAATATTTACGGATCATTTATGGCCCGGAATACAGTGCTCCAGAAAACATCATCCGCCTAAAGTCACGTGGATTAAATGCCAAAAGAGGATTAGCCATGCGTGAGTTTG
Organism: uncultured Mucilaginibacter sp.; assembly: GCA_964242385.1. GTDB lineage: Bacteria > Bacteroidota > Bacteroidia > Sphingobacteriales > Sphingobacteriaceae > Mucilaginibacter. The sequence goes on from CAXSZR010000002.1 coordinate 631,763, forward strand.
CTTTAGGTATAGAAGGGTTGCAGCGTTTTATTGATAAAGAACCATTAAGGCGCGTGCATCAGTGTGTATTTGGTGTACTAGCTATGGAATGTGAGCCTGTAGATCCAAGGTTGTAAATGGTGACTATATTAATTATATCATGAAAATAAATGAAGCGATAGTACTGCTTAAATCCTACAATGGCCCGTTTGAATTGACGTTGCATGCTGGCGCAGATGAAGCTTTGATTAAAGACGTGGAAAATGCTTACGGTATTGAATTACCGGAGGACTTCAAGCATTTTTATCGTTTTACCAATGGCTTCGAAATGGACGAAGATATATTCAACATGATTCCGCTTGGTGAAATGATAGGGAATAGTAAAAATGACAATCATCCATCAATTGCAGAGTATATGATATACAGCGATATGTGGCGCCTTGAGATAAATCCCTATGATTTTAATCAGTATGAAATATATGTCTTAGACTACGATTCAGAAAAAATTGTGCTGACAAATTCGCTTGCTGAATTTATTGCTCGGTTTTTAAGGGGCGGTGTATTTGAGATCGGAGGTCTTTATACCTGGAAAGATGAAATAAAGGCTAAAATTCATGGAAGAACTGATCCAGCTCAAGTAAAACAATTGTTTGGTGCGTGGCGAGATTGTTTGATACTTGGCTTGATAATATAGAAGAGGTAAAGTATCATGCAGATTGGATAATTGCAACAGAGGAGGAGCCGCATTATTTCTTTATTGACATTTCTCTTAGCGGAAATCTGAATGAGTTAGTTACCCTCTTAGATTCTTTAAATATAACTTATGATATTTTGCAAACTCGCCTTGTATTGGCTACCGCAAGTACGGCGTTGCTAATCGATAAAATTTCACTGGACAGGGCTATTGCCATACTTGAATATTTGAGATGGAAAGGACATTTTATAGATTATGAAAGAAATGAAATAGATTACCTGATAGCGTTATGGGATGATTTACAAGAGATTAACGGACATCAATTGCAGGAACAGGGAAACAAGCGATTAAAGGACTTCTTAAACAGGTATAACGGTTTAAGTTTATATAATTACAGACTGTGGCCTTCAATAAATGCACGTATTACCGAGATGTTTAATAATAAATCATAACGTCCGTTTATTTATAACACTTTACATTATCAACAGCAATTATTACTGTACATCATGAAAGAGATTATCCTGCAAAAGTTATCTGAACTTGAGCAATCAAAAAATATAAAAATCCTATATGCCTGCGAGTCGGGCAGCCGGGCATGGGGTTTTGCCTCGCCCGATAGTGACTTTGATGTTCGTTTTATTTACTCCCGGCATGTCAACCATTATCTGAGCATTGAAGAAATGCCGGATGTGGTTGGCCTACCTGTTAATGAGGTATTGGATATAGGCGGTTGGGATTTGAAAAAAGCTTTAAAGCTGTTTCTCAAATCTAACGGTCCGTTATATGAATGGTTGCAATCTCCTATTGTATATCGTCAGGATAATGCTTTCGCAGATGAAATGCTGGGTTTAATGTCGGCCTATTTTTCCCTGCGGTCGGGCGGAAATCACTATTTGTCAATGGCTAACAATACGCTTAGGGATGATTTGCAGGGTGACCAGGTAAAGCTAAAGCGATACTTTTATGCACTGCGCCCGGCATTAGCCTGCCAGTGGATAGTAGAGAAACAAACTGTACCACCAATTGAATTTGATAAGCTACGTATTTTAATAAGAGATAATAGCGTTCAAAAAAGTATAGATGATCTTTTAGAGCAAAAAAAGGATGCAGATGAAAAAGCTTTTATAACACCTGTTGCATTGCTCAACGAATGGTTAACTGATGCGCTAAATAATTATAGGGAACAAATACCGCTACTGCCATCAGAGAAGAGAGAAGCAGATAAATTGAATGGGGTTTTTAGAAAATATATCCAGCCATGACCTACGAACAACTAAAACAGCAAAAAGAATTGATCCTGTTAGATTGTATTAGCGGTAGCACGGCTTATAACCTGAATGTCGCCGGTTCTGATGTGGATAAGAAAGGGATATTCATTATGCCTCAAAACCAATTATATGGTTTTGAGCGACAGGATCAGATAGCCAATACTAGCAACGATGAAGTTTATTTTGAGATCGGCCGCTTCCTGGAATTATTGACGAAGAATAATCCCAATATATTGGAACTGTTAAACACGCCAAAAGAGCATGTATTATTTCGCCACCCGTTAATGGATCTGATCAAACCGGAGGATTTTTTGTCAAAATTCTGCCTGGATACATTCGCCGGCTATGCCCAAACCCAGATCAGGAAAGCCCGGGGCTTAAATAAAAAGATCAATAAGCCCTTAGATTCCGAACGTAAATCGGTATTAGACTTTTGCTTTGTGATCTATAAAAATGGCAGCGTTCCCCTAAACGAATGGTTAAAGGAAAATGCTTTCAATCAAAATGAATGTGGCTTGGTAAATCTGGATCATTTTAGGAACGTCTATTTACTATACCATTATAAGCAATTGACCGATGGCCGGTTTAAGGGAGTTATATCTGGTCCTGACGCTGATGATGTGCAGTTAAGTTCAGTACCGAAAGGGATAGAACATATAGCAATAATGAACTTTAACAAGGATAGTTATTCTATCTACTGCCGTGAATATAGAGAGTACCAGGAATGGGAGGAAAAGCGCAACGAGCATCGTTATCAAAGCACACTATCTCATGGTAAGAGTTATGATGCTAAAAACATGATGCACACTTTTCGGCTTTTGAACATGGCAGAAGAAATTGCGCTATACCAGCAAGTGATCGTTAAACGTAGTGATCGTGACTTCCTGCTGAAAATCCGTAATGGTGAATTTGAGTTTGATGAGTTGATGTGTATGGTTGAAGAAAAGATGGAACTAATTAAACTAGTCTATGAAAAATCAACACTGCCCGATAGGCCGGATATTCAAATGGCCGAAGACATTTTAATTCAAATTAGGAACAGCTTTTATTAACCTATTTAATTAGCTAATTGATTATCTCCATATAATCAATCGGATCCAAAATAGACCACTCTCACGCATTTTAAAGCTCCAAAATCGTCCAAATACTCTCATCAAACTCACGCAGAAAAATCATGCATGATTTTAAAAACTTCAAAATTGTGTGAGAAATGTGTGAGAAACAAAAAACCCCACTCGCCAGAGTGGGGTTAAATCATTGATTTTCAGGCTCCTGAGGCTGGGCTCGAACCAGCGACCCTCTGATTAACAGTCAGATGCTCTAACCGGCTGAGCTACTCAGGAGTATTTTCCGGTTTGGAGTGTGCAAAAGTATGATTTCTGCGGTAATTTCACAATATTTGTCAAAAAAAATTTAAAATTCTTTTAGATGAGTTTGTTAGTTATTGGTACTGTGGCGTTTGACGCTATCGAAACCCCTTTTGGAAAAACAGATAAAATTGTTGGAGGCGCTGCTACATACGCAAGTTTGGCCGCTTCTTACTTTTATGATAAGGTTAAAATTGTTGGTGTTGTAGGTGACGACTTCCCACAGGAGGAGATTCAGGATTTTAAAAATCATCATATAGATGTAGAAGGTTTACAGATCAAGGCTGGCGAAAAGTCTTTCTTTTGGTCGGGTAAGTATCACAATGATATGAACAGCAGGGATACACTTGTTACCGAACTGAACGTACTGGCAGACTTTGACCCAATCCTGCCTGATTCTTACCAGGACTGCGAATACCTTATGCTGGGTAACCTTACTCCGCAGGTACAGCAAACGGTCATCAATCGCCTGCAAAACCGCCCTAAGCTGATTGTAATGGATACCATGAATTTTTGGATGGACATTGCCCTTGACGACCTGCTCGAAACCATTAAAATGGTGGATGTATTAACCATTAATGATGCGGAGGCACGCCAGCTTTCGGGCGAGTACTCATTGGTTAAGGCGGCTCGCAAGATCCTTACCATGGGCCCAAAATACCTGATTATTAAAAAGGGTGAGCATGGTGCTTTGCTATTTCATGAAGATCATGTTTTCTCGGCCCCGGCTTTACCGCTGGCCGATGTATTTGACCCTACCGGCGCCGGCGATACTTTTGCCGGTGGTTTTATAGGCTATATTGCCAAAGTAGGTACGGTTAACTTTAACAACCTCAAAAACGCCGTTATTTTTGGCTCTGCACTGGCTTCGTTTTGTGTCGAAAAATTTGGCACCGAAAAAATTAAGAATTTAACCGGGGATGAAATTACTGCCCGCGTGCAGGACTTTGTAAGCCTTGCCAAATTCGAGATATAACAATATTATATAGTCCTTCTGCTTCTATCGAGCAGGGGGACTTAGCTTTCCAATCACTTCAAAATGGGTAAACACCCATTCGTCATGCGGGGCGTCGCCAAGCTCGGCGGTAAGGTCCTGGCCGGCCCAGTGTTCATAATGTTTTCCGTTTCGCCATAAGCGGCTGTTGGTCAAATCATAGATCAGCCCGTTATAGGCTACCCAAATTTCGGGCTTGTCCTGCCCGTTTCTGAGTGCCAGCTGCGATTTTGTATACGTTGGGATATTATCAGTCATTTACCCGAAGGTAAATTATTTAATCGAAGTATTGCTTCAGTAATGTCAATACGGATTTGTTTTGATATTTATTCAGGACGATTTCTTATTCGGATCAAAACGTCTTGAAGCAAAAAACCCGGAAAATAATCCGGGCTTTTAATAGGTATATGTAGAGTCATTGAATATGAGCTTTCATGGCTGCTTAACACAGCTCAAAAAAGACCATTTTAGTTTTCTGCGTAAACAGGTTTTGCAATACCATTATCATACGCTTTTAAGCTTTTCTTTAGCAGTTTACGTGCAACGTGTATACGTGTTTTAACTGTACCGATAGGTATATCTAAATGATCAGCAATTTCGTGGTATTTATGTCCTTCAAAATACATTGTAAAAGGTACATAGTAGTCGGCAGGCAATCTGTCTAATGCTTTCTTAAGATCGTCCATTACAAACTTCGCTTCGCCCTGGTTTTTAGTTGAACTGAATACCAGGTTTGGAGAAGATATTTCGTCGCTCTTGGTAACAAATGTGTTCATCTTAACAAAACGACGATAGTTGTTAATGAATGTATTTTTCATGATAGTGTATAACCACCCTTTTAAATTTGTTCCTTCTTTAAACTTATTGTAATAAGTTATAGCCTTCAACATTGTATCCTGGACAAGGTCGTTAGCATCATCTGCGTCATGGGTGAAATGTAAGGCATAAGACCTCAATGAAGATGCCTGACGTAGTACTAGGGTGTTAAACTCAATCTTTGTCATACTGTTAAAGTTTTGTATCAACACTTATTCAAACATAGTACCAGTAAACAAATACAAGAGTACTCATGTTATACAGTATATAGTTAGATGTTAGATTGTCTTTGCAGTGTAAGCGCAATGTCAGCCGAATCTAAAATAGGGCTCAAATATGCCCTGAAGCAAGTTTACGTCGCGTTTTAAGGCAGAGAAAGATGAAAAACAGATGAAATAAAAAAGCTGGTTTATGAAGGTTTTTAAGCTGAATTTTTAATTTCTAAATAAAAATTTAACCTATAATATTCACTTCGCGCTGTAGTGTAACGCCAAATTTAGTGTACACACTGTCTATGATTTGCGACGAAAGACTATACACTTCCTGTCCTGTAGCGCCGCCATGGTTCACTAATACCAGTGCCTGGTTCTTCCACGTTCCTGTGCGGCCAACTACTTTTCCCTTCCATCCGCACTGTTCAATAAGCCAGCCCGCAGCAAGTTTTACCTGCCCGTTTGCAGCAGGATAGTTTACAACATCTGGAAAGTTGAATACAAGCTGCTCAAATTGTTCCGGGCTGATGATTGGGTTTTTAAAAAAACTCCCCGCATTGCCTATGGTAGATGGATCTGGAAGTTTAGAAACACGGATGTGCGAAACCACTGCCGAAACATCGGCAATAGTTGGAGCATTGATATTGCGGGCTGCGAGTTCCTGTTCAATGGCGCCGTACTTTAAATTGAACTGTGGCGTAAGCGAGAGTTTAAATTTTACAGAAGTAATGATATATCGTCCCTTTAGCGGGCCTTTAAAAATACTTTCGCGGTAATCAAACTGGCAGTCTGCTTTGGTGAACGTTTTAAATTCACCTGTGGCTATTTCAAAGGCCACGCAGCTGTAAAAAACATCTTTAAGTTCTACCCCGTAGGCACCAATGTTCTGTATCGGCGATGCACCGACAGAACCCGGGATAAGGCTTAAGTTTTCGAGCCCTGCATAGTTGCGGAGTACACAATAGTTCACCAGGTCGTTCCATACTTCGCCGGCCCCGGCTTCTACAAAAACATCGTTATGGCTTATGCGGTGCTCTATGCCCCTGATATTAATGCGGATAACCAGCCCCTCAAAATTATTAAGCATCAGCATATTGCTGCCGCCACCTAATACCAGCCGGGGTATAAACTGCCAGGCTGGGTCAAGAAAAAGTTCCTGTAATTCTTCCTTTCGGCTTATTTCTACAAAATATTTTGCAAAGGCTTCAACGCCGAACGTATTGAAATTTTTAAGGGAGATATTTTCTTGTATCTGAAGCATGAGTGTTTAATGTACTATCCGGTAGTTAAAGGAATAGATTAAGCAAAGGTGCAAATTATGTTTTGATGTTAGATGGATAGCGGGTGCTACCAATGGATAATATCGAGGCGATGATAAGGCCGAGGATAGCACCATCTATAATAGTGATCACCAAATTACCATAGTCATGCAGCTTTAAGCCTCCTGATAACCTGATGGCAGTTACTACTACCGTTACCAACAAAAACTGCAGCCAGAATGAGGTAGCATTTTTAACACGGGTAACAACCCCTTCGGGCCGTAAAAGGCAAACGGTTAATATAACAATACCGCCAATCAGCGTACTGATGTATTGCAGGATCCTGTAAGCTCTGAAGCGGTAATTATGCACATGAATTACACGGCGTAGAATGCCAATGTTATGTACAAAATAACCGGAGGGGTGCGTAAAACTGTCCCATATAATATGCGATGCCGCGCCCAATAAAACCCCGCTAATTACGGCAAGTATGTATCTGATTGTATAATGGGTTTCATATCCACGCAAGTTTGAAAAGCGCCTGTTAAAACTTAAAGGTAAATGTGATATAAGCGCATCTTTAACCCAAAATTCATAAACCAGTACCAGCGCAAACCCTAAAGGCAGATCAAACCAGAACAGGCCGCCCCAGGTGTGGCTGTAAATGCTGCGCAGGCGCATTCGCAAAAAGTATTCAAAATCGGGTGTCATGCTGCCTATTACCAAAGCAGTGGTTGATAGACCGCGTTTTTTGCTGCCGCTAAAGGGCAAAACAACGGCCGGGTGTGCAAAGGTAAAGGGCATGTTTCAAAAATAAGCTTTCTGAAAACACTATTTAAATATCAGTTCCAATATTTGTAAAAAATACAATAATACCTGTACTTTAAGTTTTTGTTAAGTGGTGTTAACCGTCAATTGCAATCTGTAACTTTGCTTACTACAAGATTGTTATCAGCATGAAATTTAAATATATCGCTTTAGTACTTGCAGCTGCTTTTATCGCGGGAAAAGCCTGGAGCCAAACACCCGGTAAAATAGAAGCTACTAACCAGGTGTTATTGCCTAATGGCTGGAAGCTTAGCCCGGCTGGTACATCCCTGCCCCTTGGCGATTTACCTTTGAACATTCAGTTGTCTGCATCAGGCCGGCTACTTGCTGTTACTAATAACGGGCAAAGCACGCAAAGCATCCAGCTTATTGACCCGAAGAATGAAAAATTGCTGGATGAAAAAGTAGTTGGCAAATCGTGGTACGGCCTGGCGTTTAGTCATAATGAAAAAAAGCTTTATGTCTCTGGCGGGAACGATAACTTTATTTTAGGCTTCAACATCACTGGCGATAAAATTGGCAAGGCTGATACCATTAAACTTGCTCCTAACGCCTGGCCTAAAAGCAAGGTTTGTGCAACCGGCATAGTTCTTACCCATAATGACGACCGCCTTTACACCGTTACTAAAGAGGATAGCTCACTTTATGTGGTTGACCCTGCAAATTCCAAAATTTTAAAACAGGTAAAACTCCCGGCCGAGGCATACAGCTGCGTGCTTTCGCCTGATGATAAGGTACTATATATTTCTATTTGGGGCGGGGCCGAGGTAGCTTGTTATAATACAGTTACCAATGCGCTTACCTTTCTTAAAACGGGCAGTCACCCTAACGAATTACTGCTAAATAAAAAAGGCAATCTTTTATATGTTGCCAATGCAAATGATAATTCTGTTTCGGTTATCAATACCATTACCCGCAAAACCATCGAGGTTATTTCTACAGCTTTATATCCTACTAAGTTAACCGGTTCAACAACCAACGGACTGGCTTTGTCGCCCGGCGGAAAAATATTGTATATAGCCAATGCGGATAACAATTGTCTTGCTGTTTTTGATGTAAGCATTGCAGGCAACAGTAAAAGTATGGGCTTTATACCTGTTGGCTGGTATCCGACTAATGTTAAAACACTTGGCAACAAAATATTGGTATCTAACGGCAAAGGCTTTACCTCTATGGCCAACCCGAGGGGGCCACAGCCGGTAAAAAAATCAGATAATAGCGGTTACCAGAAAGGAGCAATCAACAGCAGGGAGCAGTATATAGGCGGCTTATTTAAGGGCACGCTTTCATTCATAACCGAGCCTAAGCCCGAGCAGCTTAAGTCTTATACGCACCAGGTTTATATTAATACTCCGTTCAATAACAAAGTAGCTAATGTTGCGGCAGGCGAGACAGGAAACCCGGTTCCGCGCAGGGCTGGAGAGAAGTCGCCTATCAAGTATGTGTTTTATATCATTAAAGAAAACCGCACTTACGACCAGGTTTTGGGCGATATGCAGCAAGGCAATGGCGATACCTCTCTTTGTATATTCGGTAAAACTGTTACCCCTAACGAACATGCCATCGCAAATAATTTTGTGTTGCTTGATAACTTTTATGTTGATGCAGAAGTAAGTGCCGATGGGCACAACTGGAGCATGGCAGCCTATGCAACAGATTTTATTGAAAAAACATGGCCTACCAGTTATGGAGGCCGCGGAGGTAATTACGATTCTGAAGGCGAACGCCGCATTGGCGACCCGCGCGATGGTTATATCTGGGATTACTGTAAACGTGCCGGCGTAAGCTACCGCACCTATGGCGAATTTGCTGCTTATGGCAAGGCCAACATTAAATCTTTAAACGGGCACATGTGTGTGCAGTCGCCGGGATTTGATTTAAACACAACCGACCGTAAGCGTGAAGAAATATGGGAGCATGATTTCGATTCGCTGGTTACCGTAAATGCCGTGCCTCAATTTAACTCTATCAGGATGGGGAACGATCATACCAGCGGCCAAAGAAAAGGTGCCATTTCACCTATAGCTGCCGTGGCCGATAATGACCAGGGTGTAGGAAGGATGATAGAACACTTATCAAAAAGCCCTATCTGGAAAGAGTCGGTAGTATTTGTATTGGAAGATGATGCGCAAAACGGCCCTGATCATATTGATGCACACCGCTCACCGGTTTTTGTTGCCGGGCCTTATGTTAAACATAACGCGGTTATCCATAATATGTATTCAACATCGGGCGTATTGCGGACTATAGAACTGATCCTCGGCCTGCCGCCAATGAGCCAGTACGATGCATCGGCCATACCTTTTTATGAATGCTTTGCGGGCAAGCCTGATCTTTCACCATATACAGCCAAACAACCGGAGGTGGATTTAGATAAACGCAACCTTGCCGTAAATGAAAGCAGCAAACGTTCGCAGCAATTTAATTTTGCCAAGGAAGATGCCGTGCCTGATCTGGAACTTAATGAAGTGATCTGGAAATATGTAAAGGGCGAAACGGCAACTTTACCGGCACCAAAAAGAAGCGCCTTTGTGATACTGGAACAAAAGAAAAAGGACGACGACGATTAAAGACATCAAAGACCGGTTAAAAAGCCGGTCTTTTTTTATGCTTATACTTAAACAAGCAGCCCTCGTATCACGGGCCAGGCATTGTTAGCAATAATTTTATAACCTTCGGCAGATGGATGGAGCCTGTCGGGTAGATTAAGGCTATGCTTGCCTGCTACGCCTTCTAAAAAGAAAGGATATAACGCTGCCTTGTTTTTTTGAGCCAGTACCGGAAAAATATCATTAAACTGCTGTGTGAACGGCGAGTGCAGGAAAGCCGGTATCTGCATGCCCATAATGGCAATCTTTACCTGCGGGTATTTGCCCTTAACTTTGTCAATGATCTGCTGCAAATTATTTCCCGTTATCAACGGCGAAATTCCTCTTATCACATCATTTATACCAAGTTCCAGCACCAATATATCTATGTGCTGGGTTATCCAATATTCTATTCGGTTTAAGCCGCCGGCCGATGTATCGCCGCTTAAGCCTGCATTAATAACATGGTAGTCAAATTTTTCTGCCTTTATCTTTTTTTCTATCAAAGCCGGGAAAGCTTCTGTTTTAAAATCGCGCAAGCCATAACCGGCTGTTAAACTATCGCCCAAGAACAATATATTTTGCATAGGGATTTAACAAAATATCCGGGTTTATGTTGCACAGCCCTTATCATACTTTAAATAATATGTGCCTATTTAAATCAATTAATTATTTTAGGGCTATAATTATATGAAAACCTTATACCCTTATTTACTCCGTTTAATTGCCCTTGTTTGTATCTCTTTATTTTGCAGTTGTAATCCAAAATCTGGCGTCTGGAAAAACGACCAGATCAGTAAAGACAAGCAGGCCGACTTCCACCAGCTTAATGATAAAATTATCGACCTGATTAAAGCTAACGATGTTAATCCCTTGCATGCCTTTTTCTCAAAGAACATGAACGAACGCAGCCATCTTGAAAGGATTGTAGAATTGATAAGCTATGAGCTAAAGCAGCACGATTATACCCGGCTGGATGAGTACTATGTAGTTAACAAGTACATAGACCAGGATACCATTAACGCAAATGGTAAAGGCATAAATAACTATAAGTTGAACTACCCGGGTGTAGCGCACGAGATGTATATGATATTTATGGTGCCTAAAAATACAGCCGAAATAAACCGGCATATGATAACATTGCGATACGCAAAATTTAATTATGGGTGGAAACTTGATAATATTGAACTTGCCCCATTTACACTTAACAAAAAAACGTCGCCGGAGTTATTTGACCTCGCAAAAAAGGAATATGATCAGCATCACCTGATTGATGCGGTTAACAATATGCTGTTAAGCAGCACTTGTATAAGGCCCAGTGAGATATGGAAATATGAAAACGAAACCGAGATAAAAGATTTTAACGATAAGGTTTTAAATGAGGCCAACGCAACGTATAAATTTCCGCTCCTGGTTGACGAAGTAGCTACTAAGCCAAGTATTTTGCGCATTTACCTGGAAACGAATGATGAAGGTACCTACCCGATGGTCTACTATATTTCAAGAATCAACTTGCAGGATACCACTGCTGTTATAAAGGAGAAGAACCAGATCAGAACCGCGCTTAGCAAATTAATGCCCGGCATCGATCAAAATAAAAAATACCTGTATTATATGGCCTATAACGGAAAGCCGGTTTACGGTAAATCAACTGCATACTATAAAATGGTAGATAAACTGACACAGTGATATTCTGCCACACATCGTAATTTTTTATTTACAAAAATATTATTTGATTTTACTGCCGTTTCTTTGGCGCAGAAATTTCAGATATGAAAAGGAACGCCTTAATTACCTTTGTTGCAATTTGCACCCTGTTTTTAATCTCATGGGGGTCGGCAGGGCACCGTACCGTTGCTTTAATTGCAGAGCGGCATCTTACACCGGCTGCAAAGCGCGAGGTGGGAAAAATACTGGGTACAGAATCATTGGTAGATGTAAGTAATTATGCTGATGAAATACGCACCAACCGCATGTATAATTATACCGGCGCCTGGCATTATATAAATGTTGAACCCGGTTTAACGTTCGATCAGTTTTCTGCGGCAGTTGTATCTATGAAAACAGATAATGTTTATAAAATGGTAAAGGCATATGAGTTTGCATTAAAAGACAAGCATTTAGGCGCAAGGCAACGTGCTACAGCCCTTAAATACCTGGTGCACTTAATAGGCGACCTGCACCAGCCCATGCACGTAAGCAACGGAGCAGACGAAGGCGGCAACAAAATAAGCGTGAGCTTTATGGGCGAAAACGGCAACTTGCATGGCCTTTGGGATAGTGGGCTTATAGAGCACGAGGGATTAAGCTATAAGCAGATGGCCGAAAAATATGATACCGCTACCGATGTGCAGATTAAAAAATGGCAAAGCGACGATCTGATGATATGGCTTTGGGAATCATACCAGATCAGTTCTATTCTGTATAAAGAAACCGCAGAGAATACCAATTTAACCGACGATTATTACAAAGCGCACTTACCTGTAGTGCAAAAGCAAATTGAAAAAGCAGGCATACGGCTGGCCGGTGTGTTAAATGCTTTATTCAGCGAGGAAGCAAAATAGCCAATATTAAACTAAAATACCTGTTCCAGTTTTTTGTTCGGGTAGTCGAGTTTTTCGCTTTTGCGCACACCGTTGACAATAATATGTACAATGTTTATCTGGTCGTCAAACAGGTTGTGTAGCAGGCTTACATCTACATCAACCTTTTTGGGGGCACTTGTTTTTTCAGATTCGAGGTATACATCTGTAGCCTCGCGGTTTATTTCAAACCCCAGGTAATTTAAACCGGCTGCAGCGCCGCCATTTTTAACCTGCAGGTTAGCAGCTAAGTAACTCTTTACCAGCTTTTCCATTTCGGCATGCATTTCGGGCTTGGTAAGGTCTGTTTTGGTGTGGTACTGCTTTTCAAGCGCGGCTTCAAAATCATCTGTAAAAATGGTGCAGATCACTTCAATTTTGCTATCCTGCTTATTATATTCAATATTAGTAGTGCTTACATGTATAGGGTGTAAAGCTTTTGCAGGTTTTAAAACAGGTAATGTATTTGCAACAATGTAACAATATAATAGCGGTTTGTAAATTACAGCCAACATAGCAGATCACGGTTTTAATAATCGAAAAAACGCTTTAAATTTAGGGTTTCAACGGTGAGTTCGCAATGTCCGACTTTGTTTTTTATTTTAAGATGGGCTGGGAACACATTATCAGCACCGATGCATTAGATCATCAGCTGTTTATCCTGGCCCTGGCTTGCGTTTATACCATAGGTGATATTAAGCGTGTTTTAATACTAGTTACCGCTTTTACCATAGGGCATTCGCTTACCCTGGCTTTAAGCGTGTACGATATAATTCGTTTCCCGGGTAAATGGGTTGAGTTTTTAATCCCCTGTACAATTTTTATAACGGCTTTTAACAACATCCTGCAGATAGATACTAAGGGAAAAAGTGCAAGGATAAATTATTATCTTGCCCTGTGTTTCGGGCTTATACATGGGATGGGTTTTGCAAATGCAATCCGCATTATGCTGGCAAAAGACCAGACAATAGGGTGGGGGCTGTTCGGCTTTAACATTGGTTTAGAGGCAGGGCAGATCTTTGTGGTTGCAATCATACTGGTATTCAGTATACTGTTCTTAAACCTCCTGAAAGTGTCAAGGCGCGATTGGGTGTTTTTTCTGTCGGCAGGGGTATTTGCCCTTGCGCTTAAAATGGCAGTTGAGCGTTGGCCGGTTTAAAAGTCACGTATCTGCTTAAGTTAAAACAGCAACATTGTTGCTCATATCATTGAACTAATTAACTGTTAACAACATATTAAACGAATGAAAAAAGTTTTTACCACACTTTTTGTCACCTGCACTTTTATAGGTGCTGCTGTAGCACAGGATATACAGAATAACCCGGGCAGCAACCATGGTAACAAGTTTGAGCAGTTGGGTACTATTTTAAATACCCCCAACGAGCAGCGCACCGCAAGTGGTGCACCCGGAACCAAGTACTGGCAGCAACGTGCCGATTACGACATTAAATGTGACCTGGACGAAAAGAATCTGAAGCTTACCGGTACAGAAACCATTACTTACTTTAATAACTCTCCCGATCCGCTGGATTATATCTGGCTGCAACTGGACGAAAATCAGCATAATAATAACGACAACGCCAACTACCAGCAAAGTTCTACCATGCCAAAAGCAGCTGGAACCGTAGCATTAGACCGTGCCGAAAAAGTTGAAGGCGATAACGGTTATGGCGATAAAATAGCAAGCATTACCGATGCGCTTGGCAAAAGCCTTCCTTATACCATCAATAAAACAATGATGCGTATAGATCTTCCCACTGTTTTAAAACCGGGCCAGCATTACGTATTTACTGTTAAATGGAGCTATAAGATCTCGGACAGGATGAGCATGGGTGGCCGCGGCGGTTACGAATATTTCCCGGGCGATGGCAACTACCTGTTTACAATGACACAATGGTATCCGCGTTTATGCGTATACAGCGATTTTCAGGGCTGGCAGAACCACCAGTTTACCGGCCGTGGCGAATTTGCCCTTACCTTTGGTAACTTTAAGGTGCAGATGACTGTACCTGCCGACCACGTAATTGGCGCAACAGGCGAATGTATCAACTACGCAGCCGTTTTAACGCCAGAACAATTAGCGCGTTATAACAAGGCAAAAACCGCTGCCGAACCGGTTGAGATCGTCACCCTTGCCGAAGCAAAGAAAAAGGAAACTGCGCCAAGCACCGCAAAAAAAACATGGGTTTTCCAGGCAAATAACGTACGCGACTTTGCATGGGGTTCATCACGTAAATTTATATGGGACGGTATGGGCCAGAATGTGGAAGGCAAAACCGTTATGTGCATGAGTTATTATGGTAAGGAAGCTTATGCGCTTTACCGCAAGTTTTCTACCAAGCTGGTAGCACACACGGTAAAAAGTTATTCAAGCTTTACTTTCCCTTTCCCTTACCCGGTTGCACAAAGTGTTGAGGCATCAAACGGTATGGAATACCCAATGATCTGCTTTAATTACGGCCGTACCGAAAAAGACGGAACTTACAGCGAAAGCACCAAGAACGGGATGATCGGCGTAATTATCCATGAGGTTGGCCATAACTTTTTCCCGATGATTGTTAACAGCGATGAGCGCCAGTGGACCTGGATGGACGAAGGCCTTAACTCGTTTGTAGAGTATCTGACTGAAGAGCTTTGGGATAACAAATACCCAAGCAAAAAAGGAGCGGCTTATACCATTGTTGATTACATGAAGCTACCTAAAAATGAGCTGGAACCTATCATGACCAACTCAGAGAACATTGTTCGCTTTGGGCCAAACGCCTATACCAAACCGGCAACCGGCTTAAATATTTTACGCGAAACCATTATGGGTCGCCAGTTATTTGACTTTGCCTTTAAAGAATATGCACGTCGCTGGGAGTTTAAGCACCCTACACCTGCAGATTTCTTTAGAACGATGGAAGATGCCAGCGGCGAAAACCTGGATTGGTTTTGGAGAGGCTGGTTCTATGGAACAGAGCCCTGCGATATTTCTTTAGATTCTGTTAAAGCGGCTAAAGCCGATCTGAACGCAGATGCATCTAAATTTATGAACAGAAGGCCTGCTCCAGCAAAGGTTGATGCACCTTCTTTAAATGGATATGACGATATCTCAAAGATCAGGAATCGTGAGGATAAAAAGATTAAATTTTATGTAGACCGCGATACTGCCGTACATGACTTTTATTATAAATACGACCGAGGGCTGGCGGCCGTTGATACGGTAAAATTCAGCAGCATGACCAAAGCACTTGCCACGCCGCAGCGCAGCATGGAAGCCGAAGCATTTACAGACGACGACCGCTCTAAATATGCCGGCAAATATTTTTACGAGTTAAACTTTAGCAATAAAGGTGGTTTAGTTATGCCGATAATTGTAGAGTTTACTTTTGTGGATGGCACTAAAATTATCGACAGGATCCCGGCACAGATCTGGAGGCTTAATGAAAAGCATGTATCTAAGTTCTACGTACAGGACAAAGAAGTAAAATCGATTAAGCTTGACCCAATGCGCGAAACCGCCGACATTGACGAAAGCAACAACTACTGGGGTGGCACGCCACAGTTATCAAAATTTGCCATATTTAAGCAAAAAACAAACGCAGCCGCGGCACGTGGCCAAACTACAGGTGTAAACCCTATGCAGGTTTCCGGCGGCGGTAAATAAGCTGTAGTATGTTAAGAATTTAAACCCGCTAATTGCCTTTTGCAATAGCGGGTTTTTTGTTAGGTATTCATACTTTCATCAAAATAAAAAGACGCTGTCATCGAAATGATGGCGAGAAATCTTTCAAACTACGTACGTTCGTTATGTGTGACGGGAAAGATTTCTCCTCCGTACCTCCGTCGAAATAACATTAAGAAATGTTATCATTTCTAAAACATGCGGTCGCTCAGCTCCAGCCTATTAATCGGGTACTATTTTTCTTTCGTTTTTTCGTCGAAACAAAACATGCTGTCATTTCGAACGATAGAGAGAAATCTTTCAAACATGCACGTTCGTTATGCATGATAGGAAAGATTTCTCCTCCGTACCTCCGTCGAAATGACATTGAAAAACGGTATCTTTTCGAAACTACATGCGGTCGCTCGGCTCCAGCCTATTAATCGGGTACGATTTCTCTTTCGTTTTTTCGTCGAAACAAAAAATGCTGTCATTTCGAACGATAGAGAGAAATCTTTAAATCAAGCACGTTCGTTATGTGTGACTGGAAAGATTTCTCCTACGTTCCTTCGTCGAAATGACATTAAGAAATGTTATCATTTCTAAAACATGCGGTCGCTCGGCTCCAGCCGAGTGACTAATATCAACCGGCCTCCGGCCGACATTCAGTTACCTGAAGTAAATCATTTATTCCTTTTCAAAAATATCGCCTTTGTTCCAGGTTGGTCTTTGCGGGTCTTGCGCTACAAGGTACCCGATCAGGAAATTTAGTTGCGCATAGGTTTTACCGGCGGTAAAGTTAAAGATGCCGTTAATGTCATCCTGCGGTTTGTGGTAATATTTGGCGCGCCAAACGGCTACAAAATCATTCAGGTTATTTTTACCGTCGGCAGTTTTACTGCCGTATTTAATGTGCAGGGCCGGTATGCCCTGTACCACAAAACTATACTGATCGCTGCGTGTGAAACGGGCCTGTTTAGGTTCCGGGTCGGGTTCAACGCCAAGGCCAAGGTAAGCTGCCGCTTCATCTACCTGTTTGGCAAGCGAAGAATGTTCTGCCCCTAAAGCGGTAACAGAAAGCAACGGCGCTATGATGGTTGGCATATCGGTGTTTACATCGGCCACAATACTTTGCTTAGGTACGGTTGGGTATTTTGCCAGGTAACCCGAACCAAGGTCGCCCATTTCTTCGCCGGTCATTAATGCCAGGTAAATAGAGCGCTTAGGCTTTTGCTTAACATTTTTATAGATAGTGGCAATAGCCAGCACGCTGGCAACACCAGATGCATTATCATGCGCACCGTTATAAATAGAATCGCCTTTAACCGGTGTGCTGATCCCCAGGTGATCTAAATGGGCGCTATGAACTACATACTCGTTTTTAAGTTTAGGATCGGTGCCATCGATTTTTCCTAAAACGTTATAGCTGATGATGTCTTTAAAAGAAGATGAATAGGCTATTTTAACACTTTGGTTGATGTTAAAGGAAGCTGGTTCACCTGCCTTTAGTCTGGTTAAAATATTAGGTAATGTTTTCCTGGCCTTATCAAGCAAGCCTTTAAAAACAGCATAATTAAATATACCGAAAACTTTTACCTGATTATCATAATAAATGCGCGAAACTGCAACGTTTCCCTGTTTGTCCATTACGCTGTAAATGCCTCTGCTCATATCGGGCATGCGGGCGGCAGAATCGGTAGCGCAGATGATAATACCTACTGCACCATGCTGCGCAGCTACCTTTAGTATTTGCGTGGTATTCATGGTATGCGCAGCTACCGATGATGAAAATTTATCCGGCGATCCGCGTGTTATCAGCACAATTTTTCCTTTTACGTCTAACCCGGCGTAATCGTCATAACCTAAGGCCGGTTCGCTAACACCATAACCGGCGAAAGCTAAACCTGCGGTAAGAGTTACGTTGGCTTCTGCCGGATTTGGATATATGGCGTATGATTTATCGCCAACAACTTTAGCGTTTGAATCGCCGGTATCGTCATATAAACTGAGCGATGTGTTTACGGTTGCGGCTTTGCGCAGTTTAACCTCCTGCAGCCAGGTGCCGTTTTCACCGGCAGGTTTTACGCTAAGGGATTTAAGCCGGCTAACCACATAGTCTACAGCCATCTGGTAACCTTCGGTTCCAGGGCCGCGGCCTTTGAGCTTATCATCTGCCAGGTAAGCAATATCCGCCCTGAACTGTACGGTGTCAACAGCATTCAAAGCTTGTTTTACATTTTCGCTTAGCGTGATTTTTTGAGCATGGAGTGAACAAGCAGCTGATATGCAAGTAATTAATACTATAAATTTTTTAAGATGCTTCATTAAAAAAGGGGCTAAACATTTGAAATAGCGTACAAGTTATTACAAATGCTTAGCCCCCGCAAATAGGTAGTAATAATTTTACCTGATGTGATTATTTACTTCATACGAAAAGTATAAATTTTATAAATTCTGAACATCGCTTAAATACCATTACCGGTTTCAATAGTAAAGTAATTAAAACTTCTTTCTGATAAGAATTATAAAAGTGGCATTTAAACAGTTTTTCTAGCTTGTTTTGGTATATTAATTAACGAAATTTATCAACGTTTTTAAACAGACTTTGCTGTTGCTATCGCCCATATTTTATAAGTTGATCAGCAATAACATTTTTTCAACTTTTATAATTAAGGAAGTTTTACTTTAAATACCATGTATGGACTTGTACGTTTATTAATTCCTTCGTTATAATCCGGCAGTTTATGGATCTGCGAAGTTGTTATAAAAATGTAGCCATCTTTAGAAATGCTATAGGTGTCTGGCCAAATTAATTCCTTATCCTTTATCCAGATATGGGGCTTTAAGTCTGGTGTTACCTGCACCATACTATACGTAGTTGGGTCGCCAAGATAAAGATTTCCCTTTTTATCGAATTCCATGCCATCGGTATGACTGATATTTCCCAAATCCTGTACTTGCGCAGAAAGCTGCTGCGCGCTTAATTGTGCGTTGTTAAGCGCTGTGGTTGGCACACGCCATAAGCGTTCATCGCTAATTGTTTTGTAATAAAGATATTTGTTATCTGGGCTTAGTGCGATACCATCTGACTGGAAAGCCACCGGTTGCCCCTGTTTTTTTAATTCATGCCCATCAATAATAAATTTGGCGCTTGGATCGGGGTGTACTGATTTGTGCGCCTCCAATACCTGCCTGGATTTACCGCTGCGCAGATCAAGTACAACAATACCGCCTGTGCCCGAATTAGTAAGATAAGCCATTTGGGTTTTGGTATTAACCCTGATATCATTCAGGTAAGCGTTATTATCGATAGTTCCTTCAAATCGGTAAACTCTTTCAATTTTGTTTGTGTTAAGGTTAAACTTTATAACTTTAGCAGCATGTCCAACTACTGGGCCCAGCTTTGGTGCAGCCGCGTCTACAATATATAGTTTATCATTGTCATCAACATACGCGGTTTGAACACACACCCATTTGTTAAGCCCATCTTGGCCAGAATTCCATTCGTTGGTAACCGCATCTGGATAAGGAACAGCCTTACCGTTCACAACCTCTACCACACCATAGCGATAAGTGTCAGACCAGCGTGGATATGTTACGAACAGCCTGTTATGCGCTGAAATAGCAACACCAGTGAATTGATATGTGTTATCGCTGTAAACCGGCTGTAATTTGTTTTGAGCAAATGATACTGTGCCCAAACAAAGCGCCAGCATAAATGATATCAATTTTTTCATGATTTAATAAATTAATTAACAGCGATGCTGCTTTCTATGGCAATTTACAGTGTAAAGCCGCCGTTTTCCGGAATAACAAATGCTCAATGCTTTCAAATCAGAACGCATAATTGCTTACAAGGAAACAATGTCCGTTTGGTTATAGTTTTAGTAAAGTATAAAATCTGAAGTTAAATTTGTTGAAGTAGCTGCGGTGTCAGATTTAAATCAGGTTTTAACTATAAAAACGTGCATTACAATTAATGCTTTAATGAGCTTGTTAATAATTAAACCGTTACAACATTATAGGTTGTCTTCATGTCAGCGGGTATATTCGCTTTCTTGCCCTATCTCGCAACACCCTTAATTAAAGCTGGCCTTATATTCCATAGGCGACATCTGCGTTTTGTTTTTAAATAGCTTGTTAAACGATTGTGGGTATTGGAACCCCAGTTGGTAGGCAATTTCGCTTACCTGCAGGTTTGTTGTTGTGAGTAATTCTTTTGCCTTGTCTATTAAGTGGGTTTGTATATGCTGCTGGGCAGTTTGGCCGGAAAGCGTCCGCAGCATGTCGCTCAGGTAATCCGCAGAAACATTCAGTTCCTGGGCAATTTGATTAACGGATGGTAAGCCCTTTTGCCGGCTAAAGTGCTCGTTCAGGATGTTTTCAAACCGGATCAGGATCTCGTCGCTCGCTACTTTACGGGTGATGAACTGGCGGGCATAAAAACGACTGCTGTATTGCAGCAGTAATTCTATCTGGGCTATCATCACATCATGGCTAAAGCCGTCGATTGCCCTTTGATATTCGCGCTCAATGTTGGTAAAGATACCTTCTATGATCTCTTCCTCGCTCTCCGACAGGTGAAGCGCTTCATGAAGCTCATAGGAAAAAAAGTGAAAGTTCTTGATCTTAGCCGCCAGCGGCATATTGGCAATAAAATCCGGATGAAACATCAGGGTAATGCCGCCGGGCGGCTTTGATCCCGGGTCTAACTTCATCAGCAGCTGATTAGGCGAAATAAAAGCCATCATACCTTCATCAAAATCATAATGCCGCTGCCCGTATTTGAGTTTGCCATCATAATCCTTTTTAATGGAAATACAATAGAAATTCAGGATGAAATCCTGAAGATCAACCAGCCTGTCGTTATTTGCATCGCGGTGACGGAACACGCTTACCAGCGGATGCTTAGGCTTCGGTAAACCGAGCAGCCGGTGCTGCTCGGTTATGGTATTGATAACATACGGCTGATTCATTACCCGTAAAATTATAAGGTTTTCATGTCAATCACAAAGCGGTACTTAACGTCGCCCTTTTGGATGCGGTCATAAGCGGTGTGGATGTCTTTGATGTCGATCAGTTCTATGTCTGATACCACATTATGTTCCGCGCAGAAATCAAGCATTTCCTGTGTTTCGGGCAAGCCGCCGGCACCCGAGCCTGCAATCACCTTGTTACCTACTGCAATTGAAAATGCACTTACTTCCCAAGGTTTAGCCGGGAGCCCTACGTTTACATATACACCGTTTGATTTTAAGGTGTTGAGGTAAGGGTTCAGGTCGCTGTTACCTGCCACAGTATCCAGTACAAAGTCGAAGCTTTTAAAGGCAGCCTTCATCTGCGCTTCATCCTTTGAAATGATAAAATGATGCGCACCCAATTCTTTTGCGGCAGCTTCCTTATTTGGTGAAGTACTGATCACGGTTACCTCCGCCCCAAAGGCCCTGCCAAATTTAACACCCATATGCCCCAATCCGCCCAGGCCTACCACGGCCAGTTTGTGGCCTTTGCCCACATTCCATCTTTTTAAGGGGCTATAGGTAGTTATACCGGCGCATAGTAAAGGTGCTACGGCGGCAAGGTTCAGTTTTTCTGAAATGCGGTGTACAAAACCTTCATTAACAACAATGGAATCAGAATAGCCGCCATATACGGGCTGCCCGTCATGCCCCAGGTTATTATAGGTCTGCACTGGCGCTACCGTACAAAACTGTTCCTGGCCATTCTTGCAATCCTCGCACTCACGGCACGAATCTACCATTACACCTACGCCGCCCAGGTCGCCTGTTTTGAACTTTTGCACGTGCGAACCAATGGCGCTGATGCGGCCGACGATCTCGTGACCGGGAACCATTGGGAATATCCCGGGGAACCATTCGTTACGGGTAAGGTGAATATCGGTATGGCAAACACCGCAGTATAAAATCTCTATCTGTACATCATGCGCGCCCAAGTCGCGTCTTTCAAACTGCCATGGCGCTAAGGGGCTCTCTGCCGACTGCGCCGCATATCCTTTTGCTGCTATCATATCTTAATTTTTATACATCAAAATTAAGGAACACCTGTGATCCTGAATTATCCAAATCCCGGGAGGATGTATCCGCTTTTGCTTGTGTATTTAGGCGATGTCGATCGGCATTGTAATTTGGGATTTTTAAACTGATCGCCGGCAATTGCAATACCATCATGAATGAGATATCAGGGTTTGATGATTACATTACCAAGCCATTTAATCTGGACGATCTATATAGTATCTTAAGAAAATATATCCCGGTATTAGCCTTAATAAACTATAAGTCAGACCGCATTGGGTAAGGTAAACCAAAAAGAAGAACCTTCGCCAGGCACACTGTCCACACCTATTTTACCGCCATGCCGCCTTACAATTTCTGAGCTGATATAAAGGCCAAGCCCCAAGCCAGACTGACTATGCTGCCCATTATCTACTTTATTAAACCGTTCAAAAATAGAAGTAATGTTTTCAGGAGAAATTCCTATTCCCTTGTCTGTTACGGATATCTTAATGAAGCCAGTAATTTGTTCAATTCCAACCAGGATAATTTTTGAATTGGGTGCGTATTTTACGGCATTATTTAACAGGTTGATCATAACCTGGTCAATCTTGTGCTGGTCGGCAAAAATTTGCTTCGACATGTCGCCATTTTTTTCAACGGTATGGGTGCCATTTAAAGAGATGTGGCTACAGCATCCTTCTATCACATCCGCAAAGGTAAATATCGTTTTATGCAGCCCGATCTCTTCGTTTGGCAGCACAGTAGTTATCAGCAGATCGTCAATTAAAGATCCAAGCTTTTTGGTGTGGCGTTCGGCATTTTTAGCTAATTCAACTATACGGTCGTCTTCTATTTGTTTTTCATGGATAAGCCGGTTCATTAACTGAAGCGTGGCGCGCAAACTTGTGATAGGTGTCCTTAGCTCATGACTGGCAAGGCTGGTAAATTCGTCTTTCTGCTTTTGTAATTTTAAATGCAGCTCTAACGTGAGTTCTTTTTGTTTGCGCACCGTAATATCATTTTGGATCCCTATGTAATGCGTAACAATCCCCTCGTTATTCTTAATGGGCGCTATATAAAGCTCGTTATAGAACATCGTACCATCCTTGCGGTAGTTGGCGAGTTCTATATTACATTCTGTACCTGCATTCAATGCTTCCTGTAACTTGTAACGTCCAATCTGTTCCCGGTTTTCGGCCTGTAAAAACCGGCAGTTCCTGCCCATTATTTCTTTCTGGCTAAATCCTGTAATTTCTTCAAAGGCCTGGTTGCAAAAAATAATAGGATTGTCTTTCTGCTGATAATCAGTGATCACAATACCGCTTATAGAGGCACCCATTGCTGCAACCAATAATTGCATATGCCCTTCTATTCCTTTCAAAAATGATGTATCGTTATCGTCCATATTGGTTTTTTAGAAAAAAGGAATTGATACAGATACTACACTTCAAAAGTGAATTTGTGACAGTGAACTACGTTTAAATTAAAACCTGTTTAATTGAGTGTTATGCATCTTGCAATGGTCAAACAGGTTACAGCCGGCGCGAACAATATGATTAGATACGAGGGGGCGGGTGGCTATTGGTGGCTTTTAGGAGATGCTCGTGGATAGAAAGGACGTGTGGTGCTTTAGAGCATCGCCAATGCATCATTCTCGCGTCAAGGGCAAGTTCAAGAAAGCCTAATTCATAAACACATAAGTGGTACAGCAGGTTTAATCCCTAATAACTATACCCTACTGCCGCTACTATCTACTACTCACTGCTCACCACTCTCTTCCCTTCCTCTCATAATAGTTTAAACATTTTCGTTTAACCGATTGTTCATCTATTATAAATCAAACACATAGTGGAGAACATGGACAACTCATCCGAAGATAATAACCGTCCGAAGAGTGGCAGCACCAGGCGCCAGTTTTTGGGACAGGTTGGGTTTGTAGGTGCCGGTTTACAACTGGCGCCGCTGCTTTCAAAAGCAAAAGGCATTTTGCCGGATAATGAGGCATTGCCTGCCGAGCCGGTTTCTGTAAGTTTAACAGTGAACGGCTCCCCGAAAACTTTAACGCTCGATACCCGGGTAACCCTGCTGGATGCACTGCGCGAAAAGCTGGAAATGACCGGTAGCAAAAAAGGCTGCGACCATGGCCAGTGTGGTGCCTGTACGGTACTGCTGGATGGCAGGCGCATCAACTCCTGCCTGCATCTTGCCGTAATGTGCGATGGCGCGGAGGTAACCACCATTGAGGGCCTTGTTAAAGGCGAGGAGCTGCACCCAATGCAGGCTGCTTTTTTAAAGCACGACGGCTTTCAGTGCGGTTATTGTACACCGGGGCAAATCTGCTCGGCGGTGGGCCTGGTAAAAGAAGGGCATGCACATACCGACGATGAGATCCGCGAGCAAATGAGCGGCAACATATGCCGCTGCGGTGCCTATAATAATATACTGGACGCTATTAAAGAAGTTCAAAACGCTTAATCTTCAGATCAAATGCAACCATTCAGATATATAAAGGTGCAGGATAACCAGGCGGCCATACGCGCCGCCGGTATCAACGAGGCTAAGTTTATTGCAGGCGGCACCAATATGCTCGACCTCATGAAACTGAATATAGAAACACCTAAACAGGTAGTGGATATTAATAAACTATCGCTTTATAAAGTAGAACAGCTGCAAAACGGCGGCCTAAGGATAGGTGCCCTGGTAAAAAACAGCGACCTTGCTTATCACCCCATTGTGGTAAAAAATTATCCTGTTTTATCGGAGGCATTGCTTTCGGGTGCTTCGCCGCAGTTAAGAAATATGGCCACCACCGGCGGCAACCTGATGCAGCGTACACGTTGCCCGTATTTTTACAGTACCGATTTTGCCTGTAATAAAAGAGTACCGGGTTCGGGCTGCGCGGCCATCACCGGCTATAATCGCATGAACGCCGTATTGGGCACCAGTGATAAATGTATTGCCACCCATCCATCTGATATGTGTGTGGCCATGGCTGCCCTGGGCGCTACTATCCATGTGCAGGGGCCGAAGGGCACGCGTGTAATCCCCTTTTCAGATTTCCATTTGCTGCCCGGCCAAACTCCGCAGCTGGAACATAACCTGAAACGCGATGAACTGATCACCCATGTAGAGATCCCGTCTTTGCCTTTTGCTGCAAAATCGCATTACCTGAAGGTACGGGACAGGGCCTCGTACGAGTTTGCATTAACCTCGGCAGCAGTAGCGCTTGATGTGCAAAACGGAATTATAAAAGGCGCAAGAGTAGCTTTAGGCGGCGTGGGCACCAAACCCTGGCGCTCGGCAGAGGCAGAGCAAGCTTTAATAGGGTCACAGGCAAACGAGGCTGCTTACAAAAAAGCTGCAGAGGCTGCTATGGCTGCTGCGGTGCCAAATAAAGATAATAAGTATAAAATTGAACTGGCTAAACGTACTCTGGTACGCGCCTTAACTACAGTGGGAGGTTTATCATGAGCGAATCGGTAGGAAAACCAATAGACCGTGTAGACGGAAAGTTAAAAGTTACCGGCGCAGCTACCTACGCTGCTGAATTTAAGATTAAGAACCTGGCCTACGGGGTAACCATTACCAGTACCATTACCAAAGGCCGCGTTAAAAATATAGATACCCGCGCCGCAGAAAAAATGCCGGGCGTAATAGGTATCATGACGAGCGAAAACTGTATGCAGGTGCATTTCCCTGCCGGGTCTGACCCGGGCGCAGGCAAATACGCAGAAAAGGATCTGTTACCCCTGCAAAACGACCGCGTATTTTATGGAGGCCAGCATATTGCTGTTGTAGTTGCCGAAACTTTTGAACAGGCAGAACATGCTGCATCAATGGTTAAAGTGGAATATGATCCGCAGGCGGCTGTTATCGGTTTTGAAAAAAATATGCCTACGGCTTATAAACCGGCATCAGGTTTGGGTGGGGCAGAAACCCAGGTAAAACGCGGTAACGCCGATGCTGCCATGCAAACTGCAGCCATTAAAACCGAAGAAACTTATACAACACCGGTATTTAGCCACAATGCCATGGAACCGCACGCAAGTATTGCCGTATGGGAAGGTGATAAGCTAACCGTTTATGATGCCACACAGTCGGTAATGGGGGTAAAGGCTTTACTTTCAACCATGTTAGCCATACCTGCCGACAAAGTAAGAGTGATTGCTCATTATATCGGGGGCGGTTTTGGCTCTAAGGGATTTACCTGGGCTAACCCGTTTCTTGCTGCCATGGCTGCAAAGCAGTTTAACAGGCCGGTTAAGATTGCCCTGGCAAGGCAGCAGGTTTATTCTACTGCCGGGAGGCGTACACAAACATCGCAGAAAATTGCGCTCGGTGCCGATAATGCTGGCAAACTGGTAGCTGTTAAGCATGCTACCATATCGGAGACATCATTTGTGGATGAGTTTGTAGAAACAGCGGGTGTGGCAACGCAAATGTTATATAGCAGCCCCAATGTGGATGTAAGCCATGAACTGGTGCGCTTAAATCGTGGCACCCCTTGCCCTATGCGCGCTCCGGGCGAATCGGTTGGCACCTACTCATTAGAAGTAGCGATGGATGAGTTGGCCGAAAAATTAAACATCGACCCTTTACAGCTTCGTTTAATCAATCACGCGAATACCGAGGAGCAAAAGAAAAAGCAGTTTTCTGAAAAGAGTTTGAAAGATTGTTATAAGCGTGGTGCAGAAGCCATAGGCTGGTCTAACCGCCCGGCAAAACCCGGTGTTACCAAAGAAGGTAATTACCTGGTAGGCTATGGCATGGCAACGGCAACTTACCCGGCCAACAGGAGTGCATCATCTGCTAAAGCTACCTTGTTTGCCGATGGGCATGCCGAAATCTTATGCGGTACGCAGGATATTGGTACCGGAACTTACACCATTGCCACACAGATAGCTGCTGATGCATTTGGCTTGCCGGTTGATAAAGTAACCGTAAAGCTGGGAGACAGCATGTATCCTAAGGGCGCTCAATCGGGTGGGTCGCAGGTTACTGCCAGTGTGGGTCCGCCAATACGGGCTGCTGCCTTAGGCGCGGTTGATAAAGTGATCAAACTGGCTATTGCAGACGCAGGCTCGCCATTACACGGTCAAAAAGCCGAAGATATAATTGCCGGCAACGGGCGAATTTACCTGAAAAGCAAACCAAGTACCGGCGAAAACCTGATTGCGGTATTAAGCCGCAAAGGAATGGATAAAATTGAGGCGGATGCCAAAACCAATGTATCAACCCGCCCTTCTATGCCTACTCCGGCCCCTGCCGGTACGCCCGAAGCGAAAACTGAGGAAGAAAGCAAAACCAATATGGCTGTACAGCAGGACGAAAAAACCGACCGCTCACCTTATGCATTTCATTCGTTCGGCGCGCAGTTTGCCAAAGTATTGGTAGACCCGGATCTGGGTACCATTAAGGTGGATAAAATTGTGGGTGTGATGGATATTGGCAAGGTAATGAACCTTAAAACGGCTATCAACCAGATAAAGGGAGGGATGATCTTCGGTTTGGGAATGGCCCTGATGGAGAATGTACAATATGACCCCAACAATGGCCGAATTGTAACCCGCGACCTTGCGCAATACCTGGTGCCGGTACACGCAGATATCCCGGAAATTGAGGTGCAATTTATAGATCAGCCCGACCCGATCATATCACCACTGGGTGCAAGAGGCATTGGAGAAATAGGGGTAACCGGCATGGCAGCTGCCATCGCGAATGCGATTTATAATGCAACCGGTAAAAGGGTAAGAGACCTGCCTATTACGCCAGATAAGCTGATCTAAAAGTTTTTGATCAGGTTTTCGTAGTCTGTGATGGTATCAATGTCGATGCTTCCTTTTTCAAAGGGGATAACAGCGATATCATCGGGATGGTTATTAAGGATCTTTTTTGCTCCTTCCTGACCGCGGAGTAAAAGCAGCTCTTTAAACAAATGCCGGTTAAACAAAGCAGGTACACCTAAAATGCCGTTGTAACTGCTGGCAATAATCTTTTTGCCGGTTTCCTGCTGTTTATAGATCAGGTTATCAATGGTGGTACGCGTGACAAAGGGCTGATCGCAAAGCATGATTGCAAAATTATCTACCTCGTTTATATTCTTAAGCGAATTGATGCCTGCTGTTATAGATGATGCCATGCCCTCTGCCCAGTTTGGGTTGTGGATAATGTCGATCTTGTATTGTTTAATGCTATGTTCAATTGTTTCGGCATTGGCGCCTAAAACAACTGTTACTGTTTTGCACCTCGATTTAAGGCCTGCTTCTATGGCAATTTCAATCAGGGTTTTGCCTTTGTACAGCAGCGTTTGTTTGGGAAAGCCTAAACGGCTCGATTCGCCGGCTGCAAGAATAATAAGTGCGGTCATTACGCGCTATGAATTACGGTGGTTTTATACTTTAACTGGTGCCCGTTCCTTTTAGAGAATACCGCCTTAATTTCGGCAGCGATTGAAAGCGCAATTTCTTCCGATGTTTCGGAGCCTATATCCAACCCAACCGGCCCATGAATGGCTTCGAGGTTTCTTTCGGTGATCATGGTGCCATCTTCTTCCAGTTCGCCAAGCATTCTTTCCAGTTTTTTCTTAGGCCCTAATATGCCTATGTAGGAGGGATGCAAAGGTAAAAGTTGTTTCAAAAAGGCAAATTCGTAATTATAATTATGCGTCATCAGCACAAAGGCTGTCCACTCGTTTATTTCTACGTTGGCCAATACCATCTCCGGTTTGGCAACAACCAATTTATTGTTTGATGGAAAGCGGTCGGGCGTAACATAGTTGGGTCTCCCGTCAACCACGGTGATGTTCCAGCCTAAAATATTTGCGATGCGGGTTAACGGTATGGCATCATTTCCGGCACCTAAAATAATAAGTGAGATTAGTGGTTTAACGCATTCCACAAAGGCGGTACAACCTTCATAGGCAGTAATTGACGAAAGCTCGTTTTCCAATGCGTTCTTTGCATCTTCTAAAAGCTCACCTGAATATGGCAGGTTGTTTAAGCCATTGGCAATAGCCCTGCCATCTGCAAGGCATAGGCACGAACCAGGCTGCGGGGCTTTACGATCCTGGATGTTGAACAGCGTAACCAGCACAGAGTATCCGCGTGATGATATAACACCTTTTAGTAAGGTGATAGGATTTGTTTGTGCTGCGTTAATCGGTTCTATCAGGATATGGATAATGCCATTGCAACCTAAGCCAACGCCCAGTTTGGCATCGTCATCGTCCATGGTATCATAGGTTACCAGCATGGGTTCCTGCTGCATAATAACCATGCGTGCCTTTCTAAGCGCATCGCCTTCCAGGCAGCCGCCGCTGATAGCGCCGGTCAATTGCCCGTCTTCCGTTATCAGCATCCTTGCACCGGCCCTGCGGTATGCAGAACCTTCTACCAGTACCACCGTAGCCAAAGCGGTTTTCTTCTGCGCTTTCTGCGCCTTATCATACGCGGCTACTATATCGATAATTTCTTTCATCCCAAATCAATAAACCATTAATCCGCTTAATTGATTTATGAAATAGCGTTCATATTAAAGGGCAGTTTCCTAATCCGGTTACCGGTAAGGTCAAAAATTGCATCTGTAAGAGCCGGGGCAAACGGCGGTAGGCCCGGTTCGCCAACACCTCCTGCATCTGCGGTGTTTTCTATAATGTGTACCTCAACCGGCGGCATATCGCTCATGCGCGGCATCAGGTAATCATAAAAATTATGCTGTTCAACCAGTCCGTTCTTAAAGGTGATTTCATGAATAGTTGCGGCACCTAAGGCCATTACTATGGAGCCTTCTACCTGCGCCTTTATGATGTCCGGGTTTACATACCAGCCGCAGTCCATCACTGCCCAAACCTGGTCAATCTTTATTTTGCCGTTTGCGCCCCGCGATACTTTTACAACCTGGCCTACGGTAGTTTCAAAACATTCGGTAATGGCTACGCCGAAGCCTTCGTTCTTTTTCCTGTTTTTCCAGCCGGATACCAGTTCCATTTTATCTATCAGTGCCTGGCAACGTTCGTCCTTCAAATATTTGCGACGAAAATCAAGCTGATCCTGCCCCGCGAGTAAGGCCATTTCATTGATAAAGCTTTCGTAGGCAAAGCCGTTGGTTGAAGCATACACCGAGCGCCACCACATATTGGGTATGGGCATTTCATAAGGAACATCCGCAAAACTGATATTTTTAACGCTATCAAACCAGGGTTTCAAAAAGCCTTCTGTGGTGCTGCCGTTAGGTTTTCCCCTTTCCTTATTGCCCCAGTGATCGATGTTTTGCCCGGCCATTTTAAACTTTAAAGCACCTATCTCGCCGTTTACTATGGAACCCTCGCCTCTATATGAGATACCTGCGCGAAACGGTCCTTGTGTAAGATCGTCCTCCCTGGTCCATACTACTTGTACCGGCGCGCCAATTTGTTTAGAGATGGCAACTGCCTCATAAGTGTAATCGAGATAAGCCTTACGGCCGAATCCGCCGCCTAAAAAGGTCATGTTGACGATAACTTTTTCTTTCGGGAATTTAAATTTATCGCTGATGTCGGTCTGTACCCAGTCTGGTGCCTGTATAGGCCCCCAGATCTCTATTTTATCTTTTTGGTAGTCAGCAATGCAGTTAAGAGGTTCCATTGCACCATGCGATTGATAAGGCGTTTGGTAAATAACGTCTAACTTTTTATCAGCACTTGCCAGGGCCTGGTCTGGCTCGCCTTGTTTTTTAAAAGACAGGCCTTCTTCTGTTTTAAGCAGTTTTTCATGGGCCTTATATATGTCGGCCGTGTTTACATGTTCAAAACCACTGTCGTCCCATTCTACATGTAATGCTTTCCGTCCCTGCATAGCAGCCCAGGTAGAGTCGGCAATGACTACAACGCCGTCCCTGGTGGTGCCAACAACTTCCATTTGTACTTTAAAAACCTGTTTTACACCCGGTACTTTTAGCGCTGCTGTATCATCATAGCTTTTAAGTTTGCCGCGCAGCCTCGGGTTTCGTTCTACTACCGCATAAACCATTCCGGGCAATTTTTTATCGAGACCAAAAACCGCAGCACCATTGATTTTCATAGGTGTATCGATGCGGTTCAGCGGCTTGCGAATCAATTTATAGTCGGCAACCGGTTTAAGCGGTACGTCTTTTGGCGGTGTTAATTTTGATGCTGCGGTAACCAGTTCGCCATAATTAAGTTTTCTGCCACTTGGTTTGTGGATCACGTTACCTGATGCGGCATAACACTCACCCGGCGATACATTCCATTGGTTGGCTGCTGCCATTATCAGCATTTCGCGGGCGGTGGCGCTCAATTTTAGCAGGTTTTTGTAGGACCCTCTTATGGTAGAACTTCCACCGGTTATCTGGCTGCCAAATTTATCGGGGTTTCCCTGGGCAAATACTACGTTGATATCTTTCAGGTCTACCTCCAGTTCTTCGGCAATTATCTGCGGCACCGACTGGTAAGAACCCTGGCCCATTTCTGCGCGGTGGTCGGTTAAACTTACTTTACCGTCTTTATCTATTCTTATCCACGCATTAAAATCAAACCCCGAGGGATCCGCTGTTGCGAAAACCTCTTCATTTTTTGCATTCGCTGCCGAGTAGACTCCAAGGCAAAGCGCTGTGCCTGCAATGCCTGTTACCCGCAAAAAATTTCTTCTCGATAATTCTTTAGTTTCCATAGTGGTTACCCGAATTGTTAAATTTTATTTAGCATTCTCTGAAGGGGCATAAGCACCTTTAGCTATCCATAAACGTACCTGCGCGGCAAATGCCGGCCGGCTCATCGGCGGCAGTGTGCGGCCCTCTCCCGGGTGCCACGCCCAACCTACCAGGTCGTCATTTGCCATGTGGTCAATCAGTTGAGCTTTAGTTCTCCCGCCGTTTTGTTTGGGGTCGAGGAGCTGTAGCGCCAGCTGGTGGGGCGTGCGGCCCTGAAAAACCATCCGCATATTTGCAGGTGGAAGGCCCCATTTTGGGTTGCCCGGCGGCATATGCAGCCCGGCAGTATTTGTTGGCTGGTGGCAGTTGCTGCAGCGCACCGAATAAACACCGTGCCCGTCCAGGCCTCGCTTCACATTCATGGTATGTAAATGATTATCATCGCCCTGTAAAGGAATATCGCCGGAGGGGTGGCAGTTCATGCAGCGCGCGCTCATCAATACCCGGTAAACATTCATAAACGCCTTTGCCGAGGCGATGCTGTCTTTTATTGCAGCAGTGTGGTCAGTGCTTTTCCTGACAGGGTCCGTGCGGAACGATAGTGTGATCATCCCCACAAAGGCTCCTATAACGCTGATTACAATTAGCTTCCTCATGATTTTGCCTCTTCCGTTTGTAGCGTTGCAGCCTTATGAATTGCAGCCCGAATACGCTGATAGGTGCCGCAACGGCAAATATTTCCAGACATGGCATCGTCTATATCCTCATCGCTTGGGTTTGGATTTTCACGTAGCAGCACTGCCGCAGACATCAGTTGCCCCGACTGGCAATAACCGCATTGCGGAACATTCAGTTCTTTCCAGGCTAACTGCAAAGGGTGATTGTTGTTAGCAGAAAGGCCTTCGATGGTAACTATCTTTTGCCCTGCTGCCTGGTTAATCTTTGTAACGCAGGAACGTACGGCTTCACCATTTAAATGGACGGTACAAGCGCCGCACTGTGCGGCACCGCAGCCAAATTTTGTACCTGTTAAACCCAGTATATCCCTTATGGCCCATAAAAGCGGCATATTGGGATCGGCATTTATGGTGTGGTTTTGCCCGTTGACATTCAGATCGATCATAAAGCAAATATTAGTTTAGTAAATTTAAATTAATTTTTTCAAAAAAAAGCCTTACCACAGATAATCGTTACGACTTATCCAGCAGCCTGCGGTGATAATTGATCTGCCCCAGGTGATACATCAGGTGCGAGGATAGGTGCGTTAAAAAATAGCCTGTGCTTACCGTTCCTTCTGCTACGGTTTGCGGAAATTCTTTGTTTAAGATATCGTCGTTTAATTTGTCGAAAGTCACAGCAACTATGCTGATGGTATCTTCTATACTTTTTAGGAGTTCGGCGCGAGGAACGTTAGTTGCGGAAAACTCAAACGCCCGATCGCGTACATAGCCCGAATTGCCTAACACGTCGCCAATATAGGCATTAAGATTCCCCACTAAATGCAAACAAAGGTTACCTGCCGAGTTGGTGATTTTGCCTTCCGTGTACCAAAGCTTTTCTTCGTTTTTATATGCCGCAATTTCGGCGCGAAGCTTAGCCAGATCGCGCAGGAAAAGCTTTTTTAGTATGGCAACAAAGGTCATAACAATAAAAATTTTGATAGAACTAAAGTATTGATTTTATTGCCAATATAAACGATAGTTAATCATATCCAATTTTAATAGTAGTCTCAGGTTAAAATTTATAGACTCGGGTTGGTTGTGGATTATTACACCTTACAAGATAAAATAAACTACTAAATCTATATAGTATGTATGTTTTTTGTTACTTTTGCTTAATTCCGATTTAATATTTATTTAATGTTATGAATTCAATCTTTACAAAACAAAGTACAAGCCCTCATTTTTTATTTTCTAACTATTCCCTTTTTTCTTTTGGGATTGTCTCTTTTACCTGTTGTTGTAAATAATCGGCATTAAGACAGGCAATTTAATAAGATGTGTAATTAACGCTCACGCCATTTTAAAACCTGCTTAAATCAATTGATTTTCCCGGATGATATAATCCGTAGAAAATAGCTCAGTTATAAGCCGCCTACATTAAATAGAATTGTTTGTTACCCATCGACTTTTAAAATAAATCTAAACTGAACGCAATCATAAATCGACGATCATGAAGTTAGTATACTATACAAAAAGAACCTTATTCATTATTCTCTTAATTTTTAGCTCGGCTGCATTTGCTCAAACGAGTATAAATGGAACGGTTAAAGACAGCAATGGCGCGCCATTACCGCATGCTTCCGTTGTTATACGCGGTTCAAATACCGGGGTAAGTGCCGACGATCAGGGCCGCTTTTCTCTTAAAACTACCCAGAAAGCTCCTTTTTATATTAAAATAAGTGCTGTAGGTTTTAAACCGCAGGATTTTGAAATATCAGATAATCAAAACCCGCCATCGGAATTTGTATTGGCGGCGGATAACGAATTGCAGGAAATTGTAGTGGTTTCAAGGCGCCGCAA
Organism: uncultured Mucilaginibacter sp.; assembly: GCA_964242385.1. Classification (GTDB taxonomy): domain Bacteria; phylum Bacteroidota; class Bacteroidia; order Sphingobacteriales; family Sphingobacteriaceae; genus Mucilaginibacter. Next base: position 666,177 of record CAXSZR010000002.1, read on the forward strand.
AGAGCTTGCACAGGATGTGCCTATTCCAATTTCAGTGGTTAGCGGGGCGCAGATAGACAAAACAGGCGCCTTTAACGTAAACCGTTTAAAAGAACTGATCCCTTCGTTACAGCTATATACTTCCAATCCGCGAAATACAGGTATTAATATAAGGGGTATTGGTTCACCGTTTGGTTTAACTAACGATGGGTTAGACCCCGGTGTAGGTTTTTATGTTGATGGTGTTTATTATGCAAGGCCTGCAGTTGCAACGCTTGATTTTATAGATGTAGATAACATAGAAGTTTTACGCGGGCCGCAGGGAACCTTATTTGGTAAAAATACCTCTGCCGGTGCTATTAACATTACAACCCGTAAAGCCAGTTTTACACCCGGTGTGTCACTTGAAAGCAGTTTCGGTAATTACGACTATATACAAACCAAAGCATCTGTTACCGGCCCGCTAAGCAAAGATTTTGCAGTACGTTTATCATTTTCAGGAACTCAACGCGACGGTTTAATTGAAAATATTGAAACACAGGTGCCGGTAAACAGTATCAACAATCTTGGCGGCCGTGCGCAAATTCTTTTTCAACCATCAGATAAAACAACTATTACTTTAACAGGCGACGTATCTAACCAGAACCCTAATGGCTATGCCCAGATCATAGCAGGCGTTGTACCTACACTACGCGCTCCTTACCGCCAGTTTAACGCAATCATTTCTGATTTAGGTTATAAGCTGCCAACAACAAATGCCTTTGACCGAATTATAGACCAGGATGCTCCATGGCGGTCTGGTAACCAGATTGGCGGTATTACTTTAAATGGCGATTTTAAGTTAGGTAATGGTACCCTAACAACCACTACCGCGTGGCGCTACTGGAACTGGAACCCATCAAACGACAGGGATTTCACAGGCCTGCCGGTTTTAACCAAATCACAAAATCCGTCCAGGCAGCACCAAGAGTCGGAAGAAGTTAGATATGCAGGAAATGTAGCTGATAATGTAAGCGGCGTATTCGGCTTGTTTTATCTGAACCAGGAAGTAACAACCACCGGGAGGGAAGAGGCCGGTTCTGCAGAATGGCGGTTTGCCCAAAGCACCACCAATACCGCGCTATGGAAAACTCCCGGCTTGTTTGAAGGTTACGGTATCTCTACAGATTCATGGATAAAATCACAATCTGCTGCCGTATTTGGCAACCTTGATTGGAAAATTGCCGATGTGTTTCATATTAACCCGGGCATACGCATCAATTATGATAAAAAGGATGTTTATTATGACAGGGAGGCTAACGGGGGTATCACCTTAACAGACCCAACCTTACTTGCATTCAGGCAGGCGTTATATAGCAGCCAGTTCTATACAACTAACTTTGATGAAAAGAATTTTACCTACCAGATCACCGGTTCATACAGGCCCGATAAAACGCTAAACGCATTTGCTACATTTTCAACAAGCTACAAACCTTCGGGCGTAAATGTGGGTGGCCTGCCGGTTATCAACAACGCACCTGCGCTTGACCTTGCAGTAATTAAGCCCGAAAAAACCAAACACGTTGAATTTGGGGCCAAAACCAACCCGGCCGAAAATTTAACGGTAAATATTACTTTCCATAATTCGAACATTAAAGATTATCAAACCAACGTTCAATCGCCCGATCCGGGTGTAAATCGTGGTTACCTGGCCACTGCAGAAAAGGTAAACATTAAAGGTGTTGAACTGGACGCGAATTATCTTGCAGGTAAATACTTTTCATTTTATGCTTCCGGAGCTTATACCGATGCCAAATATGTGAAGTTTACCAACGCCCCGCTGCCTTTGGAACTTACCGGCTTAACACAAAACGGTACTGCAATTTATTATGAAGACATATCGGGAACACGGCTGCCGGGGGTATCAAAATGGACCACCTCCACAGGCGGCGAGTTTGCTACCGACGCAAAATTCATCAGCGAAAACACCAAGTTTTTTGTAGGCGTAGATGATTTCTTCCGTTCTGGTTTTTCATCAAGCCCAACGCCATCTAAATACCTCAACATTGCCGGTTATACTCTAGTTAACGCAAGGTTAGGTTACAGAGCAAGCCGCGGCATCTCGGCTTATATATGGAGCCGCAATTTACTTAACAGAAATTACTATGAGCAATTATTGCCGGCTACAGGTAACGCGGGTGATTATGCCGCTGTACTTGGCGATCAAAGGACCTTTGGTATAACTTTACGTTACGTGTTATAAGGATATAAATCGCTGATTTTATAAAAAGCGGCTAAGAATGTTTTGCATTCATAGCCGCTTTTTAATTATCTGATGTATACAGCTAATAAATTTAATTAATCAAAATCGCACGGTACGTTCGATAATGAACACTGCAAGATGGTGCCATTGTATTTAAATAACTGACTTTCAATCCCTAAATTTCAGGCACGGTGTTTAAGTGCCTTTTTATTATGAAAAATATTTTAATCGCTCTGTTATGCTTTATCTGTTTCAGCTCATCAGCACAACAACCCGTTGAGAAAGTTTTTGAACACGACCCTCTATTGCATGGAGATAGTGTAGTTTTCCCAATCACGCTGGTAAATGCCTTCCCTTTTATATCCGGTGAGGTGAACGGCGTTAAAGGCAAGTTTATGTTTGATACCGGTGATCAGTTTGCTATTGAAGTAAATGAAAACCTGGTAAAGCTTCCAAATAAAAGGAATATTGGTAGCGGTGTGGTTGGCAGCGGGCAAACCTATAACGTTAGCATTAACGACACCATTAAGGAGGTTAAGTTTGCAAACGGTTTTATATATCACGATCTGCTCAAAATAAAAAGCGGCAACTATAGCTACCTGGAACACATCACGCCTGATTGTATAGGTTATGTGGGATATGACTTTTTTAAAGGTTACACTTTTAAGCTGGACTACCTGCGCAGGCGGATAACTTTTTACAAGAACACACCGCAGCGCACCGCCTCTAAAGATTTCCTGAACGGCGAAAAGGTTCTTGGTGTAATTAGTTTTGAAACCCGCAGGCTCCCTAATCATCCGCTGGTAAAGGTGAAAATAGGGAAGCTTGAACTTTTAGGCGATTTTGACACCGGGCAGTTTGGAATCTTGAAAGTAACTGATAGCGTGAAAAGAGATTTGTTAGCGAAAGCTCTGATCTCCCTCGCCGGAACAGACAGCAACGACAGCGATTTGACTAACATCAAAAGTGTAACAATAGGTGGCGGTTTCAAGACCGGTTTAAAAGGAGTTTTGATAGATACCGTTCAAAGCCCGCGGGTGCGAAAGGCTATTCAAATTACCGAGCCCTATGTGATAGACTTTGGCTACAGGCTTTTAGATCAGTACAAAACGGTGTGGGACTATGACAATAAGAAGATCTATATATTGGAAAGTAAATAAAAAAATAGTGTTATTTGTGCGTTTAGTTTTTAAACGCGTTATATATATCGATGATTTAATTTAGGTCAACTATCTAAAAACAACATGAAACATCTGATCTCTTTTTTCCTGCTTATTATTTGCTCTTTAACCGGCTTTGCCCAGGTTAAAGAAAGTGCGTTAGAACCACCCGAGGGTAATAAACTGAGTTTGCGTGTTTTTGCCAAGGGGACACAAATCTATTCCTGTAACCGGGACAGTATGGATACTGCAAAATATAGCTGGGTACTGGTTACGCCCCAAGCCAGCCTGTATAGTGATAGCAGCTATACCCATTTAGTTGGTAAACACTATTTCGGAAAGCAAAAAAATCCTACATGGGAATACAACGACGGATCGAAGGTATCGGGTAACAAATTAAAACAGCTGGATGCTCCTGATGGGCGGGCTATACCTTGGCTGTTACTTAAATCTGTTGAAACCAGTGGAAAGGGAGTTTTAACATCAACAACCTTTATACAAAGGATTAATACAAAAGGTGGAAAAGCACCTGTAGCAGATAAAGCGCATAAAGGGCAGATTATAAAAGTGCCTTATACTGCGGAGTATCTGTTTTACAGTAAAGAGTAAATAGTCAAAGTCATTAATGCTTTTGCCGGTGTTGTTACCAACTAATCTGGGCTTTGAAGCATTTTCACCAACAACCCAATTAGGAGCTCAATCCCAAATACCGTTCTCTGCTGTAAAAATCACCGGTTCGCCGCCGGTTACCATTATGGTGTGTTCGTGTTGAGCAACGAAGCCGCCACGGTTCCCGGTTAATGTCCAGCCATCGGCTTTTGAATTGGCAATGGTCGATTTGGTTGAAATAAATGTTTCTATTGCCACTACCGAATTCTTTTTAAAACGGGTTAAGTTAAAACGGTCGCAGTAGTTGGCTATTTCGTGCGGTTCTTCGTGCAGGCTGCGGCCCACACCATGGCCCGTAAGGTTCTTTATTACCGTGTAGCCGGCTTTTTTTGCTTCGGTTTCTATTAGTTTACCAATGTCAGAGATCCTTACCCCGCCCTTGATATTGCTGATAGCCTTCTTTAAAATTTCTTTTGATGCCGCTACCAGTTTGCCGTGGCCGTGAATGTCTTCACCTAAAACAAAGGAGCCGCCATTATCTGCCCAATAGCCATTCAGCTCTGCAGATACGTCAATATTGATCAGGTCGCCCTCCTTCAGGATTTTGTCTGCCGATGGCATGCCGTGCGCAGCCTCTTCGTTAATGCTGATACAAGTGTAGCCTGGGAAACCATAAGTTAATTTAGGAGCAGAATGCGCGCCCATTTCTTCCAGTAATTTGCCGCCATATTCGTCAAGCTCTTTGGTAGATATTCCTGGTTTTGCGTATTCCCGCATTTTCCTTAAGGTAATTGCCACTGCGTCGCTGGCTTGTTGCATGCCAACTCTTTCGTCTTCGGTAGTAATGGACATTTTTAGCTTTTATTAGCCGCAAATTTAACCAATAATTTTTAAAGCAATTACAGCGGTTACTATGAACCTCTCACACCAACAAAGTTGGACCTCTCAACCAAACTGACAAAACATCATTCCATGCACTTTTGCGTAATAATTTAAAGAATGGAAACACTACAAACAGTTCTGGTAACCGGCGCATCGGGCGCGGTAGGTGTAAATTGCGTGCTGCAATTACTGCAAAAAGGATACATTGTAAAGGCTACAGTGCGATCTCTGAGTAAAAAGGACGAAGTAATTAAAATGCTGACAACAGGTGGCATAATATCTTTCGAGAAATTATCATTTGTAGAAGCCGACCTTGTCAGTGATGATAAATGGAACGAAATTATGCAAGGTTGCCATTATGTTTTGCATGTTGCCTCGCCCACGCATAATGAAACGAAAGATGAAAACGATATGATCCGCCCGGCTGTAGACGGTGTCTTAAGAGTGTTAAAAGCAGCACGCGACTCAGGAGTGAAACGTGTGGTAATGACATCGAGTTTTGGCGCATTAGGTTTTAGCAATCATGATCTTAATTCAGAAACAACGGAAGCAAACTGGACCGACCCGAATGAAAAGGGTTTGTCGGCCTACGAGAAATCAAAGGCCCTTTCTGAACGCGCCGCCTGGGATTTTATCAACAAGGAGGGCGGTAAGCTTGAACTTACTGTTATTAACCCTGTTGCTATTTTTGGCCCTTTGCTTGGCCCGGTTAAATCGCCCAGCTTTGGCCTGATAAAGAACGTATTGAGCGGCTCTATGAAAGCCATTCCCAATATACCCTTAAACGCAATTGATATCCGCGACGTGGCCGATCTGCATATCCGCGCAATGGTTACGCCCGAAGCTGCCGGTGAGCGTTTTATAGCAAGCGCCGACGGCCAGATTTCCTTACCCGAAATTGCTAAATTGCTCAGGGATAAAATGCCCGGGATGGCAGCAAAGGTATCTGAAAAAAATATCCCAAACTGGTTGCTGCGTATTGCCGCTTTGTTTAATGCAGAGGCAAAACGGGGTGTTTTGTTTATGAAAATAAACAGAAGAGTAAGCAATGCAAAGGCAAGAAAAGTTTTAGGCTGGTCGCCCATTGCTGATAACGAAGGAGCTATTTTAGCAACGGCAGAGGGTATGAAAAAATTTGGAATGGTATAATGGATGCACAAAAGGCGCAGGCATGTTTAAGTGGCACAGAAATTTTAATGGAGCAGTTTATTCCCGATCATGTTTTCTTATATGTAACCAGGGGAACTATAGAATGCTATGACGGCAGCAAAAGCTATGCGCTTAAAGAGGGTGACTACTGCATTGCCCGCAAAAATAGGCTTGCCAGGTATTACAGTAAAAAGGGGAACAAATTTGAAAGGATTTTCTTTTGCTTTGACGAGGGTTTTTTACGCCCTTTTCAGGAAAAGCATCATTTGAGCAAAGTGACTTTTGGTCATACGGATACCTTTGTAGAAATTAACCAAAGCGATCTGATACCAGAATTTATCCGCTCTCTGAAACCATATACCGACAGCGCAGGCAGGATTAATGAAGCATTTGAGGATGTAAAGTATGAAGAACTGCTGATAATCCTGCTGCAAAATCAACCCGAATTAGCCGGCCTATTTTTTGACTATGCCAGACCTGAAAAAATAAACCTGGAAGAATTCATGAATCGCAATTTTACTTTTAATGTGCGTATGGAGCAGTTTGCTTTTCTTACCGGGCGCAGTTTATCTGCGTTTAAACGCGATTTTAAAACTACTTTTAACCAAACGCCTAATCACTGGCTGGTGCAAAGGCGTTTGCAGGAGGCATACTTTTTGATTGACAAGCAACATAAAAAGGCAACAGAAATTTATCTCGACCTGGGATTTGAAGATCTGTCGCATTTTTCATTCGCCTTTAAAAAACAATTCGGACTAAGGCCTACTGAACTGGCTGCACAAAAAATACATTAACTAATTATACTACCAATGAATTTATCAAACAACAAAATTTTAATAACCGGCGGCGCCTCGGGCATAGGATTAGGCCTTACCGAAAGATTTTTAAAAGAGAATAATACTGTTATCATTTGCGGCAGGCGTGAATCGGCATTGAAAGAAGTTGCGGAAAAACACCCTGGGGTTATCACCAGAATATGTGACATAGCTAACGATGCAGATCGTACGGAGTTGTTTGAATGGATTGCCGACAATCACCCCGATCTTAACGTACTGGTAAACAATGCCGGCATCCAAAACTGGATGAATGTAACCGACGATGACTTTTTTGAAAAGGCAGAAAGCGAAATAGCCATTAACATTGCCGCCCCTTTACATTTAACCAGGTTGTTCCTTAATTTGAAATCGCCGGATACCGTTATGAACGTTACCTCGGGACTGGCATTTGTGCCTTTTTCAAAAGTGCCCGTTTATTGCGCCACTAAAGCATTTTTCAGGTCGTTTACACTATCGTTAAGGCATCAGTTAAAATCATCAGGTACGGAGGTTATTGAAATTATTCCACCGGCTTTAAATACCGACCTTGGCGGCAAAGGCATCCATAATGAACATCCGCCTGTAAGTGAATTTATAGAATCCATATTTAAACAGTTACTGGATGGAAAAACGGAATTAACTTTTGGCACCAGTGAATCAAGGGCGGCTGCCAATAATGAAACCATTGCAGAATATTTTAGCAGGATGAACCCTTAAGGTTTGTTTAGATTTATGTTTTCAAAGCCTTTAACTTTTGTTGAAGGCTTTTTTTGACATCTCATGTATTGGTTATTAATGCTTTATAGCTAATAAGAATAAGAGATTTGCTTTTTAAAACTAAAATAATGGAACTGTCATTTGCTATTACTTATGCTTTTGTATGATTTTTAAGTATTTAACTTAATTAACATTCAAAATGCTTCTATAAAAAGTTTCAATTAATAAGAAAAATGTTGTAGCATTACATTTGAAATTTACCTATTATGGCAACAGAGATATCAAAAGTATTGAAGCAAAATGAAACAGCAATAGTAGAACGCTGGATAAAAAATCAATTGGAAGATTCAAGTTTACGGGAGGACCTGATGAGTAATGAGGACCTGCGCAGTGAATCGGAAGAATTGGTTAATGTGCTGGTTAATAGTTTAAACGAAAGAAATTTATCTGAACCAGATTCTTCAGATTTTGACCACGTAATAGAAATACTGAGCGGTATCTCCATTTCACGCGCCCGCCAGGGTTTTACTCCGCGCGAAACGGGTTTATTTGTTATTAGTCTTAAAGAAGCTTTGATTGGAGTATTACAGGAATCAGTTAAGGATTTGCAAGAGTTTTTTCAGATAAGCTTTAAATTGCAACGGCTGCTGGATAATTTCGTTATCACCACTTTTGAGACCTTTATAAAAGTACGAGAAGAAGTGATCTTGCGCCAAACCGATGAGATCAGCGAAATTTCTACACCGGTTATCCGTGTTTGGGACGGTATTTTAGCTTTACCTATTATCGGTACATTGGATAGCGCCCGTACACAGGTAGTAATGGAAAGCTTACTTACCGAAATTGTAGATTCTGGAAGCAGCGTGGCAATCCTTGATATATCAGGCGTGCCTACGGTTGATTCATTGGTTGCACAGCATTTACTTAAAACCGTAAGCGCTACCCGTTTAATGGGCGCCGAATGTATTATTAGCGGTATCCGCCCGGAAATTGCACAAACCATTGTGCATTTAGGTATCGATCTCTCTGAAATAGTTACTAAAGCAAGCTTAGCAAGCGCTTTACAATATGCGTTTAGAACCCTTCGCCTTGAAGTGCGCAAACAAGGTGTAAAACAAAGTTTTTAATATACGTAGTTAACAATGGATAGAATTCCTATTTTAAGGATGGGGCCATTTCTGTTGGTAACCATCCAGGTAGACTTGTATGACCGTTTGGCGCTCGACCTGGAGGCCGACCTGGTTAAAATGGTTAGTAAAACCGGCGCGCAGGGTATCCTTATCGATATTTCGGCCGTGAGCATTGTCGATTCCTTTATGGGCCGTATTATTGGCAATATTGGTGTAATGGCTAAACTATTGGATGCAGAAACTGTTGTAGTTGGTATGCAGCCCGCAGTGGCAATTACCCTGGTAGAGCTTGGCTTGCCATTAAAGGGTGTTTTTACAGCACTAAATGTGGAGAAAGGAATGGATCTGTTAAAATCAAAGATTCAGATTGTTGAACAAGATGAATTGGATCCTGAAGATGATGATAGCGACGATATTAACCCTGAATAAAGACCCGATGTCTGTAGTGCGGGAACAGGACGTTGTGCCGTTTCGCAACCGGGTAAAGGAATATGCAGTTAAGATTAAAATGGGGCTGGTTAACCAAACCAAGCTGATTACCGCCGCAAGCGAACTTGTACGAAACATGCTGCGTTACGGTGGCGGGGGCGAGGTTTTAATAGAAGTTGTTAGCCGCGGCAGGGATAATGGAATTCGTTTAACTTTTAAGGACAATGGCCCGGGTATAGCAGATATCAGCCAGGCTTTAAAGGATGGCTTTTCTACAGGTAAAAGTCTCGGGCTTGGCCTGCCAGGCGCAAAACGGCTGGTAAATGAATTTGATATTAAAAGTGAAATTGGAAAGGGCACCAGGGTGACCATAATTAAATGGGCTAATGGTTGACGCAAATTACCAAACCTTTGATGCCGCAGATCGCAGCTATCATGCATTGATAAAAAAGCAGGCGCATCAATTTGCAGTAAAAGCTGCTTTTTCTGAAAACCGCTTAGCCGAACTGGATATAGTAGTGGCCGAGCTTACCTCCAACCTGTTCAAATACTCGCAGCAAGGTGAATTGTTGCTGGGCCACTTTAAACTGGAAGACAACGAATACGTTGAGCTGATAAGTATTGACAGCGGCCCCGGTATGAGCGACATAACCCGCATGATGACGGATGGTTTTTCTACCACCAATACCATGGGCCATGGTTTAGGAAGTATTAAGCGCCTGTCAGACGAGTTTGATATTTTTTCTGTTAAAGGCTGGGGCACTATAGTTGTCAGCAGAATTTACCGCGACGCGCCTGACGTAAAGCGAAAATTCAAAGACGGCCCGCGTTTGGCTGGTTTAGTGATTCCTAAACCTGGCGAAACTACAAGCGGCGACGGTTATTATTTAAAACGTACCGCTAACCAACTTAAATTATTGGTTGCCGATGGGTTAGGACATGGTCCTGAAGCTAATCTGGCAGTGAACGAAGCTGTAAAAGCCTTTAAAGCTTGTCCGCATGATTCGCCGGTAGATATAATCCGTTACATACACCCGGAAGTACGTAAAACGCGCGGCCTGGTGGGTACCGTAGTTTGTATAGACCTGGAAGCAAAGCAGGTGAGGATCACTGGCGTAGGTAATATATCTGCTAAATTAATAGGCCCTGCAGGTGTGAAAAGTCCGCTGGCTTATAACGGTATCATCGGGCATAATATACCTAATACTATGAATGACCTGGTGGTTGGCTTTGACGAATATCAGCAGCTTACATTGTGTTCAGACGGAATACGCTCGCGGTGGGAAGTGGTTAAATTTCCTGGTTTATCACGTTGCGACTTGTCCATACAGATAGCCGCCATATATAAAGATAATGCGCGCCGCACAGACGATATGTCTGTAGTGACGATCAAATTTTAATAACATGACCGAACTTGCCGCCATCACCTTAGAGAACGAAATGGACCTTACCCTGGCCTACAAACGCTCCATACGTGTTTGCGAGCTGCTTGGGTTAACTATTTCTACACAAACGGCTTTTGCTACGGCGGTATCTGAAGTGTGCCGCGAGGTAATAGATAAAGCAGTGGAAGGAAAGGCGGTACTTGGAACTGTACATGAAGATAACCGGTTTTTTATAACGGCGGAGATAAAGGGGCAGATAAGCGAAGCTTTTGAAAAAGGTTCGGGCGGTTTGGAATATGCACGTAAGCTGGTGCCTGTACTGGAGTTTAGCGAAACAGAAACCGAAGTTAGCGTTATGCTTAAGTTAGGTATCCCTCGTACCGCGCGGCTGGATGCACGAAAAGTTGCCGATGTAAAAAGATTGCTGGTAAAAGAAGGCCCGGTAAGTGCCTACGAAGAAGTAAAATTACGGAATGCGGAACTGCATCAATTAAACGAGCAAAAGGAATTGGCCTTGCTGCATTCCAATTTGTTAAACGAGCAAAAGAATGAATTCCTTTCGGTAGCCAGCCATGAGTTGAATACGCCCCTCACTGTATTAAGATCATTTGCGCAGATTGCCCGTAAAATAGAGGGCGGCAAAGATGCGAAGCTGAGCGGTTATCTTTCTAAGATAGAAATGCAGACCACCAAGCTATCTGCCCTCATCAAACAACTGCTGGATATTTCCAAGATAGAAAACGGTAACATTACCTATAACTTAGAGAGCACAGACTTTAATACATACCTGGAAGAAATTCTAAATGGCATCGCCCCAACTTTGCCAGGCCATAAGATAGAAATCATACTCAGCGATGATTGTAAGGTAAAGCTTGATCGCCTGCGTATTGAACAGGTGGTAAACAACCTTATCAGTAATGCTGCCAAATATTCTGCAGCTGATACAATGATCACCATACGTACTTCAATCACTAAAGGCAAGCTGACCGTTAGTGTAGAAGATGAAGGTATTGGCATGTCTGTAGAAACGATAGACAGGGTGTTCCAGAAGTTTTACCGCAATGCCGACGTATCCAAACGTTACAGCGGCTTAGGTATGGGCTTATATATTGCCTCGCGGATTGTAACAGACCATCATGGCGATATGAGTGTAAAAAGCAAAGAAGGAAAGGGATCGGTCTTCAGCTTTTCATTGAGTTGCGAAAATTAAAGCAGGTAACCTCTCATCAAATCAGATATATTCTTTTCTATTTTGTAGTTAAGCCACTCATTTTAGCAAACTCTACATCATTCGGTTCCCATAGCTCTATGCGGGTGCCTTCGGGGTCTGTTATGTGTACAAAGTTTCCATAGCTGGTTCTCTGCACACTGTCTACAGGTGATATGCCGGCAGATTTCATATTTGCAAGCAATTGGTCGAGCCCTTCTACACGGTAATTGATCATAAATTCTTTGCCGGGCGTGCCAAAGTATTTTGTAGTTTCTTTAAATGGCGCCCAAATGGTAAAGGCTTTTTTGGTGCTGTCGGTGCCCTGGTGCCATTCAAAATTAGCCCCGCTTTGGGCAATGCGCAAGCCAAGGTATTTGCCATACCAGGCTTTGATAGCAGCCGGATCTTTTGCTTTAAAAAAGATACCGCCTATGCCGGTTACCCGGGGCCCGCTGGCCGGTTTAAAAGTGACCCGGCTAAAACCATAACCCAGCAAAAAGGTAACAATGAACGCTGCTGCTAATAAGATTTTTTTCATAAGCTAAATATAAATAAACTGCTTTATAACGCAATATGGATCAGGCAATTAGGGTGGTTCTTAAATTTGAACGCAAATTTAACACTTGTGAGAAAATTCTTATAAAATTTTGTTTGTGCTCTTGATAATTAATATTTATTCCCTAAATTACAGTCCCTAAAAAATTAAACTAATGATATTTTACGCAAAACTGGTAGTGTTAGTGCCTTTAATTAGCCTTTGCACTACCCTTGTAGCAGTGAATCTGCTGCCTAAAGACAAGAGCCTGGACGAATAAGGTCTGGTATCGATGCAAAACATAAACGCCAGACTTATCACCTGGCGTTTTATATTTCATGAGCTGCGCTTTCTTGATTTTTTAACTTTTATAATATTGAATCTTTACCTCGCAGTCTTTACTCCAAATCTTACTGTCTTGATCCTTGGCTCTCAAAGTCCTGATTCTTAAATCTCACAATCCTGGCTCTTTTACTAAATTATCATACAGGCAATTAATAGTCTTCCTTAAAAATAAAACAATATCATTGCTGCCAGGCATATAGCTTGTGATGCATCCATTTGTTATTACCACTATGCCGAATTTTTCCTGAGGTTGAAAGAACATGGCACTGTAAAGACCGTATGCAGAACCGGTATGCCCTTCCATTTTTTTGCCGGGAATAAGATCTTCAGAGCCTCGTAAAGCAAGCCCATAACCTCCCTCGCCGTCTGATACCTTGGTTTGCATCGTCTTCGAACTCTTTTTTGATATAATCCGCACTCCATTTGCCTTACCGTAGTTCATGTGCATCATCATGTACCTGGCCAGGTCGGTAGCCGATATTTTCATACCGCCGGTAGGAGAAAACAAAGGGGTGCTGTAATCTGCAACATAATTTTTTATCGCTTCGCTGCGCGGGGCGTAAGCGGCAGGGTCGGCCTTTAGCTTTTTTGAAACTGAATCATAATCATAAAGCGTTACAAAACGTTTGCTATCGAGCGAATCAACACAATAGCCACCGTATAAGCCCAGCGGATCGAGCACGTGATGCTTAACATATCTGTCGAAACGTTCGCCGGATATCTTTTCAATCACCGCGCCCACCATGTTATAGTTCAGGTTGCAGTAGTCGTAACCCTTACCCGGTTCGTAGCTGTTATAGCACCTGGCATAATTGGGATTCTTATCCGGATTGATAACGTCAAAATTAAAATAGCCCTGGCTGTCGTTAATGCTTGATGTGTGCGACATTATCATCCTTAGCGTAATTACCGTATTGGGGAATGCCGGGTTCCTTATCTTAAAACCTATCAGGTTGCTAAAGTCGTCGTTAAGAGAAAGCTTTCCTGCCTCAATTAACTGCATAATGGAAGTAGCAGAAAACGACTTGGATATAGAGGCTATTCTGAAAATATCACTGTCTTTAAGCGGTGTATTGCTTTCTAAATCTTTGCTGCCAAACGAGTGAGTGTAGATAATATGATTATGTTTTACTACCGCTACAGACAAGCCTACAGCGCTTGAACTTTGCATGATCTGCTGTAGCTCGTCTTCTAACTTTTTGTTTTGCGCAATTACAGGCAGTGAGATGTAAACCGCAAAAAGAACAAGCAATAATTTTTTGTAAATACGTGTGGGATGCATCATATAGTTAAAGCATTTAAGTTAACCATAAGTGTTTGAAAAGCGCAATACGCAGCAAAAAATATTTGATAAAATGCCTATCTTGTATGGTCATGAATAACCTTGCTTTATCCGCCTCTGCCGTTGAAATATCTTATAACCCTGTTGTAAATTTTGCGCTGCAGCAAAACTATGTGCCTGCCATCCGCGAACTGATGGTTAAAAACGAAACGGCAGCAGACTGGTACAATATAAAAGTTGAGATTCAATCGGAACCGGATTTTGCTGCAAACTGGTTTCAGATAATAGAAGTAGTAAAAGCTGGCGAAAGCTTTAAATTAAAGCCATCGCTTAATATTTCGCCTCGCTTTTTATCAGAGCTAACAGAAAAAATAACAGGGCATTATGTTCTGACAGTGAGAAATGAGGAGCATATCCTTTTCAAAGAAAATTATCCCGTAAACGTTCTCGCGTTTGACCAATGGGGAGGTGTTGGCCTTTTACCTGAAATGTTAACGGCATTCAGTACGCCTAACCATCCCGAAATACCAAAAGTGCTGCGCAGCGCTGCTGCAATTTTACAAAGGTGGACGGGTAATCCCTCATTTGATGAATACCAGAGCCGCAATCCCGATAGAGTAAGAAAGCAAATGGCTGCCGTATATGAGGCCATTGCCGAGATGCAGTTAATATATTGTGCCGTACCTGCAAGTTTTGAAGAAAGAGGGCAGCGGATTCGCCTGGCAGATGCTATATTTTCACAAAGGCTGGCTAACTGCCTCGATCTGAGTTTGCTTTATGCGGCCTGCCTGGAAGCTATAGGCATACACCCCTTATTGATCATAGTGAAGGGCCATGCCTTTGCAGGCGGGTGGCTTATTGATGAATCATTTGCAGACGCTGTAAACGATGATCCTTCACTGATCACCAAACGAATGGCCGAAGGAATAAATGAGATTGTTGTTGTAGAGTCAACCTGCATGAATGCGGGCCATCAAAGCAGCTTTGACAACGCGGTACGATCTGCCGAACAAAAAATGCTTAACACCGCCGATTTTATATTATTCATCGATGTAAAACGTGCCAGGTTTAGCAGCATACGCCCTTTGCCGCTGCGTATTGCTACTGCACACGGATGGGAAATTGTTGACGAGGTTAAAGCGGTGCACGATAATCTTCTGCCCGAAGATATAACTCCGGGCAGTAAATTAGTGAATGTTAATAAGATCAACGTATCCAAGCAACAACTATGGGAACGTAAACTGCTTGACCTTACCCTGCGCAACAGCTTGCTGAACATTCGCATTACAAAAAATGTAGTTCAGTTCATTACGGTGAATGCCGGTAAACTGGAAGACGCTCTGGCAGAAGGGCAGGAGTTCCAAATATTGGGCAAGCTGTCTGATTGGGACAACCCAATCAGGGATACAGGAATTTACCAGGCCCTGCATCAATCGGACCCTATTGCCGATCTGGTAAAGCACGAATTAACGCAGAAGAGAATCCGCACTTATTTATCTGACAACGATGTTAACAGCAGCCTTACCAGTCTTTACCGCTCATCGCGGGTATCGATAGAAGAAAATGGTGCAAACACTTTATACATAGCGCTTGGTTTGCTTAAATGGTATGAAACAGAAGCCAGCGAACGCCCGCGTTACGCACCGGTGCTATTGCTGCCAGTAGATATTATCCGCAAATCGGCTCAAAAGGGCTATGTGATTCGCGGGCGCGAGGAAGATACCATGATGAACATTACCCTGCTTGAAATGCTTCGCCAGGATTTTGGCATGGGAGTAGGCGGCTTGGAGACCTTGCCTAAAGATGAGAGCGGGGTAGATGTGAAGGCTGTGTTCAATATTATAAGGCAGGTAGTGATGTCAAAATCGCGCTGGGACGTAGAGGAACAGGCATTTTTAGGGAATTTTTCTTTCAGCAAATTCATTTTATGGAACGATATTCATAATAATGCCGAAAAGCTTTGTCGCAATAAAGTAGTTGCCAGCCTGGTGTCAGGAAAGTTAGAATGGCAGCCGGAGCCAAACGCAGCAATAGATGCCATTACCGACCAGCAATTGCATCCTTCGCAAATTGCTTTGCCTATCAGTACAGATTCGTCGCAATTGCAGGCAATTTTAAGTTCTGGACAGGGCAAAAGCTTTGTTTTGCACGGGCCGCCGGGTACGGGCAAATCACAAACCATTACCAACATTATTGCCAACGCGCTTTATGCCGGCAAAAGGGTGTTGTTTGTGGCTGCAAAAAAAGCAGCATTAGATGTGGTTGAAAACCGATTGGAATCAATAGGCATTGGTCCATTTTGTTTGGAACTTCATTCTAATAAATCAAAAAAATCTGCCGTGCTGGAGCAGTTAAAGGCAGCAACGGAGGTGGCCCACCGCACAGCCCCTGCCAATTTTGAAAAGGAAGCCCAAAGATTATTCGATCTGCGTAATGAGCTAAATCATTATGTGGCCGCATTGCATCTGCGTTATCCTTTTGGCTATTCGTTGTTTGAGTTATTTACCGAGTACAGCGCAATATCTAATACGAGCGCTGTATATTTTACGCCTGCATCTTTAGAAAATCTTACCTCGGCCCATCTTGCGGCCTGGCAGGATGTTGCAGAAGAAATGCAGGTAACCGGCAAACAGATTGGCACCCCTGCAGGGCATGCGCTTACCGCCGTTCACTTGCAGCAATATACACCGCAACTGAAGCAGCAAGCAAGATTACTGATAGAAAACTTAATTAATGAACTTGACAAACTAACAGATAGCACTAACACAACTTGCCGTGTTTTAAAAGTTAACGAACCTGTAAAGACACCTCAACAGCAGCAGGCACTTGCAGATGCTATTACTTTAGTTTTAAAACTAAGCGACGTTCCTGCATCTTTGCTTAAAACGGATGCATTTGAGCAAACGTTGGCCCAGGTTATCGGGCTTGCCGCGCATGGCATCGTACGCAATCAGCTCCGGGCCGAACTATTGGCTTCTTATCAAAAAGGTATCTTATCTTTTCCGGCTACTGCAAACTTAACGGAATGGAACCTTGCCGAAAATAAATGGTTCTTGCCAAAGTGGCTCGCTCAGCGCAAAGTAAAAAACAGCCTTGCAAAATTGTCGCTTGTGGGCAGTATTGACAAAGATGCCGTTCCGGATTGGTTGAATAAAATTATCACCTACCAGCAAGAGCAGGAAATTATTGACAAGGCAAATTATCTACCTCTGTTATTAAGTTATTTGTGGGCAGGTGGAGATGTGAACTGGAAGCAACTTAAAGACGATTGCGAATTACTGATCAAAGTTAATCAGTATATAGCATTGATAAACGGAATAGGAGGGATGGCTTCATGGCGGAACGATCTGGCTGCCGTATTTAGCGAAGGCAGTACAGCCTACATCAATCAGCATAAAATAATATTTGAGGAGCATTTAAAAAACCATCATCAGGCTGATGATACAATGAATCAACTATCTGGCTTGTTAAATATAGATTTCGTAGGTATTATAAAAGGCGATTCGGACTGGAAAATGCTTGTTAGTGCTGCTGCCGATAGCTGGCTCAGTAACCTGGATCAACTGCCCGACTGGTTTAACTGGCTCAACGTAAAAGCCCGGGCTATAAGTATCGGACTATCGCCGCTGGTAAGCGCTTATGAAGCAGGATACATTGCAGATAACAAAGTAGTACAGCATTTTAGAAAAGGGTTTTATAAGTCGGCTGCCGAGTTTATCCTGGAAAAGAATCCGCAGCTGGCAACGTTCAACAGTTCGATATTTGAAGATAAGATAAAACGCTTTAGGGAGATAAGCCAGAAATTTGAGACCCTTACCAGGCAGGAACTTTACGCGCGGTTGGCTGCAAAAATCCCTTCTTTTACACAAGAGGCTTCTCAAAGTTCAGAAATTGGCTTTTTGCAGCGAACTATTCGTAACAACGGCAGGGCAATGTCTATCCGTAAGATATTCGATGCTATACCCAACCTGCTGCCCCGTTTAACGCCATGCATGCTGATGAGCCCCATCTCTGTTGCCCAGTATTTTGATGCCGATAGCGTTAAATTCGACCTGGTGATCTTTGACGAAGCATCGCAAATGCCCACCTGCGAAGCAGTGGGTGCCATTGCACGCGGCACCAACGTTATAGTAGTTGGCGACCCGAAGCAAATGCCGCCAACCAGTTTCTTCTCCACAAATAACATCGACGAAGAGAATATCGATAAAGAAGATCTGGAAAGTATCCTGGATGATTGCCTTGCCCTGTCTATGCCGTCGCAGCACCTGCTTTGGCATTACAGGAGTAAACATGAAAGCCTTATAGCATTTAGCAACTCGCGGTATTATGACAACAAGCTTTTAACCTTTCCGTCTACAGATGATATCAGCAGCAAGGTTCAATTTGTGCACGTACACGGGTTTTATGACAAAGGTAAAACACGCACCAATTTAAACGAGGCGAAAGCAATAGTGGACGAAGTGGTTAGGCGCCTATCTGACCCTGTGTTGGCTAAACGAAGTATGGGTATAGTTACCTTTAGTTCGGTGCAGCAATTATTGATCGACGACTTGCTGACAGAAGTTTTTAGCCTTCGCCCTGACCTTGAAAAAACCGCATTGGAATGCCCCGAGCCTTTGTTTATAAAAAATCTCGAAAATGTGCAGGGCGATGAGCGCGATGTGATCCTTTTTTCAATCTGCTATGGGCCCAATGCTTTTGGAAGGCCAACGCTTAACTTTGGCCCCGTTAATAGGGAAGGTGGCTGGCGCAGGCTTAATGTTGCCGTATCGCGCGCCCGTTATGAGATGAAAGTATTTTCTACCCTGCGGGCCGACCAAATAGATCTGAGCAGAACATCATCAGAGGGAGTGGCCGGGCTAAAAGCATTTCTTTCTTATGCCGAAAAGGGTAGAGCTGTACTGCCGGGCCGTATAAGCCATCAGCCAGATAACAATCCGTCGTTCGAAAACCTGATAGCTGATAAGATTCGCCAGCAGGGTTACGATGTGCATACGCAGATAGGCTGCTCAGATTACAAGATCGACCTGGCTGTTGTTGACCGCGATAACCCGGAAAAGTATATTTTGGGTATACTGACCGATGGAAAAAACTATTACAATGCCAGAACATCCCGCGACCGCGAGATCATTCAGGTAGATGTATTGCGCCAGTTGGGATGGAATATCCATAAAATATGGTCGGCAGAGTGGTGGGAAAGACCTGATAAAGTTTTAAGCGCATTATTTTCGGCGATCAAATTTGCCGAAGATGATATGAATGCCGAACCGCATTTGATAGAATTAACCCCCATAGCTGATAAACCGGCTGAAGAGCCATTAGCTTCGGCGCAAAGCTTTGTACCTGTTAACAGACCGCCCGCTGTTACAAGGGCTAAAATATATGAAGTTTGCCCGGTAGAGATACAGATCACTAATTCGTACGAAGATTTCCTATTTTCGCACAACCTTGAAAAGGTTAGATCGCAAATAGCAGCCGTATTAGATACAGAATCGCCTATAAGCAAGGGTCTGCTCTGTAAAAGGGTTTTAGCCGCCTGGGGCATATCGCGCTCCGGCGCAAGGGTGGCCGCACATCTGGATATGATTTGCCGGCAGATGAATCTTCATGAAGAAAAGCATGCCTACACTAGCTTTTTATGGAAAGACGGCCAGCAGCCCAATGAATATAATGTTTTTCGCACGGCTGCAAACGACAACCAGAGAAGGGATGCAGATGACCTGCCACCAGAAGAAGTTGCAAACGGTGTTCTGGAAGTTTTAACCAACCAGATAAGCCTTTCACACAACGACCTGGTAAGGGAAACCGCAAAATTATTCGGTTACGCACGGATTGGAGCCATTGTAGAAACCGCTATGCGT
Organism: uncultured Mucilaginibacter sp.; assembly: GCA_964242385.1. Taxonomy (GTDB): domain Bacteria; phylum Bacteroidota; class Bacteroidia; order Sphingobacteriales; family Sphingobacteriaceae; genus Mucilaginibacter. Next base: position 685,907 of record CAXSZR010000002.1, read on the forward strand.
GCAGGGATTGATAAGGCGCTTGAACGCGGCTTTGCAAAACTTGAAAACGAAAGGATAACGTTAAAGAGTTTTTGATCTTTAAAGCTCCTGCACTTAGCTTTCCCACCGTTTATCTCCTCAAAGTCATTTGTAAAACTTTAATTGGTATATCGGGAAAACCCGATATACCTTTGGTGTATGGACCAGGTGGAGACTTTTAAAGCACTTTCCAATAAAACAAGGCTGCAGATTTTAAACTGGCTCAAAGAGCCGGAAGTCAATTTTCCAGACCAAGCTGTCTATGGCTATGACGATGGTGTTTGCGTTGGCCAGATACAATTGAAAAGTGGCTTAACCCAATCTACCGTTTCCGAATATTTGACCACTTTACAGCGTGCAGGTTTGGTGAAATCGGTACGGCGCGGGCAGTGGACCTACTACAGCCGCAATGAGCAGGCTTTTAAAGATCTAAGCAAATTAATTCAATCAGAAATTTAAATAAAAACAACATCTATGAATACCGACAATTTATTCAAGCCATTTAACCTGAAATCATTAAGCATAAAGAACCGCATTGTAATGGCGCCTATGACACGGGCATTTTCGCCAAACGGGGTTCCAACTGCAGAGGTGGCTAATTACTATACCAAAAGAGCAGAGGGCGAAGTTGGCCTGATTTTGTCCGAAGGTACAGTGATCAATCGCGTATCGGCCTCTAACGATGCCAATGTGCCTCATTTCTATGGAAATGAATCCTTAGCTGGCTGGAAAAATGTGATAGACAGCGTGCATAAAGCCAATGGTTCAATGGGTCCGCAGATCTGGCACATGGGTATTATGGATAATCACCAATCAGGATGGGTGCCTTCAGAGCCTTTTGAAGGACCGTCGGGATTAAACAGAAAAGGAAATGTTAACGGCAAGGTGATGACCGAAAAAGACATTGCCGATGCCATTGCTGCTTACGGCCAGGCCGCAGCCGATGCTAAGGAATTCGGCTTTGATTGTGTGGAAATTCATGGTGCGCATGGTTACCTGATAGACCAGTTTTTTTGGGACGAAACCAATGAACGTACTGACAACTACGGTGGCAAAACCTTGCCGGAACGCAGCCGTTTTGGGATAGAAGTTGTAAAAGAAGTGAGGAAACGCGTAGGTGATGATTTTGCAGTCATTATACGCTTGTCACAATTTAAGCAATCAGCTTATGACTTTAAGCTTGCTAAAAATCCGCAGGAAATGGAAGCGTGGATCAATCCGCTGGCAGATGCAGGTGTTGATATTTTCCATTGCTCGCAACGCCGTTTCTGGGAGCCGGAATTTGAAGGTTCTGATTTAAACTTTGCTGGCTGGGCTAAAAAAGTGAGCGGCAAACCAACCATCACCGTAGGTTCGGTAGGTTTAACCGGCGATTTTATGGCAGCCTTTGCAGGTGAAGCCTCGGAACCAAGCTCGCTTGAGGAATTGTTACGCCGCCTGGATCGTGGTGATTTTGACCTGGTAGCGGTGGGACGCCCGTTATTGTCTGATCCTTTCTGGACCAAAAAAATTCATGAAGGCCGCACCGGCGATCTGAAAGGATTTACAAGGGATGCAATGGCAAGCCTGATAGTAGAATAAGGATTTAAAACAGGGCGGTTAATTTTATCGCCCTGTTTTACAATGCAGGTAATAAATTCCGCACTACACAAATCCATAAAACAACAAAAGCCATCTCTTTCGAAATGGCTTTTGTTGTTTTATCGTGAATTTTGATTCTTATCACTTGTTTCTGAACAGAATCTTTTTCTCGAATAGCTGATCTTCCGGTACTATCACACTTTGATCTCAACTTCAACACCGCTTGGCAATTCAAGCTTCATTAAAGCATCAACAGTTTTTGAGTTTGAACTGTAGATATCTAACAAACGCTTGTAAGAGCATAGTTGGAATTGCTCACGCGCTTTTTTGTTAACGTGTGGTGAACGTAATACTGTAAAGATTTTCTTTTCAGTTGGTAAAGGAAGCGGTCCGCTTACTACAGCGCCGGTTGGCTTTACGGTCTTAACGATCTTCTCAGCTGATTTATCAACCAGGTTGTAATCGTAAGATTTTAGTTTGATTCTGATTCTTTGGCTCATTGTTTTACTTTTTTTGATTTCACCGATTATTCTATTGATTAAACAGATTGTCCAGCGATTTCACTGATTTGATTTGGTCGTGCCTAAGAGCTATTTATTAGACATTGACCGGTTAATTGTTATTATTTGATTTCACCTTTCAGGGAATGATTTCACTGTTATTAATCGGTGTAATCAATCCCCCATCGGTGTAATCGAAAATTAGTCTTCGTCACCGCCTCTTCTGCGGCCTTTGTTTTTAGCAACAACTTCTTCCTGTACGTTACGTGGCGCTTCAGAATAGTGATCAAATTCCATGGTTGAAGTTGCACGGCCTGATGTAATGGTACGTAACTGTGTTACATAACCAAACATTTCAGAAAGTGGCACCATTGCTTTGATAACCTGTGAACCTGCACGGCTGTCCATACCCTGCAGCTGTCCACGACGACGGTTCATATCACCGATAACGTCACCCATGTTTTCTTCAGGGGTTAAGATCTCAATTTTCATGATCGGCTCTAACAATACCGGTTTACATTTTGGCAATGCTTCGCGGTATGCCGAACGGCCTGCAATTTCGAATGAAAGCGCATCTGAATCGACTGCGTGGAAAGAGCCGTCAATTAAGCGAACTTTTAAGCTGGTAAGCGGGAATCCTGCCAATACACCATTATCCATAGCAGACTTAAAGCCTTTTTCTACAGATGGAATGAACTCGCGAGGGATAGAACCACCAACAATCTCGTTAACAAACTCTAATCCTTCTTTACCTTCTTCTCCCGGAGAAATAATAACTTGGATGTCGGCAAATTTACCACGACCACCGGTTTGTTTCTTATAAGTTTCACGGTGCTGTGTAGTACCGGTGATAGCTTCTTTGTAAGCAACCTGTGGCGCACCCTGGTTAACCTCGACTTTAAACTCGCGTTTTAAACGGTCCATCAAAATGTCAAGGTGTAACTCGCCCATACCGCTAATAACTGTTTGGCCGGTATCCTGGTCGGTTTGTACTTTAAAGGTTGGATCCTCTTCGGCCAGTTTACCTAAAGCAATACCTAATTTATCAACGTCGGCCTGAGTTTTAGGCTCAATTGCTAAACCGATAACCGGGTCTGGGAACACCATAGATTCAAGAACCAACTGGTGTTTTTCATCGCAAAGGGTATCACCTGTTTTAATATCCTTAAAGCCCACAACCGCAGCAATATCACCCGCACCTACGTTAGGGATAGGATTTTGCTTGTTAGCATGCATCTGGAATATACGGCTGATACGCTCTTTGCTTTCTGAACGCATGTTATAGATGTATGAACCAGCATCCAGGTTACCTGCGTAAACACGGATAAAGCACAAACGGCCCACAAACGGGTCAGTAGCAATTTTGAACGCAAGCGCTGCAAAAGGCTCTTTTACATCTGGTTTAACCAATATTTCGGCACCGGTATCAGGGTTAGTACCAATAACACCTTTAGAATCCAAAGGTGAAGGCATTAACTCCATTACGTAATCCAGCATGGTTTGTACGCCTTTGTTCTTGAAAGACGAACCGCAAGTCATCGGAACAATTTTGCCTGCTAAAGTAGCCTGGCGTAATGCGTCTAATACTTCGCGCTCCGTGATAGTGTTTGGATCGTCAAAGAATTTCTCCATCAAACTATCGTCGAAATCAGCTACAGCTTCCAATAACTTTTCTCTCCACTCGGTAGCTTCTTCCATCATATCATCAGGAATAGGAACTTCAGTAAAGGTCATGCCTTTATCATGCTCATTCCAAACTATACCACGGAAGTTGATCAAATCAACAACACCTTTAAACTGATCTTCAGCACCGATAGGTAACTGAAGCGGAATAGCGGTGCTGCCCAACATTTCTTTAACCTGTTTTACCACGTTAAGGAAATCGGCACCTGAACGGTCCATTTTATTAACGAAACCGATACGTGGTACGTTGTAGTTATTAGCCAGGCGCCAGTTAGTTTCTGACTGTGGCTCAACACCGTCAACGGCGCTGAATAAGAACACCAAACCGTCAAGCACACGTAATGAACGGTTTACCTCTACGGTAAAGTCCACGTGACCCGGGGTATCAATGATGTTCATGTGATAGGTATTGTTGCGGTACTTCCAGTTAACGGTAGTAGCAGCCGAGGTAATAGTGATACCACGCTCCTGCTCCTGCGCCATCCAGTCCATTGTTGCAGCACCTTCGTGTACCTCGCCTATTTTGTGGCTAACGCCAGAATAGTAAAGGATACGCTCGGTAGTAGTAGTTTTACCAGCATCAATATGCGCGGCAATACCTATGTTTCTTGTGTATTTAAGATCTCTTGACATGCTTGTTTTTTTTGATTTCTCTGATTTGGTTTGATGATTTTACCGATTCATTCAGGAAATTACACCGATCTTCGATTGCTTTTAAAAAGTCGCAATCTTATAAATTCAGTGTAATCCTAATATTTAATCTGTGTAATCATTCACCTAACCGGTGTAATCTAATCTTAGAAACGGAAATGTGAGAACGCTTTGTTAGCCTCGGCCATTTTGTGCGTATCTTCTTTCTTTTTAACCGCAGCACCTTCGCCTTTAGCAGCAGAGATGATCTCACCGGCTAATTTCTCCATCATGGTTTTTTCACCACGGCGGCGGGCATAGCTTATAAGCCATTTCATACCTAAAGCTACCTTACGCTCAGGACGAACTTCTGTAGGCACCTGGAAGTTAGCACCACCTACACGGCGGCTTTTTACTTCTACGGCAGGCATTACGTTATTCAGCGCTTTTTTCCAGGTATCTAACCCGTTTTCGCTGGTTTTCTTCTCAACAATTTCAACAGCGTTGTAGAATATAGCGTATGCGGTAGATTTTTTACCATCATACATCATGTTATTCACAAATCTTGTTACCAAAGTATCATTGAACTTTGGATCAGGAAGGATAATTCTCTTTTTTGGTTTCGACTTTCTCATTGTTACTATCCTCCTTTAATTATTTCTTTTTACCCTTTGTAGGAGCCGCTGCTGCTTGTCCTGGTTTAGGGCGTTTAGTACCATATTTAGAACGACGTTGGTTACGGCCGGCAACACCTGATGTATCTAATGCACCACGGATGATGTGGTAACGTACACCTGGTAAATCCTTCACACGACCACCGCGGATCAACACGATTGAGTGCTCCTGTAAGTTGTGACCTTCACCAGGGATATAAGCATTTACTTCTTTTCCATTGGTTAAGCGCACACGGGCTACTTTACGCATTGCTGAGTTTGGTTTCTTAGGGGTAGTGGTATACACACGTGTGCATACTCCTCTTCGCTGTGGACAGCTGTCCAACGCCGGAGACTTACTCTTGTCTTCCAGAGCTACTCTACCTTTTCTAACTAATTGTTGAATAGTAGGCATTTAATTGCTTTTTTTTATTTGATTCTTTTAAATCCCTTCAGCACACCAACACGGCGGGCAGTTTTCGGGACTGCAAAAGTACGGAGTTATTTTTTGATTTTCAAGTGGTTATTTGAAAAATTTGCAAGAATTGTCTGAACTTGAATTATGGAATTCAGGAATTTTTGGAATGAGAATCCTTTACATTGGCGGTTGTCTGATCCAGGTCCATTTATTATTTTAAAAAATTTGTCATTGCGCGGAGGAACGACAAGGCAATCATGTAGCCAATGCATAGCGACGAGGTTGCCACGCTATCGCTCGCAATGACAAATTCACCTAATTTTTTTCGATTCTAAAATTCGAATTCAGACAATTAATACACTCAGCAATTTTCCCATTCACTAAAATTCTCAATTCCCCAAATTCGGGTTCGGACAATCTATAAAAAAAAGACCCCGAACTTTCGTCCGGGGTCTCTATCCATCTGCACTGAAACCATCCTAAAAACTATCTTTATTTATTACCATCCGTGGTAGTAACGGTGCGGGTGTCCATAGTATCCTTCGCGAACTACACATCCGGAAGTAATTGACATAAAAGCAATTATAACAAGCGCAAATCCAACAAATTTCTTTTTCATGACTTTAAGTTTTAATTTCAACACCTTAATTGCGGCGTTTGTTTATTGGATAGATCTAAAATGAAAAGGATTAATCGCTGCCTTAAAATTGTTTAAAAACGCCTGCCTAAGGGCCATTTACAAACAATAAACCCTTGCATCCGTTCAACAAACGGCGATATACAGCGACTGCTGGTTATTGAAATATATTTCTTATAACTGCAACTTTATAGTATTTTTCGCCATTTAATTCAGTTACAATCTATTACTAATGGACACATTCCAGGTTGATTTAACAAATTGCGATAGGGAGCCTATTCATATTCCGGGTAAAGTGCAGTCGCATGGCTTTTTAATTGGGGTTAATATCAAAACCTTTATTGTTAGTTATATAAGCGAGAATATAGCGTTTTTCATAAACGACCAGCCACAAAATTACCTGGATAAACCTTTTGATAATATAGAGGCCAGGCTTAACATATCTGGTACACAGCTTAAAATTGCGCAAATGCTGCAAATAAGCGCAGGCAGCCGAAACTTTGAATCCATTAATCCATTTTACCTGGAATTGGATGGTAAGCCTTATAATCTTATCACATCAATCTCGGGCAATGAATTTGTACTGGAGTTTGAAACCATCGCCTCCGACCTGGATTTTGATATTCAGAAAACCATCGGTCGCTCGGTATCAGATATTCTTTCTGGCAAAAACCTTAATTCGCTGCTTATCAACGCTGCAAAAGAGATTAAGAAAATTATCCAGTATGACCGGGTAATGATCTACCGTTTTGGCGAGGATGCGCATGGCGAAGTGGTTGCAGAGGTAAAGAACGACCACCTGGAACCTTTCCTGGGTTTGCATTATCCTGCTTCAGATATTCCAAAACAGGCCCGCGAACTTTATAAGATCAACCTTACCCGTATCATTGCCGATGTAAACAGCGAAAGTTCATCAATCATTACATTACGACCTGATGGTGCGCCGTTAGATCTTACGCATTCTGTTTTAAGGTCGGTATCGCCCATACACATCCAGTATTTAAAAAACATGGGTGTAGCATCCAGTTTTAGCATATCGCTTATGGCACATGGCGAGCTTTGGGGTTTAGTGGCATGCCACAACTACTCGCCGCGTTTTATCAATTATAAGGCACGCGATGCTTCAAAACTGATAGGCCAGATATTATCCTCGGCGCTGGAGTATCGCCAGGATGAAGAAGATGTAGAAAAGCAAACCAGGCTAAATGCTTCGGCAGCGGTACTATCTGAATATATAGAAAAAGAGAATTATATTATAGATGCGCTTACTTCAAAAAGCATCACCATAAAAGATATTACAACAGCAACAGGTGCAGTAGTGCTGTTTGATAACCAGTTGGTAACCGTGGGCAACACCCCAACCCGCGACCAGATAAACGGCATAGTGAAATGGCTTAAGGTGAACATGCAGGATTCTGTTTATTATTCGCACCGCTTCCCTGAAATATACTTCCCTGCAAAAAGCTTTAGTTTTCTTGCCAGCGGAATTTTAGCCTGCGTACTTTCTAAGGAACTGAGCGAACTGATCATCTGGTTCAAACCCGAGCAGCAGCAAACCATCAACTGGGCAGGCAAGCCTGACAAAGATGTTGAACAGGGTGCAGACGGCCTGATGCAGTTATCGCCCCGCAGATCATTTGAAAGCTGGACGGAAATAGTTAAAAATACATCCGCGCGCTGGAGCAATGAAGAAGTAAGTGCAGTTATAAATATCCGCGAGCAGATTGTTTATGCCGTTAACCGTAAAGCTAATGATATTCGCCAACTTAATGAGCGACTAAAGCTTGCTTACGAGGAATTGGACACCTTTAGCTTCACGATATCGCATGATCTGCGGACACCTTTATCATCCATAAAAAGCTATTCAGAACTTCTGATCACCAGCAATAAAAGCCTGGACGACCGTGCAAAACAGATCCTGGGCAGAATCATAGCCGGTACCGATAAGATGAACTTTCTGATCAAAGAGATCTTAAACTATTCGAGGGTTGGCCGTGCCGATCTAGAAATGTCGCCCATTAATATGACAAACCTGATAGGCGAAATAAAGAAGGAACTAACTGCTGCATTTAATTTGCCTGATCTGGAAATTGAAATTGGCGAAACACCGGATATTAATGGTGATGCTACCATGATAAGCCAGGTATTTACTAATTTGCTTAATAATGCCGTTAAATACTCATCGCGCTCTACTCCGCCAAAGGTAAGCATTGAAGGTTCTGTTAACGGCGACGAGATTACTTACACCGTGCGTGATAATGGGGTGGGGATTGACGTGAACTACTATAGCCGTGTGTTTGAGCTGTTTAAACGGATGGATAACGTGAAAGATTATGAAGGCACCGGCGTGGGGCTTGCCATAGTTAAACGCATAGTGGAAAAGCACGAGGCCCGTATCTGGTTTGAAAGTACTTTGGGAGTTGGCACAATATTTTATATAGCTTTTAAAAAATTATAATAGTGAGCGTACCTGATATTTTTTATGTTGAAGACGATACCGACTTTGCTTTTTTAACAGAAAATGCATTACAGGAGGTGAATGGAGATTTATCGATTAAGATAATTGAGAATGGGAAAGATGCATTAGACCTGTTACAGGAGTTAACTGACGCGAAAAACAAGCCGAAACTTATATTGCTCGATCTGAACCTTCCAGGCCTGTCGGGCCTTGACCTGGTTAAGCGGATAAGGGAAATTCCTTTTTTAAGATACACCCCTGTTTTGTTTTTTTCTACTTCAGACAACCCGAAAGATGTAAAAGCTTCGCTTGAGTTTGGAGCAAATGCATATCTGAACAAGCCATCTGGCTACCTTAACCTTGTATCGTGCCTGCAATCCATACATGATTTTTGGTTTACCAAAATTTTAAATTTAAATTAATATTTTGAAAAAAATACTGGTAATTGAAGACGATCAGGATATCGCCGAAATTGTAGAAATGGCCCTGGAAGACAGGTATCTTGTTAAAGTCGAGATGGAAAACAGTCACGTTTTAGAAGCATTTGACAATTTTATGCCCGATGTTATAATGGTTGACAACCAACTGGGGCAGAGGAGGGCGAAGGACATTGTTAGTGAAATTAAAAACATAACTGCTTACAAAACAATACCGTTTGTATTATTTTCAGGCCATCAGGACATAGAACGTTTAGCACAGGAAATAGACGCTTCTGCTTATCTTTCAAAACCTTTTGCCCTTGCCGATCTTTACTCCTGCCTTGACGACGTACTCTCAAACTGTGCCTGACAATTGTATATTTGTATTGAAAAACAATATAAATATACATGCTGCACGAAACACTGAAACAAGCCACGCTGCCCAATCATAACGAGTTGGAGCAACTGATGTTCGTTAACGAAATAATGAACGGAAGCCTGTCTTTACAACAATACACAGAGATACTTATTACCAACTATATTGTTCATAACCTGTACGAAGAAGATCTGTTTGACAAGCTGAGCCCGCAAATGGCCGGAAAGCTGCAAACAGAAAAGCGTAAAAAAACAAATGCTTTACTTGCCGACCTGCAGGAACTCCAGATTACACCACCAGTAGCTAAAAAAGAAGATACAACCTTCAAAAAGAGTGATGCCGAAATATTAGGGGCGCTTTATGTATTAGAAGGAGCAACGCTGGGCGGCAGCGTAATTGTAAAGCGGCTTAAAACCAATCCTAACTTAAGCAACTTAAACCTCAACTTTCATTACTACCAGATTTACGGCAGCGAACTTATTAATAACTGGAAAAGCTTTTGCGAAATACTTAACCAGCAACCCGAAGAAACTTTTGAAGCCACCGTTGCAGGGGCGAAAAAAATGTTCCAAATAATTGCAGACGTTCAACACGAAGAAAGCAAAGCCAATTAAAGGTATATACTCAAATCAAAAGCCTCATTTAAATTATCTAAACGACGATTTAAATGAGGCTTTTTTAGTAGTCATTAAGTCCTCTCCTTTGAAAAGGATTTAGGTGAGGTTTTTAAGCTTTCCTTATGTCCTTCCCTTTGTAGAGGATTTAGGTGAGGCCCGAGGCCTGATATTTATGGATGTCCTGGTGGCGGTGGCGGCGGTTTTAAATGGTGCGGTGGCGCACAGCTGGTGTTTAGCATGGCAAGCAATGCTGCAAGCATTAACAAACCCGATAATTTTCTTCTCATGATGTTTAGTTTTATCGTTATAACATTCAGAAAAAATAATTTGTTTCGTTAGCACTAACCTATGACTATCAATTACCGGTAAGGCGCGGTAAGCTGCGTTTATCGGCCGGCAGTGACTGGTATTTTTTATATGAGTCGTTGATATAAGCCACCAGTGATTCGCTGTTATTACTTCTTAAAAATGCATAGGTTGGGCGGTACATCGACATGAAATTTTCCAGGTCCTGTCCTTTCAGCGGCACTATGCTTCCCACGTATGCGCGGTTAAACACTTCGTCTACGTGGCGTTCCTGTGCTTCAGATTTAAAATAGCGTTTAAGTTTTCGGGCGTCGCGAGCATCTTTCCCAAACCAAGATGTGGGTGATAACACGTAAACCTTACTCTTGGTATATACATCCGGGTATTCTTTTTGCGGGTCGAAATCCTGCCGGCGGGTGGCTGTAACGCTTACCTCGTTCAGGTTAATGGTTTTGGTTTGCAAAACTATCTTTTTTGCAGTAAGGTCAACAACATATAAGGTATCTGAAACATATCCCGGCAGATCAAAAATAATGGTATGCCCGCTTTCTGTACGGATACTAAAATTACCGTTATTATCAGTTAGCCCAAGTTGTTTGTTGCTTAAGTCGCGGATAAAAACATTAGACAGTTTATTGTTATTTCCGCTTTCTACAACAGAACCCTTTAAAACGTTTTGTGCACTAACGGATACGGCTAAAAAACATAGCAGGGGAATTAAAAGATATTTTATTTGCATAGGAAGGTGTTTTCAAGTTAAACCTATTAAAACCTATAAAGGTTTTGCTTTTAGGATTTTTACACTACGCTTAAAAAACAAAGCAGTTTTCCGTTAGCTAACTGCCAAAAGAAAACTGCTTTGCCCAATATCGGTAAGTGGTTATTGTTGTTTCTTCCAAACGTTATTTCCCGGGTTATAATCCGGCAATACGTTGTCAGGGTCGTAGGTAACAGATTCAATCGCCTCGGTAGATGGGTAGTTGAATTTCCAGCGGCTGTTGCGCTCCCATATTTCAACCGGCAGTTTTACGCGGTCGGTTTTGCCGCTTACGGTTTTTATTTCCAGTGTAACCGGCATAGCCATTTTTTCAAGATTGTCAATAGTGATGATGGCACCTTTTGTCGGGTCGTCATTCACATATTTAACATCCTGAACGGCGACATCCAAACGCCAGTCGTGCAGGAACCATCCCCTCCAGAACCATTGCAGGTTTTCGCCGGCAGCGTTTTCCATAGTGCGGAAAAAGTCATCAGGAGTAGGGTGCTTAAATGCCCATTTAGCAATGTATGTTTTAAAGGCAAAGTCAAAACGTTCTGGGCCTAATACCTGCTCGCGCAATAATACCAAACCTGCGCTTGGTTTAGAATATAGCAAAGTACCGGTATTTATTTCCTTAAGATTTGCAGGCTGGCTCATAATAGGCTCCAGCGTTGGTGCTGTAAAGAAGCCGCCAATACGGTGCATGTCCATCGGCCTGTTGCTTTTGTATTCACCGTTGTTAAAGCCTGCGGTTGACAGTGTGTTGATGAAAGTGTTAAAGCCTTCATCCATCCAGCCGTACAAACGCTCGTTAGAGCCAACTATCATTGGGAACCAGGTGTGGCCAAACTCATGGTCGTTAACACCCCACAAGCCGCGTCCTTTAGCTTTATAGCCGCAGAATACGATACCAGGGTACTCCATACCGCCTACTATACCGGCAACTGCAGTAGCAGCCGGGTAAGGGAACTCAAACCATTTATCAGAGTTGTATTCGATAGATTTTTTAACGTACTCGGTTGAGCGGCCCCATGCCTCAGCGCCATCGCTTTCTACAGGGTATGCAGAAATAGCGATAGACTTTTTACCGCTTGGCAGATCCATTTTTGCTGCATCAATGATAAACGCAGCTGACGAAGCCCATGAAGCATCACGTGCACTTTTGATCTTAAAGTGCCAGGTTAATTCTTTTTTTCCTGACGGGCGAGATGAAGGATCGGTCACCTCGGCAGCAGAACGAATGATGACTGTTTTTTCGCTTTTTGCAGCATCTGCCCAGCGTTTTAACTGGGTTGGCGTATAAACTTCCTGCGGATTTAACAGTTCGCCCGATGCCACAACAATGTGGTTAGCCGGTGCAGTGATGCTCAGGTCAAAGTCGCCGTACTCCAGGTAAAATTCTCCCGGGCCGGTATATGGGATGGTGTTCCATCCGTAAATATCGTCATAAACGCACATGCGCGGGTACCACTGCGCCACCTGGAAGATCTTACCGTTCTTAGTATCTTGTATACCCATGCGGTCTGATCCATAATCAGGCGAGATAAATGAATATTCAATTTTCAGTTTTACCTGACCGCCGCTTGCCGCAATTTCCTGCGGAAGGAATAATTGCATACGGGTATCAGATACAAGGAATTTAATATCGGTAAGTGCGCCTTTTGCACCAATAACCTTTACAGATTTGATTTTATAACCTGCGTCAAAATCCTGGCCGCGGCCCCAGTTACGGCTTTTCTTAACTGGCGGCTCGCCTACCAAAGGAACGATAGATGATCCTCTCGAATCTTTTTTGAACAGGTTCTGCTCTAAATTCATCCATAAATAGCCTAATCGCTGCGGGCTGTTATTGGTATAAGTAAGAACTTCAGAACCGGTAATCTCATTGGTTACATCATTCAGCCTGGCAGCTAATTGATAATCGGCACGGTTTTGCCAGTATTTAGGTCCCGGTTCGCCATCTGCAGCGCGGTACTCGTTACCGTTCTTATTGTAGAACAACGGGCCGAAAGTTTCGTGATAATCGTAATTGGTAGTTGGCGCAATGCCGGGGATCTGTTGCTGGGCAGGAACGTTCTGCGCCAAACCCGCATATCCCACCGCCATAAATGCCAGTGTGAAACCGGCAATCAGGTTTAATTTCATTTTATACAGTTTACTTAGTTAACCGCAATAATACTATTAATTAGGCTATTACATTTTCGCGTAAAACGATTGTTACGATAAAATAAAGCGGCCGTAAATTTACCATTTGTGAAAGTGGTATAAACAAAACAGGAGCAAAATGATCCATCATTCTGCTCCTGCTATAAGAGTTTTAAAACCTGTTATTTCTTTAAATTTTCGTTGTAAACCTTTTCATCAAAGCCAAAGAATAAGAAATCGCCGTTTTCAATAACCGGTCTTTTTATCATGCTGGTTTTTTCTTTTAAAAGCGCCAGGGCGTCCTCTTTGGTTTTAATGCTATCCTTAACTTCGGGGGCTAACTGTTTCCAGGTAAGGCCTTGTTTGTTCATGAACTTTTCGTAGCCTGCCTTTTCACCCCATTCATTTAATTTTTCTGTACTTACACCCAGCTTTTTAAAATCCTGAAACTCATATTCAACATGGTTGGCTTTTAGCCAGTCAATCGCTTTTTTAACCGTATTGCAGTTGGTTATACCGTATACTTTCATGCAGCAAAGTTATCAATTTCCGCCCGAGCTTTTGCCGCCGCCTTTGGTATCATCATTATCAATGCCTCGGCGGTTTCTTTTTATGTCGCCGTTGAGCCTGCCGAATTTATAATTTAACCGAACGTTGAAGCTGCGGTATGGCGACTGTGATAGGGTAGACTGGTAAAACTGCGGTGTAGTAGTGGTTGATGTATTATCGTGATACTTGGTTTCGGGATTATTGATCACAAAGGATATGGTAGCCTTTTTATTTAAAAACTCTTTGGTAATGGAGTATCCGTTGTAAACAAAACTACTTGATTTACCTTGTAACGTTACCTGCCCGCTAAAAAAACCTGCATCAATACCTGCCCTGTAACCTGTGCCAAATTTGTAGCCAAAGCTCCCAAAGCCGCTGCCCGTAATTCCCGAGTTTTTATAAAACTCGCCGTTATAAGTACCCCTTAGCCAAACGTTTTGTATCTGGCCGTTAAAGCTTATGGATAATTGCTTGGCAAAATTAAGATTGGTGTTAAAATTTAAACCCAGTGTGCGGTTACTTCCCAAATTTTGGTAGGTAGTTGTGGTAACGGTATCCAGGGTGTTGTTCGGTCCGTCCTTCACGGTAAGGTTGGTCACATTCTGGATAGAGTTATTTGAGAAAGCATAACTCAAACCCAGGTTAAAAGCATTTTTAGCAAAGTTGCTGTAATTTAATTCGAAGGTGTTATTTAACTCCGGGCGCAGATTTGGATTACCGGTTGATACAAACTGCGGATTGGTATTATCAACAAATGGATTTAACTGGTAAATACCAGGTCTTTGAATTCGTTGCGTAAAGCCGAAATTTATACTGCTGGTTTTAAACGAACGCTGAATGGATACTGATGGAATTAAATTATTATACTTTTGATTCACCTTGGTATTTACCGAAGTAAAATCTGCGTTGATATCGGTATGCTCCAGGCGAACGCCTGCTTTAGCGCTCCACTTTTTCAGCTTTAACTGGTATGAATTGTATAGGCTATAGACATCCTGCTGATAATTAAAATCATCCGTATAGGCCGGGTTTAAGTTATAAACGTTTGTAGCCGAATCCAGGTCAGAACGTATGAAATTACTGAAGTCGTTGCGTAAAATTGCTTTTGCGCCTGCCTCCATTGTTACTTTTTTAAATGGTTGTGCATAATCTAACTGTATGGTGTGAGATCTTTCACCGGCACTGTTAAACTGGTTAAAATTGGGTTGTTGCGATTGATAATAGTTTTCCCTTTCTGAAAACAAGTTGTCGCTGTAATTAGTATTGGGAGAATAATTAAATTTATAAGATAGCGTAAGCAGCTGATCTTTATTCTTTTTAAAGCCTAACTGATAATTTAACCCCGCATCATATCCCTGCCAGCCATTAAAGCCCGTTGCCTGCTGCCTGTAATGCTGCTCAACCGACTGATCTGTATTTAAAGTAGACGAGAAAAGATCATTATCCGTGTTTTCGCGACCTTTGTAAGTGCCAAAGGATGCGGTTAAAAGGTTAAGGCTGTCTATCTCGTAACTTAATTCGTTGAAGGTATAAAAGTTATGCCCACCGTTTTTATTTACACCGTTTTGCGATATCGACTGCCCATTGTTATAAACCTGGCTGTTATCGGTACCGGCGGTAAATGTATTTCTTCTGTTTGTGCCGATAAAGCTGCTTAAACCAAACTTGCCTTCTTTTACGCTGATGGATGCGTTTATGCCCGGGCCCCAGATACTGTTGTACCTTGCATTGATGTTAGCGTTATAGCCCTGGTCCACATTTTTTTTGGTAATGATGTTGATGATGCCTGCCAAACCCTCTGCATCATATTTTGCAGGAGGGGTAGTGATCACCTCTATCCTTTCTATATTGGTTGCAGGCATAGCCCTTAAAACATCCGAGGGGTTCTTTGCAACCAGTGCAGATTCTTTTCCATTGATTAGGATCTTGTAGTTTCCGCTGCCCTTTAACTGGATGTTATCGCTGCCATCTACCGATAGCAGTGGAACTTTGCGCATCATATCAAGCGCGGTAAGGGCTTTGCTTTCCGGGTCGGCTTGTACATCATAGCTTATTCTGTCTACCTCGCGTTTCATAACAGGCTTAACTGCTGTTACTGATACTTCATTCAGCTCTTTGCTCGATACATTTAAAAAAACCTTACCTGTATTTATCTCCAGGCCGCTTTGAGTTAGTTTGATCGTTTTATTCTTATAGCCAACCGATGCAAAAGTTAATTGATATGCTTTGCCTGCCGGTGCCTTTAATTCAAAGCTGCCGTCATCTTTAGTTAAGCCTCCCTTTATAGATTGTAGCGTTTTTGCGTCCTGTAAGGCAACGGTAACATAGCCTAAAGGCTTGTTGAAAGAAGAATCTATAACTATACCTTTAACAGTAAATAATTGAGGAGCTTGCGCAAATAACGAAGCGCACGTAAAGCAAAATAAAACAAGAAGTAAAATTTTTTTCATCTGGGGTGTAATTTAGGCTAAGAGACCCGCGAAGATAATAAAGCGTTGCAGGCTAAAAGTAGATTTAACACAAATTTAACTAATAACTTAGTTTGTAACAGGGTTGTTACTTATTAAAGCGTGTCATGGTGAGCTCTGGCCCTATAACAGCAAAACTTTTAATCATTTCAATAGAGCGGTCTATCAATGCGGGTAGGGCAGGTACCTCATCATCGTCAAAGCCGCTTAATACGTAATCTACCTGTCGGCCTTTAGGGTAATTGTCGCTCACACCAAAACGCAAGCGTGCGTAATTGTTATGACCAAGCGTGGCCTCTATGTGCTTAAGGCCGTTGTGCCCTGCAGCGCTGCCTTTAGGTTTAAGGCGCAAGGTACCAAAGGGTAAAGCAATATCATCTACCAGTACCAGTATATTTTCTACAGGTATTTTAAGCTCTTTCATCCAGTAACTTAAAGCTTTGCCGCTGAGGTTCATGTAGGTGGTAGGCTTTATCAGGAACAGGGTGCGGGCTTTATGCGTTACTTCGGTATAGTAGGCCAGGCGCATGTTGTAGAATTTGGCATTTTCCTGTTTAGCTAATTCATCAAGGATCATAAAGCCAATGTTATGCCGTGTATCGGCATACTCGGGCCCTATATTTCCTAAACCTACTATTAAGTAATTCATTTAAACGCGAAGATATTCATTTAAAACAAAAACAGCGATAAGTTGAACCTATCGCTGTTTGTAAACAGATCACTAAAAGTGAAATGAAATTATTTTTTGCCTTGTGCAGCTTCCTGCTCAGCCTGACGCAATGCACGTGAAGTGGTTACAGATACAATGGTATCTTCTTTTGCGTTTAAGATAGTAAGGTTATCTAATTTAAGATCGCCAACTTTTACAGATTTACCTACTTCAAGCGATTCGATACTCACTTCAATAGAATCTAAGTGATCTTTCGGTAAAGCTTTGATACGTAATTTTCTTAATTTTTGTACCAGTTTACCACCTGTTTTCACACCTGGCGAAGTTCCGGTTAATAGAACAGGGATTTCGATAGCGATTGGCTTTTTCTCGTCAAGCAATAAAAAATCTACGTGAATAAGCTGATCAGTTAACGGGTGGAACTGAAGATCCTGGATGATAGCCTGAGATTTTACACCGGCAATTTCTAAATCGATGAAATGAACAACCGGTGTGTAAACTACGGCTTTCAAATCAGCTGCGGACGCATAAAAGTGGGTTTGTGTAGCACCACCGTAAAGTACTGCAGGTACCATGCTCTGGTAACGCAGCTCTTTTGCGTCTCTTTTCCCTACGTTCTCTCTAAGAGAACCGCTAATAGCAAATGATTTCATTTTATATTTGTTTGTTAGTCCCACGCAGCATCGTGCCCGTGGGTGTTTTTAAATTGTTTCTCTTTTAAAGCTGCCTTAAGCAATTAATCAACCCTGAATAACTGGCTGATAGAGCCATGCTCGTTCACGTTCATTATTGCCCTGGCAAACAGGTCGGCAGTGCTTAGCTGCTTAATTTTAGGGCTCTCACGCTTAAGCGGAATAGTATCCGTAACTATCAGTTCTGTAAGCGCAGAGTTTTCTATCGTATCATACGCATTGCCAGATAGCAGCGCATGTGTACAAACCGCCCTTACGCTGCGTGCACCACGTTCCATAATCAGGCCCGCGGCTTTTGACAGGGTACCTGCTGTATCGCAAATATCATCTATCAATACAATGTCCTGGTCGGTTACGTCGCCAATCAAAGTCATGGCTTCTATTTCATTTGCACGCTTGCGGCGCTTATCGCATATTACTACTTCGGCATTAAAGAACTTGGCAAATGTACGTGCCCTGTAAGAGCCACCCATATCCGGCGAAGCTATGGTTAAGGCTTTAAGACCTAAACTTTTTATATACGGTACAAAAATTACCGAAGCATCCAGGTGGTCTACCGGGATATCAAAAAAACCCTGAATCTGCGCAGCGTGCAAATCCATAGTCATAATGCGGTTAATGCCCGATGCTACCAAAATGTTGGCCACCAGTTTAGCACCGATAGCAACACGCGGTTTGTCTTTCCTGTCCTGGCGTGCTAACCCAAAATAAGGGATAACTGCGGTTACATAATGCGCAGATGCACGGCGTGCGGCATCGGTCATCATCAGTAATTCCATCAGGTGATCGGTAGGCGGGTTGGTTGATTGTATCAGAAACACATCGCAACCACGAACAGACTCATTAAAATGCGGCTGAAACTCGCCATCGCTAAAACGCGATATAACCACTTCTCCCAGCTCCCTACCGTATGAAGCCGCTATATCTGCCGCCAGCACCTTGGTACCAGAACCTGCAAATAACTTAATCGGGTTAAATTGTAAAGGCATCTTTTGGGATTTCGGATGTATTTCGTTTCGGCATTTGGAATTCAATTTTCCTTTGAATATCCTTGTTACCGACCTTTATAAAAAACAATTTCGGATTTTGGATTTTTCTTCGAAATAAATCCGAGATCAAACATCCTAAATCCGAAATCATTAATTGTTGCCCGACCAGGATTCGAACCTAGACAAACGGTACCAAAAACCGTCGTACTACCATTATACTATCAGGCAATCTCCCGTAGAAATGTTACTTTCTAAAAAGGAATGCAAATATAGGACGATTTTTTTGTTCTCAAAACAAAATTGAAAAAAAGAGATTGGGAAGGGATAATATAGAGACAAGAATCAAGAGCCAGGATAGGGCCAGGATAAGAGATTTGCCGGTTGTATTATGCGGTGTGCGTAATTTGATTGGGAGTGTGTATTTAAATATTAATTTCCATTTGATAGGAAACACCGTTATCGTGCTTAATTATAAGGGTTGCATTTAATTGCCGGGCCATTAGGTTAACCAGTTTAAGGCCAAATGATGGTGCTTTTTCCTTGTCGTTTTTTTTAATGCCTTTTCCGTTATCGCTTAATATAAGTTTCAATTTTGATTTTCCTTCTTTTTTTAAACCCAGATAAATTTCCCCATCATCATCGCCGAAGGCGTATTTAAACGCATTTGTTGCAAGTTCGTTAATCAGTAATCCAATGGCAACAGCTTTGTCGGCCTCCAGCATTAACGGTTCAACATCTACCCTTAAACTAATATCTTTTTCGCGGTTGGCGCCAAAAGAATCTTTTACATGCTCCAGCAGTTTGGTTAAATATTCTTCCATCTCAATTTGCGTGGTAGTATTATCAAGGTACAGCTTGTTATGTATCAAATTCATAGATGCCAAACGGGCTTCGTTTTCACGCAATGCATTTTTAGTGTTTTCATCGCTTAAGTTGTTTATCTGCATCATAAAAAGTCCTGATAAAATCTGTAGGTTATTCTTTACCCGGTGATGCAAATCTTTCATCAGCGTTTGTATACGCAAATTGGCGGCTTGTTTGCTTTTAAAGCTCCTGTAGGCAATAATTAAAAGCAATGAAAGTAACAGGGCAGCAAGCGCCAGCCAGATAATAGATAATTTTTGCTGGCCAACAATTTTTCTTTGCAATCCGTTTTGAAGGTTAAGCGCGGCAATGTCTTTTTCTTTTTGCCGGGTTTGGTACTGTATTTCTAATTCGGATATCGTTTTATCCTTGGCAACGGTAAACAGGCTGTCTTTTATCTTATCGCGATTGTCATCATAGAAAAGCGCTTGTCTATAATTGCCCATCCGTTTAAATATTTCATATTCAACAGAATAGGTATCCATCAGCACATCGTGAGATTCAGTTTTTTTAGCTGAAGTTTCAGTAATTCTGGCGGCGTTTAGTGCCTTGTTATACTGTTGCTGTTTGAGATAAAGCTTTGCCATATCCAGGCTTCCTTTGGCATATTCTTCATCCATGTGATAAGCAGCCGCTATATTTAATGATCTGTCTAAAAATCTTTTTTCATCTGTAAGGTCATTTTTTTTAGCAAGGGCAGCGCCAATGTTTTGCAATGTCATTACCATACGGCTCGAATCTTTGTCGTGTCGCCGTATTTCTAAGCTTCTTCTTAAATAAAATAGCGCCGAATCCGGCTGATCATCTTCGTAAAAAGAATAGCCCAGGTTACTTAGTGACTGTGCAGTTAAAACTTTATCTTTAATTTTTTCCCGCAGCTGCAAAGCCTTTTCATGATAAAAAATTGATTTCTTGTAATCATGTAAAGAGCTGAAACATGTTGCTATAGAATTAAAGCCATAGGAAATATCCTCGTCGCTTTTAAAAAGATTAATTGCCATTAAGTTATATCGAATGGCAAGATTAAACCTCGACAGATCGTTCTCTGCTGCAGCTATATTAAAATACGCATTAGCCAGTTTAATTTGTTTGCCGGTCCGTTTATAAAATGGTATTGCAGAAATGAAATTTTCAATGGAATTTTGGATAAGCCCCCGGTCTCTTTCTATCAATCCCGCAATAACCCGCGAATCGCCCTGCAAAGAATCTATGTCTGCTTTTTGGCTGTATTCCAGCGCATTTTTAATGTAAATACGGGCGGTGTCTAAGCTTCTTTTTTCCCAGTAAAATTCTGCAAGCGTGTTTTGGCTAATGGCAGCCACCCGGTTATCTTTATTTAAAATTGCCAAATACTCGGTACGCTGCATTAACTTAATTGCAGCGGCGGCGTCTTTATCATACAGCTTGTTTGCCCTGATAACCAGGCTATCAATTGCCGTTAAGTTTTTTTGTGCATACAATAACAAATCAAAGCATACAAAAAGTATCAGCCATACAATTTTTAGAAACAGTTTGTACATACAAAATTACGCACAGTGCGTTTATTGGCAGTTTTATATATCAAAACGCCGATATAAAGATAATAAAAACGGCCGCAAGAATTTGCGGCCGTTTACTATCATGGCTTTTTCCCGGGGTTTTCACCACCGGATGAATCTACAGCCATACTTGTGCTTTTATAAATAAATTTATTTTGTGAAAGTGTTTTTGCGGGCAATTGTGTATCATCTTTCTTGCAACCTGCGGCAAATAACATCCCGGCGGTAATAACTACCGCAACGCGAACTTTTGAAATTTTCATTGTATCCTCCTTTTTTTTAATTTTTAAGGAGGGCAGGTGGACATTTACGGTAGGGCAGGCTCTGCCCTCTTATTACCTGCATTTACCGTAAAAGCCACGGTTTTTTCAGATCGCGAAACTGAATGCTTTCATAGGTGTTAAACCTGTATGTTTTTAATAATTGTAAATCAATAATTTATTAAAATGACAAAGCGAAACCCATACGCAGATATACAAGGTGGAAAATTATCCATACATTAATATCGACGGATAGTATGGCGTACACGCTTTCTTTACAGCGCCGCAAGCAGCGCTGTTGAAAAGGTCGGTTAAGAAAAGGTTTAGGTTAAAGCCTCTGGTGTATTAGTAATATGAGGAATGCTGATTTTCGCTTTGTTCACATACAAATTATTAATTATGTGAAAGTTTGTAATCAGGGCAATTCATAATAAAACCTGCCACCTGGTTATGAAATAAGTGTTATTTAATAACCATAGCTAAAGCTACCATTTAGTAACTGCCAGGTGTAAAAAGATGTGTAAGGGATACGTTTTTCTTTGTGAAATGATGTTTATGGTATATGAAATATTTCCCTGAGGCATACTTACTGTTTCCTGACAAGGGTGTAATCTGTTTGTTCCGTAACGTTTATAAGATATTAAATGAGGATACTGATTGTTGAGGATGAATTGATAATTGCTGAAACTTTAAAGATAACCCTTGAAGACCTGGGCTATGAGGTGGTGGACATTTATATGTCGGGCGTTGAGACGCTGAAAAAGTTTAGGCCCGGGATGGCGGATATATTGATAATGGATATTCATCTTGCTGATAAAACAAGCGGTATAGACACTGCTATTGAAATTAAAAAGATCAGCGACATACCTGTAATTTTCATCACCAATAACAAGGATGAATATTTACGTAAGAAAGCCATTTACGAAACCAATGCAGTGCATTACCTGGTAAAGCCTTTTACAAGAAAGGATATTTCCATTGCCATAGATTTTGCCTTAAAGGCTGTAAAGGCTGATGAATTTAACCCGGTAAAGACGAGTATCGCCGACCAAAAACAAGGTGCAGAAATTTTCCTTAAAAATGGACTGGGTTTCAAGAAGATAAGGGTTGCTGATATTTTATTTTTAAAAGCCGATGGCAGCTATTGCGAATTTGTGTTTAAAGACCGCAGCCAGGTATTTAGCGAAAACCTGAGCTATTTTGAAGAAAAGTTAAGTTTTGCGAAAGAATTGGTAAGAGTGCATCGCTCATATATAATTAACACAGATTACATAGAACGTATTCATGAAAACCGTGTTTGGATAACCGGTATCGAAATTCCTATCAGTAAAGCTTACAAAGCTGAAATCACCGAAAAGTTTAGATTTATACAGTAAACCAAAAGAAAGGTGATTTTTAGAAACAAAGCAAAACGAGACTAACATGCCTGCGTTTTGCATGATGCTGATATATTAAATAGTAAAGCCGGAAATTTTCCGGCTTTACTATTTATCTTTTTACCATGCTAAATTTCAATAAACCAATTCTTTTCTAAATCTTGAAACTTGATTCTTGGCTCTTGTATCTTGATTCTATTTTAAATGTCTTGATTCTGTTTTAGGCTCTTAATTCTCTCCTTCAATAACAACACCCATGGAACAGAATTTGTTGATGCGCTCGGTTACCAGTTCGTCTATGTTGCGTTCTTTTAAAGTTTTTAGATCTTTTAGCAATTGCTTTTTCAACGTGGCGGCCATAGCTACCGGGTCTTGGTGTGCACCACCAAGAGGTTCTTTAATTACACCGTCAATCAGTTTATTTTTTAACATTTCTGTTGATGTAAGTTTCAGAACTTCTGCTGCGCGTTCCTTGTTTTCCCAGGTTTTCCATAATATGGTGGAACAGTTTTCTGGGGAGATCACAGAATACCACGAATTATCGAGCATCATTACTTTGTCGCCGATGGCAATTCCCAAGGCACCGCCAGATGCACCTTCGCCAATGATTACAGAAATTATAGGCACTTTTAATACCGACATTTCCAGCAGGTTGCGTGCAATAGCCTCGCCTTGTCCGCGTTCTTCTGCTTCCAGGCCGGGGAATGCTCCCGGTGTATCTACCAGGGTAACAACCGGTTTGTTAAATTTTTCGGCCATTTTCATCAGGCGCAAAGCCTTGCGGTAACCTTCGGGGTTTGGCATACCGAAGTTCCTGTACTGGCGTTCTTTAGTATTACGCCCCTTCTGGTGGCCTATAAACATTACCGTTTGCCCGTTTAAGGTACCGAAACCGCCCACAATTGCCTTGTCATCACCTACCGTTCTGTCGCCGTGCAGTTCAATAAAATCATCGCACATTAACTCAATATACTGTAAAGTATAAGGCCTTTCGGGGTGGCGAGCAATCTGTACTTTTTGCCAGCCGGTAAGATGGGTATATAAATCCTGGCGGGTTGCCTCCAGTTTATTTTCAAGTTCGGCAATGGTTGCAGACATATCAAGTTTGCTTTTGTCTTCAACCTGTTTTACCTTTTCTATTTGCTGTTGTAAGTCCGCAAGGGGCTTTTCAAAATCGAAAGTAATTTTCATAATTCCTTACTTCATTAAGGGCCGCTAAGTTAACTAAATCCTGCCGTATTTTTCAATTACCTTTTTTGAAGGCTTGTATCATATGCAAATCTACGGGCATTGCGCAATCATCCTGCTTGATAATTTATTATTATAGCTGTTATAATGATACGTTAGTAACAAAAGCATACCTGCAGTAGTCATATCACCAAAAAATAGATTATTCCAAATCAATTTTATTATGCGCTTCTTTTTATGTTTTATATGCCCACCGGCGGCTATATTAACTACCGGCAAAATTGGTGCTTTTATTCTTAATATCTTTTTAACCTTATTTTTCTGGGTGCCGGGAATTATTCATGCCATACTGGTTACCGATAAATTTTATGACGATAGGCGTAACCGGCGACTGGTACGTGCCATCAGAAGAGCCAGATATTAACGTGGTAACGGTAAAATAGAAATCAAAAGCCAACCTGGAAGCGGTTTTGAATTTATTGTATACCTGGTTAAAGCAAGCTGATCTGGCTGTTGTACTAAACAATATTTCTGCAAAAATCAGAATTTCAAAATCTTGACTACTTTTGCCTTAAATGAGCCCTAAAGACAAGCTGTTAATTATTGATGATGAAGAGCGCCTGCGCAACCTGCTTGCACGCATACTTCAGTTAGAAGGATATGATGTGCTGGTAGCCTCTACCGGTAAGGAAGGTTTAAAAAAGCTGCAGCAGGAAGTAGTTCCTGTTGTAATAAGCGACGTAAAGTTACCGGATGTAAACGGTATTGAGCTTACCTCGCAGATTAAAGCAGGCTGGCCAGCTACGGAGATCATTGTGCTTACCGCTTTTGGTACTATTAACGATGGTGTAAAGGCCATAAAATCAGGCGCTTTTGACTATATTACCAAGGGCGACGATAACGAAAAGATCATTCCGCTGGTAAGTAAGGCAATGGATAAAGCATTGCTGCAATACCGGGTTTTAGAGCTTGAAAAAAAATTGAGTAATAAATTCGGTTTTGACAGGCTTATCGGCAAATCGGCGGCTATTACTGATGTAATTAAACTTGCACAAAAGGTTGCACTTACAGATACTACCGTTTTGCTGCTGGGTGAAACTGGTACCGGAAAGGAAATTTTTGCCGAGGCTATACACCAGGCCAGTAACAGGCACAGCAAATCTTTTGTAGCAGTGAACTGCAGCGCCTTTACCAAGGAGTTGCTGGAGAGCGAATTGTTCGGGCACAAGGCCGGTGCATTTACCGGGGCTGTTAAAGATAAAAAAGGCCTTTTTGAAGAAGCCAACGGCGGTACCATTTTTTTGGATGAAATTGGTGAACTGGATCACGATCTGCAAGCCAAATTATTACGGGTGTTAGAGTCGCAGCAATTTTTAAAAATTGGCGATACACGGCCTACGCAGGTAAACGTTCGCATACTGGCAGCAACGAACCGCAATCTGCAGGATGAGGTTAGTAAAGACCGTTTTCGCTCCGATCTTTATTACCGCTTATCGGTATTCCAGATCACGCTGCCTGCCCTGCGCGACCGTAAAAAAGACATTCGCCTGCTTGCCGAGTACTTTATGAATTACTTTGGTGCAAAGGTTAAAAAGCAGTTTGCAGGTTTAAGCGATAAATTTGTTGAGAAACTGGAAGCTTATAACTGGCCGGGAAATATACGCGAACTTAAAAACATCATTGAGCGTGCGGTAATACTTGCTGATGAAAACATCCTGGATGAAACCCTGCTGCCTTACGAAATGCAGGAACCACAACCGATAGGAAACGGAAACCTGCTTTCAACCTTTGATCTTTCGCAGATAGAAAAATATCATATTAAGCGCGTGCTGGCACATGTACATGGCAACAGGGCAGAAGCCGCCCGTTTGCTAAACATAGGTGTAGCAACCTTGTATCGTAAATTGAAGGATTATGATCTGGAATAAGGGATTACAAAAATGAAAAGCTTTGTTTTATTCCTCACTTTTTTCTTTTTAACAGTTTGCCTGCATGCGCAAACAGTGCCGAATAAAGCCTTGCAAACTTACCTTCAGGTCAATAAATACGTCTTGCTTAAAGATAAAGCGCACCTGCCTAAAGCTATGATGCCCTATTACAAAATGATAATAGACACCATCTCTGTTAAGCACCCCAACCTGCTTAATTACTATGTTTTAACAAGTAGGGTAAGCGGCGATAAAGATTTCTTTTACATAATGCTTTACCCGCTGTCTGGAATTAAAATGATTAAGGAAGCCGTAAATAGCGAGGCTGCAGAAAATAAAGCAGAACAGCTTAAAGAACAACAAGACACTGCAAAGGATAAAATACATTCGCAAATTATTGATGATTTTAGCGGCAGCGTGGGCGAATTAAGCTTGCACATTAATAAAGTTACCCGTAGCATGGTATTCTACCAGTTTCACTAAAATCAATCTATTTAATTCTTTTCTTCTATTTTGATAATCACACTATCAAAATGAGAGCCTTTTAATATCAAATAGAGAAGAGTTCTATTCATAAATATCTTTTTATCAGTTTTTTATAATTTATTAGTTGTCTATGGCATCTACTTGGCAAGTACGCAGCAAACCGGAAGCTCATATGCTGAAAGGATTTTAAGTAACGGTAACTTAAAGGGAATTTACTTTACCACGCATGCAAATAATTCACTAATAAAAAAATGAAAAAACAACTGTTTACGTTGCTAACTGCGGGTGCCATAGCCCTTAATGCACATGCGCAAACCGACTCTGTAAAAATCAAACATATTATTAAAAGTGATACGGTTGCCCGTTCCTTGCCTTCACCGCTATCATCGCCGCCGTTCCCTACATCAGATTGGGACGGCGCTCCACTTATAGGCGCCGATGCTACTGCTCCTATTTATCCGTTGCAAAAGGCTTTAGGGCTTACCAATACTCGCTTAAGGTTTTACGGTTGGATAGATCCCGCTGGAAACATCAGTTCATCAAAAAAATCAAATGCACCTACATCTTATGATATCATTCCAAACAATGTAGTACTTGATCAGGTAGGTTTGAAATTCGATATGCAGCCAAACACGGTACAAACTGACCACGTATCAGCAGGTTTTTTGTTCACCACAATTTTTGGTACGGATTACCGCTATACCACCGGCCAGGGTTATTTCAGCAACCAGCTGCTTGGCCATAATAATAAATATGGTTTTGACCCGGCAGAGATTTATGGCCTTATCTACTTTCCTAAAATTGCCGATGGTATGCTGTTAAAAATCGGACGTTTTATCTCTCCGGCAGATATTGAGGCGCAGTGGGCTACAGACAACTACCTGTATTCGCACTCTCTTATGTTTACCGTAGACCCTTACACTTTTACCGGTGCCCAGGTTACCTTTAAACTGGGATCATACTGGCAACTGGAGGTGGGCGTACATGCCGGGAATGACATGGCACCATGGAGCGGCTCGGCCCAGTTAAATGGCTTACTGATGGCGCGCTGGGTATCGCATAGTAATGATGACTCTATTTACGGAGGTATCAACTCTTTGGGTAACGGCGATTATACCCGCCAGCACGACGACCTGCAAATGGTTGTTGCTACCTGGGGCCACAAATTCAATGAAACCTTCCACATGATGACAGAGATGTATTACATGTGGGAATACCACGCCTTAACCGGCGGTACGGTTATTAACGGGCCTGCTCAATCATTTTACACTGGTGTAGGGCCTGGAGTGCCTATTCCGGGCAGGGAAAATGCTATCGGTATCGTAAACTATTTCCAGGCAAAGGTATCCGTTAAGGATTATTTCTCGCTCCGTAACGATTTTCTTAACGACCCGCAGGCAGGCAGAACCGGTTATGCAACCTGGTACTCAAGCCATACCCTGGGCTTTGTTCATTATTTCAACAATTATATCCGCATTCGGCCCGAGATCCGTTACGAACGGGCCTATGCCGATGGTGTTACACCTTATGATAATGGCACCAAAAAAGATCAATACACCGCAGCAATGGACCTGATTGTTCGTTTCTAAATTTAATAACGGTACTTATGTAAGGCTTATCAAAATGAAAATCATAATTTCATTTTGATAAGCTTAATTTCAAATCCTGCTGAGGATTTAAATTAAAATTTCTGGTTATCAGGATACTATATGCAAAAACGTAAAACGGTATGACTAATGCTTATAGCGTTTTAATATTTTATTTTGACTTTTATTTATCATAATGACAATAAAGAATAAACTGCGCGCAGGTTTCAGCTTCTTATTTGTGCTGGCATTTATAAGCTGCGGCCTGTCTATATATTTTTTAAACCGCCTCTCGGCCGATGCAAGCGATATTCTGCAGGAAAATTACAAGTCGGTTCAGTACACCAAAAATATAGATGCCGTATTGGATATGGGTGGCAATGGATTAAGCCAGGACCAGATAACCATCATCGATCGAAACTTAACCAGGCAAGAGCACAATATCACAGAACCCGGCGAGCGGCAGCTTACCCAGGCTTTGCGTAACAATTTTACAAAGCTAAAGGCACTTAATGGCAATCCGTTTCAGGAAAAGCAGCTGTTTGCAGAAACCAAAAAAAACATCTACGCCATTATGCAGTTAAACATGACCGGCGTAGAACGTAAATATGCTACTGCTACCGCAACGGCCAACCACGCCAAATTGTTGGTTGCGTTTATTGCATCCTTTTTATTTTTAGTAGCATTTAGCTTTGTGGTGAACTTTCCCGGTTACATTGCCAACCCTATAAAAGAACTCACCGGGAGGATCAAGGAAGTATCTAACCGCAATTATCAGCAACAGCTCTATTTTAAAAGTAACGATGAGTTTGGCGAACTGGCTGGTGCCTTTAATAATATGACGGCCAAGCTTAATGAATATGAAAGCAGCAATCTTGCCAGCCTGTTATTTGAAAAAAAAAGGATAGAAACCATCATCAATTCCATGCATGATGCCATCCTGGGCCTTGACGAAAAGTCATTCATTATTTTTGCCAACGAGGTTGCCTGCACGTTGATAGGCATGCCGGAAGCAAAGCTGATTGGCAGGTATGCGCCTGATATTGCGCTGGAAAACGACCTGCTTAGAAATCTACTGGTGAATGATCAGTCGAAAATGAAAATTTATGCTGATGACCGCGAAAGCCATTTTAACAAAGAGGTACTCTCCGTAACCAGTAAAGAAAAGATTATCGGTAGCGTTATCATCCTGAAAAACATTACCGAATTTCAGCAACTGGACGAAGCCAAAACAAATTTTATAGCGACGATATCGCACGAGTTAAAGACGCCTATCTCGTCTATAAAAATGAGCTTGAAATTGTTGGAAGATGACCGTATAGGTTCTGTAAACACAGAACAGCGACAGCTGATTGAAAACATAGATGAGGATGCCCGCCGCTTGTTGCAAATTACAGGTGAGTTGTTGGACATGGCGCAGGTAGAAACCGGTAAATTACAACTTAACTTCGGCAGTACGCACCCGAAAAACATCGTTGATTACGCCGTTAAGGCGCTTAAAACCACCGCCGACCAAAAGCAGGTTGCCATAAATGTACAATGCAGCGAAAACCTGCCCGATGTACAGGCCGACCTTGACAAAACAACCTGGGTTTTAATAAACCTGCTCTCTAATGCCATCAAATACAGCTATGAAAAATCTGTGGTAGACCTGGTTGTGAAGGCTAACAAAACAGATGAAATAGAATTTTCTGTACGTGACCGTGGCCGGGGGATAGATCAACGCTACCTGTCGCGCATTTTTGAACGGTATTTTAAGGTTCCAAGTGCAGGCAGCGAACAAACCGGTACCGGCCTCGGGCTTGCCATTGCAAAAGACTTTATAGAGGCCCAGGCAGGTAAAATTGGGGTGGAAAGCGAGCCTGGCGAGGGCAGCCGTTTCTATTTTACTTTAAAAAGTATATTGGGCTAATGCCGGCCGGTTTTTATTCATCACCCGTAAGCGGCAGCGTAAAGTAAAATGTAGAACCTTTGCCGCTTTCACTTTCTACCCAGATTTTTCCATTATGGCGACGTACAATCTCTGAGCTTAAGTAAAGCCCAATTCCAAAGCCCGATATGTGGGCAGTATTTTTGGTTTCTACACGATAATACCTTTCAAAAAGCTTGTCAATGTCCTGCGGCTTTACGCCCATACCTTCATCCTTAATGCTAAAAACGGCGTTCCCGTCTTCAACATCGCAATTTATTTCGATGGTTCGGCCTTTAGGCGAATATTTAACCGCATTGCTTAAAAGATTGGAAATTACAGCTTCTATCTTTTCCCTGTCGGCATAAACCGCGATTTCGTTATTGCAGATAAAAACTATCTCGTGGCCGGTAATAGTAAGCCTTGCGTCGGTTAGCATTTCGCTAACCAAATCGGTTAAGGTAAAGTATTGTTTATTCAACTGTATTTTACCAGATTCCAGGCGCGAGATATTCAGAAAACCGTTGATCATATTAGTCATCTTTTTTACCTGGATGTTTGCCTTTTCCAGCGCATTGACAGATAACCGGTCTTCACTTTTTAACGCTTTACCGTAAAGCATTTGCATATAGGCGCTGAGGGAAGTAAGCGGCGTTTTTAATTCGTGACTTACCATTCCTATAAAGTCGTTCTTTCGCAATTCGTCCAGTTTACGCTCGGTTATATCCATTAGCATACCAGAGTACTCAACCGGCTTGTCAAAGCTATCAAAAAATACCTGGCCGGTTGCCCTTACCCATTTCTGTTCGCCGGTTGCAACATTTGTAATAGGATACTCGGTATCGCTCGACTGATAATTTTCAATCGCATTCTGCAATATATCGGTAAGCATTTTCCGGTAATCGGGGTGCACCGCTTCCAGGATCCATTCCATTTCTACCTCCTTTTTAGGGTCGAATCCGAAAAGCTCCTTGATAAAGCCCGACATGGTTACCTGTTGTGTTTTAGGATCAATACTCCAGGTCCCCATACGGCCGGTAGTGATAGCCTGCTTCAATTTTCCCTCACTTTCAGAAAGCCGGTTTATATAATCCTGAAGGTTTGCCTGTATTTCGGCCAGCTCCTCATTGGTAGCGGCCATTTCTTCATTGGCAGAGGTTACTTCCTCATTTATAGCTTGTAATTCTTCCGATCCTTTTTCAACTGCCAGCCTGTATTTAACTTTGTCTGTAACGTCAATTACAGTTGCAATTACAGCAGTTATAATTCCATCCGCATCTCTTAACGGCTGATAATAATAGTCCACATAATATTGCATTGGTCCATTTTCACGGTTAAGGGTAAGCGGGCGCTCAAGCTGGGTAATAGTCTCGCCGGTATCAAAAACATGTTTCCACTGAAGCGGAAATGGCTGGTTTTTCAACTCGGGAAAAATGTCCAGTATAGACCGGCCCAAAACTTCTTCGCGCGTGCGCTGCCAGAATTTTCGCACTGATTCATTTGCAGACACTACAATATGTTCCCGTCCCTGCAACACTACCACCATGGCAGGCAGCTGGCTTAATATCTGCTCCAGTTTACGTTCGCTTGCGGCAAGCTCGCGTTGCTGTTGTTTTTGTTCAGTAATATCTGTGCAGGCGCTTATGTAACCCGCAAACGATCCGTCGGCCCTGAAACGTGGAGTTCCCCTTGCCAGCAACCAGCGGTAACGGCCTGTTACAGACATTATCCTCAATTCCATTTCTATGGATTCACGTTTTTTAAACGCCTCAAGATACAGGTTGGTAAAATGATCCCTTTCATCGGGAGGTATAAGTTCCACCCAGCCAAATTTAAGAATTTCATCTATCGGCTTTCCGGTAAGGGTACACCAGGCCGAGTTGCAATAAATTACATCACCGGTTTCATCTGTTACAGCCATTAATACACCAGACCCTTCGGCCATGGAACGAAACCGCTCTTCGCTCTCTTCTATTTGTTTGCGGGCCAATACCTGGTCTGTAACTTCAAAACCAATTGTAATAAGCCCATTAATGTTATCTGCCGCGTCATAAAGCGGCTCATAAACAAAATTGATATAGGCCGTTTCCATCCGGCCGTTACGGTTTAGCTGTAAAGGTAATTCTGAAGCGGAAAAAGGCCTGCCGGTTTTGTAAACATCATCAAGCAATGCTTTTATGCCCTGTTCTCGCAATTCGGGCATGGCATCTAATATGGGCTTATGCACCACAGCTGATAATGAACGCCCCCAAAGCGCTAAAGCCTTTGCATTTACAGTTTCAACAATATATTTTTCGGTGCGGAAGATAGCGATGGCAACAGGAGCCTGCTGAATAACATAACTTAAGTTTCGTTCGTTTTCCAGAACACGTTTTTGTGCCTGCTTTTCTACTTCCATAAGCACCTGCAACTCCTGGTTACGGGCTTCCAGTGCCCGCTGGTTCAATACCTTTTCGGTAGTTTCAGTGCAGGTTACCAATATGCCGGAGGGCAGGCCGCCATCACCAGGTATCGGGCTATAACTGTAAGTCCAGTAAATATCTTCTATACGCCCGTTGCGGTAAAACGGCACTAACTGATCTTCGCTCCAGGTAGCTTCGTTGTTTGCCAATACATAATCAATGGTTTGCCCAACATTATCCCATGCATCGGTCCAGGCTTGTGCAGCAGGCATACCAAGTATTGATGGATGTTTACCATCCGTACCAAGGCTCGGCCTGTAAGCATCATTATAAAAACAAGTGAAGTCCTTACCCCAAAACAAAAACATAGGGAATTTTGAATTAAGCAAAATGCCCAATGTGATTTTTAGACTTTGCGGCCAATGCACCGGATCGCCCAAAGGAGTGTTGGCCCAGTTAAAAGAGCGGATAAGACGGCCCATTTCGCCGCCGCCGTTTAAAAAATTTGTGCTTTCGGATGTCGGTAGATTGTCTAATTCTTTCATTCAAAAATTAGTCAAAGTTTCAATTCTTGAACTCAAAACTACGTTTTTTACTTAAACGAAAAAATAAAATCTCTTTCTGGCCGGCACTTTTCGCTCGTTAACCGGCATTTGTTCTTAGCTGTTAATTTTAATTTAATCAAAAAGAAAATAGCTGTAGTTTTAATAAAAAAATTAAAACTATTGAATGAAATACATGGTTGTTTAATCAATACCAATATTACATCATACCTATGGACGAACAAAATAAGTTTACCCGGCGGCAGGTTGTCGCAGGGTTAGGGGCAACGCTGGCAGCAGCAGCTGCATCTCCGGTAATGGGGGCTGCATCTGCAGCGCATCATAGCAACCCGATAAGCGGCGTTACTAAGATGGATGACCCTTTAGAAAAATATCCTAAACCACCTTTTAAAAGGCAGCCCCAGCCGTGGCCGGGTTTACAAAGTAAGATGGACCCCGTGCCGGATTGCGGCGAAACAAGCTATAAGGGTTCTGGCAGGTTGATGGGCCGCAAGGCGCTTATTACCGGGGGCGACTCGGGTATGGGGCGCGCAGCAGCAATTGCCTATGCCCGCGAAGGTGCAGATGTTGTTATAAACTATTACCCAACCGAAGAGCAGGATGCCCAGGAGGTTATAGGGCTTATAAAAAAGGAAGGTCGCAAAGGGATAGCCATTCCAGGCGATTTACGCGATGAAGCATTTTGCAAACAACTGGTGCAAAGGACCGTAAGTGAACTTGGCGGCCTGGATATCATTGTAAGCAATGCAGGCAGGCAGCAGGCGGCAGATTCTATCCTGGATGTAACTAATGAAGAGTTTGATGCCATTATGAAAACCAACATATATGCGCCATTCTGGATAATAAGGGAAGCTTTACCACACCTGCAGCCCGGTTCGGCAATTATAGGTACAACTTCAGAGCAGGCTTATAACCCCGACCCATGGCTTTATGCCTATGGCCAAACCAAAGCAGCAACCATGAATTATGTTAAATCGTTGGCTAAGCAACTGGGGCCTAAAGGCATCCGGGTAAATGGTGTAGCGCCGGGCCCTATCTGGACGGCATTGCAGGTAAGCGGCGGTACCATGCCGGATAAACAACAAATGTTTGGCAGCTGGACAACCTTTGGTCGCCCGGGTATGCCCGCAGAACTTGCACCAATTTATGTACAGTTAGCAGCAAGCGATGCAAGTTTTGCCAACGGCCAGGTTTATGGCGCTGCAGGCGGTGTTGGACAGCCATAATTTAATCAACAATAACACTTACATCTATATGAAAAAATTAAGTTTCTTATTTGCGTTTATTGCAACAGTATCATTTACACAGGTTAACGCACAATCTGCAAAGCCTGATACGGCAACCAAAAATTTTATAACACAGGCCAGTATTGGAAATCTGCAGGAAATAGCAGCAGGAAAATTAGCCGTAGAAAAAGCGTCAGACCCGCAGGTAAAAGCCTACGGGAGCCGTATGGTGGCAGATCATACCAAAGCACAGGAGCAACTGTTGCAGGTAGTTAAGGCACAAGGCCTTCAGTTAGCCCCACAGGCCACAGGTTCTGTAGTGCCGGATCCAATGCTTAAAAATGCCTCGGGCGCCAGTTTCGATAAAATGTATGTGCATATGATGGTGCCAGATCACCGCAAAACGGTACTCATGTTTCAAACGTATGCCATATCGGGTAAAAATCCGGCAGTTAAGTCTTTCGCGCAGCAAACACTGCCTACATTGAAAGAGCACCTGGCATCTATCAAAACAATTGATAACAAATTAACCGCTCTTTCTGCTAAGTAATAATTAGCGAATTATATCAAACAAAAAACCCGGCGCATTTTGGGCCGGGTTTGTTTTTCGAGGTAAAGGATGGTGTTTTTTAGTTAGGCATTAATACAGTGTTCACCACATGTATTACGCCGTTTTCCTGAAATACGTCTGCGATGGTGATCCATGACTGGCCGCCTTTTTCGTCAACCAGGTAAAGCTTTTTGCCTTTCTGCATCACTGTAAGCTTACCGCCTTCTACAGTAGTTAATTCTGCTTTGCCCATGCCTGCTTTTACTTGTGCCATTAAATCTGCAGCACTTAACCTGCCGGCAACCACATGATAAGTAAGCACCTTAGTTAAGGTAGCTTTGTTTTCAGGTTTTAGCAGGGTTGAAACAGTACCTTCAGGTAGTTTATTAAAAGCTACATTGGTTGGTGCAAATACGGTAAAAGGTCCGTCACCTTTAAGTGTTTCTACTAAACCGGCTGCCTTTACTGCTGCAACAAGCGTAGTATGATCTTTTGAATTTACAGCATTATCAATAATGTCTTTAGTAGGATACATAGCTGCGCCGCCAACCATTTTGGTTTGTGCGTACGTTTTTGGTGCAATTGCGATAGCTGCTAAAGCAAAGACCATTACAAATATTTTTCTCATAGTTTTAATGTTATTTAATTGATAAACGGAGTTGTGTTAAAGCCGGATTGCAAAAAAAGCACCCCTTTGAGATGTGCGAAAAACTGCTGAAAATCAAAACCATACCACGGTTAACTTCGTAACGCGCGTGCATATTAATTAAGATAGTTATCTTTAAGGCAACATGTTGTAAGGTAATTTCGTTACCTTTATTTAAGGTAGGCGGCTTTTTCTTAATAGGTTTTTTGCCATATATCAATTCTATTCATCATAAAAAGATAATAGATTTTAGCTATTTCTCATAGAGTTAATTGATTGGTTTTATTTATATGAAGGTTGTAATTTTACCATATCAAGCAACCTTATAAGGGTTCAATTATTAAATCAGTATATACTACATTATGGAAAAAGGATCAAATGACATCAGCAAGTGCCCATTTCATAACGGCACTATGAAACACAATGTTGCCGGCGGCGGTACCCGTAATAACGATTGGTGGCCAAACCAGTTAAAGTTGAATATCCTGCGCCAGAACTCATCATTATCCAACCCTATGGAAGGTGATTTCGACTATGCCGAAGCTTTCAAAAGCTTGGATCTGGAAGCGGTAAAACAAGACCTGCATGCGCTTATGACCGATTCACAGGATTGGTGGCCGGCAGATTTTGGCCATTATGGTGGTTTGTTTATCCGTATGGCCTGGCATAGTGCCGGTACCTACCGCGTAGGCGATGGCCGTGGTGGCGCTGGTGCCGGTTTACAGCGTTTTGCCCCGCTTAACAGCTGGCCTGATAACGTGAGCCTTGATAAGGCCCGCCGTTTACTTTGGCCAATTAAACAAAAATATGGCCGCAATATTTCATGGGCCGATCTGCTAATCCTTACCGGTAACATTGCGCTTGAATCGATGGGCTTCAAGACCTTTGGTTTTGCCGGTGGCCGTAAAGATGTTTGGGAGGCAGATGAGTCTGTTTACTGGGGATCTGAAAAAACATGGCTGGGCGGAGATCTGCGCTACGCGCATGGCTCGCCGGGTGTGGAGGAAAACCATGGTGTGCTGGTATCAGATGATGACGCCGATGGCGATATCCATTCACGTAAATTAGAAAAACCGCTTGCAGCAGTGCAAATGGGCCTGATATATGTAAACCCCGAAGGCCCGGATGGTAATCCCGATCCGGTTGCTGCTGCGAAAGATATCCGCGATACTTTTGGCCGTATGGCTATGAATGATGAGGAAACCGTTGCTTTGATTGCAGGCGGCCATACCTTTGGTAAAACACATGGCGCTGCTCCTGCCGATAACGTAGGCAAAGAACCTGAAGCAGCCGACATGGAGCTACAGGGTTTTGGCTGGAAAAACAGTTACGGCTCTGGTAAAGGTGCCGATACTATTACCAGCGGGCTGGAAGTAACCTGGACAACCACACCTACAAAATGGAGTAACAACTTTTTCGAAAACCTTTTTGGTTTTGAATGGCAGCTTACCAAAAGCCCTGCAGGTGCCCAGCAGTGGGTAGCTATTGATGCCGAAGCAATTATTCCTGATGCATATGACGAAACCAAAAAGCATTTGCCAACCATGCTTACTACCGACCTTGCTTTACGGTTCGACCCTGCTTATGAAAAAGTTTCTCGCCGTTTCTTTGAAAATCCGGACGCTTTTGCAGATGCTTTTGCACGCGCATGGTATAAGCTAACCCATCGTGATATGGGCCCGCGCGATCTTTATTTAGGCCCTGATGTGCCGGCAGAAGTATTGCTTTGGCAAGACCCTATTCCGGCAGTAGATCACGAACTGGTAGATTATAACGATATTGAAGCATTAAAAAGCAAAATTGAAGCGTCGGGGTTAAGCGTATCCGAGTTGGTTTCTACCGCCTGGGCTTCCGCTTCTACTTTCCGTGGTTCTGATAAACGCGGTGGCGCCAATGGTGCGCGCATTCGTTTGGCTCCGCAAAGATACTGGCAGGTAAATAATCAGCCATATCTGCAAAAGGTGCTTGGCACGCTGGAAGGAATTCAAAAAGAATTTAACGGCGCTAATTCAGGGAAAAAGGTTTCACTTGCCGATCTTATCGTTCTGGCAGGCGGCGTAGGTGTTGAAAAAGCGGCAAAAGATGCAGGCCAGTCTGTAAGTGTTCCGTTTACACCCGGCCGTATGGATGCAACTCAAGATCAAACCGATGTAGAATCTTTCGGTTACCTGGAGCCGATTGCCGATGGTTTTAGAAACTACCGCAAATCAAAGATCCCGGTATCAACAGAAGAACTACTGATAGACAAAGCGCACCTGCTTACGCTAACCGCACCAGAATTAACCGTATTAGTCGGTGGTTTACGTGTATTGAACACCAATTACGATGGATCGGAATATGGTGTATTTACTTCGCGCCCGGGCCAGCTAACCAACGATTTCTTTGTAAACCTGCTTGATATGCAAACCGCATGGAAAGCAGTGAACAGCGACAAAGAAGTATACGAGGGAAGCGACCGCAGTACCGGCGAAAAGAAATGGACAGCCACCCGTGCCGACCTCGTTTTCGGTTCAAATTCTGAACTGAGAGCCGTCGCGGAAGTTTATGGCAGTTCGGACGCACAAGGTAAGTTCATAAAAGACTTTGTAGCTGTTTGGCACAAAATTATGGAACTTGACAGGTTTGACCTGAAGAAGAAAAAAGCATAATCTGCCAAATTCTTTAAAAACCAAAAATGCCCCAATTTAAGGGACATTTTTGGTTTACATCAAATATCATAAAGATGCTGCCTGTTAAGGAAATTCAACCAAAGTGTTTCAACTTCATCAACCAGCTGCGGTTTTATAGAAATGCCGGATGCCTGCGGCGCCCACATTTGTTCTGCAAGGCTGCCATTTTTCAGCATCTCCATTGTTAGTATAGGTTGCTTCTTGGGATTCAGCAATACATCCAGATCTATATTGATCCGGTAATAAGAGCGACCCTTTTTTACAGCAGGGTAGGGCTTTGATGATATATAGCCTGAAGCAAATATTCCACGCGGTTCAACGCCAAGCCTTACTATATAGGCCCGGTCGCTGGGTTGTATGCTTTTATGGCTGGCAACACTCCAGTTGTCGGTAAGTTTACCTTGTTCGGTAAGTGTTTTAATGTCATCATCCAGCGTTTCCCATTTAAACTTTGTGGGGTTCCATCCAAACAGGTAAGCTTTCAAAATGGTAGATTTATTTATCCGCGGCCAAGTAACTCATCCAGTTTATTGCGTTCTGTCTGCAACTCCCGGGCAAGTTTCTTTTCTTTTTCGTTGGCCTTGGTTTTATACACTTTAAATTCTTCTTCAAGCTCGTTATAAAGCTTAACGCGGTACTTAGCCTCGCGGCTGTAGCTTCCAGAACGCATTATCACTACGGCGGCAGTTATGCCAAAAACCACAACCAGGCCAAACATAATAATGTTATAAGCCGACTTCTCTACCGGGATGCCAAAAAAGCTGATGGAATCAACCTTGGCATTTGATGCGTTTAAGGTTTGCTCTTTACTTCCAATCTCTGTTTTAAGGCTGTCTGTTAGTTTGGTCTGGGCAGTTAATTTGGCAGATGCTTCGGCCAGTTTATGTTTGTTTACGTTTAGTGAGTCATTAATCACTTTCCAGAAATCTGCTATCAAGGGCTGCTGGTAATGATATACTTTAGTAAGCAAGTATTGGTATTGCCCATTAAGGCTTTTATCTAAAATTACGGGTGGCTGCGGTTTTGCACTATCTTTTTTAACAGCAACCGGTACTGTTTGCCCCGGGGCAGTAGCGCCTGGGGCAGGTGTTGTAGCAGCCGGAACCGTATTGTACTTATAGGTTTTATATTTTACTACAGGCTTGGCAGGGGCGGCCACTTTTTTAACACTATCCTGGCTATATGACAAAGTACTAACGCAGGTAATAAGTAAAACTATAAGAGGTAGTCGCAGCATATTAAAATATTTATAAAGTAAAATTAGTATTTAGATACTAAAAATCAGAATTTTTAACTATTGGAATAACAATTAAAGCATGGCGCATAACGGCAAAACTGGAAAAGTGAACACGGCAATTTTATAAATGTATTATTTACAGATAAATACACCTCGGCAAGCGCGTGGGTGGATTATATTAAAAACAATATCTTAGCAGCATGAATATTGGTTTTATTGGCCTTGGCGATATGGGGCGCTTGTATGCCAAAGCTTTTTCGGCTGCGGGATATGATGTTTGCGGATGCGACCTGCCTGCTAACCGCGAAAAACTGGAAGATGAATTAACTCCTTTTGGAATTAAGATATTGGATAACGGGATGGATGTTTCCCGCATATCTGATCTGATCATTTATTCGGTAGAGGCCGATAAACTCGCTCATGTAGTTGCTGAATGCGGATCATCTACCAAATACGGCGCTATTGTAGCGGGGCAAACTTCTGTAAAAACGCCGGAGATAGCTGTATTTGAAAAACACCTGCCTGCCGATGCGCAGATCATTACTTTTCATGCTATGCACGGGCCGGGCTTTAAGCCAGAAAACCAAAAACTGATATTAATACCTCACCGAACAAGTGCCGAAGCCTACAAAAGGATGTTCGATCTGTTTGATTCCATAGGGTCGGATATTGTAGAGATACCTGATTTTCACGAACACGATAAAATTGTTGCCGATACACAAGCTGTAACGCATGTAGGTTTTGAGAGCATGGGCACCGCCTGGAAAGAAGCCGGATTTTTTCCCTGGGAAAACGGATCATATACAGGTGGAATAGATAATGTGAAGATCTTAACCACACTACGCATATTCAGTTATAAGGCACACGTGTATGCCGGCCTAGCAATCATGAATCCTTACGCGCGGCAACAGGTAAAACGCTATGCGGTATCCGAATCGGAATTGTTTAAGCTGATGATCAAAGAAGAGGGTGCCGCTTTTAGGGAACGGTTATACAAGGCACGCGACTTTGTATTTCACGAAAGCCGCAAACCTATTATGCTAAACGACCAGGTGATGAAGGAGTTCTCCTTATCAGATAATTCGCATCACCGTAAACCGAATTCTCACTTAAGTATATTAAGTATGGTTGATGCCTGGTATAACCTGGGCGTAAACCCTTACGATAACCTTATTTGCCAGACGCCGCCATTTAGGTTAAGGTTAGGCATTGCCGAATATCTTTTTAAGAACGAAGAGCTTTTGGAAGAATCGATAGAAACTGCTTTGTATGATAAAACTATCCGTGGCGACGATCTGGAATTCCATTCTGCAGTCCGCGAGTGGTCTGCCATTATTGGCCATGGTGATATGGCGGGCTACAAAAAGCAATTTAATGATACCCAGGAATTTTTTAAAGGCCGCCTTGATGAAGGCAACAAACAAAGCGGAGAGTTGATAAGAAGGTTGATGACGGAGTAGGGGACGTTATAATAATGCATTGACTATGGGTTCGCCACGTCGTTTCTCCTCGCGATTGTAAAGGTTTATATTGTTTACAAATGATGGCATTCCACAAATAGAATGTGACAATCTCTTCGATATGTTTGATGTCGATGATATAATCGCCCATTCTCGATAAGATTGCCACATAATTTATCTAAGCATTATTTACTCGCTGCAAATAACGTCCACGGGTAAGCCTTCATATCCCTTAAATACTTGCCTTGCGTTTTATAATACTCCGGGTGTTTTTTAAAGAAAGGCGATGCCAGGAAATCTGCACCACCCGGGTGGCCCATGTGCGCCCAGAGTTCCATCTTATTTGCCAGGTCGGTTGTAGTGACTTTACCCTGTACGGCACCCATCGGGTAAAATGGCCCTTCGCTCCATTCAGGTACACCAACCGGATCTGTTTCCACGTGCCCGTCAATCACACAACGGTCAAAAGAATTTTTGCTGTTTAACGCATTATAAGTATCACCTTCAATCGTCTTACCGGTTGTTTCGTCCAGTTTGCCCTTGTTGTCAACTGTTACAAGCTGTACCATTCTAAGCTTACGGCCATTAGGTGAGTTGGAACGATTATTTACGTTAAAGGTAGTTTCTTCCTTAATCAGTTTAGGGTCACTTGGAAAATTTGAACCGATGATGGCCGTATCTTTTGAGCGCCAAACCTTATGGTTTATAAGGCCCAGTTCCAGCTTGGCCACTTCATTTGTTTTGGTATCGCCAATAAGCCAGTCGTTAGCGTAGCCGCCATTGTTATCGGTAACCATATATTTTATAACATTGTCAATGCTGTTGCTGTATTGAGCAGCCTTGCGGGCGCGAACAAATTCCGGCGCTT
The DNA here is from genome assembly GCA_964242385.1 of uncultured Mucilaginibacter sp. Classification (GTDB taxonomy): domain Bacteria; phylum Bacteroidota; class Bacteroidia; order Sphingobacteriales; family Sphingobacteriaceae; genus Mucilaginibacter. The sequence continues at coordinate 727,232 of CAXSZR010000002.1, forward strand.
TGGTAGTATCAAATCCTTTGAAGCCAGTAATGGTAGTTTCGGTAATAAGGATGCCGCTGCTGGCTACCACAAAATCATCGCCGCTGTGGATAAAGCCCGGAGCGCAGTCCATCAATAAACGATTTCCCTTTTCAGGTTTAATGTCTGCAATTTCGTTCCAGCGTTCACCAATTATGTAATCTGTCCAGTTATTATGGCCGATAACAATTTTATGGTCTTTGGTAAAACTGCCGGTAGCAATAAAGGCGCTGCAGTTGCCCGGGGCTTTGTTATCGGCACTGCCGGGTTTCAATTTGTTGTTTAAATAAGGTACGTAATATTGCGCCAGTTCAATGTTGGCGTTAAGTGCTACAATATCCAGCGTGTCATATTTAAAGCCCTTAGCATGTAGGCCGTCGGTAATACCCCTTATTTCGTCTTGATATTCTTTGTCAATTTTGTTCCACATAAAGCGGCCAACAGCAGCGCGGTAAAAATCCCAGGTTTTGCCGCTGGTTGTAGGAAGATAATATTGCATCACCTTTAACAAGGTATCTATTTCCTTTGCAGCCAGGTAGCCGTGCTGATAACCAATGTTGGCAGGCGAACCTGAAAGGTGCAGGTAGATCCATCCGTTCTTGTCCTCGCGTGTGGCCTTGCCAAGTCTGTCGGCAGTTTTGGTAGTAACGGTTGTAGTGGTTGTACTGTCGGATGTGATGGTTGTAGTAGAGCCGGTCTTTTGTTTGCAGCCGGTAAAGGCAGCGCATACCGATACCGCAATAATGAGCTTGTTAAGGGTTTTCATCAATTAGTAGTTTAGTTTGCGGAATATAGCTAAAATATGAAAATCAAACAATTAAGTATATTTCTTATTTTTGTACTTAAATAAGTACTTTTTATGGAAGTTTTAAATTATACAGAGTTTCGCCAAAATCTTGCTAAAAGTTTAGACAAAGTAAATAATGATGCTGAAATTGTAATTGTGTCACGAAGCAAAGGGAAAAACGTTGTTGTGATGGATCTGGACGAATACAATGCGATAACCGAAACTTTACATATAGTAAAAAGCGAAGCAAATCGTAAAAGGTTACAGGAAGCAATCGATGAAATGAATAGCGGCGTTTTTCATGCTCATAAATTAATTGAGGACTAAAATGGAGTTAGTTTGGCAATCAAAAGCATGGGATGATTATATATATTGGCAGCAAACAGATAAAAAAGTTTTGCAAAGAATTAATGATCTGATTAAAGAAACGCTGCGCACGCCGTTTCACGGTATAGGAAAACCAGAACCTTTAAAAGGCAATTTCGCCGGGAACTGGAGCCGTCGCATAACCGATGAACACCGTTTAATATATTGTGTAAAGGACGATAAATTGCACATTCTGCAGTGTAGATACCATTATCGCTGATTTCCTGATAGTTAACGTTTAAGCATATCTTCGGTCAAAAATATTGGCGAATTGCATCTGCATTTTTTGATCCGTTAATTCTCTTTCTTATCCTTAATTTTTTTCGTTAAAACATTTCCTTTAATTATTTGAAAAAATAACATACTAACTATTTGACAATTAATTCGAAATGTCTATCTTTGCCGTCCCTTAACGGGAAATAATATGCCTTGAACGAAGCCCTACTGCTTCGATGGGCAACAAACTAAAAAACGAAAATGTCAGGAATTATTGGTAAAAAGGTAGGAATGACCAGTATTTTCGATGAAACAGGGAAAAACATTCCCTGCACGGTAATCGAAGCTGGTCCTTGTGTTGTAACACAAGTGAAGTCTGTTGATACAGACGGATATGCGGCTGTTCAGCTTGCATATGGCGAAAAAAAGGAAAAGCATACCTCTGCCCCTCTAAAAGGACACTTCACCAAGGCCGGTACTACGCCAAAGCGTAAACTGGTTGAATTCAAAACATTCGAGAGCGAAAAATCATTAGGTGACACCGTTACCGTTGAGATTTTTGAGATCGGTGATTTTGTTGACGTGGTAGGTACCTCTAAAGGTAAGGGTTTTCAGGGTGTGGTAAAGCGTCATGGTTTTGGCGGTGTGGGTATGCAAACTCACGGTCAGCATAACCGTTTACGCGCACCAGGTTCAATGGGTGCTTCATCCTGGCCATCACGCGTATTTAAAGGTATGCGCATGGCAGGCCAAATGGGTAATGAACGTGTAAAGGTTCAAAACCTGCAGGTGGTAAAAGTATTTGCCGAGCAAAATCTGCTGGTTGTTAAAGGTTCCATTCCCGGAGCTAAGGGTTCATTCGTAATAGTGGATAAATAAGATGGAAGTTAACGTATTAAATGTATCAGGTAAAGAAACAGGTGCCAAGGTGCAACTTCCTGAATCCGTATTCGGTATTGAACCAAACGATCACGCTATTTATCTTGACGTTAAGCAGTATTTAGCTAACCAGCGTCAGGGTACTCACAAAGCAAAACAGCGTAACGAAATTGCAGGTTCAACCCGCAAATTATACAAGCAAAAAGGTACCGGTGGTGCACGTGCAGGTGGTATAAAATCTCCATTGTTTAATGGTGGTGGCCGTGTATTCGGTCCGCAGCCGCGCGATTACAGCTTTAAGCTTAACAAAAAACTTAAAGCGCTGGCACGTAAATCGGCTTTATCATATAAAGCTAAAGAAAGCTCTATCATCGTAATAGAAGATTTTAACTTCGATTCAGTTAAAACTAAAAACTACGTACAGCTTACAGCCGATCTTAATGTTATTGATGTTAAAACATTATTAGTATTAGGAACTGCAAATAACAATGTTTATTTATCAAGCAGAAACCTAAAGAAAGCAAAAGTTATCACTGCCGATCAGTTAAGCACTTATGACGTGTTAAACGCAGGCAAGCTTTTGTTAACCGAAGGTGCTCTTAAAACTTTGGAGGAAGCATTAGCTAAGTAATTATGGAAATTTTAAAGAAACCTTTACTTACTGAAAAAGTAACTCAATTAACTGAGAAGCTTAACCGTTATGCTTTCAAAGTTGATCACCGGGCTAATAAAATTCAGATCAAAGGTGCAATTGAGGCTATGTATGGTGTTAACGTTAAGGCGGTAAACACTATGAAATACGTTGGTAAACTAAAGACCCGCAATACTAAGGCAGGCGCTGTTAGCGGCCGTTCTGCAACTTACAAAAAAGCGATCATTACGTTGAAAGACGGAGAAACAATAGATTTTTACAGCGGCATATAATATAAAGAGATGGCAGTTAAAAGATTTAAACCGGTTACGCCGGGTACCCGCTTCCGCATTGATACCAGTACATCTGATATCACTACTAACGTTCCTGAAAAAACGTTGGTGGTTTCGGTTAACACACGCTCAGGCGGCCGTAACCACAGCGGTAAAATGACCATGCGCTATTTAGGCGGTGGCCACAAGCAAGCTTACAGGTTAATTGATTTCAAACGTAATAAATTTGATATCCCTGCAAAAGTTGCAACCATCGAGTATGATCCTAATCGTTCGGCACGTATCGCTTTATTGCATTTCGTGGATGGCGAAAAAAGATATATGATAGCTCCAGAAGGTTTAAAAGTAGGAATGGTTGTTCTGTCGGGCGATAACGTAGCTCCGGAAATTGGCAACACATTACCACTTAAGAGCATCCCTCTTGGTTCTATCATCCACAATATTGAACTTAATCCTGGCCAGGGTGGTACTATAGCGCGCAGCGCGGGTACTTATGCCCAGCTTTCCGCACGTGATGGTAAATATGCCATTATCAAATTGCCTTCAGGCGAAACCCGTATGATACTGTCAACTTGTTTGGCAACTATTGGCACGGTTTCAAATGGCGAAAAGGCTAATGCCGTATTAGGTAAAGCCGGCCGTAACCGCTGGTTAGGCCGCAGGCCAAGAGTTCGTGGTGTTGCTATGAACCCGGTAGATCACCCTATGGGTGGTGGCGAAGGCAGGGCCTCTGGTGGTCACCCTCGCTCACGCAAAGGTTTACTGGCTAAAGGCTTCAAAACCCGCGACAAAAAGAAAACATCGGATCGTTATATCATTGAAAGAAGGAAGAAATAATGGCACGTTCAATTAAAAAAGGACCTTACATCGATCATAACCTTGACAGAAAGGTTATGGTATTAAATGATGCCAATAAAAAATCGGTTGTAAAAACATGGTCAAGACGCTCCATGATCTCTCCTGATTTCGTTGGTCATACATTCGCAGTACACAACGGTAACAAGTTTATCCCTGTGTATGTAACAGAAAACATGGTTGGACACAAGCTGGGAGAGTTTGCACCAACCCGTACATTCCGTGGTCACGCAGAAAAGAAAAAATAACAGGCAATGGAAGCAACAACAAAAATAAAAAAGTCTGTATTGATCAGGCAACAAAAAGAAGCTGCTAAAGCCATTGCAGGCGGTGCTTCTGTGGCCAAATTACAGGATTGCCCAACTTCACCACGCAAAATGCGCCTGGTAGTTGACCTGATCCGTGGTGAAAACGTTGAGAAAGCGTTGTACATCCTTAAATACACAAATAAAGAAGCTGCAATACGCGTAGAAAAACTTTTGTTATCAGCAATCAAAAACTGGGAGTTGAAAAACGAAGACAAACGTGTTGAAGACAGCAACTTATATGTAAAAGAAGTATCGGTAGGCGGTGGTCGCCAGTTAAAAAGATTACGTCCTGCTCCGCAAGGAAGAGGATACCGTATCCGCAAACGTTCAAACCACGTGCACCTGATAGTTGATAGTAAAAACAACAACAATTAATTTGAAATGGGACAGAAAGCACATCCAATAGGTAACAGATTAGGAATCATCAGAGGTTGGGATTCTAATTGGTTCGGTGGCAATCACTATGCCGACAAATTAGTTGAAGACGAAAAAATTCGTAAATATCTATCAGCACGTATATCAAAAGGTGGCGTATCAAAAGTAGTTATCGAGCGTACCTTAAAACGTATCACTGTAACTATCCACACTGCCCGCCCGGGTATCGTTATCGGTAAAGGCGGCCAGGAGGTTGATAAGATCAAAGAAGAGTTGAAAAAACTTACTAAAAAGGAAGTTCAGATCAACATATTTGAAATAAAACGCCCAGAGCTTGATGCACAATTAGTTGCAGAAGGCATTGCAAAACAGCTGGAAGCACGTATCTCTTTCCGCCGTGCCATGAAAACTACAATTGCTTCAACCATGAGAATGGGTGCAGAAGGAATTAAAGTAATGACATCTGGCCGTTTAGGCGGTGCAGAAATGGCACGTACCGAGCAATATAAAGAAGGAAGAATTCCACTTCATACTTTCCGCGCCGACATTGACTATGCATTGGCCGAAGCTTTGACCACCTATGGTAAAATTGGTGTTAAAGTTTGGATCTGCAAAGGCGAAGTTTACGGCAAGCGCGATTTGTCTCCAAACATTGGCGGCACAAGCAGCAGCAGCGGTAAAGGCGGACGCCCTGAAGGTAACGACCGTGGCTTTAGCGGCCGTGGCGGTAACGAAAGAGGCGGCGAGCGCGGTGGCGAACGTCGTAACAACGATCGCAGAGGTGGCCCAGGCGCCGGTGGTAACAATCGCCCGGGTGGTAACAATCGCCCAGGTGGTCAAGGTGGTGGTAACCGCGGTGGCGGCAATCGCCCGGGTGGCCCAGGAAAGAGATAAATAAAAGATGAGAGATTTGGGTGCGGGATATGAGAAATCATTATCAAACATCCGGCTCCATAGTAACAAGACAATAATTAATAAGATAAGGATATAGCATACAGAGACTGAAAACAAAACGTCTCCAGTCTCATATCTAATATCTCAATACTTAAGAAAATGCTACAGCCAAAAAGAACTAAGTTCAGAAAGATGCAAAAAGGCAGAATGAAAGGCAACGCCAGTCGTGGTGCTGAGCTTTCATTCGGATCTTTCGGTATAAAATCACTCGAAGCGGCCTGGATCACCAGCCGTCAGATCGAGGCTGCACGTATTGCTGTAACACGTTTTATGAAACGTGAGGGACAGGTTTGGATCAGGATATTCCCTGATAAGCCGGTAACTAAAAAACCAGCCGAGGTACGTATGGGTAAAGGTAAAGGTGCTCCGGAATATTGGGTAGCTGTTGTGCGCCCGGGAAGGATCATTTTTGAAGCAGAAGGTGTGCCTTTGGAAACTGCAAAAGAGGCTTTACGCCTTGCAGCACAAAAGCTACCTGTGCAAACAAAATTTATAATGCGTAGAGATTACGTAGAAGCATAAAAAAGGTGAACGTTGAAGCCGTTGCGATAATGTTGAGAAACATAGCAGTTGTAACCTTCAACCTCTTCAACACAAATTAATTACAAAGCAAAATGAAGAACTCAGAAATTTTGGAGTTGTCAACTGAAGAATTGGTTGCCAGGATCAGCGAGGAAAGAACAAATCTAACCAGGCTGAAATTTGCACATGCGGTTTCTGCTATTGAAAACCCTACCCGTATTACTAAAGTACGTAAGGACATCGCTCGTTTAAATACTGAAATAACTAAACGTAAAGCGGCGGCGACAGCTTCTGAATAATTTAAGCATCGGGAAAATGGAAGAATTAGAAAGAAATTTAAGAAAAACGCGTACCGGCGTGGTGGTTAGCAATAAGATGGCTAAATCTATTGTTGTATCGGTAGAGAGGAAGGTAAAACACCCTATCTACGGTAAATTCGTAAAGAAGACTACCAAATTTATGGCTCATGACGAAGCAAACACCTGTGGTGTTGGCGATACCGTACTTATTATGGAAACACGCCCGCTGAGCAAGAACAAAAATTGGAGATTAGTTCAAATTTTAGAAAGGGCTAAATAAGATGGTACAACAGGAATCAAGATTGACAGTAGCTGATAACAGCGGCGCTAAAGAAGTTTTAGTGATCCGTGTGTTGGGCGGTACCGGAAAAAGGTATGCCTCAATCGGCGATAAAATAGTAGTTACCGTAAAAAGCGCGTTACCGTCAGGTAACGTTAAAAAAGGTACCGTATCAAAAGCCGTAGTAGTTAGAACCAAGAAAGAGATTCGCCGTAAAGATGGTTCTTACATCCGCTTTGACGATAACGCAGCGGTTTTGTTAAACAACCAGGACGAGCCGAGAGGCACACGTATATTTGGCCCTGTTGCAAGAGAACTACGCGAGAAACAATTTATGAAAATTGTATCATTAGCACCGGAGGTATTGTAACATGGAAAAGAAAAATCAAACAAAACCAGCCAAATTAAAGATCAAAAAAGGTGATCTGGTTAAGGTTATTGCCGGCGACTCAAAAGGTTCGCAAGGTAAAATTACAGAAGTACTTGTAGATAAAAGCAGGGCTATTGTTGAAGGCGCTAACATGGTATCAAAACATACCAAACCTAATGCTGCCAACCCAAATGGCGGAATTTTGAAACAAGAAGCTGCTATACACATCTCAAACCTGATGCTGATAGATCCTAAATCAGGTAAACCAACACGTGTTGGCCGTAAAAAGAATGATGCCGGTAAATTAGTAAGGGTAGCAAAAATATCAGGAGAGGAAATTAAGTAATGGAATACGTACCAAGATTAAAATCAAAATATAAGGACGAGATTCGTACCGCGCTGAAAGATAAATTTCAGTATAAAAGCGTTATGCAGGTTCCTAAGCTTGAAAAAATAGCGATCAACCAGGGTGTTGGCGGCGCTACTACTGATAAAAAACTTATTGAAAGTACAATTACCGAGCTTACAACCATTACCGGTCAGCAGGCTGTATCTTCAAAATCTAAAAAGGATATCTCTAACTTTAAGTTGCGTAAAAACATGCCTATCGGCGTACGTGTTACCCTGCGCGACAATACAATGTACGAGTTTTTAGATCGTTTAATTGCTGTTGCACTTCCACGTATCCGCGACTTTAAAGGTATTAACGACAAAGGATTTGATGGCCGCGGTAACTATACCTTAGGTATATCTGAGCAAATTATATTCCCTGAAATCAATATCGATAAGATTAACAAAATTCAGGGCATGGATATTACCTTTGTAACTTCTGCAACTAACGATGTTGAGGCGCTGGAGTTGTTGAAACAATTTGGATTACCATTTAAAAATCAAAATAGCAATGGCTAAAGAAGGTGTAAAGGCACGTGAAGTAAAACGCGCTAAATTAGTAGCTAAATACGCTGAAAAAAGAGAAGCTTTGAAAGCTGCCGGCGATTACGCAGCACTTGATAAATTACCGAAAGCTGCATCTCCTGTAAAATTGCACAACCGTTGCAAGTTAACAGGCCGCCCACGCGGTTACATGCGCCAGTTTGGTATTTCACGTGTTACTTTCCGTGAAATGGCTCTTGAAGGAAAGATCCCGGGAGTAAAGAAAGCGTCTTGGTAAGCTTATAAGTCAAAAATCAAAATTAAAAAGTTAAAACATAAAGCTTTTTAATTTTGACTTTTAACTTTTGAATTGAATATTAACCGATAGCAGGTCTACGGATACCACTATCATAAAACAGAAAAATGAATACAGATCCAATCGCAGATTATCTTACACGAGTAAGGAATGCTATTAAAGCCAACCATAGGGTTGTTGAAATTCCTGCATCAAATCTGAAGAAGGAAATCACTAAGGTGCTTTTCGACAAAGGTTACATTGCAAATTTTAAATTTGAGGACAACGGTCCGCAAGGCATCATCAAAGTTGCTTTGAAGTACCACCCGATAACTAAAATTTCTGCTATCCGCAGCATACAGCGCATCAGTAAACCAGGTTTGAGAAAATACGCAGGCACAAGCAATATGCCAAGGGTATTAAATGGTTTAGGTATCGCCATCCTGTCAACTTCTAAAGGTGTAATGACCGATAAAGAAGCACGTTCACAGAACGTAGGCGGCGAAGTTTTATGCTACGTTTATTAATAGGAGGAAATTAAAGCAATGTCAAGAGTAGGAAAGTTACCTATCGCAATACCTCAGGGTGTAAGCATTTCAGTATCTGCAGATAATGTTGTTACTGTAAAAGGCCCTAAAGGTGAATTGCACCAAGCGGTAGACAGTGATATCACTGTTAGCCAGGAAGAAGGAAATTTGTTGGTTCAACGCCCTTCTGAGCAAAAACGTCATAAAGCGTTACACGGTTTATACCGCGCGCTTTTAAATAACATGGTAACCGGCGTAACCACAGGTTACAAGGTAGAGCAAGAGTTAGTGGGTGTAGGTTACCGTGCTACAAATACAGGTAATACTTTAGATTTAGTGTTGGGATATTCTCACCACTATGTATTTGAATTACCAAAAGAAATAAAGGTTACAACAACTGCTGAAAAGGGTAAAAACCCAACCATTATTCTGGAATCGATTGATAAACAACTTATCGGCCAGGTAGCAGCTAAAATACGCTCGTTACGTGCGCCAGAGCCTTACAAAGGTAAAGGTATCAAGTTTGTTGGCGAAGTATTGAGGAGAAAAGCAGGTAAATCAGCATCTAAAAAATAATCGTCATGGGAGCTAAGTTATCAAGAAGAGATAGAATCAAAAAGGGGATCAGAAAACGTATTTCTGGATCTTCAGCACGTCCTCGTTTATCAGTTTACAGAAGCAACAAGGGCATCTATGTGCAGATCATTGACGATGTTACCGGCAAAACTTTAGTATCGGCATCATCTTTATCAAAAGATTTCAGTGCAACAGGTACTAAATCAGATCAGTCGGTAGCGGTAGGCAAGCTGGTTGCTGAGAAAGCAATTGCAGCCGGTATAAAAGATGTAGTTTTCGACAGAAACGGTTACTTATACCACGGCCGTGTTAAATCACTGGCAGATGGTGCACGTGAAGGCGGTTTAAACTTTTAATCGAACAGAAAAATGTCAGCAATCAACATAAAAAGAGTAAAAACAAGCGAGATCGAATTAAAAGACCGCTTGGTAAGCATACAGCGTGTAGCCAAAGTAACCAAAGGCGGCCGTACTTTCAGCTTCTCTGCCATCGTAGTGGTAGGTGATGAAAACGGTGTTGTAGGTTACGGTTTAGGTAAAGCAAAAGAGGTTACAGAAGCTATTGCTAAAGGCATTGATGATGCTAAAAAGAACCTTGTAAAGGTTCCTATTATTAACGGTACAGTACCTCATGACCAGATCGGTAAATTTAGCGGTGGTTTTGTTTATATCAAACCAGCAGCAAATGGTACCGGTGTAATTGCAGGTGGTGCAATGCGTGCCGTATTAGAGTCTGCCGGTGTACACAACGTATTGGCAAAGTCAAAAGGTTCATCAAACCCGCACAACGTGGTTAAGGCAACTGTATCTGCATTATCGCAATTACGCGATGCTTATACTGTAGCACAGCACCGTGGCGTTAATTTAGGTAAAGTATTTAACGGATAATCAGTCATGGCAAAGATCAAAATAACTCAGATTAAAAGCGTGATCGATAGAAGTGAGCGCCAAAAAAGAACAGTTGAAGCCCTGGGCTTAAAAAAGATTAACCACAGTGTGGAAGTTGAGGCTACTGCAGCTATCATCGGTATGGTTAAGAAAGTTAATCATCTGGTAGCGGTAGAAAATATTTAACATCATGAATTTAAGTAATCTAAAACCTGCAGAAGGTTCTACTAAAAATAGGAAAAGAATTGGCCGTGGTACAGGTTCTGGCCGTGGTGGAACATCAACCCGTGGTCACAAAGGCGCGGGATCACGTTCAGGTACCAGCACTAAAGTTGGTTTTGAAGGTGGCCAGATGCCATTACAGCGCCGCGTGCCTAAAACAGGCTTTAAAAACCCTAACAGGGTTGAGTACGCTGGTGTAAACCTTGACGTATTGCAGCGCTTAGCAGAGCAATATTCGGTTTCATCAATAGACATGGATACTTTAAAAGAGCATGGTTTAGCTTCTAAAAACGACCTTGTAAAAATACTTGGCCGTGGCGAGCTTAAAGCTAAGCTTGAAGTTAAAGCACATGCATTTACTGCAACAGCGCAAAAAGCGATCGAAGCGGCAGGTGGTTCTATTGTAAAGCTATAATCTAATCTTTCTAACCTTTTAGGATGAAGAATTTTTTCACCACATTATCCAATATTTGGAAAATTGATGATTTAAGAGTGCGTATTATTAACACACTCTTATTTCTTTTAATATATCGTGCAGGGTCGTTTGTGGTTTTACCTGGTGTAAATGCCGCATCGCTTAATAATCAGCAGGCAAAAGACGGTATTGCCGGCTTGCTTAACATGTTTGCAGGTGGTTCGTTTTCACGTGCCTCAATTTTTGCGTTGGGTGTAATGCCATATATATCGGCTTCCATTGTGGTGCAATTATTGGGTATAGCTGTTCCTTACTTTGCTAAATTGCAGAAAGAAGGCGAAAGCGGCCGTAACAAACTAAACCAGTGGACCCGCTACTTAACAATTGCTATTACCGCTTTGCAGGCAATAGGCTATCTGAAATCGCAGATCACTGCCGAGCAGATGGAAATTGCTAACCCGTACTTTACTATATTAAATATGTGCGTGTTAACGGCTGGTACCATGTTCATCATGTGGCTGGGCGAAAAGATCACCGATAAAGGTATTGGCAACGGTATTTCACTTATCATCATGGTAGGTATTATTGCTGCACTTCCTGGTGCATTCATTACCGAGTTTCAGTCACGTAATGCAGGTGCCGGTGGTTTAGTAACCTTCATAGTTGAAATTGTAGCGCTTATCGGTATCGTAATGTTCACTATCCTTATTGTACAGGGTACACGTAAAATTGCGGTTCAATACGCAAAACGTATATCAGGTAACAAACAATATGGTGGCGTTCGTCAGTACATCCCTTTAAAGGTAAACGCTGCGGGTGTAATGCCTATCATCTTTGCACAGGCATTGATGTTTATTCCGGCTACCATTGCGCAGTTTTTTCCTAATGCAGCATCTAACAGTGTTTTAATGGCATTGTCTGATTATACATCATGGGGGCATAACCTTTTATTTGCGGTATTGATCATTCTTTTCACATACTTCTATACAGCTATTACGGTTAATCCTAACCAGATGTCTGAAGATATGAAAAAGAATGGCGGTTTTGTTCCGGGTGTTAAACCAGGTAAAACCACTGCCGATTATATTGACGGTATCATTTCAAAGATTACATTACCAGGCTCTATATTCCTGGCTATTATAGCTATAGTTCCGGCAATTGCCAGCATGTTACACGTTAACAGCGCTTTTGCAAGGTTCTTTGGCGGTACATCATTGATTATTCTTGTAGGTGTTGTTTTAGACACGCTTCAGCAGATAGAAAGCCATTTGTTAATGCGTCATTACGATGGCCTGATGAAAACAGGAAGGATCAAAGGCCGCACGGCTATTCCGGCTGCTGATGGAACAAGCCAGCCTGTTATCTGATAGTTTAAAATGTCAAAAATCAATTATAAGTCTGTCGAGGAGATAGAATTGATAAGAGAAAGTTCTTTGCTTGTTTCCAAAACGCTTGGAGAGATAGCCAAAGTAATACGCCCTGGCATTAAAACCATAGAGCTTAATAAGCTTGCCGAAACTTATATCCGTGATAATGGTGGCATACCTGCCTTTTTAAATTATCACGGATTTCCATACTCGCTTTGTATATCCCTTAACGATCAGATTGTACATGGTTTCCCCGGAAATCATGAGCTGGTAGACGGAGATCTGGTATCTGTAGATTGCGGCGTTGAACTTAACAAGTACGTAGGCGACTCGGCTTACACCTTTGCCATAGGCGAAGTAAGCGACGAGGTTAAGAAGCTGATGCGTGTAACTATGGAATGCCTTGAATATGGTGTTCAAAAGGCTGTTGTAGGGATGAGGATAGGTGATATAGGTTACGCCGTACAGGAACATGCAGAAAAGAATGGCTTTGGTGTAGTGAAGGAACTGGTAGGCCACGGTGTAGGATTGCATTTGCACGAAAAACCTGAAGTACCTAATTACGGAAAACGCGGCGCAGGCATCAAACTGGAAGAGGGAATGGTGATTGCTATTGAGCCTATGATTAACGCAGGCAAGGCACGTGTAAAGTTCTGGGACGATGGCTGGACAGTATCAACTGCTGATAAAAAGCCATCTTGCCATTATGAACATACGGTGGCTGTTAAACGAGGGCAGGTAGATATATTATCAACGTTTTCGTACGTAGATAATGTTTTAAAAGAAAAAAATAATAATTAATAAATTTTTTATTAACTTTGCATCCCTGTTTTAGGGCGGATATTTGGTTGTAAAAGACAGAAAATGTGTGATTTGGGAAGTGAAGCAAGCTTCTTTTGCAAGATAACCGGATTAAAAATATAAAAACGAAGAGATAGGGCAGAAGGCTTGTGATTTCACATCTTCAGATTTCAGATCTCAAATCTTAAAAAATAAATATGGCGAAACAATCATCGATTGAACAAGACGGTACAATTCGGGAAGCATTATCAAATGCGATGTTCAGGGTTGAACTGGAGAATGGTCATGAGATTATTGCACACATATCCGGAAAAATGCGTATGCACTACATCAAAATTTTACCTGGCGACAGAGTGAAATTGGAAATGAGCCCATACGATTTAACAAAAGGTAGAATAACCTATAGATATAAATAATTGAAGCGATGAAAGTTAGAGCATCCATTAAAAAGCGTAGTGCTGATTGCAAGATCATCCGCCGCAAAGGGAAACTTTATGTTATTAACAAAAAGAACCCTAAGTACAAGCAGCGCCAGGGATAATTAAAAGGAAAATTGTAATAGTCCGTACAACGGTGGCCCGCCGTTCGGTTATTATTTAAAACACAAAAAACAAATATGGCAAGGATTTCAGGTATTGATTTACCAAAAAATAAAAGAGGCGAAATAGGCCTTACCTACATTTACGGCGTTGGCCGCTCTACAGCTCAAAGAATTTTGACTGAAGCAGGTATTGATTTTAATACTAAAGTACAGGATTGGACAGATGATCAGTTAGCCGCTATTCGTGGTATCATCAATGATCAGATTAAGGTTGAAGGCGCATTGCGTTCAGAAGTTCAGCTTAACATCAAACGTTTAATGGATATAGGTTGCTATCGTGGTACCCGTCATCGTAAAGGTTTACCGTTACGCGGCCAGCGCACCAAAAACAACTCACGTACCCGTAAAGGAAAACGTAAAACAGTTGCAAACAAGAAAAAGGCTACTAAATAGTGATTAATAAGATTGAGCTTAATTTTAAAGCTCATTTCTTATTAGGATTACCTGATTATATTACTCATTAATGAGCCCGGGTTATTCGTTAATCCAGTAATTCATTAATTAATCATCAAAGAAAATGGCTAAAGCTAAAAAAGTTACCAAAAAACGTATTGTTATTGTTGAGCCTGTTGGCGAAGCGCATATCAATGCTACGTTCAACAACATCATCATTACACTTACCAACAAAAGCGGTCAGGCTATTTCATGGTCATCTGCCGGTAAAATGGGATTTAAAGGTTCTAAAAAGAATACTCCTTACGCAGCTTCACAGGCAGCTGCCGATTGCGGCAAAGTTGCTTATGATTTAGGCATGCGTAAAGCAGAGGTATTTGTAAAAGGCCCGGGCGCAGGCCGCGAGTCTGCTATCCGTACTTTGCAAACTGCAGGTATTGAGGTAACTACCATAAAAGATATCACACCGCTTCCACACAATGGTTGCCGCCCTTCAAAAAGGAGAAGAGTTTAATTAACAATTTTTTTTAAAGCTAAGATTCAGTGGCTGCGGGCTGCCTGATACTTTAAAAACACACACAAAATGGCTAGATATACAGGACCAAAGTCCAAAATTGCGCGCCGTTTCCGTGAGCCAATCTTCGGCCCGGATAAAGCGTTAGAAAGAAAGAACTACCCACCGGGAATGCACGGCGTTTCTAAAAGGAGAGGTAAACAGTCTGAGTACTCAACACAGTTGCAGGAAAAGCAAAAGGTTAAATACACTTACGGTGTATTGGAACGTCAGTTCGAAAACCTGTTTCACCGTGCTTCTGCAAAAGAAGGTATCACTGGGGAAAACCTGTTGAAATTATTAGAAGCCCGTTTGGATAATGCAGTTTACCGCTTAGGTATTGCTCCAACCCGTTCAGGCGCCCGTCAGCTGGTTGGCCACAAACATATCACTGTAAACGGCGAAGTAGTAAACATCGCTTCTTATAGCTTAAGAGCAGGTGATGTGATAGCTGTACGTGAAAAGTCAAAATCTCTTGAAGCCATCACCCTTTCGGTTGCCGGCAGAAAGATCAACAAGCACAGCTGGTTAGAATGGGATGCTGCTAACTTAACAGGCAAATTCCTTAACTATCCAAACCGCGATGAGATTCCTGAAAACATTAAGGAAAACCTTATCGTCGAGTTGTACTCTAAATAAGATATGAAATTGAGATGTGAGATTTGCGACTTTGTCCGGATCTCACGTCTTATTTTAATATAAATAGTTGATGTTTTAGATAAGGATAAGTGATGAGCAGTTAAATTTCACATCTCATATCTAACATCTCACATCTAAAAAAGTAAACAATAAATAAAGGATATAAATGGCAATTTTAGCATTTCAAAAACCAGACAAGGTTATCATGCAGAAATCGACTGATTTTGATGGCACGTTTGAGTTTCGTCCGTTAGAACCAGGCTTCGGTGTAACCATTGGTAATGCTCTGCGTCGTATATTACTTTCTTCGCTTGAAGGTTATGCGATCACTTCAGTTCGTTTTTCAGGGGTGATGCATGAGTTTTCTACCATTAAAGGAGTGGTTGAAGATGTTACCGAAATCATACTTAACTTAAAACAAGTAAGATTTAAAAAAACAGGTGAATCTGGCGATAGCGAAAAAATATTTGTAATTATCAATGGCCAGGATGCTTTCAGGGCTGGTGATATAACCAAGTTCTCAAATAACTTTACTGTTCTTAACCCCGATCTTGTAGTTTGTAACATGGATACAGCGGTTACGCTCGAAATTGAGCTTACCGTTAGCAAAGGCCGTGGTTACGTTGCAAGTGAAGAAAATAAAAATCCGGATGCTAACGCAGGTGTAATCGCGATCGACTCGATCTACACCCCGATGAAGAACGTTAAGTATACTATAGAAAACTATCGTGTAGAACAAAAAACCGATTACGAAAAATTGGTTTTAGATATTACTACCGATGGCTCTATACATCCTGAGGAAGCTTTGAAAGAAGCTGCTAAGATTTTGATCCAGCACTTTATGCTTTTCAGCGATGAGAATATGATGCTGGAAGCACAGGCTAAAGAAGAAACTAAGGAAGTTGACGAAGAGATTCTGCACATGCGCAAGATCCTTAAAACCGAACTGGTTGATCTTGACCTTTCTGTACGTGCACTAAACTGTTTGAAAGCTGCTGATATCCGCAGCCTTGCAGACTTAGTATCTTACGACGTAGCAGACATGCTTAAATTCAGAAACTTTGGTAAAAAATCATTAACCGAAATCCAGGACCTTGTTAAATCAAAAGGCCTTTCTTTCGGTATGAACCTGGCTAAATTTAAGCTGGACGAAGAATAATTTTTGAGAGCCAAGAAACAAGATTCAAGACACCTTAAATCTTGGCTCTTGATTCTTGAATTTTGATTCTAAATTAAATACAAAAAAGGCGTAATTCCGAGGGCTTGACATCTAATTGCCGCCCAACGGTATGCACGTGCCACAAACAAAAAAACAATGAGACACGGAAAAAAAGTTAACCACTTAGGCCGTACCGACAGTCATCGCAAGGCGATGATGAGCAACATGGCTACTTCGCTTATCTTACATAAGCGCATCACTACTACATTGGCAAAAGCAAAAGCGCTACGCGGTTATGTTGAGCCAATCCTTACCAAATCAAAAAACGATACTACTCACTCACGCCGTGTTGTGTTTAGCTACCTGCAGGATAAAGACGCTGTAAGCATTCTTTTCCGCGAAATTGCTGAAAAAATTGCAAGCCGCCCGGGTGGTTATACACGTATCATCAAAATGGAAAACCGTTTAGGTGACAACGCAGAAATGGCCATCATCGAGTTGGTAGATTACAATACTGTTTACGGTACAGATTCTGCTAAAGCTGCTGCTAAATCAACCCGCCGCCGTGGCAGAGGTGGTAAAGGCGCTGCTGCTCCAAAAGCTGCAACTGCCGAAGTTACACCTGCTGATGATGCAGTATTAGTTGACGAGCCCACAACAGCAGCACCAGTAGCTGCTGCTGAAGAAGCTCCGGCTGCAGAGGCACCAGAAACACCAGCTGCAAACGAAGAAAATGCAGAAAAAGGAGAATAATTTTAAATCCAAATAAATCTAATTATTAAAGAACTGCCCTCCGACTTGTCGGGGGGCTTCTTTTTTTAAATGGATTTTAGTGAAATTGTTAAGAGTTTTTATCATTTATTGCAGTGATAACGGCCATGGTTTACTCGTTGAAATTTTAAAGAAATATATCGCTAATCATTACAGTTTTCGTTTTTCAGCTTTATTTCATTAGTTGAACAATCTTCCATCTTCTCCCGTCGCAATTTATTTTCTGCCAACCTGTCACCGCATACAGACATTTAACTGACGATTTTTTACCAATCGGTATGCACTTATCAGTATCGGCAAAAAAAAGTCTGCCAAACTCAAATTGGCACAAGCCTTGTTAAATGTTATGTAATAAACAAAACAATCAATCAGGAAAATATAATCATATGTCTAAAATAATTGGAATCGACTTAGGAACAACCAACTCCTGCGTTGCAGTAATGGAAGGTAACGAGCCTGTAGTTATTGCTAACAGTGAAGGTAAACGTACTACGCCGTCTGTAGTGGCTTTTGTTGACAACGGCGAGCGTAAAGTTGGTGATCCGGCTAAGCGCCAGGCTATCACCAATCCTACAAAAACTATTTATTCTATCAAACGCTTTATGGGTAACCAGTATAACGAGGTTACTAAAGAAGCTGAGCGCGTACCATATAAAGTGGTTAAAGGCGACAACAACACCCCGCGTGTTGAAATCGGCGACCGTAAATATACTCCGCAGGAAATTTCAGCAATGATTCTGCAGAAAATGAAAAAAACTGCCGAAGACTTTTTAGGTACCGAAGTATCTGAAGCGGTTATTACCGTACCTGCTTACTTTAACGATGCACAACGCCAGGCAACCAAAGAAGCCGGTGAAATTGCAGGTTTAAAAGTTCGCCGTATCATTAACGAGCCAACTGCTGCTGCCCTAGCCTATGGCTTGGATAAAGCGCACCGCGACATGAAAATTGTTGTATTTGACTGCGGTGGTGGTACCCATGACGTTTCTGTACTTGAATTAGGCGACGGCGTGTTTGAAGTAAAATCTACCGATGGTGATACTCATTTAGGTGGTGACGACTTTGACCAGGTAATTATTGACTGGCTGGCAGACGAATTTAAAAGCGATGAAGGCATTGATCTTCGTAAAGACCCAATGGCTTTACAGCGTTTAAAAGAATCTGCAGAAAAAGCTAAGATCGAGTTATCAAGCTCTGCTCAAACCGAGATCAACCTGCCATACATTACCGCGGTTGACGGTATGCCAAAGCACTTAGTTAAAACTTTAACTAAAGCTAAATTTGAGCAACTGGCAGACAGCCTTATAAAACGTACTATTGAGCCTTGCCAAAAAGCTTTGAAAAATGCTGGTTATAGCACATCAGATATTGACGAGATCATCCTTGTAGGTGGTTCAACCCGTATCCCTGCTATACAAGAAGCTGTTGAAAAATTCTTTGGCAAAGCGCCTTCAAAAGGTGTTAACCCGGACGAAGTTGTAGCTATTGGTGCTGCTATACAGGGTGGTGTATTAACCGGTGAGGTTAAAGACGTGTTATTGCTGGATGTTACCCCACTTTCATTAGGTATTGAAACCATGGGTGGTGTAATGACCAAATTGATAGAAGCTAATACTACTATCCCAACTAAAAAATCTGAGGTATTCTCAACCGCGTCTGATAACCAGCCGTCTGTAGAGATCCATATATTACAGGGTGAGCGCCCTATTGCGTCTGCAAACCGTACCATTGGCCGTTTCCACCTGGATGGAATACCACCGGCACCTCGCGGTGTGCCACAGGTAGAAGTTACCTTCGATATTGATGCTAACGGTATTTTAAACGTGTCCGCAAAAGACAAGGCTACCGGTAAAGAGCAAAAGATCCGTATCGAAGCTTCTTCTGGTTTAACTGATGCCGAGATCAAAAAGATGAAGGACGAAGCTGAAGCAAACGCTGATGCCGATAAAAAAGCGAAAGAGGAAGTTGAAAAACTGAATGCTGCCGATGCTTTGATCTTCTCGACAGAAAAACAACTGAAAGAATACGGTGATAAAATATCTGCTGATAAAAAAGCACCTATTGAATCTGGTTTAACCAAATTGAAAGAAGCTTATGCATCTAAAGACTTCACTGCAATTGAAACTGCACAGACAGAATTAAGCAATGCATGGAATGCAGCATCCGAAGAAATGTATAAAGCTACAGCTGATGCCGGTCAGGGTCAGCCTGGTGAAGGCGGTCCTGGAGCTGGTGCACAGCCAGAGGGTAATGCCGATACAGTAACAGATGTTGATTTTGAAGAGGTAAAATAATCGCAAGATCATTAACACAATAGAAAAAGGGCCGCCAGCAATGACGGTCCTTTTTTTATACTCGTTTATCAAAGGTTCGTTTTTGTGGACTGAAATTTCGTAATTAGTAGCATGAAGATAGGCATCATTGGGAGCGGAATATCCGGTTTAAGCATCGCTAACCTTTTAAATAATGATCATGATGTTACCATCTTTGAAAAGGAAAGCGAAGTAGGCGGCCTGGTTAAATGCGAGCGCGTTAACGACTGCCTTTTTCATAAAGTTGGAGGCCATGTCTTTAACTCGCGCAATGAGAAAATATCAAACTGGTTCTGGTCTTATTTTGACAGGGACAAAGAGTTTGTTAAGGCAAAGCGTAAAGCAAAGATCTTTATTAATAACCAGGTAATAGGCTATCCTATTGAAAACTACATTTACCTTTTCGATAAAGATACTGTAGAAAAAATAATTGGAGAACTACTGGAGCTGTACTTGCAGCCGGTAATATCGCCATTTGCATATGATAATTTTGAGGACTTTTTGAAAGGCAACTTTGGCAATACGTTGTACCAATTATACTTTAAGCCCTATAATCAAAAATTATGGATGACCGATATAAGTACTGTCTCCATGCAATGGCTGGAAGGCAAATTACCCATGCCAAACCTGCAGGAAATACTAAACAGCAATGTTTTAAGGCAGGAAGAAGAGGGGATGGTGCATGCTACTTTTTACTACCCTAAAATGAATGGTTCCCAGTTTATTGCCAACAGGCTTAAACAGGATTTAAACATTGTAAACCAAAAGGTAGAAGCAATAAAGATCGATAACGGCAAATTGCTTATCAATAGTCAGAAGTTTGATAAGATCATCTACTGCGCCGATATAAGGCAGATGCCAAAAGGATGCCCGGAATTTTTACAAAATGAAGGTATAGATATTGATAAGCTTAAAAACTTGCGCTCCAATGGTACATCTAACCTGTTTTGTGAAACTGATGATACAGATACATCATGGATGTATATTCCCGAAGGATTTACAAAAGCACACCGTATTATTTACACGGGTAACTTTAGCGAAAGCAATAACCGGGGCAGCAAGCGAAAAACCTGCGTGGTTGAATTTTCGGGCAAGGTGAGTTACGAGACAATGACGGAGGAGATAAAAAAGCTGCCCGGCAACTTAACTCCTCTCGCTTATAATTACGAAGCAAATTCATATGTAATACAAGATAAAGACACCCGCGCAATTGTGGGAGCTGCCAGGAAAGCGCTTGCAAAGCGTAATATCTATCTACTTGGCCGCTTTGCGGAATGGGAATATTATAACATGGATAAAGCCATGGAGGCCGCTTTTACCTTATTTGAAACTGAGTTTAATAAATCGCTGGATAAATAAGTAACTACTTTAAATTTTATTTTTGTGTTTTCTGTTGTTTTAGGATTTATAAGTCTGAGGATTTCAAAAGTATATTTTCAGTAGTTTTATTATGCCGAAAGCCACGACAGTTACAAAGCATGAAATTTAAAATTTCGATAATACTTTTATTAAACTCCATTATTCTTCATGCGCAGGATGTTCATATACATGGTGTTGTTATCGATAATCAAACCAGGCTGCCCATTGCGGGTGTTACTATATCGGCTTCAAAATATGGGCGACATTTTAAAACAGATGATGCAGGAAAATTTGAACTTTCAATTAAAAGTGTTACCCATAACGATACACTTAAATTTTCATGCATCGGGTATCAGCCCCAAAATATAGTGATTGGCGAAATACAGAGAGACAGCATTATTAAGATGTCGCCTTTGATAAACGAACTCAAAGAAGTTAAGGTTGGCACAAAGCCAGCAGTTTTGATAAACGTTGGCAGTAAAAGGAGAAAGGGCTATGAAGGCCGGTTAACCAAACCTGGTGATAATTACGCTATGTACATGGAAGGCTCAAAAAATGTAAAAGGTACCATCCACAGCATAGGTTTTTTTTTGACAAAGGGACATGGCATGTTCAAAGGCGGCGATGTAATGGCACCATTTAGGATCAGGTTACTTTCGGTAAATACCAATGGCATGCCCGGCGAAGACTTGATCGCGGATAGTATAATAGTTTCTGCAAAAAATGAATGGGCATGGTTTGACGCTGATATATTCTCATACCATATTAAAAATCCGGATAACGGCTTTTTTGTATGCTTTAGCTTGCTTAATTACAAAAACTACAGGCCAATAAGCCAAAGCGATACTATCATGCATGCAAGTTCTGCAGAGGATAGTTCATATGGGAGACCATTGTTACCAAAAGTAAACGGGCAGGTAGAATTCGGCACGCCACGTGTCTGTTTTACAAGTGATGAATTTAAGCAAACCCGTTCTTATTTATACGGATACACTTTAGAAGATAACAGCTTGCATTGGATAGAACTTGACTCAAATAAAAGTTATGCGTTTAGGGCGACAATTGAACCGGAATAAATATTTACACGATAACCCATATCTATAGTTACAAATATAAATCAAATATCAATTTTAATTTCATTGCTATAATTATCCAATAGCAGGTTTTCAGCGTTTAAAGATTCAAACCCGTGGAACACTAACCTTACCTTATCAAATCTGGAAACAAATCCTCCCTCAACTCCCGATAGTATTACTTTTTTATCAGCAGGGTTAAATATTATCTCCCTTTTATAAAAATCCCCGTTCTGATAATTATAGCTCAATCCATCATCTTCGTAATAAATAAAGCTACTGGTTTCAGGTCCGTTCCATATATTAAGCTCAAGTATGCCATCGCCTTTTTCGGCGGTACTTTGTAATACACTTTGCAGCGGGATAATACTTCCTGCTTTTACAAATACGGGCAGATCGGTTAACGGAGCAGCAACGTTATAGGCTGTGCCACCATTAAATTTTTCGCCCGTGCCTAATCTGTACCATTGGCCTGCAGGCAAATAAACATCTTCAGTTAGCTTTGTGCTTTCTACAGGGGCAACCAATATGGCATCGCCAAACAAAAACTGGTTCTGGTATTTTACATTGTAAATGTTTTCATCCTCAGTATAATCAATAGCCAATGTACGGCTCAACGGCAGCCCCGTTTGCGCGGACTGGTAAAAGCCCGAGTAAATGTATGGCAGCAAACGGTAACGGAACTCAATATCTTTTTTGATGATGGCTTCGTTCTCATCTCCCCACTGCCAGGGCTCACGATATTTAGTGCCCTGCATGGCATGGTTACGGAACATGGGTATGTAAACACCTAACGAATTCCAGCGCACCATTAATTCAGGTGTCGGGTCGCCGGTAAAGCCCCCGATATCTACACCTACAAATGCCATACCCGTAACGCCGAGGCTGTTCACCAAACGTTGTCCCAAAAGCATATGAGCATCATAAGCGCTATTATCGCCCGTCCACACTGCCGAATAACGCTGCGTGCCTGAATATGCCGCTCGGGTAAGCACAAAGGGCCTCTTGTTGTTTAAAAGCTTCCTGGTGCCATCGTAGGTGGCGCGTGCCATTTGCATGCCGTAAGCATTACGTACCTCCGGCATAAACCGATCGCCAAACTTTACCAGCCAGGGCATGTTCTGCCCCCAGGCCGCAGGTTCGTTCATGTCGTTCCAAAAGCCGTCAACGCCCGGTTCTGTCAGGGCCGTAAAAGATTCTCCCCACCATTTGCGTACATCCTCATTAAAAAAATCAGGAAAATGACAACGACCCGGCCAAACATCGGCAACGTATTTTTCGCCATCAGGATAGGTAGCGAAATAGTTGTTGGCTACGCCTTCATCATATTCTTTGTAGCCAGGGTCTACCTTAATGCCAGGGTCCACAATGGTTACTAGGTGAAAACCCATTTCTTTAAGCCGGTTAAGCAGATCATGCGGCTTGGCGAAGGTCTCCCTGTTCCAGGTAAATATTTTGTATTCGTCCATGTAATCTATGTCGCAATACATTACATCGGCGGGTATTTTCTTTTCCCTAAAAGTTGTTGCTACATTCAGCACTTCGGCGGCGCTCATATAGCTCCACCTGCATTGCTGGTAGCCTAAGCTCCATAACGGCGGCATTTCCATTCTGCCGGTTAACCAGGTATAGTCTTCAATAATCTTTGAAACACTTTGTGCGCCAAAAAAATAATAGTTAACGTCGCCTGCATCTGCACCAAACCAGCTAACGGTATCATCTGTAGTGGCACCAAAATCAAAATAGCTTTTATGGGTATTGTCTAAAAATAAGCCATATGTTAGGCCGTTGTGCAGCCCTATAAAAAATGGGAAAGTTTGATAAAGCGGATCTGATGTTGGCGTATGGTTAGGTACATCCGAATTCCAGTTAACGTACGAGCTGCCCCTGCGGTTAAGATCACCGGTTTTTTCACCTAAGCCGATAAATTTTTCGTCTTTAAAAAGCTTGCGGTAATTGATAACCCGCGTGCCTTGCCAGTTAATGCCAAAACGTTTATCATCCTCGCTCAGCAATTTATCCTCGGCAGTATAGAAACTAAAACGTAAGGGCGACTTACTTACACGTAACTTTAGCTGACCGGTATCAACTAAAAGTTCATTTTCCGTTTCTGTGTATTCGATTTCAGCAGCCGGATCTTGTATCACGGCGAACGAGGTATCGCTTTCGCTAAAATTCTTGCTTATGTTAATTCTTATAACAAGCGGATTATAAACCCAGATACGCGCTACGGCTTCATGAGTTTTTATAATTATAATGTTGTTTTGCTTGCTTACGCTTTTGGCGTTTCCCAGAATTTCTAATTGCATATAGCTTAAACTATTATGGACGATGTACAAATGTTTAACACTGCGCTGTTTGCTTGGTTTCTGTTAAGTGAAATGAATTTAAGCTTTTACCGCAAATTCTGTTAAGGGCGGTATATTTGCCTTATGAATAACCAATTGATTGCCTGTTTACAGCAATATAAAATTGTACCAATTGAGGATGCAGAGATTATTTCCGGTTATTTTAAAAGTAAAATTGTTAAGGAAGGCGATTATCTTTTTGAAGGCAATAAGGTTTGCCGCGAAATGTTTTTTGTATGTAAAGGCGTTATTCGCATTGGTTCGGTAAATGAGAAAGGGAACGATCTTACGCATGTTTTTTACGCAGAAGATAATTTTTGTACCGTTTTACAAAGTTTTAACGATGAAATTTCAACTTCTGTATTTATACAGGCATCCTGCAATGTTGAGGCGCTTTTTATCACTAAAACACAGCTTATGGAACTCTTTGATCGTTTCCCTTATGTGAAGGAAATAATCGATCACATAAACCAGCTTGGCCTTATTGAGAAAGTAAATGTTCGTAATGCCTTTTTAGGCCAGGAGGCAGAGGATAAATATAAAATGTTTGTAAACAAATCTCCCGGTATTATAAACAGGGTCCCGTTAAAGGATGTGGCATCATACCTGGGCATAACACCGCAATCTTTAAGCAGGATTAGAAAACAAATAAGTAAAATTAGTTAGTGATGTATTTAAATGCGATAGCGGGAAATTAATTGCTTATACAATATTTAAATTTCCCGCTATACATTTATAACTTATACATTTCCCATTTGCGGATCTGTAAAGCTTGATTTACCGGTTTCAACACGGCCTGCATATCTTTTTTCGTATGAGGCTGCTCCGTTTATTTTTATGCTGAAATCATACCAGCCGAAGCTGTCGGCAAGAGTAAGCGGTAAAACCAAATGGGTGCCCGAAGCCAATACTTTGGTATGGTTGTTTGTTTTATAACCGTGGTCGGTAATGGTAACAGTATATGCTTTGCTATCGGGGTTGTGCAAATGCAATTCTATGTTACCGGTAAGTTTTTTTGAATCTGTAAGACTATGCTGATACTCGCAGGCAATTTCCACGTGCGGGTCTTGCATGTTGCCTTTAAACTCGCGGTAAAATCCGTTAGGGCCATAAACGCGCAGGTGGTAATGGTTGTTTTCGAATTCATTTAAAGGCCATTGATCGGTTAAGGAGTCACCGGCAACTGCGGTGTAAGCCCAGGTACGCACATCGCCCATTTGCGGGTTTTCGCCAAACTGCAGGTATTTACCTGGCGCATAAACATTAAAAGGAGATCCCAATGCCGATTTTCCAAACACCTCGTTACTTGCAGTGAACTTTAAGCCGAACGATTTTTTGTCGTCACTTAGCTTACCATCGGCATATAACTGGTATGGTAACGCGCTGGATGGCTTAATGCCTTTTTCCTGCTTGGGCATCAACGGTGAAAGGTGCGGCGCCTTATTTATTACAGCAATTTCATCGGCGCTAAGAACCTTATAATCGTCCGGCAGTTTTTTAAATTTCGCCTTGTGGATGCTTTCTGCAAACTGGTCTTTCGGTAAAAAATCAAGCGTAGGGATTTCGCCGTTGTAAGGTCTGAAAACCGTTGTTAAGTCGCCGCAAACAGTTCGTCTCCAATCGCTTATGTTGGGCTCTTTTACCTGTTTGCCTGTTTTTTGCGATAAAAACTTCTCAAGGAACTGCAGGGTAGAAGTATGATCAAACACTTCCGAATTTACCCATCCGCCTTTTGTCCATGGAGAGGCAATAATAAGCGGCACGCGAAAACCAAGGCCAATGGCACTCTCGCGGTCATAAACCTCGGGAAAGTTATTTCTTTCTTTTTCCTGCTCAACAGTTACAAATTCAACGCGAGTATCTATGCCTTTTGATACTTTACCTGTACCTTCTTTATGAGAGTGCGGTGCAACAAATGGCGGCACATGGTCAAAGTAACCGTCGTTCTCGTCATAAGCCAATATAAAAATGGTTTTTTTCCATACTTCCGGGTTGTGGGTAAGGATGTCCATTACCTCAGATACATACCATGCGCCATACCAGGCAGCACTTGGATGGTCTGAAAAGTTTTCAGGTGCAGAAAGCCACGATACGGTTGGCAATTTACCGCTATTTACATCTTCCCTAAACTGGTGCAATACATCCCCTTTCGGAACTTTAAACTCGCGTTCTACTCCTTCATCATGGTATTTGAGTTCGGCAAGGGTATGAAAATGCGGGTCGTTTTTATTGGTATCGAATGCTTTTTTATGGATGCTTTTTTCCCTGTCTGATAATTGCTCAAACATGCCGGCTTTCCATACTTCGCGTTCTTTGTTTACCGAATTAAGGTAATCCTGCATTTCTCTAAGCTGAATTTTCAGATGGCTAATGTGGGCATCGCCCGCCGGTAATGCAGCTATTTTTGTTTTAAGTTCTTCAATTCTTTTTGGAAGCTCTGCCGATCTGCTTTCAAGCGCTTTTATATGCGGCTCATGCAGATGTATGTTGTATTGTGCAAAAAACTCCAGCGGGTTATCCTGAAAGTTAGATAACCAGGGGTCTTCCTCGCCTTCAAAGCCGGTATCTATGGCAACTTCATTTTGGTAGCATTTCCATGAAATACCATTATCTTCTAACCGCTCAGGGAAGGTTGCCCATTTAAGGGTGCCATAATCCATGTCGTCGTTCCAAACATGCGCTCTTGAATTTTCATTCTGTTCGGGGCGGATAGTGCCTGTCCAGAAATATAAGCGGTTTGGATTGGTTCCGGTTAAGGCCGAGCAGAAATTCTGATCACAAACGGTAAAAGCATCCGCAAGGGTATAATTAAACGGAATATCCTCGCGGGTATGATAACCCAACGTTAAAGGCATATCTGAATATTCAGGGATACTGTTACGTTTATTTTCCAGCCACTGGTCAAACTTGCCGTCATTACGGGAGTTAACCTGGTTGCGCCAGGAGTGCGGCAATGAGCTCATCCAGGTTGATTTTGTATTTTTTATATCAAGACGGAACGGCGCGTATGTTTCCCCCTTTTTGTTGGATTGCAGCCATACCTTATTTTTATTAGGCAGATCAATAGCTCTTGGATCATTATAACCTCTTACACCTTTAAGCGTACCAAAGCAATGATCGAACGAGCGGTTTTCCTGCATCAGGATCACAATATGTTCTGCATCCATATAGGTACTGCCGGGCGCGGCGTTAATGGCCATCGCTTTCTGAATAGAAGTTGGTAAAAAGCCCGATAAGCCGGCTGCGCCGGCTAATAACGATGCTTTTTTTATAAAATCTCTCCTGGTATCCATTTGTGTGTAATATAAATATTGTTTGTCTTAAAGAATTAAGCCTTTAAAAGCGATTGTAATTTAAAGAAGAACTTATTTAATAAGTGCCGCCTTTTGTTTTGTTAATATAATGTTCGCAAAGCCCGAACGACAAGGTCATGCCGTTGCCACCCATGCCGTTAATAATAGTTACCCCCGGTGCTGCCTGTGTTATGAATTCCATTTGCCCATCGGTCATTTTAGGATAAATGCCATGCCATGATTGCAGCAGCTTCCAGTCCTTAAAATTGGCAAAAGTATGTAAGTAGGCTATTATCATTTCATTAATAAATGATTTATCGAAAGGATCATGCACCAACCCATATTCGTGCGAGTCGCCAATGGTTAATTCGCCGTTGCCGTTTTGGGAAACCATTACATGGATGCCCCATTTAAGGTATTCGGCAAATTCGGTTTCATAACGTTTTTTTAAAGCAGGTAATGAAGCTGCCGCCTGGAAACCCGGATAATGAATCATAGAAAGCCCCCCGCATAATGACGGGCCTATGCGCCAGTTATCTGGCTGTGCTACCAGCCGCATCATTTGCAGCTTGCATTTCGTTATTTGTGCACTGGCAAATATTTCGGGATAAAGCGTTTCAAAATCAGCTCCGCTGCAAACAAAAATTTCATCGGCCTCCCACTCGTTTTGCCCCGACCTTACTTTTGGATGTGCTACCTTGCTAATGGCTGTGTTCCAGTAAAAGGTAACGCCATATTTTTCTTCAAGGTATTTGGCTACCTGGCCCACTGCCACCCTCGATTCAACAATCATTTCCTCGCCGCTCCATAAAGCACCCTTTAATCCATCGGGATTTACCCCGGCAGATTTTTGTAATGCTTGTTCAGGATTTAATAGATCGCAGTCGCGGTGGTTTTTATTTACTTCTACATATTCGGCAATGGCCTGCAATTCATCATCATGATAAGCGAGATGCAAAGAGCCTACCTCATTGTGCCAGATTTGAGCTTCGGTACAAACCTGTTTCCAGATACTGCGGGATAGCATAGCCCTTTCAAACATGGACCCTGTAGCCTGGCCAATTGGCCAAACCATGCCAAAGTTGCGGATAGATGCCCCTACTGCTCTTTCGTTCCGCTCGAATACGGTTACTTTATAACCTCTTATGGCTAACGCCCTTGCTGTTGCCAGGCCAACAATGCCCGCACCTATAATGATAGCGCTTTTTGATGTTGTGATCATACAGCCTGAATATTTAAATTATTTTCTTTCCGCTGCTGTTTGTTTTTGCGTGCGCTGTTTAAAAAGTAAATGAGCGATAAAACGGAACTGATTCCGCCTATAATACCTACAAATACCACACCCTGTTTAAAGAAATCGGCCCAGCTTATATTGGGTCTGCCTAATTCTTTCACCAGCAGCAAAGTTACACTGCCCAGGTATCCCAGCGAATCTGCAACGTAAATAATAAAGCCGACATTGCTCTTGTAGTGAAATGTTGCTATCATCCGTTCAAAAAATATGGCGTTATAGGGTACATAGCCCATATAAAGGCCAAGCCCCGCCATTGTCATCCAGGTAATGGAGCTTATTTCTTTTAAAGAGAATAATACTGTAGATGCACCTATAAGCATGCAGCCGCTGATAATAAAAAGATGAATTACGCTAAAGGCTGTTAAATTTTTACGGATAAGTATCAGTAAACTCATGGCTACTAATACGATTACGGAAATCTTGGTATCGGTACTGGTATAAATGGTATTGCTTTTTATACCCAGACTGGCCCATATCTCAACTTCAAAATTATCGCGCACATCGCGCATTACAGTTAAGAAAACATAAATGATCAGTGTAAGTATCACACCCGGTAAAAAGCGCTGTAGAAAATGCTTGCGTTCTTCAGCATTCATAGGGGCGCGCTTTGTTCTCAGTTTAACATCTTCTGCTGTTGGTGCAGGCATCAGGTCGAGAAATAATACGAATAAGATAAGCGGGATGGCAAAAACTGCACCTGTTAAAAAAGGCATCTGGTAATCACCGATGCTAAAACTGTGCATCAACGTACGGGCAACCGTTTTTACAAATCCTGAAGCAAAGATGAGGCTGATGGAAAGAACAGCCGCCATAAACTCGGTTGATTTGCGGCCCTCCAGGTAACCGAAAACCAGGCCCCAGATAAGCCCCAATGGGAAGCCGTTTACGAATAGGAAAATAATATTAAACGGTGCAGGAACTATGGCAAAGCCAAGCAGTGCAAGCCAGGCTATGCCCACCAGTATTAAAATGGTAATGCCTCTTTTATTTCCTTTTATTTCTGCTATAAAGCGGATGCCATAGAATTTGCTTAACGTATAACCTATTATTTGGGCAATAACCAGCCATACCTTATAATCAACCCCTAAATACTGCTGGCCTGTAAATGTGCCCGCAGCAAACGCCTTGCGAAAAGCATACATGGATGTGTACGCCCCAAAGGATGATATTGCCGCCATTACAGACAGCAGTGAATAAGGCCATTTGGCAACTTTGGCACGAAGGCTGTCTGTAAACTTCATGTTATTGGTTTATGATGTCAAGTACCTGCGCTATATCATCAATAATGTGGGTAGGATTATATTTTTCAAGCTCCTGGCGCGTGAAAATGCCAGTGGTTACACCTATAACATATTTACAGCCAACGTTTTGCCCTTCGCGTACATCTACTTCGGTATCGCCAACTTTGGCAATATCTTTTTCATGCGTAATTCCGGCGTCGCCCATCATCTTGCGGATCATGTCCGGGTTAGGGCGGCCCAGTTCAACCTCGTCAGAACCAATAATAAAGTCTACCAGCCCTTTTTTAGTCCATTGCAGGCGTTTATCTATGGTGTCTGCTATATCGCGGGAGAAACCTGTATTTAAACCTACTTTTACGCCCTGCTCATGCAGCTTGGCAAAAGTATCTTCAACATTAGGAAGTGGCTCAATGCCTGGTGCGTTGCGATAGTATTCTATCATTTCTTTCACAAACTCCACATGGATCTTGCCCACAAGTTCTGTGGTGATCTTAGCATCGTTATGTTCATGAAGGCGCAGTATCTGGCGTATAGCCTGGTTTTTTTCATAACCCATCAGCGGATTGATGAGTTCGAGCGGCACATCGTATTTGAATTTCTTTAATGCGGATTGAAATGCTTTACTAACGTCATGGTCGTCTTTAACGGTTGTACCGGCCATGTCAAATACTACTAATTTAATTGCCATATTGCTCAATGATTGTTGAGCAATACTAAACTTAGTTTATTAATATCAAACTAAATTAGTGTTAAGGTTGTGTGAAGTTGACCCTTAAAAATTAAAGTTTTAAGTAAATTAATTGACTGTGAATAAGTAAGCTACTTATTTTCTTCCTCAAAAAAGTAAATAACAAGCATGGTGGCAGTATCGGTCCCGAGGTTTTTTGGGGTATGAGGAATGCGGCCGTCGAACAGCATGGAGTCCCCCTGGCTTAATGAAATTTTATCGTCGTCAAACTGGTATTCAATTTCGCCCTTTAAAATGTATTTGTATTCAAAGGCATCTGTTTCTACCAATGGTCTGTGTGCATTGGGTTCAAGTTCAAGTATTACAATATCTACGGTACCAGGCTGGATGGATTGTGTGAACACCCGTTGGTAATGAAAACCTGCTGCATGCTCTTTTTCAAAATGATCATACTCAGCTTTGCGCTTAACCAATATGGGCAGGTTACTACTCTTGGCGCGGATATCCTTAAAAAACTCGTTAAGGTCAATCTCAAGCGACTTAACAATATCTATCAATACAATGAGCGACGGAATGGTGCGGCTGTTTTCTATTTGTGAAATAAGGCCTTTACTTACATTGGCCCTTAGGGCGAGTTCCTGTACAGTTATATTTTTTTCTCTACGGCGTTCTTTTATACGGTTGCTTATCTGCAGCAGGATATCTTCTTCCATTTTGTGGGTTTAGCCAATTACTGCACAAAGTAAATTAATAAAGTAAACGCAGCAAATAGAATGTTTGTTAATAAAAGTTAATTATTCGAAGGGTTTATAACGAGCGGATCATAAAAGGTTGGGGTAGATAACTCTTGGGTGACGCTATACATTTAGTATTTATAAACTTTGTTAATAGATGTTTAATATTTCGCTAACATAGAATAACTTAATTTGCTCAAAATTATTTACCAATGAGCATGTCCATCCAAAACGCACAGGATACCGTAAACGAAGTTTTTTCTCTATATGACCGTTTTGGAGACGAAGATTACATTGGCGAACCGGTGTCGCAATTGGAGCATATGTCGCAGGCTGCTGCACTTGCCGAAGACGAGGGTTATGACGATGAAGTAATACTGGCTGCGTTTTTTCATGATATTGGCCATTTATGCGCAGATGCCGGCGAAGCCGAAAGCATGAACGGTATGGGAAATGTAGACCATGAAAAACTTGGAGCCGATTACCTGCTTGCAAGAGGCTTTTCTGAAAGGCTTGCTGCCTTGGTTCAGGGCCATGTTATTGCCAAGCGTTATCTTACTTATAAATACCCGGAGTATTACAACAAACTATCAGAAGCAAGCAAGGCAACGCTCGAATTTCAGGGTGGTGTAATGAGCAGTGAAGAAGCTAGAACGTTTGAACAAAACCCGGATGCCGAATTGATTGTGCGCCTTCGTTACTGGGATGACATGGCAAAGGAAATGAATGTGCCGGTTTCTAATGTACAGCACTTAAAAGATATGGCTGTTAAGCACTTAACACGCTAAATATAAAATTTACTAATTCTTTTTAAGGCCTTAAAATAAAGTGCAAAAATTAAAAAATCAGGCTATTCCTGGTGCTATATTCTTATGCCTTTTTCTCAAAAAACTCTGTTAAGTTTTTGTAACTAAAACATAATACTAAGGTTACTGAAAACCCTCCTCTTAACCTTTTCTGAGCATTTTATTAAGCATTGCTTAATACTAAATTAGTTTAACAATAATAAACAAAGTTTAGTATTGCTGCATGAACTATACCCCATTCCCTTTACTAAAATCAACAAAATGAAACAGATCTACACTACAATTAGAAACGTTGTAACGTTGATGTTATTTTGTGTTGCCCCGTCTTTATTGATGGCGCAAACAAAAGTATCAGGTATTGTAACAGACGATACCCACCAGGCGCTGCCGGGTGTTAACGTTAAAGTTGCCGGATCAAAGCAACTAAGTATTACAGACATTAACGGCCGTTATCTTATTTCGGCTACCAAAGGGCAAACCCTTGTATTCAGTTACGTAGGTTTTGATCCGATTAATGTTGTTGTTGGCGACACCACCAGCATCAATGTTATGCTTAAAGGAAACAGCAAACAGCTTAACGAGGTTGTTGTAACCGCCCTGGGCGTTAAAAAAGAAGTACGGCGCATTGGTTATGCCACACAAACTGTTGATGGTAATGATTTAACCACCGCCCGCGACCCAAATCCTATTACCGGCTTAACCGGTAAGGTAGCAGGTTTATCTGTTGGTGCTTCGGCAGAGTTATTAGGTGTTCCAAGCGTGTTGATGCGTGGTGATGCCGTAACGCTATATGTAGTTGACGGTTTCCCTATCAATACGGATACCTTTAATTTAAGCCCCGACGATATTGAGACCTATACTGTATTAAAAGGCCCTGCTGCTGCTGCACTTTATGGTAGCCGCGCACAAAATGGCGCAATTTTAATTACCACTAAAAAAGGCGAAAAGAATAAAAAAGGCTTTACGGTAGATTTAAACAGCAGTACCGTTATCAACAAAGGCTTTTTAACTTTCCCAAAAACACAACATTCATTCGGACCGGGTGAAAACGAGTTCTACGAATTTGTTGATGGTAAAGGTGGAGCACCGGGCGGTGTGGATAGTGACTACGATATCTGGGGCCCTTATTTTGCCGGGCAGTTAATTCCTCAGTTTGATAGCCCTGTTGTAAACGGCGTTCGTCAGGCAACCCCGTGGACTGCAAGAGGTGCAAACAACCTGGCAGATTTTCTTCAAACTGGTTACCAGACCAATAATGAAGTAGCATTATCTGCTAAAGGAGATACTTATACAACCCGTTTCTCTTTTTCTCAGCAGCACCAGCAGAGCTATATCCCTGATGAATACCTTGATATAGCAAATGCCAACATTTACGCTTCATTTAACCCAAGCCCTCGTTTTAAAATTGAGGCAAATGTTGATTATAACCGTCAAAGCACTGATAACTTTCCAGACGTATCATACGGCCCTAACAGTTTGATCTATGACCTTTCTATCTGGACAGGTGCCGACTGGAGCGTTAATCAGCCTATCATTAAAGCTGTATGGCAGCCTGGTAAAGTAGGAGTACAATCGGAATTTGAGGAGTATACCCGTTACCACAACCCATGGTTTATGGTAGAAGACTGGAAACGCGGTCACTACAAAACTGATATTAACGGCTACTTATCTGGAAATTACAAGATAGACAACCACTTGAATGTGACTTTAAAAAGCGCTATCGATACTTATAGTCTGTTGCATACAGAAGAAATGCCTTACTCGGCTCACCCTTATGATCGTGAAGGCAACATGGGCGACTACCGCGAAGACCGCCGCGATCTGTATGACAACAACACCGAATTATTGCTGAACTACGATTATACCGTAAAGAAGTTTGTTAACATCTCTGGTTTAGTAGGTGGTAACTTCCGTGATTACAGCTATAATTCAAGCTGGGTATCTACCAATTACCTTAACGTACCGGGTGTTTATTCATTCGCTAACTCACTTAACGCTATACAAGCTACTAGCTTTAACGCAGGTTTGAGAACTCTTAGCGGTTTCTACTCGGTGGATTTAACTTTCGGCAAATATTTAACGTTGTCGAGCACCGGCCGTGTGGATAAGACGTCTGCTTTCCAGGTGCCTACTACTTATTACTATCCAAGTGTTTCACTGTCTACCGTTATATCAGACTATGTGAAACTGCCTGATTTTATCACTTTCTTAAAAGCAAGGGCATCATTCTCTAACGTACGTTCAGACGAAACCAGCCCAACCATCGGCCCTGCTCCGTTCAACTCTATTACAGCATTTGGCGGTTCAACTGCAAACTCTTTATATGATAACCCGCTTGATTATGGCAGCACTTACCTGTCGCCATACAACGGCCCTAACTATGCGCTTAACCCAAGTTACACAACCGGAAAGCCATATAACAACCAAACTGCAGGTTATTCGCCAACCTCTTTGTATCAGCAAAATATTCAAACCACTACCCGTGTTAACTACGAAGAAGGTTTCGATATTAAATTCCTGCAAAACCGTTTAGGCTTAAGTGCTACCGCATTCCAGTATGTAGACGGTTTAGAAGTATTACAAAACCCTATTGCCTCTGCAACAGGTTATACTTACGAATATGTTAACGCATTAAAAACACGTAAAACAGGCCAGGAGGTTTCATTAACAGGTACGCCTGTAAAACTAAACGATTTTAGCTGGGATGTTTTAGTTAACTGGTCAAGGTTCCAGGATTATTTTAAACAGCTGCCAACAGGGCAAACTACTTATGCTTATAACGGCGGTTATGTAAGCGTAGGCGACCGTACAGATGCCTTCTTCGGAACAAAATTCGTTAGAACGGCTTCTGGCCAGATCGTGAACGGATCAAACGGCGAGCCTTTGGTAAACCCGGTTAACCAGTTCCTTGGAAATGGAAATGCCGATTTCGCATGGAGCATCTCTAACAAATTCCGTTACAAACAAATCAGCTTCGGCTTCCAGTTTGATGGTTCTGTAGGTGGTAAAATGATTGACTATATGCACCTTAAAACAATGGTAGGCGGTGCAAACGCATTAACTGCCGAAGGTGCTTTAGGCGCTGCACGTTACCAGGATTGGTTAAATTATGGCAAAGCAGGTTACGCAGGTTCTTACGTAGGCCCGGGTGTAGTTATAGCTAACGGTGTTGCACCGAACTACGACTCAAAAACAGGCAAAATACTTAACTACAATGCCTTAACATTTACTCCTAACACGCAAACAGCTTTTGTACAAGGCTATGTAAGTTCATATTACAATGTTGCGGAAGCCAACCTGATGAGCAAAACTTATGCAGAATTACGCGAAATAACAATTGGTTATGATTTCCCTAAAAGGTGGTTGGAGAAAAGCTTTATACAAAGCATTTCAGCGTCACTTTACGGCAGGAACCTGCTTTACTTCTACGCCGACAAAGCATTTAAAGACGTAGACCTTAACCAATACAATGGTACATCTTCAACTTCTGTATTGCAGTCGCCAACTGTACGCAGCTATGGTATCAACTTTAAACTTTCATTCTAATTAAGGAATAAACATGAAAAAGAAATCGATAATTTACTTACTGCCGGCGCTGGTATTGCTTGTGGTAAGTAGTTGCAAAAAAAGCTTCTCTGATCTTTCAGTGAATGATAACCTGCCTAACAGCGTATCTGCACAGCTGTTGCTTACAGGTGTATTAACAAACCTGCCCGATCTTCCGGATGGAGCAACTACCGGCAGCGCACAAAGCAGCATGGTATATGCAAATGCATCAAACAAAGACGAAATCTGGAGCCAGTATTATATCTATAACTATGATTATTACGGAACCAATACTTATGATTTTGACAGCGGTGCAGATTACTATACAACACTTACAAACGTGTTGCAAATGGAAAGCGTTGCAGCATCAAGCGGCGGTGCATCGGTAAACCCTTATGAGGCAATGGGTAAATTCTTCAGGGCTTATTTTTTCAGCAAAATGAGTTTAGAGAGGGGAGATATCCCAATGACCCAGGCATTACAAGGCGTTAAAAACCTTACACCTGTATATGACACGCAAAAAGCGGTTATGATACAATGCCTTGCATGGCTTGAAAGTGCAAACTCAGATATGGCGCAGCTAATAGCTAACCCAACATCAGGCGGTACCGGCTTGGGCGCAACCTTAAACGGAGACATATTTTTTGGCAACAGCCTTGCACAATGGCAAAAGGTGGTTAACGCATACAGAATACGTTTACTGCTGGAGTTGAGCAAACAATCTGCCGATGCGGACCTGAACGTACCTACTCAGTTTGCAAATATTCTTGCCAACCCTGCAAAATACCCGTTGATGACAAGTTCAAGCGATAACATGCAGTACACTTTCATCTCATCTATCAATACCAATTACTATCCGCAATATCCGGATGTATTTGGCCAGAGCGGATCAAGGCAAAATATGTCGTCTACTTATGTGGGCTTATTAACCAGCCTGCAGGACCCACGCGTTTTTGTAACTGCAGAGCCATCCCGCTACCAGGTTGATACGCTTGGAAAAAGCCCTGTAGCATTCTCCTCATTTATTGGAGCAGACCCGGGCCTTGACCTTGGTACCATGTATAATAACGCAGGTTTACAGCGTTACTCGTTCATTAACAGAAAACGTTATTATTCTACCTACACCGGCGAGCCAAGCATCCAGATCGGTTACCCGGAGCAGGAATTAAATATAGCCGAAGGTATTAACCGCGGCTGGGCTCCGGGTAACGCAGAAAGTTATTATGTTGCCGGCATACAGGCATCTATGACCAATTATGGCATCCCGGCAACAGGATCATTTACGGCATATTTTTACCACCCGGTTGCAGACCCTGCCGGTGGTGTTACAGATCCTAATAACTATACAACATATACCATTACCACTAACTGGAGCACTTATTACGGCCAAACCGCTGTTAAATATGCAGGTGGTGCAACCGGCTTAACCCAGATTTTGCAGCAAAAATATCTGGCACTCTTCCGTCACTCTGGTTTGGAATCATATTTTACCTACCGCAGAACCGGCGTGCCGACATTTACTACAGGCCCTGGTACTGATAACGGCCAGCGTATAGCAACAAGATTCCTTTACCCGCCAAGTGACAGGGTTGGAAACACTGCTAATTACGAAAAAGCACTTAGCAGCCAATATGGCGGCAACGACGACATTAACGGCGTTATGTGGATACTAAAATAAATTAAACCATAAACTAATGCAGAAAGGCCCATCCGTTGATATCTTCGGGTGGCCTTTCTGTTTAAAATCAAAATTTACCCAATGAAAAAGTTAATCTTAATGTTATGCCTTGCGGGTTTGAGCCTGCAAATGATGGCGCAAACACACAAAACACAAAACGTTGTAATTGTTACGCTGGATGGTTTTCGGTGGCAGGAAGTTTTCCGCGGTGCGGATTCGGCCATGTTAAATTCAAAATATACCGAAGATGAAGCCGAAAAGATCAAAAAGTACTGGACACCATCTTTAAATGAGCGAAGGGAAAAGCTGCTTCCATTTTTCTGGAACACCCTTGTTAAAAACGGCCAACTTTATGGCGACAGGGATTTAGGAAACAAAAACGAGGTTGCCAACCAATACCATTTTTCTTATCCTGGTTATAACGAGATCTTTACCGGTTTCCCGGATGTAAGGATGAACACCAACGACCCAATTGTGAACCCTAATATGAACGTGCTGGAGTACATTAGCAAGCAAAAGGGTTATGCAGGCAAAGTTGCCGCATTTTCATCGTGGGAACGTTTTCCGCAGATTTTAAATATTCACCGTTCCGGTTTGCTGGTTAATTCGGGCTTTATGGATTTTACCGCGCCAGACGCAAATACCCGGTTAAAGTTTTTAAATGAGTTACAGCACAAGGCACCGCAATATCTTAGCGATTCTACCCGTCTTGATTTTTTAACTTATGAATTTGGAAAGCAATATCTGCTTCAGTATAAACCAAAAGTGCTGTACATAGCGTTTGATGAAACAGACGATATGGCACACGCCGGCAATTATGAATTCTATCTTGACAGGGCTAACCAGGAAGATGGCTTTATAAGCGATTTGTGGAACTACCTGCAAACAGACCCGCAGTATAAAGATAAAACCACACTGATCATCACCTGCGACCATGGCAGGGGAGATGTGCCTATGGATAAATGGAGAGACCACGGATCTGACGTAGTGCATTCAGAACAAACGTGGTTTGCATTAATGGGACCTGATACGCCGCCAACAGGGGTTGTGAAAACACAAACTACCACTTACCATAAGCAGTTGGCGCAAACTATTGCTAAATTGCTGGGCTTTGATTTTAAAGCTGCCGCAGGGCATGAGGTGGGTGATGCTATAAGCACTGTTAGCACCAAATAATTAAAATACCTTTTATATATGCGATTCCTTACATTACTTTCCGTTCTTCTCTTATTTCAGCCAGGTGTGCGTTATCAGCCCAACCCAGCCCCAAAGCCAAGGCACCGCTTTGTGTTGATAGCCCATCGCGGCGAACATACTGTATTCCCCGAAAATACACTCAAAGCCTATGAACAGGCTATAAAGCACGGCGCAGATTATGTGGAGATAGATCTGCGTACCACTGCCGATAAGCAATTGGTGAGTTTACACGATGCAAGCGTAACCCGTATGACCGGTGGAAACGGCGCTATCAAAGATCTTACCCTGGCGCAGATAGAAAGCCTAAAAATAAACGCCAAAACAAAAGGTGATACGGCAACTTACCGCATACCTACTTTTGAACAGATCCTGAAGTTATGCAAGGACAAGATCTATATCTACATAGATTTTAAAGAAGCCGATGTAGCGCAAACAATGAGTGTACTAAAACAATATCACATGGATAAACAGGTGATAGTTTACATTAATAAACCCACCCAATTAACCGAATGGCGCAAAGCGCAGCCTAACATGCCTTTGATACTAAGTATGCCCGATAGTGTTAAAAGTATAGTTGGCATGAAGAAATTTATCAGCGAATACAAGCCTGATATCCTTGACGGTAATTATGAAGCTTACGATGGCAAAATGATGGAGTATGCCAAATTTTACAGCCTGCCCGTTTGGCCCGATGGACAAAGCGAGCTGGAAGGTCCGCTGGTGTGGGATAAGGTAATAGCCCTGGGATTAAGGGGCCTGCAAACAGATAATCCGGTCGGTTTTGCTAATTATCTGATACAAAAAGGGTTGAGGTAATTGTTAGTCATTAATGTCATTAGATCATTTTGTGATTATTTTGAAAAATGTCCTTTCGATGAGATAGCGAGAAATCTTTCTATTAGGCATGAAAGTTATGCAGTTTGAAAGATCTCGTCTATGTCGGAAGGACATTTTCTAAATTCTTAATTCCCAGCAAGCAGCGGATTGTTAACCATCCCGGTAAATAGTATGAGGCCGCTGCTTGTTTCGCGAATAGCGAACACAAACGGATGATCAATAACTAATGGGGGAGGGGTTGGTGCTGCTGTGGTGCCCACAACAACTACTGTTGTGGCGGCTGCGGTTGTACCGGTTTCATCTACATCTACATAAGCTTTGTGCAGTACACTACTGATAGACAATCCTGCACCCGGGCTAATCAGCGAAAAATCTGCTGCGGGCGAAAATGCTATTCCCATACCCAGGTTACTTAAAGCACCTTTAAGATCGATACCAAAGCCGAACTTGAATTTAGGCAGTTTAATTTCATTTTGCGTAGGCTTTAGCCCAGCTATCCAGGTTTTCCATTTGGTAGTATCTAAGGCACTTGTCATTTGTGATACAGTTTCGCTACCCTTTGGCATTGCAATTATTAAACTGTATTTATCATTAGCATAAGGCAGTTCAACTACCGTGGTATTTACATCGGTATAAATATTATAGTTAATTTTTCCATCCATAAAAGGGGCCTGTACCTGGCTGTTATCTGCAAGGGTAAATGGCAACTTGGTTGTCTTTGCCGGGTCAAACTTTTCCTTCCAGCTGCTTTTAAAGTAAATAGCATTGATCAGGAACATTTTATTATCATCAGATATAGAACTGATTACAGATGGAATAAGTCCGCCGGTTTGTGCGCTGATCCAGTTATTTATAGTGCTAACGGATGACGTGTTACCAAAATCAAGTGCCTGGATCTTCGCGTTATAACTGCTGCTATTAGTTTGTAAGAATTGCTGCTGTACGCTAAAATCTTTACTGTACCAGATAGAGTTGGCTATTTTAAGCGTAGTATTCGGATCCAGCAGGGGAAGTTCTGTAATTAGTTTATGATAGTAGCTGTTTACTGCACTTTGGCTAAACCCATTAAAATCCATCGTACTGTTAATAGCAGCAAGCGTTTGCCCTGCACTGCCATTGGCAGTCATCCCGATGGCAAAGCTCACGCTAAGAGGCGACGCAAATAAATTTTGGTCGGCTGTACCTGTGCTGTCGAGGTTTTTAAACAGCTTTAGTGTAAAGGCATTGTCCGAATTTACTTTTTGCTGCTCGGCTGCGGTTAAAGTAAGGTCTTCTGTTTTTTTATTTGAAATACCCGATTTGTTGCAGGCGCTTAGTACGGCAACTACAGCCAGTAAAAGAATAGGCATCCTGCGCGTAAAACTGATAAGATTTGAGTTTAGCATATGGTTTTAAGATTGGTTATGAATCCATTACGTGCTTTTCGAGTATTATGCTACACCGAACGTTAATAATTTTGATTTTTTTATTGACTTATGCACTCAAAAAAAAAAGGATCAGCAATTTAACGTGCTGATCCTTTAAAATATACTATTGCTTCTATGCGCTTATGCTGAAAGTTCTTCGTAAGCTGCGGTAAGGCCGCGCTGAATGCCATCTCCCTGCCAGTCGGTAATGCCAGGGATGGATGTAGCCTGTAAAATTTCATCCTTACTTTTTCCTGCTTTCATACTGCCGGCAACATAATCTTCCAGCTTTTCCATAAAATTCTGCATGGCCAGTACATCGTCCATAGTACCGGTTACTTTTTGCGGGTCGAAGGCATGGCCGAAAACAAACAAAGTGTTTTTATCGAATTTTTTGCGCGCCTGTTCCAGTGCTGCCGGCCAATGCTTAACAGATGCCCCCGCACCATTATCTACAAAAGGGTAGCGACGATTAAATACAAGGTCGCCCGTGTGTACAATATTGGCGTTCTCAAAATGGATCATGGCATCGCCGTTGGTATGGCCCCTGCCAAAGTAATGCGCCGTGATATGTTCATCGCCCACTTTAATTTTCCAGGTATCGCCAAAGGTAGTATCTGGGTAAAGTTGTTTGTCTTCGTTATTGGCTTTTACGGCTACGGTTTTTTGGTTTATAAGCGAATTTTGATGCGCTGCCACATTTCTCACAATGCCCTTAAAGGATATATTTCCGCTGGTATGGTCACCGTGATGGTGGGTATTAATCAGCCATTCGAAAGGCAGGTCAGATTGTTTTTTTAATTCGGCTATCAGGTGCGTTGCAGGATCAGGGAATTCTGCATCCACCACTACAATGCCCTCCTTATTTATCATCCAGGCAATAGTTCCGCCCTGCTCGGCAAACATGCCTACGTTATTACGCAAGGTTTTAAACTGGTAAGCAGGGTCGGCCAGCATGGCAGCAAAACTTCTGTTACCCAGCAAAGCCACCGAAGCAGTGCTTAATGCTGTTGCTTTTAAAAAATTTCTACGTTGCATTTTGTTTTGGTCTAAAGGTTAATTAAGATGCCTGTATTAATAATCAGCAGAATTTATCAAGATATACTGCCTTTCGTAAATTACAGTTGCCTTAACGGCTGATTTATTCTGTGATGACTTGAATTGAAGGTCACTATTTCTATAAGATAAATATCGGCTTAATATTTACTTACCGGTGCTAATAACTTGTAAAATTATTGATGCTGATAGCAGCTCCACGCAATTACTGAATCTGACAGAAAACGAAGAGGATTTTAATTATCTATAAAATTCAAGTATTGTTACCTTTATCTCCTGATTTGAATATGCAACCATCCTCACCAGTTTATCAACATAAATGGCTGTTCCTGTTTATTGCGCTGGCAGCAATGATAAATTTTGGCGGTTTGTTGATCCCGATAATTGGCCCTGATGGCACCCTTTACGCCCTAATAGCCAAAACAATGGTGCAGCGGCATGATTATGTACAATTATTTTACCATGGGCAAGACTGGCTTGATAAGCCGCACTTTCCGTTTTGGGTAACTGCATTTTCATTTAATCTTTTTGGGTTCACTACCTGGGCCTATAAACTGCCTGCTATTTTGTTTTTATTGCTAGGGGCCTGTTACACTTATCTTTTTGCAAAAAATCTTTACGGCCAGCAGGTAGCATTGTGGAGCGTACTTATTTTACTCACCGCACAACATATTGTACTTTCTGATACCGACGTACGTGCAGAACCTTATTTAACAGGCCTTATTATAGCCGCCGTATATCATTTATACCGGGCTTATACGGTCAATAATTTCTGGCATTTGCTGGCAGGTTGTGTTTTTACTGCCTGCGCCATTATGACCAAGGGGATGTTTGCCCTGGTGCCAATTGGCGGCGCCATTGCAGGCCATTTTATTATTACCGGCCAGTGGAAAAGCTTGTTCAATTTAAGATGGCTGCTCGCTATAATATTGATAATGATCTTTATTTTACCAGAACTATGGTGCCTGTATCAGCAATTTGACCTGCACCCTGTGAAAACGATTTTCGGGCATAGGGGAGTATCCGGTATCAGGTTCTTTTTCTGGGATAGCCAGTTTGGCCGCTTTTTTAATACCGGGCCCATCAAGGGTCACGGCGATCCATTCTTCTTTGTGCATACCGCCCTTTGGGCATTTTTACCCTGGTCGCTTATTATGTTTGCTGCCGTATTTCAGTTTATTAAAAAAGGGCGCAAAAACGTAAAAGTAAACGAATGGTATTGCATTAGCGGTGCTTTGCTTACCTTCCTGCTTTTCTCGGCATCAAAATTTCAGCTGCCTCACTATTTAAATATTGTATTCCCGTTTTTTGCTATTATAACCGCCCAGTATATTTATTATATACAAACGGTTAAAAGCTTAAAAGCAATGAAGATTACACAAACGGTTATCATCGTTCTCCTTTTAACAGTAATAAGTTTATTGCACTATTTCTTCAGGCCGGTAGTATTTAGCTGGTTTACGGCAGGCACGTTGCTGATACTTTTATCGATCCTGATATTTTTACCGGATGAGCTAAGCTATAACCTCAGGGAAAAGATTATCCTGCGAACGGTTGTTGCCTCATTTATTGTGAACAGTTATTTAAACCTCGCTTTTTTTCCTTCATTAATGAAGTACCAGGCAGGAAGCGAAGCTGCTATGTGGATAGATAAAAACGTTAAGGATATACCTGTAAAGATACTGGGGGAGGACCTTACTACCCCGTTTGAGTTTTATATAGACAGGCCGGTATCTTTTTATCGCGCGGCAGACAGTGCAAATACAGTTAAGCCTTACCTGCTTTATGCCCCTGCAGCTTCTGTTAAAAGCCTTGCTGCAAAAGGCATGCACGTAGAAGTATTAAATAGTTTCGACCGGTACTGGGTTAGCCGCTTAAAACCAACTTTTCTGAACTATGCAACCCGGCAAAAGGAGTTGACTAAGATGGTTGTTGCCAGGGTAAATTAAGAGCATTAAGTCATCCTGAAAGGACAAACCTAAACCAGGATGACTTAATAAAAAATAATTAGTTATTTGCCCTTTTGATAGTGAAGTGTACGGACGAACCGCCAAAATCAAGATCCATTCCGCATGAATCAGCATACATTTTACCGGTGTGAGGATAATCGGTACCACCTACATTTACTTTGAAAGTGAATTTATCGCCATCAATTTTTCCATCGTCAATAGGCACGGTTCCCTGCGGTGACTCAGCAGTGCCTGTAAGCTTGTTACCATCGGCCTTAAAGTTATACGTTACCGGCAGTTCACTTCCATCAGGTGTTTTAATGGTGCCGGTCCACTTGCCTGTTAAATCGGCTACCATGGCAAAGCATACTGCAAAGCAGAATAATAAAGCTGCTGTTGTAAATAATTTCCTTTTCATAATTTTAGTTTTGTTGTTTATATGACACTGGCTTATGTTCTATGTTACAACTTGTCGATTTAAAACGCATTTATAACACCATATAAATGTAGGAATATTTTAGCAGGCAGTGCAATGCTTCCCACCTGCAAAATTTTAAACCTTGCAATAAAGATGTTAAGGAAGTTTTAGTGTTGTTGCTATTGCGCTTTTTTCAGTGTGGCATGTGCTTTGGCATCGCCCATGCTAAAGTCCATCCCCACCGAGTCGCCATAGAATTTTCCATGGTGGTCAATCTCCATCCCGCTTATTACTACGTTAAACGAAAACGAATCGCCAATTACTTTGCCATCGTTAATGGGCATATCTCCTTTGGGTGTTTTAGCAGTGCCGGTAAGCTGGTCGCCTTCAATTTTAAAATTGTAAAGCAGCGGATACTCATCGCCCTGGTCGGTTTTCAATAAGCCGGTCCATTTGCCGTTCATATTTTCAATAGTTGCCAGGCCGGCAAAGAAACCAAATAAGATCAGCGCGGCCGTGATATATTTT
This sequence comes from uncultured Mucilaginibacter sp., assembly GCA_964242385.1. Taxonomy (GTDB): domain Bacteria; phylum Bacteroidota; class Bacteroidia; order Sphingobacteriales; family Sphingobacteriaceae; genus Mucilaginibacter. The sequence continues at coordinate 772,227 of CAXSZR010000002.1, forward strand.
GCTTTCATAGAGATTGATTAGATACCCTAAAAGTAAAACAGGCGTTAGATCAAATCATAAAGCGTGTGTTAAGTTTTAAATCAGTTTAAGCAGCGATTTAACTTATGAATTCCATTATTCTGCCTTTAAATATTAAAATTAAATAGTTATCATGTTAAAATATAGTTATAACCTGATAATAAATATCAATTTTTAATTTTTAAGATACTTAAATTTGGATATTAAAAGTAACGCTTTTATTAAGCGGAGAGGGAGTTATATAGCGCATGAAAAGTATCAAGAAGATTTTTTTACTGATTGCTGCCTGCGGCAGTGTTTCCGCTTATGCGCAAACAAAAGATTACCCTATACAGCCTGTGCCTTTCACCAGCGTTAAGCTTACAGACGATTTCTGGACCAAGCGAATAGAAACTAATCGTACTGCAACAATCCCGGCATCGTTTGCAAGGTGTGATAGTACCGGCAGGATTAAAAACTTTGTTATGGCCGCCGAGCATAAGGGGAAATTCTGCACCACATACCCTTTTGATGATACCGATATTTATAAAACCATAGAAGGCGCTTCTTATTCGCTGGCCGTACATCCCGACCCCAAACTTTCAGCCTATATAGATTCGCTGATAACCATTGTGGGCAAAGCGCAGGAGCCCGACGGTTATTTATATACCGCCCGTAGCATAGACCCGTTGCATCCGCAATCATGGGCCGGGCCAGAGCGTTGGATCAATGAACAAAAAAGCAGCCACGAGCTATATAACTGCGGGCATATGTATGAGGCAGCAGTTGCGCATTACATGGCAACCGGCAAACGTAATTTTTTAAATATTGCCATCAAAAATGCCGACCTGCTGGTAAGAACTTTTGGTCCGGATAAAAAGCATGTGGCACCCGGGCACGAAATTGTAGAGATGGGCCTGGTAAGGCTTTACCGCGTTACCGGTAAGAAGAATTATCTTGATCTGGCAAAATTCTTTATAGATCAGCGCGGTATAAAAAAGTACAATGCTAAAAGCCAGAACACTTACGAGAACGGAACTTATTTCCAGGATGATAAACCGGTAATTGACCAGAATGAAGCCGAGGGGCATGCTGTAAGGGCAATGTACCTTTACTCTGGCATGGCAGATGTTGCTGCATTAACCGGCGATACGGCTTACATCAAGGCAATAGACAAGATCTGGACCAATATGGTCACCAAGAAAATGTATGTACAGGGTAGCATTGGTGCCGTAGGAGACGGCGAGCGCTTTGGCGACAATTACGAATTGCCGAATGCTACTGCTTATAACGAAACCTGCGCGGCAATCGGCAGTGTTTTCTGGAACCAGCGCATGTTCCTGCTGCACGGCGATGCCAAGTACATAGACGTAATGGAGAAAACGCTTTATAACGGATTGATTTCAGGCGTCGGGCTGGATGGCAAATCTTTTTTTTATACCAACGCCATGCAGGTAAGCAATAGCTTTAACCACCCCGACCTGGAGCGTGAACGTTCCGGCTGGTTTGTTTGTTCTTGCTGCCCAACCAACGTAGTACGCTTGCTGCCGTCTATTCCGGGTTATATTTATGCCAAAAACGGCAATGATGTTTACGTAAACTTATTTATAAGCGGCACGGGTAATTTAACGGTTAATAACAAAGCACTGAAAATAACGCAGCAGAACAATTATCCGTGGCAAGGCGATCTGGCCTTTACCGTAGACCCGGCGTCGGCTATGGATATGAATCTCATGATCCGCATTCCGGGGTGGGCCAGGGACCAGGCCATACCATCCGATCTGTATAACTACGAACAACCATTGGTACAAAAGATAGCTATAAAAGTTAACGGCAAGTTGATAGCTTACCAGCTTAAGAACGGCTATGCAGTGATTGGCAGGAAATGGAAAAAGAATAATAAAGTTGAGCTGTCATTACCCATGAATGTGCAAAGGGTAGCGGCTAATGCCAGCTTAACAGACGATAATGGTAAAGTAGCCTTACAGCGCGGCCCGATAATGTATTGCGCCGAATGGAAGGATAACGATGGCAGGGCAAATAATTTAATAGTGCCTAAAAATACTGTTTTTAGCACGGCTTATGAGCCGCAACTGTTAAATGGGATAATGCTGCTTAAAGCAGATGTTAAAGCTGTTAACATTGATACGGCTGCGCAGACCGTAACAAGCAGTACCAAAACCTTAACCGCTATCCCTTACTATGCGTGGGCTAACCGGGGCAAAGGAGAAATGACAGTATGGTTCCCTGAAAAGATAACCGACCTTGCGCTGATAAGCAAATAAGATAAACAGGCAATAATTATAAATAGAATACAAATAGCCCTGAAAGGGGCAATATAAAAAGGTAATATGAGCATAGAATGGAAAGGGGTTTTCCCCGCGGTAACTACAAAATTCACTGATAACGACGAACTGGATTTTGAAGCATTTGACAAAAACATTGAAGCGCAACTGGAAGCAGGTGTGAAGGGAATTATCATTGGCGGCTCGTTAGGTGAAGCCAGTGTATTAACCGAACAGGAAAAAACCCTGCTTTTAGAACACACTGTACAAACAGTTAATAAACGCGCTTATGTAATTCTTAACATAGCCGAGCAAACTACCAAAGCAGCTTTACAGTGCGCTGCCATGGCCGAAAAATATGGTGCAAGCGGTTTAATGATGTTGCCGCCAATGCGCTATAAGGCTGATGAAGCGGAAACAGTTGAATATTTTGCAACTGTTGCAAAGAGCACACACCTGCCTATTATGATCTATAATAACCCTTATGATTATAAAATAGAGGTTACGCTGGATATGTTTGAGCAGCTTGCCGGGTATGACAATATACAGGCCGTAAAAGAGTCGACACGTGATGTGAGCAATGTTACCCGCATGATCAATCGCTTTGGCGACAGGTTCAAAATTTTATGCGGCGTTGATACACTTGCATTAGAGAGCTTATTTATGGGAGCCGATGGTTGGGTAGCAGGTTTGGTTGATGCGTTCCCAAGGGAAACCGTATCTATATTTAACCTTGCTAAACAAGGCCGCCAACAGGAAGCGCTTGCAATTTACAGGTGGTTTTTACCGGTACTGGAACTGGACATTCATCCAAAACTGGTACAATACATTAAACTGGCCGAAAAACAAACCGGCCTCGGTACCGAAACAGTAAGAGCACCGCGTTTACGAGTTACCGGTAAGGAGCGCGAAAAAGTACTGACTATAATTGATAATGCTATCGAAAACCGCCCCGATCTTCCTGCGGGTAGCTGGGGTGTTGAGGCAGAGGTTGATGTTACAGGCGTAAGCTAAAACAATGTTCTGCAAAAGGACAATATAATTGTTAAAGCGAAGTCTAAGTATTACATCATCAATAGTTCATATGGAAACCAGAAATTTAATAGGATATAATTATTTGCCGGAAACCGGCGAAAAATTCAGGGCCATAGATCCCGCATCGGGCGTTGACCTGCCCGGCGACTTCTACGCCGCAAGTATGGACGAGGCCGATAAGGCCGTAAACCTGGCAGCTGAAGCTTTTGTTGCTTACCGTAGCGTTGGCAGGGAAAGGAAGGCTGCATTTCTGCGTGCCATTGCCAATGAGATCATCGCCTTGGGCGATACCCTTATAGAACGTGCATCCAGCGAGAGCGGATTACCTGCACCCCGCCTGCAAGGCGAGCGCAGCCGCACAACCAACCAACTAAATATGTTTGCCGACCTGCTGATGGAAGGATCATGGGTGGAAGCGATCATCGATACAGCAATACCGGACCGCCAGCCATTACCACGGCCGGACATTCGTAAAATGATGGTACCGATAGGCCCTGCAGTAGTGTTTGGAGCAAGCAATTTCCCCATGGCTTTCTCCGTTGCCGGCGGCGATACCGCAGCAGCTTTAGCAGCCGGTTGCCCCGTTGTTGTAAAGGCGCATCCTGCGCATCCCGGTACGAGCGCGTTGGTAGCCGGAGCTATCAAAAAAGCGGCGGAACAAACTGGTATGCCCGAAGGTGTGTTTTCCGTGCTGTATGATTCGGGTTATGCAGTAGGCGAGGCCCTGGTAAAACATACTCATACAAAAATTGTCACCTTTACAGGATCTTTCAAAGGTGGAATGGCCTTAATGAAAATGGCCCATGAACGCGATGAGCCTATCCCCGTGTTTGCAGAAATGGGCAGTATAAACCCAATGGTGTTACTGCCAAAGGCTTTAGAGAACCGTGCGGAAGAAATAGCCAAACTTGCCGGCCCTATTACTAACAATGCAGGTCAGTTTTGTACCCAGCCGGGTTTGCTGATTGCCATAGAATCCGAAGGTTTACAACGGTTCAGAACAACGCTTGCTGCAGAAATTGCTACCATTACATCATCTACCATGCTTACGCCGGGTATTTGTGCCAACTTTAACAAATTATCAGGCGCTATGCTTGCCGAAGACAGTGTTAAGGTGTTGGCAAAATCTGACAAGGTTGATGCAAGTAAATCAAGCCAGGGTGTGCCGGTGGTAACGGAGATTGCGGCAGCTGATTTCCTTTCAAATGAGAAATTTAAAGAGGAAGTTTTTGGTCCTTATTCTATGTTGATAGTTGCTCAAGATGCAGCAGAATTGGAAAAAGTTGCAGGATCATTACAGGGGCAATTAACTGCAAGCATTTACGCTGAAGCTGACGAATTAGCATCCTACGGAAGCCTGATAGACAAGCTATCCAACATAGCTGGCAGGGTTATTTTAAATGGCCCTCCTACAGGTGTTGAAGTAGGCAATGCCATACAACATGGCGGGCCGTTTCCGTCCACATCCGATAGTCGTTTTACTTCGGTAGGTACTTCATCTATAAAAAGATTTGTCCGCCCGGTGTGCTGGCAGAATTGGAGTGAAGAGCTATTGCCCGATGAATTAAAAACCAACAACCCGCTAAATATCTGGCGCTTGTTTAACAATGAATGGAAGAAGTAATTATTAGGTCATTCTAACAAGTCATTAAGTCATTTGTCATATTTTTATAAGTCATTGGGTCTTTAATTTGACGAGTCATTAAATAATAGTTATCACTCTAACGAGTCGTCATTGATCAAGTTTAATGACTCAATGACTAATGACTATTCCAATGACCCAACGACAAATGACCAATTGCATAACTAAATGAATAAAACATTTTTTTGTATAGATGCTCATACCTGTGGTAACCCTGTCCGGCTGGTAGCCGGTGGCGGTCCGAACCTTGAGGGGAACAACATGAGCGAAAAGCGTCAGCACTTTTTAAAAGAGTACGATTGGATCCGCAAGGGACTGATGTACGAGCCGCGCGGGCACGATATGATGTCGGGAAGTATACTTTACCCGCCTCACGATCCGCAAAACGATGTGGCAGTGTTATTTATCGAAACAAGCGGTTGCCTGCCCATGTGCGGCCACGGTACTATTGGCACTATAACAATTGCCATTGAGGAAGGGCTGATCATCCCTAAAACGCCAGGTATAGTAAGGATGGAAGCGCCTGCCGGTTTGGTATTGATAGAATATAAACAGGAAGGTAACAAGGTTAAGTCTGTTAAACTTACAAATGTACCAGCATATCTCGCTGCCGAGAACCTGGAGGTTGAATGCCCGGATTTAGGAACCTTGACCATAGACGTAAGTTACGGCGGTAATTTTTACGCCATTGTTGATCCGCAGCCCAACTTTAAAGGGCTTGAAAATTATACTGCCGATCAGCTGATCTCCTGGAGCAGGGTATTACGCCAAAGGATAAATGAAAAATACACTTTCGTACACCCGGATAATGCTACCATAAATGGCTGCTCGCATATTTTATGGGCGGGCAAAACATTATCTGATGACGCAACTGCCCGCAATGCTGTTTTTTACGGCGATAAGGCGATAGATCGTTCTCCTTGCGGCACCGGCACATCCGCCCGTATGGCGCAATGGCATGCCAAAGGCAAACTAAAAAAAGGCGACCTTTTTATTCATGAAAGCATCATAGGCAGCAAATTCACTGGCACTGTAGAAGATGAAGTTACCGTCGGCGGCAAGCCGGCAATAATTCCCGGCATTGAAGGTTGGGCCAAAGTTTACGGATACAACACCATCAAAATTGATGACGACGATCCGTACGCGTTCGGTTTTCAGGTGATATAGTGGTTTCGTCATCGCGGGGGAACGAAGTTCTTAACCAGTGCATAACGCAATGCATTGGACGACAAGCAGGACGACGAGATTGCCACGCTATCGCTCGCAATGACAAAATAAAATAAAACAACCTTGTCATTGCGAGGTACGAAGCAATCTCTCAGCCAATGCATTAATGCAATGCATTGAACGCACGCAAGCGACGAGATTGCCACACTATCGCTCGCAATGACAAAATAAATCAACCTTGTCATTGCGAGGTACGAAGCAATCTCTCAGCCAGTGCATGAACGCTATGTGAGTAGAAAAAGTACCAGGTTAAATTCGCAAGGATAAAGTGATATTTAATTATGAAGGTTCATCAATATTATGTTTACATCCTTGCCAATAAAACTAATACAGTTTTATATATAGGAGTAACAAGTAATCTGGAGGGCCGGATATGGGAACACAAACAAAAGATATTTAAAGGATTTACATCGAAATACGAAGTCAATAAATTAGTTTATTATGAAGAGTTTCAATGGATACAGGATGCCATTGCACGTGAAAAGCAATTGAAGGGCGGCTCAAGGCAGAAAAAGATTGATTTAATTGTAGAAATGAACCTAGCTTGGGATGATTTGAGCAATGGCTGGTATAACTGAAGTGAAAGGAATTATTTAATTTGTTACTACGAAGTACGAAGCAATCCATTAGCCAATGCCTTCGCGCAATGCATTTAACGACAAGCGAGCGGCGAGATTGCCACGCTATCGCTCGCAATGACAAAGTGGAATAAAACAAGCCATTGCAAGGTACGAAGCAATCTCTTAGCCAATGCATTAACGCAATGCATTGGACGACAAGCGAGCGGCGAGATTGCCACGCTATCGCTCGCAATGACAAAATAAAACAAGCCTTGTCATTGCGAGGTACGAAGCAATCTCTTAACCAGTGCATTAACGCCATGCATTGGACGACAAGCGAGCTGCGAAATTGCCACGCTATCGGTCGCAATGATAAAATAAAATAAAACAACCTTGTCATTGCGAGGTACGAAGCAATCTCTTAACCAGTGCATGAACGCAATGCCTTGAACGACAAGCGAGCGGCGAGATTGCCACGCTATCGCTCGCAATGACAAAATAAAATCAACCTTGTCATTGCGAGGCACGAAGCAATTTTTCAGCCAATGCATTAATGCAATGCATTGGACAACAAGCAAACGGCGAGATTGCCACGCTATCGCTCGCAATGACAAAATAAAATAAAAAAGCCCTGTCATTGCGAGGAACGAAGCAATCTCTTAGCCATTGTATTAACGAAATGCATTGAATGACAAGCAAACAACGAGGTTGCAATGCTATTGCTTGCAATGACAAAGTGAACTAAGCGGAATATGCCGCTCACAAGAAAAAATACTTATGAGTAAAGCAATAATAATTGGTGGTGGTGTAATAGGTTTATTTTCGGCTTATTACCTGCATAAATCGGGGTGGGAAGTAGAAATACTGGAGCAGGGCGATCTTACAGACAACTGCTCGCATGGCAATGCGGGTATGGTAACGCCCAGCCATTTTGTGCCGCTGGCATCACCGGGCATGGTAGAGCAGGGCATCCGCTGGATGTTCGACAGCAAAAGCCCTTTTTATGTGAAGCCGTCGCTTAACAGGGACCTGGCCGGCTGGGGACTGAAATTTGTTAAAAGTGCCACTAAAAAACATGTAGAGCGTTCTGCAAACGGCCTGCGGGATATAGCTATGTTAAGCCGTGAACTTTATCATGAATTTGAAAAGGATGCTGGTTTTGATTTCGGCTTAACTGACAACGGTATCCTGATGCTCTTTAAAACCGAGCATACCAAAGAAGAAGAACTGCACATGATAGAAAAAGCAAAAGCGCTTAATCTTGATGCAGAATACCTCTCGCCAGAAGAATGCCAGAAATTACAGCCGGGAATTGAGCTGGATATATTGGGTGCGGTACATTATCGCTGCGATTCGCATATGTACCCCAATAAGCTGATGAAGGGTTTGGTTAATTACCTGGAAACAGCAGGCGTTAAGATAACCAGGCATACTGAGGTTACGCATATAGATCATGCAGGCGGTAAGATCACCGCTGTAGGTACAAAGGATAAAGAATATAAGGGCGATGCATACATTATTGCAGGGGGCTCATGGTCACCTGCTATTGCAAAAATGGCTGGGTTTAATCTGCCACTGATGCCAGGTAAAGGCTATTCCTTTATGGTGGATAACCCCGTTAAAAAAATGACCATCCCATCTATTTTATGCGAAGCCCGTGTTGCCATTACACCGATGAACGGCAGCATCCGCTTTGGCGGGACTATGGAGATAGGTAAAATAAACAGCAAGGTGAACATGAACCGGGTTAAGGGAATTGTAGAATCAGTACCTAAATATTTTCCTGATTTTAAATTACCAGTACCTGCAGAAAAAGATGTCTGGTATGGCTTTCGTCCATGCTCGCCGGATGGGTTGCCTTATATCGGCATGTCAGAAAAATATAGCAACCTGGCTGTAGCAACCGGCCACGCTATGATAGGGCTTGCACTTGGCCCGGCAACAGGCAAACTAATTTCTGAAGCAATTAATCACCAGAAGGCAAGTATGGATACGCGAATATTTGCACCAGGCCGGTTCGACTAAATTCAAAGAAGATATCACACAATAAGCTCATTTTCAGAATGAGCTTATTGTCCATAGACTGGCAATCTCCATACTGTCTTTAATATTAAAACAAACAAAATCATCCGCTGAAACCCATCTGTTCTTACAAAACTTTGCTGCGTGCTTAGTATTTAACTTTTGAGAATCGGCCCATTTTGGTCAAAGCTATTCGCCTGCGTACAGATAAATTACGGGCATTTAGACCATTATCCATCTAAGCACTCAATTCATTATATTTACCAGACATGAAAGTGCTGCCTTTTACTATTCCTGTTCCGCACGACCGTACAATTATTGTGCTGGAAGAGTTTTTGCCGCACTTTTATACACACCTGCACCGGCACGCCGAGATCCAGATCACCCTGATAAAAAAAGGTGAAGGTACGTTGCTTGCGGGTAACAGTATGCATCCCTTTCAGGATAACGAAATCTACTTCCTCGGACCTAATCAGCCGCATTTATTTAAAAGTGATACCGATTATTTTGTACCCGAAAGTGAAAAGCAGGTAGAAACAATCACTATTTTCTTTAATCCGTCGGGCCAGTTATCGGCTTTGTTTAACCTGCCGGAAATGACGGGCTTAAAAGCTTTTTTAGTTCAGTCTCAAAACGGATTTAAGATAGCCGATGAATGTTTTGATGAAGTTGCTGCCAAGATAGAGCAGATAAACCTTGCTAGCGGAGCAATACAGCTAAGCTTATTCATTGACTTGCTGAATACCATGGCCGAGCAAAAATGCCAGCCATTATCATCAGAAGGATACACGTATTCAATGACAGACCCTGAGGGTTTGCGCATAGCATCTGTATATAATTACATTATGAATAATTTCAGCACTTCTATTACATTAGAAGATGCCGCCCGGCAGGCCCATCTTACCCCAACTGCATTTTGCCGGTATTTTAAAAAGCACACCCGTTACACTTTTGTAAATTTTGTGAATAAGATTCGGGTTAACGAAGCTTGCCGGCTATTGGTAAACGGTGCCATGCCAAGTATTGCAACCATTGCCTATCATTGCGGCTTTAACAGCATTACCAATTTCAATTACGTGTTTAAAAGTGTTACGGGTATCTCTCCCCGCGAATACGTGAATAGTTATTCAAAAACTATCGAATAAAATTTAGGGGATGCTATAGTAATAAATAGGGGAGTACACACCTTCGCTGGTAGTATAATAACCTTTTCCGTCAGGTGTAAAGCCTATTGCTTCGCCTTGTTTTTCCTGTTCGTAAGGTAATACCTGCGGGGCTCTTAACATGGCTTTCCAAACAGGCTCATTTTCTCCGCGTTTCCAGTAGTAAACATGCACATAACTTTTAAGCAGAATTTGCCGGCCGTCTTTTGAGATATCTCCTGCGGTTATCCATTTAAACAATTTGTAACCGTTAAAGAATAGCTTACAGCACTTTGTCATCACCACGGTATCATTGGGCTTGTAGCTCAACGGTGTACTGTAAACCGTTACAGAATCCTGCCTTTTTGAAACAATATAAAGTAGTTTTTCGATGGGGTCGAGCATTAACGTTTCAGCATCTTTTGGTCCGTCGGGGTATTTTAGATGCAGCGGTACCGCGTTGGTTGAAGTTATGCTATCTGTAGCCCAGGATGTTTTTTCTTCCATACGGTAGATGGTTAGATAAGACCGAACGGAACTATTGTCACCGATATCGCCAAGATATACATAACTTTTGCCTTTTACCGGGCCGGGGCCAACCGCAATATCTTCACAGTCTTTTACGCCGTAGCTTTCTTTGGCGTCCCCTTTAAAATAAATGGTTGATTTTAGCTGTCCGTTCGGGGTAATGGCGAAAAAGCGGCTCGTGTCCCCGCTGTCGTTATGAACGTAATAAAGGTTATCGTTTATGCCAGATGCTGCAATGCCCGATATTTCGTTCATCGCTTTTACAGATAAGGTGCCAACAATATTGCTTTGTTTTTTTTCATGCCTGTGGCGCCCGTAAGCGCCAAGGAACAAAACAATTACTATCGGGATTATTATTCTTATCTTTTTTGAACGGCTCATTATCGCAAAACGGCAACCATTGATTATAAAAACGCAAAAAAACGAATTTAGTGTGATATTAACATTAAGCAATGATTTAAAAGTGAGCCAATACCTTAGTTTTCAAGGCAATTTATAGCTGCTTACTAATAAAAATGCGGGAACCTGATTAATGAACGTTTTTGCGTACCAGTTTTTGAAACGGCACCTTAATAACGCTTAAAAACCTTCCGTTTACATTTTCATCCATGTGAGTATCTATCCCGAAAACCGTATCCCCGCGTTCAAGTTCACAAAAAGTACCGAACAGTCTGTCCCAAACACTTAATACGTCGCCGTAATTACAATCAGTGTAAGGTAACTCATAATGATGATGCACGTGGTGCAGGTTGGGGGTAATGAACAGTAAGCCGATAATCTTATTGGCACGTGGCGAAAGTCTGAACTCGGTGTGAGCCGCTATGTTAGATACGGTTTGAAAAGTTTGTCGTAAAATAAGTACGCCTACTGCAGGGCCCAGTAAAAAGGTCCATAACATCAGGCAGCAGGTACGGACAAAGGTTTCACCCGGGTGTTCCCTTACCGTTGTAGATACGTCAACCTGTAAATCGCTGTGATGAACCAGGTGGAATTTCCATAAGGTATCTATCTTGTGCATGGTTACATGGTAAATGTATTCACAGAAATCAAGCAGAAAGAAAAGGCTTATGTAATAAACCCACTTATTTTGATGATAAGGAATAAAGTTCACTAAACCCCAGTGATGCGTATTAGCCCAAACTGATATCAGCACTATAAAACTGGTTAGGCTTAGCTGTACGGGCAATGCCGTAAAAATAAATAACGCGTTTATTGCCGAATGCTTCCATTTTAGCTGGAGATCTTTAAGCGAAAACATCAGTTCTGCGAACCAGAGTGATGTTATTACGGCGGCGTACAAAAAAAGCTGGGTTAAATCTTCATGCGTTGAAAAAAAATGACGTAATTCTTCCATTAGGGGTATTTTAAATTAATTTGGAACGTAAAAATAAAAATTTTTTACATTTTCATTAACTCTAAATCCGGTTTTGAAGTATCTGTAATTGCAACTTTTCCTCTTTCTTTTCTAACAATTCGGTTAAAAAGAGAAATTTCACGGTCGAACAGAAAACGAAGGAATAATTTGGTCCAGGAAGTATGATATTGCAGCGTTTCGTAATAGTCGGGCGCTGTCTTTTTTATCTGAGGTAATTTGTTCCACGGTATAGATGGAAAATCGTGATGCTCGTTATGGAAACCCACGTTAAAGGCAAGCACGTTCCAGTTACCATAGTAGCTGAAAGTTTCCTGCTCCTCATTATGTGTTAAGTAATGTTCCTGGATCCAGCGGCCGCCAAGCGGGTGCAGGCCTACAGAGAACATAAAGCTTAAAAATAAGAACGCAACTGCATGAAAGCCTAAGAAGTACCAGATAGCGGTAGTAAATATTGCCTGCATAGCAACGTTGGTTGCTGTCCAACCATCAAATACACTGATCTCTTTTAAACGCGAAACCCTGGTAAGTTGAAATACCGGGAAAAATAATAACCAAAGAGACTTGCCTAAAAATGAGTTGCTGATCAGTTTTGCTTCCCATCTGTTTGGTAAATCGGCATCCAGTTCATGGATCCCCTGGAAAGAATGGTGTTTGATATGATATTTCTCGAAAGAAATAGCACTTGGAAATATTTGCGGCAGGTTAGCAAACATAGAAGCCCACCTGTTGGCATTACGGTTTTTAAATAAAAGCTGGTGCGTGCACTCGTGTATCATTACAAATAACGCATGGTCTGCAAAAGCGCCTAAAGCATAAGCCGCCCCAAATACCCACCACCACGACTGGTCGCGAAGCAACCACGCACCTGCAACCTGAAAGGAAACAAGAAAAATGATGGCAAAAATTGTAGAAGGATTCTTTCCGATCAGCTTACGAAGTTCGGGATGTTGTTTTAAAATCTTCTTAGTCCTGATACGGTGTGGCTCAGACTCTTGTGAATACACAAAATCGGTTCTTTTAATCATATTAGTATTAAGGGGCTTTCGGGGTTAAAGATAATAAACTAAAGCTTATGTATATTTTTATTGTAAATTTTTTATACCAATTTTTAGCTTATTTTAACTTATAGATAAAAACTTGTTTTTCGTATTAATATTATTACCCGTCTGAATTTTTTATCAACTGTAAATCAACAATTTTAAATTTAATTTCTTGTCTGCCGCAGTATTCAATCCTAACCACTCTTTAATAGCTTGTTTTAAGTAGCAAGTATTTTCTTTTAAACCGGGTTGTTTTCTAAAGCCTGCTGGTTTTCATGAAACTTTCCCGAACGGTAAAAAATGCGCATCAGGGCCGGCAAAACTATAAGCAGTAAAGGTAATGCAGCTAAAAATCCACCTATAACGGCTATTGCCAAAGGCTGGTGTAGTTGTGCACCGGCGCCAATTCCTAACGCGAGCGGCATTAGTGCAATAATAGCACCGAGGGCTGTCATTAATTTAGGCCTTAGCCGGGTTGAAATAGAATAGACTATTGCTTCATCAATAGCGTTATCAACTTTTTTATCCAGGTTATCTAAAGCGCGCTGTTTAAATTGCAGGAAAGTGAAGATGGCGTTTTCGCCGATAATACCTACTATCATAATTAAACCGGTATAGCTGCCAACATTTAAAGGCGTATGCGTTATGAAAAGAGCCAGCAAACTGCCCGACGTTCCTAAAACAGCAATGATCAGGATCAATACAGCTATACGGAATTGTTTGAACAAGAACAGTATCACTGTGAACACAAGCAAGCATGCTGTAATTAAAATAATAAGCAATTCTTTAAACGATTGCTGCTGCTCGGCATAGGCGCCGCCATACTCTACATGGTAACCTTGCGGTAAGCTTACTTTTTGTGCAATTTCCTTAGTTATGGCAGGTATCACCGAACCAAGGCTGCTGCCTTCCAGTCTGGCTGTAACCACGCCCATCGATTGCAGGTTTTCGCGGTTTATCTCAGCATCACCGGGTTGGATCTTAACATCTGCCAGTTCACTGATTGGGATCAGTTTGCCGCCGGGTGTGAACACCGTTTGATTTTCAATGCCAAGAATATCCAAATTGCGGTTATTAGGATAAACCATCCTGATAGGTGAAAGCTGCTCACGCTCAAGCATGTTGCCAATGATGTTGCCTTCTAATGATGTTTGCACCTGGAATTGCAGGCTGGCGGGTGTAATATTATACTGAGCAAGTTTGCTGTAATGCGGATCGATGCTTACGGACGGGCCTGCTATCACAATACCATCAAATACGTCGGCGGTTCCTTTTACGTTCCCTACTACAGCCGCTACCTGTTTAGATAATGAGTGCAATTTTTGCGGGTCGTTACCGAAGATCTTGATCTCGATGGGCTGTACAGAGGTCATTAAATCGCCCAGCATATCGCTTATCACCTGGCCAAAATCTATACGCAGGGCCGGTTGGTTTGCAGCAATTTTTGCACGTAAATCACTAATTACCTCGTCGGTAGATTTGTCCCTTGTTTTCTTTAGCTGTATCAGGTAGTCACCGGTGTTGGGTTCTGTGATAAAAAAACCCATCTGCGTGCCTGTACGCCTCGAGTATGCCTGTACCTCTGGCTGGGCCGCAATTATCTTCTCTGCCTGGCGCAGCATACGATCGGTTTCATCCAACGAAGTCCCCGGCGGCGATGAGTAATCGAGCACAATACTGCCCTCGTCCATATCAGGCAGGAAACCTGTTTCCAGCAAAGGGGTAACTATTACCATCGCTACTATAAAGCCGATTATCAGCAAAATGCTCACCAGCGGATGCAGGATAAACCAGTTAACCCATTTTTGTTTTTTTACATGGTGTACTTCTTCTTTTGCCTGTTTAGCGGCATCGGCAGGTTTGTGTTTACTCAGTAAGATAAAAATTACCGGTAAGCCGATCCATGTTACAAAAAACGAGCATACCAGCGTAATGATCATGGTGTTGGTAAGCACATGAAAATATGCGCCTGCAACGCCCGTCATTAGCAAAAAGGGAATAAAAATAACAATGGTACTTACCGATGAACCAACCATCGCCGGGAACAGGTAGTCGATAGCGGTTTTGATCAGCTTTAGCGGATGCTCGGCGGGATGTTCCTCATGTGTACGGTGGATCTGTTCAACCACTACTATGGCATCGTCTATAATAAGACCCAGGGCAGCAGCAATGGCGCCAAGCGTCATGATGTTGAACGTATAGCCGATGGCATATAGCACAATAATGCTGAGACATAGCGTTACAGGTATGGTTATTAAAATAACCGCACTTGCCTTAACCGAACGTAAAAAGATGATTGCCACAACAATAGCCAGCAATAAACCTATCCAAAGACTATCGCTCACACTGCGGATGGAATCCTTTACAAAATCTGCCTGCTCATAATAGGGTTTGATAGTTACATCATGCGGCAATATTTTTTGCAGCTGCACTACTTTATCGTCCATAGCGGCAGACAGTGACACCAGGTTGGCATTAGGCTGTTTGATCACGGCTATCAA
Organism: uncultured Mucilaginibacter sp.; assembly: GCA_964242385.1. Taxonomy (GTDB): domain Bacteria; phylum Bacteroidota; class Bacteroidia; order Sphingobacteriales; family Sphingobacteriaceae; genus Mucilaginibacter. The sequence goes on from CAXSZR010000002.1 coordinate 787,581, forward strand.
AACCCCATCGTGGCCATTTGCATTAATACGGGTGTATTCAATACCTTCCTGTATGGCTATTTCAGCGAAATCCTTTAAATGTATAACGCGCTTTTTATCATTTACTATTACCAGGTTCTCTAACTGGTCCTTTGCATTGATGGTAGCATCGGTTACTGTTAAATACAGCATTTTGTAATCAGCCAGGTATCCTTCAGACTTTACAAAATTTGTAGTAGCAAGCGTGCTGCTGATGATATCCGGCGTTAAGCCGAGCGAACTCATCTTCTGCTTATTGAGCGTTAGCCAGTATTCTTTGGCTTTACCGCCGATAACTCTTATTTCTGATACGCCATCCACCTGCGAAAGCAATGGCTTAACGGTATAAGTAGCTAATTGCCGTAATTCAATAGGGTTACGGCTATGGCTCTCGAGCGTATAACCGCTTACCGGCAAAATAGATGGGTTCATTTTCTGAACCGTAATGTTTACGTCCGCAGGCAGGTCGTTTTTAATCTGGTCTATGCTCGACTGAATTTTTTGCTGGCTGATGTCGATGTCTGCATTCCAGTCCATAAAGGCAGAAATTTCACAGCTGCCCCTGCTGGTGGTACTGCGCACCACATGCAGATCAGGAACCTGTTTAATGGCATTTTCCAGCGGCTTGGTTACCGTAACCATCATTTTGTTCACCGGCTGCAGCCCTTCATCTGCAATCACCTTAATTTTGGGGAAGGTTATTTCAGGAAATAAAGAGGTTTGTAATTTGGAGTAAGAAAGCAGGCCGCCCATGATGATAAGCGCCATTACCAGGCTTATAGGCTTGCGGTGTACAATGAAAATATCTTTTACCCGGATCATTGCGCTACTATTTTAACTTTTGCAGTGTCCGGTAAGCCGTAATTGCCGTTAATGATGATCTTATCCGTTGGAGAAAATTTAGGGGATAAGATCTCTATCCTGTCGCCCGATTGAATGCCTGTTTTAACCGGTACCTTGATGGCCGTGGTAGCATCGGTAAGTTTCATTACCCAAAACTCGGTTTGCGTTTCATTAGCCAGTACCGCCGATTTAGGCAGGGATGGCGCACCTCCTTTAGATGCTTTGATTATTTTGGCCCTGGCTATCAAATTTTCCGGTATTTGTTGCGAGGTGTTTATTTTAATAACAACGCCCTGTGTTTGGGCAACGGTATCAACCGTGGGCATAAAGGCGTTTACCGTTCCGTTAATATTTGTGTTGCCGGGTAGGGTAAGTTCTACGTTTTGCCCAATCTTTACATATTGTTTTAACTCATAAGGCAGTTGCATCAAAAACACAAAGCTCGATCGGTCGCTGATGGTGGCCAGCGCTTCTCCATCCTGTACATAATCACCGGCCTGGTGGCTTAATACAGAAATATAACCCGGGGCAGATGCCTTTATCCTGTTTACGCCCGAAAATTTAAAGGTAGTGTCAAGTATGTTAATACTGTTGCCTATAGTTTGTGCCTCTTTGGTTTTAATGGTGAACAAAACCTGGCCCTTGCTCACATTTTGCCCTATTTGTGCATTTACCTTTTCGATGTAGCCGTTCGCATTTGATTTAACATAGTTTTTCTGCAGCGTGGTTGATACTGCATTAAGGTAAATATAATCAGACAGTGTACTATCGCTAACTGTGGTTACAGTTACCGGCGTTTGCGAAGCCACTTTTGAGTCTTCGCCATCCGCTGTTGCGGCATCTTTCCCTTTACACGAAAACAGTAAAACGGCAAGGCTAAGTACAAGGTAAGTGGGATATTTATTAAATATTGTGTTCATTTTTTACCGGTTCCAGTAATTTAACTGATTGATAAGCTGTAATTTATTTATGGTTGTAGTGGTTTTAAGATTCTTTATGGTGAGATAATTATTCACCGCCAGAATCAGATCTGCAATGCGTACATCGCCTGTTTGCAATAATTGTGTGTCTACCTTAATGAGGCTTTCAGAATATTTTAACTGTTCGTCAATTTGGTTCAGCAAATCCTCGTTGCCGCCAATCTGTTGTTTAAGCTGCGCTATCTGCTGGCGGTATTGCATATTAAAAAAGGCTTTATAGTTTTGCCTTGTCTCTTCTTCCAGCGTTAATTTCCTGTACTGCATTTTACGCTGGCCGCCATCATAAACCGGCAGCACAAAATTAAAACCGGCACTTACGCCAAAGTTTTTGTATGCAGGGCCGGTAAAGTCTGAATTATAACCACCATCGGCCATAAGGTTAAGTTTAGGCTTGTAGCTAAAATCAACTAGTTGCCTGCTATTGATAAGCTTAAGGCTATCCAGTTTGTACTGCCTGAAAAATACACTGTTTTCCTGGTTGGGCAGCAGGGTACGCTCAATGCCCGGGTCTTGCAGTTCTATCATAGCGGTATCAGCAACGCCGGCCAGATAATTAAGGGTGGTATAGTCGCTTTTATATTGCAGGCGGGATTGCAGCATTTGTAACTGTTGCTGTTTTAATGTAACCAAAAAGGTAAGATAGTCGCTTTGGTGATAAACATTTGTGCGCGTAAGTTTTTTAAGCAGCTCTTCTTCTTTGCCCAGCAGGTCAACCACTTCCTGGTTAAACTTATATTGCTGTAAGCTGCCGTAAGCTGCAATGTATTGTGCGGTAACGGTTTTCTTTAAATCCTGCTCTGATATTTTCGCCGAGTTACCCGTAGACTGCGATTGCAGGGTAATTGCAGCAAGCTGTGTATTAATGTTCTTTTTACTAACTATAGCTTGGTTAACGCCCATTAAAGCGTTTAATGTTTGCACGTTGGTTAACGAACCAGAGTAACCATAACCGTTAATATTAGGTGCCGCATAACCGCCGCTGCTTAAATTTACCTGTGGTTTGTAACCTGCCCTTAAGCGCAGGCTATCCTCTTTGTTTGAAGCGATCTGGTTTTGCAGATCTTTTAACAGCGGGCTGTTTGTTTTTGCTATTTCGAGGTAATGACTAAGCGAATATGTTTGAGCCATTGCCGGGCTAAGCGCCAGCATGAAAAAAACAACTCCGTAAATAATTTTCATTCAGTACGTTATATAGAATAAGGGCTAAATTAGGATATAAATTTGAATTAAATCTGGAGGTTAACGGTTGAACAATTTCGTTACAAAACGTATAAAGTCTGTTCAATGTCCCGTAAAAATCCTCAAACTGATTTTTTTTAATGCACAACTCAATTTAAGCAAAAAAACAGGAAATCAACTAAATCGCGGTCTATCTTTACAAGCTAAACTTGATAATACTATGTGGTGGATCTATGCTTTACTATCGGCTTTTTTCGCAGCGCTCACGGCCATATTTGCAAAAATAGGAATCAAAGGAGTTGATACCGATCTGGCGACGGCCATACGTACGGTGGTGATCCTGTTGCTGGCCTGGGCCATTGCCATATACAGGGGAGGTGCACAATCTATCGGTAGCCTAAACAGGATAAACTGGCTGTTCCTGATCTTATCCGGCTGTGCAACAGGTCTATCGTGGATCTGTTATTTCAAAGCGTTGCAATTAGGTGAAGTGTCGCAGGTGGCACCGGTTGATAAGTTGAGTGTTGCTATATCTATTATCCTTGCCGTGATCTTTTTAGGCGAACCATTAACTTTAAAAACTGCAGCAGGCGCTGCATTGATAATAGGTGGCAGTTTGGTTTTAATTCTTTGAGGTGAGGTTTATGATAAAAATTTTACAAATCAATGGCTAAGTTCATTAATTTTTATAATTTGGCTCTCATAAATGAGAAACCGTTTATCCCCCCTAATTATTGTATTGTGCCTTTGTGTGTCCGCACTTTTTGGCAAGCCTACTGCGCGCAGGCATAGAGTTGCGCACGCAAGGCCTAAAATTCAGGCCCCGGCTTATGTAGCTACAGATACCGTTTCTGCCGATAGTCTCCTAAACTTTGCACGTAATTTAATTGGTACTCCTTACCGCCCGGCATCATCCAGTCCGCAATATGGTTTTGACTGCTCGGGATTTGTAAGCTACGTTTTTAAAAACTTTAACTTTAATGTGCCACGCTCATCATGTGAGTTTATTGATGTTGGTGAAAAGATTAAATTGGAAGATGCCAAACCTGGCGATATCATATTATTTACGGGAACCAAGAAACATACCCGCAGAATAGGCCACATCGGTATTGTATTGTATAATGGCGGCGACGATTTTAAATTTATTCACTCCACATCCGGTAAAGAATACGGCGTTACTATTACCTCAATGGATCAAACTTACAGGCACCGCTTTGTACAGATCATTCGCCTGCTAAAACAAAATACCACACCCGACAGTGCCACATTTTACAGCAACATCGGCGACAAAAATTAAATATTTTTTACTAAGCTATTTACTTACTTATCAGGTAAACACGATCCAGAACGGTTGCCCTCGTATTTCTGTATATGAACTTTGGCAGAATATTTTCCTGCGGATAAGTTATAAACGAATGGATCACTTTAAACGTAGTATGCGTTTTTAAAAGATATTGGAGCGATTGCTGATCGGCATAAAATAATGAAGCTTCCTTTGCCCTAAAGTTTTTGAATTGCTCCAGCGGCAGAACAGTAACCTGGTGTGAACAATAAAATTGAAAAATGTTATTGCTTGATTTTAGTGTATAAACGGGGAAGCGATTAAAAGGCTTCAAGTTAATATAATTTGCGGCGGCGATTTCGCCACGGTAAGGAGTAACCTGGTTGTAAAAAATGGTGTTCAGGAAGAATCCGGCAAACAGTGCAGATGTACAACTGAAAAAGAATAACCGCCGAGTAGCTACGCCACAATATATGACTACTATAGCAATCGCTGCCAATAATAATAAACAATCGACCCAGAAAAACCAATCATATTGAGGCCGCAAAAAGATATTAAGCAGTACAACTGCAATAGGTAATAGTATAATAAATATCCACTGCACAACGCCCCGGAGTTTATTGCCGAAATCCCCCAATTCTTTATTCAGATATGGCGCAGCAACTATTGCAAATAAGGGGAACACGGTGTTAGTATAAAACGGCAGCTGAAAACGCGACAAGGAAAAAAGCAATAAAAGCAGTAAGCCGCCGCTTATGGCGTAATATTCTTTTAGCTTTTGTTTGTTATAAAAACGTTTAATGTTTTCAAAAACAGCATAGTAAAATATAAGGCACCATGGGGCAAACGCCCATAACAGGGTATGCAGATAAAAGAAAATACTGCCTGATGTTTTGTGCACTATGGGTCCGTTATTTATAAAGCGGCCAAACTGGCTGTCCCACAGAAACCAACGAATGCCTGATATTCCATGCCTGCCAAAAACCAATTTTTCGGGGTGAAGGTCAAATTGGCTATAGAGCGCATAAATTTCAGGCAGGGTGAAAATAAGGGTGAGCAGGATAAGAAATACCCACCTGAAGTTTAACAAAGCTTTCCATTTGCCACTTAACAAAAGCTGACCGAAGAGACTGCCGTAAATAGCCACTATCACAAAAACACCTTTGGTCATTATTGCGCAGGCGGTAAATAATGCCGTTAAAAGCAGATCTCCAATGTTAAAACGGTCTTTCAGGTTGGAGATATGATATACTGCTCCCATTATTAAACCCATTAAATAAGGTTCTGCACGTACATCGGTGTTTGAAAGCATGACATTCAGCGCGGTTGCCAGGATTAGTGCAGCGGTAAAAGCAGTTTCGCGGTTGTAGTATTTAAGGGTAAATAAATAAGTGTATAGCAGGCTGATCAAAAAAAAGATCAATGCAGGCAGCCGGTAGGCCCATGCACTAAAACCAAACAGCTTAAAGCTTGCGGCAATCATCCAGAATGGAAAATGCGGTTTATCAAGCCACTCCTGATTATAGGTAAAAAGCTGCAAAAAGTCCCTGCGCAAAACCATATTCTTTGCGATGGACGCATACAAGCCTTGGTCGTCTGTAAAAAAAGGAACGTTAATGGCAATAAAATTAACCGCAACCGCCAAAACCAGCATCAAAACGTAAAGTATTTTACTGTTTGCAATGGTATGGGTAGTGCGCGGTTTAATTGTATAGTTCACCGCACAAATATAGAATTTACTGAACTTAAGCGTTTGAGGTGCGACATTAAACTGCACAAAAAAACCCCATGCCTATAGACATGAGGCCAAAATCACAACAATTGTTTAACCTTACGGTCAATTCCTAACTGCAATATGATCTTATAACTATAGTGCAAATCAAATGCCGGATTGTGTCATCCCTAAAAAATATTTTAGAAAAGAAATTCTCATGAGTTTCTTTGTTTTCAGGAGCTTAGTTATATCAATTCTACAGATAGCAATTCGCGGCCTAAATCATGTATTGCAGCTTGTATTTTATTCAATTGTTTTGCTGATGGCTGCTTGGCCTCGTTTACGTATTGTGATAGCAAGGCACGGTTAATTCCTGCTTTTTTTGCTACAGTAGTCCCGGAAATATTGTAGTATTCAAAAAACTGTTTCAAATCAAATCGTAAACCGATAGCGGTTTCAGTGACCGGTTTTTTGTTGATCGCAAACAAAAAAGCATTATACGCTTCTAATGCATTTGCCTTAAGTTCTGTTATGTTGCTTCCGGTTGTGGCGGCAACACCCTGATAGCCAAACTCGCAATAGGCAGAATAGCCATCACTTGTTTTTTCTACTATAAAAATAGCTTTCTGCATAGACGGAATTTTATTTAATTTATAAGCCTGCTTGTTTAAGAATTGCCTTTGCCGTTCCGGTTGCTATCTCTTTTGCGCCGTGCGATGGAAAAATGATAACATTGCTTTTATCTGCATGCCGTAATTGAATATGGCTTCCGGTTTGCCGTACTTCATACCACCCGGCTCGCTTCAGCATTCTCAGCAACTCATTTGATTTCATAAAAAGCACACGGTTTAGTATTACGAAGATAAATAATTACTACGATAACATTGCAAATAAAAGTAACACTTTTGTAACTTTTCAATTTATCACGATTAAATATTTTCAATCTATCTTGAGTAACATTATAGGAGAGGCCTGATCTAACCGTTAAGATTGAAGTAAATTAAATGGCCAATTTTCAATTCATCGTAATTGGAGTTGAAAATCCCGATTTCGGTTTTACCTTTACAAACAAAATAAACCAAGAAAAAACGCTATGAAAAATCTTTTTAAGTTGAAGACTTTAAGCCTGCTGGCATTTGTCTTTTTAGTATCAACCGCTGCTATGGCGCAGGAAAAAAAACCTTTAGCCAGCCCGCGCGACAGTGTGAGCGGTAAAATAGCCGGTTCTGATGTAAAGATCTGGTACGGAAGCCCATCTGTAAAAGGCCGCACAATTTTTGGCGGACTTGAGCCATGGGGTAAAGTTTACAGAGCCGGCGCTAACGAGGCTACAACATTTACTACAGACAAAGGTATTTTAGTTGAAGGGCAGGCATTACCTGCAGGCACTTACGGCTTTTTTGTGATCCCTGAAAAAAGCGGCCAGTGGACAGTGATATTTAACAAAGTGGCCAAACAATGGGGCGCTTTCAAATATGATCAAAGCCAGGACCAATTACGTGTAACCGTTAAAACCAAAATGATCCCGCTTCAGGAACGCCTGGTTTACAAAGTTACCTCGACAGGTTTCAGCATGAACTGGGACAAAACAAGTGTTCCGGTTTCTGTAAAGCCTAACCCGGCAATGTAATATTTTCGCTTAAAGTGAAAGCCCTCCGCAATAAACGGGGGGCTTTTACTTTATATAGGGCACCCGTACTATATTTGTTTTTAATGGATAAATCCCCTAACCGTACTAACATTTTTAAGAGCAGGCTTATTACCATAGTTGTACTTGCAATCATATGGTTCCTGCTCATGCTTTTAGCCGATTATCCGGTGGCGGTAGAGCGTTATTACTCAAACGGATTTTATCCTGTTCTATGCCATATTTTTCATCCCTTATTCAATCTCTTCCCGTTCAGCTTTGGCGATGTATTGTATATTACTGTGGTTATTTATATTATTTACGCAGTTTACAAATTGATAAAACTTTGTCTTAAACGACAGTTTAAATTACTTGCGCGATTTATAATAGGCATCATAATCGGCGTACAATCCGCAGTGCTGATTTTTTACATTTTTTGGGGGATGAACTATTTTCGCATGCCTGCGGGGGAGCGCCTCGGCCTGCGCGATACCGGTTACACCACCGCCGACCTTAAAGCGGTTGCAACCTTATTAATTGACAGCGCCAATGCAACGCGTGCAAGATTGTCTGCAACTGATCTTAACCAGGGTAATGGCGCTATTTATAAAGCATCTGTAGCTGCTATAAACAAACTCTCTGCCGATTCAGCAGATTTTAGAACCTACGCCCCCCGGGTAAAATCGTCGTTGCTTACTTTTTTGATGAATTACATGGGTACCTCGGGTTACTACAATCCTTTTACTACCGAGGCACAGATGAATTCTGAAATGCCTGCTTTCGACAGGCCGGTAACCGCGTGCCACGAGCTCTCGCACCAGATGGGCTACGGCGGGGAAGACGAGGCAAACTTTGTTGGTTTTTTAGCAGGTATTGGCTCTCATGATCGCTTGCTTCGATATTCTGCTTATCACCTTGCGGTGGACGAGTGCATGCACGCGCTTTACTTTCGCGACAGCCTTGAAAACAAGGCGCTAAAACCGCGTGTATCTGCCCTGGTTCATCAGGACTTTGTTGCAGAACGGACTTACTGGCGATCTTACCAAAGCAAGATAGATGTAATAAGCAGCCTTTTTTACGATAAATTCTTAAAGGCAAATAACCAACCTCAGGGGCTTGGCACTTATAACCGCATGGTACTGCTAGTTATGGCAATGTATCGCAACAAGGTTCATGGAGAAATTAATTTTTCAGTCTACAGGTAAAATTAACCCGCAGACTGAAAATATAAATCGATTAAAGTACTACGCCTTCAGAAGTAAAGGCCAGTTTATTTTTACCAATCATGGCCGATGTTGCATAGCCGTTCTCGTTGATCAGCAGTTTTTCGTTTTCTGCACGGATATGTAAACCATCAACATAAAATTCGCCTGTTACACGTATGGCAGCAAGCGGAGCCTGTAGTTCCAGTTCGGCAACTATGTTATGTTCCAGTCCTAATGCGGTGTCCTCATCCAGTTGATGAACATGTATAATGGTTGACCCATCTATACGCAATACTTTCACGCTGTCGGGCTTGCGCTCAATGGTATAAGGCGCACCGGTAACCGGTTTGTTATTCACTATAATTACAGAACTGCCGTCTGTGTCTTTAATATTCAGATCTATATCCAGTACATCGTTCCCGGCAGGCTCTTTCACTTCATGGTAAATAGAATTTATCCTCAAAAAATCCCTGTCTGTATCGGCAGCATTATAAACAATACCGTTATGCGGTACGATGAAGGCGTTAGAGCCTATAATAAAAGCGTATTTCATTGAGTTGGTAATTTTATATACTAATACCTTAAACACACAGAAAAGTTTACTTTATTTTAAGGAAATGTAGATAGGATGACCGTTAGCTACACGCAATGGGAATAAAAAAAATGCGTTCCGTATCTCACCCCGGAACGCACACAACATCATGATCAGATAATGTTGATCAACTAAATCTCAGACTACATGTTTTCATCCAAGCTCTTTATGATAACCGCACCATTTTAAGGGCGCAAAATCACTCATTTTTTTTTCGCCAAAAGCCATTGCGGCCAAGGCTATATTTTACAATTTAAGCTATCTTAGTATGAACTTATACCCGAACGGAAGCCATCGGATTATATTGTAATTTAAAAGTGTAAAACTAACACTAATTATTAGTTATTACATTATTAGCGCCATTTCGTTTCAAAATTTTTACCAAAACACGCATTATCGTGACAAAAATATTACAGATTGCACTTTTGCTACTTTTACCCGTTTGTCTTTTTCGCAATACAAGCATGAAAAAATATTTATATTAATTGAGCAAATAAGCTACTTATGGGAATATTGACCGATACCAGCGCCCCGCCGACGGGATCACCTTTAATGACGATGCGCCAAGCCTGCGCGCTGGGCTTACCTCATCACTGTTTGGGCAGCTGCCATCGTTTGTAAGCCGTACCGTGAATACTAAAAAACGCTACGGCTATTCGGGCAACAGCTTTATTGACGCCGTGGAATTTGGTACCCATATTAAGGCGAAGAATAATATTACAGGCGGCCAATAGTTCAATGCTGCCTTAAAACACCTAACAGATCAGGCTGGCATGTATATTGACGGCAAGTTTAAGGATGTGCTGTTTTACAAAGCCGATGTTTTAAAACATGCCGAAAAAACCTATCATCCGGGTGAGTGAGTTCGCTTACAAAGAATTATATTTGAGAACACTAAGTACAAATGAAAAAATACGTTATCCTTTTACCCATCCTGCTTACCTGCGTTACCTGCATTTACGGACAAAGCGTAAAATTTAACGACCTGGTTTATTATACCGGTTTAACCAACCGCCAGGTATTTGATAACTTAATGCAAACCAACGTTTTTAAACAGGATTTTTCTGAAACGGTTAACGGGCAGGAGATAGAGCATTTTAAAAACGTAGGTGCCAAACCGAATACAGAGATCATTACCGTTGGCAAATATTACAAACTAAACGACGGCACCGTATTACGTACGCTCGACTACGTATCTACAGAACCGCAAAATATCATTAATATGATAAGCCAGGCTAAAAGATATGGACTGGACCTTAAGTTCAGAGGTGGCGATAATACCAACAATATTTACCTCTACGATAATAACTTTTACCAAGTAAACATCTACCTAAAACGCGACCAATCATCAGGCCTGGTAGAAATTAAGCAAAAGGAATACCTGGGCATAGAGTAAAAGCTTTTTCCTGAATCACTAAGAATTTGATGTTTGTTAACAGATTCTCAATCAATTAATTGGGAAGGAATTTTATTGAATAAAGTTAACGTTTTACGCATCCTCCGGCGTTTAAATCAACCCTCTTTTCTCGTCTTCAACAAAAAACAAAAAAGTTTAAAATGTTTGTAAAGGTTAATCGTCTTTATCTTTATAAAACATAATACATTGATAACTGCTGTAATGCCCGAAGAAAAAAACAACACCATCATACAAGCCATAAGCGCGTATGGTAAAAGTTTGTTGGGCTTTATAAGGCGCAGGGTAAATAATGATGCCGATGCCGAAGACATTCTGCAGGATGTTTGGTACCAGTTTAGTTCGGTTATAAACTCAGAACCGATAGAGCAAACCGGGGCCTGGCTTTACCGCGTAGCGCGCAACAAGATCCTTGATAAGCATAAAAAGCATACCGAAACCCTGCTCGACGATTTGCTTTACGATGGCAGCGGCGATGATGACGACGATCTTCCGGATTTTAAAGCTATTCTAATGACCGAAGCTAAAACGCCGGAGACAGAATACCTGCGCAATCTTTTTTGGGAACAGTTGTTTTTTGCGCTGGACGAGTTACCCGAAGAACAAAGGCAGGTTTTTATATGGCATGAACTGGATGACCTGTCTTTTCAGGAAATTGCTGATAAAACCGGCGACAAATTGCAAACCCTGGTATCGCGCAAGCGTTATGCCGTGCTCCATTTAAGAAAAAGGCTAAAGCAGTTGTATGATGAAATTACAGAATATTAAAAATTAAAAGATCATGAAATCATTTTTTTATAGAAGAAAGTTTTTGTTTATGCCTTTTGCAGCCGCTGCTTTTTTAGCGCTGATAGGCTTTGTGGTAATGAACCTATGGAATTATCTACTCCCTGATATTTTGCATGTTGGTGCCATAACATTCTGGCAGGCCATAGGAATATTTGTTTTATGCAAGATCTTATTTGGCTTTGGCAAAGGCGGCCCTCGTTTTGGTAATGGAGGTGCGCCGTGGATGCGCCGCCGTATGGAAGACCGTTTCAGGAACATGAGTGCCGAAGACAAGGAACGGTTCAGGGCAAAAATGGATAAACACTTTTGCGGCCGCGGCCCGTGGGACAGGGATGCCCGTTTTGACTTTAGCAGGGAGGCTGAAACAAAGAACGATGAATAAATAAAAGAGAATAAAAGCGGGTGAGTAGCATTGACTAATACCCGCTGTTATTCTTTGATTAAGCATATGATTACACCTTTTGCTGATTATGAACATATTGATATTTGCAACAAACGTTAAAAAGCACGCACATGTAAACCTTGTAAAATCGCTGTTTACTTCAGTGCCGGCCATAAGCCAATGGAACTTTGACCTGGAAGACTGCGACAATATATTACGTGTTGAGGCAGCCGATGTTTCGCCTCGATATATTGAAAGCCTGCTAAATACAGCCGGCTTTGACTGCCGAGAGCTGGAATACTGATCGTGGTGCTGTTGTTATACAAACTGCTGTATTACCTGCTGCAGTTGGTTAGCTTGCATAACCCCGCTCTGGCGCCACTTGGTTTCGCTGTTTTTAAATATCATTAAGGTAGGCACGCTTTGTACACGGTATGCATTCGCTGCCGATGGGTTTTTGTCGATATCTATTTTGATGATGGTTACCTTATCGCCCAATGCGTCTTTTACCTGTTTTAATATCGGCGGCATCATCTTACAAGGTCCGCACCATTCTGCCGAGAAATCTACCAGTACCGGTTTTTCGGATGCAATTATTTCCTGGAAATTAGCCATGTTATTATCGGGTTATATTTAAAGATAACAACATAATGGCCTTAACAGTTTAGCTTTTATTGATTATTGCACTACGAAAACAATTTTTGACGCTACTTATCCTTTAAGATATTATTATCCGAAAGCCAATCGGCAAGCCTTTGGGGCCAGCTGTTAATGGATTTTAGTTTAGAACGGTATCCCATATTAAAACCATGCGCACCTTGTGCAAATAAATGGGCTTCTACCGGCACCTTTGCGACACGGTATTTTTCCAGTAGCTGCATTACGGATATGGAACAGCAGGGATCGTCATTAGCGGCAAGTAAGAATGCAGGCGGCGAATCAGCAGGTACAGTTTCCGGGACAAACAGCGGACCGGGATAGATCTGGATCATAAATTTAGGTTTAGCGCTTACACGATCTATCGGGTCTTTAGCGTTAGCGTTACCTGCGTTGGGGCCAAAGGTTACCATGTCTACCACTTCGCCACCGGCAGAAAATCCCATTATACCAATACGGCTGGTATCCAAACCAAACTCTGCCGCCCGGCTGCGTACAATGCGCATGGCGCGGAGGCCGTCCTCGCGTGCATGTACTTCAATTTTATAAGGCGATAAAGTATCACGCCCCAAACGGTACTTCAATACAAAAACAGTGATCCCAAGGTTGTTAAGATATTTTGCCGGGTCTATCCCTTCAGCAGTCCAAACCAGCAGCCTGTGGCCACCGCCGGGGCAAACTACTATAGCAGCCCCGTTAGCTTTTTCTTTGGGAGGCAAAAATACCGTAAGAGATGGATTATGAATGTTCTTTACCCAATAGTCCTTTGCTTGTTCGGGTTCATTTCTCCGGTTCTCAAAACCAGGCGCGCCTTTTGGCCAAAGCGGAATAACGGCCGACTGGCTCTGCGCTAAAAGCACAACGGGAAATAAAAGCAGATAAATAGCGGTTCTTAAGGTTTTCATTGTGCTTAAAATTAAGCAATTATCAACAAATTTTTACCGGTACTTTTAACGTTGGCCTAAGCTTCGTAGTCCTTTAATATCTGTCTTGATTCTCCTAAGCCGTCTATTCCCAGTTCAACTATATCGCCTGCCTTAAGGTAAACGTTAGGCTTCATACCTAAACCCACACCTGCAGGGGTACCAGTTGAAATAATATCGCCGGGCAAAAGTGTCATAAACTGGCTGGTGTATGACACCAGGTAGGGGATATTAAAGATCAGGTTAGATGTATTGCCATCCTGCATGATTTTGCCGTTCAGTTTAAGCCAAAGTCGCAGGTTATGCGGGTCGGCTATTTCATCTTTTGTAGCAAAGAACGGGCCTATAGGTGCAAATGTATCGCAGCCTTTACCCTTGTCCCAGGTGCCGCCGCGCTCAATCTGAAATTCGCGCTCAGATACATCATTATGCAAAACATAGCCTGCAATATAATCCATTGCATCAGCCTCATCTACATAACTGGTTTTTTTACCTATCACTATGGCAAGCTCCACTTCCCAGTCGGTCTTTTTTGAGTTTTTAGGGATTACAATATCATCAAAGGGGCCAACAATGGCCGAAGTGGCTTTCATGAATATTACCGGCTCCGTTGGCGGGGTAGCATTAGTTTCCTTCGCATGGTCGCTGTAATTTAAACCAATACAAACCAATTTTGAAGGACGTCCCAGCGGACTTGCTAATCTTACATCGTCTGTTATTTCAATAATACTTCCGGAATCTATAAATGCTTGCAGGCGGCTTAAGCCATTGGTTGCAAAGAATTTTTCGTCATAGTCCTCGCCAAAGGCAGAGGTATCATATTTTTTATCGTCGATAATTACGCCTGTTTTTTCGTTACCAGGTTCTCCGTATCGTATAAGTTTCATAGGGTAAATTAAATTGTTGTAAGTTCAATAATAGTGTCTATAGCATCCGGTTTTACGCTGCCAAGGTAAACAAAAACGCCTTCGGGCTGCTGCTTAAACTTAAGCGAGCCACCATTTAACAAAGCCGCTTTGGTGATCTTCGCTTTAACATCAGGTAAAAAAATGTAAGGCTGGTTTGGGTTGCTTAGGATATGCGCATAAAGCAATTTGTTCTTGTATGTAACTACGCCCCACTGCTGTGCCGGTATCAGGTTGCCGCGGGTGCCATAAATGGTTTGTCCGTTTTGCTGCATCCAGGCACCTACTTTGGCAAGTGTATCCGCAAATTCCCGCTGAATTTTTCCATTAGGCATCGGGCCGATGTTTAATAGAAAATTAGCGTTGCGTCCGGCCGCATTTACCAGGTAATGCACAATCTGCTTTGCAGTTTTGTAGTTGCGGTCGTTGATGTTAAAGCCCCAACTGTTATTAATGGTTTCGCAGGTTTCTAAAGGCAGTTGGCTTATTTCTGATTTTGCGCTAAAACCTGTTGTATTGTTGCCGGGCAGGTCTTTCTCAAACATCTGGAAATCTTCGCCGGGTTTAACAGCTTCATGGTGGTTATTACCAATGATGATGCCCGAATTTAATTTATGAATGGTTCCGTATACATCGTCCAGGTGCCAGTTAGCGGCGGTACGTTCCCAGTAGCCGTCAAACCAAATGCCTTTTACACCGGGGTAATTGGTGATCAGTTCGGTTAACTGCGTTTTCATGAAATTGATGTAGCTGTTCCAGTCGCCGCCTTGCGGAACGCCATTGACAAAAGAAGTTGTACCAAAAGCGTAATCGGGCCTACCCCAATCTAACAGCGAATAATAAAAATGCAGTTCGATGCCTTCTTTCTGGCATTCCTGCGCAAGCTCCATCAACGGGTCTTTATGGTAAGGGGTGGCATCCACAATATTATAAGGAGAGGCCTTGGTAGCGAACATGCTAAACCCATCGTGATGGCGGGCAGTAATGGTAATATATTTCATGCCTGCCTTTTTAGCAAACTGAACCCATTCTTTGGCATTAAATTCCTGCGGATTAAAAAAATTGGCAAGGCGCTTATAATTATCGTATGGAATTTTCCTGTCGTGCATTACCCATTCGCCGTCACCCAGAACGCTGTAAATACCCCAGTGAATGAACAGGCCAAATTTCATGTCCTGGAAATGCTCGCGCGTAGCCAGGTTATCGGCAGTAGGAGTATAGGTTGACTGCGCCCCTGCATTGAAAGCATAAAGCAGCAAGGTAAGAAAAGTAATTTTTTTAAGCATATCGATAATATTTAGTTCAGTTTAAACCACAATCTCCGCTTCCACTCACACAACTTACAACAGTCAACCGGCAACCCGAAACAGTCAACAGTGAACTCAATACCCGTCAATTATTTAAAGTAATAAACCCGCCGTCAATCGGGTAATCGCAGCCGGTAATGAAACCTGCCTCATCCGAGCAGAGATACAAGGCAAGCGTAGCTACCTCCGCAGGCTGCGCCATGCGGCCAATAGGTTGCGACTTTGAAAGCTTTTCAAAAATTTCATCTTCCTTACCAGGGTAGTTTTTAGCTATAAAGCCATCCACAAAAGGAGTGTGCACCCTTGCCGGGGATACGCTGTTGCAGCGAATATTTTCGTGCAGGTAATCGCGCGCTACAGACATGGTCATAGCGTGTATGGCACCTTTAGTGGTAGAATAAGCAAACCGGTCGGTAATGCCTACATGCGCAGCAATTGATGCAGTATTTAAAATTACACCGCCGCCGTTTGTTTTCATCAGCGGAACAGCAGCAAACAAACAGTTATAAGCACCTTTGATATTGACATTGCAAACACGGTCGAAATCTGTTTCACTGGTAGTATCCACTTTACCTACATGTGCAATGCCCGCGTTATTTATGAGAATATCTATTTTACCAATGGTGTTAAAAATCTCCACTACTTCGTTTTGCTTGCTTACATCGCAGGCATGGCTAAAAGCATTACCACCTGCCAAAGTGATCTCATTGGCGGTTTCTTCTGCTGCGGCAATATTGAGTTCTAAAATATGGACCGTTGCACCTTGTTTGGCGAAAAGCAGTGATATGGCTTTACCTATGCCGCTGCCGCCGCCGGTTATGATAGCTGTTTTATTTTGTAGTGTAAACATGCCGCTTTGTTATGCTTGTTTTTTTAATATTATAAAGACACGCCCCGTTTCCACGGAATAAAATCGTCCTGGCCTAACTTAACGGCCTTGGGTTCCAATTCGCCGCTGGCCACTTTAATAATATAATCCAGGATGCGTTCGCCTGCCTGCTGTATGGTTTCCTCACCTTCTATAATGGTACCGCAATTAATATCTATAATGTCGGGCATTTTTAGGGCAGTCGTTGTATTGGTAGATAGCTTGATAACCGGTGTAACCGGGTTGCCGGTAGGCGTACCCAGGCCGGTGGTGAACAAAACAATATTAGCCCCTGCGCCAACCTCTGCCGTGGTGCTTTCCACATCGCTGCCTGGGGTACATAATAAATTTAAGCCCGGCCTGGTTACTTTTTTTGGATAATCAAGCACATCGGTAACCGGTGAGGTGCCGCCTTTTTTTGCTGCCCCAGCCGATTTTATGGCATCGGTGATCAATCCATCGCGGATGTTGCCGGGAGATGGGTTTGCATAAAAGCCTGATCCATCTGCCTCGGCACGCGCGTTGTAGGTAGTCATCAGCTCCATAAAATAATTAGCCTTCTGCTCGTCAATACAGCGGTCGCTCAATTCCTGCTCCACACCGCAAAGCTCCGGGAATTCTGATAAAATAACCGAGCCGCCCATGGCCACCAGCAAATCTGATACATAACCCAATGCCGGGTTAGCAGAGATGCCCGAAAAGCCATCAGAACCACCGCACTCCAGCCCGATGCATAACTTTGATAAAGGCGCAGGCTGGCGCTCTATCTCATTTGTCTTTATTAAACCGGCAAAAGTTTGTTTTAGGGCCTGCTGCATTAATTCGGCCTCGGTACCCATTTTTTGCTGCTCCAGTATTACCATCGGTTTACTGAAGTCGGCATCGCGTTTGGCAATTTCGTCCTGTAAAATGCTTACCTGTGCGTGCTGGCAGCCTAAACTTAAAATTGTTGCTCCGGCCACGTTAGGATGGGTAATATAACCGGCAATAAGCCCGCAAAGTGCTTCGGCATCGGTACGGGTAGAGCCGCAGCCCATCTGGTGGGTAAGAAATTTTATCCCGTCGATATTCTTAAACAGCCTTTTTTCTTTGCTGTTATCCTCAGTCTGTTTGATATCCGCGTTCAGTATTTCCTCAACCGATTTACCGGCATGATAAAGGTTGACCAGCTGGTCCACATCACCCTCATAGTTCCGGGCTTTTTTATAGCCAAGCTTCTCATATAGGGCTTCCTTTAATACGTCCACGTTGCGGTTTTCGCAAAATACCAATGGCACCACCACCCAGAAATTACCGGTACCTACAGCGCCATCTGCACGGTGGTAGCCGTTAAAAGTTTGATGTTCAAATTTCCCGGTATCGGGTTTATGCCAGTCGAGCTTACGTTTACCTAACTGAAAAGGGTCTGACGCGTGGTGTATGGTTTCGGTACTGATAGGGCCGCCTTTAGGGATTGCTACAGAAGCCTTGCCTACTAATACGCCATACATGTAAATATTATCGCCTGGATTCAGTTCAACCAGGCTAAATTTATGTTTTGCTGCAACCGGCGCAGTGGTTGTAAATTCCGATCCTTCAAAATTTATAACCGTACCTTGCGGTATGTTTTGCAATGCAACCAGCACATTATCGTGCGGATGGATCCTTAAATATGTTTCTTTTTGTAACGGCATTATTTATGCAATTCAAATATTTTATTCATCAATACCCATTTTTCCCCTTTTGCTGCTTTCTCTAAAGGTTCCTGGAAGCTCCACATCAGTGTTTCCCATTCCTGCACTTTTTCATTACCGGCATCCATCCTGGCTTTTGCTTCAAAACTGAAGTCGGCGTTTGTTTCCATTATCATAAACAAACGGGTATCAAAGCGGTATATTTCCATGTTGGTGATTCCCGAATCTAAAATACTTTTCTGTACTTCGGGCCATATTTCTATATGATACCTTTCATAATCAGCAATCAATGCTGCATCATCTTTCAGATCAAGGGTTAAACAATACTTGTTCATATTACACTTATCGGTCTGCATAAAACAATAAAAGCCGGTTTTCAGGCAGTAATTAAAGGTCTGTTCAGTAAGAGAGATTACGGTTTATTTAATCGACGTAAATTAACAAAACATTGTTAAAAGGAAATAAATAAAAATCTTAAAACACCTCACCCAGGTTTACAAAGAAGCCGTGCGAACCGTACATGCCGTATGCGTAATCTAAACACACGTTCGTATCTGAGTGCTTATTAACTTTTATGCGGAGGCCGGTGCCTGCTGCAGGCGCTATTTTTTGAAAGGTGTTTGAGTTAAGGCCGGTAAAACTCTCTGCGTTAGCAAAGGCAACCCCGCCTATTAACCCGTTTTTAAGTATGCCGAAACGGTATTCGCCTTCTACATAGAGCCTGTCATGTCCCCTGAATCTATTTTCGGCATAACCGCGACCGTTATTGTTGTACATATCATCGCCGGTTGCGGGCAGATCGAGATAAGGTGTATTGCCTGATGTAAACGTTGCAAGTGCCCAGAAAGCAAGAACGTTGTTATTTTGCGGCCAAAGGTGCAGGTATTTTCTTAGGTCTACCTGGAATTCGCGCCAGCCGTTATCACTTCCTAAAAAGGTAAAATTATCCCGGTACATGATAGAGGCGTAGCTGCCGTTCAAGGGGTTGATGGGATTGCGCCTGCTATCGTAAAGTAGGTTGATGTTTACGCCCGAGGATGTTGAGTTAGGGGTGAGGCCGTACTTTTTCAGATCAGATACTGTACCATCCTGGTTGCCGGTCTCGCTGATGTTGTAGTGATAGTCGAGGTTATAGCCAAAGCCGATGTAGTAATCAGGGATGATCTTTTTAAATAGGGTTACATATACCCTGTCGTACGAAAATACCATTGGGTCGTCTTTTGAAGCGGGCGTTGCCGAACCCAGGCCATAAGTATCATCGGGATAGCGCTCTATGCGCAGGTCGGTAACAAGCTTGTAATTGTTATCTGCACCCCAGATCTCGGCACGGCTAACAAGCATGCGCTGCTGGCGGGTATCCAGAACGGCCTCGGCATCTATTGCTGAAAGGTTTTCTGCATGTTTGGTACTGGTATAGAATGCCACGTTACCGGTAAGATCTATTGCAAAACCGGTAGATAAAGAATAACCGATGGCAGGCACCAGGGAAAAGTTTAATCTCGAAGATTTTTTATGTACATCTGATGCATTTTTTTTGAAGATATCCTTCAATATATCAATGGCATCCCGCTGTTTTGATGAGTCGATCACCGGGGCTTTATCGGCAGGCCGATCATGCTTAACCAGCGAGGTGTCTTTTTGCGCAAAACACGTAAGGCTGCCTAAGGTGAATACGATGAGGTAACAGTATGTTAATATTTTCAAAATATGCGGATGCTAAGTGTCTGGGTTCAACAATGCGCAGACATTAATGTTTGTTGCCGCCAATTTGATCGCATTCTTATGGGTTTTAATTACGGCTATCTTATGACATTGAATTTTGTGTAATTCGCAACAGGATTTATTGTCAAAAATATATAATTTATCGGGCCAAAGCGATTTGGATTTTGGGTTCACTTTGAATTGTTGATCGCATAAATGCTTAGATAAGGCAATAATTAAAGTTAAAATTCAACCGTAATAAAATTACATTAATGGATATTGGTAAACAATTTACAATGACCGACGCATGGTCAAAAAAATTGAGTAAGGATTTAAAATCATATTACAGAACTGTTTATTTAGGACCACCAATTTTTGCAGTGATCAATATTTTTTTCTGTATGAGTTTGCAAAGGGGCAATAGTATTGGATTTTGGACTTTGTTTATTCCAATTACTATACTTTCAATTATATATTGCGCGTTATTACCGCAAAAGGCAATAAAAAGGTACAAGTATCTGATACAAACTTTTGAATTTAAAAAGGCTGAAGAAATAAGTTTGACGTTTATTGATGGTGCAACATTGATTCTTCAAAACCCAAAAGTCATAGACGGTTTTTTAAAAATTGACAAGACAGAAAAACCTTGCAAATTTGTTTCAAACAATTTATCTAAAGATTATTACACTATAATACCAGAGTTTTTTTCCCAGCCGATCATGTAATTGAGAAACGATTGAATTAAACTCAAAGCCTGGATAACAGCGGCCTTATATTTACGCTTGCGGTTTTAGCATTGCCAGCACTTCGTTCCAGTTATTTACCCTTGTATGGTGCGAGTAGTTTACGTTATGAAACGCGTGAAACATCAGTGTTTTCCCTTTAAAATAGTCCAGGTTTTTGATGTGGTCATCTATCATATAATCCGTACCGATGATGCTTTTATCGCCGCAAAAAATAATGTTTCTCCAGGTGATAAAAGGGAAATGTTCTGCAAGCCATTCGTGTTTTTCAGGCAGTGATTGCGGAAACTCCATTGCAGCTGATACAATGTAAACATCAAAGTCTTCCATCAATGTTTTTAAAGCGTCAACAGCGCCGCTCATCACCGGCAGCGTTCTGAAAAAGCCGGGCGTAAATGCAAACCGGCGGGCTATGGTTTTATCAGGGAACATTTCATCTTCCTTAAAACCTAAAATATCTTTAGGGGATACGCGGATTCCGTAATCGCGCTCGTACCAGTTCAGGAAATGAGTTTCCGTATCGGCTATTACGCCGTCCATATCAATGGCAATAGATTTTCTCATAGTATTGTTTAATGACCTGTATATGTGCGGCAAAATTAAGCTTATAAATTAAAAAATCTGTCAGATATACAGATAAACTCAGCTTTACGGCAGTCTTTATTTTACTTTTCGCTTACCCAATATGGGGGCTTTGCTTGTTAGCTTTGTATATATAAGAAACAGAATTATGAAAGTTGAAATATGGTCTGACGTGATGTGCCCTTTTTGCTATATAGGCAAACGCAGGTTTGAAAGCGCGTTAGCAAACTTTGAGCAAAATGAAAAGGTAGAAATTGAATGGAAAAGCTTTCAGCTTAACCCCGACCTGGAAACCGACCCCAATATAAATATAGACCAGTACCTGGCAGATAAAAAGGGCTGGACACTTGCTTATGCGCAGCAGATGAATGCCTATGTTACCGGTATAGCAGCAGATGCAGGCCTAACCTATAATTTTGATAAGGCTGTAGTTGCCAACAGTTTTAAAGCACATCGTTTCAGCCACCTTGCCAAAAAATATAACCAGGGCGATAGCGCAGAAGAATTATTGTTCAAAGCCTATTTTACCGAAGGTAAGAACATTGATGATAACGAAACATTGATTGCACTGGGTAAGGAAATAGGGCTTGATGAAACAGAACTCAGAGAAACTTTAGAGAGCAATGCTTACGCCGATAATGTAAGGCATGATATTGCAGAGGCAGGTTACCTTGGCATACAGGGCGTTCCGTTTTTTGTAATGAACGGCAAATATGCGGTATCAGGTGCGCAGGGCGTTCCTGTTTTTGAGGAAACGCTGCAAAAGGCATACGGCGAATGGAAAAATAACCAGCGCCCCCAACTAGAAGTTATAGAAGGCCCAAGCTGCGGCCCGGATAGCGATTGCTAAACCCGGCTGATATTTCACTTTAAATCAGCTTTACAAAGGAATGTACTATATTTACTCTTAGCACATTCCTTTATGAAAATCCTTTTAAAAATCTCCTGCCTGGTAATTGCGCTTTGCGCCGGCTTATCTTTACAGGCGCAAACAACAATTGTAATTAATATAGACCCGGCTAAAACAGCGCAGACCATTCAAAACTTTGCTGCATCGGGTTGCTGGTACAGCGAACCCATTGGCTTATACTGGGCAGACAGCGTAAAAGAACAAATGGCCAAACTGCTTTTTAGCAGGAAGGCGGACCGGAACGGTAATCCGGAAGGGATCGGCCTTTCTGGCTGGCGTTTTAACATAGGTGCCGGTACCGCAGAGCAAGGAGATAGTAGCGGCATAAAAGACATAAACCGCCGGGTAGCATGTTTCCTAAATGCCGATGGTACTTATAACTGGAACAAGCAGCAGGGCTACCTGTGGTTTACAAAAAAAGCCCATGATTACGGCGTTGAAAACTTAATTGCCTTTGTAAACAGTCCCCCGGTATTTTACACGCATAATGGCCTTGGTTATAAAACCGAAAAGACCAGCCATACCAATCTGAAAGCTGATAAATACAATGCCTATGCAGATTTCCTTGCGGAGGTATTGACACATTTTGACAAACAGCATCTTCACTTTAATTATATAAGCCCGGTAAACGAGCCGCAATGGGAATGGTATGATAAATACGGCGAGGCAACGCAGGAAGGAAGCCCTTATACCAACCAGGAAATTTTTGATGTATTAAAGCCACTGAATGCGGCACTGTTGGCAAAGCATTTATCAACCACCATTATAATGCCCGAAGCAGGAATGCTTACTTACCTGTATGGTATGCCCAATAGCCTTGCCGGTAAACAGATCCAAAGATTCTGGCAACCCGATAGCCCGCTTTATGTGGGTAAGCTGAAAAATGTAGAACGGCTTGTGGCAGGGCATGGTTACTTTACCGAGGTAGGGGATAAGAACCTTATATCGACCAGAAAAAACCTTGCCGATACCGCAAAAAAATACAATGTTGATTACTGGCAGTCCGAGTATTCCATGCTGGGCGATGGTTTTAAAGAAGGATCAAAAGATAAACGAAGCGCATTTGACTGTGCAATGTTTTTGGCTAAGCTGATCCATCATGATCTGACAGAAGGTAATGCATCGGCATGGCAGTTCTGGAACTCGTGGGAACCCGGTGCGGCAGATTTCAATACCCGTTATTACCTGCTTGCGCTTAAACCCTCCGCAGATTTCAGATCCGGCTCATTCACTATTACAAAAAACTTATGGGCATTGGGTCATTTTAGTTTGTTTGTCCGCCCCGGTATGAAACGAATTCACTTAGATGAACCTGCCGATAAAGATCTGCTGATAAGCGCCTTTTCGGGTAAAAAGCGCTTGGTAGTGGTGGCAATTAACAACAGCGCCAATACTAAGTTGTTTAGGGTTAACATCCCTCAGAAAGGGTTTGGTAAAAGCTATAAATATTATGTTACAACAGCCGCCGCAGATGATAATATGAAATTATATACTACCGCGAGTGTTAAAGATGCCTTGACGATGAAGCCGCGATCCATTTATACGTTGGTGATAGAATAGCTATCAACCTATGCTAAAAAGCAGTATTGCTTTATATATTTGTTTAAATCCATCCTGAAAACAAGCCTGATGACTACACAAACAACCGCACAGCCAATCGTTATTAAAAAAACTACATTACGCATTGCGGTTGGGGTACTATTTTTTATGGCCGGGCTTATCTTTTCAAGTTGGGCATCGCGCATTGCCACGGTACAGGCAAAAATGGGTTTATCTGATGCTGCCCTGGGCGCAGTATTATTTTCACTGCCCATAGGCCTTATGTGCTCGCTTCCTTTTTCCGGGTGGATCATTACCAAAATAGGCAGTAAGCGCTTGCTGCTCGCCGCAATAATCGTTTATGGTTCTGCGCTCATCTGCCTTGGGCTGGCTCAAAATACTTTTCAATTAATCATTTGCCTCATATGTTATGGCTTTGCCAGTAATGCCGTAAATATCTCCGTTAATACACAAGCCGTAACAACCGAAAAATTGTACGATAAGCCTATTATGGCATCTTTCCATGGTTTATGGAGCCTGGCAGGTTTTACCGGTGCAGGTATCGGCACCTTTATGATCGGGCAGCGTATCGATCCTTTTCACCATTTCAGTATCGTTTTCGGAACAGTGCTAGTAGGCGTAATTATTTCTGCACGGTATCTTTATAATGATTACGGCATAGCTCCCGAAGATACAGCGCCATCTACCACATTTGCCGAGCGTTTACGTTTAATGGTTCCACTACTTACACTGGGCAGCATAGCATTTTGTTCCATGATTTGCGAAGGAGCTATGTTCGACTGGAGCGTTATTTACTTTAAAAAAGTAGTCCAGGCACCTATTGCCTTACAGGGTGCAGGTTTTACCGCCTGTATGTTTACCATGGCAGGCGGCCGTTTCATTGCCGACTGGTTTGCGCATAAGTTCGGCTTAAAACGCACGCTTCAGCTAAGCGGCTCGCTAACAACAACCGGCTTGCTTATTGCATTAATATTCCCATATTTTTATTCTGCCATGGCCGGGTTTTTATTAGTTGGCGCAGGCATTTCATCTGTAGTGCCAATGGTTTACAGCGCAGCCGGAAGATCAGAAACCATGTCGGCCGGTGTTGCGCTCGCAGCGGTATCTACAATAGGCTTTGTTGGTTTTCTTGTGGGGCCGCCAATAATAGGTTTTATAGCCGGGCTTGCTACTTTAAGGGCTTCCTTTATCTTTATTGCAATAATGGGTACCAGCGTAGTAGTGTTATCTACCAGGGCAAAGTTGTAAGCAACAAGTATTTATTCCCTGTTTAATTCATCGGTACCGGCATTCAGAATGTATTCGAAGTTTTCGTGCCCGTTATGAAAAACAAACTTTAGTCTTTCTTTTGGTACTTCAATATCAAGCGACATAGCAGCAAGTGTAGCCGGCAGATTGTCTCTTATCAGCTTCAGATCGGTTACATTCGGCATTTCAATGTGAATATCATCGTTCTCCGGCTTAATTTCCCACCCGTTAATGTGAGCATTGCTTAATACCTCTATCCATTTTTGCTGATAAGCGTTCATAATTCTTTATTTATAGCATTAAAGCAATCGGGCAATTAATTGGTTTTAATTTTTTTGTTAACGGAGCCTCACCCTGCCCTCTCCAAAGGAGAGAGTTTTTGAAACCTTCTTGAGGGGTTATGGTGGCTGAAAGCCGGATGAGGGAGACTCACCCTGCCCTCTCCAAAGGAGAGGATTCTTGAAACCTTCTTGATTGGTTATGGTGGCTGAAAGCCGGATGAGGCAAATAACGCAGCCGATGCATTTTTTTCAATATCTACCCCCACTCTCTTTAGACAATTGCATTAAACGTAACTAAATCTTAACATTTTCTTAAAGGACATTCGGCGTCTTCAACCGAGCTGTAGTAAAATAACATTAGTGGACAGCAGAGTTAAAGAATTATTTGAGCGCTATCAATCGGGCAAGGCCAGCAAGGAAGAAATTAAACTGGTTGAAGATTGGTTTGCTTCTTTTGATAGCGAGCAGCAATCGTATTTAAGCGAAAAGGACAGATCATTCATTTTTAATAGCATGGACGAGGAAATTCAACACATGCTTCCCAAAAAGGAAACAAAGCTTTGGCCTTACAAGGGTTGGATGCAGGTTGCTGCCATTCTTTTAGCCGGTACCTGTCTTTTCCTGTTTAAAACTTTTAAGGACGCCACAAATGCTGATAAGCCGCTTACTTATACCCGCATAACTGCACCCTATGGGGTTAAAAAGCAATTTCAGCTGCCGGATGGGACGCTTGTTTACCTTAACTCCGGCTCGCAGGTGCTTATCTCGTCTGATTATAATGTAAAAGGCCGTAACGTAAAACTTATGGGCGAGGCTTATTTCCTGGTAAAGCACAATGCGAAAAAGCCATTTGCCATACATACCGACAACCTCATCATTGCCGATATAGGTACATCATTTAACGTAAAGGCCTATCCCGAAGAAGGGCAGATAAAAGTGGCAGTTGAAAGCGGTATTGTGAAAATTGAAAAAAGCAATTTTAAGCTTAAGCCAGATACCTACGTAAATTCTTTAACTCCAAACCAGCAGTTTGTTTTTGATAAGGCCAGCCTGAGGCATACGCTTAATCATATAGAAAGCAATGACATTTCTGCATGGAAGCAAAATAAGCTGCGGTTTGAGAGTGCCTCTTTTCAGGATATCGCTTTTCAGTTACAGCGCTGGTATAATGTATCGGTAAGCTTAAAAAACACGGCTGGCAAAAATCGCCGCTACACGGTAAGCTTCAATAACGAACCGGTTAACAATGTATTGAAGGTGCTGCGCGATCTGTCTGGCATCAGTTACGAAATAAGCAATAACAACATAGTCATTAATCTTAAAAACTGTAAGAAAGCATGAAGTAAACCCCTAAAAGTTTCCAAGTGCAGGGAATGGTGCAACATCCCCTGCATGGTCGCGCCAGTTAGCGCATCATTTTAAACGATCATCACAATCATTAAAAATTCTATCAAAAATGCAAAATTTTTATCGGATCAAAATTTCTACTCAGCTAATAAAACGTTTTATATCAGGAATATTACCACTGGTATTAACTATTTTATTATTATTTAATTCAGGTTTCCCCGCATTTGCGGCAGACGGGCAAACTATTGACAACACCCGCATCAGCATCGTTGCAGACAACGAACCTTTAAAGGAAATTTTTAACAGCATCGAAAAGAAAACATCTTTCATTATCGGCTATGATAATGCCATTGATGTAAGCAAGCGTGTAACGCTGCATGTAAACAACCAAACTGTTAGCCAAACTTTAAAGCAGCTATTAAAAGACTACAAAGGCATCATCAGCCAGGTAGATGACCACCACGTGGTTATCAAGGTAGAAAAAGCGCCTGTAGTTTTAAAACCTGCTAAAGTACAGCAAAGCCAGATACGCATTGTTGGTACGGTGGTTGATGAAAAAAATCAGCCAATTCCGGGAGTAAGCGTTTACGAAAAGGTATCGCGTAAGGGCACGGCTACAGATAATAACGGTAAATACGTTATCAGTGTTGAACAGGGCGCTACGCTGGTTTTTTCCTTTATCGGTTATACCAACCAGGAAGTAGTTGTTGGCAACCAGAGCGAGATCAATATTGCTTTAAAGCCTGCTACAAACATCCTTAACGAGGTTGTTGCCATTGGTTATCAAACCGTGCGCAAAAGCGATTTTACCGGTGCTATATCAAGCGTAAAATCATCAGAGCTTAACCTTACTGCCCCAACTGTTGGCCAGGCGCTGGTAGGTAAAGTAGCCGGTGTGCAGGTTTCGCAGGTAAGCGGCGCGCCATACCAGAGTACCAAAATAAGGGTGCGCGGCGTAGGTACGCTTAACGCAAGTTCAGATCCATTGTATGTAATAGATGGCTACCCGGCAGGTAACGACGTTTTTATTAACCCGGAAGACATTGAGTCGATAGACATTTTGAAGGATGCTGCATCTGCGGCCATCTATGGTTCAAGGGCAGCTGGTGGTGTTGTATTGATCACAACCAAGCATGCTAGTAAGGACGAAAAAGGAAAGTTTGAATACGATGTACAGGTTGGTGTAGATCAGCTTGCTAAAAAAGTTAATTTATTAAATGCCGATCAGTTTGCGCAATTGGTAATTGACGGCAGGAACGATACCTATCATGACCTTTGGATCAATACCGGCCACACATGGACAGATGCCATGTACTCTGATCCAAACGCAACCCGTATTGCTAATGTGGGTAACGCAAGCTCGGTAAGCATTCCCCCGGGCATGTATAACTTTGCAACGCAATCGCTTATTCACCAAAGTATAAACACCGACTGGCAGAACGAACTTTATCGCCACCCGTTTACAGAATCGCATAACCTTTCATTTACCGGCAGTTCTACCAATGCAAGATATTATTTAAGCGCCGGCTACCAGGATCAGCCGGGTATTATGCTGGGAACAGGCCAAACCAAAATTAACCTGCGTGCCAATATAGATGGTAACATAGGCAAGCGTTTAAAAGTAACAGCAAACCTGTCTTTTACTCAAAATACCAACCAGGAAACACAGGATGGCCGCTGGGATCATAGCCCGGCGATGGGTGCTTTAATTTATATGCCCAACCTGCCCGCTTACAATGCCGATGGAAGCATAGCTACCAACCAGGCGGCAGCGCTTTCAACTGCATACGGTTATCAGTCTATCGAAAACCCTATTGCAACTGCCGAATTAATTAAAATAAACCGCGTAGGCAACCGCGCAACTTATAATACACAGGCGGTTTACACCATTTTGCCTGGCTTTACATTCAAAGCTAACTTAGGCATGCAAACCTATGGCGAAAACTATAACTACTATCTGCCTACAGACATCAGTAACGGTGCATTCCCCCCGGGCTCTTCACAATCTGTAGCTGCGGCAAAAGCCATACAACAAACCATCAACTATCAGGACCAGTTGGGTGAGTTTACCTTAAACTACAGCAAACAATTTGGTAAAAACCACTTTGACGGGCTTGTTGGTTACACTGCCCAGAAAACTATCAATAGCGTTTTAACAGTACAGGGTATAGGTTTCCAGAACGATAACATTCCTAACATTACAGGTGCCGCCCCCAATGATATTACCTTGATAACAAGCGGAGCACCAGAAGGCGTACAAAATACAGGTACATCTGCTTATACCTTGCTTTCTTACCTGGGCAGGGTAAATTATAATTACGACAGCAAATATTTCTTATCGGGCTCTTTCCGTACAGACGGTTCATCACGTTTTGGTCCAAACAACCGTTATGGCGTGTTCCCTTCTGTATCTGCAGGTTGGAACCTTTCTGACGAGCATTTTTATAACAGCTGGTTAGGCGACCAGTCTACTGTAAAATTAAGGGCAAGCTGGGGCTTAAGCGGTAACAACAACATTGGTAACTACAACACACAGCAGGTGCTTAACGGCCCAACCAGCGTGGTTTACGGCAACGGAACCGTTACTTCTGCAATTACACCATCGGGCATTAAAGATCAGAACCTGGGCTGGGAATCTACATCGCAATATAACTTCGGTGCCGATTTAGGTTTATTAAAAGGCCGTTTATTTGTAATCGCCAACTACTACTTAAGCTACTCTTATAACCTGTTGTTTAACGAGCCGGTTTCTGCAGTATCCGGTAGTTCTACCATATTAACCAACTTAAGAAATTCAAAGGTTAGCAACAAAGGTTTTGACATTCAGCTGGATGGTAAACCAATTGTAACCAAGGATTTTAAACTGGATATATCGGGTAATATTTCCATTAACCGTAACAAAGTGCTTAACCTGGGTGGTGGCAATACCATTATCACCAACGGTGCGGAGCGTTCTTACCTTACCAGCATTACCGAAGCCGGTTACCCTATCGGTATGTTTTACGGCTATAAGGTTGCAGGTATAGTAACCGAAGCCGATATGGCTAAAATTGCTATTGATAACCAGCATTATAATGCAGCTACGCAATCTTTCCCGGCGGGCTATAAACTTGTTGGCCCTGCACGTTCATCTGCCTCTACCAACCCGCTGCACGTAGGTGATATGTATTTCCAGGATGTAAACGGCGATGGTATTGTCAACAGCAAAGACCTCGGCATTATCGGTAACCCATATCCAAAATTTACTTACGGCTTCGCAGTTAACAGCAGCTACAAAAACTTTTATTTAACAGCGGCTTTTGATGGTTCATACGGCAACCAGGTGTTAGATGGGCAGGACTATTACCTGTACAACATGGAAGGTTCCGGCAACCAGTATGAAGATGTGGTTAACCGTTACAGAAACGATGCAGACCCGGGTAACGGAACAGTTTACCGTGCATCGCGCGGCGGTACGCAAAGTAACAGCACAAGGCTTTCTACATTTTACCTGCAGGACGGATCTTTCCTAAGGTGTACCAACATCACCCTTGGATATGATATTAAATCGCCGGCTATTAACCGTGTATTAGGCTTAAACGGTGTAAGGGTATTCGGCTCGGTAAACAACGTGTTCACTATCACCAAGTACAAAGGTTACAACCCGGAGGTTGATTACGATTATTCATACGGCGGTTCACAGGGTGCTAACCTTGCACCGGGTATTGATTATGGTGTTTATCCGCTTGTGCGTTCTTACAACCTTGGTATCAAAGCAACTTTTTAACATAATATGCTAAACAACATGAAAAATAGATATATCAAATTATTCAGCTTGCTTGCTTTGCTTGCTTTTGGCTCCTGCAAAAAAAGCTTTCTACAGCAAAACGACCCGGATGCAGTTGCTATTTCAAATTATTTTAAAAATGAAAACGACGTATTGCTTGCCCTTAACGGATGCTACGCAGCCTTAAGAAGCGGTAATACCATAGGCGAAGGCAGTGACCTATGGACCGATCAGCGTTCGGACGATACCGGCACAAACGATAACCAGTCTAACGCCGGCGAACCGTTCCAGTTCAATAATTTCTCGTTGATACCAACTAATAGCTATCTGTATGCGCATTGGCTGGCTATGTATAATGTAATTTCGGATTGTAATATCCTTTTATCAAATATTGATAGGGTAACTTTTGCAAGTGCCAGCACAAAACAACAATACAAGGCCGAGGCAGAAAGCATCCGTGCGTTAATTTACTTTCACCTGGTACGCGAGTGGGGCGATGTTCCATTGGTTACAACCGAGTTAACTACAACCGCACAGATCACTGCAAATGCTTTCCGTACACCGCAGGCAACTGTATACAAACAGATTGTTGCAGACTTAAGCGATGCTGTAAAAAGCCCGTTGCCAGGCACACAGGCTGCCGGTACCATAGGCCGTTTATCATTAGCGGCTGTAAATACCTTGCTGGGCCAGGTTTACCTTACCATGGCAACAACCGGCGATCAGACCGACAGGACAACAAACCTTAATAACGCACTTACTTACCTTAACGCGGCTTATGGTTTCAAAACTTTCAGCAGCTTATCAAGCATAGCTTATACTTCTGTATTTGATGTGAACCAGAAATCAACCTGCCCTGAATTGATCTGGCAGATTGTAAACAAACAGGGCGACCCGGTTTACAGCTCGAGCATTGCAGCAAATAACCAGGCTAAAGGCGAAACAACCGACTCGCAAAAACCATCATCAAGCCTGGGCGATAACGTAACCCATGACCTGGTGAACGATTATGAAGCTAACGATCCGCGCGGAACGTTCTCCATTAAATATGCCAATGACCCAACGGTTAAAGACTGGTATGTGACCAAATTCAGAGATGTGAGCAGCTCGGCAGGTATAAATGGTTACGGCGGTAACGACTGGATTTTAATGCGTTATGCAGATGTTATCCTGATGCTTGCCGAAGTGAATATGTACCTGGGCAATAACACTGCTGCCATACAGTATCTGGATATGGTACGTGCACGTGCGGGCATGCCAACTTACGAGGTATCATCGCAGTCTGCGCCTTACAGCACAAATTACCCAACGCTTAAGTTAGCTATTTTGCACGAACGCCGTGTAGAACTGGCTTTTGAGCACCATCGCTGGTTTGATTTGCTGCGTTTCTTTACCACAGACGAGCTTGTTGCTTACTTCCATGCCAAAAGCCAATCTAACTTTGGTTTGGCATTGCTAAGCAATTTTACTACTAAAGACAGGTATTATCCGATACCTTTCAACGAGTATAAACTCGACCCGGTAAAAATGTATCAAAATCCTGGATATTAATTATATTAGAGGGAGCCGAAAGGCTCCCTTTTTAATTTAAACAACCAATATGAATTTCACAAAAACCCCTAAAATTTTGTGTTATGCCATTGCTTTTGGTATAACAGCATTTGTGAGTACGTATGCAAATGCACAAACAGCAAACTCAGCAGGCTTTAACCGTAATTATCATTTTCTGCATTCTGATAACCTGACAGCCGATAAGGATTTTTACCTGCTTACAGTCATAGATCAAACACCTGCGGTAAAAAAACTGGTAGAAAATAATGCTTATTTTAAAGAGCTAAAGGCCGAAAGAATTTCTCTGATCAAGAGCCACGTGAACGATACTTGTTCTCACCCTTTGTCACTGGTTGGCGGTTTTAAATATACCAAGGAAGATTCTGCTAAGATGGCCGATAACATGGCCGAACTATACAATGCCAACAAACCCGCATTCGATCAAATGATTAACATGCACCTCAGGCCATCCGGGTACTACCAGCGTTTTGCAGGCTTAAGTAATGCCGAGTTATTGGTAAAAGCGCTTGGCCAGTATACCTATGGTACCAATTACATTATAGATCAGTTTGGCCTGGGTAAGAAAATGCGCTATCCGCGTATTGATTCGCCAAGTTATGTGGTGAACAGCAAATATTACCGTATGGTATTGAAGGATATTTTCGCCCTGTTAGATGAGCAAACCGACGATATGAAAGCATTCTACCATCCATCGCTTGCTGTTGCCATGCACCTGATGGACGCTAACGACCGGGATGAACCATCGCGCTTTGAGCCAATGGAACAGGGCGAAAATAAAAAGGCTGTTCTTAAGATCAAACAAACGCAGTGGAGCAAATACCCTTATGCTGCCATTGTTATTCCGGGTAACGGACCGGAGTTGTTTACAACACCCATCAGCCCGGATAATAAGATCCATTGCGACGCGGCTGCTATGCGCTATCTGAAAGGAATGGCACCGTTTATTATTACCAGCGGAGGATTTTGTTATCCATTCAGGGGGCCTTATTGCGAGGCTTTAGAGATGAAAAAGTACCTGATGAAGAAGTACAACATCCCCGAAGATGCAATAATTATCGATCCGCATGCACGCCATACTACCACCAACATCCGTAATGCCGACCGCCTGATTATTCGCTATGGCATCCCGACTGATAAACCGGATCTGTTTATCACCAGTAAAAGCCAGCATGATTACGTGATGAACAATGCTTTTGATGCCCGTAACCAGCGTGAATTAGGTTACCTCCCTTACCGCGAAAAGAAAAGCCTTTCAAATCACGGTATGGTATTTTACCCTGTTTTTGAAAGCCTCCACATGGACCCGCTTGATCCGCTGGACCCGTAGGATATCTCAGTTTAAAACAAAAGCCTTCATTTTAGCTACATGAAGGCTTTTGTTTTGTTTAACTATTGCAGCTTACTTTTGCATTACCATTACGCCGTTCATTAGCAGGGTAGTGCCTTTTTCGGCTACTATGTTGTAAACGTTTTGTACGCCGCCTGCATGCTCATCTTTTTGCAGTACGGTATA
The DNA here is from genome assembly GCA_964242385.1 of uncultured Mucilaginibacter sp. Classification (GTDB taxonomy): domain Bacteria; phylum Bacteroidota; class Bacteroidia; order Sphingobacteriales; family Sphingobacteriaceae; genus Mucilaginibacter. Next base: position 821,162 of record CAXSZR010000002.1, read on the forward strand.
AGCTTCATATTTACCGCTTTTATCGTTTAAGCACAAAACCTGTTCGCCTAAATCTATATCGCCCATTTTACGGTTTCCCTGCTTGGTAAGCATAGGATGGTTAGGTGTTGCCTTAAGCACTTTTGCCTTTAAATCGACATTGTAACCGTTTGCCATTTGTTTTTCATCTGCCTTTATTAAAACTAATTGTGTAAGCGTGTAATTTTTTGCAGCATGCACGGTAAGTTCTTTTACCTTAGTAGCCGATGGCAGATGAGTAGCCGGATCTATGGTTATTACCTCATCGCCGCTTCTAACATTCTTCAATAGCTTTTTCGAGCCATTGCTCATGGTCACTTCCTCGTCGCCCGGGAAACAGATGTCGTTACCATAGGTGGCGGCTTCTTCTTTCATATTCTTGCCGCCATTTAGAACTTTATATTGCTGAAAGCTCAGTTCTTTAGACAGTACGTAAGAAAGCTTTAAGATAAAGTTGGTCTCTACCTTATTGATGTCGTCAATGTCCTGAAAATATTGCGCCCATACTTTGGCATCGGCAGTAAAGTCGGGCATTAGTGCCTGGTATTTTTTGCCGGTTTCACTGGTATAAAAAATCATTAAGCCAATTTCCTGCATGCCTTCTTTCGCTACCAGTTTGTACAGATCAATGCGTTTTTTTAAACCGTCGCTGCCGGTAATAAAGTATGGCTTACGGCCCTCATAACGATCAAGCACATAAGCGTTGTCGAATTTAACGTAGGTGTCGTTATCCAGGTCGTTTATTTTATACGTTTTTGCTTTAACGTATTCGTCCATGGTAAGCGGCCTCGGGTTTGCGGCTTTTGTTTGCGCAAAACCTGTAACGCTTATAAAAAATAAAGAAATTGAAATTGTTAAAAGGCGCATTATAAAATGTAAAGGGTATTAAAAATTAAAATAAGTTTGATATTAAAAGTGTAAGGCTGCCCGGTAAAAGGCAGCCTTAATAAGTTATGATAATTGTTTAAAGGCATCGGCAAATGCTTCCATTTCGTCCATGCGGCCAATGCTTATACGGCACCAGTCGGCTCCGTTCAGTTTCCAGTTACGGATGCCTACGCCGCGTTTCATCATCTCCATAACAAATTGCTTCCCATCCATTTTAAGCGGGAACATTACAAAGTTGGCTGATGACGGTATGTAAGTATATCCTTCTTTTTTAAGAACTGAATATAAATACTCTTTTGATGCCATTGTTTTTTTGAAGGCTTCCTGCAAAAAGTCTGTTTCGCGGTAGGCTACAATAGCGCCTGCAATAGTGGTGGCCGATAAAGAAAAACCAGTAGTATAAATTGATAAAGCCTTGATGGTTTCGGGTTGTGCAACAACATAGCCGCAGCGTAAACCCGCAAAGCCATACAATTTAGAGAAGGTACGTGCCACAATTACGTTTTGCCCTGCTTTAACCGCGCTGATCATGGTAGCAGCTTGCGGGTCGGGCAGGTAATCGATATAAGCCTCGTCCACAAAAACAGTTACCTTTTTTGAAACACGCTCGCAAAACGCTTTTAATTTGGCGGCATCAAGAACTGTACCGGTAGGGTTGTTAGGGTTGCAGATGTAAACAAGGCCGGTATTGCCGTCAATCTTTGCTTCCATGGCATCCAGATCCAGCTTATAATCAGCGGTTAAAGGAACCTTTAACCATTTGCCGTCAAAATGTTCTGCATGCGAAGGAAGGTCTTCATAAGACGGATCGCCGGTGATAATGGTTTTGCCGCCCTTGCTATATAATAAAGCAGCAGCAAGCAGTAATGGCGACGAACCCGAATCCATCAGGATATTGCTTTTTGATATGCCCTCATACGATGCTATTTTACCGTACAGGATGTCCATAGAAGACATTGGATATTGATAACCGGTATCGATGGCGTCCTGGATGGCTTTTTTAGCTGCAGGTGATGGGCCAAAAGGGTTTTCATTGGCAAGCAGCCTCGCTTTTAATACCGGGGGCGCTTCCAGTATTGCAGATTGATCTGTAACACGTTTAGCTACCGGGTTAAATTTGCGAACCACCGGCATTGCTGCCAGCTTGTTTACGGTGCCGGAAAAAAATGCCAGTCCCCCGGCCATCATTGCACTGGATTTTATCCAGTTTCTGCGGTTAATTGAGTTTGCCATATCAGTTAAGTGTTTTTAGTTTATCCTTTAGTTGCAGCAGGATAACTTACCCGCTGTTCTGTTATGCGCCCATGCACCGCTGCTACCACACTCCGGGCCGATTCAAAGGCCCCTGCCATCCAGGCGTTTAAATACGTTAAATGCTCGCCTGCAAAATAAACCTGCTTATCGGGCTTTAATAGTGCCGGGTATTGGTTTTTGCGTGTTTCGCTGGTATAAACAGCCCATCCACCTAAATTATATTTTGTTTTGTGCCAGCTTACCGAAAACGACCGCTCGAATTCCTTGTCATATTGCGGGTGTATCAGTCTGCCTTTTTCAAGTGCCAGTTTTTCGCGGGCAGCATAATTTAGTTCACCGGTACGCAGTGCCTTTTCATTAAAATTATAGTAGCCTATCAGTATCCCTTTTTTACCCAGGTAATCATACGATGGGTAAAATATTTGTGTAAGGTCATTATTGGTATGGGTGATGCCGCCATAAATATGCTCGTCCTCTTCCCAGAACCTTCGCTTAAACTGCAAGCCGATTTTGCCAGTTTGCATATAGCTGATATAGTCGATGGCGCGGCTTACATCGCCCGAAAAATTATTATTTATATTACTTAATACAGGCAACGGAATGGTACAAATGCAAAGGTCGCCCTGTATCGCATGCTCGCCCGCCGCATCTTTATAAAGTACTTTAACCCCATTGGGCACATTGGTAATGCTTGTAACCTCTGCGCCGAGTTTTAGCATAGGGGCAACCTGCTTTTGTAGTGCTTTAGCAATTTGATCCATGCCGCCAATTGCCTGGAACATGGTCATTTGCAATTCGTAGGTATATTCTGCTACATTGTAGAAATCTGGGTCCATTAAGCCCGAGCTTATCATGTCTGCAAGCTTATGCGGGTCGGCAATTTTTCCAGGCCTGTCACCGGCGCCCGGCGATTCTGTGTAACCCCTGCGGGCGGATGCTTTGTAAAGCTTATCTACGTCCAGGCCGCCTTCGGCCTGCAGGTATTCAATTACCTTTTCTGCATCTTCCTTGCTAAAGCCCGCATCCAAACCGTTATGATCTATGCTTTTTGCAAGCAGCTCGCACATGTAGCCTCTTATGTCATTATGTACCTCGCGTACACGGATCTTTTTATTTGAGAGCGGGCCTTTACCTTCTGCAAAATAATAAGCGGCCTCATTTACATTATTATAAACCTGTATTGGTACACCCAGTTCTTTACAGTAGTGCAGGGTAAGCTCGTGGTGATGCGGTATACGCGATGGTCCTGCGTTAAAATAAAGACCATCGTCAAATTGCGCTGTTACCTTCGGCGTGCCTGTTTCTGTATTGGTGCTGCCATTACGGATGCTCCAGCAACGGCCCCCTGCTCTTTCGCGCGCTTCTAATATGGTGCAAGTATAGCCTAATTTATTAAGTTCGTATGCGCAGGTCATACCGGCAAGCCCGCCGCCCAGAATAACAATATGCTTCCCTTTCCCGCTGCCCGGTAAATTAAAGGCATAAGCAGGGGCTGATTTAAGCATCCCTAAAGCCAGCATTGCCGGGTAAGCGCCGCCAGCAAGCATAGCTCCCTTGTTAAGGAAGCTTCGCCTGGATAAATTTTTCAAGATCAGTTAATAGTTAATACGGATGGGAATTTAGGTATTTTTTATTATAAAGCCAATTAAATTGTGAAAACGATAAAAATAATCTTTTAAAACTTTAATATTTTGGGAATGGGCAAGAAATAAGGAAGTAAATTTAACCATATGAACGATTATTTTACATGAATTTATATTATGAGCCGATTAGCATTATTAATCGGCTCATAATTTGCCCTTTTGTGAGCCGATTAAAGGTTACGAATCATATTAAACTCAAATTTCTGCTTAAATTTTCTCCGTTAAGTACTTCCAGTACCTTTTAGGGATATGCCTTACATGCAATTTGGTGTTTTTGCGCGAACCTATATTTACACTGTTAAAATAATTTTTCCAGAGGTGCTGGTAAATATTTTCGTCTTCGCTATAAGCGTTTATCACATTGGCAGGTCGCGCGTCAGAAAATTCCATAGAAATAAAATCTACATCGTGCAGGTTATAGTAAAGGCCGTAATTGCGCCTCAGGTCATAGATCATCCATTTCTGGTCGGCATAGCGGCTCTTAAAGTGTTTTATCAGTAAAGGTAAAACGTTGTAGTCTGGTTCAATAGGGGCATAAAAGCTGCCATCTTTTAACTTTTTGAAGCGTATAAAGGCTTCCATCCGGTGCTTTTCCCGCCGCATCATTGATACCATTTCAGATACCTTCAATACATATTTATTACTGTAGTCGTCCTCAATGTTTTTGTCAGAATCAAACGCATATTTAATATAGCCGGCAATGGTATTTTCTTCATTTTCTATTTCGCCTAAATGGGCCACATATAAGCGCTCTATGGCAGTATTGGAGAGTTTGCTTCGTAAACCTCTAAGCACCCGCGCGGCGCGTGTATCGTCGGTTGTGATTTTTACAACATTCTCAAAAAGTGCAGTATTCGGCGGCGCTTCTCTATGCAGGCTGATATGCTTCAGCTTATGAGCGTAAATTTCGAAAATGCAGGTAAGCAAACCTTCAAAGGTGCCATCGTAAATGAGCCGGGTCATAATTAAAACATGCTTAGCTGGTTTGGTTTATTCTTCAGATATTTACTTTGCGATTCTGCCAGTATAAATTGCTTAATACTGGTGCCGGTTAGGTCGCGGCGCTCAAACTGATTGCTTTGGCAGGTGATAAAGTAACGCGCCCGGTTAATGGCCACGCCTATTTTTTTAAGGTGGTCCCAACCTAACTTGCTGAATTTGCGTGCGCTAACAATTTTTTGAGCCGATTGCAATCCAATGCCCGGAACCCTTAAGATTAATTTTAAATCGGCTTTATTAATGTCGATGGGGAAGGCCTGCATATTGTTGATGGCCCAGCCCAATTTTGGATCTATGTCCAGGTCTAACAAAGGCTTTTGAATATTCACTATTTCATTAACGGCAAAGCCATAATAGCGCATCAGCCAGTCGGCCTGGTAAAGGCGGTTTTCACGCACCATGGGTACGGCAGTATTTAAACCGGGCAAGCGTTTATCGGCCAGTACAGGCACGTAGCCCGAATAATAAACCCGCTTTAAATTAAAGTTCTTATAAAAATGATTGGCTGTTTGTAAGATCTGCTGATCATTCTCTGGCGTGGCGCCAATAATTACCTGGGTGCTTTGCCCTGCAGGCGCAAACATGGGCGCTTTCTTAAAAAGCTTTTTTTCTTCGCCGGTGCGGATGATTTCTTTTTTCAAAAAATCCATCGGGTTTATCATATCCTGCCGGTTTTTATCGGGCGCCAAAAGCTTCAGTCCGGCTTCTGTAGGCATCTCCAGGTTAACGCTCAGGCGGTCGGCGTATAAACCTGCTTCGTGCATTAATTCATCGCTGGCACCGGGAATAGATTTCAGGTGAATGTATCCATTAAAATTATGCTCGATCCTTAGCTTTTTTGCAATGCGAACCAGGCGCTCCATGGTATAGTCGGCATCCTTAAATATGCCCGAACTCAAAAACAAACCTTCTATGAAATTGCGGCGGTAAAAATTGATGGTAAGGTCTACCACTTCCTGCACGGTAAAAGCAGCGCGTTTTATGTCATTGCTTTTGCGCGAAACACAATAGGCGCAATCAAAAATGCAATGGTTGGTAAGGAGTATTTTCAAAAGCGAAACGCACCGGCCATCTTCGGTATAGCTATGGCAAATGCCGTTACTGGCATTACCGAGGCCTTTATTCTCATTTTTGCGCTTGCTTCCGCTCGATGCACATGATACATCGTATTTGGCCGCATCGGCAAGTATGTTCAACTTTTCCCCAATCCTGTCTGCATTCATAAATCAAAAATACTAATATTTTTAGCATTTTAATATTTACAGCATATTCTTTTCAAAACTTAAAGTTGTACGGGTGAAGTCTTGAACATAGATTTGAAAAATTAAAGCAAAAAAAAATCCCAACTAAAAAGTCGGGATTTTGAATTTTATAAATCTAAGGATCTTATGGCCAAAGTTCAGAAGGATAAGTTCCGTTCTCAACAAGGGTTGATATGCTTTTTTGTACGATAGGCTTATCTTCTTTATAAGTAACGCCAAACCATTTAGAGGCTGTTGGGATCACTTTAAAGTTTGCTGTTCTGGATTTAATCAGTTCATCAGCAACCAGCGGAATAAAAAATTCTGCTTTCGGGTTATTTTCATTTGCCTCCACAAACGCTTTGAACATAGCTTCGCTTTGTTCAAAAACAGCAGGTGTAAAGCCCCAGAAATTCATTGAAACACGGGTGTCGTTACTTAAAGGATGTTCACCAGTGGCATCTTTATAAGCAACACTGCCATCTTCTTTAAAATAAACTTCTGTACGCTCATTAATTTCTACCATGTTGCCGTTTTCATCCACTTTACAAACGCCACGTGAAACAGAGCCGTAATCTGATAATGTTTTATCAATCTGGTAACCTATAAGTGAATACAGATCGTCCTTTACTTCGCTGGTAAGGAATTTTGCCATTTTTTCGAAAGAGTCATAACCATAATAGTCATCTGCATTAATTACGCAAAATGGCTCTTTAACCTGGTTACGTGCAGCTAAAACCGCATGTGCGGTACCCCAGGGTTTTGCACGCTCAACGGTTTTGTCTATGCCGAAAGGAGTAAGGTCATAGCTTTGAAAAATATAATCTGTTTCAATGCGGCCATTTAATTTCGGTTCAAACTTAGCTTTAAAAGCATCGGCAAATTCTTCCCTTATAATAAAGCTTATTTTACCGAAGCCTGCTTTAATGGCATCGTATATAGAATAATCAATAATGGTTTCACCGTTGGGGCCAAAGCCATCAACTTGTTTCATGCTTCCGTAACGACTGGCCATACCCGCTGCCAGGATCAATAGTGTTGGTTTCATTTTTTAATTTTATAAATAAGGTGATAAGTTTCAGACATCATTTAAAGCAGGTTCCGGTTAAAATGTTTTATAAAATTAATTATTTTATATAGCGGAAATCTTGTCCCGCTGTTATGTTCAAAAGGGCTTCGTATATTAAGCGTATTACGTTGTCTACGTCTTCTTTGTGGATCATTTCTACCGTGGTATGCATGTAGCGCAATGGCAGAGAGATCAGCGCAGACGGTACACCATCATTTGAGTAAGCAAATGCATCGGTATCCGTGCCGGTAGAGCGTGACGACGCCTGGCGCTGAAAAGGAATATTCGCCTTTTTTGCCGAAGCGATAAGTACCTTGTTTAAGTTATTCTGTACCGCAGGGGCATAAGATATAACCGGGCCCTTACCGCAGGCCAGGTCGCCCTGGCTAATTTTGCTGATCATAGGTGTTTGCGTATCGTGGGTAACGTCGGTAACAATGGCAACGTTTGGTTTTATGTGATGCGCTATCATTTCTGCACCGCGTAAACCTATTTCTTCCTGTACGGCATTTACAATGTATAAACCAAAAGGAAGCGTTATGTTGTTTTCTTTTAGCAAGCGGGCAACTTCTGCTATCATAAAGCCGCCAGCACGGTTATCAAGCGCGCGGCCAACATAATAGCGGTCATTTAAAACGGTAAATTCATCTTCGTAAGTTATTACGCAACCTACGTGAACGCCTAATTTTTCAACTTCGTCTTTGGTGGTACAGCCGCAATCCAGAAAAATATTTTTTAATGTAGGGGCTTCTTCCTTTTCACCTGCACCGCGTGTGTGAATGGCAGGCCAGCCAAAAACAGCTTTAACTATGCCGTTGTCGGTATGTATGTTCACCCTTTTTGAAGGCGCTATCTGATGGTCAGAACCGCCGTTGCGGATAACGTATATAAGACCGTCGGATGTGATATAATTTACAAACCATGATATTTCATCAGCATGCGCTTCAATTACAACTTTGTAAGGCGCATCTTTATTAATGATACCAACAGCGGTACCATAATTATCTACATAGTGCTCATCTATAAAGGGCTTTATATACTCAAGCCACATTTCCTGGCCCTTCCATTCAAAACCGGTTGGCGAAGGATTATTTATATATTTTTCAAAAAAAGAAAGGGAGTTATCGTTCACAACAGCCACGTGCTGCGGCTTTTCATCGTTTTTTTCTTGTTCCATAATAAATGCGGCAGCAATAGGGCTGCTCACAAATATAGTTATTAACAGGAACGCCCAAAATTGAAATACCAATAATTTATAAGACGCTACCTTTTTATAAAATTTCGTTAACTGATTGTGAATCTGATTACATTTTTGATAAGAAGGAAGAAAGTTTTTGTAAACGATGCGTTTTAAAACTGGTAGTGATTGGTTTCGCCAATTGGGAGCCGCTAATAGTCGTCACTCGCCTGAAGGCAAGCGACCGCAGGAGGAAATATGTCGGCTGGACAATATAAGCTACTGATAAACAAGTAATAAGTTAAGCTTTTTAAAAATTACGCTGATTTGTTAATGATTTAACATTGTCTTTATCTTATAACTGTTCCTTTGTGGTGAGTAATTTTTTTTCAAAGATCAGTTTAGTTAGTTTGGCCAGCCTGCAGAAAGCAGACTGGCTTTTTTTATAAATCTTGTGCCGGGGTTAAAGACTTTTCGAGGATTTCGTAATCAAATCCATGTTTTGAAAAAAAATGCCCGGTATGAACAAAGCCAGATCTTAAATAAAAATTTATAGCAGATAACCGCGCATTACACCAGATGCGTGAGCCGCCATTTTGCAATGCGTAATCAATTATATGTTGCAGAACCTGCGTACCGATGCCTGTTTTTTGAGCGGAAGGTTCAACGGCAAACTTGCGGAATTGAAAATCGCTGCCTCTTTGAAAAAGGGATACTACACCTACCAGCTTATTATCTTTAAAAGCAGCGAAATGAACGCCATCGGCATCCTCGTCCATTTCCATTTCTGTTATCTTTTTATCAGGATAAAGCACTTCCTGCCGTAATTTCCAGGTTAGCTGCGGCCTTATCTGTTCAATGCTTATCATAACGGAGCATAAATTAAAGTGGGATATTACCGTGTTTTTTCCTGGGATTATTTACCACCTTGTTCTCAAGCATTTTAAAGGCATGGATCAGTTTAATGCGGGTTTCCGCAGGCTCAATTACCTCGTCAATAAACCCGCGTTCGGCGGCGCGGTAGGGATTGGCAAAGATCTCTGAGTATTTAATTTCCATTTCTTTCCACTTTGCTTCTTTATCTTCTGCTGCGCTGATGTCCCTCTTAAAAATAATTTCGGCTGCTCCCTTTGCACCCATAACCGCAATCTCTGCCGATGGCCAGGCAAAGTTCATATCCGCGCCAATGTGCTTGGAGTTCATTACATCATATGCCCCACCATAAGCCTTGCGGGTAATTACAGTAACCCGCGGAACGGTAGCTTCGCAAAAGGCATATAGTAATTTGGCCCCGTTGGTGATAATGGCATTCCACTCCTGGTCGGTGCCCGGTAAAAAGCCCGGCACATCTTCAATAACCAGCAGGGGGATGTTAAAGCTATCACAAAAGCGAACAAACCTCGCCGCTTTGGTAGAGGAATGGATATCCAGTACACCCGCCAAAAAAGCAGGCTGATTGGCAACAATACCTATACTGCGCCCGGCAAGGCGTGCAAACCCTACAACTATATTCTCGGCAAAGTCTTTATGAACTTCCATAAACGAGGTTTGGTCAATCACATGATTTATTACCTCGCGCACATCGTAAGGCTGGAAAGCATTTTCTGGCAGCAGGGTATTAAGATCTGGCCTTAGCTCATTTTTTGATTCATAATGGAGCCTGGCCGCAGTTTCTTCGCAATTTTGGGGCAGATAGCTTAAAAGCTTTTTTATATGCTCAATGGCGGCGATCTCATTAGCGCAGGCAAAATGCGTAACCCCCGATTTTGCCGCATGTACCGAAGCGCCGCCAAGTTCTTCTGACGTTACCACCTGGTGGGTTACCGTTTTTACAACGTTTGGCCCGGTAACAAACATGTACGAGGTATTTTCTACCATCAATATAAAATCTGTAATGGCAGGCGAATACACTGCGCCCCCGGCACATGGCCCCATAATGGCTGATATTTGCGGCACTACGCCCGATGCCATCGTATTACGATAAAAAATATCGGCGTAGCCGCCCAATGATACAACACCTTCCTGGATGCGTGCACCTCCGGAATCATTCATGCCGATAACCGGCGCGCCGTTTTTTAAAGCCAGGTCCATTATTTTACAGATCTTTTCGGCATGCGTTTCAGATAGTGAACCACCAAAAACCGTAAAATCCTGAGAGAAAACATAGGTTAAACGACCATTAATAGTACCGTAACCGGTTACTACGCCATCGCCGGGGTACTTTTCTTTTTCCATATCGAAATCGGTTGAGCGGTGGGATACCAACTGCCCAATTTCCTGGAAGGAACCATCGTCCATCAAAAAATGCAAACGCTCGCGCGCCGTAAGCTTTCCCTTTTTATGCTGATTATCAATACGTGCATTACCACCGCCTAAAAGCGCTTCGTCGCGTTTTTGCTTTAACAGTTTTATTTTATCGTTCACAATTCTGGTTTATACCGCAATATGGCAATTTTGATGTGAATGGAAAAGATGGTGCGATTATTTGTTGATTTAGGGTGCTGATAAAAAAGGCAGACCAAATACTACATAATAGTTGGTTAAAGACAAATAATTACTTGCAAGCTAAGTAAAAGCCGCCAAGCTGTGGGTTAAAACACCATCATTATCAATAAAATAAAGTATTTCATCACTTGCATTTTAGTGATTTACAGCCTGATATAAAAAATTGTTAAGGCTAATTTTACAGAAATTGATAAGTTATGGAAAGCGAAAGAACTAAAACCCTCGAGGAAAAAATTGGCATGTTGCTTTTTCAGATAAAGGCGATTAAAACTTCAATAACTGAGCTGAAACGGCAAAAGAACATGCTGATCCGCTTACAGCAGTTATATAGAGAATAGTCAGGTTCTTATCAATAAATCAAATAATTCTGTTGACGCATGATCATTATAACAATTCCAAATCTTGAAAAAGCTGATAATTATTTTAGTGATCTACATCGCCGCCTTTATATTAATGGGCTTAATTATTACCATACTGCTAACAAACGCAACAACCTGATTAATTACGCAGCAGCTTTACATTGAGCGCTGAAAACTCACTATTTATTTTTTCCTCTTAATTAAACTTTTAAACCGGCAATTGGTTGTCATTAACAGGCATTTATAATTCTGCCGTAAAATAATTTAATTGCATGGTAAATTCGGGTGGTAAAAAAAGGGTTATTATAACTAACGTATCGCCAAAAGTTGAGGAGGGAAGGTTTCCGGCCAAGGCTGTTGCGGGCGATACCATAACTTTTTCTGCAGACATTTTCGGCGACGGGCATGATGAAATTGATGCCAGCTTACTTATAAAACATTCGGCCGACGAAGGCTGGACGGAAGTACCCATGAAGTTTGTGATAAACGACTACTGGGAAACAACTTTTAAAATAGACAAAACCGGCTTTTATGAATTCAGGATCCAGGCCTGGGAGGATCATTACACTACCTGGAAAAAAGGCCTTAAAAAGAAATTTGAAGCAGGGCAGGATATTACAGTAGAAATAAAAATCGGCGTAGAGCTGCTGGAACAGGCAGCTGCCGAAGATGCTGAAAAAAGCACTGTTTTATTAGGTTATAGCAACCGCTTAAAAACTGCAGAAAATTTTGAGCAGGCAGTTACACTATCATTAAGTGATGAGGTTGCTGCCCTGATGCGCAGCTTTCATCATAAAGACCTTACCAGCACTTTTCTTAAACAATACAAAATAGAAGCAGAGCGGAAAAAAGCCGCTTTTAGCACCTGGTATGAATTATTTCCACGCTCGGCAGGTAAAGAAACAGAACTGCACGGAACGTTTAAGGATGTAGCAGGATTACTACCCCGAATCTCCAAAATGGGTTTCGATGTATTGTATTTTCCGCCTATCCATCCCATTGGCGAAGTTAACCGCAAAGGTAAAAACAACTCTTTAACTGCCGGTCCGGAAGATCCGGGATCACCCTGGGCAATCGGAAACCGGCTTGGCGGTCATAAATCAATCCACCCGCAGTTGGGCACTTTAGAAGATTTTAAAGCCCTGATAGCCGAAACCCAAAAGTACGGCATTGAAATAGCCATGGATATAGCTTACCAATGCGCGCCCGACCATCCTTATGTAAAGGAACACCCGCAGTGGTTTAAGTGGCGGCCGGATGGTACGGTTCAATATGCCGAAAACCCGCCGAAAAAATATGAAGATATTTTACCCTTTAATTTTGAAACAGACGACTGGCAAAACCTGTGGCAGGAATTAAAAAGTGTAATAGCTTACTGGGCCGAAGCAGGGATTCGCATATTTCGTATTGATAACCCACATACAAAGGCTTTTCATTTCTGGGAATGGATGATAGGTGAGATCAGGGCGCAATACCCGGATGTTATTTTTCTTGCCGAAGCATTTACCCGTCCGCGCGTTATGGAGCGGCTTGCAAAAGCTGGCTTTAACCAGTCATACAGCTACTTTACCTGGCGTAACACTAAAGACGAATTACAGCAATACTTAACAGAGCTTACCAAAACAGAAATGCGGCATTACTTCCGCGCTAATTTCTGGCCTAATACTCCGGATATTCTGCCGCCGGCACTTATAAACGGTGGCGAGAATGCACATATTATGCGCCTGATACTTGCAGGCACGCTATCGTCAAATTACGGCTTGTACGGGCCGGTTTATGAATTTGGCATCAATGCCCCGCATGGTACAAAAGAAGAATACGTTGACAATGAGAAATATGAAATAAAGCACTGGGACTGGCAGCGCTATACCCGCATTGGCGATGTAATGACACGGCTTAACCGTATCAGGAAACAGAATACCGCCCTGCAAAGTACCTGGAACATTGAGTTTGCCGATACCACCAGCGATCAGATCATCTGCTATGTAAAAAATGATACCGAAAGCGGCAATGCACTGGTTGTAGCAGTAAATCTGGATGCTTACAACACTCACGGGGCACATATAAAACTTCCGCTTGCCAAACTGGGTATAGCTAACGACAGCCGTTACAAGGTTAGCGACCTCTTAAGCGGAGAACAATACGACTGGCAGGGCGAGTGGAACTATGTGCAGCTGAACCCTTACCAAATGCCTGCCCACATTTTAAGAATTGAGAAATAACCAACTACCTATTATGCCCGAAGAAACTAATAAAATAGACGATAAATTACACTGGTATAAAGATGCCGTTATATATGAATTGCACATTAAAGCATTCAGAGACGGTAACTGTGATGGCATAGGCGACTTTAAGGGCCTGATGCAAAAACTGGATTACCTGCAGGAACTTGGTGTTACTGCCATATGGCTGCTGCCATTTTATCCCTCGCCGCTCAAGGACGATGGGTATGATATATCTGATTACTACTCTATCAATCCTTCATACGGAGATATAAAGCAGTTTAAACAATTTTTAAAAGAAGCACACCTGCGTGGGTTAAGAGTTATTACCGAGCTGGTAATTAACCACACATCAGAGCAGCACCCCTGGTTTCAGAGGGCCAGGAAAGCACCCAAAGGATCGCCAAAACGCGAATATTATGTGTGGAGCGATGATCCTAAACAATTTAAGGATGCCCGTATCATATTCCAGGATTTTGAAAAATCAAACTGGACCTGGGACCCAATAGCGCAGCAATATTACTGGCACCGCTTTTTTCATCATCAGCCCGATCTTAATTATGATAACCCGCTTGTACAGCAGGAAGTATTCAAGATTATGGATTACTGGTGCAAAATGGGTGTGGACGGTTTCAGGCTCGATGCGGTTCCATATCTTTTTGAGCGGGAAGGCACCAATTGTGAAAACCTGCCCGAAACACATGCTTTCCTTAAAAAATTGAGAAAGTATGTGGATGACCGCTACCCGGGTACGTTGCTGCTGGCCGAAGCTAACATGTGGCCGGAAGATTCTGCTGCTTATTTTGGCGATGGCGATGAGTGCCAGATGAACTATCACTTCCCGGTGATGCCGCGTATGTTTATGGCGCTGCAAATGGAAGACAGGTATCCTATTACAGATATTTACGCACAAACGCCAGAAATTCCTGAAACATGCCAATGGGCCATTTTTTTACGTAATCACGATGAGCTTACACTGGAAATGGTGACCGACGAGGAGCGCGATTACATGTACAAAGTCTATGTAAAAGACCCTAAGGCACGCATTAACCTGGGGATAAGGCACAGGCTATCGCCATTGCTGGAGGGTAACCGCAAAAAGATAGAGCTGATGAATATCCTGCTGTTCTCTTTGCCAGGCACACCGGTTATTTATTATGGCGATGAGATTGGTATGGGCGATAACTATTACCTGGGCGACCGTGATGGTGTACGTACACCTATGCAGTGGCACTCGGATAGGAACGCGGGCTTTTCTGAAGCTAATCCGCAAAGGTTATATTTGCCTTTAATCCTTGATCCGCAGTATCATTATGAATCGGTAAATGCCGAAATGCAGTCGAGAAACACATCATCATTATTATGGTGGATGAAAAGGGTTATCGCTACGCGTAAAAAATACAAGGCCTTTAGCCGCGGCGATATGAAATTTATTCACACCGAAAACGCTAAGATCCTTGCATTTACACGCACCTATGGCGATGAGGTAATGTTAGTTGTGGCTAATCTTTCGCGTTTTACGCAGGCGGCAGAGCTTGATCTGCAGGCTTACAAAGGCAATGTACCTATCGAGATACAAAGCCGTAACCGTTTCCCTGCTATTAAAGAAGATTCACTTTATTTTTTTACGCTGGGCGCGCATGCCAGCCAGGCATTTCTGCTGGAAAAAGTTCATCCGGAAATGGAGAACGATCAAAGGCTTCAGCTGATAGAACTTGATAAATGGAAGGATCTGTTAAATCCGTCTGTTATTGAAGAGCTGGAGACAGAGATTCTGCCCAATTACATGATGCGCCTGCGCTGGTTTGGCGGCAAGGCGCGTGGTATGGAAAACGTACGGATTGTTAACCAAGCCCACATACCGATGGAGGATGGCAACGCAGCGTACCTGCTGCTGATGGAAGTTTCCTACCGCGATGGTTTGCCTGATATGTACCAGTTACCGGTAGCCTTTGGTGCAGGCCCATTCTCGTTCAAACTACAGGATAACTGCCCGCAATCAGTTATAGCGCTGATGAAGGTAGATGGGCAGGATGGCGTTCTTTATGATGCCATTTATGGCCTTGAACTGCAGCAAACCATTATTACAAACATGGGGCATCATCGTTTTGTAGCACAAAGCGGCAGCGAGATAGCCTTTATAGGAAACCGCGAACTTAAAAAGCATATAGACGAAAATCCGAAGGCAAGGCCGAGGGTATTATCGGCCGAGCAAAGCAATACGTCTATAACTTATGACAATAAGTATTATTTAAAACTATATCGTAAGGTAGACCGCGCCATTAACCCCGACGTGGAGATCACCGAGTTTTTAACCAAACATGCAAAGTTTAAGAACATACCTGAATTTGTTGGCACCGTTGAATGGCGCTTTAACAATGAAAGCATGGTTTTGGGCATGATGCAGGAAATGGTAAAAAGCAACAGTGATGGCTGGAAGTATATGCTTGACCGCCTGGACGATTTCAATGAAAAAATATTAACGCACAATGCTATCGGCCAGATTTCGCCTACGCTGTTAGGTACTATTACTCAACCGGTATCTTACGATGAAACGCCGCATGATATTAAGGAATTACTGGAAGGGACCGTTGCAGAGTTAGTACGCCTGTTAGGTGAACGAACCGGCGAAATGCATTTGGCGCTTGCATCGGGCGAAGAGTTTCCGGCATTTAAACCTGAGGATTTTTCGTTGCATTATCAGCGTTCATTGTTCTCATCGCTTACCTCACTGGTAAGGGTTGCATTTCAGAACCTGAGCAAGAGCATTAAAAAGCTCCCGGACGAGGTAAGACAGGAAGCGGAAGAAGTACTGGCTATGAAGGATGAGATTTTGAACGTGCTGAAAAAGATCTACAGCAAAAAGATCAATGCATCTAAAATACGTATCCATGGCGACTACCACCTGGGCCAGGTATTGTTTACCGGTAAAGACTTCCTGATCCTTGATTTTGAAGGCGAACCGGCACGCAGCTACAGTGAACGCAGGTTAAAGTATTCAGCCCTTCGCGATGTGGCAGGGATGATCCGTTCGTTCCATTATGCAGCTTATGGCAGCCTGTTCCTGGAAAACCAGATCCGACAGGAAGACATCAGCAAATTGCTTCCTTTTGTTGAGCAATGGTACCATTACATGAGCGGCTATTTTATGAAGGCTTATCTGCAAACGGTAGATTCTGCACATATCATACCGCAGGAGCAGGAAGACCTGGAAATACTGCTGCAAACCTACCTGCTGCAAAAGGCTATTTATGAGCTTAATTATGAACTGAACAACAGGCCCAACTGGGTAATGGTTCCGCTAAGAGGAATTAAATCTATTATAAAAAAGAATGAAGCGCTTACCCCTGATAAAAAAGAAGCGGTAGCGGTAGAAACCCATTAATTATGACTGGCAGCACAGCAGATATGCAGACAAATGAGGAGGCCCGTCCATGGTTCTCGTTGTTCACCGATTTTGACATCAGCCTTTTTAAGGCTGGTAAACATTACCAGCTTTACAACAAACTGGGCTCCCGGCAGGCAGAACACCTGGGCCAGGCTGGTACTTACTTTGCCGTTTGGGCACCCAATGCACGCAAGGTATCGGTAGTTGGCAACTTTAACGGTTGGAACAGGGAAAGCCATGCCATGCATGTACGCTGGGACTCGTCTGGCATATGGGAGCTTTTTATCCCGGGTTTAGGCACTGGCGAATATTATAAATACTTTATTCACTCAAATAATGGTTACCAGGTAGAAAAAAGCGACCCCTATGGTTACCACTGGGAAACGCCGCCGGCAACAGCCACCGTTACGTGGGATCTAAGCGACTTTGAGTGGACAGATCAAAAATGGCTTAGCGAACGCAAAAATGAAAATATAACGGCTAAGCCTTTATCGGTATATGAGCTGCATATAGGTTCATGGAGGAGAAAACCGGATAATGGCAGGCGATTTTTTACCTACAGGGAACTGGCCGAAGAACTGCCGGGCTATTGCCAGTACATGGGCTTTACACACGTAGAGTTTATGCCAATAATGCAGCACCCCTTCTATGGTTCGTGGGGATACCAGATAACAGGTTACTTTGCACCCGATAGCCGCTTTGGTACACCGCAGGACTTTATGTATCTGGTTGATCAACTTCACCAGGCAGGAATAGGTGTACTGGTAGATTGGGTCCCTTCGCATTTCCCTACGGACGAAATAGGTCTGGGCTATTTTGACGGTACACACTTATATGAGTATGACGACCCCCGCAAAGGCTACCACCCCGACTGGAAAAGTTTGATATTTAATTTGTGCCGTAACGAGGTACGCGCATTCCTGATATCCAATGCTATGTATTGGCTGGATAAATATCATATAGACGGCCTGCGCGTAGATGCGGTTGCCTCCATGTTATATCTGGATTATTCGCGTAAAAGCGGTGAGTGGATTCCTAATCAATACGGCGGCCGCGAAAACCTGGAAGCTATTAGTTTTTTAAAGGAGTTTAATGACGCTGTTCATCACCATTACCCGGATGTATTTACCGTTGCCGAAGAGTCGACCGCGTGGCCGGGTGTAACGCACCCAACCGAAACCGGGGGATTAGGTTTTGACCTTAAATGGATGATGGGTTGGATGCATGATACCCTTAATTATTTTCATAATCAACCGATATACCGCACTTACCACCAGGGGCAGATCACCTTTAGTTTGGTTTATGCTTTCAGCGAAAAGTTTGTATTACCATTATCGCATGATGAAGTAGTGTATGGCAAAGGTTCGCTTATAGACAAAATGCCCGGCGATTTATGGCAGCAATTTGCCAATCTAAGATTGTTATACGGATATATGTTTGGCCACCCCGGTGCAAAGCTGCTCTTTATGGGCGGCGAGTTTGGACAAAGGCATGAATGGCGACATGACTTTAGCCTGGACTGGCATGAAAATAACTATCCACTAAATAGCGGCGTTCAAAAATTACTGGCAGACCTGAACAAACTTTACAAAGATGAGCCTTCGCTTTATGAATTAAGTTATTCGCCCGAAGGTTTTGAATGGCTGGATATAAACGATTCTGTGAACAGCGTGATCAGTTGGATAAGGAAAGGTAATAATGCAGAGGAACAGCTGGTTTTTGTTGCAAATTTTACACCTGTTGTGCGCAAAAATTACCGTATTGGGGTAGGTAAAAGGGGTTATTACACGGAATTATTCAATACCGATAACCTTAAATATGGTGGCAGTGATCTTTTAAACCGTTCGGAGTTGGAAGCTTATCCAATACCCATGCATGGAAAAAGTTACTCATTGCCTTTAACTTTACCACCACTTGGTTTGATTGTTTTGAAATACAGCCATCTTGGTGAGGATGATCCGTGGGCATAACTGAAAGTTTTGCTCTGTAATTGTTTAGGATAAGATCACCAGGTCTGTTTCTGTGGCGGCTATTTTTTTTAACAGTTCATTAAAAATAGCCGTCCTTAAAATTACCTGGAACAGGTTTAAATGCGGCTTGCCGATGCAGATGGTGGTTATTTCCCGCTCTTCGGCAATTTTTACGATGGTTTGGGCAATCTCGTCGCTTTGTATTTTTACCACCTCACCTCCAAGCTCGGTAGCAAGTTTAAAATTGTTGATGAGGTGTCTTTGCTTATCAAGTTTAATGCGGTCGCTGCTCTCGCCACTGTTTTGCACATACAAAACCACCCATTGCGAGCGGTAGTATGACGCTAGTCTTGCCGTTTTACGGATCACTACCTTTGCGGTATCTGCATTGGTTGATATGCAGGCCAGGAACTTTTCGGGACGAAGCTTTATTTGTTTAGGTATTTCGGTATCTATCTTCCTTTCAACATAATGCGCTACTTCTTTCAGGGCAAGTTCGCGCAGCTGCAATATTTTATCGGGCCTGAAAAAGTTTTGCAGCGCTATGTTAACTTTCGCTTTGTCGTAGATCTTTCCTTCTTTTAACCGGTCTATCAGTTCGTCGGCGGTTAGGTCAATGTTTACTATTTCGTCGCTTAATTCCAAAACCTTATCTGGTATGCGCTCGGTTATGGCAATGCCGGTGATAGATTCTATTTCCTGGTTCATGCTTTCGAGGTGCTGTATATTCACCGCCGAAATTACGCTGATGCCGGCATCCAGCAGGTCGATAACATCCTGCCAGCGTTTGGCATTTTTGCTGCCTTCCACATTGCTATGCGCAAGCTCATCCACAATAACCACTTCCGGATGAAGATTAAGGATGGCCGGGAGGTCCATTTCTTCCAGCTCCTTGCCCTTGTAAAATATTTTACGCCTTGGTATTACAGGCAGCCCGTTAAGCAATGCATGCGTTTCGGCCCGGTTATGTGTTTCTATATAACCTATCTGTATGTTTATGCCATTACGCAGCAGGGCATGAGCCTCCTGCAGCATGCGGTATGTTTTACCTACGCCGGCGCTCATGCCTATATAAACCTTAAACTTTCCGCGTCTTGATTTTTTTATCAGCTCTATGAAAGTCTTTACGGTGCTGTCTTTTGTTTCATCTGCCATATTATACAGGCGCGTATGCTAATTCATTTTGTTTAACTGATCAAGTGCTACGTTTAGCTTAAGCACGTTTACTTTTGGCGGGCCAAACATGCCAAGTAATGGCGCTTCGGTATGGCTATTTACCAGTGCCAGTAGCTTTTGCTCGTTTAATTTACGGAATTGTGCAACACGTTTAACCTGTATGCGTGCAGCTTCTGGAGATATATCCGGATCGAGGCCGCTGCCGGATGCTGTTACCATATCAGATGGAATATCGCTCCTTTTTAAATAAGGGTGATATTTAAGCAGCGTATCTATTCTTTTTGATACGTCTTTAAGGTAATCGGCATTAGTAGGGCCTTTGTTTGAACCGCCGGATCCGGCCGCGTTATAAGCCACGGCCGATGGCCTGCCCCAAAAGTACTGGGGTTTGCTAAAATTCTGGCCTAAGTTGGTATAGCCAACCACTTTTCCGTTAACAATAATGCGCTCGCCATCGCCGCCGCCTTTTGAAAGCTTGCCGATAAGCATAATGGATACCGGGTAAATAACACACAATATAACGGTTAACACAACCGTGATCCTGATGGAAAGAATTAGATACTTTTTCATTTTGTTAAATATTAAATAAGGTTAGCAATCAATAGGTCTATCAATTTTATGCCGATAAAAGGCGCAATTACACCACCCAGGCCATAAATAAGCAGATTGCGGCGCAGCAATGCGCTTGCACCAATGGGTTTATATTCCACCCCTTTCAATGCAAGCGGAATAAGCATAGGGATAATGATAGCATTGAATATCACTGCCGAAAGTATGGCTGACTCCGGGCTGTGCAGGTTCATGATGTTGATGCTTTGCAAAGCCGGGATAGATGCCATGAACAATGCCGGTACAATGGCAAAATATTTAGCTACGTCATTAGCGATGGAAAAGGTAGTAAGCGTACCGCGTGTGATAAGCAGCTGCTTACCTATCTCAACAATTTCAATCAGCTTGGTAGGATCGTTATCAAGGTCTACCATGTTACCTGCTTCCTTGGCTGCCTGGGTGCCGCTGTTCATAGCAACGCCAACATCGGCCTGTGCAAGTGCAGGGGCGTCGTTAGTACCGTCGCCCATCATGGCCACCAGTTTGCCGGTGTTTTGCTCTGCCTTAATGTAATTCATTTTATCTTCCGGTTTAGCTTCGGCAATAAAATCATCCACACCGGCCTTGTTTGCTATAAATTTGGCAGTAAGCGGGTTATCGCCTGTAACCATCACCGTTTTTACACCCATTTTGCGTAAGCGTTCAAAACGTTCCGAAATACCGGTTTTAATAATATCCTGCAATTCTATAACGCCTAAGATCTTTTCGTTTTGTGACACTACCAACGGCGTACCCCCGTTTGATGATATCACCTTTACCCTGTCGGCCACTTCGTCGGGAAATTTATTACCGGCCTTTTGAGCAATGTTGCGGATAGAATCGTAAGCGCCTTTCCTGATGCGCAATCCATCCGGTGTATTGATCCCGCTGGAACGCGTTTCGGCAGTGAACTTAACAAACTCAGAACCGCTGGGCGCAGCAGGCAATTTTAAGTGACTTGAAGCCAGTTCCACAATGGATTTTCCCTCGGGTGTTTCATCTGCCAGGGATGAGAGCACGCAGGCAGTGATCAGGTCATCTGGCAGAACACCGGTTGCAGGCCAAAAATGGGTGGCCTTTCTGTTACCTATGGTAATGGTACCGGTTTTATCAAGCAAAAGCACGTCAATATCACCCGCAGTTTCTACCGCTTTTCCTGATTTTGTGATCACATTAGCGCGTAATGCCCTGTCCATCCCGGCTATCCCGATAGCAGAAAGCAAACCGCCGATAGTAGTTGGGATAAGACATACAAATAACGAGATTAACGCCGCGATGGTGATAGGCGTGTTGGCATAGCGTGCAAAAGGTTGCAGCGTAACACAAACAATGATAAATATCAGCGTAAAGCTTGCCAGTAAAATAGTTAATGCAATTTCATTAGGGGTTTTCTGGCGCGATGCACCTTCAACCAATGCGATCATCTTATCCAGGAAGCTTTCGCCGGGCTGGGTAGTTACCATAACTTTTATCTCGTCGGATAGCACCTTAGTGCCTCCTGTTACGGATGATTTATCGCCGCCCGACTCCCTGATAACCGGAGCCGATTCGCCGGTAATAGCCGATTCATCAATAGTGGCTATACCTTCTATGATTTCGCCGTCTGTTGGTATAGTATCCCCGGTGGTACAGGTAAATACATCCCCTTTGCGTAGCTCGTTTGATGATTTGGTAACAATAACTCCATTTTCGAGTACTACCTTGGCGGGTGTTTCCTCACGTGTTTTACGTAAACTATCGGCTTGCGCTTTTCCGCGTGCTTCTGCTATTGCTTCGGCAAAGTTGGCAAACAGAACCGTTAAAAACAGAATCAGGAAGATAGCCACGTTATACCCGAATGATCCCTGGTCGTGGTGTGAAAAGCTGTATCCTGCAACAACAAGCATCACCAGGGTGCCTATCTCCACAGTGAACATAACCGGGTTGCGCACCATTACCCGCGGATCGAGCTTAATGAAGGATTCTTTAAGTGCGGTCTGCACAAGTGCAGGCTCAAATAATTTATTAGATTGATTTTTCATTTTTATGCTTACTTAATCATAGAAAAATATTCTGCCAGCGGGCCCAGTGCAAGCGCAGGGAAATAGGAAAGGGCATTTAATACAACGATGACGGCAAATGTCATGATGCCGAAGGTTACGGTATCTATCTTTAAGGTACCGGCAGATTCGGGCACAAACTTTTTCTGAGCAAGTAAACCTGCTATTGCCACGGGGCCTATGATAGGTAAAAAACGACCGAACAGGATAACTAACCCGGCAGAAACGTTCCAGAAAATATTGTTATCGCCCAATCCTTCAAAGCCGGAGCCATTGTTGGCGTTAGATGATGTATACTGGTAAAGCATTTCTGAAAAACCGTGATAGCCCGGGTTATTTAACCAGGATGATGGTTTTACCGCCCAGTTAATATTGGGATGCACTGTAACAATGTATGCCGAAAGTGCTGTACCTGCCATGATTAAAAAAGGACTAAGCAGGGTAATGAGTGCCGCTATTTTAACTTCGCGCGCTTCTACTTTATGGCCTAAAAATTCTGGCGTACGGCCAACCATTAAGCCGGATATAAATACCGCTATAATGAGGTAAACAAAATAATTTAACAAGCCCACGCCATCACCGCCGAAGAAACCGTTTACCATCATGGCAAGCATTTGCCATAGGCCGGTTAGCGGCATGGTGCTATCATGCATCCCATTTACAGAACCGGTAGAGGTAACCGTAGTAAGCGTGCTCCAGTAAGCAGTAGCCGCCGGGCCTATGCGTACTTCTTTACCTTCCATTGCCCCGGTAGTTTGTGTAACGCCCATTTTTGCAATAAGCGGGTTACCACCCAGCTCGCTGCTGATAGTTGGGAACAGGAATATCAATGTTCCTATCATCATTACCCCAAAAATGATCCAGCCGAGTTTTTTACGGTTAATAAAATAACCGAAAGCCAGGATCATGGCAACCGGGATAATAAACTGGGCAACTATCTCGGTAACGTTGGTTATGTAGTTAGGATTTTCGAGCGGGTGTGCGGAGTTTGCACCAAACCAGCCACCGCCGTTTGTGCCTAAATGTTTAATGGCAATCATTTGTGCGGCAGGCCCGCGGGATACATTTACCGTATCACCCTGTAAGGAAATAAATTTATCCTTACCTGCATAGCTGCTTGGTGTTCCGTTAAAGGTAAGAATTAAAGCTACTATAACAGACAGCGGTAATAACAAACGGGTGATGGACTTAACAAAGTAGTTCCAGAAATTGCCCAGGTTGCCTGATGTTTTATCTCTGAAAGCCTTAAATACCCCAACCGCGCATGCTATACCTGTTGCCGCACTCATAAACTGCAGAAACATAAATATAAAGTGCTGGGTAAAATAGGTTGCGCCACTTTCGCCGGAGTAATCCTGCAGGTTACAGTTTGCTACAAAGCTGATAATGCTATTGAAAGCCAGGTCGGCAGTCTGGCCCGGATTACCATCGGGATTAAGCGGCAATTTATCCTGGTACAGTAGAGCAAAAAAGCCATATACCAGCCAAAGTATGTTAATGGTTACCATAGCCTTTAAAAACTGTTTCCAGCTCATAGGCTCGTCGGCGTTAATGCCCGATAGTTTAAAGATCAATCGCTCAAGAGGTTTGAAAAAGTCTGTCGAGACCTTTTCACCGGCAAACATCTTTGCCAGGTATTTCCCCAGCGGTATTGCAATTACAAGCGTAATAACAAATGATGCAATTATTCCAGTTATTTCGGTGTTCATTTGTTTAAGTGTTTAGAATTTTTCGGGTTTAAGCAGCACATATATCATGTATATGAAAACTGCAATGGCTACAATAAAGAGTGCTAACATGATATTAGATTTTTTCGAAGTAATCGATGGATTTAAAAATGAACCAGCAGCTAAGCAGGATGACAAGGAATAGAATAATGGTATTCATGATGTTTTTAATTTCCAGCACATTGACAAATCAGATACCATCAATGATGTGTTTTAATTCAATTGTCTGACAGTCAGTATTTTATTGTAGCTTATCAACCAAAAGAAAATCTTGGGTACATTTTTTAAGCTATCAAAATGAGATGCTTAGTTTCAAAAAGAGATAAGACGTAGAACCTTGAAAGATATATCCGGCATTGGCTGTAACCAATCTTTGCTTTATACAGTCATATTGATAAACCATTTATTTATGAAGATCAGGAGCTTAGTAATTACAATATGTATTTGTGCAATAGCCGCATTGAAAACAAATGCGCAGCAAGCCAAAACAGAACAACGGTACCAGCCGCAGCCTTATAAACCGGAGTCGCAGGAGTTGTATCAGACCATTGTTAAAATGGACAGTATTTACTTTAATACTTATAACACCTGTAATTTGCCGCTTATGGACTCCCTGATGTCTGATAACCTGGAATTTTACCATGATAAAACAGGCTTATCGACATCTAAGAAAGATTTTTTGATGGCAATACAGCAAAACATATGTGGTAAGGTAACCCGCGAGCTAGCGAAGGGAAGTATAGAAGTTTATCCTATAGCAGGTTTTGGTGCGGTAGAAATGGGTTATCATCGCTTTCACAACCATATGGAACCAGAAAATCCTGATGCGCACTTTAGCAGGTTTATTGTGATCTGGCAGTTTAAAGACAGTAAATGGAAAATTACCAGGGTGGTAAGTCTGCATTAAATTTATTTACAGTTTATTAAACAAAATTGAAATACGGCTTTATTGCAATTTAATGCACGCTTAATAATATACTAACAGCAGGACTGTTGTTTCGCATAAAATTCCGGTGGTTTAATTCCCCTTAAAAACAGCCGGCTGCATTAACTATTAACAACCCTGCAATGAAAATACTTCCTGCCGTTTTATCTTTATTTATAGTTCCTTTTATATTTAATTCAGATGTTCAGATGAACATCAAGCGTTCTGTTACCATCGATTCGCTTGGCGCTTGCCAGGGAGTATCTATCCAGAACGGTAAGGCTTTGCTTTATGGCGACCGTGAGGTAGGAATGATCAGGCAGTTTTCTTTCGATCATGATACGCTTGTTTATGACCATAAGGAATGTAAGCTTACGGTTGATGGTAAAGATGTGATCAATCACCCAACCGGTGTGGCTTACCATGGCGATATGCCTGTTTTTATGGGAAACTCCATAAGGCTTAACAAGGAAGGCACAGCCTGGAAAGCAGTGATCTATTTGATAAACTGGAAAGGTTTATGGAAAACAGGAACGCTGGATGGCAACTTGCTTAACACCATAGAAGACGATGCCTGCATACAAGGCACCCGCCCCGAATATGTAAAGTATAACAACAAATGGTATGTGGCCACCGCTGATTATGGCAACCATGGCAACGAAGTACGCCTTTATGACCCCGAAAAATTAAGTAAATGCAAAAAGACAAGCGAAGCCGGTGTTTTATATAAAAAATTTACCTGTACCCCATGGGTACAGAATTTATACTGGTTAAATGATAAGGGAATTGTTGTGCTGATCCAGAACCAGATTGAAGGCCGCAAATGGCGCTTTACCTATGTAGACCTCAAAAAATCTATAGAAGCGGGCAGCCAGCAGGTAATAAAAACTGTTGATATTGATGAACGTAACGACGAATTGGAAGGCTTTGCATTTACCGGTTTAGATAAGGGTATTGCGGTTACATCATCGGGCAGCAGCAACGTTAACTACATGCAAATTGCATGGTAAATAAATAATATAGCGTATCCGTTTATTAACATATGCTTAATAGACGGTAGAATTTTGTGTAATAGATTTGTGGCAATGATCATCGGGGGCGAAATGATTTATCAAAATTTGTCAGAACAGTTGCTGCTTGCAAAGTGCAGCAAAGGCGACCCCGATGCTTTTCAGGAAATTTATAGCCGGTTTAAAGGGTTTGTTTACGGCATCATAGCTGCCAGGCTTACAGATGCTGATGAGGCAAAAGATATTACCCAGGAAATTTTTATAAACCTGTGGACCAATCGCGAAAAGCTTACCGGTATAAATGAGTTTAAGCCCTATCTGTATGTGCTAAGCCGCAACCAGGTAATTACCGCTTACCGCAAACAGAACATCCGGGTGAAGGGAGAACAATTTTTGATAGACCAGTTAGACGGCTTGCATCACTCCGCCGAGGACCACCACCTGGCGCTTGAATTAAATAAAAGCATCACCGCCGTTGTAGAAAAGCTCCCTGAAACTATGCGCCACTGCTATCACCTTAGCAAGAATGAAGGCAGGAAAAATGGCGAGATTGCCGGGATTCTCAACATCTCAGAAAAAACTGTACGCAACAACGTATCAGAAGCCATTAAGCGTTTAAAGCTAACGCTGCAAAACACCCACCCCGAGCTGATGGCGCTTTTTATCTTTTTATTTTTGAGGTGACCTCACCCTGCCCTCTCCAAGGGAGAGGGTTCTCAGAATCTATTTTATTTTCCTTTTCCTTCGGAGAAAGTGGCTGAAAGCCGTATAAGGCACTAAAAGAACACCGCAAACTTAAGCTTTGCGAAAAACGGTACGCCTGGCGTGTAACTTACCTGTGTAACAGGTGCAGTTTCACCTTTTAATTGCGAGGTATATTCAAATTGAGACTCGTCCCAGCGGCGGTTAAAAAGGTTTTCTACGGCTATCCCAACTTCGTATTTTTTCTTTGTATAGTTTACGGCAAGGTCTGTAATAAAATATCCCCGGGCTGTGAAATTATATTCATTGTCTGCCGCGCGATTATGCAGATAACGATAGCTTATACCGCCGTTTAAGCCATTTTTTAAACGGAAATCTAAACCGGCGGTACTGGTGAATGTAGGCGCCAGTTCTACATAGCTATGGCTTTTCAAACTATCCAGGTACCTTGGCCTAGCTGCGTTAACATTCAGGTTTGCAAACAGCCAGCTATTAAACTGGTATCTTACAGAAAGATCAATCCCTATCCTTACGGTAGGGCCGGTTATAGAAACAGGGCCATCCGGCTGGTCTATAAGATCTTGCCCAAAGGTATATTCCTGCTGTAGATACAGATACCATAGTGCCGAATTGATATACAGATCAGGAAGCGGTTTCCAGTTAACACCCAGATCAATGCCATAAGCGCCTGGCAGATCTTCAAAACCCTGGTTTGCAATTACCACCCGGGAATCGTTTGAGTGGAAACCTTTTCCGGCTTTAAGGTATAGTTGTACCCTATTATTAAAGGTGTATTCAATATTAAGCTTTGGGCTTATTATTGTCTTGTGCGCATTAGGTTGTACATTTTCAAATAGCTTGAATGCAATGGTATCTGCTGCGGGTGCCAGGCTTAGGTAATAAAAATGAAAGTAATCTAAGCGGACACCCGCATTGAACAGCCATTTACCTGCCCGTAAGGTTTCTTCAAAATAAGCGTTGGTGTTTAATTCTTTAGCTTTTCCATATTGCAGGTAATTTAAAAACTGACCGTTCTCTATATGATCAAGTTCCAGCGGAGATATGTTGTCATATCTTAAACCCGCACCGGCGGTAGTGGTAAATGTAAGATCATCAGCACAGCTTGTTTTAGAGATTTTTCCGTTATACCCACCAAAATCCCGCTTTTCTTTCTGTCTGAATTCATCGCCGGTGGTTGGGAAATAATAAAAGTATGTAAAGTTGCTTACCAGGTTTAAATAGTAATGCGAATACCAGGCCTGGTTTTCCATTACCCAGTTATTACCCAGATCTGAAATTAACTTTAAACTCAGGTTTGTTCTTGCCGTATGGCCGCCCTGCGCGCTGTCTATTGCCCCGAAGCGGTTATTGATATAACCTTCGGTAAGCGCCCTGTCTGGAATTTCGCCCGCTGAATGCCAGTCCGACTTAAAGGTAGATAGGATTGCTGTAAGCGTATTATCGCTGCCGATGCGCGTGTTAAACTTACCAAAAACATTAAACCGTTTAAAGTTTTGCCCCGGCATAAAGGGGCCGCCATTTGAATACAAGCTTTCAGCAGCCACGTATGCACTCTGGCCTTTTTCTTTTGCCTTTTCGCTTAGCAGTTTAACAAGGCCCACTATACGATAAGTATCAAACTGCCCTGCTTCTACCTTTACCATGTTTTGATCTATTCTGTTTTTGGTAGTATAAGCAACGTAACCCGCTGTTGTAAAATCACCTTTTTCTGAGTAATATGGTCCTTTACCAAAATCATAACTTGCAACTGTTTCAGGTATCAGGAAGTGCAGGTCGGCATACCCCTGTCCATGTGCATGGCTTACCAGGTTTACCGGGATGCCGTCAGCAGAAATATTTACATCTGTACCGTGGTCGGCATCAAAACCGCGCATAAATATTTGTTCTGCCTTACCGCCGCCCTGGTGCTGGGCAATAAATAATCCGGGAACTAAACGCAACATATCCTGTGCTGATTTTAGCGGCTGCATATTCAGATCCAGATTGCTGAGCGTTTTGTAGGTATCAAAGGTAATGTTGTTGGTTATGCTAACATTGTTAAGCGTTATCATTCCCTTTTGTAGTTCAACTATTACCGTTTTAGTTCCATCCGCCTTTATTGTTTTTGAAAGGTAGCCAATGTAAGATATGTGCAGGCTATCACCTTTCGCATTATTTAAAACAAAGCTGCCGTTCTTACCGGTAACCGTTTTTGATCTTGTCTTAAGATCGGTAATTACAGCCGATTCGATCGGTTCGCGCGATAAATTATCAATCACTTTTCCTTTAACGCTCTTTTGCTGCGCATATAAAAAGCTAAAGCTGAGCACCAGGTATAAGAGGAGTAAGAACTTTTTCACGAATAATTTAAACGGCGATTTTAAGGGAGGCCAAATATAAAATTCTTGCGTGATTGTGTTGCGATCAAAGGGTTTTGAGTTTATTTCTTTTTCCTTTGTAGAAATTGGCTGAAAGTCGAATAAATGGTCTCACCCTGCCCTCTCCAAGGGAGAGGGTTCTAAATTAGGTAAGTTATAAATTTCCTTCTCCTTTGGAGAAGGTGGCTGAAAGCCGGATGAGGTAAAACCATATCCCATATTATTTCTTTATTTGCACATGGTTAGTATTTTAGGTTGTGGATGGCTTGGATTCCCGTTAGCATGTTATTTGCTAAAAAAAGGTATCCCCGTAAAAGGTGCTGTCACAAAATTAGAAAAGTTTGAAAAGCTGCAGCAAAGCGGCATTCAACCTTATAGAATATTGTTTTCTCCTGAATTGGAAGCCGATGATGCTGAAGAGTTTTTCAACTGCGACATATTGATAGTTAATTTTCCGCCGGGCAGGAGGGAGGATGTTGTCACTTATCATCCGGCGCAGATCCGGTCGCTCATCAAGGCTGTTATCAGCAATAAAATTAAAAAAGTGTTGTTTGTGAGTTCTACCTCGGTATACCCCAATGTAAATCGCGAAGTTTTTGAAAACGAAACCTTAGAACCGGCAAAAGGGAGCGGGCAGGCGCTAAAAATTGCAGAAGATATGTTACGGAACCAAAGTGGATTTGATACCACCGTAATCCGCTTTGGCGGACTGGTAGGCTACGATCGCGTGCCCGGCAGGTTCCTGGCCGCGAAAAAGGATGTTGCCAATGGAAACGCGCCTGTAAATATCATTCACCGTGATGATTGTATTGAGCTTATCTACCAAATCTTGAAACAGAGCATCTGGGGCGAAACCTTTAACGCCTGCGCGGATGAACACCCGCTGCGAAAGGAATACTATACAACAGCCGCCATTAAAGCCGGTTTAGAGCCGCCTGTTTTTATAAATGATGATGAGCTTGCCTATAAAATTGTTAATGCTGATAAAATTAAGACGGCATTAAACTATCACTTTAAATTCCCTGATCCGCTTAAAATACCTGAACTATAATTCGGCTTTACTTTAAATTAATGTGTCAAACTTATATTTGGCAGCGTAAATCATCATATGAAATACTTATTAAAATCTTCTGTCTTCTTCTTAGCATTAAGCTGTAGTGTTAAATCGTTTGCCCAGGTAAACAAACTCATTGCGCAACTGCATAACCCTAACGACAAACAGGTAATGGTTACCGCGCATCGCGGCGACTGGCGTAACGCTCCCGAAAATTCTTTGCAGGCTTATAAACTGGCAATAGAGGAAGGCGTGGACGTGATCGAAATCGACCTGAATAAAACTAAAGATGGCGTTATTGTGATTATGCATGATGGTACCATTGATCGTACTACCGATGGCAAAGGAAAACCATCTGATTATACATTGGCCGAGTTAAAGAAATTTCATTTAAGAAACGGCTTGGGCGTGGTAACCCGGCATACCATCCCTACATTGGAAGAAGTAATGGAACTGGCGAAAGGCAAAGTGCTGGTAAACCTTGATAAAAGTTACCCTTACTACCGCGAAGCTTACCAGGTATTGATCAAAACCGGCACGCTGCAGCAGGCAATTTTTAAAACCGAGTTGCCATATAGTGATGTACGCAGCAGGTATGCTGGTTTGCTGGACAGCATTACCTTTATGCCGGTTATTAACCTCGATAAACCCAATGCCTGCCAGGTAATAGATGAATATCAGAAACAGATTAAGCCCGTTGCTTTTGAACTAATCTTTACTAAAGATACCAGTGCCATTGTTCAAAACAATAGCTTTATTAAGGCCAACCACGCAAAAGTATGGATCAACTCGTTATGGCCATGGTTAAACGGCGGCCATGACGATGACCTTGCTGCCGAAGCTGATGATAAAAAAGACAGCTGGGATTGGCTGATTGCTCATGGGGCAACCATGCTGCAAACAGACAGACCCAAAGAGATGGTTGCTTACTTAAGAAAAATAGGGCTTCATCAATAAATATTAATGCGCATCCGGTATTTCTACCTTCCCGGCTTTTATCACAGGCCGCTTTTTAATGGTCATGAGCACCAACGGTATGCAGCAGGCATTTAAAATAGCCAGCAAAAGGAACGCATCCATGTAGCTAAGCAGAAAGGTTTGCCTCACTACCATATTCTCCAATGCACCGATAGACTGCTGCAAGGCCCTGAAATAGGTAGCGCCATGCGCTATGAGGTTGCTGATGTATGATTGCCTTCTGGATATGGTATATGGATCTGAAGCCGTAACGTGTGCAATAAGCGCAGTTCTGTTTGCGGCGGCCCGGTGCGAAATATAAGTATTGATAAGGGCGATACCGAACGAGCCGCCCATTTGACGCATCATATTATTTAAGGCAGCGCCCTGCGGTATGTCCGATGGTTTCAGTTCAGATACTGCCAATGCAGTTAGCGGAACAATCAGTAAGGCTGCACCCAGGCCGCGGCACACCAGCGGAATAAAGAAATAAGCGTCGCCCGTTTCCAGGTTGGAGCCCGACATGAGGTAACCAAACAATGCCGATAAGCCAAAACCCATAATGATCAAGTACTGCGGCCGGATACCGCTTTGCAGCATTTTTCCTAAAAATGGCGAGATCATGGCAGCCATGAGCGTACCGGGTAAAAGCATGGTACCTGTCTGGAACGCCGAGTAACCGATAATACGCTGCGAATACAGCGGAAACACAAACACGGCGCTAAACAATCCAAAACCTAACACAAAAGTCATTACTGCCGAAATGGAAAGCGTTGTGCTTTTTAAAACCCGCAGGTTAATTACCGGGTGCTCGGTAGTTAGTTCCCACCAGATAAGTATGGCGATGGCTAAAACAGAGATGATGGTCAATATAATGATGTAGGTGGCTGAAAACCAGTCGTCAGTTTCACCTCTTTCCAATACTACCTGTAAAGAGCCCACACCAACCGCAAGCAGGAAAATTCCAAGCCAGTCGATGCTTCGCCCATCCTCCGAGGGCTTGCTGGGTTTTAGATAAATGAATGATAACACTGCGGCTAAAAGCCCGATTGGGATATTTACATAAAAGATCCATTGCCATGATAGGTTATCTACTATATAACCGCCCATTACCGGGCCTATAGAGGGGCCGATGATGATACCAAGGCTAAAGATCCCGCTGGCAGTGGCGCGTTCTTTTACAGGGAACGTTTCAAAAAGTATGGATTGCGAAGTTGATAATAACGCCCCGCCCCCTATACCCTGGAAGAATCGAAAGGCAACCAACTCCCACAAATTATGCGAAAACCCGCACATGGCCGATGCAAGCGTAAAAAGTAGTATGGAACCGATGTAATACTGCTTTCGTCCGATCTTTTCGGCCAGGAAGCTGGTCATGGGGATGATGATAACGTTGGCAATGGCATAGGAGGTGATCACCCAGGCCGTATCTTCTAACGATGCGCCGAGGTTACCGCTCATGGTATTGATCGATACGTTAACGATGGTAGTATCGATAAGCTCTATAATAGTTGATGTGATGATCGTAACAACGATGATCCATTTTCTGAACCCGGTTTCCATGACACAAAGGTAGACCGCCCGGTTTCTTTTTTATTTATACAATTCAATCAGGAATTTATAAAATTCAAACATTGTATTCTCATATCATCATTAAACCGTCATTTTGATTATAATAATCAAATAGAAATTGTACCTTTATTCATGCAATCGATAGAAACGCTTGAAGAATTTTACCTAAGACACCCGGTAGACAACCAGAAAGTATTTGCCGAAAACAACACAGGGCAGGGGCATTTTAATGTTTTTTTAAGAAAGCCCTGGCAGTTAAGATCGCCGTTTTCGCGCCGCGACTTCTATAAAATAGCGCTGATAAAAGGTGAAGGGAAAATGCTCTATGCGGATAGAGAAGTTGTGATTGATCGCCCTGCTATAGTATTTTCAAGCCCCTCGGTTACGTCTGCCTGGGAAGGTAAGAATGGGCCGCAGTCGGGCTGGTTTTGTTTATTTACCCATGATTTTGTCGACTCCAATAGCAATAAGGGCAACCTGCAGAATTTTCCACTGTTTAATACTGATAGCAGACATATAGTATTCCCTGATGATGAGCAGCTAATATTTTTTGAAGCAGTATTGCGCCGGATGATGAAGGAAATGGATTCTGACTACGTGAACAAGTACGACCTGCTGCGAAACTACCTGCGTATCCTGATGCATGAGGCGCTGAAAATTGCGCCTATCAACTCTTTCGAAACAAATACCAACGCGGCAGCGCGCATCACGGGGCTGTTTCTTGAATTACTGGAAAGGCAGTTTCCTATCGATTCGCCGGGGCAATCCCTCAAAATAAGAACGGCTAATGAATTTGCGCAGGTGCTGGCGGTACACACCAATCACCTTAACCGCTCGGTAAAGGAAATTACAGGCAAAACCACTACGCAGCATATTTCCGAGCGCATTTTAAAGGAAGCGAATGCCTTATTAAAATACTCCGACTGGAGCATAGCCCAGGTTGCCAATGCCCTTGGCTTTGAAGAACCGGCCTATTTTACTAACTTCTTCAAAAAATCCACCGGTGCATCGCCAATTATGGCAAGGCTGGCGAGTGTGTAAGGGGAGGTTTTATGAAAATTTCTATAGGAAAATACTGGGTGCATACTGCTAACTTCTAACTGATAACTAAATCTCATTCTCTAAAATATTTAATTAAAACAACTTGAGCCATAGTTAGTTCCTTTTTAGGGACTGTTATTGCAGCGAAATAATAATTGCTGTCGTTGCTGTTTAAAATTAAGATAACTATGGGAAAACAACATGACACATTTCCGGGCGAGAAGCCAGAAATGCCGGCACCGGAAAAGAAGCCTGAAATAAACCAGCCATCGGATCCAAAAGAACCCGAGGTGCCGCAGGAAGATCCGCAAACATTCCCGGATGATTTTCCACCGCGGAATGATCCGCCCGAAAGCCCGACGTTAAATCAAGGAGTAATTTAATAAATATATAAAGATGAAAAAGAATGATCAATTGCTGATAGGCCTTGCTGCCGGTGCAGGCGCTGCTGCCCTGGCATATGTACTTTGGCCAAAGAGTAAAATCCCTAACAGCGCGTTGGTATCGCCTTTTGATAAAAACAAATACCTGGGTACCTGGCATGAAATTGCCCGTTTGCCTAACCGAATAGAAAAATCACTAAAAGACCTTACTGAGGAATATGTTTTAAATGAAGACGGCTCCATAAAGGTGATAACCCGTGCTTACCATGTTGAAAAGAACAAGCCCGTAGAAGCAACCGGAAAAATCAAATTTAAAGGTGCAGAAACCGTTGGCAAACTGGAAGTAGCATACTTTTTACCCGTGTTTTTAGATTACAACGTGCTGGACGTAGACGATGATTACGAATACGCGCTGGTATCGGGCAACAGTTTTGACTACCTCTGGATCCTGTCGCGCGATAACGGCATTACTGACGAATACAAAGAGCGGTTCCTGCAAAAAGCGGAGGCTCTGGGCTTCAAGACAGAAAACCTGGAGTGGATGAGTTAAGCCTTATCAGTTAAGGATAGACTTTTAAGTAATACGTTTAACGCACCGGTACATAGCCGGTGCGTTATTTTTTGCTATAGCCGGGCAGGCATATGGTAAAGCATCAAACAATATTTTTTCGTTAATTTGTTCGCCATACCCAAATTGCAGCAATGAAGAAAAAAACTGTATCAGCAAATTCTCCTATACGCATAAAAGACATTGCCGCAAAAGCCAATGTTTCTACCGGTACAGTTGATAGGGTGATACACAACCGCGGCAGGGTAGCAGAAGATGTAAAGGCACGCGTTTTAAAAATAGTGAAGGAGTTAAACTACGAGCCCAATATGATGGCGCGTATGTTAGGTTCAAAAAAGCAATATCTTTTCGCGGCCTTACTTCCCGATCATCATTATGATAACTTCTGGCTGGCACCAAAGTCGGGTATTGAAAAGGCCGAGCAGGATCTGAAAGCATACAACGTTACTGTTGAACAATTTGTGTTCGACCCGCATAATGCCGACAGTTACGTTGCCCGTGCAAAAGAGATAACGCAAAAAAATCCGGATGGAATTTTGCTTTCGCCTATTTATTATAAAGAAACACTTACTTTTTTTGAGCAATGGAGCGAACTGGGAATTCCTTTTGTGCTGTTTAACACACAGATAGCAGATTATGACCCGCTGAGTTACATAGGCCAGGATTCTTATCAGAGCGGTCAGGTTGCTGCCAAGCTGGTCCATTACGGGCAGCCATCGCCGTGTTCTATATTAATAGCCCACATAGACGAGGAGATAAGCAATGCACAACACCTGGTGAAAAAGGAACAGGGCTTTAAAAATTATTTTGCACAAAATAATTTAGATCATCACTATAACATACTGCGCGTTGAGCTTAAAAGATCCAGCCAGTCGGGTTTTATAAAAAAGCTTGATGAGATCATTGAAAAAACGCTGGATCTGAGGCAGATCTTTGTGACCACTTCTCAGGCTTATGATGTTGCTAAATATTTAGAACAAAGGCACATCACTAATATTAAACTGATAGGCTACGATTTGATTCCGCCTAACCTGCATTACCTTGAGAAAGGAAACATTAGTTTTCTTATTAACCAGAACCCAAAAGGGCAGGGATACTGGGGTATTTACCAGCTGGCAGAGTACCTGATCTTTAAAAAGGACGTGCCTATTTTAAAATACCTGCCGCTGGATATAGTAACCAAAGAAAACCTCAATTACTTCCTCGACGAAAAAGACCAGTCCTTTACAAACCTGTAGTAATTGGCAGGCTATCCTGAAATATGATTACCATAACAGTTCCATATCTCTCTATCAGCGAACCGGTAAATAATACTGAAATTGATTTAGGTGCAAAACACCGGATAGATAACCTGCTTTGGAGCGAAACAGGATATAAGCCAGATGTTTCTTTCTCCATGGGGTATACGGACGACAGTATTTTTTTAAAATACTTTGTAGCGGAACAATATGTAAAAGCCGAATATCAACGCATTAACGACCCAGTTTATAAAGATAGCTGCGTTGAGTTTTTTATAGGCTTTGGCGATAATGGAAGCTATTACAATTTTGAATTTAATAATATAGGTACCGCTTTGGTTGGCTATGGCGCCGGTAAGCAAAACCGAACGGACCTTAAGGTAGCCGACATTGCCCGGATCAAAACATGGTATTCAATACCTAAGGCAGCCAACAATAGTGATAACACAAAATGGGAATTGCTGATCCAGATTCCCTTCGATGTTTTTGTGTACGAGCATATAACATCATTAACAGGCCAGGCGGCACGTGCTAACTTTTACAAGTGCGGGGACGATCTTCCTGTTCCGCATTTTATGAGTTGGAGCAATATCAACCATCCCGAACCCAATTTCCACCTGCCTCAATTTTTCGGAAAAATTATATTTGGTTGAGCGCCCTGGGCTTAAACTTTTAAAGATCACCTTTTCCTTAATCATTCAACCTTGATAAATAATCATTTTGTTAATTGAATGTTATTTATTCAATAATTTTCCGCTCAAAAAAAGTAAATTATTATCAATTTCATAAAAATAGCTTTTGATTAAAAAAAGTTTGATTTGATGTGTGCGAACACGCAAGTAATTTCTATATATTTGGTTTAACGGTGGTATAGGTGTAATAATGAATTTTAAGTGTGGTTATCACACAATTTAATTTTGCGTACGCGAACACGCTCTTTCTTTTAAAAACTAATTCAAACTTCAATGACTAACTAAAATGATCCAATCCGTTAACATTCTATTTAACTAAACACTATGTTCAATTTGAAAAAACTTCTACTTTTTCTTGTACTCGTTATTAGCTGTTATAATCTTTATGCCCAGGCAAGGGTAGTAAAGGGAAAAGTAACGGCAAAAGACGGTACGGCGCTTCCGGGTGTTACCGTTGAAGTGCAGGGCAATTCCAAAAGTGCTACGGCATCTGGTCCGGATGGGTTCTTTACCATCAGTGTGCCATCGGGCGCTGTTACGCTGGTTGCCCACTCTATCGGTTATGCTACTACCAATGTGGCGCTAACTGCCGGCCAAAACAATATTGTCATTGCTATGGATGTAGACAACCGCCAGTTAGGCGAGGTTGTGGTTACCGGTTATTCTTCGCAAAAGAAAGGTAACTTAACCAGTGCCATTGCAGTGGTATCTGCCGAAAAACTAAAAGATGTTACTACCGATGATATCGGCTCCATGCTGCAGGGTAAGGTTTCGGGCTTGCAGGTGGTTACATCATCTGGCGCGCCGGGCAGTACTTCAGAGATCAGGTTGAGGGGTGTTTCTTCCGTAAATGCTTCGCAAAGCCCGCTTTTTGTAGTCGACGGGATCATTGGCGGCGATTACGACCCTAACGACGTTGAAAGCGTTACCGTATTAAAGGATGCAGGTGCAACCGCTATCTACGGTTCGCAGGC
Organism: uncultured Mucilaginibacter sp.; assembly: GCA_964242385.1. Taxonomy (GTDB): domain Bacteria; phylum Bacteroidota; class Bacteroidia; order Sphingobacteriales; family Sphingobacteriaceae; genus Mucilaginibacter. Next base: position 858,919 of record CAXSZR010000002.1, read on the forward strand.
CAACGGCGGTGTAATTATCATCACCACTAAAAAAGCTAAAAGCGGCAAAACACAGTATGAGTTTAAAGCCACCGCCGGTTTCAGAACGCCTGATTTTGGTAGCATGACCATGATGAACAGCAGCCAGCTGTACGAGAATCAGAAACAATTGTTCCGCGATTATATTCCGGGTGCTACCAATAACAGCTATGTAATAGATCTGGTGCAATTTCAGTCGCAACGCCCCGCTTCTATTTTAAATAATAATACCAACTGGTTAACTACCTTGTTTAAACCGGCCGCAGTTGAGAACTATTATTTCTCGGCAACCGGCAAAACCGCCAAAAACGACTATTATTTCGGCGCCACCTATTACGAAGAGAACGGTACCTTTATGAACACCGACTTTAAAAGGGTTAACCTGCGCTCAAACAACACTTACCACTTTACAGATAAAATTACCCTTACCAATAACATAAACATAAGCGGTACCGAAGGTAAAAGTTATGATTATAACGATATTTATTACGCTTACCTGAACCTTCCATGGGATAACCCTTACGATGCCAGCCACAATGCAATTTATGTAGATGGTAACTCCACTTTTAAATGGTGGTCGAGGGATAAGACCAACCCGGTTAATACCATCGAAAATTCAAACCACCCGTTTAAAAACTTCGATGTAAACTATGATCTGGCGCTCAACCTGCCGCTAACATCATGGTTGTCATTTACCAGTACTAACCGTGGGTCTGCTGCTTATGGCTACAGCTCAACATTTTACAGCCCAACTGTTGAGGGTGTTTACCACGGTACCGGTTATTTGAACACACAAAGTACCTTAACTTACGGCGGTATTTCAACAAACCTGCTTAAGTTCGATTATAAATTTGGTAAAAGCGCTATCAACGGCCTGGCAGGTGTAGAGTTTGAGGGCAGCGAAAATCAGTACATGGGTGCCAGCGGAAAAGGCTTACCGGTAGGCTTGCAGGTGTTGGATGTTGTATCTAACACGCAGGCGGTAAACGGTTACTATAACCAGCCATCTATTCTTTCTTACCTGTCGCAGGTTAACTACAGCTATGATAACCGTTACTTCTTAAGCGGTTCATTTAGGGACGATGGTTCGTCGGCGTTTCCTCCTGGAAATAAATATGCCAAGTTCCCATCTGTATCGGGTGCATGGCTTGCAAGCAATGAAGATTTTCTGAAAGACAGCCACTCGGTTGATAACTTAAAACTGCGTTTAAGCTACGGTATTACCGGTACACAAAGCATAGGTGCAGGCAGGTATCTGGGTCTTTATTCACTATCAACGCAATATAACTCAACTACGGGCGCTACGCCGTACCAGTTAGAAAGCCCAAATTTAACCTGGGAAAGCAAGCACCAGCTGGATGCAGGTTTTGATTTAGGGCTGTTCCACCGCATTAATTTAACTGTTGATGCATACCACAACGTTACCAAAAACTTACTGTTACAAGTGGCCCAGCCATTGTCTGTTGGTTTTGAAACCAAGTGGGAAAATGCAGGCCAGGTGTTAAACAATGGTTTGGAACTTTCCATCAGCAGTACCAATATTAAAACCGATAAATTTCAATGGACCACAGAATTTAATATCAACTTTAACAATAATAAGCTACAGGCCTTCCCTTCAACTGTTGTATCTACCGGCGAAGATGCTGTTGCGCAGATCTATCGTAACGGGGGCAACCTGTATGAATTTTACATGCCTAAGTGGATGGGTGTAAACCCGCAAACAGGCGCGCCGCAGTGGCAGGTTCAAAATAAGGATGCCAGCGGCAAAGTGATCTCCACATCGGTAACCTCTAATTACGCTTCTGCAACTTTTGAAGAGCAGGGCTCGGCATTGCCTAAATACCAGGGTGGTTTTAATAACGAATTCCGTTATACAAATTTCTTTTTGCGTGTAAATGCTTATTATTTGGCAGGCAACAAGATCTATAATGCAAATCTATCCGAAGTAGAGAACGACGGCAGCGAGCCTTACCTTAACCAGATCGTATTGCCAAAGGGCAGCAGCGTCTGGACGCATCCCGGCGATATAGCAACCGAGCCTAGCCCGCAAAACAATGCGAACTCTACATCGCCATCTACCAGGTATCTTAAAAACGGTGGCTATGTAAGCCTGAGGAATATAACGCTGGGTTATTCATTGCCGAAGACCTTTGCAAAAAGCCTTAACTTAAGCGATATCAATATATCTGTAAGTGCCGATAACGTTTACACGTTCACTCATTACCTGGGCCAGGACCCGGCAACTACTATAACGGCAGGCAACTTTGTTACCCCGGGTGTTGCAGACTTTAAATACCCCGATAACCGCCAGTTTCTATTGAACATTAATGTTAAATTTTAAAAGATCAGGTGATGAAACATAAAATATTAATTATAGCAGCATTCTCAATGCTAATATACTCAGGCTGTAAGCTTGAAGATAACCCTACCAATTCTGTAACAACGGCATCATTGTCAACCTCGCCCGATGGTTTGCTTAACGCGGTGAACGGTGCTTATGCGTTGTTTAAGGATCACGTGGAGTTTGAAGGTACTACTGATGAAAATAATATGTACCTGCGCCAGTATTTCCAGATGTCTGATTTTGCATCAGACGATGTGGTGTGCGCCCAGATCACAACCGACCCTTTATATCTTTCTTTCTCTTTAAATCATACGCCTACCCAGCAGAACGCAAGTTATTTCTGGTACATATCATACAAGATCATCAGCGATGCCAATACGGTAATAGAAGCAGGTTCAAAAATCAGTAACCCAAGTGCAGCGCAGCAGCAGTTAATAGGCGAGTGCTACTTTTTAAGAGCATTTTGCCACTTTAACCTTTCGCGCTTTTTTTCCATACCGTACACCATTAATCCGGATGCTCCGGGCATTATCTTAAGAACATCCACTACAGACCCTGCGGTGAAAGCCCGTTCATCTGTAAAAGACGTTTATGCACAGATCATATCAGATGCGACCAAAGCGGCATCATTAATGAACGCATCAAGGGGTAACACCTACGCAACTAAAGAAGCTGCCGAAGCCTTGTTATCTCGCGCATCATTATACGAAGGCGATTATCAAAACACAATTAAATACAGCAATGCGGTTATAAATTCCGGTAAGTTTACCGAATCTACTGCGGCTGCTTATCCTACTTTGTTTGCAAATGCGCCTGCCAACTCAGAAACTATTTTCTGTATAGCTTTTACCGCTTTGGATGATTATGGTAAGTTCGGTTCTGTAGCTTCGCAATATTATTCAAATGGTAACTCGGGCTGGGGCGAAGAATATGCTTCACAACCCCTGCGTGATCTTTACGCACAGCATACCGGCGATGTACGTACTTCTTACATTGATGATGATGTGGATTCTACCGGTGCGCAGCAGTATAAAAACGGCATTCCTATTTATTATATTACCAAGTTTTCTTTCCAGGGTGGCAGCCCAACATTAAGTTCTCCGGTTATGTTCCGCCTGTCTGAAATGTATTTGAACAGGGCAGAGGCCGAAGCCAACCTGGGGCAAACATCATCGGCACTGGCCGATGTGGATATGATCCGTAATAACAGGGGTTTATCCGGCGCACTGTACAACGGCAACCTGCCTGCAAATACCAGCCTGTTAAGTGTTGTGCTGCAGGAAAGAAGAATGGAACTTGCCTTTGAAGCCGACCGTACTTATGCCGTTTACCGCAATAAAATGAATATGGACAGGACTTACTGGGGTTATCATTTACAGGGATTACAGGCAAGCGACATCAACCTAAGCGTTGCACCGGCTAATTATCCTAACATGATTATCCCGTACACCAGTACCAAGATCATTTATTACATACCGGAGGCCGAAATACTGTCAAACACAGCCGCTACCCAAAATCCTTAATTAATGGTAACAATGTTAAGTGCTTTTAATAAAAACGACATGAAAAATATTAAATATATACTAAGCTTCATTTTACTGGGCGCCCTGGTAACAGGTTTGCAATCGTGCAAAAAGAACCCCGAGAAGTTTGTGAAGGAAGTGTTTTTTACCGATGTGGTAAAGGGTTATTCGGTTACGTTTAACAACACCACTACCGATGCAAAATCATACAGATGGGATTTTGGCGACAGCACCAGCTCTACCGATGTCAGCCCGACCCACGTATACAAAACAAAGGGGAAATTTGTGGCTACCTTATATGCTACCTTAAACAGCGGGGGCGTTATCAATGGCTCTACCATTGTAAACGTATCAAAAAGCTCGCCTATATTGCTGAATGATAATTCACTGGCCGACTGGGATACTATATCGAACGTAGTGATTCCTAAAGCGGGTCTTGGCGGTGTGGTTAAAGAAGCCAAATTTGATTACGACAGCCAGAACGTTTACATTTATATGCAACTGGCGGTTAACGTAGCGGATGGAAACATTTTCGACTTTTACCTTGATACGGATGACGACGCTACCACTGGTTTATTGAGTGGAGAGATACCGGGCGGCGCTTATGATTATTTGTTAGAGGGACCACTGCTTTCTACACCAAACGGTTTGGTACAGTACCAGCACATTGGCGCACAGAATGCCTTCAGTTTTAATGCTTTATCTGTTGCAGATTACTATACGTTAGGCACCGTGCAGCAAAGCAATGGTATTACAACTTTCGAGATGGCTTTAAGCCGCAGCAAAATATCCGGCTTAAACGGAAAAGCTTTAAGGTTTGGCATTATTGTGAGCACCTCAGGCTATGCCGAGTTAGGTTACATGCCAGGCCAGAATCAAACAGCTTTAACGCTGGATATCAGCCAATAATAATTGTAAATAATTATAATGGATAGCATCATTCCAAAACAGGCAAACAGGCTCGTATCCTTAGATGTAATGCGGGGCCTTATAATGATACTGCTGGCCGGCGAAAGCTGCCTGGTGTATGAAAATTTAAAGGCCCTGCATTTAGGAGGCTTTGCCGATGTTGTTATAGGCCAGTTTTTTCACCATCCGTGGCACGGGCTGCATTTTTGGGATTGCGTGCAGCCGGCCTTTATGCTAATGGCAGGTGCGGCCATGTACATCTCTTACAACTCTAAATTGCAAAAGGGAATAACATGGCAGCAAAATTTTAAGCATATAGCCATCCGCTCGGTAAAGTTGTTTTTGCTGGGCACCGGGTTGCATTGCGTTTACGCAGGTAAACTGGTGTTTGAACTTTGGAACGTACTAACTCAGCTGGCCTTTACAACATTAATTGCTTACTTAATCATCAACAGGTCGTTTTGGCTCCAGGTGCTGTTCTCTTTCGCATTGTTAATCATTACCGATGTACTTTACCGCAACATATCGATGCCCGGCTTTAATCAGCCCTATGCAGAGTTTCACAATTTTGGCGCTTATATGGATACCGTGCTCATGGGCAAGATAAATTCCGATGGCTGGGTAGCTATCAATATAATCCCTACTGCTGCACATACCATCTGGGGTGTACTGGCCGGTAAGCTGCTTATTTCTAAAGAACCCGCCCAGGCAAAGATCCGTTACCTTATCGTAGCGGGCATTATCGGCCTGGTACTTGGCTTCGGTTTGGATCTTAGCGGAGTAACACCCATCATAAAACGCATCAGCACCAGTTCATTTGCGCTGGCTTCTGGTGGGTGGGTATTGCTTATTATGGCCTTTTTGTATTGGCTGGTAGATGTTAAACAGGTAAACAAATACGCGTGGATCTGTATTGCAGTGGGCGTAAATTCTGTATTTATTTACCTGTTTTTTGAAACGGTGGGTGCGCAGTGGTTCAATGGTGCTATAGGTATTTTTGTAAAAGGATTTTTAGGCTTTACCCGCATGCCTGTAAATGTAATAGCTGTAATATCTTCATTGATAACATTGTTTGCCGAGTGGTATATATGTTTTTACCTGAGTAAGCATAAGGTGTTCATCAAAATTTAAATTTATGAGAAAACTGATTGTTTTAACCTGCCTTTTATTGGTGGCAGATACGGTATGCTTTGCCCAGAAAAATTTATCTGCCAAACGCGAGATACCGATTGAAGCAGGTGAAAAATGGTTCGGCGGCACCGTAGATGATGGTTATATGATGCCGTTTAAAAGCGGCTATGATTTTAATCTCTATGGTTTTAATAAAGATAATCAATCCGCTCCTTTGCTGGTATCTACCAGGGGCCGTTATGTATGGAGCGAACAAGCCTTTGAGTTTAAAATTGACGGTAGCAAGCTGATTATCGACAAAGCTGCGGACAGTGTAGTGCTGATTAAAGCAGGGAGTACCCTTGCTGACGCATTTAAAGCTGTAAGCAAGAGTAAATTTCCTGCTACGGGGCAAATGCCCGATAGTTTGCTGTTTGCACACCCGCAGTACAATACCTGGATAGAATTGTTATATAACCAGAACCAGGCCGACATTTTAAAATATGCACACCAAATCATTGATAATGGTTTCCCACCGGGAGTGCTGATGATTGATGACAACTGGGCCGATTATTACGGTAAGTTCAGTTTCAGGAAAGACCGTTTTGCCGATGCAAGGCAAATGATTGCCGAACTGCACAAAATGGGTTTTAAGGTGATGGTTTGGGTTTGCCCTTTTATATCGCCTGACAGCGAAGAATTCAGGGACCTGGAAGCAAAAAAACTGCTTCTTTTAGATAACAAAGGCGACAACTCACTTACCTGGGACAAGGCCGATAAACCATTGTTAATTGGCTGGTGGAATGGTTACAGCGCTGAGCTTGATTTCACAAACCCCGATGCAGTAAAATGGTACAAAGCCCAGTTGCAGAGCATGGTAACAAACTACGGCCTGGATGGCTTTAAGTTTGATGCCGGTGATATGGAGTTTTACCCCTCGAACGGGATTTCTTTTAAACCGGCTACACCCAATGAACAATCTGAATTATGGGGAAGCATTGGCCTGTCTTATCCTTTAAACGAGTACAGGGCTATGTGGAAAAGAGGCGGCCAACCGCTTGCCGAAAGGCTGCGCGATAAAAAGCACAGCTGGACAGACCTGCAAAAGCTGATACCGAATATTACCGTTGCCGGGTTGTTAGGCTACCAGTTTACCTGCCCTGATATGATTGGTGGCGGCGAATACGGTTCCTTAATCGGCCTGGATCATCTGGATCAGGACCTGGTTGTACGGTCGGCGCAGTGCAGTGCGCTGATGCCCATGATGCAGTTTTCTGTTGCACCATGGCGCATACTGGATGCAGCACATTTTAGCGCCGTAAAAAAAGCTGTTGAACTGCGTAAAAAATATACACCTTACATCATGCAAACGGTCAAAAACGCTGCGCAAAGTGGCGAACCCATTGTGCGCAACCTTGAATATGAGTTTCCTGGCCAGGGGCTAGACACTGTAAAAGACCAGTTTATGCTGGGTAAAACGCTGATGATAGCGCCGGTTCTTGCAAAGGAAAACGGCCGTAAAATTACCTTCCCTAAAGGTAAATGGCAGAACGAAGCAGGTAAGGTATTCAAAGGCCCCTCGATACAATACGTGCAGGCAGGTTTGGACGAATTGCCGGTTTATAAAAAACTATAACAGATGGAAATTGACAGAGCTTTAGCAACGCTGGCATTAAGCGCGGTAGTTTTACTGTCGTGCAGTAAAAAAGATATGGGAATAAGAAGCCCTGCCGATATTTCTGCAACGGCTGTTTACACCGAAAGCACGCAGGACATAGTGAACCCCGAGCGCGGATTTTTTCAATATGCCGAGATCCATGCAAGCAATTACGTCCCGCTGAGTCAAAGCCTGCTTGCCGGTTACCGCAACAGCCAAAGTATTATGGGCGCAACATACACAGTTGCCTGCAGCCTTGTTTATGTAGAATATGTTTTAGACAGCTTTGTGAACAGCCCTCTCTCTTCCGATTTTTTAAACAAATTCGACCAGGATTGTGCAACGGCGAGGGCAGCGGGTGTAAAGCTGATCCCAAGGTTTATTTACACCAACACACCACATACAGGTAATTGCGCCGATAAGACAACCTGCCCGCTTTACGGCGATGCGCCTAAATCAGTTGTGTTGAACCATATCAGTCAGTTGGGTCCGCATCTAAAAGCGAATGAAGATATAATTGCCGTTATGCAGCTGGGCTTTATAGGGCTTTATGGTGAAAATTATTATACCGACTATTTTGGAGATGCATCAGCCAACGGCCAGGGAAAACTACTGGATCAAAACTGGCAGGACCGTATAGATGTATTGAAAGCACTTTTAGCAGTACTGCCTGCCGACCGTATGGTGCAGGTTCGTATCCCGCAGTTAAAAGAGAGATATGTTTATGGCATCAGCGCCAATGTTAATTCGCCGGCCTTGACTGATGCCGAGGCTTTTAACCAAACGGATAAAGCACGTATAGGCTTTCATAACGATTGCTTTTTATCCGGCAGTAACAATGAGGGTACTTATTTCGACTATGGTAACACGGCAACACCCGAAGCCGACGCAACTACGCCCCTAAGAAATTTTGAAGCTTTCGATACCAAATATGTTGCCGTGGGCGGCGAGACCTGTACCGATGCGTACACACCGCAAAATGAGTGTGAACCATCGGGCATTGCCAAATCTGAATTTGAAAAATTTCATTACAGTTTCTTAAATGCAGTGTATAACCTAAGCCTCAATAATAACTGGGTATCGGGCGGATGTATGGATAGCATTAAGCAAAAGCTGGGTTACCGCTTTGTATTGCGCAAAGCAGTGCTGCCTGTATCTGCCACTACTATGGGAACCATCAATATAAACTTAACCATTTCCAATATTGGTTACGCATCGCCGTATAACCCAAGGCCGGTGCAATTAATTTTACGTAACCAAAGCTCGGGAAAAGTATTTACAATAGCTTTCACTACCAATATCTGCAAGTGGTATACCGGCACCATTAACTTACAGCAAACCTTAAATCTCCCCGCAGGTATAACGACAGGAAATTATGATATGCTGTTAAATATGCCCGATAATGCAGCAACTTTGAGTACTAACCCTGCCTTTAGCATCCAGCTGGCAAATAACAATACCTGGGAAGCCGCGACAGGATACAATAAATTACAGGGCACACTTACCCTAAAATAATAATACCGCTTCATCAATTTTAAACAAAAGATATGTATAAAAACTCATTTTTGTTTTTGATCTGCTTTATAGCCAGCCTTGATCTTTGTAAGGCGCAGATAGATTATCCCGGCAAAAAGCCCGGCGCCGCGGCTATAACGAAAACAGGCGAAACAATTACGCTTCAAGATAATGCACTTTCAATCAGCTTTATTACAACTAATAAAAGTTTAAATGTTTCTGCTTACAGCGACAAACAATCGGGCGAACATTTAAACATTACCAGGGAACCTTTATTCTCCTTAGCTATTGGCGGTAAGGAAATTACTTCTGATGAATTTACTCTTTTGGGGGCGCCTCAACTATCAGATTTGAGCGGCGATAACAGCCAACCTGGCTATGCTGCAAAGCTATCAGGTAAAAAGCTTAGTGCCGACTTGCAGGATGCCAGACTCAAACTCACCATACATTGGGAAGCCAATTTGCTTGATGGATCAAATTATGTGCGGCAGATCTTTACCTTCAATGCAGCCGATTCGGTTAAAATATCCCGCATCACGCTGATCCGGTTACCATCGGCCATCGGCTTAAAAAATGAAGGAAAGGTGGATGGTTCGCCACTGGTCCATAATAATATGTTCTTTGCATTAGAACACCCTATGAGCCAGACCTCAGCGAATAAAATTAACGCTGCTATTTACCTGCCAAGGTTAAACGCAATCTATAATTCGGTACCCCTGACTATTTCTTCGGTATGGGGCGTTAGTCCGGCCGGCCAGATGCGCCGTGCGTTTCTTTACTACATAGAGCGCGAAAGGGCCGTACCCTACCGGCAAATGCTGCACTATAACTCCTGGTTTGATATCTCATGGGACAACCGCAAACTGAACGATTCGCTTTGCCTTGACAGGATCAAGGGATTTAAGGATAGCCTGATAGATAAGCGCAACGTTAAGCTTTCTGCCTTTTTATTTGATGATGGCTGGGACGATAACAAAACGCTATGGCAATTTAACCCGGGTTTTAAAAATGGTTTTACAGACCTTGCAAAAGCAGCTAAGGGTGCCCATTCAACTTTAGGCGTCTGGATTTCGCCATGGGGCGGCTATAACGAACCAAAGGAACAGCGCCTGTCCTATGGTAAAAAACAAGATCCCCCGTTCGAAACCAATGAAAACGGTTTTTCATTGACCGGTCCAAATTATTATAAACGCTTTAAGGCAGTAACAACCTCTTTTATCAAGAATTACGACATCAGCATATTTAAGTTTGATGGCGTTGGCGCGGGTAATGGGGCAAGCGGCGCGAGTATAACCTATCAAAAGGACATAGAAGCGTTTTTGAAACTGATAGGCGACCTGCGCAGCGAAAAGCCAGAGTTGTACCTAAGCTTAACCGTGGGTACCTGGCCGTCTGTTTACTGGTTGAAATATGGCGATGCGATATGGCGCGCAGGTGACGATACCGGTTTGGGGGGCGAAGGCCCGAAACGCCAGCAATGGATCACCTACAAAGATGGGCAGGCGTTTGAAAATATTGTTAAACGCGCTCCGCTTTATCCTTTAAATGCTGTAATGTACCATGGTGTTTGTATAGCAGATAACGGCCTGCCCGGCACATTGGAGATGGATAACAAAAACATAAGCGATGAGATCTGGACTTTTTTTGGCAGCGGCACCAGTTTGCAGGAACTATATGTAAACCCGCATAAGTTAAACGAAAAAAACTGGGATTGCCTGCGCGATGCCATAAAATGGTCTAAAGCACATACCCGCCAATTAGCAGACATACACTGGGTAGGCGGCGACCCTTTAAAAGGCGATGTTTACGGCTTTGCTGGCTGGGCCGATAAAAAAGGCGTACTCACTTTACGCAACCCAACTTCGCACGTCAAAACGTTTGTTGTGCATACGGGTAAAGTTTTTGAGATCCCGGCAGGAAATGGCGCGAGCTACAGTTTTTTTGATGCGAGATCCAGACAAAAGGCGCCTCTGTACAGCGGTAATACGCTATCAGTTAAGCTTGCGCCATTTGAGGTAAAGGTAATGGACGCCAAAGCACTGTAATTATCAGGCGAGTTAAAAGAAAAGTGTGCGTTAAAATAAAATTGTGTGTACGGACACGCATAAAGTTTTTATATTTGTTTACAGCATAGTAAAAAGAAATAACAGGTTATATACTGATATGAATAATAACCCAATTACTTATAATTTTACCGATATCGTAACTTGTTTTGATATAGAGGGCGAGGATTTTGAGATTTCAAATTTTGGATCGGGGCATATTAATGATACTTACCTGATAAAAAGCAGCACGGGTGTGCACCCTGGTTATCTGCTGCAAAAAATAAACAGCTTTGTGTTTAAGAATATAGATGGCTTGATGAATAACATGCTGGCCGTTGTTAACCATTTAAAGCAAAAGATAAATAGCAATGGCGGCGATCCGGACAGGGAAGCGCTTACTATTATTCCAACCAAAAGCGGTAAATACTACCTTAAGGATGAGGAAGATAATTACTGGCGCATGACCTGCTTTTTAAATGATACCAAAAGTTACGACCTGGTTACTACCGGGCAGCAGGCCTACCAGGGCGGCGTAGCCTTTGGCCGTTTTCAATCACTGCTGGCAGACCTTGACCCAAAAACGCTGATAGACACCATACCTGATTTTTTGAATATTGAGAAACGTTTAAAAGATTTTAGAAATGCCATCGAAAAAAATAGTGCAGGCAGGTTAGAGAAAGTGCAGGCCGAGGTTGATTTTTTAAACAGCCGCGCCGCAGCCATGAACGAAATCCCTTGTTTGGGCAGGGCAGGCGTATTGCCGCTTCGCATTACGCATAATGATACCAAGTTCAATAATATTCTGCTTGATAAGGAGAATAATATCCAATGCGTAATTGACCTGGATACCGTAATGCCCGGCTATCTGGCTTTTGATTTTGGTGATGCTATCCGCACCATTATTAATAAAGCAGCAGAAGATGAAGCCGATTTGACCGCTATTCAGTTAAATATTCCGTTATTTACAGAATTTACCAGGGGTTATTTAAGCCAGACAAGCGCGTTCCTGACCGAAACCGAATTAAGGTCGCTGATGATGGGCGTGCTTTTGTTGCCTTATATGCAGTCGGTGCGGTTTTTAACCGATTACCTGGAAGGCGATGTTTATTATAAAACGCATTTTGAGGGCCATAATCTGCAGCGCACGCATGCCCAGATACAGCTTTTTAAAATGCTGGAACAGAACCATACAGAACTTGAAAATATTATTGAGGCAGAATGGCAAAAGATTGGTGCGGCAGCTGTTAGTAATGCTTCAGGGTTAAGATAGCCTATATTAATTTTATATCTAATTCAAAATATACATATGCCACGTTTAAATCTTTTGGAAGAAACAAGGTTTGAAAAATTACCCGTAACGGTATACCCCGACAAGCTAACCGCATCAAAAATTGTTGCAAAACGCATTGCGGATATTATTACGAAAAAGGCCTCGCAAGATGAAAAAGCTGTTTTAGGGCTTGCCACCGGCGCTACTCCTGTTGCCGTTTACCGTGAACTGGTTCGCCTGCATAAGGAAGAAGGTTTGAGCTTTAAAAACGTGATCACCTTTAACCTGGACGAATATTATCCTATGTCGCCAGATGCGGCGCAAAGCTATAAGGCATTCATGAATGAGCATTTGTTTGCACATGTAGACATCGACTTAAATAACGTAAACATTCCCGATGGTACCTTAAAACAAGAAGACATTGCAGCATTCTGCCTGGCTTATGAGCAAAAGATTTCGGCATTGGGCGGTTTAGACATACAGATATTAGGTATAGGCCGTACGGGGCATATTGGTTTTAACGAGCCGGGTTCTGCACCAAATTCCGGTACTCGTTTAATTTCATTAGATGAACTTACCCGCAGTGACGCTGCGCATGATTTTGGTGGTAAAGCCAATGTGCCAACTAAGGCAATAACCATGGGTATCGGCACTATTTTCAAGGCCCGCGAAATAATTCTGATGGCCTGGGGTACCAAAAAGGCAACGATCATTAAAAAGGCGGTAGAAGGCGAACTTTCTGCAGATGTACCGGCCACTTACCTGCAGCTTTCTGAGCATGTGGAGTTTATTGTGGATACCGATGCAGCATCAGAGCTTACCCGTTTTAACACACCGTGGCTGGTTAAAGATTGCGTTTGGAACGAATTACTTACTAAAAAAGCGGTTATCTGGCTGGCGAAAACACTGAACAAGCCGGTATTGAAACTAACAGAAGACGATTATAATAACCACGGCATGGCCCAGTTGGCTACCGAAGAAGGCCCCGTTTATAACATCAACATAAATATATTTAACAAGCTGCAGCATACCATAACCGGCTGGCCGGGTGGTAAGCCAAATGCAGATGACAGCCAGCGCCCCGAAAGAGCCGAACCTGCTAAAAAGCGCGTAATAGTTTTCTCGCCGCATCCGGATGATGATGTGATCTCAATGGGTGGTACCTTTATCCGCCTGGCCGACCAGGGGCACGATGTACATGTTGCTTACCAAACATCCGGCAACTCGGCAGTATGGGACGATGATGCATTAAGGTTTATCGAGTTTTCGCTCGATTTTGAAAAGGCACAGCACATCAACGCCGATGAAACCGAAAAACTATACAACACGCTGCGCAGCTTTATTGATACCAAGCAGCCTAACCAAACCGACCCGGTAGAGTTGCAGACAATTAAAGGATTGATCCGTAAAGGCGAAGCAATAGCCGGTGCAAGGTTTGTGGGCCTGGACGATAACCATATTCATTTCCAGAACCTGCCGTTTTATGACCGCAGGAAGGTAAGCAAAACGGTATCATACGAGGATGATATACAGCAAACCATGGCATTGTTGCAACAGGTAAAACCACATCAGGTTTATGCCGCCGGCGATTTTGCCGACCCGCATGGAACGCACGAAACCTGCTTTAACATTATCCTGGAGGCTTTAAAGCGCCTGGGCCAAACGGAAGAATGGGTTAAGGATTGCTGGTTATGGTTATACCGTGGTGCCTGGTTTGAGTTTGAAACACACGAAATTGAAATGTGCGTGCCATTATCACCAGAAGAAGTAGAACGTAAGCGCCTTGCTATTTTTAAGCATCAGTCGCAAAAGGATAGGCCGGTTTTCCCTGGGGACGACGCCCGCGAGTTTTGGGTACGTGCCGAGGACCGCACCAGCGAAACGGCAAGGACCTACAACCAGCTTGGTTTGGCCGAGTATGAGGCTATGGAAGCGTTTGTTAAATGGAAGTTTTAATTATCAGCGCTAATGACTTTAATTAAATCTATCTCGGGCATACGGGGAACCATTGGCGGTAAAGCCGGTAATGGCCTTAGCCCAAATGATATTGTAAAATACACGGCTGCTTATGGCCGCTGGGTGCTGCAAACCAACGGCATTAACAAAATAGTGATTGGCAGGGATGCACGCATCTCTGGCGATATGGTAAGATACCTGGTTGCAGGTACGCTCATGAGCATTGGTATAGATGTGGTAGATATTGGTCTGTCAACCACGCCTACAGTAGAAATTGCCGTGCCTGATGAAAAAGCAGGCGGCGGTATTATTATTACTGCAAGCCATAACCCCAAACAATGGAATGCCCTGAAATTACTGAATGCAGACGGCGAATTTATCAACGATGCAGAAGGGCAGGCGGTGTTAGCTATTGCCGAAGATAACGATCTTGAATTTGCCGGTGTGGATCAGCTTGGAAAAGTAACCACCGACGACAGTTATCTGCAAAAGCATATAAATAAAATACTGGCGCTGCCGCTGGTAGATGTGAAAGCAATTACCGCCGCAAATTTTAAGGTTGCTATAGATTGCGTTAATTCATCGGGCGGGATTTTTATACCTGCTTTACTGCGCGCTTTGGGTGTTAGCCAAATAGAAGAACTGTACTGCACACCGGATGGCCAGTTCCCGCACAACCCCGAGCCGCTGCCCGAAAACTTGAAAGACCTTGCTGCAAAAGTACAAGAAACCAAAGCCGATTTGGGCATTTCGGTAGATCCGGATGTGGACAGGCTTTGCTTTGTAGATGAGAATGGTAACATGTTTGGCGAAGAATATACCCTGGTAACAGTTGCAGATTACATTATGCAGTATAACCCTGGTAATACGGTATCTAACCTGTCGTCTACCCGCGCGCTGCGCGATGTAACAGAACGGAACGGCGGCATTTACAATGCATCGGCAGTTGGCGAAGTGAATGTGGTTACCAAAATGAAGGAGACCAACGCCGTAATTGGCGGCGAAGGCAACGGCGGCATCATTTACCCCGAACTGCATTACGGCCGCGATGCTTTGGTTGGTATCGCTTTATTTTTAACACATCTGGCTAAAACGGCTAAGCCGGTATCGGCATTACGGGCTACTTACCCGGCTTACTATATCTCCAAAAATAAAATTACCCTAACCGAAGGGATGGATATAGATGGCCTGCTTGGTAAAATGCAGCAGCAATATCTGCACCAGCCGCATAGCGTTATAGACGGTTTAAAAATTGAATTTGATAAACAATGGGCGCACCTGCGTAAATCAAATACCGAACCTATTATAAGGATCTATGCGGAAGCAGAGTCTGAAGATAAAGCGGCTGCCCTTGCCGAAAAAATGATTGCCGAATTAAAGGCACTTATATAAAATTTCATCACCCTGTAAAAGCAATTTTGCAGGGTGATGAAATTTCAAATCAATCACCCATTTTGCTGCGTTCTTTTGCGGTAATCTGTCGGGTTTAAGCCTGTTTTCTCTTTAAATATTTTTGAAAAGTAAAATGCCGACTCAAAATTGAGGTTGTATGCAATGTTTTTTACCGAATGCGCTGTTGTGGCCAGCTGCCTTTTAGCATCCTCTATTTTTAACTGAATATAGTACTGGCCCGGCGATAAACCTGTATAATTTTTAAATCTTTTCCTAAACCACGAATATCCTACCTGTAATTCTTTAGCGGCTTGCTCGGGGCTGTAAAGATTTTTGATATTGGCACGGAACAGCAGCTGCGCCTTGTTTATGATCACATCATCATTGCTGTTCTCTAAAGTGCTTTGCCTCGAGATAGCATGTACATAACCCAGCAAATGAAGCGCTGCTCCCGAAATAAGCGGCTGGTAACCGGGCCGCTCGTTTTTTGCATTTTCTATGATGGTATTATAAATGTTTAATATTTCGCTGCGAAAACCCACATACACGCATGAGTTTTCCGGTTTTATATATCCGGCAGCTAAAATATCGTCTATAATGCTTCCCTTAATTCCTACCCAGTGCTCATCCCATCCTATGCGCTCATCGGGCTTGTAACGGTGTCTTTCATTAGGGAAAAGAAAGATCAGCGATCCTGCCTTAACACTAATCTGTTTTTGACTGGCAGACTCAAAGATTCCTTCGCCGTTGCTGATATAGATCATCTGAAATTCCTGCAGTATGCGCCAGTTGCTCCAGTTAAAGTTGTGATGTTCGGGGTGGCCTTTTATGGGGTACTCTTCGCTGGGCTCCACATGCGAAAAGCCGGTGTTTAATACCGTAAGCCCCCAGTTTTCATCGTCCTTACTTACAGGTAGATATTTATAGTAACTATTCATAACCTTACAGGCACCCGTCCGTTTGCTTAAGCCTTTTCCAATTATAAGAACGCAAAAAATCGCTTCTTTTTGTATCCAAATTAACAGTGCGGATGTCAAAAATCAAAATGTACAATCTTTGTATCAAAAGGTATATCATCTAATCAATTCCATTAAAATATTTTTGGGTTTGCCAATAGCTATCCTGCTATATTACAAATTACAACGCAGAAAAAAACATTTAACCAATTATAGATGGCTTGCAGATATAAATTAGTCTGGATATTTACACTTGCGTTTTTATTACCGGCATGTTCTGTATTGGCGCAGGGACAGATCACTGCTTTGCGCAACCGGTTCATTAATCCGCCAGATAAATACAAGCCCGGTGTTTACTGGTACTTTATGGACGGCAACATGAATGCCGAAAGTATAAAAAAAGACCTGGAAGCTATGAAAAGCGCAGGTATAGGCAATGCCATTTTTTTAGAAGTGAATGTAGGCGTTCCGCGGGGTAATGTTGATTTTTTAAGCGAGCGCTGGTACACGCTTTTTACTTATGCCATGAAAGAGGCTAAACGCCTTGGTATAAATATATCCCTCGGCATCGGGCCGGGATGGACAGGCAGCGGAGGCCCCTGGGTAAAGCCAAGCCAGTCCATGCAATCGCTGGTGGCAAGTGAAACCATTGTATCGGCAGGGGATAAAGATTTCATCGTGTTACCGGTTCCTGCACCGCCTAAGCCATTTTTTGGCGAAGGTGGCCTCCCGGATGACTTTAAGAAAGCACGGTCGGCTTTTTACCGGGATGTAGCCGTTATTGCATTCCCATACGCTGCAAAAAATACCAAAATTGATGATTATGAAGAGAAGGCCTTATTTTATCGAGCGCCATACTCGTCTGGCACCGTAAAGCCGTTTTTATCTTCGGATGTTAAAGAAAAGCAAACCGGTACCCTGGTAAATGAGGTAATTGATCTTACCGCTAAAATGGATGCGAACGGTAAGCTTAACTGGAAACCATCAAGCGGAAAATGGGTAATTACGCGCTTCGTAAGCCGCAATAACGGCGCTATAACCCGCCCGGCACCCGTTCCCGGCCTTGGGTTCGAATCTGATAAAATGGATACCGCAGCTTTAAATGTTCAGCTGAATGCCTATGTTGGTAAAATCCTTCGTAACATCGGTCCGCAGGATATGAGTACTCCCGGTGGTTTAAAAACGCTGCACATAGACAGTTGGGAAATGAGCTCGCAAAATTGGACCCAAAAGTTCAGGGAGGAGTTTATAAAACGCCGCGGTTATGACCCGTTGAAATATTATCCGGCTTACTATGGCCACATTATTGAAAGCGCCGAAAAAAGCGAGCGTTTTTTATGGGATATGCGGCAAACCACGCAGGAGCTGATTATAGAAAATCATGCTGCTTACGTGAAGAAATATGCTCATCAGCATGGTCTTAACCTTTCTATCGAGCCCTATGATATGAACCCTACATCAGATCTTGATCTGGGCAGCGTGGCCGACGTGCCTATGGCCGAGTTCTGGAGCAAGGGTTATGGCTTTAACTCTACTTACAGCGTTTTTGAATCTACGTCTATTGGTCACATTGAGGGGAAATCACTGATTCAGTCTGAAGCTTTTACTGCACAAGATAACGAGGGCTGGAAACAACACCCGGCATCTATGAAAAACCAGGGCGACTGGGCATTTGCAGCAGGCCTTAACAAGCTTTTCTTCCACACATTTGAGAACCAGTTCCTGCCAGATTCTTTAAAACCGGGCGCAACAATGGGGCCTTACGGTGTCCATTGGGACAGGAGCCAAACCTGGTGGCCTATGGCAGGTGCATATCATAATTATTTAACCCGTTGCCAGTACCTGTTACAGCAAGGGCGTACCGTGGCAGACATTCTTTTTTTAACGCCGGAGGGATGCCCTAATGTTTTTATTCCGCCTGCATCAGCAATAAAGGGTGATACCATTGGCGATAGAAGGGGCTTCAATTTTGATGGCTGTACGGCTAATCAGCTCACGAAAGCAACCGTTCGCGATCATGAGATCCAGTTTCCGGGTGGGGCATCATACAAAATATTAGTGCTGCCATCTGTTAAAACCATAACACCGGAGGCGCTTGCAAAAATTGAGGCGTTGGTAAAGGCCGGAGCAGTAGTGGTTGGCCCAAGGCCGCTTAGCTCGCCAAGCCTGGTAAATTACCCTGCCTGTGATGAGCTGATTAAAGAAACCGGTGAAAAGCTTTGGGGTAAGGAAACGGATGCAAGCGAATTAACTTTTCACCAATATGGAAACGGAACAGTAATATTCGGCGGCGAAGCTGCTAAAATTGATGGCCCGCTTTATCCCTATTATGAAACCGTTGCATCGATTCTTAAAAAGCTGAATTTTACGGAGGATTTTAAAGCTAACGACGCTGTAAGATACACTCATAGAACAGCGCCTGGCTGGGATGCCTATTTTGTATCAAACACCACTGCTAAAACCATAAGCTTCAACGCGAATTTTCGTACTCAAATTGGCAGTCCGCAGGTTTGGGATGCTGTTACCGGCAAGGTAAAAAACATAGACCATTTCACACTCGATGGGCAAATTACCAGTGTTCCGATACAATTACATGCTTATGAAAGCTGCTTTGTAGTATTCTCAAAAGAATTTAAATGGCCGGCTATCCATGGAAAAAGCAACGTTAAAACAGAAACACTAAGCGATCTGAGCAATAACTGGCAGGTTGCTTTTAACCCTAAGTGGGGTGGACCAAAACAAGCGCTGTTTAGCAATTTGCAGGACTGGTCTAAAATGCAGGACGAAAGCATTAAATACTATTCGGGTATTGCTACCTATATCAAAACATTCAGCATAAATAAAGCACCACAGCAGCAAAAAGGCGCTGCCATCTACCTTGACTTAGGCGAAGTAAAAAATATGGCAAGGGTCACCTTAAATGGAAAAGATCTTGGTGTGATCTGGACTGCGCCGTGGCGGGTAGACGTTTCTGGCTATCTGCAAAAGGGGAATAATGTTTTGAAAATTGAAGTGGCTAATCTTTGGGCCAACCGTTTAATTGGTGATGAAAAATTACCTTACGACGGCCCGGTAAATGAAAAGTGGCCGCAATGGCTAATAAATGGCCAGCCGCGCCCCGGCAAGCGTTATACTTTTACCACCACGCAGCAATACAATGCCAGTTCGCCTTTGCAGCCTTCGGGTTTGATTGGGCCGGTTCAGATTATAAAGGAGCAAACAATCAACCCATAAACTTGCGGATGAAAGTTAATACAGCAAAAATAGGCCTGTTCGGCATTGGGTTAAGCGCTTACTGGGACCAGTTTGAAGGTTTGGAAGAAAGGCTGATGGGCTATCAAAATATTGTAGCCAATGGCATAAAAAAAAGCGGTGCTGCATTGGTAAACCTCGGCATGGTAGATACTATTGATAAAGCCTTTGCCGCCGGTGATAAACTAAAGCAGGAAGATGTAGATTTAATATTTCTGTATGTATCTACTTACGCCTTATCTGCTACGTTGTTGCCTGTTGTAAAAAAGGCGGGTGTACCGGTAATAGTGCTTAACCTGTCGCCATCTGCCGGCATCGATTATAAGGCATTTAATAGTCTGAATGATCGCACTAAAATGACTGGGGAATGGCTGGCCTATTGCTCAGCATGCCCGGTTCCGGAAATTGCAAATGTCTTTAAACGAAGTAACATCCCGTTTTACCAGGTAACCGGCGTTCTTGAAGGCGACGCAACTGTGTGGCAGGAGATTGACGAGTGGGTAGCTGCCGCCGCTACCGCAAGGGCCTTATACTATAATCGCATGGGTTTAATGGGCAACTATTACGGGGGCATGATGGATATTTACACCGACCTTACCGCTATCAACGCAACCTTTGGCGGCCACATGGAAATTATTGAGGTAGATGAGCTATCAGCCTTAAAAAAATCGGTTACAGAAGCAGAGATCGATAAAAAGATGGAGGAGATACATGCAGCTTTTGATGTGCAGGCCGATTGCGCAGAGGATGAAATCAAGCGGGCGGCAAAAACTGCGGTGGCTTTAGATAAGGTAGCAGCTAATTATAAATTAGGTTCATTAGCGTATTACCATAAAGGAACTGGCAACGAGGAAAATGCCGATACCATGTCGTCTATCATCCTTGGAACTTCTTTACTAACCGGCCGTAATATTCCTGTTGCAGGTGAGTATGAGGTAAAGAATGCCATCGCCATGAAAATTATGGACGAACTGGGTTCGGGTGGCTCTTTTACCGAATACTATGCGATGGATTTTATTGACGATATTGTACTGATGGGTCACGATGGACCATGTCATCCACGCATAGCCGAAGGTAAGATAAAAGTAAAGCCACTACATGTTTATCATGGCAAGGTGGGTAAGGGCTTATCAGTTGAGATGTCTGTTAAACACGGCAATGTTACCCTGCTGTCTGTTGTGGATAATGGAAAAGGCGGCATGAAGCTGCTCATAGCCGAAGGGCAATCAGTAGCTGGGCCTATACTGGAAATCGGTAACACCAATAGCCGGTATAAATTCCCGGTTGGTGCCAAAAGTTTTGTTGAAGGCTGGAATAGCCAGGGCCCAGCTCATCACTGCGCGGTAGGAAGCGGGCATATCGGTTCAACGTTAAAAAAACTAGCCGCAGTCTTAAAGATCGATTACGCCCAGGTGTGCTAATAATCAAATACTAAACGGTTAAAACCGACTATATAAAATGATCTGTAAAAACTATTTAAAAAATGATTATCGGACTGCCGGACTTTCAGTTGTGAAAGTCTTCATCTTAACGATAACCGTATTGTTGCTGTGCCTTAATACAAAGGCGCAATCACAAAGTCCTGTTGGCTTGCAAAGCATTCAGGATAGCTTTGTTCACATTCCAGATTCTGTGCAAACGAGTATTTACTGGTACTGGATCTCCGGTAATATCTCTAAAGAGGGTGTGGTGAAAGATTTGGAGGCCATGAAAAAAGTGGGCATCAACCGGGCATTTATAGGTAACATAGGCCTTGCAGAAAATCCATACGGCAAAGTAAAAATGTTTACGCCCGAGTGGTGGGATATTTTACATACTGCCTTAAAAACTGCCACCCGCCTAAATATTCAGATCGGTATTTTTAACGGACCGGGTTGGAGCCAGTCGGGCGGGCCGTGGATAAAACCGGAACAGTCTATGCGCTATGTTACTTCGTCGCAGGTGATGGTTAAAGGGCCATTTTTATTTCATAAAAAGCTGGTTAAACCGCAGGAAAATTTTCAGGATGTAAAAGTTCTGGCTTACCCGGTGGCAAATGATTATGATGCAGACATCAGCGAATTAAAACCTGTACTGTCGTCTGTTCCCGCTGTTGATTCACTGGGTAATCTTACAGATCATAACAATAAAACAGGCATCCATCTAACAGCAAGGCAATCGTTTTCATTAACCTTTGATGTTAAAACGCCTTACACCGTACGCAGCATAATTATAACCGCTGTTAAGAACGAAGTCCGTTTAGAGGGCGATATCCAGGCTAAGGTTGGTGATGCATATGTTAATATCAAACACTTTAATATTGACCGTACAAATGCTGCGCTAAATACTGGTTTTATTCCTTTTGGCCCGGCAGCATTATCAATACCGGCTACAACATCAAACAGCTTCAGGATTGTATTTACCAAAGTATCATCCAATACAGATTTAGCTGAAGTTAAGTTATCCGCTACTCCAATGGTAGAAAACTATATGGAAAAAACGCTGGCTAAGATGTGGCCTACGCCGCACCCTTTTTGGGAAGCATACCAGTGGAGCCCGCAGCCTGCAGAGACATCGAAATATATCATCGATCCAACCAAAGTAATTGATGTTTCAAAATATCTTGCTGCCGATGGTACCCTCGACTGGAAAGTACCAGCAGGTAAATGGATTATTGAGCGCACTGGCATGACGCCCACTAACGTGACCAATGCACCAGCGCCACCCGAAGGACAGGGCAGGGAAGTTGACAAGATGAGCAAGGAGCATGTTGCCGCTCACTTTGAGGCATTTTTAGGCGAGATATTAAAACGCATCCCGGCAGAAGATCGCAAAACGTTTAAGGTAACCGTAGAGGATAGCTATGAAACAGGTGGCCAGAACTGGACCGATGCGCTGATCCCCGAATTTAAGCAGGCTTACAATTATGATCCTGTACCTTATTTACCGGTGTTACAGGGAAAGGTTGTTGGCAATGAAGATATGTCTGACAGGTTTTTGTGGGACTTACGACGCCTCATTGCCGACGATGTATCATTTAAATATGTTGGCGGTTTAAGAGAGATTAGCCATAAAAACGGGCTTACTACCTGGCTGGAAAATTACGGTCATTGGGGTTATCCCGGCGAATTTTTACAATACGGGGGGCAGTCGGATGAAATAGGCGGGGAGTTTTGGAGTGAGGGCGACTTGGGCGATATCGAGAACCGGGCCGCATCTTCATCAGCGCATATTTATGGTAAAATAAAAGTATCGGCCGAATCCTTTACTGCCGGCGGAAATCCGTTTGCACGTTACCCGGTAATGTTCAAGAAACGTGGGGACCGGTTCTTTACCGAGGGTATTAATAACACTTTACTGCATGTGTATATAGAGCAGCCGCAGGACACACTTTTACCCGGGATGACAACACCATTCGGAGTAGAATTTAACAGGCTCAATACATGGTTCTTTGATATGGACATATTGCTTAAGTATTTAAAACGCTGTAACATGATGCTGCAGCAGGGGCAATATGTAGCCGATGCCGCCTATTTTATAGGCGAAGACGCGCCTAAAATGATAGGGACAACAGACCCGGCCATGCCGCAGGGATACTCGTTTGATTATATAAACGGAGATGTTATAAAGCAAAAACTTACCGTGAGTAACGGAAAACTGTTACTGCCAAACGGTATCAGCTACAGCATATTGGTGCTGCCAAAACTTAAAACAATCCGCCCGGAATTACTTCAAAAAATTAAGGAACTGGTGGCGCAGGGTGCGGTTATCTTAGGCCCGAAACCAGAGCGTTCTCCAAGCCTGGCAAGCTATCCCGAAGCAGACAAGCAAGTGTTAAATACAGCCAATGAACTTTGGGGAGATGTAAATGGAACCACAGTTAAAGTAAACCATTACGGCAAAGGCTTGGTGCTTGATGGTATGACAATGCAGGAAGCCTTTGATCTTATTAAAGTTATTCCTGATCTGAAGATCACTAAAAGCGATTCAATATTATTTATTCACCGGCAGTTGAGCGATGGTTCTATGTACTTTGTATCGAACCAGAAAAATGTTCCGGTGAAGATTGAAACGGCATTCCGCATCAGTGGCAAAAGCCCCGAACTATGGAACGCCATTGACGGCAGCATTAGAGACCTGCCGGCCTATAATGATAATGGAGCAGTAACATCTGTTCCGTTACAGCTCGCACCTTATGAAAGTGCATACGTTATATTCAGGAAAAACGCAGGCAAAGGCGATACCACTAAAACAAATTATCCCGAGCCGCAAAAGGTAATCGAATTAAAACAACCGTGGGTAGTAAATTTTGATAGTAAAATGCGCGGACCCGCAAAACCGGTTATCTTTAATACTTTAACAGATTGGTCTAAGAGTGAGAACGACAGTATTAAATATTACTCGGGCACCGCGTATTATCATACCACTTTCAATGCCGGTAAAATAGTTAAAGGCGCCAGTTATTTAATAGACCTTGGTATGGCAAGGGCCATTGCCAAGGTTACCGTGAACGGCGTAGAAGTAGGCGGCGCGTGGACCTACCCTTACCAGGTTGATATTACAAAGGCTATTAAGCCGGGTGTAAATAAACTGGATATAAAAGTGGTGAACACCTGGGTAAACCGTTTGGTGGGCGATGCCATGTTGCCGGCAGCACAACGTAAAACATCGGTGCTGTTTGGCCCCGATCCAAGGAATGGGCTGGAATCATCAGGGTTGATCGGGCCGGTAAGTATTAAGGAAATTGTTTATTAACAGCATGATAAAAAGGATCTTCGTCTTTACCATCTTAATGGGTGTATTAATTTATACACTGCCTGCGGTTGGCCAGCCAAGGGAAACAACGCCAAGGCGACATTATGATGTTGCAGCGTTTTTATACCCTGCCTATGCTACCGGTGACCCGAGGCTGAGGCCTTTCTGGCCATCGGGTATGGGCGAATGGGAAACGGTGATGAACATGCAGGACCGCAACCCCGGCCATTACTGGAACCGTAAGCCATTATGGGGGCCTGTTAATGAAGCAGACCCGGCAGTAATGTCAATGGAAATAAACCAGGCAACGGAACATGGCGTTAACGTATTTATTTTCGATTGGTACTGGTATGATGGCCGCCCCTTTATGGAAACCACTTTAGACAGCGGATTTTTAAAGGCGGAAAACGTTAATAAAATGAAGTTTTACCTGATGTGGGCCAACCATGATGTAAATAACTACTGGGACACCCGCTTATTTAAGTATCACGATGATAATGTAGTATGGCAGGGCAGCGTAGACAGGGCTCAATTTGAAAAGATCTGCAATCGTAATATCGAGAAATACTTTAAACTGCCGCAGTATTATAAAATTGATGGCAAGCCCGTGTTTATGATCTATGATTTGCCTAACCTGGTTAAAGGCCTGGGCGGTATTGAACAAACCATCGATGCCTTAAAATGGTTTAGGGAACAAACAAAAAAAGCAGGATTCCCGGGCCTCGATCTGCAGTTTACCATGTGGGAAAGCAATTACAACTTTAGCGGCTTTGATGCGGGTAAAGGTAAAGATGTTAAAAGCGACATGCTCAAAAAACTTGGCTTTACCAGTGCTACACATTACCAGTTTGCCCATTTTGTAAATGTGAATGACGACTATCTGAACATTCTGCAAACGGTAAAAAAGGAATGGGCCAAAATAGACACTACTTTTAAGCTGCCATATTATCCGCACATCAGTATTGGTTGGGATAACAGCCCACGTACGGGTAAAAGCGCAGTAGTAACCAATAACACACCTGCCAATTTTGAAAAGGCTTTACAAATGGCCAAGGCCTATGCAGATGCGCATCCAAAACAGGCACCACTGATAACCATAAACAGCTGGAATGAGTGGACCGAAACAAGCTACCTGGAACCCGATAACATAAACGGTTATGGATACCTGGAAGCGGTTAAAAAAGTGTTTGTGCAGCAGCCTTAATTATTTATTGAAACTGAAGATTAATAAGATTTATAACTACATCCAAATACATGTTTAGAACCATCGCCTGTTTACTTTTTATTACGCTGTTTACACTAAACATTGCTCACGGCCAGTTGCCGCCTGTTTTTGCGGGTACGCATATAAACGATGTTCAAAACGAGGAAATGGTTAAACGGTATCTATCGCCGGTGAGGATTGTGTGGGAAACACCTAACGCTGCAACCAACATAACCAATGCACAACGCCTGCTAAAACCTGGTGACGGGCAGGCGGACCTGTCAGGTAAAGACCTTTGTATACTACGCAGCAATGATAAGGGCAAGGCCGGTATCCTGCTTGATTTTGGCAGGGAGCTTCACGGCGGCCTGCAATTAATAACCGACCAGTCGAGAGGAGGGAAGCCTATTCGCATCCGGGTACGTTTTGGCGAGTCGGTAAGCGAAGCCATGAGTGATATTGATACTATTCACGATGCTACAAATGACCACGCCATGCGCGATTTTATTATTTCGGTGCCATGGCTGGGTAAACTGGAGGTAGGCAACTCGGGCTTCAGGTTTGTGCGCATAGACCTTGTTGATGATAATGTTGAACTGAAATTGAAGGAAGCAAGGGCAATGTTCATCTTCAGGGATCTGCCTTACGTCGGCTCATTTAAATGCAGCGATACTTTACTGAACAAGATCTGGCTAACAGGTGCTTATACGGTTCAGCTAAATATGCAGGGGTATTTATGGGACGGTATTAAGCGCGACCGCCTTGTCTGGGTAGGCGATATGCATCCCGAGACATCAACCATTGCTGCCGTATTTGGCAATAACCCCGTAGTTGCCAAAAGCCTCGACCTATCCAGAGACATTACCCCTTTGCCCGAATATATGAACGGAATGGTATCCTATTCTATGTGGTGGATACTTATACAGCACGATTGGTATATGCACAACGGCGATCTGAGTTATTTAAAACAGCAAAAAACCTATTTAACAGGTTTGCTTGATCATTACCTTGAAAAGATAGATTCCAATAACAGTGAGCACCTGGATGATGGCACCCGTTTTCTCGACTGGCCATCCAGCACCGACCCTAAAGCCGTACATGCCGGTTTGCAGGCTATGCTGGTAATGACCTTTAAGGCAGGAGCCGAGCTTTGTACTATACTTGGTGATAAGACTACCGCTGCAAAATGCACGGCCGCCATAGAACGTTTAAAAAAGAACGTGCCTGATGCGGGTAAATCCAAACAGGCAGCCGCTTTATTATCGTTATCAGGCCTAATGCCGGCCGATAAGGCAAATGAAATTATTTCTGCCGGCGGGGTTCATAATTTTTCTACCTTTTTCGGCTACTACATGTTAAAGGCAAAAGCTAATGCCAATGATTACCAGGGTGGGATAGATGCCATCCGTAATTACTGGGGGCCGATGCTTTCATTGGGAGCAACCACTTTTTGGGAAGATTTTAATATCGACTGGCTGCCAAATGCTTCTCGGATTGACGAGATAGTTCCTGCCGGTAAAAAAGATATTCATGGCGATTATGGTGCTTTCTGTTATAAAGGTTTCAGGCATAGCCTGTGCCACGGCTGGGCATCGGGGCCAACGCCCTGGTTAACCGAATATGTGTTGGGTGTTAAGGTAATGGAGCCGGGCTGCAAAAAAATAAGTATCACCCCGCACTTAGGCGATCTTAGCTATGCCGAAGGCACTTTCCCAACACCTTACGGCATCGTTAAAATAAAACATGTTAAACTTAAAGGCGGCAAAATTAAAACTACGATAAGCAAGCCCGCCCAGGTACAGATCATTTAAATTTGTTTAACGTTAACGCACATTATAAAATAGTACATCAACATAAAAATGAAAATATTCAGTACTGCTGGTATCGCTTCGTTCGCATTCTGTATAGGTATGTCTTCCACCAGCTTTGCACAAAAGGCTAATGTTTACAATTTACAAGCCGAACACCTAATAAGCCCTTTGGGGATAGATAACCCGCATCCGCGTTTTACCTGGCAAATGAACGATGCATCGCAGGGAGCTAAACAAACTGCCTATAAAATTATCGTTGGCACAGATTCGGCAACGGTTGCAAAAGGGGCAGGCAGCGACTGGAAAGGCGCAAAAATAAACTCCGCAGCCAATCTTGTTGTTTATAATGGCAGGGCACTGCGCCCGCTTACCAAATATTATTGGAGCGTATTGCTATGGGATAAAGATGGTAAGCCAGGCAAGCCTGCTGTAAGCAGTTTCGAAACGGGCATGATGCACCAGGGTAACTGGCAGGCCTACTGGATAAGTGATGAGGAAGGGATCAAGACCAAAGCCGCACCCTACTTCCGTAAAGTATTTGAAAGCGCAAATAAAATAGTTTCTGCAAGGGCATACATCAGCGCGGTAGGTCTATATGAACTATATATGAATGGCAAAAAGATCGGTAACCACCGGCTCGATCCTGCTTACACCCGCTTTGACCGCCGTACGCTTTACATTACTTATGATGTTACTAAAAACCTGCAGGTTGGTAAAAATGCCATCGGCGTTTTGCTGGGTAACGGCTGGTATAATTTTCAGTCGATAGGTGTTTGGGATTTTGAACGCGCCCCCTGGCGTAACCGACCTGCGTTTTGCATGGAGCTTCATGTAACCTATAGCGATGGCAGTACACAGATCATAAAATCTGATAAAAGCTGGAAAACAGCATTGAGCCCCGTAATTTATAACAGTATTTACACCGGCGAGCATTATGATGCCCGCCTGGAACAACCAGGATGGGATATGCCCGGCTTTAACGACAGCAAATGGCACAGCGTTATTAACCGCCAGGCACCTGCACAAAATTTTGTA
Source organism: uncultured Mucilaginibacter sp. (assembly GCA_964242385.1). Taxonomy (GTDB): domain Bacteria; phylum Bacteroidota; class Bacteroidia; order Sphingobacteriales; family Sphingobacteriaceae; genus Mucilaginibacter. Next base: position 887,650 of record CAXSZR010000002.1, read on the forward strand.
GCGCAGGCTATGCAGCCTATCCGTAACGTGGAAAAAATTGAACCGGTAAGCGTTAAGAAGATGAACGATTCTACCTACGTGTTTAACCTGGGCCGAAATATAGCAGGGGTTTCGCAGCTTACATTAAACGGCGACTCCAACACCGTGGTCCATGTGATCCATGCCGAGCGGCTTTATCCAAATGGTTACCCCGATCAAAGTAACGTAGATTATTTTTTAGATACGGCAACCAGATCTTTCGATCCATATGCCACCGATATTTATAAACTGAACGGAAAGGGTGCCGAAACCTTTATGCCGCATTTTAACTACAAAGGCTTTCAGTATGCCGAAGTGAGAAGCAACAGGCCCATCAAATTATCAAAGGAGAACCTTACGGGCTGGTTTATGCACAGCGATGTAAAGCAGGTAGGCTATATTCACAGCTCAAGTGACCTGATCAATAAGATTTATGATGCTACTAATGCTTCATACCTGTCGAACTTATTTGGTTACCCTACCGATTGCCCGCAGCGCGAAAAGAACGGCTGGACAGGTGATGCGCATATAGCCAGCGAAACAGGCTTATATAATTATGACGCAATTACCGTTTACGAAAAATGGCTGGCCGATCACCGCGATGAACAACAGCCTAACGGTGTGCTGCCATCCATTATTCCAAGTGATGGCTGGGGTTACGAATGGGGTAACGGTCCCGATTGGACCAGTACGGTAGCTATTATCCCCTGGAATGTGTACCTGTTTTATGGTGACAGCAAAATATTGAGCGATAACTACAGCACCATTAAACGTTATGTAGATCACATTAACCAGCTTTACCCAACCGGGCTTACTACCTGGGGCCTGGGCGATTGGGCACCGGTTAAATCTAAAACACCGGTAGAGTTAACCTCATCGGCATATTATTATGTTGATGTTAACATTCTTGCTAAAGCGGCTAAACTGTTGGGTAAACCGGAAGATGCGGCTATTTATACTGCGCTTGCTGCTAAAATCAAAAACGCTATAAATACCAAATATCTTAACAACCAAACCGGCCAGTATGCCGAAGGTTTCCAGACAGAACAGGCCGTGCCGTTATACTGGGGTATAGTGCCCGAAAATTTAAAAGAGAAAGCAGCTGCAATACTGGCAAGATCAGTAGCAGCTAACAACTACCATTTAGATGTAGGGATATTGGGAGCAAAAGCGATTTTAGGCGCGCTAAGTGATAACGGCCAGGCCGAAACTGCCTATAAACTGGCATCGCAGGATACCTTCCCTTCATGGGGTTGGTGGATAGTGAACGGGGCCACCACGCTTTACGAAAACTGGAATATAGACCTGAAGCGCGACTTGTCCCTTAACCATATCATGTTCGGCGAAATAAGCGCATGGATGTTTAAAGCCCTCGGCGGCATCAAGGCCGATGAAACGCAGCCCGGCTTTGCACATTTTAAAGTAAGCCCTAACTTTTTAGTAGCCGATATGGATTGCTGGCACGAAAGCCCCTATGGACGCATCCAATCATCATGGAAAACCAGTGGGCATAAAATCCATTATACATTGGTGGTTCCCTCTGGCTCATCAGCAGATGTAAAGCTTGCCGACGTAAAGGAGCTGAATGGAAAAGCAACCACGGGCAATACTTTTAAACTCAATGCCGGCAAATATGAGTTTTTAGTAGAAGCAGTAGAAAAGAAATAATCATTGGAAAACATTTAATATTAAAAGGCGCAAGTGATTGCGCCTTTTGTGTTTTGCTTTGGGTTATAATGACTGTTCACCGATAAAGTTGATTATATATAGCTTAAATTGATTTTAATCTAATCCATTAGAATAAGAAATATGTTATTCCAATTTTGAGTATAATAATGGAATAATGAAATTTATAATCCAATCATTGGAATAAGAAAAATCCTATTCCAATTTAAGCTGAACATCGGACAAGGTGATAGTCACAAAAACACAAGCACGCCCCCGAACCACGGCGCGCTTATGTTACCTCTCGCTTTAGTCAATCACAATACTGTCGATGGCTTTTTCCATGGCATGATCTTTTACGCCGGGAACTTTCAGTCCCTCGGCGCGGAACACGGTAAGGTCAGTTATTCCTAAAAAGCCGAGGAAAGCTTTTAAGTAGGGAGCAACAAAATCGTTCGCCTTACCCGGTCCTTCGGAGTATATTCCGCCGGAAGACATAGCTACATAAACCTTTTTGCCGGTTACTTTACCGATGGGGCCGTTTTCTCCATAGCCAAAGGTAATACCAGCCCGCGTAATATGATCTATCCAAGCCTTAAGTGCCGAATGAATGGTATAATTGATGAGCGGCGCACCTATTACAATAATATCTGCCGTAAATAACTGTTTAACCAGGTTGTCAGACAAACGGATGGCTTCTTTATCCTCTTCGCTTAACTGATCGGCAGGAGTAAAAAAGGTATGGAGCACTTTTGGGCTAAGGTGCGGAATGTCCATCGCAACCAGGTCCACTTCTTCCAAAGTGTTTTCCGGGTATTTATTCTGAATTTTTTCTACAATGGCATTGCCTAATTTAACGCTGTAAGACCCTGCGCCTTGTATGCTCGATTTTAAATGAAGTATGTGTTTCATAAAGTTTTTTGCTTTCTTAAATTATTGAAGGCAAAACTATGGTTACCAACTGGTAAAAAGTTAGTACTTACCTAAAGGAAAGCGGTTACATTGAGGTAAGTGTTTACCTTTGCATGTATGAAAGTGATTAAAGATGAGCAGGTTCTAAGCGAAATGGAGTGCGCGCATTCGCTCAGGAATGTGCTGGATGCATTGTATGTTCTTAACGGGAAATGGAAGCTGGCTTTGATCCTTTCGCTGGTACAATCGCCTAAACGGTTTAACGAGATCCAGCATCATATCACCGGGATATCTGCAAAGGTTTTAGCAAAAGAATTAAAGGACCTGGAGCTGAATGATTTTATAAGGCGTAAGGTTTACCCAACAACTCCGGTTACCATTATCTATGAGGCAACCGATTACAGCCGTACCCTAAAAAGCGTTATAGGCGAACTAAGCAGCTGGGGCGAAAAGCACCGCGAGAAGATAAAGCAAAGCATGCGCAAACAATCTTAAATTACGCATTAGTTATTTATTTCAATTTGTTGCTTATGCCTGATGCTATTGATTGCTTAGTTGCATCGGTGTAAGGCGATTGTTCCAGCCTGTTAAATAATTGTGCAGTTTTGGCTTGTGCAGCGGGGCCGTTAATTGCAAAATACCAAAATTCTTCCAGGTCGCCGTCGTTCATAGTCATTTGTGTGGCGCCCTGGCTTTTGTGTGCTGCCAGTTCCCAGTTAGCTATAACCTTATAATTTATTTTGTTCCTGTAACTAAAGCTAACGGTACGGTCTATAACAAAGGCAGGCGTTTGGCTGGAAGTAAGCGTGTGCTCATAACCGGCTAAGCTGTTAAACCTGCGGGTGGTATCTGTTTTATCGCGCAATGCTGCACCTAATATTACAGGCCGCTGCTCTGTAGGTAAGGCTGCTACCGCATCCAGCGCCAGCAAAGTGGCTGCCTTGTGCCCTGCGTGTGTACCGGCTTCCGGCAGCAGGCAATACACATAGTCGTATTTGTTATGGCTCAGTAATTGGTGCAATTGTTTACGCACCGCATCTACCTGCCAGCTGGTATCTAAAGGCTCATGTTCATCCAGGCTAAAGTGACTGTCGTGCTGATCGCCGTAGTATATGTGCGATACCCCTAAAACCGCCGCTGCTTCCTTCAATTCTTTTTTGCGGATGGCAGGTAGTTTTTTACGCGCGTCGGCAGCGTTGGTGAGCGTGCAACCATAATACTGCTCGGCCAGGGTGGAGTAACGGTAACCGGCTTCCCCGTTTGTGATCACAAAAAGGTCTACCATGCTCTGTTGTTCTTTAGCCAATTTATAAAGTGTTACCGAAAGAATACTTTCATCATCCGGATGTGCGATTACTACCAGCACCCTGGGCGATTCCTGCGCATAGGCCATGGAAAAGCATAATTGCAAAATAAACAGCACTATCAGCAGGATACGTTTATAAACTTTCGGTTTCATCTCTTTCGGGTTTATATATTAAGGTTCGGTTAGCTTAACGATTGTTTGAGTAGTTTATCTACTTCCTCATTAAATTCCTTTATAAATTGCGTGTAATAGTCGCCGGTGGCAGGGCCGGTAAAACCGGTATAGATCTTATCTACATTTCCTTTTTTATCAATGAAAAGAATAGTGGGGAATGATAAAAAGGTATTCAACGCCGGGAAAGATTCAGCTACCGCCTTTTTATCTGCTAAGCCGCCAAACAATTCGGTATATGTTACGCCAAAACGTTTTTTAAAGTTTTCCATGGCATTTTTTACATAGGTGGGGTCGGCTTTGCGCTCAAATTGCACACCAACCACTTCTACGCCGCGGTTTTTATTTTTTTGATACCAAGGGGCAACAAATCCGGCTTCGTCAATACAATTCGGGCACCAGGTACCACCAATGGTAAGGATCACTACTTTATTTTTAAACTTATCATCTTTAAGGGAAACCTTATTGCCATCAGCATCCGGCAGGGTAAAATCAAACGTTTTATAACCGTCTTTTAAGTAAGTCAATTTGTAAGGATCGGGTAGGGCGGCCTCCGCGTTTTTTATAGCGGTAAAAGTAGTATTGCCAACAGTCCCGGTTATCTGGCCCGAATTATCAAAGGTGCCGCTATAATAAGAAGCGCCGCCGCCAATAAAGGCCGAGAGGTAAAATTTATTACCCTGCACAACACCTTCCAGGTAACGCGAGTCGCCGGTGATGCTTAAAAAGGTAGCGTAAAGTTTGCTGCCCTGTTGTTTAAATAAACCGACTTTTTTTTCATCGGGCCTGTTATTGCCTTTAAATATTACATCATACTTGCCAGAAAGGTCAGCTGCTGGCTTCTCGCCATTATCAGCAAAGCGGTATGTATCGCCAAAAGTGGCTTCTACAGGTGTGGTATGCCCTGTAAGATCTTTTTTGCGCAGCACGCCGTTCAATTTTTTTTCGTTTACTTTTAATGCCAGTTCATTATCAAACTGGTCAAAAGCAATGAAAACAGAATCGCCTTTTTGTATAACACTACTTGCCGCGAAATGCTCCGGGCCGTTAACAAGGTATACTTTGGCTGTAGCAGCAGTTTTCCCTTTTACCTCAAAATTGAATGGTACCTCTGTTCCATTGGCTTGATGGAAAACGCCGCGCCATGGGCCATCGGCAATAAATGACTGCGCCTGGGCAGCGATGCTGAAAAGGGAAAGGGTAACTATCAGGTTTAATTTTTTCATCGTTGTTTAGTTTAATGGAAGTGTTTCTACAGGAACATCCCAGTGGGCAATTACCAGTTCAAAGCGTTGCTGCTCTGCTTTGGTATAAGCTTCCTGATCGGGATATAGTTGTTTTTTGTAAGGGTCTATAATGCTGTAGTCGAGCGCCAGGTGTTCTGTTTTAAAGGTGAGCGTTACCTTAAAGTCCCAACGGGTATCCTCTCCGCTATGCAGGATAGGTGTTTCGGCCTTAATGGGAAGTACATCACCTTTTTCCTGTAGTTTTTTTAATAAGGGATAATGGTTCTTTTTCCAGAGCGCAATAAATTCATCGGCGTGGCCCCATTTAATTTTATAGTAATTTTCAATGGTAAGCGGCTTTTCCTGCGCATGCAATGCAGCACTGAAAAACAGCATCACCAATATCATCTTTATAACTTTCATTCAAATTTTACTTGAGGTGTGAGGGCGGATTCGAACCGCCGTAAAAGGTTTTGCAGACCCCCGCCTAACCGCTCGGCCACTCCACCGGTAAGTTAATTAGCTAAGCTCTGCGGGCACTTGTATAATAGTCTCGGCAAAATGTTCCATCTCTTCCAGTTGCGGGCTGCATTGTAGCAGAAAGAAGTTTACGCCAACTTTTTCAAATTCGCCAATACGATCCTGTACTTGGGCCGGTGTGCCGGTGAGGCCTGTTCTGAGGCCTCTGTTTGATACGGAATAATCGCTTAGAGAAACATGCTGATCCAGTTGCGTACCGGCGAGCCACTGCTGATAGTTTTTATAACCAGAACTGCCTTCTTTTACATTTGTGATCCTGTCCAATTCTTTTTTTACATCCTGCTCGCTGTTACGGATAATGCTGTACCCTGCAACACCGAACTGCATTGGGGGGAGGCCTTTTTTATCGCGGCGCTCGCTCAGATCTGCAATGCGCCTGCCTATCAGTTCGGGCGAGTCGCCATGCATTACATAGCCGTCGCAGGTAGAGGAAATAAGGTCTTTCGCTGCTTCAGATTCGCCGCCTGCATAAATTTGCGGGCGGGGTGTTGATACAGGCTTCGGCTGCAGAACATTGTCTTTCACCTTGTAATATTTGCCTTCAAAATTGTAGTGGTCTTTTTTCCATACGTTGTCAACCACATTAAGCCATTCGGCAGTGCGGGCATAACGGTCGTCATGCTGTTCAAAGGCGATTCCATATTTTTCGGCCTCATCTTTCCACCAGGATGATACCACGTTGAGCGAAAGCCTGCCGTTGCTGATGTGATCAATGTTAGCAGCCTGTTTAGCCAATTGTGCAGGATTATGAAAAGTAGGCCGCACGGCTACCATCAGTTCCTGCCGGTTGGTAACTGCAGCGAGGGCCGCCGCGGTAGACCACGCATCTAATGATGGTTCTTCTTCGCCCTTTATATCGTTTAAATATAATTCGGCTATAAGCGCAAGGTCAAAGCCAATTTCTTCGCTGCGTATGGCAAGCTTTTTAACATAGTCCCAGGTAGGCTGCATTTGTTCGTCCTCAACGTTGCGCAGCCAGCCGCCAAATACAGGCAGCCAATATCCATATCTCATAGTAAATGCTTTAGCTGTTAGTGGTTTGCTCTTCTGTTTCCAACACGGCCGATAACTGCTGCTCCAGGTAATCTACCAATCTGTCGTGTGGGTTAAAACCTATCACATTCACCGCATCCGCCACAAAGTTCGACAGTGCATTTACGTCGTAGTAATATACCTCGCCATCGCGTTCGTCAATAATATATTCAATACCGCCAACGTCAATACCGCTTTGCTGTACAATGGTTTCTATGTTGGCGATAATATCATTGGCAGGGGTAAAGGCTTCTACTTTTAAGCCGTTCTTTGGCGCATCCAGCGCACAGGCATTGCGCACCAGATCCTGGCCGGTAGTAGTCTGGCAAATATCTGCAGGGCATAAGTTAAAGGTATCGCCGGTTATGTAAACGCGTATGGCATACAGGTATTTGCCGCCCAGCGTTTCCACCCGGGTTATGTAACCACCCTTTGCCGGTATAAATTCCTGTACAAGTGCAGTATGGTCAATACCAAAATCTATCTGGTTATTTTTAATAGCTTCACGAACTTCCTCAATCGAGTTAAATTTTTCAATGCCCGCGCCGCTGCCGCCAATGTTCGCTTTTACAACAATCGGGAAGCGTAAGCCTTCTGCTGCCTTTTCGATTTGTGAGCTGTGGTTTACCACGCGCGATTTTGGATATTTAATGCCCAGCTGCTGTAATAAAAGCAATTGTAATGCCTTAGATGTTTCGTAAGTAAAAGCCTTGTAGCCATTAATTACCCTTATGCCGTGGTTTTCTAAAAACTTTAAGTAATTAAGGGTGTAAAATGTACCCTGTATACCGTTGCGTAAATAGGCCGATGGGCTCATTCTGTTAAAGAAAATGTTAAAATCAGGCTTAGGCCCGCCAATTGCAAAAGCATGCTGCGTTGGGTTAACAGTCTCGAACGGGATGCCTCTTTTTTCTACTTCGGCAAAAAGGGGTTTAAACCAGTCCGGATGTTCGTGTGATATTACTATTGAGCTCATTTATATGTTTATTATTTGGTTATTAAATCTTCAGGCAGCAACTAATCTGTATACTATTGCCAGTTTTTCTACCACGTAATCCAGTTCTTCTGTCGTGTTGAACTTGCTGAACGAAAACCGGATGGTGGTTCTTGATAGGTCTGTTCCGAGCGCTTTTAATACATGCGAAGGTGCACCGCCAGAGCAGGCGCTTCCGCCGGATACCGCGATACCCTCGGCATCCAGGTAGTGCAGTAAGTCTATCTCTGCAGTTGGCAGGCTCACGCTAAGTACGGTGTAAAGGCTTTTATGCAGGTTTGTAGAATTACCGTTAAAAGTGATACCCGGCAAAACATCAGTTAGCGATTGTATTAAATGGTCCTTCAAATTTTCAATGTAGGCAGCGTCGTTGTCTATTTGGGCATAAGCAAGCTCCAGGGCTTTTGTCATACCTACAATACCGGGAATGTTTTCTGTACCTGCGCGAAAGCCGCCTTCCTGGCCGCCGCCATGTATTAAACGGTTTAATTGCTGCCCTTTACGGCAATATAAAAAGCCAACGCCTTTAGGGCCGTGAAATTTATGTGCCGATGCAGCCAGGAAATGTACTTTTAATTTGCTCAGGTCGTGCCTGTAATGGCCAATTGTTTGCACCGTATCGGTATGGAACAAGGCATTATATTTTTCGCAGAGCTCACCTATTTTTTCTACGTCATTAAGGTTCCCTACTTCGTTATTGGCATGCATTACGGATACCAGGTTGCGGGTATTGGTGCACAATAAAAATTCAAGGTGTTTAAGGTCAAGGTTGCCGTATTCGTCAAACTTAATAAAGCTGACGCGGGTATGATATTGTTTGTTGAGCGATTTAAGCGTATGTAGTACTGCATGGTGCTCAAAAGGGGTAGTGATAACATGATCAATGCGGTTGCAGGTTACTGCCGATACGAGGGCAATGTTATCTGCTTCGGTACCGCCAGAGGTAAAGATGATTTCATCCGGGGATGCATTAAGTAATTTAGCGATCCTTTTACGGGAGTTATCTAAAGCGGCTTTGGCTTCTCTTCCAGGCCCGTGCTTGGAAGAAGGATTGCCATAGTGATTCAGTAAAAAAGGAGTCATCGCTTCCAGTGCTTGGGGGTGGAGCGGAGTGGTGGCTGCATTATCCAGGTAAATATTCATCTTCACTTTTTTTATTTGTCTTATCTACCTATGCCAGAAAGCTGCGGGTCAGCTGTATCTTCTTATCGTACTCCGGTTAAGGAGTTGGAATTAGCACCTTATAATTAATATAGGTTGCTAAGACGTCACAGGGCCATTCCCTCGGTCTTTCTGGATAAGTTTAAAGAACGTTTCGGATGCAAATATATACTAATTTCTATAATGTCTATAGTTTTTATAGAATTTATTTGCAAAGATGATTTCTTTATCTACATTTGCCTTCGATATGATCAACACCACTACAAAAAAAATATGCTTTGAACTCCTGGCCCAACAGGAAACCGGCCGCTGTTGTTGTTGATCTTTGGTTCTTAAAAAGGTAAATCAATCGAAATTTCCTGTTTTATAATTAACATGGCTTTGGCCTGGCTTAAAAAATATTGCTTTTACAATCCAGATCAAAACGTTGGGTACAACAATAAAATGATTGCTTTAACACGCTAAAGCGCAAACAAAATGAGTAACTGATAACTGATTTTATAAATTAACTGAAAGGATGAACATGAAAGCAGAAATGAGGATTTAAAGAAACTGGCGAGTTAGCTCTTGTTAAGTGTTTAATTAGTTTGATACCCGGCTAAACCCGGGTAATGGTCAGGTGGCCGAGTGGTTAGGCTAAGGTCTGCAAAACCTTCTACAGCGGTTCGATCCCGCTTCTGACCTCAGCGCTGCATAGCGCAAAGACCCTTCTCAACGTTAGGTTTATATTGGTTGTAAATGCCCCTGCCCATCAGGGGCTTTACTTTTTTAGCACGTAAATGCTTGATTGCCTCGCATAACCAATAACAAAAGTGATTGTAACTGTATTGTAAAAGCCTGCAATAATGCTTTTAAAAAAGACCGATCGGTTTATATTTGCGCGATGAATTTATATGGAATCGATAAAGCAACGGTTCATATTTTATGTGAAAACAATGGCACAAATTTTTGCCAAATTTTTTTTTGAAGATTAAAAGACCGATTGGTCTATTTAAAATTAAACCATGAGCAATTTAAAACGAATATTATTGATTATAACCGTGCTGCTTGCCGCAGTGATGGAACTGATAGATACTACTATTGTAAATGTGGCGCTATCGCATATGAGCGGCAACCTGGGCGCTACTTTAGAAGATACAACCTGGGTTGTTACCGCTTATGCCATAGCAAATGTGATCATTATCCCTATAACCAGTTTTCTTACAGCTATTTTCGGCAGAAGGAAATATTATATCGGCTCCATTATCATTTTTGTGATCTGTTCTTTTATGTGCGGCAATGCCGATAATATCTGGACATTGGTAATATTCAGATTTTTGCAGGGGCTTGGCGGCGGGGCATTGCTCTCTGTATCGCAGGCGGTAATATTTGAGTTGTTCCCCAAAGAAAAACAAGGTGTAGCGAGTGCTATCTTTGGCGTGGGGGTATTTATAGGCCCTACTATCGGGCCAACAATGGGCGGTATTTTTATAGATAATTACTCATGGCCATTAATTTTTTATGTAAATATCCCGATTGGTATTGCAGCTGCCATTTCCTGCTATTTTTTATTAACAGAGCCTGCCATAAAACAAAAAGTTACCAAGGTAGACTGGTGGGGAATTGCCCTGCTTGCCATAGGCATAGGTTCTTTACAAACCGTGCTTGAACGCGGCCAAACAGACGATTGGTTTTCTGCCGGTTACATCATAGTGCTTACTATAACCGCTGTAGTTTCGTTAACATCTTTTATCATTTGGGAACTTCACGTGCCGCACCCGGTTGTTAATCTGAGGGTGTTTAAGAGCAGGTCGCTTACTATTGCCGCTATTTTAACTTTTATAACCGGCATAGGTATGTTCACTTCTGTTTTTCTTACACCGGTAATTGCACAGCGCTTGCTTGGCTTTACCCCGACACAAACCGGGCTTATGCTGTTGCCGAGTGCGGTGATAGCAATAGGAGCGCTTATAGTATCGGGTAAACTGATTCAAGCAGGCCTGTCGCCGCTGGTAGTGGTTGCCGCAGGTTTCTTTTGCTTTATTTATTTTAACTGGAGCATGTCTGGTATCGACTTTGATTCCTCTGCCCGTAACCTAAGTGTTAATCTCATCTTCAGGGCTACGGCCATGGCGTTTTTAACCGTGCCGCTTACCATGCTGGCCGTATCTTCACTATCGCCGGCAGATATACCGCAGGGAGCAGCCTTAAACAATATGATGCGGCAATTAGGTGGCGCCTTCGGTATATCGGCAGTTGACACTTATTATGCACGCCGTATAGCCGTACACCGCACCGATCTGCTCACTAACGTTACCTCAACCAATTTTCAGCTTGTCAATCGGCTTAATTCATTATGTATTTATTTTCAGCACAAGGGTATTAACCCGATAGAAGCGCGGTTGAAAGGAATAGGGGTGATTGAACAAACTGTTGTGCGGCAATCATCCATGCAAAGCTATATCGATTGTTTCTATTTTGTAGGAGCCTTGTTTGTGGTTACTTTACCGCTTTTATTTTTTATAAAACGTGCGCCTAAAAATGCGGCTGCATCTAAAATGATCATATCTGATCATTAATCGGAGGAGATGAGAATAGCCTTATTCAGAAAATATCCATTTAAGTTTTCACATTAAAAAATCGATATTTTAATGTGAATGGTATTCTTGTACCTCAATTTGATGTGATAATATATAATTCGCCTCAAAATATGTAAATTTTAATGCGAATGATGTTTTAGACCTTAAATGATGTTTAAGCAATTGAATTGTGATATACCAACCGGATACAATGGCCTGCAAAACCTTAAGTTGCCGACATTGTTATTTAATAATAAAAAATAAAGTATGCCCTGGTATAACGGAGATTACCCGCCATCTTATAAAAATCAACCTAAGAAAATTAGGGACAAAGCAACCGAAATTGCTAATGAGGTCTTGAAAACTACCGGTAATGAAGGTGAAGCTATTGCTACCGGCTTAAAACAAGCACGTGCCCATTTTGCCAATTTACAAAAGAAAACAAAGGATGAGTAGCAACAGCAACTTTACGCGTTTTTTAGATGCGCAAAATGGTGATTATGCAATTGCACTGTCGGAAATTAAAGCCGGCAAAAAACGCAGTCACTGGATGTGGTATATCTTTCCGCAAATAGCAGGGCTTGGTTACAGCGAAATGTCTAAGCGTTACGCTATTCAAGATCTGCAGGAAGCAACCGCTTATTTAAAGCATCCTGTATTAGGTTTAAGGCTTGTTGAGATCAGTAACGCACTGCTAAATTTACCGGGCAATAATGCAAACCAGGTAATGGGCAGCCCCGACGACTTAAAACTAAAATCGTCCATGACACTTTTTGCTTCGGTTCCAGATACAGACACGGTGTTTAGTGCCGTACTGAAAAAATATTTTAACGGCACAAAAGACGAAGCTACCTTATCAAAAATTAACGGATAGTTAGTTTCTGCTGCAAAACAACATCATCTGCAGAGCGGCCTATCATCACGTTAAAATCGCCTGGTTCTGTAACCAGTTTCATGCTGCGATTCCATATTGCAAGGTCTGCAGCATTGATGGTAAACTTAACTGTTTTTAGTTCGCCAGGGTTAAGCTCGATCTTGCTGAAATGCTTTAATGATTTTTCGGGCGTACTAACAGAATTTACCTTGTTGCCAACGTAAAGTTGTACCACCTCTTTACCAGCCATAGTGCCAGTGTTTTTTACATCTACCGAAACATTTACCGTTTCATTTTGGCTAAACTCCGTTTTAGACACTTTTATATTGCTGTACTGGAAAGTGGTATAACTTAAACCATAACCGAAGGAAAATAGCGGATCGGTAGAGGAAAACACATAATCCTGACCAGGCTTTTCGGGCGAACCGTGCTGGCGATTGATTCCTTTGGCTGAATTTACATAGTTATAGAAGACAGGAATATGACCGGCCGACTGCGGAATAGACATATTTAACCTGCCCGAAGGATTTACCTTGCCAAATAAAATATTTGCAATTGCCGATCCTCCCTTTTCGCCAGGGTACCAGGCTTCCAGTATGGCGGGGATGTTTTCTTTTTCCCAGCCAATGCTCCACGGGCGCCCATGAACCAGCACAAGAATTACAGGTTTTCCAGTTTTATAAATTTCCTGCAGCAACTCGCGTTGAACGCCCTGCGGATTAATGTCTGTAACGTCATAACCCTCGCCGCATGTAAAAGGGTCTTTCGGTTCGCTATCTGGCGCGTGGCCGTTCCAGCCGATGCCCGAAAAGATAACGCTGCTGGTACCAAGCACAACCACTACTGCATCGCTATTTTGAGCCGCTTTTATGGCATCGCCAAAACCGTTTTTGTCAGATCCTGTAAGCTGGCAGCCCTTGGCATAGTTAATCGTTATTTTATCGCCAACAAACTGTTTAATGCCACTTAACACCGTAACACCCGACCTGTTATCGCGCGTAAAGCTATAATCGCCATATTGAACCTGGTCGGCATTGGGGCCAATAACCGCCAGTGATTTAATTGCATTTATGTTTAATGGCAGGGTGCGATTATCGTTTTTTAACAAAATGATGGATTCCTCGGCAATTTGCTGTGAAAGTTTAACATGCTCTGGTGTGTGCAGCCTTGATGCCAGCTTTGAAGTATCTGCCAAAGGCTTTTCAAAAAGATGCGCCTTAAACTTCGCCCTTAATATTCTTGCTACCGCACTGTCAATCTGCGATTCTTTTACGCGGCCGGTTTTTACCAGTTCCATCAGGTGCGAATAAGCTTCTGGCCTGGCCGCTTCAAGGTCGACCCCTGCATTTACACCCATAACAGCCGCATCGGCAAGTGATTTTGCAACGCGGTGAAAAGAATAAAGCTGACCAAGGCCTCCGTAATCTGAAAACACGTAACCCTCAAAGCCCCATTCCCTGCGCAGAACATCCTGCAATAAAAACTTGTTGCTATGCGCCGGCACTCCATCAATTTCATTGTATGATGGCATAACCGCATAAATATTTGCTTTTTGAACAGCCTCTTTAAATGGCGGCAAAAACATAGAGCGTAATTCGCGTTCGCCAATATCTGCAGGGGCAAGATTAATGCCCGCAAGCGGTTTGCTGTAAGCAGCAAAATGCTTAGCGGTACACATTACTTTACCATCGGCAATGCTGTAAATAGTTTGAGCCGGGTCGCCCTGCATGCCCCTTACAAATGCCGAACCTAATTGGCCAACCAGGTATGGGTCTTCCGAAAAACATTCTTCTACACGGCCATATCGCGCATCGCGAATTAAATCGAACAAAGGTGATAACGCCTGGTCTACACCCGAGGTAGACGCTTCGTAAGCGATCACATTACCCATTTGCTCAATCAAAGCCGGATTCCAGGTGCTGCCCTGCGCTATAGCCTGCGGAAAAACCGTAGCACCCGCGGCCAGCTGCCCGTGAAGGCATTCGCCAATCTGAATAGGAGGGATCCCGAGCCGCGTATCCTGCCGGGCGTATTTTTTTGCTATTGCCGACTGTTCTGCTACTTCCCTGGCAGTTACGAAAGGACTTTCCAATACCCCAAATGCAATATTACTTTTGGTTGATTCGCTTAATGACGACATACTCATCTGGGCCACTTTTTCCTCCAGTGTCATTCGCTTTAGCAAATCGGCCACCCGTTTTTCTACCGGCGCTTTTGGGTCTTTATAAAGTTGCGCGTTTACCGTGCTCGCAGCCAGCGTTAAAACAAAAAAGGAGACAAGTAAAGATTTTATCATGATGATGTGTGTGCTCGATTCGTGAAACATTTATCTTAAACGGTTGATCTAACACTGTTCTTTAATAATAAATATATCGCCGATAAAGATAGATTAGTTGCTTTAAAAATTATAAAAACATTTTAAACGGGTTGGCAAAGCCGGCTATTAATTTTGCTTATTTGTTAGCAGAAACAACGCCTAAAAAGCAAAAGCCTCAAAAATCATTGATTTTTGAGGCTTTTTAAAATTTCCGTGATCCCGCTGGGACTCGAACCCAGGACCCCAACATTAAAAGTGTTATGCTCTACCGGCTGAGCTACGGAATCGTACTTTAGTGCTTTTGTTTAAAGTGGTGCAAATATAGAATTATTTGATATGCTGTGCAAGCCTAATTTTAATTTATTTTTTAATCGTTTTAACGTTTTCATTTTCAATGCACTAAAATTTTAAAATGCCTATTTTACCGCGGTCGCCTGCGTATAATATAAGATTTCCACGCTTTGCGCGCCTGCAAACATTAAAACTTACGCCATCTATTTTCTTCCAGGTTTTACCGTTATCTGTAGTGATATTACTTCCGGAGGTACCGGTAGATACAAATGTATTATCAGAAACGTACTCTACACACGACTGATAACCAGCGGGCTGCGTTTGTGCCGGTTGCCAGTTTAAACCTCCGTTGGCAGAATAGCACGTTGTAGAATCCGTTCTTTTATCGTGCTGGTAATCGCCCCCAACAACCACTAAATTTTTATTGTGTGCAGCTATAGAAAACGCGCCTTCGCTGCTTTTGCCTTTTAAAATTGGCAGGGCGGTAGTTTTCCAGTTTGCTGCATTAGTGCCGGATATAAAGTTGGATGTGCTCCCTCCGCTTACAATAACCAGTGAATTTTTAATAGTTCTGAAACATGTTCCGCTTGCGGCAAACGCTGCCTCTGCCTGTATTGCAACGGGCCCATCCACAAGGCTGGTCCAATTTTCGCCGCCATCCTTGGTTTCCATCATTAAAAATTTGCCGTTAATTGGGTCGCCAAGAATATAACCATGTTTTTTGTCTGTAAAATCCATTGCATCAAAAAAGAAACTTGTGTCGGCATTTTTATATTTTTCCTGCCATGATTTACCGCCATCGGTGGTTTTTAAAATAACGGCCGGCGTTCCGGAACTCATGATAATAGCTTCTTTATCAGAAAATGCCTCGATGTCCCTAAAGTCTGCTTTTTCATAGCCTTTTACCTGCGCCCAATTCCAGTTTTTGCCTGCATCAGCGGTAGTGGCTATATATCCGCTACTGCCACTTATCCAGGCTATATTATTATCCACCACCGAAAGGCCGCGAATACTTGTTGGTTTCCCCTGCTGTTGTATTTCAACAGTTTGCGCATTTAGCAGCATTGGAAATAGAAAAGCGAGGATGGTAAAACAGCAAAGAAAAAAGCAGGTGTTTTTCATCTTTTATAATTAATAGTTTTTGGATAGCACATATTTGCCCTCGTTAAAATAGTAAAAAAAGCCGACTTGTGTAGATTACGGCACTATTTGCCTAATTATAGGTTAGGCCATCTGTACCGCAGTTGCTTTATTTGGACAAAGTAAGCAGGTTGCTGTTTAAATTATAAGTGATGTTTTTTTAATAAAGCTTGCAAATAAGGTGCCATATAATACCTGTTTTTGAGTATTGTAGCGCTGCGGTATAAACCTAACACTTGGTTGAGTTTGGTGTAATGGCTACATAATCGTCCGAAGTCACAGACATTCGGACAGCGGCTGAACACTACGGTCAGCAACGCCACGTGTAAGACACTTGGTCAGCAGAGATTGTGACTTACTCAATTTGATTTACAAACTGAATACCGTCGCCATACTCTAAAAGATTGAACTGTAGGTATTGGATAGCTTTTATTCGCTTATTGTTTTTGTATTCTGCTTCGGAAAGTAACCCTTTATAATTGTTCTTAAATGGCTTGTCATCAATGCCAAATTTCCATTCTACATTTTGACCTGAAAAAATCATTTGTTTGGTTATTTCCCTAAAAAGCATTTTATAATTTTTATAATGAAATACTATAATGTAACGTTTGTCGCTTTTTAAATAAGGCAATTGCAGCTTGTTTTTTTTTATTAATGGCCTTAGGCTATCGGCCTTGTTGATAAAAATTATCTCGAAATTATTATCAATAACAATCAAACTATCATTAACTGCAAAACTTACCATTATATCTTTTTTATACGTATTTCCCTTAACTTTTGCAGTTTTTTCAGGTTGCCCTATACAACTAATTAGTGAGAGCAATATAATTGCAATTACTGTCCATTTTCTTTTCATATTACTTTGCTTTTATTGTTATGAAGATATTTAATGGGAATTTGCAACAACAGTTGCTGTGCCGTTTATTGGCTTATAAATATAAACTGTATTGTTACCTGCACCTAAAACGTAGTTATTACCTGGCAGCTCTCTTGCGAATGAGACAATTGCGTCAAAAGTGAAGCACGCTCTCAAATTTATGCTAATGTTTTTCTTAACGTTTTATTTACAAGACGATCCCCTGGCACAAGGCAAGGCTTCATTTTCTTAACAAGCCTTTTGCTTTCTCGGCCAAGTGACACACTTAGCCGGGCAGAAGTGCATTAAATATATAATAAGTCTATTAGATATTCCAAGTATGCTCCATGCTGGGTTAGTCCGTAATTTTCATCGAAAACAACTTTTTGAAGTCTTTCACCCGCCCAATCTCGAACTGATAACATCCAATCCTCGGTTACCTCATATCTTTCAGTATCGCCTTTACTTGCTTTTAATTGTTTAAATAAATTTGGTTTTTCGACTTTAAAATATGATCTCAAATATTCGTAATATTTTAAAGTTATTTTAATTTCCATCCCCCGCTACTGCAAGCGTCCAGTTTGTGGATTTAAGTAATATATTCCGAAATAATAAACATAGCAAACCTGCAAACTCAAACTATTAAGATTAAAGAATTTGTAAGTACATTCTTGTTGACTAAAAATATCGAATTATCATTAAATTAACAAAGCGGAACGTTTAAACCTCGCTTCGTGCATGGCCGCCACAATCGGAACGCTGGCACTAGCGATGACTATTTGATTAAGATAAATAATCAAACAGCCCCATTTTAGGTGTATCTGCTTTTTTTATTTTGATTAATCTTTATTGTTTTAATCCGTTATATTTGTGGCCCTGTATTGGTTTTCTTTTTTGAGCAGACCAATGCACAGTGCCCGGATGGCGAAATTGGTAAACGTTGCGGTCTCAGAAGCCGTTGAGAATTGTCTCTTGAGAGTTCGAGTCTCTCTTCGGGCACATCTTTTTAAATTGAAAGTCTTAAGCCATAAGTTAGGGCCGGTTAATGGTCTATAACTACTGACTTAAGACTTTTTTATAAAGGCCCAGGTGGCGAAATTGGTAGACGCACCATCTTGAGGGGGTGGCATCCGTAGGTTGTACGAGTTCGAATCTCGTCCTGGGCACTAAATCAATTAGCTGCGGCTTTATATCGATTCTGATAGTACCATTCTAAAATAGTAGCCCCATCGCTCCAGGTTAGTTTTCCACCCGCAGCAATCTGGGCAATCAGAATGGATAAGCTGTGTAAAAACGAACTTCTTATATCTCCATCTAAATCCTGTAAAGCTTTAATGGCGCAAGCAGTTATTTGTTGCGGGTCTGTTAAATTACTGCAGCTGTCGGCAAGTTTTAATTCTGTTAATATCCCCGGTAATTTGGCGCGCAACCATGTTTTTATATCATCGTCAATATCGCCGGGAATAAGGGCTGTAAGAATATCCGCCATAGGTGAATCAACAAAACTTTTAATATTTTCTGTTATAACTACCCCGATATGAACGGCGGTTTTAAGTTCGGGCGGAAAGCCATCAAAGATCGACTCAATGCTGTTCCAGATTTTTATAATAAATGTTTTAATACTCATACTTTATTGAAATTATTTAATGGATGTGAATAGGTTAGGTTTTTGTAAAGCGCTGTGTAAACCCGTCACAATTGAAGTGGGTTTATTCTGTAATATCTCGTATTCATGTTGAAGCAATGTAACACGGTCTTCCAGAATTTTGATTCGGATGTTATTGATCCGCGCTTCCATTTGTCCGCTTGTTTTTATATCCTGTATTTCGGATTTCAGGCCAAAGTAAGTGGTCATAACCGATGCAACAATGCTGGCGGTGCTTGCCACCGTTACAATTAGGTTCCTTAAAGTAATGCCCTTTAATTCTTTATGTTCTATGGCTGTCATAAATTTTAAGATTTAGGTTAAAAATAATCTGCTTTCTTCTTTACGGCGTTGTACCAATGTTTGGCAAATCACCTTGTTGCCAGATCGTGGATCTGTTATTTTGTCCCACAACAAAAAGTGAGCAGCAGCTTCTGCGTAGTTTCCTTCATTAAGTTTTACTAATAATGACGAATCTTTCAATGCGCCCGTTCCTTCGTTATAAGTAAAGGATACCAGGGCATCGAACTGGTTTTGCGTTAGCGGAACTTTTACATATTGATTTACCGCATTTTCATATTGGCCAAGTGTGTTTTTAAAAAGCGCGTCGGCCTGCGCCTGGCTGGCTAATTTATCGCCGGGTTTGACAGGCCTTCCATCGTGGTAACGGGTAGACCCATAGCCGATTGTCCAAAAACCCGCAACATCACGATAGGCAGTTAAACGCAGCCCTTCAAAATTTTTAATAATGGCGAAGCCATGTGCACTTAATTGCATAATGTTAATTATAAAATAGTATTGATTTGCGCCGCCGGTTGGGCAGCAATTTAGATAAGCGCGAAAGCGCAAATGCATTAAATAGACGAAACTATTTTAGCTGGGGTAAAGAAGTTTTTTGTAAGGTAGGATAAACCGGCAGTCAACGCCACAGTGCCTGTAGTTTTCCAGTTTAGCGTAAAAGATCCTGCCTGGATACTTGTTTGCAATGCAGTTATAATTGCACCTGTCATGGCTACTAAAAGACCTTTTGCCAGGTCTTTGAGATCGAGAGAAAATAGAGATGATGTTTGCATAGTGAATTGTTTTAAGTTTTGAGATAATTGAATTTAAGGGAGAACGGAATTGGTAAAACTATATATGATAGTTAATTTATTCCGTATTATTGTTCGCTGACATGTAGATGGTCAGGCTTTTAATCGAGCACAATATTTTATAACACTAAACCAAATTGCTCTTATATGAAGCCACAAACAAGGCTTTTAGAATTGGATTGTTTACGCGGAGTAGCGGCACTTATGGTAGTTGCTTTTCATTTTACAATGGCGCAACCACAGTTAACATCAATTTTTAAATATGGGTGTACCGGTGTTGAGTTGTTTTTTCTGATAAGTGGTTTCGTGATATTTATGTCTATTGAACGAATAGGCAGTTATAAAGATTTTATTATTGCCCGATTTTCGAGATTGTATCCTACTTACTGGGTATGTGTAACTATAAGTACTAGTTTGGTTATTGGCTGGTCGATAATTGTAGGATATTCTTCAAAAATTAGCCTAATTGACTATTTGGCAAACCTGACCATGTTGCAATATTACTTTGGTATAAAGGACATTGATACGGTGTATTGGACTTTAATCTTGGAAATGCTTTTCTATGTGTTTATCCTGGCGATTTATTTAGCTGGATTGACAAACAGAATGGAAATTATAGGATTCGTTTTCCTTTTAATTTGCCTGCTATATGAATTTTTTTTGAAACTAAGCGCTCCGTCACTTTTCAATTTTTTAAAAAATTATTATCCTTTAATTAATTGTATGCCATTGTTTATAGCGGGAATTGTGTTTTATAAAATCAAATTTTTTAAAGCCAGTGCATTTAAATATTTGTTACTCTTACTTTGCCTGTTTACGCAGGTTCAGCTATACAACGAAACATACAAAGGGTTATTTATGAGCCAACTCCAATATGGATTGATTTTGCTTGTTTTCCTTTTAATTTTTTTATTTTATAGTTTAAACTTGTTAAGTTTTGTTATCAACAGGCCATTGCTCTTTTGCGGTAAAATATCCTATGCTCTCTATTTAATTCATTATACTATAGGAAATAGCATGGTAATACCTTTGCTAACCAATTCTCGGCATTTCCATTATGCTGGCTGGTTTATCGATCTGTTCGTTGCTTTACCAGCAGTACTGTTAACGGCTTATTTTATAAATAAATACATAGAACAACCAGCAATGCGACTTTTTAAGAATTGGAGAAAGAGCTTAAATAAGGTGAAAATTATATGAAACTCTAATTGAAGTGTTTTGAGTATCTGATGATTACTTCAGTTCGATGTAATTGTTTCCCAAATAGAACCAGTAAATACACACTTTTTATTGATGGTTGTGTCGTAAACTTCAAGACCTGGGATAGGATTTTCAATTGCATTTTTTTGAGACGTTGACATACGCGGTAAAAGTGCTCCTTTATTAGTCGAAGTTATTTGAAAGATTGCGCAAGGAATATCATTGAAAACGCCACCACCATTTAAAATAAATGAATGACTTTCGGTCATAAATTGTGCAAATACATCAGCTTGAGTATTCGTTGCATTAGAAGCTATTCCGATATTAACTCCTGACGAAGCAGTTATCAAATAATCATTGTTGTTCTGAGGATTAACATACAGTGCTTTTGCATTAGCCATGTTAACAGAATTTGATCCATATACAAAAGTCGTATAGAGGCACTGATTTCCGTCACCGACAAAATCAAAAACTTTTAAATAGGTCGTTGGATTACCTATGTTTAAAGTGTCACCGTAAATACCATTGGTAGTGTAGGTATTGCCATTTAAATACAAATTTGTTGCATATATTCCAAGGTCATTTATACTACCCTCTTTCCATTTACTTTGAGTTCCATTGGCATCTGCAAATATAGCGTAGCGGCTGCCATTATTACGCAATTCTATACCACTTTCATTCTGCGCATCTATCACCAAACTTGCATAATTTTCTCCTTTTAAGTAAAGCTGGTATGTGCTTGGGTCGAGGGTAAATCTGGGGCTGCCGGCGAATGATCCGTTGGAGTTAAATTGAATCTGGCCATTTGTGCCGGCTACGCCGCCTGCACTTGATGACCAGCCGGTCGAGCGGTATTCATAGCCGCCTTCGCCGTAAGTGCCGGTATCTGTTTGGTATACCCTTAAGCCTATGGCCGGTGATGCTATTGCTAACCTTTGCGCCACCGTCATTCGTGGTATTAAAACGCCCTGGGTGGTGCTGTCAACCTGTAAGGCTGCAGATGGGGCTGCTGTGGCTACGCCAAGGTAAAAGGAGCCATTATTTACATTCAGCACGTTGCCATCGAATGTAAGCTTTGACGAGCCGGTAAATGATCCGGCACTATTATATTGCAGTTGTTTGTCTGCGCCTCCGGGCGTGCCTCCTCCGCTTGCTGCGGTAACCCAATGGGTGTTATAGTCGGTATTGTCAACTTTTGCAAGTACCTGCCCTGCGGAACCCCCGCTTGCAACGCCGGCGCCGACTGCACCCGGAGTGCCTGTCGCACCTTGTGCACCTGTTGCTCCGGGTTGACCCTCAGCGCCTTGCGGACCCGCAGGTCCCTGCGCACCGGTGGCACCCGTGGTTCCCTGTGGTCCGGTTGCACCTTGCACACCGGTTGGTCCCTCCGGGCCAATTATACTAACGCCTGAAGGCCAGGTTCCGCCTGTTTTCGGACCGAAAAACAAATATGTGGCAGTATTTAAGTAGAAGTCGCCGTCGTTTCCCGTAGAGATATTTGACGGATCAGCGTTTCCAAACAATACTGTATTGCCATTTTTGCCATCGGTTCCATTATTTCCGGCTTGCCCTTGCGGACCTTGAGGCCCGGTAGACATGGAGAAAACCTGCATCCAGGATCCTCCCGTTTTTTGGTAAAATACGCCTGTTAATGTGTTTATATAACTATCGGCATTTTTACCGGTTACCGTGCCTGGCAGGCCTGCCCCATATAAAAGGGTGCCGTCAGCCGCATTGGCAGCTGGCAAGGTGTAAACAATTGTCCAAGTGCCTGCAATTTTTTGAGCGAAGGCCCCGGTAGCAGTGTTCACAAACACATCACCGTTTTTACCCGTGGTGTTTTGAGGTAGGGCGGCGCCAAAAGATATATTTGCACCTATACTTAAGTTCGATTTTAAGAATTGAAGCAGTAAGGTAAAATTATATTGATAATCGGTACCTGCATCTACCAAAACAGATACATCCGTAGCACTTATAGTTGTGGCAACCGGCAAATCGGTTATTTTTTTATCTGTAGGCATTAAAATTTTATTTTAGTTCATAAACTCTGTTATCGGCAGGCAACTGTCAAGCCTAGCCGGATCGTACCCTGAAGGATAATTGAAGTTACTCCGGTCTATGCCGCGAATACGAGGGCCTGCCTGCCTGCTGCTTTTATTTTTGCCATTGTATCGCCATAACGGAAAGCTTTCTTTGTTGTCCCATAAAAATTTTTCAACTTCGTTAGCATGTGCATTTGCAACGCTTCGCTGTTGCTGCACCAGCTTTACAATGTCTTTAGGTGCAAGTGCGTCGGCATTATCATGATGCTTTATGACTGGGCCGGTTGCTGTATAATGTACCGCATCGGCCTCAATAAAGCGGGCGAATGTAAAGTAGACGAGCGTTGGCAACAGGCCTTCGTATAAAACAATATGGCCATATTGATCCAGGTATTCGCTGCCATTTAAAAGATCTTTATAACATTGGGGCGCATCGTCCTGTAAAGTACCATCAACATTAAAATGCTGAATAAAATCATAGTATAAAGCGTGCCCAAGAAATGGTTTAAGATCAAGCTCCTGCGCCTTTTTAATAAAAATGTTCAGTCTTTCGGGCTTGATAGTTAATGAAATATCTTCGTAAGCCTGGAAAGTAGTTGGATTAATTATGTTCATTTTGAGGGTTGATTAAGATAATGGGTCGAGTTGGTTAGAGTGGTTGCGGTAATTAGAGTGGAAAATGAAGCCAATCAATCTAAACCAACACTTTCAACTACTCACCGATACGGCCCATGGCTTCCGCTTCTGTTTGTTTAAAGCCGTAAGCGTAGATTAAAATGGCTATCTTATTTTCGGCAGGGATATTGGCCAGCAGTAATTGGTTGATACTTGCACCCGCTTTTATGCCTGCATTATCATCCGCAACATTAGCTGGTACCGGTATGATATTCCAGTTGTTATTTGGATTTAAATTGATGTAAAAGCGACTGAAAATCTCTTCAAAAGCTTCCGAAAGTTCGAGCCTGTCGGGAGCGGTATTATCGTTAAATTCGGAGATGGCTTGTTTTTTTTCGCCACCATTACTTAAGCCGGATGATTTTTCGGCATTGATCAGTTCTTTTGGGATCGAAAAGCCTTTAATGATGCGTGCCTCTACCGATTTTTCCGTGGTTTCAAAAAGCTTGTCGTTGTTCTGAATGGAATATGGTTTAAATTCAGGCTTGGTGCTTTCATCCTCGTATTCAATAACAATGATCTTTTGCGCGCTCTTGGCTCCCTGGAATGACCCGAGATCTTTTTCCAGTTGCGATGGCGGATTATTGTACAAGAACTCATCATTATTGGGGCCACTATTATCTGCCTCCTCGCGCCGCGATTGCATAAACAGCATAGTAGATGGCAGAAAGCCGGTTGTTACCTCCCGGTTATTAAAAACCTTTATACCGGCCTCTGTTTCAAAATCTTCCCAAACACTGTCTGCTTCAATTAACGGATAGTCATCCACTTCCGGATTGAAGTAATATAGTTGGCCTTTATAATTATCCCAGCCGCCGGCCGCTGCCACTTGCTTGCTTATTACGTTCGGGTCGGGGTTGTATTTATCGAGGAAAATGATCTTGCTGCGCATAATGTTCTTCCAGGTCTTTCGACCCCAATCAGAATAGAGCGCAAACTTAACAGCGGTTTCGGGGTAATCATCCCAGTTGTTGTCAGGATCGGCTATACGGATGTCTTCGAACTTTACGTAGTTAACAGATACAATTTTAAAATTAGCGTTATAGTTTACATGTATGCCAAAGCCGGTAAACAGTGCCTTATCTGTAGCTACAGCTTTCAGCAGTTTTGAAAGTGTTAGTCCCTTGTTATTTACAGCCTGCTTGCCAACACCCGGTTCTTCAAACCCGTTTCCGGCTATAAATTTTGTCCGCTTGTTCCAGCAGTCTTTAGCCGTAGGCGATGCAGCAACCAATTCCAACATACGTTGCGGATAAGCATTATCCATATCGTAATTGAGGATGCCAAAGGTTTGGTTAGGCCTTACCAGGATGCGCCGCTCAATTTGTGGTAAATATGTTTTCATTCTTTTTAGTCATTGGCCATTAGTTATTATATTATTGATAAGTTTTTTAGGTAGTCATTAGCCATTTTTATAAATGACTAATGACACAATGACCAATTACTACACAGTCAACGCTTCCAGCGCGGCGATAGTGCTGGTGTAAGTTGCTGTTCCGCTTGATGGTGCAATGGAAATTGCGCGTGGCGGATAGGGTTCTCTCATTTTATCAGGGTTGGTAAGTTTTAATTTATACCCGCCATCCATAGTTTCATCAGCGGCACTACGTTCGGCATCTGTTAGAATGAGGCCGTTAACCGCTCCAAACAACTCAACGGCCGAATCGCTGGTGCTGTAATTATTGACTGCTATAGCGCAAACCCGGCCATAACCCATTGCCATCAGCTGTGATTTAATCTCAACAGAAAAACCTGCGACGTTAAAATCAATTTCTTCTGTGTAGCGCGGCCCAACAGATGTTTTAGCCAGTTTAGAAGATGTATTAAAGCTGTTGTTTGTTCCCTCAAACTTGTAAATTTTTGCATTGTTAACCGCAGTTAAGCCGGTTATGATCAGTGGGTTTGTCGGGTCGAAAGTGAAAGCGATGTCGCCCTGGTTAAAGACGTAAATCACATCCTCAATTCCGGCTGTTACAGGAGCATCCGTACCCAGGCTAAAACCTGCGTTTATTTTGTTATAAATAGACATTTTGATTAATTAGATTAAATGTTTTTGATAATTGACAGGTAATATAGTTTATTAAGTGCATGGTAACGGCACTCAATAAACCGGAGATCTGTTAGTTAAGCTGAAAGATAAAACAGCTCATTTGCAAATTTAAAATTAACAGCTGCTTTCATCCTCGCTTTCATTCGCACCACGTTATCGTTAGTATACGGCTTCATGTAAACGGTTGATAGTTCAGAAGCATCACCTAAAAGATCAACACCTAAAAACAGGTTAGATGAACGGGCGCCTAAAATGGTATTAGCCTGCCAGTGGTTCATAATCTGTAACGGAATACCCAGATAGTCCATCTTTTTAAGATCCGTAAACGCATTGATAACATTGAGCGCTTTGTTTGCCTGGGCCTGTGCGTATGCATAACCAACATGCAGAGGTATTTGCAGGTTAAAGTCGTCCTGAATGCGGTCGGCAGGATCAAGCTGTGCATAAACGCTGCCTAAAACCTGCAGTACATTGCTTACATTAATGTAGCTTACGCTTGCAACAGTAGCAGTACCGGTGAAAGTTGCAGCTTTACGGCTGTTTATCTCGTTATAGTTACGCACCAATTTAAAGGATGTGGCACCGGCTATCTGAATAAAGTACGATTGCCCTTGTAGTGAAATACCACCTGAGCCATTTGTAGAATCTTTTATAGATCCTGTAATGCCGGTTAGTGTTACTACGTCGCCATCTGCAAGGGTAGATGTATCGGTTACTGTTACCAGGCCGGTAGCATCAATAGCAGTAGCTACCATAGATGTTGCCGGTTTACTTAAACCAACTTTATAAACGCCGGAAGCAGCTGCTATACTTGGCAATAACCCCGGAAAAGCTGCCGTAAAGCTTGCTTCTTTTGTAGAACTTTTACCCAGCCAGTATAAACGTTCGTTAGCAATTTGAATTTTGGTAAGGTAACGTTGCACCATAAAATCAGACAGGTCAACAATGCCTTCATAATCCATAAAGGCACCGGGTTTAAGACTTTGCGCTTCCCAAGATTGTACCAGTTTGTCCCATTGCTCCTGTTTCATAAATTCGTAGATAACAGGATCCAGGTAGCTTTCGGTTTGCAGGGCGGTAGTACCCTGGTCGTTGAACATGCCCGATGGGTCTTGCAGCACCACGTCGTCATCAACGTCAAGAATGATCTTTCTTGATTTTACGTCGTTGATTACGGTAAGCAGTCCGCGTTTTACAGAATCGGCTTCAAGCAAGGTGCTTGCCATAAAACCTGCCAGTGCTTCGCCGGCATAAGTGTTGTTTGTAAATGTAAATTGAGCCATTATAAAATTAAGTTGAATGGTTAATTAGTTGATAAAGTGATAAGGTTAGGTTAAGGGTGGTATTAGGTTGGAGTAGGTGAATGGTTGAACGGTTAGGATTATGAAAGAACCGATACTTAGTCAATCAGTTATTTTGATATTGCTTTTTTTACTGCGTTTTTGGCCAGTTGTGTTTGCGGAGCAAAGAAGGGAAGCGTTTCGGTTTTAGCCTTTGCACTTCTTTTTGAGCCTTCAGGCGTAAAGTCTGATTTGATCTCGTTCTTTACTTCTTCGTGAGTTTTATTAAGGCGATTATTAGCCTCTTCCAGCATTGTTCTCGCTTCGGCCAGCAGAGCGTTCTGTGCCTGAAGTTTGGCTTTGATGCGCTCTATTTTATTCTGAACTGCCAATGGTTTTTTTGCACCTTTCAGTACGTCAGACAAATCGTCATCGTCATCATCGGCCGGTTCTGTATCGTTGTCCGGGTTTGTTTGCTGCGGCGTGATCCTTTGCACCTTGCCACTTTGCACTGCCACTTTATTACCAGTGGCTGTGGTGTAGGTATCGGCAGCGGCAGGTGTTTCCATATCATCGTCATTGAAAACCTCGGTGCCTTCAGTTAATTCTCCCGCATGATGCAGCGTGCCTTTGTCTGTAATGGTTTGTTTGTTCACCACTTTCTTAAAAAAGTTCATAATCTTATTTAAAACCGACGAGGTTTTTTCAATAAGTTCTCTGTTTTCGATGTTCATTTTGCTGTTATTGTTTAAGATTTTGTTAATGCATTGCTTGTAAACCGCCGGTGCAGTATTGGTGTATTTTTGTATGATAGCGCTATTGCTTACTGGCGGGTTGTAATTGTCTATCTGGTCAATAAAACCAAGGTTAAGTGCCTGGTCTGCTGACAACCAGGTAATAGCGTTGATGAGGCTGTTAATTGTATTATCATCAAGGCCTGTTTTATCCATATAGATCTGGGCCAAACGCTCCTGCACAATATTGAGCATCTGCACATCCTTTAAAAGTTCATCAGCATTACCGCCGGTGCCTACCATCGGCTTATGGATCATTAGCAGGGCATACTTACTCATGGTTACCAGTTGACCGCCCATTGCTACAATGGAGGCTGCCGAAGCGGCAAGCGCATCTATGCAGGTTGTTACCTTCCCGGGATATTTTTTAAGCAGGTCATATATAGCAATGGCATCAAAAGCGCTTCCGCCTACCGAGCTGATGTGTACCTCAACATCGTCGCCCGCTGCTGCTTCGAGCTGGGTTTGTATAAAGGCAGAGGATAAGCTGCCCGAGCCGATACAGTCCGTATCGGTATCGTATAAATAAATTTTATAGCTCATTATTTAGATTAGTTAGTAGATGTTGTATTTTATGCCAATTGGCATAATTTATTGAGGGTTGAATCGAAATTTTATTTGTCTGAACCGGAATTTTTGAAATTAATGAATTCGGAGAATCACTTTGTACAATGAATTCGGGAAGATGTTACAAATATCGCTGGTGTTGTTTAATTGTTGGTGGCGGTAGTTTGTCAGTTGTATAAACTGGAATTTTATTTGTCTGAACCGGAATTTTTTGGAATTAATGAATTGAGAAAATTTCTTCGTAAAATGAATTGAATTCGATATTACAAAGATCGCAGGTGTTGTTAAAATTGTTGGTGGCGTTAGTTTGTCAGTTGTCCGAACCGGAATTTTTGGAATTAATGAATTCCTTTGTGAAATGAACGAATTTGATCTTACAAAGATCGCCGGGGTTGTTTGATTTATTGGTGGCGGTAGTTTGTCAGTATTTTAATATTGCTAAACCATATTGTAAATTCTAACAATTCTTATCCTAATTAATCGGTTTCAGGATTCTGTTCCATCTAACTTTGTGGAATACATCCTGGGTTGAATCGATGCTCATCCAGGTGATCAAAGCTTTGCCTATGATATGATCTTCAGGAACGTAACCCCAGAAGCGTGAGTCGAGCGAGTCGTGGCGGTTGTCGCCCATCATCCAATAGTAGTTCAGTTTAAATGTATAGCTGTCCGTCTTTTTTCCGTTGATAGTTATGTCGTTACCCGAGCCTTCAACCTTGTTATGTTCGTAAAGCTCTATAGCACGACGATATAGCACAAGGGTAGAATCGTTAAGCTTTATGATCCAGCCTTTTTTAGGGAGCGTTAAAGGGCCAAAATTATCCATATTCCATTTAAAATGCTCGTTATGCGGGAATATTTCCGGATCATACTGCCCGGCCGGCTGGATATAAGGAACCACGCTTTTAACGTTCGAGTAACTTTTTAAAGTTGCAAGATTCTTATTCGGGATAATCATCTGGTAAGTATCAGCAGCACTTTGCTGTATCACAGTAATATTTAGATCCTGAAATAATTGCGGGTTTATTTCTTTTCCATCTGTTATAACCGTGTACGAGGTTTGCGCATCGGGTGCATTATTTGCCGCTTTACCGTTGATGTATACCTGTGCATTTACAATGGTAAGTACATCGCCCGGGATAGCCTGACAACGCTTAATCAAAGTAGTCCTGGCATCAACCGGTCGGTTATAAGATGGGTCTGCCTCCTCGGGTTTATTAAAAACAACAATATCGCCTTTTTTGGGGTCGCCTAAGCCTGGCAAGCGCAGGTAAGGCAGCTTAATACCGTCCCAATAAGTCTTGATACCATAAACGGTAGGCTCCAGGAACGGAATTGATATGGGCGTAAAAGCCATGCGGGGGCCGTATGAAAATTTACTTACAAAAAGATAGTCACCGGTAAGCTCTGTGCCTTCCATAGAACCCGAAGGAATAGCATATGCAGAAAACAGCAAACCACGGATAATGGTAGAGGCAATCACTGCAAACAACAGCGCATCTACCCATTCTCTTGTTTTTGATTTTTTTGGTTTTACACCGTCTGTTTTCTTTTTATTGAACAGGCTATTCGGGTTCATGATAAACAAATTGTTTATCATTTAGATACAGGGCAGACTGATTTGTTACAAAATGATTTTAATTTTCCTTAAAACTGTTCAAAACGCGCCAGATGGTTCTCTCGTCTTTCATAAACTTTGCCTCAGCTTCTAACACGGCCTGGTTCTTACTGATGCCACGCTGTTTAATTTGCTGGTGCACCCATAAATATATTTCGCGGTAAACGAAGATCTTGTTTGTGATGAAGCCTGACTGGTAAAGCGCTGCAAAGGTTCCATTATCAATTAATGCGTTTGCTGTATTAATGTCCATTTGTAAATAGTTCTTTAGGGATTTTACTATGTTTTTTTTATTATTGCGTCAGATTTTAAACCGTATCATGATCAAAAAGCCAATTCAAAAAGCACTCAAATGTGCTCTTGTTTCCATCACTTTATTAATGCCCGCATTCGGGTTCTCTCAAAAGCTATATAAAACCAGTATAGATAAAGCAACAAACGATACCGTTAAATCGACATCGCAGGAGAGGATAGCATCTAAGGATTCTTTTACTAGTGCAGCCGCAGAGTACGTACAGGCATATGTGTATAAAATTAACAGTAATGTGTTTTTAAACCTGGAAACCGATATAACAGTAGAAGGCCATAAGTACTATGATTTTGAAGCTGGAAAAAAAGTCATTTTTAAGTTGGCCGACAATACCGTCATCGAGTTTGTGAACAAAAAAAGTGTTACCCCGGAAGGTAAAACAATCAAAAAGGGTTTAATAGAACGTGAATACATGGTTGCCAGTTTAAATTTCCCGATTTCTATGAAAGACGTAAGCAAAATCTTATCATCGTCAATTACCTCGATCAATTTTGAAAGTAATGAGCAAAGCTTTGAGTTAGAATTAAAGCCCAAGGATAATCAGGTGTTTAAAAAAATGTTTACTTTGATAAACGAATCGAAATCAAAATAATAGCTTTCAGAGATTTACCCTGTTGATGGTTTGCGCCAGTATATTTTGCTGGTTGTTAACGTCTTTAACATCAACATAAACCGGCGGGAAGTTGTTAATCATTTGATAGGCAATGGTATTTGCCAGGTTTTTTTGATCGGTTACCGGTTGGTTGTAATAGCGATTGGCATCGCCGCCGTCGGTAAAAATTCCGCCTACTGCGTAACCGCGGCCCGGGTTTGCGATTGAAAAATCACGACCGCCAAAGCCAACGTTTATTGCGCTTACCAAATTACGCGCCCAGGGAACCCGCATGGCTTCTGATACCACAATTCCCTCGCCAGAACGCAGATAGGCATTGGTGTTATCGGTTTTGCTAAAACCCGGTAACAGGCCGCCTTTACCATCAGAACTATAATGTAAACCTCCTTTTGCATAAGCCGGCGCTTTTTGAGATGCTATTTTGGCTACCTCAGCCGCTGTTTGCGCTATAATAGGGGCTATAGCCAGGGCCTCGCCTATACCTGTTTGCGAAGCTACCTTTGTGATAGCCAATGCACCGTTGATAACTGCCTGGGCAATTGACGCTTCCTGCTCTTGTTTAAATGCTTTTGCTTTTATAGCATTTTCCTGCGTTTTGTATTTATTCTGTATGGCAAGTTTTTGCGCAGAGGTAAGGCTCGAATTACTTAGTTCTGCATTTTTATCTTTTTCAAGAGCAGCAATTTTAGCAGCACTTTGTCTTTGGATACTTTGCGACAACGTGCTTAAAGCATTGGTTTCAATTTTTTGGGCCGATTGCTGCGCCAGATCTTCAATTTGCTTAAATTGTTGTATCTTTTTATCTACGGCAGTTACGCTTTCTGTGTTAAGAGCTGCATCGCCAAACCCTTTTACAGTTTCAGACAACTGCGGGGTAGTTGTATTGTATTCAGGAGACCCCGGAGCAGCATTAAGAGGGCCGTTGTCATGCCTGCCTTTGCTGCTTTGATCTTTATAAACCTGCTTTACCTTATTTGATAGTCCGTCGTAATAGCCCATTTGCCGGTCAATAGAATCTTTAACCGTTTTTTCATGGTCTGCAACGTGCTTACCGGCATGGTCATAACCGTTCTGATAAGCATTAACAACTTCATTTGCCATGTCTTTGGCTCCGCTCTTTACAGCGGTATACAAACTTGTCACTTTGTCCGTTGCGTGGGTAATGCCGGTAGCCGCCTGCACGGCACCATCCGCCATTTTTTTAAAATCCAGGTGAATAATTCCATCCAGGATAACCCCCAGCGCCTTAAATCGATTTATGATATTCTGTTGTATGATAGCTCCAATTTTCTTGATCGTATCTACCGGATGCATAAATGCGTTTAGCATGATAGCACCAAAAGCATGGATAAGCTTGTTTACTTTTTCTACTACTATGCCTACTGCCGAAATAGCGCCTTTCAATATTTTATTGCCTTCCGTTGTTTGAGTCAAGTAGGATACTATAGATTGTAAAGTGATCATTAAAAGCCCAAAAGCGGAGGTCTTAATGGCTTCATTTATACTTGTGAAACCCGTTTTAACGGCAGAAAGACCCGTTTTTAAATAATCGAAGCCTTCTGCTGCCTCTTTCAAACTGGGGCCAAAATCCCCTGAAACATTCTTTAGCTTATCGAACGATGTTTTAAGCGCTTCTGTGGTTGCTTTTTGCCTGTCAAATATTTTCCTGCTCTCTTCCAGCTTTGCATTCTGATGTGTTATAGTGTTTGATAATATCCCGATCTGTGTGTTTAGCTCTTTTGCTTTCCTTGAATTATCACCCTGCTCGTTACTAATTGCCCGGTATTTTTGTAATAAAGCATCCAGGGCATCTTTGTTTTGCTGTAAGCCGGATCTTGATGTGCTTAACATTTTTGAATTTTCATCAATAGCCTTGCTATGCGTCTCCATTGCCGCCTTAACAGCAGTTATTTGCGTTGCCAGGTCTTTGAGTGCTTTGGTGGTGTCTTTACTCCCATCTCCCAAAGATTTTTGCCGTTGCAGCAGCGCATCTAAAGTTTGGTTAATATCTGTGATGCTTTTTTTAAGTTCGCCTGTTTCGGCCTCAACTACTATCGTGATTTTTTTACTTATATCGTCTGCCATTTAATGAATTTTAAATTATGTTTAATATGCTATTTGGCATAATATTTTGTGAAAAATAAGCCCTTTAACAGGGCTCATTGTAAAATTAATAATCTGACTTTTCTTTTGCCTTTTGTTTGCTGTCTGCAAGTTTACCAAGCTCCTCATCCTTATATAACAAATCAATGTATAGATTTTCGGCTCTGATCTCCACACCAACTGAATTGTCGGATGGTTTAGACTGCCAAAAATTATAAAATTTATCTTTTCCATCTTTAAGAGCGTCAATTTTTATACCGTCGTCGTCGTTGTCATTATAAGGTTCCTGAAAATGTTTTACTAAATGGCCTGTTCCATAAATTTCATTTATATCATTTATCAAAGCGTAAAAATATTGCAGTGTTTGAGATTCCAGCTCCGGCACAAAAACAAAATTTGCCAGGTAGGCTTTATCGTCAACAAAGCTTACAAAAAGCCCGCGTGCTCCCCTGTGCCCAAGGGTAATATTGTTGTATAAGATCCTCTCAGCCGTTGAGTGTTCTTTGTCCATTATTCCGCCCCGTGCATTCAAAGCAGCTATAACACTGGCCCGGCTTGCACCAAATTTGATTCCTAAAAAGCCATCGATAGGTTTAGTCGTTTGCGAAATTCCCAAAAACGGGATCAGTAATAACGCGATAAGTAAGGTTTTCTTCATGTTTTTTTGCTAAAAATTTTGGTATAAAAATAATGCCCGTTGAGTAAATTTCAAACTGATTTTAAAAATATTTTGATAGTTAACCGTTAATCAAGTTTTACCAGTTCAACCTTTGCTGGCTGCCCTTTGCGCCATGAATCTATTTTATTAATGTAATAATAGGCACTGTCTTGTTGAATATAAACCGGTATCATTAAATTGAGCTCAAGTATATCCCGAGGTGTTAATAGTATGTACCGCACTACTTTTTTTGTTTGGGTAAGTATCTTTTGCAGTTCGGGATAATATCTTTTTCGCAGGTCATCAAATAACAGGCTGGCCTGCCCATAGCCTGCGCCCAGCTGCGGCGCATCCGGTTTATAAAAATATGGCGTGCTTATAACATCGTTTATTACGCGGTTGTTGCCATTCCCATCCGTAAAGGTTACTGTTTTGCCGATATTCCCGATATGTAATTTCTGATCTATAAGTATGCGCGGGGTTACGCCTATGCTGAAATTATTGGTGCTGCTTGTATTGTCTATGGTTTTTATCTGTGCAATGGTTCCGCCAATATAGGGGCGGTTAAGACTTGGCCCAAACGGACTTTGAAAGAGCGTAGCATTGGCGGGCAATGTCTGGTCGGCAATGCGGATCTGCGACCAACCAAAATGCAGCGGCAAAATATTAGGGTCGGTTTGATATTGCATGTAATTTACCTGGGCGTAATTACCAAGCTGGTAACTTACCTGTTTACCCTGGTTAAGGCATTTTTTGCTCCAGTCTTTAGCAACAGGAATATTGTTAACAATGTCTTTTAAAGAATTGAATGATACGGTTTTACTGTTGTTATCGGTTTGGCAGATAACGCCAAAACGCTGTAGGGTATCTTTAAGCAGGTCCTTTTGAGAAATATCGGGAAAGATGCGTTCACATTGTACCGTTTGATCATACAGAACGGTTTGGTTCTGGCTTACTATGGATAACGAAAAGCCGGGATAGAAATGTGCCGAAGCACCTTTTCTTCCTGAAAATGTATACCCGATAAAAATACCGCCGCCCGCGGGTAATTCTGTCTGGAAAGATACAGTGGCATTTCTTATCTCGATGGATGCGAAAAGGTTGGCACCGTCAGAACCGTTTAGCCTGGTCCACCCGTTGGGGTCGCTTCCCTGGCGACCGTCCGGAAACTTTTCGCCATACCCGCTAAACTGAAAATCATATTGCGTAAGCGGTGTATCTTTTGTATTGGGGTAATTGGGGTCGCGATAGTAAATAAACATCGACAGCTTACTTGCCTTACCGGTAGGGGTAACATAGCCTTTAAAAAACACATCAGGAAAAGTTGCCGTGATGGTAACGCTGTTTATGGTTTTAGATTTAAATACGGTGCGGTCGCTAAACTGTGCAGATGCGTCAGAAGTAACGGTGTCCCAAACAAAATATCCTTGCGGATAGGAGAGGTCACGGCCGGTTTGCATCAGCGCCGATAGCCCGCGATTATCAACCTGGTTTTGATAGTCTGACCCATGCTCAAAGCTGCCATTGCTGAATTGTGCTATCAATAAGGGATAAAGCGGATCGGCAAGTAGGGAGCCGGTTGCTTTATATCCGGATGCCTGCATCAAAAGTGAAATTGCAGTTTTAATAAAAAAGCCGGGCCGCAGGTTGTGCACATCAATTGGCTGGGTATAATCGTCGGTGATTAAACCGTAATCTACAACAGGATAGATCCAGCCATCGGTTTTTACTTGTGAAACAGCAACATTATCCAGGTTCCAGGTATGATCATAAGGCTGCCAAACCATGTTTTGCCCGTAATTGCTCCAGATACTGGTACTATCGCCCATATCATACAATTTGCCGCCAATAGCATCAAAAAAATCAACGTTCCCGCTTAATACGGTTATGTTAGCAGTATCCTGATCAATGCCGCTTAATTCGGCTATGCCATATGGCAAAATCTCTAAGCCATCCTGTGTAAGCTTGGCCTGATATTTTTGATAAGGCAGCGCTGTGGTAAATGCAACATCGTCGGGAAAACCAAGTATTTGCCGGTTGCGCTGCGTAAGCGGCAATTTAAATTGGTTGCTGGTATTGCCCTGCTGGTTTTGCACATCGGCCAGGTTGTTTATCTGGAAGGTAAGCGCAATAGGGCTATCGCTGCTCAGGTCCACAAGCTGATCGTTTATAAATAGTTGTAACTGATCCATCTTTGCTTACTGTGTTTGAATATTTATGGATGGCATATTAAAGGTTATGCTAAATGGTGCTTGTCCGTTTAAAGTTTCATACTCGCTGAAGGATGCCGTGTTAATTACAATTGTTTGCCACTTAACAGGATTTTTGTTAATAAGCATCTGTACCTTAGGTGAATACTTTAAAGATTGCAGGCCTTTTATATCTGATACGGTTAAGTCCTCGGCCACCAATTTTACTTTTTGACCGGCGCTTTTGCCAATCACTTCTTCAATGCCATCCTGGTTTTCCCAATCCGATACATAGTTTTTAATAATGACCGCGTTCTGCACATCAAGCGAAATTTCCTGGTTGTATACAAAACGGTAATAATTCCAGCTGCCGCTTAATCCTATCCAGCGCAGGTAAACAGATTGTTCATCTACCGCGTTGTCAACCCTTATGGTTTGCGTTTGGGTAACAGCGCGGGTTGTATTACCGTCCGTATACTTTAAAGTGAGCGTAAAGTAAAATATGTCACTATCAAAATTGGTGTTTACTAATAAACGGTTGAGACCAAGCTGTGCGGGCAGCGTAAAACCCAGCGATGTTTGCGATGCTATAACAAGCTTGCTGCCATCCTGGTTAAGCAACCATGAACCATCATCATTTATGAGATAGCTGCTTTGCGTACCCCCACCAACAGGGTTGCGGTTAATATCCAGCGGAACTAGTTCATAAAACAGCTGCCTGCCAAGCAGGTTGTCGCTATAGATAAAACCTATATCAAATGGATAACCATTTGAATAAGCGGGTTCGGTAAAGTCTGTAATCCATTTAGCAAGTTGTGTATTATCTGTAACCGTATTAAATGGTACGTAAGCGGCAAGGTTACCACCGTACTTTTCACCTAATTGCTTTGCAGCATATAATACATAGTAGGGCGTTGAAACCGGAATGTAAGTAAGCGATTGATTCGCTGATAGCTTGCCATCCCAGTATTCGGCATAGCCAATCTGGTAACTCGCACTTAAGTTACTGTCGCGATAATTAGCCTGGGTAAAATTACTTTGATCCTTTGCCCGCAGCAGGCTTTGTAAAAAATTGCTAATGTCGGCTTTTACCAGGCCGGTGCTATCGGGCCTGTTTACAGAAATGATATTGTTTTGCTTGCCCGTCAATGGATCCTGGTAGGTGATCTGGGTGCGGACCTGGTAATACGGCCGCAGCAAATTGATGTTAACGTAGCCTGTAGCGTTTGAGATAAAAGCCTGGTCAATTATCAGTTTTTCATTTGTTACATTGATAACCTGGTAAGTACCGGCGTACGGCCCTGCGCTTAAATAAATATAAACCGGGTTTATATTGGTCAATACAACGTTTAATGCAGCAGCATTTTGCAGCGCCTGTGTGTTGGCAGACAATGCACTTTCAACAGGCGTTACATCGCAATTTACGCTGAGGGCTGCATTACCAGTTTGTGTATCCGCACTTACCGAGGTAACATTGAAATCTTTACGCTGATAGGTAAAGACAACAGGGTTAAATGCGGCGCTCCAACGGGAAATGTTTCCGCCGGTTAAGGTAACGGATGGGTCGCTCACCAGTAAGCTTGAAGATATTGGAACGGTTACGGACGCCTGATCTATACAACCTAAAGAATTGCTGTCTTTAACCAGAACGGTAACGAGCCCGCTATTTAATCCCGAAAAGGTAGGGGACGACTGCCAGCTGCTACCTGAGTTTATACTATATGCCACCGGCAGGTAACTGGAAGAAGCACTTATCGTAATTTGCCCATCCGCAGCGCCTGGTGCTGATTCGGGCTGATAAACACGGATATAATTTACAGACAGATCACATACTCCAACGGGCGGCGGTTGGCTGGGTACGGTGCCTACATCGGTTATGGTAAAATTTGTAAAGTAACCGTTAGAGCTATCACTTAGCAAGCCGGAGTAAATAGCTGCGGTTTGCCCCGGAATGGTAACCGTATTGGTGCTTAGCGTTCCGTTAACGTTTTGCTGATAGGTTATTATTACATTATTGCCGTTGGCAGGCTGCCCGCTTGCTGCATCAAGCAAAGAAATAAATACCTGCCCGCTGGTTTGCGTGCCGTTTACAAAGGTGTTTGCATAATCGATTTTTGCAATTAAAGACATAGGCTTATAAGGTTGGTTTATGGATTGTATTGAGAAAAGCAGTTAATGGTTTAGGTTAGCCATTGTTATTTTACATTTAACAGGTTTGAAATTTCGGCACGCGTGTCATCGGCCATATTATCGAGAAAGGGGACGAGTTTTTGGTTAAGGTTATCTTCGGTTAAAGCATCCAACAAACCGGGTGTGCCTTTAAAGCCTTTTTTATCTATCGATTTTTTGATAGCCCATGCTGCTTTTTCCGAAAGGCCTTTTTCCTGGCACCACACCTGTATGCGCTCTATCATTGGCGGGTTACTACGCGGAGCATTATTAGAGGTTGGTTTACGGCCTGTTTCTAACAAACGGACATAACCAGGTACTTCCAGTTTAACGGCGTTTTCATCTTCCGTAATTGATATTTGGGCCGATGTTTGTCCGCTGCTATCGCGCCCGCTGGTTTGCAATGCACTGATAAGCTCCGCGCGGATAGTGTTCAAAAAGTTTAAAAGCTGTTCGTTACTCATGGTTATTGGGGTTTAGGATTAGGGAGACTTAATCTTAATTAAAGCTATCGTAATACATGGTAGCAAGCGTAATAGTTAAGTTGACTCCTGTGCTGTTTACATCAAATTTGTTATACACGGGTAAACACCTCGCTTTATCCCCTGCCTTTATCCTGAAATATCGCCCATCTGCTTCGCGGTATTTGGCGGCTTTTACAATAAATTCGTTGGCCATTGCAAGTGCCTGGTTTACGTAGATTTCGTTATTGGCAGTGTATTGATCAAAGTCTGTTTTAAACAAAAATTCCAGATAAACAGAAAAGGTGTTATCTACAGAACCGTTTATTTGCGGCGATACCTCAATGGGTTGCAGTGGGTACATGAAAATACATGGAAATTCGGAATCATCGGCAAGCTGGTTAAGTTCATTAACCGTACCATATATAAATGCCGGTTGGTTACTTAAGGTTTGTACGACTGCTTCTATCTGGTTTCTTATAGGCATAGTAAAGTAATTAGGTTGGTTTTTAAGGGTGTCTTATTTCTCTATTAGTTCGCTGTAGCGTTTCTGATATTCAGCTTCTGTTTTATTGAGCAGCAGTTTGGTTAATACCCGCTCATAAGGCATGTTTAAAATCTGCGACCATTTGGTGATATCGCCACCGGCGAGAGAGTTTATAGTGTTGATGTATTTAAACTTTTCAAAAGCCTGGATGCCCGCACGTTTTTCAAGCTGGGTAGAAACCGATGCCAGAAGCTTGCCCTCGGTTTCGATAAGTGCGGATAACAGGTAAAAAAATGTTTGGCTATGGGCAGTGCCTCCGTTACCCGTAGCTTTTTTATTTCGTTTACAAATTCTTCTGCCGCGTAATCATTATAAGGTTTACCGGTTGCCTTGCAGTAAAAGTAATGCGCAAGCACCTGGCTGCAAACGTTTAAGGACGGGTTGTAATGCTGCTGCCATTGATCCTGGCCGTAAAGTTTAATATGCTCGCTAATGTTTTCGGCAATGAGATCGCGAGCTGCCATAAACGCACCCGCAGGTTCTATGGCAAGGTTGTTCATTACCTTAACGGTAACAACCTTGCCGTTTATAGTAAAGTTAATTTTTTGAGGGATGCAATCACTGTTATACAGGTTCGCTATCTGGTTTAATAAGGAAAGTACCGGCGCCGTAAAATATTGAAGCTGCTCCATGCTGATGACATTGCTCAGTTCACTTACAGGTACGCCCGAAAGAATGCTAATGGCCTCTATGTCGTTAAGCTGAGACTGCTCCTGCAGTGCTATCATGGTGTTTAGGGTAAGCTCATACAACTCCGTGGGAATTGTGACGGTGCGTTTACCGGTAGTGGTTTTAAATGTTTTGGTTATCATTTTCTATTATGTGACTAAGAAGGTACAGATTGACAAAGCGCAGCTTATTTCAATAAATGCATTGCGGCAAAATCTACCACGGGGCGTGTAGTAAGGGGCAGGCGGCTTTTTACTTTATAAGGCCCGGTAACTTTTAATTTATTCAACGCTACATAGCGCAGCGGATCTATAAGGTGATTAAAGGAGTCTATGGGTTCATTTAATTCTTTACCGCCGCGGTCGGTTTTCCATTTATACCGGCTAAGTTCATCGCGCAGGTTAACGCTGTTGCGGGTTACGTTTAAGGTGTAGCGTTTCAGAATGTCGATAGCATGTTTAATACTGTCTGGACCTTTTTTGGCAGGGACAATGTTCCAGCCGAGCCGTCTCAGCTCCTCTATCGATTTTGGTTCGGCGCTGTCTGCTATGATCTCTGTTTTTTTGCTGATGCCCGCTTTGGTCAAACATGATGAGATATCGGGATTGGTGAGGCCCCTTTCATAAAGCACTTCTTCCAGCCAAAGCTCACCGTTTTGCCTGTAAACCAGTAAACAACCTGTCTGGTCGTTGGTGAAGCCAAAGTCAAGGCCTGCTGCAAGCAATTTAGCATCAGGCGGAATGGCTTCACAAATATGC
The DNA here is from genome assembly GCA_964242385.1 of uncultured Mucilaginibacter sp. Taxonomy (GTDB): domain Bacteria; phylum Bacteroidota; class Bacteroidia; order Sphingobacteriales; family Sphingobacteriaceae; genus Mucilaginibacter. The sequence continues at coordinate 928,150 of CAXSZR010000002.1, forward strand.
CAGTTATTTAATACCAACCCGGTTATTTTACCTGTAAGTCCGCGGGCGTAAACTTTCCAAAGCTCTATATCTGATTCTTTTAGTGCCTCTATCTTTTGATGAAAATCTTCGGTTAAAAAAGGGTTATGCCGGTGATCGGAAATAATAAGCTGCACGCCTTCTTTGCCGACAAGATGATCATGTACCCAAAAGGCGCTGTTAGGGTTGTAGTCTATAAAAATCCGTTTCCTGGTTCGCAGTGCAAGTTCGGTATAAATATCCCAGGCAACGCCGTTGGCTTCGTTTACAAACAAGTAGTCGCGCTTGCCAGATTTCGCATCCTGCGCATTTTCATAGCTTTTAAATTCTATGATGGTTCCGTTTAAAAATTCGAAGATCCTGTCTGTTTTATTATAACTTTTAATGGCCGATTGCAAAACCGGGCTGGAATCATAAATATTTTGCGCATCGCGCAGAGCACCCGCCTTAAGGTTGGGTATATCCTGGCCGACAACGGTTATAACCTGTTTACCGGTTTCGCAGGCGAGGCAAAACAGCACCTGTTCAATGGCGTAGGTCTTACCTGAGCTGGTGCCACCCTGATTGATAACAATATGTGCCGTGCTGTTATAATTTTGCTGAAACAGCACAGATGATTTTAAAAAAAGGCTCATTAAGGTTTAGGTTAAGTAGGAAATACTCAGAATAAAAACAACGGGATATAATTAACACTATAAGATCACTTCTTTTTCATTGCCTGCGGGCTGTGGCCCTGTTTCAATAATCTGCACGGTTAATTTATCGTATTTGTTTTCGGTTATATCTTCGGGTTTTTCATTCCAGCCCATACTTTTTAGCGCGAAGATGGCGCCGGTTGATGACTGCTGCGACAGTTTTTTTTCATAAGCGGCTTCTATTTTTAAACGGGCACGTTTTATAATACCGGCGTATTTACCCTTTTGTTCATAATCAAAAAGATCCTGCCTGCTTGCGAAGCCTAAAAAGTAAGCTAATCCGGATAGGGTTGGCGGCTCGGGCTCGCGGATACATGTTTTTTTTAAGGTTTGATTTTTTGAGCCGTCGCTGTCATTTTCGGTTATAAATTCACCTTCTATAAATTTAAAATAAGCGTCGGCTTTGCCTGCCAGTTCCCCGGCGGATTTGAAAGTAGGCTGCGACATAGTGATTTATGATTTATGTGCCGATTGGCATATTAGTAATGTAAAGGTAAGTATTAAAATTCTCAAATGCAAAAAATATTAGCAAAATGCTATCTTAAAATATACACTGTTGTCTTTTAAACAAAGCATGTAAAACTGTAGCAAAGAGTTATTTCTATTCAAAAGACATGTAATTAAAGGTTTAAAATATTTATTTAAGAGAAAATGTTGTTTAAAACTTACGAGGGTATTCTTTTTGCTACTATTTTTCTAACTACCATTTTTGATATAACGTTAAATGTTTGTTAAAATGTTGATTGTTTAATCAATTAAAGCAACTATTGTATTTTATATTCGTAATTATCGGTAGATTTAACATAACATCTGCTAAATATGGACGGCAAGAAATTTACTTACGTATATGTGGTTCTCACAATTTTGATGCTTGGCCTTTTGGCTTCCTGTCAAAAAGATAACGATGTTAAAGATCCCGCGGAAAAAACAAGCCTTAGTGCAGATAGCTCAATACTGGCGGCCCCGGGTAATTTCCTTGCATCGTCCGGAACGTTAACCATCAAATATAACGACACTACCTATACCTTTGATGCTGCACATGATTCCATTGCGTTCATAAATGTCCATAACGTTGGTGATAATCAGTTTTTCGGTATAACTGCAATAAACAAAGCACATAGTATGAGTTTTGGCGTAAGCAGCCAGGGCTTCGCTAACAGCAACACCAACCAGGCCATTGCAGGAAGCCAGTTTCTTTTAACAAAAGACGAAAAGAGCCCGGCGCTGCAATTATCTTTAAGTAAATACTCCGGCGAAAATTTTGGAAGCCTTACCCTTGATGATTATAAGCATGGTAATGTGTTGGCAAAAGGCAGCTTCACTACTTTTTTAGCTAAAGACGATAAAGCTAATTCTCCATATTATAAAATAGAAGGCAGTTTCAATCTTCAGTTAAAATAATGTCCACAATCAGAGTCTGACCTGCGGCAACCCGTATTGTATCCTTATTTTTTCGTATTCAGTTAAAGGCAGCTGTACCAGCAGCGGATGTTTTGTCGCATCTATCCAATGTAACACTTTAAGCAAATCTTTTTCCTGCATAGCCGTACAGCCTTCTGTTCCGGTTTCTTTACTGCGCCAAATGTGCATGAATATGCAGGAGCCGTTACCCGCGGTGGCAGGTTGTGCATTGTGATTGATGAATAGTCCCCATTTGTACAAGTCGTCCTTACGATGCATGTGTTCAAAGCTGTTATAGTCGTTTTTAGTGGTATCCCTGGCAACAAGCCGGTTGTAATTTGCTGAGTGCTGATCGTCTACACAAATGATGGTATCGCTCGCTTTTAAATATCTGTTTTTTATCCAGCTTGCATCTGTTTTATCAGCATAACCAAAAGCCGTTCCCATTGTGAAAAATCCGGCAGGGGCTTTTAAATCGCCTTCTTTTTTTACCGGCGCATCAGCAATAAATAATGGAGCTGCACCTTCGCCAACTCCCAGGCCTTTGGCACCAATAACTACGGCATTATTAAATTGCGCCTTCCATTTGCCATGTTTTTTGTTAAATATGTAGATGTGGCCTTGCGGACTACTCCAGTCGTGGGCAATTACCACCATTAGCTGCTGAGCGTTAGCAAATAAAACCTGCTGGGCATTTGCGCTGGTAACCAGGATAATGATACTTACTAAAATGGCAAGTTTAACAGACTTAACTTTTATCATAAGGCTAAATTTAAGTTTTACTGCCCGGTTTGCAAACAATACTTATCACTATAAGGCTTTAACTATAAAAATGACATCTGCTAAAACAATTTAATGCGCCCGGTGCTTAAATTTGCAATATGAAACCCGGAGACAAAGTTATTTGCATCAACGACAAGATAGATCCTGAAAAGGCAGAAGAGATCCGTCGTGATTTTGAAATATGGATCACCCGTGATAAAGAATATACCATACGCGAGATACTTGATAATGAAGGCATAGTAACCGGTGTTCTTTTAGATGAAGTACATAATTTTCCCAAGTTTTTTAAGCTGATAAACCGCTTTCAGGAACCGGCCTTTGCTATATGGCGTTTCCGTAAGTTGAACTACAATACTGCTGCCGATGAACAAATGGCTGAGCGGGAAGAATTTGCTGAACTTGAAACAGTCCCTCTTATTGAACGAAAGTCAATTTGATATTAATATAAGGGCTGCAGACATGTGGCTCTTTTTGTTAACAGCTAATTACAATATATGCTTTTTATGCCAATTGGCATAATTATAAGCCTTTTACCATTCGTCAAAGCCGCGTGCTTCGTTTTCTACCAATTGCGTGAGTATGCGTTTAAGTAAAGTTTCGCGCACCCATTGCTGCTCTGCCGGGGTAGCATCATCTATGTACCAGGTTATGGGCTCGTTGATTTGGATGCGGGTTTTATAAACATAGTTACGGCTTGAGTGCATTTTATTACCCTCGTAGCTGTTGAAGTTTTCAGTTTTAATGAATTTTGCAAACTGTTTAACAGGAATACTTAACTGCAGGCATTCGTCGAGCGTATTTTTATAATCGTGCTTATCCTCAAGCCAAAGAATCAAAGCCTCGTCGTTTAAGTCGTGGTCTGCAATGCTGATTCGGCTATAGTCGTAATCAACCGAGATTACAAGCCACCATAATTCGTGTTTTAGTTTTTTACTGATCTTGATCATGTTGTTATTATTATTTTTTTTTTGAACGGATAGGTTAGGGCCATCAAAGCCTAACGAAATGCGGGCATCCATCCCGGGATATATTTGCGGATAGCTGCAATCTCATCTTTAAACTTATTACAGGTTTCCTGGTAGGCCATGTAGCGAAGTACTGATTCGTTTTCAGGTTCTGCCGGAAAATTTTGGGCAGTCGGTTTCAGGTCTGCATTGGCAGATAAGGCGGAATAGGCTAAATACATTGGGTTATCAGTTAAATTAAATAAGGTTTCAGAAAGTTATTAATGGTAAATTCGGGAAAAGTAAATTTTCTTTATATTCTTTATTTATTATTTGTATTTGTTTAGTATTAAAGTTATCTTCGACAAGAATAACAATGCAAATATAAAGAAACATCTGTATTTAAATAAAGAAATATCTTATTAAAGTTATCAACACATGGAAGACGAATTAAAACCCGGTAAGATAAAAACGGTACGGCCCGAAACATTAGAATTCATAATTCTTTATAATCAATTGCGTGGCAGGGCATTTACCAATAATTCTGAACTTGCAGAATCGCTTGGCTTTAATAACGCCAGCTCTATTACAGAGATCATAAAGAGCAGGCAAAATATCGACCCCGAAAAATTAAAGATATTTAAAGAAAAATATAAGGAGTTTTTATCGCCTGTAAAGAAACTGGAAAATACAGAAAAAATAAAGAAGCAGATTAGGGTTGAAGGGATACCCATGTACGAAATTACAGCAACAGCATCGGGGGTAGAGGTTTATAACGATATCAATGATACTAACCCGGTTGGGCATATGAATTTTCCCGGTATAGAAGATTGTGATTTTGCTTTGCCTGTTTGGGGCCACTCGATGTATCCTTACCTTGAAAATGGCTGTTGGGTAGCTTTGAAAACAATCCATGATAAAAAGATCTTACCCGGAGAGGTGTATTATATAGAATGGGGCGATTACCGAATGTATAAAAGGCTGCTTGCAGGTGATAACCCTGATGAGGTAATAGCACATTCTGATAATGTGACCGAAATGATAGGTAACCGGCCTAAATACGCACCCTTTGTGGTGAGGATAGCAGATATTAAAAAGTTATGCCTTGTTAAGGATATTCACAAAAAGCATAATCATTAAAATAAAGTTTATTTGTGGAAAACAATTAAAGTAAGCCGGGTTATATAGTCGGCCTTACTTTTTTTATGTGCTTACCTTTATTTAAAAGCAATTTAATGTTGTGAGTAGATAATTGAAAAAAGTGTCAACAATATTATAAACATGTGTAGATAAATTTAGGTTTAATAATATAAGTTGTATATTTACTGAACCAATTATTGTTGATAAAGGATTTGTTTTGATAAAGCTCTTATAAAGAGTGTGGATTATTGATAATTGTTACCTTGCTTTAAAACAGTATGACTTTTTCTCAGGTATGTCATTTTGTATCTACGGAGCTTAGCGCAGGAGGTGCTTTGCAAAACGTTGCATTTTACGTTTTGCTGCTTTTGCTTAGTTCAATCTGGATCATGCAACTGAAAGAAAAACAAAGTCGCCTTCGTACTAATTAGTAAAACCGGATACAGGTTAACCGCTATTTATTAATTTCGCTGGCATGAACGTTCGCCTTGCACAGCAAAAAGATCTCACTTTAATAATGCAATTAATTACCGGTGTATTACCCTTAATGCACGCCAGTGGTAACTTTCAGTGGGACGCTCATTACCCTAGTGTTGCCGTTTTTGAAAACGATATAAGTAAAGATCAATTATGGGTTGTTGAAAATGATGGAGATATCGCCGGTATAGCCGCTATTACCACAGACAGTGATCCGGAATATGCGGCCCTTGACCGGGACTTGAATGAACCGGCAATAGTAACACACAGATTGGCGGTGAATGTAAATCACCAGGGCAGGGGAATTGCTGCTTTGCTGCTTAACAAAGCCGAAGAGGTTGCCACTGAAAAGAAAATACGAGTGCTGCGTATAGACACCAACGTAGTAAACATGGCCACCAATAAACTCTTCCCCAAATTAGGTTATCGCTTTGTAGGCGAGATAGCATTAGACTTTAGACCAGGAATGCGCTTTAATTGCTATGAAAAGTGGCTTTTACCCCAAAGCTGAAAGCCTGAATATTTTTGAAAAGTAACATTAACAATAAAACTTAAACAATATTGTAAAATAATGTAACTCCTTAGCATTAAGCTTCGTAAAAACTGTAAAATTTATCACAGTTTATATTAAGAGTGTTATGGATATTTTATTTTTCTTTTCAGTTGCAGGAGCTGCCATCATCATCCTGATATTAAAGTTCGATAAAAAACAAGCCGTTAAGATTAATGCAGTATTAAAGGAAAGCAGAAGCATACCTCCGTTATTTTTACTAAAATCTACCGAGCGTAAGATCAGCTTGCTTAAAGCCGCACTTAGATATGACGACGTACCTCAAAACCTTTCTGCAGCAGGTACCATGGCCGATATATATGCTAATCAAAATGAAAGCCATCGCCAGTCGAAGGTGCAGGAATTAAAATTGTTATCATCTAAATATAACGATGGGCAGCTTACTATAGAAGCATATAATGCAAAATTAGATGAATTGCTTGAGCAGGTTGAAAGCCAGACAAAGGCATTCACTTTAGCTTGCTAAAAATATAAAATACCTAAGCTTACAATATTTGGTGCCGGCCTGGTGAACCGGCACTTAAATGCGGGTTGTAGTTAATAGTTTATAGTTTATTGGTTTAGTTTTGTTGAGGCTGTTGTACGAAGGTGCTACAGCCTTTTTTGCGTTGAATAAATTTTATGAGAGATAACGCAGATGCACCGGTAGCCGGCGTTTGAGCACACATTTTCCCATTAGTTTATTAGCATTAAATAATACTTGACGATACCGCTACTTTGATTATTATTGCAGTCAAAATGTCGGACGAAGCAATAGTTAAACGTTTAAAAGTTATAGTTAAAGAGCATGGCGGGCAGCTGGCACTTGCAACCGCTATTGGCGTAGACCAGGGCTTTATAAGCAAGGTGATAAACAAAAAACAGGATGTTAGCTATTACCTTATAAAAAAGCTTTGCTTTCAGCTAAAATACTCTCCCGAATGGCTGATACTCGGCACCGGCGAAAAAAAAATTAATAAGCCGGAGTCTGCAAAGCTGATTACCGAAATACAAATGATGCGTACCGAAATGGATATTCTGCATGCCCGGATGCGCGCTTATGAACTGGAACTTAAAGACATGAAAGAATTGCAGGGTATAGAAGCGAAAAACGCGGGGTAATTTTACTTTTTTAATTATTACATATTTATCAGGATACCATTTAAGGCATCGGTCACACATTTGCATTTGTTTACAGATGTTTCTAAGGCAAGCAGTATCTCCCGGTATTTTATCAATCTTATAGGATTCTTTTCATTTGAAAAAAGATCGGCTATTGCGTTGTAATAAACTTTGTCGCTTTGCCTTTCGTAGTTTTTTATCTGCCTGCATATTTTCAGTACAGCGTCAGAGCCCTTAGAGTTACGTAAAAGGTGAACCGCCTTTTCGATATCTATGCTGGCATTTAAAATAATTTCGGCAATTTCCTTAATAGGCGTATCTACATCACCTATATTATATAGGTACATGCGGCCACTGGCTTCTTTAATGGTATCGGCTACATCGTCAAGCGTAGAGGCAAGGGCATGAATATCATTTCGGTTTAAAGGAGTAAAAACTATTTTATCAAGCGAAAGATAGATCTTATGGGTAATATCATCACCGGTATGTTCCATGCGGTCAACCTGTTTAACAATTTGCGCACAATCATCAGTAGCCATATTGCTATGCACTTCAGATACCAGCAATTTGGCCATATTTACAAGGTTTTGTGCTGCTTTATCAAAAAGGTCAAAAAACAACGATCTGTTTGCAAAAAAACTATTTAAAAAAGTACCCATCAAGCTTTGCTTATAAAGCCCAAAATAATTAACAGTTGTTAATATAGTGTTAAGCTCAATTTTTAAAATATTAAATATTTGTTATTAAATAAGGTATTAAACTTATACTTTATTTAATTGACTAATGCGCATTTTTGTGCTTAGAACAGGCTATTTGAGCTTAATAATTCTTTATCACTGCCGTTATATGTTACGTTAACGTTTACATAATCGCACAAAACATTAATCTCTTCTTAACATTGCGGTAATGATTCATGCGCACCTTTGAGGCAAAATTTGTATTAATCCTTATTGATTATGAAAAAAATGTTTACAAAACTATTTAGTGCAACCCTAATGTCGGCCTTTTTGCTTGCTGGTGTTGCTGCTAATGCGCAAACAACATCGTTAAACGGTGAAGCCGCAAAAAGCGCAGCTACTACAACTACAGCTTCGACAGATATGAAAGCTGAAACTAAAGCTGCAGAAAAGAAAACAGAAGCTGCTGATACTAAAGCCAACAAAGCAGAAGTAAAAAAAGCAGATGATCCTGCAGATTCAACCTGGAAACCACAAAGAAGGCTATGGGGTTATGCATTCGGTGACGCTTATTACGATCAGCATTCACCGGCTGTTACTTCTACACTTGGTAAAGAAAACAACTATTATCAAACTCCAAGCAACAGAAATGCTTTCCAGTTCCGTCGTATATATTTAGGATATGACTATGAAATCACCAAGAAATTCAAAGCAGAAGTATTATTAGCTACAGAACCAACAGAAAACACTACGCCAACTTCCGCAACATCGTCAGTTGTAAATGGTGATAACCTTGGTGATGGAAGATTCTCCTTCTATATCAAAAATTTCAACTTAAGAGCAAGGGAAATTTGGACCGGTACCGACTTTGTTATTGGTGAAATGAGCACTCCTGGTTTCGCGTTAAACGAGCCTGGAACCAATGCTCCAACTTCTCTTTCGGAAGCGACCTGGTCTTACCGTTCAATAGAAAGAACCATTACCGACTACCACAAGAACAACTCTTATGATGTTGGTGCTGCTTTACAGGGAACATTTGACCCGAAAACTAAAAATTACGGTTACGTATTTATGGTTGGTGATAACACACAAGCAAGCATAACTACAGTTTATAACCCTAACAGCGGTTTAAGCGCTACTAACCCGCAGCCAAACACTGGTTTCTTTAAAATATTTTATGGCGACCTTTGGGGTAAATTCTTTGATCAGCATTTATACTTAGACGTTTATGCCGACTACGCTAAAACATCTTCTACTACTACTAACACTGCCGTTACAGGTTCATACGTTGGTGCACAAGAGCATAACATGGTTAAAGTATTTGCCGCTTATACCGTACCAATGTTCACTTTCGGTGTAGAAGCTTATACTCAAAACTTCAACAACGGTGTTGTTAACACAACTACTAAAGCTGCTGAGAACACTACTTTACATGCAATTTCTCTTTGGGTACGCGGTACAATCGAAAAAAACAAATGGAGCTACTTTGCCCGTTTCGACGATTACAACCCGGATACCAAATTTAACGGTGCCGATACTTATACATCTTTAAGCGCATACAGCTCTTACGACCCAACTGTTAAAGAACAGTTCTACACTGCAGGCTTTGATTATACTCCTGCTAAAAACGTACACTTTATGCCAAACATCTGGTTAACAAGATACGAAGACCAGTATAATTCAACTACTAAAGGTTACCTGCCAAGCGATCATACTTTGGTTTACCGTATGACTTTCTTCTACACCTTTGGTAAATAATAACACCGGGAACTAAAATTAAAACAATAAAAACAACCATGAAAGTAATCAAAAGTTTAAAGTTAGCCGTTGTAGCTGCCGCTGCAAGCTGCATAACGTTATCAGCTTCTGCACAAGACAATACCTTGTTAGGTGCTGGTAGTACATTTGTGTATCCATTATTCTCAAAAATATTTGCAGAATACGGCAAAACTAAAGATGTAAAGGTAAACTACCAGTCTATCGGCTCAGGTGGCGGTATCTTACAATTAACTAACAAAACAGTTGATTTTGGTGGTTCTGATGCCCCTTTAAATGCAGAACAAGCTAAAAAAATTGGTGTTCCGGTATTACACATTCCAATGGCATCGGGCGCAGTTGTTATTACTTATAACGTACCTGGCGTTGCAACTTTAAAGTTAACCGGTAAAGATCTTGCTGATATTTACTTAGGTAAAATAAGCAAATGGAATGCTGCAGAAATTGCTGCAACCAACAAAGGTGTTAAATTACCTGATCTTCCAATCGTAGTTATCCACCGTTCAGACGGTAGCGGTACTTCATTCATTTTTACCGATTACTTAACTAAAGTTAACCCTGAGTGGGCATCAAAAGTTGGTAAAGCTACTGCAGTTAACTGGCCAGCCGGTTTAGGCGGCAAAGGTAACGAAGGCGTTGCCGGTTTGGTTAAACAAACTCCAGGTGCTATCGGTTACAATGAGTTAGCTTATGCTATCCAGAACAAAATGGCTTATGCTGATATCCAGAACAAATCTGGTAAATTCATTACGCCAACACTTGCTACTACTACAGCATCAAGCAATGTAGAATTGCCAGCTAACGCAGAAGTATCTTTAACTAACACTGATAACCCTAAAGGTTACCCTATCACCAGCTTTACCTGGGCTTTGATCTACAAAGAACAAAAATATGCTGATCGTTCTGCTGCCCGTGCTAAAATGTTATTAGACCTTATGTGGTATAACATTCACCAGGGACAGAAAAACTGCGAGCCTTTAAACTATGCTCCGCTTTCCAAATCAGCTTTAAAAGTTGCTGAAACTATTCTTAAATCGGCTACCTATGATGGTAAACCGATCTTAAAATAGTAAATACATTATTAGATAACGGTTTCCGGTTGTTATCTTACTGCCGGAATGCCGATCTGAAAAACACACAATTACCAGTACCCACCCAATGGGGCTGGTAATTGTGTTGTATAAACGGCTTAGATTTGAGGCTGTTTTACCATTGATTAAGCAAAAAACAACCGGCAGTTAAACAAGCCGGTTACCCGATAAAGAACAAAACAAGCTGATGAAGAATAAAAGATTAGACCTCTCTTACAGCCAGATGAAATGGGAAACCGTTTTCAGGAGGTTGTTATTTGCCATGAGCGGTGTACTGGTACTTATTGTACTTGGGGTTATGGTAACCCTGATACAAGAGTCGCTGCCCTCTATCAAAGCATTAGGAATAGGCTATTTATGGGGTAAGGTGTGGGACCCTGTTCAAAATATTTACGGGGCTTATCCATTTTTAATAGGTACCTTATTAACATCATTTATAGCGCTTATTATTTCTATTCCTTTTTCTTATGCAATATCTATTTACCTGGGCGAATACAACCCAAAAGGATGGTTATCTGATCTGCTAAAGAACAGTATAGAATTAATAGCTGCCGTACCGTCTATTATATATGGATTTTGGGGATTGTTTGTACTTGTACCGCTGGTTCGTGCTTTAGAAATTAAATTTGGTGTAGCGCCATACGGTATTGGTATTTTAACGGCATCACTCATCTTGTCTATTATGGTTATACCCTACGGCGCATCATTAGGCATCACCTTGATACGAATGGTGCCTTCGCCGTTAAAGGAGGGTGCTTACGCACTGGGCGCTACTCGTTTTGAGGTTATCCGCAGTGTAATTATGCCATACACCCGTTCGGGATTATTTGCCGGTGTATTATTATCACTCGGCCGTGCCCTTGGCGAAACTATGGCGGTTACCATGCTTATTGGTAACACCAGTGCGGTACCTACCAGTATTTTTGCACCGGGTAATACCATGGCCAGCGTTATAGCCAACGAGTTTACCGAAGCCGACCACACCGTTTACCTTTCTGCACTGATAGAGCTTGGTTTGGTGCTGTTCTTTGTAACAGTGGTTATTAACCTGATAGGTAAACGCATCATAACTAAATTTACAGGCAATTATTAACAGACAAAAATGGAAGCACGTATAGGAATAAGAAATACCAAGAGTATTTTATTTAAGGGGCTTATTATGTTTTTGGCCTTTGTTATAACCCTGCCTTTAATATTTATTTTGTTATATATTATAAGGCAAGGTATTACGCAGGTAAACTGGCACTTTTTAACCAACGTACCTGCGCCGGTTGGCGAAACAGGCGGCGGTATAAGCAATGCTCTTGTGGGTAGTGTTATACTAGTGTTTATGTCGTCTATCATTGCGATACCTATTGGTATACTGGCCGGTATCTACCTTAGTGAAAACCCTAATACCAAGCTGGCTTATTACAGCGGCTTATGCGTTGATATTTTACAGGGCGTACCCTCCATTGTGGTGGGTATTGTGGTATATTTTTGGGTTGTTAAACCTTTAGGCACCTTTTCGGCCATATCAGGTAGTATCGCGCTGGCAATTATGATGCTGCCGATAGTAATCCGTTCAACCGAACAGACTTTACGCCTGTTACCGCCCTCGTTAAAGGAGGCAGCCTTAGCACTGGGTGTGCCTTATCATAGGGTGATATTAAAAGTTATTATCCCTTGCGGTTTTTCGGGTATATTATCAGGCATAATGCTATCTGTAGCGCGTATCACCGGCGAAACGGCGCCATTGCTGTTCACCGCCTTTGGTAACCCATACTTATCTACCGCCATCACAAAGCCGATGCAAAGTTTACCTTTGCTGATTTTTAATTACGCAACCAGCCCATATGACGACTGGCACAACCTTGCTTGGGGCGCGTCATTTATATTATTAATGTTTGTACTAATATTAAACATATCTACAAAACTGATTACACGAAGATGGAAAATACAGTTGTAAGCGCATCGAAATTTAATGCCTGGTTTGGCGATAACCATGTTGTTAAAGACGTAACCATTGGCATTGAAAGAAACCAGTGTATTGCCGTAATGGGCCCATCGGGATGCGGTAAAACTACATTTTTACGCTGCATAAACCGTATGCACGAATTAATTCCTAATGCTACGGCAAAGGGCTCGTTAAAATTGTACGATGATGAGGTTTACAACATGAACCCAATTTACGTACGTTACAAAATAGGTATGGTTTTTCAAAGGCCTAACCCTTTTCCTAACATGAGCATTTATGATAACGTAGTTGCAGGTTATAAACTTAACGGCCTAAAAATCTCTAAAGCCGACCAGGATGTTATAGTTGAAAAATCACTTACCTCTGCGGCACTATGGAAAGAGGTTAAAGATTCATTACATAAAAAGGGTACTTTCCTTTCGGGAGGCCAGCAACAACGTTTGTGTATTGCACGCGCTATTGCCATGGAACCGGAAGTGATCCTTTTTGATGAGCCTACTTCTGCTCTGGATCCAATTTCTACCGCAAGTGTTGAAACACTGTTTCATGAGCTGAAGGCTAACTATACATTGATTATAGTTACCCATAACATGCAACAGGCTGCACGCGTTAGCGATAAAACAGCATTTTTCTACATGGGCGAACTGGTAGAGTTTGACGATACAAAACAAATGTTTACCGCGCCGAAAGATACCCGTACGCAAAACTACATTACAGGCAGGTTTAGTTAATAGGTTGGTTAATTAAGTGTTTGGGTTTAATAAGTTATTAGTTTATTTGCCCGGAAAACTTGATGAGCCTTTCACTCAAATTTTAAACAAAAATTATGACACCATTAGAAAACGAAATTAACTCGGTTAAGAAAGAACTGATAAACATGTGGATATTGGTTCAGTCGCAATTATCTAAAGCGAAAGAAGCAATGGTTTCTTTTGACAAAGATCTTGCACGCGAGGTTTTGATAAAGGAAAAAAGGGTTAACTCTTATGAGCTTAAATTAGACCTTGACTGCGAAAATATATTTGCATTACACTGCCCGGTAGCTGTAGACCTGCGTTTTTTATTGGCAGCATTAAAGATAAACAGTAACCTGGAGCGTATTGGCGATATCGCAGCCGGCATAGCGGTTTATGTTATCGAGTCATCTGTTAACTTTAATACCAAGGCGCTTGAATCAACTTCACTTTTGCGCATGTACGATGAAGCTGTTAATATTTTAATAGATACCCGTACTGCATTTGAGAAAGAAGATACCGTGCTTGCACGCAGTATATTTAAGCGCGACGACGTATTGGACGAAATTAACGACAGCGCACCAAGAACCATAGCTGAACTAATTAAAGACGACAGCGAAAACGTTCAGGAAGCATTGTATATCCTGTCTATCATCCGTAAACTAGAGCGCGTAGGCGACCAGTCAAAGAACATTGCCGAAGAAATTATATTTTACGTAGAAGCCAAAATCTTAAAGCATTTTGAAAGCAGCAAACGTAAAATTGAAGGCGAAGAAGATTTTAGTTAATCAATACGATTAAAAAATAGGAAAGCTGTCCCAAAAGGGCAGCTTTTTTGGTTTGAGTATATTTAAAAGAGCGTGTCATTTCGACGGAGGTACGGAGGAGAAATCTTTACAGCTTAAAAGTTTTTAAACTACCTACCGATAATTGCTTTAATTAATTTTCGATCTCTTTATTCAGAAACTTCCATTCTGGGTTCATGGATGCAATAAGTGCATCTTTCTTTTCTCTTCGCCACTTTTTTACTTCTTTTTCCCGGGCGATAGCGTGTTCTATATGACTAAAATGCTCGTAATAAACTAATAAATAGCAATGATATTTTCCCGCGAAAGTCTTTTGATTTCCCATGTTTTCGAAATGTTGTTGAAGCCTGATGTCCAAATTATTGGTAACACCTATATATAGCGCAGTTTTTGATGGATTAGTGGTGATGTAAATGTAAAAGTTGTAATTCCACATATTTCAAATTTAAAGAATCATCAATAAAAGAAACTATCATTCAGAACGATAGAGAGAAAGCTTTCAGACATAAAATTATCGTAAATGCATTTTCGAAAGATTTCTCCTCCGTACCTCCGTCGAAATGACATTCCCAAAAAGAAGCTATCATTTCGAACGATAGAGAAAAATCTTTCAGACTTCAAAATTGTCATAAATGCATTTTCGAAAGATTTCTCCTCCGTACCTCCGTCGAAATGACATAAAAACGGAAGCAACAGCGAAGCAATATTGCAACACTGCAAGTTTATACCTCTGGTTCCTGCTGGCTTAGGCAATGAAAGCTGCCAAGGCCCCAGATAATATCGGTAGAATCTATGCCGATTACTTTCCTGTCCGGGAAGCATTGGGATAGGATGGATAAAGCTTTATCGTCGTTGGCAGAACGGTAGGTTGGCACCACCACTGCCGAGTTCGCTATGTAAAAATTGGCGTAAGAGGCCGGTAAACGTTGGTCGTCATAAATAACCGCATCAGGCATAGGAAGTTCAATAACATTAAGCTGTTTGCCGTTGAGCAAGCGCATAGTTTTAAGCGTTTGCAGGTTTTCCTGTAAGAGGTGATAATTATCATCGTTTTTGTTTTCCTCGACAACAGTTACTACGGTATCTTCATTTATAAAACGGGTAATGTCGTCAATATGGCCGTCTGTATCGTCGCCTACTATGCCGTCGCCAAGCCAAAGCACCTGGTCCATTCCATAATAGTTTAACAAGTATTGTTCTATCTGGCTTTGATTAAGCTGCGGGTTACGATTTTTATTAAGCAGGCACGCAGTGGTAGTTAAAACAGTACCAGCGCCGTTAAAATCTACCGAACCACCTTCCATTACAATGCCCGGGTTATAAACGTGCAATCCAAAATGCTCGCCAATTCTGGTAGGTATCACATCGTCCAGATCAAATGGAGGATATTTACCTCCCCATGCATTGTATCCCCAATCAACAATAGCCTTTTGTTTAGTAGCCGGGTTAACTAAAAACGCCGGCCCGTGGTCCCTGCACCATGCATCGTTAGTAGGAAACTGGAAAAATTCAATCTTAGTCAAATCAGCGCCAACCAGTTGCAACTGTTGTTTTGCAAAAGCTTCCATCTGGTCGTCAACTACGTTAATACGCACCAATTCGCCTTCGGCTACAGCTTTAATAAACTCAGCATACTTATAATAGATCATACCGATCTTTCCCGGCCAAGATTCTTCTTTATGTGGCCAGCTTAACCACGTTGCCGTATGTTTAGCCCATTCTGCCGGGAAATGGAAACCGTTTTGTTTGGGTGTATTATTAAAGTCCATGATTGGCGGTGCTATCCGGGTTTGTTATCAAATAAGAACGAAGCAAGCTTATGATTATCCCAAGATTGCTTTGTTATTTTAAGTATTGCGCAATTATTAATCTCCGTCTATCAGCCTTTTGGTAATTGGCTGGTAAGAATCTATCCTTCTGTCGCGTAAAAATGGCCAGTGGCTGCGATAATAATCAGATTTATCAAGGTCCAGCTCTTGTACAATAACCTCTTCATCATCGTGCGATGACTGGTAGATAAGTGCACCAAAGGGGTTTGCAAAGAATGAGCCTCCCCAGAATTTTACACCCGCTTCTTCGCCAGAGCGGTTTACACTAACCACATGTACGCCATTGGCAACAGCGTGGCTGCGTTGAATAGTTTGCCATGCGTTATACTGTTCTACGTTTGTCGCTTCGTCCTGCGTGGTGGCCCAGCCGATAGCGGTTGGGTAAAATAAGATTTCTGCACCCATTAATGCGGTAATGCGGGCAGCTTCGGGGTACCATTGGTCCCAGCAAATAAGCACGCCAATAGTAGCATATTTTGTTTTAAATACTTTATAACCTAAATCGCCTGGGGTAAAGTAAAATTTTTCGTAAAAGCCCGGGTCGTCAGGGATGTGCATTTTGCGGTATTTACCCAGATAAGAACCATCGGCATCAAGTACTGCGGTAGTATTGTGATAAACACCCTGAGCGCGTTTTTCAAAAAGGGAAGCAATTATTACAACGTTCAATTCGCCGGCAAGTGCAGAAAGCGCATCTGTTGATGGGCCCGGAATTGATTCTGCCAGCTTAAAGTTGTCGTAATTTTCTTCATCGCAAAAATACAGGGAAGTGAAAAGTTCCTGTAAGCAAACTATTTGCGCACCTTTTTGGGCAGCTTCTCTTACTTTAACAATCGCTTTATCTAAGTTCTCCTGTTTATTTGCGGTACAGGTCATTTGTACCAGTCCTACTTTTACTTTGCTCATCACGATAAATTTTGCGCAAAAATACGGTTTTAGTATTAAAATAAAGTCCTGTGCTTAACTCCAAAAGAAGTGAGATTGTAAACCGATTGTAGAAATTTTGGAGGAATTTTAAGATTGATTTTTGTCGCTATTCGTATCTGATTTTGTAAATTAAAATAATGCTTGCAAAAATAAGGGTAACGCCATTGGCAATGGTTACAGGCAGGCTGCCGCTCATAAAGCCGTAAATAAACCAGAGCAATGTACCGGCGGTAAATAGCGAATACATAGACAAGGATATACCGGAAACGTCTTTAGTTCGGATTGTTTTAAGCGCCTGCGGTACAAATGAGATGGTAGTGCCAAATGCTGCCAGTAAACCTATTACGGTTGTTAGATTAGACATGGGGGTTATTGTTTAGATAGATTTTTAAAAATCCAATTTATAAAGAATAACCCAACAAGCCTGCGCAATCAGCTAACAATCGTTAATATCTTATTCGGTAATGCCTTTGCCGTTACCTAAAACGCTGTGCTTGTAGCTGTAGGTAAAGTAGATAACCAAGCCTATTACCAGCCAGATTAAAAACCTGAGCCAGTTGGTGTAGCCAAGTTCCGTCATTAAATAAAAGCAGCTTAAAAGACCGAGCACGGGTATAAGCGAAAGATTTTTTATAAAGGCAAATACTGTTAATACTGCCGACAAAATAATGAACAGCACAAATGGGAAGTTTTCATGTGCATTCTCACCCTTAAATAAACCGGTTACATCGTTCCTGAAAATATAGGCGCAAACAATAAATAAAACAGGTGCTATCCATTTGGCATTTACATAAGGCAGGTGAAAACGGCCGGCCTGCGCCTCTTCCCTTGGGAGTAATAACACACCACCACAAACTAACACGAATGCAAATAAAGTGCCTATACTAGTAAGGTCTGTTACTTCGGTAAGGTTCATGAACAGGGCAGGTATGGCTACCACAAAGCCTGTTACAATGGTAGCGAAAGAGGGCGTTTGATATTTTGGGTGAATACGTGAAAATGCCTTTGGTAATAAGCCATCGCGGCTCATGCTCATCCAGATGCGCGGTTGCCCTAACTGGAATATAAGCAATACGCTTGCAGTTGCAATAACAGCGCTAAAGGATATAATGCCGCTTATTTTTGTAAGGCCTACTTTATTGAAAACATAAGCGAGCGGGTCGCCAACGGCAAGGTTTTTATAGCTAACCATACCTGTAAGTACCAGGGCTATCAATATGTAAAGCACCGTACAGATCACAAGCGAATATATCATACCACGTGGTAGGTCGCGCTGGGGTTTTTCGCATTCTTCGGCGGTGGTTGAGATGGCATCAAAACCGATATAGGCAAAAAATACACCCGATACGCCTTTCATTACGCCGCCAAAGCCGTTTGGAAAAAACGGATGCCAGTTAGCCGGTGTTACGTAAAAGAACCCAATAGCAATAACTGCCAATACAATGGCAATTTTAAGCATTACCATAGCATTGGTTGCCTTCTTTGTTTCGCGGATGCCTATGTAAACCAGGTAAGTAATAATTATCACGATTAAAAGAGCCGGGATATTGGCTATCAGTTTAAAGTTGCCCGAACCAGGTGCAGTTGCCCAGGCCTTTGCACCCTGTTTTATCGCGTCGCTTATTTCTGAAAGCTTATGGCTTGCTGTTAATTCCTGCAGTTGGTTATGAGCCTTAAATGCCGAAAAACAATCCATTGTGAGGTATTCGGGCATGTGAATATGAAAGCCTTCCAGCAGGTTAACAAAGTAGGTACTCCACGAAATTGCCACTGCGATATTTCCTATGGCATATTCCATTAAAAGATCCCAGCCAATGATCCAGGCGATCAATTCGCCAAAAGAGGCATAGGCATAGGTGTAAGCGCTGCCAGCAACGGGAATCCTGGAAGCAAATTCTGCATAGCATAACGCAGAAAATCCGCAGGTAATGGCTGTAATTACAAATAATACGGTAACACCCGGGCCGCCATCAAATGAAGCCAGGCCGATGGTTGAAAAAATCCCCGCGCCTACTACGGCCGCAATGCCCATCAGCGTTAAGTCCTTTACATTAAGTTCTTTTTTTAAATGCGAGCCACCTGAATGTTCAGAATCGGTGAACCCATTTGAAACGTCGATTAAGATTTTATGAATAGATTTTTTGCGGAATATGCTTTTCGACATCTATGTAAATTATATTAGGAAACTTTAAAGGTAAACATAACCATTTTTTTGTATTCAAATAAGTATATGCTTTATTTGCATGATGAATATAACTATAAAAGATGTTTTAAACCGTGTAAAGCCGTTTTTTATACTTTACCTCATTGTTTTATGCGCCTGCCTTTTAATAAAATTGATGTATGCTAAAGATGTTATTTACTATGCAGTAAATGCCAGATTTAGCCCATTTGAAGATTTTATCGCTCCTTTTCTTACAGACATTGGCAACGGCTGGACTACCATAATTTTGGCTCTTATCATGCTCCTGTTTAATTACCGCAAAGCCTTTCTGTTGGCTACCGGTTATGCAATAACTTCACTGTTTGCGCAGGTATTGAAATTTATTTTTGATGCACCACGGCCAAAATTGTATTTCAAGGCAAATCTTACTAAAATTCACTTTGTAAAAGGGGTGGATATGCTAATGTACCATAGCTTTCCTTCGGGGCATACCGTAACGGCATTTTCAACGGCATTGCTGGTCACTTATTTTTGTAAAAATAAAATGTGGGGAATACCGCTATTGATACTTGCTGCTTTGGTGGGCTATTCGCGGATGTACTTAAGCGAACACTTTTTTGAGGATGTAATGGCAGGGTCGGCAGTTGGCGTTTTTATAACCATATTTTGGATAAGCTATATTGACCGTAAAGCGTTCCTGCATAAATCTGCCTGGAACAAGGGTCTGCTATTCAACAAGATTAAATAATAAGCCGGAAAAAGCTTCCGGCTTATTACAGTTGAAGTTAAACAGCGAATTTACTTTTTCTTTTTAGAGTGAAAACAATGACCAGGACAACTAATAATCCTGCACCACCGAATATCCCGATTTTAGCACCAGCAGACATACCGTTATCGTTAGACAGGTATTGGTCGTTACGCTGTAATTGCGGCGAAAGTTTAATTGATGAAATAAATGCTTTATAATCGGCCTTTACAGCATCATTATCGTTTTGCGGGTATACATATTCAAAAGTGTAAGTTGCATCCTGGGTATAAATAAGCGTAAAGTTTATAAGCTGTACGTTGCCAGAGTTATCCTCACTTTTTAATGTAAAGTTTTTAGCTTTCAGGGTGCCTACTACAGTATCGCGTAAGCGTACTGCCCTGCCGCCGTTTGATTGCGCCTGAATTTTATTTGCATAATCAACCAGTACTTTATTAAGGTCTTTTTCTTTTTTGAGAGGGGTATTATTTTTTTCGTTTGCGGTTCTGATAACAGTCATGAAACCGGCCAGGCTATTTGCAGTATAGATTCTTTGAGTTAAAGTGTCTTTTACATTATAGCCGTCTGGCAAGGAAACTGTTACCAGGCTATCTATCTTAACGGGCTTGATAACCTGGCTAAACCCAGCTAAGGTACCCCATAGCAGTGTTAAAGTTAATATTATCTTTTTCATTCAATAATAACCCTTTACAGCGTATTTGGTTTTGTATTATTGCCTTATTGGCAATTTAGTAACTATGAATATATGTTTAAATATCTGATTATTAGTAAATTAAATATTATTGATAAATAAACAATAAGTTAATATTTTTTTAACTGAAGGACGTAACAAGTCTTTAAATGATAAATTTGGATTAAAAAATTAATGCTTACCGGGCAATTTTGACGCAGTAAGCATTAATTAAAAGAAATAAAAGTGTAATGAATTATTGTAGTTTTTCCATTTCGGCTTTTACAAACTCGGCCAGTTCTTTTACATAGGCTGCACTGAAATCAAATTTTACGCCGGCGGTTTCGTAAATCTCTTTAATGGTTTTTGTGTAGCCGAGCTTTAATGCATCAAGGTATTGCTGTAAACCTTTTTCGGGGTTTTCTTTATAGTTTTTCCATACAGCAATAGCGCCAAGCTGGGCCATGCCATATTCGATATAATAAAAAGGCACTTCGAAAATGTGCAGCTGTTTCTGCCAAAGGTTGTCTTCGGCCTCGGGGTAATTATTCCAGTCTACAAAGCCGGCACCAAAGGTTTCATAGATCTGTTTCCAGGCTTCGGTACGTTCTGCATCGGTGTGATTTGGATTAGTATAAAGCCAATGCTGAAATTGGTCTACAACGGCTACCCACGGCAATGTCTTTAAAACATCGAACAACTGATCGCGGCGGGCGCGTTTTAAATCTTCTGCATTATCAAAATAAACATCCCAGTTATCCATAGAGATCAGTTCCATCGACATGGATGCTAACTCGGCAACTTCACTCGGGCAGTGCTTAAAGTCATTCAGTTCAAGGTCGGCAGTTAAAAATGTATGTACCGCGTGGCCGCCTTCATGAACCATAGTGGTAAGATCACGGAAGGTATTGGCCGAATTCATGAAAATAAAAGGGGCACCTGTTTCAGACAGTGGGTAGTTATAACCGCCCGGCGCTTTGCCTTTACGGCTTTCCACATCGAACAAGCCATTATCTTTCATTATTTCCAGGCGCTCGCCCAGGTACCTGTTAATGTTAGTGAAGCATTGAATGGATTTTTCAATCAACTCATTCCCGTTCTCAAATGGTTTTAACGCTGCCTTGCCCGTTACATCTACTTCGGTATCCCATGGTTTTAAAGCGTCTAATTTTAAGGCTTCGCGACGTTTTTCGGCCTGTTCTTTTAAAATAGGTACTATTTCTTTTTCAATGGCTTCGTGAAATGCATAGCAGTCTTGCGGGGTATAGTCAAACCTGCCAAGGGCCTGGAACATGTAATCCCTAAAGTTTTCAAAACCGGCATTCAAGGCCACTTTGTGTCTTAATTCGCGCAGATGGTTAAATAATGCATTCAACGTGTCTTTATCCTGCAAACGGCGTTCGGTGATCTTTTCCCAAACTTCCTGCCTTTTGGCGCGGTCTGTATCTTTTAAGAAAACAGAAGCCTGCTCCAGCGTAAATTCCTTTTCGCCTATATGAACCGACATAGAGCCGGTGATGGATTGATATTTTTGCTGCTCAACCTGTATCTCGGTTTGCAGTGGGATATTTTCTTCCCTGAATAATTCTAACGAACGCTTAACACCACGCAGGTAAATAAAATATTTTTCATCGTCCAGTTTATCTGCCCACTCGCTATTAACCAGTTTTTTGTTTAACTCGTTGCTGTAAGGTGCAATTTTAGGCTCAATCTCTGTAGCGAAATATTGAAAGTTTTGCAGCAGTTCTTCGCTCGCAGTATCGCAGGTCATGCGGATATAGCGCCAGGCAAAGTCTTCTTCAAGGGCAGCCTCCAGTTCGCTGCGATCATGCAACCATTTTTCAAGTTCTTCTACAGAATTAATCGCGCGGTCGCAAAGTTCTTTGAAAAAGGGTTCCAAATTTTCCCAGTTAATCTCTAAAGTTTCAGGAATATATTTTCTTGTTTTTTTATGGATCATGATGTTTTGATATCAGAATGTTTAAATGTGCAGATATGCAAATGTGCAGATGTGTGGATGATTATCAAAACAAATGCTAAAAATAATGCCGATGCCATAAATGCGCCAAGGTGACAGCATTTGATATTTGCAGCGCATTAGGGATGTGTTTGAATAAAAAAGCATGCATGATTTTTATATTGCGCATGCTTTTTTGACTTTTTTAATTTTGACTTTTAACTTTTTACTTTGATGCATATAAAGTCTTCGACATGGTTTTTATCCCATCCTCATAATTGGTTGGCTTTATGTTGAAAGCTTTTTCAAATTTGTCGCTGTTGAAAATATAATCATGATCGTATTGGTAATACATTTCTACAACGCCCATAATTAATTTGTTGAACAGGCCGGTTCCCCATAGCATAAATTTATTTATTGGGAATACTTTTGGGTCTACACCATAAATGCGTGCTGCCATTTTTATAAACTGGCGCCCGGTAAGCGGTGCGGCGGTTGGCATATGCCAGATCTGGTTATCGCTCTGCGGGTTTTGCCCAAGCAGATACATACCTTTACCCATATCCGGTATAAAGCTGTAGTTGTGTAGCTTATCTAATTTACCAACCCATTGCGCTCTTTCTTTGTGTGCGTACTTGTTTAGCACCATCATATCAAAAGAGCTGTTCATGTTCTCGGTTCCGTAAAAGTCTGCGCCGCGGGCAATGCTTGCTTTCAGGTTGCCTGCCTTTACCTCGTCTATTAATTGCGTTGCTATTTTAGCCCTTACTTCTCCTTTAACACTTACAGGGTTATATGGAGTATCCTCTTTCATTGGTCCGTTTACCAGCCCATACATATAAACGTTATCAAAAAAGACCATCCTCGCGCCGGTTTCTTTACCCAGGTTGATAAAGTTTTGCATGATCACCGGCCATTGCTGCTGCCATATTTCTTTATCATAAACCAAGCCGGCGGTAAGGTAAATTACAGACGAACCTTTCACAGCCTGCAGCAATTCATTATAATTTAAGAGGTCAGCTTTTTTCCAGGTTACATTTTTCGCTGCCGGGGTAATTGTTTTGCGACTAACCAATATTAAAGGTTCATTGGCGTTTATCAACTCACGGGTTAGTGCATTTGCAACTGCGCCGCCTGCTCCTAATATGGTATGCATATGTTTGTCATTTTGATATGAACAAAATTAGCCCATGCTTAATTTTCAAAACGTTAACAAAAGATAATAAATTGATAGAAATACTTTACATGCAGCGTGAATAGAATAGTTGCAGATAATTTTTTTTGTTAAATAACGAAGGTAAAATTCCCTTGTTATTAAAGGAAATTTTACCTATAATTGTATATGACAATAGTAGAAACCAATATTTTGCGTGGGATACCTTCACGGGTGGATACTAACGCTACCCTTGGCCTTA
Source organism: uncultured Mucilaginibacter sp. (assembly GCA_964242385.1). Taxonomy (GTDB): domain Bacteria; phylum Bacteroidota; class Bacteroidia; order Sphingobacteriales; family Sphingobacteriaceae; genus Mucilaginibacter. The sequence goes on from CAXSZR010000002.1 coordinate 952,049, forward strand.
TAAAAAACAATAAGGTAGGTCCCCAGCATTTACAGGCTATAAAATCGCTTACATTGTTTAACGATGAAAAAATATCAGATTGGCTTGATATCAGCGTAAAAACTTTCAGATCATATAAAAAGCCAGAAAGCATAATTAAGGCGCGCATTAAGGAACATGCAGTTATGACATTGTCGCTTATTAAACATGGCATTGAAGTGTTTGGTAACAAAGAAGGCTTTTCGGAGTGGCTGGAAAAAAAGAATTTCTTTTTTGATCATAAAGCACCTATTGAATTTATGGACACCCATAGCGGTATTAAATTTATAGATGACCGCCTTACCGGTATTGAGTCTGGTGATAACGGTTAATAAATGGAAGTTTTTAGGATAACTAAGGAAGCCTATTCCAAAAAGCTGAAGTCTTCGGGCAGGGCCGCCCGTTGGAACTTTGACGATCAGTTTGTGATCTACACAGGCAGTTCACGGTCATTGTCATCGTTAGAGCTTGTTGTACATCAAAATGCGATATCGCCGGCCTTTAAGTACAAAGTTATGGTGATCTCCATTGCCGATGAGGAAAATCTTTTTACCCAGGCATTACAAGCTGATCTTACAAAAAGCTGGCGCAGCATGACAGCCTATCCCGAAACACAATTGATAGGGGGCAGGTGGTACCAGCAAAAAGTATCATTGGTTTTAAAAGTTCCCTCGGCTATTATTCCTAAAGAATATAATTATCTCATCAATACTACCCATCCCGACTTTGACTCGAAAGTAACACTTGTGCGCACAGAAGATTATTTCTGGGACGAGAGATTGCTATAGGCTGTTAGCGTGCTTCCGCCAGTATCCGCTTCCTAATACGTGAAAGCGAAACCGGTGTAATGCCTAAAAAATGGGCTATATAATGCTGCGGCATACGCTGTAAAATTTCCTGGCCGGTGCTAAGCAGATCAAGGTAGCGTTCTTCGGGAGTTCTGGTTATAAAGGACGACATCCTGTCTTCATAACAGATAAGGTAGTGTTCTGCTATGAGGCGGCCAAAGCGTTCTATTTTATAGGCAAGCATAGGGTTAGCCAGCATTTGCTGCATGGCTTTTTGGCTTATAGTAACCAGTTCGGTATCTTCCAGCGCCTGTATATAGTTTGTTGCAGGTGTTTGCGTTAAAAAACTTTTATAAGAACTTACAAACTCGTTCTCAAAACTGAAATAGCCGGTAATTTCTTCTCCATCTTTAACGTTAAAATACCTTACAGAACCTTTTACAATGAAGCCAAACGCTTTGCATACGATTCCCGGCTCCGCAAAAAAATCTTTTTTCTTTAACTTAACAAACAATAAATGCTCCTGGAAAACAATCCACTCGGCTTCGTTAAAAAGCACATACTTTTCAATCTTTTTCCTGAAGATTGCAAAAGCATTTTGTGATTCCATATTTTAACGGATAAAAACCCTGTCGAGTAAAAAGAATACTGCAAAAACCACACTCGCAATGCCGTTGGTTGTCATGAAGGCAAAGTTCACTCTGCTTAAATCGTTAGGTTTAACCAGCAGGTGCTGGTATATAAGCATACAGCAGAAAAATACAACCCCTGCATAGTACAATGGGCCTACATGAGTAAACAATATAGGCATCATTACAAATGCCGCAGAAAGTACATGTAAAAAGGTAGATAACCTTAGCGCATTTACTTTACCTAAATATGCAGGTATAGAATGCAAATGTTCGTTACGGTCAAAATCCTCATCTTGCAGGGCGTAAATTATATCAAAACCGCTTACCCAGCACAGCACGGCAAATGAAAAGAAAAGCGGTGTCCAGGCAAAGCTGTTGGTTACTACCAGGTAGGCACCAATAGGAGCAAGGGAAAGCCCAAGGCCTAAAACAATATGGCAAAGTGCTGTAAACCTTTTAGTGGCACTGTAGCCCAAAACCACCAGTAACGCAACCGGCGACAAGTAAAAGCAAAGCCTGTTAATAAACCAGGTTGTAGCAATAAACAGCAGGCAATTAATAATGGTAAATGTTAAAGCCGATGCCGGGCTGATTCTTCCTGAAGGGATGTCCCTTTGTTTTGTACGCGGATTTTTTGCATCGATATTTCTGTCGAGGTAACGGTTAAAGGCCATCGCAGAGTTACGTGCAAACACCATACAAAGCACCATCATTAATAACAATTGCCATTGAAAATGATATTGCGTAGTAGTTACAGCCAAAAAGAAACCAATAAATGCAAATGGCATGGCAAATATGGTATGCGAAAACGTAACTAAGGATAAGTATTTTTTCATCTATAAAGCTAATGAACACCAGACATTAAATTACTCAATGCCGAATTTTACACAAAGGTACGCTTCGGCGTTTGATAATCAATATCTGGTGTTAACATTTAGGATCTTATTGCCACTGGGCTCTTTCGTATTGAGACGGCCATTTCACTTCTACACCCAGTTCATGAGCGGCGCGAAGTGGGAAATAAGGGTCGCGCAGAAACTCGCGGGCCATAATTACAAGATCTGCCTTACCGCTGCTTATAATTTCATCCGCCTGTTTTGGCTCCGTGATCATACCTACTGCCCCGGTTAAAATGCCGCTTTCTTTTTTCACTTTTTCGGCAAACTGAACCTGGTAGCCCGGGCCAATCGGTATTTTGGCTGTAGCTACGTTTCCGCCTGAAGAACAATCAATCAGATCGACACCTTTGGTTATTAAAACCTTTCCAAGTTCGGCAGAATCTTCTGCAGTCCAGCCGCCTTCTGTCCAGTCACTTGCCGAAATACGTACAAATAACGGGTTTTCTTCGGGCCAGCTTTCTTTCACGCCTTCAATTATCTCTAACAGTAAACGGATCCGGTTCTCAAATGATCCGCCATATTCGTCTGTACGTTTGTTGCTAAGCGGCGATAAAAATTCGTGAAGTAAATAGCCGTGTGCCCCATGTAGTTCAATCACCTTAAAGCCGGCTTTTTCTGCACGGATGGCAGCTGCCTTAAAGTCTTCTTTTACTTTTTCTATCCCTGCTTTATCCAGTTCCTGCGGTGCTGTTTCCTTATCGGTAAATGCAACAGCGCTTGGCGCCACGCTTTGCCAGCCATTGGTTTCGTTAGGTTGTATTTGTGCCGCACCTTTCCATGGTATCTCGTGGCTTGCTTTTCTGCCTGCATGTGCAAGCTGTATTCCTGCTACGGCACCGTGCAGGTGGATAAAATCGGTAATTTCTTTTAGCTTGGCTATGTGCTCATCTTTGTAAATGCCCAAATCACCGTATGTAATACGGCCCTCGGGCGATACAGCCGTAGCCTCGGTAATAATAAGGCCTGCACCACCAACCGCACGGCTGCCAAGGTGAACCAGGTGCCAGTTGTTTGCGAAACCATCTTCGCTTGAATATTCGCACATGGGTGATACCGCGATGCGGTTTCTGAGCTCAACGCCCTTAATTTTTATAGGAGAAAACAGATGTGACATAGATGTATTTTTTATTTATGTAAAGATGATGAGTTAATCTATTGTTTTAACAGTGTATCTCCTTTTTTACTGCGAAATGAAAATCGACGCATAGTCGGGAAGTTGGATTTCTTTAACTTTTTACTTTTGAATTTTGACTTTTTAATTGCTTAAAGGCATACCGTCAATTCCCAAATCAAATTTTTATTTCATCGCAAATAATACTTATTTTGTTGCGATGCAAAAACTTTACCTTTTCCCTGTCAGATGCTTTTTTCTGTTATCTGCAATTATCTTATTATCAATACAATTAGGTAAAGCACAAGCGGTTTATATGCCGTACTCTTACCAGTACGACCAAAAATTTAATTCTACAATCTACTCAACCGGTAATTCGTTTCATACATCGCTTAAGCCATTTCTTATCGATAGCATTTTAGCCCCTGCCTATAACCGCGAAATGAGCCGCAGTATAGATAGCAGCAGGCATACCTGGGTTGCCCGTAAAATATTTAATGAACACCTGTTTGACGTTAAAACCAAAGAGTATACATTTTATGGTGATTACCTGACTGATTTTCAGGGTGGACGCGATTTTTCTGACCATATTAATACTTTTTTAAATACGCGCGGGTTTCAATTTGGCGGTACCGTTGGCGATAAGTTTTTCTTTTATACCAGCGGTTATGAAAACCAGGGCAAGTTCCCTAATTATTATACTACCGATATTGATAAGATAGATTTTGTTCCGGGGCAGGCTTATAGCCGGTCATTTTCAACTCCTGATTGGTCATACGCAACTGCAATTTTATCCTATACACCGATAAAGCAATTGAATATTACCTTGGGACAGGATAAGACCTTTATAGGCGATGGTTACCGTTCTTTGCTGCTGTCTGATTTTGCGTCAAACTATCCTTTACTACGCTTAACTGCCAATATTGGCCCGGTACAGTACATGATGATGTGGGCATATTTTGAAGATCTGAATTTACCTAAGTTTGACTCCTTTGGCAGTAACAGGCGCAAGTATGGTGTTTTTCATTACGTAGACTGGAGCGTTACCAACCGCTTGTCTGTTGGCTTCTTTAACGCATTGATAGCACAAGAAGCTGATGATGCAGGTAACTACCACGGCTTTGATGTTAACTACATCAACCCGGTTTTATTTGCAAGTTCACTGGGGCCAAAATCTTCTCAGCCAGACAATGCTATCGCAGGCTTTACCGCTAAATATAAAATATTTGATAAAACAGCAGTTTACGGCCAAATACTGTTCGATCGTTTTAATGCAAGCTCTTATTTTAGCGGTGGTGGCACCAATAATACCGGAGGCGTGCAATTGGGTATCCGCGGCGCAGATTTGTTTAACGTAAGCCATTTTAATTATTTGTTGGAATATAATGCGGTGAGGCCTTATACATATGCAAGCGGGCAGCCTATTGCAAGTTATACCGAATACAGTGAACCTCTTGGCGACCCCCTTGGTGCAAATTTCAGAGAATATATAGGTATTCTTAATTACCAGATCGGTCGCTTTGATTTTATGGGGCAGCTTAATTATGCTAAATACGGGCTGGATCAAACTACAACCAATCCGTTAACCGGCAAAACCACAACTACTGATTATGGTATGAACCCTAATTTGCCGCTTACACTATCTGACACACCTACCGCAATAGGGCAGGGAATTGCTACTAAACTGTTTTATGCACAAGGAACTATTTCCTTACTAATTAATCCTAAAACCAATTTAAGATTTGAATTAGGTGGGATTTTCCGTGATGAAAGGAATTACCTCGGCGATTCAAAAACCGTTTGGGCCACCTTTGGCATCCGCAGCTCTATCAGAGGGCTATACAGCGATTTTTAATTAATCAGGCATTTGTTATTTTTTGTTAAAAACAGCCGTTCTGGCGTTTTGATGAGGCGCCTTGCGAAATAAAGCCGGGTTCCCTTCGTTTTAAGTTCATATCATTTACAAAAGGATCATCAATCTATAGAATTATTATTGAGCAGACTCTACAAAACTCTCTGATTAATTTAAACTGACATGCTAAAGCGTATTTTAGTGTTTGATGAAAACCAGCGCCACCTGGAAGTTGTGAAAGAAGCCCTTACTTATGGGAATTTTGGGGTAAAGGTAACTTCTAACTTCGGCAGCCTTATAGAAACTATAAAAGCTTATAAACCGCACCTGGTAATTTTAGACTACAAACAAAGCGGCCCCCACAGCGATGATATTTGCCGCAAGTTAAAAGTTGATCCGCAGTTAAGTGATACGCCGGTGATCATTTGCTCTGCCTATCTGCTGCAAAACCAACCACTTATCTACGGTTGCGACGACGTAATCAATAAACCTTTTGGACTTGATGAATTATTGAATAAAGTCACCAGGCTGGTAGTAAACTAATTGCCTTATTCAGTTTATAGCTGCATGGCGTATGAAAGGCCAACTGTGCCATCCTGATACATAGGCATGATCATGGAGCTTCGCCCTTTTTTATCGGTATGTGTTAAGGCATTGCGCAGGTATGGGTATACCAGATAAGCGGCCTTTGTTGACAGTATTCCAAAACCGGCACCTGCAACTACATCGCTAAACCAATGATCGCGGTTATACATTCTAAAAACGCCCGTTGCAACAGCAAATGAATATCCTACTACACTATATATTGGCGATTTATCGGAATATTCCTGTGCTAAAAATTCGGCACCCACAAATGCATTACCTGTATGCCCCGATGGGAAAGAATAATAATTTGCGCGGTTAGGACGCAAACGATGCGTAACATATTTTAGTGAGAACGTAGACGCTGAAAAAAATCCAAGCGAAAGGCCCAGCAACGCTGTGCGGTCAACAAAGCGGTTTTTACCTTCTATACCTACCAGGTTTAAGCCGTAGGTTATGGCAACCGGGGCAAACATAAAATAGCTTTCTGCTTTGGTGCCGTAGCTGGGGTACAGTTTATTGAAATCGCCGTAGATATAATAATCCAGCCGGCGGATGGGGTGTATGACAAATGACGATGCGCCGTACGCAATTAATGCGATAGGCGGCACCAGCGTCCAGGCTTTGCTATGCAAGTGTTTAACAGTATCCGGAGCGGTAAAGAGATCTTTCTTTATTGTATCTGCGAGTTTCTTTTTAGCAGTATCTGTTGTTTGCTGCGCCTTCGCGCCAATAGAAGTAACAATAAAAAATACTAATACAATTTTTTTCAAGGTAATAACAAGTTTGCAGATGTGGCACCAGGTGGGAAGGGGAATAAGGCCTGGTGCTAAACCGCAATTATATTATTACATTCTGTAGGAATTTTGAATTAACGTTAACTTAACTTTAATTTTTTATTGGATCCTGTGAAGTTCAACTTGTTCTGGCGCTGTTAGCATCAATGGAACCTTTTCAATTGTTACAAAGCTCAAATCAAGACCGAAACCGCGCTCTTCAGAAAGGCTTGATTTTTTAAGATGCTCATAGGCAGCCATAATAAAGCTCTCATAAAACGAAAGGTTATGTGAACGGGACAATACCTTTTCTATCACCACAAATCTGAAATCGCCTACAATTTTATGCTTGTTCAATGATTGATAAGTACTGGTGATATCCACCTCGCCCTTTTTTACCAGGTCCTCTACCACGCGCCTGAATAACAGGTTTATCTGTTGCTCCACCCGGAAACCGAGTTTAAAGTCAACCCTTATCAGTTTGTTAGGCACTAAAAAATCTACTTCGTAATCGCGTTTGTAAGGTTCGTCCACCACATCAACGTGCACCAGCCAGTAAACATCTGCACGTTTAGGCTGCTTTTGCAGAATAGAGTAAATGATCTTAGATTCTATTTCAGAGTTAAAATTGGCGCTTGTTAAGTAAACCAGCTGTGAAGCATATTTTGGAACGGTCTCGTCGTCGCTTAGTTCTTTTATAATATTGAAATAATCGTCTATCTCAACAAATTTCACGTAACGGTTACGGATCTTACGTGCGGTATGCCAGGTCCACATAATGAAGAACAGCACTAGGCCAACCGAAAGTGTAAACCAGCCGCCATGCACAAATTTCACAAGGTTACCGGCAAGGAAGGTGCCTTCAATTACAATATATACAGCAAGGAATATAACGATGATATAAGTTGGCAGCTTTCTGCGTTTAAGGAAGTTAGCTACTAAAATGGTGGTCATAAGCATGGCTACGGTGATGCTTAAACCATAAGCCGCTTCCATATTATCTGAGTGGCCAAAAAGCATTACCACACCAACGCAGCCTGCACATAGCAGCCAGTTAACGCTTGGCACATACAGCTGGCCTTTTTGCTCGGATGGGTAGTTGATACGCACCTTGGGCCAAAGGTTTAATCTAACCGCTTCGGCGATCAACGTAAATGAGCCGGAAATAAGGGCCTGGCTGGCTATAACCGCAGCAACAGTAGCAATACCGATACCGTAGATCAGGAACCACGTTGGCATCAGCTCGTAAAATGGGTTATGAAGGTTTAAGTTTATCCGCTGTCCGTTATGCTGCAAAAGCCATACAGCCTGCCCTAAATAGTTGAGGATAAGGCATGTTTTAACATAAATCCAGCTGATCTGGATATTTTTACGGCCGCAGTGGCCAAGGTCTGAATACAACGCTTCGGCACCTGTAGTACATAAAAATACGGCACCTATTATCAATAGCGGATGCGCACCCGGAACCGGCGATGTTAAGAGCATAATGGCATAATAAGGGCTTAAAGCCTTTAATACCCATGGAGCCTGGGCAATGAAAACGATGCCAAGTACGCCCATCATCGAAAACCAGATAAACATCATAGGCCCGAAAGCCTTACCCACCAGCGATGTACCGAACTGCTGTATGATGAATAAACTCACCATTATAACAATTACGATAGGAATGGTATGTATATGCAGAAACATAGGTTCCAAACCTTCAATTGCACTTGAAATAGTAATAGGAGGGGTAATAATACCATCGGCAAGAAGTGCGCAACCACCTATAACAGCGGGTACTATGAGCCAGCGCGCACGCCGCCTTACCAGCGAAAATAGCGAGAAGATCCCACCTTCACCTTTGTTATCGGCACGCAGGGTTATTACTACGTACTTTATAGTTGTTTGTAAGGTAAGCGTCCATACTATAAGCGAAACGCCGCCCAGTACCAATGCTTCTGAAATATGCTGATTGCCTACGATGGCTTTGAATACGTATAATGGCGAAGTACCGATATCACCATAAATTATTCCCAGACTGATCAGCAGGCCAGAGAGGGTTAATTTTTGCAGATCTTTATGACTTGACACTTTGTATGTTGAAAGCGCAAAAGTATCAAAAATTACAAATAGCTGATTAATTATGTAGAATATATTAAAAAAACTAAATTTATAGGTAAATTGTGATTTATGTTAAATTTTGTTAAAAAGGGCATTTAAGTTGCTACGCAACGACCGATACTTGGTTTAATTTATACTTTTGTAGCATTATTGTTAAGGATGGAGAAAAAATTTACTATTAACTTTTCATGGCGTATAAAAATTGCGCTTGCAATATTTCTGAATATTGCAATGGTTAATAGCATTGCCTTTTCGCAGTCTGATACATCTTATGCGCACCTTTTAAAGCTTAAATCGGGCAAGAGCGTAAATAAAAGCACCCTTCACTTAGTTTTGCCACCTTTAAAGCCTGCGGTTATATCAACCACCAAAGTTAATGCCTACAAAAGTGATGATAAGGTGCTTAACAATGTTGAGGTTTATCCAAACCCGGTTACCGATCAGATTAACCTTAAGTACGAGCTTTCGCGATATGCCACCGTTAACATAAAAATATTGGATGTGCTGGGTAATGATATTATCACACTTTATTCTCAGCGCGCAGAACCCGGCGAAAAAACATTCAGCTACGCCCTTAATAACAAGCTTAACAGGGGCTTTTACTTTGTAAGGATAATGGCAGGCAACGAATCCATTATCAAACGGATCTCCAAACTTTAGTCATCTTATTTACTGCCTTAAATAATTAGCGTCAGATAGCTTTGCTATAGTGTGCGGGGTTTCCTATTTTCGTCGTTATGAAAATCATCGCCATTGGCCGTAATTATGCCGAACACGCTAAAGAGCTGAATAATCCTGTTCCGGGTGTGCCGGTTATTTTTATGAAGCCGGATACTGCACTTCTTAAAGAAAACAAGCCGTTTTACCATCCCGATTTTTCTGAAGACATCCATCATGAAATAGAGGTGGTGCTTAAAATAAGCAAAGAGGGTAAGCACATAAGTGAAAAGTTTGCGCCTAATTATTATGAAGAAATAGGCCTGGGGGTAGATTTTACCGCCCGCGATATACAAAGCCGGCACAAAGAAAAAGGCCTGCCCTGGGAACTTGCCAAAGCTTTTGACCACTCGGCACCGATAAGCGAGTTTGTTCCTAAAGCCAGATTTGCCGATCTGCATAACATCAACTTCAGGCTGGATGTTAACGGGCAAACACGGCAGCAGGGTAATACTTCCATGATGCTTTTTTCGTTCGATTATATAATTTCATTCGTATCAAAATACATCACCCTAAAAAAAGGTGACCTAATTTATACCGGTACCCCGCAGGGCGTTGGAAAGATTGCCATAGGCGACAGGCTGGAAGGCTACCTGGAAGACGAAAAAATGCTCGACTTTTATATCAAATAGCACAATGTGCAAAATTTATATTTCAATTATTAATTGCACAGTGCGGTATGATTAAGAAAACTATTGGTGCTCTTTTCCTTGTATTTTGTTTCTGCCTTCAATCCTTTTCACAGATAATTCAAAGCCGGGCTTACCCGCAAAATTATTTCCGTTACCCGCTGGATCTGCCGCCATCTACGGCGGGCTCCTTTGGTGAACTGCGGCCTATGCATTTTCACTCCGGGCTGGATTTTAAAACTAACCATACCACCGGCTACCCGGTACACGCAGTATTTGATGGCTATGTATCCAGGCTGAGGGTGCAGTTTGGCGGTTTTGGCAATGCTATTTATATTACTCATCCAAACGGGTATACATCGGTTTATGGTCACATAGAAAGCTTTAGCCCTGCCATGGCCAAGCTTGTGCGCGAACGCCAGTACCAGCAGCAAAGTTTTGAAGTGGATTTTAAACTGGAGCCATACCAACTGCCTGTTTGCAAAGACGAGGTAATAGCTTTATCTGGCAATGCAGGTGCATCAGAAGGCCCACATTTGCATTTTGAACTTCGCGATAGCCAGACAGAAGAAACGGTTAACCCGCAATTATTCGGCCTTACCATTCCGGATAAAGTACCGCCTTCTTTATACGATATCGGCATTTATCACCTTGATGGAAATCCTTTCAGCGAAAAAACTCCCAGGCAGTTTTTGCAGGTAAGCGGTAGCAATGGTGATTATCATTTAACAAAACCACAGGTACTTAATTTGAGTGGCAGCATAGGCTTTGGCCTTACTGCCAATGATATGAACAGCACATCGCCCAACCATAATGGCATTTACTCTATCGAGTTAAAGCTGGATGGTAAAACCGTGTACACCTTTGTCGTAGAACGTTTCGCATTTGATCAAACACATGCTATAAACGCCTATATAGATTACCCTGAATTTTTAAAAACTCGCCGGTGGATGCAGAAATGCTTTATACCGCCCGGCAGCAAAATTTCCCTGTACCCGCAATCAATAAATCGAGGGCTTATTGATTTTACAGACGATGCCATGCATCAGGTACAATACGTAGTAAAGGATGTGGCAGGCAATACATCTACATTAACGCTTAATGTAAAATCCAGCCCGGTAAATAAACTTACCCCGGTTTTAAAACCAAAGGGTACCTTGTTTAAATATGACCAGATGAACGAGTTTAGCAATAACAAAGTTAAAGTGGTTGTTATGCCGGGCAATTTGTATGACGATGTAGACTTTGTTTACTCCTCTTCACCAAAAAAGCCGGGAACTTACTCGGCAGTGCATTCTATTTTAAACCGTTTTACCCCGGTGCATGACAGCTATGACTTGTGGATAAAACCCGATAGCACCATTGGAAAATATGCCGATAAGACGGTGATTGTAAGCACTACAGGTGCCTGCGAAGGAGGTGTTTACCAAGATGGCTATGTAAAGGCGCAAGCACATATCTTTGGTGATTTTTATATCAGGGTTGATACCGTACCTCCAACTATTGTTCCTATCAATATCCATAACGGGGTTAGCCTGGCAGCATCAAAAAAGATCTTTTTACGAATCGGCGATAATCTTTCGGGCATAAAAAACTATACCGGCAAGGTGGATGGTAAATGGGTGCTGATGGAGTGGGATTTTAAAACTAAAGTATTAAGTTATACCTTTGCAGGAGAAAATGCCGGTAAACATATATTTGAATTAACTGTTAGCGATAGCAAGAACAACGTATCGCATTTTACCGCTGATTTTTACAGATAACTATGGAAACACTTAAAGCAGGCGATAAAGCCCCCGATTTTACAGCAAAGGATCAGAATGGAAATAACGTTTCCCTTTCAGATTTTATTGGTAAAAAGGTTATTCTTTATTTTTATCCAAAGGATGATACCCCTGGTTGTACTGCCGAAGCCTGCAGTTTCAGGGACAACTATCAATCTATGCTGAGCAAGGGTTTTGAAGTTATTGGCGTGAGCACCGACGACGAAAAATCGCACAAAAAGTTTGAAACCAAATACAGCCTTCCATTTCCTTTGATTGCCGATACGGATAAAACCATTAATGAAGCTTACGGCGTTTGGATAGAAAAAAATATGTACGGCAAAAAGTATATGGGTACCGCCCGCAAAACCTTCATTATTAATGAAGATGGAACCATAGGCCATATCATAGATAAGGTGGATACTAAAAATTCATCGCAGCAGGTAACCGACCTGCTTCAATAACGCAAAAGTTATAGTATTGTATTATACTTAATGTATATATTTTTTACAGCTACTTAGTTTTAGGAATACATGCCAACAGAGGTTACCGACGCAGAGATATTAAGCAAATTTCAGGAAGAAAGAACCCGTAACGAGGCTTTCAACCTGCTGCTTAAAAAATATCAGCAAAAAATTTACTGGCACGTTCGCCGTATGGTAATCGATCATGACGATGCGGACGACCTGGTGCAGGACATATTTGTAAAAGTATGGAAAAACCTTGCCGGGTTCAGGAGCGATGCGCAGCTTTACACCTGGATGTACCGCATAGCCACTAATGAATGCATTACATTTTTAAATAAAAAAAAGCAGAAAAACAACGTTTCGCTGGATGATGTATCATATGAACTTGCCGAAACCCTGGCAGATTCTACCTACTTTAATGGCGATGCCGCACAGCGAAAGCTACAGGAAGCCCTATTAACCCTGCCCGAAAAGCAAAGACTCGTTTTTAATATGAAGTATTATGACGATATGAAGTATGAGGAAATATCGCAGGTACTGGGCACCAGCGTAGGTGCGCTTAAAGCATCATTTCACCTGGCAGTTAAAAAAATCGAAGCATTTTTATTGTCGAAAGATTTAAATTAAAAAAGCATTAAACCTTTTGGCAAATATGGTATCTATAGTTGTTGAGATATGAAAAGCGACATGGAAAATAAAGAATGGCTGGATGATTATATGTCACTTAAACAGGTTAACCAGGCTAACCCGTTTACAGTGCCCGATGGTTATTTTGACGACCTGAGCGATCATATTACATCTTACAAGAACCTGAATGAGTTAAGCCATGCCAATGCTGACCCTGGTTTTACCGTTCCATTAAACTATTTTGAGAACCTTACAGTAAATATTCAAAGCCGTATAGCCATTGAAGAGGCTGTTAATTTAACTGCCAACGGTTTTTCTGTACCCGAGGGCTATTTTGAGGCATTAGCAGAAAATATTCAAAGCCGTATAGCAGTGGAAGAAGCTTTTGCCGGTGGCGAAGGCTTTAGCATACCCGAAGGTTATTTTGAAGAACTGAACCAGCAGATACAGGGCCGCATTTTTATTGAACAGGCACTGGGGGAGCCGATTGAGGCTTTCAACGTGCCGCAAAATTATTTTGAAAAGCTTAATAAGAACATTTTAGATAAAACAGCCAATGCAGAAAATACCCGCAACAGGGGTATTATCAGGAAGCTTGTTACATCAACTGCGTTTAAATATGCAACCGCAGCTTGTGTGGCTTTGGCTTTAGGCAGCGGCATTTTAATAAGCCAGTTGTCTGACTCAAACACGCATCAGAACACCTTTTTACATAAACAGCTTTCAAAAGTACCGGTTGACGATATTAAGAATTACCTGCAGCTGAATGTTGACGCAGGAGATGCCCAACAAACAGTTACAACACAGGGTGCCCCAGACAATATGAATGAAAAGGAATTAAAGGATGCCTTACAAAACCAAATTGATAGCGTTCAATAATATGCAGTAATGAATAAGTTAATAAAATTTATTTTTTGTATATTATTTATAGTTGTTTGCGGCTATAATGGTTTCGGGCAAATGCGGATGCCGGTTAGGCGCGGCATGCCTTTAAACCGGCCATACCGTTTAAATGCCGGTGGCCGCAGACTTGAACAGATCAAAGAAACCTTTATTGGTAAGCAGCTAAAGTTATCGCCCGAAGAGTCAAAGGCTTTTTGGCCATTGTACCGGCAATATGTACAAGACCAAACTGCGGTAAGAATACTTAAGCGCCAGAACAATTCAAATACATCGCCAGATGGTACACAACAAATAGATAAAGAGCTTGAATACGAAGAGCAACTTGTTATTATCAGGAAGCATTACCGTGACGAGTTTTTAAAAGTACTGCCACCCGAAAAGGTTAGTGAATTATATAAAAGCGAACGTGAGTTTAACGACGAAATGCTGAATATTTTAAAAGAGCAGCCGGTAAAACCACGTTAATTGCGGATTCTGTACTTTTGTACATTCTTTTATCCGTCTGATTTAATCTTTTTACAGGATGCCAACCCTTCGCCAGCTATTTCTTTCCAATAACGCCCAAACTACAGATTTTCCTTTATTGCTTGAATTTGAACGTGCCGAAGGCGTTTATATGTACGATAAAGCAGGGAACCCTTTTATCGATCTGATATCGGGTATTGGCGTAAGTAACCTGGGGCATAGCCATCCGGGTGTAATTGAAGCCATTAAAAACCAGGTTGATAAATATATGCACCTGATGGTTTATGGCGAATACGTGCAGACACCGCAGGTGCTCTTTGCTGAAAAATTGATCACCCTGTTACCGGATAATCTGCAATCAGTTTATTTTACAAACTCGGGTACAGAAGCTGTTGAGGGAGCCTTAAAGCTGGCTAAGCGTTTTACCGGCAGAAGCAAGATCATAGGCTGTAAAAATTCCTATCATGGCAGCACACACGGCGCCTTAAGTGTAATGGGTAACGAGGATTTTAAACAAGCTTACCGGCCTTTATTACCCGGGGTAAGTTTTATAGAGTTTAATAATCCGGATGATCTTGATTGTATCACAACCGAAACAGCCTGCGTAATTTTAGAAACCATACAGGGTGAGGCCGGAGTGCGCGTGCCAGGCTTGGCCTATATGCAGGCCCTGCGTGCAAAATGCACTGAAACCGGCACCTTGCTAATTTTAGACGAGATACAGGCGGCTTTCGGCCGAAGCGGAAAGCTTTTCGCATTTGAGCATTTTGGCATCGTACCGGATATTTTACTTTTGGCTAAAGCGCTCGGTGGTGGTATGCCTGTTGGTGCCTTCATTTCATCGCATCAAATAATGTCGGCTTTGAAAGATAATCCTATTCTTGGTCACATCACCACCTTTGGGGGCCACCCGGTTTGTTGTGCAGCAGGCCTTGCCGCTTTGCAGGCATTGCTGGATGAGCAATTAATTGACGGCGTGGCAGAGAAGGAAGCTTTGTTCAGGACTTTGCTAGTACACCCCGCAATAAAAACCATAAGGGGTAAAGGTTTAATGCTTGCTGTGGAATTAGAGAGCTTTGATCTTAATAAAAAAATAATTGACCGTTGTATAGAAAACGGCGTAATTACCGACTGGTTTTTGCACTGCAGCAACTCCATGCGGATAGCACCTCCGCTCATTATATCGCACGATGAAATCAGGAAAGCATGTAAGGTAATTACAGAAGCTATCAGCTTTTTTGCTTAAGCGTTTCTTTTTAAGTTATTTATCTTTTTCATGGGTTTTGTTTAAAAGATAAATCTGTTAACTTTTTGTAAAAATGTGCCTTTAAGCCGTTTTCTTATCACTTTTGCATTGCCGGCTTAAACAATTTATGAATATGTATGTTAATAAACTATTATCAATATACATATGAGAATTGCATATATATCAACCTATCCTCCCCGTGAATGTGGAATAGCAACTTTTAACCAGAATTTGATGCGCGCTATCAATGCTAACTTTCCCGAAAGGAAATCATTAGCACAAGGTGGTTTTGTGGTCGCTTTAAATGATTCTGAAAGTTTGCAGGAGTATGAGTATCCGGAGGAGGTTAAATATGTAATAAGGCAGAACCATCAGAAAGACTATATCCGCGCTGCCAATTACGTTAACACCAGTAATGCCGATGTTTGCATCCTGGAGCATGAATTTGGTATCTACGGTGGCGAAAGCGGTATTTATATATTACCACTGCTTAATCGTCTTGAAAAACCGTTGATCTCTATCCTGCACACGGTGCTGAAAGATCCGAGTTATGTGCAGCGCATTATCATCAGGGAAATTGCAGAGCAATCGTCCAAGATAATTGTGATGAGCAAACGTGCCGTTGAATTTTTGACCAATATTTACGAAATACCACTTGATAAGATACAGATCATAGAACATGGTGTCCCTGATGTTGAGGCAAGTGAGGATAATCCTGTCAAAAACCTTTCCCAGTTTAAGAACAGGCGCGTGCTGCTTACGTTTGGTCTGATAAGCAGGAATAAAGGTTTGGAAACAGTTGTAAAGGCTTTGCCAAAAATTGTTGAAAAACATCCTGATGTTATGTACGTGATCCTTGGGAATACACACCCGGGAGTTATAAAAAACTCTGGCGAGGAATACCGTGACCACCTCAAAAGTCTTGCTGCGCAGCTCAATGTATCCAAGCACCTGAGTTTCATTAATAAATTTGTTACTGAAGATGAACTGGTAAATTACCTGAGCGCTGCGGAAGTGTATGTTACCCCGTATTTAAATGAAGCACAGATAACCAGCGGTACATTATCTTACGCAGTAGGATCTGGTGCAGCTGTAGTATCTACTCCATACTGGCACGCAACCGAGTTGCTTGACGATAACAGGGGCAGGCTGTTTGATTTTAA
This sequence comes from uncultured Mucilaginibacter sp., assembly GCA_964242385.1. Taxonomy (GTDB): domain Bacteria; phylum Bacteroidota; class Bacteroidia; order Sphingobacteriales; family Sphingobacteriaceae; genus Mucilaginibacter. Next base: position 968,790 of record CAXSZR010000002.1, read on the forward strand.
AAATGCCGATGCCCTTGCCAGTATTGTTAACGAGCTATTCGACAACGAGGCGACATTAAGAGAGTTAAAAGAAAACGCATACGAGTACGGTTTGCATTTGCGCTGGCCGGTAACAGGAAGCGAGTTTATTAAAGTGGCACAAATTGCTACTGCCAACCACGACTTTAGTGATAAAATATTAAAGAACAGCATAGTTGACCCTGAAATTATGCCGAAGTTTAGCCTTACGCACGTTTTGCGCTTAACAGACGACACAGGTATTGTACAACATGCTAAATACGGTATACCAAACCTAAAAGAAGGGTATTGCCTTGACGATAACGCCCGTGCATTGATAATGGCACTAATGGCCTATCAGCGCAGCAAAAGCCGCGAAGCTTTTGAACTGCTGCCGATATATCTTAGCTATATCCACTATATGCAAACGGATGACGGTAACTTCCGTAATTTTTTAAGCTTCAACCGCCAGTACCTGGATGAGGTAGGCTCAGAAGACTCTTTTGGTCGTACTATATGGTCACTGGGTTATTTGATCAGTTGCGCTGCAAGTAACTCATACAGGGAGTTTGCAACCGAAATTTTTCATAAATCATACCGTCACTTTGGTGCCTTGAAGCATTTACGCGGCATGGCCAATACCATTATAGGTATCAGTTTATACTTGCAGGCCGTTCCGGGTGATGAAGGTATGCTGAACGAAATGATCAGGCTTACACAGCCGCTTATTGATGCCTATGATGCCAATCAATCCGAAGACTGGCAGTGGTTTGAGGAGAAAATGACATACGATAACGCTATCTTACCTTTAGCGTTGTTACATTCATGCGAGATAACCGGTAACGACAGAGCTAGACAGGTGGCTTTGAAAACTATGGCATTTTTAGATAAGCTTACTCTTTCGGGTGGTTATTTAAGCCCGGTTGGTAATGATGGCTGGTATTACAGAGGCGGTACATTCCCAACTTTCGATCAACAGGCTATAGAAACCATGGCTATGGTACTGATGCATTTCCAGGCGTATAAAATATTCCGTAAGCCGCAATATATTGAAAAGATGTTTTTAAGCTACAAATGGTTTCTTGGCGAAAACACGCTTAGAGCACCACTTTACGACCATGAAACTAAAGGCTGCTGCGATGGCTTGCTGCCAACCGGAATTAACCGTAACCAGGGCGCAGAAAGTACGCTGGCTTATTTAATATCGCATTTAACCGTGCTGAAAGCTTTTGAACTGGAATACGAGTACAATAAATTAAGCAAACAGTCTGAGTTTGTTAAATGAAGGTAGCCGTATTATCGCCGGTTGCCTGGCGAACACCACCCAGGCATTACGGCCCGTGGGAGCAGGTAGCCTCAAACATTGCAGAAGGTTTAATTAAGCTGGGCGCTGAAGTTAGTTTATTCGCCACCGGCGATTCTATAACAGGAGGTAAACTTTATTCTATTTGTGAAAAGGGGTACGAAGAACAGCGCGATCAGGATGCCAAGGTATTAGAGTGTTTGCATATCAGCAATTTGATGGAGCGCGCTGATGAGTTTGATATTATTCATAACAACTTCGACTTTCTGCCGCTTACTTATTCAAAGCTGATTAAAACGCCGGTTATAACAACTATACACGGTTTTTCGTCACAAAAAATAATTCCCGTTTACAAAAAATATAATTCAACCGGGCATTATGTATCTATTAGCAATGCAGACCGTAGCGCCGAGTTAGACTACCTTGCCACAGTTTATAACGGTTTAGATACCCGCCATTTTGAGTTCAATAATATCCCGGAAGATTACTTACTTTATTTTGGCCGCATACACCACGATAAAGGCACTGCCGAGGCTATTGAAATAGCAAAAAAAGCGGATAAAAAGCTGATCATAGCAGGCCTTATTCAGGATGAGGGTTATTTTAATGAAAAGGTAAAACCTCAGTTAAGCGAGCAGATAGAATACATAGGCAACGCTGAACCCGCTAAACGAAATAACCTGCTACGAAATGCAGCAGCGTTACTACACCCAATCAATTTTAGTGAACCATTTGGTATGAGTGTAGCAGAGGCAATGCTTTGCGGCACGCCTGTTATTGCCTTTAATAAAGGCTCTATGCCTGAGTTAATTAAGCATAAAAAAACAGGATTCCTGGTAAATACTATAGATGAGGCAATTGCAGCAATTGGCGATCTGAAAAGCATTAACAGGCATGATTGCCATGATTGGTCTGTATCACAATTCTCTTGTGAAAAGATGGTTGGTGATTATTTCAAACTTTACGAAAAGATCTTAAGCTAATCAATAAAAAAGTTGTTACCAGGAGAATTATAAATCGCCCGGTAACAATATCTATAATTTATTCGCTTCCGTCAGATATTAATTTATCAAGTAACTCAGAAAGATCGACTTCTGCAAAGGCAGTTGAAGAGTCTGAAACACCATAAGGGATAATCAATTTACCATTGTGAACCAGTGAACCGCAAGAGTATAATACGTTAGGTACATAACCTTCGCGCTCGTCGCTGTTTGGTATCAGTAATGGTTCCTTTAAACGGCCTATTTCTATAGCCGGATCATTTAGTTTCAATAAGCTGGCGCCTAATACGTATCTGCGCATCGGGCCTACACCGTGTGTGATCACTATCCAGCCATGTTCGGTTTCTATCGGGGAACCGCAGTTACCTATCTGGATAAATTCCCATGAGAATTTAGGTTGCTGTAATAATATTGGCTTTTCCCAGATGTTTATCTTATCCGAATACATGATGTAATTATTGCATCCATCAATGCGCGATATCATCACAAACTTGCCGTTTATTTTACGTGGGAACAAAGCAAGGTTTTTGTTTTGCGCACCGGCTCCGTAAAGCGGCATAATTTTAAAGTTGATGAAATCATTTGTCTGCAACAACTTAGGCATTATCAGTGCGCCATCATATGCAGTATAGGTAGCATAATAAACAGAGCTGCCATCATCTTCAGTATATTGCACAAAGCGGGCATCTTCTATTCCCTTACGCTCATATTCTGAAATAGGAAATATTACACGGTCGGATATATCGGTATCCAAAGAAAAAACAATTTCATAGTATGAATCTGCAAGCCATAATACTTTATCGTATTCCAGCTTTTTCATATCGCTTTCCTGCAATTTCTGCGAATCGATAATAATGCGGCGCAGATTTGAATATTCGAAGTGATGGTCCAATTTACCTTCCAGCTCTTTCAACACATCGATATTGATCTGGGTAACGGCTGCTTTTTCAAAAAACAGCTTTTTATTGTAGACTGCATTTCTTACAATTTCGGCCTCGTCAATATAGCTTCCCGCCGGCTGAACGGTGATCTCATTATTTTGATCGATTAGCGCCCTGCGGAAAGTAATGGAAGATATGTGGCCTTCGCCCACCGCTCTGAAACTGATAATTACTCTTTTTTGCCCTTCCTGTAGTTCCGTTTGGTCGGGGTCTTCAATGATGGAAGGATTAAAAAAGGCCGCCGATTCTATAGAATACTCATGCGTGAAATAAGAACCGATGAGTAATTTACGGTAAACGGTTATGGTATCGAAATCTATATCCAGTTCAGAAAAAAGTGGTTTTAGTTTACCGCAATGCCTGTTTAAGGCGCGAGTAATGTTTCTATGCCGTTTTGAATACTCCTGCAATAATGGCGAAACTATGCCGAATGCAGTCTCTTCGCTTATATTCATTACCCTTTGTATCACTTCTTTTGCCCTGTCGTTTCCATTAAAGAAGAATCTTGCAATTACACGTTTGGGGTCCGGATTTATTCTTATAGGCTTGCGTTCAATGGAAAGTCTCATATAAATATTAAATGCATTTACTAATAAACACCAAGTTTGCTAAATTGATTGCACTAATTTATATTCTTTAAAATTGTTTGGAAGGAGGCACTTGAGTGGGATATTAAAAAAAACGGTTCTTTTGTTAAAGTGCAGAACTACAGTGCAGATTATAATTGTAAAAAATTATAACTTATTAATTTCCTCAACAGAAATGCCGGTTACCTGGGCAATAAAGCTTATTTCCAGGCCGTTTTGCTTAAGTCTTAAAGCAATCTCTTTGGCATTTTCTTCATGGCCTTCTTCTTTGCCTTTTTCTAAGCCCTGTTTAATAAAAACTCTTCTATGCCCATGGTAGTGTTTCTTTGAGTTAAAACGCCTAACTGCTCCTCAAATTTAACAACATTTCAGGGTTTTCAAGATCCTCTAAAGTTGCTTTATATAAGTGTCGTTTCTTTTCATTGTGACGATTCGCGTTGCAGTAAAATAAATAAAGTTTGCTCACATAAATCAACCATATTAACTAAATTTAATGTGGCAGTACAACTAATCAACAATGGATTGTTGTTAAATTGCGTGCGTAATGAATTTATTGATTGTAGAAGATGAAAAGGGGCTCGCGCTGGAAATTGATGAGTTTTTAAGTCACGAAGGGTTTACCATTGAACACGCGCGAACAAAAAAAACGGCAGAGGAAAAGATCTTTGTAAATAATTATGATTTCATATTGCTTGACCTCGGTTTACCTGACGGCGATGGCTTTGATCTGTTGAAGATGTTTAAAGGATTGAAAGAGCGCGATGATGCTGTGATTATACTAACTGCCCGTGGTGCGGTTGATGATAGGGTGCAGGGACTTGAACAAGGTGCCGACGATTACCTTGCCAAGCCGTTTTCTTTGAATGAGCTTCTCGCCCGTATACATGCCATTACCCGCAGGAAGCATAAACTGGAAAGCAATGCCATCAATGTGAAGGATTTTAGGATAAATATCCAGAACCGAACGGTGCATTATAATAACGAACGTGTTAACCTTACAAAAAAGGAATACGAAATATTCAATTACCTGGTACTAAATAAAAACCGTGTAATCTCCCGTACAAATTTAACAGAACATGTTTGGGGCGATGTGCTGGAAATTAATTCTGATTCTAACTTTGTAGATGTTCATGTTAAAAACTTACGCAAAAAACTTGCGCAGTTTAATCCTATCGATTGGTTTGAAACTGTAAGAAGCATTGGCTATAGGGTGAACATTTAATTTGCAGGCATATAGCCTGTTTATTATAGCAAAATGAAACTGCAAATAAAACTGGCTTTATATAATGCGCTTACTAAGCTGGCCATTGTGGTAGTAACAGGTTTGCTTATTTTATTCTCGCTCGAAAATATTACCTACAACCACATCTCATCGCGTTTAGAGGAAAAGAAGAACGAACTGATTGGTAACCTGTCATCGAAAGAGATTGGCAGCATGCTTAAACAGCAGCGGGGCATTACAGATTATGATCTTTTAAAGGACGAATATATTTTTTTAAGGCAGGTTAAGTATCAACCTGGCAAACAGCCTGTCGAGAAATTTACCACCGCAAAAAGAACCATTGAAAACAGTACCGATACCTACCTGATCCTTACCTATACATTTCAGTTTAACGGCAATAGCTACCTGCTGGAAATAGGGGATACCATGGATGCTGTAATACAGCTTAAGCAAACTATAAAGGAATTTACCCTGCTGATGCTTTTTGTTGCCTTGTTGCTTACGCTTATAATCGATCTTATTTTTACAAAATACCTGCTTGCGCCTTTTTATAAAATCATCGACCGTAAACTGATAAAGGTAAATGACCCTATGAATTTTGATTATCAGAAGGTTAAGACCACCACCCGCGATTTTGAACTGCTGGACGACAGTATCAGTACGCTAATGAAAAAGATAACAGACCTGTTTATCCTCGAAAAGCAGTTTATTGCCAACGTATCGCACGAATTGCTCACGCCTATATCCATCATCAGCACTCGCCTGGAAAACATTGTTTTACAAGAACAGCTTACCGAAGATAGTGAGAACAAGATCTTTGCATCCCTTACAACACTTAACCGCCTAAAATCTATCATTAACAGTTTATTGCTGATCTCAAAAGTGGAGAATATGCAGTTTAACAAAAGCGATACTTTAAAAATTCAGGAGATTATTTCAGAGATCTACCAGGACCTGGAAGACAGGTTGGAGGATAGGGGGGTTGTTTTTGATAACAAAATGGCGCATAACTTTTTAATGCAAGGGAATTATGGGCTTATGCACACACTGATTTTTAATATAGTTAACAACGCAATTAAATACAACCGCCCGCAGGGAAGCATCACCATTGCAGATGAATTGCATACCGATGAGTATGTACTTGAAATTGCCGATAGTGGTATTGGTATGAGCGAGTTGCAGATCGAGCGGGCGTTCAATCGTTTCGAAACGCTGGACAGGGACGAAAAAGAAAGTTACGGCCTGGGGCTGGCAATTGTAAAAAGTATTACCACGTTCCATAATATAGGTATCAAGATAAAATCGGTAGAGAATACAGGCACCACGGTTAAATTGATCTTTAACCGTACATCTTCATAAAATCTTCATAAACGGTAAGTATGTTTGAAACATAAAGTTTTAGTTCCCTTTTTTTACCCTTATTGAAAGGCTGTTTCCGGCAAAGAAGCAGCCTTTTTTTTATATCATCTTATTTCGTTTGATGAGGTATGATCTTAAAATATTGTTATAACCTTCGTCAATAAATGCATCTACCAGGTCAATATTATATTGTGCGCATTTGAGTTTAAGCTGATGCCTGTACAGGTTAAGCGTTTCGCGGTAAGTTTCACGTACCTTATTAGGATGAACCCTTAGTTCTTCGCCGCTTTCCATATCTATAAAGTGATAAGGGCGATTATCAAAATCAAAATCAATTTCCTTGTTGCGGTCGGTTACATTGAAAATAATAACCTCGTGCTTGTTAAATTTTAAATGTTGAATGGCAGCAAACAGCGCCTGTAAATTATTATCCGGCAGACTATTTTCAAGCATATCGCTAAAAATGATCACCATAGAGCGCTGGTGTATCTGCCCTGCAAGCTGATGCAATACGCCGGTAATATTAGTAGGTATATTTTTTTTTGGTTGATTATAAGCTTTTTCTAATTGGGCATATAAATAAAACAGATGAGACGAGGTGGATTTTACAGGGCTCATCCATTCAATCGATTCTGAAAATAAACTTAACCCAAATGCATCGCGCTGCTTTTTAAAAAGGTTCATGAGCGATGCAATGGCGTAAACGGAGAACTGTAGCTTATTGGTCCCTTTTTCGGGATAGTTCATAGAGGACGATGTATCCAGCAGCAGGTGGCAGCGCAGATTAGTTTCTTCTTCAAACTGCTTTATAAAAAGTTTATCGGTACGGGCAAGCAGTTTCCAATCTATGTTTTTTACAGACTCGCCATTATTGTACAAGCGATGTTCAGCAAACTCTACAGAAAAACCATGGAACGGGCTTTGATGCAAGCCGGTTACAAAGCCTTCCACTACTTGTTTAGCAAGTAGATCGAGGTTGGCCAGTTGCCGTATTTCCTGATTTTCATTTAACTGCATAGCCTATAAAAAATTACACCGGTTATATTAATGTATATAACCGGTGTAACAAAAATAATCTGTGAAAATTATATTATGCTAATTGCTTGCTTAATTTATCGGCAAGAATTGATTTTGGCACTGCGCCAATTTGTTTATCTACAATTTCTCCGTTTTTGAAGAATAACAATGCGGGTATATTGCGGATGCCAAATTTCATTGAGATGCCGGGATTGTTGTCTACATTAACTTTGCCTACTACAGCCTTGCCGTCATATTCTTTTGCAATTTCTTCAACTACAGGGCCAACCATTCTACAAGGTCCGCACCATTCTGCCCAAAAATCAATAAGAACCGGTTTGTCTGATTTTAAAACAAGTTCATCAAAATTTGCATCGGTTATTTCTAAAGCCATGATATTGTGTTTTTAAATTTTTGAAATACAAATATATAGTATTCAAATTGCTTGCCGCAATTGCCTGCCTGCCATTATGACAATAAATAGGTAATAAAAAAGTCATAATGCGGTTAATCATTTTAGTAGATGATACGGATCTGATAAGGCTATCATCAACGATATATCAAAAGCTTTTCAAATGGCTTATTCCTTATAATTCAAATCTAACAATTACCTTTGATGTATGAGTATCACCGTGCAGGCGTTAACCAAAATTTACGGATCGCAAAAGGCTGTAGATAACATCAGCTTTACAGCTAGCCCTGGCGGTGTGCTGGGTTTTTTGGGTCCTAATGGTGCAGGTAAATCTACCACCATGAAAATACTTACAACGTTTATTCCGCAAACAACAGGTAACGCAACCGTATGCGGCTTTGACGTTAAAACGCAACCCTTAGAAGTTAAAAGAAATATCGGTTACCTGCCAGAAAGCAACCCTTTATACCTGGATATGTATGTAAAGGAGTCGCTGAATTTTATTGCGGATGTACACCATTTACCATCGCCGAAGAATAAAATTGCAGAGGTAATTGAACAAACCGGATTAGGCCCTGAGCAGCATAAAAAAATAGGGCAGCTTTCAAAAGGTTACCGGCAGCGGGTTGGACTGGCGCAAGCCATATTACACGATCCGCAAGTGCTGATACTGGACGAACCAACATCCGGCCTTGATCCTAATCAGCTGATCGGAATCAGGCAATTGATCCTCGACCTGGGCAAAACCAAGACGGTTATACTTTCCACACATATAATGCAGGAGGTAGAAGCAGTTTGCAGCAATGTGATTATCATAAATAAAGGCAGGATAGTAGCTGATGATACACTTGCCGGCCTTAGGGAAAAGAATGAAGGTAAAACGCTCGAAAATATATTTATAGAGCTTACCAATGTTATTTAATCGATACGGTATGCCGGTTTTAGCGGCATAAGCTGTAAAATATTTTTTATGTTTGTTACCACAAGCATGTATCAGTCTTAAATATGAAAAAACGCATACTATTAGTAGTAATATTTTTTGCTTCTGTAACCTGTAGCTTCGCGCAAACAACAACCAGGCCCTGGAATTTTAACGTTGGCTTGTATGGCGCCCAACCGCTTGATAATATGCGCTCTATATTTAATGACGGTATTGGCGGCTCTATTAAATTTGAATACCATTTTAAGCCTTACGTATTTTTTACCGTAGATGGCGGTTACGAAACTTTTGGCGTAAAAGGGCATTTGCAAAACGCATACGTACCATCTACTTACAGTTATGTGCCGGTTAAGTTAGGCGTGAAATACTACCCTATAGGTGGCTTATACGCCGAGGTACAGGGCGGCGTAGTATATTACGGGCAGCATGGCGGCGGCAGTGCCTTTGATTTTTCGCCGGGTATAGGTTATTCATTTAAACCGGGCTTTGAACTAGGTATCCGTTTTGAAGAATGGCGCCAGGACCCTGAAGCACATATTAAAGACGACTATGGGCAAACCGGTCCTTTTAAAACTGTAAGTACTTTTAACCAGTTGTCACTTCGCTTAGCCGAGAGGTTTTGATCTGTGCCCGTTAAAAAGCGTGCACTCAGCTTGTTATTGTAACTGTTTTGGCAATGTTGTTTTGTGGCGCTTTATTTAAAATCCTAATTTATAGTTTTGCCGAAACAATAATTTTAAACAGGTGCGTTTTGCTTGTTAGTTAGCTTGTTATTCTTTTTAAAATAAAAACCAAAGTGCTTAGCATTCTTAAAAAAGAAATCACTTCCTATCTCAGTTCGTTGGTAGCCTATGTCACGATAGGTGTTTTTTTGCTGGTACTGGGTCTTTTTTTATGGGTTTTCCCAGAGTCTAATATATTAGATTATGGTTATGCCGGCCTGGATAGTCTTTTTAGTACCGCGCCTTACCTTTTTATGTTCCTTATACCGGCTATAACCATGCGTTCATTAGCAGAAGAACGTAAAGAAGGGACATTTGAATTGCTGCTTACCCGCCCGCTAACAGACAGGCAAATAGTTTTAGGTAAATACTTAGCCTGCCTAACTATCGTTCTTTTTGCTTTATTGCCTACACTTGTTTATTATTATTCGGTTTACACACTCGGTTCGCCGGTTGGTAATATCGATACCGGTGGCGTTATAGGTTCTTATATCGGTTTGTTTTTGTTGGGCGCTGCCTTTGTGGGTATCGGCTTATTTGCATCGTCTGTCAGTAAAAATCAGATCATTGCCTTTACCATTGCAGTTTTCTTATGTTTCTTTTTTTACAGCGGCTTTGATTCCCTTAGCCAGCTGCTTTCGCTTCAGAATTTAAGCCTTGAAAATTTAGGCATTACAGAACATTACCAGTCGGTTAGCAGGGGCGTTTTGGACACCCGCGATCTGGCTTACTTTATTATTTTAACAGGAATATTTTTTTGTTTAACACTATTTGTGCTGCTAAGGCAAAGGCAAAAAAGTGTAGCCGATAAAGGTTTACTGGGTGTTATAGCATTCCTTTTAGTGGTCGGCCTTTTATCCGCGGTAACTTTTACACGCTTTGATTTTACTAAGGAGAAGCGGTTTACCATATCTAAAATAAGCCGCAACATTATGGATAGCCTTAAGGGGCCGGTTAGGGTAGTGGTTTATTTAAAAGGAGATAATTTCCCGTCGAATATTAAGAGGCTTGCAAGGGCTTCGCGCGATATGCTGAGCGACCTGCAGGCATACAGCCATAACAAATTACAGTTTGAGTTTGTAGACCCGGTAGCCTTTATAAAAAGCCTGCCCGATGACCAGCAAAAGGCAGCTTATGATTCTTTGCAGGCAAAAGGGATTACCGGGCAGCCAAACAGCGTAAAAACGGACAATGGTGTAACCCAAATGCTTATCTTCCCGGAAGCGCTTATCAACTTTGGCGGCAAATACATAGCGGTTAATCTTTTGCAATCGCGCATTGGCCTGGCCGAAGAGGAGGTTTATAACAACTCCATCCAAAACCTGGAATATGCTTTTTCATCGGCCATAAAAAAGATTACCAGCGGTGGAAAACCTATTGTTGCTTTTAGCGAAGGCAACCGCGAACTAAGCGACCTGCAGTTGAATGATGCCATGAAGTCTTTGTCGGACGGGTATGAAATTGGCAGGGTAGACCTAAAGACTATTCCGTTTTCTGTTTTAAGTAAAGTAAAGCTGTTGGTGATCCCGAAACCGGATTCGGCGTTTACCGAAGCGGAAAAATATAAGATAGACCAATATGTTATGCGTGGCGGCAGGGTACTTTGGGCCATAGACCAGGTTAACGCCGAGTTGGACAGCATGCGTAACCATGGCGGCGACCAGATGTCGTTCCCTAAACAGCTTAACCTGGACGACCAGTTATTCACTTACGGTATAAGGATCAATTACGATCTGATTGCCGATATGAACTGCGCGCAAATTCCAGTAAATACGGGTGGTGCGGGCGGACAGGCGCAGATCCAGTTATTGCCCTGGTTGTATTATCCTATTTTTATGCCGTTGTCTAAAAACCCCCTGGTTAAAAACCTGGATGGTATACGAAGCGAATTCGCAAGCAGTATAGACACCCTTGCTGTCAAAAATGTAAAGGAAACGGTGCTGTTAACATCATCACCTTATAATAAGAAACTCACTGCACCGCATATAATATCGCTGCAGTCATTAGAGCAGGAACCGCAGCCTAAGGAGTTTATGAATAAGCCTAAAGTTGTGGCGGTGTTGCTGGAAGGGCAATTTAAATCAGACTTTTTAAACCGGCCAGTGCCTGATGGTATTACCGAAAAAATAGAACAATTGCCGCAAAGCAAGCCTGCAAAAATGATAGTGATAAGCGATGGCGATGTGTTAAAGAACCAGGTAGGTACGGATGGCTCCCCTTACCCTTTGGGATACGACCACTATATGCGTCAAAACTTTGGTAACAAGAACCTGCTGTTAAATATTGCCGATTACATGACCGACGACTCGGGCCTGATTGCGCTGCGAACCAAAGAAATACAGCTGAGATTGCTCAACAGGGCGAGGATACGCAGCGAAAAATTATATTGGCAGGTGCTTAACAATGCGCTTCCGTTAGGGCTATTGTTAATATTTGCTATTTTTCAACATTATCTCCGCAGGCAAAAGTATGCCCGTTAAATTATTTACTTTTGATTGATTAATTCCAATTTTATGAGATTTATTGTTTCGACATCAACCTTACTCAAACAATTACAAGCTGTAAGCGGAGCGCTGAGCAATAGCACCGTGCTGCCTATACTGGAGAACTTTTTGTTCGAGATAAAAGATGGAAACTTAACCATCTCCGCAACAGACTTGCAAACCAGCATGACCACTTCTTTGCCGGTAGAGGCCAAAGAAAACGGCAGGATAGCTATTCCATCGCGTATTTTGATGGATACCTTAAAATCCCTGCCCGAGCAACCGATAGCTTTTTCTGTTGACGACAAAACATTTGCGATAGAAATAAACGCGGGCGACGGTAAATATAAACTGAACGGTGAGAACGGCGAAGACTTTCCAAAAATCCCTGTTGTTGAAAATGCATCGTCTGTAAACCTGCCTGCATCTGTATTGGCCGAGGCTATTAACAAAACCATATTTGCTGTAAGTAATGACGAATTACGCCCGGCAATGACAGGTGTTTACTGCCAGCTTTCTACACAATATTTAACTTTCGTTGCTACGGATGCGCACAAACTGGTACGTTACCGCCGTAAGGATGCAAAGGCTGCAAGCACCACATCGTTTATATTGCCTAAAAAGGCTTTAACCTTGTTGAAATCTTCTTTACCGTCTGACGATGTGAATGTTTCTGTTGAATATAATACCACCAGTGCATTTTTTAAGTTTGGTAACATTAACCTGGTTTGCCGCTTAATTGACGAGCGCTACCCCGATTATGAAGCGGTTATCCCTTTAAATAACCCGAACAGGTTATCTATAGACAGGCAATCGTTTTTAGGATCTTTAAGCCGTGTGGCCATTTATGCAAATAAAACCACCCACCAGGTGCGTTTAAAAATAAACGGCAGTGAGTTAAATATCTCATCAGAAGATATTGACTTTGCAAACGAGGCGCATGAACGTTTAACCTGCCAGTATGAAGGCGAGGATATAGAGATAGGCTTCAATGCCCGTTTCTTAATTGAAATGCTTAAAAACCTAAGCTGCGAAGAAGTATCACTTGAAATGTCGACACCTAACAGGGCGGGTTTGCTGCTTCCGCAAAACGGTGATGAAAATGAGGATGTATTAATGCTGGTTATGCCGGTAATGCTTAACAGCTACGCATAAAATTTTTGCTTTTAAGATTTTATAGAATATTAATTTAGCGCCGGTTTAATACCGGCGCATTTTGTAGGATATGCCGGGTAGCGAAAAATTTAAACGTTTACCCCGGTTCATTTGCAAACAAAATGCAGGCTATATAACAAAACATTTAAAAAGCAGTTATTATAGCATCAGTTTTATGAATAACAGGTACCCGGTTTTATTATTTTTAGCAGCGTTGTTTATGCTGGCATCCTGTAAAGACAATGACAACGTTTTTAAACCGGTAACTTACACTGATCTTACCATTGTAAATGCCTCTGCGGATACGCTTAATTTTTACTTAAACGGCACGCGGCAAAACAATACATCCAGCCTTTTTCCTACCGGGTATGTGGCCCATATGGCTTTACCGGCAGGTGCGCAGGATTACCAGTTTAAAAAGGCATCGAATTTGAACCCAAGTACCGGCAGTTTAACAAATGTGAGTGTACTGTTCAGCGATCCCTTAAATCTGGCTGCCAATACTTATTATTCGCTTTACATAACGGGCGAAACAGCGGATCAAACCTTTGTACATGCCGATACTTTGTTTAAGGATACCATCCCAACCAAGGCTACCATACGTTTTGTACATGCCTCGCCTGATGCAGGCAACCTGGATATTACAGTAGGCGACAGTGTGAGTTTTAAAAACGTTGCCTATAAAAGTACAACCACTTTCCAGGCGCTTACCAATGGTGCGCAGGTAATAAAAATATATCAGCATGGCTCTTCACTGGCAAAAGTGGATACCACTATCACTTTTGAGGGCGAGGTAATTTATACGCTTTTTGCAAAGGGGAAATTAAACGGTACGGGCAATGCTACATTTGATGTTGGCGTTATAACTAATTAATTTGCTAAAACGGATGATAAAGAAAGCGATAAAATGGTTTTGCTACCTGTTTGCAGGTGTTACCGGCTGCTTTTTCTTATTTTCGGTAGCCTCGTGCGGAAAAGCAGATGTTGCCGGCCCGGCAGGCACTAACGTGGAGTACGAGATCATTAACCTTAGCCCGGATCTTAACCCGGTTGATCTTTATATTAATTTTATTAAGTCGAACTCAACGCCTTACATATTTGCGGCTTCGCCTACCTATTTTTATCCAACATCGCTTACCACGCCTTACCAGATCAGGTCTGATCGTTTTACTGCCACCACATTTTTTTCAAGGTATGATACGCTTAAATCGGGTGTAAAGTACAGCTTGTTTATTACGGGCACGCAATCTAACAGTTCCATAAAACAGATATTTACGGTTGATACAGCAGGGGAACCTACCGTGGGCAGGGGTAAGGTTAGGTTTATAAATGCATCACCGACAGCCATCAGCGGACTGGATGTTTACGCAAACGGAACCAAGGCTTTTAGCAGTGTTGTTTATCCTAACGTAACAAAATACATCGAACTGCCGGTTGGCGATTATGATTTTCAGATCAATACCACCGGTTCATCGTCTATATTGAAAGACCTTACAGATATAACCATACAGGATGGCAGGCTGTATACCATTTATGCTTATGGCTATACATCCCGCGTGGATACGGCTGCTTTTAATGCGGCGTATATCATCAATAAGTAAATAAGCCTCCTTTACAACATTTAAAATACTTGGCTCATTAACCGCGCATTTTTATATTTTTGATCAAAATTTAAAGCATTGGAAATAGTAAAGAGCCTTATCGACTTCATTATACATATAGACAAGCACCTGGCCGACATTATCAACCAGTACCATGCTTTAACCTATCTGATACTTTTTGCAATAATTTTTGCCGAGACCGGCTTCGTGGTGACTCCATTTTTACCCGGCGATTCTTTGTTGTTTGCAACAGGTGCTTTAATAGCCGGAGGAAACACCGGTTTAAGTATTTTTCTGATGGCCTTAATTTTAATAATTGCCGCCTTTACCGGTAACACAGTAAATTACCTGCTGGGTGGTTACCTTGGCCCCAAAGTTTTTAAGGAAGATAATAAAATACTTAAGCTGGAATATTACAACCAAACCAATGCCTTTTTTGAAAAGCATGGTGCGCTGGCAGTTATCTTCAGCAGGTTTATGCCTATAATCCGTACCATAGCTCCATTTGTGGCGGGTGTAAGCGGTATGTCATTCATTCGCTATAGCCTTTACAACATAATCGGCGGTACTGCCTGGATTTTAGTTTTTCTATTTGCAGGTTACTTTTTAGGAAATGTGCCATTCTTTAAAGCGCATTTTGCGCTTGTGGGTGTAGTTATTATTCTTGTATCGATAGTGCCTCCAATTATCGCGGCCATACGATCAAGAGGGTCGAAAAAGCAGGTGACGAATTAGTAAACTGTGAATCGGACTTAAGTACTGGACACCGTTGATATTATTAATTGGTGAATCAATGACTAATTGCTTTGAAGGTGTTTGGTGTTAGACATTATAACAATCATAATAATGGTTGTTATTTTAAAAAAAACAATTATCTAATCGAAGCGCATTTGTGAAGCTTTTGTATGTCTTATTTTTTGCTGCCGCGGATTTTTTTATTTTTTCTTTTTTACATAAAAAGGGTAAACTAACTAACCGACATTTGTGGGCATTTTTAGCGATATTTTTCGTTATCGGTTTATTGCATTCAAAACTTTTTGAAATTCCATATTTAATGGCGCTCAATCAATTCCTTTCAATTACACAATTTACAGCTACAATTGTTATTTTTCATTTCATCGGGAAATGGTTTATCAGCAAAATGGATAAATCAGATCAATTGCCAGAAAAATCAGTTCATTTAATAATTACTTTAATTGATTATATTTTCTTGAAGGGAATTTACGTTTTTTTCTTTTTATTGCAGTGTATGTTCATTTTTGTAAACGCAAGTTAAGGTTAGCATTTCAACTAAAATTAGGCGTTACTATCTTGAAGTAAATGATCCGAGTTTTTAAATGATGAAATTTTAATTGAAGATGAATTTGTGAAGACATGAGGGGTCTCTATCTAATATTCCTTTCCCTGCGGCACGTACACTTTCCCGGCTTTATATAAAGCTTTTTCTTGGTTTATCTTTTTTTGGTCTGCCTCACTTAGCGGCTGTTTGATCAATTTGTCCAGGTCTGGCTGCCCTGCATCAACCCATGCTGAAAACCAGAAGCTCCCCACTTCTGATATGGCCGAGCGCATTTTGCGCTGCACCATTCCTTTCAGCATAGCATGATAAGCTTTTGCATAAGCCACTGAATAATCTTTAACCTGCTTTCTGCCATGCTGTATCATTTCATATTTCTTATCAGCCGGGAAGTTTTTATTAAGCAGTCGTTCTAAACGTAAAACACTATCTACGCTTTTAAACGAGCTGCGGCATATTTTAAAGGCTTCAGCAAGCGGGTCGTCAATGTATCGGGCCTTACCAACGTAATAATTATAATTGTTGCCAAATAGTTCGGGCAGGCGGCTTTCCCATAGCGCGTGAATGCCGGTTTGGCCTGTTAACTGTCCGTTATAATTTTGTGTTAAATGTAAAGGCACGTGCGCATCGGCAATGTAGTGGCCAAGGTTGGCAGATGTGTTTAAGATAGCGGTGGTATCATGCTCCTTAAAAGCCCGCACCAGGCGATAATAGTTGTACTGGATGGTCCACGGTACGGTACCATATTTTATAATGGTATCAGCTCCGAATTTTACCGCAGCGTCATCCCAATGCTGCGGAATCAGGGCAAAGGGATTTTTGCCATAATGGTCTGCATTTAAATAATGCCTGGGTGCCTCGCTCGAATCTACATAACGGCGTTTATCTGCGCTGATGGCATGTGCCGTAATATAATCTATATTGTTCTCATAAAACCCCGCCATAGCCCTGGGCAGCGTAAACACAGCCATCCTGTTTATGCGATAATGCGCATAAAAACCCCAGGACGATAAGAGCAGGATGGCAGAGAAGCCGCAAAAAAGCCGTACAAGGTTTTTCATGCCCAAATATAACAGTTGTTATAATTTTGGATTTTACAAGCTGAAATTGTTTTTGTCTGTAGCAGAATGTTTTAGTTGCAAAGCAGTACAAAGAACCTGCAATAAAAACTTTAAAATGTTTTAGAAAAGGTGTTTGATAATTTAAAAAATCATCATATATTTGCAGTCCTTAAAAAATATTAGAAAAAGAATAACAAAGCTATACGATGGCAAATCATAAATCATCATTAAAGAGAATACGTGCTAACGCTGCGAAGCGCTTACGTAACAGGTATCAGGCTAAAACCACCAGAAACGCTATAAAAAAGTTAAGAACATCAACTACTAAGGCTGATGCTGCGCCACTTTTAACCAAAGTGATTTCAATGCTTGATCGTTTAGCAAAAAAGAACGTTATTCACAAAAACAAAGCTTCGAACAATAAATCAAAGCTTACAAAATTTGTAAACAACTTAAAGTAATTATTAAGTATAATATACGAAAGCCTGTTTCCTTTACCGGAGATGGGCTTTTTTATTTTATAAAAAAATTACAACCCCGTGCCTGCCTTTTCGTATAAATAGTTGTATCACAGTATTTGATAATCATTTACATAAGAGGATTTTAGGTTTTGAGGATTTATTTTAGCCTGTTTTTTTTACTCGTTTCTTTAAGTGCTTTTTCTGCTATAGACCGCGGTCGCGTGGATAGCTTAAAAACCCTTGTGGCATCATCGCTAAAAGACAATGATGTGCCAGACACCCTTAGCATAAACAGGCTTAATACCCTTGCAGAAAATTATTTTAACGACAACCCCGACAGCACCCTTTACTACGGTAAAAAATGTATTGCGTTATCGCGCAAGATCAATTACAAGGCAGGTATAGCCAACGGCCTGGTGCAAACCGCACATGTGTACTATTTTGGTGGTAAATATCACGATGCCATCAAAAACTTTAACGAGGCGATAGGTATTTACAAAAGCATTAATGATTACAGAGACCTGGGTAAATGTTATACTCTCTACGGTCGCATGTATAACCTTTTGGCCGATTATAAATCAGCATTATCCTATCTTAACCTTGCCGCGGAGATGAACCGTAAGGCGGGCAATGAAGCAGATGAGGCCGATACTTACAAGAACATAGGCATAGTTTACTTTAGTGAGGGCCAGCTCCCGGCAGCACTCGATTATTATTACAAAGCCCTTTTCATAGACCTTAAGCTGCATAATATGCTCGCTGCCGCTGCCAATTATAACGACATTGGTTTTGTGCTGTATGATATGGAGATGTATCCAAAGGCACTGGAATATTATAAAAAAGCATTATCCTTATTTAAGGGCAGCAACCATTTACTGGGTATAGGTACGGTTACTCAAAATATTGGTGAAGTACTGCTTGCACAGCAGAGTTATGATAAAGCCATCAGCTTTTTAGAAAAATCGCGCAGGATTGCAATCAAACAGGATGATAAGGAAGGGCTTAGCTCTATTTACACCGATCTTGGTTTATGTTATGCCCACAAAGGCGAGTTTAAACAGGCTATAAGCTACCTGGATACGTCATTAAACATTGCCCGTAAATTTAAGATCATTTATAACGAAGCTTATACCCTGATAGGTTTTGCGACAGCTTACAACCTGCAAAAGGATTTTAAGAACGCTTATAAATATGCAATTGAAGGCCAGCAGCTTGCGGTTAAGCTTGGTAACCTGTCGGTACGTTCAAATGCCGCCCTGCAATTAAATAAAACCCTTGCAGGTTTAGGTAAATTTGATGTTGCTTACACGCTTTTACGCCAATATATTGAATTACGTGACAGCCTTAACAACGACGAAAGTATCCAAAAGCTAACCTCGTATAACGCCGATCTGAATTTTCGTGATAAGCATAACCAGTTGATGCAGCAGGAGCATGAAAGAGAGATATTATTTCAGCAGGGTAAAAAACAGCAAAAGCTGTTAGATGCTATTTTTATCACCATTATTTTGGGCATGATCGGGATCTCAACGGTGTACTATCGCCAGAAACTTAAGCAGCAAAAAATTAACCGGATGCTGGAGGAAAAGAACACCGAGGTATCGCAACAAAAAACCGACTTAAACGACCAGGCCCTTAAATTAAATGATCTGAACACGCTGAAAGATCGTTTAATATCTGTACTGGCACATGACCTGCGCGCACCTTTAAGTACCTTACGCGGCTTGTTCGGCTTGCTGCTGGACGATACCATAACCCATAGGCAATTGCTTGATATGATACCGAGTGTTTTGAAAAAGCTGGAATACACATCCGACTTTTTAGACACGCTGCTTTTTTGGATCAACAGCCAGATGGAAAACTTTGACGGCTCTGTAAAAAGCTTCTCACTTAAGGAAATTATCTGCTTTGAGGTAGAGAATTACCACGAGCAGGCGGCCGCTAAAGGTATTACGCTGATTTACAGGGTGCCTGAAGATATTATGGCATGGGCCGACCAAAATTCAATAAGGATTGTAATCCGCAACCTGGTAACCAACGCTATCAAATTTTCAAACAGGGGCGATGTGGTAGAAGTTTCTGCCGTGCCACACGATGAGCATAGCCACCTGATCACGGTAAAAGATACCGGAACAGGTATGAGCGCCGAGCAATTAAGCAAACTTTTTAAAAGCAAGGTAAACAGCAAAGCCGGTACCAATAATGAATCGGGTACGGGTATGGGAATGTTGTTCTGTAAAGATCTGATTGAGCGCTGCAACGGTAAGATATGGGTGAACAGCAGCCCCGGAAACGGTACTTCGTTTTTCTTTACGCTGCCAATAGGTAACCCTGTTGAAAGTGCCTACCATCTTGCGTCTTAAAAGATTATCTGAATTTTAATACAACAGTTTTACCCGATATACTTTGCAGCAATGGTTTGAATATCAGCTGCGCATTTTGGCGTGCCAGGCCCAGCACATTCATATCATTTGCGTTACTAAGAATTTTTCGTTCGGCAAGCTTATACACATCCTCTACCATGTTTTTAGTATTAGCCGGGAACCAGGCGCCGGTTATATCATATACCCTTGATTTTTGATGATCTAACCGGGCGTAACATATTTCGGGCTGCGGCAGGTAAACGGTTACCGAATCTTTCCCCTGGATAATATCGGCCTTTTTAATTTTTGTAAGATCTATACATGCTGTAACCTCGCCAACGGCTAAAAAAAGCACTTTGCTATCGGGCAAAATCATGTGTACTTCCTTTTGCTCAATAATATCTTTCATGCTAAACTTTACAAGTTCAAGCTTACCCATGCTTGTTATTTTTTCAACCATGCCGCTTTCGGTAATTTCGGTACGGGTAGCAGTAAATTGCTGCTTAATATAAAAGAAGATAAATATTAAAAAGGCTATAATAACAAGGGTTGTTATCAGGGTATAAAAGGAGCGGTTGGTACGGTCGGCCATTTTGTTATAATTGATAGTCAATCTGCACTCTAACTGCGGTTATTGTACCGCACATAAATTTAAACAAATAAAAAGAGCAGTTGTTAGGCTGCTCTTTCTATTTGTTTATGAATGTTGTGTTGCTAAACTGTGTTTATGTTAAGCGTAAGTAACCGATAAAGTAATGGGAACGCTCAAAGCCTTTGATATAATGCAATTTGCTTTTGCGCCTTCTGCAACTTCTTTAAATTTCTCTTCGCTAACGCCTTCAATTACAGATCCTTTTAAATCAAGGTGAATGCCGGTAATGCTCAGGGATGCCATGTCGAGGTCTAAAATTGCGTCTGTAGTTAAATCGCCAGGGGTTATGCCTGCCTGGCTCAATGCTGCACCAACAGCCATGGTAAAGCAGCCTGCATGTGCAGCAGCGATCAATTCTTCGGGGTTGGTACCAACGCCATCCGCAAAACGGGTTTTGAAAGAATACTGTGTGTTGTTAAGGGTTGTGCTTTGGGTGGTAATTTCACCTTTACCATCGTTTAAAGTGCCATTCCAATGGGCATGTGCTGTGCGTTTCATAGTTTGTTTGTTAAATGTTTATGGTGGGTATTATAAAATTGCTGTTTACTTCCTCAATAAAATTAAGTATATCATCGTGCCCAAGCTGCGTTTCAGACGATGTTACAAAATGCTGCGGCACCTCGTGAAACGTTTTCAAAAGTTCTTTCTTAAACAACGCAATATTACGGTCTGTTTTTAAATTTGATTGTTTATCGGCCTTAGTAAAAACAAGCACAAATGATAATCCTTTTTCTCCAAGCCAGTTGCAAAATTCCACATCTATTTTTTGCGGCTCAAGCCGGCTGTCTATCAGTGCCATAACACACTGCAGGCTTTCTCTTTTGTCCAGGTAAAAGCGGATAAATTTATTCCAGTCTTCTTTTTTGCTTTTCGAAATGCGGGCAAAACCATAGCCGGGTAAGTCAACTATATACCAGCTATCATTAATTAAAAAATGGTTAATAAGCTGCGTTTTTCCGGGTGTTTGCGAAGTTTTTGCAAGCCCTTTTTTGCCGGTGAGCATATTGATCAGCGAGGATTTCCCTACGTTTGATCGTCCGATAAAAGCGTACTCCGGTTTTACCGCCGGTGGTAGCTTTGATACCTGGGTATTACTGCAAACAAACTCGGCCGATTTTATGATCATGATGTAAAGTTATAATTTTAGAAATTACATTAGTAAAAATGCTTGTCACAATAAGCGTATTTATAGCTGTTCGTATCTTTTTACATTCATAAAACAGATTGAAGGCGACATTTATTTAAGTTTGATGTTAAACATATATTGCATGGATAATTATAGCGTTCCCACACAAACAAGGATTGGCCATGTGCATTTAAAGGTAAGTGACCTTGAGAAATCGCTCGGATTTTATTGCGGTTTATTGGGTTTCAATAAGATGTTAACGTATGGCGATCAGGCTGCATTTATTTCGGCAGGGGGCTATCATCATCATATAGGTTTAAATACCTGGCAGAGTAAGGGAGCCCCACGTGCACCCGAGTATGCGCCGGGCTTATTTCATACCGCAATTTTATACCCGGAGCGTAAAGACCTTGCTGCGATATTACAGCGTATACTAGACGTGCGTTACCCCATTAGCGGCGCCTCTGATCATGGTGTGTCAGAGGCGATCTACCTTGATGATCCCGACGGTAATGGCGTTGAACTTTATTGGGACAGGCCCAAAGACTTATGGCCTTTTGATGAAAACGGTGATCTGCTAATGTTTACCCGCAGGTTAGACATGGAAGGATTGCTGGGCGAGTTACGGGGTTAAGGCAAGCCCCCTCTAAATCTCCCCCGGTAGGGGAGACTTCTGAATTACATGATTTAGAACCCTCTCCTTTGGAGAGGGCAGGGTGAGGTTTCAATGCCCCCCTTCCGGGGAGGGTTTGGGTGGGGCTTTTGAAACTTGCAAGCCCCCTCTAAATCTCCCCCGGTAGGGGAGACTTTTGAATTGCTAATACAATGATTTTTAGAACCCTCTCCTTTGGAGAGGGCAGGGTGAGGATTTTTAAAACCCTCCCTTCCGGGGAGGGTTTGGGTGGGGGCTTCCTTTTAATAAGATCTCCAGGCAACAAGTTATACTATATCCTTTATCTTTGCTTTATATTAATATGAGCAAAACTGTAGTTCCTTATCATGCCGACCAAGGTTCAAAAAAAGAACAGGTGGCCGATATGTTCAACAACATATCAAAAACGTACGATTTTCTTAATCATTTTATGTCGCTGGGAATCGATATTATCTGGCGAAAAAAAGCTATTAACGAACTTAAAGGCGACAGGCCACAGTTGATACTGGACGTTGCTACCGGTACCGGCGATTTTGCTTTTGAGGCACTGCAGATATTAAAGCCTAAAAAGATAATTGGTGTTGATATTTCAGAGGGCATGCTTGATATCGCGAAGCAAAAAATAGAAAAACGTAAACTGGGCGATAAATTTGAGGTGAAGCTGGGCGATTCGGAAAAGCTTCCTTTTGACGATGATGCCTTTGATGCGGTTACCGTTGCCTATGGCGTTCGTAATTTTGAAAACCTGGAAAAAGGCCTGGCCGATTTACAGCGGGTATTAAAACCGGGCGGCAAAGCCGTAGTGCTGGAATTTTCTAAACCTAAGGCTTTCCCTATAAAACAATTGTATAACTTTTATTTTAACTATATTACACCTGGCATAGGGAAAATATTTTCGAAAGATGCAAGGGCCTACAGTTATTTGCCTGAGTCTGTAGCGGCATTCCCTGATGGAAAGTCGTTTACTGCGCTTATGGATAAAGTAGGTTTTAAAAATACCAAAAGCAGGCCCCTTGCGTTTGGTATATGTTCTATATACACCGGCATTAAATGACAAAAACCTGGTACCTGACCATAATTTTATTGTTTTTATGCAGTAATGTTTTGCTTGCACAGGTACCCTCCTGGGGTGGCGGAGCCGACCAGAATGATATTAGCTTTGGGTTTACTTTTTCTTATGTAAACAGCTATTACAAAATTGATAAGAAGCCAAACTGGCGCAGCCCTTATTTTGATAAAAGCGTTAACCATAACATTACCGATTCACTTAATAGCATCAGTTCGAAAGGTCAGCCTGGTTTTGCCATAGGTTTTATAACACGTTATCGAATTACCGATCACCTGGAAGTGCGAACCACGCCTTCACTTGTGTTTGCTGATAGAAATTTGTCTTACACTTATAAAACACCTTCAGAAAATGTATCTAAGCAAGTACAGGCTACCACGCTTGATCTGCCTTTGCTTTTGAAATTAAAATCAGACCGTATTGGCGATTTCAGGGCTTATATTCTTGGCGGGGTAAAATACTCACAGGGCATTAGCAAAGGGGCAAGTGATGTAAGTAATGACCCGCTGGATAAGCAGGTGAGAAACATTGGCGGTTATGGATCGTACGAAGCAGGTTTAGGCTGCGATATTTACTTTGAGTTTTTTAAACTTTCGCCCGAGATTAAGATCGCTAACTCATTTGGCAATGTACTGATGCAGGAAGATCAGCCATTTTCGGCACCTATCAATAAGTTGTCTTTACATACCATCATGTTTAGCCTGTACTTCGAATAGGTTTTAAACAGGCTTGTGATGACCTGATATCCTTATTAAAGGGATTCAACTTCTATCATTGCCAATTAATGACAAGTTATTTAAATGAAAAAACATAATTTCGCTGCAGTAGTTACCTATCTATGGCTAAAATTGCATTAATAACAGGCGCCACCTCCGGGATTGGCGAGGCTTGTGCGCATATATTTGCGCGCGAACAATATAACCTTGTACTTACAGGCCGCCGGTTGGACAGACTGGAAGTCCTTGCCGAAAAGCTAAACAATGAATATAATACGGACATTGCCGTTGCATCTTTTGACATTCGCGACCGTAAACAGGTGATAGGTAACCTGGAAGACCTGCCATCAAAATGGAAGGCTGTTGATGTATTGATAAACAATGCCGGGCTTAGCCAGGGCCTTGACCCCATTAATAAAGGCAGCTTTGACGATTGGGACACCATGATAGATACTAACATAAAAGGTTTATTGTATGCCAGCAAAGTGGTATCTAACTGGATGATAGATAACAAGCGCGGCCATATCGTAAACCTTGGTTCTATAGCTGGCAAGGAAGTTTATGTAAACGGTAATGTATACTGTGCCACAAAACATGCCGTTGATGCGCTTAGCAAAGGCATGAGGTTGGATTTGCTTCCGCATGACATTAAGGTTACCGCAGTGCACCCGGGTGCTGTTGAAACCGAATTTTCTGAGGTGCGCTTTAAGGGCGACAAAGACCGCGCAAAAAAAGTTTACGAAGGTTTTGAACCGCTGGTAGCTGCCGAAATTGCCGAAACAATTTGGTTTGTAGTATCGCGCCCGGCACATGTAAACATAAACGATATAGTGGTAATGCCAACCGCACAGGCCAATGCTTCAACTATTTTCAGGAAGCAGTAGGCAAGGTTAAGCATAACTAACTCACATAAATTAGCTAAACGATATAACAATTAAATAATGTCATTAATTAACCAGATTGATCAGGATATAAAACAGGCTATGCTTGCCAAACAAGCAGACAGGCTCAGAGGCTTAAGGGCTGTTAAGTCGGCCCTGTTGTTAGCAAAAACAGAAAAAGGTGCCGCCGAAGAACTTACCTCAGAGGCAGAGATAAAGGTTTTACAGAAATTAGTGAAGCAAAGAAAAGAGTCGGCAGATATTTATAAAACCCAAAACCGCGAAGACCTGTACCAGATAGAGATAGATGAGATGAAGGTAATTGAAACGTATTTGCCGCAGCAGATGAGCCGTTTTGAAATTGAAGGCTATTTACAGGAACTTATTGCAAGGGTAGGTGCAACATCGGTAAGTGATATGGGTAAGGTAATGGGCCTGGCAAATAAAGAGCTGGCCGGGCAGGCAGATGGTAAAACAATATCAGAAGTGGTTAAACAGCTGCTGGGGTAATAATATTAACCGAATAAATATTCGGTTAGAAGCATTTTTTGGAGACAAAATAATTACAACAAAACTTGTAACTCAATTGCAATAAACTATTTTTATAGCGGCATACAAAGCTTTTTATACTATTATTACAATCGGGCTATTTACATTTTAAACGTTACAGATCTATATGAATTTCGTGCTTAAAGAGGAGAACGGCTTTAGTTATATCGATGAGGGCGAAGGAGAGGTTTTATTATTGCTGCACGGCTTAATGGGGGCATTAAGCAACTGGGAAAAGGTTATTGAGGAATTTAGCAAAGAGTACAGGGTAATAATACCGATATTGCCGGTATATGACCTGCCGCTTCTAACAACGGGTGTTAAAACCCTTACCAAATATGTACACAAATTTGTAAGGTACAAACACCTTAAAAACGTTACGCTTTTAGGAAATTCCTTGGGAGGTCACGTTGCGTTGATCTATGTACTGGCGCACCCTACGGTTGTTAAGGCAATGGTTTTAACAGGAAGCTCAGGGCTATATGAAAACGCTTTCGGCGGATCGTTCCCAAGGAGAGGTAGCTATGACTTTATTAAAGAGAAAGTTGAGTACACGTTTTATGACCCTGCCGTGGCAACTAAGGAACTGGTAGATGACGTATTTAGAATAGTAAACGACCGGCATAGTGTGATACGCATACTGGCTATGGCTAAATCGGCCATCCGGCATAATATGAAAGAAGATCTTCATAAGATCGAGATTCCGGTATCGTTAATTTGGGGTAAGGATGATAAAATAACACCACCTGAGGTGGCAACCGAGTTTAAGGAAGAAATTCCTAACTCCGAGCTGCACTGGATCGATAATTGCGGGCACGCTGCTATGATGGAGCGACCCGAGGAATTCAATGTACTGTTAAGGCAGTTTTTAGATAAACTAAAAAAATAACATGGTTGCAGCTGAACTGATAACTGATCTGATACCACCGGCACACACTTCTGATAGTTTGCAGAAGGTGATAGACCGCATGGTAGAATTCCGTATCAGGCACCTGCCTATTGTAAACGAAGATCAATTTTTAGGCCTCGTGGCCGAAGAAGATATAATTGCCGAAAATAATTACCAGACACCTGTTGGGGCACTCTCACTATCATTGGTAAACCCATATGTGGTAGAAGATCAGCATGTGTATGATGTTATCCGCATTTTTTATGAAAGGCAGCTTACCGTGGTGCCTGTAGTAGATAAAAAGCTTAATTATCTGGGGCTTATCTCCGTAAATTCCTTAACAGGATACTTTGCCGAACTTACGTCTGTAAGCCAGCCCGGCGGTATCATTGTTCTTGAAATCAGCAATAAAAATAATTCACTTGCGCATATGGCACAGATCGTAGAGTCTGACAATGCGCAGATACTCAGTTCTTACGTGCGCACCTTCCCGGACTCTACCCGGATGGAGGTTACGCTCAAAATAAACAAACAGGATATATCCAACATCGTTGCCACATTTTTACGATACGAGTATGACATAAAGGCAACATTTAATCATACCAACGATAACGACAATTCGAGAGACCGGTACGATTCGCTGATGAATTATTTAAGCCTTTAAATGTTATAGATCAGCGAGAATTGCCGTATAACTGTTTAAACAGAATAATTAAAATAAAGCGGTGATACCGGCAAATCAAAAACAAACGAATCTGGATCTATGAAAATAGCAATTTACGGCAGGCAATTTAATGATTCAATAGTAGTCCCGTATATACAGCAGGTATTCGATGTGCTTACCCAGCATGAAGTTGAAATATACATCCATCCGCAGCTAGTCACATTTTTACAGGAAAACATAAAATCGGCCCAATACAATGTGCTGGAAAGCATGGATAACCTGAATGGGTTTATAGATCTGTTTATTACCCTTGGCGGCGATGGTACCCTGCTTGATATGGTAACCGTGATCCGCGATTCAGGTATCCCTGTGATTGGTATCAACTTTGGCAGGCTGGGTTTCTTAGCCAGCATTAACAAGAGCGATATAGCTGCAGCCATACATGCCGTAGTAACAAAAGACTTTACCCTTGATAGCCGCGAACTGCTGATCATAGAATCGGAAGAAGAGATTTTTGGCAAGGATAACTTTGCATTAAACGATATAACCATCCATAAGCGCGACGACGCAGCTATGATAACAACCCATGTTTTTCTGGATGAGGAGTTTTTAAATTCTTACTGGGGCGATGGCATTATCATTTCTACCTCTACCGGCTCAACGGCATATTCCTTAAGCTGTGGTGGTCCCATTATCTTCCCGCAGTCTAACAGTATTGTGCTTACGCCCAATGCGCCACATAACTTAAACGTAAGGCCAATTGTACTGCCGGAAACAAGCACGCTGGCTTTTGATGTGGAGTGCCGCAGTGCAAACTACCTGGTATCATGCGATTCGCGTACCGCAATCATCGATAAAACAATGCGTTTTATTGTTAAAAAAGCCGGATTTCGGTTAAACCTTATCCGCCTGAATAATGAAAGTTATTTATCTACGTTAAGGAATAAGTTATTGTGGGGGCTTGATGTCCGCAATTATTAAACCTGTCCCGGATGCCGAAAATTTTACTTATTGTAATTTTTACATTTTTTGCTTTAAGCCTTAAGGCTCAAACCTGGGAAATAGGCGGCGCGGCAGGAGGTGCAGGCTACATGGGCGATCTAAATCCAAATAACCCGTTAAAAATTAGCGGCGTATCTACAGGTATATTTTTAAAGCGTAACTTCAATGGCTATCTTTCTGCAAGATTTAGCTATACTGCCGGGAACATCAGCGCTGCAGACAGCAATTCAAGCAGCCAGCAAATGCGTAACCGCAACCTGAGTTTTACCACTCATTTAAATGAATTTGCCTTGATTGGGGAATTTAATTTTATGCATTACATCCCCCAGGCCGGTAAGAATAAATTTACACCTTATATTTTTTTAGGAATATCATCAGTTAATTATAACCCGACAACGGTTTACAACGGCGTAACTTACAATTTGCGCCAGTATAGAACCGAAGGCGAAGCCAAGCCCTATTCAAAAAGTGCTGTAGCGTTCCCTTATGGCGCCGGTGTTAAGTATAACCTGGCCGGCAAATTTACTATCGGTGCAGAAATGGGTTATCGTAACCCCAACACAGATTACCTGGATGATGTAAGCGGCCTTTATCCCGCACCTGGTAAAAGCGGTGCGCCACTGCTAACGGATCGTTCTGGCGAGTCTACAGGTGTTTATACGGGTTCGCCGGGCTCACAGCGCGGCGATTTAAGGGCGCATGACACATACTTCTTTACCCAGATAACGCTCTCTTACACGTTTGTTACCCAAAAGTGCTATTTCGAATAAGCTCCTATCTTTAAAATTAATGAGCTAAATCATTTTTGTCCTGTCTGCAGATCAGAAATTCGTTTTAAATGGCCTCTGATATTTCTTTCTTACATGAGTGATAGCTAAACCAAAATTTAAGCCGCTTGTTATGTGTTCATAAAGTTAGTTTGGTTAATTTTAGGCAAGCAAACCTCACTTTAAAAAATGTTTTTACTTTTGGGTCACTAATACGGCATACCTTGGACAAAACAATCATAGATCAGTTTATTATAAATTCCCTTAAGGAGGACGTTGGTGATGGCGATCATACTTCGCTGGCAACCATTACAGCAGGCACAAAAGGCAAAGCAAAATTACTGGTGAAGGAAGACGGCATATTGGCTGGTGTAGAACTTGCCGTGGAGATATTTCGCATTGTGGATGAGACCCTGAAAGTTACTGTTTTTATTGAAGACGGCGCCGCCATTAAATATGGCGATATAGTGCTTGAAGTAGAGGGCGATAGCCGCAGTATTTTAGTTGCGGAGCGTTTGGTACTTAACTGCATGCAGCGCATGAGCGGTATTGCTACTAAAACGCGCCAGATAGTGGAGTTGATAAAAGATACGCCTGCACAAGTATTGGATACCAGGAAAACAACACCAGGGATGCGCTACCTCGAAAAGTGGGCCGTAAAGATAGGTGGAGGCGTTAATCACCGTTTCGGCCTTTACGATATGATCCTGATAAAAGATAACCACGTTGATTTTGCCGGTGGTATTAAACAGGCCATAGAAAAAACTAAACAATACCTTATTGATACAAACAAAAAGCTTGCAATTGAAATTGAAGTAAGAAACCTGGATGAATTAAATGAGGTTTTGCAAACCGGCGGTGTAAACCGTATATTGCTTGATAACTTTGGATTTGATAACTTACGCCGTGCTGTTGAGATGATAGGCGGTAAATATATTACCGAGGCATCAGGAGGAATAACGATCGATAACATAAAAGGATATGCCGAATGCGGTGTAGATTATATATCGGTAGGTGCGTTAACCCATTCTGTAAAAAGCCTTGATTTGAGTCTTAAAGCTGTTTAACGCTTTAAGTACAGTTTATCGTACAAAGATTTGGATATTTTAACTTTTATTGATGATTTATAAGATCGGGCATTTATATAATTTTTTTTTCGGGCTGTTAACTTCCTTTAACCTTTCATTACTAAATTAGTATTATTGCGCTAAAGATGATAACCATCTCTTCTATATTAATCCTCATTCTGGCTTACTTATGCGGCTCTATCCCAACTGCTGTTTGGATAGGACAGGCATTTTATGGCGTTGATGTACGGGAATATGGCAGCGGTAATGCAGGCGCTACCAATACTTTCAGGGTGTTAGGGAAAAAGGCAGGCATTCCCGTAATGTTGCTGGATATTTTAAAAGGATGGACGGCTACTAACCTTGCTTTTTTCATAGGAGTATCAACCACAGGTGCCTATAATTCTATCGCATATACAAATTTTGAGCTCGCGCTGGGCATAGCCGCAGTAATGGGTCACCTTTTTCCGGTGTTTGCCGGTTTTAGGGGTGGCAAAGGTGTAGCTACCTTATTTGGGATGGTTTTAGCTGTTAACTTGCATGCTGCACTTTTGTGCGTAGGGGTATTTATCATAGTATTGCTGATAACCAGGTACGTATCCCTTAGTTCTATAACGGCAGGCTTTACCTACCTTATCGGCGTTACCTTTGTTTTTCCTACCTATATAAAATCGGTTATTATTTATGGCATGTGTATCGTATTGTTGATACTGGTGACCCATCAAAAAAATATAGAGCGCTTATTGAAAGGTAAAGAGTCGCGGATCAACCTCTTTAAGAAAAAGGAGCTTCCGGATACCGGGGGCAATCAGGCCTGATTCAGGCAATCAAAACAAAGCATCTTATTACAGGTTGTTTGGCTATGGGAAAAATTACATTCCTCAAAGCACAATGGCGCGACTTAGTAATGCTTAATTACGAGGTAGACCCCGCTATTTTAAAACCTTATATACCAGCCGGCACCGAGCTTGACCTTTGGCAGGGAAAAACACTTGTGAGCATGGTAGGCTTTATGTTTTTAGATACGCACGTTCTGGGTGTTAAATGGCCGTTTCATATCAATTTTGAAGAAGTTAACCTGCGTTTCTATGTAAGACACTTTAACGGAAAAGAATGGAAACGCGGCGCCGTTTTCATCAGCGAGATTGTACCCAAGCATATGATCGCTTTTATTGCCAATAATTTATACAGGGAGCATTACAAGGCGGTATCAATGCGACATTCAGTTACGCCAATTGTAAATGAACAAACGCAATTTATGTACGAATGGAAATCAAAAGGCCGCTGGAACAGACTGGGAGCTACCGTTGCTAACGAATATACTGCAATGCAACCGGGAAGTGCAGAGACCTTTATTTTTGAACATTATTGGGGTTACAATAGCTGGAGCCCGGTTAAAACAATGGAATACCAGGTAGAACACCCGTCATGGGAAATTGCCAAAGTGAGCAATTATACTTTTGATGCCGATATTGAATCACTTTATGGCAAAGCGTTTTTGGAATATTTGAAGGTTAAACCGTTTTCCGCATTCTTTGCAAAAGGGTCTGAAATTAAAGTAAGAATGGGTGAGAAGATGTTGTTTAAGCCTGATGGTAAGAAGGTAGAATAACTAAAGTTTATATGGTTCGAGTATTTTCAAGCCAGGTATATTTATAAAATCTTTAGTGTTACGAGTCAATAAAATAAGTTCGTGAACAAGAGCGGTTGCAGCTATGATGGCATCCGGAAGTTTAATTTTTTGATGCTTTTTTAATAAAATAGCTCGTTCTGCAATCTCTGTTGTAAGCTCAAATTGATTTGCGAGTGTTAAAAATTCTGATAGTTCGTCGGTAGCAGAAAAATGTCCTAAAACTTCAATTCTGTTTATTATAGAAATATTAAATTCATCAAATGATAGTTCTTCAATTATCTGTTGAATATTTAAAGGTAAGATATCACCTATATACTCCAGCAAAACATTCGAATCTATTAAATATCTCTTTCCCAAGTTTCTCTGCTTTTTTCAATATCTGAAATCATCTGTTGCGCAGTTTCTTTTGATAAAGAGCCTACAAAATCAGACAGTTTTAATTTTCTTTTTGCTTGTTCAGGCTTTTCAAAATCCTTTAAATCATCAAGTGTTGCTATAATGTTATTCCAATCGTCAATAGGAATAATTACCGCTGTATGGTTTCCATTTATATCAGATATATATTGCAGTGCCATATTGCTTATCCTTACTTATGTGAAATTACAAAAAAACGTTTTTAGTTAACAATTTTGTTCACTATTTGATAATATGATTTATAAGTTGAAATTAGCTACTCCAAGTGCTTCTAATATTGCACTCGCTTTTAACAGGCATTCCTCGTATTCTTTTTCTGCGTCGGCGTGGTAAGTTATTGCACTGCCTGTACTAAATGACAGGTATCTATTGGCCGCATTATATAAAACAGAGCGGATCACTACGTTAAAATCAAAATTTTCGTCGGGGCTGAAATAACCTAAAGCTCCTGAATACAAGCCCCGCCTGCTTACCTCATATTCATCCATTAACTGCATGGCGCTTACTTTTGGTGCGCCCGTCATGCTGCCCATAGGGAATGAATTTTTTATAGCCTGTACAGTGGTGATATCCTCATCCATGGTACAGCTAACTGTCGAGATCATTTGGTGAACCTGCTTAAAACTGTAAATGCCGAACAACTCATCCGTTTTAACAGTTCCCGGTTTTGCCGACCTGGTTAGGTCGTTTCGTACCATGTCAACCACCATCACATTTTCCTGCAGCTCTTTGGTATCCAGTCGTAGTTGCTGTTTTATCGCTTTGTCTTCTTCGGGCGTTTTACCTCGTTTTGCGGTACCTTTTATAGGCTGTGAAATTAACTTACCAGCCCTTTTTGCCAAAAAGCGCTCGGGCGTGGCGCACAAAATATAATTGTCCTTATACCTGAAAAAGGATGCAAAGGGAGTAGGGGATATAGTATTAAGATCTGTAAATATTCTAACCGGATTTATAACGGCATTATCTGCATAAAATTCTTGGCAAAAATTAGTCACATAAATATCTCCCCGGTTTATATGCTCTTTTATTTTTTCGACGGTATGGATATATGCTGATTTATTTAAACGGGACCGAATTTTGAAATCATTTTTAAAACTGCTCATCTCAGATGATTGCCCTTCAATTAATTGCTGTATCATCCCGGGTTCATCAGAAATAATTTCAATCTTATCTCCCTTAATGATCACCAGATGAAGCGGCACAAAAAAATAAAGGTCGGGGAAGTTTAGCCTTTCTGCATTTTTTGATGATAGCTGTTCAATCTCATTTTTGAGATCGTAAGCAAAAAAGCCGAACAGCCAGCCAAGGTTTGCCTTTTTAAATTGATCTAATCGGCCAAATGCGTTTCCTGTAATACTTAAAAGTTCGCGTTTTGCACCTACGGCTATTAATGCATCGAATTTGCTATAGGCGTCGGTAAATCCGTTTGAATCCAGGTAGCAGCAAACATCAGAAGCTGCCGCCCAGTTCAGGGCCTTGCGTTTAAATAATACCGGATCATCGACAGAGAATATCACGCAGCAAAATAAATAAAAAGGCCCCGTTTAACGGAGCCTTGTATCATAAAGATAATAAGTATTCGGGATTAATTTAAGGTTAGGGTCTGCAGCCTGTCTGGCCCAACTGAAAGGTATTTTACCGGCACACCCAATTCTTTTTCCAGGTAACTTATGTAAGCACTTAACCTTGCAGGGATCTGCGAAAGTTCTGTAATACCTGTCAGGTCCTCGTTCCAGCCATCAATCTCTTGTAAAACCGGTTCTGCATCTACCGAGCAAATGTCATAAGGCATGTAATCTATCGTTTCGCCCAAATAATTGTAATGGGTGCAAGCATAAATCTTGTCGAAACCGCTTAATACATCGGCTTTGGTCATTACAAGTTGGGTAACACCGTTTAGCATAATGGCGTATTTAAGTGCAGGCAGATCTATCCAGCCGGTGCGGCGCGGCCTGCCGGTGGTAGCGCCAAATTCATGACCTATCTGGCGCAGCTCTTCGCCGGTTTCGTTATTCAGTTCTGTAGGGAAGGGGCCGCCGCCTACACGTGTGCAATAAGCTTTGAAAATGCCTATTACATCGCCTATTTTATTGGGAGCAATACCCAGGCCGGTACATGCGCCTGCAGTTGTTGTGTTAGATGATGTAACAAAAGGATATGAACCGAAATCAATATCAAGCATGGTACCCTGCGCACCTTCTGCCAATACTTTTTTACCTTCTGTAAGGTATTTATTTACAATATGTTCCGAATCAACAAGTGGAAATTGCTTTAATAACTCAATAGCTTCAAAAAATGCCTTTTCGCGTTCAGAAAAATCATCCACCTCGCCATATAAGGCAGTTAGCATAGATACATGCTTATCAACCAGTTTTTGATAACGCGCTTTAAAATCTGGCAGGGTAATGTCGCCGATACGTAAGCCATTACGGCCTGTTTTATCCATATAAGTTGGGCCTATTCCTTTTAAGGTAGAACCAATTTTACCCTCACCCATTTTCTTTTCAGAAGCTGCATCAAGCAGCTGGTGTGTTGGTAATATAAGGTGCGCCTTTTTAGCTATCATCAGGTTGCCTTTTGCCAGCAGATCATGACCGGCATCTTTCAGCTTGTCTATTTCCCTTTTTAGGGTAATAGGGTCTATAACCACACCATTCCCAATGAGGTTCATGGTATTATCGAAAAATATACCTGAAGGGATAGTGTTAAGAACAAACTTTTTACCATCGAACTCAAGGGTGTGGCCTGCATTTGGTCCGCCTTGAAAACGTGCTATCAGATCATAGCCGGCGCTTAATACGTCAACAATTTTACCTTTACCTTCATCGCCCCACTGGAGGCCTAACAATACATCAACAGCCATTGATTTTTCTTTTAAATTTTTCAAATATTGGGCAATACTCTAACTTTTATGTAAATGCCGTAATATCAGAGATTAGTATGTTATTAGTATTTTATTGATTAAACAGAACGAACCACCGTAAATAAGTGGTTCATTGATATTGAATTTTAAATTATAATGGATTGTTTTAACACAGCAGCAGTTTAACGGTTATATCTTTCTGTCGCAAAAGCCGGCTTTCAACTTTTCGCAATTGCCATAAAGATTTAACGAATGGTGCTTTATTTCAAACTTTAACAGGCCGCCCATCATGCTTTGTATCTGCTGGATGCGCGGGTCGCAAAACTCAACTACCTTGCCGCAGTCCAGGCAAATGATATGGTCATGCTGTTTATAGCCGTATGATTTTTCAAACTGCGCCATGTTTTTACCAAACTGATGCTTGGTAACCAGGTCGCATGATACTAAAAGTTCCAATGTGTTATAAACGGTAGCACGGCTTACGCGGTACTTTTTATTTTTCATGTGGATGTAAAGAGACTCTACATCAAAATGGTCGCTACGGGAATATATTTCTTCGAGTATCGCAAAGCGTTCGGGAGTTTTCCTTAGGTTTTTATTTTCGAGGTAAGCCTCGAAAATCTTTTTAACCATAGCAATGGTTTCCTGTTGAGACATGATGCTTTATTAAAGAGACAAAGTTATAAAATTTGTTGACAATAGGGAAGAGAATCAAAGGTCAAGAGACAAGATTTTGAGAGTCAAGAATCAAGAGCCAAGAACCAAGAGCCAAGAGTCAGGACAGAATTTACAATTTTGGATTTTTACAAATTCTAAAATGTGGGCTAATGCGGTCGCTCGGCTCCAGCCGAGTGACTGGTATATATCGGCGTCCCGCCGATAAAACAAACAGCTTCAAAAATCGGCCGGAGGCCGGGTAATAGTCGTCACTCGGCTGGAGCCGGAGCGACCGCGCGGGGGGGGGTAATGAACAAGAATCAAGAGACAAAAGCCAAGAATCAAGTACCGATATAATTTTGCGAAATTAGATTTACGAGTTAAGATTTGATGTGAGAGTTATGAGTCACTTTAATTTACAACCTAAATCGTAAATCCAAAATCGTAACTCGTAAATTCTTTAGGTTCTTACCTATGATCCTGGTGCGGAAAAAATAAAGTGGGTTACAAGCTTGTCCATTAGTACCAGGGATGCAATGATGAGGGCTATGCCTGCTACCTCATTAAGACGGTGGACAAACTTCACGGAAATACGGTCGCGGAGTTTATCGGCGTAAAATGCTTTGGTTGTATCCAGCCCAAACTGCACTACCAGTACGGTTAAAAACATAATGGCTATCTTTAGTTGCCGGTTTGGCACACCCTGATGGTAAACGGTACTTGCCGCGCCTATAACAATAGTCCAGTGAAAGAGTACGGTAGGGTTAAAGATGCACATCAAAAAGCCCTTAAAAAAATAACCGGCCCTTTTCAATCTGGTAGGTACCGGTACTGTAGTTTGATAGCTTGTTTGCGCCTTCTTAAAAATATAATAAACGCCTATTACAAAGAGGATGATACTGCCTACAATGCCTGCGTATTCTTTATCGTGCGGAGTAATATCAAAGTATTGCGAGCCAAACAAAATGGCTCCCACAAAAACCATGTCGCTGCAAACAACCCCAAGGGCCAGTGCTACGCCTGCATGAAAGCCTTTTTCTATGCTGGTTTTAATTAATGCAAAAAATACCGGGCCGGTTAAAAAAGTAAGTACTAATCCAAACCCGATACCCGAAATAATAGCTTCTATCATTAATGTAGGCTTAAATGCACTTTTTTAAGATTAAAAGGAACCACGAATATGCAATTTTATATCTTAAACAATGAAACTTAAAATTGTGATTAATTAAATTAAAAATTGTAACCGAATAGCAAAAATTAATTATGTTTAGAGTTTTAAATATACCTTTCGATAACCTAATTTAATAATGGAACAAAAAAATTCAAAAAGCTACGGCTCGGCATTGTATACGCTGATCACTGTATTCTTTTTCTGGGGCTTCTTAGCTGCATCAAACGGCGTTTTTATACCTTTTTGTAAAACACACTTCAGCTTAACACAATTTGAGTCGCAATTGATTGACTTTACTTTTTATGGAGGTTACTTTATCGGTTCGCTTATTTTGTATTTTGCTTCTCAGGCCAGTAAGGTTGATATTCTGAACAAGTTAGGGTACAAGAACGGTATTATTTTAGGTCTTGTAATTTCGGCGGTGGGCGCCTTAGGAATGATCCCTGCTATAGGTTCTGGTTCTTTCGGTTTTATATTGGCCGCCTTTTTCGTGATAGCCATCGGTTTTTCATTGCAGCAAACCGCTGCCAACCCGTTTGTTGTGGCTTTAGGGCCACCCGAAACAGGTTCAAACCGTTTAAACTTTGCAGGCAGTATTAACAATATTGGTGCTTTATTAGGCCCGATAGTAGTTGGTTTGGTATTGTTTGGTTCAGCTAAGGCAAAAATAGCACCATCGGCGGTACAGATATCGTCGGTGAATAATTTGTATTATATTCTTGCAGGTTTGTTCATTGCAGTTGCTATATTCTTTTGGGTGTCTAATCTTCCAAAGGTTACCAGCGACGAAAAAATAGAAGGAAGCGGTAAAGCCAACACGCCCTTGTTTATTATTTTCATTGCCTTTTTAATGATCCTTGCTGCTGATCCGTTGAGCAAGGCGATATCTATTCCGAGCCAGTATTTTGTGTATGCTTCGCTGGGCATTATTCTGATAACTTTGGTAAGTACCATTTTTGCTGCCAGAAGCGGTAAAGAAGGTTGGGGAGCCATGCAGTATCCGCAATTGATCCTGGGGATGATTGCAATTTTCACTTATGTGGGTACAGAAGTAACTATCCAGAGTAATTTAGGTGCTTTACTAAAAACACCAGAGTTTGGCTCTTTCAATGAATCTGAAATTGCACCTTATATTTCATTGTACTGGGGCAGTTTAATGATCGGCCGTTTTGCCGGTTCAATCGGAGCGTTTAACCTTTCAAAAGCGCTAAAGAATCTGCTATATGTCGTTGTGCCGTTTGTTGCTTTCGGATTGGTACTTTTTGTAAACTATTTCTTTGCCGGTGTTGATGTAAGCAGCCTTTACGTTTACGCGGTTTGCGTAGCGGTACTGGTAGTGGCTTTCTTTATTGGCCAGCAAAAACCTACCCGTACACTAACCGTGCTTGGCTTACTTGGAGTTACCTTTATGCTGGTAGGTTTATTTACCACAGGCAGGGTGGCAACGTTTGCCTTTATTAGCGGCGGCCTTTGCTGTTCTATTATGTGGCCTTCAATCTTTGCCTTATCAATTACTGGTTTGGGTAAGTATACCAGCCAGGGTTCGGCATTCTTAATTATGATGATCTTGGGTGGTTCCATTATCCCGCCGCTACAGGGTAAAATTGCTGATGGCAGCGGAGACCTGATTAAGGGAATGAGCGGTATTCACTTCTCTTATATTATACCGACTATCGGCTTCCTTTACCTGGCTTATTTTGCATGGAAAGTAAGTAAAGAGCTTCTGAAACAAGGTATAGACCTTGACCATGTGCAGGCATCCGGAGGGCATTAATAGGTTAGTTATTCGGTCATTAATCATTATAGATCATTTTTAGAGCTTAAATATGATTAGTGACCCAATGCCTTGATAAAGATTTAAATGAGCAAATTAAGCTTTGACCATATTTTCATGAACTTGGCTACCGACCTGGCTAAGCGCTCTCATTGCGTTAAGGCCCAGGTCGGTGCCGTTTTAGCCAAGGATACCCGTATTATCTCTATCGGTTACAACGGGCCTCCTGCAGGTACCCATAACTGTGATGAGGAATGGCCTGAGCATGGCTGTGCCCGCGATTCGAAAGGAAGCTGCTCACTTGCCTTGCATGCCGAGGAAAATGCGATTTTATATGCTGTAAAAAACGGCGCTGATCTGCAGGGGGCAACTTTGTACACTACGCTTTCGCCATGTTTGCCTTGTGCAAGGCTTATTTTTTCGGCAGGCGTTAAGCAGGTATTTTTTGATAAATCTTACGCGGCTTACAAAGGCCTCCCAAGCGATGAAGGTGTTGATTTTTTAAACCGGTTTGGCGTAAGTGCAATAAAATTCAGCACTGAAGGCTAAAATTTCTCTGAGCTAATCCTGCTCAGTTTTAATTCTATTCTCACAAAATTATTTGATATTAAAGCGTGTTTAAATAAGGCTCAACCCTGCTTAGCGCAAACATCAGTTGCTCATCGGGGGTAAGATCTGTATTATCAAGGATAACAGCATCCTCGGCCCTTACAAGCGGACTTTCTGCACGAGTAGTGTCCTGGTAATCGCGGTGGGCAAGATTTTCAAATATATCTTCAAGGGTGATATTCGGGTTTTTGGGTTGCAATTCTTTAAAACGCCTTTCTGCCCGGGTTTTTGGGTCGGCAGTCATGAATATTTTTACCGTTGCGTTAGGGAAAACGGCAGTACCAATATCGCGGCCATCCATCACGATGGATTTAGACCGCCCCATGCGCTGCTGCTGCTTAACCATTTCTTTGCGCACCTCGCGTATGGCCGAAACCTTACTTACTGTTTCAGAAACGGGCATTTGCCTTATCTCTTCAGATACTTCTTCATCATTTAGCGTTATATGCGTTTCGTAGTCGCGTGAGTGGAAGTTCAGATGAATATCCTTAAGCGCCTGGGCCACCTGTTCACTATCATCCAGATTGATGTTATTGCGCAAAAAATACAGTGCTACAGCGCGGTACATAGCTCCGCTATCAACATAAATGAAATGCAGCCGCTGGGCCAGCGCCTTTGCCAAAGTACTTTTCCCGCACGACGAATAGCCGTCTATAGCTACAATGATCTGGTTACTCATGGCAACTAAAGTACAAAAAATTTGAAAGTTGATTAATCGGCTATGATGATTGTTTAAAACTGATGAAGCGCTTAACCGGGTTTAAACTGTAAACTTTAATTAAATTTGAATATGAATTTAAGCAAGGCAGATCTGCAAAAGGAGATCGCTTACAAAACATCGCGTAGCGGAGGAAAAGGCGGCCAAAACGTAAATAAAGTATCTACAAAAGTGGAGCTGTTGTTTTCGGTTAATGACTCATCATTGTTTAATGACGAGGAGAAAGCGTTGCTGAATGATAAACTACAATCCCGTTTTAATAAGGATGGCTTGATACAGGTGATCTGCGATCAGGAACGCAGCCAGTATCTTAACAAAGAAAAGGCATTGGAACGGCTTATACAGCTCATTACGGCGGCGCTTCAAAAACCAAAAGTGCGCAAGCCTACCAGGGTAAGCAAGGGAGCCAAAGCGGCAAGGCTACAAAATAAACGCCTTCAATCCGAGCGGAAAGAAGGCCGTAAGAAAGATTTTAGATTTAACGATTAGTCTGCAATTACCTGAACCTGTAGGTGCCTGTTACACTTCCCCACTGGTGCGATTGTACCATTTCTTTAACATCCTTAGTATGAAAAATAGCCGCTATATCAAAAACAAATCGGTTTGCAGTAAATGCTACGCCTAATTGCTGGCTAAATATAAAAGGCTCTTTATCCAGCGTAATCTCCATGTTGGTAGGGTCATGGTGTTTGTCAAATAATCCGCCCTGTATGGTAGCGTCGTAAGCAACGTAATTAAACTGTGGCTTATAATAAAAAAACAACTCGTAGCTATGCATAAGCGACAGGTTACTTTTAGATATGGTACTTTGTGTACTTACCGAACCGAATAGCTGATTAAATACACCAAGCCTTGCCAGCGGGCCTGCACCCGCACCACTAAAACCATTACCCAGGTTTACGTAACTGGCTAATGAAACATCTATCCAGTCGGCACGGGCAATTAAGCGGTTATATGCAGCACTGAGGTTAAGTTCCGCATCGTTACGGATCTGGTACTGCCAGCCGCCGGGCGTGTAAAAGCCGAATGTTTTATGAACCCAGGTTTGCGTTTGCTCTGCCTGCGAAGCAGGACCTACAACACCCGCCTGCACTTCCAGCTTCAGGCTGCTTTCATTATTGTACAATAAATTAAGGGTAGCGCCTACATAAAGATATCCGGCAAAAGGCCTGTCTATGTATTGAGGGCCGGGAACGTAGCCCGATTGCGGGTTAAAGATCTTTTGCCCGGCTTCAAAGCCTAATATCTTATTTGAAAGATTGCCGGTTGGCGTTAGCGCGTGATTGTAATAAAGAAAAATACCATCGGTATAATACCTGTCTGATCCTTGTAAAAGGTAAGAATCGTTATCGGTTTGGATACCGAACTGGTTTGTATAATTTTGAGCAAACAGGCTTGTACTGCAAGCCAGTAAAAATAGCAGTGCTGATAGTTTAAATTTCATTTCAGGGTTGAAAACAAGGCCCTAAAATAATAAAAGCATTGCGAAAAAACAGCTAAAGATTTTTTGAAGAATTAAAAGGTGTAACCGATACTGATCCCGCCGGCCGGGATAAAGCCTTCGTCATAAATAATGGGTACAAAACCGATGCGAAAATTAATGCCGCCGTTTTCCTGCTGAAAGCGGTAGCCTATGGTTGCAGTACCTATAAAACCCGTAATATTATCAAACTCGAACGTTGTACCGCGCGAGCTGCCATTTGAGCGAACAAAGGTTGTACCTGCACCTAACTCCAGGAAACTGCCATCGCCACCGTATAAATAGTTTATTTGAAATGGCACCGAAGCTACCCAGTTAGCGCCCGTATTATAATAACCTGCACCAATGCGGTAGCCCCATTTATCAATATTATCACCAAAACGGGCGTCGTAATTAACAGTTAACGCAAGGCCGGGGCCGCCTATTTCAAGAAAAATAGTTTTTGGGTTGGTTTGATAAGTAATAACCGTATCCCTTTTTATAGGGTTTTCTTCCAGGTTTTGAGCTTTAACGTAAAAAGCAGAAATAGCAAATAGAAATAGAAAAACAGCTTTTAAGATAAAGGCTTTACTCATGTTAGGTGTTTTGTATTAATGCGACTAATATCATTAATAAATATTATTAATAACAGCCGTATTACGCTTGTTTAGCCTAAAATGTTTCAACACGGGCAGGCAACGCATTTGTTAATAACGTTGCCTGCCCGTTATATAAAGCCATTAATTACCTACCGGGGTAGTTTCGTCCTTTATGCTCATATCAACCGCGTTGCTTACTTTTTCGTTCAATAAAGCAAGGTTAATTACTTCGCGCATATCGGTTACGTAATGGAACTGAAGGTCTTTTATATAATCTTCCTTTATCTCCAGGATGTCTTTTCTGTTTGATGAACAAAGGATGATCTCTTTAATATTAGCGCGTTTAGCAGCAAGTATTTTTTCTTTTATACCACCAACCGGTAAAACACGGCCGCGTAGTGTGATTTCGCCTGTCATAGCCAGGTGTGGCTTTATCTTACGCTGCGTAAAGGCCGAAGTTAAAGCTGTAAGCATGGTTACCCCGGCAGATGGCCCATCTTTAGGCGTAGCGCCCGCAGGCACATGCACGTGAATATCCCACTGATCAAACAGTTTAGGCTCTATATTAAAGTCGGCAGCATGGGCACGCAGGTAAGCGAGCGCAATGGTAACAGACTCTTTCATTACATCGCCAAGGCTGCCAGTAAGTGTTAAACGGCCTTTACCGGGGCTTAAGCTGGCTT
Organism: uncultured Mucilaginibacter sp.; assembly: GCA_964242385.1. Lineage (GTDB taxonomy): Bacteria > Bacteroidota > Bacteroidia > Sphingobacteriales > Sphingobacteriaceae > Mucilaginibacter. The sequence goes on from CAXSZR010000002.1 coordinate 1,011,323, forward strand.
CTATAAAAAGGATGTCGCCGCCTACTGCAGTCCACGCCAGGCCGGTTACTACACCAGCAACCTCGTTACCCTCATAAAGGTCTTTGTCATATATAGGCGCACCTAATATCTTTTCAACTTCAGTTTTACTGATGGCAGGCGTATAAGGCTCGTCCATTGCAATGTTCTTTGCTACCCCTCTAACCAAAGATCCTAATTTCTTTTCTAATGCACGCACGCCCGACTCGCGGGTATAGTCAACAACAACCTTTTCTATTACATCGGCCTTTATCACTATGTCTTTTGGTTTTAGACCATGCGCTTCGCGTTGCTTGGGTACCAGGTGCTGTTTGGCAATTTCTACCTTTTCTTCAATGGTATAACCGTTAACTTCTATGATCTCCATACGATCAAGCAGGGCCGGCTGTATGGTGCTAAGTGAATTTGCAGTAGCAATAAACATCACGTTCGATAGGTCATAATCCATCTCTACATAATGGTCATAAAAAGTGCTGTTCTGTTCCGGGTCGAGCACTTCCAGAAGCGCCGATGACGGATCTCCTCTAAAATCGTTTCCTACCTTATCTATCTCGTCCAAAATAAACACAGGATTAGACGCACCTGCCTTTTTTATAGATTGTATGATACGGCCGGGCATGGCGCCTATATATGTTTTACGATGACCCCTAACCTCGGCTTCGTCACGGATACCGCCCAGGGCCATACGCACATATTTGCGGCCAAGGGCTTTGGCTATAGACTTACCCAATGAGGTTTTACCAACCCCCGGAGGGCCTACCAGGCAAAGGATAGGCGCTTTCATGTCGTGCTTTAATTTTAGCACGGCCAAATATTCTATAATACGTTGTTTGACCTTATCCAAACCAAAGTGGTCCTTGTCTAAAATTCGCTGCGCGCGTTTAAGGTCAAAGTTATCTTTGGTAAACTCGTTCCAGGGCAGGTCGAGCAGTAGTTCAAGATAATTTATCTGTACCGAGTAATCTGCCGCGGCAGGGTTGGTACGGGCCAGCTTTTCAATTTCTTTATTAAAATGATCCTTTACATCGGCAGGCCATTTCTTTTTAGTAGCACGTAACCGAAGGTTATCAATTTCCAGGTCGGGCGTATTACCACCAAGTTCTTCCTGTATGGTTTTTAGTTGCTGATTTAAAAAATAATCGCGCTGCTGCTTATCCAGGTCCACCCGTACCTTGCTTTGTATCTGGTTTTTAAGTTCCAGCATTTGCAGGTCGAGCGTTAAATGTTCCAATACCAGGTTAGCACGAACGCGAAGATTGGCTTCCTCCAGTAAATGCTGTTTGGCAACCATATCGGCATTCATGTTCGATGATATAAAATTGATCAGGAACGATGTGCTTTCAATATTTTTTATGGCGATCCCAGCCTCGCTCGGTATGTTGGGCGATAGCTGGATGATATTCATTGCCATATCTTTTATAGAAGATATCATGGCCTTAAATTCCTTATCCTCGCTATGCTTGGTTTCCTTAAAAGGCTCTATGGTAGCTTTGATGTAAGGCACGCTTTGCACCTCATCTTTCAAAATGAAACGCTTCTTGCCCTGTAATATCACGGTGGTGTTACCATCGGGCATCTGCAGCATTTTAATGATAAGCGCTATGGTGCCAACTTTGTTCAGCTGGTCAAAAGAAGGGTCTTCTATCCCCACATCCTGTTGAGAAACTACCCCAATCATACGTTTGCCTTTATTAGCATCACGTATCAGTTTTATCGATTTATCGCGCCCAACGGTTATTGGAATAACAACGCCAGGGAACAATACGGTATTACGTAACGGTAATATAGACAGTACATCGGGCAAGGCTTCATTGTTCATTTCCTCCTCATCCTCAGACGACATCAGCGGAAAAAATTCGGAATCTTCGTTTATTACTGGTAAAGCACTCTTAAAATCAAATGGATCAAAACTCATTAATTACCTTTTATGTAGGATAATAAAAAACGTCATATTGTCAGCCTGAACCATTATGGTGGGCTGCATTACAGGTTATATGGCGGATACTCCTGCGCTGTAGCTATATTTCAAGAGATGTGCCAATATAGGGTAAATGATATCCTAAAACACAAAACTATTATAACAGATTGATTAAATGTGTATTATACACACGCAACACAATTGTAAAATGAAAAATAAATATTTGTAAAGATGAAAAAAAGTCATAGTATCGCCTCCCGTTATTGATAAATTATAATTATTGTGAAAATTGATTGCTCATGGCATAATATTTTCTTACGATAACAGTTAATGATATACTATTTGTTAACAGAAAATCCCTGATGAAGTTATCGGTAATCATATCTTTTCTGATCATATCATCGCTTGAAAACACCTATGCGCAAAATGCTTATTTTAAGCTGGGGCAGCAAGCGTTGATGGAAGGCGACTTCAAGGCTGCTGTTTTGCAATTAGAAAAAGCCTGCGTGGTTGATTCGACCAACGCAAATGCATTGTGGATGCTTGGCTATTCTTATTACCACAGCGAAAACTATAAAAAGTCTATCACTGCTTATACCCGCGAAATTGCTATTAACCCTACTGATGCTACCGCATACTACTATCGCTCAAGGGCTAAAAGTTATATGGGTAAAGATAATTCCTTATCGCCGGCAGAAAAAGAGAAATGCCTGGTAGGTGCCATCTACGACCTTACCAAAGCTATATCCATTAGCCCGAACGACAAAGACAACAAATACTATCAGACGAGAGGAATAGCCTACCGTGAATACGGCGTATTTAAATTACAGGGAAACAATCACACTTACGACCGTAACCTGGGCATCAAATCTCTGAAAGCCTCTATAAACGACCTTGAAAAGGTTTTAGCCGACAACCCGGGCCGGGCCGATATTTCCTCGTTAATAGACCTCTCCAAACAAAGGCTTGACGAAGCGCAGGGACGCAAATAAGCTTCAGAGTCAAGAATCAAGAGCCAAGAATCAGGACTGGAAATTCATTTGAATTTACGAGTTATGATTTTGGATTTACGAAAGAATATCGAGCTAAGAATCGCGAGCCGAGCTATCTCGGTAGGAACAAGAATCAGGAGCAAAGCGACGGCAAAATAAATTAACGTGTTCTAAGCGACCAAACAAAAATTAAAAAAGCCAGGAGTTAAAACATACGTCTTGACTCCTGGCTCTTGATTCTTGATCTCTTGGCTCTTTACTCCAAAACTACATATACCCTCTTTGGTTTTTACCTTCCATCCAGTTGGCAAATGCGCGGTTTACCACCTTGTTGCCGCCCGGGGTAGGGAAGTTACCGGAGAAATACCAATCGCCGGTGTGGCCGGGACAAGCAGTATGCAGGTTGTCAAGCGTTTGGTAAATTACCTGCACCTCGCAATTGATATTTTTTGGTGTAATGATCTTTGCAATGCGGTCAGATATTTCCTGGTCTGTAAAGGGTTCATAAATAGCCTTTACATGGTTCACTACCTTTTCTTTTGGCAATGCAGCACTGTCTTTACATTGCTGGTAAACCTGCAAAATAATATCTTCCCTGCCGGTGTCTTTTAACAGGCTTATAGCGGCTTCAAATGCAACGAACTCACCCATGCGCGACATATCGATGCCATAGCAATCGGGATAACGGATCTGAGGTGCCGATGATACAACAACCACCTTTTTAGGACCCAATCTGTCGAGTATTTTTAAGATACTTTGCTTTAGCGTAGTACCGCGAACAATGGAATCGTCCAGTACTACCAGCGTATCGGTGTCCTTTTTTATAAGGCCATAAGTTGTATCATATACGTGTGCCACCATTTCGCTGCGGTCGGCATCCTGGGTAATGAAAGTGCGCAGCTTAACATCCTTTATGGCAATTTTCTCTACTCGAGGTGCCATATTTAAAATGTCGGTCACTTCTTCTTCGCTAAGCTTATCAGCGTTGCCAACAAGCTTGTCTTTCTGGTACTGTTTAATGTACTTATGCACACCTTCAACCATTCCGTAAAAGGCAACTTCGGCAGTGTTAGGAATGTAAGAAAATACAGTATTCTTTACATCGTGGTTAACAGCATTCAAAATCTGCGGGCAAAGTAAACGGCCCAGTTGTTTACGCTCCATGTAAATAGAAGCATCGCTACCACGCGAAAAATAAATCCGCTCGAACGAGCAGGACTTTTTTTCCTGGGGTTCGCTAAACATATCTTCGCTGATCTTGCCGTTCTTTTTTACAATAAGTGCATGGCCGGGTTTAATTTCCCTGATGTCCTCAATCGGAATGTTAAAGGCTGTTTGCAATGCAGGGCGCTCGGAAGCGGCCACTACAATTTCATCATTATAATAATAAAATGCGGGGCGTATACCAACTGGGTCGCGCATTACAAATGCATCGCCATGGCCCAATATACCTGCAATGGTGTAGCCGCCATCCCAGTTCTTTGCCGATTTACGCAAAATCTTCGCCACATCCATATCATTGGCAATTAGCTTGCTTATCTGAATGTTATCGTCAAGGCCTTCGCGTTTGTACTGGTCAAACAATCCCTGGTTTTCGGTATCTATAAAGTGACCTATTTTTTCGAGTACGGTAACGGTATCTGCTTTTTCTTTAGGATGCTGGCCAAGGTCATAAAGCTGCTGCAAAAGCTCGTCGACGTTGGTCATGTTAAAGTTACCTGCAATTACCAGGTTACGGGTCATCCAGTTGTTCTGCCTTAAAAAGGGGTGGCAGTTTTCAATACTGTTTTTACCGTGAGTTCCATATCTTAAGTGCCCCAGCAATACCTCGCCCGCAAAGCTTACATTAGCTTTCAGCCAGTCGGCATCCAGCATTTTTTCGGGCGTTTCTTTTTGTATATCGGCAAATTTTTTCTGGATGTACTCAAAGATATCTGCCACTGCGTTTGAAGCCATTGACCGGTGGCGACTTATATAGCGCTTGCCCGGTTCTATATCCAGTTTAATGGTTGCAACCCCGGCACCATCCTGGCCCCGGTTATGTTGTTTCTCCATTAAAAGGTATAGTTTGTTGAGGCCGTACAGCGCAGTGCCATACTTTTGCTGGTAAAAAGAGAGTGGTTTTAGCAAGCGAATAAATGCTACACCGCACTCATGTTTAATCTGATCACTCATGATTGGAATTGAGCCGCAAAAGTACGTTTTTAATTGTTAAATATTTTAATTAACAATGTCATAAAAATGCATTAATATAAGGGAATAGAGCGTATTGGTTTTCAAGACGCTTAAATTAATCTATATATTTAAACTGGCTGTAAAATATATATTTTTACTGTACTAATCCTTAAACGGGCATTCTAAATTAATGGGAATTAATATCAACGTAAACTTTGATAAGTGTTATACCTTCACCGAGATCAAAGAAGATCTCAAATTTTATAAATTCTATACTGTAGACAAATATGATAATAGTATTCCGCTTGGGATCTCTTTGGTAAACAACGTCAACGTATTTCTTCCGGACGTTTATAATTTGGCGTTTGGACCTATCGATAATGGTAACAACATAGACGATAAGGTTGAAATACCACATAAGGATCTTTCAAAGGTTTTTTCTACAATAGTTTTTGCGGCGTTGACGTTTTTGGCAGAAAATCCAGGAAAATACATAGGTATAGACGGCTCTAATAACGTTAGGGCATATATGTATTATAAATGTATCAATAATAATTATGACTATTTGAGTAATTATTTCGACCTGTTTGGCGTAAATTATTACGTAAGGGTATTACGGAAAATAAGGGATAGCGATGACCATCATCCAATTGATAATGATGATGTATCAGCAATACCAAAAGACATTATCAAAAGTGGTTTTATTACTTATGATAAACTATATAACTACTTTATTTTTAAACTAATTGACAATTAATGTGTCTGAAAATAGACAAGAAATTTAAAGATAATCTTAACTTTGTATATCATGAAAGATCAGGTTATAGAAAGGGCTAAACAGTTAGCTATTAGAGCTAAAGCTAATAGCGAAAATGGTTACTCTGAAAAGATTAAAGTAACTTTAAGCTCCGGGAATGAAAATTCTTTAAATAATGTAATTAAAACGGAAGAGCAAGGGAAAATATTTATGGCTATTTTGAAATCGCTTTAATCAAATTTCCTGTTTAAATATTTTAAGACATACACCAAACCGGTATGTCTTTTTGTGTTTTATAATACAAGTTCACCAGCTTACAAAAACCTTGTCAAATAATGGATGTAAGCATCAAAAGTTTCTTTGTTGATCTCATAGCTCATATTACGGCCCTCTTTTTTAGTTAGCAGTAAACCTGCATCAGCCAGTAATTTAATATGATGCGAAACGGTTGATTGCGCAAGGCCAATTTCATTTACTATACCGGCACATTGCATCTTTTGCTTTTGCCTGTTAACCAGTTCTATTATTTTTAAACGATACGGATCGCCTGTCGCTTTTGCTATCTTCTCAACCTCTTTGGCGCTTAGTGTTTTCATTTGCGCAAATCTATCTATTTATAACATTTCGGGTTTAAACTGTTTGGAATAGTCGAGGGTTTTGCCCGATATCATGAATCTGCCTTCGCCCCGGTAGTGCACCGTTTTTGGGTATTTGGGTGATGGGGCTACATGGGCTTTCACTACCTCCATGATAAAAAAATTATAGGCCGATAGCAATTTCTTGTCCACTACCCTGCATTCGTAATTGGCAAAACACTCGCCTATAAGCGGGGCGTTTACCTTTTCGGCTTTTTGTGGGGTGAGTTTGTTTGCTGTAAACTTGTCGGTTTCGGCGCCGGTTGTGTTGCCGATGGCTATAATTTCATCTACCAAATCAAACGTTGGGATATTTATTACGCATTCTTTGCTTTTTTTGATCATTTCAAAGCTATGATTGCCAGCTGTTATCATGCAACCGATAAGCGAGGGCGTAAATTCAAGAACGGTATGCCAGCCCATGGTCATGATGTTATTTTTGCCTTCCCAGGCGGAACTTACCAGCACAATTGGCCCAGGTTCCAGAAACCTGCGAATATCAATTACCGGGAAATCTTTTTTCTTATAGATCCTTTTCATCCTTTTAATAACTCCGCTTTTTAGTAGGTAGTTTTAAAAGAATCATCTTTATATACAACGCTGCCTAATAAAATTTCTCCTTCATCCCCAACAGGCCCCAGATGCCGCCGCTATGAATGGCAAGGATACTGCTGCCGCGCGCAAAGTAATCCTGCCTTGCAAGGTCACACAAGGCGTAGAGCATTTTACCGGTATAAATTGGTTCTATCAGTATGCCCGTGTCAGCCACAAAATGTTTTATAAAGTCAATCAAACGCTCATCGGTTTTACCATAGCCGCCAAAGTGATAGGCAGTATGGATTTTATAATTTGCAGGGACTGTTAATAATGCATTGATTACATCCCGCATAAAATCGCCGTTTTTAAACACGGGTATTGCGTTAAAGCGGGTAGGCAAGGTATGCTCCTGTAACCCGTTGATTATTCCTGCGGCGGTGGTGCCGGTTCCACAGGCGCAAAAAATATCATCGTAGCTATCTGTTAATTCATTTACCAGTTCGCTGCAACCTTTGGCACCTCGCGCAGAGGCGCCACCTTCGTCTATAAAAAAAGCACTTTCGTTATGCTCAAAATATTTTTCAAAAAGGGCATGCTTATCACGGTAGCTTTCCCTGTCAGTAAATATAAGTTCCATGCCATGTAGCCGACATAAAAAAAGCGTGTCGTTCTGTACTTCCTCGCCGCGCACAATGCCGGTTGCTTTAAAACCAAATTTTGCCGCTGCCGCTGCGGTAGCCAGTAAGTGGTTTGAATAAGCACCGCCAAATGTTACCAGTTGCGTCTTATTTTGGCTTTGTGCTTCCTGAAGCAGGTATTTTAGCTTTCGCCATTTATTGCCCGATATAATAGGATGGATAAGATCGTCGCGTTTAATAAATACCCTTATTCCTTTTTCTTCAAATAGTTTACCATGAATGGGCTGTACAGGGCTAAAGATTTCAAGATCGATCTGCATGGTGTAAAGTTACATACCAACGGCAATCATGCGTCGTATTCAATAGCAATTTTAACATTAGCAGCAAGTATTATAAGCTAACGCTATCTTAACATTAAAGCTTAATTGAAAAAACGAGTATTTTTGCGCCGATGACCGACGAAAACTTATTGATTGACCAGGACGAGCAGGATCTGTACGAACACCTGCGCATTATTGTCGATAAAGGGCAATCGCTGCTGCGTATAGATAAGTTTCTGATGCACCGGGTTGAGAACGCATCTCGTAACCGCATACAAAACGCCATTGACCTGGGCAACGTGCTGGTAAACAATAAGGGCATTAAAGCCAGTTATAAGGTAAAACCGCTGGATGTTATATCGGTAGTGCTGCCTCACCCGCCGCGGGATACGGAAGTATATCCCGAAGATATACCCCTGGATATTGTTTATGAAGATGATGATGTGCTGGTGGTAAACAAACCCGCAGGTTTGGTGGTGCATCCGGGATATAATAATTATACAGGCACATTAGTGAACGGGCTGGTTTATCATTTTCAGCAGCTGCCTACACTCCCGGGTAATGATGGCCGCCCCGGTTTGGTGCATCGCATAGACAAGGATACATCAGGTTTATTGCTTATTAGCAAAAACGAAAGAGCGATGACCTGGCTGGCGCGGCAATTTTTTGAACATACGGTTACCCGCAAATACATGGCGCTGGTTTGGGGCGATTTGCCCGAAGATGGAACCGTAACCGGCTACATTGGCCGCAGCGTTGCCGACAGGCGCGTAATGTCTGTTTATGACGACCCTGAAAAAGGCAAATGGTCTGTTACGCATTACAAAGTGCTGGAGCGTATGGAATATGTAACCTTAATTGAATGCCGTCTGGAAACGGGGCGTACCCACCAGATCAGGGCGCATATGCGCCATATTGGGCATCCGCTTTTTAGCGATGCCATGTACGGCGGCGATAAAATTGTAAAGGGTACGGTGTTTAGCAAATACCGGCAATTTGTAGAAAATTGTTTTGAGCTGATGCCGCGGCAGGCCCTGCATGCGCAAACACTTGGCTTTTTACACCCTACTTTAAAAAAGCACTTATACTTTGAGGCACCATTGCCGGCCGATTTTACAGCTGCTTTAGAAAAATGGCGAAAATATACCGGCGCGCAGGATGCTACCGCCGAAACTGATAATTAAGATTACTTTAAAACATTACCGTTGCTTAGCAGTTGCCATAAAAACTAATAATTAAACAAGCTCCCGAAATCAAACATGCCCGTTTTTATAAATTTCAACGGAGAAATATTACCTGCCGATACGCTGCTTTTTGGACTAAATAACCGCGCATTTAAATATGGCGATGGTTTGTTTGAGAGCATGCGGGTAATGAAGGGGCAGCTTAAATTTGCCGACTTACACGCCGACCGCCTGCAACGGGGAATGAAAGCGTTGAAGATTGACGGCTACTCGCAAATGGATGTTTGGTTTTTAAAGGAAAAGGCCGAAGACCTTTGTCGCCGCAATAAATTAAAGCATGGCCGGTTGCGCTTAACAGTTTTCAGGGATGCGGAGGGTTTGTATACGCCGTCGCAAAATAAAATGGGCTGGTGCATGGAAGTACAACCGCTGGAAGAGCCGCGTTATTTCCTTAACCCCAAAGGCTTGATAATGGATATATTTGAAGAGTTGCCAAAGCCCACCAATTACCTGTCTAATATTAAAACCTGTAATTCGCTTACATATATAATGGCAGGCCTGTTTAAAAATCAGAACCGGCTTGACGATGTTTTTCTGTTAAACCAGAATGGTTTTTTGTGTGAGGCCTCCAGCTCCAATATTTTTATTTATTATCAGAACCATTTATATACACCTGCTATAAGCGAAGGTTGCGTAGAAGGTGTAATGCGGCAGGTAATAATAAGGCTGGCCGGCGAAAATAATATCCCGGTAACAGAGGCGCAGATAAATCCTGAAATTTTATACGAGGCCGACGAGGTTTTTTTAACCAATGCTGCCAGGGGTATTCAATTTGTAATGGGTTTTGGCGTTCGCCGTTATTTTAACGAAGCGAGCAAATTACTTACCGAGGCCTTAAATAAGGTTATTTAGCAGCAAATGCCCGCTCAATAATTTCGTCGCTGTTTGAACTGATCAGGTCTACCAGATTAACTTCTAATATCGCCGCTATCTCTACCAAACGGTTTAAGGTTACACTGCTATATCCTAATTCAATTTTGCTGTATGCATTCTGTGAGATGTCCAACTTGGCTGCCAGATAATCCTGGGTGTAGTTCCTGTACTCTCTTATCTTTCTAATGTTTGCTACTACTGCTTTTGTTTTTGCTTCCGTCACTGTCTTCATAATTAAGAACACTTACGAAGTTGAAAACGGTGCGGTTTTTTATTACGATAAAAAGGCTGTAATTTTTTGAATTTTTTTTATTGCTAACAATTTAAAAGTTCTTTATAAACTGGCGTTTTCGATAACACATTGTTAATTCCATGTATAATTATCGTAACAAACCTATTACATTGCCACTTTTTTTGATGCTTAAAATTTGTCTGGATAAGCTCTTAATAATTTAAAAATAACTAAAAAATAGCGCACAGGCATAAGCGTTTACATGTTTAAACATTTTTTTAATCCGCTTTGATGCCTGATTATATAAAAAGTTTTTGATAAGCTGTTGAAAATGTGAAAATTGTGAACGTTGTCTCCCTGTTTATTCGTGTAAAATTGACATTTAAAGATTGAAGTTGGATTATTTAATAAAAGCTGAATTTCAGATTTAGAAAATTTTATTGCGTGTATTTTGTTACGCCGCTGCTGGATTAAAAGACTTGTGTAATAACTGTTTTTTTTTGAATTTTGTGGATTGGTTGATGTATAAATCGTTACACATCAACGTTTCTTTAAATTAATGAGTGATTTTACTAAGCTTACTGATCCCGAACTGCTTGAATTATTAAAGCAAGACAAGCTTAGTGCGTTCAGAGAGTTTTATGCCCGTTACTGGAAAAAACTTTACGGTGATGCTTATAAGCGCCTTAAAAGCAAAGAGGCTGCGGAAGAAGTTGTACAGGAAATTTTTACCAACCTGTGGGTAAAACGCAACTCACTTCAGATCCATTCTACTTTAGGCGGCTATCTTCACCTTGCGGTTGTAAACCAGGTGATAGACAGGCACCGTAAAGAGTTGGTAAAGGCCAAATACCAGGAGGCATTTAAAATAGTCCATTCAGAAACAGATACTTCTACCGAAGATAACATTATGTTGCGCGAACTGGTTTATACCATTGAGAACGAAGTGAGCCACCTGCCCGATAAATGCCGTTCCGTATACGAGTTAAGCCGTGTTGAACATAAAACCAACAAAGAAATTGCTTTGCATTTAGGCATATCAGAGAAAACGGTTGAGAACCACCTCACCAAAGCATTAAAGCAATTGCGTGTAGGTCTTAGCCATTATCTGGTGCTTGCTCTCATTTTCTTGATCAGGTAAAAGAAATTTAAACCCTCAACATTACGTCTTAATATAGTTTTTGACTATATGCCACCGGTAATTGCAGTCAAAAACTTCGCTGTTAAATCTAAATTAAATAAAAAATAAATTTTTTTTTCAAATAGAGTAGGGGATAGGTGTATTTCATACGTCAAGTGATTATATAAGCCAAATTAATTTTTTTTCATGGACAAACCTCTACCCGTTGAATTACTGGAAAGGTATATTGCCGGCAATTGTACCGCAGCCGAGGTAGCATTGGTAAAACAATGGTACCAGTCCTTTGAACATGACGATGATCATGTTTCGGGGCTTGCCATGTCTAAAGAAAAGGAATTAGAAGATCGCATATTCAACCACATCCTTCTTAATATTAATGCCGGTGAAGAGCCGGAAGAAGTTTATGCTGCTCCGCGCAGAATAGGCAGATGGTATGCCTTGGCGGGTGCTGCTGCCGCTGTATTTATTCTGGCTGCAGCTATCTTATTTTACAAACGCCAGGCAGCAGTTGTTCCGCTAAACAATTCTGATGCTTCTCAAATAGTTGATATAACCAATAACTCGTCTAAGATATATAAAGCCACGCTTCCTGATAATAGTTTCGTATGGATCAATCCGCATTCTCAATTAAGTTACCCTAAAAACTTTGCTGCTGATGCCAGGATTGTAAGTATGTCGGGCGAGTGCTTTTTTGAAGTGACAAAAAATCCAAAGCGGCCGTTTATTATCAGCAGCCGTTCAATCATAACCAGGGTATGGGGTACCAGCTTCCTGGTGCGCGATGATGAGCAAAGTAATTCTGCAGATGTTTCTGTAGTTACCGGGAAAGTTTCTGTAAGTGTTAAAACAAAGAAGCGTGTTTCTGCGTTTTCGCTCCAGCCCGAAAAGGATGAGGTTATACTTTACCCTCACCAAAAGGTTGTTTACTTGATTGACCAGCATTTGCTGAAACCAGAAAATACCGGTGTTGAACCCGCGCTGCAGATATACAATCATTTAAATCTTTCATTTGAAAATAAGCCGCTAAAAGATATTATCCCTTTACTGGACTCTAAGTATCACGTGCACATTACCGTGGCTAATGAAAGGCTTAACCATTACATTTTAAATGCCGACCTGGCTGGTTTTAACCTGCCCGATGTGCTGGAAGCGCTTAAAAAATCGCTTAATGTAAGTTACCAAATAAAGGGAAGCGATATAGAACTTGAACAAACCAATTAATAAAACATAAATAAATATTTACCATATGCGAGAGAGAATACCAAAAAAATAAACCCCAAGCCGGTGCACCGCACCCATACAATAAAAAAACTTAGAAGTGTTGCAGCACTCCTAAGTTTAAGCTAAGCCCCCGTAAAGAAAAAACGACACCATTTTTCAATGGTGAAAGGGCTTTAATTGTCTCATTTTTAACATAGAAACATAACAAATATATGAAATATAGTATACGAAAGCCTATTCTTTGGTATAAAATCATGAAGATTACGTTCAGCCAGATCCTGATAGCTATATTGTTAAGCAGCTTTGCTTATTCAAGCACGTTAAAAGCCCAGGATTTATTAGATAAAACAATAAATATGTCATTAAGCAATACTTCTTTGCTTGATGTAATGAATTATTTGCAAAAAAATAACGGCGTTAAATTTATCTACAGCAACAGCTCTGTAAATTTAAATAAAACGGTTTCTGCCGATTTTGAAAATCAATCGCTTAAAACCGTTTTAGACAAAGTATTTAAAGCTAACGGTATCGATTACGAAGTTTTGAAAGACAGGATTGTGTTAGGCAAAACATCAGAGAACGATATTACTGTTACTACAACCACAACAGGTGTACCTGCAACCGGGTCAGCAACTGCTGCTGCCAATGTTGTTATTACCGGTAAAGTGGTTGACGAAGCCGGTTTACCTGTAATTGGCGCCTCTATCCTTGAAAAAGGAACTACCAACGGCATTACTACAGATGTAAACGGTGTATTTAAATTAAGCGTTGCCAGCCCTGGCGCCGTGCTTGTTGTTAAATACATTGGCTATAACACTAAAGAAGTAACAGTAGGCGCCGAAACTAACCTTAACATTGTGTTAAGCGAGTCTGTAAAAGGCCTTAACGAGGTTGTGGTTGTAGGTTACGGTACACAAAGCAAAGCAACTGTAACAGGTGCTATCAGCGGTGTTAAGGCTGCAGATCTTCAGGATCAGCAGGTAACCCGTATTGATGATGCCTTACAAGGCAGGGTATCGGGCGTAAGCGTGGTACAATCATCAGGTGCGCCTGGTTCTGCACCAACTATCCGCATCAGGGGTGTTACATCTATCAACAACAGTGATCCATTATATGTAATTGATGGTGTTTTGGTTGATAACGGCGGTATAGATAACGTTAACCCTAATGACATTGAGAGCATCGACGTGTTGAAAGACGCATCTGCTGCCATCTATGGTTCAAGAGCGGCAAACGGTGTTGTTTTGGTGACTACCAAAAAAGGCAAAAAAGGCCCTGCTACCATCACCTACAATGGTTATGTTGGTTTCCAGGCCCCGGTAAGTAAAGTTAAACTAACTGATGCTTCACAGTATGCTACTTTAAGAAACGAATCTGTAACTAATGATGGCGGAACTGCACCGTTTGCAAACCCGGCAGCGTTTGGTAAAGGTACCAACTGGCAAAACGAGATCTTTAGCAACAATGCTTTGATAGAAGATCACAACTTAAGCTTAAGCGGTGCCAGTGATAATGCTACTTATTATACTTCATTCGGTTACCTTGATCAGAAAGGTATTGTAGACCCTTCTGTTTCAGATTACAAGAAATTTAACTTTACAACTAATACCAGTTATAAAATTAAGAAGTGGTTAACAGTAGGTGAGAACTTCACATATACTTATACCCATACAGAAAACGGTTTTAACACCAATAGCGTGTTTGGTGGTCCTTTAAGCTCTGCGCTTAACCTTGATCCTATTACACCATTGATCCAGACAAATCCTACTGCCGCTGCAAACGCAAGCGACTATGCTAACCCTTATGCGGTAAGAAACGGATCCGGTCAGTTATATGGTATCTCTCAGTATGTAGGCCAGGAAATAACTAACCCATTAGCTTATATTCAGACTATACAGGGTAATTACAATTACGCAACCAACTTATTAGGAAGCGCATTTGCAGAGGTTTCTCCTATTGCAGGTTTAAAGATCAGGTCACAGATTAGTGCCAAACAGGCATACTACGGCTCTGATTCATTTACCCCGCTTTACTATTTGAACTCAAGCACCAGTAACCAGTCTAACACTTCTCAATACGAAGAGAATGATAAGAACTTAAGCTGGAACATTGATAATACTGTTACTTATACCCATTCATTCGGTAAGCATAATTTTACTGCTTTGGTTGGTCAGAGTGCACAGCAGGAAAGCGCAAGCGGTTTAGGCGGTACTTTCATCGGCGAGCCGGTTACAACATTTAGCCAGGCTAACCCGACTTTCTCTTTGCCAAATGCGCAAAAAATTGCTAACGGTATCTACACACAGGCGGTTCACCTGGAATCACAGTTTGCAAGGTTAAACTACGATTACGATCAGAAATATTTGTTCACCGGTATTATCCGTCATGACGGTTCTTCAAAATTCGGATCAAACAACGTTTACGGTACCTTCCCATCTGCGGAGGCAGGTTACGTAATTTCGAAAGAAGACTGGTTTCCTAAAAACTCATTTGTAGACTTCTTTAAACTTCGTGGTTCATACGGTGTAGTAGGTAACGAGTTATCATTAGCTGCGTTCCAGTATGCAGAAACTATCAGCGGTGGCCGTAACGCTATCTTTGGTAACGGTGCTAACGAAAACGAGCAAATTGGTTACAGCCCTAACGCACCTGCTAATCCTAACCTTAGGTGGGAGCAAACGCAGACTGCCGATATCGGTTTTGATGCGACGGTTGCTCATAACTTAACCGTTAACCTGGATTTTTACCACAAGCTTACTAAAGGAATGCTTGAGCAGGTTCAGCTTCCTACCTATACAGGTTTTGCAGGCCAGCCTTATGCTAACATTGGTAACATGCTTAACAAAGGTGTTGAGTTAAACCTTGCTTATAACAACAAAATTGGTGATTTCCGTTACAATGTTGGTGGTAATATCTCTTACAATCACAACGAGGTTACTTCACTTGGTACCCAAATACAGTACTTAACGGTAGGTACAGTTCAAAGTGCTACTTATGAACTTGGCCGTACTTCTGTTGGCCAGCCGGTTGGTGAGTTTTACGGTTTCCAGGAATTGGGCGTATTCCACTCACAGGCAGAGATTGACAATTATAAAAATGCTGCCGGTCAGTTAATTCAGCCGAACGCAAAACCAGGCGACTTCAAATGGGCCGACCTTAACAATGATGGTAAAATTGATGCAAGCGACCGTAAATTCCTTGGCAGCCCGCTTCCAACATTTACATATGGCGTAAACATCAATGCTAATTACAAACAGTTCGACTTTAAATTATTTGGTCAGGGTGTTTGGGGTAACAAAATATATGCAGTTTACCGCCGTTTAGATATTCCGTCTGCTAACTATCCTATTGAGGCGTTACAGGCATGGACTCCGTCAAACCCTAACAGCAACTATCCTCGTCTATCTGATTCTGATCCGAACAACAACTTCAAAAATCCATCGAATTTTGAATTGCAGAGCGGTGCTTACTTCCGTATCAAAACTTTACAGTTAGGATATACTATTCCTTCTGCATGGGCTAAATCTGCCGATGTGCAAAGGGTAAGGCTATATATCAGCAGCAACAACCTTGCAACTATAACCGGCTACAAAGGCTATGACCCGGAAATCAGCGGTGGTATTGATTATGGTATCTATCCACAGGCCCGCACATTTATGGTTGGTTTAGATGTTACATTATAATTTATAATTGAGAAAAAAATGAACAAGAAATATATAACATACATGGCATTTTCCCTTATAGGCTTAATGGGAATTATTGCTTCTTGTAAAAAACAACTTGAGTTGCAGCCGCAGGGTGAGTTTGCTGCAACCAATTACTATGCTAACCCTACCGAGGCTTTAGCAGCTGTTGTTGCCGCTTATGATCCGTTGGTTACCGAAACAGGTGGTATAGATAATACTTACTCAGACCCGCTGGGCGCACTAAACGCGGGTTCAGATGATTGCGTTGCTGGTGGTGGTAGCTCGTCAGACGTTGTGCAATGGCAGGTAATGAACAATTACACCATGTCGCCTGCACAAGGTCCGCAGGATCAGTTCTGGGCTATTAATTTTCAGGGTGTTAACCGTGCCGACGTTTTATTACAGGCACTGCCTAACGTACCGGGCTTAAGCAGCGCTTTATTGACCAGGTATACAGGCGAAGGCGCATTTTTGCGTGCACATTACTACTTTGATTTGGTAAGATTGTTTAAAAATGTGCCCTTAATTTTGACTCCGCTTGCTTTATCGGATGTTTACACAGTTACCCAGGCATCGCCGGATTCTGTGTACTCGCAGATTGAGCGCGACCTTAAAAAGGCAGTTGCCGATCTTCCGGTAACTGTTGCCCCATCTGAAAATGGCCGCGTAACACAGGGTGCAGCGCAGGCGCTTTTAGGTAAAGTTTACTTATATGAAAAGAAATGGGCTTTAGCTGCATCTACCTTAGCCTTAGTTAACGGTACACCGGGCAGCACCAGCACCTACGGTTATAAACTGCAGGCTAACTATGGCGACATATTTAAACCAACCAACAAGTTTAACAGCGAATCTATATTTGAATTGGTTCACTCAGGTAACCAGAATTATACCTGGAACAACTGGGATCAGTTTAAATCAAACGTTTATGTGCAAATGGTTGGCCCGAGAAGCTACACCGGTCCGCTATACTACAGCGGTGGTTATGGCTTCAACCCTATCACGGCTTCATTAGCTACAGCTATGAAGGGCGACCCACGTTATGGCTATACCATTGTTAACATTGATAGTTTAACCAAAGCTACTGGTACAACCTTTTCTCAAAGCTACCAGGGTGTAGGGTACTACATTCAAAAATATGCACCGTTAATGGCTAATAAAGTTACTACTGGTATTACAGATTTAAACTGGCCTAATGATTACATTGAAATAAGGCTTGCCGATACTTACCTGATGGAAGCAGAAGCAATTGTAAATGCCAATGGCGATGCTTCAAGAGCACAGGCTTTATTAGATGCTGTACGTACAAGGGTTGGCCTTGCATCGGTACCTGTTTCACTTACCAATATTTATAACGAGCGCCGTTTAGAGCTGGCAACAGAAGGACACCGCTGGTTTGACCTTGTTAGGTGGGGACTTGCGCCAAGCGTATTGGCTTCAAAAGGTTTCGTAGCCGGTAAAAACGAAATATTACCTATTCCGTTAAATGAAACTACCGGCTTGAGCAAGATCAAGCAAAATCCAAACTATTAATTGTAGTTAAACTAATAAGAATTGCAGGGACATTGTTCCTGCAATTCTTTTTTAAAGAGGATGTGTAATCTTTAATTTTTACCAATGAAAACTAAATTAGGTACAATTTTAATGGCCGTGCCGTTTTGCTTTTTATGCATTACAACTGCTATAAGCTGTAGTAAAAAAACAGCCGGCGATGTGCAGCCTGGCGGTACGGGCGGTGGTACAACAACTACTGTTAAAACGGATGTAAGCATGTGGCTTACCAATCCCGATAAAAGTTCGTTGCTGCAAAAGCAGAACATCAGCCTTTTATTTAACAGCACCACTAATCAAAATACAACCATCAATGTAGATACCACTACCACTTATCAACCTATAGATGGATTTGGTTTTGCGTTAACAGGTGGCAGCGCATCTTTAATCAATGCCTTACCGGCCGCACAACAGGCATCGCTGCTTAAAGAGCTTTTTGCAACAGATACAACCGGCGTTGGCATCAGCTACCTGCGCATCAGCATTGGAGCATCCGATTTGAGCCAGACGGATTTTACCTATGACGAAGTTACCGGTACAGACGTAAATCTGCAGAACTTCAGCATCGATATGGAAAAAACAGACCTGATCCCTATCCTGAAAAAGATATTGGCCATTAATCCATCCATGAAAATTATCGCCACACCATGGACGGCCCCTACATGGATGAAAACAAACAACAATTTTACTGCCGGGAGTTTAAATACTACTTACTATAATGCGTATGCCGCCTACTTTGTAAAATATATACAGGCCATGCAGCAGCAGGGGATAAATATAGAAGCAGTTACCCCGCAAAACGAACCGCTTAATCCTAATAACAACCCAAGCATGGTAATGCAGCCGGTTGAGGAAGAAAACTTCATAAAAAACAGCCTTGGCCCGGCCTTTAAAGCGGCAGGCCTGACTACAAAGATTATTTTATACGATCATAATGCCGACCGCACGGATTACCCGCTTACTATACTTGCAGATGCACAGGCAGCCCAGTATGCAGACGGATCTGCGTTTCACCTTTACGCCGGCGACATAAGCGCATTAACGCCTGTTCACACTGCGTATCCAAACAAGAATCTTTACTTTACAGAAATATATACGGCATCTACCGGTTCCTTCAGCGGTGACCTGGCATGGCACTTAAATAATGTTATTATTGGTGCTACCCGTAATTGGTGCCGTAACGTTATTGAGTGGAACCTGGCATCTGATGCAAATTTTGGCCCGCATACCAATGGTGGTTGTACTACTTGCCAGGGAGCGTTAACCATAGGCTCTATTATTACCAGGAATGTTGCATACTATATAATAGCGCACGCATCTAAATTCGTAAAGCCAGGCGCCGTACGCATTGCTTCAGATGTAAGTACTACTTTGCCTAACGTAGCCTTTAAAAATTCGGACGGTTCAAAAGTGCTGATCGTTCTAAATAACGGTACATCGGCACAAACTTTTAATATTAAATTTAATCAAAAAATAGTTACCAGCACCTTAAATGCAGGCGCAGTTGCTACCTATAAATGGTAAGCGCTGAGCCGATATACGGAGACTGATGAAAATAAGGAACATTTACTTTTTGCTGCTGCTGATGGTGCCTTTGAGTACGCTGCTTACGCAATGCTTTAAAGCTACTAAGCAAGACCCGCGCGATGTGGTTTTTGCCGGCTCTGATAAGTGCATGAAGTGCCATAAAGATGTTTATGAATCCTATCTTCACACGGCCCATTTTTCATCATCGAGACCCTCATCAGTGCATGATTTTCATAGCAATTTATCCGCTAATAAATCTTTTACCTATGGCGATAGAGAAAAAGTAGCTGTTGAAAAGAGAAGTGATGGTTTATACCAGGTAGCCTACACCAATGGCAAGCAAACTGAGGCGCACCGTATGGATATCACCTTTGGTGGGGTTAAAGCAGAAAGTTATCTTTCATGGCGTGGTAAAGAGTTATTTGAGCTGCCGCTTTCGTACTTTGACGCACTGCACAAATTTACAAACAGCCCCGGCTACGCAAGTGATCATGCCAATTTTGAACGGCCCATTCTTCGCCGCTGTTTTGAATGCCATAGTTCCTATATAAAAGAGGTGCCGCAGCAAAATATCGATATGCAGAACCGCAAGGTAGAGCTGGATAGCACCACGCTTATTTACGGTATTGACTGTGAACGCTGCCACGGCCCGGCCGCCAACCACGTTAATTTCCACACCGATAACCCGGATGTAAAGGAGGCTAAATACATTGTTAAGTTTTCGTCACTAACACGAGCCCAAAAACTGGATGCCTGCGCGGTTTGCCATTCCAGCAATAAGCAGAAGTTTATGAAAACAGCTTTCGTTTTTAAAATGGGCGATACGCTTGCCAAATTTCGCGAGCCGGATTTTTTACGCGAAAACCCAGACCCTGCCACGCTGGATGTGCACGGTAACCAAAGTGGTTTGCTTGCTGCAAGCAAATGCTATTTAATGAGCAGCATGGAATGTACCACCTGCCATAACCCGCATGTAAATGAAAGTGCAGATATGCGCATTTATTCGCAACGGTGTATGAAGTGCCATAACGAAGCCAATCATAACTTTTGTACTATGGCACCTAAAATAGGTGCAGCTATCAGTAACAATTGTATTGACTGCCATATGCCGCTTAAGCCATCAAACGTTATTTCTGTAGCTGCGGGTGGCGGTGCTACGCAGGTACCTTACCTGGTACGCACGCATCGCATCGCTATTTACCCGGAGGATACAAAAAAGATGCTGGCATTTATCAACCAGCAAAAGAAATAAAGCTTTATAGCCAAAAGGAACCAGAGTGTTAGTTAACACTTTTGAAAGGATCAGGTGAGATTGGTCCGATTTAGTTGAGCCCCGGAAGTAAAATTCCGGGGCATTTTTGTTTTGCAGCGTTTGGTATTTGTTCGTAAGGGTCAAAATACTGTTACACGTGCCGCCTGCTTTATTCATCCATTATTTTAAACGATATTAGGCGGTAACTAATAACTGCACTTCATGAACAAATTAATACTTACGGCAACGTGTGCGGCTGTAACATTTGCCGCACGTGCGCAGCAGGTAACCACAACGGATTACGAGCGCGCCCAAAGTTTTCTTACCTATTACACAGAGCCCCTTATTGATAACCAGTCGGTACGGCCGGTATGGCTGCCAGGGGATAAATTCTGGTATCGTAACCTAAACGCCAAGGGAAGCGAATTCATACTGGTAGACCCGGTAAAAAAAACACGCCAGCCTGCATTTGACCAGCAAAAACTTGCCTCGGCATTATCATCTGCTACGGGTAAGCAATACCAGGCTTCTATGCTGCCCTTCAATACGTTTTCTTTTACTGCCGATAATAAAGCCATTGTTTTCCGTGCAGACGGCAAACAGTGGAAGTATGATCTGGTAAGTGGCCAGGTAGCTGCCGATGATTCAAAAGTAGGCGAAGAAAAAGAAGGGGTTGGCTCTGCGCGCAGGCAGCGCGGCGGTGCGGGCAACGAAATAACATCGCCCGATGGCAAAAAGGAAGCTTTCATTAAAAGCTATAACCTATGGGTGCGTGACGTTAAAACCAAAGAAGAAACGCAGCTTACCACAGATGGTATAAAGAACTTTGGTTATGCAACGGATAATGCAGGCTGGAAACATAGCGATAAGCCGATATTGATCTGGTCGCCGGATTCAAAGAAAATAGCCACCTTTCAGCAAGATGAGCGCAAGGTTGGTGATATGTACCTGGTAAGCACCAATGTAGGCCACCCAAAACTGGAAGCATGGAAATATCCTTTACCGGGCGATGAAAATATAGCTACCATACAACGTGTAATTATAGAAGTTGATAAACCCAAAGTGATCAGGCTGCAGATCCCTGCCGATCCGCACCGGGCTACACTGAGCGACGATATATCAAGCAGTGGTGTTTGGGACGACGTTTACTGGAATGAAGCAGGAACAAAACTTGCATTTGCTTCTACCTCGCGCGATCATAAACAGGAAAAGGTTCGCATTGCCGACGCTGCAACTGGTGCCGTTCGTGAAGTGTTTGAAGAAACCGTGCCTACGCAGTATGAATCCGGGTGGGGTGGCATTAACTGGAAATTCCTTGATAAAACCAATGAAATAATCTGGTTCTCTGAACGCAGCAATTACGGGCACCTGTACCTGTATGACGCAACAACCGGTAAAATAAAGAACCAGATAACTAAAGGCGATTTTGTAGTTACCCGCCTGTTAAAGGTTGACGAGAAAAAACGGATGCTGTATTTCATGGCAGATGGCCGCGAAAAGGAGAACCCATATTTTAGCCAGCTTTGTTCTGTAGGTTTTGACGGTAAACACTTTACCGTACTTACGCCGGAAGATGGTAACCATACGGTAACGCTTTCGCCATCTAACGAATATTTTGTAGATAGCTATTCCAAGCCGGATGTGCCGCCGGTTACCGTATTGCGCAGCATTGAAGGCAAGATGATTACCCCGCTTGAGAAAACGGATATATCAAGACTAAAAGCAGCAGGATGGAAACCGCTTACTCCATTCTCTGCAAAAGCAAAAGATGGCAAGACAGATATTTATGGTTTAATGTTTACACCAACAAACCTTGATGCATCAAAAAAATACCCGGTGATAGATTATATTTATCCTGGTCCACAGGGAGGTAGTGTGGGTAGCTGGTCTTTTGCTGCTTCGCGCGGCGACAACCAGGCACTTGCCGAACTTGGTTTTGTGGTGGTGGTTATTGAAGGAACCAGCAACCCGCTGCGTTCAAAAAGCTTCCATGATATGAGCTATGGCAACATGGCCGAAAATACACTGCCAGATCAGATAGCTGCCATCCGCCAGTTAAGCAGCAAATATGCTTACATCGATACAACCCGGGTTGGGATTTGGGGCCATTCGGGAGGTGGCTTTGCAACCGCGGATGCCATGTTCCGTTACCCGGATTTCTTTAAAGTAGGTATATCAGAATCTGGAAACCACGATAACCGTAACTATGAGGATGACTGGGGCGAACGCTACGACGGTTTGGCAAATAATGCTAACTATGAAATACAGGCTAACCAGGTTTACGCCAAAAATTTAAAAGGCAAGCTGATGCTGGCTCATGGTTTAATGGATGATAACGTGCCGCCGCAAAATACATTACTGGTAGTTGAGGCGCTTGAAAAAGCTAATAAGGATTATGACCTGGTGATATTTCCTAACAGTCCGCATGGTTACGGCCCGTATTCAACGTATATGATGCGCCGCCGCTGGGATTATTTTGTAAAGAACCTGCTTGGTGTTGAACCGCCTAAGGAGTTCCAGATAAAAACTAAAACCGACCCGCGCAACGGCGGTGGAATGGGCAGATAAGTAACCCATTAAAGCATATCTAATTAACGAAGAAGCCGCCCTGTAATGAACAAGGCGGCTTCTGCTTTTATAATATTAAATGACCAATGCTTATTGCTTGGTTGCACCGGTACCGGTTTGCGGTGCTTTACCAATAAGAGACATAAACTGATCCAATTTTGGAGTGATTATGATCTGCGTACGGCGGTTTTGAGATTTACCAAAATCGCTGCTGTTATCGGCAATCGGGTTGTATTCACCGCGGCCGCCTGCTGTTAAACGCTTAGGATCTACAGAATAGGTACTTTGTAATGCCTGCACTACTGATGATGCACGCAAACAGCTAAGATCCCAGTTGTTACGAATGTTGGTTTGTGTAATAGGCACATTATCGGTATTACCTTCCACCAGTACATCATAATCAGAATAATCGTTAATGATCTTAGCTACTTTGCTTAACACAGCGCTTGCCTTGTCAGAGATCATGTAGCTGCCAGAGCGGTAAAGCATATTGTCTGAAAGAGAGATGTATACCACACCCTTAAGCACTTTTACGTCGACATCTTTTGTTTCATCAGGGCTTAATGAGCGGGTAAGGTTAGCAGTTAATACCTGGTTTAAAGAGTCGCTCTTATTTTTCAGATCTACCAGGTGCTGGATGTATTTGTCAGATGCGCTTATCTGGTCGGCAAGTTTGGCTATATTTACGTTACCCTGGTTGTTACCAGATAAACATTTGTCTAAAGCCTGTTGTAAGGCAGCCTGGTTTGATTTTGCGGCAGCAATTTGCTCTTCCAAACTTTGAACGCGGCTTCTTGAACCGGCCAGTTCCTGTTGTGTTACCTGCCAACTCTGTTTCAGATTACGATTGGTATCTAACGATTTGTTGTAGTCTGATTGCAGTTGTGCGTACTTTTTGTTACTTACACAGCCCTGACCTATTAATGCTGCTGCCAGCACAATTAGGGGCAGTATGATCTTAGTTTTCATTGTTTATGTTTTTGTTAAGTAAATATGATTTTGATTAACCAAAAGGTTAACCCATAGCGCAAATATGATTTTGCGTTAATGATATGCTTAACAGTAAAACTACAGGGATGTTTTCAGCTACAGCTATTTAGCTAACAGCGATTGTTGTAATTTGAAGGGAAAATATAGTAAAAACAGCCCCAATGCTACTAAAAACTGTCATCAGGCAGGCACTGAAGCTTTTGCCAAATTCTTCAATATCGGCATTCTTAAAACAGGACAATTATATACAGCTCATTAAATTCCCCTTACTTCCTTACGGTACTGCACTTTATTATCTGGAATTATAACAGCAACCCACGGTGTATTATCTTCAGCTACATTTGCTTGCCACACCAACGTGGCAGGCTTACCGGAACTAAGATCGATAGTTTTCGTTTCGCCTTTAACAGTCAAATTATCGGCTCTGATATTAAATTGATGTTTGCCGCTTCCGTTCACTATCAGCCTGATGATTACTTGTCCCTTAGCTGCTGTTTTTTGCGTTAACTCAAATGTAAGGGCGTTGATTTTGCGGTAATCAAGGTTATAAAGGCCGCCGGGCAAAAAGGTTTTATTTTGCTGCATGCCGCTGCTGTTTACTGCATATCTTCCTTCGGGGAGTGAAGTGGAAAAATGGCCTGTAGATTTATCCGGCGATATTGTTACGTGCTGCTTTGTAACAATGTCTGTAAATGTAATTGGTCCGTCTGCTTGTCCATTTATTACGGCCGGGCCTTCTAAGTCTTTAAGCAACCATACCCAGTTAGTGACAGGATGCACCCAGATCTCTTTGTAGGTCCACATGTTTTGTACCGGCCAATAAGGCGCGTCTTCCTCGCCCCGGCTTTGTATCCCTACCGGCAGCGCGCCAACAATATCACCCGATGAGGGCGTGTATAATGGAACAAAGTCATTTCCTTCGCCATACATGGCACTTTCAGAAAAAGGATTCCTTCCAACTATCCATTCTAGCTGATGCTCGGCAAGTTGTGCCGCCGGCAGATCTCCGCGTAAATGTGCTGCACTGGCCAGCGCCTGGGCTTGTGGTAAAATTGTGCCAAAATGGCCACGGTAATCCATCCATACCGGGAATAAACGCAGGTAGTGACCTTTACCCAGTGCTATGCCGTTTAACACCTGTTTCCTGAAAGACTCTTTACGGCTTTCGGGCACGTGCATGTATTCGGTATCAACATAAACTGAAGCAGGCATTACATTATAAGGAGCAGTGTAGCTTGCCAACTTCTTTAGGTACTCTGAATACAGCGTGGCTGCAGCATACCACTTAATCCATTCCTTGTGATTTGGAAAGGCTTCACATAAGGCGGTAAGCGCCAGCGTAGGCCCTTGCTCCCTGCCACGGTGGCAATAGTGTAATATTCTTTCCTTTTCTGTAGAGGTATAGAAAAAGCCGTTCATCGGCGTATCCCAATCGGTATTGCTGCGTTGCTGCGAGTTTATAATTACCGGTGCCAATGCAATGGCCTTATCTGCATATTTTTGATTTTTTGTTGCTCTCCAGAGCTGTAGGGATGCAATAATGGCCTGAGAAGGGAGTTCGTCCTGTACGTTATCAGAATCGAATGAACCACGCCATATTTCTTTTGATGGTTTTAAAGATGGCATTCCTTCAACCGCAAATTTCCAATCGCTTTCTGCGGCCCTCAGCGCCCTGGCTGCTAAAGCCGGGTTTTCGCTCTTTAATACATTTGCTGCAAGCGCTTCGGCTGCTGCCGCCTGGAAATTAGACATAGGGTTGTTTTGTGCTGTAGATACAACATCATCGTCCGTACCTAAAATATTATCGGTACGCCTGCTATTTATGGAGCCGGTGTTGCGGTAACCATCGCCAAAGCTGGTTTTTATTATCCAATCCAGTCCCCACTCGGCTTCTTCCAGTACGCGCCTGTATAATGCTGGGTTTTCGTTACGGGCATGCAGTTTTTCGGCAAGGCTGAACAATGAAAAATCAATCTCACCCGTATTTTCAAGCCCCTGGGTAAGATCGCCGGCATCATGCCAGCCGCCGTTAATTACCATGCTTTTACTGCCATGCATACATATCCAGTCCTGGTGCTCGCTGCCATGTATCCCGGGTATTTCGGTTCCGCAGCGCTCTGCATAAAAAAAGTTTAAAGCTTTTAATACAGTTCGTTCATAAGGGTTGGCCTCAATTCTGAAAGGTTTAGTTGTCAAACTTCCTGCTTTTAACACGTAGTTGCCCGGTTTGCGCACTTCGCTAAAATCCATCACATCAAAACTGCCAATGTGTGATGTTTGCTTAACAACTGCTTTTGTTAAAACAGCTGTGCCGTTTGCCTGGTCTATAAGGCTAAATGTTTTTGAGTTTACGCCGCTGGCAATGGCGCTTTTTTGTGCACCCGTCTGGTAGCCGGTATGTGAATAAGATATACGGCCTTTCCATACGTCCCAGCCATCAGTTTTATCTGGGTCTACTTTTTCAAGGTCCATCTGGTCAAAATAAAAACGGATCTGTTTAGCCTCGCCGGGATAACTGCCGGATAAGCCGTAGGACATCTCAAAGCCTGTAATTTTATCGCGTTCCACATTGCCTATTTCCCAAACCACGTGATTCCACTCGTGATTTTTTAGAATCAAGGAAGTTTGCCCTTCCTGCCCAAAAATTGCCGGTAGCTTTACTTTGCCATCGTTATACAGCTGGCAGTCAAGCGCAGTGGTATAGAACCCCGGCAAATCGGGATAGATCCATATTGAAATACGGTTGTAGCTTGTCCAATCTTCACCGTTAAAAATTCTTCTCACGCCCGACCTTCCCCATCCGCGGCCGTTCTTTGGCGCAGCTCCTTGTAGCCTGGTAGGAGTTGTCATTAACAAAGCTGTGTTGCCCTCATGTACCTGTTGTTTTGATAGTTCGATATTTGCTACAGAACCACTCGAATCGGTAGATTTGATAACCTTGCGTGCATCCACCACTTCAACGCCAGAGGTAGTGAACGAACGCCAGTTATCCAGGTGTTCCATGTCATCGAGCGTGCGTTTATCCAATACAGATTTATGCAACCAGCGATAAGCGGCAGAGTCTGTATAAATGGCTTCCATTGGTTTGCGTGCCAGGTAAAAGCCGGTTATAACGATAAATGCTGGGATTAAATAGAAATATTTCATAAAGGGACACAAGGCTTGTTGAGTGTTCCAAATTAATGATTTTAAGTGAAAATTTTTGCCGGATACGGATTGATTTTATATTTATTATGCCTTTATTTTGGATGTGTTTATAATACGTTAGCTTTATTGCACGTTAATTTTGGCTGATATAAATGCGCGTTAACTTAGCCGCATTTATTCCGTATAAATGATAAATTATTGATGACTGTACATGGCAAAAACAATACTCATTATTGTTCCCTGTTATAATGAGCAAATTTCGCTTCCGCAATTTTTGAACGATCTTGGTAGTCTGGGGCTGCCCGAAACTTACCAGGTAAGCGTTTCTGTGATTAACGATTGTTCTACAGATGATACTGCCGCAGCCGCAAAAAAATCAGGAGCAAAATTGATAGACCTACCTATAAATCTCGGGATAGGCGGTGCCGTGCAAAGCGGACTTAAATATGCTCTTCTAAATGATTTTGACCTTGCCGTGCAAATGGATGGCGACGGACAACACCCGGCTGCCGAGCTTAAGAAACTTGTAGCCTGTTATGAGCAAAGCGGGGCAAATATGATTATCGGTTCGCGGTTTATAGAAAAGCAGGGCTTTCAATCCACCTTTGCAAGGCGCATGGGCATTGCTTATTTTCACTGGCTTAACAGGTTATTTACCGGTAAAAGTATTTACGACAGCACATCGGGCTTCCGGTTGTTTGATCGTAAAGCCATAAGGATTGCAGCTAATCATTACCCGGACGATTTCCCTGAACCAGAATCGCTGGTGATCTTTGCTAAAGCCGGCCTTTCGGTTTGTGAAACACCGGTTATCATGTCGCACCGCACCGGCGGAAAATCTTCTATCCGCAATTTTACTTCGTTGTATTATTGTATCAAGGTCACGTTGGCCATGTTTTTTTCTTTCATCCGTAAGCAGCAATAAATTATGTCGAGGATACAGCTTATCACCATTGTTATCAGCGTTTCGTTTTTGGGCCTGGTTTCGCGCCTCATAGTAAAAGGGCGCCTGCGCGAAGAATACTCTATTGTGTGGTTTTTATTTACCAGCATTTTAGTAATTTTTTCCTTTTGGGAACGCGGGCTAAATGTACTTTCGCAGGCCTTCGGTGTTTTTATACCTGCAAATTTGGTATTTACCGTATCGATATTTATTGCGCTGGTTTACCTGCTGCATTTAAGTGTGGTATCGTCCAAACTGCAAAAACAAAATAAGCAGATGGCGCAGGAAATAGCACTCCTAAAAAACGAATTGCTTGATATTAAAAAGGAATCTACCTCCGAAAAAAAGGAAACTTTGTAAGCTAAACTATCAGAAAACTGAATGAACAATACCAATAAAAATATTTTTACGTTTGCCGTTGCCGCCCTGGTAATACTCATTATACAATACGCCAATCATTTTAACAATGGCTTCCATTTTGATGATTTCCATGCTGTATTTAACAATATTTATATTCGCAGCCTTAAAAACATCCCTACATTTTTTGTCGATCCTAAAATGTTCAGTGCAGATCCGTCACACTGGGGTCTGCGTTCGTTGGTTACTACTACGCTTGCTATAGATTACTGGCTGGGCGATGGCTTGTATCCCTTTTGGTTTCAGTTATCTACGTTTATATGGCACATCGGGCTTTGTATCTTACTTTTTTTCCTATACAGGAAAATTCTGCGTTCTGCATTTTCTGAAGAAAGTTATACATCCTGGCTGGCCTTTGCAGCAGCAGCCTGCTTTGGGCTTCATAAAATAAATGCCGAAACACTTAATTATATCATTTCCCGGTCTGATGTGCTTTCTACATTCATGATTGTTTTATCGCTGTATGTTTTTATCGGCTGGCCTGCGAAAAGAAAATACGGACTGTACATTTTGCCTGCCTTTTTAGGAGTTTTTGCAAAGGAAACGGTGCCCGTATTGCTCATCATTATGTTCTTTTATATCCTGTTATTTGAAAAGAAACTTTCCATAACAGACCTGTTTAAGGCTAAAAATTTTCGTGTTGTATTGAACATATTGTGGCTGATGTTGCCATTAGTTATTTTGGTAGTTGCAACGCAGCTTTATACTTTAACACGCATTAAAAGCGTACCGGGTATTTCAAATCCTTTACTGCCTTATGTGCTCACGCAAACTTACATTTGGGTACATTACTTTCTTGATTTCTTCCTGCCTTTTAATGTAAGCGCAGACTCCGACTGGAAAATCATCAACCCTATGTATGACGAGCGGATTATTATCGGGTGTATGTTTATTGTGGTATTGGTAGTAACCATTTTTAAAACCTCTAAAAAGGATGAGACAAAACCTATTGCTTTCGGACTGATCTGGTTTGCGGCTACTTTGCTGCCCACATCGCTGGCACCATTTGCCGAGGTTACGAATGACCACCGCATGTATTTTCCGTTTATAGGCCTTGCGCTAAGTACGGTCACTTATGCGGGCTTGCTTATAAAGCGCTATAAGTCAGTTTTAAGCACATCTTTTTATAAGAATACCGGTTTTGCGGTTTTGGTAATTGTGTTGTGCTTAAACGCATATGGAGTTTACTGCCGTAACGAAGTGTGGCATACCGAAGAATCCCTTTGGCATGATGTTACCCTTAAAAGCCCTGAAAATGGCCGCGGATTAATGAACTACGCTTTAACACAAATGGACAAAGGCAATTTTGTCGTGGCCGATTATTACTACAAAAAGGCCCGGATCTACAGCCCGGAATACAGCGACCTGTATATAAACATGGGTATTTTAGCCGGAGATATGCATAAACCGCAGGAAGCAGAGCAGGATTTTAAGGCCGCTATTGTTTATGCCCCGGAGGATTTTAACTCCTACGTTTACTACGCACAATTTTTATTGCATTATGGCCGGGCTAACGATGCGCTTACAATGGCCCTAAAAGCTGTTAAGTTAAATCCATACTCCGAGCTTTCTGAAAGTATATTGATGAGTATTTATAACGAGCAGGAGCAGTGGAAACTACTGGAGCAAACTGCCACCCGTATGCTAACCCTATGGCCCAATGATGCAGAAGCAAAAACATACCTGAAAGCTGCGCAAAGCCATATGCCCGTTTTAAGCGACAGTGATAAATACGATACCCGTAAGGCGCTTAGCGCTGCTGATTACTTGAATATGAGCCTGGTTTATTATAATAATGGGATGTATGTAAAATGTATTACAACCTGCCAGCAAGCCCTTAAATTAAAACCTGATTATGCCGATGCATATAGCAATATTGGCGCAGCCTATAACAAATTGAAGCAATGGGATAATGCGATAGAGGCTTGTAAAAAGGCGCTGGCAATTAATCCTAAACACAAACTTGCAACGGGTAACTTGAAACTGGCAGAAGATCAGCAAAAGCTTTTGGGTAAATAAAGATCTTGCTTATACCTTATTCGCTTTGTGGCCCAGCGAGTACAGCCATGAAAGGATTTTAGCAACTCCATTACCCCATATAAGCCGGAACATGGCCATTTCCTCGTCCTTCCTGATACCTTGGGAAAGCTGGAGTGTTGTTTCCGATTCGGTGTGGATGCGGTGTTTGATCAGTTTTTTATTTACAAAACCAAATGCTCCTTTTTCCATTGCCAGCTGGTACCAGGCGTACCAATCTAATGCACAGGTAAACTGTGCTGAGAACCTGAAACCTGTTAACGTATCCATATTAAATGTTACAGACGGGCAGCAAACAGGATCGCCAAAAGAAAGTAAAAGTTTTTTTAATTGCTTACGCTTTATAATGCTGCCAAAGACAAAAGGAAATAGCAAAACCTTTTTTACAAAGCTGTTAAGTGTTGCAGGGCGTAGCTGATCATCGACCAGGTCATGATAATCTGTGAAAGCAATCAGCATTCCGGGTATTTTATTCATTAACGCAGTTACTTTCTCCGCA
Source organism: uncultured Mucilaginibacter sp. (assembly GCA_964242385.1). Lineage (GTDB taxonomy): Bacteria > Bacteroidota > Bacteroidia > Sphingobacteriales > Sphingobacteriaceae > Mucilaginibacter. Next base: position 1,042,638 of record CAXSZR010000002.1, read on the forward strand.
TATTCGGGTTCATAAATATCGTCCTGATGGGCAATGGTAACCAGGCCTTTTGCTGCTGTTGCAAGAGCGAAATTCCAGTCGTTTGCAATGCCTTTTTCTTTGCCTATCAAATAATCAAAGCCATATTTTTCTGCTATGCCGGCAGAGTAATCGGTAGGAGTAGAGGTGGTGATTAAAATGCGGCTTTTTACCGTTTGGTTTAGCAGGCTTTGGATGCACTGTTTCAGGTAAGGCGACTCTTTATAAACCGGGATTACAAACGTGTGCATCAAACTCATTTTAAATTGTTACGAAAATAAAAATAAGTTTGATTGCGCCGCTATAAACAAAAAACGGACGGCTTTATGGCCGTCCGTTTTTCCCTTAATTTTTGAATATATTATTGAGCGTCGCGCAGGTATTTGATCTTATCGTGCGATAAGTTCAAAGTTTCTTTTTGCTGGCTGATCATTGTACGTACGTAAGCAGGTAAATAATCTTCGCGCAGTGCAGAAGTGTATGCTTTTTGAGCCGCATCCTCGCCGCCTTCGCAATTTTCTAAAACAGTTTTACGGTCATGGCCGGTAAATACAGCTTTAACGTCCATCCATGCGCGGTAAATTTTTCCACTCGATGTGGTTCCTGTTTCAATGTCATGGCCGCCTGCTGCAACTTCTGTAGCAAGTTCCATTTTGCATTTCTGGCTTTCAGCAATCATTTGTAAAAAAAGATCTTTCAGATCGGCATCATCGCCTTCAAGTTCTTTTAATGCTCTTTCATAACCGATTATACGGTCGTTATTGATCTGGATAAGATCATTTAATACTTCTGTTGTTTGTTCGATGGTTTCCATAGTTGTTGTGTTTAACCATGGCTTGCAATTACTATTCCATTCTTTATTAAAAGAAAAACTTATTTCTTTTGTAGTAAGTGAATTGTTAATATTTAATAGGTAGCTATTTAAAAACAATATCTAATAAATATTTTACGTTAACATTTTGCTAAAATAAATAAGCATTAGTGAACCTGACTTTCAATTATTACAAAACTATAACGGTAATTAACCTGCCAGTTTCTCTGCTATTAGGAATACTATTTGGACTACCCGCATTTGTGATATGTTTTATTATACCCGGGCTTTTATTGTCTGTAATTTATTTTGAACTGTATCATAAAAATCAATACTATTTTTATTTAAACCGGGGGTTATCGAGATTCTACTTAATCGGAGCATCTTTTTGTTTTAATCTAATAATTTCTGGCTTTTTAATACTTATCTCTAAGTTTTATTTTAAATGAAAAGCATCTTAGAGGTTGACAGCATTATACTCGAGTTTGACCACAAGCGCATATTGAGCGATTGTTATTTAAAGTGTGAAACCGGCGAAATTGTTGGAGTTTTAGGTAGGAATGGTTCTGGTAAATCTTGTTTGCTTCAAATAATATTTGGGTCATTGCAAAGCTATAACAAGAGCATCAGGATTAACCGTGAGGTTTATTCAAATCCTTGTAAAAACAAAAACCTTATAGCTTATTTACCACAGTCCGGCTTCTTGCCGAATAATATATCGATTAAAAAAATTGTAAATCTTTATATACCAGATTTAATAAAAAAGACCAACATTTTAAAAGATGAAGCCGTTCATCAACATCTAAATAAACGGATAACCGCATTATCAGGCGGAGAATTAAGATACCTTGAAATTTTACTTTTGATATCCCTCGATGTGAAATTTATTTTGCTTGACGAACCCTTTGCAAAAGTAGAACCGCTTCATATACCTAAAATAATCGAACTGATAAATAAGCCATAAATACGATAAAGGATTCGTTATAACCGATCACGATTATTTGAATATCATTAAGATAAGTAATAAAATAATCTATATACAAGATGGGGCTTGTAAGCCATTAAGTGCACCTGCCGAACTGGAAATATGGGGATATGTTCCAAAAAATACTTTTGTTTGAAATACATACGTTAAAAAAATAAAGCCCCTGAGCACTCGCTGCCTTGGGGCTTCTACCTAAACCTTTATCACAAATGTAAGCTTGTTACTTACTTATTGTTAATACAAACTTAACGCATAAGTGGCCAATATTTGTTGTTCATTTCATGCATTAGAAGCCGGTTGTGCATGCAATTGTGCAGTTTGTGCAGACGTTTTTTTTACATCTTACTACCGGCGAATTGCATTTAAACATTTTAAGTAATAAATAGGCGATACCGGGTTTTAATTGGCGGATTTTTATAATTTGCATCGTCATGAAAAATAAAATCTTCACATCCACACTTTTACCTGTTTTTGCTGCAGTTGTAATTACTGTTATTATCAGCGCCGGTTTCACAAGTATTAAAAACAATGCAAAACGGCCTAAATATGAAATAATTGGTTATGTGGGCGGCGGCTCGATAGATACTACGCTGATAGACCCAAATAAGGTAACTATCATCAATTATGCATTTGTAGGTGTAAAAGGTAACCGCGCGTTTTTGGGCAACCCGCAAAGGGATACCACAAATTTCAAATACCTGGTAAGTCTTAAAAAGCGTAACCCGGATCTTAAAATTCTGATCTCGATAGGTGGATGGGGCGGCAGCCGCAATTTTTCTGATGCTGTACTTACAGATACGGCCCGCAAGGCATTTGCGGCGAGCGCCGCTGATATAGTAAGGCGCAATAACCTGGATGGCATAGACATAGATTGGGAATATCCTAACGATATTGGCGCTAACAATATTTTCAGGCTCGAGGATAAGCAAACCTATACCCTAATGTTTAAAGAACTGCGCAATGAATTGAATAAGGTACAGCACGAAACAGGCAGGAGAATGTTTGTTACCACTGCTGTAGGTGGTTTTAAACGTTATACCCTGAATACAGAGATGGGTAAGGCACAAAAATACCTGGACTATGTAAGCCTGATGACCTATGATTATTTTCAGGATAGTTTGGGCATTGCCGTGCACCATACCAACCTTTACGCTTCTAAAAAATATCAAACCCGCGATGCCGGCGCACAAGCAGCAGAAGTTTTTGAACAGGCAGGCGTACCATCGCGAAAGCTGGTTATGGGCGTAGCGTTTTACGGCCGCTCGGCACGGGTAGCAGATAGTGCACAGAACGGGTTGGGTTCAAAAAGATTTGAAAGTATGCGCGGAGGCGGCTTCACTTACATTAAAGACAGCCTTACCAATAAAAAAGGATTTAAATACTACCGCGACGAAGATGCAAAAGCGCCTTACCTGTTCAATTCATCAACCATGCAGTTTATTTCTTATGATGATGAATGGTCTGTACAAAACAAATGCGATTATGTTAAAGCCAATAACCTGGGCGGCATTATGTTTTGGGAATACGCCGAAGACAGAAAAGGGTATCTGATAAACGAAATGAATAAGGACTTAAAATAAGTCCTTAACCTGAAGCAGGGTTTAAAAATAACTCTGCCTCAGGCTACTCTGAGATTGTTGCTGTTTTGCGTTTTCTCTGCGTTACCTGTTACCGGCGACATCTGTACTATCAGCGTTGTATCCATCGGCTGGGTAAACGAATTAAAATTTTCCCTGCTTTGGTTCAATTCATTATTTAAACGGCTTATGTTGTATTTAAAATTATACAAAGCCGATTTAAAACTGTTCAGATCATTTTTATGCAGTTCGGAGGTTTTCGTCAACTGCGCGATTTTTTCAAGTAAATCTTCCTTATTCACAATTGTTAACTTAATGTTAGTTAATATCCGCAAAACTTGTTCCGGTTTTAAAAGAGATAAAAAAATTAATTATAATTATCTTCTTGCTGCGTTTCAAATCTTATAAGTTGCTGGCTTTAGCCAACCGGTAATTACCTTACTACCAGGCTTGCTTTTAAAAGCACAGGCTTAGCTCCAAATTGAGGGCCTCCCCAGTCGGTTTCGTCACCATTTAAAATTCTTAAGTTTTTAAACTCGCCATTCTCATATTTTCCTTCTTCTACCTTTATATATTGCCAGGCGCGGTTGGCATTTTTGTTAAGCGGGCGGAAGGTAACACAGCAAAGCGTACCCGTGATCAAAAATTCATCAGGTGCCAGGCGTATGATCATCAGCTTTCCCAACGGTTCGGTGTTTGGATGAATGGTGCCGCCCTGTCTCTCGCCAAATTTTATAATTGCCTGCCAGTTGCCAAGGTCAATGGTTTGTTGTAAATGATCCTCATGCTCTACAACGGAACTGATTTTGCCTTCAAAATCCCACCTGGCTAAATCACCGACCATCTGTAAAAAAAATTTGTATTCCTGTGCATACGGATCAAGGCGTTTGTTATTCTTTGATTCGCCTGCTTCAAGTGTGTTTTTATCGATACCGAAAGGGGAAAACCCGATCCCATTGTTTGCCAATACAGTGTATAAATATTTTGCATTTTCGGGGATCAGCCCGGCTTCGGGCACGAATAAGGCGTTGTCTTCACGGTGATACAGGTCAATAATTTTTAATACGCGCTCGCTGCCGCTGAGGTAAATATCCGGTGCAAGCAAATCAATAGCCGGTGCCGCAGCTTTCCATATCGGGATAACGTTGTCTGTAGGGCCGCCGCTCTCGTAATTGGTAGCAGGCGGATTGGTAAGCGGGTCGCGCAGTGCAGCGTTACAATACATAGGTAAAGGATACACTTTTTTACCGGCAGCAGCTACATGCCCGATGTAATTGGCCACATGCCATGCGTGAAAATATTCATCGGCACGATCACCAAATATGCTTTGCCAGGTTTTTCCTTTTACTTCAGTAATATTCAACGCACGCAAAACTTCGGGTTTTAGTAAGGCGCGTGGTACAGGTGTCTCAAATAATTTTTGGGCAACCGGTGAATAATCGCGAACGCTGTCCCAGGTGCCTGGTTCGTTTTCTACCTGCACCATAATCACCGTATGTTGCGGATCGGCCTGTTTCAGGTGCGACATGATTGTTGTGAATGCGGCAATATCCGCTTCGAGCGTGGCCTTAAAGTGCGGCGACGGCGAATCTATTAACTTTCCGTTGCGGCCAGTTACGTTTGGATATTTCGAAGCCTCACGTTTCATCCAGGCAGGCATATAATGGTTGCTTCCATTCTTCCACGTAGCAAACCACAAGAGTACCAGCCTTACCTTGTGCTGCCGTGCCTGCAAAAGCAAGGTATCTAAAATGTTGAAATCAAATTTTCCGCGTTCGGGTTCTATTTGTTCCCAATAAAGCGGCACTTCAAGCGTATTGGCATGCAGGTGATTTACGGCATTCCAAACGCCGGGAAGCATTGCCGGCCATGCACTTGAATTGCCTGCCTGGCCACCTAACATAAAATAAGGTCTCCCATCTACCAAAAGTGTGTGCCTGCCGGCTTTTTCAATAATTTTAGGCATCTCTGCAGATTGCTGTGAAAAAGCAGATTGAACCAGGCACAGCAGTACACAAGCAACAAAAAAGTACTTATTTACCATAAAGCGAAGGTTTTAAAATTGGTTATCCTAAGGTAATGGTTTATTTCATCCCTGAGTAATTTGATTTCTACAAATAATGGATTGATTACCACAAACACCCCGGCCTTTTACGCTGTAATTTTGTTGTATTAAATAAAAAAATTATGGAACAGAAAAATAAAATAGCACTTGTTACCGGCGGTAGTCGCGGATTGGGTAAAGACATGGCGCTGCGCCTTGCAGAAAAAGGGTTGGATGTAATTATAACCTACAACAGCAAACCGCAGGATGCCGCTGCTGTAGTAGCGCAAATAGAACAAAGCGGCCGCAAGGCAGCCAGCATTCAGCTAAATGTAGGTGAAGTAAAAAGCTTCGACGCTTTTGCGGGCCAGTTAAAGGATGTGCTGCAAAACACGTTTGGCACCACTCATTTCGATTACCTGGTAAATAACGCAGGTGTAGGCGGTTATTCTCCTTTTGCTGACGTAACCGAAGAACTGTTTGATGAAATGTTGAATATCCACTTTAAGGGAGTTTACTTTTTAACACAAAAAATGCTGCTGTTAATGAACGATGGAGGCGGGGTTGTTAATGTCTCTTCAGGACTTACCCGTGTTTCTGTACCAGGCTCTTCTACCTATGCCTCTATGAAAGGCGCCTTAGAAGTGTTTACCCGTTTCCTGGCTAAGGAAGTAGGCGCACGCGGTATCAGGGCAAATGTAATTGCCCCGGGAGCCGTAATGACTGATTTTGGCGGCGGCCATTTGAGAAACGATCAGAAACTGCAGGATTTTATAAGCAGCGTTACAGCCCTTGGCAGGCCGGGTGTGGCTGAGGATATTGGCGGCGTGGTAGCTTTTCTTTGCACCGAAGACGCACGCTGGGTAAACGGGCAGCGAATAGAAATTTCTGGCGGCATGGCGCTGTAAATTATATTTACGCCCTGTTTTTTTTAAGCGATATAGAATAAATTGATATAACTTTTAACGGGTTTTCCTGTTGTATTTTAAAAACCAATTTTATGAATAAGCAGGAAACAAACGGCGAAAAGGAAACAAACCATCTTGATGCCGACGGATCATTATTCAATAATAAGGATATTAAAACCGACGAAGATTTGCAGGAAGCAGAAGCCGGTAACGTGGTTAACCCCGAAGCAGAAAAAGGATTACTTAATGGCCCCGCTATCGATCTGGTTAGCCAGCCATCGGCAAAAGATGAGGATCAATAAAACTACACTCAGCAGGAAAGATTGTCGAGTTAATAAAAAAGAGCGACTGTTTCAATGCAGCCGCTCTTTTTATATATGTTAAAAGCTTTATTAGCTAATGGTAGCTCCTAATTGCTTTAAAATGCCTAACTCGTCCGAGCTTCCCCAGCGTTCAACCATTTTACCATCCTTAAACTTGCTGATCTGTAAACCGCGTGCGTTAATAGTATTGCCGGTAGCAGGTATTCCTAAAAAGTCGCCTTTATGGGTACCGGTTATGCGGTAAGCAAATGATACGGTATCTTCATCTGCCGAAAGCTGTTCAACCGCAATGCTCAGATCCGGGAAAGCTTCGCGCATCATTCCAAAAAAGTTTGCGTAACCTTCAGGGCCTTGTTCCTGTCCGGGGGCGGGGTCGTGGTCTATGCAGTAATCATAAACCAGATCGTTAAACGCTTCAAAATTCCCTGAATTTATCGCCTCGCCGAATTTTTTCTGCGCAGCTATGTTTGTTTCTTTACTCATGTTTTTTATATGTAGTGTTTTCAATCAACATCTGCTTTCATTAAATTGTTCTTAAATTAAAATTTATTTCGTTTTGTGAAATATTGCGCTTAGCCCGGTATCGTTAGTCACAAAAACTTTATTCTATTCTTCCATTTTATCATTGTAACTTGTCAGCAACACAGTACAGCACAATTAATAGGTTCCTATTATATAATTTGCCGTTTCAAAACCAGTTATAACATTTTACTCCGATGAAGAAGATATTATTTTCACTGCTTGCTATTATGGTAGGTTCTGTATGTTTTGCGCAACTTAAAACAACACACCTGCAAGTAGAAAACCTGCCCAATCCCTTATGTGTGGATGCATTGGTGCCAAGGTTTAGCTGGCAGCTTACCCAAGCCGATAAGCGTAACGTAATGCAAACCGCATATGAGCTAAAGGTTACTACAGAAACCGCTAATGGAAAGCAGGAGGTTTGGAGCAGCGGCAAGGTGCAATCTGCTGAATCATTATATATACCTTACGCGGGTAGCGCCTTAAAATCGGGGCAGCGTTATTTTTGGCAGGTAAAGGTGTGGAACAATTACGGGCAATCATCTGGCTGGAGCGAACCTGCCTGGTGGCAGATGGGTATGTTAAGCCCGGCCGACTGGTCGGCCAAGTGGATTACGCCTGGGTTTACAGACAATTCGCCCGAGCGCCCAAGTCCGCTGTTTCGCAAAGAGTTTAAGGTTGAAAAGAAGATACGTTCGGCTATCGCCTATATCACTGCGCATGGCTTGTATGAAGCATCCATCAATGGCAAGCGTGTTGGCGATGCGTTTTTAACCCCCGGGTGGACAAGTTATAACAAACGCCTGCAATACCAGGCCTATGATGTTACCGCGTTATTGCAGGAAGGAAGTAACGCAATTGGCGCAGTGTTAGGTAGCGGATGGTACCGCGGGCATGTGGGCTTTGATCCAACACCCGGCATATATGGCAAGGATATCGCTTTGCTTCTTCAGCTACAGATCACTTATACCGATGGATCTGTTAAAAGTATCGTATCGGACGAAAGCTGGAAATCTTCGACTTCTGCTATCCGGAGTTCCGAAATTTATTATGGCGAAACCATTGACGCAAGAAAGGCGCAGCCCGGCTGGGCCACCACCGGTTTCGATGACAAAAACTGGAAGGGAGTGATTGTAAAAGATTTCCCGATGGATATTTTGGTAGCTACCGTAAATGAGCCGGTAAGGCAACATGAAATATTTAAGCCGGTTAAAATATTTAAGACACCAAAAGGAGAGCAAGTAATAGACTTTGGCCAAAACTTGGTTGGCTGGGTAAAATTCAGGGTGAGTGGCAAGGCTGGAGATACCATCAAACTATCACACGCCGAAGTGCTGGACAAGCCCGGCGATTTTTATACCGATAACCTTCGTACAGCCACCTCAAAAAATACTTATGTGTTAAGCGGCAACGGTGTTGAAACCTTTGAGCCCCATTTTACCTGGCAAGGTTTCAGATATGTGAAGGTTGAGGGCTATCCCGGTGAAATAAAGCCGGAGAACTTTACGGCGGTAACCATGTACTCAGACATGAAGCCTACAGGAACTTTTTCATGCTCCAACCCGATGATAAATCAGCTGCAGCACAATATACAGTGGGGGCAAAAAGGGAATTTTTTGGATGTACCTACCGACTGCCCGCAGCGCGATGAGCGCTTAGGCTGGACAGGCGACGCGCAGGTATTTTCGCGCACGGCATCATATAACATGAACGTGCATAACTTCTTTGCCAAATGGTTGAAGGATGTTGCGGCAGATCAGTTTAAAAGCGGCAGCGTTCCGCATGTAATACCCGATATTTTAAGTCATGGCGATAACGGACCGGGCGGCAGCGCGGGATGGGCAGATGTATCAACCATTGTTCCGTGGAATATGTACCTTGCCTACGGCGATAAACGGATCCTGGAAAATCAATACAACAGCATGAAAGCCTGGGTTGATTATATGCAGCACCAAAGCCGCAACAACCTCTGGAATACCGGAGATCACTTTGGCGACTGGTTGTTCTATAGTGTAAATGACGATACAGACGGATCATCGGCCATAACAAGTAAGTACCTGATAGCCCAGTGCTTTTATGCCTGTTCTACCCAACTGCTTATAAATGCAGCGCAGGTGCTTGGCAAAACGGAAGATGTTACCTATTATAAAGCTTTGCTTGATAAAGTAAAGGATGCCTTTTTAAAAGAATATGTTACACCAAACGGCCTCATCTCATCCGATACGCAGACCGCTTATGTATTGGCTTTGCAGTTTGATATGCTGCCGGAAAATCTGAGACAGCAGGCTGCCGACAGGCTGGTTGCAAACATCAGGAGGTATGATCATCACTTAACTACCGGCTTTTTGGGTACCCCGTACCTTTGCCATGTGTTAAGCAGGTTTAACCATACCGATGTTGCCTACAGGCTTTTATTGCAGGACACCTATCCATCATGGCTGTACCCGGTAAAGATGGGCGCTACCACAATCTGGGAAAGATGGGATGGCATCAGGCCCGATGGATCGTTTGAGGCAGCGTCTATGAACTCTTTTAACCATTACTCGTACGGGGCCATCGGCGATTGGATGTACCGTGTGGTTTCAGGCATCGACACCAGAACAGATGCACCTGGCTATAAACAGATCACCATAAAACCACACATGGGCGGCAACTTCACTTTTGCCAATGCCGATTATGAAACCAGCTATGGAATGGTAAGTTCACACTGGAAACTGGAATTGGGGAATTTTACGCTGGATGTTTCGGTTCCGGCCAATACTACGGCAACTATTTATATACCGGTAGCAAGCCAGAGCGTAATAACTCAGGATGGGAAGCAGGCTACCATTAATACAGAAGTTGTAGAAGGCTATAAGGCTATAAACGTAGGCTCGGGCAGTTATCATTTTGTTAGTACCGGTTTTTAATGAAAGTCATATAAAAGGAAGCAGATCGAAAAAGGGAAAATTCGGTCTGCTTTTTTTGTTCCATGCCATACAGTACATAACAGTTATCAGATCCCCGTTATCTACATTAGCGGTGTAAACCAATTAACCTACTATTTTCATGCAAGCAATTTTTGGAATCATCTTCCATTTTATCGGAGGTTTTGCTTCGGGCAGTTTTTATATTCCTTTTAAAAAGGTTAAAGGCTGGGCCTGGGAAAGTTTCTGGATTGTAGGAGGCATTTTCTCCTGGCTTATCGTTCCGCCTTTGGCTGCCTGGTTAACTATCCCGGGTTTCCAGGAAATTATTAAGCATACCGATAATCACATTTTGCTGATCACCTATGTCTTCGGCTTGTTGTGGGGAATAGGGGGTCTTACCTATGGGTTAGGCGTAAGGTATTTGGGTGTGGCTTTAGGAAGCTCAATCATACTGGGCCTTTGTTCGGTGTTCGGTTCGCTTATCCCATCTATTTATTACAATTTTTATCCGCAGCCGGGGAAGGATTCGCTTTCTATTCTTTTAAATAATCACTGGGGGCAGGTAGTGTTGCTGGGTATTGCGGTATGTGTGCTGGGCATTATTATTTGCGGTTATGCAGGGGTTTTGAAAGAGCGCGAGCTAACAAAAGACAGGGAAGTAGCTGTTCACAATAAAGAATATAAGTTTGGCCTGGGCATTTTTGTAGCCATCGTATCCGGTGTATTGAGTGCCTGTTTTGCTTTCGGGATTGATGCGGGTAAGGTTATGGCAAATGAAGCCAATACGCTTTGGAAAAGCCTGCACCCTGGCAGCGGCGAGTTTCTTTTTCAAAATAATGTTACTTACGTGGTAATACTTTGGGGCGGCCTTACTACCAATTTTATCTGGTGTATGTACCTCAACGCCCGTAACAAAACCTTTGGCGATTATACAAACAGTAAAACACCGCTGATAGCCAATTACCTGTTCTCTGCACTGGCTGGCACAACCTGGTTTTTGCAGTTCTTTTTTTACGGCATGGGCGAGAGCAGGCTGGGTAACGGTGCAAGTTCATGGATACTGCACATGGCATTTATAATTTTGATAGCTAATACCTGGGGGCTGCTTTTGAAAGAATGGAAAGGCGTAAGCCGCAAAGCCCTGTTAACCGTTATCGCCGGTATTGCAACCATAGCGCTTTCTGTATTGATTGTGGGTTATGGAAATTCTATAAAAAGCTGATATTAAAATTTGCGGGGGGTATTCAATACAGTACATAACAGTTAAAAAACACACGTTACATAAATTAGCAGCGTTAAAATATGAACCTGCAGGGCCGCTACAAGCAACAGCGCCTTAATTAATAATTCAAAAAAATAATAATATGTCTGTTAACACCACACAATTTAAACACGTAAGTTACTTATGGGACGATGCCAAAGCCGCAGAGCTGGCCGGAGATGAAGTAGCTTTGCTGATATACCGTTCTAACCTTTTAGGGGCCGACCTTCGCCTTACCAATTATGGGGGTGGCAATACCTCATGTAAGGTAATGGACAAAGACCCTTTAACCGGTAAAGAAGTTGAAGTGATGTGGATAAAGGGTTCGGGTGGCGATATTGGTACGCTTAAAAAAAGCGGCCTTGCTGCTTTATATGTAGACCGTTTAAGAAGCCTTAAAAATGTATACCGCGGCATTGAGTTTGAAGATGAAATGGTTGAATTGTTTAATCATTCAATCTTTGACCTTAATTCCAAAGCCCCATCTATCGATACGCCTTTGCATGGCTTTTTACCATTTAAACATATTGACCATTTGCACCCCGACGCTGCTATTGCTATCGCGGCAGCGAAAGATGGTGAAAAAATAACGCAGGAACTGTTTAACGGCACCATTGGCTGGGTACACTGGCAAAGGCCTGGTTTTGATCTTGGCTTACAGTTAAAAGAATGCCTGGACAATAATCCTGGTATTCGCGGTATTATGCTGGGGTCGCACGGTTTGTTTACCTGGGGCGACACCGCTTTTGAAAGCTATATGAACACCCTTGAGGTGATAGAAAAATGTGCCGAATACCTGGAAGAAAGTTATCAGAAAAAAGGCCCGGCCTTTGGCGGTAAAAAAATAGAAAGCCTGCCCGAGGCCGACCGTAAAAAACAGGCAGTTGCATTAGCACCAATTCTACGAGGCTTCTGCTCATCCAAAACGCAGATGATAGGGCATTTTACAGATGACGAACGCGTATTGGAATACATAAACGCTAATGACCTGGAACGCCTGGCACCTATGGGTACCAGCTGCCCAGACCATTTTTTACGAACAAAAATAAGTCCGCTGGTATTGGATATTAACGCCGCTGATGATCTTACAGATGTTGAAGCTATCAAGGCAAAGCTTGCACCTGCATTTGAGGCCTACCGCAAAATGTATGAGGACTATTACAATGCTTGTAAGCATCCAAACAGCCCTGCCATACGTGATGCCAACCCCGTGGTGATACTTTATCCGGGGGTTGGTATGTTCACTTTTGCAAAAGACAAGCAAACAGCACGTGTGGCTGCCGAGTTTTATATCAATGCCATTAATGTAATGAAAGGTGCAGAAGCTATATCCGAGTATACCTCACTTCCTCGCCAGGAGGCATTTGATATTGAGTACTGGTTGCTGGAAGAAGCTAAATTACAGCGCATGCCTAAACCAAAAGCATTGTCTGGCCGTGTTGCTCTGGTAACAGGTAGCGCAGGCGGTATTGGTAAGGCAATTGCCAAAAAGTTTGCAGAAGAAGGCGCTGTTGTAATTTTAAACGATATGAATGCCGAGCGTTTGGCCGGAGCGGGTGAGGAGTTTAAGAAAGCTTATGGAAAAGATGCCTATGCTACCGCAACACTTGATGTAACCAGCGAAAGCCAGATAAACGAAGCTATAGCAACAGCCATATTGGCTTTTGGCGGCGTGGATCTGATTGTAAATAATGCAGGTTTATCTATTTCAAAAAGCATAGCAGACCATACCTCTAAAGACTGGGATTTATTATTCGACGTTTTAGTTAAAGGGCAATTTTTTGTTACCCAGGCAGCAGTTGCCGTAATGAAAAAGCAGGCCTTGGGTGGAGATGTAATTAACATTGTAAGCAAGAACGCCCTGGTAAGCGGCCCTAACAATGCAGGCTATGGCAGTGCAAAAGCTGCACAATTGCATTTGAGCAGGTTAAATGCTGCAGAGCTGGGTGCAGACCATATCCGTGTGAACGTTATAAACCCGGATGCTGTTATCAGCGATAGTAACATCTGGGCAGGCGGCTGGGCCGAAGGCCGTGCAAAAGCATATGGCATTACAGTAGAAGAATTGCCTGCTTATTATGCAAAGAGAACTTTATTAAATGAAGTAATATTACCTGCAGATATTGCTAACGCCTGCTTTGCTTTAACAGGCGGTTTGCTCAGTAAATCAACCGGTAACGTGATCAATGTAGATGGCGGTATTGCCGCGGGTTTTGTAAGATAACAGAACCCAACCATAAACCATTATAACCATGCAAATAGAGAAGTATAAAATAGACGAATTAAACCATGCGCAAGCTACCGAACACCAGCGCCGGTTTGAGAATATAGCCGCCGACGTAAATGACCTGGATGCAGTAATGCGGAAATTAGGAGCTTTTAATATTGCTATTCCAAGCTGGGCTTTGGGTACGGGTGGTACGCGTTTCGGTCGCTTTTCGGGCGGCGGCGAACCACGAAGCCTGGAGGAGAAAATTACGGACGTAGGCATCATTCATGCGCTTAACAGATCGAGCAATTCTATTTCGCTGCATATCCCATGGGACATTCCGGATAATGCTTCAGATATGAAAGCGCTGGCAGCACAAAACGGGTTGCACTTTGATGCCGTTAACTCTAATACTTTTCAGGATCAAAAAGAGCAGAAACTAAGCTATAAGTTTGGTTCGCTGCACCATACTGATAAGGCCGTGCGCAGGCAAGCAGTTGAGCACAACATCGAAGTGATAAAATACGGCACCCAGCTGGACTCTAAAGCATTGTCGGTTTGGTTGTCTGATGGCTCAAACTTTCCCGGTCAGCTAAATTTTCGTAAAGCATTTCAAAATACTTTAGAGAGCCTGCAGGAAATTTATGCCGCTTTGCCGGATGACTGGAAAATATGGGTTGAGTACAAACCGTATGAGCCCAATTTTTATTCGACCACCATTGGCGACTGGGGGCAATCTTACCTGCTTGCATCGAAATTAGGCAACAAGGCAAGTACACTGGTTGACTTAGGTCACCATTTACAAGGCACCAATATTGAGCAGATTGTTTCCTTACTATTGATGGAAGGCAAGCTTGCCGGTTTCCATTTCAATGATTCAAAATACGGCGACGATGATTTAACTGTAGGCTCCATTAACCCGTACCAATTGTTCCTGATATTTAACGAACTGGTTGAAGGGATGGATGCGCGCGGCATGAATCATGCAACCGCCATAGGCTGGATGATAGATGCCAGCCATAACGTAAAAGACCCGATAGAAGACCTGCTGCAATCTGTACAGGCTATTAAGATTGCTTATGCGCAAGCCTTACTGGTTGATAAAACAGCTTTAGTTGATGCTCAAAATAATAACGACGTTGTTTTGGCGCAGGAAATTTTACAGCAGGCATACCGCACCGATGTGCGCCCGCTAATTTCAGAGGCAAGCTACCGGGCAGGCGGCGCACTTAATCCGGTTGCTGCCTATCGCAAATTAAACGTTCGCGATAACCTTATTAAAGAACGCGGCTCTAAAACGGTGGCTACAGGCTTATAATTAATTAAAAAATTAAATGAGCGCCATACCTGTAATAGCGATTTTTGATGTAGGCAAAACGAATAAAAAGCTGTTTTTATTTGATGAAAGCTACAGGATAGTTTATGAAAAATCGGCCCGGTTTATAGAAACAACCGATGAAGATGGCTTTCCATGCGAGAACATTGAAAGCCTGCGCCTGTCAGTTTTTGATTCGCTAAGTGAAGTTTTTCGCCTGAAGCAGTTTGATATTAAGGCGGTGAATTTTTCGGCTTATGGCGCCAGCCTGGTTTATGTAGGCGAAGCCGGCAACCCTGTTTGCCCCTTATATAATTATCTGAAACCCTACCCGCCGGAGATCAGTAAAGCGTTTTACGCCAAATACGGCGGCGAGGAGCAATTCAGCCTCGAAACAGCTTCGCCGGTTTTAGGAAATTTAAATTCAGGCCTGCAATTATATCGATTGAAAAAGGAAAAGCCGGAAGTATTTAAACAGATAAAGTATGCGCTGCATTTACCGCAGTACATGAGTTTTCTGCTTTCGGGTAAGCCGTATTCAGATATTACCAGCATTGGCTGTCATACCGGTTTGTGGGATTTTAAGGACGACCGTTACCATAATTGGGTGGGCGAGGAAAAACTGTTGGCTAAATTTGCACCGATAGAACCAGCCGACAAAGTTTTTGAGCCGCTGTTCCCCGGGAATAGCTACAAGATTGGTGTTGGCCTGCACGATAGTTCGGCGGCATTGGTGCCATACCTTGTGAATTTTTCCGAGCCTTTTGTATTGATCTCTACCGGTACCTGGTGTATCAGCCTGAACCCTTTTAACCAGGAACCTTTAACGGCAGGTGAACTAAAGGACGATTGCTTATGTTACCTGCAATACGAGGGCAAGCCGGTAAAGGCCTCGCGCGTGTTCTCGGGTTTTGAGCATGAGCAACAGGTGAAAAGGATTGCGAAGCATTTCAATTCTGATATTATTAAATTCAGAAACATGATCTTTGACCCTGGCGTAGCAGATTCTCTTAGGTTAAAAGATGATCTGTCCAGGCCTTCGGTTGTACAAAAAGAATCTGTTTTTGCGTCACGGGATCTGGATTTATTTAAAGATGATACAGAAGCCTATCACCAGTTAATGATAGACCTGGTACATTTACAGGTAAATTCTACTAACCTGGTGTTGAAAGGAACCAATGTAAAAAGGATCTTTGTGGACGGAGGCTTCAGTAAAAATAATATTTATATGAATTTGCTTGCCGTTTATTATCCCGAAATTGAAGTATTTGCGGCGTCAATGGCACAGTCGACCGCATTGGGGGCAGCCATTATCCTGCATGAAAGCTGGAACAGTAAGCCAATACCATCAAACCTGATAGAATTAAATTATTATGTGAGCAAAGCTTACATGCCGACTAAATAAGAACATGAGAGTTGGATTATTTATACCCTGTTATGTAGACCAGTTTTATCCAGGTGCGGCTATTGCCACGCTTAAACTGCTCGAAAAATTAGGGGTAGAAGTTGTTTACCCGCTAAACCAAACCTGTTGCGGCCAGCCGATGGCTAATTCTGGTTTTGAACATCTTACCAAGGGTTGCAACGAGCTTTTTATAAAAAACTTTGCTGCATTTGATTACATCGTAGCACCGTCAGGCAGTTGTGTACTGCACGTGCGCGATCATTTGCATGACGATAAACAACCGGAAGCCGCAGAAAGCATCAGCCATAAAATATATGAGCTTACCGCATTCTTAACCGATGTTTTAAAGGTTGAAAATCTGACGGCAAGTTTTCCGCATAAGGTGGGTATTCACCAAAGCTGCCATGGGCAACGGGGATTACATATCAGCTCGATGACAGAACTTGTTGCACCCGAATTTTCTAAACCTGCCAGCCTTTTACAAATGGTTAAAGATATAGAGCTGATACACCTGGGCCGTAAGGACGAATGCTGCGGCTTTGGCGGTACGTTTTGCGTAACGGAAGAGGCAGTATCGGTAAAAATGGGGAAAGACCGTGTAGCCGACCATTTGGAACACGGCGCAGAGTACATTACAGGTGTGGATATGTCTTGCCTGATGCACATGGAGGGGATATTGAAAAGGCAGGGGAGTAAAGTTAAAGTAATTCATATAGCCGAAATTTTAAACGCAGGATAAGATGACGGAGCAGACCACTAATGACCATGCAACGCTGGCGCAGGAATTTAACAAGGACGAAGAGCGCGTAAACTGGCACGATGAAACGCTATGGTTTATCCGCCAAAAACGCGACAGGGCAGCGCACCAGATCCCTGAATGGGAACAGCTGCGCGAAACAGCTTCGCAGATAAAAAACAATGTGCTCTCTAACCTGCATACCTACTTAACACAGTTTGAGCAAAACGCACTTGCTAATGGGATTGAGGTACACTGGGCAGCCGATGCCGTAGAGCATAACCAGATAGTACATAAATTGTTGAATGAAGCTAACGTGGTGCGCATGGTTAAAAGTAAGTCAATGCTTACTGAAGAATGCGGCTTGAACGAATACCTGGCTAAGCATGGCATAGAAGTAATTGATTCGGATTTAGGGGAACGTATAGTGCAGCTTGCGGAGGAACCGCCAAGCCATATCGTGCTGCCATGTATCCATAAAAAGAAAGAAGAAATAGGACATATATTTCATGAGCATTTAGGAATAGAGGCCAATATATCAGATCCGCAATTTTTGACAGAAGCTGCCCGGCAGCATCTGCGCGAGATATTTTTAACCCGCAAAGTGGCGCTTACAGGCGTTAATTTTGCAGTTGCAGAAACCGGCGAGTTTGTAGTTTGCACCAACGAGGGTAATGCCGATATGGGCGCTCATCTGGCAGAGGTTCACATTGCCAGTATGGGCATTGAAAAGCTAATTCCCGAAAGAAAGCACCTTGGTGTTTTTTTACGTTTACTTACCCGCAGTGCTACAGGCCAGCCCATTACTACCTACAGCAGCCATTTTAGGAAGCCGCGCGCCGGCAAAAAGATTCATATCATATTGGTAGATAACGGCCGTACGGTACAATTAGGCCGCAAGGATTTCAGGAGCTCGTTAAAGTGCATCCGTTGCGCGGCCTGTATGAACACCTGCCCGGTTTATCGCCGCAGCGGGGGGCATAGCTATCACACTGCGATAGCGGGGCCTATAGGATCTATACTGGCGCCAAACCTCGATATGGAAAAGTATGCCGACCTGCCTTTCGCCTCTACACTTTGCGGATCGTGCTCAAACGTATGCCCGGTTAAGATTGATATTCACGACCAGCTTTATAAATGGAGGCAGGTATTGGTTAAGAACGGTTATACACCCAAAGCCAAACAGGCAGGCATGCAGGTAATGACATGGACACTGTCTTCGCCGGGTATGTACCACATGGCCGGTAAAGCCGGCAGGTGGGTATTAAAACATGCACCATTCGCGGTAAACAACAAATTGAATCCCTGGTATAAACAAAGGGATATGCCAACTTCGCCGCAATGGTCGTTCAGCGAGTGGTATAAACAAAACAGGTAATTATAAAAATGAGCAGCAGGGATAGCATATTAGCCGCCGTAAAAGCAAACCAGCCGGAAGCAACCGCTTTGCCGGATGTTAATATATTTAGCATAGATACTAAAGGCTCGCTTCAAAAATTCAGCGAAGTTTTAACAGCTATCGGCGGCAAAATGGTTCGTGTCTCAGCTTATCCGGAAATAATTGAGCTGATCTTAGCGCAATACGGTAATGAGGTAAGGATAGTAAGCCCTGTAAGCGAATTAAAGCAAATAAGTCCGGAAAGACTGGAAGACCTCGCATCCATCCATGATCTGCATAATGTGGAGGTTGCCATAATCAACGCGCATTTTGGCGTTGCAGAAAACGGCGCTGTCTGGGTAACCGAAAAGGAAATGCAGCACCGCGTACTGCCATTTGTAACGCAGCACCTGGCAGCAGTAATTAAAGCCGATGCCATAGTACCTACCATGCACCAGGCTTATAATCTGATTAGCAATGCCGATTATGGTTTCGGAACCTTTATGGCCGGCCCTTCCAAAACGGCAGATATAGAACAATCATTAGTAATTGGTGCACATGGCCCGAGGAGCATGACTGTTTTTGTTATTGGAGATGAAGAACAAGCCTTATAAGAACTCTTATTTGCCATGCAAAAAGATTAATCGTATAATTACCTGCCCCTGTTCAGCTCAATTATACCATTAATGAAGCCTCTTACTTTATTTGATTTCATCAAGATTGACGAGTATTCTGCCACGCCCAAATACCTGCAATTAGCAAATTCTATTGTTAATGCCATTGAGGCGGCCGTTATCAAAAAAGATTACCTGCTTCCTTCTATCAACGAGCTGAGCTACCAGTTTGATATTTCAAGGGATACTATCCAGAAAAGCTACAGGCACCTTAAAAAAATTGGTGTAGTAAACTCTTTTCCGGGGAAGGGCTATTGCATATCCAATATGAACTTTAAGCAAAAACTGCGCATATTTTTGCTTTTCAATAAATTAAGTTCGCACAAAAAGATAATTTATGATGCACTGGTAGCTGCGCTGGGAGATGATGTTGCCATAGACTTTTACATCTACAACAACGATTTTAACCTGTTTAAAAAGCTGCTGCAAACCAAAAAGCAGGACTACTCGCATTACGTTATCATTCCGCATTTTATTGAGGGTGGCGAAAAGGCTTATGAGGTAATCAACACCATACCCAAGGATAAGCTTATTTTACTGGATAAAAACATAGCAGGTATTGATGGCGAATACAGCGTTGTTTTTGAGAACTTTGAAAAGGATATTTTTGATGCACTTAGCGAAGCTAAAACCCAGTTAAGCAAGTACGACACTATTAAACTTGTTTTTCCCGATCATACCTATTTCCCGGTTGAGATCATAAACGGGTTTCAACGTTTTTGCCAGCAATATGCTTTCAATCATGAAATTTTGAATAACGTAGATGCCGTGCCCATTAACAAAGGCGAAGTGTTTATTAACCTGATGGAAGACGACCTGGTTACCCTGCTGGAAAGAATTATGGAGCATAAGCTTAAGGTTGGTAAAGATGTTGGCGTAATATCTTATAATGAAACACCGATAAAAAAAGTGATCCTGAATGGCATTACCACTATATCTACAGATTTTAAATATATGGGGAATGCCGCAGCGCAGATCATTTTAGAAAATACTAAAAAGCAGGTAGAAGTGCCCTTTTATTATACTAAACGGGCTTCCCTGTAAACCCTAACATCTACTAATAAGGCAAGCTAAAATAAAATGTAGAGCCTTCTCCAACTTCGCTTTCTGCCCACATTTTTCCATTGTGCCGTTTTATGATTTCGTCGCTTAGGTAAAGCCCAATGCCGAACCCAGCTATATATTGGGTTTGATTATCCTCAACCCTGTAATAACGCTCAAATAACTTTTTAAGATCATGCGGCTTAATGCCCATTCCTTTATCTTTTACGCTTAAAGTAATAAAGCCGTTGGCGGCTGCTGTGCTTACCACTATTTCAGTTTCTGGCGCAGAATATTTTACAGCGTTGCTTAATAAATTGGAGATCACTACGCCAACTTTATCCTTATCTGCGTCTAAAACCGGCAAGTCGCTAAGTGTGGCTTTAAAATCATTGTCACCGGTAAGTTTCGCTTCGTCAATCATTTCAAGCACCAGTTCGTTCATGTTGAACGTGGTTTTTTGCAACTGTATTTTCCCCGATTCCAGCCTCGATACGTTTAAGAAGCCGTTGATCATGCTGCTCATTTTGTTGATCTGCTGTTGCGCACGTTTAAGGTGATTTTGCGAAGCGATATTGTCGTCCCTTTCAGCATAGCGGGTTAGCAGCTGTATATAACCATTAAGTGAGGTAAGCGGCGTTTTAAGTTCATGGCTCACCATGCCTATGAAGTCGTTTTTTCTTAATTCGTCCTCTTTGGATTCTGTTATGTCTAATATGGTACCGATTACCTGTTTCACCTCGCCCTGCTCGTTCAGCTCAACCAATCCGGCAGAGTTAAGCCATTTCCTTTTGCTCCCGTCGAAAGGTTGTACCTGGTAATTTTCGTTAAAGCTGCCTTTTTCATTAACGGCAGCTAAAATAGCATTATGAAATCTGTCCCGGTGTTCCGGTACCACTACATCAAGCGTTCCGTCAAAGGTGAGATCGGCAGTCATTGGGATACCGTGTATCTCTCTTGCCTTTGGCGATACTTCAAGAACGTTTGTTCCCCATTCTGTTTTCCAAAGCCCCATGCCTGAGGCATTCATGGCAAGATTAAGCGTATCGTTTAGCTTTTCAAGTTCCTTACTTGCCAGTACCTGCTGCGTTACCTCGGTGGCTACGGACATAATGCCATTTATAATCCCGTTATCACCTTCAATAGCAATCATGGTGAGGTTAATGTAAATGGTTTCCTCACGTTCGTTTCGTTTTACAACAATTGGAAGGTCATTTAGCGTAAATGGTGTACCTGTCTGATAAATTTCAGTCATGATCTTTTCGAAGCCCAGGCCAGCGAGCGATGGCATTACATTCAACAAAGAATAGCCTACAATTTCCTGCTCTGTTAAGCGGCAATATTCAAGCATTTTTTCATTGGCCAGCTCTACCATATAATTAGCACCGCGGTAGATACCTATAGCTACAGGCGCCTGCCTGAATAAATTGCGTAACTGCTGCTCGGCATGCAGGCGTACACTCGAAATATTTATCTGCGCCCTGATTTTGGTAAGCAACTCTGCCGCAGAAAATGGTTTAACAAGATAATCGTCCGCACCGGCTTCCAGACCATCTATGCGCGATTCGGCCCCGGCCCTGGCAGAAAGAAAAATAACCGGAAGCCTTAACATGCGCGGGTTGGAGCGTATTTGTGCAAGCATTTCTTTACCATCCATTACCGGCATCATAATATCGCTTACAACAAGTGCCGGCAATTGCCCGTTGTTAAGTTTATTAAGCGCATCCTGGCCATTTAAAGCGGTAGTTACCGTAAAGTATGGTTCAAGTAAGCGGGCAAGGTAAGCACGCATATCGGCATTGTCATCTACTACCAGTACCCTTGCACCATTGCTGGCTTCAAAATCATTGACAGCTGTTGCATCTGCCACAGAAGGCTCTACAGCTTCCAGTTGTTTGTCTTCTTCATTTTGCAGCAGGCTGATAGCTTCCTGCAAGAAAGCCCCTTTTACAGCAGACGAATCGTTTAACTTTTGAGTTTGTGACACATGCTCTTGCGGTAAATGAAGTTTACCGGTTGGTATAGTGACTGTAAAAGTTGTGCCAACGCCCTCAATGCTTTCTACTGCTATAAGACCGCCGTGCAGCAGTACCAGTTCATGCACCAGCGATAAGCCGATACCAGTACCCTCGTGTGTTCTGCCTGCAGAGTTTTCGATACGGTGAAAACGCTCGAACATATGCGGAAGTTCTTTTTTAGGAATGCCTACGCCGGTGTCGGCAACTTTAAGTTCAACTTTTTCGCCAAGCTGACGCAAGCTAACGGTAATGCTCCCTGATAGGGTATACTTAAAAGCATTAGACAATAGATTTAAAACTATCTTCTCCCACATCTGCATATCCACATAGGTGTCCGCATAAATGGGGTTGCAATTTACGGTAAGTTGCATGCCGGCCTTTTCAATGATGGAACGAAAGCTGCTTGCCAGGTCTGCGGTTAGTTGCGGCAGGTTTGTCAGTTGGTAAACGGCTTGTGTCCGCCCTGCTTCTACACGGCTGTAATCTAACAAGTTATTTACAAGTTTTAATAAGCGTAGGGCATTGCGGTGCGTTGCTTCAAGGGGTGCCTTAAACTCTTCGCTGCTTTTGCTTAGCATATCTTCTAAAGGGCCAAGCATCAGCGTAAGAGGAGTACGAAATTCATGACTTACATTGCTGAAGAATGCAGTTTTTGAACGGTCTATTGCCGCCAGTGCTTCGGCTCGTTTTTGCTCCTGCTCGTAAGCGTATACGTTAGAAACTGCAGTGTTATAAGTTGCAGCCAGTAAGTTATAAAAGTTCAAGTACTCGTTATCAAGCGCGCGGCAGGCGCTTACCCCGGCAATCATAAAGCCGAAAAGTTCTTCCTGCCCCGAAATTCGCAGCGGCAGTATCACTGCAGTGTGTGGCGGCTGTTCGTACGGCTGACAAGTAAAGGCACCGAAAATCTCATCAAGGCCCGTTACTGTAATAATTTCTCCACTTGTAATTGCATTTTTCAGCGGCCATTTCTCGTCATTTTCAATATCGATCTTTAATGGTGTTAATGATGTATCGGCCGGAATACCCGCACAGCTGATAAGGCTGGCTTTATCTTTTTCTAACTGATATAATAGCGCGAAGGGAACGTCAAGTACATAGTCGTTATACAAATCCTGGGTTAACTTGCCAATTTCATCAACTGATTTGGCTTTGCTGATAGCAGCCCCAAGATCACGCAAGGCTTGTGTTCTGCGTGCGCTAAGCATCTTGCCTGTACTCTCGCTGATAGGGTGAAATATGCCTCCTACGCCGCCCGATTCATCACGGATGGGCGCAAAAGAAAAGGTCATGAAAGATTCTTCAAGATAACCGTACCTGTCCAAGAACATGCGCTGGTCTGTGATATAAGTGCCTTCGCCCTGCTGCCCGCGGTCAAATTTGTCACCCACTACCGGTAGCGCGGTTTCCCAGCAGATCCTGAAATTCTGCCCCATAGACTCAGGGTGTTTGGCACCGCAAATAGGGCGGTAACTATCGTTATAGATCTGTATGGTCTCTGGTCCCCAGGCAATTAAAATTGGAAAGGTTGAAGAAAGACAAAGGCTTACAGAGGTACGTAAACTTTGCGGCCAGCTTTCTATAGGGCCCAGCGCTGTATTAGACCAATCCATGCTACGGATCAGTTTACCCATTTCGCCACCACCAGACAGAAACTGTTCGGTACTTTCTTTTTCCTTGAATTCCATGCTGATAAAGATAAAAAAATCTATAAACAGCAAAAGTGATATTTATGGGGTTAAAATAAAAGGGCATGGCTTAATTATCCGGCCACACCCTTTTTAAAATTTGATTTAAGCATCTTTTGGCGGGCTCGTGCTTAAAAGCGCCCAGGCAATTAATACCGGTTGAAAGAATAACCGCGTAAAGCGCTTTTGATCGGTATCTAAACCAAGTGACGAGCGGTGATGTGTGTACTGCGCAATGTTACCCGGAAATATTGCCGTAAAAAATCCGGCAGCAACTTTACCCACTTTGTCCTGGTATTTTTTGGGTGTTAATATTAACGCGCTTCCTAAGGCAATCTCCACAAAGCCCGAGTAAACAACCGTATCGTCTTTCTCCAGCGGTACCCAGTTAGGTACCTGCGCCTTAAAATCTTTACGTGCAAATGAAAGGTGGCTGATGCCTGCAAGAACAAGTCCTGCACCTAACAACAGCCTGCCTCCATATTTTATGTTTTCCTTATCCATGGTAATAAGATTAATCTTCTTCTTTATCACTTTCTGCTTCGGCTTTTTTATCTTCCTCAAGCAGGTTAGTGGTTATGGGATTTGCTGCAAGCAGTTTAGCGAAAAATGCCAGGTTAGAGGTCATGTAGCGTAGCGTTTTGTTGGTGTACAGGTAACGCTCGCCACCGGCTTCTACATAATCTTTTTCACCGCCTGCCAGGCCTACCCAGTAAGCGTTTACATTGGGCGGTATGGTAAAGCCAACTTCCTGTAATGACCATAATACCTGGGCGGCACAGCTGTGGGCACCGTCTTCATTACCGGTAATGAGGCAGCCGGCCACTTTATTATAAGGCATGTACTGGCCATTGTTTTTATCGCTCAGATCTTCGTCACGAAAAATAGCATCCAGGCGCTCAATTACTTTTTGCGAAGTAGATGCCAGGTGCCCCATCCAGATCGGCGTAGCTATCAGGAATATATTGCATGATTTTATTTTTTCTAATATTTGTGGCCATTCATCACCATCGCCCTCGTTTGACGTATTGCCTGTAAGAACATTATAATCGTTAAGGCGGATGATTTCGGTTTCTATACCAAGGTCTTTGAATTGTGCTGCGGTTTTTTCTGCCATGGCACCGGTATTAGAAAAATTGGGACTGCGCTTTAACGTGCAGTTTATTATTAATGCTTTCATAATGTTGGTTGTGTTATTTAAGAACGGTCATTTTAAGCTATTGTTTAATTAGTGAGACAATAATTTAATTTCTGATTAGCGCTGTTTGTTCAAAGCTCCCTCTAAATCTCCCCCGGTAGGGGAGACTTTGGCTTCAATGTGATTTACCATTTTATCTAAAAAGCCCTCCCTTCCGGGGAGGGTTGGGAGGGGCATTCCCTTCCAAGGTGGGTTGGGAGGGGCTAAAACAACAAAAGGCCATCTTTTCGGGATGGCCTTTTGTTGTTTATATCTAAGCTTATTTAAACTGCCAGTTCTTTGCCGATGCGTAAAAAAACATATTTTCTTTTAGCCAGTTCAAAGCCACCGAATAGCAGGGCGCCGAATAGCAGCGTACCTAAAAGCATGCTCTTTTCAAACGGGATAGCTGCCACTAAAGATTGAAAGTAACCGGGTAAACCTTTTGAATATAGCGCACTGCTTTGGGTAATATCAATATCGGTAATTAACCAGTGTGCCAGCACCGCCGCAAGTGAAGCCAACAGCACATTTGTAAAGTTTATTTTTTTAATTAGCGTACCTATCAATACCATTATGGCAAAGCTTAGGTATACCAATATCATACCGCTATAAAAAACGGTAAATTTACCAAAGTACAGATAGTTTAATACCATATCGCTTACAAAAAGGGTAAGCAAGGGTACCAGGTAAGCTTTCCATTTATCAGAAAAATAAGCGCCTCCAAATAACGCAATGGCACCAACCGGCGTAAAGTTGGCCAACACGGTTATATTGGTCATGTTAATAAAACGGGTTGCGGCAGCGATTATGATCATAAGGATCAAAGTGCTGTTTCTGATATTTATCTTCATTAATGAAATATTTTTCTGGGTGTAAAAATACCAATTATCCTGTAAAAGGCTTAAAGGTAAATTAATTCTTTAACAGGGCAATACGGCCCGGGTTAATACCAACGGTTATAGAATATTCTAACTTACCGGCGCTGCTAAATGCATAAAGCGAACCGTTTGATGAATAGTCTTTTGCGTCGGTTACAAATACTTCGCCGGTTGAGCCGTCGGCAGTAACGGCATAAGGCGCTTTAATGGTAGTTCCATCCGTAATAAAGCTTGATGAGGTAACCGATTGTGATTTAGCATTGTACACCTCAATTTTATTGGCCGATGTGATAAAGTAAATATTATCACCCTGAATGGCCATGCTGCCGGCGTCAAAATTAGTTTGTGATTTTATGGCGTCGGTACTTGCATCGATAATTGCAAGGCTTGATGGCGTGCTTGCGTAATCGCCTGCCGAAAGTACATACACGTTACCATAATTGTCTGCAACCACACTTTGCGGATTAGTTACTACTGTTAAGGTTTTGGTTACGGTGTTTGTGCTCAGGTTGATAACAGAAACGGTTTTATCGTAATCGGGATAATCCAAACCGCCTGAGTTTGCAACATACAATTTTCCATTAGACACTGCTAACTGCTCTGGGTTACGGCCTACGTTAATGTACTGGCTAACCGATAATGCAGCAGTATCTATCACGGCAACGGTACCATCGTATGATGTCACATATGCGTTGTTCTTGTAAAAAACAATATCGCGTGGTTCGCGGGCGGTTGAGCCGTTAAATAATTTGATCTGTTTAATAGATTTAGCCGTCTTTTTGTCAACCACCTCTATAGTGCTCGATACGTTAACCACAATGTACATCTTTGATCCGTAAATTTCTATGTCATTACCTGTATCGCCTAAGCCACGTGCATTTGCAGATGTAAAAATATCGGCAGTGGTTTGTTTGTTTGAATAATTGTAAAATGATAGCGTGCTGTTGTTATCATTGAATAAGCCCTGGTTAAGCACATAAATGCCGCTGGTAGCAGCGATTGTTGCAGGCGTAACTTTTTTATCCTTGTTGCATGATGCCAGGATTAGCGACAGAAACGCTGCGGTTAATAAAATAGTAGATTTTAATTGTTTCATATTTATAATTATTAAATTTTTATTTGAACTGAGAAACGGTACGACCGGCCAGGCATAGGAAAGCTTTGCACAATCATGTAATTTTCATTAAAAAGATTATTAACGTTTGCAGTTAACGCCAGATAGTTTTTGCCGGCATGCAGTCTGTAGATAACAGAAAGATCGCTTACTGCGTAGCCGTCTACATAGTTTTGCGGAATGCTTTGCCCCAGGTAATACCGCGAAGAAGTAAGGACCTGGTTGTAATAGATGCCGAATTGACCATGATCTGCACCTGCGTTTACAGCAAGTGTATTTTTAGGCGTGTAGGGAATCTGGTTTAAGTAATAAACGGTGTTTGCATCTTCATCAACTGCATATTGGTAAGTATAGTTTAGGGATATTACACCTTTCCAGTTGTTAATGGTTTCGGTTTGTGTTTTGATGCTGATGTCTGTGCCGTTAACTTTTACCTTGCCTAAGTTGATGATGGTTGATATTGCCGGGTTTTTATTTGGCAGGGCTATAATCTTATCGGTAACGTTGTTGTGATAAGCGTCTGCCGTAAAAGTAAGGTCGTTAAAAAATGAATTCAGTGCCTTGCGGTAAGTGATGCCAATGTCGTATTGTTTGGCATATTCGGGTTTTATACCGCGCGAACCGCTGGTAGAAAAATAATACTGCTCATCGAGCGTGGGGTTTCTAAAAATGTCTTTGTAAAAGGCCCTTAACTGCAGGTTATTGCTGGCGAATGGCTGGTAGGTAACAATGATGGTAGGTGATAAAACCGACCTTGCAGGTGATGCACTGCCTGTTTCCACAGTTTCTGTTACGTATGATTTTAACAGGCTTCCCTGTAGTTTCCACCTGCCCGCGGTAAAATTACTGGCGAGTGCATTTAGCAGAGTTACCCGCGTAGGGTAAGCATATTGCGGCAAGTTTACATTAAGATCTGTTATAGAAAAGTCGGTAGCGTATGATACCTCCCAGGTTTTAAACAGTTTATAAGAAACCGATGCAGATTGATATAATTCGCGTTGTGTATACCTGTCATCTATACCATTATGCCCGTTTAAAAAATCAGGATCGATATAGCGTGTGTATTCGCGTGATAGTTTAGTATTTAAAAGCAAACTGATTCCGCTTTGCCAAAGGCGTTTGTAACTACCCTGCATAAAGTAGTCCCGGTCCCACAAACGCTGGCGGCTGGATAACTGGTTATAAAATATAATGGCTCCCGGCAGCCCGCGGTCTGAATTGAAATAGTTTATATGCAGCGCAAATTTATTACTGTCGCTTTTTGCCCAATATAAGGCGCCATCTGCTTCCTGCGCGTTCAGATCGGCATTGCTGCGCTCTGTCGAGGTGTCTGAACCATCGCCATTAACTTTGTATTTGTACCGGCCATTAGCTTTTTCCCAATAGCTGTTCACCACAAATGACCATCGCTTATTAATGCGTTGCTGCCATTGCAAATAGGGATTTATTAAGCCGAACGAACCACTGTTAATTCCAATCAGGAACTGACTTGGTTTACCTGCGGTTAAATTGGGCCGTGTTGGATTTATTGCAATAATACTTGCCGATGCAAATGAGCGTGCCGGAGTGAGAATGTCATCAGGCTGGGCGTTGTATAAAGTGATTTGCTGCACACCGTTAAGGTTGAGCTTGCCAAGGTCCACCTGGCCATTCTCAGCATCATTTAGCTGAACACCATCATATAAAACGGCTGTTTGGTTGGCACCTAAGCCGCGTACAGAAACTGTTTTTAGTCCGCCGAGGCCGCCGTAATCTTTAATAGTAACACCCGAAAAATCCCTGATGGCATCAGCTACATTAAATGCGCTGTAACGTTCAAAATCATTTGCATTTATTTGTTGTGCGGGTGTTGCCGTTTGTACATTAGGCAAGGGCTTGTTCTTAACCTTTACCTCTTTAAGCTTTTTAACCGTATCTGTTTGTGCGCAAAGCTTCGCAGAAAAACCAATGCAAAAAAAACATACTATAAGCGCTGTTGTGAGCTTTAGTCTGTTTTTAGAATATGGTAGTTTTCCTGGCATGTTACGAGTTATTAACTCATAGCAACGGGCATAAGGTTTGAACAGAAACCAATGATAGAAGAGTTTCACATCCAAGCTTCAATCCCCGAAAGCTTTGAATAAATATGTTGCTATGGCAGGTCTTCTGACTTACTCCCCGTTTTGCCCGGTCTTCCCGTTTCCTTTCAGAAAACAGTGACCAATAGAATGGGCAATGGTTATGGAGCTTACAGCTGCGGGACAGTTACGGAGTTACACCGTATTCCCTTTTAATTTCATAAGAACACCCTATGAAAACCAAAAGCGATGCAAAAGTAAGCTTATTATGCTTAAACAGTATTAATGATTAAAAAATTATTAAAGACTTACTGGTTACCTAAGCCACGGTTTCTACAAATTGCCATGGGCCGTTCTCATAGATCCACCAGTGGAGACCTGTTACCCGGAATTTGAAAGGCTTAAAACCGGCAGCAACTGTTACCATAGTTTGCTGCACCACATCGGCAGATACTTTATTTTGAATGGTGATATGCGGCCAGAGCTTTTGCCTGTCTTGCGGAATCAGATGTTCTTTAAACTGCTGCTGAAGCCGGGCATGCAGTTGCTGTAGTTCAGGGCTTTCTATTTTTATAGCCACTCCGTTTCCTATGCTTACTACATGGGTAGCCTGCATGTCAAACGGAGTAAAAGACAAAGGCTGGATAGCAGGCAAATTATGGAATAGCGTTAAATGTGCTTTAAGAAAATTTCTTTGCCGTGGGAAATATAACTGGCGCAGCTCATCAAAATAGTGCTGTGCTTCTTGATCCATGGCAAGGGTAAGAATGTATATGGTTTTGTCGCCGTTGTTTATCATTGTGTATTGCTTTAGGAACAATTAAACCTTCAGCATGTTTACAATCATTATGCGGGGTGTAAAAAAAGAAAATTTACCGGTTAAAATATGTGCGTGCTGTGGTCGGCCTTTTACCTGGCGCAAAAAATGGGCAAAGGACTGGGATAATGTAAAGTATTGCAGTGAGCGATGCAGGAGGGAAAAATCAGCTTAAAATTTTTTTACACTTCAGTCTGAAAGCGCTTCCATAATGGCTCTGAAAGATTAGTCTCTTTGCTTAAAAATTATTCAACTCTGGCAGCACTTCCGGGTAACTGATTAGTGAAAAATATAAAGAAAAGCGATGTGCTGCTAAATGCGTACATCGCTTTTTGTATTTGACTAAATTAAAGGCTTTGCAAATGCGCCTTTTTACCCGGTTCAACTTCGCCGACAAAATGAAGTAGCAGTTCTTTAAGCTTTGGGTTTACTATATTTTGGCAAAAAGGCTTTGAAGGGTCTTTATAATAGTAATCCAGGTAATTTTCATCGTTCAGCTTAAACGACACAAACGGCAGCACTTTAGTTATCAGCGGTTCTGCAAAGTCTGCCTGCAGCTCGTGAAGTGCTTCCGTAGCAACAACATCCTGTGCACCGCTAAATGTATACACGGCAGACCTATATTTTTCCCGAAAGCTATGATCAGAGGTGCAGCTGTGCGTATGCAAGTGAATGGCAATAAGTGTTCTCAAGCTGATTACGGTATCATCAAAATCAACAATCACCGCTTCCGAAAACGTATTATTTTCACCATCAGAAGCTATCCATCCCTGCGCTACGGACTCAACACCCTTTAACGACCGAAAGATAGCCTCTGTACACCAATGGCAGCTGCCTCCAAAACCAATCGTTTGCATAAGCTGCTATACTTAAGCAAGGGTCCACTCGGGCCTTTCAAAATGACAGGTATAACCGTATGGATTTTTTTGCAGGTAATCCTGGTGTTCCTTTTCGGCATCCCAAAAATCACCGGCAGGCACAACTTCGGTAACAATTTTACCCGGCCATTTATTTGAAGTTTCCATTTCTGCAATCAGCTTATTGGCTTCGTCGCGCTGGGTATCATTTAAATAAAAAATAGCCGAACGGTAAGAAGTACCAATGTCATTTCCCTGCCTGTTACGAGTTGTAGGATCATGGATCTGGAAAAAATATTCAAGCAATTTGCGGTAAGAAATCTCCTCGGGGTTAAATGTTATTGATATACCTTCGGCATGTGACCCGTGGTTTCTGTAAGTGGCATTTTTTACGTCGCCGCCGGTATATCCAACAACTGTTGAAGTTACTCCGGGTAAGTGGCGAATCAGTTCTTCCACACCCCAGAAACAACCGCCGGCAAGAATGGCTTTTTCAGTACTCATATAATAGATTTTTATTTTGATGATTTGTATTACAATCAAAATTAAGCAATAAGTAAGCCGATTTTAATATGGCCTTTATTAAACTAAATTTCCGTGACAATTGTGCCTTAAGTGAAGATCGAACTGCCTGCTTGTCATTGAACGAATAATGGAACGGACAATTATGCGATTTGATTAAGGGAAATGGTTTGATCATATGAATAATTAGATCGATACAAATAATCAATAACCGTATTTTTGGGCTATAACATATTTTAACGCATCCACGAAATTCAATGAGCGAACTATTAAGGCAGCAGATAGAAAAAATTGTTGAACTGACAGACAGCGAGTTCGAATTTGTGCTATCGCATTTTACGCAAAAGCTGTTTAAGAAGCATCAGTTCCTGGTGCAGGAAGGTAACGCAGCACCTAACGATCATTTTGTAATCAAAGGTTTGCTGCGGTCTTTTTACCTGGATCAGGGCGGTAAATCGCACATACTGCAGTTTGCCATGGAGGACTGGTGGATCTCCGACCCACAAGCTTATCATAACGGTGAAATTGCGACTTTAAATATAGATTGCCTGGAAGATACGCTGGTATTTATGATCTCGCTCGAAAACAGGGAGAAGCTATGTTCTGAATCCCGTAAAATGGAATACTTTTTTAGAAAAAAAACACAGGCCGGTTATATCGCGCTTCAAAAACGCATTCAGTCGTTAATGACCTTAACGGCTAAAGAACGGTATGATCAGTTTGTACAATTATACCCGCAGCTATCCCAAAGGCTGCCCAAAACAATGATCGCTTCATACCTGGGAATATCCCGCGAAACATTAAGCCGCCTGCCCGAGGCTTAAAGGTGTGACCTATCGCACATCAATTTTGTGCGCTATGTCCTTTGTTGGCTATTTTGCACTGCCGAGATTTGTATCTGTAAACAATAATCAAATGGATAGAATTGCATTAGTAGTAGGGGCAAGCGGCATTACAGGCAGCAACCTCGCCGAAAAACTTATATCATCAGGATGGGACACTTATGGTTTGTCGCGTAAAGCGGATAGTAAAATTGCAGGCTTGAAACCGGTAGCCGCGGATCTGCTGGATAAGGATGGCTTAAATTCAGCCTTGGCGAATATTTTGCCTACGCATATATTCATAACCAGCTGGATGCGGAACGACACCGAGGCAGAGAATATACGCGTAAACAGTTTAATGGTCAGGAACCTGCTGGACGTTTTGTCGGCTGATAAATCGGTGCAACATGTTGCGCTGGTAACCGGTTTAAAACATTACCTCGGGCCCTTCGAGGCTTATGCTAAAGAAGGTTTTTTACCCGAAACCCCGCTACGCGAAACGCAGCCGAGGCTGGATATTGAAAATTTTTACTATGCCCAGGAAGATGAAGTGTACGCAGCCGCCGCGCGCGATGGTTTTACCTGGAGTATACACCGGCCGCATACTGTGATAGGGCAGGCCGTTGGTAACATGATGAACCTGGGCACCACCCTTGCCGTTTATGCCAGCATTTGTAAAGAAACCGGGCGGCCGTTTACCTGGCCTGGATCTGCAGCACAATGGAACGGACTTTCGGACGTAACCGACGCAAGGTTGCTGGCCGAGCACCTGATATGGGCATCGACCACAGAAGCAGCCCGAAACGAGGCGTTTAACGTAGTTAACGGCGACGTATTCAGATGGAGCTGGTTATGGCAAAAATTGGGTGCTTACTTTAACGTAGATGTTAAAGGCTACGATGGTGAAATGCATCCGCTTGAGAACGAAATAAAGCATGATGCGCCGGTATGGAGCCAGATTGCCGAAAAATATAATTTGAAGGAATCGCACCTTGATCGCCTTGCATCTGCATGGCACACAGACCTGGACCTTGGCAGGCCCATTGAAGTAATGACAGATATGTCTAAAAGCCGCAAACTTTGCTTTACTGTTTTTCAACCAACCGAAGATTCTTTTTACGACCTGTTTAAGAAGCTGAAGGAAGAAAGGCTGATTCCGTAATCACCGTCAATTAATATAAAAAAGGCGGGTAGCATCCCTGCCACCCGCCTTTACTTGATCAATTTTAATTTCTTACCGCGCTGATAAAGATTCGCTGCCGGTATTTAACCTGATCTCTACCCGGCGGTTTTGCTGGCGCCCTTCTGCTGTTTTATTGGTAGCAACCGGAATAGTGCTTCCAAAGGCGGTGGATACTATTTTATTCTCAGCCACGCCTTTGCCAACTAAATATTCTTTAACCGCGTCGGCTCTTTTTTGCGAAAGCACCCAGTTGGATTTAAACCCGCCAATGCCATCGGCATGGCCACGCAGGGCAACTACATAGTTTTTATCTATCATTAGCTTTGCAAGCTGATCCAGTCTTGGATCGTAACTTTCCCTTACGGTCGCTTTGGCAAAGTCATACTCAATATTCTTTTTCATTTCAGCTACAGAGTAAGTGTAGGTTGGTTTGGCCGCCTTTTTTACCGGCGGTACCATTGCCATGGTGCTGAATGATAAAAGCAGCAAGGCAACACATGTTGAAATTAATGTCCTGATTTTCATATTGTTGTTTATAAAGGTTATTAAATTACAATATCGTAAATGTGATATTGTTTTCTTAATTAGAAAAATAATCAACTGAAACTTCAAGTTTGGTCCATAAATCGACCGTTAATATGTTATTTATTTTTATTTGGATTAATTCTAAATAACGTTTTTATTTGTGAAAGGTAATCGATACAAAACAACAAGCGAATTGAATATCATTTTATTGATTCGTTCCCGGAAATAAAAATATAAAGTCCTGCTTACCTGCGATTGATGATCTATCTATGCAGGTAAGGCAGGCACTAATCTACCGCTTATGTGCCAGAGTATTTTTTTAAGCCAGAGAGGCAATACCCTCATTAGCCAATGCATGGAATGCAAAGTGATGAACATATGGGTGCGTAACCTGCTGCTCAATTTTGCGCCAGACCAATTTAAAATGTTTAAAGAATTTACATCGGCACTGGATGTAGAAGAAAGCATGTTTCCCTTTCCTGATGGCGAAGACCGGCTGGTGCTGCGAACACCGCATAGCGATATCTGTTTCGCTTTTAATTTACCTGAGTGGGACGATTTTCAAGCCGCTATGGACGAAGCCGAATATATGATCTCCGTTTATGACCTGATACATGCAGGGGATAGGGGGTAACTGTTTAGTTAGTTTAATTTCATAGCAAATGCATGGGTATCAATTGTTTTGGCGGATTGCTATGCTATCGCTTGTAATGACAGAATGGCGAACAAAGAAATTTGTCACTGGGAGGAACGAAGCATTTTCATAGTTAGTGCATTAACGCAATGCATTGATAGATAAGCAATCGATGAGATTGTCACGCCAGCGCTCGTAATGACAGAATGAAGAATAAGAAATTTATGATTGCGAGGTACGAAGCAATCTCATAGCCAATGCATTTAAAAATAAAAGCCACGGGAATATGGAATTTCATATCCCGTGGCTTCTTATCTTACAATCGAAGGTGTTTACGATTGAATAAAGGCTAAAATGTCTTTATTAATAGTTTCGGCTTCTGTTGTTGGCATGCCATGCGGAAAGCCGGGATAGGAAATAAGTTTTCCATTTTTCAAGTGCTTGATAGATTTTGCGCCGCTAATTGCAAAGGGCACTATCTGGTCATCTTCGCCATGTAAAACTAAAACAGGGATGTCAACCCCTTCCAGGTCGGCTGTAAAGTCAGTTTCCGAAAAAGCTTTAATACCTTCGTAATGCGCCTTTACGCTACCCATCATGCCCTGGCGCCACCAGTTTTCTGCAACACCAGGCAGGCTTTTAGCACCATCGCGGTTAAACCCGTAAAAGGCATCTGTAAAATCTTTAAAATATTGCGCCCTGTGAAAGCCGGTGCCTTCACGGATACCGTCAAACACGCTCATTGGTACACCCTCCGGATTGGTACCGGAAGCAACCATAATAGGCGGAACGGCGCTGATCAATACTGCTTTGGCAACACGCCCTTTTCCATATTTATTTACGTAACGTATCACCTCGCCGCCGCCGGTTGAATGCCCTATGTGAATTGCATCTTTCAGGTCAAGTGCCTTGGTAAGTTCGGCAACATCATCTACATAAGTATCCATATTGTGGCCCTCAGATACCTGGCTCGACCGGCCGTGACCCCGGCGATCGTGAGCGATCACACGGTATCCATGCTGCAGAAAAAACATCATCTGGGCATCCCAGTCATCGCCTGATAAAGGCCATCCGTGGTGGAATACAATTGGTTGTCCTGTTCCCCAATCCTTGTAAAAAATTTCTGTTCCGTCTTTTACTTTAATTGTGCTCATAGTGATTTTTGTTTCGACTAGTTTATTGATAATTATTAGTTAAGCTAAATTGAAAATGCTGCGATAAATAAAATTGTTAACGTGTTAGTTTGCGGATATTAACCAGGTGAGCAAACAGTACAGCAGGTACCACAAAGCCGGGCAGCCAGCTAAAAGGAAAATAGAGCAGCGCTATATTGGGTTGTTCAAAGTCAAACTGCTGAAAAGCAAGCGGCAAAGAAAATATAGCCCTGATGATGATATTAAGCAATAGTATAAGGCAGATGATATTCCAGGTTAATAGCCACCCTTTAGAAAGTTTTTGTTTTTTGTATCCAAAATACCAAATAAATGGCGCGCTTAATCCTGAAAGGATATCCAGGTTGCCACCCTCAAATGTCATAAGGCGGGGAATGTAATGATGAATAAAGAGGCCGTACAAAATTAGCTCTACAGGTAACCTAACAACGTGTAAAAGGGTGAGTGTTTTACCGTTAAGGCCATCAATAAATTTCCTGCCCTTATTGTTGAAAAACAGCAAAGCGATAGAAACAACCGGCGGCAATAATAGCAAACCGAATCGGGGTGGCCTACTGCTTAATACCAGGTAAAAGCCGGATATGGACAGCATACCTTGTAAAAGGAGCCAGGTGATAGCAATTACTAAAAGCAAACCACGGTAGTTACCGGCACGATATAAAAAGGTAAGTGTTAACAAGACGATTGCAATAAAGCCGAGTGGTATAAAGATGGGTAAAGTTTCCATTGCTGAATGATTTGATACCAAAGAAACGGAAAGCAGAAGCCATGAGGCTTGCCAAATGACAAGAAACGCTATTGTGTTATTTTTTTGACAAACCGGCGCGGATACGGCTTAACGAAGTATCTGTAATGCCAAGGTAAGATGCAATAAATTTGAGCGGAGCATGCTGAAATATATCGGGATTAGAACGCAGGAGCGTAGCGTACCTGTCTTCGGCTGTTTCTGTAATGGTATAGAGCATGCGGCCTTTTAAAGCTGCAAAACCATTAGCCAGTACCCACCGGCCAAATTCCCTGAACTCTGGTAAGGCATGGAAGAGCTCATTTAACTGGCGAAAGGTAATGAACCAGCCGACACAATCTGTAAGTGCCTGGATATTCTCGCGCGAGCGGGACCTATTGAAAAAAGATGCTACCTCAAATATCATTTGGCCGGGAACGTAAAATGCGGTGGTTACCTCGGTGCCATTAATATCTGCCGCAAAAGCACGCATATAACCCTCGTCGAGAAAGAAATAGGAGTCTGCTATTTGCCCGGCCTTTAACAGCAATTCGCCTTTAAACAATTGCTGGTGCGCAAAATGTTCTGCAATGGCTTGTGCGGTAGATAAGGATACCAGGTTGCTTTGGTGAATAAAACTGGTTAGGTGATTATTACTCATGAGGAAGACAGCGATGAGTAAAGTTAGCCAAAAAGATGATCCCAACCGGGCTATTTATCAAATTTGAAGATCAAACCATTTTCATTAATATAAAAACATGTGGTCTTGATATTTGATGGAGAAGCAATATTATAATAATATAAATGATTTGCGTTAAACCTGTATGATTTATAAATGAATTACTCCGCTGCTAAAAAGTATCATAAAAACAACCAATAGTAAAATGGCAGCCAGAATAAAATATGATTCGGGCCGGTTCCAATTCAATGTCCAGCCTATACCCAAACCCTTTTCAATAATGATAGGCTCTTTTTGAGGCGGCACTTGGTTTTGCTTGGGTTCCATAGTGGAAAGTTTTAATTGGAAGATATTGATTCTAAGATACAGATAAATTGGTATAGGGTTACATTTATGGATGAGTAATTAATTGAAAATTATTTAATTGCGAGGAACGAAGCAATCCCTTCGCCAATGCAGCAACGCAAACGCATAACGAGGCGATTGCCGCACTATCGCTCGCAATTACAAAATTCTATATTTAATTAACAAAAAAAATGTCATTGCGAGGAACGAAGCAATCCCGTCGCCAATGCAATAACGCAATTGCATAATGACGAGATTGCCACGCGATCGCTCGCAAAAACAAAATCCTATATTTTAATTAACTAAAAAGATAATGTCATTGCGAGGAACGAAGCAATCCCTTCGCCAATGCAGTAACGCAATTGCATAACGACGAGATTGCCGCGCTATCGCTCGCAATGACAAAGTATTAAAAACAAAAAAACCTCTCAGAGAAATCTGAGAGGTTTTTTTGTTGTGGTGGCTACTTTACAAATTTCGAACCATTTCCTGTCTGATTTGCGTTTGATAGCAGATTTAGACTTAATTGAAAATGGTTCGATTATTTAAAAAAATAGTTTGATCTGTAAACGTTTATAAATCAGAACTTCAGTATCTTTAATCATAGTCGATTGTGCTATCTTTAGCTATGCTGAAAAACCATATCCTTTTCTTATTTACATCAACAGTATTTCTTTGCGAATGTACTAATAATGCCAGAACCAACAGAGAAGTTACATCTCATATTGCTGTTAAAAATGTAGTACAACCCGATAAGGTGAACGTTCAATTGACAGACAGCGCAAAACTATTAAAACATTTAGATAGCTTGCCTAAGGCTACCTTTCCTCGTAGTGTTTCTGATGGGTGGGACAGGGGAGCGCCAAATATCAATCTCGCAGAATTCAAAACGAAAACCTTATTCAAATTATCATACAAACGCATTCCCAGAGTGATAGGTGGGGCAGGGATTGACGAAAGAATTGACTCTACCTTTAACCTTTGCGATACAAATTACAGGGCCAATTGGTGCTTAGTGGTTAAAACACCTAAATTCTTTGTTGTTGAGGTTGTTGACAATTACTTACTGTTAGTAACTATAGATTACGATCTAAACGTAATAGATGCAATTCACATTGCTGCCGGCGATCCTTCAAGTAATCATCATTTCCATGGTGAGCTTACTTCAACTATTTATAAAAACTTAAAGATCGTAATGCATTATACCTACTCCCAACAAGCTGGCGAAGAAGACAACTACAGGACAGAAAATGAAATAAACGAAGACGACATATGGCGGATTAACAAAAGCGGACATTTCAAGGCGATTAAGTATAGACCTGATGGCGTTACAAACTTTTAGCAGCCTCCTCTTTAAGAAAGCCTTGTTGAGTAGCAGGCAATGACATTTCCTGATCGTCCAGCATAGATGCGTGTTTTCCCCAGAAAACAAAAAAACCTCTCAGAGAAATCTGAGAGGTTTTAATTTTGTTGTGGTACCAACTGGGATCGAACCAGTGACACAAGGATTTTCAGTCCTTTGCTCTACCATCTGAGCTATGGTACCGTCCCTTTGTTTAAGGACTGCAAATGTAGCGTTTTTTTTATTTCAGCCTATTTTTTTTTCAAAAAAATGAAAATTTTTTACGCCGGTTTTTGGCTTGTATTATATCTTTCATAATATCAGCTATTTAACAGGTGGTGTTTTTACAGTTCAACTTTAAAATTAACTTTGAAAAAAACTGTACACCATAGTTAATGATTGCACAAGGCTTATTTATTATCATCATGGCTACTGCTATTTATCTTTTTTGCAGAAATGCAGGTAAGATAAGGCGTAATATTCTGCTGGGCCGCGACACCAACCGGTCTGACCAGCCTGCGCTGCGTTGGAAAACTATGGCGCTGGTAGCTCTTGGGCAAACTAAAATGGTGAAACGGCCGCTTGCCGGCGTAATGCATTTTTTTATTTATGTAGGTTTCGTGATTATCAATATCGAAGTACTGGAGATCATGATAGACGGTATCTTCGGTTCGCATCGTATATTTTCTGCGCCTTTGGGTGGTTCATATAATTTACTTATCGGCGGATTTGAAATACTGGCTTTGCTGGTACTGTTGGCTTGCTTTACCTTTTTGGCAAGGCGAAACATAGCCCACCTTAAACGCTTTTCGGGGGTGGAAATGACAGCCTGGCCAAAGTCCGACGCCAATTATATCCTTCTCATCGAAATACTGTTAATGTCGGCATTTTTAACTATGAATGCTGCCGATCATAAATTGCAGCTGTTAAACTTCGGCCATTATGTAAAGGCAGGCGCTTTTCCGGTGAGCAGTTTTTTAAATCCTTTGCTGCCCGATAACACTAAATCGCTCGAGCTGATAGAACGTGGCTGCTGGTGGTTTCACATTATTGGCATATTGGCCTTTTTAAATTATTTACCTTATTCAAAGCACTTTCATATCCTGTTGGCTTTTCCCAATGTTTATTATTCAAACCTGCATCCAAAAGGGCAGTTTAATAATATGGATTCGGTTACAGGCGAAGTAAAGGCCATGCTCGATCCATCCTTCGTGCCGAAAGGTACAGGTGAGGTGGCGCGTTTTGGCACAAAGGATGTAACCGACCTTACCTGGAAAAACCTGATGGAAGCTTATACCTGTACCGAGTGTGGCCGCTGCACATCGGTATGCCCTGCTAACCAAACAGGAAAGCTGTTATCGCCACGCAAAATTATGATGGACACACGCGACCGCATTACAGAGGTTGGCAACAATATAGATAAGCATGGCAAAGATCATACGGATGGTAAAGCACTGCTGGATGACTATATAAGTCGCGAGGAATTGTGGGCCTGCACAAGCTGTAATGCCTGTACAGAAGCCTGCCCGGTAAATATTAACCCGCTGGAGATAATAACTGAAATGCGCCGCTATATTGTAATGGAAGAATCGCAGGCACCTGTAAGCCTGAACAATATGTTCGGTAATATGGAAAACAACGGCGCACCATGGAAATACAGTGCGGCAGATAGGTTGAATTGGGCAAAAGAATAAGCCAAAAAAAGAAATCATGCTTCAGGATACGGAAAACATAGAATTAAAATATAAGCTCTTTATAGAGAAGGTAACGGCAACGAAACTGGTTTGGGGCTTAAGCAATAAGAAAGGCTGGGCAAATGCCGATTCGAGCGAAAGCGAAGAGATCAGCGTGATACCGTTCTGGTCTGAAAGGGCCTATGCAAAGGCTTGTGCCAAGGATGATTGGCGCGACTACACTGCAACCGAAATGCCGCTTGCAGAATTTCTGGAGGCATGGTGTACCGGTATGGCAAGCGAGGGTATTTTAGCCGGCGTAAACTGGGATGCCGATATGTTTGGTAAAGAGGTAAACGCCTTGAATTTAGCACTTGATATTTTAAACAGATTGAAAGAAATGTCATCCGCCATAAAATTTAAGGATTTTGCAGGCATAGAGGAATTCATAGCGGATATTGAGGAATCGATCAATTAGAAATCAGTCATAAACTCGAAATGGAAAAACCGATACCTGAAATAAGAACCATGGCCGAAATGACTGCCGCCGGACAGCAGCCCGAAATACTTTTTTGGGTAGGTTGTGCAGGTAGTTTTGATGAGCGCGCTCAAAAGATAACCCGCGATATCTGCAAAATATTGAACCATGTAGGCATTAGCTTCGCTGTTTTAGGGACGGAAGAAAGCTGCACGGGCGACCCTGCCAAGCGCGCCGGAAACGAATTTCTTTTCCAGATGCAGGCGATTACCAATATAGAGCTTTTAAATGCTTATGAAGTAAAGAAGATAGTAACCGGTTGCCCGCACTGCTTTAATACCATCAAAAATGAATACCCCGGCCTGGGCGGCAGTTACGAAGTGATTCACCATTCGCAGCTAATACAGCAGCTTATAGATGAAGGTAAACTAAAGTCAGAAGGCGGTGAAAGCTTTAAAGGTAAACGCATTACCTATCATGATCCTTGCTACCTGGGCCGTGGAAACGGCGTTTATGAAGCGCCGCGTAAAGCGCTTGAAATACTGGATGCCGAATTGGTTGAGATGAAACGCTGCCGATCAAATGGTTTATGCTGCGGCGCAGGCGGTGCCCAGATGTTTAAAGAACCTGAAAAGGGAACTAAAGACATCAATACAGAGCGTATGACAGATGTATTAGAAGTAAAAGCAGATATAGTTGCAGCGGCTTGCCCGTTTTGTATGACCATGCTGCGCGATGGCGTTAAACAGGAAAGTAAGGAACAGCAAATACAAGTATTAGATATTGCGGAAATAACCGTACGGGCGAATGGCTTGTAAGCGCCACTCAAGCCCTCTTCTGGGGGAAAAGCCCCACCCCAAACCCTCCCCGGAAGGCAGGGCTTTTAGAAACCTCACCCTGCCCTCTCCAAAGGAGAGGGTAAAAAATATTGTATTAGCGTTTTAAAAGTCTCCTCAACGGGGGGATTTAGAGGGGTCTCTAAAAAGTTTTCAAAAATCCTATTCAAGGTTCGCCTAAAAGAAAAGCCTCACCCAAACCCTTCTCGGAAGGGAGGGCTTTTAGAAACCTCACCCTGCCCTCTCCAAAGGAGAGGGTTCTAAAAATTATTGTATTAGCGTTTTAAAAGTTTCCCCAACGGGGAAGATTAGAGGGGGCTTGCTTTTACAACCCCTTTTCTTTAAAATAATTAAATGCTTGTTGCAGGCTGTCCAGCCGGTCGGGATCCATGTTTTTTACGGGGATGTTGAGTACGGTGGTCATGGAGTCAACGTCACCGTTACGGTCGTTGCGGGTTTGTACAATAATATCGTCGGCCAGGGTTTTTAATTCAAGGGTGCCTGCGTCGGTATTGCCCAGGTAATCCATATTATTCAGGCGGTGCAGGTTAAATGAGTAAAACTCTTCTTTGCCTTTTGTGTAAGTTTTGCGAAGGCGAATGAATGAATCGGGCGTTAATGTAATGTCTATCTTTCTCAGTTTATTATCGGCGGTGGCATTGTATGACTGTGCCAGGCATTTGTCTGCCCAAATAAGCCAGTCCTGGGTGGTGGGCTGTTTCTTAAAACTGTAATTAGCCGTTATTATAAGCAGTAGCAGTATCGCAGCAAAAAAATATTTTGTGTTTAAAAGAACTGATTTTAACATGACAACAAAAGTAAACCCTAAATTAATAAATTGTATAATTTTGTAAATGCAATTTTCAGAAAATTCACGGGTTTGGATTTACCAGTCAGACAGGAAGCTTACAGATACAGAAGCGCAGCAAATAAAGATGCAGCTCAGTGACTTCGCTTCTGCGTGGACAGCGCATAACAATCAGCTTAAAGCTGCTGCTGAAATTAGATACAACCGTTTTTTAGTGCTGATAGTTGATGAAAACCAGGCCGGTGCCAGCGGCTGTTCTATAGATAAGTCTGTCAATTTTATAAAACACCTGGAGCAGCAATATCACATCAATCTGCTCGACCGTTTTAACCTTGCTTACCGCCAGGGCGAAGAAGTGCTTTCTGCGCCGCGCCATGAATTTGAGGCGTTGGTGAAACAGGGCGATATCCATTCAGATACCATTGTTTTTAACAACCTGGTACAAAATCTTAACGAATTGAATAACAATTGGGAGGTGCCGTTTAAAAATAGCTGGCATCAGCAATTATTCGGAAATCTGATCACTGCTTAGTCGATTTTCTTACAACCTTATTTCGGATAATATAATTTTTCTACCGGCTCTTTGTTCGGATATTTAAACTTGTTAATTTTAAATATGGAACAATACGATCCGCGCGTTGATGCTTATATAGATAAGTCGGCAGATTTTGCAAAACCTAATATTGAATTACATAAGGGAAGTGGTGCACGAAGCTTCGCCGCTGGTGGTAGAAAATATGAAATGGAGCATGCCCTTTTTTGAGTATAAGGGTGTGTTATGCCAAATGGCAGCATTTAAAAATCATTGCGCCTTTGGGTTTTGGAAAGTAAGATTACTGAATGATCCGGGAAAAGTACTTAAACTGGAAGATGCAAAAGCCGGAAGCCTTGGCGACATAAAAAGCATAGATGACCTGCCGCCGAAATATATTTTGATCGATTTTGTAAAGCAAGCCATCGCTTTAAATGAGGAGAATATAAAACCCAAAGCAAAACCCGTTAAAGAAAAAGCGGAGATAACCACACCCGACTATTTTCTTGAGTTTCTTTCAAATCACCCTAAGGCCAAAGAATCATTCGAAAAATTTAGTAATTCGCATCGTAAGGAATATGTAAGTTGGATCATTGACGCCAAAACCGATGCCACTCGCCTTAAGCGTATGCAAACTGCTGCAGAATGGCTGGAAGAAGGTAAATCAAGAAACTGGAAGTATCAAAAGTAGTGATCGGCGCGTAAAGCCGTAAAATGCTACGGATGTTTAAAGATATGGTTTACACTTACCGAACATTTTTAAATTTATGATGTTGTGGTATTTTAGCTCCATTCATCTATGCGTTCTTTCTGTTTTAAGTGGTATTTTCCACTTGCGTTCTTTGCTTTTGTAATGATCCCTAACCGGGGGAAATCATTTTCCATACTGGCCCATGAAGCCATTATCGATGCCGAGTGGGATAACCTGATAAAACCTACGCTGCTGGCAAAATATCCCACGGCAACACTGGCTGATCTTAAAATAGCACATGCTTATGCCTACGGTGGATGTTTGGTCCCCGATATGGGTTACATGCCTTTCGGCGATCCATACTTTACCGATCTGCTGCACTATGTACGCAATGGCGATTTTGTAACCAGCCTTTTAACCGACCAAAAAAATATCAATCAATATGCTTTTGCGCTCGGTGTGTTATCTCATTACATGGCCGATAAATACGGCCACTCGATAGCCACCAATCAAACCGTACCCTTATTATATCCTAAGCTGCAGCGTAAATTCGGTAATGTGGTAACTTATGATGAAGACCATACATCACATAGCCGTACAGAGTTCGCTTTTGACGTGGTACAGATAGCAAAGGGCCACTATGCCTCTGTAGCCTATCACGATTTTATTGGCTTTAAGATAGACAGCGCCTTACTTGCATCCTGCTTTTACAAGGTTTATGGCGAGCAGCTTTCGGTTCTTTTTCCCAATTATGATAAAACTATTAAAACCTTTAGGTGGGGAGTACTCAATCTTTTCCCTGCGCTTGCACGCAAAGCCTGGCACCTAAAAAAGACCGAAATTAGGCAGACGGACGGCGGCATTAATCGTTCCATATTTGTAAGGCGTATGAATAAGCGAATGTACCGTAAGCAGTTTGGCGATACGCTTTCGCGGCCAGGTTTTGCAGCGCGTACCGTTGCTTTTATTATTGCCATATTGCCCAAGATAGGCCCGCTGCAAAAACTTTCCTTTAAAAATCCCGGTCCGCAGGGCGAAAAGCTATTCAATCAAAGTATTGACAGCACTTTATATCACTATACTATTACGGTTAAGGAGGCGGCAAATAATTCTGAAAACATTGCCAATATAGACTTTGACACCGGTAAGCTTACAGCGCTAAACGAATACAACCTTGCCGACGATACTTATGCCGAGTGGCTACTTAGCCTGCAAAAGCAA
Organism: uncultured Mucilaginibacter sp.; assembly: GCA_964242385.1. Classification (GTDB taxonomy): domain Bacteria; phylum Bacteroidota; class Bacteroidia; order Sphingobacteriales; family Sphingobacteriaceae; genus Mucilaginibacter. The sequence goes on from CAXSZR010000002.1 coordinate 1,087,549, forward strand.
AACTTCAATAATTTAAGCGAGGCGATAAAAAATAACATTCTTAACTTCTTTGATAAAACGGATACCCGGATGCAAACAACCAACCCGGATCAATATCAAAAAGTAACTAACGCGTTAAGCAGTTTAAAAACAGCAACAGCCATCTAAACTTTAATAGGCGCTAAAGCCTGTTCCATCAAAACTCCAGCGGACCTAAACGGCGCATATTGCGCATAATAAGGTACCTGCGGTGGCGTATAAACCGCGTAGGCTTACTTACCGACCATTTTAACGGACTCGGGAAAATAACTGCAATAGCAGCCGCTTCCTGGTTGGTTAACTCAGATGCTGGTTTGTGAAAGTAGTTCTGCGCTGCAGCTTCGGCACCGTAAATGCCATCGCCCATTTCAATTACGTTTAGGTAAACTTCCATAATGCGCTTTTTGCTCCAGAAAGTTTCCATTAAAATGGTGAACCAAGCCTCAAAAGCTTTGCGCACCAGCGAACGACCCGGCCAGAGGAAAACATTTTTGGCTGTTTGCTGGCTGATGGTACTGCCGCCAATTAATTTTTTGCTATTCTCATTTTTTTTGATGGCCAGTTCAATAGATCTGAAATCAAAGCCGTGGTTCTCAAGAAAGGTCTGATCTTCGGCAGCTACAGCGGCGCGCTTCATAGGGTCAGAGATCTGGTCAAAGCTTTTCCATTGCTTGTCAATTTTCCAGTCTTTACCGGCGGCCTTGCGTTCAAAACCGCGCTCTATCATCAACAGGGTAAAGGGCGGGTTTATAAAACGAAACAGCACCACAAAGAAAATGCTTCCTGCCACAAATACAATTACCACTAATTTAAGTACCCTTAATATAAGTTTCAGCAAGCCGCCTTTATAAAATTTTGATCCGTTATTATTCTGTTTATTATTGGATGCAGTTGTTTTACCCTGCGTAATTTTCATACCTTAAAAGTAAGTTTTATTTTGGACATTAGGGGAAATTAAGAAACGCTTTAGAACCGAGATTCAAGAAACAAGAGTCAAGATTAATTACGATTTGCGATTTTGGGTTTACGTTTTAAGTTGAGAAATTTTTAAATTAAGATACGAACAAAAATCACGCGGTCGCTTCGGCTCCAGCCGAGTGACGGTTATTATCCGGCCTCCGGCCGGCGAACATTATAAATTATTACAAATTTTAGCGCTTAGGATATGCGAAAATATCTACAAATCATCCCCTTATATTTGAAAACCTTACTTAATAAAAAAGGTGTCAAGCTTTCGCTTAACACCTTTTTATATTTATTCAATATCCTTAATTATTCAGCTACTACTTCAAAAGGTACCTGAACTTTTACTTCTTTATGCAGGTTAATGTTGGCAACATACTCACCAACAAATTTAGGCTCCTGGTCAAAAGTAATACGGCGACGATCTACATCAAAACCTTCCTTTTTCAATGCATCAGCAACCTGTATTGTGTTAATAGCACCAAATATTTTTCCGGTTTCGCCTGCTTTTGCGCCAATAGTAAGCTTAACGCCTTCTAAACGGGCAGCAATTGCATCGGCATCCTTACGGATCTTTTCTTGTTTAAACTGAGCTTGCTTTAAGTTTTCAGCTAAAACTTTACGTGCAGATTCTGTAGCCTGTATAGCATATCCTTTTGGGATAAGGTAGTTACGGCCGTAGCCTGGTTTTACCTTTACTATATCATCTTTATCACCGAGGTGTTTTACGTCTTGTTTTAAAATAACTTCCATCTTTTTACCTCCTGATTATTTTAATGAGTCTGTAACATAAGGTAATAAACCGATGTGGCGTGCGCGTTTAACAGCCTGGGCCACTTTACGCTGAAACTTTAAAGAAGTACCGGTTAAACGGCGAGGTAATACTTTACCCTGGTCGTTAATGAACTTTAATAAAAAGTTAGCGTCTTTGTAATCGATGTATTTGATGCCGTTCTTTTTGAAACGGCAATATTTTTTGCGGTTATCCTCCACTTTTGGAGCGGTAACGTATTTAATCTGGTCGTTTGCCATTATTTTGCTGCCTCCTCTGCTTTATGTTTTTTGTTAAAAGCGCCGCTGCGTTTTTTGTCATTGTAAGCAATGGCATGTTTGTCAAGCGCAATGGTTAGGAAACGCAAAACACGCTCATCGCGCCTTAACTCAATTTCCAGCTTGTTAATTAATTCACCCGGAGCCTTAAATTCAGTTAAGTGATAGTACCCTGTAGTTTTCTTTTGAATAGGGTACGCTAATTTTCTCAAACCCCAATTATCCTCCTGGACAATTTCGGCTCCGCCATCTGTTAAAACTTTGCTGTATTTGGCAATAGCCTCTTTAGCAGTTTCTTCTGACAGCAACGGGGTTAGAATGATCACGATTTCGTACTGTTGCATTTTTTACTTTTGTTTTTTACAATTACCCGCCCGCTATATCGGGATTACGGGGCTGCAAATGTAAGAAGATTATTTGTTTTTTCAAATCATTTAAACTCGTATTTTACAGCGATTTAAAATTCATCCAATAATCTAAACACACAATGAAAACTCTTTGCACGCTTGCAATATTATTATGTGGCTTTTTCCAACTATCGTATTCCCAAACCGCAAAAAAGACCAGTGCTACCGAAAAGCAACTGACAGACAGCCTTTGTAATTGTGTATCTAAAATAGATATCTCCAAAATAACCGACCGTACCGCAGCCATCACAGCATATACCAATTGTGTTACCCTGCACATGGACCTGGTAAGCGACCTCGCAAAAGAACGTGGTATAGACATTACCGATCTGGATGCTATGCGTGCCCTCGGCGTTGATCTTGCCAAAGATCTCATGGCTCAAAATTGTACCTCGTTTACCCAATTGTCTGTAACGATGGCCAAAGATAGAATTGATGCCTATGCAAACGGCGCCACCGGTGTTACATCCGGTACTTTTAAGCGCATGGATCAAAAGGGCTTTAATTATTTTGTATTGAGTGTGCAAAACGGTGGCGAAAAATCGTTCTTATGGCTTAAGCAGTTTCCCGGTTCAGAAAATTTTATGAACGGCACCGCAAATCTTATTGGTAAGAAACTTAAAATTGGCTGGAATGAGATTGAAGTATATTTACCCGCAGCCAAGGGATATTATAAGATAAAGGAAATAACCTCGGTAGAGATTCAATAAATTTGCAACAACAATTAAAACTATGATAGGCACCGAATTAGAACTACTCCAGATAGACACAATTACAGAACACGCCATTCTACTTTCAATGCCAGGTGATGGCGATGATTTTGAAGATGATGACGAAGAAGGCTGGACAGAGATAGACGACGAAGATTTTGAAGACCGTGCTGCCGATGATGAAGATCTATACAGGATTAAAGTAGACAATGACATCCTGGACACGGACGATGACGATCACCTTCCTGAAGAGGATTAATTATGTATAAACTTAAATTTTATGGTCTGAACTTGAATTTTTAGAATTTAGGAATTACCGATTTTAGAATTCCGATTCAATAAATACGAACCATAGGTATTTTATTGCGATAGCCGCAAAGCCATCATAATTCTGTTAAAATGCGGCATCAGGGATGAACCGGGTAGCACAAGCCCTGCAGGCGCAAAAACGTTGTAGGTTCAAAACGTAGCCGCAAGGTTTTTCTTTGCTGCTTTCTTTTTTGCTGCAAAAAGAAAGTAGTGTCACTGCCTTGGGTTAAGCACAAACCTGTTGTTTATCAGCACGGGCCTAAAAGCATTAGTATAAGTTCAAGCTAAAATAAGCAGCAACAGCACCTTACGTTAAGCACAACACATCACCATCTCTATCGAAACTTAGATAAAAGCAAAAAAGCTGCCTCTTTCGAGAGCAGCTTTTTAAAGGTTTAGATATAGGGTCTTATTACCGCAGCCTATGCAAAAGCATCGGCCGGATAATATTATTGTGGTTTTTTATCCCACCAAAGTTTTGTACCGCCATTGTCAGGGCCGCCAAGCAAACCTACGCCAGCCTGTACAGCTGCTGCATTGGTTGAATATTCGCTTGATGGATAAGCCAGCCTTCTGATCTGCGTTTTGGTATCGATGGTACCGCCGCTGTAGTTAACCACAACCGGCCAGATTTTAGGGTAGCCTGTACGTCTGAACTCCGTCCATGCTTCAGTTCCATCAGGATACATTGCCAGGTATTTTTGCGTGATGATCCTTTCAAGGCTTCTTTCAAAGCTATCGGCAGTGTTCCATTTAATAGTAACAGTACTTAATATAGACGAACCTGCAGGTACGTTGTTTACGCTGTTAACAGGGTCTACATACGGTGCTGCGGTGCTGGTAGCATCTGCAATGTATGAATCAGATCCGGAAACGCCCCACTGGCTGAAAGAGGTCTGGATACCGGTTTCATAGAATGATTGTGCCGTTCCGCCCATATTCCATCCCCTTAAGGCACCTTCGGCGCGCAGGAAATATACTTCTGCTGCTGTCATCCAATGTACCGGCTGGTATTCAGTGATATTTAATTGCGAAAAACCTACCCTGTCGTTTTTGTTAGCAATGTCGATACCATTTCTCACGCCGATATATTGACCCGGGAATTGTGTAGAAGTAGTGATATAAGAACTTTCTCGCGGGTCATTGTACCCGCTTAAGAACGATTGTAATACTGCCCCCGCACGTGTATCGCCGTAATTACCGTTTATAACCCAAAGGGCGTTTAAAATGGTAACACTTGCGCTTGAACTTACAAATGCATTATCGGTATTGCTTGTTAATACACCATAGCTGTTGCTAATGGCAGACTCAGCCTCTGTTTGCGCCAGCGTAGGGTTTGCGTAAACAATGTGCATAGCCAAACGCAATTTTAAAGAGTTTGCAAGCTTAATCCACTCCACATAGTTTCCTTTGTAAACCAGGTCGAAGTTTACAGCAGGCGTAGCGCCCGGGTTTGCTTTTACATAAGCAGTAAGTGTAGTAATGGCAGAATCCAGCTGACTAAAAAATGCCGAATAGATAACATCCTGTGCATCATAACCTACTTCAAAGCCACCTGCACCATATTTACTGTAGGGAACAGGGCCAAAAATATCGGTTAAGCGGTGCATGCCCGCTACTTTAATAATGTTAGCCATGGCATACAGATCCGGGTTGGTTTTTGAAATAGCTTTTTTAGTTTGATACCATGCAGCCATCAATCCCTGGTAAGGGCTGGAAAATGCAGAGTTATCCCAGCCGTCAATCAGCTTATAGTTAGAGTTGTTTTGCCCGCCGGAAAAAGGCGTAGGCGTACCGTTATAGCCGGAAAATAAATCGGCGTTAAGGTTTTCAACAACTTGGTATGCCGAACCATCGCCTGCATTAGGAGCAACACGCACTACATATTCTTCCATCTGCGGAAAAAATGCCCCTACGCCAACGTTATCGTTCTTTAATAGATCTGAAGTGATACCGCTTGGATTGGTATTGTAATTATCAAAGTTTTTTGTGCAGCTTGTTTGCGCAAAAACTATTGCCAGCACCAAAACGGCAACCGGCCAGTATTTTATATTTAAATATTTATTGAATTTCATGATGATCTTCGTTTTTAGTCATTTAACTATAATGAGACATTTAACCGCACACCTAAGCTTCTTAAGCTTGGCTGATTCAGGTAATCAAATCCCTGGTAAAAAGTACCGGTAGAGGCTGTAGATTCAGGGTCGAACGGTGCTTTGTTATAAATCATCCAAAGGTTGCGGGCAACAAAACTAACGTTGATGCTTTTAATGGTGTTGTTAAACATAGTTCCGGGAAAGGTATAACCGAAAGCAAGTTCGCCTAAGCGTACGTTGGTTGCGCTATAAGCGTATAGCGCAAGTGCTGCGCCGCTGCCGCCACTTGTACCGGCTATATCGCCATAATAGCTTTTAGTATCAACTCTTTGCCCGTTGACCAAAACGCCGCCTGCGTTTCTGGCATTGGCGCTGGTTTGCGATACACCATAAGAATCAAGCAGGGCCTGGGTAGCAGATACAACCGTACCACCAACGCGGGCGTTAACCAGGAAGCTTAAATTGAAGTTACCATAGGTGAATTTGTTGTTAAAGCCAAGGGTATACCTTGGATCAGAAGAACCAATTTTTGTGTAGTGTTGCTGTGATACAACAGGCAGGCCGTTTGCATTTAGCTCAATATTTCCGTCGGCGTCTTTTACCAGGCCTAATACATAAATGTCGCTGGTTGAGCCGCCGACAACCAATCTTTGTTCGTAACCGCTGGCGCTGCTTGTTACTACAGTATCCTGGCTTACTAAAGCACCTGTGTAAGGGTCGCGGTAGTTTTTAAGCAATTTTGCAACCTTGTTTCTGTTTAATGAGAAAACAACGTTCGGGTTCCAGCTAAAGCTGCCTGATCTTAAAGTATAGCCCAAAGTGGCTTCTATACCATGGTTATTGATTTGCCCGGCGTTAATATAATATGAACTGTAACCGGTTGCCGGAGGCACCGCTACGTTAAATATTTGGTTAAAAGTACGGGAGCTGTAATAAGTAGCTGAAAAATTAACAGCGTTGTTGAAAAACCTTAAGTCAACACCTGCCTCAATAGATTTTGTATTTTCAGGGGTAAGCGTAGTAAATGGAGCCGCGCTTATGGTTGATACGGTACCGTTACTTAAGCCGTTAAGAGGATATGAAAGATATTGCGGTGGAGAATTTCCGACCTCAGCGTATGACACCCTCACTTTAGCGTAGCTGATAGCTTCAGGCAATTTAGTCATTTCAGAAATAACACCCGATAAGCCTACAGAGGGGTAAAAAATAGATTTGTTTGTAGTGTAAGCCAATGCAGAATTCCAGTCATTACGGCCGGTAACATCAAGAAATAAATAGTTCTTGTAGCCTAACTGCGCCGTTGCAAATAAGGCCTGGTTTTGCTGTACAGTTTGCGGCTGTGAGCTTGCACCAATAGTTGTCTGGCTGATGTTGGTTAGCGAGAAAAAGTTTGGCACAAGCGATAATGGGCCACCTGCGCTTAAACTGCTTGTTCTGTCATCTTCAAAGCTGCCTCCTAAAACTGCTGTTAAGCTAAAGTTGTTAAACTTTTTGGTATAATTTAATAATAGGTCTGAATATAAAGTTTTGTTATTTGCTGATGATACAGAGTAACTACCATCTGGCCCACCGGCAAGGAAGCTGATGGTAGATGCATAATCTTTACTAATGTTATTGTCGTTAGCATTATCAAATTTAACGCGGCCGGTAAGTGTTAACCCGTCTATGATAGTATACTTTAACGCTGCTGAACCTAAGAACCTGTTCCTGTTAAGATTAGAAAATTCTTTGTTTACTATCCAGTAAGGGTTTTGAGCCTCAAGGCCAAGGTCGCCAAATGGCCAGTACTGCGTATCAAAGTTTCGTGTTGGGTCAAAGCGGGCATAGTCCTTAATATTATAAGTGCCTGCATCGCCCGGAGGGAAAAGATATACACCCACTAAAGGGTTGTTATACTGCCCTTGTACAACAGGGTTTTGCCTTTGCTCAATTACATACATGGCGCTTACATCCAATGTTAACTTATCAGGAATAAGCGTTGTGGTAATACGGTCGGTAAAGTTGTACCTGTTGTATTTGTTATTCTGGATGATGCCGCTGGAGTTAACAGAACCTGCAGAAAAATAATTCTGCGTTTTTTCAGAACCCGAAGTTATAGATATTGAATTTGTGTATTCTGCGCCGGTGTTAAAAAAGTCTCTAACATTGTATGATGATGGCGTTGCTAATTTTGCCCCGTAGCTGCTAAAGGTAGGGCCGGCACCGGCAGCCGCGGGAACAGCACCATAAGTGTCCTGAAATTTGGGTAATACAAAAGGATCGCTGAAAGCTGCATTACTTGAGTAATTGATGGTTGTTTTGCCGGTTCTTCCTTTCTTAGTTGTGATAAGAATTACACCATTTGCGCCTTTAAATCCGTATAAGGCAGCAGCCGATGGGCCGGATAAAACAGAAATGCTGGCAATATCATCAGGGTTAATGCTACTGATGCCTTCGCCGGTATCACCGCCAGAGAATGAACTTCCCGGCTGGCCAGATCTTAGATCCTGCAGCGGAATACCATCCACAACATATAATGCGTTATTATTTGCTGTTATTGATTTTACGCCTCTTAGTACTACCCTTACAGAGCCGCCGGCTCCAGATGCACTTGCATTTACGGTTGCACCGGCAACTTTGCCTTGCAAATCAGCAACGAAGTTTGCATCTTTTTGCACGTTTACATCGCTGGCATCTATTTTTTGAACATCATAAGTTAGTGAGTTAGTTGATCTTTCTATGCCTAATGCGGTTACAACCACTTCTTTTAATGCGCCAACGTTAGGTTGCAAAGTAACATTCTGAGTAGGGGTATTGTTAATAGGAATTTCCTGGTTTAGATAACCAATAAAACTAAAAACCAACGTTCCGGTACCATCAGGTACGGCTAAACGGTAATTACCGTCTACACCTGTAACGGTACCCAGGGTAGTACCTCTAAGCTTAATGCTTACGCCCGGCAGGGGTTCGCCTTTTTCATCTACCACGTGGCCGGTTACTACCAGTTCTTGCATGGCAGTTTCTAAGTTGCCTTTTTCCTGCAGTATGATAGTTTTATCAACTATTTTATATTGTAAAGGCAGTTTTTTTAAAAGCTCATTCAGCGTTTCACTTATTGATGCATCTTTTAGCTGCGTAGTGATCTTTACGTTGCGGATATCTTTCGAGTCGTAAAAAAACACATATCCGGTTTGCTTATTTATTTCATGAAGAACCTTTTTTAGCGAAGAGCCGGATTCATTTAAAATAATACGCTGACCAAATCCTCTGGCGCTTGCCTGCATAAGCGCAACCAGCAGGATTAAAGTAGTCATTTTCATACACAAGAAGATTTTTTTTGACGGCCGTATTTTACATAAGGCCAGATAAAAGTCAGTAATTTCCATACTTTTGTCATGTTTGGGTTAATAGATTCAGTTTAACAGACTATAAATTTCCCATACCGGTATTACCAGTAATGGGCGGGTTAACTCAAATATTCTCCGTATCCTGATGGCAGTCGGGATGCGGTTTTTTTTGACTAACCTTTTTCGAGAAGTTTTCGGGGGTTTTGTCTAATTTCTTTTCATAGTTTTTCGTCTTTTGGTTGATAGATGTTTATTGATTGGTTTGTATTTAGTGCATAATAATTATCTTCTTACCTTCTATTTTAAAATGTATTTTTTTAAAGCTCAGGATGTCCAGTAATTGCGAGGCATTTATGTTCTTGGAGATCTCACCAGAAAATTGCCTTTCGGGCAGGTTATCTTCATAACTGATATCTGCATCATACCAGCGGGCCATTTGCCTCATCACTGTTTTTATATCCGCATCTTTAAAATAGAATAAACCGTTTTTCCATGCGATGGCTTCCTCGGTATCTACATCGGTTATGTCAATAGCGCCGTCTTTTAGCTGCGATTGCTGACCGGGTTTTAAAATATTTGTTTTCCCTGCCGATGACACTTTGACACTTCCTTCCAATAAGGTTGTTCTAACATCAGCTTCATCCGCGTAGGCGTTGATGTCGAAATGTGTCCCCAGTACTTCCACCACCTGTTTGCCGGTAACTACCCTAAAGGGTTTTGCAGCATTATGCGCTACTTCAAAATAAGCTTCGCCGCTTAGTTCAACCCGCCGTTCGTTACCATCAAATGCCACCGGGAACTTTATGGATGAGGCGGCATTTAGCCAAACCTTGGTCCCATCGGCAAGGGTAAATGTATATTGACCGCCGCGTGGCGTAGTGGCTATGTTATAAAGGTTAGCAAGGAGCTGTACTCCATTCTTTAAGGATGAATAGACAATTTGCCCTGAGCCGGTTTTTTTGATGAGTATATTTCCCTGGTTTGCTATCTTCCCATTCTGGGTTTGCGATAAAAAGATCTTTTCGCCATTGGCTAAAGTAAGAATGGCCTTATTACTGCCTGGTGCTATTTCATGCGTATTGCTTTTAACAGCCGCCACCTGCTTAACTTTTGGATGTGTAGCATGCGTAATAAAAAGTGCAGCACCGGCTATAACTACAGATGCAACTGCAGCAATGCGCGGCCATAATCTCCTCACAGGCGCAGGTGATATTTCGGTAAGTAAATCATTTAGACTTTTAGCCTGGTCTTTTTCCAGTTGCTTAAAGTCCACATTTGCGGGTTCGGGTTTGTATTGCAGATACCAGGTTTCAACCAAAGCCCTTTCCGACTCGGATATTTCACCTTTGTGGTACTTTTCTAATAAATCTTTTGCGTCTGGTGGAGGCATAATCAGGGCTTATAAATGCTAAGACACCTAACCAGGCGGGAGGGAGTAGAAAAAATTGAAAAAAATTAAAATAAAAACATGTATAGGTATGCACCTATTTTAACTCGTAATATTTTCAATGAATTTTGGACTTGCTTGCGTACAGTAAGGGCACTGATACCCAGATTTTCCGCAATTTCCTGGTAAGAAAGATTTTCCTGCCGGCTCATTTCAAAGATGCGGCGCATTTTGGGTGGAAGGCTTGCAATCTCGGCATTGATGATGGCCATCAACTCTTTTACCCTTAACAATTCGTCGGCTATGGGTTCTGTGTTGTTATTTAAAAAGTTTTGGAAAGAAGTAATGTAATTCTCTTTGATTTTGTGGTGACGGTAAACGTTTAAAATGCGGTTACGAACTGCCGTGAACAGATAGGCAGAAAGCCCGGTTTTTAAATCGATGGTTTCCCTTGCATCCCAGATCCTGATAAATAATTCCTGTAAAATGTCCTTTACCACTTCGCTGTCCTGGAGCCGTTTATAGGCATGGTTATACAGCACAGCATAATACCTGTTATGTATTTCTGTAAATGCATCCAAATCTCCCGAGCTTAATAAAGCGGTTAACTCGGCATCATTGTATGACTTGTAAAGGGGCGTCATATTAAGGGTTGAATTGGTTAGGCAAATAACGAAAAAATAATAATAAACTTATTCATAAATATCAAACAATATTTACCGTTCCGATACACTAACTAACTTATAATCAAAAAATAATTTTTCTGCGTTTAGTTATTCGATCAAATCTAAATAATTAAAAACTAATTAATTAAGAAATTATTCTATGCCTGGTAAGCACGCTGCAACCTAACAAATTTAAAACAACAAAAGGGAATAATTCACCCACTGGCCTGCTTTAGTATGGCTTATGACATTCATATTATTATCCTTTTACAGGTAAACTAAACTGTTTTAAAACACCATTAGAACGCTAATTCCTTACACCACTTTTAACATAACTATATTGTTACTATCTTAGTACCTGTGGATAATTTCATTGTTTCGGCACGCAAATATCGCCCGGCTACCTTTGAAAGTGTTGTAGGTCAGCAGCATATTACTAATACGTTAAAAAACGCCATTAAAAATAATCAGCTGGCACAGGCATTTTTATTCTGCGGCCCGCGTGGCGTAGGTAAAACAACGTGTGCACGTATCCTTGCCAAAACCATCAATTGCGAAAACCTGCAGCCCAATGGCGAGGCCTGCGGTGTCTGCAATTCCTGCCAGTCGTTTCAAAACGGAAACTCTTTTAATGTTCACGAGCTTGATGCCGCTTCTAATAATTCTGTTGATGATATCCGCAGCCTTATAGAACAGGTGCGCATCCCGCCGCAATCTGTCAGATATAAGATTTATATTATTGATGAGGTGCACATGCTATCGCAGGCCGCTTTTAACGCGTTTTTGAAAACCCTGGAAGAGCCGCCTCATTACGCCATCTTTATCCTTGCAACTACAGAGAAACATAAGATTCTGCCAACTATACTTTCGCGCTGCCAGATTTTTGATTTTAACCGCATCAGGGTAGAGGACATGGCAAATCACCTGTCATCTATTGCAAAAAAAGAAAACATCAGTTACGAAGCCGATGGCCTGCATATTATAGCACAAAAGGCCGACGGTGGTTTGCGCGATGCCCTGTCCATGTTCGACCAGATTGTGAGCTTTTCGGGCGGCAACGTTACCTATCGCGCAGTGATCGATAACCTGAACATCCTGGATTATGATTACTACTTTAATATAACCGATAAACTTTTAGGCGGCGATAATGCCAGTTCCTTATTGTTGTTTGACGAAATATTGAACCGCGGTTTTGATGGCGCACATTTTATATCCGGCTTAACAGAGCATTTGCGTAACCTGCTGGTTAGTAAGGACCAGGCTACGCTTAAGCTGCTGGAAATAAGCGAAGGCATAAAAAGCAAATACCTGCAGCAGTCGCAAGCTTCAACCGTATCGTTCCTGCTTTCGGCAATGAATATTGCCAACCAGTGCGATCTTAGTTATAAGCTCAGTAAAAATCAGCGTTTACAGGTAGAGCTTGCGCTGCTTAAAATGTGCAGTTTGCCCTCGGTGTTTAACCTCGCGGTAAACCCGCTCGCTGCAATGCCTTCTAACGAAGAGCAATTAAAAAAAAAACCTGATACCCCGCCAATAACACCCCAAAAGGTAGCTCCGGCGGTTAATAATTCCCCTGCAACAGCCGAAAAGGTTAACATTGCAGCCGCTCCCACCACTCCCCAGGTAGAAAAAAGCCTGCCGGTAAAACCGGTTGAAGTAACTGTAGAAAAAGCGAAAACGCTTATCCCTAATCTGGGTGCTACCGGCTCTTTGAAAATCCCGTCGCTTAAAGATGTTGGGAAAACGAAGGAAGAAGCGGCTGCGGAAGAAGACCCATACATAAAAGGGGATGCCAATGATAATTACAGCCCCGAACAATTTGCCAAAGCATGGAGCGATTTTGCCGCGCTTTTAAAAGCCGACGGCAAAAGAAATGCCTTGACAATTTTTACATCGGCCCCGCCAAAATTATTAGGTACTTATAATTACGAGGTAATAGTTGAGAATAAGGTACAGGAAAATGTTTTTAGGGACGAGCGGCCAAACTTGCTTAATTACCTCCGCACCACGTTACGTAACTTTAATATAGAAATAAGTGTACGTATTGATGAGAAGGAAGTTGTGAGACGGCCTTATACCGCATCGGAAAAATTTCAGTATATGGCTGCTAAAAACCCGGCCCTGGTAGACCTGAAAAATAAATTTAACCTGGAGTTTGATTAAAGGCTAAACAAACTGGTTTAAAACCAATACCCCGATAAGCCCTATTACCGAAACCAGCGTTTCCATAACAGACCATGATTTAAAGGTATCCTTAATAGTAATATTAAAATACTCCTTAAACATCCAGAACCCGGAATCATTTACGTGTGAAAAAGCCAGGCTACCCGCACCAATGGATAACACCATCAGGTTTGGATTTATGTGTCCTGCCAATACCATAGGGGCTACTATGCCCGCCGCGGTTAAACCTGCAACAGTGGCAGAACCCAGGCTTACACGAATAATAGCCGCAATAAGCCAGCCCAGGATCAATGGCTGAAGGTGCAGGCTTCGCTGCAGATCACCAGCTATCTGGCCGCTTACGCCGCTTGCTGTCAATACTTCTTTAAATGCGCCGGAGCCGGCTATAATCAGTAAGATCAAAGCGATATCTTTAATAGCATCGCCATAATTTTCAGCCAGTTTTTGAAGGGACATACCTTGTTTTACACCAAGCGTATAAGTACCTACCAACAGGGCTATCAGCATAACTATGGGTGGGTTACCTATAAAAGCTATTAGTTTTAAAAACGGCTGATTATTAATATGTAAAAAAGGCATCGCCGCAGTTATCATCAGCAACATTACCGGCAGCAAAGCAGAAAAGAAGCTGTTAAAGCCGCCGGGCAATTTATTTTCAGGCAGATCCTTAGACCGGAAAGTCTCTAAAGGCTCTGATGGGATCTTTTTCAAAGTTGATGAAAAAACAGGCCCGGCAAGTATAATGGCAGGTATAGCAATGATAAACCCGTAGATAAAGGTTGTGGGCATATCTGCATGGAAAATTGTTATTAATGCCGTAGGAGCGGGGTGAGGTGGTAAAAAGCCATGCGTAACCGATAGAGACGCCAGCATGGGCAAACCAATGTAAACAGCTGGTAATTTGTATTTGTATACAATGGAAAATATAAGCGGCACCATTAATATAAAGCCTATTCCGTAAAATAATGGGATGCCTACAATTAGCCCTGTAGCTACCAGCGCCCACTGGATATATTTTTCGCCGAAGGCTTTTACCAGTATTTCGGCAATTTTTTGCGCTGCACCGCTTACGGCTACCAGTTTGCCCAGCATGGCCCCCAGTACTATTATAATTACCAGCTGCCCCAATATATCACCTATACCTTTTTGTACCGAAGCCGTTATTTTATCTGCCGGTATGCCCAGTAACAGGCCCGCGGCAATAGAGACGATAAGAAAAGCAAGGAACGGATTAAGCTTTGCCCAGCTTACCAGCAGTACAAGCATTACCAGGCAAAATAAAATAACAAGCAGGGCCATTGTTTACGGTTTTTTTAAGATGAAAAAATATATTCCCGTGGAATTATCTGCCCGGCCGGCGATTGATTTTTTAACATTTATTTAAAAAAAATACCGGCTTTTTGGAACTATATCGGTGTAAAACAAATATATAATCTTTTCAAATTAATATATATTTACTTAAAAGTTTTTACCAACCCTAAGTCATCCAAAAATCAATTAAAACCAATCCAATGAAACTTATCCCTTACATTATTTTTTCGGGTAACAGCGAAGAAGCCTTAAACACCTACAAAGAGATCTTTAATGGCACAATTGAAGAAGTGAACCGTTTTGGCGATGGCAATTTCCCAATGCCCGAGGAACAGAAAAACAGGATTATGCATGCACGCTTAACTTTTGGTGGTAATACCATTATGATGTCTGACTGTATGCCGGGTGTTGAGGTTAATTTTGCAGGCAGTGCAATGCACATGAGCATTGGTATGGATGATGAGGCGCAAACAAGAACTGTTTTTGAAAAACTGGGCGAAGGAGGGAAAGTTGATATGCCGCTTGAAGTGCAGTTTTGGGGTGCCTTGTACGGGCAGGTTACCGACCGCTTTGGCATACAATGGATGCTGAACTGTGAATTGAAAAAAGAAACTGCCGCCGCGGAGCCTAAGATAGTTGGCATAGGCGGGATCTTCTTTAAAAGTAAAGACCCTAAAGCTTTAAATAAATGGTACGCAGAAAAATTAAGTATCCCGGCTACAGACTACGGTGCAAATTTTGAATGGCTGCAGGCAGAAGACCCATCTAAAAAGGGAATGACGGTGTGGTCGCCGTTTGCGGATAATACCAAATACTTTGAGCCGTCTGAAAAAGAATTTATGCTCAATTACCAGGTAGAAGGTATAGAAGGCTTTATAGAAAAACTGCGCAGTGCCGGGGTAACTATCCTCGATGATATTGCTGATTCTGAATACGGTAAGTTTGTTCATATTCTTGACCTGGAAGGCAACAAGATAGAGTTGTGGGAGCAGGCCGCAGAGGCTTAAAATAAATTAACTGTTAATGAGTAAGTTACAAATGATTGTAACATAATTATTACATATGTGAAACTCTTGCAGTATCTTAGCGTATAAGATAAATGTGTGGGGATAGCCGATTTATTTAATGTAAAGAGGCAGGTTTTGGATTAGGGTGATACCATTTTGCACGCCGTTTTAAATGGCGTGCAAAAAAGCACCCGATGTGAAATAAGCCATTTTATCTCCCGGCCCTTTCTCCTGATTAAACTATTTCTGCCAAGTTTACAATCTGCTGTCGCAATATTTTCTGTTGCGCTATTAATTTAAATATCTTTACCCGCCCTCAAACATTATTAGCCATATAAACCCTGGCCATAATTTGCTTTATATGACCAAAAAACGCTACTTTTTTCTCGTACTTATTTTAGGCGCTTTAACGGCCATTGGTCCGTTTTCTATAGATATGTACCTGCCTGGTTTCCCCGCTATTGCAAAATCACTGCATACCACCACGGCTAAGGTTTCGCTGTCTTTATCTGGGTTTTTTATAGGCATATCTGTAGGGCAGTTGCTTTATGGCCCTCTGCTGGATAGGTTTGGCCGTAAAAAACCGCTTTATGTTGGGATGGTGCTTTATATCGCCGCTTCATTGGGTTGTTACCTTTCAACCAGTATTCAAATGCTTATTATACTGCGTTTTATACAGGCTGTAGGCAGTTGCGCGGCGGGTGTTGCCTCTATGGCTATGGTGCGCGATATTTTCCCGTTAAAAGACAATGCAAAGGTTTTTGCCTTGCTTATCCTCATCCTTGGCGTATCGCCTATGCTTGCACCTACTGTAGGCGGTTACATAACCGCGGCTTTAAGCTGGCGATTGATCTTTATCATCCTGGCAAGTATTGCTTTCCTGGTGCTGCTGGCGGTGATTTTCTTTTTACCCGAGAGTTATGAGGCTGATGAAAGTTATTCATTGAAGCCCGGCCCGATATTGAAAAGTTTTTGGTCGGTGTTAAAGCATCCTCAATTTTACACTTACTCGCTTTGCGGGGCCGTAGGTTTTTCGGGATTGTTCGCTTACCTGGCAGCATCACCATTTGTTTTTATGGATGTATATGGCGTTAGCAGCAAAGTTTACGGGTGGATTTTTGCTCTGTTATCCGTTGGCTTTATTGGCTCCAGCCAGGTAAACAGCCAGCTTACAAAACGCTTTAAAAGCGAACAGATAGTGAACGTTACCTTACCGGTTATGGTGGTGATCTCTATACTGTTCTTTACCGGGTCTTTGTATGGGCTACTAAATATAGGCGGTACCCTTGTTATGATCTTTTTGTTTTTGTGCTGTGTAGGCATCACCTATCCGAACACTTCAGCATTGTCGCTCGCACCCTTCTCAAAAAATGCCGGTACGGCAGCAGCCCTGCTTGGCGCGTTCCAGATGGCGGTTGGTACGTTGGTATCCATTGTAGTAAGTATGTTTAAAAGCCGCAGCACCATACCCATGTCCTGCCTTATGTGCGTTGCTGCCATGCTTGCTTTTCTGATTCTGGCCACAGGTCGAAAAATGATCAAACAACCGGTAGAGATAAACCCGGCCGATGAAGAGAACCAGGTTTTAATACATTAAATAAAATACTAACCACAAAAAAAGGAGGCTCAATTCTGGGCCTCCGCTTTATTATAACGCGATGTAGATCGCTTAATGTTACTTACCTAATTTAGCTTTCAGGTTTTCGTCAATTGCTGATAAAAACTCTTCGGTATAAAGGTAATCTGTACCGTGCTCTACCTTTGGTTTAATGGTGATAGCAAGGTCTTTTGTCATTTTGCCGCTTTCTACAGTTTCAATACAAACCTGCTCAAGGGTTTTGCAAAAATCTATCAGCTCTTGATTATTATCAAGCATACCACGGAACTCAAGGCCGCGGGTCCATGCAAAGATAGAAGCGATAGGGTTGGTAGATGTTGGTTTACCAGCCTGGTGATCGCGGTAGTGGCGGGTTACGGTACCGTGTGCAGCTTCTGCCTCCATTACGGTTCCGTCTGGTGTAACCAGGGTAGATGTCATCAACCCTAATGAACCAAAGCCTTGTGCAACAGTATCAGACTGTACGTCGCCGTCATAGTTTTTACAAGCCCATACAAAGTTACCGTTCCATTTAAGGGCAGATGCAACCATGTCGTCAATAAGGCGGTGCTCATAAATTAAGCCGTTAGCATCAAATTCTGCCTTAAATTCATTTTCATAAATTTCCTGGAAGATGTCTTTAAAACGGCCGTCGTATTTTTTAAGGATGGTGTTTTTAGTCGACAGGTATAATGGCCATTTTTTAAGCAGAGCTTGGTTAAAGCAGGCACGTGCAAAGCCTTTGATAGACTCATCGGTGTTGTACATAGCAAGTGCAACGCCATCACCTTTAAAGTTAAATACCTCGTATGATTGTACTTCGCCGCCATCTTCAGGGGTAAAGGTGATGGTAAGCTTACCTTTGCCTTTTGTTAAAAAGTCGGTAGCGCGGTACTGATCGCCAAAAGCATGGCGGCCAATGCAGATAGGAGCAGTCCAGTTAGGAACCAAACGCGGCACGTTGTTCATTACAATCGGCTCGCGGAAAACAGTACCGTCCAATATGTTACGGATAGTTCCATTTGGCGATTTCCACATCTGTTTAAGATTAAACTCTGTAACGCGCGCCTCATCAGGAGTGATGGTAGCACATTTAATACCCACGCCATATTCTTTAATAGCGTTAGCTGCATCGATAGTAACCTGGTCGTTGGTTTCGTCGCGGTACTCCAGGCCAAGATCATAGTATTTTATATCAAGGTCAAGGTAAGGGATGATTAACTTATCTTTGATGAACTTCCAGATGATACGGGTCATTTCATCGCCATCCAGCTCAACAACCGGATTTTCTACTTTAATTTTTGACATCTTTTCAAACGGTTTTTAATGGCTTCAAATATATAAAATTGAGTTTACCAAACTAACAAAATCGGCTTATTGGTAAATTCCTTGTTTTATAGTGGCGGTAAATTTAACGTGCTACTACCCAAACTTTTTAATCTGTTAAAACATTATTTAAGGCAAATGCTGTTTTTATAAACTTTGATAGTATTTTTATAAAATATTATTCAGCTTTAAAAGTTAACAAATAGCCCTGGTTAAACTGGTTCTTAATATATGATTAAACTGCTATACAAAACATTCTTATTGGCCCTGTTAATTAATTGCACAGCATTTGTTGCAAAAGCTCAGGTTGGATATGATTACTCGCTATATGATGTTGGCGCTTCAGTTGGTTTTAACCAGTTTATGGGCGAGTCGTCTCCAAACAATACACGACCCTCGGTTAACTTAAACGTTACCTTTAACCAAACCCCTTTTGTAAATTATGTATTTGAGGTACAAATGGGAACCTTTGCCGGCGGCGATTCTACTCAAAACCCAGGCTTGCAGATGAAAAGCAGTTTCCATGCCTTTGTTTTCAGGGGCCAGCTGCAAATGGGCGAGATCATGGATTATTCCCGCAGCCAGTTATCCAACGCGCTTAAAAATTTATATGTATCTGCCGGTGTGGGCTTTTTATATAACCATGTTACCACTATTGCCAAAGGCGCGGTAAATGACATACAAGGTCTGGGTATTTATTCTCAAACACATACGCAGGAGCCTTTTTTGCCGCTGCGTGTTGGTTATGAATTTAAAATGTTCAATATGTACCAGCAGCCCAGCGTTAAGTTTGATATAGGGTACGAGTACAACTACATTTTTAGCGACAATACGGATAATTATACCTACGGAAACCGTAAAGATGCTTTTTCCCAGTTCTTTATCGGCGTTAAGTTTGCCATAGGCGATAATGTTCTTTCGTACAGAAAACAAATACATTATTAGTGTTGTTAGCATATTTACCATTTGAGCAGGTTCCATGTGGAGCCGGTGAAAAATGATGAACACAACCTATGAGCAGAGATACATTTTACCCTGCCTTTAATGATGAAAATGAGGACAGGGACAAGACCTTGAAAGACGATTTAGGCGAAACTATCGATAAAGATAATTTGCATTTTAATAAGGACGAGCAAAGCTTTGAATACGATGTGAAAAGCGATGACCCGGATTATGACCATCCCGATCCTTACAATACCGCTGCAAAAAATGGTGAGGACATGAACTCTACCTATGACGAAGCGAACCCTTATGATGCAGGCGATGAATATATCCCGAATGAATCATTAAAGGATGACGTAGGCAACCTGGGTATGCACATTGACGATGGTGAAATAGTGGAAGTTGATGCGGTAGACCGTTCACTTAGCCACACTCCGGAAGACGACCGCGACGATCTGGATGAAGAGGGCTATCCTAAAAACGATCTGAAAGACTGATATCCTGATAAATATTGAAACAATCTCTGCTGTATTATTATCGGCAGAGATTGTTTTGTTTAATAGCTTTTCTATTTTTTTGCATCGGCGATTACTTCACTATTAAGGCGAACATATTCATAACTGTTTATCTTTTTAGCTTCTTCAACACCTTCTGTAGCTGTGGTTATTGCAGCCGCCTTGTCGCCCTTTTTTAGCAGTACGCGGGCTTTCCATAATTTTGATACCATTGGCGACGCTGTATGCGTTTTCTCCAGTTCATTTGCCCACTCAAGCGCTTTGGTCATGTCCTTATTGTTGTTCCAGTAATAAATAACAGCATCATAATATGGCTTTTTAGACGTCTGCATGGCCGAATCTATACGGGCCATTACCTTTGCATCTATATCAACGCTTAAATGAATGGCTAAGGCCGTATGCTCCCACATTAACTTCAACTCTCCGCTGGTAGGGAACACGTTAACAAATTGCATGGTGAACGTTTCTGTAAGTTCTTTGGTAGTTTCGGGCTTAACGGTGAAGCGCAGGTAATCATCGGCATTATTGTATGTATAGGCACCCCATTGCTGCGGCTTTTTACTCAGGATGATAGTCCACTCGGCGGCGCCCGGGATGCTGAATAATCCGTATTCGCCGGCCGCTACCTTATGGCCCTCTATGGTTACATCGTCACTAAATTTAATGGTAGTTGCAGAGTTGGCTCCCGTGCGCCATACTTTTCCATAAGGCTCGGTAAAACCGAACATCTTACGGCCCTTTATATTGGGCCTTGAATATACCAAGGTTATTTTACCTAAGCCAAAATCCTGGATGATGGTTTGCGTAGAACTTGGTTGTGGTGTTAGTTGTGCGTAGGTGCTTAAGCTGCATAAAATGATCAATGCAGCAAAAAGACTGGTAAGTTTAAATTTCATTAGTTTGATTATTAGGTTTTAAGTTTTAAATATAATATTCTGAATTACAAGCGGGTAATTTATTATTTGTCAGCCTGCAGCAATTTGAATTGGTACCGAATATTGCCCCCTCAAAAATTATTATCTTTGCCGGGTAGCTAATAAAAAGAAATATGCTGAAAGGATTTTTTAACGTACCCACACCACAAAACGAGCCTGTATTAAATTACGGCCCGCGAAGTGTTGAAAGGGCAGCGCTTAAAGCCGCTTTAGACGAAGCGCGCGCGCAACAGATTGACATACCCATGTACATAAACGGCGAGGAAGTACGCACAGGCAAAACCCTGGAGATACGCCCGCCGCACGACCATAAACATTTACTGGCTACCTATCATGATGGTGATAAAAGCCATGTGACCGCCGCAATAGATGCTGCCTTAGCTGCCAAAACCAAATGGGAAGCTATGCCATGGGAGCAGCGTGCCGCTATATTTTTAAAAGCCGCCGACCTTGTTGCAGGCCCTTACCGCGCAGCCATTAACGCAGCTACCATGCTTGGGCAATCAAAAAATGCTTACCAGGCCGAAATTGATTCGGCATGTGAGTTTATTGACTTTTTGCGCTTTAATGTGCATTACATGACCGAGATCTATGCCCAGCAGCCGGAATCTGGCAAAGGAGTGTGGAACCGTTTAGAGCACCGCCCATTGGAAGGTTTTGTGTTTGCAATTACACCGTTTAACTTTACTGCCATTGCCGGTAATTTGCCTGCTTCGGCAGCTATGATGGGTAATGTGGTTGTTTGGAAACCGGCCCCAACGCAGATTTATGCTGCTAATGTGATCATGAAGATCTTTATTGAGGCAGGTTTACCTGCGGGCGTAATAAACCTTGTGTATGGCGATGGCCCTTTGGCAGGGGAAGTGATCTTTAACCACCCTGATTTTGCAGGAATCCATTTTACAGGCTCAACCGCTGTTTTCCAAACAATATGGCAAATTATCGGTAACAATATTCATAAATATAAAACTTACCCGCGAATAGTAGGCGAAACCGGCGGCAAGGACTTTGTACTGGCACACCCAAGCGCAGATGCAGATGTGGTTAATACCGCATTGGTACGCGGCGCTTTCGAATACCAGGGGCAAAAATGTTCTGCTGCATCCAGGGCTTATATTCCTGCTTCGTTATGGCCTGCTGTAAAGGAAAAAATGCAGCGCGACATTACTTCCTTTAAAATGGGCCCGGTAGAAGATTTCGGCAATTTTATTAATGCCGTTATTGACGAGCGTTCTTTTGATAAGCTGGCTAAATATATTGACGCAGCCAAAGCTGATGAAAATGTAGAAGTGATTGCAGGTGGTAAATATGATAAAACGGTAGGCTGGTTTATAGAGCCCACTGTTTTAAAAGTGAACGACCCGCGTTATGTTACTATGTGCGAAGAGTTGTTTGGCCCGGTATTGTCAGTTTATGTTTATGAAGACGATAAATTTGAAGAGATAATGGACATCATCGATACCACGTCTATCTATGCATTAACAGGTTCCATCTTATCGCAAGACAGGGAAGCCATTGCGAAAGCCACATACCGTTTACGCAATGCAGCCGGTAATTTCTATATTAACGACAAGCCAACCGGTGCAGTGGTAGGCCAGCAGCCGTTTGGCGGCGCAAGGGGTTCAGGAACCAACGATAAAGCAGGGTCTATGATAAACCTGTTGCGTTGGGTGTCCCCAAGAACCATCAAAGAAACCTTTGACCCACCAAAAGATTACAGGTACCCGTTCTTGACTAAAGAAGTATAGAGGGAAAGAATCAAGAGATAAGAGCCAAGAATCAAGAACCTTGTAGAGACACAATACATTGTGTCTTTAGATATATTTTGTCTCTAAATATTTGTATCTCTAAATAATACTAAGAAAGCCGGAGTTGTTCAACTGCCGGCTTTCTTATTTAATGATTTATCCAAGAATACACTAACATTAATAAGACACGAAGTATCGTGTCTTATTAATATGCTGGTTTTTTCTTGATTCTTGTCTCTTGGTTCTTGATTCTTGTCTCTTGGTTCTTGTCTCTTGGTTCTGTTTAAATTTAAATAATTGCTTCGCAATTATCTAAATTTAAACACCTCTTCCATGTTATCATTGTCGTAGGCGCTTACTTTCATATCGGTGATGATACCGGTGCTTAAGCTGTATACCCAGCCGTGCACGCCTAATACCTGCCCGTTTTTCCAGGCGTTTTGTACAATGGAGGTTTTGCAAAGGTTGCGGGTGTTTTCAATCACGTTCCATTCAACCAGTCGGTTGGAGCGTTGTTGTTCGTCTGTTATCTGGTCCAGTTCTTCGGCGTGTAAGCGGTAAATATCTTTAATGTGCCTCAGCCAGTTGTCAATCAGCCCAAACTGGTGGTTACCCATTGCTGCAATAACACCGCCGCAGCCGTAGTGACCGGTCACAATTACATGCTTTACCTTTAATACGTTTACCGCATAATCCAATACAGACAACATGTTCATGTCCGAGTGGATCACCATATTGGCAATGTTGCGGTGTACAAATACCTCGCCAGGGGCGGTGTTGGTTATCTGGTTGGCAGGCACGCGGCTATCGGCGCAGCCAATCCACAAAACCGGCGGCGATTGTCCCTTTGCCAGCTTGGTGAAATATTCAGGGTCGGCATCGATGTGATTTTTTACAAATTGCTTGTTGCCTTCCAGCAGGCCGTTATAAATGTCAGTCATATCAGTTTGAATGTTTTTAGCGCACATAATATAAAATGGCAGATAAGATGAATGGCCAAAAATAGATAAAATGTTGTAATGTGCCGGTTTTGTCGGTCAGGAGTTACACGCAATCTTTAAACGAACACAAAATCATTTTTTAAGATGCGCTTTAAATAAGCAAAAACGGCATCTGAGTAAGCCGATTTGCTACTCAGATGCCGTTTTAAAATATCATTTTCGTTTATCGTCTTATCAATTTTAGTTTGAGTACCACAACATCATGTGCAGAGATGTTTTCAACGAGGGGTTTAGCGGTGTTACCATCTTTATTGGTCCACACGTTATGGGTTTTGTAAACAAAGTGGTCAAAAGCATAGCTGTTTTTAGTGATGCTATCATTGATAACCTGCTTTTTCCAGTCGAAATTTAATGCTTGCGAATGCCCGGAACGGTTCAGAAAGCATATGGCAAATTCGTTATGGGCTAAAGGTTTTACCAGCACTTCAACGCTGTCGATCATAGTGTATTTAAAAGCCTCAACACCTAACGAATCCTGGTCAATAGCAATCATTTCCTTATCAGTTAAAATAGACTTGGTTTGTGCCGACATTTTGCTCAGATCGTTACCTGCCATAAGTGGCGCTGCCAGCATACACCATATTGAAAAATGTGCCTTGTCTTCACTGTAGGTCATGCCGTTGCCTACCTCCAGCATATCGGGGTCGTTCCAGTGGCCCGGCCCTGCATATTGTCTTATGCTATCCTGTTTATCCAGAATGTTGAGTACGCTTAAAGCAGTCCAGCCGCCGTTAGTTAAATTTTTATCAAATCCGGCGTAAATATCGCCGGTAGTGCGCCATAGCTGGCCCAGATCCTTGCCCCAGCGCCACGGCTGATGCTGACCCCATTCGCAAATGCTGAAAATCATTGGCCTGCCTGCTTCTTTTATGGCCTGGCTCATTAAGGTATAAGCTTCTTTTGCATCAATGCCTTCGGTATTGCACCAATCATATTTCAAATAGTCAACTCCCCATGATGCATAAAGCCGTGCATCCTGATACTCATAGCCGCGGGTGCCCGGGTAACCGGCGCATGTTTTGGTACCTGCACAATTGTAAATGCCAAACTTTAAGCCTTTGGAGTGCACATAATCTACAAACTCTTTAATACCATTAGGAAACTTTTGCGAATCTGGTACCAGGTTGCCGTTCTTGTCGCGCTGCATGCTCATCCAGCCATCGTCCAGTACAAAATAAGTGTAGCCGGCATCTTTCATGCCTGATGATATGAAATTATCAACCATGCTTCTGAGCATGGGTTCGCTTATTTTGGTTTGAAATGTGTTCCAGCTGTTCCACCCCATAGGAGGCGTTTGGGCAAGGTCTGCAAATTTTTGGGCATAAAGGCTATTGCTGATGCCTAAGGCTAACAGTGCTATTAATAAAAAACGGTTTATAAATTTTTGGATCATGACTGGGGTATATTGTTGTTGTGTATTCCCCTCTGCAACAAATAAATATAAAGGCGGTTTTATCATCATATGTTTTTGTTACGATAGCGATGAGGCGGAGTTAACAGCAGCGCCTTATGGATTTGAATTTTATAAGCTTTGATTTTACTGTAAACGCAATGCCAATTTAATACGCCAAAAATTTTACAATTTTAAGATGCACTTTAACACATGCTTATTACTCATTTAACGCAATTAAACTTACGTTTGCATCCGCAAAACTTTAGCATATACATGCGGTAACGCACTTAGGTTAACCGCTTAGCCTCTTAAGTAGGTGCTTTTCCTTTAAAGCATTTAAAATAACAGGAAATAGCATCATGCATTACGGATCGGTAACATACTCGGTGGCGCTAATAACATTTTTAGAGCAAACAAATGGTGCAATTATGTTGTATTATGCACAGCGTCACCTTTGTAAGGCAGCAACATCTTAACAATCATTAATGGATCAGGCAGGCAGCACGTCGACAACAACCGTAGAAAAAAAGAAAGAGAGTAAGACGAAACAACGTTTTGCAAACTTTTTTAAAGAAATTTACCAGATACATCTTTTCATTTTACGGTTTTTTAAGGAAGCGTTTGTGCCGCCATTTGAAATGAAGGAGATTGTAAGGCAGTGCTTTGAAGTGGGTGTGCGTTCGTTTACATTGATAACTGTTACTGGGTTTATTGTTGGTTTGATATTCACCAAGCAATCGCGCCCTTCGCTTTTAGAGTTTGGTGCAACATCATGGCTGCCGTCACTGGTTTCTATCGCCATTATGCGCGCATTGGCCCCATTGGTTACAGCACTGATAGCCTCGGGCAAAGTTGGTTCAAGCATCGGTGCCGAGTTGGGTTCCATGCGGGTAACCGAGCAGATAGATGCCATGGAGGTATCCGGTACCAAGCCATTCAAATACCTGGTATGTACGCGCGTTATTGCTACCAGCATTGCGATACCCATACTTGCCTGTTATACCGCATTTATCGGCCTTTTAGGCGGCTACTTAAACGTGGCCATGAACGAGGGCACCAGCTATACCACATTTATGCAGCAGGTTTTTCAACCTCTTACCTTTGTTGATTTTGTATCGTCATTAATTAAATCTATCGTATTTGGTTTTACAATCGGTATAGTAGGTTGTTACCAGGGTTTTAATTCTACAAAAGGTACCGAGGGTGTAGGTAAAGCAGCAAACGGAGCGGTGGTAACAGCCATGTTCCTGGTATTTATAGAAGAAATAGTTATTGTACAGATAACCAGTAATTTTCGCTAAACGGCTAATACCGCAAAATGGAAAAAGAGAAAGTTAATATAGATTATAACAACAAGGTAATAAGCATAAAAGGCTTAAAAAAGGCCTTTGAAGATTATGCTGTATTGCGCGGTATAGACCTTGACCTTTACCAGGGCGAAAACCTTGTGGTGCTTGGCCGTTCGGGTACTGGTAAATCTGTATTAATTAAACTGATCTCGGGCTTGTTAAAACCAGATGCCGGTACTATAGAGGTGCTGGGCAAAGAGGTTACAACTATCAGCGAGGAAGAGTTACAGGAATTACGCATTCGTATTGGTTTTTCATTTCAGAACAGTGCCCTGTATGATAGTATGACCGTACGAAAAAATCTGGAATTCCCTTTGGTGAGAAACCGAAAAGGAATTACCCGCCAGCAAATTGATACAGCAGTTGAGGAAGTGCTGCATTCGGTTGGCTTGTCGCAGGCCATTAACCAGATGCCGGCCGAGCTTTCGGGCGGGCAGCGTAAACGTATAGGTATCGCACGCACGCTGATCCTCAATCCCGAAATTATGCTGTATGATGAGCCGACGGCAGGCCTGGATCCAATTACATCGATAGAAATTAACGACCTGATAAATAAGGTTCAAAAACAATATAATACATCATCTATTATAATTACGCACGATTTAACCTGCGCTAAAACTACCGGCGACCGCATCGCAATGCTGCTGGATGGGCAGTTTCAGCGGGTAGGTACTTTTAACGAAGTTTTTGATACAGACGACAAGAGGGTTAAGCCTTTTTATGATTACAATTTTATACAATAAGACATTAAGCGATCACCATGGCTACAGATAACAGGAAAGCAATAACGGTTGGGATATTTTTATCAGCAGGATTGCTGATTTTTATACTTGGGGTTTTCACCCTGGGCGGCCAGCAAAAAAGCTTTGAAAAAAATATTCACATAAGTGCCGTTTTTGAAGATGTTTCCGGCCTGAAAAAGGGAAACGATGTTTGGTTTTCAGGCGTTAAAATAGGCACCATCAGCAGCATAAAATTTGTTGGCACTTCAAAGGTTGATGTAAAAATGCGCATTGACCAGGCAACCCAGCAATACATTCACCGCAATTCTGGTGTGCGCATCAGCTCTGATGGTTTAATTGGTAATAAAATCATTGTGATTGATGGCGGCAGCCCGCAAGCCCCTACAGTACAGGATAACGACGTATTACAAGCAGAAAAAATAATGTCGACCGATGATATTATGAAAACACTGCAGCAGAACAACCAGAACCTGCTGGCCATTACTACAGATTTTAAGCTTTTAAGTAAAAAAATATTGGAAGGAAAAGGAACAGTAGGAACTTTGCTTGCCGATAGCTTAATGGGCGAGCAGCTGCGTAAATCAATGACCAATTTGCAGGCCGCAACTGCAAGTGCAGCACATTTAGCTGTGCAGTTAGATAAATTTAGCAATAAGATGAACACCAAAGGCGGCTTTGCCGATAAGGTTTTGACCGATACAGTTACGTTTAGCCGTATAAAAGGTGCGGTTACACAATTACAACAGGCGGCTGCAAATGCATCGGTGTTAACAGATAATCTGAACAAAGCAAGCAGTAAGCTAAATGGAACCAACAGCGCTATTGGTGTGTTGTTAAACGACCCTAAAGGTGCAACGCAGGTACAAACTACTTTAAATTATTTGCAGCAAAGCTCTGTTAAACTGAACGATGACCTGGAAGCGGCCCAGCATAATTTCCTGCTGAAAGGATTCTTTAAAAAACGTGCAAAAGCTAAAGCCGACAGCTTGAAAGGTAAATAATTTATCTGCTTTAATTTTTATTAAAGATCTGCCCGGCCTTGCGTTCATCAGGCGTAAGTTTTTGCCAAGCCTTGTAACTGGCGTTAATGTAACTTAAAAAGTTGAAGTCTTTACCGGTATAGGTCTTAACATCGGGCGTGTACAGCAATAAAAAATTATCCATATCCTGCCCTTTTAGAGGAATAAACTGCGAAATATTTTCTGGCGTAAAAACACTGCTGATGTGTTCACTTATTTTAATGTCCTGGAGTTTTTGTGCAGCTTTCTTTTTGTCGTTATCGTCTTTGGTAAAGTAGTGGATCCTCGCTATAACCCCGCCGTCATAATTTTCTTTATCATCACGATGGTACACAAATGTTTGTCCGTGAAACTCCGGGTCGTAAGGTAGTTTGGTGTTTTTATTAGCATTTAAAGTACGCCCGCTGGTATCTGTAATAGTTACCTGGTCCAGCATGGTTGTCATCGGCTGAAGCAATATTTCCCTGTCATGCATGTCTGTGATCAATACGGTATCGGGTTTATAGGCAAAAACTTTAAACACCAGCAGGTCGCCCGGCTTGGCGGCTATGCTAAACCGGCCATCGCCCGGAGTAATGGTTTTCAGTTTATTACTAAGGTTTTCTATAATTACGCCATGTAATGCTATGCGGGTTTTGTTTTCGAGCACCCGGCCGCTAAAAACAGTTTGGGCATGCAGCCGGAGCGAAAAAAGTAAGAAAACGACAATTATTAATGTACTGCGCAACATGGTGTAAATATAAATTAAACCAAATTAAAGGCGGGGTCGTATAACATATTTTAACAATTGCATGTATTGCGTATCCAAATCAAATTTTATGTGACATTTTTGATTAAATGTTGTAATTTTGATTGTCTTTTGGATGTTAATATTTTTTATTAATAAATACAAAATTCATTTCGTTTTGAAAGTTAAGTTGCAGTCGAAAAGATCAGGGCAGGCGGATAAGTTGACCTCGGTGCGTAACCTATATGATAATTATGGTGCCGCGCTACTTGGCTACATATACGGAATTGTAAAAAATTATAGTACCGCCGAACACTACCTCATTGAAGTTTTTAAAGAAGTGCCTTTAAACCTGGAAGAATATTCTGAAAGCAGGTTTGGTACGCTTTGCCACCTGCAGTTGATAGCAAGAAAAAAATTAAGCACTTTATTTGAAAATATTAACAACCAGGGTGTTGTTGATAGCGTAAGTGAAACCGGCGACAATAAGTTTATTGAACAAATGACACCCGATCAAAGGCATGTTTTTTGCGGATTACATTATAGCGGTAAAACCATAGCCGTATTGGCCGCCGAACTAAACAGACCAGAAGAAACCGTTAAAAGAATTTTGAAAGACTCATTCACTCATATAAGAAAAGGCGAAGGTTATGCAGGATTACATTAACAGTGGTATTTTAGAAGCTTACGTAATGGGAGCAGCTTCTGAAGAGGAGGTGAAGGAATTAATGTACCTTAAACAACGCTACCCTGAAATTAACCTTGCCTTACAGCAATTGGAAGAGGATATGGAGAAAATAGCAATGAATATGGCTATTACCCCGCCTCCTGGTTTGTGGCGTAAAATTGAAAATGAAATAGAAGGATTGATCCTGTCACCCGATGCCAAGCCCGAAGTTTACCGGGCACGTGAGCAAAAGGAAAGCTATAAAACCGAAAAACCCGGTGATCAATACATAGAAGTTGAAGGCCAGTCGTCGCACATGCGGATTCACAAAGCGTGGAGATGGGTATTTGCCGCAGTATTTGTATTGGGTAAGATATTCCTCGGTTTTGCCATTTATTTCTACCTCGAAAACCGCCAGGCACAAGAGCAGGTTCAGGAATTAAAAACTGAAGTAAGGCAGCTGAAGAAGTAGTCAGCACTTTTATGCATAATATTTTCTTGAATGCGTTAAGCAATAGCATACGACGAGATTGCCATGCTATCGCTCGCAATGACAAGATTATGGATTTAAAGGCGTTGTAACAAACTTTGTCATTGGAAGGAACGAAGCAATCTCACGCCAGTGCATTAGTGCCAGGCATACAACGAGATTGCCACGCTATCGCTCGCAATGACAAGATTTTGGATTCAAAGCGTTGTAATAAACTTTGTCATTGCGAGGAAGGAAGCAATCTCATGCCAGTGCATGAACGGCAAGCATACGAAGAGTTTGCCACGCTATCGCTCGCAATGAAAAGATTCTGGATTTAAAGGCGTTGTAACAAACTTTGTCATTGCGAGGAATAAAGCAATCTCACGCCAGTGCATTAGCGCCAGGCATACAACGAGATTGCCACGCTATCGCTCGCAATGACACGCGGTTTACAGAAAATCTTAATCGCAAAATAACTATTCTGAGCATTACATAGCGTTAACAACGCATCGTAACGTACACTTTCCCTGTATCGTTACCGTACACCAATTGTTCACCTACGGACAGGTTTAAAATTTACATAATTGATCAAATAGCTTATAATCAGTAATTTATATATTTGGCGTGTGCTTGGCTTTGCTTAGTTTCAATAACGCTATTATGATCAAGAATTACCTGAAAGTAGCCTTACGCAATTTTGGAAGGCACAAATTGTTCACGTTTATCAACGTCATCGGGCTATCCATCGGCATCAGTGCGGCCCTGGTTATTTACCTTATTGTTAGTTATGATTTTGATTTTGATAAATTTCATCCCAATGGGAAAAGTATTTATCGGGTAGTTACCAATTATACCTTTGCCGGTGAGCCGGTTTACAATAGTGGTGTATGCGCGCCAATACCCGATGCCATAAGGGCAGAGGTTGCAGGTGTTGCTAAGGTTGCTGCATTTTTTACCATGTCAGATTTTTCCGTAAAGGTGCCTAAACAGGATGGTCAGCCGGAAAAAAAACTTAAGCACCAGAACAACATAATACTTACCGACGATGAGTATTTTACGGTATTTAAATATGATTGGCTGGCAGGATCACCAAAAACTGCTTTGAACGCACCTTATAAAGTGGTTCTTGCCTCTGATAAAGCGAAAAAATATTTTCCCGGTCTGTCTTTTAACGATATGATTGGTAAAACTATTACTTACGAAGATACCTTAACCATGCAGGTTACCGGCGTAGTAGCGCCATTTAAGCAAAATACAGATTTTGTATTTAAAGATTTTATCTCTGTTAGCACCGTAAAAAGTGCTAAAGCTTTGGCAAGCAGCCAGGGCATTAATCTTACCAATTGGGGTGGTACCTCGTCAGATTCTCAGTGCCTGGTCCAGTTAGCGCCCAACACAAATCCTGCTTCTGTTGGTAAAAGATTAACAGCCGTGTTTTTTAAACACAGCCCTCCGCGCCCGGAGGATAAGGGCAATAAGCGCTGGTATACTCTGCAGCCACTTAGCGATATACATTTTAATCCTATTTTTTCAAATTTTAGCGGCAATCGGGTCGCTAATAAGAATACTCTTTGGGGTTTGCTGATTATAGCGGCCTTTCTGCTTATTTTGGGATGTATTAATTTTATTAATCTTACAACCGCCCAGGCTTCACAACGGGCTAAGGAAATCGGTATTCGCAAAACCATTGGCAGTACGCGCGGCCAGCTCATAATCCAGCTTTTAAGCGAAACTTTTATAATAACACTGGTTTCGGTGATCATTTCCATCGGACTTGCACCAATAATCCTGAAACTGTTTGCCGATTTCATACCTCCTGATATTAAGTTTGATTTGCTAAGCCAGCCGGGCATTATTCTTTTCTTATGCGGATTGGTAATTGTAGTAAGCCTTTTATCCGGAGTTTACCCGGCTTTAATTCTTTCTGGCTATAAGCCGGTGCAAGTTCTTAAAAGCCAATCGGCCATGGGGAATGGGAAGACAAGGAACGTATGGCTGCGTAAATCGCTTACTGTTACTCAATTTGGAATAGCACAGTTTTTTATAATGGCTACGTTTTTGGTAAGCAAGCAAATCCACTATGCTATTAGCAAGGATCTGGGTTTTAAAAAAGATGCGATAGTTTTTGTAACAACGCCATGGAAAAACAATAACAAAAGCAAGAAACAGGTTTTTGCCGATAAATTGAATGCTATACCGCAAATTGCAATGCTGAGCAGGGGAGGCCAGGCACCGTCATCAGACGGTACAAGCTCTACCGAGGCAACTTATAAGGATGGTAAAAAGGAAGTAAAAACAGAAGTTCAGATTAAAAATGGAGATGCTAATTACATTAAGCTTTATCATATCAAATTGCTGGCAGGCCGCAACATAGAAATGGCCGATTCTACGCATGGCTTTTTGATAAATGAAAATTACGCGCGACTGATAGGCTTTAAAAATCCTGCTGACGCTATTGGAAAAACTATACAAAAGTTTAACGGCGATAAGACGATGCAGATAGTGGGGGTAATTTCAGATTTTCACCAGGAATCTTTACATGCCCCAGTGAAACCACTCGTTCTGATAACGCCAAATGATCAATGGACTGATGCTACTTTTCACGTAAGTTTAAAATCACAAACCCCGGGCGGAAACGAATGGAAAACCGCAATATCTGCCATAGAAAAAGCATGGAAAGAAATTTACCCGGATGATGATTTCACCTACCAGTTTTACGACGAAAGCATAGCTAAATTTTACCAGGCCGAACAGCATACATCACAATTGCTTACCTGGGCGGCAGGGCTATCGATCTTTATCAGCTGCCTTGGTTTGCTGGGTTTGGCTATGTACACCACAAGTTTACGTACCAAAGAAATTGGCGTTAGGAAAGTATTAGGTGCTTCCGTTACCCAGATTGTTACTTTGCTTTCTACCGAGATGGTAACACTTGTACTACTTGCTTTTGTGGTTGTAACGCCCGTTGCCTGGTGGGTAATGCATAACTGGATACAGAACTTTTCAGACCGTACCAATATCAGCTGGTGGATATTCGCTATCAGCGGCGGCGGTATGCTGCTTACTGCTTTGTTAACCTTAAGCTCGCAAACGGTGCGGGCGGCGCTAAGCAATCCTGTAAAAAGCTTGCGATCAGAGTAAAATTCATCGCCCAAATCTATATCAATGAAAAGGCTGCCTCATTTTCTTGAGGCAGCCTTTATTGTTTACAGCGCTGTTTTATTTCGCATCGCTGTTGTTGTCCTTTTGCAGTTTCTTCAGCATTTCGTTTCCTATAAGGGCATCTATCATACCATTGCCTGCGCCATCTTTGCCGTTTACCATAATTTCAGGAACTAATTTTATTCCATTTACGGCAAGTGCTTCGGCTACACGTACTATGGCATACTGCTCGGTACCCATGGCTTCGGTTTTCTGTTTGGTAACTTCTGCTTCGGCTAAACCTATTGCCTTTATTTTTGAGGCTTCGGCAGTACCGTTTACCTCGGTTGCATTTGCATCGGCTTTAGCGTTCACTATCTTGGCTTCTGCATCGGCTTTAGCTATGATGGTTCGTACTTCTGCATCGGCTTTAGCATTGATAGTTTTAGCCTCTGCCTCACCCTTTGATGCAGCAACCTTAGATGCAGCCATCTGCGTATTAATCTCTACCTGCCTGGTTGATTTTACAACCTCGGGCTGCATATCTGCACCGGCCTTGGCACTTTCAAACTCCTTACGTTCAATTTGCGCGTTACGCTGGGTTTCATAAGTTACCTTTTCCTGCTCGGCTATTTTACGGTCGGTTAAGGTTTTCATCAATGCAGCCGGAGGCACAATATCGCCAATCAATGTGTCAACGCCTACTACGTTATAGTCATCCAGCACTTTGCTGATGTGCGATTTTGCATCATCCTGACGCTGTACACGGTTGGCTAAGAATTCTATAACATCGCTTTTTTGAGCCGAGTTGCGGAAGTAGTTGGCGATGGTTGGCTCCAGCACCTGCGAAACCAGGTTCTTCATGTTACCAAAACGTGCTATAACTTTCGGTGCCTCGTTTCTTGGGATATGGATAATCTGCGAAACATCAAGGTTAAATGTAAAACCATCAGATGAACGGACAGTAATGGTACAAAGATTTTTGTCCAGTTCATGCGCTTCGGTACGGCTGTCGGCCCAGTTAAGTACAATGTTGGTGGTTGGTACCACTTCAACCGCATGGGTATAAATGTTTACCGGGTGCTTACCAGGGTCTAACGGTTGGTCCCAAACACCTTTTTCGGTTCGTTTAACAATGTTGCCATGTTTAAAGCTGTCGCCGCTGGTGTCTTTACCTTCCGGCCCCACAAAGGAGTTAACCACACCTACATAACCAATAGGTATGTAAACCATGCTTACCTGCTCAACAATTACAAACCATGGGTTTAAATAATAGGTACCGGCAAGTATAACATCTTCCTGTAGGCCTTTCATACCACCGGCGTTTATAAAAGCCATTGGGTCCTGGTAGTTTTTATGGCCTGGTACCGAAATGCCTGCTATCTCGCCTTTTTCCAAAGGTTCGCCATCAAGCGTGGTAACTATACCCACTTTATTTTCCTGTATGTGGGTAACCGGTACCATTTCGATATCAAACAAAAAAGTATTGATACGGTAACTACCCGGCGTTAAGAAAGCAGCCTGCGGGCCCTTTTGTCCTTTGTTATCCAGAAAGGCAACAGCATCCTGAAACTTATCGCACTCAACAGGTTTACCCAGTACACGGCCAGTATCCATAGATGCACCGTCTTTAGCTTTTACAAGGCCAAGTTTACCCTGCTCAATAATAGTGAACGGCTCCATGCCAATAGTAAACTGCCACGGCCACATGCGCCAGTAAAGGCCCGGTGCCAATGCCTGCGCCTGCATGCCGGCTTCGCCGTTGATGGCTATGATACGGCCATCGGGAAGGCGTTTACTACCCGAGAGGGCATACTTTTTTACTACCAGCCCGATACGGTCATCGGGTACGATGATCATCCCGAAAAATACGCGTAATACAGATTTGTACAACACAACGATAACCACAATGGGCAATACCCACCATAGTGAAAGAATTAAATTGTTCATTTTAGATTGAAATTATGTGATTTTATTTTAGGCCCTTGAGGTGCGGGCTTTTACGATTCAATTACAGCATATGCAGTACCTTGGCTGTAAAGTGATATTTAGATTTATATGAAACAGGTTTGTTACAAAATTTATTGAAAAATAATTGTGATTTCATTTCTTTGATAAGTGGGTTTTGGCAGGCCTAATATAATTTATTCCTAAACTTATTAAGGGCAGAAATGTTAAATTGATTATAATGCCTGCATCATGAAAAAAGTAACAGAAAACCCAAAGACTGTTGAAAAAGCCGAACCGGAAGCGACCCGTACCGGCATGAAAACCGATTACCCTTTAAGTGAAAAAGACGAGGTGAAACAAGCGGAAGAAAAAATGCGCAAAGCATCTAAAAAGAATAAGTAGCCTGTTAGGGTTTATGTTTAAATTATATATTTGTCGGTATAACAGTTAACGCTGTTTTTTAGAGTTAAATAAACATCTTATAACTATAAAACATCTGCATCATGTCGGCGCTATATCCCTTAAAATTTAAAACCATATACAAAGACAAAATCTGGGGCGGGCAAAAAATTAAAACCTACCTGCACAAAGATTTTGGCGACCTACCCAATTGCGGCGAAACCTGGGAAATATCAGGCGTAAAGTCTGACGTTTCTGTAGTTGCAGATGGCGAACTGGCGGGCGAATCGCTTGCTGAGCTCTTAGAGCAATACAAGGATGAGCTGGTAGGCAAAAAGGTTTATGAGCATTTTGGAAATACTTTCCCGTTACTGGTAAAATTTATCGATGCCAACGAGGATCTGTCCATACAGGTGCATCCTAACGATGAACTTGCAAAAAAACGCCATAATTCTTTTGGTAAAACAGAAATGTGGTACGTGATAGAAGCCGACCCTGGTTCTACACTTATTGCCGGTTTCAACAAAGAACTTACTCAACAGGAATATCTGGATACCTTTAACAGCGGCCATTTAACAGACATTCTTAATAAGGAAGATGTTACTGCCGGTGATGTTTTCTTTTTACCTGCGGGCCGTGTACATACTATAGGCAAAGGCCTGTTGATTGCAGAAATACAGCAAACATCAGATATTACCTATCGCATTTATGATTTTGACCGCGTAGACGACAAAGGTAACAAACGCGAACTGCACGTTGAAGAAGCACTTGCTGCCATTGATTACAAACACTACCCGGAATATAAAACAAGCTACGAGCCGGAAAAGAATGAAACGGTAGAATTGGTGAGCTGCCCTTATTTTACAACCAACGTGCTTGACTTTGATGAGAACACCTCTAAAGATTACAGCGACCTTGATTCATTTGTGATATATGTTTGTATAGAAGGTGCCTTTACGCTCAAATACAACAACGAAGCTTATGCCGTGAAAATGGGCGATTGTATCCTGCTGCCAAAAAGCATAAACAAGGTTGAACTGGAAACAGAAACCGGATTTAAAATACTGGAAAGCTTTATTGAATAAATAAAGTTTACCTCAATGAGAAAGCCCGGTTGAAATAATATTTCAGTCGGGCTATTTTGTTACAGCAGCCTGATGGTAAACCTGGTACCAACGTTAACGGTGCTGTCAACCTTAATGGTGCCGCCCAAGGCTTCTATCTGGTTACGGGTAATGAACAGGCCTATGCCCTTGGCATCAGAGTTTTGATGGAAGGTTTTATACATACCGAATATTTTATCGCCATAACGGTCCATATCTATACCAATACCATTATCCTCAAATATCATATAGATATGCTCATAATCGCGTATGGTGCGGCAGGTAACTTGTAATTGCCTGTCCATGCTGCGGTATTTTAATGAGTTTGTGAGCAGGTTCTGCAAAATGCTTTCCAGGTAAGCAGGTATATAATTAATTACCGGGCACTTGCTAAAATCGTAATCTATATAAGCATCGATAGATTCGATATTACTTTGAAGCGCAGAGATCACATTTTTAAACGAATCTTCAAAAGATATGGTTTTCCGTTCCTGCTCAACATCTGTCTGGATCTTAACAATTTCGTTAAGATGTTCTATAGTAGTGCTAAGGCTGTTACTGATAGATTTAATATGAGCAAAAACCTCTGTACGGTCGTCTTCAGATGTGCTGTCTTCGTGCAGGTTAACCATAAACTGCAGGTTACCGGTATGCGAGCGCAGATTATGCGATACGATGTAAGCAAAGTTTTGCAGGCGCTTGTTCTGATCGTTCAGTAAATTGATGGACGATTGCAGGGCCAGGCTTTTTCTTTTTATGATATCGATGTCCTGAAAAATTCCCCTGATCTTAATACACCTGCCGAAATCATCAATTATAGGCACCCCTTTGGCGCGCACCCAGATTACGTTATTCTTGGCCGAGCGGAACAGCAGCTCCATGTCGTAAGGCTTACAAAATTTAACCGCGTTGCTGATAGCCTCATTAATAAGCGGGCGGTACTGCGGTTCAAAAAAGCTGATGGCTTCCTCAAGCGTAAGATCGAGCGGGTTATTCAGCTCATAAATATCAAACGCCTCTTCAGAGAGTACAATACCCATGGTAGGTACGTCTATTTCAAAACCGCTTAATTTGGCTAAGGTGCCTGTCTCGTTAAAAAGGAAATTATTTTGCGCCGTACGAAGGCTTAAGATCTTAGCCTGATTGATATTGATAAGCGAGCCGGTTAAACGCGGGCCGCTGCCGTTTTCCCACCTTTTAACAGTGCTTTCAAACCATTGATAACCGGAAGACTTGGTTAAAAGCCTGATCTGGCATACACTGGTGTTATCCTCTGAACGTGCATTTACGGATTTTGAAAAGGTAATCCTGTCGTGATGATATAAAAGATTTTCGAGAAAGAAATTATAGGAACATTCTATTTCGCCTGGTTTATAACCTAAAACCGCGTAAAAACCAGCCGACCATTTAACATCTCTTGTAGTGATATTAAATTCCCAGATTCCAGCATTTATTTGATCAATTATTTGAGCAAGATGGGATGCATCATCAGAATAAAAATTGTTCCCTATCTCAATACTCATTTTAACGCGATACTCATTTTAAGTTTAACCAAAGGCTTTAGATTAGTATAGAAAATTCTATGCCAAAAAAAAAGACGGTTCAGGATTTATAAATGCATTTATTACGAATGATAACTATAAATGGTTAAGCAATATCTGAAAAATACTTTAATAAATACAGCTTATTGCTTAAAATAACACTATGTTAATTAAAGGATTAATATTTAACTGGCATGAATAAATTTAATCCTGTAATCTGTTAGCCTTTGTTATTTAGCAGCGCAATTTTAACTCTTTAATACGGTATTTTTACAATACGCTAAAACCCATAAGAGGCAGTAAAAAATAAATTAGCATTATATTCCCACGTTGTTTGCGAAACATTTTTGATGCGGGACAAAGGCATGAAAACCTGTCAGCGTTTTTTACTGATTCGTCAGTTATTTAGTGCAATCCTCCATGTTTGTAACAAACCGGTTACGCTGTTCTTGCTTTAATTAAGCTATTGATGCTTATGGTAAAAATACCCCGATATTAAATTGTTTGTCCACGAAAAGATGAACGGTTTCCCCAATATTTATCTTAAGTTTTTGCTTACAATAAAGGTTTATTATCAATGCTTTATAATAATTTCA
This sequence comes from uncultured Mucilaginibacter sp., assembly GCA_964242385.1. Lineage (GTDB taxonomy): Bacteria > Bacteroidota > Bacteroidia > Sphingobacteriales > Sphingobacteriaceae > Mucilaginibacter. Next base: position 1,126,146 of record CAXSZR010000002.1, read on the forward strand.
GGTTGAGTAACTCCCTGTGCAGATCTGTAGCGGAGGTGAAATGTATAGACTTAATACCCAGTTTTTCAGCGGCAAGTATGTTTCGGTAATTATCATCAATAAACAAGGCATCTTGCGGTTTTATGGCATACCTGTTAAGCAGAATGTGGTAAAACTCAGGGGTGGGTTTGCGCATTTTTTCTGCGCCGGATACTACAATGCCATCAAACCAGTTTAAAAATTCAAAACGTGCTAAGGCAACCGGAAAAGTCTCTGCCGACCAATTGGTTAGGGCATAAATTTTAAACTTGCCGCTTTCTTTCAGTTCTTTAAATATGGCTACTGTATCCTCAAGGGCATCGCCCAGCATTTCTTCCCATCGTGAGTAAAAAGCACGGATGTTTGCTTCGTGTTCAGGGAATTGCTTTACCAGCAGATCGGTACCTTCCTGCAAAGAACGTCCTGCATCTTGTTCTTCGTTCCAGTCGGATGTGCAAACGGTGGCCAGGAAATCTTTCATCTCGCCCTCATCGCTAAAAATAGTGCGATACATGTAATGCGGGTTCCAGTCTATCAGCACCGCGCCGAGATCAAAAATAATGGTATCGATCATGTTCGTTTAGTCAGGTTTTATTTATTCCTTAGGCTTCAGCTTTTCGTTGTTCCGGTGCCTGTCGGCATCGCGGATGCTTTTTTTATCGAGGTTGTTCACAAATGCCTTGGTAAGATCAATGCCGGTTTGATTTGCAAGGCAAATAAGTACAAATAATACATCGGCCATTTCATCGGCAAGGTTTACCTCCGTATCTGATTTTTTGAACGATTGCTCACCATACTGCCTTGCCATAATACGGGCAACTTCGCCAACTTCTTCCATTAAAATGGCTGTGTTGGTTAGCTCGTTAAAGTAGCGTATGCCGGTCGTGTTTATCCACCTATCAACCGTTTGTTGTGCTTCTTCAATGGTCATAAAATTCTTTTAGTGATTATCCTTATCATGGGTATCCATTACAATGGTTACAGGGCCATCGTTCAGCAAGCTTATTTTCATATCCGCGCCAAAAATGCCTGTTTCTGTTTTTTTGCCTGTTAAGGTTTGTAATGTTGCTGCCATTAGTTCGTACAGCGGAATAGCCTTATCGGGCTTTGCCGCCTTGATGAAAGATGGCCGGTTGCCTTTTTTTGTCTGCGCAAAAAGTGTAAACTGCGATATTAGCAATATCTGTCCGTCAATATCCGCCAGCGATTTATTCATTAAACCGTTTTCATCACCAAAGACCCGCATGTTGGTAATCTTTTGAGCAAGCCATTGCACATCGTCACCGGTATCACGGTCTTCAATACCTAATAAGACTAAAAATCCCGAGCCTATAGATCCGGTTGTTTCTCCCTCAACCGTGCAGCTGGCTTGTGTAACGCGTTGTATAACGGCTCTCATATTTAATGGATATGCCTTTTTAATCTTGTTATTTATGCCGCCAAACTTAATAATCTTAATGTAACTTGTTAATAAGCGACACTAAAAAATCCATTTTACTAAATATTTTATGCCTATTTCCTTAAGTTCGCAGTTAATTTGATTTTCTGATCAATAGTTTTCTCATGACTGCAAAAAAAGGTTTTACTACCACCATATTACATTCCGACAGATTAGGTAAACCAGAACATGGTGCATTGCACCAGCCGGTGCATAATGCCGTAACCTGGGGCTATGACGATGTACAGGACCTGGTTGATATTTTCCAAAACAAGAAAAAGGGTTATGCTTACTCACGCCAGGGTAATCCTACCGTTTCTGCATTGGAAACTAAAGTAACTAATATGGAAAAAGGCATGGCTACCATAGCTTTTTCTACCGGCATGGCTGCTATATCTGCCAGCATACTATCGCTCATAAAATACGGCGACCATATATTGGCCAGCTCGTTCTTATTTGGCAATACGCGTAGTGTTTTCCAGTCTTTTATGGATATGGGGCTTGAAATTACTTTTGTTGATGCAACCGATATTGAGAACGTAAAACAAGGTATAAAAGACAATACCCGGATGGTTTTTGTAGAGACCATAGCAAACCCGGCAACACAAATTGCCGACCTTGAAAAAATAGGTGAGCTATGTGAAGAAAAAGGAATTATTTACATAGTTGATAACACCATGACCTCGCCATATTTATTTAACCCGGTAAACGTTAAAGCAAGCCTTGTAATTAATTCGCTTACTAAATATATAGGCGGCCATGGTAATTCACTGGGAGGCAGCGTTACAGATACGGGTCTTTTTAACTGGAGTAATTATCCCAACATTTTTGAAGGTTTCAGAACCCAGGTAAAACCCGAGGTTTTTGGTGTTACCCAGATCCGCAAAAAAGGCTTGCGCGATGCAGGTGGCACACTGGCTCCCGAAGCTGCGCATGCTATTTCTGTAGGCTCTGAAACTTTAGCCTTACGTATGGAGCGTGCCTGCACCAATGCATATGCTCTGGCAACATTTTTTGAAGATCATCCTTTGATCAAGAAAGTATATTATCCTGGTTTAGCATCGCATCCTCAGCATGAACTTGCGGGCAAACTGTTCTTGAAATACGGCGGCCTAATGAGCATTGAACTGGATGAAAGTATAGATTGCTTTGCATTTTTAAATAAATTGAAACTGGTTATTAAATCAAGTAACCTGGGCGATACCCGCACGCTGGCCATCCCGGTAGCACACACCATATTTAATGAATTGGGCCCCGAAAAGCGTAAAGAAATGGGCATAGCCGATTCATTGATCCGCCTGTCGATAGGTATTGAAGATATCGACGACCTGATAGGTGACTTTAAGAACGCGCTGCTTTAGAAGGAGAGAATCAGGGCGTAAGAGTCAGGACATAAGAGTCAAGATCCAAGAATCAAGACAATAAGTAATTACAAGATTTTCAATATTTAAATATGCAGTCGCTTCGGCTCTTGCCGAGTGACTCATATACATCGGCGTCCCGCCGATGAGCTCAAAGTTAATTGAAAACGGCCAGAGGCCGTTAGGTAGTCGTCACTCGGCTGGAGCCGAGCGACCGCTTATGAACAAGACATTAGAGCCAAGAGCCAAGAATCAAGACAAGTAAGTAATTACAAGACTTTTAACATGTAAATAAGCGGTCGCTTTGGCTCTTGTCGAGTGACTCTTATATTTCGGGGTCCCGCCGATGACTTAAGGGTTGATTAAAACGGCCGGAGGCCGTAAAATAGTCGTCACTCGGCTGGAGCCGAGCGACCGTTTAAGGTTTAGTAAACTTTTCCACTTTTATCTTGACTCTTGGCTCTTGTTTCTTTGCTCTTATGCCCTGGCTCTATCTTATCAGCTTCTTGTATCGTTTCCGTTGTAAATGCTTAGGTAGCTTTCGTAGCGGGATATTTCAATTTCTCCATTTTCGAGGGCGTCGAGTACGGCGCAGCCGGGTTCATTAATATGGCGGCAGTTGTTAAAGCGACAATCATGCATGCGCTCGCGCATTTCAGGGAAGAAATGGCTCAGTTCCTGTTTTTCTATATCTATTATGCCTAATTCACGTATGCCGGGGGTGTCAATGATAAAGCCACCTTGTGGTAATTCAAACATTTCTGCAAAGGTGGTGGTGTGCATACCTTTGTCGCTCCAGTCAGAAATTTGATGTGTACGCAGATCCAGCTCTGGTAACAGCACATTGATGAGGCTCGATTTCCCAACCCCTGAGTGGCCGGAAAACAGGCTTACCTTGTTTTTTATGATTTCTTTAACCTGGGCTATATTGGTTCCCTCAATTACCGAAACTTCGTAGCAAGGGTAGCCGATATTTTCATAAACAGATTTATAATCTGCTAATACTTCCAAACCTTCATCACTAAAAAGATCCAGTTTGTTAAAGATAAGCCTTGCCGGGATGTCATATGCCTCGGCAGTGACCAGGAACCTGTCAATAAAACCCAGAGAGGTTCGGGGTGAGGCCAGCGTAACTACCAAAAGCGCCTGATCAAGGTTGGCGGCAATGATCTGCCCCTGTTTAGACAGGTTGATGGATTTGCGGATGATGTAATTTTTGCGCTGCTGTAGTTCTGTTATAACGCCGGTATCCTGGTCCGGTTCCAGCTCGAATTTAACTATGTCACCAACAGCAAGCGGGTTAGTGGTAACTATTCCTTTTATGCGGAATTTCCCCTTTATACGGCAATCAAACCGTTTCCCCTCTGCTGTTTGCACCTGGTACCAGCTGCCTGTCGACTTTGTAATTAATCCCTGCATAAATAGAAGGTGCAAGTTAGGAAAGTTAAAAGGCATTAAAAAGCGAAAACAAATGTCGGCAAAAAGTGCAGGTTTAAACAAAAGCAAAATCGTTCTTGACAATGCAAAAAATATCTACTTACTTTACAGGCATAATATATATGACAACTAACAACACCATTATTACTACAATTATTACCACCGGTATAAACCTCGGAGGAAGATAGTCGTATGGTGTAAAAACATAAAAACCAAATGAGCGCCTTCCTCCGAAAAGAGGAAGGCGTTTTTGTTTAATAGCTTAATTAATGAAAGTCTTAAAATTTGGCGGTACTTCCGTAGGATCTGTTCAAAGCATCCAAACCTTGTTAAACATTGTTAAAGATGAAGTAAAAGCCGACGACAAACCGGTAATTGTTCTATCAGCAATGAGCGGTGTTACCAACCTGCTTTTAAAAATGGCAGAATCGGCCGCAAACGGACATGAGTTTACAGAAGCCCTTGCCGAACTGGAAAAACGGCATTTTGATGTAGTAAAGAGCCTGCTCAGCGTGCAAAATCAAAACCCGGCCTTTACACGATTGAAGATCTATTTCAATCAGCTGGAAGAATTGCTACAGGGCGTATTTACTTTAAATGAACTGACCCCAAAAACACGCGACCTTATTTTAAGCTTTGGCGAACGCTGCTCTACACTAATGATAAGCAAGATAGCAGCACAATATATACCCGAGGCATTAAATGTAGATGCATCTGAACTTATAAAAACCGATAGCAGCTTTGGGCAGGCAAGGGTAAATACAGAAATCAGCGAAATGTTGATCCGCAGTTTCAGGCAGGAAAATAGCGGTAAGATACTTTTTGTAACCGGCTTTATAGCGTCTAACGATGCCGGGCAGATCACTACGCTTGGCCGTGGAGGAAGCGATTACACCGCTGCCATTTTTGGCGCAGCTTTAAATGCTTCGGAAATACAGATCTGGACAGATGTAAACGGCATGATGACCGCCGACCCGCGCATGGTAAAAAAAGCTTTCTCGTTACCTGAACTTACTTACACCGAAGCAATGGAACTTTCCTATTTCGGTGCAAAAGTGATCTACCCGCCAACCATGATTCCGGCATTTTTAAAGAAGATCCCTATCGTTATAAAAAATACTTTCGAACCGGCGTTTGAAGGCACCGTTATCCGGCATGATTGTTTGCCTTCAACCCTGCCAATCAAGGGCATTTCATCCATCAGTAATATCAGCATCCTTAATGTTGAAGGCAGCGGTATGGTGGGTAAATCCGGCTTTAGCGGGAGGCTGTTCTCATTGCTTGCCCGCGAGCAGATCAACGTGATCCTGATCACGCAGTCATCATCCGAGCATAGCATAACCTTCGCCGTACAGCCAGAGGATACGGAAAAGGCGCGCAAGGTAATTGAACATGAATTTGAACTGGAACTGCTTGCCAAAAAACTGGAACATATTACCATAGAACAAAACCTGGCTATCATAGCTATCGTAGGTGAAAATATGAAACAAACGCCAGGGGTATCGGGCAAGTTGTTCCACGCGCTGGGCCGTAATGGTGTAAATGTGCGTGCAATTGCGCAAGGATCTTCAGAGTATAATATTTCGGTAATTATCTCTGCCCGTGATCTGGCTAAAGCATTAAATGCCGTGCACGACGGCTTTTTCACCCAGCTTACCAAAACGCTGCATGCCTTCTGTTTAGGAACCGGCAATATAGGCCAAACCTTGTTTAAACAACTGAATGCACACACCGCCTACCTGGAGCAAAATAATGGTATACAGGTAAAAATTGCAGGCGTTAGTAACACGCGTAAAATGCTTTTCAATACCGATGGCATATCGCTGGATAGCTGGCAGGAAGAACTGAATGCGTCAAACCAAACCGCAAATTTACAGGAGTTTGTCGCACGGATGAAAAGTATGAACCTGCCTAACTGCGTATTTATTGATAATACGGCCAGCCCCAAGCCGGTTGAGTACTATGAGGAGATCTTTAAATCTAACATCTCGGTAATTACCTGTAATAAGATCGGCAACTCGGCTTCTTATAAACAATATAAAACCTTCCGCGATACAGCGCATCAGCATGGAGTCGACTTTTTTTATGAAACCAATGTTGGAGCAGGTTTACCGATCATCCGTACGTTAAAAGACCTGATGAACAGCGGCGACCGTATTGCGCGGATTGAAGCCATATTATCGGGCACTATATCCTTTATCTTTAATAATTTTAAGGGCGATGCAAATTTTCATGATGTGGTAAAAGAGGCGCAGCAAAAAGGCTACACCGAACCCGACCCGCGCGATGACCTGAGCGGTAAAGACTTTATGCGCAAAATGCTGATACTGGCGCGTGATGCAGGTTATGCAATGGAAGAGGCCGATGTGCAGATTGAAAGTGTTTTACCGAAGGCCTGCCTGGAAGCGCAAACTGTTGAAGATTTCTACGCAGCCTTGAAAACAGAGGATGCATTTTTCAGCAACCTGAAAGCAAAAGCCGAAGCTGAACACAAAGTGCTAAGGTACATTGGTAAACTTGAAAATGGGAAAGCTGCTATTACCCTGCAAATGGTTGATGAAAGCCATCCGTTCTTTACATTATCGGGCAGTGATAATATCATCTCCTTTACTACCGACAGGTATAAAGAACGCCCGCTTGTAGTGAAGGGCCCCGGCGCAGGGGCAGAGGTAACTGCGGCAGGTGTATTTGCAGATCTGATTAATGTTGGTGCATAAGTAAAACTCCGCAAGGAGAATAAATATATGGAAGATACTTTAAATGAAATAAAGCAAGCCGGTAACTATACATCATCCGGGGCCGGTTTGGTGGGGCAGTCGGTTAAGGTTTTCGCTCCGGCAACTGTTGCCAATGTGGTTTGCGGTTTTGATGTATTGGGTTTTGCAGTTAACGAGCCCGGCGACGAGGTAGTGATGCGTGTAACAGGCAAACCCGGCATCACAATCAGTAAAATTACGGGCGATGATGGTCGTCTGCCGCTCGACCCCGCAAAAAACACAGTGAGCGTAAGCGTACAGCATTATTTAAATAGCATTGGCCGGCCGGATATAGGCCTGGATATAGAACTGCACAAAAAAATGCCGATAGGCAGCGGGCTGGGTTCCAGTTCTGCCAGTACGGTAGCAGGTTTGTTTGCTATAAAAACTTTACTGGGCGATAATGCAGATCTGATAAAACTGCTGCCGTTTGCCATGAAAGGCGAGGAGATGGCCTGCGGGCACGGGCATGCAGACAATGTTGCCCCGGCATTGTTCGGCGGGTTTGTTTTGATCCGCAGTTACGAGCCGCTGGATGTTATCCGCCTGCCGCATCCAGAGGGTTTGTATTGCGCCATTGTTTTCCCGGATGTAGATGTACCCACCCGCGAAGCAAGGCAGATTATCCGTAAAAATATCCAGATGAAAGATGCTGTAACCCAGTGGGGCAACATTGCTGGCCTGGTAAGCGGTTTGTTCATGAACGATATCGACCTTATTGGCCGCAGTATGAAGGATATACTGGTTGAGCCGGTGCGTTCCATGCTGATCCCCGATTTTTACCAGATGCGCGAAATGGCTATGGGGATGGGCGCAGTAAGTTTTGGTATATCCGGTTCAGGCCCATCCGTATTCGCTTTTACAAGGGACGAAGAAACAGCAAAGCTGATTACCCATAAACTTACACAACATTTAACAGCGATCAACATTGGATCAAATGCTTATGTGTCTGCCATTAATGACAAAGGGCCGAAGGTGATTGGTTAACGGCTCTCTGTCATTGCGAGGAACGAAGCAATCTCACGCCAGTGTATTAGCGCCAGTGCATGAACGACAAGCATACGACGAGATTGCCACGCTATCGCTTGCAATGACAAATAAGAATAAAAAAAATCAGCGGCCAAAAAATCCGAAATAGAACATCCGAATACCGAAATAAAAATGCAACTATATAGTACCAACAACCCAGCCAATACAGTGTCCTTTAAAGAGGCTGTTTTTAACAGCATGCCGCAAGACAGGGGCTTGTATATGCCTTTGAGCATTCCGCGCCTTGATGATAAATTCCTGAATAACCTGGATGAATACTCGCTGCCGGAAATTGCTTTCCATGTGGCTCAAAACCTGATTGGCAATGATATACCTGCTGCTGATCTGAAAGCTATCATTGATGATGCAATCAACTTTCTGGCACCTGTTGTAAAATTGGAAGATAACGTTTTTGCCCTTGAGCTGTGGCACGGTCCATCGCTTGCATTTAAAGATTTCGGCGCGCGCTTTATGAGCCGGGTGATGAGTTACTTTTTAGAAAAAGGCGAAAAGAAACTGGACGTGCTGGTGGCGACATCGGGTGATACGGGTGGTGCGGTGGCTCTTGGCTTCCTGGGCGTACCGGATACAAGGGTAACTATCCTTTTCCCCAAAGGTAAGGTAAGCGATATACAGGAATTGCAGTTAACCACCAACGGGCAAAATGTCCGTGCGCTTGAAATCGACGGCACTTTTGATGATTGCCAGGCGCTGGTTAAAAAAGCTTTTACCGATGCCGAACTAAGCAGTAAATACAGGCTTACCTCTGCCAACTCTATTAACATTGCAAGGCTGATACCGCAAACATTCTACTACTTTAATGCTTATGCGCAATTGTTAAAGCAGGGGATAAGCAAGGTGGTATTTGCTGTTCCAAGCGGTAACTTTGGCAATATAGGCGCGGGTTTGCTGGCCTGGAAAATGGGCCTGCCGGTGTCGCATTTTATTGCCGCCACTAACGCAAACGATACCGTACCATCTTTCTTAAAAACAGGATTATATCAACCAAAGCCATCTGTTGCCACGCTTTCAAATGCAATGGACGTAGGCGACCCAAGTAACTGGGTACGAATTGCAGATATGTTTAAAGAAGATGTTGAACCATTAAAAAAACTGGTAACCGGCTATAGCTATAACGATGAAGAAACGCTGGAAGCCATTAAATTTATAAACGATAATTACAATTATGTTGCCTGCCCGCATACCGCCATTGCCTGGCAAGCCCTGCGCGATTGGCAGCAGGATCATTTCAAGGCAGATACCGCAGGTGTTTTCCTATCAACAGCCCATCCTTGTAAATTCCCTGATGTTTTTCCTGAAAGTATGGCCGGTAAGATAGATGTTCCTGAGCAGGTAGCAGACTTGCAGCAAAAAGAAAAAAAGGTAGTATCCCTCGGTAAAGATTTTGAGAGCTTTAAGCAGTATTTACTGGATAACGAATAATTTGCCTGAAAAACAAATGGTGACTGTATAAAAATGATCCATCGTGTAGAAAACCGGTGGATCATTTCGTTTTATATCAGCTTAATCAGGCGTTCGCCATCAAGAATGGGTATTGAAGTTATGAGATCTACCTGAAGGCAAAATTCAATGTCTTTTTCTATGCCTAATTTTTTCAGGCGCTCGCCGTGTGATGTCTTTTTTAAATATTCATTGATATCGTTCTCCCCGGTTTGGAAAAGGTCGTTCGCTGCAATGGCAGCATCATCAGGTTTGTAATTCAATCCTTTAAGCTGATACACAACGGCACCTGCAAAAAGCGTGTCTTCCAGGTTGAAATTATTTTTCCAGCCGGCGCAAACCAATAATACGTTTTCATTCTGTTCCTTAAGCCAGTTGCAAACTGCTGTAAGGTTTAGAAAGGAACCGATCACAATTTTTTTTGCCTTTCGCGACAGGTGTAGCGCCTGGGTACCGTTTGTAGTTGTAAGTACAATTGTTTTCCCTTCAACTTTTTCCCTGGTGTAAGAAAATGGCGAATTACCAAAATCAAAACCTTCAACTACGCTTCCGTCCCTTTCAGCAGCAATCAGGAAGCCGGTTTGTTCATTTCTGTAGGCAATACATTCTTCCACCTCGGCTACCGGTATAATAGCTTCTGCGCCATTCTCAATGCCGTAACAGATAGAAGATGTAGCCCTGAAAATATCTATTATAACAACTATATGATCTTCTACATTATAAAGCGGGATCAATAGCGGGGTTAAGCAAACGTTTAACTGGTTCATTAAATATGTTTTAAACCGGTACTATTTGTTAAATGGTGGTTTTACAACCTTCGCTTTTACTTTATTATCGCGTATGCTGATGTATATTTCGGTGCCTTCTTTTGCAAATGCATTGCTTACATAACCCATACCAATTGCTTTTTGCAGCGACGGCGATTGCGTGCCTGATGTTACCTTACCAATTATGTTTCCGTCGGCATCAACAATAGGGTAGTCGTGGCGGGGTATGCCTCTGTCTATCATCTCAAAGCCAACCAGTTTGCGTTTAATGCCATCCTGTTTTTGCTGTTGTAAAGCTGCCGAGTTGGTAAATTCTTTGCTGAATTTGGTAACCCAGCCCAGGCCTGCTTCTAACGGAGATGTAGTATCGTCTATATCATTTCCGTACAGGCAAAAACCCATTTCAAGGCGTAAGGTATCGCGTGCACCAAGCCCTATTGGTTTAATACCAAACGGTTTCCCTGCTTCAAAAATGGCGTTCCAGATCTGTTCTGCATGTTCATTGTCAAAGTAGATCTCAAAGCCACCCGCGCCGGTATAGCCAGTTGCAGATACCAGCACGTTATCTACACCTGCAAAAGTTCCCTTTTTAAAAGTATAATACTCCATTAACGACAGATCGATGTCTGTTAAGCTTTGCAAAGCCTCAGAAGCTTTAGGGCCCTGGATAGCCAGTAATGATGTGCGGTCTGAAATATCTTTCATATCCACGCCATAACTGTTAAAATTGCTTATCCAGTTCCAGTCTTTCTCTATGTTCGATGCATTTACTACCAACATGTACGTTTTATCATCTATGCGGTAAACCAGCAGATCGTCTACGATGCCACCATCCTTATTAGGCAGGCAGGAATACTGAACCTTTCCATCATACAGTTTCGATGCATCGTTGCTGGTAACCTGCTGAATCAGGTCGATAGCTTTTTCACCCTTTAAAATAAATTCGCCCATGTGACTTACGTCAAAAACGCCAACACCATTACGAACAGTCTCGTGTTCGGCGTTGATACCAGCGTATTGTACAGGCATGTTATACCCTGCAAAAGGAACCATTTTGGCGCCTTCTTTTATATGAATGTCGGTTAAAGCAGTATTCTTCATTATTACTCGGTTGGCGCAAAAGTAATAATTTGAAAAGGGTTTTGCGAATGACAATTTTAAAGCTAGAATCAAGAATCAAGAACCAAGAATCAAGAACCAAGAGCCAAGAACCAAGATAGTATTTACGATTTTGGATTTACGGGTTACGATTTTAGATTTTATTGATTTTAAAACGCGGGCTAACGCGGTCGCTCGGCTCCAGCCGAGTGACTGATATCTTTTGGCGTCCCGCCGATGAAACAAACGGCTTCGAAAATCGGCCGTAGGCCGGGTAATAATCGTCACTCGGCTGGAGCGGAGCGACCGCGCGCGGGGTGGTAAAGAGCCAAGATTTTGAGAGTCAAGAGACAAAAGTCAAGAATAAGATTTTCTAAAATCATTTTTTCGAAACACAATCGTAAATCTAAAATCGTAATCCGTAAATTCCTTCTTGATTCTTGGCTCTGAAGATCTTGGTTCTATCTACCAATCACCCCCTTAATAAGGTATTTGTTGGTGCCTAAGAGCCTAACGCTTTGTTTTTTTTCTATCTGGTAAAGTGAATCGGGGAAGTAGGTAAGCTTTTCAGTTGTTTGGTAGAGAATGTTTTTTTCATGGTTATAGATCACCATGTATTCAACTTTTTGGCCATCGCGTTTTACAAGTATTTCGCGGGTTTTAAGGTCTGGATCTTTGGAGCGGTAAATTAGAAAGTTGCCGTCGGTTGTGGCGGTATAGCTATCGTTCCAGGCAGGCTTGTTGATGTCTGAGGATATAAACAGGTCAAGCTCCTGGCCCCAGTTGGTGATGTTTACATTTTTACTTTGTGATACACCGTTGTGCATTACAGTTTTAAAAACCGGCTTGTTTATTTTATTAAGCCTGGCAGTATCGGCGATAAAAAACCCTTTTAGGTCGAAATATTTTAAAGCTGCACCGGTTTCTTTAATATCCGGGCGGCAGGCCGTAGATAACAGCATGCCGCCCAGTATAGTTGCCGAAGCAAGTGTGCGCAGTTTACACCAATACATTCCCGCTCATTTTTTCTGGTATCGCCACGCCTAACAAGCTTAGAACGGTGGGGGCAATATCACCCAGTTTACCATCTTTCACCACCTTAACGTCCTTATCTATAATAATGCAGGGAACCAGGTTAGTGGTATGAGCTGTATTTGGCGAACCATCATCGTTAATCATGTAGTCGGCGTTGCCGTGGTCGGCAAGAATAATGAAAGAGTACCCATTTTCAAGGCCTGTTTCTACCACTTCTTTAGTGCATTTATCGGCAGTTTCAGCAGCTTTAACAACCGCGCTGAAAACGCCGGTGTGGCCAACCATATCGGTATTGGCAAAGTTAAGTACAATAAAGTCGGCCCAACCGCTTTTCAGTTCCGGAATTATGGCATCCTTTATCCCCTCGGCGCTCATTTCGGGCTGCAGGTCATAAGTGGCAACTTTTGGCGATGGTACTAACAAACGCTTTTCGTTGATAAATTCTTTTTCACGCCCGCCAGAGAAGAAAAAGGTAACGTGCGGGTATTTTTCAGTCTCGGCAATACGGATCTGGTTTTTACCGGCATCCTGCAAAATTTCGCCAAGCGTTTTGGTAAGGTCCTCTTTTGCAAAGATCACTTTCACTCCCTTAAACGTTTCGTCATAAGGCACCATCGTGATATAATGCAGATCGAGCGGGTGCATATTATATTCAGGGAACGATTTCTGGGTAAGCGCAACTGTAATTTCGCGGCCCCTGTCTGTCCTGAAGTTGAAGCAAATCACCACATCGCCGTTTTCTATAACAGCGGTAGGTTCGCCTGTTTCGTTTACCTGTACAACCGGTTTTAAAAATTCGTCGGTTACATCTTTCAGGTATGATTCTTTAATAGCCTGGGTAATGCTTGTAGCGGGTTCGCCAATGCCGTTCACCATCAGGTCATAAGCAAGTTTAACACGTTCCCAGCGGTTATCGCGGTCCATTGCGTAATACCTGCCAATTGCAGAAGCTATTTTTACATTGGTACCTTGTATGTAATTTTCCAGGTCGGTTATAAAACCCAATCCCGATTTAGGGTCGGTATCCCTGCCATCTAAAAAGGCATGAACAAAAACCTTTTCAAGGCCAAAAACGCCTGCGGCATCGCAAAGGCCTTTTAAATGTCTTATGTGTGAATGCACACCGCCATCAGACACAAGGCCTATGAAGTGTACTTTTTTATCATTTTGTTTGGCGTATTCAAACGCTTCCTTTAAAACAGGGTTTTCAGGAAATTCGTTATCGTCAACCGCTTTGTGTATGCGGCCCAGCTCCTGGTAAACCACGCGACCGGCACCCAGGTTCATATGACCCACTTCTGAGTTACCCATTTGTCCGGCAGGCAAACCAACGGCAACGCCGGATGCTTCGAGCTTTGAATGAGGGTAATTCTCTAACAGCGAATCAAAAAATGGTGTATGCGCTGCAAGTATAGCGTTAGATTCGTCGGTGCGGCCGTAACCCCAGCCGTCGAGTATAATTAAGGCGATTTTTTTTTTATTTTCCACAATGCAAATATAAAGGCAACGTTTTAATATTTACAGCTATTATTAAGTTAAATAAGTTGGCCCTTGATGTTAATATTTATGCGTAACAGTGGTTAGGGATTATTAATATTGATGATTAAATTTGTTTAAACGTAAATTGTAACGTTCGTTAAATTTTTATCGTCTTTTAAGGTATGATGAAACTGTTATCCCTTCCCATGCTGGTGCTGCTTTACCTGTTGCCCGTTACAACAGCCGACCCGATAGATAATGTTGCCGATTTGATAAAACAGGGAAACGTTCATGAACTGTCAAAACTGTTTGCCAATAACATAGAGATTACCCTGCTTACCGATGAAAATGTTTACTCGCGCATACAGGCAGAGCTGGTGTTACAGAAATTTTTCACTCAAAATAAACCCCGTACCGTAAAACTGCTGCATCGGGTAAACTCCAGCGCCAATTACCGGTTTGGCGTACTACTGGTAAATACCGACAAAGGCAATTACCGTGTAGCCTGCACCCTTAACCAGATAGACGGCGCCCTATCCATTATAGAACTCCGCATAGAAACAGAGAAAGTTAAGTAGCAGTTGTCAGTTGGCAGTTGCCGGTTTTCAGTTAGCGGTTGTCGGTTGCCTGTTGTCAGTTAACAGTTCTGCGTTGGCTGTTTGCAGTTTGCAATTTGCAATAGCAGTTAGTGCCAACAAGCAAATCAAAGTCCTCTCCTTTGGAGAGGATTTAGGTGAGGCCTAAACCGTAACCCTTTCCGATACGCAAATCAAAGTTCTCTCCTTTGAAGAGGGCTTTGGTGAGGTTTTCTTTTTGCAACTTTGATGCAACAAAACAATCTCGCCTGCGTTATACATTTAAAGCGGCTCCAAAACCGCTTACAACCAATTGTTTAACCTTAATCTTCAAAATCATGGCCGAACTAAATGTTTCTTCCGGTAAGCCTGGCGTTAGACGCTCGACCGGAAAAATGCCCGTACGTGTTGATCTTACTGCAATGGTCGACCTGGCATTTCTGCTCATTACGTTTTTCATGCTCACTACCTCACTTTCCAAACCGCGCGAAATGCCGCTGGCTATGCCAAGCCCGGGCCCTTCAGAGGCGGTGTCAGAAAACTCCACCATTACTATTTGCCTTGGTAAAAACAACCAGGCGCTATGGTACATGGGTATGGCCGAAAAGCCGCTCATACAACCGTCGCTAACAACCTACGGCAAACAGATGCGCACATTTTTGATAGAAACGCAGAAAAAGCTGAAGGCAGAAACAGGTAAGAATCTGATGGTAGTAATTAAGCCGGACGATCATTCCAATTATGAAAACCTGGTTGCAACGCTGGATGAATTAAACATTACAAAAGTTCCAAGCTACGCAATAGCTAAGATCGATGCTAAAGACATTGCGCTTTTAAAGGCAAAAGGAATATACTAATTTAAAAAGGTATCGAAATAATATAACCAAGTATAAAGGCCGCGTACATATGTAAATGTACCGGCCTTTGATATTTCACATCGCTTTCGCTATACCAGGCCGCTGTTCGGCTCTTAAATAGAAAATGCACCTAAAAAACTTTAACATTTTCTTTTCCACTATCATACTAAAAAAACTACAATTAAGTTTTACCTTTGTCCCCTGAAAATTTTAGCGTGGATATTTATAGAATGCTGAAAAAAAGTATCTCAGCTTAATAATATTTTAACAGATACTTATTAAAAACCGGCATTTTGCACAAAAGTTTTAAAAAATCGATACCGCTATAAGTCATAATTTTTTGGCTTTTAACGATACTAAAAATGGGATATAAGGATCAGATTGATTTGTCGAGATTGCCGCAGCACATAGCCATCATCATGGATGGCAATGGCAGGTGGGCAAAAGAAAAAGGCAAATTGCGCGTGTTTGGGCACCACAACGGAGTGGTATCTGTTAGGGATGTGGTGGAAGGCGCTGTAGACCTTAACCTTAAATACCTTACCCTGTACACCTTCTCGTCCGAGAACTGGAACCGGCCCAAACTGGAAGTAATGGCGATTATGGAGCTAATGGTAAGCACCATTCATAAAGAGATTAAAAACTTTATGGAAAAAAATGTTCGCCTTAATGCCATTGGCGATCTGGACATGCTGCCTGATAAATGCCATGCCGAATTGAACAATGCCATACAGCAAACATCGGGCAATACCGGTTTGGTTTTAACGCTCGCTTTAAGCTATAGCTCGCGCCGCGAAATATTACGGGCGGCCAAAAACATTGCATACAAGGTACAAGCCGGTGAGCTTAACCCTGAAGATATAAACGAAAAAGTTTTTGAGGAAAATTTATTTACTAAAGGCAAACCAGACCCCGAGCTGCTGATCAGAACCAGCGGGGAATTCCGTATAAGCAATTACCTGCTTTGGCAGATAGCTTATGCCGAACTGTATTTTACACCCAAATTATGGCCTGATTTCCGTAAGGAAGACCTGTTTGAAGCCATCCTTGACTATCAGAAACGCGAACGCCGTTTTGGTAAGACAAGCGAGCAGGTGAACTAAATTTTTTCTTTTAACACTTTTTAACAACTGTATAAATTATTTTTAGCCCACTAAAATATTCGAATGAATAAATTTCTTTTTGCTCTTCTTTTCTCTGTCATGAGTACGGCTGCATTTGCCCAGATATCAAACAGGCAGGGTTATTTGCTCTCTAAATCGAGTATTCCGGCTGATAGTTTAAGTTACCTGGAACCTAAGGATTATATTATTGGTGGTGTAACCATTACCGGTGCCAAATCTCTTGATAAGGATGTATTGCTTACCATATCAAAGCTTAACAAAGGCGATAAAATAAACCTGCCGGGCGAGGCGAATGCCAATGTTATCAAGAACATGTACAAAGAGAATTTGTTTGACGATGTACAGTTGTTTGTTACTAAAATTAACCTTGATACCATATATCTGGAAATAGCGGTAGTAGAAAGCCCGCGTTTATCGCGCCTTAAAATTACCGGTATCCGCAAAGGGGAAATTGAAGACGTACAAAAGAAATTATCAGACAAGACCGGTAAAATTGTTAATCAGAACTTACTGAGCACCATTACCGCTATTGTTAAAAAGCACTTTAATGAAAAGGGCTTTCTTAATACTACCGTAGATGTTAAAGAACGCAAAGACCCCGGAGATGCCAACAGTGTGATACTGAATGTTGCCGTTGACAAGCACAAAAAAGTAATGATCACCGAGGTATCGTTTGAGGGTAATTCGGCATTTTCTGAAAAGAAACTGAGAAAATACCTGTCAAAGACCAGGGTACGAAAATTCTACAACGTATTCGGTTCGAGGAAATTCAAGTCTGATAAATATGAAGAGGATAAGCAGAACCTGATTGCTAAAATGCAGGACAAAGGTTATCGCGATGCCGAATTGTTAAAGGATACCGTATTCAAAACCGGCGAAAATACCGTTGGTATCAAAATCAAATTATACGAAGGCCAAAAATATTATTTCGGTAATATCAAATGGTCTGGCAATGCCAAATACTCTGCAGATATATTGAACCGCATCTTCAAGATCAAAAAAGGCGACGTATTCAGCGAAGAGCAGTTAAACAAAAGGTTAAGCGGCCCTACACCTAATAACGACGACGTTTCATCTTTTTACCTGAACGATGGTTACCTTACATACCAGGCCGACCCGGTTCAAACCAAGATCTATCATGATACGGTAGACCTTGACCTTAGGGTTTATGAAGGCCCTCAGTATACCATTAACAGGGTAATATTAAAAGGTAATGATGTAACCAACGATAAGGTGGTTATGCGGGAAATAAGAACCAAACCGGGCCAGAAATTTAATAAGGAATTGCTGATACGCAGTACCCGTGAAATTGGCCAGTTAGGTAACTTTGATGAGCAAAAAACCGAGCCAAAACCTACTAACATTAACCCGCAGGATGGTACCGTGGATATCATCTACAACGTAGTTGAAAAACCATCAGACCAGATCGAGCTTTCGGGTGGTTTCGGTGGTGGTATGCTGGTTGGTACCCTGGGTTTAACTTTCAACAACTTCTCTTTAAGAAACATATTTCACTTAAAGGCATACAAGCCACTTCCTAAAGGTGATGGCCAGAAATTAAGCTTACGTGGCCAGTCCAGCGGCCGTACTTACCAGAACTACTCGTTCACTTTCTCTGAGCCGTGGTTAGGTGGTAAAAAACCTATTTACTTTGCATTCTCTGCATATACCCAGTTAAGTTCAACCGGGCAGTATTATGCAAAAAGCAACCCGCTTTACAATAACCTGCGCATTAACGGTGCCGGTATCACATTGGGTAAACGTTTAAACTGGCCGGATAACTACTTCCAGTTAAATTACTCTTTAAATGTGGATCACTATAGTCTGGATAACTATACCGGTTATTTGTTCCAGAACGGTACTTCATACAACATCAAGGTTACGCAGGAACTTACCCGTAACTCGCTGGATGTGCCTATCTATCCAACAGCTGGTTCAAACATCAGGCTAACCATACAGGGTACGCCGCCATACTCATTATTTAATGATGTAAACTACAAAATTGCAACCCCTGAAGACAGGTACCGTTTTGTAGAATACTATAAAGTTAAATATGACGCGCAATGGTTTACACGCATAACCGGTAAGCTTGTGTTAATGTCGCAGGTTAGGTTCGGCTTCCTGGGTCAGTACAACTCAGAAGTAGGCCCTTCACCGTTTGAAAGGTTTAAATTGGGTGGTGATGGTATGCAGAGTTACCAGTTCTTACAGGGTAGCGATATCATCGGCTTAAGAGGTTATCAGAACTTCTCTATCATTCCGCAGGGAACAAATTATACCGAAGACACCAACCCGGGTAGTACTATTTACAATAAATATACGTTTGAGTTACGTCATCCGGTTATTCAGAGCCAGTCGGCAACAATATTTATGTTAGCCTTTGCTGAGGGTGGTAATGTGTGGAATTCTTTTAATAAATTTGATCCGTTTAACGTAAGGCGTTCTGTAGGTGTTGGAGCAAGGGTGTTTTTACCAATATTTGGCTTGCTTGGTTTGGATTATGGCTATGGTTTCGATGCCATACCAGGCATACCGGGTGCAAACAAAGGCCAGTTCAGCTTCTCTATTGCTCAGAACCTAAGCGGAGGGTTCAATTGATATAACGTAAAAAATCTGAATGAAGCGGGTAGTATTGATTTTGTGTTTGACTTTTATAATCGCTGCAGCTAATGCGCAGCGATTTGCTTATGTAGACTCGGACTATATTCTTAAACATATGCCCGAATATGCATCTGCCCAAAAGCAGTTAAGCGCATTATCTGCCCAGTGGCAAAAGGAGGTTGATGCCCGCTACCAGGAAATTGACAGGCTGTATAAGGCCTACAATGCCGACCAGGTGTTAATGACCGCCGATATGAAAAAGCGCCGCGAGGCAGAAATTGCCGATAAAGAACGCAGCGCAAAAGAGTTTCAGAATCAGAAATTTGGCCCAAACGGCGAACTGGAACAACGCAGCAACTCCATCATTAAACCTATACAGGATAAAATGGCAAAGGCAATACAAGCCGTTGCAGAAAATGATAACCTTGATATGGTGTTTGATAAAAACAGCGAAGTGATAATGCTGTATGCCAACCCACGGTATGATAAAAGTAACGACGTAATAACCCGCCTGGGGCTAAAGCCAACCGTTACTACAAAATAAATTTTTGAAATAACAATAATCCCACTATTTTTAAACACGAACAAAAACAGAAAATGAAAAAACTATTAAAAGTTGCTTTGGTTGCGGTAAGCATGTTATTTGTAGGCAACTTGGCCCATGCACAAACTAAAATTGGTTACGTAAATTTTGCAGAAGTTGTACGCGCTTTGCCTGAGTTTAAAACTATGCAATCGCAGGTTGAGATCTATCAGAAACAGTTTATTGATCAGTTATCATTAATGAATAATGAGCTACAGTCAAAAGGACAGGAGTTTCAGAAAAACAGCGCTACCATGACTGATGCTATCCGTACTACAAAACAATCAGAATTACAAGACATACAAAAACGTATGCAGGATCTGCAAAACAGCGCACAACAACAGGTTGATGCAAAAAGCAATGAGCTTTCTAAGCCACTTGTTGATAAATCACGTGCAGCAGTTAATGCAGTAGCAAAAGAAAAAGGTTATGCTTATGTATTTGATTCTTCACAAGGTGCACCAATGATCGTATCGCCAGAAGGTGATGATCTTACTCCATCTGTAAAGACCAAATTAGGTATCAAATAATAAAGTATTACAAGTCACTTACAAAAGCGCCTCGCATAAGCAAGGCGCTTTTTTTATTTTTGTATAACATGTCTGCTAATAAACCCATTGGTATTTTTGATTCCGGCTACGGTGGCTTAACGGTATTTCGCTCTATTTTTAAGCAAATGCCCGATTATGATTACGTATACATAGGCGATACCGCCCGCGCGCCTTACGGTAATCGTTCTTTTCAAACCATACACCAGTATACCTGGGAGTGTGTGCAATGGCTGTTTAAACAAGGCTGCCCGCTGGTAATACTTGCCTGCAACACCGCATCTGCAAAAGCGCTGCGCACCATACAACAGCAAAATCTTAAAAACGAAGATCCTGCCAAAAGGGTGCTGGGCGTTATAAGACCCACTGCAGAAATTATCGGCGATTATACACAAAGTAAAGAAATAGGCGTACTTGGCACAAAAGGTACCATACAATCTGGTTCTTACCTGATAGAGATTGGTCATTTTGCACCTGAGGTAAAGGTGCACCAGCAGGCTTGCCCTTTATGGGTACCCATTATTGAAAACGGAGAGCATGATAAATCAGGGGCAGATTATTTTGTACAGAAATATCTCGATCAGATCATGGCACAATCTGCAGACATCGATACCTTGTTACTGGCTTGCACCCACTATCCTTTACTTCAGGAAAAGATCAAAGCTTATCTGCCATCAAATATACAGGTGGTTGCACAGGGTGATATCGTAGCTCAAAGCCTTATCGAATATCTGCAACGACACCCGGAAATGGACCTGCAGTTAACCAAAAACGGTACGCAGCAATTTTACACCACTACAGATGATACGGCCGATTTTGATCACTATGCAAAGTTGTTTTTTCAGTCGCCGGTAAGATCATCATTTGCCGATGTTAAAAGCTGCTAAGCATCATTGCAGTTTTTTATATTGACCGTTGGAAAATAAAAAATACTGGAAGCCGGCTTTAGGATATTGGCATTCTAATTTTTTTTGAATGATGCGATACACCCTTAATTCAGGATAGGGAGGTGCACCGGTCTGGTCCATGGCCCATTGGGATACCAGGATGCTCACCTTATTATTGCAAGGCGAACGGTCTGTATCAAAGAAACGTTGGAGTGCCTTGCATTTGGTTGTATCGCTTACACAAATGGTCATCTGCGGTAATTTGCCCGAATACAGGTTAGACGATAAATAGCCATCCCACAATCCCCAGAAACTTAATGCAGGTAAAATACCCCAGCAAGCAAAAACAATTGGATTGAAACCTTTAAATATTGACTGAATTACAGGCACTTGTAAGTCCTTGTTTAAAAGCAAGATTAAGAAGTAGGCAATCATACCTGCATTCCAGGGCCATATCGTTCTGTTGAAATTTAACCCCAACGGCCCCAGTAACCATAAAACAAACAGATGCATGGTTATAAGCCCGATGGCAGCAAGCCGGCGTGTTTTGAAATGAAGCAAACCCAGGCCGCATACAATCTCAAACAAGCCGCACAGTAATCCTGCGAAATACAATGTTTTTCCTCCACTAACCGCATGTGCTATTTGCAATTTATGCAGGATGGTTTGCTCCCAAACATTCTGTAAAAAAGCGGTACTAAGTTTACTGCAGCCGCTGTAGAAATAAGTTGCCGACCAAATAAAGATCAGACAGCCTGCAATTAGCTGCGGTTTTTTAAAATTGATAAGAAAAACAAACAACGTAAACAAGCATTGGTATTCCCATGGCTGCCACCTGTTTTGATCCAGCAGGCAAGAGCAGAGCTCAACAACAAGCAAAATACTAATTACCGATTTATGAGGCTTAAACAAAATCAGCAATACAAGCAATGCGATAGAACTTACAAAAAAGCTTACATGCAGCCAGTTAGGTATGGCATTCAAATAAGCCGATACCGGCACTAAAGGATACAACCGATCTGCAAGCCACAACTTATAGCAAAGCAGTTTACAGGCCAGCCAAAAAACACCTGTCGTTTTTAGAAACAAGACATTTAATTTATCCGGATGATTTGCGCCGTTTGCTTTGGTCATATTTAAGCAGATAAATTTAATTAGAATTTGATCAAAACGATGATCATCATTTACCACTATATCATATCATTAAATTGTGCTGAAAACATAATCCATACTCAGCCTACCAACTTAATCAAGTAATTAACTCTACCCAACTCATTCAATCAAAATTTGTTAAGTTTGCACCTTAAACAAGGTGTTGAATTTTTATCTCACATATTTTTTTATCGCAGTCGGCTTATTTGCATTTTCGGCACTGTTCGCCTTGTTTGGCGTTTACGCCGAGCGTAAAGTTTCGGCTTTTATACAAGACAGGCTGGGCCCTACCGAAACCGGTAAATTCGGCTCGCTGCAAACCTTTGCAGACATTTTAAAGATGCTGCAAAAGGAGCTCATCATTCCCGCTGCTGCCGATAAAATGCTTTTTATGCTGGCACCGGCAATTATATTTGTTGCGGTGTATTTAGGCTTTGCCGCATTACCGTGGGGGCCGGGCCTTGTACCTGCCAAACTCAACCTGGGCCTTTACTATATCTTTGCCATTATCTCGGTAGAAACGCTTGGCATTTTAATGGCAGGGTGGGGATCAAATAACAAGTATTCCATATTGGGCGCCATGCGCTCGGCAGCGCAGATTATCTCTTACGAGATTCCTGCGGGTTTCGCCATTATATCTGTTGTGATGATAGCCCAAACGCTCGATTTGCAAAGCATCGCATCACAGCAGGGAATATTAGCCAAAGAAACTATAAAATTTGCAGGTTTTTGGGATGTGAGCGCTATCGGCGGCATATTTTCCTGGAATGTGTTTCGTGCGCCGCATCTGTTAGTTGCATTTGTAATTTATTTTATTGCATCACTTGCGGAAAGTAACCGCGCACCTTTTGATATTCCAGAAGCAGAATCTGAACTGGTTGCCGGTTTTCATACCGAGTATACCGGTATGCGGTTCGGCTTTGTTTTCCTTGCTGAATATTCGATGATGTTCCTGGTATCAATGGTGGCTGTGATCCTGTTTTTAGGAGCGTGGAACACACCGCTGCCAAATTTCGGCCCGGTAAAGTTAGCTACCCTTACAACGGGCACAGCATGGGGCATTATCTGGATAGCGTTAAAAACACTGGCACTGGTGGGTGTGCAGATGTGGATAAGGTGGACCTTACCCCGAATGCGGGTAGATAAACTGATGACCTTGTGCTGGAAAGTACTTACACCACTGGCATTTATCTGCATGCTGATATCGGGTATATGGAGATTATGGCTTATGTAAATTGATCATTACTATGGTCATCAGGTCATTGTTTTGATCATTGAGTTATTGCTTTTGTCATTGGGTCATTTATAAAATTGCGAAAATGAAGTTTGTCAATGACAAATGATTTAAATGACAGCGAAGCAATAATGACCACGAAGTAAAATGACAGCGAAGCAATAATGACTACGAAGTAAAATGACAACAAAGCAGAAATGACTACGAAGTAAAAATGATTAAGACGGCGATAAAAGGTATTACAACAGCATTTACAGGGTTAGCAATAACCTTCAGGCATCTTTTTGCTTCGCATCGCGAACGAAAGGTTATGCCTGTGAGTGATACCAATTATTTTGCGCAGCAGGGAACCAATACCATACAATATCCGCATCAAAAGTTACCTGTACCCGAGGTTGGGCGTTACCAGCTTGAGGTGGAGATTGACGATTGTATTGTGTGCGACCTTTGCGCCAAAGTTTGCCCGGTTAATTGTATCGACATAGAATCCATTAAAGCCACCGAAGCAATAGGCCAAGCATCAGATGGTACTACCAAAAGATTATACGCCGCCAAATTCGATATTGACATGGCAAAATGCATGTACTGCGGCCTGTGTACCATTGTGTGCCCTACAGAGTGCATTGTAATGACCAACAAGTACGATAAAACCGTTTTTGAACTGAGCGATCTTACCTACCAGTTTTCTGATATGCCGCCAGAAGTAGCAGAAGAAAAAAGACAGGCATTTGATAAGCAGCAGGCCGAAAAACAAGCTGCAAAAATTGCTGCCATGAAAGCGAAGGAGGGCAACGGATGATCCGTATTTTGTTTTATGTGATGGCCCTGGCAGCAGTTGGCTCGGCGGTGTTTGTTGCAGGTACCAAAAGCCTGGTACGCTCGGTGTTTATGTTCTTTGTTACGCTTTTTGCCTTAGCCGGTCTGTACATACTTTCCCTTGCCGATTTCGTGGCCATTACCCAGGTGGTAATTTACGTTGGGGGCATTCTGGTTCTGATCTTATTTGCTTTTATGCTTTCGGGCCGCGAAACTCTTAATGCCGTGTTGCAGCAAAAAAGCAGGTTCATTAACGTAAACAAAGTACTCTCGCTGATACTGGCATTGTTATTTCTTGGTGTATTGCTATTGGTTATTTTTAAGGCAGATGTAGATAATCTCACGTGGGTTAAAAGATCGGTCACTGAAAACAATGTTATTAAACCGAACGATGATACCACGCAAAATATTGGCATAAATTTAATGACACGGTATTTACTGCCCTTTGAAGCTATATCGGTATTGTTGATGATCGCTTTAGTGGGAGCTGCGCACCTGGCGAGAAAGGAGCCGGAGCAATGATCACCCTTTCAGATTTTTTAACGGTAAGCGCTATATTGTTTTGCGCGGGCCTTTATATGATCGTATCAAAACGCAACGCCATACAGGTATTGATAGGAATTGAACTGATGCTGAATGCAGCAATATTAAACCTGGTTGCCTTTGGTAAATATGATCGCACAGAAAACGGGGGAGAAATATTCGCCTTGTTTGCCATTGTGCTGGCGGCTGCAACTACAGCCGTAGCACTTGCTATTATATTAAACGTTTACAAACAATATAAAACCATAAACCCTGGCGAAATAGATAAGCTGAAGGATTAAGGTAAAATACACAACAGACAACCGCATTTTTGAAAGCAACAGACACCATATTAACCTATTACACAATGGCTGCAGTCTTACTGCCGCTTGCTGCTGCTGTAATCAATGTGCTGATACCTGTTAAGGCCGGTAAATTAAGCGGGTGGATCTCTGCGGTTTGTGCTTTAGCAAGCTGTTATTTCTCTGCCGTTGTATTTTCAAATATATGGAACACAGGTTATAACGTACACCTGCGCGAAACTTGGTTTACCGTTGGCGACACGACTATATACGCAGGTATCCTGTTGAATAATTTATCGGTACTGATGTTATTGCTGGTTAATTTGATAGCGTTGCCGGTGATTATCTATTCAACTGCTTACATGCAGTATGATGAAAATTATAAGCGTTATTTTACCTATTTAAGCTTTTTCTGTTTCAGCATGCTTGCGCTGGTGGTGGTTGATAACCTTGTACTGCTTTATGCCTTTTGGGAACTGGTAGGTTTTTCGTCTTATTTACTTATAGGCTTCTGGTTTAAAAAGGATAGCGCAACCCGCGCCAATAAAAAGGCCTTTATTATGAACCGCATTGGTGATATCGGTTTGCTTACTGCTATACTGATCCTGTTTACTCAATTCCATACGTTTGATATTGCCCAGCTTTTTACCGGCAAAAGTTTGGTGACACAATCGCTTATAAGAAATAGCACATGGATAGCTTCAACCGCAAGTTTACCCGCCGTATATCAGTATATCGCATTCGCCGGAATCTTTTTAGCTGTTGCTGCGAAGTCGGCGCAGTTTCCTTTGCATACCTGGTTGCCTGATGCCATGGAAGGGCCCACATCTGTATCGGCGCTGATACATGCCGCGACAATGGTAGCAGCAGGGGTTTTTTTGTTGGGCAGGGTTTACCCTTTATTTAACGATGCCGAACTAAGCATCCTGGCCGCCGTAGGGTGCTTTACAGCTTTTATGGCCGCTACCATTGCGCTAACGCAAACCGATCTTAAACGAATACTTGCTTACTCTACTGTATCGCAATTGGGTTATATGGTAATGGCGATGGGAGTAGGTGCTTATGCATCATCACTGTTTCACCTGGTAACACATGCCTTTTTTAAATGCCTGCTGTTTTTAATAGCCGGTATTGTGATTCACCAAATGCAGCATGTTAAAGATGATAACCAACTGGACATAGATCCGCAGAATATCAACAACATGGGCGGCCTGCGTAAAAAACTTCCTTTTACATTTATTGCCGCGCTTATTGCCTCGCTCGCATTGGTTGGTTTGCCTTTAACATCCGGCTATTTGTCTAAAGATGGCATCGTGATTCAATCATTCGAGTGGACGGACGGTCGCAGCGCAATTTTTAAGCTGATCCCAATATTTGCATTGCTTACTACATTGCTTACTGCATTTTACGTAACCCGCTTGATGGTAAAAGTATTTTGGGGCGAGTTTAGGTTAAGCCAGGTAAATCCCGGTTTAAAATTACATTTTACCGATGGCGGCTGGCAATATCGTGTTCCGCTTATTTTGCTGGGCATCTGCTGTTTGTTCCCTGTATTCTCTTTAAACCCGCTGCTTTATGAGCAGGCGTGGATCTTTAAGGCCCTTAATCCTGATGGCAACTTGGAACGCGAAAATATTTATCATACGCTGGTGCCTGTTGCCGTTTATATATTGATCCCGCTGGTTATTTACGGAACTTATGTGATTTATTTAAAGCGCAGTAAGTTTATTTTCCCGCAAAGCGGATTCTTTTATAATCTATCCTCACGGGAATGGTATATAGATCGCTTCTACAGCCAGGTAATAGTGAAATTTGTACTTGCCTTATCGGCAGGTGCTTTCTGGTTCGACAGAACAATCATAGATGGCATAATTCAGTTATTGGCACGGTTTACCATCTCGATATCAAAATTAACCGCCTGGATAGATCGCTATATTATAGATGGCTTTTTAAATTTACTTACATCAATCGTTACGGTTACCGGTAACTTTTTCCGCCAGTTTCAGGGCGGTAAAGTGCAATACTATCTTTTTAGTATGCTGGCGGTCATAGCAATTGCATTTATCTGGTATTTACTTTAAAAGATGAATATTTTAACCCTGCTTATATTTATTCCGCTGCTGTTTGCAATTATCATTGCGCTGATGCCTTCAGCATGGCGGGGTAGTTTTAAATATTTAACCTTACTGGTAACACTTATACAGCTAGGCATCAGTATCTGGATCTATTGTCATTTTAAAACAGGGGCACAATTTGCCGGCGTAAATAACGAGAGCCAGTTTCAATTTGTACAAAAACTGCCATGGATAAACCTCGATTTAGGCAGCACAGGCAAAATGCAGGTGGATTATTTTGTGGGGATAGACGGTATTTCCATAAGCTTGCTGGTAATGAGCTTGTTTGTACTAGTAATAGCAGTGCTTGCATCGTGGGAGATAACAAGTAATTTAAAAGGTTTTTTTGCTTTGTTCCTGGTGCTGGATATGGCGGTAATAGGTGTATTCTGTGCACTTGATTTTTTCTTGTTCTACATATTTTATGAACTGATGTTACTGCCCCTCTACTTTCTGATAGGCATGTGGGGAGGCGCCCGGCGGGAATTTGCAGCCATTAAATTCTTTTTGTACACGCTTGCTGGCTCTGTATTTATGCTGCTGGTAATGATAGGCCTTTATCTTTCGGTTAAGGACCCGGCAACAGGGAATCATACCTTTAACCTGATACAAATGATGGATCCATCGGCTTATCAGCCCGGTTCGGCATTTGCTTTTTTACACCAGGGTACAATTTTCGGTTACCCGGCACGTACTGTTGGGTTTATAGTATTATTTATTGCCTTTGCCATTAAAGTACCGGTTGTACCGTTACACACCTGGTTGCCCGATGCGCACGTAGAAGCGCCCACACCGGTTTCTATTATCCTGGCAGGCATTTTGTTAAAAGTAGGGGGGTACGGCATCATCCGGATTTGTATGGGTTTGTTTCCGGATGTCGCATCGGCCAATGCCTACTGGATAGGTTTATTGGGCATTATATCTATTCTATACGGCGCTTTGAATGCATTGGCGCAGTCGGATTTAAAACGACTTATCGCTTACTCATCCGTATCGCACATGGGGTTTGTGTTATTGGGTATTGCATCTCAAACTGCCGAAGGTACCAGTGGGGCGATAATGCAAATGGTAAGCCATGGCGTCCTTTCTACCATGCTGTTCTTTTTAACGGGTGTTATTTACGGCCGCGTGCACGACAGGGGTATTCACCACTTCAGGGGTTTGGCTACCCTGATGCCTAAGTATTCCATCTTTGTGATGATAGCTTTTTTTGCGTCTTTGGGTTTGCCGGGCTTTTCCGCCTTTATAGGTGAGGCATTTTCGTTGGCAGGAGCATTTAAGTCGCCCGCAGTAAACGGCGCGCTGCCATACTGGATGGCTGCCTGCGGCTCTTTAGGTATCCTGCTCGGTGCGATTTATTTTTTATGGACCTTACAACGCATGTTTTTCGGCCCGGTAAATTTAAAAGGCGGCCACATCTGGCAGATTGCCCTGACCGACCTAAACTTCCGCGAAAAAATAACCCTGATTCCGCTTGCAGTAGCAGCCCTTGCAATGGGCCTTATGCCATCGCTGGTGTTTGATAAGGTAAATAGTTCGGTGCTGGCATTTATACAGCTGTTTCATTTAAAAGCCTAACAAAATGCACAACCTGTTACCAGCCTTGCCAAATGCTATTTCCAACGTTATGGATAGTCTCCCTTATTTTATCCCGGAGATCTATCTTACCGTACTGTTTTTGCTCGTGCTGATAACCGATCTGCTGTTCGGCGAAAACTCGCAGCGCTTGTGCAGAATGGTAGCCTATGCAGGGATCTGCGTAATTATTGGAAAGGATTTTAATCAGCTGGCTTTACTGGTAAACGGCCACTCTGGCAGCGGCTACCTGATTTTTGGGGAAATGCTTTTGCTAAGGCAAACAGCCGTAGACTTTAAGATTGTGATAGATGTGCTGGCCTTTATCCTGCTGTTATATTTTGAATGGGACGATAAGCTCGATTCACATACCAAAGGGCTTTCGGACCTATACACCATAGCAATAGGATCTGTATTGGGTCTACATTTGATGATAATGGCCGTAAACCTGCTATCAGTTTATCTTGCCATCGAGCTGGTTTCAATTGCTTCTTACCTGATGGTGGCCTACCGCTCTGAAAACTCATCAGGCACGGAGGCCGGACTGAAATACGTTTTATTTG
This sequence comes from uncultured Mucilaginibacter sp., assembly GCA_964242385.1. Taxonomy (GTDB): domain Bacteria; phylum Bacteroidota; class Bacteroidia; order Sphingobacteriales; family Sphingobacteriaceae; genus Mucilaginibacter. The sequence goes on from CAXSZR010000002.1 coordinate 1,155,478, forward strand.
GAGCTGCATCGTCGGCTATAATGCTCTATGGCATCTCTTTGTTATACGCTTACACCGGCTCGCTTAACTTTTTTACAGGCAACTTATTGCCTGGTTTAATGCAGGTTAATTCTATTGCAGTAACATTCGCCCTGGTCTTAACCCTGGCAGGTGTGGGCTTTAAGCTATCTTTTGTGCCTATGCATTTTTGGGTGCCTGATGTATATGAAGGGGCATCAACTCCGGTTACCGCCTGGCTCTCTACTTTGCCTAAAATTGCGGGTTTCGGCTTGTTGCTTAATATTTTGACAACCTTTATCATCAACTCCCAATGGAGGGGATTAGATTTCCGGCTTGTATTATCCGTTATCGGCATTGTAAGTATGATAGCCGGTAACTTCGCTGCCGTGTTTCAAAATAACATTAAGCGCATGCTTGCCTATTCAAGTATAGGACACACAGGTTTTGCGCTTATGGCAATGGTTACATTTACCCAGTCGGGCTTTTCTTCACTTATCTTTTACCTCGCAGTTTACGGCCTTGCTAATATAGGCGCGTTAATGCTGGTATCTTATTTTTCTAATATAATTGACAGTACCAACGCAGACTCCTATAAAGGACTGGGCCATAAATTCCCGGTGGCCTCTGTAGCATTTGTTGTCCTCCTTATTTCGCTAACCGGTTTGCCGGTATCAGCAGGGTTTATCGGTAAGGTATTTGTATTCTCTTCTGTATACGCACTATATCAGCAACAACATAGCCTATCCATGTTATTATTGCTTGTTACAGGCGCAGTAACCACTGTCATTGCACTATTTTATTACATCAGGATTCCGCTGAATTTATTCTTAAAAAGAAGCGAAAATGCTATAAATATCTCCATAAAATTCAATAAATTATTAATTGCTGCTTCTATCATCTGTATTTTAATAATTTTACTTGGTATATGGCCTAATTTAATACTAAAATCCCTTTAATTCTATATTTTAAGATTATATTTAAAATATTTTAATCTTTTTATTCGTTTTTTGAATAATAATACTCTATTTTCGACAAGCAATTTCAAAGTTAAAATTAAGGTCAGTGCTTTGTTATTGTCACAGGTGTAGGGTCTCTTATCAGTTATTAGTTACATATTTCAACCTAAACCTACATTATGGCCAGCCTGCTTTTTACGCAATGCGTATCAGGCAGGCTTTTTATTTTGTAATAAGTCGGTTGAATTGTTTCTACCCATTCAGGAATCCTCGCTTGAATGCAAACCTTCGCCCATTCAAGCGTCTTCGCTTAAATGAAATTCGCAAGCATTATTAACTCATTTTAGTAATCAATTTAGGTATTGTTTAAGCGGGACGCTTGAACAATTAAAATGTCCAAGTGATACACTTGGACGGGCACAAGGCGAGATACTTGGATAGGCGCAAGACCTTCATAAAAGCGATTAAATTGTGTCTGTTGCGTTTTGACTCTTTTGCATTATAAGTTTTACCCTTAATTGTTGAGTCAAAAAGAATGCTATTATTGCTACAACAAATATCCACTCCTGGTATTTGAAAATCCAATAAATGAAAGGGCTGCTTATAATTAACCACTCTGCTAATAACTTCATTTTTAAATTTCTGTTATTAAAAACAATTAGTATAATATCTAAAGTTATCAAAGAGATTATAAAAAACGCCCAAAATATAATTCCATAACCTAAAATTGAAATTAAAGCTGCAGCCAAAGCTTGTAAAATATTGTAGCTTGAATTTTGTGAAGTAAATATCGACAAAATACAAAAACAAAATGTGGCAATAAAAACGCCCCAAAAATTAATCCAGTTTGTCAGTAATATTTTCACGCGTTGATAGATAAGAATTAAGTGGTCAATTTTTAAGGTAAGTAATTAAATTCTATGAACACTAAAGTAATGATTATTCGAGTTTGGCCGTTGTCTCAAATATTATATCTTTAGATGGTCATAGTAAACACTTAATAATCGATTTTAAGTGTTGTATAAGCGGGACGCTTAAATTATTAAATTTCCAAGTGGGACACTTGGACTGGCGTATAGTTTTTTATTTTGACTCTTGGCTCTTGATTCTTGGTTCTTGATCCTCTGTCTTGACTCTTATATCTTGCCTCTCCTAATCCATAAATCTTTCTTTGTTCTGAATTATACTTTGTTAGATTTGGTAAAACCCATGTCATATGTATAATCTTCATATATCACCGGAAAATGTGCATGCTTCATTGCAAAAACATGTATTAGCAGATGGCTTCGATCTTACCTTTGATATGGAAAAAAGCCAGGGAGTTTACATCTACGATGCAAAAAATAAGCGCACCCTGTTGGATTTCTTTACCTGCTTTGCATCTGTACCGCTGGGATACAACCACCCTGCTATGCTAAACGACGAGGAGTTTAAAAAGAACCTGATGCTGGCTGCTTTAACCAATCCATCTAACTCAGATATTTATACAACTCAATATGCCCAGTTTGTGGAGACTTTTAGCAGGATAGGTATTCCAAACTACCTGCCGCATGCATTCTTCATATCTGGCGGCGCTATGGCTATTGAAAACGCACTCAAAACTGCGATGGACTGGAAAGTTCAAAAGAATTTTAAAAAAAAATATACAAATGAAACGGGCTTCAAGGTTTTGCATTTTGAGCATGCGTTTCATGGGCGCTCGGGTTATACATTAAGTCTTACCAACTCCGCTCCGGTTAAAACCAAGTGGTATGCCAAGTTCGATTGGCCGCGGGTATCTACACCGGTAATCAACTTTCCGGATACGGATAACAATCATGAAGATTTGATAAAACGCGAAGCGGAATCCATTTCCCAGATACAGCAGGCCTTTGCTAAAAACAGGGATGAGATTTGTGCAATCATCATAGAGCCGGTGCAATCTGAGGGCGGCGATAACCATGTGCGTAAAGAGTTTTTAGAACAGCTGAGAATTCTTGCGGATGAAAACGAAGCCATGCTTATTTACGATGAGATACAAACAGGCGTTGGGATTAGCGGCAAATTCTGGTGCCATGAACATTTTGGTGAAAAGGCAAGGCCTGATATTATTGTTTTTGGTAAAAAGATGCAGGTTTGCGGCATACTTGTAAGTAGGCGTGTTGATGAGGTTGAGCAAAATGTTTTCAATACTTCATCACGCATAAATTCTACCTGGGGCGGCAATTTGGTAGATATGGTTCGTGCTTCAAAAATACTGGAAATTATAGCTGATGAAAAGCTTTGCGATAATTCGGCAAAGGTTGGTGGGTATCTGCAGAACAGTTTAGGCAATATGGCCTCCAGGCACCCAATTATCAGCAACGTTAGGGGGAAAGGTTTACTTACCGCCTTTGATTTTCCCGATAAACCCACCCGCGATAAATTTTTGAAATTGGGGATGGAGCAAAACGTAATGTTTTTAGGATGCGGCGAAAAAACCATCCGCTTTAGGCCTGCACTTATTATTAATGAAAATCATATTGACGAAGGGCTTACAATACTTGAAAATATTTCGTCAAAATTATAGCAATATGTAAAACTTCTGCTACATTATTTGTTATTATAAACTAATATGAAATCATTTTTGTAACTATTGTGCTGTAAACGCAGTATTGAAGGTATTACCATACTATGTTTATATTATGATAATTTAAGTGCGATTTATGCATTTACTTTTAGTTTAATCCGAGGGATTTTATAATAACAAAAAGCAATGAGTAAACACATAGAAAAGTTAAAAAAGCAACTGCTGGAAATATCAGATGTTGTAAATTCTTTTTCGTCCGAAGCTGTTCAGGTAAAAGTTGTAGAAAGGTTACTGGATGCAATACTTGATACTGAACGTACAGATATTGATAATACCGAACTACTGACAAAAAAAGGTCACAAACATAAAACTGAAGAAGAAATTGAAGATACAGGTAAGAACGGCAAAAAACCTGGTGCCACCAAGGTGTTAAATCAGTTATTATCTACCGAGTTTTTTGACATACCGCATTCTATATCTTCCATAGCAACTTATTGTAAAGAGCATTTCGACTCAGATTTTAAAACTTCAGAACTGTCTGGCATTTTGTTAAAACTCGCTAACGAGCATAAGTTAAAACGCGAGCGTAGCGTAGAAAACAACCGCTTTGAGTATGTGAGAATTTAACCGTTAATTAAAGATTATTTTATATGAATTGATTTAAAATATATTTGTTCATATAAAAGTTCATCGAAGTTATAATCTTACCTCAGATCAAATAAGTTATCAACCCCTAATATCTTTCTTGAGGTAAAGCCTTCGGCAAACCTGGTGTTAATGCTTTTGCCAAATTCGCGGGCTCGGCCTTCTACTATCTGTATAAATTCGGGAGTGGAAATATAAGTTTGCGGTTCGTTTTCCCAATCGGGATTAAAAAATTGAGAACCGTAGGCATGGATGCTTTCTATTTTCTTATCCCAAAATTCGGTAACATCTATCACAATATCGGGTTTTATGTAGTTATCCTGTATAAAATGCAGTAATAACTTTGGGCGCCATTCGGTCTGCAATTCGCCGTTATCTCCAAAGGTTTCTATTTTTCTTAGTCCCGATAAAAATGTAGATGCCTCTACTAATTGGTTAGCACGGCCATGATCAGGGTGTCTGTCGTGATAGGCGTTGGTAATGATAATTTCCGGTTGAAATTTCCTGATAGCAGCTATTACCTTTAACTGATACTCGCGGTTGTTCTCAAAAAAGCCGTCGGGTATTCCAATGTTTTCCCGTACCGATAAACCGAGAATCTCCGCAGCCTTTGCAGCTTCCTGCGCCCTTATTTCAACAGAGCCACGGGTACCTAACTCTCCACGGGTTAAATCAACAATTCCAACTTTTTTGCCCACTGCAACATGTTTTAATATGGTGCCGGCACAACCAAGTTCGGCATCGTCCGGATGCACGGATAAAACTAAAATATCTAATTTAAGCATAAAGGGATCAATTATTATTTGCCGGTTGCCAGTAAGCGGCTTATTTGCTTCTTTACTTTTGAAGAGTTTGGCTTGGTGAAAGGGAAGTAAAAATCAGTAACAAAACCCGACCGGTTTATGAGGTATTTATGAAAATTCCACCTCGGTATAGCATTTAACTTTCCGTTTAGCTTTTTATCTGAAAGGAACTGATAAAGCGGATCAGCATAGGGGCCTCTTACCCTTATCTTATTAAATACAGGGTAGTTTACTTCCTGCACTTCGCAAAAAGCGGCTATTGCCGAACCTTCCAAAGGTTCCTGGGCGCCAAAATCGTTTGATGGGAAAGCAAGTATTTCAAAATCCTGGCCGGCAAATTCTTTTTTTAATGCCGCAAGGTCTTTCAATTGCGGCGTGAAGCCACATTGTGAGGCTGTGTTAACTATGAGCAGAACCTTATTTTTATATTCAGCAAGGTTTATATTTTCTCCGTTTAAGTTTTGGACGTTAAACTGGTAGATGCTTTTATCCATTACGTATTAATAGTTTGTAGAACTGTAACCGGCCTGAAGCAAAATTGCCTCAATGTCCTTCTGTTCTTCCGGATCGTAAGTTTCTTTCAGGTCATGGCCAAAGAAACGGGCGGCAGATTGTAAAACGAACGCCTTGAAACCGCCCTTTAACTCTTTTACCATCGCGTAGCTGGTGTTTCCTGTTTCGCGGTCGATCAGCTTGATTAAAACTTCACCCTGACTTATTGTCATATCTTTAATCTGCTTGTTGAACACGTCTTTTATCTGATCTTCACAAGCATTAATTAATTCTTTCTGTTTTCTTTTATCGCCGGTTAGAGCAAGATCACGCTGTAGCTGGCGGTATCTTTGCGCTGCAAAACGGGCATAAGGCAATACTTTAAGTACGTTATAACGAAGGCGGCGATAATTATCAAGGTCTTGCTGGCTTTTAAAAATACGGGTATCGGTAATCCTTATGTCAGGAATCACAATCCAGGGCATCAGCTTGCCACTATCGACCGTTAAATAAGTTTTAATGGTATCGTTTTTGCCTAAAATTAAAGGTGCAGGCTTTTGTGATTGAGCGTTTGCAAGGCTCAATAAACAACAAAGCACTAATAAACAACCAATAAATTTCATATTTTTACTTATTACAAAATTAATGCAATTTTTTTTGGATTTTGCATAGGCTCGCAATTATAATTTTTATTGCAAGTTAATGATAGTAAAGCAATACCGCCGCTGGGATGAAAGAATTAGTGATTGATCTGGAAACTGAAAAAAACGAAATACTAAAACGATATCGTGCGCTGTTACGCGCCTCAAAATCAACCCTTCAAAAGGGCGATAAGCGCATGATCCGCAAGGCGTTTGAAGTGGCGGTAGAAAGCCACAAGGATATGCGCCGTAAATCGGGCGAGCCATATATTTATCATCCTATTGCCGTAGCCCAAATAGCTGCCGAAGAAATTGGCTTGGGTACTACTTCTATTGTATGTGCGCTGTTGCATGACGTAGTTGAAGATACCAGCATGACGCTGGATGATATAGAAAGGGAGTTTGGAAAAAAGGTTGCCATGATCATAGATGGTTTAACCAAAATTTCGGGTGTATTTGATACCAACAGCTCATTACAGGCCGAAAACTTCCGTAAAATGCTGCTTACCCTTGCAGATGATGTGAGGGTAATACTGATTAAGCTTGCCGACCGCCTGCATAACATGCGCACCATGGAGTTTATGCCGCGCGACAAGCAGCTTAAGCTATCGTCAGAAACGGTTTACCTGTACGCACCGCTGGCACATCGCCTGGGTTTATATGCCATAAAATCTGAATTGGAAGACCTCTCTATGAAGTACATGGAGCGCGAAACCTACCAATTTATCAAAAATAAGCTGAACGAAAAGAAAGCCGAGCGTGAAAAATTTATCCGTGATTTTATTGATCCGGTAAAAAAGGCTTTGGCTGCGCAGGGCGTTGAAGCAGATATATTTGGAAGGCCAAAATCCATCCACTCCATCTGGAATAAGATGAAAAAGAAATCCATCCCCTTTGAGGAGGTGTATGATCTCTTTGCCATCCGTATAATCCTTGATAGTGCACCAGAGCATGAAAAGGCCGATTGCTGGAAAGCCTATTCCATCGTTACCGATCAGTATCGCCCTAATCCCGACAGACTTCGTGACTGGATCTCATCGCCCAAGGCAAATGGTTATGAATCACTGCATACAACAGTGATGGGCCCAAGAGGCCAATGGGTAGAGGTGCAGATACGTACCAAGCGCATGAACGAAATTGCTGAAAAAGGTTTTGCCGCACACTGGAAATATAAGGAATCGAGCACAGACAGCGGGCTTGACCAGTGGGTTCAGAAAGTGAGAGATTTACTCAAAAATCCGGAATCAAACGCGCTGGACTTCCTGGACGATTTTAAGATGAATTTATTCTCTGACGAGATATTCATTTTTACACCGAAAGGTGCTTTAATCCAACTGCCATTAAACGCAACCGCGCTTGATTTTGCCTTTGAGATACACACCGATGTGGGCGCAAGCTGTATAGGTGCCAAGGTTAACCATAAGCTGGTGCCACTTAGCCATAAATTACAGAATGGCGACCAGGTAGAGATCATTACCTCAAGTAAGCAGGTGCCTAAGGAAGACTGGCTGAACATTGTGGTTACAGCAAAGGCTAAAGCAAAAATAAAATCGGCTTTAAAAGAAGAGAAACGCAAAGTTGCAGAAGACGGAAAAGAGATCTTAGAGCGAAAGATGAAATCGCTTAAGATTACTTATAATTCCGAAAATATACATAAGCTAAGCTATTTCTTTAAGCTCCAAACCACACAGGATCTTTTCTTTAATGTTGCCAAGGGCATCATTGACATGAAAGACCTGAAGGAATACCAAGCTGCCGAAAAAGTTATTGAAAATAAGCCTCAGGATAAGATCGATGCCGACCAGGTGCAAAGTCTTGTACGCAGTTTGAAAACTAAAGACAGCGACATTTTGCTTATTGGTGAGGATATGCAGAAGATTGATTACAAGCTTGCCAATTGCTGTAATCCTATCCCCGGCGATGATGTATTTGGTTTTGTTACTGTGAGTGATGGCATTAAGATACACCGTACTAACTGCCCTAATGCTGCCAAATTAATGGCAAATTACGGCTACCGCATTGTAAAAGCCCGTTGGACAAATCAACAGGAACTGGCATTTTTAACCGGGCTACGTATTACCGGGATAGATGATGTTGGTTTGATAAACAAGCTTACAACGGTAATCTCAAACGATTTTAAAGTTAACATGCGCTCTATAACAGTAGATAGCGACAACGGTATTTTTGAGGGCACCATAATGGTTTACGTTAACGATACCGAACACCTTGATAACCTGATCAAAAAACTAAAAACCGTAAAAGGCGTAACAGCAGTTAACCGTTTTGACTCGGTGATAGAGAAAGCGTCTCTTTAGAATCGAGAGGCAAGATTTTGAGAGTCAAGAACCAAGAGTCAAGATAGAATTTCCGATTTTCAATTTACGATATCATTTAAATTGAACAACTAACGCGGTCGCTCCGGCTCCAGCCGAGTGACTGATATCTTTTGGCGTCCCGCCGATAAAAAAATAACTTCAAAAATCGGCCGGAGGCCGGGTAATAATCGTCACTCGGCTGGAGCCGAGCGACTGCGCGGGGTGGGGTAAAAAGCCAAGATTTTGAGAGTCAAAAAAGAATTTACGATTTGACTAAATTGAATAATGTGGTCTCTAAGGCTTTTATGAATTAGACAACAGGCAACCGGTAACTCACAACAGACAACTCACAAGCGGCAGCAGCCCCACGCTCTTAAAAATTCTTATAAAAATGTACCATATCGTTGGCCACTTTGTTAAAGTCGTGTTTGTCTTGTACCAGTTTGCGGGCATTTAAGCCAATGCGCTGGTAATAATTTTCGTCGGTGATGCAAAGTTTAATGGCATCAAAGAACTCTTCGTAGTTATTGGCGATAAGTATGTTTTCTCCATCGGTAAAGTCTATTCCCTCGGCACCCAGGGATGTGGAGATAATACATTTCTGCATGGCCATTCCCTCCACAATTTTAACACGCATACCACCGCCGGATAGCAGCGGTACAATCATTATGGCTTTGCTGTTTACAAATTCAAGCGCATCGTCTACTTCGCCCTGGATAAAGATCTTACCCATTACCTCATAATCGTCAAAACGCTCGGGTATGTCATTACCGGCAACATAAAACTTTACCCGCAGGTCGCCGTCGGTTAGCTCTTTGTTAAAGTTTTCCAGAAACCACTCGATGCCCTCGCGATTCGGCAGCCAATCGAGCGAGCCCAGGAAGAAAAGACTTGGAAATTCCGTTTTCTCGGGCTGGGGATTGTAGTTTTCCAACACGATGCCTACTGGAATAATTTCTATAGGAATTTTTATGCCGTATTCAAGCAGGGTGCTTTTATCCTGCCGGGTGAATACTGCAATGCCATCGAAATGGTTAAGCTGATCAAGCTCATAGTTTTTAATGCGCCGGGCGTGCATCTTCAGATACGATTTTTTAAACGGATCGTTCTTTTGCTGCGAGAGCCTGAGCCATATTAGGTTCTCAACATTGTGCAGCCGGTATATCAGTTTCGCTTTTGAGTTTTTACGGATGGCATCCAGGTAAAGCGACACAAAAAGTCCCTCAAACTGAATAATGTCATAATCGGCGGTTTTTAAGTCGTTGATCAGATGGCGCTCAAACTCAGGATCATAATATTTATCAATGTTGAAAGATGTATTGCTGAACAGGTTTGCAGCTACATTAAGGATAGAAACGTTGGTATTTATATTGTAAACCTTGTAATTAATTTTAGAGATAAGATCCTGATCATCGTCTGTAAAATGCAGGTGTTGTTTTTTTCCGTTAAGCGACACCAGAGAAACTTCATGCCCAAGATTAACCAAACCGCGTATGGAATTGCAAACCACTATAGGGTAGCCACCATTTTGCGGAAATGGAACGCGATGGGTTAAAAAAAGTATTCTCAAAGGATTAATTGGTTTTTAACAAAAATAGCAAATAGGGTCAATTGGCAAAGTAACCATAAGTGGGTAAATGCTTTTCTATTAAAAATTTACACAAATCTGCCAAACTTAGTAGCCAGAGTTTTAACCTAAGCAAAAGCTTGTGTTAGGGTTAGCTGTTAAAATATTTCCAGCTGTGGGTCAGACACGCGAAAGGTGCGGCGGTGGTACGGCGTATAGCCTATTTTCAATACTGTTTCCCGGTGTTTGATGGTAGGATAACCTTTGTTTTTGTGCCAGTCGTACTCGGGGTGCTCGGCGGCTATCTGCTTCATGTAATCGTCGCGATAAGTTTTGGCAAGGATAGAGGCTGCCGCTATGCTAAAGTATTTGCCGTCGCCTTCAACAATGCATTGGTGCGGGGTGTCACGGTATTTGTTAAAACGGTTACCGTCTATTATCAAAAACTGCGGTACCATGTGCAATTTTTCTATGGCACGGTGCATTGCCAAAAAAGATGCGTTTAAAATATTAATGCTGTCTATTTCCAGGTTGTCTACCCAGGCAACGGCATGTGCAAGGGCTTTTTCTTCAATTTCGGTGCGTAGCTGATATCTTACTTCTTCATTCAGCTGCTTTGAATCATTTAGCAGATCATGTTCAAAGTTATGGGGTAAAATAACCGCTGCAGCAAAAACAGGGCCTGCCAGGCAGCCGCGTCCGGCTTCGTCGCAACCGGCCTCAATTAGTTCATATTGATAACGTGATAACAGCATTTAATTTTGAAACGACGAAGATACGTAGTTGTTGCCCTTGTGGAAAAATGAATCGATGTGGAAATTTTTGTCAGACGATTTTTATTCCCGGCTTAAGAAACTCTAAGAGTAAGCAAGGTAACATCGTCAATTGGCCTGCCTTTTATTACCTGGTTAATGTGTTCCATCAGGGCCTGATTAAGCTCTTCAGGACTTAAATGGCCATGTTCATTTATAAAATCCATCAGGCTTTCCTCACTCCAGTTTTTATTATTCTGTTCGTGGTCCATCAGGCCGTCGGTGTAGTTCACTATCAATGTGCCGGGTTCAATCTCTATTTCACCCTGGTTTATAAATGGCAGCTCGTCAAAAACACCTATCATGGTGGTACCCAATTTCAGAGTAGTGTTTTCGCCGTTTATATGCAGTATGGTAGCATTATGGCCCGCATTTATGTAGCAGAGCTTGCGGGTATTTTCGTCGTACTTAGCCAGAAAAAGCGTAATAAATCTTTCGCCTTTGGTGTTTGATATTACAATGCTGTTTAACCGGTCTACAATATTGGCCAGGTCGCTTTCTACCGCCGACCATGCCCTTAAGCTGGCCTGAAAGTTTGCCATTAACAGGGCTGCTGAAATTCCTTTGCCTGATACATCGGCAATACACCATAAAAACTCATGGTCATTAAGCCGGATAAAGTCGAAATAATCGCCGCCGATATTTTGGTGGGGAATGTACCGGGCACTTACTTCCACACCGGTGTCCTTATAAACTTTTAAAGGGATCAGCATGTTCTGCACTTCTACTGCAAGCTCCATTTCGCGCTGAAACCTTTCAGAAAGCAAACGTTCGCGGAAAAGTTTTTTATTCTCCAGCGCAACCACAATAACATTTATAACGGTTTGGATAAAGTTAAGATCGTTATTAAGTAATTCTGCCGATGGATTGAAGTCTCCTATCAGCGCGTAAGCACGGGGCTTTCTTTTATGATAAATGGGGATAAAGAAATCGTATTTCTGCAATAGCGGATCGTGATGCTCGGCAACGGGGGCAATGTTTCTGATCTTGTTCAGTTTTGCACATGCCTTATGCAGTTTACTTACCTGTTCAACGTCGCCTCCGTATTTACAAAGCATCACAAAGCTCCCTTCTTTCTCAATCAGGAAACGCAGTTTGCCTACCTGCAGATAACTTTTTAAAATTACCTGCAACATTTGTATAAGCACAGGTGTACCTGTGTCTTTATTGATAGCCTGAGTAACTTCAAGTAATGCGTTTAGCTCAGTCTGTCGTTTGAGTAATAATCGTATTAATTCGTCTTCGGCCGAAAAATCGTCCATTTGCTGCATCTGTAATTTTGAAAGGCAGCCTAAAATAAATAATATTTTTCTTTATAAGCGGGTACTTTGTGATTTTATATCAAAAGCGTCTCTTAAACCTATGGCAACAAGGTTAAAAGCATAAACCAGCAGCATAATAGCGGCCCCCGGGATGATTGCCAGGTAGGCAGCATCCATCACAATGTAGCCGTAATGTTCTTTAATCATGCTGCCCCAGGTAGGTACCGGCGGCTGTGCCCCAAAACCAAGAAAGCTTAAGCCTGCTTCCAGTAAAATAGCCGATGCAAAATTTGATGAAGCCAGTACCAGGATAGGCCCTATAATATTAGGTAAGATATGACGGCTAATGATTCTTGTATTGCTAAAACCCAATGCACGGGCCGCTTCAATGTATTCGGCGTGTTTAAGGCTGATTACCTGGCCACGTACCAGGCGCGCAACCTCTACCCACATGGATAAGCCTACTGCAACAAATATTTGCCATAACCCTTTTCCTAAAGCAAAGGATATGGCTATAACCAGAAGCAACGCAGGCAACGACCATAAGATATTCATAAGCCAGCTTAAGGCACCATCTACCCAACCGCCAAAATAACCAGCCGAGGCACCTATGATAACACCCAGCAGCATACTGATGACAACAGACATAAGGCCTACCGAAAGCGAAATGCGTGTGCCCAATATCAAACGGCTTAGCAGATCTCGGCCATAAACATCTGTACCCAGCAAGTAAGTTCTGTGAATAACGTTCCAGTCGTTAGGCGAGGTGCCTGAAATTTTGTAAGCCTTTTTTTCAGGTTTATCTTCGGCGCTTATATATTCATCAGTATAGATTGAATCTTTCCCGGCATGCCAGGCGGTAACAGGTATCTCACGGTAAAACGATGGCTGCCCATAAAGCATTCTGCTAAAAAAGTTTACGGTATCAACCGGGGCATCTTTGCGTAAGCGAAGAATTAAAAAACTAGAACCGGGTTTTTTAATGCTCAGCTGAATATTCATGTTGTTTGCCTGCGGGGTAGCATCGGGCATTATTAAGTAACCCAAAATTGCAGCAAATAGGGTGATAACGATAAACACAAGCCCGGCAACGGCAATTTTATTGCGTTTAAATAAACTCCAGGTACGCTGCGCAGGACTAAGATCGGCCAAGTTAATGTTTTTGACTAAGATAGGAATTAGTTGTATCAGGTTGAAGCCACCCTGTAATTTGTACAATTATCTGACAACCCTGTCTTTCCATACATAGGTGCCTTTGTTGCCTATAATTCCTATATATACAAAATAGATGAGGTATAGGGGTAAAGAGGGGATAACCAACCAGATTAATAAGCGGCGCTTAAAGAAGGCAGTAACCGGTACCAGCAAAGTAAAATCAATAGCCAATACGACCAATAACTGTATCAATCCCGTTTTAAAAAGATCGGCGTTTATAAAGCCTGCTAACAGGTTTAAAATCACCGATACATTAAACAGCCATAGCCCTACAACTAAGGCGACTACCTTTTTATCTTTATACTTAACTGATTTTGACGCCCAGCGGCGGCGCTGCTGTAAAAATTCTTTGAGGCTATGCTTTGCATGGGTAAACACCACCGCATCATATAATTTAAGAAAGCCTATTTTGCCAGGGTATTTTTCCGCTACCTTTTGTAAAAGCAATTCGTCATCGCCAGAGGCAAGGTCATCTATGCCTTTAAATCCGCCAACCTCATAAAATACGTCTTTGCGGTAAGCTAAATTGGCGCCATTGCAGGTAGATGCCTTGCTATTACCTATAAACGCGCCACCGGTTGCAATAAGCGAATAAAACTCCAGCGTTTGCATCCGCTCAAAAATGGTTCGCTCCTCAAAATAGCTTACCGGCGATGAGATCATTACCGGGTGATACGTTTCATAGTACCCCACAATGCTTTTAAGCCATTGGTTGCTCATCCTGCAATCGGCATCTGTTGCAATCATCAGTTCGCCCGATGAAAGACTGATAGCCTCGGCAATGGCTTTCTTTTTATAAGAGTTTAGGGGTTTATCCTCGTTAAGCTTTAAGAGTTTTACGCCGCGGTTTGCATAACTGCTTATTATGGCAGAAGTGTTATCAGTAGAATGATCGTCTACTATAATTATTTCTGTAAGATGTTTGGGATAATCCTGCGCTAAAATATCTTCGATTGTTAGGTGAATTCGTTCTTCTTCGTTTCGGGCGGCAATAAGGATGGTAATGCGCGTAGAAAAATCTGATTGTTTTACAGATGGTTGTTTTAAAACGTTCCATCCTCTTATTAAAAAGATGCCCACGCATAAAAACAAGCCGGTAAGCAGCAACGAAAAAAGGTTAAGAATTACGATCAAAGAATTTTAATTTAAATACGAAAACCGAGCCTAAAATAGCAGGAATTATCATGTTAACTATATAGATTATTGAAACCGCCGCCACTACTGCAACGGGCTGGTTGGTTACATAGCTAAAAAGGGTAGCAGCGGTAACACCCCGAACGCCAATATCCAATATATCCAGCGAGGGGATGGCCGATTGGATAAAGAAGAATACAAACATCAGGAGCATAAAGGTAATTAACCCCAGTTGTGGTAGCAGCAAATGTATGAGCAGATAATATTGAGAGGTGAAAACAAAGAACCGCGCAAGGCAAAACCACATAATGGTTAATAGCTCTGAGGTTTTGTATTTTCCCATGATGTCAAAAAAACGATGGAACTTTTTAAGGAGTTTGATGCGGTTTAGCAGCGAAACAAACCAGCGGATATTAAAGTAAAATATCAGCATGATAGCCATAAAACCAATGGCCACTGCCGTGACTCCCACCATTAACAGAGGCTGCGGCTTTATAAATGTATACACAAACCAAGCAATGGCTCCTGCGCCTAATACATTGGTAATAACGTTTTGCCCAAAAGACCCAACTGCCATGGCAAACACCCCATGGATGCGTTTGCGGTTGGGTAAAAACATAACCCTGCCGCCATATTCGCTTATGCGGTTAGGGGTAAACACGGCCCAGGTAAGCCCGCAAAAAACAGATTCAATGGCTTGCCAGATGGTAATCTGTGCCAGCGGTTTTGCCAGGTACCACCATTTCAGGGACTCCAGCAACCAGTTAATGAGCATCAAAAACACAACCAGCGACAGCGCAACCATTACGCTTGTATAGTTTACGTGCGCTATTAATTGCTCAAATTTTTGAAGGTTATTATTGTTTTTAATTATACGGTGGTAAATGAAAACGCCCGCAAGTACTAAAATGCCGAATTTGAGTAAAAAGGATAGTAATTTTTTAGAGCGGGCAGTCAAAAGGCAAATATTTGTGCAATGTTACGAATAGAAGATGTAATTATTTAGTAGCTGAAACCTTAATAACAAGATAAAACACAGAACAGACGGTTGTACAATAAGCCGCACCAATAATTAAAAGCGCGGCTTATTGTATACAGTATAATTACTTTAACCTTGGCTTTAAAAATGCTATGGTAAATGCATAGGCATCCTTTGTTGCCTGGCTATTATAAATAGAGTTGCTTGGGTTGGCAAAACCATGGTCGGCATCAAACTGGTGCACATAAAGTTTTTTACCGGCGGTTTTCATATCTGCCTCAAATTTGCCAACTACTTTAGGGTTAATCCATTGGTCTTTGTTGGCGAAATTGCCTAAAACGTCGGTATGTAAAGTTTTAAGGCGGTTTATATCCTGCTCTGGCATGCCGTAATACATTACACAGGCAACGGCTTGCTTACCAGCCATTATAGAGGATTGCAAGCTCCAACCGCCGCCGAAACACCAGCCTATGGTGGCAATATGCGCTTTAGGGCCAACGTAGGAGATAGCACCATTAATGATAGCCTTTGCGCGATCGTCGTTTACTGCCTGCATGAATTTACCGGCTTCCTCACGGGTAGTGGCTACCTTGCCGTCGTACAGGTCGAGGTCTATAACATTTACGTTACCCAGGTCGGTATAGAGCTTTTCTGATTCTTTCTTCACCCAGTCGTTAAGGCCCCACCATTCGTGTATTACCAGCAAGTAGTTGTTGGTTGGCGTTTTGGCTTTAAATTCAAAAGCATTGGCTTCTTTGCCATCGGCCGTTTTATAGGTTATTGCTTTGCCGATAGTGCTTTGATAATGAAACTTCAATGGGTTTTTGTGCGACATTCTGAATTCTTTGCTGGATGCCAGCATGGCAAATTGTTGTGTTGCCGATGGTTTGGCGCAGCATGCCATTTTACTTTGACTAAAGGCAAATACAGCGCAAAAAATAAAGGAAGAAAAAAGTAATAGCTTTTTCATAATTATGCTTTGTTGATTGTAGTCTAAAAGAATGGTTGAACAACCAATTTTAGCTGATTTTGTTTGAGAATAATATACTGTTTTGTCTGATGATATTGTAGTAGTTCGTCGCGTGCGTTGTCAGTTATGTACTTACGCTAATTCACTGGCTACGGGATTGCTTCGTTCCTCGCAATGACAAATTTTTTTTAGTCAATTAAAATATAGGATTTTGTCATTGCGAGCGATAGCGTGGCAATCTCATCGCTTGTGTTGTCGTTTAAGCACTTGCGTTAATGCATTTGGCTACGGGATGCTTCGCGATAGCTTGGCAATCTCGTCGCTTGCATTAACGTCTATCCCAATATTTCCTTTATATCATCTACTGAAAGCGATTTGATAAAGCTTTCTTCCGTGGTAATGAGCGCGCGGGCTACGCTTAATTTACGTTGCTGCAGGGCGAGGATCTTTTCCTCAACCGAATCTTTGGTGATGAACTTGTAGATGAAAACGTTTTTGGTTTGCCCGATGCGGTGCGTGCGGTCAATTGCCTGTTGTTCAACGGCCGGGTTCCACCACGGGTCCAGGATAAATACATAATCGGCTTCAGTAAGGTTCAGGCCTACGCCCCCTGCCTTTATCGAAATTAAAAATACACGTGTTTTTTTATCCTCCTGGAACTGTTTTACCACATCGCCGCGGTTTTGGGTGCCGCCATCCAGGTAAACATAGGGTATCTTCTCGGTTTCGCAATGCTCGCGATAAATGTTAAGCTGCTTTACAAACTGCGAGAAAATAAGGACTTTATGCCCACCATCTAATACAGTAGATAAGGTATGTACCACGTTTTCAAACTTGCCCGAATCGCCCTCGTACTCGCTGTCAATCATTATGGGGTGATTGGCAATTTGCCGTAGTTTTATCAAACCCTGTAATACCTGTATCTGTGTTTTAGCAAAGGTGCCATCTTCCAGGCTCTTTAACAGCTCATTACGATATTCTGATTTTACCTTTTCATAAACAGACGACTGTTCTTCGCTCATATCGCAATAAAGCAGGGTTTCAGTTTTGGGCGGCAGTTCTGTAGCAACCTGTTCTTTAGTTCTTCTCAAAACAAAAGGTTTAATAAGTGCCTGTAGTTTGCGCGCCTTGTCTTCGTCCTTCTTCTTTTCTATCGGCGTTACAAATTCGTTCTGAAAAAATTGCTGCGTGCCAAGCAGGCCCGGGTTTATAAAAGAGATCTGTGTCCAAAGGTCGTTAACAGAGTTTTCTACCGGTGTACCGCTCAATATCAATTTAAAGCGCGACCGTAATTGCCTTACCGCCTGGAACGATTTGGATGATGGGTTCTTGATATTCTGGCTTTCGTCCAGTATCACATACTCAAAAAAATAAGCCTTAAACAAGTCAATGTCGATGCGGCTTATGCCATAGGTAGTGATCACCACATCGTAATTAGCAAAAACCTCCGAAGATTTATAACGGAACGCACCTGTATGTACCATCATCCTTAGCTGCGGTGCAAACTTTTTTGCCTCGTTAAGCCAGTTATAAATCAGCGAGGTTGGCATAATGATCAGCGATGTACTTTTACCGCCTGCATTTTCAGTTTCTTCTTTATGTTTTTGAAGCAGGGCAAGCGTTTGTATGGTTTTACCCAAACCCATATCATCGGCAAGGCAACCGCCAAAATGATAGTTCTTTAAAAAATGGAACCAGTTGTAGCCGGCCTTTTGGTAAGGCCTAAGGTTACCTGCAAAGTTTACAGGCATAGCGGTGTCCTCCAGCTCTTCAAAGTCGCTTAGCTTTTGCAGTTTGCGGTTCATGGTAACGTGCGCCATATCGCCCTCGGCCAGTTCGTTCACCAGGCCAAGGTGATGCCGCCTTAGTTTAAGCTCGTTGTTACCCTCGGTAAAGTGCAGTAGGTTGCCGTATTGCGAAAACCATTTTTCAGGTATTACCGCAATCTCGCCCGAAGGCAGCACGAATTCTTTTTTATGATTAAGGATGTGATTTTTTAACTGAATAAATGGGATCTTATAGGAGCCAAAACAAACTATGGCATTAATGTCAAACCAATCGTTATTTTCATTTACTTCAAGGTCTATCTTGCTGCTGCCAAAAACGTAGCGCTTTTGCCCGTCGTTGGCCGGTTGCTCAATCTCAAAGCCATCGTCTATCAACTGGTCAAAATGCTGGTTTATCCACTCAAATACCGAGAAAGAACGGTCGGTCTCTTCTTCCACATCATCCACTTCCAGGTTTTTGAATAAGGACGATGCCATTTTTAAACCCATTGCTTCCAGTTGCAGGAACTTATTTTTTTCCCACTGTACCGAACGCTTTATACGGTGGAATGTGTAATCATCACCGGTCTTCTCCATGCGTACAGAGATGTGCCTTTCGTCGCCATAAGAAAAAATGTAACCGGCATACTTAAAAAACAACTGTAATTGCGATGTGCCGCCTTCAATATAAATCGGCTTCAAAATTGGCCGGGCTTCATATTTTTCGGTATTGATGGTAAAGCCTTCTGCATAAACATGGTGCTTTTCTATAAGCGGCGCCACAAATTTTTCAAAGTATGGTTGCTCTGATGCCCTTGGCACGGCAATGTAGCGCTTGTTTAAGAAGGGAACCAGTTTTTTACCTTCTATCTCCTTTTCAAAATAATACATGGTATCATCCAGCAGCATCCAGGCAGGGTGGTTGCAAATGATCTCGGCATTTTTGAACATAAATTCAATGCGCATACCATCATACTTAATGGTAGGGAAATACCTTATCTCTTCCGCATCGCGCCTGAAATGAAACAGAACCGAAGCCGGCTGCGCGGCAATCTGCAACCTGCGCTCGGCAGGGTAGCCTTCTTTACTCATCAGATAAAGCGGTTTATCGCCTATAAGGGTAAGTGTTTCTGCAATACGCTTTTCCATTTTAGGGCGTATGGTATCAAAAAACTGCTCATTAAAAACTTTGGTAAAGAACTCGAACGGGCGGATAGGCTTTTTATAGAATTTTTTAATAAGGTTTCCCTGTTCAATTTCTTCCAGGATCTTAATCAGTTTAAAATCAAGGTCATCCAGCCAGTTGGAGAATTCTTTTGCTGTATTTGAAAAAAGCCGTTGATGGGTAAGGGAAAATTCGCCGTTAGGGTTAAGCTGAACAACATGTGGTTCAATTACATAGGATAGGTACTCGTGCCTGGCAATGGCATAAATTATCTGGCAGGGTTTGGTACTATCTACGCGTAACATAGCTTTTTGTAAAAAATTATTAGAAGCTACGTCAACAAAAAATTCAAACGTAAATAGAAATTACAGTAAGTAAAAATGTTTTTTATTAAATAATTGTTAACAATGGTAGTGTTTTTAGCAGTTGGCACCTAAGGGTTTGCAGGAAACTGTATAATTACAAGCTTTAAAAGCAAACCCTTTGGTTAAGCTTCGTGATGTTTTAAATAACAATCTCTCCCTCAAAAACCTTTACGGCAGGGCCTTCCAGAAAAATATCTGAAAACTTTTCATCCTCATAATTAAAGCGGATGTTTAAATTACCGCCCAAAACCCTTACCGGGGTTTCAATGTGGCCATGTTTCCTTTCATGTTTTGCCATGGCAAGCGCAACGGCCGTAACGCCTGTTCCGCAGGCATAGGTTTCGTCTTCAACACCACGCTCAAATGTGCGTACGAAAAAGCCGTCGTTCTCAGGTTCTACAAAGTTTACGTTTATTCCTTTTTCGCCGTAAGTTTCATTATTGCGGATGGCATAACCTTCAGTGTAAACGTCTTTGATTTCCAATTCATTTGCTAATTGAACATAATGCGGCGAACCGGTATTTAAAACATAGGCATCTTTATCCATACTGATCTCCTTTACATCTATCATTTGCAGGCTCACCCAATCGCCCGATGCGGAAATTTTGGCATAATGCGGCCCATCCACTGCCAAAAAGTTTGTCTCATCTTGTATAACACCCAGGTATTTGGCAAATGCTACAATACAGCGCCCGCCATTGCCGCACATGCTGCTTGGCTGCCCATCAGCATTATAGTAAACCATTTCAAAATCATAGTCGTCATGATTTTGCAGCAGCATTAACCCATCGCCGCCAATACCAAAACGACGGTTGCATAAACCTGCTATCAGCGCAGGATTGCGGTGATTTACAGTATTTTCGCGGTTGTCAATCAAAATAAAATCGTTGCCTGCGCCCTGGTATTTATAAAAATGTAACTGCATTTGTCAAATTTACAGCATATGTTTTTAGATATACAACTTTTCGGGTTTAAAGGTGTCTATTATTATAAAAGGATGATATGTTTTTAGCCGGCGACGGATTTAACAATATTTAACAAAATTCCATATAACTTAGGCTTGCTTCCCGCGTCTATATGGTATTAAATTTGAATACATAAAAACAGTAAACTTAATTAGAAAGAGAAAATAGAAGATGAAAAAGTTTGGTTTAACATTATTTACAGCTTTTGTTGGCGGTGCCATGGCGCTGGGAACATACAAGGTAATAGAGAATAAGTATACCAGCAGCATGAGTTTTGAAGACAAGCAAAAGGTATATTTTACAAGTAACCGTTACACTCCGCCATCGGCAACGGTGTCATCTGCCGGGCAGACTGATTTTACCGAAGCGGCAGCAGCAGTTACGCCTGCGGTAGTATACATCCGTACTACTTATGCAAGCCAGGCACAAAACGACCAGCAGAGTCAATTACAGCAAATGTTTGGCGATATGTTTGGTCAGCGTGTGCGCCCGCAGTCTGGTCCGCAAATGGCATCAGGTTCAGGCGTTATTATCTCTCCCGATGGTTATATAGTAACCAACAACCACGTGGTTGAAAAGGCGGAGAAAATTGAGATAGTTACCAATGATCACCGTAATTTTAAGGCAAAAGTGATCGGTACCGACCCTAATACAGACCTGGCCCTGATAAAAATTGATGGTCATGACCTGCCTATTGTTAAGTTAGGTAACTCGGACAATGTAAAGGTTGGCGAGTGGGTATTAGCCGTAGGTAATCCATTCCGTTTAACATCTACTGTAACAGCGGGTATTGTAAGTGCTAAAGGACGCGGTATAGGTATCATCGGCAGTGAAGAAAATCAGGATCAAAACGAAAATCCATTTGGCCGTACACAATACCAGGCACAGCAGCCGAAACTGAATAAGGCAATAGAATCCTTTATCCAGACAGATGCCGCCATTAACCCTGGTAACAGCGGCGGTGCCCTGGTAAATACGAATGGCGAGTTAATTGGTATCAACTCTGCAATTGCATCACATACCGGTTCATATGAGGGTTATGGTTTTGCTATTCCTATTAACCTTGCTAAAAAGGTATTGGACGATATTGAAAAATATGGTGCTGTAAAACGCGGCTATGTAGGTATCAGTTTCAGGGAGCTTGACCAGGATGCTGCTGATGAGTTACATGTTGACAGAACAGCCGGTTTATATGTGAACCAGGTAGTTCCGGGTGGTGGCGCCGCGCAGGCCGGTATTGAAAAGGGTGACATCATCACCAAGGTAGAAGGTAACAAAGTTTATGAGTCATCAGACTTGCAAGAACGTGTAGGCCGTTTAGAGCCGGGCGATAAAATTCACTTAACTGTTTTACGAAGCGGCGAAGAAAAGAATATGACTGTTACGCTTAAGGCAGATGCGCCTGCTCCGGTAGCTGCGGTTTCAAAATCAACCGAAGAATTATTTAATAAGATCGGCGCCAGCTTTATGCCGCTTAGCAGTGCACAAAAAGCTAAGTTCCACATAACTGGCGGGGTTGTGGTAACCCAGGTTAGAGAAGACGGTTTGTTCGATTACCTAGAAGTACCAACAGGATCAATCATTACTGAAATTAACAGGCAGCCAATTAATAACGTTGCCGACATTGACCGGGTGTTAGGTGCCCTTAAACATGGCGTGTTAACCATATCTGGTTATTACCCTGATGGTAGCAAACTTAGAAGCGGTATGCAGATTCAATAAGCTGTAGTACAAAATAGTTAAAGCTTAAATTAAATAGTGGAAGCCGCCCCTTTTGGGGCGGTTTTCTTTTTTATAACCGCCTAAGTGTTACAGATTGTTATTTTTGCAGCATGAAGATGGGGGCGGGTACTTTTTTTAATTTGTTGGATCAGGATCTTTTATTACTACCGCAAAAAGCCGTTTACTGGCAGCAGCAAAAAGCTTTAATAGCGGCAGATATACATCTGGGTAAGGTAGGTCATTTCAGAAAGGCTGGTATTGCAGTACCGCTAAACATGGAGCAAAGCGACCTAGCTATGCTTTCGGACCTTATTTATGAGCACCGGCCGGAAAAACTAATCATCCTTGGCGATTTTTTTCACAGCGATATGAATGCCGACTGGGATTGGTTCATCCTTTGGCGGAGCCAGTTCCCGAGGTTAGAAATTATTTTAATAAAAGGCAATCACGATATTATTGACGATGCATACTACCAACGGCTTAATATTACCCTGTATGACCGTTTGCTGATAGGCCCGTTCCTGATGCTGCACCACCCGCTAAACGACGAAATGCAACAACAGGCAGAAGGTTATGTACTTTGCGGGCATATTCATCCCGGTATTAGCCTGGTAGGGCGGGGCAGGCAGCATATTACACTGCCTTGTTTTGCCTTCGGCTCAAAGCAGGCTATACTACCATCCTTCGGTTCCTTTACTGGTAAGGTGGCTATCCGCAGCAATAAATCCGACCGTATTTTCGCGGTAGCAAAAGATAAGGTGCTGGCAATAGATTAATTAGTGGCGCTGTATGTAGTCGTTCACTTCAAAATCAAGCCTGCCTATATCTATATTACGTTCTATAATATTCCAGTTGCCATCCAGCAGGTAATAGGTTGGGATGGTTGTGATACTCCAGTTGGCTGCATTTGCAGAATCATCGCCTTTAAGGTCTGATACCTGTGCCCAGTTCATGGCATCTTCTTTTATCGCTCCGGTCCACCAGTCTTTTTTAGAATCGAGCGATACGCTCACAATGGCCAGGTTCTCGCCGTCTTTTTTATCTGCCAGCAGATTTAAAAGCTGCTGATGGTTTCTTCTGCTAATATCGTTCGATGCCCGCCAGAAATCTATTAAAATTACTTTTTTATTGATGGATTTCGGATCGAAAGGTTTACCATCAGGCATGTTGCCTACAATTGCAGGTGCCTTTACACCTGGAACCAGTTTTATTAAATGGCTTAGCTTATCGCCTATGTCCTTGCCTTCGTCAGTGTTTTTTGCAGCCGGCGATAACGTTTTATAAAGCGCGTAAAAGCTTACCGGGTCGTCTTCATAATTCAGCTTGGTCATCAGGTGTGTGCTGATCTCACTGTTTGGGTATTGCTTAATAAATTCTTTAAAGGCCTCTACATTATTGTTGGTCATGCTGGCTTCGGCGGCGCTTAGTTTATTAAGTAGCTGGGTATAGGCCATTTGGGAAAGGCTGTTACCTTTTAATTTAATTTCCTGGTTTAATGCCTTCACCTCGCGCTGCGTATTGTTACTTAATTTATCAGAAAGCACATAGAAAGCCGATAACTGTTCCTGTATTTTTGATGAAGAGGTGATTTTTGGATATTCAAATAATTTACCGGGTGTGGTTTCAATTGTATATGACCCACTTTCCAGGTAAATTTCAAACGGATCATGATTGTCATTATTAGCATCGTCGGTAACATTCATCATGTAATACCCTGGTTCCTTTAAAGATTTTTTGGCGATGGCAAATTTTCCGTCTTTTATATTCTCGCCATATAAGGTGCTGTCGCTCATGGTCTTTACAATGAACACGCCGCTTTTAATGCCTGGGGTATTACCGGTAAATTCAATAGAAGATCTTTTTATGCAGCCGCAAAGAAGGAGCGCCGCAGTAGCTGTAATTGTGTATTTTAAAGATGTAATAAGGTGTTTCATATTGCCCCTAAGATACATTATGAGTACTTACAAGCAAATAAAATAGTTAATGAGTTTTTAGATTGTTTCTAAATAACTAATTACTACGGAATAAGCTATTTCCCTTTATATCTTTTAGCTTTTAATAAATACTTTTGCCGAATAAATCTGATATAATAATGAGTGAATTTAAACAAACCTTTAACTCCTCACTGGGCAAAAAGCTAATTATGGCTTTAACAGGCTTGTTTTTGTGTACCTTTTTAATTGTGCACCTTGGCGGTAACCTTTTATTGTTTAATAACGACCAGGGATACGGTTTTAATATGTATGCTAATTTTTTAACCCACTTCCCCCCGGTAGAAGTTGTTGCCTACCTGCTTTACTTTTTTATTTTGCTGCACACCTTTTATGCGCTGATTTTAACAATCAAAAACCGCAACGCAAGGCCAGTGAGATACGCAGATGTAAACAAATCACCGGCTACATGGTCGTCTAAGAACATGGGGCTGCTGGGTTCTATTCTGTTTTTGTTTATAGTAATCCACATGAGCGATTTCTGGTACCGCTATAAATACAGTAACACCATTGCTTTTAAAGAGTACCGTACCGACCTGGCTACCGGCAAAACAACCGCTGTTGATTATGTGCCTGTAGCTGCCGATTTTGAAAAGTCGGTATCTGTAGAGAACAACGTAGAAATTGTGAGGGTAAAAGACCTGCACGCGCGTGTTGCAAGCAGTTTCAGCAACCTGCTTTATGTTGCTTTTTACGTAATTGCCATGTTTGCGGTATCGTTTCACCTATTGCACGGTTTTCAGAGTGCCTTCCGTACACTGGGCTGGGTTCACCGTAAATACACGCCTATAGTATCGTTTATAGGTACTTGGCTGTTTGCTGTAATCATACCGGTTGGTTTTGCACTGATGCCGGTAGTTTATTATATACAAAGCTTGAAATAAACAGCTGTTAAAAGAGTCAAGAACCGAGAGTCAAGAATCAAGAATCAGGAGTCAAGAATCAAGGCTGGATCTTGGGAGTAACAAAATTTTAAAAATGAAAAATTAAGAATTAAGGTGGAGGTATCAGAAGTTAGACAAGTAGTCTTTATTTCTGGTTCCTGGCTCTTGATTCTCTAAATAAAATAACATGACTTTAGATGCTAAAATCCCTCAGGGTCCATTAGCCGAAAAATGGAGCAAGCATAAGTTTAATTTAAAGCTGGTTAACCCCGCCAATAAGCGTAAGTACGACGTAATTGTTGTGGGTACCGGTTTGGCCGGCGCTTCGGCAGCAGCTTCATTGGCCGAGCTGGGATACAATGTGAAGGCATTTTGCTTTCAGGATAGCCCGCGCCGTGCGCACTCTATTGCAGCACAGGGTGGTATCAATGCCGCAAAAAATTATCAGAACGATGGTGATAGCGTTTATCGCCTTTTTTACGATACCATTAAAGGAGGAGATTACCGTGCCCGTGAAGGAAACGTTTACCGCCTTGCCGAGGTATCAGTAAATATTATAGACCAGTGCGTAGCACAGGGTGTGCCTTTTGCCCGCGAGTACGGCGGCTTGCTTGATAACCGTTCTTTCGGTGGTTCGCAGGTGTCACGTACCTTTTATGCAAGGGGCCAAACAGGGCAGCAGCTTTTGTTAGGCGCTTACTCGGCACTTAACCGTCAGATCCATTTAGGCAAGGTGAAAATGTACACCCGTACCGAAATGCTGGACGTGGTAATAGTTGATGGCCATGCAAAAGGTATCGTAACCCGTAACTTAATAAACGGTAACATAGAAACACATTCGGCACATGCCGTATTATTGTGTACCGGTGGTTATGGTAATGTGTTTTACCTTTCAACCAATGCAGCAGGCTCTAACGTTACAGCTGCCTGGAGAGCACATAAGCGCGGTGCGTATTTTGCAAACCCTTGTTATACGCAGATCCACCCAACCTGTATCCCTGTTACCGGCGATCATCAGTCTAAATTAACGCTGATGTCTGAGTCTTTACGTAACGACGGACGTGTTTGGGCACCAAAATCCCGGGAGGTTGCAGAGCAGCTGCGCAAAGGCCAGCTAAAAGCAGCACAGGTAAAAGAAGAAGACAGGGATTATTTCCTGGAAAGAAAATATCCATCATTTGGTAACCTGGTTCCGCGCGACGTGGCTTCCAGGAACGCTAAAGAAATGGTAGATGATAAACGTGGTGTAGGTGGTTCGGGTGTTGCGGTATTCCTTGATTTTGCCGATGCGATAAACCGTTTAGGTAAAGATGCGGTAGCCGCTAAATACGGTAACCTGTTTGATATGTACTACCAGATCACAGACGAGGATCCATATCAGCAGCCAATGCGTATTTACCCGGCAGTGCATTATACCATGGGTGGCCTTTGGGTAGATTATAACCTGAGTACCAATATCCCGGGATTATATGCTTTGGGCGAATGTAATTTTTCTGATCACGGTGCAAACCGCCTGGGTGCCTCGGCATTGATGCAGGGCCTTGCAGACGGATACTTTGTAATTCCGTTCACATTGGGCGATTACCTTGCAACCATCGGTCCAAAACCTGTTGATACAAAGCACCCGGCATTTGAAAAAACAAAGCAGGACGTTGTAGAGCGCATCCAGAAGTTCTTGTCTTTAAAAGGAAACAAAACGGTAAACGAATATCACCGCGACCTTGGCCATATTATGTGGGAGTACTGCGGTATGGCACGTACCGAAGAAGGTTTGACTAAAGCAAAAGCATTGATCCATGAGCTGCGTGCCGATTTTTGGAAAAACGCCATTGTAGTAGGAGAGAATGAAGAAGTTAACCCGGCGCTTGAAAAGGCAGGCCGCGTGGCAGATTTCCTGGAACTGGGTGAACTGATGGTTGATGATGCTTTGATGCGCAGGGAATCATGCGGTGGTCACTTCCGTTTGGAATCACAGACACCGGAAGGTGAGGCACTGCGCGACGACGATCACTTTGCATTTGTTGCTGCATGGGAGTACAAAGCAGACAACCAGCCGGAAGAATTGCACAAGGAAGAATTGAATTTTGAATTTGTTCATTTAACACAAAGAAGTTATAAATAATTTGGTGAATGGTGCGGCAGTAAAAGGTGAGTAATAAACTCACAGCTTACTACCCATTACTCACTGCTCAACTCACAAAAATATGAGCAACGGAAACATGAACCTGACGCTGAAAGTATGGCGCCAAAAAAACGCAGAAACCAAAGGAGCATTTGCAACCTATAAGGCAGAAGGTGTTTCGCCTGATATGTCGTTCCTTGAAATGCTCGATGTGGTTAACGAAAGCATCATCCGCAAAGGTGAAGAACCGATTCATTTTGACCACGACTGCCGCGAAGGTATTTGCGGTATGTGTTCGCTGTATATAAACGGCCATCCGCATGGGCCAAAAAGGGCAATTACTACCTGCCAGCTGCACATGCGTACTTTTAAAGACGGCGAAACCATTACCATTGAACCATGGCGCGCAGGTGCTTTCCCGGTTATTAAAGATTTGGCTGTAGACCGTTCCGCGTTCGACAGGATTCAGCAATCAGGTGGTTTCGTATCGGTAAACACCGGTGTTACTGTTGATGCCAACGAGATACCTATCCCTAAGGTAATTGCCGACGAAGCGTTTAACTCTGCTACCTGTATTGGTTGCGGCGCTTGCGTTGCGGCTTGTAAAAATGCATCGGCTATGCTGTTTGTATCTGCAAAGGTATCGCAGTTAGGTATGCTGCCACAAGGCCAGCCAGAGCGCTACAGCCGTGTACAGGCAATGGTTGCACAGATGGATGAAGAAGGCTTTGGCAACTGTACAAATACAGGAGCCTGCGAAGCAGAATGTCCTAAGGAAATTAAGATGACCAACATCAGCCGCATGAATAACGATTATTTCAGCGCTAAGCTGTTCCGCGAAGAATCGATGCATGAACACGCATCGGGCGGTGAATAAAGAGAAACAATGTTTAATCTATAAGGGCTCAGGGATCTAATTCCGGGGCCTTTTTTGTTTAGAAAGCGGTGCCGCCATCAGGCGCCCAAAAAAGGGAATGGGTTTAATGTAGCCTGAATACGACACCGCTTAATCTCTTTCATTTTTTCATGCTATCTTGTATTTTCTGAATAGCATCCAGGTGCTTCTGCAGCACAGGTAGTGTTTTGGTAGCATATGCTTTTAGGTCTGCATCTTTCACGTTCTTCTGGGCATCTTCAAAAAGCTTGATGTCTTTTTTATGATCATCAACCATGTCATTTACATAAGCTTTATCAAAGTCTGCACCTGTTTTTTTTGAGAGACTGTTTTTAATATCCTGCTCATCCGTACTGACACTTGCAGGTAAGATGATGCTTTTAGATTTTACAATGCCAACCAGTTCGTCGTTCGCCTTAGAGTGATCTGCAACCATCATTGCTGCAAATTCTTTTATCTGGGCATTGCTGGACTTTTGCGAAGCGAGTGATCCTAATTCAACTTCGGCCATACCGCCGTTAGCTGCTTCTTTAGCAAATTTTGCGTCATCTTTGGTTATACCACTCCTGGTTGATCCATTTCCGCTGGTATCTGCGGCAGCTTTGCTTGCGCTGTCTTTAGATGCCTTGGTGCTGTCTGAAGTGCCTTTTGAACTATCTGAGGCACTCTTTGTGGAATCTGTACCTGATTGTCCGTTATGGCCTGAATGGCCGCAGCTTTGAAATGCAAATGCGGCCACGGAGATCGATAAAACTAAACTTAACTTTTTCATTTTGGTAGATACTATATTTATTTAACTATTTCATACTGTTCTGAATGCTTTCAATGGCGCTCAGGTGTGACTTTAAAACCGGAAGCGTTTTGGTAGCATAAGCTCTTATGTCAGGGTCTTTACAGCTTTTTGATGCATCTTCGAATACTTTTATATCCTGCTTATGATCTTCTACCATGTCCTTCACATAAGCTTTATCAAAATCTGCCCCGGTTTTGGCAGAAAGATCTGCTTTTATTTTTTGTTCGTCGGTTGCCGGTGTGTCGGGCAGTACGATATTCTTGGTTTTGGCCAGCGCCTTTAGCTCGTCATTTGCCTTAGTATGGTCGGTGATCATCATGGCACCAAAATCTTTAACTTTTGCATTGGAAGCATTTTGTTGTGCAAGCTTTCCCAGTGCAACTTCGGCCATGCCGCCGCTTGCCGCTTCTACGGCAAATTTTGCATCATCTTTATTAACGCCGTCTGTACGGTAGCCTATTTTTGTAGTATCGCCGCTAACTACTTTTGTGGTATCGCGCGATGCATTAGAACTATCTGCCACCTGGGCGCTGTCTTTATGCTTGTTACCGCATGCACTTATTAAAAGTGATGATGCCAGTATGGAAGTAAAGAGATTTAATTTTTTCATATAGTAGATTGATAAATATGTTTAATTTACAATTAAACAATATTCGTGCCGTCAATTTAGACGATAATAATTTACTGTTTTACAGGCAAATAAGATTTGTCTTAGCAACGGTATATTCCTTTAAATTAATTTATAATTAATACGTTTGAAACTTAAAGAGCAGCGCATTGTTGTTTATTTATTATTCACCAATCATTTATCTTTAAAATTATGAAAAAGTTAAGCTTGATAACTGCATCGCTATTGTCTGTTGCAGTATTAACATATGCATATGCTAACCCGGCATTTGCATACAAAACAAATTCAGTAAACAGCAATGCAGCAGTTAGGGATACTGTACCAACTACGCCAAATCCGAACCCGAATCCTAATCCTAATCCAAACCCCAGCCCAACACCAAATCCGAATCCTAAACCGAATCCTAACCCGATGCCAACACCAACACCAAATCCCAATCCAAACCCAAATCCCAATCCAAACCCAAATCCTACACCGACACCAATGCCGGTTCCAACTCCTACACCAAAGCCAGCATTGCGTAATTAAACGCAAATTGATCAGTAATGGAAAAGCCGCCTTAATTGTTAAGACGGCTTTGTTAATTTTTTGACTATATATCCCGCTATAATCCGGCTATTTTAATACCTGAATCCTTAATGTCCTGCAAAACGGTTTCCTGAACTTCAAGTTTGGTATCCTGGTAGCCGTGGGCATTTACCCAAACATTCAGGGCGATCACATAGCCATCCGGCTGAATATCGCCAATGCCTATGCGGCGTGCCGGGGTTGCAAGAATATTGGTGCATTTATCGACGGCAGCATTAATAACCGATTTAACCTGTTTTATATCGATATTATTAGGAAACTTGATAGCGATATCGAGCCGGCGGCTGCCTTCGCGGCTTACATTTATTATCACGTTGTTAGATAGCTGGCTGTTAGGTACAATAAGCGTACGGTTGTCGTAAGTGGTTATAAGCGTATAAAATATCTGTATGGAGGTTACCTGGCCTTCCAGGCCCTGCGTAATCACATCATCGCCTACTACAAATGGTTTAAGTAATAAAATCAGGATGCCGCTGGCAAAATTCTGTAAGGTGCCCGAAAGTGCAAGGCCTGCTGCAACACCAAAAGCGCCTACTAATGCGGTAAATAGCGTCATCTGGATGCCCATTATCTGCATAACGCCCAGCACCAAAAGAATTCTAAGCACCGCGCCGATCAGGCTCATCAAAAATGGCTTTATGGTAGGATCGAGCTTGTTTTCATGCATTCCCGATTGCGACCACCTCAAAGCAATGCGGATAAACCACAAGCCCATAAAAAGAACAAAAAGCCCAACTATAAAACGCGGGCCGTAACTTATAAGCCAGTCGTAAGCTTTATCATATAGCTTATCTACGCTGATACTTTGAGATCTGGGTGCGGCTGCGGCTTTAACTGGTGTAGTACTCATAGGGGTTAATTATAATGGTATTATACAAATAAGCTTTTGTAGTGTTTGCTGTAATTGTACGGAGAAGCCCCCTCTAAGTCTCCCCCCGGGGTGGGGGAGACTTTAAATATCTCTTTTAAGAAAAGTTTTAACGTCTTCTTCCTTGCCGTTGAAAGTGCCGACTACCGCGGTTTTAAGGCCGGCCATGGCGGCGGCAAATTCGCCTGCTGTTTGCAGGTCCGCGCCTTTTACGCGCTGGTATAAATATCCGGCCATGTAGGTATCGCCGCAGCCGGTCGCATCAACAACCAACTGAGGGAAGTACGCTGGGATAGTATAATAATGGTTATCACTATATATAAGTGAACCCTTGCTGGCATTGGTTATAACAACTTCGTTTACACCCCAGTCGGCAAGCTGTTTTACTCCGTCATTTACATCGGTAAGGCCGGTAAGGGATTTTAATTCGGCCACATCTGCTTTAAGTATAGAAATATGCGGCAGGGCATCTTTCATGCCGGTCCATTGCGCTGGGTAAACTTTATGGTTTTCCAGTCGGCGTAAGTAGCCCTGTACGTCCAGGCTTACCTTTCCTTTTTGCGCCAATGCCTTTATGAGTTCGGTAGTTATATCTTCAGACAGCAGCGGCCCCAGGTGAAATATAGATGCATCAACATCGGCTAATTGCTTAAGCTCAAAAGTATCAGCAGTTTCCAATACATTTTGCTTGCGCTCGTCCTTGTCATCGCCATAAATATTTTCAAAATAAACGGTATGCGCACTTGGTTGTACTTTAACCTTAATACCATCGCTGCGCAGTTGGGTAACATAGGGCATTTCGGGCTCACCGAGCGCGGTAACTAGCAGATAATCAAGATCGAATTTGCTTAAAGCATATGAAAAATACCAGGCAGTACCGCCAGGCATGTGTTTAGTAAAACCGGGAGTTACAATTTTATCGGATGTGATGTGTCCAATGCAACAAATATCAGGCATTATATTTTGAGTGTAAACAGGCAAGGTAGCAAAATTAATAGCTACGCCCGTTAATAAATGCAGGTTAACTGTTTAAAGGAAATTCTCTCCGCAGGCAATTGGCGGCAGATTTAAGATAAAAATTATGCTTTGATGCGAAGCGGGATAGGCTCCTGTCTCTCAATTTCGTGATGGGAGCAAATAAATGGCCTAACCAGTTTTAGAATGCCGTAAAGGCCGGCACCCATCATTAAAACAGAACCCAGGCCGGACACCACAGGGTAAACCCACTCGTAATCTGTGTCAAAAAGCGAGTTAGTGTAAAAAGCAAGTTGATAACCCAAAATCCAGCAAAAAAATGCCAACAAAATCTTTACAGCGCGTTTCATACTTATTAAACGAA
The DNA here is from genome assembly GCA_964242385.1 of uncultured Mucilaginibacter sp. Classification (GTDB taxonomy): domain Bacteria; phylum Bacteroidota; class Bacteroidia; order Sphingobacteriales; family Sphingobacteriaceae; genus Mucilaginibacter. The sequence continues at coordinate 1,187,908 of CAXSZR010000002.1, forward strand.
GTTGATTCCCATAAAGTTATAGATTTAAATAAACTTTCCAAGTTTTTTGTCAAAATTTTTTTACAAACGGCTGACTTTTATTCCGCTTCGGTAAGTTTATCAATTACTGTAAGTAAAATGCCGGTTACAACCAGCGTTGTTAATTGATCCGAAGTTACATTTACAGAAATTAGTATCTGCATGAAAAAGGAAAGATTCTCCTATCTGCTTGGCAGGCTGCCAATGGGACTTAGCTTTTTTGGCCATGGACTTATTCGCATAACCAAGCTCAATATATTTAGCGATGGCATGGTAAAGCAATTTGAAAAATCACCTTTGCCGGTTGGTTTGGTATCGGCTTTTGGGCATGTACTTCCTTTCTTTGAATTTATTACAGGCATCCTCTTGTTGGTAGGTTTGTTTACCCGTTTTTCTATCATCTTAGGCAGCGTTATCATTCTTGCTTTAATATTTGGCAGCAGCATGATAGAGCAGTGGAATGCTATTTTTATACAATTGTTTTACGGTTTATACCTTGCTATCTTATATTTATTTTCAGATTACAATGGCTTTTCGATAGATGCATTACGGAATAAGCAATAATTTATCATGTCAATCTTTTTAAAGGCAATAGTTTAGGCTCAGCCTTATTTATATTTCTAAAAGTCTAAGCTTCGTCTGTGAAATTTATAAGATTTTATATAGGTATTTACAAATTTTAGAAATTCCACAAATTTCTTAAGTGATAATTCGCTTTTATATAAAAACACTTTATAAATTACGGTTTTTAAAAGGTAAACTGGTTATCGTATTTATTTTATAGTGTTTTTTATATGCAGGAATCAGCTTATTTTGATAAATATAGCCCCATAGGCGGCGTTTGGGACGAAATGTATGGCAAAGACGCCAACGTACGCGACCATTACCGCAAGGTAATTGAATATATTTCCGGCGAATCTGCTGATGATCTTAACAAAAAGGAAGAACTGGCTAAGCGGCTTTTCATGAGCCAGGGTATAACCTTTACCGTTTACAACAGCGGCGAGGGGATAGAAAAGATCTTTCCTTTTGATATAATTCCCCGCATTATAACAGCCGATGAGTGGGCCTTTGTAGAAAAGGGTATCAAGCAAAGGCTTACTGCGCTCAACTTGTTCCTTAAAGATGTTTATCACAACCAGTTCATTATCAACGATGGTGTGGTGCCGATAGATATCATTTACTCTTGTCCTCATTTTTTACGCGAGATGTATCACCTGCAGGTGCCGTATGATATTTATGTGCATATTTCCGGTATCGACCTTATCCGCGATCATGATGGTACTTTTTATGTACTGGAAGATAACCTGCGCACACCATCGGGAGTGAGTTATATGCTGGAGAACCGCGAGATCACCAAGCGCCTGTTCCCAGACTTGCTTCCGCAATGTAATGTTCGCAGTGTTACAGAGTATCCTACCATATTGTATAAAAATTTATTGGCGCTATCACCAAGGCAAATTCACAATCCTACCATAGTTTTGCTAAGCCCGGGTATTTATAATTCGGCTTATTTTGAGCATACCACACTCGCCCGCTTAATGGGTGTTGAACTGGTAGAGGGGCGCGACCTGGTGGTAAGCAATCACAAGGTTTACATGAAAACTACTACCGGCCTGCAGCAAGTGGATGTTATTTACCGCAGGGTAGATGATGAATACCTTGACCCGTTGGTATTTAACCCAGCGAGCATGCTGGGGGTTGCAGGTATTATGGGGGCCTACCGCAAAGGGAATGTAGCCATTGTAAATGCCACCGGAACCGGCGTGGCCGATGACAAAGCGGTATACACCTATGTGCCCGAAATGATTAAGTATTACCTTAACGAAGAGCCGATACTAAAAAATGTTCCTACACATCAGTTAGGCAACCGCGATGAGCGCGAGCATGTTTTTCAGAACATTAATAATATGGTGATCAAAAAAACCAATGGCAGCGGTGGTTACGGCATGCTGATGGGCCATGCAGCATCAGAAAAGGAGATTGAAGAATACAAGCTGGAAGTATTAAAAGACCCGCGAAATTTTATTGCGCAACCAACAATCAGCCTATCGGCAGCCCCTTGTTATATGCAGGGGGAGCTTAAGCCACGCCGTGTAGATCTGCGCCCCTATGCACTTTACGGCCCTGATGGTATTGAGATAGTGCCCGGCGGCTTAACCCGCGTAGCCTTAAAAGAAGGTTCGCTGGTAGTAAACAGCTCCCAGGGCGGAGGCAGTAAGGATACCTGGGTGCTTGCTTGATTTTGAGGGACAAGAGAAAAGAATCAAGAGCCGTATTAGAGTCAAGAATCAAGAGCCAAGAATCAAGAGCCAAGAATCAAGATTTTAAAAATAAAAGAATAAACGATAAAATAATAAATAACAAATCCGAAATCGAAATTCCAAAATCCGAAATAAGCATAGATCCGAAATCGAAATTCCGAAATCCGAAATAAGAATAAATCCGAAATAAGCATAAATCCGAAATCGAAATTCCGAAATCCGAAATAAAAATAATCCGAAATAAAATAAAAAATGTTAAGCAGGGTAGCAGCAAGTTTTTACTGGTTAAGCAGGTATATTGAACGCAGCGACGGTATGTTGCGCATGCTTAAAATAAATTATGCTTCATCGCAGGATGCGGTTAAAGAATTTACCTGGGCACCGGTTATCCGAATTTTTGCGGGCACCGAGGAGGATGACCGGCTGGAAAACGATAGCCGCGCTGTGTTAAAATACATGGTGACCGGAAAAAGTAACTCTAATTCTATTTCCAATATTATTACGCTTGCCCGCGAAAATGCCCGCAGCGTACAGGAGCATATCCCTAAAGACCTTTGGCAATGTTTGAATGAATACTATCACACCGTTAAAGACCCACGGCTTGAAAAAGCACTGCAGCGGGAAGATCCCATCGGTGTACTTGATGTACTTATTAAGCAGGTAATGCTGTATTACGGAACCGTAGAAATTACAATGGAACGCGGCGAAGGCCGTAGCTTTATGAACATTGGTAAATACCTGGAGCGGGCCATACAATCAGTAGATATTCTGGATACTAAATTCGGTTCCATCAATTACAATCCCGACCTGCTTACCGACACCAGCTACTGGAAACATTTGCTTTTATCGCTGGGCGGTTATGAACTTTATTTAAAAACATACCGCGAAGGCTTTGAGGCCTCGAACATTTTAGAGCAGGTGGTGTTGAATAATGACTTTCCACGTTCTGTAATTTATTCGGTGAACAATATTCAGCGGTATTTCGACAGGTTAAAAAGCGACAGCAATGCAGAAAATTTCAGGGAGATGTCTTTCCAGATAGGCAGGCTGGAAAGCCGGATCAAATACAGCTCGGTAAAAAGTATTGAGCAGGAAGGTTTGCACCTGTTTTTAACGCAGATACGCAAGGAACTTTACAGTATAGGTAATTCGCTTAATGAGCATTATTTTGCCAATTCGTGATAATACCGATAGTAAAACGGTAAAAATTAAAATGACACAAAATGCCAGAGTTTGAGATTCAACATATAACGCGTTACACCTATGGAAGCCCGGTTCGGGACAGCGCCAACCAGATAATTCTGTTCCCTATAAAAGATCAGTACCAGGATGTTTTAAAACAGGAGCTTACCATTACAGGTAACCCGCTGGTGGATACCTATACAGATTATTATGGCAACGAGGTAGGCAGCTTTACAGTTAGCGACCCGCATACCATGCTTACTATTTCCTCAAAAATATGGGTTACCACACGGCATAGAGAATTGCCGGTGAACGATATTTTCCCAGCTCATCAATGGGAAGATCTTAAACGTTTACAATTTACCGTACCTTATATAGATTTTTTAAGGCAGGAATATTTTGAAGGATTATCTGAACTGAAAGCCATAGTAGATAGCCAGCGTTATGCCGATGATACGCCTTACCAGGTAGCATTGCGCTTTAGCGAATATGTATATAAGAATTTTGACTATATAAAAGGCGTTACCACCGTAGAAACCAAGCTGGACGAAATCTGGAAACTTAAAGCCGGCGTTTGCCAGGATTTTGCGCATATCCTGATGGAAATGCTGCGCCTGGTACACATCCCGGCACGATATGTAAGCGGTTATATCTGCACCGGCAGGAATGGTATGCGCGGTGAAGGCGCAACCCACGCCTGGGCCGAGGCTTACATACCAGATTATGGTTGGCTGGGCATTGACCCGACTAATAATTGCATAGCTAACGAAACACATGTGCGTTTGGCGGTTGGGCGTAATTTTTCAGACTGCTCGCCGGTTAAAGGCGTTTATAAAGGCTCATCAAATCACAGGCTGGAAGTTTCTGTTTCTGTGGATGACGAAAATGTATTAAACAATCCCGAGGGCCAGTTGGCAGAGGCTCACGCAGCGCATGCTGTTTCCGACTATCCTAAAAACAGTTATCAGCGTCATATGGAGATCATCCAGCAGCAGCAACAACAGCAATAGTATACTATTATAAAAGAGAAAGGGTTAGTTTATTGCAATAAACTAACCCTTTCTCTTTTTATGGATAAATATCTCATTATCCTTTAGGTGTGCCGCCGCTCGATTTACCGGCTGGCGCACCGCCGGCTGCAGGCTGAGTGTTCTGGCCGCCGCCCTCATCCTGGTTTTCCTGATCCTGCGGTTGCTGCTGATCTCGGTTTTTACGTTTTGTGTTTCCTAAACCGTTATTACCGAAGCGATATGATAGCGTAAAAATTGCAGTTCGTGTTGAAAAACGACGATCCGAAATTTGCCTTGACATATAAGTGCCTTCATCATAATTAATATCTGATACATAATGGCGGGTGTTAAATATGTCCCTCACGTTACCGCTGATATTAAGTTGCTTGGTAAGGTCATATCTGATACCGCCGTCAATACCGTGGATCTGTTTCATCCTGCCTTGCGGAATAACCTGCGGGCCCTGGTAATCTGCCCTTAACTGAAAGCCTAATTTTTTGATAGGCTTAATGTTAGCAGTGATGTTTCCGTTCCACGCATAGCCGGATGTGGTTGCCAGGTTAAGCGCTGCATCACCATCAATATGGCGGTAATAAATGTTGATGTTGGTTGTAAAATCGAATACCTGGTTAGGGCTGTACTTTGCTATTAACTCGTATCCCGCGTTCGATGCACTTTTAAGGTTTTCAAACTTGGTGATAGTTGTATCTAAGTTATTTGGCGTAAGCGGTGTTGTAATCTGCTGTATGTTATCAAGCGTAAGCCTGTAGTATAAAGATGATGTTAAGGTAAGCGTTTTCCAGTAATTGATATAGCTCAACTCAAACGAGTGCGTGTCCTCTGGTAACAGGTCGGGGTTACCTTGTTGATAATTTAAACGGTTACTTTCATCAATAAACGGAGATAGCTGCCTGTAGTTAGGGCGGGTTACGCGCCTGCTGTAGCTTAACTGTAAAGTCTGGTCTTCAGAGATCTTTTCGGTTAAGAATAAGCTTGGGTAAACCCTGAAATAGTCCTGTTTGTGATTGGTGGTCATGCTGTCTACCAGTTGCGTTCTGATGTGCGCATCTTCAAGCCTTAAACCTGCCTGGATCCCGAACTTTCCAAAATCATGCTGAAAATCTGAGTACAAAGCATTAACGTTCTCTTTGTAAATGAAATCGTTTGATAAATATGGGTTATAGTCGTAATTACCGTTGCTGGTGTTCAGCGTGTCAGAAATATAGTTGTTATCACTATTATTAATAGTGCTGCGGAAACCTATATCCCATTTACCATGATTAAGCGGCTTTGTATAATCTGCCTGTACGTTTAAGTTGTGGTTATTGCCAATGGTGGTATTATGCTGAACCGACTGCTGGTAGGCGGGTAAAGTATAATAGTAATAATCGCTGCTCAAATTATCAAAGTTGTTGTTCTTATCAAAAGAGTAACCGATGTTGGCTGTCAGTTCTTCACCTTTTTTCTTGAATTTATGATCAAAATCTGCGCTGAAATCAACGTTGGTACCATGGCCGGTAGATATGTTGTTCTGATCTATCCGTTGTAAAAGGCTGTCGCCGGCATGGATCAGTGTAGAGCCGTACTGGTTCCTGTCCCTGTCGCGGATGTTGATGTTATTGGTAAAGCTTAAAGTTGTTTTCTGATTAAGGTTTATGTCTATACCGCTGCGGATGTTCTGGCCGGTAAAAGTAAAGTTTTGGTTAGCCTGCTGGTCCTGCGTTTGTACAACGGTACCATCGGGCAGGGTAGTGGTTTTGTCAACTGTTCCGTTACCGATACGATCGCCTTTGCGGTAGCTGTAGTTAGAGTAAACGTTGATTGCACCATTCTGATAGGCAAGGCTTGCTGTACCGTTATAGGTATGCTGCGTACCAACCGAACCGGAAGCTGAGCCTGTAAAGCCTTTCTGAACGTTTTTCTTTAACACGATGTTGATGATGCCCGATTGGCCCTCCGCATCATATTTGGATGATGGATTAGTGATCACCTCGATAGTTTCTATCGCACTTGCGGGAATAGACTGTAAGATGTCAGTAATATCGCCGCCTGTTAAGGCCGATGGTTTGCCATTTATCAGTACCCTTACGCTTGATGACCCGCGCAGGCTGATGTTACCATCTACGTCTACCTGTACAGAAGGTACATTGCCTAAAAGATCTGTTGCGGAACCACCCTGGCTAACAAGGCTCTGATCTACGTTAAAAGATTTTTTATCAATACCTAACTGGATCTGGCTTTTTTGCGCCGTTACAACAACTTCCTTTAAAAGGCCCTTAGCCTGCCCAAGCTTTATGTTGCCCAGGTTTATAACGCGGCGGGTTGGTGTAACGGCTATGCTATCTTTTATAAATGTTAAATAGCTAACATAAGTAGCGCGTAACAGGTACAAACCATTGGGAATACCTTTAAGGGAAAAGTTTCCATTAAGGTCTGTTTGCATGCTTTGAACAGATTTACTGTCTGATTTTCTTACCAGCGAAACAGTAGCCAGTTCCAGGCCCTGGCCGGTTGCTCCATCCACCAGTTTACCGGAAACGGTACCGCCATCAGGCGCCTGCTGAGCATGGGTTGTTAAAAAAGAAAATAGTGCTAACGAAAAAACTAATGATTTTATTGCATTGAAATTCATCATGCAAAAATCATGTTTTTTGATGCTAAACGGTTATAACCCTTGTAACTTTGTTGATAGTCAGACTTTCATTAAAGTAAATTTTCTATTACGAAAAGATCAAAACTTATAATTTTTTAGCTTCTTCTGCTATTTCTTTAGCTTCCGGAGCTTTATCAAACGATTTTACTAATGTTCCGTTTTTGTTATAAAGCGCTACAAAAGGAGTAGTGCGCACGTTATAGAATTTTTGCACCACATAGGTATAGCCCTCGGTTCCTACAATAAAGTTAGGATATTTTTTCAGGTCGAAATCACGGGCGAAAACCTGGATAGCTTTTATTTGCTGCACAAAGGTTATCATAACCACCTGCACATTTTTTAGAGAGCTCATCATCGGCTTCATTTCGTACATCAGGTGCTGGCAATGGCTGCAATCAGGCGCGAAGTAAATAATCATTACCGGCTTGTTCTTTTTCAGGTTAGCGGGGGTAATGTAAGTGCTGTCGGTTGTCAGGATATGAAATGGCGGTATAGTAAGCGGTATAGAATTTTGCGCGCGGCTGCAGCCGGCTGCTATCATCATACAGAAAATAAATAATAACTTCTTCATGGTTTTAAATTGAAATAAACAGGGCATAGTTACGATATTTTTATTCTTCAAGCAATTCCAATTGCCATGCTATCTGCTCTTCGGTTATAGGGAATAAGGCATTATTACGGACGGTTTCATACACATCATTAAACAAGCCATTGTAGTTTCCTTTGGGCGCTTTTACCCATTCAATGGTTTTAGCGTTATCCAGTCCCATCAGCACTAATTTACCTTCACTGCCTTCCGGTTCAATGGCAAAGCTTGGTTCATTAGGGAGCATACCGCCATCCAGCTGGTTTTCCTGCGAGTCGCACTTTTCCTTAACAAAGCTGCCGAGCGTGCCATGTATCACAAAGCCGGGCAGGGCTTCGGCAATCTGCATACCCGAGGTAAGGTATACGTTAAGCTGGTTAGGGTAAAAAAGATGGTAATTAAAATAGTCGGGCACTTCAGAATTTTCTCGATAAGTACCCAGCGTTTTTATAAATTTTAACGGGCGACCAAACAGCGCAATGGCATTATCAAGCAAATGCGGGCCAAGATCATAAACCAAACCGCTGCCGGGAACGTTGGCTGTTTCCTTAAATTTTTTGGGGCCAATGGTTGCTTTGTAACGGTCATAACGGAAATGTACTTCAATAAGTTCACCAAGCCTACCACTGTCTATCACTTCCTTAACGGATAAGAACCCGCTATCGTAGCGGCGGTTTTGGTAAAGCATAACATGTTTACCTGCTTGGCGGGCGGCATCAAAAAGTACTTTCACTTCAGCGCTGGTAATAGCCGCCGGTTTCTCGAGCAAAACATGTTTGCCCGCAGCAAGTACCTTTAGTGCATATTCTAAGTGGGTGTAGTTAGGTGTATTTACTACAATCAGTTCAATCTCCGGGTCACTAATAAGTTCATCTATTGATGTATAGCTTAATATTTCAGGATAGCGGGCTGCTGCTTTTTTTTCGTGTCGTTCTACAATAGCTTTTAATTTGAAACCGGGATTAGTGGTAAGAAAAGGTGCATGAAAGATCCGGCCCGACATACCGTACGACATTAAACCTGCTATGATTGGTTGTGACATATTTAAATATTATTAACGGCCCGAAAGCCTTGTAAGTGTTTATGTGATTATTTATTCCATGCCGATAGGGCTGCCATCCGGCATGGCAACGGCTGGCGCAGGAGCAAATTTACCCGGGTCATTTTCAAACTCCCTTATTTGCGATAAGCCGAAAAGCAAATTGGCCTTTTGGCTTATGACGGTAGTTTTTAACGATCCCTGCATCCATTTTTTCAAACCTTCAATTTCAAGCAATACAATGCCCTTAACATTACCGGTAGTCTGTTTACCCGCAGCTAAGGTAAGTAATTGTTTTAAGGCCAAATTGTTTACCAGTTGCTGCAGCTCGCCTTTATAGCCGCTTTGCTGCGGTGTTTTCCATGTTTCTGCAATCAGTTTGTCTGTTACTGCTAAGAGGCCGGGTTGAGATTTGTCCCTTGCGTTATATTCTACAAGGCGCATTGCCCGTTCCTGATTCAGCATGAAAGATAAAGTAGCGCTTGCGGCAGATTCTGCCGCGGCCATCGGGTCGAATGTTAAACCTGTATGCGATTTGAAAAGTTCGCGCGTACGTGGATAACCAACCGGGCGCGGCGGTATTTTTTCTAAAAGTTTTTCGGGCAGGGCCAGCGCGTCGGGGCTAATGGTGTTCATCAGCGCATCAAACGCTTTCCATTGCTCTGCAGGCGGCACGAAGCGCGTTACCACTTGGCCATCGTTCTTTATAGCAAAGGTATAATACAATCCTCCCAGCATTTTCGATGCCGCTTCTACCTGGTAACGCTGCATTAAATAAACAGGCACCAGCACTTCCTCTAAAGTTGCCATGGGCGCATCCTGACGTATTGCCTTTTCAGAAAAATTAGCGAGTAGTTGTTTGCGGATGGTCATCAGCCGGTTTAACTCATCGGCAGCGTTAGCGCCATTATCCCATAAGTGGGCTACCGGGTGTGCGCTGCCGGCCGGGCGGGCATCATCATCACTGATAAATAAATAACCTTCTTTTAAAGTAGTATTGATAATATCCTTAAGGGCGGCTTTTTCATCCGTGCCTGCCGGGAAATCCTGGTAACCAAATAATATAGCCCGTTTATCCCATCCGCCAATTTCTGTGGTATAAGCATTGGAAACATCTACCGAGCCGTCTTTATTCAGGGTAAAAAATGGGGGTGGGTAGTCCATTACTGATGCCCTGTCTTTGGCGCTGGCAGCAAAATTATGCTGTAGCCCCAGCGTATGGCCAACCTCGTGCGCAGCCAGCTGATGCAGGCGGGCAACCGCAAGTTTCAGCATTTTGTCACTTACCGGTTTGCCATCCTCATAAGGTTGCAGCAGGCCTTCGGCAATCAGAAAATCCTGCCTGTCGCGCAAGGAACCTAGTGATACCTGCCCTTTAATAATCTCTCCGGTGCGTGGGTCCACTATTGATTCTCCGTACGACCAACCTCTTGTAGATCTATGCACCCACTGAATCATATTGTAACGGATATCCATTGGGTCGGCATCTGCAGGTAGCAACTTTAACTGGAATGCGTTTTTGTAACCCGCCGCCTCAAAAGCCTGGTTCCACCACGATGCCCCTTCTATTAAGGCAGTACGCACCGGTTCCGGAGCTCCGCGATCTATGTAATACACAATGGGATTTACCGCCTCGCTTAAACTTACCGAAGGATCTTTTTTCTCCAGGCGGTGCCGCGTTATAAATCGCTTTACAATAGGCTGATCTATCGGCGTTGCATAATCCATATAATCTATATCAAAAAATCCGGCTCTCGGATCAAAAACACGCGGCTTATAATTATTATCAGGTAGTTTAATAAAGGAATGATGCATACGCACTGTTACCGCATCGGCATCTGGGGTTACGGAGCTTATTTCGCTGCCTTTACCTTTGCCGGTTAAAGTAATAGTGGCTTCTAACTCCGTATTGAACGGAAAGTTTCGTGAATTAGGCACATAAACTGCCGACCGTGATTCGTCCACACTGAAATTGCCCTGCTGGCTGTCTGACAATTTATCGCTAATATGGTGCACATCGCTGAGCAAAAAAGGGGTTATGTCAATCAGCACACTATTGCCCTGCTGCGCTTCGGCTTTAAAGCCCCAAATAATTGATTGTGCAAAGGCTTCTTCAACAGATCTGCGTTCATCAGGGTTATCGCTAACAGCACGGTAGGCGTAATTAGGTTGCAGTAAAAATACTTTAGGGCCGCTCTTAACAAATTTTACTATACGGCTGCCACCAATCTGCCCTCTGTCCAAGCCTAGGTCATTCGAGCCTACGCCAGCGGGAAGCGAGTTTACATACAAGAATTCAGTATCAAATTTATCAACTTCCAACAGCACATGCCCGGTTTTATAATCCAGGTAAAAATTGAAGTAACCGGCGCACTTAACAAGGCCTTTGGTCTTCGCATCTATCTCATCATCTTTTTGCGCTTTTGCACCTGCCCATACAAAGCAGAGCATTAAGGCAAGCAGGTAAATATTTCTCATTGTAACTGTTTGGATTGTTCAGCCTAAAATATTATTTTTAATGTACAATATCAATTGCCATAAACGCTATACCGTTAAGTTCAAAATCCTAAACAATTCATGGTAAAAACAGTTAAATATTCTTAAAAAGAATATAACTTTTTAAAAGTGACTTCGTATAAAGCATTATCATAAACTATAAAAATGAATTTTAACAGCAAATCCGTTAGTGTGTTACTCGTTGACGACGATGAAATAAACAATTTCATCTCGATAAAGCTGATCAAAAAAGCTTTATTGAACACCGAGATAACAGCTTGCCTTAACGGTAAGTTCGCTATAGATACGCTGGTGGAAATTCAGAAAAAAGACCCTCAAAAACTGCCTGATTACATATTGCTGGACATTAACATGCCGATAATGAACGGATGGGAGTTTTTAGATGAATACAAGCGTTTAAGTATTGACCCTACAGGCAAATGCAAGATCTTTATCATCTCATCATCGGTTTTTAGCAATGACATCAACAAAGCACGCTCTTACCCCCTGGTAAAAGACTTTGTATCAAAGCCGCTTAACGTTGAAAAAATTATCGAGCTTTTTAAGATTGGCAGCCCCGCTTAAGCAGGTTCCACTTTAAAATGATCATCCTGGTAAAGCACCTTGCCCACTGCAATAGATTTGGCGTGGTAAAATAAACAGGTCCGGCCTTCATCTGCCGCCATTTTCCCGTATTCTTCCCTTAGCTGCATAGCTTTACGCCCGTCGTAATCATATTTCGCAATAAATTTTCTTATCAGCTGCTCTGGCTCTGGCAACTCGTCACCACCAAAAAAGCATTTCTGGCCATTTTCCTCTATCCGGAAAACCTGGTGAAAAGGGCAATGCCCGCCAGAGAGTTCGTAGCTGATGCCGGGCTTAACGGTGCCAATGCCTTCTGTAAAACTAATATTTACATTGCCGGTCAGGGCTTCAAAAATTTCTTTATGATACGATGATGATTTACCCGAAAGGCCGAAGTTCCACTCGTTTTTCTGAATAACGTGCAGGGCCTTGGGGAAACTCGGCTGCAGCTTGCCATTGCGTTCAACTACAAGCCCGCCAGAATGATCATAATGCAGGTGCGACATCAGCACCATGGTAACATCTGCCGGGTCAAAGCCATGGTTGCGAATGTTTTGATGCAGAATCAATTCGTCCTGCGTATTTTTGTAACCAAGACCGGTATCCAATACAATAAGATCGGTATCGGTTTGTATAAGAAAAGGGTTTACATGTATAAACAAAGAAGCAGGGCGTTCCCTGAAATTGTCGGTTTCGGGGTTAAACGGAATAAATTTTTTTGTAGCATCAACAGAGTAAGAACCTTCGCCCAGTGTAAAAATTTTCATTAATATCTTAAATTTATACCTGTAAAATAGAACAGTGATTTTAAGTAAGATACACGAAGCCTGTAATTTTAGCGTTCGTTAATTTTACCCATCATCTGCTATTTCACATCTATTTACTTTTTTTTATACAAAGATAATGAATAAACGGTGGGCAATAAGAGATAATGCTGATGAAGACGAAGTAAGTGCATTGGCCGCCGCCCTTAATATAGACAAGGTATTAGCTGGTTTACTGGTTAACCGGGGTATTAAAACCTATGAGGATGCTCGGTATTTCTTTCGCCCGCATGAAAATTTTCTGCACGATCCTTTCCTGATGAAAGATATGGAAAAGGCTATTCTGCGTATAGAAACAGCCATTGAAGCCGGAGAAAAAATATTGGTATTTGGCGATTACGATGTGGACGGTACAACCGCTGTTGCACTGGTTTACAGCTTTTTTAAAAACTATTACGATAAACTTGAATATTATATTCCCGACCGCTATGCCGAGGGTTATGGCATATCTACAAAGGGAATAGATTATGCGGCAGACAATGATTTTAAGCTGATTATTGCGCTGGATTGCGGTATAAAATCTGTAGACAAAATTGCTTATGCAAATATAAAAGGCGTTGATTTTATTATCTGCGATCACCACTTGCCCGGCGCAGAACTGCCTGATGCGATAGCCGTACTTGACCCCAAGCGTACAGATTGTGAATATCCTTACAAAGAACTATCTGGTTGCGGTATTGGTTTTAAACTGATACAAGCATATGCGGAAAAGAACGGAATCCCTTTTGAAGATGTCAAATGCTACCTGGATTTGGTTGCCATTAGCATAGCCTGCGATATTGTACATATAACCGGAGAAAACCGGGTTTTAGCCCACCTGGGGTTGCAAAAGATAAATTCCGACCCATGCAGAGGTGTAAAAACTTTGATGGAGGTTGCGGGCAGGGGAGATAATTATACGATATCTGACGTAGTTTTTTCTTTAGGCCCTCGTATTAACGCTGCCGGCCGGATAGACGATGCCAAGCATGCCGTTGAGCTTTTAATTGCCTGCGATGAAGACACCGCGAAGATAAAAAGCGAAATGATCAATGTGCGGAACATAGAGCGTAAAGAACACGACTTGTCTATCACCGATGAAGCCCTCGGGATTATTGAAAGGGACGAGGTATTGATTGGCCGCAAATCTACCGTGGTGTTTAACGAGCGCTGGCACAAAGGCGTTATAGGTATTGTGGCATCTCGTTTAACAGAAAAATATTACCGCCCTACTATTGTTTTAACCCAGTCTAACGGGCATGTGGCAGGCTCGGCAAGGTCGGTTTTGGGATACGACCTATACGAGGCTCTTTGCGGCTGCAGCGATTTGTTGATACAATTTGGCGGTCATAAATATGCTGCTGGCTTAACCATGCAGCCAGAAAATGTAGAAGCCTTTTCGCAGCGGTTTGAAGAAGTGGTAAGCACTACCATTAAGCCCGAGCAGCTGATACAGCAGATACAAATAGATGCCGAATTGCACCTGAGCCAGATAGAACCGAAATTTTTTAGGGTATTAAACCAGTTTGCACCTTTTGGCCCCGAAAATATGGCGCCTGTTTTCATAAGTAAAAATGTGTATGTTAGCGGTATCGCCGGTCTGGTAGGTGGTAACCATGTAAAAATGACCTTGATACAGGAAGGATCGCCCGGTTTTGAGGCTATAGCTTTTAACCATGGCGAGTATCTTTCGCAAATAAAAAAAGATATTCCGTTTGATGTATGTTATACTATCGAAGAAAACGTTTGGAAAGACAGGCGAAGCATACAGCTGAATATAAAAGGGATCAGGTTTTAAATTTACAGATTAAGAGGCTGTAAATAGCAATTTAAAATAGAGTTGGAGGGTTACGAAAGCGATTGGTGTAAACCATAAATGAAGAATGAATTTAAGAGCAGAACATTTATTAAAAAAATATAAGCAACGTACGGTTGTTAACGATGTGTCTTTCAATGTATCGCAGGGCGAGATTGTAGGTTTACTTGGTCCTAACGGCGCAGGTAAAACTACGTCCTTTTATATGATCGTAGGTTTAATAAAACCGAATGAAGGGCGTATTTTCCTGGACGACGAAGAAATTACAACTGACCCAATGTACCGCCGCGCACAAAAAGGCATAGGCTACCTGGCGCAGGAGGCTTCTGTTTTTCGTAAGCTAAGTGTGGAAGATAACATTAAGGCGGTGCTTGAAATGGGGAAAATGACCAAAGAGCGCCAGCACGAAAAACTGGAGGAACTGATTGATGAGTTTAGCTTGCACAAGGTACGCCGTAACCGGGGTGATCTTTTATCGGGAGGGGAGCGCCGCCGCACAGAAATTGCAAGGGCTTTAGCTGCCGAACCCAACTTTATTTTACTGGACGAACCCTTTGCAGGTGTTGACCCTATTGCGGTTGAAGAGATACAGGCAATGGTGGCCAAATTAAGAACACGCAACATAGGCATCCTGATAACAGACCATAACGTGCAGGAAACGCTATCCATTACAGATAGGGCCTATCTGCTTTTTGAAGGAAAGATACTGGAATCGGGCGTGCCAGAGGTGTTGGCAGCAAATGAAATGGTGAGAAAGGTTTACCTGGGTTCTAACTTCGTGCTTAAAAGAAAAACTTTTGCCAACCTAAAATAATCTATGACCCTTTTTAACTCTGTGTTTACCTGGTTCATGAAAAAGCGCATCCACCAGATTGAGCTTTTTATGAAATATCCGAATGAAGTACAGGAAGAATGGTTTGAACAATTACTTGCTACAGCCGAAAACACAGAATGGGGGAAAAAGTATGGTTATAAAAGCATCAATAGCTTAAACCAGTTTAAGCAGCGTGTGCCCATACAAAATTATGACACCTTAAAGCCTTATATTGAACGGATGCTTAAAGGAGAGCAAAACGTTCTCTGGCCATCTGAGATCCGTTGGTTTGCAAAATCATCCGGCACCACCAGCGACCGTAGTAAGTTTATCCCTGTAAGTGAAGAAGCGCTGGAAGAATGCCATTTTAAAGGCGGTAAAGATTTACTTACCATTTACTTTAACAATAAACCCAACGCCCGCATGTTTACGGGCAAGATCCTTACCCTGGGCGGCAGTCACCAGGTAAGCCAATTAAGCCCTGATACTTCCTTTGGTGATCTTTCTGCCGTGTTGATGAAGAACTTGCCGCTTTGGGCAGAGTTTCACCGTACACCACACCTTGACATTGCGCTGCTGGAAAACTTTGAGGAAAAGATCGAGAAAATGGCTTATGCCACTAAAGATGTTAATGTAACCAGCCTTAGCGGGGTGCCTACCTGGAACCTGCTGCTGTTTAAACGCATTTTAGAAATAACAGGTAAGAAAAACCTGCTGGAAGTATGGCCAAACCTGGAAATGTATTTCCATGGTGCCGTGAATTTTACGCCTTACCGGGAGCAGTTCAAAAAGCTAATCCCCAAGGACGATATGTATTATCTGGAAAACTATAATGCCTCTGAAGGTTTTTTCGGCATACAGGATACCCGTGAGCATGGAGAAATGCTGCTAATGCTTGACTATGGCATTTTCTATGAATTTTTACCGATAGAAAATCTTTATGATGAAAACCCGGAAACATTAACGCTTGATGAGGTTCAATTAGATAAGAATTACGCATTGATCATCAGCACCAATGCAGGCCTCTGGCGTTATATAATAGGGGATACCATCCGTTTTACATCGTTATCACCTTTTCGTATCAAGGTTACGGGCCGTACAAAGCATTTCATCAATGCCTTTGGTGAGGAATTGATCATCGATAATGCCGAACGCGCGCTCGACGAGGCCTGCAAACAAACCAATGCTATCATTCGCGATTATACCGCTGCCCCGGTTTATTTTAACGAAGACAAATGCGGTGCACATGAGTGGATCATAGAGTTTGAAAAAAAACCAAACGAGTTTGAACGTTTTGTAGACATCCTTGATGAAACCCTGAGGCGGATCAATTCTGATTATGATGCCAAGCGCTTTAAAGACCTTGCATTGAGCCGCCCGCATGTTCGCCGCGCTCCCGAAGGTACTTTTTTTAACTGGATGCGTGAAAAAGGCAAATTAGGCGGTCAGCATAAGGTTCCGCGGCTGGCCAATACCCGGGAATATGCCGACAGTATATTGAAGATGATGGAGTTTGTGGGGTAAGTGATTAACCGTGATTATTTATTTCTGCGGGCCATAGCTTCGGCGCTGATTTGATTAATGTCCATATCTGCAAAGATGTTTTTATGTCAAATAAACGCGGTCGCTCGGCTCCAGCCGAGTGACAACTGTAATCCGGCCTCCGGCCGACAATGACTTAAACCAATGTCTCGCCGCGCCCCTGAAGGTACTTTCTTTAACTGGATGCGTGAAAAAGGAAAATTAGGCGGTCAGCATAAGGTTCCGCGGTTGGCCAATACCCGGGAATATGCCGACAGCATATTGAAGATGATGGAGTTGGTAGGGTAGGTTTTTAAAGGCTAGAGGGCTTTAGTCATCACTCGGCGGGAGCCGAGCGATCGCATAGTTACTATTATTTCAGAGCAGTTTGCATATCATAAATTAACTAAAGAGAACGCGGTCGCTCGGCTCCAGCCGAGTGACAACTATAATCCGGCCTCCGGCCGACAATGACTTAAACCAATGTCTGAATTAAGAAAAGCAAAAACAGATTATCCGTGCTTTATTACGCTCACTGTTGTTGGTTGGATAGATGTGTTTACTCGTAGTATCTATAGCGAAATCTTTCTTGAAAGTTTGGATTATTGCCGTAAAAACAAAGGACTAAAGGTTTACGCTTTTTGTATTATGAGCAGTCATGTGCATCTCATAGTAGCAAGTGATAATGGTGATCTATCTTCCGTACTTCGCGATTTGAAAAGTTATACTGCGAAAAAAATAATTGAAGCGATTGAAAGTAATCTTTACGAAAGCAGAAAGGAATGGATGCTTCATCTTTTCAAATATTTTGCAAAATATCAGCAGCAAAATAGCACTTATCAATTTTGGCAGAAAACGAGTTATCCGGTAGAGTTGATTACTGCAAAAGTTTTTGATCAAAAAATGGATTATATTCACCGTAATCCAATTGAATCTATGGTGGTAAATGATGAAGCTGCATTTGTTTTCACCAGCGCTAACCCAGATTCGACTTTTGTGGTTGATGAAAGTTAACAGAAGGCCAGAGGCCTTTGGATATTCATCACTCGGCAGGAGCCGAGCGATCGCAATTATAGTAAGTGTAACGGTTAAAGTAATGTTTCGTTAAACTTTTTCAAATCCTTCCACCGCTTGCCATATTTTTATTGCTTCTACAGCCTCTTTAACATCATGAACACGCAATATGTCTGCACCTTTTGTTAAGGCAATGGTGTTGAGTGCCGTTGTGCCGTTGAGTGCATCGGCTGCTTCTATACCTAAAGTGCCGTAGATCATCTTCTTTCTGGAAATCCCGGCCAGCATGGGTAACTGCAGCGACTTAAAATCCTGCAAACGGTTCATTAACGCATAGCTATGCGCAGCCCTTTTTGCAAAACCAAAGCCCGGATCTAAAATTACATCGTGAACACCCAATTGCTGCAGCTGCTGATATTTTAAAGCGAGGTGATCATAAACTTCTAAAAATACATTGTCGTATTGTGCCATCTGCTGCATATTTTGCGGCGTGCCTTTCATATGCATTAAGATATAAGGCACCTGCAATTGCCCAACAGTTGTAAACATATTGGGGTCGAGGTCACCACCCGAAATATCGTTTATAATGTGTGCGCCCGACTTAATTGCCGCCTTTGCCACGCTGGCGCGAAAGGTGTCGATAGATAAAACTGCATCTGGAAAATTATGGGCAATAGCCTCAACGGTTGGCAGCAAGCGGTCGGTTTCTTCCTGTTCGGATATGTGAACAGCGCCCGGGCGTGATGAATATGCACCAAGGTCTAAAAAAGCAGCACCATCATGGAGCATTTTTTGCGCCTGTAACAACGCCGAACCAACATCCGGCTTTCTGCTATTTTCAAAAAACGAATCGGGGGTAAGGTTAATGATGCCCATTACTTTAGGGCTGCTTAAATCTATCAGCTTTCCACCGGCATTCAAAGTGGTCTTTTTCCGAAAAAATGTATCTTTAACCATTTAAGTTGAGATATTGTAAGTGTTTTTGAACCCATAAAGTTGACTAACCTTTTCTGTAACTGCAACTTTATATAGATACACTAATGCAGAAACAAAAAGAAAATAACGTAAACGCCTGGTTATGGGCCATTAGGATTGCCGTAGGCCTGCTTTTTATATTTTCGGGGTTGATAAAAATTAATGATCCGCTTGGCTTTTCATATAAGCTGGAAGAATATTTTGAAGTTTTTCATACCACCTTTTTAAACAGCCTTTCGGTTATTATTGCGGTTATCCTTTGCTCGCTGGAGATAATTCTTGGTTTTGCTTTGCTTATAGGCATCCGCTCTGTACAAATTGCATGGGGCCTTTTATTACTGATCATATTTTTTGCCTTTTTAACTTTTTACTCTGCCTACTTTAAGGTTGTGCAAAGCTGCGGCTGTTTTGGTGATGCTATTCCGCTTACACCGTGGCAATCGTTCAGTAAAGATTTAGTTTTGCTTTTACTAATCCTCGTGATATTCATTAACCGGCGGAAAATTCAACCTTTATATAATTCAAAAACCGGCGACCGGCTTTTGGTGGCTGCGGTTGTTGTTTCTGTTGGTATCGGCATTTACACTTATAATTTTTTACCCTTTATAGATTTTTTGGCTTACAAAGTTGGCGCTAATATTCCGGACGAAATGAAGACGCCTCCCGGCGCACAACCCGATCAGTTTGAGTTAACTTATCAGCTAAAGAACAAAAAAACCGGTGCTCAGAAAAGCATGAACAATACCGATTATGTTAAAAGCAATATCTGGAAGGACAGCAACTGGGAAATAATCGGCCAGCCGGAGAGCAGGCTTGTGAAAAAGGGATTTAGCCCTAAGATTATGGATCTTTCTATACAAGATGCGCAGGGAAATAACTATACCAATGAATTGTTAGCCAATCCTTTCTATAACCTAATGATAGTAGCATATGATCTGGATAAAACAGATGAAGATGCTATAGACAGGCTGAACGCACTTGCCATTAACCTGACACAGAATTATAACATCCGTACCATACTCATTACATCAAATTCATCGCAGTATGCATTGGCTTTTGCGAAAAAGCATCACCTTGCCATGGAGATTTTTTATGCGGACGAGGTGCCTTTGAAAGAAATGGTGCGCTCAAACCCGGGTGTTTTACTTTTAAAAAATGGCATCGTTGTTAACAAATGGCATTACCATTCCATTCCTAAATATGATGCATTAGCTCAAAAATATTTACAGCAACCCAAATGATAGCATACTTAATCCGCAAGCTGGTGTATGGTATAGCTGTAATGCTGGGCATTGTGGTGGTGGTATTTTTTTTGTTTAACATTTTACCGGTAGACCCGGCCAGAATGACCCAGGGCCAGCGTGCCGATGTACAATCCTTACAAGCCGTGCGACACGAGTTTGGGCTCGATAAACCAGTTCCGGTACAGTTTGCTTATTATCTTAACGATCTTTCGCCAGTAAGTTTTCATGCAAATACTACGGAGGAGCAAAAGCGTTATCACTTTGTTAAGCTGTTTCCTGTTTCATCGTCAAATATTGTTGTTTTAAA
Organism: uncultured Mucilaginibacter sp.; assembly: GCA_964242385.1. Taxonomy (GTDB): domain Bacteria; phylum Bacteroidota; class Bacteroidia; order Sphingobacteriales; family Sphingobacteriaceae; genus Mucilaginibacter. The sequence continues at coordinate 1,208,235 of CAXSZR010000002.1, forward strand.
ATGGCCCTATTTACGCCGGTCTTACCAAACACATAAAGATGTGGCTTCCCTATTATTGGAGGTTATACCTAATACATTGATACTTGCTGCCGCCGCCATGTTGTTTGCTATAATTATCGGTGTGTTTTTAGGGGTGCTAAGCGCGGTGAATCAAAATACCTGGATAGATAAGCTGGCAATAGGATTCTCAACGCTCGGCGTATCGGCGCCCTCTTTTTTTGCGGGTATCATTATCGCCTGGATCTTTGGTTTTGAGTTGAGCAGATACACCGGGCTCAATATGTCAGGAAGCTTGTATAGTTATGATCCTTTTAAAGGCGAGGTAATTACCTGGAAAAACCTTGTTTTGCCAATGGTTACGCTTGGTTTGCGGCCGTTGGCTATTATTGTACAGTTAACAAGGAACGCTATGCTGGATGTATTAGGCCAAGACTATATTCGTACGGCACGCGCTAAGGGATTAGGTGAACAAGCGGTAATATATCGCCATGCTTTAAGAAACGCCATTAACCCTGTTGTTACTGCTATAGCCAACTGGTTTGCATCATTGCTGGCGGGTTCTTTTTTTGTGGAATATGTATTTGGCTATAACGGCCTGGGCAAAACTACGGTAGATGCGTTAGAAATGTCGGATTTTCCGGTGGTGATGGGCTCTATTCTGTTTATTGCGTTTATATTTGTGATCATCAACATCGCGGTCGATCTAATTTATGTGTGGATAGACCCAAGGGTAAAACTTAATTAATTCGCCTGCCTGTTCAATGCAGCCATTATCAACATTGTCTTCCCAAAATTCAGCATCCGGTAATTACGGCCTTATTTTCCTGATTGGTTTCATGGGCTGCGGCAAAACAACCCTTGGCCGAAAACTGGCTAACAGACTTAATTGTCCGTTTATCGATCTCGATCATGTGTTGGAAGCGCAGGAAGGGATGAGTATTGCAAGTTATTTTTCGCGTTTTGGCGAAGATACCTTCCGGCTTTTAGAATCTGAGGTGCTTAAAGAGACTACTTATCCCGAAAATGTGGTGGTATCAACAGGCGGAGGTCTACCTTGTTTCTTTGATAATATAGAATGGATGAATGCGCATGGCAAAACCATTTACATTAAACTTTCGCCAAAAACACTGGCGTCAAGGTTAGAAAACGAGAAGGAAGAACGCCCTTTGCTTCGCGAAAAACATGGTGAAGACCTGGTAAACTTTATTGCTCAAAAATTAGCAGAGCGCGATGTTTACTACAACAAGGCAACTATTATTGCCGATGGTTTAAGCTTAAATGCAGAAAAAGCCGAAGAGTTGATTAAGGGGCACCTATCTTAAATATACACCGTCTTCCTGCCCTTCTTCATCCAGTACCACTACCACAAATTCTTTTAAAACGGTTGATAATGCCATACCGGCAAAATCCGTCACTATCGGGAATTTTTTATGATTACGGTCTATCAATACAACGGTACGGAACTTTTTTAGCGGAACATCCCTGAATATGCCAAAACCATAGGCAAGCGTTTTGCCGCTGTTTAACACGTCATCAACCAATACAACCGTTTTGTTACTGCATTCCATCAAATCAAAAGTGATGTTGGCCTGCAGGCTGCTGCTGTGCTTATCAAGCTCAATGGCAACCATAGTTGTTTTAAAGGGAGCTATCTCATCAAGCGTAGCTTTAAGGCGGTCGGCTATTTTGGTGCCGCTTGGTTTAATACCTGCAATGATAATTTCTTCTTCCTCAAAATTATCTTCCAGTATCTGGTAGGCAATACGATCAAGCTTTTGCTGAATCTGCTGCTTATTAAGTATTAATAAATGTTTTTCGGACATCGCTTGTAGTTATCTGGGTGCGATGGCAGGGCATAATACTCCCATATTGCGTCTCCGGGGATAGAGGTGTCGCACAGTCAAATCTATATAAAATTCTTAGTTATCGTACGGAAAATAAACAAAATTAGCTCCCTCCGGCACTACAACAAACACGCACATATAATCATTGGGGTTTTTAAAGCTGTCTATAAACCGCTGCCTTAAAATTTCTTTTATGATGCCCTTTTCGGTAAACTCTTCGAGAGTAGAGGCGTGTATGCTCCATTGCGTGTTCAGATCGTAGCGATCAAGTATTAATTCGCCAATATTAACCTCATGCTGGTGCGCTATAAAAATGGGGTAGTTGGACAGGCCTTCTACCATTATTTCTGTCGCCACCTCTTTTATCGAATCGTTAAAAAACTTCAGATCTTTTTCAAGGCTTAACAGCGGGCTATCTTTTTTAGCGTTTTCGCCGCCTCTGTCTTCATTAAACAGCTCTTCGGGTTTCATATTTTAAGCTCTTTGCTCTTTGTCTTTCAATTTTAATAAAACTACATTTTCCACGTGCTGGGTATGCGGAAACATATCTACCGGTTGAATTTTTGCAACGTCGTACTTTTCTTTCAGGACTAACAAATCACGGGCCTGCGTGGCGGCATTACAGCTAACGTAAACAATTTTTTCTGCCTCTATTTCCATCAGCCTGCTTACCACATCAGGGTGCATGCCTGCGCGCGGCGGGTCGGTAATGATCACATCCGGTTTGCCGTGCGTGGCCACAAAATCAGCAACAAGAATATCTTTCATGTCGCCGGCAAAAAAGGTAGTGTTATCAATGTTGTTAATGGCGGAATTCACTTTAGCATCTTCAATTGCCGATGGTACATATTCAACACCAACTACCTGGCGCACGTGCCCGGCAACGAAATTGGCAATGGTGCCGGCGCCGGTATATAAATCGTACACCAGTTCATCGCCGGTAAAACCTGCAAAATCCCGGGTTATTTTGTAAAGGTTAAGCGCCTGCACCGAGTTGGTTTGATAAAATGATTTAGGCCCAATGCGAAATCTTACCCCCAGCATTTCTTCATGTATATATTCCGAACCTTTATACACCAGCACTTCCTGGTCAAAAATGGTATCGTTCTTTTTTTGATTAACGATGTAAAGAAGCGAAGTGATTTGGGGAAAACCCTGGCCGATAAAATCCATCAGCTTTTCAATTTCTTCCTGGGTAGTGTAGGCGAAAACCACAATTACCATAACCTCGCCGGTGCTGGAAGTGCGCACTATCAGGTTGCGAAGTGCCCCGCTGTGGTTTTTTAAATCGTAAAAGGTATAGCCGTTATCAATTACAAAATCACGAATGCTGTTTCTTAAACTGTTAGACGGCTCGGCCTGTAGCCAGCAATGTTTAATATCAAGGATCTTATCAAAACGGCCCGGAATATGAAAGCCCAATGCATCCATATTTATCACCTCGTCGGTACGGTTTTCGCCGTCCATCAGCCACCTTTTGTTCGAGAATGTATATTCCAGCTTGTTACGGTAATATTTGTCTTTGGGCGAGGGCAGGATAGGCAGCATCCCGCTTACATCAATCTTCGCCAGGCGACTCAATGCATCGGCCACCGATTTTTGTTTAAATTTTAGTTGCGCCTCGTAAGTCATGTGCTGCCATTTGCAGCCGCCGCAGGTGCCAAAGTGTTCGCAAAAGGGTAGGGTACGATATGCCGATGCCTGTTTTAAATTTGTAATCTTACCTTCGCCAAAGTTCTTTTTACTCTTGTAAACCTGTATATCTGCAACATCGCCGGGTACAGCCTTTTCTACAAAAAGCACCAAGTCGTCGGCTTTACCTACGCCTTTACCTTCTTCGGCAATATCAATTATAGTAACGTTTTCAAAAAACTTATTTTTTGCGGCTTTATTCATCAGCCTGCAAAGTTAATTGTTTTAGCGGTTTGTTGTAATGTAGTTTATGTTGTTAACAAGTGCCTGAAATATAAGCTTGCCCAGCTTATGCACGCACAATGTACAAAAGCAAACAAACAAAATTCTATACTCACGTTGTTTAAAAATAGACTAAGGCAATAAAACGTTATAACTGCAAGTGACACTGATGTGCAGCAAGCTATCTTCGTCATCATCTTATCATCAAAATAAAAGGCTGTTAATATGTACAATATTGTAAGTAACAGGATCCATATAACAGAAGAAAGAAGTATTTCTGCTATCACGAAAATAAGGTAGATTATAACGCTTCCACCTAATGTTTTAAGTAAGTCTAAATTGTTTGGCTCTTTGCATGCCAAATAAACAGTTACAAAAAATGGGGCCACCAAAAAACAGGTGGCCCAAACTCTTATGCTATAGGTTGCTATTTTGTAATTCATACCCTTCTGCATTGTAATTTTTATCCCAGTTTATTTTTCTTGAAAAGTACATAAGCAAGGCTACTACTATAAATAAAGCAACACTGCCAAATAATAGGGAAAGTTCTTCTAATTGAATGATAATAAAGATAAAGCCGTAGAAGACCGACAGTATCAAAGTAAATAGAATAGCAACGCTCTTAATCCCCAATAATGAGCCTGTAAATAAGGCGATTAATATGATGGTTGCTGCAGATGACAGAAGGTAAGCATAGTTATAGCCAATCTGTTCTGAAAAGGATAAAAGCAGTGTATAATAAACAACCATAGCCGCGCCAATGAGGATGTAATTAAACAGATGTATGCTTTGCTTTTTTATCAATTCTGCAAGAAACAGGGAAACAAAGGTGAGCAAAATGATAAGCGTTGAGTATTTAACCGTACGCATTATTTTTCTATATTGATCTATCGGCAATTGCACTTTAACGCCGAAGGATGCCTGCTTTACGGCGTCGTCCGTTTCAAGTAAATGCCTGTCGTTGATCCACTGCTGCGGAAACGGCCTGTTGTAATAAAGCATATGCCAGGTTGCATTGAATCCCTTATCAGTAGCCTTATGGTTGTCTGGCAGGTAACGCCCGTTAAACTGCGGATGTTCCCAGTCGCTGTTTACAGTAACATCTGTGGTTTTACCGATATTCAGGAAATTGAGTTCACCGCTGCCTTTTAGCTGTAGTTGATAGCTAAAGGATAAGTCTTCATCTTTTTTTAAAGGAAACTTTACCTGTAGACCTTTACTGAAAGGCGCATCGGCATCAACAGAAGGCTCGGGATTATAAGTTTGTTGCTGAATTTTTACTGCGGGGTTGTTTTTTAAACCTTTCAGATCTGATAAGCCAAACATTAAACTGGCTTTCTCATACAATACATCATTTACATCAATGCCAAGCGCAGCAAAGTCGGGTTTAGCAAAGGCTCCGGCGATACCAATACCTGCATTATAAACCACCGCATCATAAACGCCGCTTTTAAATCGCTCTGTATTAACACCAGCTTTAATATTAAGATTTTGCGGCAATATATAAAGCGTTTCAATAACATCATGACTTTCTGACTTTGCATTTAATACGTGTTTTTTAAATGGCAGCACCAATACAGGCCCCTGAACCAATTGGGTGCCCGACCATTTATTAGAAACATCGTTAATCTGCTCCTGCTGGTAACCTTCCCTGTCTTTTACCAGGCTTTCTATCCATGAAGATGGAATAAGGAGTGCAAGTACAATAACGGCAATTACAGCCGATTTTATCAGTATTGCATTTTGTTTAAGGTAGTTAGGTTTTTCGTTTTTTGGTGTCATATTTTGTGTTTTAAAAGTACTTTGTATTTCAAAGTTATTGATCAAAAAAAATGATTGTTAAGAAAGTTGATTTTCTTTTGTCACCAGCAGGTAAGTGTTTAAACTCAATAACGTTATAATTGCTAAAGCAGAGGCCTTTTCTATCAAAGTTGCCTTAAAGCCTTCATCCATAGCGTTAAATAATATCCATAGGTTAAAGATCACGTTGGCGCCTATAGCTGCATAGCTTAAAAGGGCCTTAAGTTTACTGTTTTGCATATTGAATCTATTTTAATTTTTGCTGATTAATTAATTGTTCCAAAGCATCCAGGTGCTGTTTAAAGGCTTTCTTCCCTTTTTCTGTCGATTCATAGGTTGTATTGGGTTTACGGCCTAAAAATGTTTTATGCACGCTGATGTATTCCTCTTTTTCCAGTCCCTTTAAGTGCGAAGCCAGGTTACCATCTGTAGTATCTAATAGTTCTTTAAGCGAATTAAAGTCGTACCGCTCGTTTACCATTAGCACGCTCATGATTTGCAACCTTAAACGGTTCTCAAAGGCCTTATCTAATTTTTCAAAATGAACCTTCACCTGTCGTATTTAAAGTGCATAATGGTGCCATAAACAATATGCAATGCGCCAAAACCGAGGGCCCAGAACATTAAACCATATCCCGGAAAGCAGGCTGCAATAAGACCGAGGGCAATTTCGCAGATGCCAAGATATTTAACATCGGTAAAGGTAAAATTACCTGCAGCAACCAGCGAAAGGCCATAAAACAATAAAGAGGCTGGCGATACGATACCGTAGTAACCTCGGTATAACAAAACAATGATTAGTAAGCCGCCGGTTATCAGCGGTGTGGCCATATGGAAAAGCAACAACCGGCTTGTATTGTTCCACACGGGCTGTGATTTGCGCTTTGCCTTGTTTAGCGTTAAAATAATACCTGTAAGTAAAGAAGCCAAAAGTACCACCAGGGCAGTGGCAAATAACTCTATCAAAGTAACAGGCAGTGCTTTAAAGTTTATATAAAAAGTGCTGCCATCGCCATTGTCGTAAATCAAAAAGTATGCTATTGCCGCGCCGGCCAATGCGTAGACCCCCGCAAGTATACCCGACAGGCCGCTCAAAGAGATAAACTTGGACGAGCGCTCCATAATGCTGCGGATGGAACTGAGTTCGCTTTGTATTTCGCTTTCTTTCATTAAAAGTACTTTGTTATTCAAAGTTAAATTTTCGAAATGGTTTATGCAAATGTTTTTTCTAATTCGGATTTCGGAATTTCGATTTCGGATTTTGTTTAGCTTAATATTCGATAATTTGGCAACACCTGAATTTGTAATATGAAGTCTGATTTGACATCACATATTTTGTAATAAAAATACTTCGGGCCGTTTAGTGTACGATATTTATTTTATTCAGGCTTTGATGATTGGCTACGCCTAAAGACTATTAGTATAAAGAGAAAAGTGTTTCAGGAGTAACCCGATGTATTCCAGAAAAAATATAATTACCAGTCGAGCAACATTCATAACTCCTTCCATAAATCCGAAATCAAAAATCCGAATTGCGAAATCACCTAAATCGTTATTGCAGCTTTTACCAGGTAGGGTAGAATCTCTTTCTGAAAAGAAACAAAATTCTTACGAACGTCGCTGTCGCTGACCGAGGTAAAGGCAAAGCTGAATACAATGTTTTTGCTGCATTTTATAAGGAAGCGCAGGCGTTGTATGTAGTTTTCCTGTTTGCGTGTATCATTCAACTGCGAAAAAACGCTCATTAGCATTTCTTCCAGTTCGTTAGAGAAGTTTTTAAGAAAATCCTGGGAATTGGTAGACTCACGAATGAAATCCCAACCGATAAATTCATTGCATACCGTGTAAGAAAGGCGGCATGTTTTCATGATCAGCATGTTTAAATGTGCCTCTTCGTCCAGCTCCTGTGCATTGCTATGTATCAGCTCGTCAACACTTAGCTGTATGTAATCCATCAGCAGGGAATGCAGAACGTCTTCCTTGCTTTCAAAATACTTATAAATGGTTGCCTTGGCTATTTTAGCCCGTTTGGCAATTTCATTAACGCTGGTTTTATGGTACCCGAATTTGCGAAACAGATCCTGCGCGGCACGTTTAATGCTTTCTTTTATTTTTTCGGCTTCCATGTATTAATCAGGCTACAAATATCTCAAAAATACTCGCATTTTCAGCACCGAAGATGTTAATCTTCATAGCTTTTTTGTTGTGGTTTTCGCGATAACTTGTACCTGCTTAGCTGTTTACGCATCCGGTTAGTTGGATACGTAAACTTCATAATTACTTACGGTAATGCTATAAGAGCGCAAGGAGCGTGTTGCCGGTGCTTTTACCGGTGTACCATCTGCAAGAGAGAATTTAGAGCCGCTGCATGGGTCGGTAACGGTAAAGCCTCCCTGGTCGAGCGTAACGGCGCAGTGGTTTTGAGGCATATAGCTGCTGCAGCGGTCGTAGGCCGCGTAACTGCCGTCGGCTTCGCGATAGAGTATAAGCCCGGCAACGCCGTAGCCGCCAATTAGTACTGCACCACCTGCAACGCTTAAAGCGCTTAAGCGCGGGTCCGTGAGCGAGGCCTGGAAATTTACAGAAACATCGGGAACTACATCGCCGCTTTTACCGCACGAAAAAAAGCTTAATACTAAAGCCGCTAAAATAAAAAGTTTCCTCATATGATCTCTGTCTGGAATTGCTTTAGAAAACGAACATCGTTTTCTGAGAATAAACGCAGATCACGTATAACATATTTTAAGTTAGCTATTCTTTCTATGCCCATCCCGAAGGCAAAGCCTGTAAATTTCTTGTTATCAATACCGCAATTCTCCAAAACATTAGGGTCAACCATGCCGCAGCCTAATATTTCTACCCAGCCGGTGTACTTACACATGTTACAGCCCGCACCTTTGCAAATGGTACAGGAAATGTCCATTTCGGCAGATGGCTCTGTAAACGGGAAATAGGATGGCCTGAAACGTACCTGCGTACCTTCGCCGTAAAGTTCCTGTACAAAATGATAAAGCGTTTGTTTCAGATCAGAGAATGAAACGTTTTCATCAACGTATAAACCCTCTACTTGGTGAAAAAAGCAATGTGCACGCGCAGATATGGCCTCGTTACGATAAACACGACCCGGCATAATAGCGCGGAACGGCGGTTTGCCATTTTCCATCATACGTACCTGTACCGATGAGGTATGTGTACGCAAAGCGATATCATCCTTACCATGATTTTTTTTGATAAAAAAAGTATCCTGCATATCGCGCGCAGGGTGCTCTTCGGGAAAGTTCAAAGCCGAAAAGTTATGCCAGTCGTCTTCAATTTCTGGTCCCTCGGCAACCACAAAGCCTAAACGTTTAAATATGTCTATGATCTCGATACGAATAAGCGATAAAGGATGGCGTGATCCAACAGCAAAACCATCGCCCGGCAAAGTAAGGTCTGTATCTGATTTTGCCTGTTCTGCACCAGAAGCAAGATTTTCCTTTAGTTCATTGTATTTTGTTTCGGCAAGCTGTTTAAACTGGTTAAGTACTTTACCAAAAACACGCTTCTCTTCAGGGCCAACGGTTTTAAACTCTTCGAAAAGATCTTTTATCAGTCCTTTAGTGCCTAAAAATTTTATACGGAATGCTTCCAGTTCATCCGCACTGGCAGGTGAAAAAGCATTGATCTCGGCAGTGTATTGATCTATTTTGGTTTGCATTATAAGGTTCTTAAAAAATGTTCCGGAGTTAGCGCCGGTATTGTAGAATTTTTATAGTCTTTTAAATTCCTGGTTACGATAATTTCGCAATTATGCTTTTCTGCAATAAAACATTGAATCGCATCTTCAAAATCACTTATTTTACTGGCGAACGCAAAATCGATTGCGTCGTTTTCAAAAGGAAGTATGTTGATTATGTTTGTTATTGATTTTAATTTTTCCTTAGCATTTGATGTGCCCAATCTTTTCGACAGGATATAGTTCATATTAGCAACCACTAATGACGACGTACTCAATCTGAATTTGTTCTTCGTACTTTCATGTAATAACAATTGTGTATATTGATAAAACGGCTCCCTTAATAACGCCAGATCGAGCAGCACATCACTGTCGGTAAAAACGTTTTTAAAGGCCATACTTATCTTTAAAGTATTCATATTTCAAATCTTTATAGTCCATATCATCAGGCACCTTGCCTTTTAATATCCCTGTAAGTGCTTTAATATCATCCGATAACTCTATGTTTTTCAATTTTTCCAATAGCGGGTCTTCCTTTTGCTCTTTTTCTACAATCGAATCAAAAAGTTCCTGCACAAGTTTTGATACACTGGTGTGCTGCCGTTTAGCATATTCTTTAACTATGGGTAAAGAATAAGATTGAACATTTAAGGTTAACTTTGTACTTGCCATACTTTTAAATATTATACGTACAAATATACTAAAGCTGTACGTATTATTTCAATACCCCTAATTCTTTACCTACTTTGGTAAACGCTGCAATGGCTTTGTCCAGGTGTTCAGTGTTATGTGCTGCAGATATCTGAACCCTTATACGGGCTTTGCCTTGCGGAACTACAGGATAGTAAAAGCCGATAACATAAATACCTTCGTCGAGCATTTTAGCAGCAAATTCCTGGGCGAGTTTGGCATCATAAAGCATTACAGGTACAATGGGATGCACTCCCGGTTTAATGTCAAAACCGGCTTCGGTCATTTTTTCCCTAAAGTATTTAGTGTTGTTTTCCAGTTTGTCGCGCAGGTCGGTTGTTTCGCTTAGCATATCTAAAACAGCGATGGATGCGCCTGTTATAGCGGGGGCAAGGGTATTGGAAAACAGGTATGGACGTGAACGCTGACGAAGCATATCGATAATTTCTTTACGACCCGATGTAAACCCACCCGATGCACCGCCTAAAGCCTTACCAAGGGTACCGGTTATAATGTCTATTTTGCCCATTACATGATGATGCTCATGTGTTCCGCGACCGGTTTTACCCATAAAGCCCGAACAGTGGCTTTCGTCTATCATAACCAGGGCATCGTACTGCCCGGCCAAAGCACAAATTTTATCCAATTGCGCAATGGTACCATCCATACTGAATGCACCATCGGTAACAATAATACGATGACGGCAACCGGCGGTTATTTTTAGTTTTTCCTCCAGATCGGCCATGTCATCGTGTTTGTAGCGCTGGCGCTGGGCCTTGCATAAACGTACACCATCTATAATAGACGCATGATTTAACTCGTCTGATATAATTGCATCCTGCTCGTTGAACAAAGGCTCGAATACACCACCATTGGCATCAAATGCCGCGGCATACAATATGGTGTCTTCAGTACCTAAAAATTCGGCAATCTTTTTTTCCAGTTCTTTATGGATATCCTGTGTACCGCAGATAAAGCGTACAGATGAAAGTCCGTAACCATGTGTATCCATTGCAGCCTTGGCAGCCTCTATAACTTTAGGGTGGCTGGAGAGACCTAAATAATTATTGGCACAAAAGTTTATAACCTCCTTACCGCCCTGCACCTCAATATCGGCACCCTGCGGGGAAATAATGATCCTTTCCTTTTTGTATAATCCGGCGTTTTCAATTTCGGCAAGTTCCTGCTGTAAAACGGGCTGCAATGTATTGTACATGTTTGTAAATATTTAAGAAGGCAAAATTAAGGATTTGATTCGGATGTGGGATGTTCGATTTGGGATTTATACAGTTCCTCCAATAAGATTTGATTTAACAACTTCCTTTACTTTAAGTCAAAAAATAATTAGGTTGAAGCGATATTTTCAGATCATGATATCTTAAAACAAAATCCGGATTCGTAATTCCGAAATTCGAAATCAAAAAATTATCTTTGTGCCTCATTTAACTCTGTTTGCAGCAGTATCAATGACTTATGGTAAAATATAACACACTACTGTACTATTGTTACTCGACAATAGCCGATGCGGAGCAATTTGCTACCGATCATTTAAAATTCTGTAAAAGTTTAGGTTTAACCGGCCGCATCATTGTAGCCCGCGAAGGATTAAACGGTACCGTATCCGGTACTGCCGGGGCTTGTAAAGCTTACATGGATGCTATCAAAACTGATGAGCGTTTTGCTGCTATCGACTTTAAAATTGACGAAGTAGATGCGCCATCATTTGTGAAAATGCATGTGCGTTATAAGTCGGAGATTGTTCATTCGGGTTTGCGCGATCCGGAAATGATCAACCCGCAAAAGGAAACCGGTAAGCACCTGGAGCCGAAAGACTTTTTGGCAATGAAAGACAGGGACGATGTGGTTGTACTGGATGTAAGATCTAACTATGAGCATAACCTGGGCAAGTTTAAAAATGCCGTAACACTCGATATTGATAATTTCAGGGATTTTCCTACCAAGATCAATGAGCTTGCGCAGTATAAAGACAAAACCATTTTAACATATTGCACAGGCGGCATAAAATGCGAAAAGGCATCAGCCCTGTTGCTGCACGAAGGCTTTAAAGATGTTTACCAGTTGCATGGTGGTATCATTAAATATGGTAAGGAAGCAGGTGGGGAAGACTTTGAAGGCAAGTGTTATGTTTTTGATAACAGGTTATCTGTGGAGGTGAACAGCGTTAACCCGGTTGTAATTTCAACCTGTTTTAATTGCGGTAAAACAACCCCTAAAATGATAAACTGCGCTAACCCGGAATGCAATGAGCATTTTACCCAATGCGATGAGTGCGGCCAGCTGATGGATGGTTGCTGCAGCGATGCCTGCAAAGAACACCCACGCAAGCGTGTTTATGATGGTACCGGATATTATGTAAAAGTACCGCAGCCTGTTAATGTTTCAAAGAAAACCCAGGCAGAAGCGGTTATATAATATTTATATACGAACAAAAACAGCAGGTGAAAAGCCTGCTGTTTTTGTTTAAGGGCATGAATAAATCTTTTAGCTTTATAATCAAACTAAATTTTAATTTTAAGCTTTAGTGAAATACTAAACTTGCCTGTTAAAGCAAGCTCATATAAACCAAAATAGATTATAATGAAATTTCGCTTTTATCACCTGATTCTTTTTGTATCGCTGATGTTTCCTTTTTTCTCAAAAGCTCAGAATAAAGCCGCTTTCGACCGCGGGTCTTATATCTTAAAAGGCGATACTTTACCTTACAGGATACTTTTCCCGGTACAGTTTGACCCTACGAAGAAATACCCGGTTTTATTTGTACTGCATGGATCTGGTGAGCGCGGCAATGACAACGTTGCCCAGTTGAAATACGGCACTGATTTGTTTTTAAGAGACACCATCCGCGAAAATTACCAGGCCATTATTATTTTCCCGCAATGTCCGGCATCGTCTTTTTGGTCGAACGTGAAAATGACAAAAGACTCTGCCACGCAAAAAACCAAGTTTGTTTTTACAACCAACGAGCCGCCAACCAAGGCAATGACCTTACTATTGGGGCTTGTACATGAGTTTTTAGAAAAGCCTTACACCAATAAACATAAAATGTATGTGGGTGGCCTTTCCATGGGCGGTATGGGTACTTTAGAAATTATAGGCCGCGAGCCCAATGTTTTTGCAGCTGCATTTTCAATATGCGGTGGCGACAATACGCTTAATGCAAAAAAATATGCAAAGAAAGTTCCGCTTTGGTTTTTTCACGGCGAAAAGGACAGCGTAGTACCTTATGAACATTCAGAATCAATGGTTGCAGCTGTAAAGGAAGCAGGCGGTAACCCCAAATATACCCTTTACCCCAATGACGACCATAACAGCTGGAACGATGCCTTCGCAGAGCCATTACTGATACCTTGGTTGTTTTCGCATAGCAGGTAAAGAAGGCGAAGCCTTACCGAATAACGAAAACTATGTCATCTCGAACGATAGTGAGAGATCTTTGATGCCGTGCATTTGCGACAGTGAAAAGTTCGAAAGATTTCTCGCTACGCATCGAAAGGACATGGCTGGTAATTAACAGCTATGTTTTTATTCCTCCTTTTTTGGCGGTAGGTTTTTCATATTAAATTTTGGCTTGTAAGCAGGTTTGGGTTTCTCTGTCTCTCCCGGCAGAATATCCGCGTCAGGAGCTTCAATCAAAGGTTCTTTTGAAGTTTCAGATTCAGCGCTTTCTTCAACTTTCGGCTTCATTTTGAAACGTGGCTGATAAGCAGGCTTTGGTTTTTCAGCGTTTTCTGCAAAGTTGGTCGATACCTCTTCTTCTTTAATTATTGGGTTTTCAATATTTTCAGCGGTTTCATCTACCTTCGGCTTCATTTTGAAACGTGGCTGATATGCGGGCTTTGGCTTATCGTCCTCTTCGGCAGCTTCACTTAAAACTTTTTCCTCACTACCAATCTTTTCAGCACTTTCATCCGTCTTTGGCTTCATTTTAAAGCGTGGCTGAAAACCCGGTTTAGGCGCAGGTTGATCTTCCGCAATTGTATCTTTAGGAGTAGTATTTTCTTCTGCCTTTGGTGTTAACGCATCATCAATGGCATTTGCCGGTTGCGGTGTGCTACCGGCTTTAAATTTAGGCACAAACCCCAGTTTTGGAGAAGGCTTCGGCACTTCGGTTTCTGCAAGGCTTTCGGTAATTGTCTGTTCTGCCAGAGGATTGGCAATATGAATTTTTTCGGTTTTTATTCCGGTTGCTAAATGGAATTGCCTTCTTAATTTATTGAACCAGTACTTTTTGGTATGATCGAAGCTTTTTTCGCCCATCTCTTCAAAGTGTAGTTTAAATTCTGAAAAAAGTGCTGGTTCTCCCTTTTCAAAGGCAGGCAGGTCAATCTTTTTCTTTTTAAAAAACTCTTCGAAGGTCATGCGGTAGCGAAATTATAAACCAACGTCTAAATTCAGTTTTTCAAACCGGATTCCCTTGTCGGTCTGATGCCAGTCTTCCCGTTCTTCGTCTGTGGCATTCATTAGTGCGGGAAAAAACTCCAACGGGAAAACCTGTTGCTTGCCGCCATCCTTTTCAACCAAAAGCAAGCCGTTGGCAAAAGTTACCTTTACTTTTTTTTCCTGCTTACGGGATGTGAATAATGGCATATTTTGATTTCGGATTTTAGATTTACGATTTGGCATTATTTCAAACCTTCATTTTTAATGGATCAAGCCCTCCCTATTGTGGGAGGGTTGTGAGGGACTATTCCTGCATGTTATGATATACTGCCTGCACGTCGTCGTCTTCCTCCAGGCGGTCTATCAGTTTCATTATATCGGTCACCTGTTCTTCATTTACTTCGTGGAAAGACTGGGCAACGCGTTCCAGCTTGGCAGATTTTACTTCTATACCCTGTTCTTCAAGTGTTTTCTGCATTTTGCCAAAGTCTTCAAATGCTGCATGAATTACCGCAATGTCGTTTCCGTTTTCATCAGCTTCAACAAAAAGATCTTCTAAACCGGCATCTATGAGTTCAAATTCCAGTTCCTCTAAATCACGTTCGCCAGGCTCAAAAGTAAAAACAGACTTACGGGTAAAAATAAAATCGAGCGAACCTGTTTTACCAAGCGCGCCACCAAATTTGGTGAAGTAGCTGCGCACGTTAGCAACGGTGCGGTTAATATTATCGGTTGCGGTTTCAACCAAAATGGCTACTCCGTAAGGTGCATAACCTTCGTATACTATTTCTTCGTAATCTTTCTCGTCACGACTGGTGGCCCTTTTTATAGCAGCTTCCACACGGTCTTTCGGCATGTTCACCGCTTTGGCATTTTGTACAGCAGTACGAAGGCGCGAGTTGGTGTTAACATCGCCACCGCCGGCTTTTACTGCCATTACAATTTCCTTACCCAAGCGGGTAAACTGCACTGCCATTTTGCTCCAGCGCTTTAACTTTCTTTCTTTACGGAATTCAAATGCTCTTCCCATATATATTTAGTCTGCCACCATAGCTCAATTAATACTATGGATTTTTAGCGAATTTAATATTGTTTATTTATTAATCTGCAAAGATAACAGATGCTATGTTTGTTTTAAATTAATGGCTGCTTTTACTTAAATCTTTCTTAAAATATAAGTGAGTTTTTAAAAGCTTAGATAATGGCTTTCAGATTAGTAAGCATATCATCAACCATTTTTGGCAGATCATATTCCAGTTGCCAGCCCCAGTCTTTCTGCGCGTAGCTATCGTCTATTGATTTTGGCCAGCTGTCTGCAATGGCTTGTCGCGGGTCGTTATCTGCGTAGCTGAGTTCAAAATCTGGCAGATGTTTTTTTATTTCAACGGCCAATTGCGCCGGCGTAAAACTGATACCGCCCAGGTTGTATGACGAACGGATGCTGATGCTTTCGGCAGGGGCATCCATTAATGATATGGTAGCCCTGATGGCGTCGTTCATATACATCATGGGTAAAGCGGTACCGGCAGAAAGGAAACTTTCATAAGTGCCTGTTTTTAACGCCTCGTGGAAAATGTGGACCGCATAATCGGTAGTGCCGCCACCCGGGTTGGCTTTCCAGCCTATTAAGCCGGGATAACGGAGACTGCGTACATCAAGCCCGTATTTTGTAAAGTAATATTCGCACCAGCGTTCGCCCGCAAGTTTGCTGAAACCATAAACGGTATTGGGGTCCATTACACAATACTGCGGCGTTTGCTGCTGTGGCGAATGCGGCCCGAAAACGGCGATGGAACTTGGCCAGAAAACTTTTTTAACTCCAAACTCAATTGAAAAATCAAGTACATATAAAAGACCGGTCATGTTAAGATCCCACGCGGCTTTTGGTTTTTGCTCGCCTACGGCCGATAAAATTGCAGCAAGCAGATATACTTGCGTAGGGCGATGCTTATCAAATATATTTTGAAGATTTTCTTTATCCAGTACGTTGGCATATTCATACGGGCCGCCATCGCGGATAGCCGGAGCAGGGCTGTTGATGTCAGAAGCAATAACCGCTTCGGCGCCATGTATCTTTCTTAGGGTGTTTACCAGTTCTGTACCTATTTGGCCATTGGCGCCAATAATTAAAATCTTTTCGCTCATGCAGTACCGTTTTTTGCGCGCAAATGTAGGGAATTGTTGTGATTTTATCCGTTTAGTAGCGCGGTTGATTATTGTTGCATTCGGTTGTGAGTTGCCTGAGCGCTATTGCGCGAAATTGTATTTAACGTTGTGCTTTTTTATTCAGTCAATTCATTAATTCCCAAAATTGGCGTTCAGACATTAAGCAACTCATTCACAAAATCAACTGCTTACTTCATAAACCATTTCCAAAAAATCACCATATTTGTAAACTAACATAAAATTATATACATAATAAGTTAAAACAATGAAAGTCGCAGTAGTAGGTGCCACTGGTTTGGTTGGCACTAAAATGTTGCAGGTTCTTAGCGAACGCAACTTCCCGGTTACAGAATTGATCCCCGTAGCTTCCGAAAAAAGTATTGGTAAAGAAATTACTTTTAAGGGTAAGCAGTATAAGGTGGTTTCTGTTGAGGATGCGATTAAACAAAAGCCCGACGTTGCCTTATTCTCGGCAGGGGGCAGTACTTCACTGGCACAGGCTCCGCTGTTTGCGGCAGCAGGTGTAACTGTTATTGATAATTCATCAGCATGGCGTATGGATCCAACCAAAAAACTGGTTGTGCCGGAAGTTAATGCCGATGTGCTTACCGCCGAAGATAAGATCATTGCAAACCCTAACTGCTCTACCATACAAATGGTAGTAGCTTTGAAACCATTGCATGATGCGTATAAAATAAAAAGGGTAGTGGTATCAACCTATCAGTCTGTTACCGGTACTGGCGTTAAAGCGGTTGAACAATTATTTAACGAGCGTAAAGGCATTGACGGCCCTAAAGCTTATCCATACCAGATTGACCTGAACGTTTTACCTCACATAGATGTATTTACCGAAAACGGTTACACCAAGGAGGAAATGAAAATGGTTAACGAAACCGTTAAAATAATGGGTGATGCCAGCATTAAGGTAACGGCAACCACCGTTCGCATCCCTGTAATGGGCGGCCACTCCGAGTCCGTTAATATAGAATTTGAAAATGATTTCGACCTGGCTGAAGTAAGGGAATTGCTTTCGAAAGCGCCCGGCGTTGTTGTGGTTGACGATGTTGCCAACCTAAAATACCCAATGCCGCTTGAAGCGCATGACAAAGATGAGGTGTTTGTAGGCCGTATCCGTCGTGATGAAACGCAGCCTAATACCTTAAATTGCTGGATAGTATCAGACAACCTGCGTAAAGGTGCTGCTACCAACGCGGTACAAATTGCGGAATATTTGGTTGCAAAACATTTGATAGGTCAGCCGGTAGAGGCGTAAACGCTAAACATATTATAGAACAACAAATAGGGATGATCGTAAGGTTATCCCTATTTTGTTATTCAAAAATCTGCTACATTAACTTATCAAACTCACCAATAGTTTTATTACTTATAAATTTATAAAGATGACTTTTGAAAGGTTGAATTTGTATGGAGAAATTAAATTTTATAGTTGAACCCGCAAAAGAAGGTGGATACAATGCCCGGGCCGAAACAGAATCCATTTTTACACAGGCTGAAACGCTGGAGGAGCTAAATCTTAAGATAGGAGAAGCCATTCTTTGTCACTTTGATTTTGGAGCTTGTTCTGAATTTAATTTGATTTTTCACAATAAATAATATTCGGAAACAGTTTTAATTGCTTCTAAATGTCATAGAATTTCTTGGTACAATCCTAAAGCAAAAACGTTAAAGTTCGATTATTTTTCCTATTAGCAATTTTCCCACTATAACTTTAATTTATATCGATTTTATATCTTTGACTAAGATATGATCTCCTTTGCGCACCGTGTATTTATGGAAGTTGCTGCGAACCTTAGTTTCAGTAAGGCCGCGCAGATACTTTTTGTAACGCAGCCTGCAATCAGCAAGCACATTAAGGCGCTGGAAGATCAGTATAAAGTACCTCTGTTTGAACGTAAAGGTAATAGCATTCTCCTCACTGAAGCAGGCAAAAAACTCAACGAATATTTATTGCAGGCAACAGAAATAGAACGAAAGATCGAATATGATCTGTCGGTTTTGAGCAGCTTGTCGCAGGCTTCCGGGCATTTGCGGTTAGGCGCAAGTACCACTATAGCATTGTATATATTACCGTCCATCTTATCTGGTTTTCAACGCGAATATGCCAACGTGGATGTACAACTGGTAAACAGAAACTCTGAATATATTTTAAATGCGCTGCTTAACCACGAGGTTGACATCGGCATTATAGAGGTGGAAAATAAGCTGACCACCGTTTCATACAAGCCCTTTATAAGCGATGAAGTGATCCCGGTTTGCTCGGCTAAAAGTCCGCTTGCGGGGAAATCGTTATCTATTAAGCAATTTTTAAAAACACCGCTAGCCTTGCGCGAAAGGGGTTCCGGCACGCTAAATGCCTTGCTCAAATCTTTATCGTCACTACATATTAAACCGGCTGATTTATCTGTAAAAATAAGGCTTGGCGGCACGGAAGCCTTAAAGAATTTTTTACTGGCCGATCAATGTCTTGGCTTTATGCCGCGGCCATCCATTATCCGCGAGCTGGCAGAGGGCGATCTGGTGGAGGTACCTGTTGAAGGTTTAAAAATTACGCGCGATTTCTTTTTTATCAGGCGAAAAGGCACCGAAGACTTCGGCCTTACCAGTAACTTTATCAGCTACGCGCTTGGGCATAAGCAGGAACAATAGCTCTTTTAACTCCCGATCAGTTTTTTATTGATCCGTTTTATCAAACCAGGGCCCTCATAAATAAAACCTGTATAAAGCTGGATGAGCGATGCCCCGGCAGCAAGTTTTTCCATAGCGTCTTCAGGTGAATGGATGCCTCCAACACCAATAATGGGGAAGGAGCCGCCTGATTTTTTATGCAGGTAAGCGATTACTTCGGTTGATCTTTGGGTTAAGGGTTTGCCGCTTAAGCCGCCGGTTTCATTTTTTAATTCGTCTTTTGATACTAAACCCTTACGACTAATTGTGGTGTTGGTTGCAATGATACCAGCTATGCCTGTTTGTTGTACAATCTCCACAATATCATTCAATTGCTCGTCGGTTAGATCAGGGGCGATTTTTAGCAGGATAGGTTTACTGCTGCTGTTTTTGGAGTTACGCTGCTGCAGGGTATCAAGCAAATGCATCAGCGGTTCTTTTTCCTGCAGGGCGCGTAACCCGGGTGTATTGGGCGAGCTTACATTCACTACAAAATAATCAACCACATCAAAAAGGCGATCGAAACACTTTATATAATCATTAACCGCATCTTCGTTTGAGGTAACTTTATTTTTGCCAATATTGCCACCGATAATCAATTTTTTCTGATCGCCTTTGGCACTTTTGCGGAATGCGGCAAGTCGAGCGGCAACAACCTCCACACCTAAATTATTAAAGCCCATGCGGTTTATCAAAGCACCATCTGCCGGCAGGCGGAACATGCGCGGTTTAGGATTACCAGGCTGCGGCAGTGGGGTTACCGTACCTACCTCTACAAAGCCAAAACCCATATTCACCATTTCGGTCATCATCTCACCATTTTTATCAAAGCCTGCGGCAAGCCCTACTGGATTGGCAAACCTGAGCCCGAAAACCTCTTTTTCCAGCCGGGCATCTTTAAAATCCCAGATCGAACGGCTTAAAGCAGCGCCTCCGGGTAAGCGGTTAAAACGCTTCAGGTTGGCGGTAACCATATGGTGCACTTTTTCGGGGTCGAACTTGAAAAGAATGGGCTTTATGAGTGAGTACATGATGCAAAGTTAAAAAATTGATACAGAAGCGCGCTTGGTAATATCGATTAGCATGCAGGCCTTGTAATTGTAAAATATAGGCAGAAAGAAATTGATAATTTAAAAGATGTTTTATATTAGCCATAACTAATTTACCTGTAATTAAAAACCGACATTATGAATCCTAACAGCACAAGGCGCAGCTTTATTAAAAGTGCGTCGATAGGTACACTTGCCAGCATTGCATTGCCAGAGATAGTTTCGGCGGCACTAGCTAAAGAAACTATTAAAAAAATCAGCTTTGAGAAAGATAATGTAGTTCTTTTTCAGGGAGATTCCATTACCGACTGGGGCCGTGATCATTCTAAAACTGTTCCTAACAATACCGGTACGCTTGGTTCCGGTTATGTATTGCTTACCGCAGGGCAATTGTTACTACAGCATCCGGATAAAAACCTGCAAATTTATAACAAGGGTATTAGCGGGAATAAGGTATTTCAGCTCGCCGAACGGTGGGATACCGATGCGCTGGTATTAAAACCGAATGTATTAAGCATCCACATTGGGGTAAATGATTTCTGGCATACGCTTACCAGCGGTTATACCGGTACTATCGAAACTTACATAAGCGACTATCACAAACTGCTCGACCGTACTAAAAGCGCACTGCCGGGAATCAAACTGGTTATCTGCGAGCCATTTGCAACCAAAGGTGTAAAGGCCGTTGACGATAAATGGTACCCAACGTTTGACCTTTTCAGGAAAGCTGCCAAAGATATTGCCAATGAGTATAATGCGGCATTTGTACCTTACCAGGCCGCTTTTGATAAGGCGCTGGAGGCGGCACCGCCGGCGTATTGGAGTATTGACGGCGTACACCCAAGCATTGCGGGCGAGGCTTTAATGGCCCGTACCTGGATAGAAGCTGTAAAGGGATAAACGCCCCAAAGTACGGGTAGTCAATGATACGGATTAGCAGGGCTAAGCTTTTGTTAAATTTCGTATCTTTGCGCGCAAATGATCGCTATAAATAACTTAACGTTCGAGATAGGTGCGAGAGCTTTGTATGATGAGGCTAACTGGCATATAAAACCCGGAGAAAAAATTGGTTTGATAGGTGCAAACGGTACCGGTAAAACCACACTTCTAAAATTGATTGTGGGCGATTACTCGCCAACCTCCGGTTCCATATCCATGGCTAAGGACCTTACCATAGGCTACCTTAACCAGGATCTGCTATCATACTCGTCTGATAAGAACATTTTGCATGTGGCAATGGAGGCCTTTGAGCGCCAGAACCAGCTGCATGATGAGATTGAGGTGATCCTGAAAAAACTGGAAACAGATTATTCTGAAGACCTGCTGAACAAACTAAGCGACAAGCAGCACGAGTTTGAACTGCTGGACGGTTATAGCATAGAATATAAGGCCCATGAAATTTTAGCCGGTTTAGGTTTTGGCGAAGCGGACACCCATCGTAAGCTAAGCGAGTTCTCCGGTGGATGGCGTATGCGTGTAATGCTGGCCAAGATATTGTTGCAGGCACCTGATATTTTGTTGCTGGATGAGCCTACCAACCACTTGGACTTACCTTCTATTCAATGGTTGGAAGAGTATCTGAAAGCTTTTGAAGGCGCTATTGTGATCGTGTCGCACGATAGGTGGTTCCTTGATAAGGTTATAAACCGTACGGTAGAATCGCGCAAGGGAAAACTTACCGTATATGCGGGCAACTATTCTTTCTACCTGGAAGAAAAAGCGCTGCGTGAAGAAATTCAGCGCGGCGAGTTTAAAAACCAGCAATCAAAAATAAAGCAGGAAGAGCGTTTGATAGAACGTTTCAGGGCTAAGGCCTCAAAGGCGAAAATGGCGCAATCGCGTATCAAAGCGCTTGATAAACTGGAACGTGTAGATGATGTGGATGACGATAACCCAACGGTAAACTTTACCTTCCGTTTTACCAAGCAATCGGGCAGGCATGTGGTTACCCTGGAGAATATTACCAAAAAATATCCGGCCATTGATATTTTAAGCGATGCTGAAGCTGTAATTGAAAAGGGCGACAAAATTGCACTGATAGGTGCGAACGGAAAGGGTAAATCTACCTTGCTGCGGATCATTGCCGGTGCTGATAAAGAATTTGCCGGTAAAGCCGAAACAGGCCATAACGTAACGCAAACCTTTTTTGCGCAGCACCAGTTAGAGGCTTTGCACCTTGAAAATACAGCCCTGCAAGAGCTGCAATCTTTCGCCCCAAAACACTCAGAAACGGAGTTGCGTACCATTTTAGGTTCGTTCTTGTTTACGGGTGATGATGTGTTTAAAAAAATCAAGGTGCTTTCCGGTGGTGAAAAATCACGCGTGGCCCTTGCCAAGGCACTTACTGCCGATGCCAACTTTTTAGTACTGGATGAGCCTACCAACCACCTAGATATTCAGTCGGTTAATATATTGATTCAGGCTATACAACAGTTTGAGGGTACGGTGATCGTGGTATCGCACGACAGATATTTCCTCGATAATATTGCTAACAAGATCTGGTTTATTGAAGACCAGAAAATAAAGCAATACCCGGGTACTTACGCCGAGTTTGACGCCTGGTATGCTAAACGCAAACTGGAACCTAAAACCGCAGCTCCTGCACCTCAGCCTAAAAAGGAAGAGAAAAAGGAAACGGCTCCTGTTAAGCAACCCAATGAAAATAAAAGCCAGCAGCTAAAAAAGCTGAACCAGGATCTTGCTAAAATGGAGGAGCAAATTGCCGGGCTTGAAAAGGCAATAAAACAACAGGAAGCGCAACTGGCGGATCAAAAGCTTTATAATGACCTGGCTAAGATGAAGGAAATAAACTCCAGCTACGATAAAAATAAACTTGACCTTGGGCACATCCAGCTTAAATGGGAAGCACTTGCAGAACAGATAATGGAACTGGAAGCGTAATAAGATTTACGATTTTTTGATTGACCTATTGAAATAGAATTGTAGAAAAGAAATAAAGGTTTGCGTTTTGCAAGCCTTTTTCTTTTTGCGTTATATTCGTAGTAGTATAAGGTAATGCATCAGTCTATGAATAAGAACTCTTTTTTTACCACTTTACAGGCAGCCAAGCAATTTAGTCAATATGCACTTCTTGTAACCTTTTGCTTACTTACTGCACCATTTACTTACGCACAATCCACTTATGACAACAACATTTTTCGCCCTGAGATAAAAAGCGTTGAATTTTACAACACCGCCAAACAGGCATCATTTCCTATAATCACCCTTGGCTCCTCAGAGAAAGTATTGCTTGCATTTGATAACCTGCTGGGCGGCACCCAGGTTTATTATTATACGCTGGAGCATTGTGATGCAAACTGGAACTCATCTAACCTGTCATCTGCCGAATATTTGCAGAATTATAACGAAGATAAATTAAATAACTACAGCTACTCTACGGCCACAGCGCAAAAGTATACCCATTACGAATTGAAGCTGCCTAATGAGAACATTGCTCCAAAAATTTCGGGTAATTATATTTTAAAGGTTTATGAAGATGATGATCAATCCAAACTGGTATTAACGCGCCGGCTCTATGTATTAAATCCTAAAATTGCCATTACTGCCGAAGTTATTCCACCGGCTGATGTTGCAGCGAGGCAAACCGATCAAAAGATTGATTTTACCCTTAACTACGGAAACCTGCGTGTGCAAAACCCTGCGGTAGAAATACGCACCGTGGTGATGCAAAATAACCGCAGCGAAACAGCTGTTTTAAATACGCAGCCCAATTATATAAGAGGCACGCAGTTACTTTTTAACGATGTTAATACCAATGATTTCGCAGGTGGTAACGAGTTCAGGCATTTTGATTCGCGTTCGCTCAAATTAAATTCGGAACGGATCCTGAAAATAATCCGTGGCGATACGGCAAACACTATCCTGCTGCTAACGGATGCAGATCGCAGTCAACCCAATTACACGCAGCAATATGACCTGAACGGAAATTTTTATGTACTGAACCAGGGCGGAACCGACCCGCGCACCGATGCTGATTACGCACATATGTATTTTACGCTTAGCACAAAAAGATCGCCTGCTGACGGTGACATTTATGTGCTGGGCCGTTTTAATGATTACAAGATGGACGAGCGCAGCAAAATGCGCTTTGATAATAGCAACAACAAGTTTGCAGCCAGCCTTTACCTTAAACAGGGCGTTTATGATTACACCTACGTTTGGGTTGATAAAAGCGGCAAGGCAGACGTTACTGCCCTGGAAGGAAGCCATTTTGAAACCGAGAACGATTACCAATTGCTTGTTTATTATCATCCTGCAGGTGCCCGCTGGGATGAGCTGGCGGGTTTCAAACAGTTAAACACGTTAACAAAGTAAATCTTTAAAAGACCCTAAGCAAGGCATACTGAAAGAGAAACCTAATCCATTATAAATTCGGCCATATTTTAGCCTTTTGTCAAAACTTTTTGAAGGGTTAATTGATTATACATAAAAATATTTTAACCATTTGAAAAACATATACAATTGGAAAAATTTGGACGTATAGCCCTTAAAACAATTCTCTGGATAATTGCCAGTATTATATTTTTAGTTTTGTTAATAGTAGTTTTGATACAGGTGCCTGCCGTACAGAACTTTGCAAAAAATAAAGCCGTAAACTTTATCCAGGGAAAAATCCATACCAAAGTAGAGATTGGCCACATTACGCTTGGCCTGCCTAAGCTGCTGGTGCTGGAAGGCGTGTATTTTGAAGATCAGAAAAAAGATACACTTATTGCCGGCGATAAGCTAAAGGTTGATATAAGCATGCTGGAACTGCTGCATCATAAAGTTCAGATCAATGAAATAAACCTGGAAGGTATAACCGCCAATATTAGCCGTGGTAAAGACAGCATATTCAATTTTGATTACATAACCAAAGCCTTTGCCGGAGAACAAAAAAAGGAAGTGAAACCTACAGACACTTCCTCAACCATGAAATTTTCTATCGATAAGGTAATTTTTGATAAGATAAACCTTTCTTATAAAGATGCTATAACCGGTAACGACGTTAAATTTATACTGGGGCATTTTGATACCCGTATCAAAGATTTTGATATGGACAAAATGAAATTTACCATTCCAAAAATCACCATATCAGATATAGATACCCGCATTATACAAACACCTGTTACCGCTGCTACCACAAAGGCTGCACCTGTTGATACGGCTGTTAAGCCTGTTAGCATGGCGCTTAATCTGGGTACGATAGACATTTCGCGCGTTAAGGTTGATTATCGCAGCAGCCAGATGAATACCAAAGTAGATTTGGGAAAATTCCTGGTAGAGATGGATAAGATAGATCTTAAAAACCAGGTAGTGGGCATAAAAAGCATTGAGCTAAGCGATACCAAAGCAGCACTTGCCCTTCCAAAACCCGAAGAGGTAAAACAGGCTGTTGTAAAAACGGTTAAAAAGATAGATACCATCGTTGCTTCGCCGCAAAGTTCAAAGGGCTGGATTGCTACAGTGGGTAAGGTAACCTTTGGTAACGACAATGTGAAGTTTGATAACAACGTACAAAAGGCATTGCCGAAAGGTTTGGATTTTGGACACATGGACATTCATAACCTGAATGTAGACGCAGAAAATATCAGGTACACGCCGGATACCATGTCGGGCCGTATCAACACATTTACCTTCAGCGATAAAAGCGGACTTACGCTTCAAAAGTTTCATACTTCATTTTTCTACGGCCCTAAAAACGCTTACCTCAATGATTTGTTGGTGCAAACACCGCAAACCTTGTTGCAAAAGCAGTTACAGGTAAGTTATCCGTCAATTGCTTCTTTAAGTAAAGATTTAGGCCAGTTATATGTGAATGCCAATCTGGATGGAAGCCATTTGGGTTTAAAAGATGTTTTATTGCTAATGCCCACCATGGCTACTATGGAGCCTTTTAAGCATTACCCGAACTCTCAATTTAAAATAAACGGGCGGGTAATTGGAAAAGTAAACGACCTGCGCATTCCCGAACTTGAAATAAGCGGTTTAAGCAATACGCACATAAAGGCTTCTGCTACCATGCGCGGTTTGCCAAATGTAAACAAGGCTTATTTTGATGTTAAGCTGGATGAATTTAATACCAGCCGTGCAGACATTGCTAAAGTAACCGCACCGGGTATGATCCCATCATCAGTAAGCATTCCCGAAAATGTTAACCTGAAAGGTACGTTTAAAGGCAGCATGTTCACCTTTAACACGCACATGAGCTTACGCTCAAGCTATGGTGCGCTTGACCTTAATGCTAATTTAAAGAACGGTAACAGCAAAACAGCTGCAGCGTATACCGCCAATATTAAGGTTAATAATCTTAACGTTGGTGCGCTCACCAAACAGCCGCAAACAGTTGGAAGTTTAACATTAACTACAAACATCAGCGGTACAGGCCTCGATCCTAAAAAAGCCAACATCCGTTTTAACGGCAATGTGTCAAAGGCTTATGTGAAAGGCTACCTGTATCAAAATTTGGTGTTGTCAGGTACGTCGCACAATGGCAGCTACACAGCAAAGGTGCGCATGAAAGATCCTAACATTAATTTCGCACTGGATGGCAAAGCTGATTTAAACAAAAAATATCCATCGGTAAATGCAACCCTTCAGTTGGATAGTATCAACCTGCAAAAGCTAAATCTTTCAACCAGCCCGATGAGTGTTCACGGGAAAATTGTGGCCAATGTACCAACAGCCAGTCCCGATTACCTGAATGCCAATGTGCAGATCACAGATCTGCTGGTTGCTCAAAAACAGCAGGTAATTAAACTGGATACCATCAGCTTAATATCAACCGCCAATGCAGATAGCAGCAGCCTGCGCCTTAAAGCACCTATGCTTACTGCACACCTGGGAGGCAAATATAAGCTTACAGAAATGGCCCCTGCCTTACAGGATGTAATCAATAAATACTTTAATACTGATAAAGCCAGCGGCGCAAAGGCAGCCACAACCAAGGCTAAATATTCGCCGCAGCAATTTGCATTTGATATCCACCTGATAAAAACACCATTGGTAGCACAATTTGTGCCTGATCTTAAAACCCTTGATCCGGTGTTAATTAACGGCCACTTTAACAGTCAAACCGGTGAGCTGGTTGTTAACGGGTCTATGCCTAAGGTAGTTTATGGTACAGATGATATCAATAACATGAAACTGGCTATTAATACCGGTAACAACGCGCTTAATTATAGTTTGACGGTTGACCAGGTAAAGGTTGGCTCATCACTGAATTTATTATATACCAGTATATCGGGCAGCGCCCAAAATGATAAATTGAATATCAGCTTGCAGGTAAGGGATGCTGCTAAAAAAGAACGTTACCGCATTGCGGGTGTATTTAACGTACTGCCTAACGAATATAAGTTTAGCTTCTTGCAGAACGGCCTAATACTAGACTATAATCAATGGGCAGTGAATGCAGATAACGAACTGGAGTACGGTACGAAAGGTATACTTGCAAAGGATTTTTCTATTACCAACAACAACCAGGTGCTAAGCATTAACAGCGATTCGCAAACTTTTAATTCGCCTATTTCTGTTAATTTTAAAAACTTTCATATAGAAACGCTTACCCGTGCCGCACAGCAGGACTCCCTACAGGTAGGCGGTGTAATTAATGGCGATGCGCACATTAGCAATCTGCAAAAAGCCATGCAGTTTACCTCGGCCTTAAATGTTCACGATTTTAATTTTAAAGGCGATACGGTTGGCGATATAGCCATCAAGGTAAACAACCAAACACAAAATGCGTTTGCTGCGGATGTAAGCATTACAGGTAAAGGGAACCAGGTAAATCTTACAGGTTTATATTATACAACACCGGCAAGTACTTTTGACCTTACGTTGAACATTGCTAACCTGAATATGAAAAGTGTAGAAGGTTTTAGCTTTGGTAATTTGCGTAATGCAAGCGGCGCTATAACCGGCCAGCTTAAAATAACGGGTACCACCAGCGCACCGTCTGTAAGGGGAGATATCAATTTCAATAAAGTAGGCTTTAATGTGGCTATGCTGAATTCTTATTTCACCATGCCTAAAGAAAGCATCACCTTTAATAACGATGGTATTTTATTCAACGATTTTACGCTGATCGATTCATTAGGCAACAAAGCCACAATAGCTGGTTCTATTTATACCAAAACATTTACCGATTTTAAATTTGGAATGGATATCACCATGAATAACTTCAGGGTGGTAAATTCAACCGAGGCAGACAATAAGCTTTACTATGGTAAACTTTATATGGATGCCAAAGTGCAGGTACGCGGCGATATGACCAAGCCTATTGTGGATGCCGACCTTACCGTGAACGACAAAACCGATATGACCTTCGTTTTACCGGAGGATGATCCGAGTATAGAGGACCGTAAGGGCGTTGTGGAATTTATTAACCCGAATGACCCGAAACTCGACTCTGTTTTCCTTGCCAGGCAATTAGATTCGTTGCGTAAGTCGAGCGTATCTGGCTTAGACGTATCTGCTACCATCAACATCAATAAAGCGGCCAACTTTACCGTTGTGGTAGATGAACGCAACGGCGATGTTGTACAGTTGAAGGGCGAAGCACATTTAAATGGCGGTATTGACCCAAGCGGCAAAACTAACCTTACCGGTACTTATACCATAGACCAGGGTTCTTATAACCTTGCCTATGCCACCGTTAAGCGTAAGTTTTTGTTTAAGCAAGGAAGTACCATCACCTGGACGGGTGACCCAACGAGCGCAAACGTAAATATTACTGCAGTTTATGTGGCAAATGTGCCTCCGATAGACCTTGTAAGCGACCAGTTGCCTAACTCGCAAAATTCTACCCAATACAAACAAAAGCTGCCGTTTAATGTGGATTTGAATTTAAAGGATCAATTGTTAAAGCCAACCATCAGCTTTGATATTATTTTGCCGGATAGCAGTTATACCGTAGGGCCGGATGTGGTATCGACCGTAAATACACGTCTCGACCAGGTAAGACAAGACCCTAACGAGTTAAATAAACAGGTATTAGGCGTATTGGTACTGGGCCACTTTATTGGCGATAATCCATTACAAAGCCAAGGTGGTAGTTCAGGCGTGGGCGGCGCTATTCGTAATAGTGTGAGCAGCTTGCTATCCGACCAGTTGAATAAACTTGCAGGTAACCTGATAGGCGGCGTGCAGTTAAGCTTCGATCTTACATCGGGCGAGGATTATTCTACAGGTACTGCACAAAACCGTACAGATCTGAACGTAGGCCTTTCCAAACAATTCCTTAACGACAGGGTGACGGTTACGGTAGGTAATAACTTTAACCTGGAAGGGCAGAACCAGCCGGGTCAGAAAACTACAGACATTGCGGGTAACGTTTCCGTGAATTACAAGCTCACGAAAGACGGCCGTTATATGATTCGTGCGTATCGCCGGGATGAATTTATAGTGATTGAAGGCGAGGTTGTTGAAACCGGGGTAGGCTTTACCATCACTTACGATTTTAATAAGTTTAAAGAGCTGTTTGCTAAAAAATCAAAGGAGGAGAAAGCGATGGAGAAGGAATATAACAAGAAACAAAAGGAAGAAAAACAGAAACAGAAGGATGCCGATAATAAAGCCGACTCCGCCGCGACGACTTTCCAACCGGCTGACAAGCCTAAACAAACATCAAATTAGAGCATGGTTAAATTTAGACGTTCATATATTTTAGTAATTGTTTTATTTAGCGCTTGCAGTACAACCAAATACCTGGCGCCCGGCCAAAAGCTTTACAGCGGGGGTGAGGTAAAAATTGAAGGCAAAGACGTTAAAAAAAGTGATGCCAGCGCCCTTAGCAGCGATTTGCAGGGTCTGCTGCGCCCAAAACCAAATTCAAGCATTTTAGGTTTAAGATTTAAGTTATACGTTTACGAAAAAACAAAGACTCCTAAAAAGAAAGGGCTAAAACATTACTTAAATACGCATGTAGGCGAGCCGCCTGTTTTGATTAGCAGTATAGACCTGGATAAGAACAGCAATATATTGCAAAACAGGTTACAGAACGAAGGCTATTTCCAGGCGCAGGTATCGGGTGATACGGTAGGAAAGAAAAATTCAAAAGTAGCAAAGGCCGTTTACACAGCCCAGGTTGGCCCTGCATATCACTACCGAAATATTACTTTCCCTAATGCAAAAGGCGATCTTGATACGGCTGTAGCCGGTACTGCTAATCAAACGCTTTTAAAAACAGGTAACATTTATAACCTTGATTTAATAAAAGCAGAGCGCGTTCGGATAGATGCGCGTTTAAAAGAAAAAGGCTTTTTCTATTTTGCTCCCGAAGACCTGATCATGCGGGTAGACTCTAACGTTGGTAACCACCAGGTAGATCTTACTGTAAAGATAAAGGAGACCACGCCCGATGAAGCAAGATGGATCTACAAAGTAAGAAACATATATGTATACCCGGATTATACGCTGAAAGATACCTCGCTAAAGTTAGATTCGGCAGTGAAATACCGCTGGTATAATGTAATTGATCCGCAAAAGAACTTCCGCACATTTACCTTTAAAAATAGTGTATTGCTGCACCCCGGCGATATTTACAACCGCACGGAGCATAACAACTCGCTAAGCAGATTTATAGAATTAGGGCCGTTTAAATTTGTTAAAAACCGCTTTGAAGACGTAACCCCCGATTCGGCTTATCTGGATGTTTATTATTTCCTTACCCAGCAAAAAAAGAAATCGCTTAGTGCAGATATAGTTGCCCGCCAAACATCTGCCAATTATGATGGTACGCAAATAGATGTTAACTTTAAAAATCGTAACATATTTAAGGGAGCAGAGCTATTTACCACTACCTTATTTGCCAGTTCTGATGTTCAGTTTGGAAAGTATAACCATGGCTACAATGTTTACCAGTTTGGTATCCAGCCTTCCCTTTCGTGGCCGCGGTTTATAAGCCCTTTCAACTTCCATACAGATAATGCGTTTATTCCGCGTACTATCTTAACAACAGGCTACACGCTGATCAATAGAAACCAACTGTATTCTCTCAACTCATTCAGCGCATCATTCGGTTACCAATGGAAGCCGAGCCTGCACAAGCAACATGAACTTAACCTGATCAACATTAATTATGTAGACCCGGAAAACGTAACGCAGAAATACCAGGATAGTATTCAATCTACCCGCAACCCGGCTTTGGCGCACGTAATCAATAAACAATTAACGTTTGGTCCGTCTTACGCCTTTACTTATACCAATACTACCGAGGAATACAAGATCAATACTTTTTACTACAACGGTAAAGTAAGCTTATCTGGTAACCTCGTCGGCATCATCACCGGTGCGGATACATTGAAAGGTAAAGTAAAAACAATATTTGGTACCCCGTTCGATCAATATGTAAAACTGGAAAACGAGATCAGATATTACCATAAAACAGGCCCTAATAGTAAAATTGCCACACGTTTAATGGTAGACGTTGGCTTGCCTTACGGCAACTCTACAGTGCTGCCTTATACCCAGCAGTTTTTTATAGGTGGTGCAAATAGCTTGCGTGGTTTCCAGGCGCATTCCATTGGCCCTGGTGCGTATAACCTGCCGGATGCGCTAAGAAACGGAACAGGTTTTTTGCCGGATGAGTCGGGTGATATCAAGATCGAAGCCAACGTTGAATACCGCCCTAAACTATTCAGCATAGTTGAAGGTGCCTTGTTTGCAGATGCCGGTAATATCTGGCTGTTGCACAGCAACAAATATGAACCCGGTGCGGCATTTGGCAAAAACTTCTTAAACCAGATGGCAGCCGACGTAGGTTTTGGCCTTCGTTTCAACTTAACTGTACTGGTGTTACGTACCGATATTGGCTTCCCTATACTGGAGCCTAATTTACCGGCAGGGCAGCATTTAGTTATTGATAAGATAGACTTTGGCAGCTCGCAGTGGAGAGGGGATAACCTGGTGTTCAACCTTGCTATCGGTTATCCGTTTTAATCTTTGCCTGAGCGCTTTAATTGAATCGTATCTTAATTAGGCTTAATGAATTTGAAAAAGGAAACCGCTGTTGACATAGAGATCATCGATCTGCATGAAGACGGGTTTCATCCACTAATCAAAGTGAAGCTTTTTGATAAAGTCTTCACTTTGGTTCTGGACACCGGCGCATCCAAAACCGCCTTTGATCAGACCTTGATGCTGCAGGCAAACATCGGGATGGAAGTTACCATAAGCGACCGCCTTTCTACCGGCCTTGGTACAAACAGCATGACATCGTCAACAGCCGTAATAGATGACCTGTTCATAGGTGATTTATTTATAGATTCATTTACTGTAGCTGTTCTTGATCTTTCTAGTATTAATATTGCATACAGCCAGTTAGGATACCCGGAAGTTTTAGGAGTACTGGGTGGGGATATATTGATGAAATATAATGCGATAATAAATTATGGCAGCAAAAAGTTAACTCTAAACGCTTGATTTTTTAACCTTATTTTAATCTGCTTATTGCAATATTATTATAACCAATTGTAACATAATGATTACTTTCGTCGGCCGGTTTAAAAAATTTGTGTGCGGTTAATTTACTGATTACGAGTGTTTGCCCGGGTCTATCCAATTAAAATGAAGTTGCTGTTTAAATTCCGGTTATTTGTTTTACTTGCATTCATTACTGCAAAAGTATCTGCCCAGCAGGGTGGCGCCGTACCCATAACAACAGTGCCGATTGTAACAAAGCACGGAGCAAAGCAAGATACCATAATTGCTCATAAAGACAGTTCCCGCCAGCGCGATATATCAGATGTGTACGATGCATTAACTCATAAACAGCGCGTATTAAAAACAGATTCTATTACCTCCAAACCATCGTTTTCATTCGTGCCCGCAATTGGTTATACATTGGTATCGAAATTTGCATTGGTGGTTTCAGGGAACGTGGCATTTAGAACAGGGCCTCAATCAAGGATCTCAACTATTATAGCCAGTTCGTCGGTTACCCAAAGAAAGCAGTTTACGCTACCCATACAAACCAACATCTGGAGTAAAGACAACAAGTACAATTTCATAGGCGATTACCGTTTTTTTAAATATCCGCAAAGCACTTATGGGTTAGGCAGCAGTTCGAACATTAAGAACGAAGACCCGATGGATTACTCTTACATCCAGTTCTATGAAACCGCCTTGCGTCATATTACAGGCAACCTTTACGCAGGCGTAGGCTACATTGTAGACGACCATTGGAATGTAAGTGAAAGCGGTAATTACAATGGCTTAGTATCTGATTATGCCAGGTATGGCGAAACGGTACACTCAATCGCGTCGGGCTTTACCTTAAATGCTTTGTTTGATTCAAGAGATAATGCAATTAACCCAAGTAAAGGATCTTTCATGACCTTACAGTACCGGGATAATCTTAAGGCTTTGGGAAGTACTACGCCCTGGAGTTCTTTAATTGTAGATGTAAGAAAATATATCCGTTTTCCCGAAGGGTCTGATAACGTACTTGCATTGTGGAATTACGACTGGCTGATATTAAATGGCCGCCCGGCTTTTATCGACTTACCAAGCACACAATGGGATGAGGCATCGGCCACGGGCAGGGGCTACATACAGGGCCGTTTCAGGGGGGCACAAATGATCTACCTGGAGGGCGAATACCGCTACAAAATAACATCAGACGGTTTGCTGGGCGGTGTTGTATTTTTAAACGGCCAATCGCTTTCTGCTGCACCCGGCACGCGCCTGCAGTCTATACAGCCAGGATTTGGCCCCGGGTTACGGATTAAACTGAACAAACTTACCAATACCAATATTTGTGTAGATTACGGCTTTGGCCGGCAGGGCTCAAATGGTTTGTTTATAGACGTAGGCGAGATATTCTAAATCATAATACCTTTCAGCATGAAGTACTATCTCTCATCTTATAAATTCGGTAACGAGGTAGCCAAGCTTAAAACAATGCTGCCTCCCGGCAGCCGCATTGGGCATATCAATAATTCGAGGGATTTTTCTGCTGTCGAAGAGTATGTTAAAACCATTTACCAGAACGAAGAAATTAGTGAGCTGAACGCGTTGGGTTTTAACGCAGAACCACTTGACCTAAGGGTTTATTTCGGCAAACAAGACCAATTGAGTACAAAGCTTTCTGAGCTGGATGGCTTATGGGTAAGCGGCGGTAATACCTTTGTTTTAAGGCAGGCCATGTACCTAAGCGGCTTTGATAATTTCTTTACAGCATTAACAAAGCGCAAAGGGTTTTTATATGGCGGTTACAGCGCAGGCATCTGCATATTATGCGACTCATTAAAATATATAGCTAATGTTGACGACCCTAATGATTTTCCATATTCAGAAATTGAGGAAACCATCTGGAGCGGATTAGGCGTTTTCAACTATGCACTATTGCCCCATTATGATTCAGGACATTTTGAGTCGGACGCGATAGCCCGGGAAATACAAAACTGTATCGATAACAAATGGATGTTTAAAGCGTTGCGCGACGGCGATGTGATTATAGTAAATGAGGAGTAGGTCCTATTAATAGCTCTTTAAAAAAATGTGTTCCCGACGAGATTCGAACTCATATCAAGTGAACCGGAATCACTCATTCTATCCATTGAACTACGGGAACAATATGCTGCAAATATAACTTATTTCCTGATTGTTGCTAAGCTAAGTTTTGCTGTCTTCCAAGAATTGGTCGACGTCTGCTTATCTTGATATATAAGATCTTAGTCAGAACTAAAACATGCACTCCAATATATTCTAAAAACAGTTCGATATTAACAAGCATATTTATCATGTAATACTGAAGTTGATTGTTACCAACTTCAGTATTGCTTCAAATTCATATTTTTAATTTAAAGAAAAACGCCTTGAAATTATTAATTGTAGAAGATGAGCTGGACCTTAGGGATACTATTGTGAAGTATTTTAGTGAGGATGGGAGTATCTGTGAAACATCTACGAACCTTCAGAACGCTATTGAAAAAATTTCTTTATATACCTATGATTGTATTCTGCTTGATATAGGACTACCAGATGGAGAAGGTTTTGCCGTACTGGAATATTTGCGCAAAAAAGGTAAAACAGAATGTGTACTCATTATATCAGCAAGGAACTCGCTCGATGATAAGATAAGAGGATTAAACATAGGCGCAGACGATTATATTACCAAGCCGTTTCATTTGGCAGAATTGAAAGCCAGGTTGCAGGCAATTTTCAGAAGAAAATCGTTCGACGGAAATACGCTGCTAAATTATAAGGATATAAGTATTGACTTATTGGCCCGGATTGTTACGGTTATGGGTAAGGATGTTTTTTTTACAAAAAAGGAGTTTGATATGTTGCTTTATTTCATCGCTAACAAAGGCCGCGTAATATCAAAGAATGCAATTGCGGAACACCTCTGGGGCGACGAAATGGATATGATAGACAGTTTTGATTTTATTTATACGCACATCAAAAATCTGAGAAAAAAGTTATTTGATATTACTGGCGTTGACTACTTTAATTCGGTTTATGGCATTGGTTACAAATTTGTCTGAAAGTGAAATTATCAACACATTACAACAAGGCAAGCATATTTGTAAGCATCGCCATCTTAATAGTTTCCGGAGTTTTATACTATCTTATTATAAATTACATTGCCAGACAACAACTTGATAGAGACCTTGGCGAAGAGGTTGAGGAAGTTGTTAAGTATGTAAATATTCATCAAAAGTTACCTACTCCTATTGAATTTGACGAAGATGTTACTACCTATGAAAAAACCACGAAAACAGATTTTGAGCCCCAATTTTTTGATACTCCTTTTAAAAACCTCAACGAAAAAAAGGTAGAACCCGGGCGGGCGTTATCTGTAATGATGAAGGTTGCTGATGACAGGTATATCGTTACCATAGTGGAATCAAGGGAAAGCGCAGAATACCTGATACAAGTTGTCTTCTTGATAACAACAGTATTAACAGCGCTGCTATTATTCGTTCTCGCTATTATAAACCGGTTTGTATTGAGAGATTTATGGCGCCCATTCTATCACATTTTAAATCAGGTAACTATCTTTAATGTTGCAAGCACAAAGGTTATTGATAATGTGCCTTCTAAAGTAGATGAGTTTCACGATTTAAGCGATGCGGTTTCTAAAATGTCTTCGCGGGTGTTGTCAGATTATATGGGGTTAAAAAGTTTTACAGAAAATGCATCGCACGAAATGATGACGCCTTTAGCGGTTATAACTTCTAAATTGGATGTGCTGATTCAAGACGAAACTTTAAAGCACGAGCAGCTTTCGCAAATTACAGATATCTACGGAGCTGCGAACAAACTGGCGCGCTTAAATCAGTCGTTATTGTTGTTGGTTAAAATAGATAATGATCTTATTAAAAATAAAGAACATTTGAGCATACAGGCATTGATATTTGAAAAGGCCAGGCAATTAGCAGAATTAATAAACAACAAAAAAATAGATCTGCAGCTTACCCTTGAAAACCTGGATGTTAATGCGAGCCGGTATTTGATGGAAATACTGGTTAATAATTTATTTAGTAATGCAATACGGCATAATACAACCGGCGGCCAGATCAAAATAGAAATAAAGGGCAGGCAATTGCTATTTCAAAACTCTGGCGAACACGGTTGCCTAAACGAAGAAATGATCTTTAAACGCTTTTACAAAGGAACGCTATCTGACGGTACCGGGCTGGGGCTGTCTATCATAGAGAATATTTGCAGTTTGTATGATTTTAAAGTTGTTTACAGATACGCTGGCAATTTACATCAGTTTCAACTAACTTTTTAATCGTAACCTTGAAAGGGATAATTTATGTGCCTGCGCTACCCAGCCAAATACCTACTATAAACACTATTCCACCGCCTACAATAACCTGTAAAATGGTTGCATATAATGGCGTTTTCATAAACTTATAGCGTATAAATGCTATTGCTAATAATTCAAACACAACTACAACGTATGCAAGGTGCAGCGCATTTTGCAGGTTTGGGATAAGAAATGGCAAGGTGTGCAACATGCCGCCAATGGCCGTTGCAAATGCTGTAATTGCACCGCGTACAATCGGATTTCCTCTGCCTGTTACCTTTCCGTCGTCAGATAGGGCTTCTGCCAGCCCCATGCTTATGCCAGCACCAAGTGAGGCCGCTAAGCCTACATAAAATGCCTTAATAGGCTGATGTGTAAGTCCTGCCGTAGCAAATATCGGTGCCAGGGTTGATACTGAGCCATCCATTAAACCCAAAAGCCCGGGTTGAACTTTTTGAATTACGAATTCAGCGCTTGAATATTTTTTTGTCATAATTAAATTAAAATCTTCTGCCTATTATTATTTTGAATATGTCTTTATCGGTACTGTTTGTAAAGCCCCAGCCATAGCCGGCGTTAAATTCCCAATTTTTACTAAAGTTAAGATCTGTCGCTACAAATAACTGGTGCTGTTGAAGCTGATAAGGGTCGTATTTAAAAAATGGCCCTGTGCTTCCATAATATTCAAGTCCTAACGCAATCACTTTTGTTACATCGTAACTTCCCTTAACATTTGGCGAAAATATTAGTCCGCGATGCTCGTCAGGCCCTTTAAAACTTTGATCAAGGGTTGGGTTAACAGATACATACAGCGCCCCCCATCGTTTATCAACTATAGGCCTTATCTCTAAAGTTGCAGTATTTGCAGAATACTGAGCTTTTTGAAAACCAAATTCCAACGAAATGCTTACCCCAACAGGCCACTTCCAATCCAATGGGGCTGCAAATCTTGGTCTTATATGAGAGCC
Organism: uncultured Mucilaginibacter sp.; assembly: GCA_964242385.1. GTDB lineage: Bacteria > Bacteroidota > Bacteroidia > Sphingobacteriales > Sphingobacteriaceae > Mucilaginibacter. Next base: position 1,246,226 of record CAXSZR010000002.1, read on the forward strand.
TACATAAGCTGTGCGCCCGTTGTTACCAATAGAATTAAAAAAGTAAAAGCCGGTTTCGAACCAGGGTACCCAGCCGTGTGTAATTTCTATCGTTTCGTGTAGTACATCATTTGTTGGTAAAACACCGTTTTGGATATTTTTACTTCCGTCAAAGGTATAATTACTGTGCAACTCTAACATAGTATGGCCAGGGTCAACCGTTTCAGAACCGTAAACCTGAATCTCGTAATTGTCTTGTGCTTTTACTGAAATACTGATTGCTAAAAAAGCTATTAGTAGTAGAATGTTTTTTAACATAACTGCTCTCGTTATTTCAGGCATAATTAGCCGCCGAATCTAAAGCAATATTGAAGATGGCTGGTAAAAAAGGATAACTAAGTCAATTTGAATTTAAGATCAATCCAAATAATAATTGACTGAATAAAAAGCAATTTCCGCTACGCCTTTTTAATTCTCAATAGAATTAAATATCCAGCCCTTTAGAAACGAAAAAAGCTGATACTAAAAAGAGAATCTTTCCATATCAGCCTTTAAATTATGATTGATGTCATTTACACGTTAAAACGGAAGTGCATTATATCACCATCTTGCACTATGTAAGTTTTGCCTTCAACGCTCAGCTTGCCGTTTTCCTTAATAACAGCTTCCGATCCGTTGAATTTTACAAAGTCCTCGTATTTAATAACCTCGGCTCGGATAAATCCTTTCTCAAAATCGGTATGGATAACTCCTGCTGCCTGCGGGGCGGTAAAGCCTTGCGTAATGGTCCAAGCGCGTACTTCCTGTACACCTGCCGTAAAGTAAGTAGCAAGGTTAAGCAGTTTATAAGCAGCCTTGATCAGTTTGTTTACTCCCGACTCGGTTAAGCCCAGGTCGTCTAAAAACATCTGGCGTTCTTCGTAACTGTCAAGCTGAGCAATTTCAGATTCTATTTGCGCAGAGATGATCAGCACTTCTGCATTCTCATCTTTTACAGCTGCTTTTACCTTTTCAACGTATGCGTTGCCGGTACTTACAGATGCTTCGTCCACATTGCAAACATACATTACGGGTTTAGCTGTAAGCAGCCAGATATCAGCAATGTATTCTTTGTCTTCTTCTGCTACTGGTGCTGTACGGGCAGATTTACCTTCCAGCAAATGGTTCTTGTAAACGGAAAGAACATCAAAGGTTTTTTTCGCTTCTTTATCGCCACCGGTTTTGGCCATTTTTTCAACCTTCTGGATCTTTTTTTCTATTGAGTCCAGATCCTTTAGCTGTAATTCGGTATCGATAATTTCTTTATCGCGGATAGGGTCAACAGAGCCGTCAACGTGTATAACATTGTCGTTATCAAAACAGCGCAATACGTGTATGATAGCATTCGTAGCACGTATGTTTGCCAGAAACTGGTTGCCAAGGCCCTCGCCTTTGCTGGCACCTTTAACAAGGCCTGCAATATCCACTATCTCAATTGTGTTAGGTACAATGCTTTTAGGGTTAACAATCTCAACCAGTTTGGTTAAGCGCTCATCAGGAACGGTTATTACACCAACATTAGGCTCAATAGTGCAGAACGGAAAGTTAGCAGCCTGTGCCTTGGCGTTTGATAAGCAATTAAAAAGCGTTGATTTACCCACATTCGGCAAACCTACTATACCACATTGTAAACCCATTTATGTTTTGTTTAGAATCAAGAACTGAGAACCGGGAAAAGGACAAAAAATCTTGGTTTTTGACGCTTGATTCCTGGCTCTGAATTTTGCGCAAAGATAACAGAAAAAATTGCCCGCTTTTTGAAAAAATAAACGACTTTTGCCACATAGCCAAAAAACAGCGGAATTAACTAAGATGTAAAATTAAGAGGGTATTTATATGGAAGAAATGGTTGAGCAAATTGAATTGTTGCTGGAACAAAACGACGAAAGTAAACTCCGTGAATACCTTAATAACCTCAACATATCGGATGTTGAAGAATTGATAGGCGAAATGCCCGAACATGGGCCGCTGTTTATCGAAACCCTATTGCTCAACCGGGCGGTAAACGTTTTCAGAATATTAGATTTTCCTGTTCAGGAACGTATCATTAAAAAACTTTCGGGGAAAAGAATTGCAGGCATCATCAATGAAATGCCTCCCGACGACCGTACGGCACTTTTTAGTGAATTGCACGGCGACGCGGTACAGAAACTGATCCAGCTGCTTTCGCCCGAAGACAGGAAAGAGGCATTGCTGCTACTAGGTTATGAAGAATATTCTGTAGGCCGGCTAATGACGCCCGATTATATAGCCGTAAAGCGCGATTGGGATGTAGAGCGCGTATTGGCACACATAAGGCGATATGGTAAAAATTCAGAAACCATAGATGTTATTTATGTAATAGATAAAGACGGCGTTCTGCTGGATGATATCCGGATCCGCGAGATATTGCTGGTTAAGCCCGAAACCAGGGTAAGCGACCTGATGGATGGCCGGTTGATAGCTCTCAGTGCCAGCGACCCGCAGGAGGATGCGATTAACGTTTTCAGGATGAATAACCGTACGGCCTTACCAGTAGTAGATGCCGATAATTTTTTATTGGGAATTGTTACCGTTGATGATATCCTTTGGATAGCCAATGAAGAATATACCGAAGATATACAGAAGATTGGTGGTACCGAAGCCCTGGATGAACCTTACCTGGAGATCAACATATTCAGGCTGATGAAAAAGAGGGTAGGGTGGCTCATTATCCTGTTTTTAAGCGAGATGCTTACCTCTACAGCCATGCAGTATTTTAACGACGAAATATCAAAGGTTGTAGCACTTACCTTTTTTGTGCCGCTCATCATGTCGAGTGGGGGTAACAGCGGTTCGCAGGCATCTACACTAATTATACAGGCCATGGCCCTTGGCGAAGTAACTATTGCCGATTGGTGGCGGGTTATGCGCCGTGAAATTATCTCTGGCTTGCTGCTGGGTATAACGCTGGGTATTATAGGTTTTTTCAGGATTTCTCTTTGGTCGGCCTTTAGTACCATTTATGGTCCCCATTGGTTGCTAATCGCTATAACGGTAGGTTTATCGCTCATCGGTATTGTTTTATGGGGGTCACTGGCTGGTTCAATGCTGCCTATCTTTTTAAAACGGCTTGGTCTCGACCCTGCAACCTCTTCGGCACCTTTTGTGGCAACGCTTGTGGACGTTACCGGGCTTATCATTTACTTTAGCATTGCCCTGGTTGTACTGGGGAGTATATTGCATTAGTTTCAACAGCACCAATTAGTATATAATAAAAAACCCTGCATCGGCAGGGTTTTTCTATTAGTTAGTTTAGTTAGTTCTTAAATTTCGAAGGAGAAATCTTCATCAGCGGTTTTAGCAACTTCTGATGCTTCGCTGAACTCGTAGCGTTTTTCAACCACTTCCTGGCTTGATTTGATGTAGTCGATGGTGTCTTTCAAACCTTCGGCAAATTTTTCGAAATCTTCTTTATATAAAAAGATTTTGTGTTTGATAAAAACCCCGTCTTCTAAACGTTTTTTACTCTCTGTAATAGTAACATAGTAGTCGTTTGACCTGGTTGCCTTCACATCGAAAAAATAAGTTCTCTTCCCTGCCCTTACCTTCTTTGAATAAACCTCTTCACGCTCTCTGTTTTCAAAATCTCCCATATAAATTGTTGTAAATAGTTTTGGTAGGCATAAATATAAATAATTTTTCAAAGTGCAACTATTAATTCAAATATAAATGCACTTTTTATGCGATTTTGCTAATTATTAGCTGTTTTTATGCATTTTCTTCTTCTTCCAGCAGCTGTTTTTCATATAATTCAAAATAGGTTGACCGGTTGCTCATCAATTGCTGATGATTGCCCTGTTCCACTATTTCACCATTGTCCATTACCAGTATTTTATCGGCATTTTTTATGGTAGAGATACGGTGTGCTATGATGATGCTCGTTTTGCCCTGCATGTTTCTGCCCAGGTGATTCAGGATCTCTTCTTCCGTGCGGGTATCAACAGCAGAGAGGCAATCGTCAAAGATCAGTATCTGCGGTTGTTTAACTATGGCGCGTGCAATAGATACACGTTGTTTCTGTCCTCCAGATAGGGTAACGCCGCGTTCGCCTATAAGCGTTTCAAAACCTTTTTCAAGTTCCATAATGTTTCCGTAAACAGCCGCATCCCGGGCGGCCTGTTCAACCCGCGGCATATCAAGCGTATCGGCACTAAAAGCTATGTTGTTAGCAACGGTATCAGAAAAAAGAAAAACCTCCTGGGGTACAAAACCCACTTGTGAGCGGTAGCTCTCCAGGTTAAGCCTGGTAACGGGGTGTCCGTCTATCAAAATATCGCCGCCGGTAGTATCGTACATGCGCATGATCAGGTTGGCAACGGTTGACTTACCCGAACCCGTGCGCCCAATGATAGCGATCATTTCGCCGGGCAGTGCCTTAAAGTTTACATTTTTAAGCGCTTCGATGCCGGTATCGGGATATACAAAAGATACGTTTCTGAATTCTATCTGTCCTTTAATAGCTAAAGCAGGTACCGCAGGCGAAATGATCTCTGGCTGCTGATGCAAAAATTCGTTGATGCGTTTTTGCGAAGCGGCAGCGCGCTGTATGAGCGAGGTTACCCATCCCAATGAAATTACAGGAAACGTTAACTGATTAAGGTAAACGATAAACTCGGCAATATTGCCCGATGTAATATTGCCTTTCATTACTTCTATCCCGCCCACATACATGGTAATTACATTACTTAAGCCAACAAGCAATAGCATAAGCGGAAAAAAAAGCGCCTGTACTTTTACCAGTTCCATAGAGTGGGTTTTGTAATCTTCACTTTCCTGCGCAAAGTTTTTGCGGACATAGCCTTCGCGCACATAGGATTTGATAACCCTTATCCCCGAAAAATTTTCCTGCACAAAGCTTGATAAGGCCGATAACCGCTGCTGGATCTTTTCGCTTCTGAAATTGATAACATTGTTTACGTAGTAAATTAGAATAGCCAGGATGGGTAGTGGCAAAACCGAGAAAACAGCCAGGCGTACGTTAACTGTAAGCATAGCAAAAATCACCATTACAAATAATACTACCGTATTGATGGAATACATGATGCCCGGCCCGAGGTACATGCGCACACGGCTTACATCTTCTGTTACGCGGTTCATTAAATCGCCGGTATTGTGGCGGCGATAAAACGCTAATGATAATAACTGGTAATGGTTATAAATCTCGTTCTTAAGATCATATTCAATATGGCGCGACATAAGGATAATGGTTTGCCGCATAAAAAACAGGAACAGGCCACGCAGTAAGGCCAGTGCCAGTACAAGCAGCCCGAACATAAGCAAACTGGTACCAAAGATCTGGTAAACAAGTTGCTGCCTGCCAAAACCTTCAAATAAATGGTAAGTGCTTATGTTTTCTGTAACCAGGTTAAATGCCACACGAATAATCTGCGCCGGCAAAACCCCGAATATATTAGAGATGATAACGAAAATGATGCCCGGTACCAGGTGCCATTTGTATTTCAAAAAAAACTTATTGAGGTAGGCGAGATCTTTCATATACAGTTTGAACCAGGCTTGCAGCAGTGCAGGTAAGTACAACGCCCAAAAATACGAATAAGCGCAAAGAGCTGAAAGTAAAAAGAGGTTTATATGAGTGATGCTGATTTAGTGTTTTTAATCAGGCAATGGTATAAATGTGAGCAATAGTTTAATAATTTCTCTACTTTAAATAATACTTTGCAGCAAATAAAAAAACATCTACTTTTGCCCAAGCGCAAAATCACCCGTTTCTACATGCCGAGCCTGAACCCAGCCGATAATATCTTTAGCCAGCTTGAAGCCTTAGGCCACAAAAAGATTGTTTTTTGCAGCGACCCCGACACCGGTTTAAAAGCGATAATTGCTATTCATGATACAACTTTAGGTCCTGCCCTTGGAGGTACACGTATGTGGGCCTACAAAACAGAGACCGAAGCTTTGCATGATGTGCTTCGCCTGTCAAAAAGCATGACCTATAAATCTGCTATTGCAGGGCTTAACCTGGGCGGCGGTAAGGCGGTTATCATAGGCGATTCGCGAAAAGATAAAACAGAGGCGCTTTTACGCAAATTCGGAAGGTTTATAAAGAATCTTAACGGAGAGTTTATTACTGCCGAAGATTTAGGAACCAACCCGCGCGATATGGAGTACATCCGTATGGAAACGCAGCATGTTACCGGCGTACCAGAAAGTATTGGTGGCAGCGGCGACCCGGCTCCTATTGCAGCATTAGGAGTCTTTATGGGAATAAAAGCCTGCGTAAAGGATTTATATGGCAATGATAAATTAACAGGCCGCTCGGTAATAGTACAGGGTATTGGCCACGTAGGCGAAAACCTGGTAAAGTTACTGAGAGAAGAAAACGTTAAGGTTTACGTTAGCGATATAAACGACGAGCGGGTAGGGCAGATAGCCAAAAAATATGGTGCCGAAGGCGTTTCAAATAATAATATTTTTGATTTGAATGCCGATATTTATTCGCCTTGCGCATTAGGGGCAACCATTAACACGCAAACCATTGGCAAGTTAAAATGCGGCATCATTGCAGGGTCGGCAAATAACCAGCTGGAAAATGAAGCGGTACACGGGCAAATGCTGCTTGAAAAAGGCATTTTATTTGCGCCTGATTACGTGATCAACGCAGGCGGTATCATAAACTGCTATTCTGAACTGATGGGCTTTGGTAAAAAGCGCACTATGCAGCTAACAGAGAACATATATGAGGCCACCAGGAATGTTTTAAAGCTTTCAAAGGCCGAAAACATTTCAACCATATTAGCTGCAAACAAAATAGCGGAAAAACGTATTTCAGATATAAAAAAAGTTAAATCAACCTATTAATTTACAACATCCGCCTGCTGGCGGCAAAATCGTTCTTATTACATGTTAAATCGCAGACACCTAAGGGTAAAAGTTCTACAATCGTTATACGCATACTATCAGTCGGGTAGCGGCGACATCAAGCAACACGAAAAAAACTTGTTGCAAAGCATTGATAAAGTATACGAAATGTACATATGGATGCTATCGCTAATTTCTGAAGTTGTGCAGTATGCAGAAATTGACAAAGAAGAACGCGCCAACAAGCACCTGCCTACCGCCGAAGACTTAAACGCCAACGTTAAAATTTTAGGCAACAGGTTCATATTATCGCTACATACTAATAAAGAATACCTTGCCGGCTTAAAAAAATATAAGGTGGCCTGGGATTTTGACCCTGAACTGGTGAAGTCTCTTTTTACCATCCTTAAAAACTCCGACGACTACAAAGAATATATCCAGAAAACCGGCGACACCATCCAGACCGATAAGGATATCATTAAATATATTTTCAAGAAAGTAATCTTAAAATCGTCATTAGCCGAACAGGTTTTTGAAGATAAATTTATTTACTGGCCGGTTGATAAGGACGTGCTGCAGGCACTGATAGCCAAAACCTTTAAAAATTTCTCTAACGATGACAATTACGAGTTAAATAAACTTGCAGAGGTTACGGGCAACTGGGATGAGGACAGGGAATTTATCATTAATCTTTTTGAGCAAAGCATCCGTTACAACAACGAGTACCAGGAACTTATTGGCCAGAAAACACAGAACTGGGAGCCTGATCGTATTGCCATGATGGACACCCTGCTGATGAAAATGGCTATTGTAGAGTTTGTAAATTTTAACTCCATCCCGGTAAAAGTAACTATTAACGAGTATCTTGAAATTTCAAAGGAATTTAGTACGCCTAAAAGTAATTCATTTATAAACGGTATCTTGGACAAGATTTTATTTGAGCTTAAAGCGCAGAATAAGGTCAGGAAAATTGGTCGCGGATTAATTGAATAATTAACGATGAAAAAAGTATTTCTTAGCTTAATTGCAGCAGGTGTAATGATGAGCGCCTGCAACCACTCAAACCAGGCAAACAGCAGCACAAGCAGCGTAAATACAACTACTGCAAATGCTGCCGAGGCACCTGCCATGAAATTTGATAAAGAAACGCATGATTTTGGCAAGATCAAATCGGGCGATAAGGTTACTTATGATTTTAAGTTTACCAATACAGGTAAATCACCGCTTATAATTACCGATGCCATTGCTACCTGCGGCTGTACCAAGCCGGAGTGGCCTCATACACCGGTACAACCCGGCCAGGATGGCAATATCCATGTAACATTTAACAGCGCGGGTAAAATGGGCTTGCAGGATAAGATGATAACCGTTACGGCCAATACCAACCCGGCCCAGAACAGGGTACACCTAATTGGCGAGGTAACAGCCACTTCAGTGAAATAATTAATTTAAATAATGATAACAACTATTTTATTACAGGCCGCCGGAGGTTTTGGCATACAGCAATTACTTACCTTCGGGTTAATTGCAATTGTGTTTTACTTCTTCATGATCAGGCCGCAGGTTAAAAAGCAAAAAGATCAGAAAAAATATGTTACTGAGTTAAAAAAAGGTGACAGGGTTATTACCACTGCAGGTATCCATGGTAAAATCATCGAGTTAAATGATGCAACCGTAGTACTGGAGGTTGATAATGGTAAAATACGTTTTGATAAATCGGCTATATCGCTGGATGCTTCAAAGGCGCTAAACACCCCTGCTGCAGAAACAAAATCATAATTTTAGCCTGACAGGCATTTCAAAAAAGCATAAAGCAAAGCAGGCATAAACATTATACCCGCTTATGGCTTTATGCTTTTAACATTATTAAGCTTTTGGTTTGCTTTAAGTTTAAGTAGGTTTAAATGGCATTCATCAAATTATCTGCAACAGAAAGGAGAAGGGTATCGGCATTTTTTACTTGCCTGGTACTTGCCGTTTTTGCGTGGATATTTACTGTTTTAAATAACTCTTACAACTACACCGTAAAAACCGCGCTTACCTATAAAAACACCCCTCAAAAAAGGGCATTCCATTCCTTACAGTCCGATACCGTAAACGCTACTGTTAGCGGTAGTGGCTGGGAAATGTTGTTTTCGCGCGTTAATAATGATATCAGGTCTATTACGGTGGATCTGAGTTCGTTAGAGAGCAAGAGCTATGTGGTACTTAGTTCGCAGCTTAGCCAGGTTAATAACCGCAAGGAAATAGGGCAGCAGATTACCTCATTTAACCCGGATACGCTTTACTTTGATTTTTCTAACCGCAAGGTGAAGCGGGTGCCAATTCAGCTAATTACCAATATCAAATACAGAAAGCAATTTGCACAAGCCGGGCGAATAACCTTAAACCCGGGCTATGTAATTGTTAACGGGCCGGCCAGTATTATAGATAAATTAACCAAATGGCCGTCGGATACTTTGAAGCTGGATAGCATTAATGAAAATGTTAGCACGGTACTAACTTTGCAGCGCGTTAAAGAAGGGAATATGAGCGTTTACCCTAAAAGTATGCGCGTAAATATCCCGGTTGACGAGTTTACAGAAAAAACTGTTGAGCTGCCAGTAAGGCTCATTAACAATAGTTATGATAGCGTAAAGGTTTTTCCGCAAAAAGTTAAATTAACATTTATGGTGTCACTTACCAGGTATGCCGAAACTGACGAAGACTTTTTTGAAGCTACCGCCGATTTTAATTTATGGCGAAGAAACGGCTACAAAGTGCTGCCCGTTGTTATATCAAAGATCCCGGATTATTGCAAAGTAGTTAAAGTGGAACCGCAGAACATCGATTTTATCATCAGGAAATAAATGTTAAAAGTAGGCATAACCGGAAATATCGGCAGTGGTAAAACTACCGTTTGCAAAGTTTTTGAAATACTTGGCGTACCGGTTTTTTACGCCGATGACGCTGCAAAAAAGGTGATGACGGATGACGAACTTTTAGTTGCAGGTATTAAGACGGGTTTTGGTGAGGAAGCTTATTTCGAGGATGGTTCGCTCAACCGGAAGCATATTGCAGGTATTGTATTTAATAACGAAGCTGAACTTGCCAAATTAAATGCATTGGTACACCCGGCCACCTTTAGGGCTTTTGATGCATGGGTAAAACAATTTAATGATGTACCCTATGTGTTAAAGGAAGCTGCATTGATGTTTGAAACCGATTCGTATAAAATGTGTGATCAAACCATACTGGTTACAGCGCCTTTAGAAACCCGGATAAAACGTGTGATCAAACGGGACAATTTATCACAAACCGAGATTGAAAGCCGGAATGCCCGCCAGTTGGATGAAGAAAAGAAACGCAAACTCGCCGATTTTCTGATCCTGAATGACGACTCGCAACTGGTAATTCCGCAGGTTTTAAAACTTCACGAACTTTTTTCTTCCAAAGCAGTAAGATAATACCGGCTGCATATTTTGCTAATGATCATAAACGATTTCTTATACCTAACCGATAAAGGTCTGTACTGTAAATACGGTGATTTCTATATCGACCCTGTTTTGCCGGTTGCTAATGCTGTAATATCACATGCGCATGCAGATCATGCAGTAAGCGGAAACGGCTACGTTTACTGCACAGAAGCTACTTATGCCTTTATGCAGCTGCGTTACGGTAAAAACGCGGGTAAAGAATTTAGCATAGCGGCTTTTAAAGCGCCTTTTAATATCGATAAAGTACAAATTACCATCATTCCTGCCGGGCATATGTTAGGTTCGGCACAGGTGTTAATGGAATTTGATGGAAGTCGATACCTTTACACAGGCGATTATAAGTTACAGCCAGACGCAACCTGCGAACCCATTGAATGGGTGAAAACAGATGTGCTGATAACTGAAAGCACCTTTGCCGACCCGGCAGTTACACATCCCGACCCCGTAACAGAGATCAAAAAGCTAAACGATATAAAGCTGAACATTATGCTTGGTGCTTATGGGCTTGGTAAAAGCCAGCGGCTCATCAGCTTGATAAATGAACATGCGCCACAAAAAAAAATATTGGTGCATCATCGCATTATGCCCATAAACGAGATCTACCGTAAAATGGGGTTTTTGAATGGTGCATATCAGTTGTATAGCCGCAAGCTAATGAAAAATCAAGGCGAGTACGTTTACATTGTTCCGCCTTTTACATTTGATAGCTATGCCAGGGCAAAGGATGTAAAACGTTTGTTTGCTTCCGGATGGAAAAACTTACAAGTGAATCAGCAGGATACGCTGTTTATATCTGACCATGTAGATTGGGCCGATATTTTACAAACGGTATCGAACACCCAACCACAACAAATCTGGACACTGCACGGAAACGGCCAGCATCTGAAAAAGCATTTTGGCGATACTATTTTTGTAAAGATCTTAAACTGATGGAACAGGAAAATACCGACTATTACATTAATGAAGATGGTAACCTGGTATTTACCCGCGAATATCATCTTAAACGTGGTTATTGCTGCAAAAATAAATGCATTAATTGCCCCTGGGATTTTGGAAAACCCAAACAAGATAAGGATGTTAGAAAATAAATAAGGATATTTGCACCGGTTTAATTAAGCGTATAAGAATGCGGATTGATGACGAAATACAAAGCAGTAAATTTGTAGATAACTACCATAAAGTAACGGTTAATATTAACTATACCTATGGTTGGCTAACTCACTTATTTCGTCATATTTTTGAGAAGCATAACCTTACCCAGCAACAGTTTAATATACTCCGTATTTTGAGGGGGCAATATCCTAACCCTGCTACCATAAATTTGTTAAAGGAGCGGATGGTAGATAAGATGTCTGATGCATCGCGTATTGTTGACCGTTTGATACAGAAAGGCCTTGTATCGCGTTGCACCAATACCCGCGACAGGCGTGCTGTAGATATCCGCATAAGTGATGCCGGCCTTAAAGTTTTAGATGCCATGGACGTTGAACTTCAAACCCGCAATCTTTTAAGAACCAACCTCACCGAAGAAGAAGCCGGCCAGCTAAGCGACCTTTTAGACAAGTTGAGGGGATAAGGGATTTAATTTGATTTACGATTTACGATTTTAGATTTACGATTTGATCTAAATTTACGAATCACAATTTTAGATTTACGATTTGATTTAATTACAGTTGATTTAATTCAGGAATTGTAATCATAATTGATTTTGCCTCTTAACTCATCTTTTTCTTTCTTGATTCTTGGCTCTCGTCTCTTGACTCTTTTCTTTCAAATTTAATTCCCGCTTGTGCTATCTTGATTCTTGATTCTTGGTTCTTGAATCTTGAATCTTTCTTTTCTTCCCCTTCTTTTTTAAAAAATAAAAACCAATTTCAAATCGCACTTGTATTATAATAAAGGTTAATATTTTAATTTAAAATAAATAAATCGAATTATTATGGCAAGTTTAAGTGGTCGTAAAGTAGCTATCCTTACAGAAGAAGGATTTGAGCAAGTTGAGTTAACAAGCCCTAAGGAGGCGTTAGAAAACGCAGGTGCAACAGTCCATGTGGTATCCCCCAAAAGTGGAAAAATAAAAGCATGGGACAAAACAAACTGGGGTATAGAAATCAACGTAGACAAGCAATTGAGCGAAGTTAGTCCGGATGATTACGATGCGCTGGTATTGCCAGGCGGGGTGTTGAATCCCGATAAGCTTAGGCAGAATAAAGATGCTGTGGCTTTTGCATCAGCGTTTATAGACGAAGGTAAGCCAGTCGCTGCTATATGCCATGGTCCGCAATTGTTGATAGAAACCGGTTTGATCAACGCCCGTACGCTAACATCGTTCCCATCCCTTAAAACCGACCTCATTAACGCCGGTGCAAATTGGGTTGATGAAGAAGTAGTGGTAGATAACGGTTTGGTAACAAGCCGCACACCTGCCGATCTTGATGCTTTCAACAAAAAAACAATAGAAGAAATTGGCGAGGGAGTACATGCGGGTTAAGTTGGTGGAGGTTTTGGGTAGACGGGTGAGTGGTTGATTGAGTTTTGGGTATGTGAGTGAATGGTTGATTAAGTGAGTAGTTGATTGAGTTGTAACGCATTTTTATTAATATAAAAGGCTTACAACCATCCAGTTAATAAACCATTCACCCAATCAACTATTCACTTTATCAACTCAATCAACTACTCACCCGATCAACCATTTCTCAATCAACTACTAACCTAATCCACTCCTCACTAACTTCACTGCATCATAGACAACAACTTTGTCCCGATAGCGTCTGTGCTTTCATTTGCATTTGAAAGGATAATTACTGCAATATTTTTATCGCTGTTAAATGCTAAAAAACTGCTGCTGCCATTGGTGCCTCCATTATGAAATGTGTAGTCAATTCCGTTTACGGTAATTACGTGCCAGGCCATGCCGATTTTCACATCTTTGCTGTAAGTAACGTGGTGAGTTAGCGTTATTGCCTTAGATAACTCGTCTGCGCCTGGATGAAGATTTGCGCTGGCAAACTTAAGCATATCATTCATCGTTGATCTGAGCGCTCCGCAGGCAGCAAGCGCGTCAAAATCCCAGGCAACGGTAGGTTCACCATTTTGATTGTATACCTCTACAAACCTTGGCAATAATAAAGGGTTTAAAAACTGACTGGTGCTTTGCATATTTAAAGGCTTGCAGATAATATCTTTTGCCTGCTGCTCAAATGTTTTACCCGAAATATTTTCCAGTATGCAACCTAATAAACCAACGCCTAAGTTTGAGTAAGCATACTGTTGGCCTGGTATGCTATTAAGCTTACAGCTTTTTAGATAAGCATACAGCAACGGTTTGGTATAATCTTTATACGGGTTCTGGGCATCGGTAACGTAGGGAATCAGGTTATCGGGTAACCTTGGCAATCCGGATGTGTGATTAATGAGTTGTAACAGCGTAACCGGTTTTAAATTTATATTAGCCGCTACAGAATCGGGCAGGTATTTAATAATTGGGTCGTTTAGTTTAACGATACCATCATTTACATATTTAGCGAGCAATATAGCGGTGAATGTTTTAGTAATGGAGCCCAGTTCAAAAAAAGAATCGGCATTAGGTAATTTTCCTTTGCCTTTTATCATTTCGCCATAACGGTAAACAGATGTTTTACCATTGCTGATAATGCCAATGCACAAACCTGCCGTACTTGCTTTCTGGATATAGCTGCGGGCAATGGTATCTAATTTTTTATCCATTTCAGATAGCATTGGGTTTGAGGATGCAACCAGTGCAGTCTTATTACTGGGCGGATCTACATATGATTGAAATAAAAATAGCTCCAGCCTGTTTTGCTTGTCAAGGCTCATAAGCAGTTGTAGGGTGATGCTCTCAAATTTTAATTTATACGTAGCGACACTATTATTAACAAAACTGATCAGGCTCGATTCCTTGATCTGCCCCAATGGAAAAAGCTGTTTATTGGCTACATCTGAAAATGCATCAATATTTAGTTCGTTTTGAAAAGCTCTGCCTGCCATATTGTAAATGGCATCAGCATTTTTCTGATTAAAGTATTTTTTTACCTGTTCAAATACAGAGTCGACTTTTTGCTGCTGGCGGCTTTGCGCTAATGAAACATTGGCCATAGTTAAAGTTACAAACAACAGGAATATCGATCTCATAAATGTGCAAACAGGATTTGTTGAATAACAGCTAAACCGGCTGTGTAAGCCGCATAAAACGACGCTCGTTATATGACCATTTAAAACGGTAAATAGCAAAACCTATTATGTAACTCAGTACCATGTTTTCGGCAACAAAAAGAATAATTCCGTTCAAGTTGCTAAAGAGGGTAGCGATGTTGCTATAGTTCATTAAAATTATAAAAGAAACAGGGAAAAGGAATATCAGACCGGTAATTAATCCACCGTTATAGAAGCAAAAGCGGGTTAAGCCGGTTCTGCGGGTAAGCTGCCATTTTTTAACAAAAGCAATCCGGCCTAGATCATGATGTGTTAACCCGCGTTGCTGCAATTTTTCGAGGTTGCCCAACTGCATTTGCGCATCGTTATAAAAACGGTATGATAAAAAGGGCGCGAATACAAAAAAGAAGAAACAGAAAGACAGGTTGTCGTTCCACACCTGTTTAAAGGAAATATGCTTTGCGTATGCAATTACGATGTCTGCAATAATGATAAAAAATGTATAGGCTGCGCAAAGCAGTAAAAAATGCAGGATGCAGGCCTTTACTTTTCCGATGCTAATAAACCAGGTAAGTAGTTTTTTAGCTACATGGTTCATTGTGCTTGTTGTGCTTGCCCGGCAAGTAAAAATAAGACTGCCATTCTTATAGCTACGCCATTTTCAACCTGATCAAGAATGATAGATTGTCTGCTGTCTGCTACGTCACTGGTTATTTCTACCCCGCGATTGATAGGGCCCGGGTGCATTACAATGATCTCTTTATCCAGCGAATCAAGTATCTCTTTGTTTAAGCCGTAGAGCATGGTATACTCGCGCAAAGATGGAAAGTATTTAATATCCTGGCGCTCCAGCTGGATGCGCAGCATGTTTGCAACGTCGCACCAGTTTAAGGCCTTTACCAGGTTATGTTCAACCTTAACGCCTAATGAGCCGATATATTTAGGGATGAGTGTTGTAGGCCCGCAAACCATCACTTCTGCACCCAATTGTTTAAGACATAAAATATTTGAAAGCGCCACCCGCGAATGCAGAATATCACCCACAATGACAATTTTTTTACCGGCTACGTCGCCCAGTTTTTCACGGATAGAAAAGGCATCCAATAGTGCCTGGGTAGGATGCTCATGCGCTCCATCGCCTGCATTAACAATCTGCGCCTTTACATGCTTGGAAAGAAATATTCCGGCCCCGGCGTAAGGATGGCGCATCACCACCATATCAACTTTCATAGCCAGGATGTTATTTACGGTATCTATCAATGTCTCGCCCTTGCTAACCGATGAAGAAGATGCCGCAAAATTGATAGTATCTGCCGATAGCCTTCTTTCAGCCAACTCAAACGACAAACGTGTACGGGTAGAGTTTTCGAAAAATATGTTCGCTATAGTAACATCACGCAAAGACGGCACTTTTTTAATCGGTCTGTTTAAAACCGTTTTAAAATTATCGGCCGTTTCAAATATCAACTGAATATCAGTTGGGTTAAGATCTTTAATTCCTAATAAGTGCCTTGTGCTTAGTCCTGCCATTTCTTTCAATATCGGATTTCGGATGTTCGATGTCGGATGTATTATTTATTTCTGAAGCCGGATGCCCGTCTCCAGAATTTTAATTTTTTGATTTGCTTTAGCCGTTTTACCTATTGCAGTGAAGATTGCAGTCAGTTCATTGGCTTCCTTTTTTAAGATGTTAAGGTCTGCTGATTTATTCAAACCGGACTCTTCAAATAGTTCCAGCCAGTAAACTGCTTCATCAGCCTCCTCCTCAACAATCACTATTTTATTTATAAAGTCTGCGGTTGATTTCCCTTTACAGGCCGATCTGTAATTCGCGCCAATTGAAGTTGCGCACCTTATAAGTTGATTTGATAAAACATTAACTGAACGATTAGATGGCAAGCTCTCGACGAATTTTATAACGTCGATAGCAAATTTTTGTGTCCTTTTCTTTAGCTCAACTTTATCCACTTTTATTTTTTAAATCCCTAACACGAAGTAAAATTTGTAATTCAAAATTTCAAGTAACTGAAATGAAAAAATCATAATCCCGAAATTGAACATCCGAAATCCGAAATCACTTCGCTTCAGACAACAAAATAATCCTGTCTTCACCATCTGTTTCTTTCCAGCTAACAACCACCTTTTGCGATGCGATTGAATCAACTTCTATGCCTACATAATCGGCTTCTACCGGTATGTGGCGCGAGTATCTACGATCTACAAATGCCAATAGCTCTATTTTTTCGGGGCGGCCGAATGCCTGTAATGCATCCATTGCTGCGCGGATGGTACGACCGGTCCAGAGAACATCGTCCATCATAATCACTTTTTTGCCCTCTATAATAAAATCTATTTTGGTCTGATTAGGAACCAGCTGCGATTCGCGGCGGCGAAAATCATCCCGGTAAAAAGTAATATCCAGGTCGCCCTGAAGGATATTATTTTCCGGTAGTATCTTCCTAAGTTCTTCTGCTATTCGTTTAGCCAGGTAAATGCCCCTTGGTTGTATACCAATTAATACTGAATTAGAGAAATCATTATGATTTTCTATCAACTGACGACATAAACGCTGTAAAGTGATCTGGAACTTTTGACCGTCGAGCAGGGTAAGATTTTGCATCGTTTGGGTGGATTTGGGCAAAGGTAGTAATTTTTACAAATTTGTTAAGAGTGATTTCAGATATGTTGAAGTAGGATAATCATACTAATATATGAAGTGAATATTTGATCATCAAAGTTGCTTTTTTGGAGAACAAAGCTGAAGTTAATTTACAATTCAGGTATTATTTACGACCTGATTTAAAAGGCTCATCACGTCATCGCCCGCACTAAAGGGGCGAAATATATAATACTGGGTTTGACGTTCAAATAATCTTCATGCATTTTAATAGACACAAAAAAGGCCTTCCCATTATGGGAAGGCCTTATAAGGATTTATTTTATTTAATTACTGAGCAGCTTCTTCGTCAGAAGTTGATTTGGAAGCTTTGCGTGCTTTGCTTTCTGCACCTTCCATTTGCTCTTTTAACTGAGCTAAAACGCTAAGATCACCTAAAGTAGATTTCTCAACAGAGTCTTTTACTTTTTTCACAGCATTAGTTGCAGCTTTTGCTTCCTTTTTACGGGACTCAAATTCCTGTACTCTTGCTTCTGCACGGGCTTCTTCCCAGATGCGTGAGTGTGATATAACTATACGTTTGTTCTCCTTGTTGAATTCAATGATCTTGAAATCAGCAACTTCATCAGCTTTCACGCTCTTGCCATCTTCCTTAACAAGGTGTTTAGTTGGCGCAAAGCCTTCAACACCGTATGGAAGCGCTACAATAGCACCTTTGTCAGTTACTTTCAATACAGTACCTTCATGTATCGAATCGATAGTAAAGATGGTTTCGAAAGTATCCCAAGGGTTTTCTTCAAGCTGTTTGTGGCCTAAGCTTAATTTGCGGTTCTCAACGTCAAGCTCTAAAACAATCACGTCTAATTTTTCACCAACTTTAGTGAATTCATTAGGGTGATTTACCTTCTTAGACCAAGATAGATCGCTGATGTGGATTAAGCCGTCAATTCCGTCTTCCAGTTCAACAAACACGCCAAAGTTGGTCATGTTTTTAACAGTAGCTACGTGCTGAGTGCCAATGGCATATTTCTCAGCAGCATGCTGCCATGGATCAGGAGTTAATTGTTTAATGCCTAATGACATTTTGCGTTCGTCGCGGTCAAGGGTTAATACCTGAGCTTCAACCTCGTCACCTACTTTAAGGAATTCCTGAGGGTTACGCAGGTTTTGAGACCATGACATCTCTGATACGTGGATCAAACCTTCAACACCAGGGATGATTTCAAGGAATGCACCGTAATCTGCAACGGTAACAATTTTACCTTTAACCTTTGAGCCAACCTGGATGTTTTCATCAAGCGACTGCCAAGGGTGTGGTGTTAATTGTTTTAAGCCTAAAGCAATACGTTTTTTCTCGTCATCAAAGTCAAGAACAACAACGTTGATCTTCTGATCTAATGCAAGTACTTCGCGCGGATGCTCTATACGGCCCCATGAAATATCTGTAATGTGTAATAAACCGTCAACACCACCAAGGTCAATGAATACACCAAAGTCGGTAATGTTTTTAACGGTACCTTCAAGTACCTGTCCCTTTTCAAGACGGGCAACAATTTCGGTTTTCTGGTTTTCTAAATCGTCCTCGATCAACACCTTGTGCGATACCACTACGTTCTTAAACTCGTGGTTGATCTTAACAACTTTGAATTCCATTGTTTTGCCCACATAAACGTCATAATCCCTGATAGGTTTAATGTCGATCTGTGAACCTGGTAAAAAGGCTTCAACGCCCATTATATCTACAATTAAACCACCCTTAGTTCTGCTCTTAACAAAACCGGTAATGATTTCATCGTTATCCAATGCAGAATTAATGCGTTCCCATGATTTCTGGGTTTTTGCACGTTTGCGTGAAAGTACCAACTGTCCGTTAGCATCTTCCTGCGATTCAACAAAAACTTCAACAACGTCACCAACTTTAAGATCTGGTGTGTCGCGGAACTCAGATACAGATACTAAACCGTCTGACTTAAAGCCGATGTTTAATACTACATCTTTATTGTTGATGCTTACAACGGTACCGCTTATGATCTCACCTTTAGTAATTGAACTGAAAGTGCCATCATACATTTTTTCTAACTGCTCGCGGTCGCTATCGCTGTAATTACCGAATTTTTTCTCATCTGCATCCCAGTCAAAATCTTCGTGTGCTGCTGTGATCTTTGATTTGATTTCTTCGATAGAAATTGAATCAGCCTCTGATTCAATAGTTTCTTTGTCTCCGGTGGCTTTTACTGTTTCCAGTTCGGCTTCCTTCGCTTTTAATTCTTTTTCTGCTTCTTGTTTTTTTGCCATTAAATAAATTTTCTCCTTTGTCCCAACTCTTAATTGGGACTGCAAAGGTATGGATATTAATTTTATTAAAAAAAGAATTTTTTGTTGTTAAATGCTGATTTTGAACTGTTTTATAGCTAAACAGCAGGTGTTTAGCGTGATTTTTAACGAACAACCGCCAACCACGACTTAAACGCTATTGATACATCCAAATAATCTTATGGCTGTTAGTAATGTTAGTATAGCGTTTACCTTCAAAATCTATGAAAGGTTTATTTACAGTTGTAGAAACAATACAATCTATTTTTGATGTGTCCGCAGCTATGTTTTTACTGAAATTATTGACTGCTAAATAAATAGGGTTAATCTCTCTTGTAAAGCAATCTTTAAATAGCGGGTATTCCCAATCGTTGGCCTTTAATAGCAGGCCTATGTTTTTTTTACCTGAAATAAACAGGCTGTTATGTATCTCATCATACTCTGGATACAAAGACGAATTAACTATAAAATATTTTTCATACCTATTTTTAGAACCGAGGGTGAGTGAAAAAGGACGGTTATCATTATAGCGTATAACCAACAAGGCATAGATCAGTATAAACGGCGACACCCAATAGAATACGCTCCTGAACCATAAATTGCTTTGCATGCAGTAACATATTAAAGGCACTGCCATTAAAAATAAAGGTACGTGCAGCCTCGAGTGCCATGGCTGCCATTTGAGGTAAGCGCAGAAGCCTAAATATTGTAATACTAAAGAAGCTGCTATAAAAATAGCTACCCCGTTGCGGTTACCTCTAAACAGATTAAACCCAACTAATGCCAGGGACACAAGTATAAATAGCAAATGAAAAGGGTTGGGCGAACCATCTTCGCCGGCTGTACCTGTAATAGTGCTAAAAGTTACATTAAGGATATTTGTAGCCGGGTCGTTAACGTTTATGCCGGCAATGTCATGAAGATTATGAATTATCTTATTTGTAAATACGGCGGCAGGTTTAAAAAATATTATCCCGGTATGCAAACCTGCATTTTTTATAACGTTCGATGCCAGTAACCCTGCGTTCATTTTCTGATTTGAAAACAGTTTTGATTCTGCTTTATCTACCCCCAGAATATTGTATGTAAGGTTATAATTGCGTACAAAATGCCCTAAGTTTATACCTGCAACAACAATAATTGCAGCCAGCGAATATTTTAGATAGGCATGATTTTTTGTTTTAAAGCCTTGCACAATGATGATAAAAGCAAGCAATAAAAGCATTGGCGGAATATACACATAGGCAATTCCCTTAGTAAGTAATGCCAAACCTACCGCCAGCCCTGCAAATACATAATATTTTAGTTTTGGCTCCTTTATTATTTTTATCGCGAAAAAGCAGGCAGTTATAATAAAAAAACCTTCGGTAAGGTCATTTTGTGTGCTGGCTGCTTGAAGTATTACTTCTGGTATAGTTACGCCCAATATAATAGCTATTATTTTATAAGGCTTGCTTAACCCGAGTAACCCGCTAATAGCAGTCATTGTAACTAATGAAAAAAGCAGAAATAGAAATTGCGAAATATTTGAAAAAACGTCGCTTTTGCACAGTATGTCAAAATTCATAATAACATACTCTGCAAACGGTGGCTGGAAAAGTTGCGTAGTATAACTTGTACGATAGTGAGCAAGAGACTGATGACTTACCCAACTGGTGATCCTCGCCATATGATAGGCCATAGCATCCCAGGTGTTAGGCGGATAAAGTATTGCTTGAAAAAAGATTGCTAAAAGAATAGCACAACAAATAATCAAAAAGGCTTTTTCGGTTTTGGTAGCCTGGCTTAATTTAAATTTGATGTCGATTTTTGATGTACTTACAAATCTTTTTACCTTTTCTTTTTTTGTATACAGATAAATGATCAGTATCAGGCTAATAAGCGACCAGCTAATAAACAAAAAACTGTAATTGAGCAGGTGCAACATACTTGAAAATTCTGTAATGCCAACCAGTATTGCCGAAAATATCAATACTGCATAAATGATCAGTTCTTTTTTACTTTCGGTGTATTTGATTCCAAGTGATAGAAGGATGCAGGTAAAGCAAACAATCAGGGTAACAATTGCCATACTCAAATGTAAAAGATAAAACCGGGCGGTAATTATCCGGCAAGCAATTTTTCGTCAATTTCTTCAAAAACCGACATGAAATTATTTAGCAAGCTTGCTCTGTAGGCAATTAAAACATCGTTCATGTCTGCCTCTTGCTGCGGTGTAAAAGGATTTTGCCAAACGCGCATACAGATCCGTTTTAGCGCGTATGCTATTTGTTTGGTTTCAAAATAGGTATGCAGGTAACGGCTCTTCTTAAAGTCTTCGTAAAAGCGAAAAAATATGCTTGTGTTCTTTAAACCCGCAAAAGTTAAAAACTCGTTTACATAAGCTTCCGTACAGCCATCCAGGTGGTCGTAAAATCCCTCAGCGGTGATCTTATTGGTTGTAAGCAGTAAGTTGTCCAGTATCAGTTCAAGTGCTATGTGCCCTAAAAAAAATGGCTTAACCGGCGAGCCTTCAATTGCGGGCAACAACAATTTTTTTAAACGATGCGAATGATCGGTAAAAAAATCTGACGAATGAAAGTACCGGTCTACGTCCAGGTGTTTGTTCCATCCCTTGATAATAGAATTAACCTGATTGTGGGGATGGACAAGTTTTTCGGGGTGGAGAATAATGGTTTTGTCGGCATTCTTTAAAAGATCCGGCAATACGGTTCCAAGTACAAGATAGCAGTTATCCGTATCGCGGTCAAAGTAGAAATGCGATAAAAAGTTCATATAGATGTATCCGCAAAATATCCGGTTTGAGCCAATTTACGAAAATTATTTAAGAATAGGGTTCTTATGCTGGCTCAGCTACGGACTTGCTACCTTAAAATAACTTTCGCTTAATAATAGCAGGGCGACAGCAAGGATATTCTTTTATCTTTGCCATTTTTCAAATATTGATATACCATGAGTTTTGTTGAAGAATTACGCTGGCGCGGCATGCTGCACGATATTATGCCTGATACCGAAGAACTGTTAAATAAAAGAATGGTTTCGGGATATATAGGTTTTGACCCAACGGCAGATTCATTGCATGTGGGCAGCCTTGCGCAGATCATGACGCTGATCCATTTTCAGCGTGCCGGGCATAAGCCTTTTGCCCTGGTTGGCGGTGCTACCGGGATGGTTGGAGATCCATCCGGCAAATCTGCCGAGCGCAATTTACTTTCTGAAGATGTATTGCAGAAAAACCTAAGCGGCATAAAAGCCCAGCTTGAAAGATATTTAAATTTCGATTGCGGTGCCAACAGCGCACAAATGGTTAACAATTACGACTGGTTTAAAGATTTTAGTTTTCTGCATTTTATACGCGATGTAGGTAAACATATTACTGTAAACTACATGATGGCGAAAGACTCGGTAAAGAACCGTATAAACGGAGATACCGGCATGTCATTTACAGAATTTACTTACCAGTTGGTGCAAGGATATGATTTTTACTACTTGTGGAAAAATCACAATTGCGTGTTACAAATGGGGGGATCTGATCAGTGGGGAAATATAGTAACCGGTACCGAATTAATTCGCCGTAAGGATGCCGGCGAAGCTTATGCTTTAACTACCCAGCTTATAAAAAAAGCTGATGGTACCAAGTTTGGTAAAAGCGAGGGTGGAAACATCTGGTTAGATGCCGAAAAAACATCGCCATACAAATTTTACCAGTTTTGGTTAAACACCAGCGATGATGATGCAAAAAGCTATATCAAAATATTTACCCTTTTTGAGAAAGAAATTATAGAAAACCTGATAGCAGAACATGAGGCTGCCCCGCATTTACGCACGCTGCAAAAAACGCTTGCAAAAGATATTACCATACGCTCACATGGCGAGGCTGATTATGAAAAGGCAATTAAGTCATCTGAATTTTTATTCGGTAATACTGGCATAGAGTTTTTAAACGAACTGAACGATACCGAAGTACTGGGCCTTTTTGAAGGTGTACCTAATTTTACCATTGCCAAAGCAGATTTACAACACGGAATTAATGTGGTTGATCTGTTAGCGACGCATACTGCAGTTTTCTCATCAAAAGGGGAAGCGAAAAAAATGATACAAGGCGGTGGAACAGCTATCAATAAAGCAAAAGTTGAATCGGCCGACGCTGTTTTTAACCATGATCTGCTTGTGAACGGCAAGTATCTGGTGGCGCAAAAAGGTAAGAAAAACTATTTTTTAATTATTGCTGAATAATTTGCTTTTACGACATTTGTCATATATATTTGTATATATGTCGTATATTAAAAAGCAAAATGATAAAAACGTGTTAAATGAACCTGCGGTAGCCTATGTTGCCAATGGAGCATTTAATCCGTTTTATGGGTTATTAGGAGGCAGTAAACCTGCTAATGATTTTGATGTTATTAACCTTGCGCGCAAGGGCTTTCCAAAAAAGGGTTTGTTGTCCTTAGCAAAAAAAATCTCTTTAAGCCTTCAGGACCTCGCCGGTATACTGCACATTAGTGAACGTACTTTGCAACGTTATGATGATGATGATATCATAAAAACTGAGTACGCAGAAAAGGCCGTTGAGTTGGCCCGGCTTTATACACGCGGCGAAGAAGTATTTGGTTCCATCGATAAATTTAAACTTTGGGTAAAAACGCCAGGTTTGGTTTTTAATGGCGAGGCCCCTGTATCGCTTCTCGATACCTCTGCCGGCTTTGATATGGTTTTTAAAGAACTGGGCCGTATAGAACACGGTATCTTCGCTTAGTAAATGATACTTTACCGTATTGCCAAATGCATATATGCCGATGATATGAGCGGTACCGGCGCACGCCTTTATGGAGGGCGTTGGAACAGTGCAGGCCGATCTGCAATTTACATGGCTTCTTCGCGGTCACTGGCGGTGCTGGAGGTATTAGTACATCTACCACCAATGCTGCTTCCGGATAATTACTGCCTTGCGCAGATAGAAGTGCCTGAAAAGAGTATCAAAGCCATAGATAGTTACACTTTACCTGCAAACTGGAAAGACATATACCCGCCTGCCTCGCTTAAACAAATAGGCGACGACTTTTTAAAGCAGCAAGAATTCCTTTTGTTAAAATTACCTTCGGCAGTTGTTCCTGACGAGTATAACTACATGCTAAACCCACTGCATAAAGAAATGTCAAAAGTTAAGATTACCAAATTGGCACCGTTTAACTTTGATGAAAGACTTATTAATAATTAAAAGTCGCTTAATAGCTCCAGTTTTTTCTGATTATATTCTTCCTGCGAGATAAGGCCGTTTTCGAAAAGAACTTTAAGCTTTTTAAGCTTTTCAGTTAGTTCATCTGGCTTTGGTGCTTCCTGTACAACAGGTGCGGGCGGCGGAATAACAGGTGCGGGTGGGGGTAGCGGAACCGGTGCACTTGTTGGCGCGGGTGCAGGTTCAGAAAATGGAACGGATGGCGCCACCGGCGATTGTGAATTGGCTAACCTTGCAGCATTTTCAAATTGGTAAGCACCTGATTCGGCACGTTTTTCTTCCAGTTCGCGCAGGCGGCGTGCTTCACGTTCGGCTTCCTTACGTTCCTGGGCATATTGATATAGCTTACGCGCCTGTATTTTAGGCAGGTAATCAACACCCATTTCAGCACCGTTGGTAGTACGTACGCTAAATATAGCGCCTATAATTTCTTCCTTAGTAAAAACATCAACAATATCCTTCCACACAAAATCTACAAACTTGATGGTTAAACCCAGGTTAGCAGGGGTAAAAAACAGGATACGTTTATTAGTAAGAGCAATACAATCTGGAAAAAGATTAACAAGCGGCTTTTTTTGTACGGCTATGTATAATATTTCTTCTCCGGTAGTAAGCAGGTCGTTCAGGCGCAGGTAAATTTTTTCAACAGCCTTTGGATCCTGTTCTTCATTCAAAAATTTTTCGATCATGATATTGCTTTTATACTGCTTTTCACAAAAGTAATAATAAAAATATTTGTGCCGGGCTAAATTTAAGCTATCAGTAAATTACAACCGCGTATGTCCGAATTATCAAATCTTCCCAATACCTCAAACGATCCATCGTCATAGATCTTCCCTAAGTCCTGCGTTGCCAAAAAAGAGCATGAGTTTATATTAGCCAGATCAATGATATTAATGCCGCCCGTTTTGTTGGTTCCCAATATCGACATTGGATCATTGGTATCGCGGGTGATGATTTTCATCCATGGTGGGCAGTTAAATATGCCTTCTCCTTTGGAGTATGCTTGCGATAGCAGTTCTGTCATCCCGTATTCAGAATGAATTGCCTTTACGCCAAAACCTCCACATAAAGTTTCGTGTAACTCCTCGCGGATCATCTCTTTACGGCGGCCCTTCATGCCGCCGGTTTCCATCACTATCAGTTCGGGAAAATTGGTCGTATAATTTTCAATGAAATCGAGCAAGGCAAAGGTTACGCCTAACAGCAACGTGGGTTTGCGTGCCTGCTGCTGTTTTTTTAATTGCCGGTAAAGATCCTCGTGATTGTATAGAAAAAAGCCGCTATCTGGGTTGTTTGATTGTTTGATCAGATCATCGGCCATATAAATAAGTGATGATCCTTCGCGTTCCAGGTATGCTGGCAGAAGTGCTAATACAGTATAATTTTTAACGTCGCCATAAAAACGCTCGAAGGCCAATCTGAAGCTTTCTATATACCAGCTAAGGTCGGTAACGTAATGGCGGCTGGTAATCATGCCGGTGGTTCCGGAACTTGTGAAGATTATCTCCGCCGGTTTATCGTCACTTATAATTTCTTTTGATTTAAAGAACTCAATCGGTAAAAACGGAATTTGTTCAATATGAGTAATTGCTGCAGGATCGACTTTTAAGCCATTTAAAAATTCTTTGTAAACAAGGCAATTGGCTGCCTGGTGATAAAATGTATTTAAAGCTGCCTGGTTAAACTTCTCTTCATTTTTTATTGAAAATGCCTGCGCCTTGGTCATGCGGCAAAGATAAGGCAGAAACGTATTAAAAGTTTTGAATTGCAGATAGCAAGTATCGGGTTTTAACAGATTTTGCATTTCAGCAACTTTGTTTAACAAAAACAGGCAGCATGAAGAATTTTAAAATTGTACCGCTATCAAAGGCCTTCGCCAATAATATTAAACAAACCAGAAAAGATGCCTTTGGGCATGATGTAATTGAAACTATTGCCACCGGCGCCGGGCCTTGCCGCGTATCCTTAAAACCATTTAAACGCGGAGTTGATAAACGGTTGGTATTAACAAATAGCCCTTTTGAAATTGATAATGCCTATAATCAGCCGGGCCCTGTATTTATTAACAGTGAGGATGTTGAAGGGTACACCGATATCTATCGTTTTCCCCCGGAAATAAAGGAAGCAAAAGACAGTTTTCCTTTAACGCTTATTGGTTACAATAATCAGCAGCAAATTGTATTGTCAGAGCTTGTAAAAGATGCCGATGTGGATGATATGATAGCGCAAATTTTTATGACCCGGCCAGATATATTGTTCCTGCATGCACGCAATGCACAGGCCTGTTGCTTCATATGCAAGATTGAACGTGTTTGACAATAAGGCAAAACAACAGGTTATTCTCACTGTTAAAGAATATGTAAATAAATTAATTATCTATTTAAACAGTATGAAAACACTTAAATTAATAATGCTCCCTGCTTTACTGAGCATATGTATTGTAATGGCCTCTGCCACGGTAGATGGTAGTAAAGAAACAGAAAAGATTCATAGCGCTGTTAATGTGCTGAAGGACTTTACAAAGATGAAAGAAACCATTCCGCATCAGCTGATTTCTGAGTACAAGGGGATTGTAATAATCCCTAAGTTAATAAATGCAGGTATTGGTATTGGCGGTAAGCGCGGTAAAGGTATTGCTTTGGTAAAGCTGGAAGATGGCCGTTGGAGCGATCCTGTTTTTGTTACCTTAACAGGTGGTAGCATAGGCTTGCAGTTAGGCGTTCAGTCGGTAGACTTAGTTTTAGTGTTCCGTCATAAAGGTGCTTTGGCTAAAGTTAAGGATGGCGATTTTACAATAGGCGGCGACGTATCTGCAGCAGCAGGCCCGGTTGGCAGAAGCTCATCGGCTAATACCGATTATAAATTAGAGGCCGAAGTTTATTCTTATTCACGCAGCCGCGGTTTATTTGCAGGCATCAGCATTAACGGATCAAACCTTGCAATTGATAAAAGCGCAAACCATAGCTATTATGGTAAAGATGTAAGCTCAAAAGATATATTCGAAACAGCTACCAGCACAACTGATGCTGTAAGATTGTTGAAAGAGACCTTAAAATCTATGTAAAATATATTCCGCACGGATAAATATATCCGTGCGGTAATTTGTAGTCTTTTAGCTTTTAGTCAAAGCATTTTTCAACAACACCCCCGACATTGCCGCCATGCCACCTACAAGGCCGCCTATTAAACCGGTTAGTAAAAGCAAGTAGATCCAGTTATGAGGCAAGGGAAACAGTTGTACAACCCTGTCTGCAAGGATATGATTGTTAGGTACGCTTTTAAAAAGTGCAAGCGTAATCCATCCGATAAATATTGCTCCAAACCCCGACCAAAATGCCTGCCCGGAAGTTTTTCCTGCAAACATGGCTGCTAAAAATGCGGCAA
Source organism: uncultured Mucilaginibacter sp. (assembly GCA_964242385.1). GTDB lineage: Bacteria > Bacteroidota > Bacteroidia > Sphingobacteriales > Sphingobacteriaceae > Mucilaginibacter. Next base: position 1,274,289 of record CAXSZR010000002.1, read on the forward strand.
TAGCAACAACCCACCAGGGTAAAAAGTATCCGCTTGCAAATGATAATATGAGAATGATTAAAAATAGCATGGTCAATTTAATTAGCAGGGTTAAGGCTTAATGTTGTTTTTATCCTGTCGGATGGTTCCTTAGCCGATTGTAGAAACAGCAACTCATTCAGTTGCCCATCTTTCCAGGTTTTGAACATATCGTCATAGAAAAAGCTTCCGGGGTTGCCAGATTCCCCACCCGGGAACACGCCGTATCCTTTTACCTTTGGTCCCAACTGTACAACCATTCGCCAGGACGGGCCCATGTTTTCGCGCAGGGCATCAATTACCCCGTTACGCCCACCGGCGGCAAATTCTCCGGTACCAAATCCATTCAGGTTGGCAAGGTGATTAATGAATGTTTCTTTTACCTGGCCCCATTGCCATTTTGTACCAGGGCTCCCCTTTGTTTTTACAAGCTGGGCAACCGCCCGGTTAAAAGCATTTATAACTACGTCTGCGCCGGTCTCTTTTACAGGTGTTTTTACATTGTCAAACCATTTGGAATTGGGTGCAGTTAAAAGCAGTTTTTCAGTTTCATCATACGACGGATATTTCAGATAAAAGCCTTTTACATTAAATTTATCATCCCAGGTCATGTCGTAAAAGGTGTTCCACCAGGCATCAAATATGCTTGCACCTATCGAGTTTGCGTCATAGTGCTTATCCCAACTTTTAATGATTTGGAAAGCTTTCAATTGCATGCCGTTTAATTTTGCCCTGTTAAGGGATTTAAGCATGGCGGGTAAAACGTCTTGCGCAAGTATGCTGTAATTATCCATCTGCATTATGCGCATGCTATCGGCGGTGGCATGTTGCATAGCTGCAAGCTTATCATTAATGCGTTTGCCGCGATAATACTGTTCAAAGCGCCAGTTAATGTAATAAGGATATGTAGTATCGGTAGATGATTGATTTGCCGAACTTACAAAACCCCTTGGCGGATTTTTAACCGTAGGATTTTGATTTGCAGGTATCCAACCCTGCCAGTCGTTAGCAGGGTCGCTGCCATCCAGTATAAACTTACCCTGGTCTTTGAATTTTAATGGGAACTTGCCGTTGGGTGTAATGGCGATATCTTTTTCATTATCGGCAAAAATAAAATTTTGGGCAGGTGCGCTATAATAAGTAAGTGCCTTGCGGTAATCGTCATAATTTTTACCGCGGTTTAAAATATAGAAACATTTAAACTCGTCCGACTCATCGTGGGCTATCCACCGTAATGCGTTGCCAACCGGAATATTAACATGATGCCCGGCGGGTTTCTGGGCTGTATTATCATATACCACCGGCCCGTGACGAGTGTAAATCACGGTATCGGTAACGGGTTGCTGTCCTCTTATCTTTATAACTTCTATCCGTTTATTTACCTTGTTCCATTTATTATTATACCAATATTCGTTTTTTGAATTGTCTTTAAACTTTACCTGGTACCAATCCAATACATCCGCATCCACATTGGTTACACCCCAGCTAATGTTCTGGTTATAGCCAATTATAATACCAGGCGCGCCCGGCAGCGAAACACCATTTACGTTTACCGTTGGTGATGATAGCTGTAACTGGTACCAAATGGATGGAAAAGTGAGGTTAAGATGCGGGTCATTCGCTAAAATAGGATAGCCGCTTGCAGATTTGTTACCATCTATAGCCCAGTTGTTACTACCCGTGCCGGGAACAATCTCTTTAGTTTTTATATTTTCAGTAGTTTGAGCAACAAAATCTGCCGACGGCTTTGGAGTAGGGAGCGGCTTAAAATTCCAAGGTGTTCCCTTGGGGATAATCGGGTCTTCGAGATAGGGGTAGTCTGGAAAAAGTTCTTTTACTGCCTGCGGGCCAAAACGTTTCAGATCATTGGTCATGGCAAACTGGTCCGAGCCACCTGCCAGCGTTTCAGACATCAGCTTTAACAAAAAAGCGCAGTTTATAGGCTTCCAGTCTTCGGGGGCATAGTCGAGCAGTTTATATTCTAACGGATAATCTTTAGGTGCCAAAGAATGGATGTAGCTGTTAATTCCATCGGTGTATGCCAAAACCATGTCACGTGTAAGCGGGTCCTTCATCATCCCTTTCAGTGTGTTTTCGGCCCCGTACACCATACCCATGCGGCGGTGATAACGGTCAATATCCAATGCTTTTGGGCCAACAATTTCTGCAAGCCTGCCCGATGCGCTGCGTGTTTGAATATCCATTTCCCAAAGCCTGTCGCGCGCGGTTACAAATCCCTGCGCGTAATACAGGTCGTGATCGTTTTGTGCGAAAATATGCGGAATGCGATGCTCATCGTAACGGATGATCACCTTGTTTTTTAAGCCTTTAAGTTTTAGATTTTCAGCAGCGAGGATATGCTTGCTTTCCGCATTTTGCCAGAAACCTGTAGAGGGATTTAAAAATACTCCAATTGGAGGGATGTCACCAAACTTTGTTTCCAGTGCAACAATCAGCAAAATAGTGAAGGCAATAGAAATAAAGGCTTTTATAAACTTCATGGGCAGGGGTTTATTGAGGCAAGATAAGTAAAAGCGCTTATAAGTGGCAACACACCGTTAAATGATTTGGCGTTAAAACTACGTTTCAATTTCATAAATAATAACTATATATTTAGTTAAAATATTGTCCTATGAAAAGCCCTGTATTAATAGTTTTACTTTTATGCTGCCTTACAGTTACTTCCAACGCTCAAAAACGAAAGATTGATTCGGTTTTGAGCGGGAAAATAGATTCCATGTATACGGAAGACCAATTTTGGAGAAAGGAATTTTTAAAAGTGCAGCACAAGGAACATTCTGATTACAGCGAAGATACTATTAACGAGAAGTGGCAAATTGCCGATAGTGTGAACGAATTAAAGGCGAAGCTGATTACAAAACGATACGGTTACCCGGGTTACGATTTGGTTGGCCCGGCCAGTGACAATTTTTGGGCTATTATACAACATTGTGATGATGATATTCCCTTTCAGGAGCATGTGCTGGCGCTGATGAAGCAACAGTTAAGCCGTAAAAACGTGAGCAAGGTAAAGTACGCCTACCTTATCGACAGGATATTGGTAAATAAAAACCAAAAGCAGATTTACGGAACACAACTATCAAGAAATGATAAAACGGGGAAATTCACCCCCTTTCCGCTAAAATATCCAAAGCTGGTTAACAAGCTTAGAAAGCAATTGGGCCTTGAATCAATGGAGATGTATTTAAAAAGCTTTTATTAACATTTAAATATCTCAGCTAACATTCAAGCTGTATTTGTTTATATAGGCTATCATTAATTTTATTATAAATTTGACTGCGTTTATAAAAAAATTAAAGCCGCCGGTTTCCGGTATACCTGCCATGAAAAAATTCTTGTTTTTAACAGTTTGCCAATTGCTTATGGTGTTGGCGCTTTACGCGCAGTTGCCGGCGCTTGAGCGGGTAGAACCCATGTTTTGGTGGGTAGGCATGCATAACCCCAACCTGCAGCTTATAGTGCATGGTAGTAATATTTCTTCCAGGCAGGTAAAGATCAGCTATCCGGGTGTTAATGTGGTAGAGGTACACAAGGTAGAAAATCCTAATTACCTTTTTATCGATCTTAAAATATCGCCAGATGCCAAAGCCGGTTCATTTGTTATTTCTTTCCTTAAAACTAATGAGAAGCCGCTTACCTACAAATATGAATTGTTAAGCAAAGGAAAAGAGACAGGTGCCCAGGGGGTTACCAGTAAGGATCTGATCTACCTGATAATGCCCGACCGTTTTTCTAACGGCGACCCATCTAACGATTCTTTTGCAAACATGCGGGAAACCGGAATTCATCGCGACCAGATGTTTGGCCGGCATGGGGGAGATCTGCAGGGTATTATCAATCACCTGGATTATTTGAAGGAGATGGGCGTAACCGCTATCTGGCTAACGCCAGAGATAGAAAACGATGAACCTTCGGCATCTTATCACGGCTACGCTGTAACAGATTATTATAAAATAGACTCACGATACGGTACCAACAGCTTATACAAAGAGTTTGTAGAGAAATGCCATAGTATGGGTATTAAGGTGATAAAGGACCTGGTGCATAACCATGCCGGTACCGAGGGGTATACCATAAGCGATATGCCGATGAAAAACTGGGTGCATCAATGGCCGCAGTATACCAAATCTAACTTTAGGGATATGGTTGTAATGGACCCGCATGCCGCACCATCCGACAGGAAAAAAATGCTGGACGGATGGTTTGATCACCGCATGGCCGATCTTAATGAGAATAATCCGTATGTACAGAAATTTTTAACCCAAAACCATATCTGGTGGGTGCAATATGCCGGTATAGACGGATTTCGCCTGGATACTTATCCTTATAACGACCCGCAATTTATGTCGCAGTGGGCGCAGGATGTAAAGACCGAATTTCCTAACCTTTCTATTTTCGGCGAAACGCTGGTATGGTCGGCGGCAGATCAGGCCTATTTTACCCAGGGCAATACTGTAAACCAGGGATTTGATACCCACTTGCCCGGTGTAACCGATGGTGTTGTTAAGGATGCTATTTATGAAGCCTTAAATGGTAATGAAGGATGGACGGACGGCGTAAACCGCTTGTATGCTGTAATGGCCCAGGATTTTTTGTATCAGGATGCCACGCGTAATACTATTTTCCTGGATAACCATGATATGAGCCGCATATTCTCCGTGGTAGGCGAAAATTACAGTAAATATAAATCGGCATTTGCTATGTTGTTAACACTGCGGGGTGTACCGCAAATGTATTATGGCGATGAAATATTGATGAAGAATTTTTCTGATCCGGATGGTTTAGTAAGGGCCGATTTTCCGGGTGGCTGGAAAGGAGACAAAAACGATAAATTTACAGCCAAGGGCCGTAGTTATGCAGAAAATGACGCCTTTAACTACATAAAAAAGCTGGCTAATCACCGTAAAAATAACACAGCTTTACAAACCGGAAAGATGATGCAGTATGTGCCGGAAAATGGGGTATACGTATACTTTAGGTATGACCAAAGCAAAACGGTGATGGTTGTTTATAATAGTCGCGATAAAGAACAAACAATAACAACCGAAAGATATAGCGAGCGGATAAAAGGCGCCCAAAAGGCGAAAAATATTATAACAGACGAAGTAGATGACCTGTCGGCTTTAACAGTTCCCAGCAAAAGCACGCTGGTTTTAGAACTTGTTAACTGATTAATTTAACAATATGAGCAATATTAAAGCCTGTATTTTTGACCTTGACGGCGTAATAGTAGATACTGCCGTATATCACTTTAAAGCCTGGAAACGGCTTGCCGATGAATTGGGTATCAATTTTACCGAAGAAGATAATGAACGCTTAAAGGGTGTAAGCAGAGTTCGCTCGCTGGAGATCATCCTCGAACTGGGGCATATAACCAAAAGCCCGCAGGAACAGGAAGAACTGGCAACCCGCAAAAACAACTGGTATGTAGATATGATCAGTAAAATGACACCTGCCGAAATACTGCCGGGTGCAAAAGAGTTTTTAGAAACCTGCCGTGCTGCCGGCTTAAAAACTGCGTTAGGATCGGCAAGTAAAAATTCGGGTACTATATTAGATCGCATTGGCTTAAGTGATCTGTTTGACGCCATAGTTGATGGTAACCACGTAAGCAAAGCTAAACCCGACCCTGAGGTGTTTTTACAAGGCGCACAAAACCTGGGGGTAAACCCGGCGCAGTGTGTGGTTTTTGAAGACGCCATAGCCGGTGTGGAAGCAGCCATAAACGGCGGAATGAAAGTAGTAGGCATCGGATCGCCAGCGATACTAAACAGGGCCAACCTGGTAGTAAGCGGGCTGGATAAGATGACGATTGAAAAGTTGGAGGAGTTGTAGCGCCATTCAAACTCTTTACGAGAGAGAAGGCTTAAAACGCCCCACCCAACCCTCCCCGGAAGGGAGGGCTTTGAAAATAAGAGGTGAAAGAAAATTAATGTTACAGCCAAAGTCTCCTCTGCGGGGGGAGTTTTAGACGCCCCACACAACACTTCCCAGAAGGGAGGGCTTTGAAAAATAAAAAGCGAAAGAAATTAATGTTACAGCCAAAGTCTCCCCTACCGGGGGAGATTTAGAGGGGTTTAAAACGCCCCACCCAACCCTCCCCGGAAGGGAGGGCTTTGGAAAATAAGGGGCGAGAGAAATTAGTGCTATAGCCAAAATCTCCCCCTACCGGGTGAGATTTAGAGGGCGGCTTTTAAACAATTCAAAAAATTGAATACCAACAACCTGTATAAATAATACTTATGAAAAATTACGTTAAACTGGATGAGTGGAAAGTGATAGAAGAAGGCTTTGATCCACATCTGAATAAGGTTTCTGAAAGTATTTTTAGTTTGGGCAACGGCCGCATGGGCCAGCGCGCCAATTTTGAAGAAGCTTATACAGGCGATACTTTGCAGGGTAATTATGTAGCCGGAGTATATTACCCTGATAAAACCCGGGTTGGCTGGTGGAAAAACGGTTATCCCGAATATTTTGCCAAGGTTTTAAACGCAGCCAACTGGATAGGTATAGACGTAGCGTTCGATGGTGAACAGTTGGATCTTGCCAAATGTGAAGTATCGGAGTTTAAACGTGAACTAAACATGCAGGAAGGTTACCTGAAAAGAAGTTTTCAGGTTAAAACACAATCAGGTAAAACTATCAGAGTTGAGTCTACCCGGTTTTGCAGCATGGCCGAGGATGAGTGTGGTGCAATTAAATATGCTATTACCGCTGTTGATTTTACCGGCACGTTAAGCCTTGCGCCATATGTAGATGGTGATATAGTAAATAAAGATGCTAATTACGATGAGAAATTTTGGGATGGCGTGAAAATAGAAACCTGGGAAAATGGCGGCTATGTACATAACCGCACCAAAAAAACCGGGTTTGAAGTGATAACTGGCCAGCAGATTTTACTTAAAAAAAACAATGAAGGGTTTGACTCGCAGTCGCATCCAGTTGAAAGAGAAAAATATATAGCCTCCAGGTATTATATCCCTTTAAAAAGCGGCGATACCATTACCGTTTACAAATATGCTGCAAACCTGTCTTCACAAAATTATGAGGTAGCCGCACTTGCAGATGAACTGAAGAAAACATTATCGCGCATTAGTGCAAAAGGTTTTGATGCCCTGCTTGCCGAACAGGCGCAGGCTTGGGCCGAAAAATGGAAACTGAATGATATAATAATTGAAGGCGACGTAGCTGCGCAGCAGGCTATCCGCTTTAACATATTTCAGCTGAACCAAACTTATACCGGGGAAGATGATCGCCTGAATATAGGCCCTAAAGGATTTACCGGCGAAAAATACGGAGGCTCTACTTATTGGGATACCGAGGCTTACTGCGTTCCCTTTTACCTGGCTACTGCCGACCCAAAAGTTACACGCAACCTGCTATTATACCGTTACAAGCAATTGGGAAAAGCGATAGATAATGCAAAATTATTAGGTTTTAAGGGCGGTGCGGCACTATATCCCATGGTTACCATGGATGGTACAGAATGCCATAACGAATGGGAAATCACCTTTGAAGAAATTCATCGTAATGGGGCAATCGCTTATGCCATATTTAATTACGTACGCTATACCGGCGATGAAACTTACTTAACAGATTACGGCCTGGAAGTGCTGATTGCTATTTCGCGCTTTTGGTCGCAGCGGGTTAATTGGTCGGGCGAGAAACAGCAATATGTTATGCTGGGAGTAACCGGGCCTAATGAGTACGAAAATAATATCAACAACAACTGGTATACCAGTAAAATTGCTACCTGGTGCATGCAATACACGCTGGAGGTTATTGAGAAAGTAAAGACTGCAGATGCGGCCAAGTATCATTCACTGATTGAAAAAACTGGTTTTGACGAAGCTGCCGAGACCGGTAAGTTTAGAGACATTATAGAAAAAATGTATTTTGCTTTTGATGCAGAGAGCCAGGTGTTTTTACAACAGGATGGCTACCTTGACAAAGAGCAGATACTGGTAAAGGATTTACCTGCAAGCGACCGGCCAATAAACCAACGCTGGAGCTGGGATAGAATTTTGCGGTCGTGCTTTATTAAGCAGGCGGATGTATTGCAGGGAATTTATTTTTTCGAAGATCAGTTTGACATCGATACCATTCGACGCAATTTTGATTTTTACGAGCCGCGTACGGTCCATGAATCATCCCTGTCGCCATGTGTACATGCCATTTTAGCGGCCAAACTGGGTGACGAAGAACGTGCTTACGAATTTTATCTGCGTACCTCGCGCCTGGACCTGGACGATTATAATAACGATACGGACGACGGGTGCCACATCACATCAATGGCAGGCACGTGGATGTCTGTTGTGGAAGGTTTCGGCGGTATGCGGGTTAGGGATGGCAAGTTATCCTTCAATCCCTTTTTACCAAAAAAATGGAAGTCGTTTTCGTTTCATATAAACTTCCGCGGCTCCCTGCTTTATATTGCGGTAAACAAGGAAGGCGTGCAAATCAAAAATCTTTCGGACAAAGCTGCACCGGTGTTGATTCACGACAAGGAATATGCAGTAGAAGCGAAGAGCGATGTGGTTGTGAAAGGTTGATTGAGGCTTGTGAAGTTTTTATTGATCAAAACGTGAAAACAATTTTGAAGCTAATGGTAAGTAGTGTTTTAGCGGTGTAGAAGTTATGAACCTATTAGCAATTGAAAATACTATAAGGAGTATTATTGAGAATTTTGTGAGCGGTAACTTCCGTAGGGTATATGAAAACGATTATGGAAAACGGCTTACGGAGCAGCAAATTAAAGAAGGAATAGAAGATTACCCCGGAATAATTACTTCATTCCCAGATGCTGCATTTACTTTAATGCGTTTATATAGAAATAGTGAAATAACTGCGATATTGATTTTCCCTTGTGGTATAATCATGAACGAAGCGATCTTACAATGGTCTGCAATATTAAGCTGATTGATGAAAAATACCGGTATACAATTGAAGATATATTGGTTCAATGATTAAATAAAATTTGAAAGAAATGAATTTGGTAAGTTGTTTAAAAAATGCTTTGCGTGAAAGATAGTAGTATAAAAATAAAAACGAGCAGTTTTATTTTAATCTTAAGTATCGGGTTAGTTATTGCATCATTTACACAAACCGCTTATTGTACAGATAATCATTGCGCAGACGCTTTTGCTATCTATATTTCTGGCGGGTTAGGTTTTTATTTAAGTCCTGCCGGATTAACATGGCTTGCAAATCCATTATTGATTATTTCATGGGCAACCTTCAATAGTAAACATAGATTATCTTTTATAATGAGTTTATTATCTTCTATAGCATCAATTTCATTTTTGGCGTTCAACAAAATAATCGATAATTCTATTGGCTCTTATGATCGAATCATCAGCTATAAGTTAGGTTATTGGTTATGGATGGCCGGATCTTTAGTGATGTTTATGGGTAACATAACATTGTATATTCAAACCCAAAACGTTATAACAACACCTGTCATTTGCGAATAATTAATAAAAGTCCTTTTGCAAAAGCATTTTCATTAATACTTCTTTTTATTCCCTTGTTGTTATTTTCGCAGGCACATAAACTTACAAAATGGAACAATTGCAAGCAGGCCATAAACTAATTATCTATCAGTTATTGCCGCGCTTATTCGGCAATGCAAAAACGGTTAATAAAACCTATGGCTCCATCGATGAAAATGGTGTTGGCAAATTCAATGATTTAAACGATAAGGCATTACAGGAAATAAAAAATATGGGCTTCACCCATGTTTGGTTTACCGGGGTGCTGGAACATGCTACCATGACCGATTATTCCCAATACGGAATAAAGCCCGACGATCCGGATGTGGTAAAGGGCAGGGCCGGTTCACCTTATGCAATAAGAGATTACTACCAGGTAGCCCCCGATTTAGCCGAAGATGTAAACAACCGCCTGGGCGAATATGAAGCGCTGATAGCACGCACGCACTCAAACGGCTTGAAAGTGATTATGGACCTGGTACCTAATCATGTGGCACGCACTTACGCATCTGCAGGAAAACCGGCAGGCGTTAGGGATATTGGTGAGGACGATGATAAAACCAAAAGCTTTAGCGCTCAAAATGACCTTTATTATGTACCGGGGCAATCTTTTAAAGTTCCCGCAGGTTACAATCCGGGTGGCAATGATTTTAAAAGCCCGCTAAAGGATGGCAAATTTGATGAGCAGCCGGCCAAGGCTACCGGTAACGATGTATTTAATGCTTCGCCGTCTATAAATGATTGGTTCGAAACCGTAAAACTTAATTATGGCGTAGATTATCTTAATAATCGCACGGGCCACTTTAACCCGGTGCCTCCGCTATGGAACAAGATCTACGATATTCTTATTTTCTGGAGCGAAATAGGTGTAGACGGTTTCCGTTGCGATATGGTAGAAATGGTGCCGATTGAATTCTGGGGCTGGCTTATCCCAAAGCTTAAAGAAAAATATCCCGGTGTTATTTTCATTGGCGAAGCTTATAACGCAGGCCTTTACAACCAATATATAAATACAGGCAAATTCGATTACCTGTATGATAAGGTAGGATTGTACGATGCCATTAAGCGCCTTACCCGTAACGATTATAATGCCAGTACCTGGGAAATTAACAGCGTATGGAATAATCAAACCAGGGGCATAGACCAGCATATGCTGCGCTTTATGGAAAACCACGACGAGCAGCGCATAGCATCAAGTTATTTTGCAGGCGATGCATGGCTGGCCGTTCCCGGTATGATTATCACCGCCGCATTAGCTACCGGGCCGGTAATGATTTATTCTGGCCAGGAAGTTGGCGAGCCTGCAATGGGCAGCGAAGGCTTTAGCGGGGAAGATGGGCGCACTACCATTTTCGATTACTGGGGAGTGCCCGAGCATCAAAAATGGCTAAATAATGGCCAATTTGATGGTGGCCGTTTGTCTGACAGCCAGAAAGGATTGCGTGCGTTTTACAGCAAACTGTTAAATGTTGTCAAAGATAACGAGGCATTAAATAAAGGCAATTTTTGGGAACTGATGATAGCGAACGAGCGCCAGCCGGGTTTTGATCAGCTATTATATATTTTTCTGCGCTATACCAATAATCAGCGTATATTAGTGATAACCAATTTTAACCGGAGCGAACGCAACCTAACAGTTAAATTGCCAAATGATCTGCTAAGCCTGCTTAATTTAAGCGGGCAAAAAGAATTTACAGACCTGTTGAGCGAACGGAAATTTAAAACAACCGATATAGCATCGGGCGTAAATATTTCCATTCCTGCTGTAAGCGGTTTGTTGCTTCAATTTTAGCAGCGGTATTTAACGGCAGCGGCGTAATTAACCGGTAAAATATAACCTGATTTATATGGCTACATACGGTATTGCGCAAAAGCCGCAAATGAGTTTCTGGCAAATTTTTAACATGAGTTTCGGCTTTTTGGGGATTCAGTTTGGCTTTGCGCTGCAAACCGGTAATGCCAGCCGTATTCTGCAAACCTTTGGTGCCGACGTAGAACATTTGTCGTGGTTCTGGCTTGCTGCACCTATAACGGGTATGGTCATTCAGCCTATAATTGGTCACTACAGCGATCGTACCTGGAACAGGCTTGGCCGACGCCGACCCTATTTCTTAACCGGGGCCATTTTATCTGGCCTTGCACTTTTTTTTATGCCCAATTCATCCATACTGGCAGCCGTTATACCGCCCATAATAGTAGGGGCAGGCATGCTCATGATTATGGATGCATCTTTTAACGTGGCAATGGAACCCTTCCGTGCGCTAATTGCAGATAACCTTCCGGATAACCAGCACGATGCCGGTTTTTCCATGCAAACCTGCTTGATAGGGGTGGGTGCCGTTATCGGATCCTGGCTGCCTTATGTGTTTGCCAACTGGCTCGGGGTTCCAAAAACTGCCGAAGCCGGGCACGTACCTGCCAATCTTTTGTATTCCTTTTATATCGGTGCCATCGTTTTAATCCTCAGTATTTTATGGACAATTGTTCGTACAAAAGAATTTCCGCCCGAAGTTTATGCAGGTTTTCATCAGCAGGAAGATGTTATAAAAGAAAAGAAAAGTGGCCTGTCTGAAATTATTACCGACCTGGTGAATATGCCGAAAACCATGAAACAGTTAGGTTTGGTGCAGTTTTTTTCTTGGTTTGCCTTGTTTTCTATGTGGGTATTTACCACACCTGCCGTGGTTGATCATGTTTATCATATCAAAGCCGGCGATACATCATCCGAAGCTTATAACAATGCAGGGAATTGGGTAGGGGTATTATTTGGTATTTATAATGCGGTATCTGCCGTTTACGCATTGCTGCTGCCTAAAATTGTAAAGACCACCAGTCGTAAAAAAACGCATGCCTTTTCGTTAACAATGGGCGGCATTGGCTTAATTTCCATCTTCTTTATCCAAAACGATTATCTTTTGATATTACCCATGATAGGCATCGGCCTGGCCTGGGGTAGTATTCTTGCCATGCCTTATGCCATTCTTTCCAGTTCTATACCCGCAAAAAAAGTAGGCGTTTACATGGGCATTTTTAATTTCTTTATCACTTTCCCGCAAATAATAAATGGCATTATTGGAGGGCCGGTTGTAAAATATCTTTATAACAGCCACGCTGTTTACGCGCTGGTAACGGCGGGTATATTTATGTTTTTGGCGGCAATATCAGTTTTGTTTGTGCAAGACGGTAAAGAAATTCAAATTATTGAGGTTCCTGCCATGTCTAATCTCCATTGAGCATCAGGTTTTTAAGTTTATTTCTAATTTTTTCGAAGCCGGTTCCCTTAATTCGGGGTTGAAGATTGGCACATTTAATGGTAAAAGTATGCAGCATAATATTGTATCTTGCGTATAAAGTACATTATGCACATTTTTGCAATACCTACTAATTAAATTTAATGGAAGAAAATGTATTAAACCCGGAACTGATTACCAGTAAGATAGTTGAAGAGGAAGAAGAGTTCCACCACCTTAATAACCCCGCAGAGGGAATTAAGCCTATCATAAAGAAATATCTTGGTGTTCCCAATCACGCCGATCAGTTGGGTAATAAATTCTACTTCACAGATGGCGATGCCAAAGTAGAGATAGTTGTTGTTACCAGCGAAATAATAAGGGTAAGGTTAGCTCCGCACAGTGTTTTTCTGGAAGAGTTTTCATATGCCGTACCCAGTTTAGAGCATAAACCTGTTCCGTTTTCTTTAACAGAAGATGAGGATGAGTTTAGAGTATCCACAGATGTTGTTAACTGTCACATCCGCAAAAAGGATTTTTTTATTTCTTTTTCTGATAACAACGGGCATATCACCAGTACAGATGCAGTGCCAATGCACTGGGAAGAGAACGTAAAGTTTGGCGGCTATTATGTTTTCTGTACTAAAACATGCAACCCACAGGAAAGCTTTTTTGGCCTTGGCGATAAACCTACCGAACTTAACCTGCGTGGCAAGCGCCTCCGAAACTGGAATACAGACGCCTATTCTTTTAGCTGGAACCAGGACCCGCTTTATCGCAGCATCCCTTTTTATATCAGTTTAAATGAAGACATAGCGCACGGTATTTTTTTCGACAATACATTCAAGGCACATTTCGACTTTGGTTCTGAAGATAGTACAAAAACGAGTTTCTGGGCTGATGGTGGTGAGCTACAGTATTACTACATACATGGCCCGCACATGATGGACGTGGTGAAAAGCTACCATCAGTTAACAGGTACGCATCCTATGCCACCGCTTTGGGCGCTTGGCTATCACCAATGCCGCTGGAGTTACTACCCTGAAACCAAAGTGCGCAAAATTGCGAAAGGCTTCAGGGAGAACCAGATCCCTTGTGACGGTATCTATCTTGATATAGATTATATGGATGGTTACCGCTGCTTTACCTGGAACAGAAAATATTTCCCTGATCCTAAAAAAATGATCAAGGAACTTGCCGCCGATGGTTTTAAAACGGTTGTTATTATAGACCCGGGCATCCGTGTGGATGATAATTACTCGGTATTTAAAGAAGGTAAGAAGAACAAATATTTCTGCCGCCGGTCTGACGATTACTTTATGGAGGGCCACGTTTGGCCGGGCCGCTGTCAGTTTCCGGATTTTACCAATCCCGAGGTACGTTCCTGGTGGGCAGGCTTGTTTGATGAGCTGGTAGAAATGGGCGTTGCCGGCGTATGGAACGATATGAACGAGCCGGCGGTATTTGGCGCAGGCACTTTCCCCGACGATGTACGCCACCAGTATGATGGTTTCCGCGGTTCGCACCGTAAGGCACATAACGTTTACGGCATGCAGATGGTGCGCTCTACCTATGAAGGTTTGCGCAAGCTTATGAAAAACAAACGCCCTTTCACTATTACAAGGGCCGGTTACTCTGGAGTGCAGCGCTACTCATCCGTTTGGACAGGTGATAACGTAGCATCATGGGAACATTTACAACTGGCAAATATCCAATGCCAGCGTCTATCCGTTTCCGGTATTTCATTTTGCGGTACTGATATTGGCGGCTTTAGCGGCGAACCCGATGGTGAATTGTTTACCCGCTGGATCCAGTTGGGTACATTTTCCCCATTTATGCGCGCACACTCTGCAGGTGATACTAAGGAAAGGGAACCATGGAGTTTTGGCGAACCATACACTGCTATCAACCGCAAATTTATAGAGCTTCGTTACAGGCTGATCCCTTATTTATATTCAACTTTCTGGGAGCATCACCGCTACGGCTTCCCGATTTTAAGGCCGGTGGTTATGCAGGAGCAGGATGTTCAGAGCAACCACTTTCGCCAGGACGAATTTACCTATGGCGATAAGATATTGGTTTGCCCCGTAATGGTATCAAAACAAACAAGCCGCAAGGTTTATCTGCCAAAGGGTAAATGGTACAACTTTTGGGATGCTACACTAAATGAGGGAGGCAAAGAGATTATGGTACAAACTCCTTTAGAGATTTTACCATTATTTATCAAGGCCGGTTCTGTGATCCCGGAATACCCTGTAATGCAATACGTTGGCGAAAAGGAAATAGAAGAGGTTAAGCTAAACATCTATTATAGTGACCACGAGGTTAACTCTTTTTACTTTGAAGACTATGGCGAAACGTTTGCCTACGAGCAGGATATATATCTGGAAAAGAAGTTTGTTGTTAACGGAAGCGAGGATGCTTTAACGGTAGTTCAAACATTAGAAGGGCTTTATACCCCAAGGTATGAGAACTATCACTTCAGCATAATCGGGTTGCCTTTTGAACCGGCAAAAATTATGGCCGATGGCAAAGAAGTGCTTTTCTGCATTGAAGACGATGGCAAGCTTGAGTTTAAATTTACCAAAAACTTTAAACGACTGGAAATAACTGCTTAAGCAGTCTTTAACTTATTGTGTCATTGCGAGGAACAAAGCGAACACGTAACAATGCACAAAACGCTATGCATAACGCCGAGATTGCCACGCTATCGCTCGCAATGACAAAAGGTTTATTTTCAACTCGTTATAGAAAGATTGTCATTGCGAGGAACGAAGCAATCTCACGCCAATGCATTAGCGCAAATGCATGAACAACGGGCATAGCGCCGAGATTGCCACGCTATCGCTCGCAATGACAAAAGTTTGTTTTCAACTTGTTATAAAAAGCTTGTCATTGCGAGGAACGAAGCAATCTTACGCCAATGCATTAGCGCAAACCCATAAACGCTATGCACAACGCCGAGATTGCCACGCTATCGCTCGCAATGACAAAAAGTTTATTTTCAAATCGTTATAAAAAGATTGTCATTGCGAGGAACGAAGCAATCTCACGCCAATGCATTAGCGCTTATGCATGAACAACGGGCATAGCGCTGAGATTGCCACACCATCGCTCGCAATGACAAAAGGTTTATTTTCAACTCGTTATAGAAAGATTGTCATTGCGAGGAACGAAGCAATCTCACGCCAATGCATTAGCGCAAATGCATGAACAACAAGCACAACGGAGAGATTGCTACGCTTTGCTCGTAATGACAAAAGTTTGTTTTCAACTCGTTATAAAAAGCTTGTCATGCGAGGAATGAAGCAATCTCACGCCAATGCATTCGCGTAAACCCATAAATGCTATGCACAACGCTGCTATCGGCACGTAATCACTCGCAAAATTTTATCTTTATAATTTCCCTTTTATCAGCAATATTTTCTTGTCTCTAATTTAATCATAGCTTAAATTATAATTTTCGCCCCGCCAAAACAATAGTGCTATATTTGATTGTTATAAAACAATCCGTACGGCCAACTGATAAATGAAAGCCGTATTGAGAACATCTACACTATGGCAAAAAAAGTTAATAAAACCGAACCGGTTTTACCAGAAACAACACCCGAAATTTCCCAAAAACCTGTTAAGACAAAAGTGAAGGTTCCGCAGGCAGAAGTACCGCCCCCGGCACCTGCCCAAACTGAAAAAACGGTTGCGCCTAAGGTTAAGCCTGCAAAAAAGGAAACACCTGCCGCTGTAACGGAGTCAGCTAAAAAGAAACCAGCCGCATCTAAAACTAAAATTACAAAGCCGGTTAACGAGCAGGTATCAGTAAGTACAGAAAGCAATGCTGTTGAAAGCACGTCATCAACAGCAGATGGCTTAAAAGCGGTTGAACCATACAGCCGTTTTAGTGATTTTGATATAAGTTTATTCAGGTCTGGTAAGCATTATAAGCTTTATGATAAACTGGGTTCGCATGTTGTTGAGTACAAAGGTGTAATAGGAACATATTTTGCAGTTTGGGCACCAAATGCCCAATATATATCAGTAATTGCCAATTTTAACGGCTGGAACCGCGGTTCGCATCCGTTATACGTAAGGTGGGATGGTTCGGGCATCTGGGAGGGTTTTATTCCCAATGTTGGGAATGACGAAACATATAAATACTATATAAAATCATCTACGGGCGAAGACCTGGAAAAGAGCGATCCATTTGCGCTTAGATGGGAAGTGGCGCCTTTAACTGCTTCCATTGTTGCTGATACTTATTACGAGTGGAAAGATAACGACTGGATGGCCAGGCGATATGAGAAAAACTCATTGAGCAGCCCTTATTCGGTTTACGAGATGCACCTGGGTTCATGGGCACGCAGCCCCGAGAGCCAGGATGAGTTTTTAACTTATGATCAGCTGGCAGACAGGCTGGTGCCATACGTGCAGGAAATGGGTTTTACCCACGTAGAATTTATGCCGATAATGGAGCATCCGTTTTACCCAAGCTGGGGTTACCAGATAACCGGCTTTTTTGCTGCATCATCCCGCTATGGAACACCGCAGCAATTAATGTATCTGATTGAAAAGCTGCACCAGGCCGGCATAGGCGTTATTCTTGACTGGGTGCCGTCTCATTTCCCGGGCGATGTGCATGGTATCTACAATTTCGACGGAACACATCTTTATGAGCATGCCGACGAGCGTAAAGGCTTTCACCCGGATTGGAAATCATATATCTTCAATTATGGTCGTAACGAGGTTCGTGCCTTTTTAATCAGCAATGCGCTGTTCTGGTTAGACCGTTATCACGCCGACGGCTTGCGTGTGGATGCAGTAGCCTCCATGCTCTATCTTGATTACTCGCGTAAACATGGCGAGTGGGAACCAAATGTTTTTGGCGGTAATGAAAACCTGGAAGCTATATCCTTTCTGAAAGAATTTAACCAGGCAGTTTACGCTCATTTCCCTGATGTACAAACTATTGCAGAGGAGTCTACCTCGTTTACTGGCATTAGTCGCCCGGTTTATACGGGTGGTTTAGGCTTCGGTATGAAGTGGATGATGGGCTGGATGCATGATTCTATTAATTACTTCTCTAACGACCCTTTATTCAGGAAATATCATCATAACGAGATTACCTTTAGTTTGATCTATGCCTTTACCGAAAACTTTATGCTGCCTTTCTCGCACGATGAGGTAGTGTATGGCAAAGGCTCAATGCTAAACAAAATGCCGGGCGATGAATGGCAAAAATTTGCTAACCTGCGCTTACTTTACGGCTATATGTTTACTCACCCGGGAAGCAAACTGCTGTTTATGGGTGCCGAATTTGGCCAGGGAGGCGAATGGAATTTCCAGAAATCGCTGGATTGGTGGATGCTGGAATACCCAAATCATCAGGGTATAAAGGAAACAGTAAAAGCGCTTAATAGCTTGTACAAAAGCGAACCGGCACTTTATGAAAAAGCCTTTGACTGGAATGGCTTTGAATGGATAGATGGCGGCAATTCCGCTGATTCTGTGCTGATCTATTGCCGTAAAGGTAACAACGAAGAAAACAACCTGGTAATAGCGCTGAACATGACACCGGTACCGCATTATAACTTTAGGGTAGGCGTACCATCAGCAGGAGAGTGGAAAGAGATATTTAATACAGATGCAGAAAAGTTTTGGGGCAGCGGTGTGAATAATCCATCTCCTCTAAAATCTGAAGCAATAAGCTGGCATGGGCGCGATAACTCTGTATCTGCGACCTTACCGCCTTTGGCTGCGGTAGTATTTAAAAAGATATAACGCAACCATTAACAGTTTAGATGCTGGTTATAATTAACTTTTGCTATAACTTTCAATTGCGGCATACGTAATAAAGGGTATGACATCAGAAGGTAATTATAACCAGCTTACTAATACGAGGTATCGTTATTTTTATATCATCGCGGGATTCCTGGGTCTCGTATTTCTCGGCATAGAGATCATTGCTAACTATCCCGAAGTTAATCCGGAAACTATTTTGCTGATTTCCATTCCCGATATGGTGCTATTTTTCCTCGCTTATAAAACTTATCCACTGGATGATGAGGATAATAGCTAACAACTCAACCCTTAGATCTCTAAACTTTTAATTAAAATTTTAAAAAAAGGTTCTATAAAAAATATTCCGGAAAGTGTGCGCTCACGCAAATTTAGCTTACAGAAATTTCAGGTATATTTTATCCGGTTTGTAATTCTTAAACTTTAATATTTTCACTTTTTATAAAAGATATTAGCGATTAAGGCTTTGAAAACTTTCTTTATTATATCTAAAATAAAGTTAAACGTTATCTAAATTAATTAAAAAATAAACCAAGTTATTAATGCGATCGCCTTGTAATCAGATACTTAAATAAGGGCATTCTTTTTGCAAATCACGCTCATACATTAATTTTATGAACGCTAAATTCAGGTACCTTTATATTATTTGTGGTTTGTTAGGGTTAGCCGGGTTGATATATCTTTTAATTGATAGTTATCCTGATATCAATCCTATTTACGTGCTGGCTGTGTCGGTTCCGGATATGATCTTCTTTTTCCTGGCGTACAAAACGTACCCGGTTGTAGAAGTGCCGCAGGTGCAGCCTGTGCGCAGGGCGAGAGTTAATTAAACCTAAACCGTTTGCAGAAACATAATGCAGATTAGTTGGTTTTATAGTAAACTATGCTATATCTGTTATGAACCCTAAATACTTGATCCTGTACTTTGTTGCAGCTACGCTGGCCTTATTGCTTGTTATTTACCAGGTTATTGTAAGCTACCCTGCATTAAATGTGCCAAGGGTGGTACTTAACTCGGTAATATCAATTTTCTTTTATTACCTGGCCTATAAAACTTATCACGAAAAAAAGGATAAAGAATTGATGTAATTGCTTACTGAGTTAGCATTTCATTCAGCTTATTTAAATTGCTTAGCCTGCGGCCGGTGTCATGGTCGGTTTTAAAGCTCATTAAAAATAGTTTGTTTATATAATGAACCGGCAGCTGTGCCAGCTTAGCAATCCGTACAATTTTTTTATGGTACCAATCGTACGGTAAAAGATGGGTATTTATGGCATGCGGATGCGCTATATAGGTTTCTGCGTGGTGCACCTCATCATCTTCATCTATACAAAGTACAAACTCGGGCTTTAGGTCCACCTCTGATGAAGACCGGTCAAAAAGCTTTGGGCGGTCGGCATCATCAATCTGTATCAAAACACCCCAAACAATATCTTCCGGACTACCGGATGGTTTCAGGTTTGCTTTTGACGACTGATCATTAGCTGTTTTGTTGAATACAAAGCTGTAACCATGTATCCTGGCTACTCCTATACGTTTTGCTGATGGAACAATTTTACAAAGCATGTCCACATCCATGTTTCCGGCATATGCAAATAGTTTCATAGGTGTATCATTAAGTTTGTCCTATGTAAACGTAGCTTAAATTAAATATATTATAAAAAAAGCCGGCCTAAGCCAGCTTTTTTTATAATATCACTAAAAGGTTACAATTATAATTTACCAATTTCCTGTACAAGGTCAATCAGTTTGTTTGAGTAACCCCACTCGTTATCGTACCATGATACTACTTTAACAAAGTTGTCATTTAGAGCGATACCTGCCTTTGCATCAAAAATCGATGTACGTGCATCACCTTTAAAGTCTTCAGACACCACTTCGTCTTCAGTGTAACCTAAAATACCTTTCATATCACCTTCTGATGCTTCTTTCATGGCAGCTTTAACCTGCTCATAAGTAGCCGGAGTTTTTAAACGTGCAGTTAAGTCAACTACAGATACGTCTGCAACCGGAACACGGAAAGACATACCTGTTAATTTGCCTTTTAATTCTGGCAATACTAAACCAACCGCTTTAGCAGCACCTGTTGATGATGGAATAATATTCTGGTAAGCGCCACGGCCGCCTCTCCAGTCTTTGTGCGATGGGCCGTCAACTGTTTTTTGAGTTGCAGTAACCGCGTGGATAGTGCTCATTAAACCTTCTTCAATACCAAACTTGTCGTTCAATACTTTAGCAATCGGAGCTAAACAGTTGGTAGTACAAGATGCGTTTGAAACGATGGTTTGATCTGCTTTTAATTGTTTGTGGTTAACACCCATTACAAAAGTAGGGGTATCATCCTTAGCCGGTGCGCTCATAACAACTTTTTTAGCACCTGCATCGATATGTTTTTGAGCAGTTTCTTTTGTTAAAAATAAACCGGTTGACTCAATAACAACTTCAGCGCCAACTTCGTCCCATTTTAAGTTTGCAGGATCTTTTTCGGCAGTTACACGGATTGTTTTACCGTTTACTACTAAATGACCGCCTTCTACAGCAATTGTGCCATTGAACTGACCGTGAGTTGAATCGTATTTTAACATATAAGCCATGTAATCAGGCTCAACAAGGTCGTTAATACCTACAACTTCAATGTCTGGTCTTTCAATTGCGGCTCTGAATGCCAAGCGACCAATACGGCCGAAACCGTTAATTCCTATTTTCATGATTTTTAATTTTTACTTGAATAATATGTTAATAGACTGTTTATGGGTTCTTTAATGATGTTTGCAATTTTAAGGTTTGCATGGGCGGCGGCTTCTTGTAAAAGGTCTGGAAAGCCAGCTGCTACAGAGCCTGCAAAATACAACAAACCTTCGGGATGTTCATCATGCAGGGGCAATAAATACGTTTTCAGCAATTTGTCAAATCCCGTTCTCACGATGTTGCTTAGAAAATGGTCGTCCTTATTATCTACAAAAAACTCTGTAAAAGAGTTTAAAAATAATGCCGGATGTTTTTGACGATACACTTTTTCGAGCACCGTTTTACGGTCAAGATCATAGCGGCTTACAAACTTTTTGTAAATGTTTGTGGGCATACGCTCATGCATGTAGCTGATAATCAGCTGCCTGCCAAGCCAGTTTCCCGATCCTTCATCGGCTAAAATGTAACCTAAGCCGTAATTATTGGGTTTTATTTTTTTTCCGTCATACCAGGCGGCATTTGAGCCACTGCCTAAAATACTAACAATACCCGGCGAATTTTTACAACAGGCAATGGCTACTGCCATAATGTCGTGCTCTATGGTAACCTTTGCAAACTTAAAGAATGTAGCAAAGGCTTTTTGTACGATGGTTTTGAGATCATTAGATGATGCACCTGCACCAAAGAAATAGATCTTTTTTATTTCTTCGGCATGATGTATCAAATTAATGTTTTTACTGAGCAGTTGTACAATGCTGGCTTCATCGTTAAAATACGGATTAATGCCGCTGGTTTTGAAGGAGGCGATGGTTCTGTCCTTATCCGCCAGCCGCCAATCGGCGTAGTTTGATCCGCTGTATACAACCGCTATCATAAATCAGATAGAAAGTATTTCTGTCATCTGCATCAAATCCTCTTCCAATTTATAATGTTCGTTCTGGCTCAATGCTTCTTCCAGGCTGGTAAGCTTAATGTGGTTAGCTTCGAGGCCTACCATCATCCGCGATTCGCCTTTTAACAATGCATTTACCGCAGCGAAACCAAGGCGGCTTCCCAAAATCCTGTCGAAGGCCGAAGGGCTGCCTCCACGTTGCAGGTGGCCAAGGATGGTAACCTTTACATCATAAAATTTAACTTCCTTCTGTACCTTTTGCGCAATATCATAAGCGCCACCATTTTTATCGCCCTCGGCAACAATTACAATGCTGGATGATTTTTTGTTGGATTGTCCTGCTTTCAGGTTTTCTATCAGATCATCAATAGCGGTAGCTTTCTCCGGTAAAAGGATCGCTTCTGCACCGCATGATATGCCCGCCCTTAAGGCGATGGCACCCGAATCCCTGCCCATTACTTCTACAAAGAAAAGGCGGTCGTGTGCATCGGCAGTATCACGTATCTTATCTATAGCTTCAATAACCGTATTGGTAGCGGTGTCAAAACCCAGGGTGTAGGTAGAGCCGTAAAGATCATTATCAATAGTACCCGGTACGCCCATTACAGCCATATCGGGATATTTTTTTGAAAACCTTAAAGCGCCGGTAAAGGTACCATCGCCGCCTATAACAACAAGGGCATCTATACCGCGTTTCTTTAAATTTTGGTAAGCAATTTCCATACCTTCGTCGGTACGGAAAGGCAGGCAACGCGCTGTTTTAAGGATCGTTCCGCCCAGGTTTAAAATATTACTTACCGACCGAGTATGCATATCATACATATCGTCTTCTATAAGGCCCTGGTAACCCCGCTTAATACCAACTACTTCCAGGCCGTTATAGATAGCCGTTCTCACTACAGAACGGATACATGGATTCATACCAGGGGCGTCGCCGCCAGATGTAAGAACTGCCAGTTTTGAAATTTTATGCATTTTTAAACTGCTTATTTGTAGGTACGAAGATAATGTGTGCAAATTACACCATTAAATTTAATTTAATTTTTTTTACATTAGCGCTTAACCATATAACTTATTTAATTAACCTTAAATTATAAAAGCTTTGGAAGTGAAGCTACCTACGTTCGAGTCGGTATTCTCTATTGACTGCGTCATATTCGGCTTTGAAGCCGGAGAACTTAAGATATTGCTTATTGAAAGAAATGAGGAACCTTTTAAGGACTGGCTTGCCTTGCCAGGCTATATTGTAGAGCAGGATGAAAGTATAGACGATGCCGCCGAGCGTATCTTATACGAGCTTACCGGCCTGCGCGATATGCACATGCAGCAGTTTCACACCTTTGGGGAAGTGAACCGGCACCCGCAAGGAAGGGTAATTACAGTAGCCTATTATGCATTGATAAGGATAAACGGGCAGAAAGAACTAAGGCCGGTTACACAATATGCCCGTAAAGCTTTCTGGCACCCGGTTAATGAATTACCCAAGCTTGCGTTCGACCACTCGGATATATTTAAAACAGGCTTCAACACCTTGCGCAGCAAATTAAATTATCAGCCTATTGCATTCGAGCTGCTGCCCGAGAAATTTACCCTAACGCAACTGCAATCGCTTTATGAAGCTATTCTGAATCAAAAGCTCGACAAAAGAAATTTTAGAAAGAAAATGCTGAGTTATGGCTTTTTAAAGGAACTGGACGAAAAACAAAAAGGCGTATCATACCGTGCCGCCAAACTCTACAAATTCGACCGCCGCAAATACACCAAGATCTTTAACAGTGAACTGAGTATGGAAATTTGATTTAAAATCAAGAACCCAGGCGTTAGAACCAAGAGACAAGAACCAACGTAGAGACACAATACTTTGTGTCTTTCTGAAATTGTATATAATATAGAAAGTCAAAACAAAACAGAGAAGCCGGAAAATTTTCCGGCTTCTCTGTTTATCCTAAAAAAGTCTTGATTCTTAAATCTTGGTTCTTGATTTTAAAAATCTTGGCTCTTGTTTATCAAATTTGCGAAGTCGCTGCTTCCAAATGGTATTTTACCAGGTTATCTATAGGAGAGCGGATAATGTTGCCGACTACCATGCCGTTTTCAACTACCAGCTCTTCTAAAACGTTTCTGAAGTTATAACCTACAGAGCCGATGCAGTTGAAAGAATATTTTTGATAATCGGGGTAATGTGTTACCAGGTTGCGGAAAAAGTCTTCGAACGATGTTCTTACCAGGTTGCGTGAATATTCGATGTGAACATTATTGTCATATACAAACTTGCTGAAGCTTGCGCAAAAACGGTTTGCACGGGGTTGGGTATAAACCTGCTCGTTAATGTCATCAGGAGTAAGTTTGTAAGTATCCCAGAAAAGTTTGCGTACCGGCTCTGGCATGTAACCGCGCAGGTAATCGGTCAATAATTTTTTGCCGATGTAGCAACCGCTGCCTTCATCACCTAAAATATAAGCGCCAGAATCAATGTTATGGGTAATATCTTTACCATCATAGATACAGGTGTTGGTACCGGTACCTAAAATAGCGGCAAAACCTTCATTGTTTCCAAGTAAAGCACGGGCTGCAGCAAGCAGATCATGCCCTATGTAAATCTTAGCTTTTGAAAAAACAACTTTCATGGCTTCTTCCACAACCTTGCGCATATCTGGAGTAGAGCAACCGGCGCCGTAATAATTAACTTCGGTTATTACTTCCTTGTTAAGGTCGGTAGGTAAGCTTTCGTTTAGCGACTGAATGATGTACTCGGTGCCAGAAAAATATGGATTGTAACCTTCGGTGTTAAAGTACACCTTTTTACCCTCTTCGGTAACCAAACACCAGTTTGTTTTAGTCGAGCCACCGTCAGCAATTATGATCATATAATTAGTTATTAAAAAAAAATCTGTTAAAAGTATGATTTACTTATTGTAAATAAAACACTTTGTATTTGTAAAAAGTAAAAATCTCGATTTTTAAATAATGTTTTATTTTATCTAAAGAAAATACAAGCTTTTTATCAGTCAATCAGCCTTATCATTCAGCACCGGCCTTGCGTAAATCAACAGAAAGTACAAGGTTTTATAATGCTTAACGGTTTATAACTATTGCAATAATATATATTATTTGTTAAATATTAGAATATGCGCAATTTTTTTTCGGGGTGGGTAAACTGCTAATAAATAATTGAATTTAAGCAGGTAGGCGGTTGTGAATTTTACTAAATGCAGCTGCAATGAAATTGTTACCGTTATTTAATTGAAAGTTTAGGTTGAGCATATTGATGGCGAAATCTTATTTATAACATATCACGGCTTTGTATCCGTAATTATTTAAGCAACGGATTGTCATTTTTATCTATATTTTTTGCATCTTTGCACCGCGAAAAATCTTCGCAGATGGTTCCATAGCTCAGCTGGATAGAGCAACTGCCTTCTAAGCAGTAGGTCTCAGGTTCGAATCCTGATGGAATCACAGGCAGGCCTTCTAAGTTGATTAGAGGGCTTTTTTGTTTTCAATTAGTTACAAGTTTTGTATTTTTAAAAGCAGGATCTAAGACAAATTGGGTCTACAACACTATCCTGAAAATTACGCCATGCAAACCCTATACGAATTCAAAGAATCATTAAGATCAGACCAACCTGCCGATACCTTTTCTGCGCAATTAAAAAGCCTTTGGTATGATGGTAAAGGCGACTGGCACCAAGCGCACGCAGAAGTTGATCATCTAAATGACCGGGACTCGGCTTGGGTACATGCTTACCTCCATCGCAAGGAAGGCGATATCTGGAATGCTGACTACTGGTACAACAAGGCCCGGCAAACACGCCCGGCACTCTCTTTACAAGAGGAATGGGAACAGTTGGTGATTCGGTTTTTGTAAATGATGTATAAAGAGTACTTATGATTATTTAAATCACACTACGGTTTTCTAATATTAACCTGTAGGATATGTTAGATAACTTTTCAGATTTATAGATCAGAATTGTTATTTCTCTGACCAGTTTATTAATTAACTCAAGTTGTTAGTTAGGTATTAATTTATTTAAGGTAAAAGCGAAGAT